>CAVWNI010000001.1:0-284733 GCA_963756315.1 uncultured Acidobacteriota bacterium
GGTGCCGAAGAAGGGACTCGAACCCCCACACCCTTGCGAGTACGTGGACCTGAACCACGCGCGTCTGCCAATTCCGCCACTTCGGCCTGGATAACAGGGGCTAGCTGGCCACCACAAAAGCAGCAGCAGTCCTTACTGTTACAAAGACGGCAGATGCTGTCAACATTCGGGGCCAGCGGAGGAAGATGTCTGTGGTCGGTCCATCGGGAAAAATCCATGATTTGCAATCGTGACGCGCGCGAGTATTCTGAGGTTTTGCACCCCGGCTCAGAGATCGACCACGACTCGCATGGGGGAATCCAGTAGAGGCCATAAGAAAGGCTGTGGCATGACGAACCCGACACTTACCAACACCGCGGGCATCCCCCGGAGCTTTCCGGGGAGATGCGCCGACTGATGCATGACCTGAGCAACGCGTTAGAAATTGTGCTGCAAGCCGGGTATTTGCTGAACACCGTAGACATTGAGGGCCCGGCGAAGGAATGGATTGGCCTGCTGGACGGCGGAGCGCGACAGGCTTTGAAGATCCACCAGGAGCTGCGAGAGTTCATCCGCGCGCACAGCTAATCAACGTCGCAGAGGGAAAAGACGGCCGGCACCGCGGCGATTATTGACGGCGGCGGGGAATGAGCAACTCTCCATCGACGGAGAGCTGCTCACAAAGGCGGTGCGGACACTCGCCGATTACGCCAATTGCGCATCCAGTGTGATTTCGGCCGCCTTGAGCAGCCGGGAGATGGGGCAATTGATTTTTGCTTCGTTGGCCGCAGTGGCAAAGGCCTCTTTGCTGGCACCCGGAACTTTCGCACGTGTTGTCAGATGAATCTTGGTCACGGTTGGGCCGCCCTGCAGCATCTCGAGGGTTACGTCCGCGGTGGTTTCGAGCGATTCCGGAGTCAGCTTTGCATTGGTCAGCTGGCTGCTGAGCGCCATGGTGAAGCAGCCGGCGTGGGCTGCCGCAATCAACTCTTCCGGGTTGGTTCCTTTGCCATCTTCAAAGCGGGTATGAAAAGAGTATGCGGTATCTTTCAGCACTCCGCTCTCAGTAGAAATGGTACCTTTGCCTTCTTTCAGCGTACCGTGCCAGACTGCGCTTGCTTTGCGTTGCATATATCTCTCTCTCCTTGGATAGTGATCTCTATTTGGATGCAGGCAAGATGGGGGACGTTGGTGAGTTCGGCCACCTGCGGTCGAGCCTCCAGAGTACCAGCCCGATCGTAGATCGGCCAACCATGTGGGAGCGCGCGCGGGCTCAGGTAAGCAGTACCGGCGGATGCGGCTGAAGCGGTAACTCAAAGGAAAACACGGAACCATGTCCCACCTGACTGGTGACGGAAATCTTTCCGCCGTGGGCTTCGACGATGGCTTTGGCGATAGCCAGCCCCATTCCAGTGCCGTGCACCTGATAGCGTTGTTCGGGGCCGCGGTAAAACTTGTCGAAGATAAAGCTTTTTTCCAACATGCCGATTCCAACTCCGCGGTCGGCCACGCTGAGGATGAGCGCATCTTTTGTTTCTTCCGCGGTGATGCAAACCGGACTGCCGGGCGGCGAGTACTTTGCAGCATTTTCGAGCAGATGATGGAGAACCTTTTCGATCATGCGGAGGTCGAAACGAACGGGCTGAAGACCCTGCGGCAAACGGACGGAGATGGGATGGGCGGCCACGATTTCCTGGGCGTTCTTCACCGACTCGTCCACCAGTTCCTGCACGGAGTGGAGTTGCAAATCCAACTGGACCTGGTGGGCATCCAACTGCGCCATCTCCACAGCTTCTTCAATCAGGCGATTCAGGCGGCCACTTTCGTCGTCGATGATGGCGAGCAATTCATTCCGGTCCTGGTCGGTCAACCGCAGCTGGGAGCGCAGGCTGCTGACAGCTCCCATGATGGACGTGAGGGGCGTCCGCAGTTCATGGGTTACAGAATCCAGCAGGGCGCTGCGAATCTGTTCACTCTCGCGGGCAGCTTCAGTTTTCCCCAACTGCTCAACGGCGCCGGCGCGCTCGACGGCGATGGCCACCATGCTGCCCAATGCTTCCAGACTTTGCCGCGAAGGGCCTTTGCCTACGATTCCCAGCGCGCCGATGGGACGCAGGCCCATCATGAGCGGAACCAGAGATATTCCCTTTTCATCATTTCTCTGAATCTCGCGTTCGTGGGAGGCGGCACGGAGCATCTCGTCACTGATCTGTTCGCTACTTCTACCGGAATGGTAGATGCGGCTTCTGGCTGTGACCAGGAGGGCAGCGCCATCAGTAAAAAACGTGGCCGTAACAATTTTGGGGATGGAATTGAGCAGATCGAGGATGTTGTCGGTAGTCAGCAGCTGTCGGCTGAAGTCGTATAGACGCTCCATCTCAATGCGCTGGCTTTTCGCTTCCTTGGCTTCAAAGCGGGCGCGGTCGGACAGCCGGCTGGATACGATGGCGGTGACGAGGAAGGCGCTGAGAGAAACCCAGTTCTGGGGATCGGCGATAGTGAATTTTCCAACCGGCGGAAGAAAGAAGAAATTGATGGCGAGGGTGGACAGGATGGAGGTGAAAATCGCGTTAGAAAGTCCCCATCTCCCCGCAATAAACAGGACGTATAACAATAGTGTGAGAGAAACCGTGGTGTGGTTGACGTGCAGCAGCGCGAAATAGATCCAGACAATGACGACCACAACCACCGCGGACATTACGTAACGGGCCGTCGGAGAAGTTCGAATGGGCAGCATCAACACAATTCTACTCAGACCACCTAATTTATGAATCCTCAATCTGGAAACGTGAAGCCGACGAAGACACCGGAGCAATGGCTGGAGGCAGCGGCTCCGGAAAAGACGGAAGGCATCTTCAAAGTCTTTCTAGGCTACGCGCCGGGCGTCGGCAAAACCTTCAACATGCTGAGTGAAGCAATCCGGCGTAGTCAACGGGGCGAGGATGTCGTGATTGGATTCGTGGAGACGCATCAGCGAGCCCGCGTGATCGAGCTGGCCAGCCAGCTGGAAGCGGTGCCGACGCGGAAGGTGGAATACAAGGGCACATTCTTTGAAGAACTCGACGTGGACGCCGTGCTGGCCAGAAAGCCCGCGGTGGTGGTGATCGATGAACTGGCGCATACGAACATCCCCGGAAGCAAGCACGAAAAGCGGTATGAGGACGTGCTGGAACTGTTGCATCATCGCATCGATGTCCTTTCCGCATTGAACGTGCAACACATCGAGAGCGTTGCGCCCACTGTGCAGAGCATTACCGGAGTGACGGTGCGCGAAACAGTCCCGGATTGGGTGCTGGGGCGCGCGGACGAAGTGGTTCTGGTGGATGTTACGCCTGAAGCCTTGCAGACGCGGATGCGACGAGGTGACATTTATCCCGCCGAGCGCATCGAGAGATCACTGGCAAACTTCTTCCGCCGGGGAAATCTTCTGGCACTGCGGGAGCTGGCGTTGAAGCGCGTCACTCACGCGGTAGATCAAAATCTGGATGCGTACCTGCGCCGCAAGCAGCTGGGTCAGGATTGGGTTGTCCAGGAGCGGGTGGCGGTTTGCGTGAGTTCCAATCCGGCTTCGCAGCAACTGATTGCGCGCGGCGCGCGCATGGCGGAAGGCATGGATGCAGAATTTTATGTTTTACATGTAGACCTGCCTGACGATACAAGCGAAGAGAAGAACCGGGGTTTGGCGGCAAATTTACGTTTTGCGGAAAACCTTTCGGCCCGAATTTTCCGTTTGCAGGGGAGAACAGTTGCGAGCACTCTGGGGGAATTCGTGCGGGAACATCGCATCACGCAGATCATCCTGGGTCGTTCGGCGGTACGGGGCTGGGGAAACTACCGCTACTTTATGGCGATTCAAAGGCTGTTGCGTGAAGCGCCCCATGTGGACGTTCATATCGTGACGCAAGAGCAACATTGAGCGGGAGATGACGAATCAAGGCACGACAGCACGCGAGACGGCCGAGGCGGCGAGAATACTGATCGTCGATGACGAACCGCAAATCACACGGGTTGTCTCCATGGCGTGTACCGCGCATGGATACCGCGTGAAGTCGGCGGCGGACGGCGAATCTGCTCTCGCCGTGTTGATGGATTGGCCGGCAGAACTGATCATCACCGACCTGGCGATGCCGAAGCTGGATGGCGTGGAACTTTGTCGCGCGATTCGAAAGCGATCCAACGTGCCGATTCTGGTGCTGTCCGTGCGCAACCAGGAAAAGATGAAAGTCGAAGCGCTGGACGCGGGCGCCGACGACTACGTGACCAAGCCGTTCCAGATTAACGAGCTGCTGGCTAGAATCCGTGCGGTGCTACGTCGCGCGGCGCCTGTTGCGGCGAAAGATAAGAATTCCGAGACGACGCTGGGCGATTTCCGTATTGATCCAGCCTCGCGCCAGGTGTTTGTGCGTGGAACAGAAGTCCATCTGACACCGAAAGAATTTGATTTGCTCCACGCCATGTCGCACTATCCCGACCGGGTGGTCACCCGGCGCACACTGATGGTAGCCGTGTGGGGCGGCTACAACGCCGATCAGCCCGAATCGTTGCGAGTGCTGGTTGGGCAGCTCCGCCGCAAGATTGAACCCGGTGAAAAGCCCCACTACATTGTGACCGAGCCCTGGGTTGGGTATCGCTTTGTTCCGGACGGGGTTCAGCCGGTTTCGCCCTTATAACTTTTTTACGATCTTCTTATGCCCTTTTTATGAGTTGTGATGCCAACTGTTTGAGGCGGGGAAATACGCCGAGGCAGGAAGGAAGATGGCACGCGTACTTATCTGTGGACCAATCGCGATTATGGCGTTCGCCTTTCTCGCACTTTGCTACCAGGAATTTGCGCGAGCTGATAAGGAGCTGAAGATGAGGGGGATTAGTGTCGTCCATCCTTTTGGTAACACAACTTCTTCCAAAGCATCTGCAACGACGTCGCGCACTTTGATGTACGCACTGTTGATTGCAACAGTTCTAACGGCGTCGGTATATGAGCAATCCAACAGGCAATCCGTACGGCAGTTAGAACAGCAGATCCAGCAACTGCAGCAGACGATCACCCAATTGCAGTTGCGTGTTGATGCACTGGAAAAGACCGACGACGCTGCGGGGCGGGGGAAACGACTCGGCGCCTATGTTGACCGCAAGTGGCCCGGACAAGCGCCGGGTGGATTGGAATCGTTCCAGGAGGAACTGTTATGACCGATGTCTGGCTGGTGATCGGCTCCATCATATTTTTTGTGGTGGCCATTGGATATACGCTCGGCTGCGAGCGTTTGAGGTAATCGTATGCATATAGAAACGGCAATTCTGCTTCTCATCTCGGTGTCGATGCTCGTTTATCTGGTAGTTGCCCTGTTGCGTCCGGAGAAATTCTAATCATGACCGAAAATGGATGGCTTCAGATTGGGTTTTATTTTCTGTTGATCGTGTTGATCGCGCGACCGCTTGGCATCTACATGACGCACGTCTTTGAGCGGCGCAAGACATTTCTGGATCCGGTGCTGGTTCCCATCGAGCGCGTTCTTTACAAGTTGACTGGGATCGACGCGGGCAAGGAAATGCGCTGGACCGAGTACACGATCGCGATGCTGCTCTACAGCGTCGTATCGATGTTGCTGACGTATCTGATTGAGCGTGTCCAACAATGGCTTCCATGGAACCCACAGCATTTGCCGAACGTACCGGCGGTGCTGGCGATGAACACTGCGGCGTCGTTCACGACCAACACCAACTGGCAGGCCTACGTTCCCGAAGCGACGATGAGCTACCTAACCCAGATGGCAGGGCTTGCCTACCATAACTTCGCCTCAGCAGCCGTGGGCATCGCGCTGGCGATCGCGTTGATTCGCGGAATCAGCCGACGCGAACAAGACACGCTGGGCAATTTCTGGGTCGATATCACTCGCTCCATGTTATGGGTGCTGGTGCCAATCTCGATCGTGCTGGGGCTAGTGCTGGTGTCTCAGGGAGTCGTGCAGAATTTTCGCCCCTACGATACTGCGCGCCTGGTCGAACCGCAGAAAGTTGTGACGCAGGACAGTTCGGGAAAATCCGTCACCCAGACCATCACGACGCAAACCATTGCGCAAGGTCCGGTCGCTTCGCAGGAAGCCATCAAGATGCTGGGGACGAACGGCGGCGGATTTTTCAATGCCAACAGCGCGCATCCGTTTGAGAATCCCACGCCGTTTTCCAACCTGCTGGAGATGCTGGCCATCTTCGCGATTTCCGCTGGATTGACGGTGACGTTGGGCCGCATGACCCATTCTCCGCTACACGGATGGGCAGTTTTCGCGGCCATGGCGGTTTTATTTTTCGCCGGTGTCACCACAGCCTATTGGGCGGAGGCTCGGGGCAATCCCCTGATGCATGGGGTGGCGCAGCAGGCATCCGCAACCCAGGCTGGCGGCAACATGGAAGGCAAAGAGGTGCGCTTCGGAATTGCCAACTCCGCACTGTTTGCGACGGCGACTACGGATGCGAGCTGCGGTGCTGTGAACGGAATGCATGATTCGTTTACCCCTCTTGGCGGGATGGTTCCGCTGGCCAACATCATGCTGGGAGAAATTATCTTCGGCGGAGTGGGAGCGGGGATGTACGGAATGTTGATCTTCGTAATTCTCTCAGTCTTCATCGCCGGATTGATGGTCGGTCGAACGCCGGAGTATCTGGGCAAGAAGATCGAAGCGTACGACGTGAAGATGGCGATGCTTTATATCCTGATCTTCCCGCTGCTGATCCTGGGCTTCTCGGGAGTGACCGTGCTGCTACCTCATCTAGGACTGAGTAGTTTGGCAAATCAGGGGCCGCACGGGTTATCGGAGATTCTTTATGCCTTCTCCTCTGCCACCGGCAATAACGGATCCGCGTTTGCGGGGCTCAATGCAAACACAAACTATTACAACCTGACGATGGCATTGGCCATGCTCAGTGGGCGATTTTTAATGATCGTGCCAATGCTGGCGGTGGCTGGAAACCTTGTTCGGAAAAAGATAGCTCCGGCATCCGCGGGGACTTTTCCGGTGACGACTCCTCTGTTCACCACGCTTTTAGTGGGAGTGATTGTGATCGTCGGGGCGTTGACATTTTTTCCCGCGCTCACGCTGGGTCCGATTCTTGAGCACCTGCTGATGTATGCAGGAAAAACTTTCTAAGCTGCGCATTGTTTGGAGAAAGCACGATGGCGAAAACGAAAAGCACTCATCAAAGATCGCTCTGGGACGGGCAAATTGCCATGCGCGCCCTGATCGATTCTTTACCCAAGCTGAACCCCATGAACATGATGAAGAACCCGGTGATGTTCGTGGTTGAAATCGGGAGTGTCATCACGTCTGTGCTGCTGGTGGAAAACCTTTGGACGCATGGATCGCCCTGGGTGTTCGATCTGCAGATTACGCTGTGGCTGTGGTTCACGGTACTATTTGCAAACTTCGCGGAAGCCATGGCTGAGGGGCGCGGGAAAGCGCAGGCAGATGCGTTGCGCCGAGCCAAGTCCGAAACCATTGCGAACCTGCTGAATGCAAAAGGTGCGATTGAGCAGGTGCCCAGTTCCAAATTGTGCTCTGGAAATATTGTCATCGTGTCGGCCGGCGAAATGATCCCAGGGGACGGCGAAATCATCGACGGAGTGGCATCGGTCGATGAGTCCGCTATCACAGGGGAATCTGCTCCCGTGATTCGAGAGTCGGGTGGCGACCGCTCGGCAGTTACAGGAGGAACGCGGGTACTTTCCGACCAGATTAAAATTCGGATCACTTCGAACCCCGGGGAAACCTTCATCGATAAGATGATTGCGTTAGTCGAAGGCGCCGAACGGCAGAAGACCCCGAATGAGATTGCCCTGAACATTCTGCTGGCTGGACTGACGATCATTTTTCTGTTGGCCGTGGTGACGCTACAGCCGATTGCGATCTATTCGCACTCGCCGCAAACAGTTTTCGTACTGGTTTCGCTGCTGGTTTGCCTGATCCCGACGACTATCGGCGGCTTGCTTTCCGCTATCGGGATTGCAGGAATGGATCGACTGGTGCAGCATAATGTGCTGGCGATGTCTGGACGGGCGGTGGAAGCCGCCGGCGACGTCAATACACTTCTTCTCGACAAGACCGGAACGATTACTTTCGGCAATCGGCAGGCCACAGAATTTTTGCCGGCGCCGGGAGTTACCAAGGAGCAGCTTGCCGACGCTGCACAGCTTTCGTCGCTTGCAGACGAGACTCCGGAAGGCCGCTCGATCGTGGTGCTGGCGAAAGAAACGTACGGTCTGCGCGGACGCGATTTGACGACGATGCATGCGGAGTTTGTTCCTTTCAGCGCGACCACGCGGATGTCCGGGGTGAATGTGGACGGCCGCATGATCCGCAAGGGGGCAGCCGATTCGATTGCAAAGTTTATCAAGGATTCCGGCGGCACGATGGCCGATGAGGTAAGCCAGGATGTAGAAAAGATTGCCCGCAGCGGTGGCACGCCGCTGGTCGTTGCGGAAAACAATCGAGCCCTGGGAGTGATCCATCTGAAAGACATTGTGAAAGGCGGGATGCGGGAGCGCTTTGCTCAGCTTCGTGCCATGGGAATCCGCACCATCATGATTACTGGGGACAATCCTCTGACGGCAGCAGCGATCGCGCGCGAAGCCGGGGTAGATGATTTTCTGGCGGAGGCGAAACCGAAAGACAAGATGGATCTGATCCGGCGGGAACAAAAGGAAGGCAAGCTGGTCGCGATGACGGGCGACGGAACCAACGATGCCCCTGCACTGGCGCAAGCCGACGTGGGCGTTGCGATGAACACGGGCACCCAGGCGGCCAAGGAAGCCGGGAACATGGTTGATCTGGATTCGAACCCCACCAAACTGATTGAGATCGTCGAAATCGGCAAACAGCTTCTGATGACGCGCGGAGCGCTGACAACATTTTCCATTGCCAACGATGTGGCGAAATACTTTGCCATTATTCCGGCAATGTTTGCCGCGACGTTTCCTGTTCTGGGCGCGTTGAACATCATGCACCTGCGCACCCCGCAGTCGGCAATCCTGTCGGCAGTGATCTTCAATGCGTTAATCATTGTCGCGCTGATTCCGCTTGCGCTGCGTGGCGTGAAGTACAAGCCGATGAGCGCGGAAATTCTACTGCGCAATAATCTGCTGATCTATGGCCTGGGAGGGATTGTTCTTCCCTTTCTCGGCATCAAGCTGATCGATATGGCGATTACGGCCATGCACCTGATTTGAGGGATCCCTTATGCAGAAGCAACTGATCACCGCTTGTTTATTTACTGTAGTAACGACGATTCTTCTGGGCCTGGGCTACCCGCTGGGAATGACGGTTCTGGCGCATTTCCTGATGCCAGCGAAGGCCAACGGTGAGCTGATCACGGAAGGCGGAGTGCTGATCGGTTCCAAACTGATCGGGCAATCGTTCACAGGCGCGGGTTACTTTGACAGCCGACCTTCCGCCGCCGGCACGGGGTATGACGCAGGCAACTCCTCCGGCTCGAATCTCGGTCCAACGAATGCAACTCTGATCGCGCGTGTGGAACAGAGCGTCCAGGCATGGCACGCTCGCGAAGCCAATACTGGAAATGCCCAGGCGAATGTGCCCGCGGATCTGGTTACGACCTCCGGTTCAGGACTGGACCCGGACATTACCGTAGCCGCGGCTGAATACCAGGTTGCCGGAGTCGCGCGCGAACGGAATCTGCCTGTCGATCAGGTGGAGCAGCTGGTGCAGTCGCACATTGAGCCAAGACAATTCGGTTTTCTGGGCGAGCCGCGCGTGAATGTATTGGAGTTGAACCTGGCCCTGGATCGCATGACTGCGGAACACAAGCAGTAGGCGACCGATCTCATGATGAGTGTGATGGCCGGCAGTCTGGGCCGTCCTGCACTGTGGCCGTTCGCCGCTGCGGGCGGCCACAGCAGCAGACCACGCTCGAGCGAAGGAGGAGTTTCTTAGGAATCACCAGGCGTCTTGATTTAGAATCGACTCTGTCACTTCCAGGCCGGGATGGCGGAACTGGCAGACGCAGCGGACTCAAAATCCGCCGACCTTCGGGTCATGGGGGTTCGACCCCCCCTCCCGGCACCAGCGACGGCATTGGAGAGGAGGCTGGTGTTTCGAGCGAAACGATTCTCCTGCTGAGTTGCCGAGCTACTGATTCTCAGATGAATCCTTGTGTCTGCCGAATTTCTTCTTTAGATCCGGGGCAAATTCCCCGATGCTGTTGGTGATAATTCCCACCCAGGATTGGGTGATTACGCTCTGATATCCCTTGACTGTAATGGTGGGATTGTTAGGATTCCAGGTTGCCCCGATGGCCCCTGCCCCGAATGCCGCAGCAAACGGCATGATGTTCGGCCGGATCGATTGTTCCGTACCGTTATAAGTTATGAAGTTTCGAATGAACGCGTGCCGGAAACGCGGCCAAGCGCCAGTGCATCGGCAACGGTCATAGCGCGGTTCCCATCCAACGACGCCTTGACCTAGCGAGGTGAATGAATTTTGGATGATATTCGTCGCCTGATTGGACCCGACGCGTTTCGCAAAACCAGAAAATCCATCTCCCCACGCCTGGGGCGTATCTCGGACCTGATCATGCACCGAAAAGAATCCTGTCTTGATATAAATGCCGGGCGTCGTATACGTCTGGCGAATATACAGCTTGAATCGCTCCTGACGATTCAGTTCCACCAAAGGGGCATCCTTGGGGACGTATGCGCCGTATAGCCAGTTCACCGGGAGCTGGGTATTGACGGAGGGTTGTTCCGGTTGCGGTGGCGTTGGACTTGTTCCTTGCGCGAAGGCGGTGGCGACAAAGGCTGCCAGGAAAACTCCCACAACAGAGCCGATCGTTTTGGCGGGTCGTGGCACGCAGGACATAGCTGATCTTCGAGTGGCCGCGAGCATTTTGCGGCACGAAACCCGCGCAGCTGAACATCGAATCTGCATTCAGCACCTCGGTCGAAGCCTGCTGCTTGAGCGCAAATGGTTTTGGCAAATTATCGCTGAGCAGACAATTGGCCGAAGCGCGCTCCACTTCACCTACAGAGTCTACCCATCTCATTTGCCATTCGCCATTCGTAAAAATTTCACCAAATCCGGAGAACGCTCCCGGTTGATTGGATTTGCTCTTGAAGTGAAGCTTGATCGCTTGACGCTATTTGACTAAATCCAAACGGGATGTAAAAGCTGCGTAGAGAGTTGGGCGCGTCTGGAGGGTCCGCAGACTGCCGCGAATTTTTCCTCAATCCAAGTGAGCGGCGAAGGCGAGCAATTCGGCATCGCGACCTCGACCCGCAACCAACTGCACTCCCCCTCCATTTCCTGGAAGCGCGACCGCGGGCATACCGGCCAGGCTGATGGGAGTGGTATAGCGCAGGATGGTTTGACGGGCTCCTGAGTTATCCGCGCCGGCAACGAGAACGCTGATGGGTGCACAGGGCAGAATCAGGAAGCCATCTTCTCCGACCAGGAGGTCCATTCGACTTTGAAATTGCGCCTGACGATTCCGCAGTGCGTCGACAATTTCTGTGGACAAGGAGGCGCCCCACGCGAGCCGCTCTGCGATGGCGGGCTCAAAATGATGAAAGTATCCGCGATGGATTTCTGCCGCCTCATGCGCCTGGATGCCGGCAAATATCTCCATGGAATCACTCCAGAAATCGGGCTCCATGCTATGCAGGTCGGCGCCAGCCAGCTGCAGCTTTTGCTGCCAATCGTGGTAGACGCGCAGCACAGCCGGTTCGCAGTCGTGCAGGAACGAGCCGGTCACCGCAGCGATGCGGACTTGCGGCTTCACTGGCACGGAGGGAACACCCAGCAGAGCGGCGGCAAGCCGGGGTCCGTCTCGCAGATCGCGAAACAGCCATCCCAATGTGTCGAACGAGGGGGCCAGGTGAGCAGCTCCCTGCCAGGAACCAAGACCCACGGAAGCTCGGTAACCGGACAGGCCGCAGAGTGCCGCGGGAACACGGATGGAACCGCCGGTGTCGGTACCAATGGCTGCGATGGCGGAGCCTTCCTGCACACTGGCGGCGCTGCCGCTGGAGGAGCCTCCGGTCAACGCCAGCGGATTGTCCGGCTGGAGGCAATCGCCAAATTCCGCGTTCTCGCCGGTGATGCCATAGGCCAACTGATGCAGGTGCGTCTTGCCGATGATGAGCGCACCACTTTGCCGAAGCCGAGCAACCACGGCGGAATCTTTGTCTGCGACACCATTCTTTTCCGCATAAAAGCGCGACCCGCAGCTGGTCTGAAATCCAGCCACGTCGAAACAATCCTTGATGGCAATGGGTATGCCAAAGAGGGGTGGCCGCTGCAAGCCAGGGAAGCGGCTGTCCAGATCTTCGGCATCGGCAATGGTACGGTCTGGATCCATGGCCAGGTATACATTTCGACTCGCGTTGCTATTGACTTTCTCGAGGGATGCTTCTACCAGCCAGCGCGGCGAGTGGGCAGATACTTCGAGTGATGCCTTGGCCAGGGGAGACGCAGATTCGGTCATAGCCGTCATTCTAATGCTCTCGCTTGGCTTGCCTCATTGAAGGGCGTACTCTGAAGCCGATGCGGGATGCGCGGCCAGCGCGGCTCCGTCCGCTGCGCTGGCGCATCGTGGGAATGAACGCAAACGAAGACTCCGGCATCATAGGTGTTACAGGAGAATCGAATGAACCGCAAAATCTGGATACCTCTTGCACTGAGTGTAGTGGCAGCCTACCTGATTTTGGATCATCGCGCAGCCAGGTATGCGGCTGAATATGATGACCTGGAGGCGACTGCGATTCGCACCGCGGATTGGGGTAGTAAACAACGCATCACCGGAACGGGAAGGAGTCTGCTGGGCAAGTTCAAGGAAGGGCTGGGCAGATTAACCGGGGATGAGGAGTTGGCGGAACGAGGAGTGGTGGATCAGATCGCAGGGGAGGCACAGGATACCTCGGGTAGAGCTGCGCATGCCGTCAGCGAAGCCATTCACGACCTGAACCGCTACTAAGGTTGCTGACCCTGATTTTTGTTGATCTTCCGGTGGCGACCGCAATCACAAGTTTGGCTCTTTCACGGCGAAGCAGTCCAGAATGAAAGAGGGGCCAAACTGTGAAGACCTTTCGTGCCGGGATAAATTGGTTAGCGGCTTGGATCGTGCTGCTTACGCTAGCTGTGCCATGCAAGACCGGACTCGCGCAAGCGACGAGCGGAGCGGTGGCGGGTCCGCAAAAAATTATCCTGGACACGGACATCGGCGATGACATCGACGATGCTTTCGCATTGGCGCTGGCGTTGCACAGTGAGCGCGTTGAACTTGTGGGCGTAACAACCGCATGGGGAAATACAGACCTGCGAGCGAGACTGGTTGAGCGCTTCCTGGCTGAAACGGGCCACAACAGTGTTCCAGTGTCGGCGGGTCCCAGGACGGAGGCCGCTTCGACCTTTACCCAGGCCCGCTGGGCAAAAGCTTTCCCTGAGCCGGCGCACGGCTTCCCCGATGCGATCGACTTCATCCTTGAAACCATTCGTGACAACCCGGGACAAATCACGCTGATTTCGATTGCCCCGCTGAGCAACGTTGGCGCGCTGATCGACAAAGATCCAGCCACCTTTCGCAAGCTGAAGCGGGTTGTGATCATGGGCGGGTCCATCCGGCGTGGCTATGGCGATCTTGGTTATTTACCAAATCATGGCCCGAGTGCGGAATACAACATCAAGATGGATATTCCGTCGGCAAGAAAACTTTTCGCCTCGGGCGTGCCACTGTACGTGATGCCGCTTGACTCCACGCAGCTGAAGCTGGACGAAGTGATGCGGTCGACCCTATTTAGCCAGGGCACGCCTTCCACCGACGCATTGGCTCTCCTCTACCAGCAATGGACGGCTTCGACACAGAACCCTACGCCGACCTTGTTTGATGCCATGGCGGTGACGGAAGTTATCGACCCAAGTCTGTGCCCGACCGAACCCATGCGGATCCAGATTGACGATCAGGGCTACACCCGCGTGGCGTCCGGTACACCCAACGCGAATGTGTGCCTGCAGTCGGACTCAGACCGATTCTTTCACTTCTACATTCCGGCGATTCTGGGTGAGAGCGGATCCGGAGAGAACCGGTAGGGACGAGCGCAAGAGTAGGTGCTGAGTGGGGTAGCGCAGCAGCTTTCCGCGAGACGGATTGGTGGATCGCGGTCAAATCTATTTCTTCTTGCCAGGGATCGCTGCTTTGAACCGATCGGCCCAGGAGGGTTTCGAAACGGCGGCCATGGGCTTGGAAGATGGCGGTATGGGAGTCGCGGCGGACGCCGGACCCCCTGACGACCCATTGGATGCGGGTTGGGTCGGAGTAGGAGGAGGGGCTTTCGCCGAGGTATCGGCAGAGCTTGCTGGGGCATTGTCGCTATTGCCCGGAGGTACCGCCGCCGAGCTTCCCGACTGCTGGGATGCATCCAGCCATTGGACGATGAGCGATACGCGCCGGTTCGAGGGGTCGAGTGGGTTGGAAGGTACGCGCAGCATCTGATCGCCAAATCCACGGACCTGCGAGATCTGGTTGGGTCCAACCCCACCTTGCTGCAGCAGGCGACGCGCGGAGTTGGCGCGGTCTGCCGACAACTCCCAATTCGTGTAATCACTGCCATGGGAAAAAGGCGCAGCATCGGTGTGCCCTTCAATCAGCAATCGATTCGGCAGCACTTTGAGCTGGCCGGCGAGCAGGTTCAGCAGTTCCACTCCGCTATCACTCAGCTTCGGACTCCCACTTTGAAAGAACGTGCCCCCTTTATCCTCGATCAGGTCGATCTTGAGGCCCTCGCTGGTAATCGTAATGACGATTTGCTTGGAGAGTTTGTTCAGGTCAGTCTGTTTCAGGATGGCTTTCTGGATTTCTTCTTTCAGCTTCTCGACATTTTTCTGATCGATGGAGATGCTTTGATCCGTGCCTTGAACAGTGGTGCCGGTCTCTCGTCCGCCGCTCTTGGGATCGTTGAAATATCCAGCGACCGCCTTCTTGATCTGAGGAGTGGAATTCATGAGCCAGAGGACGATGAACAGCGACATCAAGGCGGTGACGAAGTCGGCATAGGCCACTTTCCATGCGCCGCCGTGGTGTCCGCCATGAGCGGCCTTTTTCTTGATCACGATGATCGGTCGAATGGGTTTTCGATCTGCCGTCATGGTCCAGTCCCTCAGGCTGCGGTGCCGTCCGCGGGTTTAGCCTCTGCACCGGCGTCAGACGATGCAGCGGGGCGCTTGCAACCCTTCTCCATCTCATCGAAGGTGGGCCGCACATACTCGGGAATGGCGCGCCTTCCCATCTCGATGGCAAGGATCGGAGCCAGCCCTTTAAGAAATGCGAGGATGACGACCCGGAGCACATGCAGATAGGCATGATGCTCATCTGCGCCCTTGGTCATGCTGGATGCCAACGGTCCGACAAAGCCGTAGCACATCAGGATTCCGAGGAAAGTGCCGACCAGTGCGGCGGCAACCTTCCTGCCAATCTCCTCCGGAGGGCCGCCGAGGGAGCCCATGGTGATGACCACCCCCAGCACCGCGGCAACGATTCCGAGGCCAGGCAGGGCATCGGCCACCGTGGTAAGCGCCTGAATGGGCTGCATCGTCTCCTGGTGGGCCACATCCATGTCGAGCTCCATCATCTGGTCCATGTCGAAGGGCTCGACACCACCGGTAATCGCCGTACGCAGCGTGTCGCACAAAAACGCCTGGGCGTGATGGTCTTTTAGAAAGTCCGGATATCGTTTGAATATTTCACTGGCGGCGGGTTTCTCAATGTCTTCCTCGATCCCGATCAACCCGTTCTTGCGGACCTTGTTACATAACTCGAACATCATTCTCAAGGTGTCGAGGTATCTCTGTTTGCCGAACTTGGAAGCGCCAAACACACCGAGCAAGCCAGCGATCATGGCCTTGACGATGCGAATTGGATTGGCGATGAGTACCGTGCCAACGGCCGCGCCCGCAATGGTGACCAATTCAGCAGGCTGGAACAGGACGAGAAGATGTCCCTTCTCCATCAGAAATCCGGCAATGACTGCCCCAAAAACCACGACAATTCCTATGATCGCGAGCATGCCTCTCCTCTCGCTTCGGTAACATGGTTGCCTCCCTCATATTCGCTGGTCCGCATTGCATGGCGTGCGCGATTCAAAAGGGATTGCAGCGTGTCTGCCTCAATCGCATAGCTGGCTCCAATGCTTAACGTCAGTCCAACGCGATCGCCCCACCAGCGAAAATCCACAGTGCGGGCGAGCCCGGCCAGGCGCCGCGCATGCTCCGTCAACATCTCCGCTGTGCGCTCGTGCGCAACCACCAGGAACTCGTTATCGCCCCAACGGCCGATCGCCTCGGAAGGTTTCAATTGACAGAGCAGGGTGTGTTCCACCGCCCAGAGCATGGCTTCGCAGGCTTCGCGGCCGTGGGTTTTGCGCAGGGACCTGGCTTGATCGACCGTGATCCAAAGAAGCCCGAAAGGCATACGGGTGGTCGTCCACTGGTGATGCGCGGCCTCCAACCGGTCTTCCATTTCCGCCTGGCTGGCTTCGACGCCCGCGCCTTCACCTGTCTCTCCTCGTGGCAGACTATCGACTTCATCCGCGGGATAGAAGAGCAATGCGGCACCTGTGATTGTCCCCTGGGAATCGTGAAGCGGAACTTTGCGCAACATTGCCGGCACGGAGTGTCCGAGCTTATGGCGCATTGATACGAAGGTGGGGCGATCCAGAAATCGATTGCTTTCCGGCGCTGTCCGTACGATCGCCGGCCGGTCGGAAAAGGTACCGCTCGCCGCGGCGACGGACGCCTGCGCACCGCCCCGGCCTGCCTGAGTATTCGCAGTCACCTTGTCGCGATGCTGTTCGTCCACGCGATACAAGTCCACGGGGCACTGCCGACAGATCACGTCTTCACTCTGGTACCCGGTGAGGGCTGCGGCCCCCAGATTCCATTGCAATACATTCGATTGCCCGTCGAGTACCGCGATCCCTTCCACCATCAGGTCAAGGGTTGCCTCCAGCATCTGCACAAGGTCGCTCATATCCACCGGGCCTCGAAAATCTCTGCAGCCGTCCATAAACTGGTTATCGACAAACTTCGCCGAGACTTCATAACGGTGGACGGAAGAATCGTCGAAAACGAGGGTTGCCTTGATTTCTGTGGATAGACGGAGACTCTACGGAGCGCATGTAACCCTGCCGAGGCGATGTCGCAGCAGGAATTGGTTTGATTTTGCAGGCTGCGGCGGTTTACAGAACGCGGAATATGCCGGGTAATTTCTCGCCCGCCTTGCCGAAGATTATTTCTGTGAAGGCTTTGGCATTGAGAGGCGCTTCCGGACCAACATAATATGTTCGAGCGGGATTCCCGGCGCGCATGGTTGCCCAATGGACAAAGCTTGCGGCCGGATGCACTGCGCCGGAGGTGCCCACAACAACGAGGACGGAGCAGCGATCAATCTCCCGCGATATGCGCGTCATTTCGAGCGGAATTTCGCCGAACCAGACAATGTGCGGGCGCAAACGGGCACCGCAGCCGCAGCGAGGGATTTCAGCCATGGAATTGTAACTCTTACGATCCTCTATTACGCGCGCGCCGCAGTTCGCTTCGCAACGCGACTTGAAAAGCTCTCCGTGCATGTGGACCATGTCGCGGGAGCCGCTGCGTTCATGCAGGTCATCCACATTCTGGGAGCAGAGAAACAGGCGGCCGCCGATTTTCTGCTCCAGCTGAGCGAGCGCATCGTGGGCAGGGTTGGGATGGCTGGCGAGGCATTCTATTCTGCGCTGAGAATAGAACTGCCAGACGAGTTCAGGGTTCGCATCCCAGGCCTCTGGAGTAGCGACTGTTTCCACCTTGTGCCCGGCCCACAGTCCGTCGCTATCGCGAAAAGTTTTCAGTCCGCTTTCGGCGCTGATGCCGGCGCCGGTGAGAACGGCGACCCGATCATCCGGATGGATTTCAATGGTGGCTTGGATCGTCATTTGACGTGCGCTCTGTCATGGCCTCTGAGTAGCCAGTGTACGCCGGGCGGCGTGCCCAAGGCGGCCAATGAAAGTTGAGATTCTCTGGATGGATTCAGGGTTTGACATCGTTGCTGGGCCTGGGTTGCCACTTGTTGCGCACGACTTTCGATTGGGGCAGGTCGGTCGCTGGAGTCGGGGCGGGTACTACTGCATCCGGATTCGAACTGACCAAGGCCTCCACGATGGGAGCGCCGATGGGCTTCGAGTTTTCTGCAGGCGGGATGGAAAGATCTGGCGCAGGCACCACGAAGGGAGGATCGCTGACTTCGTTCAGTTCCCTGCCGAACCGAGGCGCGGTCGGCGGCACTGGCATCTTTCTCTGCACGCTTTCAAACAGCAGCTCGGCAACATCCTTGATGACGATTCCGTCCGCATCCATTTTGCCGGGCGTGCCGCTCAACATGTTTTTGCAAAATGGGCAGCCGACTGCCAGGGTCTTCTGGTGAGTGGCCGAGCTGAGTCGCTGTTTCACCTCCCTGTATCGGTTTTCGGAAATTCGCTCACGGCCGGGCTCTTCCTCTTTCCAGAATTGCGCTCCTCCGGCACCGCAACAGAACGAGTTCTCGCGGGAGCGTTCCAGTTCGAGCAAGTCACCGCCGAGGACACGCAGGACGTTTCTGGGGGCGTCGTAGATTCCGTTGTGCCGTCCGAGATAGCAGGGGTCATGATACGTGATGGTCGCGTCCAGGCGATCCGTGTTCAACCTGCCTGTAGTCACCAGGGATTCGAGATATTGGGTGTGATGAAGGACGGTATACGCTCCGCCGATCTGTCTGTATTCGTGACCCAGCGCGTTCATGCAGTGCGGGCAGCTGGCAACAATGAGCTTCGGATGGACCGCGTTCAACGTGGCGACATTCTGATCGGCGAGTTCACGGTAGAGAAGTTCGTTCCCGGAGCGACGCGCACTGTCTCCGGTGCAGCACTCTCTTTTGCCGAGGACGGCAAAGTTTACGCCCGCATAGCCGAGGATTTGCACGAAGGCGCGCGCGGTCTTTTGGGCCTGAGGATCGTAACTGGCCGCACATCCGACCCAGTAGAGAACATCGGGCTCCGGATTCTCATCGACGGTTGGAACGGCAAGACCCTCGGCCCAGTCCATACGCTTCTCGTGGTTGATGCCCCAGGGATTTTTCGACCTCTCCATGCCACGGAACGCTGTTTGGAGTTGTGCGGGAAAATCGCCATCCATCATCACCTGGTTGCGGCGGATATCGATGATGTCCAGCATCTGCTCATCCTGCACAGGACATACCTGCATGCAGGCGCCGCAGGTGGTGCACGCCCAGGTCGCCTGCGCGGAGATGGCGAATTGCAAGAGAGGCTGAGGGCTGGACTGCCCAGAAACGAAGCCCGCGGCGCCGGAGACGAGATGGTTCAGTTCCATGCGTTTGTTGATTTCAAGCGCTGCAGGACTGAGCGATTTTCCGGTCGCTGTAGCCGGACAAACATCCTGGCAGCGATTGCACTGGATACAGGCATACGCATCCAGCAGCCGAGGCCAGGCGAGGTCCTCCAGACGTTTGGCGCCCACCTGCGGAATCTCTGTCTCGTTACTCTCAATTTCCAGTTTGATTTCGACCGGCGGCAGGACGCCAGAGCCAGCGTGTCGCGCAAAGAAATATTTTGCCGGCGCCATGAAGATGTGGACATGCTTGGTGTAGGGGAAGTAAGCGAGGAACAGCAGCACACTACCGAGCGCTCCCCAATAGCCGAAGATGCGCCAGGCATATGCATTCTGCGGGGTAAAGAAATGCGAGAGCAGCGTAGCGAAGGGTTGAAACTTGTCGGGCCCTTGCTGGGCCAGCCTGGCGCCAGCTCCGATGGCGCGGCTTGCCACGTGAAACAGGATGAAGGCAGAGACCAGAAGAGAGTCAAGTGGGATCTTGCCTCGTCTCACGTCGGGATGCAGCAGCGTACTTGCATTGAAGCGGAAATCGCGGCGCGTGGGAAGCAGAAATCTGCGAACCATCAGTGCCACAACTCCCACTATGACGAACATTGTTAGCAGGTCAGCGAGCAAGTTGTAGATTGCACCGGCGGCAGTAGATGAGGAAATGGAAATTGACGTGTAACCGGCGATTGCATCCAGACAATTGACCAGGATGTAGGCGACAAATCCGTAAAAAATAAATGCGTGGAATGTGCTGACAATTTTTCGGTTCTGAAAT
Organism: uncultured Acidobacteriota bacterium; assembly: GCA_963756315.1. GTDB lineage: Bacteria > Acidobacteriota > Terriglobia > Terriglobales > Acidobacteriaceae > JAKAAZ01. Next base: position 20,161 of record CAVWNI010000001.1, read on the forward strand.
GTACGGGATTGGGTAAGCGCGGTACGAAGCGCATACCCGAACCGGTGAAACATGCGATCTGTACGGTCTTCAGTATCCGGCTGCCCGCGGCGCAGAAGGCGAACCAGGTGGTAGAAGCCGCGCGCTCCCCAGGCCAGCGTTAACGCTGCGAAGATGAGAAACGCATACTTCTGAGAAAGTGGAAGCATACACCATGGCCCCGAAAGAGCGATTCGTGGGTAGGACTATCTGCGTAATGCCGCGATGATGGCGGGAACGATCTGGCTGACATCGCCGACGATACCGTAATCCGCCACTTTGAAAATGGGTGCACCCGCATCCTTATTAATAGCAATGATGCATTTGCTTTTCCCCATGCCAGAGAGATGCTGCACCGCGCCGGAAATGCCGATGGCGAAATAAACCTTTGGCTGCACGGTTTTTCCTGTCTGGCCGACTTGCTCAGCATACGGCCTCCACCCCGCATCGACAACGGCGCGTGTGGCGCCGACGGCGGCGCCGAGGGGGTCGGCCAGTCCTTCGATAAGAGTAGCGAAACCTTCTGCACTGCCCACGCCCCGTCCACCCGAGACCACGATGTCCGCCTCCGAGAGCGAGATGCGAGAACTTTTCTCTGCCGATGTTGCGGTGACCTGGACTCGTCGTGGAGGCAGTGCCAGGTCCACGTCAAATTGCTCGGCCGCCTGGGTACCGGACATGGCTGCCGCAAAGGCTCCCTGCTTGAGGGTAATGACGGTGACGGGTGCGCGGGCTGTGACTTTTTCCGTGACTCGAGCCAGGCAGGTATAGCGTTCGGCTGCAAGAGTATCCTCGACCGCAGTCACGCGGATGACATCTTCGAGCAAGGGCGCGTCCAGCTTGACGGCTACTCGCGGACTGTATTCGCGACCGCTTCTGCTGCCGCCGATGAGGATGGTGTGAGCATCTCCTTCGCGGGCAACTTGCGCAACCGCGGCAGACCATAGCTCGGGGTCGTATTGGCCAAGCTCAGCATGATCCGCAACCAACACCTGATCGGCCAGCAAGGCTACCTCATTTGCGACGGCCGCAACTCCGGAACCGAGCACCAGGGCCGTGACTGGGCCTTCCCGGCCCAGTTGGCGAGCACACGTGGCCATCTCGCCGGTGCTCTTGCTGAGCTTGCCGCGCGCATGTTCCGCGACCAGCAGAATCATGCAATCACCCGCGCTTCGTTGCGCAACATATCCACCAGCTGAGCGGCAGCGGCGGCTGCATTTTTGCCATCCAATATCTTGTGCAGGCGCGGTTTGGCTTGCACCTCATAACCCACGACGTTCAGCTTCGACTCTGGGTGAAATTGCTCCAGCATCTCGATGCGAATCTCTTTTTTCTTTGACCTGATAATATTTGGCACGGTCGGATACCTGGGTTCACAGAGGCCCTGTTGCGTGGTGATGACAGCGGGTAACTCGACGGAAAACATCTCGTTGCCATCGTCGACATCGTGACTTCCCGTCAATATCTGCCCGTGAACCTCAAGAGCGTTTACCCATGTAACCTGCGGCCATTGCAGCCGTTCCGCAGTCGCGGCCCCGAGCGCCTGGCTATCCCAGTCGGCCTGCTGACCGCCGCAGAAAATCAAGTCAATCTTTTCCTGCTGCGCAACCTGCGCGGCGATTTTGCTGAGAGCAACAGGATCCAGCGCCAGGTCTGTGAGCACATGAATGGCGCGATCTGCTCCCATCGCAAGAACCGTACGCAGCGCTTCCTGGCTGCGCTCCGGACCGACGCACAGTGCGATCACTTCGACGTCAACGCCATTCTCTCGAATGCGGAGCGCCTGCTCGACGCCATACTCATCCATGGTGTCGACCACAAGCCGGCTTGCGCCGAAATCAACCTGGCCGGAACGGAGGCGCACCGTTTCTTCTGCGTCCAGCACATGGCGAATGACTGTCAATATCCGCATGTTGCGCTCGTTCAACTTTCGTATCGATAGCGGCTGAAAATCCGCCGGCGTGCCTACAATGTGTATCGTCCGGCCTCAGTCATCGCATTCGCGATCTCGCGGCCGAGAGCAACCGTGTTCTCTGGTTCGTGCCTGGCGAGCCTGCGGAAGATCGTCATCCTGGTGCGCAGCATGTCGCCTTCGGCTACCGCACCGAGAATGCGTTCCGCGGCTGTCTCCAACACTCGAAATGAACGGGCCGCATCGTACTTGGTCATCAGGACAGCCAACGGGCTGCGGCCTTGCATCTTCTCTGTTCGCAGAATAGAGGATTCCAGTACCAGCACTTCCATGATCATGTCGGCGAGCGCGCCCATGATTTCCTGTTCGTCCACCAGACTACCTCCGAATTTTTCAGAGGCAGCGCCGGCGCAGAACAGGGTGAGCTTTTTGGCATTCGCAAGAAGCAGGTGCTGGTTGGAAAGTTCGCCGATACTATCCTCGCGAGGAGCAGGGCCGGCCATGATCTCGTCCATCACGCGTTGAATAGCGGGGAGCAGGGCAAGACGACCCTGCATAGCGCGTTTCATCATCCAGCCAGTGATGATGAGGCGATTGATCTCGTTCGTACCTTCGAAAATTCTGTTGATGCGCGAGTCGCGATATGCGCGCTCGGCGGAGTATTCCTCGACATATCCATAGCCTCCGAGCAACTGCAGCATCTGGTCGACGACCCGGTCCAGCATCTCGGAGCACCACACTTTCAGAATGGAACACTCGACGGCGTACTCTTCGATGCGCTTCTGGATTTCTCCGGCATTGTTCGCCGCAGTCTTGTCCAGATCCGCCAAGGAAGCATCGATCGCTCCAATGACGCGATAGACCAGCGACTCGCCGGCAAAGATTCCAGCCGCGCTATCGGCAATCATTTGCTGCACCAATCCAAATGAGGTGATCGGACGAGAGAAGGCAATGCGTTCCCGAGCGTAGCGAACGCCGCTACGAAAAGAATATTTTGCGCCGCCAATGGCTGCCGCGCCCAGTTTGTAGCGGCCCACGTTGAGGATGTTGAAGGCGATGTGATGCCCCTTGCCGGCTTCGCCTAACAGATTTTCCGCGGGAACCCTGCAATCCGCAAGAATCACGGGACAGGTAGAGGAGCCGCGAATCCCCAGCTTGTGTTCTTCCGGGCCAATGCTGAGTCCGGAGGTGCCGGATTCAATCAAGAACGCGGCAAACTTTTCGCCATCAATTTTCACAAACACCGTAAACAGGTCGGCGATGCCGGCGTTGGAGGTCCACATCTTCTCTCCGTCCAGTAGATAATGCTGTCCGTCTGCAGAGAGCGTGGCCCGAGCGCGAATGTTCATTGCGTCGGAACCGGAGGATGCCTCCGAAAGGGCGTAGGCCGCGACCCACTCGCCCGAAGCCAGCCTGGGAAGATATTTTTTCTTCTGCTGCGGTGTGCCATACCAGATGAGCGGAAGCGTACCGATGCCGACATGGGCGCTGAAAGCTACAGAGAAACTACCGCAGATCGCGATATTTTCCGCGACCAGGGCAGATGTAACCTTGTCCATCTCGAGGCCGCCGAATTCTTCTGGAACATCTATCGACATCAGGCCCAGATCACCGGCTTGTCGGAGCAGGCTTTTCACGACGTTGAAGTCTTTTGCCTCGATCGAGGAAATTTGCGGCTGGACTTGTTTTTCAGCGAAGTCCATCGTTGCGTGCTCGATCTGCCTTTGAACATCCGAGATATCTTCCCGGGTGAAGATATCTCCGGGCTGGAGATCTTCAATGAGAAAGCTTCCGCCGGTGATGCGCCTTCTGTTCTCTATTGCCGTTTGGCTCATGCAATTTCCCCTTGAGATGAAGGCTGCTGCACGTCGCAGTGCTTAATCTTGAAGATTTTCGAAAATGCCGGCGGCACCCATTCCACCGCCGACGCACATCGTGACCAATCCATATTTTCCCTTGCACCGCTTCAATTCGCGCAGGATCGAGGCAGTCAACTTCGCGCCAGTGCAGCCGAGCGGATGACCGAGCGCAATCGCGCCACCATTGACGTTGACGCGTGCGAGATCCATTTCAAGCAGCTTGATTACGGACAGAGCCTGCGCGGCAAAAGCCTCGTTGAGCTCAATCACATCCATTTGGTCCAGCGTAAGCCCAGCGAGCTTCAAGGCCTTGGGAATCGCATAGACTGGTCCGATTCCCATTTCTTCTGGAAGGCACCCGGAGTAGGCGAAGGCGACGAAACGCGCGAGCGGTTTGAGACCCAGGGAAATTGCGACCTGTTCCGAAACGACGACTGCAGCGGCGGCGCCGTCGGAAGTCTGAGAAGAATTCCCTGCCGTCACAATTCCATTGGCATGAAAAACGGGCCGTAGCTTTGCAAGAGCCTCCGCGGATGTATCGCGGCGTGGCCCTTCGTCGACTCGGAATTCGGTTTCTTTCCGGTTGGGCTTGGGAGTGCCGTTGGATGTCGAAACCGTGACCTGCACAGGCACAATCTCATCTTCAAACTTGCCGGCATCGATGGCAGCCAGCGCTTTGCGGTGGCTTGCGAGCGCAAACTGGTCAGACTCTTCTCGCGAGATTCCATAGCGTTTGGCGAGACGTTCGGCGGTCAGACCCATGGACATATAGGAGTCAGGATAGTGATCAACTAGCCACGGATTGACGGAAATTTTGTTGCCACCCATGGGAATGAAGGACATGGATTCGACGCCGCCAGCGACCATCACCTGCGCGGAACCGCTGCGAATTCTTTCGGCGGCAAGTGCGATGGATTGCAGCCCGGAGGCGCAGTAGCGGTTAATGGTCATGGCGGCCGCTTCCACTGGCAGGCCGGCACGCAGAGAAATAATGCGAGCTACGTTCAATCCCTGCTCAGCCTCCGGCATCGCGCAACCAATGACGACATCCTCAATCTGTTTCGCGTCAAGTTGCGGTATGCGGTCCAATGCTCCGCGGACAGCAGCTGCTCCCAGCTCGTCCGGACGCGTGGAACGCAGCGCACCGTTGGGCGCTTTCCCGACTGCTGTCCGCACGGCACTGACGATCAATGCATCCTTCATGCCTGGTTCCCTGCCGATCTAATTTCGCAGCGGCTTGCCGGTTTTTAACGTGGCCGCGATACGCTCCGCAGTCTTGCGTTCTCCGCACAGCGACAAAAATGCTTCGCGCTCCAAATCCAGCAGATATTGTTCAGTGACGGGCGCGCCCGGAGTGAGAGGACCTCCACAGAGCACGTGCGCGACCTTTCGCGCAATCTTCACGTCGTGATCGCTGATGAATTCCGCTTCCCGCATCATATGGATGCCGAGGTTGAGATTCGCGAGAATATTTTCTCCTGGCGCGGAGATATCATTCCTGTGCAGCGGCGGTACGTACCCGGTATGCGCCAGCCGAATGGCTTCCGCCTTGGCGTCGAGGAGGAGTCGATCGCGATTCATGGTGATTCCATCCGAGTCACGCGTGAGATGAAGCGCCTTCGCCTCCACAGCGGACGAGGAAACCTTGGCCATGGCGATGGTTTCGAACACATTTCTGAAGGCATCGTTCAGTTCTACCGAGTCGCTGCGCGAACTGATTCGGACGGCACTGGCCGCATCGACTGCTCGCAGCGTCATTTCTTTGCAGCCACCACCCGCGGGCAGCAGTCCTACGCTAGTTTCTACCAGACCCATGTACAGTTCAATGTGCGATTGGCGAGCGGCGGCATGCAATGCAACCTCTGCTCCACCGCCCAGGCACATTCCAAACGGAGCCACAACGACAGGGCGGGGGCTGAAGTGAATGACCTGCGTCATGGCCTGAAATTCCCGAACATACCGCTCAATCTCCTGCCATTCTTCCTCTTGCATCGCGAGCAATACCTGCATGAGATTTGCGCCCACGGAAAAGTTGGACGCATCGCTGGTGACAACGAATCCCTGGAAATTTCGCATCGCATCGCTGTCGGGCCGCAGGGTGCGCTTCACGAAGTTCACGATGTCTTCGCCCAGGGTGTTCATTTTGGAGTGAAATTCGATGCAGGCAATGTCATCGCCAAGGTCGATTAAGGATGCGCCAGGATTTTTCTCGACAACGCCGTTGACCCGCTTGATCCTTGCCACAGTCATGGTGCCGGGCGTTTCCACCACGTCCCGATACGTGCCGGATCGAACGTCGAAAAACTTTTCGCCCTGGTCGCGGTACCAGCCGGTGTTGCCGGCGGCCAGCATGGTTTCCACAAGTTTAGGAATGGCCTGGCCGCGAGCCCGCATCTTCTCGATGGTTTCGGCGAAGCCCGCGGCATCCCACATCTCAAATGGCCCGAGTTCCCAGTTAAACCCTGCCTTCATGGCGCGATCGATTTCGACGATCGTATCGGCGACTTCCCCGATGCGGTTGGTTGCATAATTCCAGAGCTCGGGGAGAATCTTCCAGTAAAAGGCGGCCGCCCGGTCCCGGTCGGGATTGCCTGCAAGCAATGTGCGAATCCGCACGGCTGCGGATTCGTGATTCTTTGCCATTTCCAGTTCGGTGAGCCTGGGGCGTTCGGCCGGCCGGTATTCCAAGGTGTTCAAATCCAGGACAAGACGCAGATCCTTGCCATCGACGCTGCGCTCTTTTTTGTAAAAGCCCTGGGCCGTCTTATCGCCCAGCCATTTGCGTTCGAACATCTGCTCGAGCGCGGCAGGAAGCTTTACATCTGAGCGCTCGTCGCTTGAACCCGCGGAGAAATTGCGGGCAACGTTGACCAGAACGTCGATGCCAACCATGTCGGCAAGGCGGAATGTGCCGGTCTTCGGCCAGCCAATCGCCGAGCCGGTCAACGCGTCCACTTCTTCAATGCTCAATCCAGAGTCCAGCATGGTGCGAAATGTGTTGAGCAGGACAAAGGTGCCGATGCGATTGGCAATAAAGTTTGGCGTATCGTGGGCGTGAACAACTACTTTGCCCAGATGGACCTGCACGAACTTTTCTACCGACGACACGGCTGCTGGATCCGCCGAAGGCGTGGCAATAATTTCGACCAAGCGCATGTAGCGCGGCGGATTGAAAAAATGCGTTCCAAACCAACGGCGGCGAAACGATTCGGGAAGATCCTTTGCGATCAATCCCACGGGCAGACCGCTGGTGTTGGTGGTCACGATGGCACTGTCCCGGAGATGTGGGACGACACGATCGAGAAGCGCGCGTTTGATGGCCAGATTTTCCGCCACCGCTTCAATGATCCAGTCGCAGGCTTTCAGTTTATTTAAATCGTCTTCAAAGTTTCCGACCGCGATATTGGACGCCAGTTCCGGATCGACAAATGCCGGAGGCCTGGATTTTTTCAGGGCTTCCAGTGATTGGGCCGCCAGACGATTTCGCGCGGACTCGCCGGGCGGAACAAGATCCAGCAGCAAAACTGGAAAACCTGCATTGGCGATGTGCGCGGCAATGCGCGAACCCATGGTTCCCGCGCCGAGAACAGCGACCCGCTGGATCGGATAATTCGCGTCTGTGGACGGCATATCACCTTTGTACAGGAGACGGGGTGTCTTTGAGATTCATGGTGATGCAAAGTGCCTTACTTCGGCCGCTCCATATCGAATCTATCGCACGTGCGTGTGTAGGTGGAACCTGCCATACGGCCAATGGCGCGCAGCTTGTCGGGATCGATGCGGAAGTGGTCCAGCAAGGACTCTCGCACATGAAAGCGCAGCACCTCACCAAGGACCAGGCTGCCTCCCAGCGGCTCCGTGCTGACGTGGATGACTTGCTGCAGACGGCACTCCATCTGGACGTGGGACTCCGCCACCCGCGGAGGGCGGACCAGTTCACTCGCGATGGGTGTGAGACCGGATACCAGAAACTCATCTACCTGCGGCGGCAGTTCCGCGGAACACGCGTTCATCTGGGTCGCAAATTCTTCTGAGACAATGTTCACCACAAATTCGCGCGTGGCGATGATATTTCGCAGCGTATCTTTCGTAGGCTGAAGTCCAGTCCCCGTGGATGCTCGCATCATAGGACAGAAGCAGACGATCGGCGGATTGGCGCTGGCGACGGTGAAAAAGCTGAACGGGGCAAGGTTGCGTATGCCGTCGGCGTCCATCGACGAAACGAATGCGATGGGGCGAGGAACCACAGCGCCTACCAGCAATTTATAGATATCCTGCGGATTGTGCCGCGATGGATCCAGCGAGGTCAGATGGCCCGTGGTGGTTGTGGCCTCGTTCATCCGACTGGCTCCAGCCTGGCAGCTTCTTTTGCGCCCCAACTTGCCCAGTAATCCGGCCACTCGACCTTTTCCCCTGCAGGCAGTACATGGATTGGATTCAAGCCATCGAGCATGACCGCCGATTCATCGGTAAAGCTTTTCGCCTTCTGATTGGCCAAAGCCTTGGGATGCGGGCCATGATGGATGCCGCGGGGATGCAGGGTCGCATAGCCGGGCTTCACGTTGTCCCGGCTAAAGAAATCTCCATCATGGTAGAAGATGAACTCATCGTAGTCCGTGTTGCGATGGAAGAAAGGGACTCGGAGGGCATCGGGTTCCTGCTCCAGCGGTCGAGGCAGGAAGCTGCAAACAACAGCGCCCTGGGTGACGAAGGTGGTGTGCGCGCTGGGGGGTAGCGCGGCGCGATGGCTTGAGACTGGGCGAATATCGCGCAGGTTAATTTTCCAGGCAGTCAGGTCGCCCTTCCATCCAACAACATCGATCGGGTTGAACGGATAAAACACTTTGGAATATTCATTTTCATTTTTGATACGGACCTCCCACTCGCGAGTGTCGTCGAGGTAAGGAGATGGTTCCGGTGTGGTGATCGCTGCCGGGTCGTAGAGCGCGTGCTGGCCGAGCAGACCTTTATCCGGCTGCTCAAATTCCGACTTCGATTGGAAGATGAGGAAGAAATTATCTTCTGTATCCGGCACCACGCGGTAGGTGACGGCGCGCGGAAGGTTGATGTAGTCGCCTTTCTCGAATTGCAGCGGGCCAAAGTCCGTCTCGATGACGCCGCTGCCGCGATGCACGAATACCATTTCATCGCCGTCGGCATTGCGAAAATAAAACGGCATCGGACGCGACCGGCGCGAAACGGAGACAGTGATTTCGTTATTGCCAAGGAACGCAATCGGGGCGCCCTGGGGGTCATGCAGGTCAGTCGGCTCCAGCTTGTTCAAGTCGAAAAGATGCGGTCGCAGCTTACCTTCAAAACGCGTCCAACCGGTGGGTGCGTGCGCATGGTAGAGATGACTGGCCTTGCCGTAAAAACCTTTGCGCCCGTGCTCCTCTTCAAAGGTTCCCTCGGGCAAGCCGACATGCGCCTGGGTAGCTGTCTTTCCTTTCTTCAGCGGATACATTCGCGATCCTCCTTTGCAGAAACGCTTCAGCAACTGGGATGTTGCGGACGCACCACGCGATTGCGCAGCACGCCGATTTTTTCGATCTCCAATTCGATGACATCGCCCGGTTGCACCCAGCGATCCAATTCCAGACCGCAACCGGTGCCGACGGTCCCGGAGCCAAGAATATCGCCGGGATAGATGGTGTCGTCCTGGGAAAGAAACTCGATCATCTGTTCAAACTTCCAGTGCATATCGCTGGAGTTTCCGCGCGACCACTCGTCCCCATTCACACGCGCGACCATGTCGAGCGAGTAGGGATCGGGAATTTCATCCGAGGTGACCATCCACGGGCCAACGGCGCTGGTCCAGTGTTTTCCTTTGGCGGGCCCGAGGCGTACTCTCATTTCGCGACGCTGAATATCGCGCGCGCTGAAGTCGTTGAGAATGGTGTAACCCGCGATGTATTGATGCGCTTCTGCTGCTGGGATGTTGCGTCCCTCACGACCAATGATGGCGGCCAGTTCCAGTTCATAATCGAAGCGCTGGGTAAATGAAGGCCAGAGGACATCCTGATCTGTGCCGATCAAATTGTGATGGCCGGTCTGATAGTAAACGGGAATTTCGTACCATTCCCTGGGCATAGGTTCTCCACGTTTTTCAAAGCCCATCTTCACATGCGCCTCAAAGGCAAAAAAATCGCGTAAGGAACGCGCGTCCGGTAGCGGCGTACGCAAGCGAATCTCATCCCACGAGTAGCGAATTGTCTCCTCCTTGCTGCTCCTGCGGATCTCGGGAGTAAGGAAGGCGATGGCCTGCCGTGCTGCATCCATGGCATCGGCTCCGCCTTCGAGCAGCCCCCGCAGGGACGGGGGCACCAGCGCCTCCGCCAGCCGATCGTTTCCCAGATGATGCGCGGCGGCGAAGCGCAAATCAATGACACCACCGGGATCGATGGCACCCAATCTGCTGTGGCGTCCAAGATGCGTACTGACTTCAAACGTGCACAGTTTCATGCCAATCCTTACAGGTTGCCGCGCAGTCCCTGCTCTCGCTCGATGGCTTCAAACAGCGCCTTGAAGTTGCCTTTACCGAAGCTGCGGCCGCCCTTGCGCTGGATGATTTCAAAGAAGACGGTGGGGCGATCTTCGACCGGGCGCGTGAAAATCTGCAGCAAATAGCCTTCCTCATCGCGATCGACCAACAGGTTCAAGCGCTTGAGCTCTTCCAGAGGCTCGTCGATGTTGCCTACGCGAGACTCGAGTTCTTCGTAGTAGGTTTCAGGTACACGCAAAAACTCCACGCCCTGATCGCGGAGCCTGGTGACCGTCGTCAGGATGTCATCCGTCGCCAGCGCCAAATGCTGTGCGCCGGGTCCCTGATAGAAGTCCAGATACTCTTCGATCTGTGATTTCTTTCGGCCTTCGGCAGGCTCGTTGATGGGAAATTTGACGCGGCCATTGCCATTCGACATCACCTTTGACATCAGCGCGGAGTACTCGGTGGAAATGTCCTTGTCGTCGAAGCTCTGAAACATCTCAAAACCCATCACGTCGCGATAGAAATCGACCATCGCATTCATCTCGTTCCAGCCCACATTTCCAACCACGTGGTCGATGTATTTCAGTCCGACGGGGCGGACGACAGGATCATGGGTCACGTGACGAAATCCCGGCAGAAATACGCCGTGATAATTCTGCCGCTCCACAAAAGTATGGACGGTATCGCCGTAAGTGGCGATCGAGGCCATGGAAACGGAGCCGTGGGCATCCTCCAGAACCCAGGGTTCGCGGACGCTGCGAGCGCCACGTCGGGTAGTTTCGAGCCACGCCGACACCGCGTCGTCTACCCAGAGTGCAATGTCCTTAATGCCATCGCCATGCTTCGCAATATGGTCGGCAATGGGGTTGCCGGAGCGCAGCGGGGTGGTCAATACAAAACGAACGTGACCCTGCTCGACGACGTAGGAGACGCGGTCGCGCAGCCCTGTTTCCGGGCCGGCGTAGGCGATCAGCTTCATGCCGAAAGCGGCGCGGTAAAAATATGCAGCCTGACGGGCATTGCCCACATAGAACTCGACATAGTCGGTACCGTTCAGCGGCAGAAAATCTTTTTGGGCTGCAGAAACGGATTGCAGAGATGGGTGCTTGGCGCTGAAGGCCATGGAGTACCTCCCGAAGTGCAGAGAACATCCGCCGGGTGGGCTCGCGGCGGTCAAAATCACAATATACCCGGCAGGGGAGAGTTGCCTAGCAGCAGGCTGCTGCCCGGGACCACGTACCGGCAACTACGAGTAGCCTGTCATTCCGCGAACTACTACCCGGGATCGCGGACCATTGACAGGCTTGCCTTGCGAGCGGCATCCTGAAGGGTTTAGCCACGCCGGAATAGCCGCGATGCCTGTAGCGCAGCCGGCGGCGCAGCGGAAGGAACCCTCGCCATGGCGACCCACCACGAACAGCTGAGTCCTGCGCAAATCAAAAATGAGCGGCTGGTCGTTGCGCGGCCATATCTCATCGAACAGGATTGGGCTGCGTACACGCCAGACCAGCACGCCACATGGTCGGAGCTGGTCCGTCGATGCATGCCGCAGCTGCGCCATTACGCCTGCCAGGAATATCTGGATGGATTTGAGCAGATTGGCCTGCGCGAGGACCGCATCCCGGAACTCGCGGCGGTATCGTCAAAGCTGGAGCCCCGCACCGGCTGGAATTCCACGGCCGTTTCCGGTTACTTACCCGCGGACGCGTTCTTCGAGATGCTGGCGGCGCGGCGTTTTCCGACCACCACAAGATTGCGGGATCGAAGCTCGCTTGAATACACACCGGAGCCCGACATCTTTCATGACGTGTTTGGTCATGTACCGATGCATGCGCACCCTATATTTGCGGACTTTTTGCGCGAGTATGGCCGGGTTTGCGGCGCCATGGCCGGGCGCAAAGAGGACTTGACGCGCATGGGCAGGCTGTTCTGGTTTACGGTGGAGTTTGGCGTGATCCGTCAGCAGGGCGGCATCAAGGTGTATGGCAGCGGCCTGATCTCCTCCCACGGCGAGTGTTCTTACGTAGTGCGAGGGGGACCGGAGATTCGCGACTTCGATCTCGACCGGGTGTTGGAGCACGAATTTTCGATTTCTGAGATGCAGCCGGTGTTGTATGCAGTCGAATCCTTCCAGCAGATCTATGAAGCGGCCAAGGAAGCGGGTCGGCGGCTGGGATAAAACATTCACCAAATCTCAAACTCTTTGAGCGACAATTAGGTGTATTCTTCACGGGCCGGGGAGGAACTGCGTGCCGCGCATCCATTACCAGCAACAGCTGGCGCAATTGAAAGACAAACTACTGGCCATGGCCGCGTTGGCGCAGCAGACCATGGATTGCGCCATGGACGGCTATCTAAAGTCCGACCTGGTGTTGTTGCATCACGTGTTGGAAAATGAAACGGCGATCAACGCCACTGAGCGTTCCGTGGATGAGATGGCGTACGATCTGATGGCGATGGAGCAACCGATGGCCATTGACCTGCGATTCCTGTTAGCTGTGATTAAAATCAACGGCGATCTGGAGCGGATCGGGGACCAGTCGGTCAACATCGCAGAGCGGGCAGCGGAACTTCTGCAAATGCCCCACGCCGATCTATCCGTAGACATGCACCAGATGGGCGAACTGACAGAACGCATGATCCGGTTCGCACTGCAAGCCCTGCTGGACGGCGATGTGGCCATGGCCAAGTCTGTTCTGGCCATGGACGATGACGTCGACCAGATGAACCGGGATGTCCACCAGGCGATGATTCTCGCCATCCAGCAACATCCGGAGTGGACGGAGCAGGCGCTGAACACGATTATTATTGCGCGTAATCTGGAACGGATTGGCGACCACGCGACCAACATTGCGGAAGACGTGATTTTCTGGGTTCACGGCGCGGATGTGCGGCACCAGTTGAATCTTGCCATCGATTGATGCTGCCGTGTGTCGCCGGCGATCGGAATGCAGCCCGGCCTGCGGCTGTTCAGCGTCGAAATTCATCTGTTATAACAAGCATAGTGAGCCCCCGCCCCAGCCAAGTGAAAAATCCTCAAACGACGGCAGCGAAGGAAGCACGATCGCGCGCCCCCGGTGATGGAACCGTCGCGACAACCGGCCAGCCAACGACGACGGGTCTGTTGCAACAAGAACTTCGCCAAACGAAATCCTTCGCCAGCGTCCACGCGGAGGCATTCCTGAACGTCGTGCGCACTGCGGACCGGATGCAGCATTTGCTGCACATGAAACTGAAACCCTATGGCATTACCGAGACGCAATACAATTCACTGCGGATTTTGCGCGGGGCTGGAAAGCAGGGCCTATCCTGCGCGGAGATAGGGGAACGACTGATCAGCCAGGACCCCGACATTACACGGCTGCTGGGTCGCCTGGAGCGGCAAGGATTGGTACGGAGAGAGCGCGGAGAGAGCGATCGCCGGGTAGTCGTGACGAAGATTACAAGCTCCGGATTGGAGCGGCTGAAGGAACTTGACCCGGTGGTGACAAGCGCGGTGCACGCGATGCTGGATCATCTTTCCGAGAAGGAACTGGGAGAGATGATCAGCCTGCTGGAGCGATCGAGGAGCACGCCCACAACCTAGAGGCTTGAGTGTCACGGCCAAGCAGGGTGATCGGTTCCCCACCCACGTTACGGACGAATGCGGCCGAGATTGATCTCCTGAACCGTGGCTTTGGCCGGACTCGGTATTGGCGGACGGCTGTTTCAAGAGCTGATGGTGCAGGCAATACAGGGCCAATTCAAGACGATCCGAGACTCCCAGCTTGTCGTAAATCTTTCGCAGGTAATTTTTCACTACCTGTTCCGTGGTGCCAATCTTGTAGGCAATTTCCTTGTTGCGCATTCCCTGAGTGACGCAGCCGATAATGGAAAGCTCTTTCGGCGAGAGACGAGGCTGCAGCCTGGGATTGGTTAAGGTGCTGGCCTCGGCGCGATAGGCGTCAATGACCCAGCTGACCGACTGATTGTCGATCCAGGTTTCGCCTTCGGCAATCTTGCGGACACAGCGAATCAGGAGGTCGGGCGAGATGGAACGCGAGATGACGCCGCGAACGCCGCGCCGATAGAGATCGACGATAAAGCCCTCGCTATTTTCGCTGACCTGGACGACAAGCTTCGCGTTGGGAGCGCGCCGCAGCAAATCGGGAATGGCTTCGGCCTGGCCGGAAATCATGCCTCCGTCGAGCAGGACAATGTCGGAGGGAAATCTTTCCAGGGCAGCCAGCAGGCCGGGATAGTTTTCCGCCTGCGCGACCACCCGCATGTCATCCTCGACCGCGAAAATCTTGCGGATTCCCACGCGGTAGATGGCTTGGGAGTCGGCCAAAATAATACGGATTCCAGCGGACTCTTCGGGGACTCCGGGCGGGTTTTGCTCCGCACCCGTAGTGGGCTTAGACTCTGAGGCTGGCTCAGGGCCAAAATGCGAATTCGTCTTTTTCTTGTTAGCGTCGGCAGAAATTACAGGCATACGTGCCTCAGGAAAGCATTTCGTAGCTATCTATTATGGTGGCAACTTCCACTCGGGCGGGGCCCCTTCTAGAGGAACGAATCACCCGTCCACAGCAATGTACGCGTACGTCGTCGGGTGTCCCCAGAGCAGCCGAGGGCATGATCATTTCAACTTCAATTGCACTACCCGCCTCCAATATGCGGGAACAGGCGAGCAGCAAACCGCTGGCGGAAACATTGATGGTCTCCGCGTCCTCTTCGCCGGTATCCGTTTGAATTCTGACTTTCATCCGCACGGGAAATCGGACAGAGTTCCGCAGCTCTAGCAGGGAACCCGGGTGCGCATTCTTCTGGGCCGATTCATCCACGGGGACGGACTCCAACTTGGATTCTTCAGACCCGACAGAACCCGCTCCACAAGTCGTTTCTGCGAATTCAGCTTCAGAATACATGGATAAGTCACATTTGCCCAGTTACTCTTAAGAGTCACTAAGGTAACGAAATAGTTATCGGGAAAGTAGGCAACGGTTGTGTCCGTCGGCGGGTGGTTGCGCTTAACGGTAACCCTTTTGCCAGAAATGATTTAGCGGACCAATGCCCTTGCCGACGGGATAAGCGTGTCGAAGGGCGCCGGCCACGTACTGTTTGGCGGCTTGCACGGCTGCGATGGGCGCGTCTCCGAGCGCAATTCTAGCGGCTAGAGCCGAAGAGAAGGCACATCCTGTGCCGTGGGTTGAATTGGTGTGAATACGCTCGCCGGGAAACCAGCGGCAGTCGTTACCCATGAGTAACAGGTCGCTGGGGATATCGGCATGACCGCCCGTGACCACGACCTTCAATCCTGGGTTCCCCTGCTGCTCTGCCATCGTTGCCAGCGCCCGGGCCGCCTCCTCGGTTTCGGCGCCGTTTGCCGGCACGGATCTCCCTGTAAGAGCAGCCAGCTCAGCCAGATTGGGAGTAATCCAGTCGGCTCGCGCCAGCCAAGCACCCCGCAGGATATCGAGACCTCCGACCCCCAGCAAGTCGCTGCCGGAGCTGGATCTAGTGATAGGATCAAGTACGACAGGGACCTGTTGCCGCTGGGCGAGCCAGCCGGCGACGGCCTGTGCCATGGAAACGTGGCCGAGCATACCTACTTTGATTGCGCTGAAGCAGGCATCCTCGACCAAGCAATCCAGCGTCTCAATGACGATGCCGGTGTCCACCCCAACGACCCGGCGAACACCCTGCGTGGACTGAACGGTCAGCGCAGTGATACACGCCATGCCGTATACCCCGACGGCGGCGAACGTTTTCAAATCCGCCAGCACCCCAGCACCAGCGGACGGATCGAAGCCTGCGATAGAAAGAACGGTTGGAGGCGAGGATGGGGAAGAATTCAAATCCGGACTGGACGTCAAAGGCCGCTCTGTCGCCGCAACGTCGGAGTAATCCTGGGCAGAAAGCGGGCTGGACGGAGGCAACAAGAAATCCACCTGTAGGGGGACAGAGAAGCGTTTGAGGGCGCTCCACTGCAATTCATGGGTAACACAATTGAGATGGAATTGCAAGTAAATTCTCGCGTAAGTCTATTTATTTCTTTGACTTAGCTTGTCGACGCGGGTAAAATTGGAGATGTTTCCAACTATGAGAATTCTTAGCGAAAATACGATTCTGAATGTTCATCCTCCATCGTCGGTTCGCCGCGTCCTTTCTGTTGCGGCGGGCTTGTCCATCGGCCTGACCCTGAGCCTGCATAGCATCCATGCCAAGCGCCCCGGCGCTTTAGTGGTATCTGAGTCGAGTCCAGCCGGCAAAACTGCTCCGTTGGCGGGAGTTTCATCCGCACCTACAACGCCAAAGAAAAAGTACGATTGGCACCAGATCGGTCTGGCATCGTGGTATGGCCCGCAATTTCAAGGAAAGCAAACGGCCAATGGTGAAACATTCAACATGTACGACCTGACCTGTGCCCACCGATCGCTACCGCTGGGTACCTGGGTAAAAGTGACAAATCTTCGCACTCGCAAGTGGATTGTGGTGCGGGTCAATGATCGGGGGCCGGTTCCGGACACCCGGATTGCGGATCTGTCTTCAGAAGCTGCCCATATGCTGGGCATGAGGGACCGCGGGGTGACGCGGGTTCGATTGGACGTGATCGATCCTCAGCAATCCGTGGAGATTGCCCGCCTCGACAGACTGCGATTGGCTCGACTGGCCGCTGAGCAGCTGCCCAGCGATGCGGGTGACTAGGTCAGTACATGGCGGTCTTATTGCCAGCAGACATATCGATACCAAGCGGCTCGAGAACTTCTTTAGCCCCCAGCCGCATGAGTCCCAGTTCGGTCACAGACTGAAAGAACTGAAAACCCTCCTTGTGAAAACGAAGGACCTCGTCCGCGTTCCGGGCAGGTCTGCCGAGAAATTTCTTATGACGCTGGGCGGCAGCCTTGATGATTTCGATTGCCTCCTGAAGCTTCGGCTCGTTCTGCCGGCCGCGCAATCCCAGCGAAAAGGACAGGTCACTGGTGCCGATGAAGAGAACGTCGACACCTGGAGTGGCGGCAATGGCGTCCACATGGGCCAGGGCCCGCTCTTCCTCAATGACGCACACGGTCAACACATGGGCATCCGCGGAGTCGTAGTAGTTTCCGGGCTCAAACCATGTTGAGGTGGCCAAGCCTGCGCCGGAGCCGCGCAAGCCTGCGGGCGGATAGCGACACGCCTTGCCGGCGGTCTGTGCCAGATCCGGATCGGACACAAACGGGAAAATTACTCCCCGGACGCCCTGGTCGAGGACACGCTTGGCTGTCCATAGGGCGACCACCGGGACGCGGGCAATGACGGCAGCGTCGAGCCCGCGTGTGGCCAGCACGATGCCGCGCAAGGTTTCGAGCGATACCGGGGAGTGCTCCATTTCCACCCACAAAAAATGGAAGCCCAGCTTGGCAGCCAGCACAGCAGTTTCAAGATTGCTGCTGGTGATGGTGAGACCCAGGACATAGTCGCCTGCGTCGAGCCGCGCCCGAAGGCGATTCCCCTTCCAATTCTTGGGCTGCACATTGTTCGGCGTATTGTCGCCAATTTCCATTACGAAGGCTCCGTTGTTGGGGTTGGGATCAACCAGACCTCGGCGACCTGACAACCGCGCCCATTGCCGCCCAGGCCTGGCTCGCGGGTCCATGCCAGCTTCAATTCCCCGCCGGCAGTCGCGGTAGCAGGGATGGAAAACTCTTGCGGTGCAGGCGGCCAGGCGCGCAGCACATAGGGGTGAATCTCGATCGTATCATTGGCCACGAGACGGAGTTTCATATGGGGCGCGTCCCCCGAATGCACGACACGCAAGCGATACGGCGTCTTTGGGTCGAGGTTGGAATACCGCATGGTAAGCGGCGCATCAAACAGAGATTCTGCCCAACATTTCCACGCGATGGGAGCACCGCCGTGGAATGGATCTGGATATCGAAAGCCGATGAACGGCGAATTGCGCAGTTCGGGATCTTGCACACTTCCCGGCCCCAGCTCCAAATGCGGACGGCTGGAAACATTTCCCAGCTGGTCGTAGAAACCGCCCGGACCTGGATCTGTACGAAACAGCAGAGACCGAATTGCAGCAATTTGCGCCATGGGATCGGTAGTTTTTTGGATATCTAGAATTTGTGCGCGCATCCACATGGTATTGCTGACGGGTGTATCCAAGGTGTCGAGGTTCGCTGCGCGTTCTACAGCCTCGCCCTGATATCGTTCGACGGCAAGCTGCATGCGAATGCTTTGAAACAACGCTGCTGCGAGTTCCATGATCCGGGTCCGCAAATCGTCGGCAATCGGCTGGGTGATCGTTTCTTCCAGGATCGTCAGCGCTTTGGCCAGCAGCGGCTCCGGGAGAAGGCCGTTGGGCGGCGAGGTGGCAGGTGCATCTCCAATTCCCAATGGCACAGCGCCCCAGCCGATACCCAGCATCGTCGCCAGCTGGTCGCTGGCCTGTTCGACATGTGCCGTTTCGTCCAGCAAGCGCCGGCGAACGAAGGCGTCGAAATAGGCACGATAGAGAGCCTGCTGAAATCTCCAGTTCTCCATGACGGCCGGCGAACAGCTCCGTTCCATGTCCTGAAAGCGCTCGAGCGTGACATCGACGTGACTGTTCGTTGCCAACGGTCCTTGCCAATTGCGCTCCAGGTGCATGAGACCTTGCGCGAAGCCTTCGGCTTGCGGGGTTCCGATAAAGTAGTGCGCGAAGTCGCGAAGGACGTCGGTGACGGTCTGCCGGGAATCCCAGGCAAGTGCGCTCCAGACAAACTTATTCACGTCGTCATTGCAGCCTTCGGAATATGTAATGAAACCCACTGTTCCGGGCAGAATGCTCCGCAGGATATTCGCTTCTCCACGGGGACGCGGGTTGATTACTTCGCGGCCTTCGGTCAATGCGTAGGCAACATCCCAGTCGGGCACGGGGTATTGGCATTCAATGCTGTGGGTGATGTCGGGATAACAGCGGATTGGATAATTTGGGATAGCGCGACGCATTTCCGTTATTGTGAGGCGGGACTGCGGACCGAAGACAACTCCGTCCAGCCACTGCCGGGTGTTCTGCTGTCGCAGAATGCTGAAAAATTCCTGCATCCAGTCCGCATCAAAGCCTTGCGGTGAAACCCACATTTGTCCGTTCGGATGATGCTGCTGCAGATTCTTCTTCTGTTTCTCCAG
The DNA here is from genome assembly GCA_963756315.1 of uncultured Acidobacteriota bacterium. Lineage (GTDB taxonomy): Bacteria > Acidobacteriota > Terriglobia > Terriglobales > Acidobacteriaceae > JAKAAZ01. The sequence goes on from CAVWNI010000001.1 coordinate 39,575, forward strand.
CAATGCCAGCAGGTATTTCGGCTCGGTGTGGCCGGGATCTCCTCCGGGAACAAACACTGCATCGACACGCGGCAGCATGGCAAAGGTGCGTCCCCACTCCTTTAACGCATTCTCCACGGTGGCAGGATTGTCATAGTCGCGATCCATGGCCGGATACCATATCCACACATCCAGTCCATAACTGTCGGCGATGCGCGACATCTCCACCATCATCTGGGCGGGAGGAAGAGGAAAGTGGGGGCTGTCGGGAAGATCGTCCGAGCGAGGTGGAATGAGTTCGATGGCATTGTTCCCGAAGATGGCCAACTCGCGAATGTACTGGTCCCATATTTCGACTGACCAGGCATCGTAGGCATTCGTTTTGGGGCGATATCCAAGCTGCTGACCGCGCAGTTTATATTCTGGGTGACTTGTAAGATTCAACTGGCTTGCGGGGACGCTGGCTTGCTGTCTGCCGAAGTCGATGAGGCGAAGCAGTTTGCCCACTCCAAATAAAAGTCCACGCTCATCGGCGCCGATGATGGCGATCCATTGCCCATCAGTGGGTTGTCCACTTCGGAGTAGAAATCCATCGGGCGGCAATCCGCGAATCGCTGACTCGGGAACCAGATCACGTTTCGGTAACTTATCGAGCGACTGCTGCGTGGCGAGATAAATCGTGACGCTCGCGTTGTTTTTTTTGGCATTGCCCACCGGCCAGGAGATGCCGCAGCGCCTGGCCGCCTCTTCGACAAGCACCTGTGCCGCCTTCGACTCCCGAGCTGTCGCGGACGCGCTGAGAACAACCACAGAACTGCTTACATCCGTGCGGCCCGCTATTTGCGCCAGAGCCCAGGGGGGCGTGACTGCGGCCGCGGTCGCCAGCTTGAGAAACTTTCGACGCTTCATACCACTCAGCTCCTCATTCGTAGTGCGAAAGTATATCTGGTGGAAATCTCTGAAGGGATGATGGGTCCTGGAGAGGCTCCGTCACCGATGGATGCTCATCCGTTTCGCCAGTCGGATCGCGCAATACGCACGCATCATTTTGCCGATCCCATCCACCACGGGCGGTACAACCGTTGTGAGTTCACGGATTGCGGAAATCGTACGGCCGCGCATGGGAACTGCGTTTGAGCGGCGACCGTACGATTCCTCTATTGTTTATCCTCTAGGTTTCGAGGGTGGAGACGGATTTAACCTGGGGATGAGCGCCCTTGGCGGTATCGATGCGCAGGGTTTTCAGCTCCCAGGGCTTCAGCGGGACCTGGGTGTCGAGGTGGAGAAGAGAAGATCGAAGGTGGGCCGTGTTGGGCTGGCCGGAACGCTCCTGAAGCCGGATGATCATGGCGTCGGAGGAGTTCTCAGCCTGCTTGATGGCCAGCACAGAGACCGAGTCTGGAGTGATTTCCAGAAAGGAATCCTCCCAGCCCTTGTTGCCGCCGTGCCGGGAATCCATGACATACTCGGCGGGCGACTGTAACTCGTTGGCGAGCCGGTCCAGATTCTGCTCCGGATACTTGCCGGAGCGACCCACCAACCAGAAGATTCTCTCCTGCCTTCCCTGGTCCTGCCAGGCATCCAGACTGTCGGACACCGGCGAAGGATTGTGTCGGGCATAGGGTGCGGAGCGAATCAGGATGGTGCGCAGCAGACCGTTCAGGCAGTCGTAGCTGTAGGTGCAGTTATTCAGCAGCGCTACCGTGTAATCGCTACCCTGCGACGTGCCCTGCACCGCCACCCAGTCATGGTAGGGCTGTTCGTGGCCGTTGGTGGATCGTTCCGCAACCGCTCCGGCAACCTGGGCGAAGACCTGCGGATTCGTCAAGCCGGTGGGAATTTCCAGCTTGAGAATCTGTTCATGCTGGTTCCAGTTGATGACAAAGTGGAGCTTGACGATGTCGGACTGAGGAAAGGTGCTGATATCGACGGCAATCTCCGACTGCTGCCAGCGCAGTCGCTGACGCGTGACCCGGAGCACCGGGCCGTCTTCCATCACCTTGGAAGAGATCAGCGTCGGCCGGCCGATCTCATTGCGGAACTCCACCACTTCATGCGCCCAGGTATCGCTGGGATCGGAGATGGCGACCAGGCCAATTGACGACGCCAGCAGTTCGGTACCATTGGAGGCTTTGAGCGAGGAGATTCCAAAGCCATTCTCCGATACTGTCGCGGATGAGCCGTACGCAGGAGCCGGCGGCGTGGCTGAATCAAACTCTTCGGAGAATACTCGATAACCGAACGGCGGCAGATCTACCCATGCGGCCAGGCGGGTATAGAAGATCGTCATACTTTCCGACGGCCGGACCTGAACAGGAACTTTGGTGCCGTCCTGCGCTTTCAGGTAGGTGATGGGCGATTGGCGATGATGTCCGCCGGGGATGTATTGCAGAAACGCCCTGCGCCGCCAGGGCAGCGGATTGAAGGCGAACACAACGCCGGCTTCGGCCTGGCTCAGGTCGACCTGCTTGGCGATCGACTCCAGCGAGGTGATCTTGGAAGCGTTGGCGGTCTGGCAGGCTGTTCCCAGTCCATCGCGCGCGTCCTGATAGTCGGAATAGAGCGCTGAGCCGGCCAGCAGATCGTGAAACTGGTTGAACAGAATGTTCCACCAGGCGTCCTCATAAGCCGCCTTGGGATAGCTCCGGTTCAGGGTGCGATTGGCAAGCCACGCGAGACTCTCCGACTCCACCATGGCCCGCTCCGACCGGCGATTCTGATACTTCTCCTCGCCGTTGGCGGAATAACATCCTCGCGCATGGTGTTGTAGTCCTCCTTTGACGACCGGCAGGTTTGCCATGGCCGGCGAGGCTTCCACGGCCTGAAAGAACTCCCGGGTGGTGCTCCAGCGAAGCTCCGGCAGGCTGCTGTCGTTGCGGAGTTGCAGGACCTGCTGGATCTGCTCCTTGGTTACGGCGCCGCCGTGGTCGCCCACTCCCAGAAAAAATGCTCCGTGGGTAAATCCCGGAGCAAAGCTGGTCTTGGCCACCTCTGGAATGCGCGACGCGGGGTTGTCATAGGAATGCAGAATCCTCAGCGTCAAAACGCGGGAGCCATCCGGGCCTTCCCACCAGAACAATAAAGGCAACGCTATGTTGTTCTGATTTCCCGGGGCCGGGCGCATGAAGACGTAGTAGTTATATCCGGATTGCTTGAGAATCGTTGGCAGTCCAGCCGCATGGCCGAACGAATCCGGATTGAAGCCGATCTTGACGTCCACGCCCAGCGCACGCTGACAATACTTCTTGCCGTACAATCCCTGGCGTACAAAACTCTCCGTCGCGGGAATGTTGCAGTCCGGCTCTACCGGCCAGCCGCCGACCACTTCCCATCTTCCTTCCCGAATGCGCTGCTGAACCTCCGCAAACATCTCCGGGTCGGCCTGCTGGATCCAGCGGTAATGCATCGAGGAGGAGTGGCTGTAGCGAAAGCCCGGAGTTTCCTTCATGCGATCGAGCGCGCTGCGCGCCGTCGTCAGTACCAGGTTCGAGCCGTCTCTCCATGGCCATAACCATGCCGCATCGATGTGAGAGTAGCCGATGATATGCAGGACCGGTCGGGACCCATCTGCCGGCGCCGCCGCAGCTCCACTCTGCCCAAACACATCCGTCGTCGCCAAAGCTCCGATTGCCGTCGCTCCACCTACAAGAAAGTCTCTTCTTGTTACTCCATCTGAATCCATTAGGAATTCCACCTTGATCTTATGTTGTCTTTCATTGGATTTTACGATCTATGGCTTCAACCTACGCATAGCTCACCCGGGCTGAGACCAATAACTCGTGCGAAGTTTTCAACTTCGCCACTTAGTCGCGGATTCAACTTAGAATGCGCAGTGAAGCTCGATAAATTGGGTCGCATCTTGTCCATACGTATACTACGCCGCACATCCTTCGTGGCGCAACGTGAACTGGATGGAGGAGTAAGTCGATCGAAGGGAGTTAGGCATTTATAGCGAGGCCAAAAAAACTCCCGCACAGCTTGGGGCTGTACGGGAGCGGTTTTGACTTCTAACTTCCGCACAGCTTTGGGCTGTGCGGAAGTGGTTGAGATTGCAATTTAGAACTGATAGCGCAGACCCACCTGCAGGTTGCGAGCTGTGTTGTTCTTGCTGGTCACTTCGCCAAACTGCGAGGAAGTGGGAGTGTAGTTTGCGCCGCCCAGAGTCGCGTAGTTGAAGACGTCATACGCTTCAGCACGGAACTGGAACTCGTTCGCCTTGTAGACGCGGAACGTCTTGATCAGTGCCAGGTTCCACATCTTCAGCGAAATACCGGGCGAGTAGATGTTGTCACGAATACCCTGCTGCAGGTTAAACGTGCCGGTCAGGAGGAGCGGTCCAGATTGCTGCACCACCGTTGGTTGTATTGAACCACTTCGCGCTGCCGGTGGTACCACTTGGGCCGGCAAACTTTTTGGGAGTACGTGACCGCACCATGCTGGACCCAGAACTGGCCCACGGAGTAGTTTGTTGCAGTTGAAGCTGCCCGTTTCGCCGACGCCCGCGTAATCGTTGCTGGAACCAGCACCTATAGAGCAGGGCTAGCCGGTTTGCGCCTGCGCGCTACCGCTGAACTGCCAGCCGCCGAGCAACTTGGTGGTGAGGGTGTTCTGTGCATTCCAGAACGGCAAAGTATAGAGGAAGTTCAGAGTAAAGACGTTGCGCTTGTCATACTCCGAAGGCCCCCACAGGTTGGACGTGTTGTAGGTGTCAGGGACGATGGTGTGGTAGTTGGAACCACTATCCATGTCCTTGGACCAAGTATAGGCGGCGCCGATTTCGGAGCCTATGCCGAACTGCTTCTGATAGGACAGTTGCAGAGAGTTGAAGGACTCACTGGCTCCGGCATACTCCAGATCGATAAAGTTGAAACCTTTATAGGGCCGGAGCTGCTGAAGGGGCTTGCCAGCGTTGGCGGGATTGGTCACAGTTCCTGCGGGAACCTGGTTGATATCGTGATCGATCCAGTTATGTCTGCCGGCGGCGCCCACATAGGCGATAGTTGCTGTGGAGTGCCACGGAAGCTGTTGCTGAACCGAGAAGTTCCAATTCACGCGGGTTGGAGGAACCAGATTCTGGCTCATGCTGGTGAACGTAATGGCAGGCTCGACACCCGTGGTGATATTCGCACCCGGATTGTCTACCTTCACGGCCTGGTTGACGGTAACCGTCGGCTGGAACGGAGAGTTGCCGCCCGGGAAGACGTTGTCGATGATGCCCTTGTTTTCCACGAACCGGCCAATACCGGCGCGCATTACAGTCTTCGGATAGATCTGATAGGCGAAGCCAATACGCGGCTGCCATTGGGTCGTCTTGTTCACAAATCCCTTGCGTAGATTGGGAGCAAACAAGCTGCTGCAAGGATTGCCGGCGCACAATGTAGGATCTGTCGCGGCAAGCACATTATGCTTGGCTGCGGCAGACGGCCAGGCGCTGAATCCCGGAACGACGATGCCGTTATAGGCATTGCCGGTACCCAGAACAACCAAGCCCGAGGAGTTGACGGTGACAGCATTGGCGGGATTGTAGAGAGAGGAATCGAAGTAATCCGCGTTGGCCCACTGCGCATACGGCGGAAGGTTGGTGCTGACACGCAGACCGTAATCGACGTTCAACTTCGGGGTGACCTGCCAGTTATCCTGGGCAAATTCCTCGAACAATTTACCGCGCCATACAGTGAATGCGCGGGTGCCGATTTCCGTGTAACTATCAGCCAGGCCGAGGGCAAGGTTCGCTTCGCCGACGCCCGTGGTGCCGTTCGCTGTCGTGCCGGTATCGCTCAAGAAGAACGTACCGTTCTGGTTGCTGGCGCCGCCAGGGACCGTGGAGACGTTGATCTGGTCGTCATCATTCTCACCCGCGTAGTCGAAGAAGATGCCGCCCTTGAAAGTGTGGTTCCCCCATACCTTCGTCAAACTATCCGTGCCGGCATAGATGATACCCGAAGAAGTGGAAGGATACGGACCGCCGTTGATGTTCTGGCAAAGATCGGAACGCTGACAGTTGGGATCTTGTTCTCAATGCTCTTGGGACCGGCAACGATGTAGGCAAAATCGATTCCGTTGGGCGAATACGGCGTGACCGCGCGGCCGCCTACGGAGGAACGATTCAACCCGAGACCGCCGGGCTGCTGATTGGTGTACACATCGTCGATACTGACGCTGAAGTGCGCCTCATTGATCATGGTCGGACTGATCGTCCAAGTCCAGCCCAGGGAGTTGACCTGGTTCGGACGAGGCTGGATAGTCGGCACCAGGTCGTTGCTTTCGTTGAACGGGTTCACCGAGGTATAGGTATTGTCAGAGCGCCGGAACGTGATGTGGTTGTTTGGCGAAGTCAGCAGGTCTCCGTTGATTTGACCTTTCCGCTGATTGATCGGGTTCGGAGCGGTACCGAGCCAGTTATTGGCTCCGCTCTGATAACCGGGGGTTGGGATAGGAGACGAGTTGATGATCGCCATACCGTTGGGGCTCAACTGCGCTGCCGGAATAAAGTTTCCTGGGTAAGCGACGCAAGTGGGTGCACCCTTGGTCGGGCAAGTGCCGGGCTCGTAGATCTGCGTTCCGGTTGGGTAAAAGGGATTCGCGACCAGCAACTCGCTGAAGTCAGCTCCCGTGCCGCCATTGTTCTGTCCGCGCATTCTTGCGGTGGGCTCTGTCTGCGAGGAAGTGGTGCCCTGGCGATAGCGGACCCAATCTTCGTTGATGAAGAAGAAGAACCTGGTCCTCAAGGGGTCCGTGATGTGGACCTTTGGAATCCAGACCGGACCGCCAACGGAAAATCCGAAGTTGTTATAGACGAACGGATTCGTGATATATCGCGTCGCAGGACTCAAATTGCGCTGCCAGGTATTGGCGTTCAATGCCGCGTTGCGCAGGTACTCATATGCGGAACCGTGGAAATTCGTGGTACCGCTCTTGGTCACGATGCGGACCAGGGCGCCGGAAGCGCCGCCATATTCCGCCGAATAGTTGGCGGTCAGGACTTGCATTTCCTGCACAGCATCGGTGTTGACGCCGGCAATCAGTTCGCCGTCGTCGCGGGTACGGACCGCAGGAGCGCCATCGATAAAGTACTCCGTGTCCTGGGTGCGGGCGCCGTTGATGTTGAACGTATCGCCGCTGTTGAATGCAAAGTTAAAGTCGGAGATGGTGGCGCCGCTGGCGACACCAGGCGCGTATTGCGCCATGTAGACCGGGTTGCGGCCATTGAGTTCCTGCAACTGAACTCGTTTGCCGGTGATTTCAGACTGCACCGCTGCGGACTGTGTCTGCAAGACCGCGGCTGTACCCGATACATTGACCGTCTGGGATTGCGCGCCGACCGACAGTTTGGTGTCGATGTCGATGGTGGTGCTGGTCGGGAGGGTATTGGCGGTGCTGGTGAACTCCTTAAATCCAGGCGCAACGACCGAGATGGTATAGGGGGCAGGCGGCAGGTTTGGAAATGAGTAGTGGCCCTGCGCGTCGGTTGATGTTGTGCGCTTCGCCTTGGTTCCTTCGTTCGTGGCAGTGACCTGAGCGTTGTTGACAACGGCTCCCGAAGGATCTGTGACGTATCCGACGATGGTACCTACGTCGTTCTGAGCAAATGCAGCCGCAGAGAAGAGAATCGAGACGAATAGCACGGCGCAAAAGTACAAAAGCCCTTTTGCTGTGCCCCGCCGAATGGAAGCTCCCCTATCTGTCGGATTTAGAGAATATTCTTTCTGGTCACGATGCGGTTCCCTGTTCGACCACCACTCCCGATGCTTCATGTAAGACCCCCGAAAAAGTTTAGAACGACGTGCAATTGGGTATTTGGTTCCCGGGATCGAATTATCGTGATTCAGACCACTGGTGTCAAGAAGTTTTTTGCCAGCAATTTCCATGGTTGCGAGCATAGATTCGGCTTAGTTGAAATGTGCAATTGAGTGCGCAAATGGCGGCCGATATCGATATGGAATCGCTATCCGATTTCCAGTTATCAGGTGTAGGTTGAGTCATTAGTGATGAAGTCATCCACCAGGAATTGGATTGACAGTAAGTGTAGTTAATTTTCAAGGTCGTGGTTGCTCCGAACGACTGGGATTGAAGGACTTTTTAGAAGTATTAGCGTGATATTTACATAGGCTTGCCTCGCGCCGGCCTATAGATGCAGGGTTGGACTCGACAGACAAAAGCTTGCACTCGACTACAGTAACTTTGAATCCATTTTTTAGAAGTGAGACTTTCGAGCGAAATAGATGGAGACAGGTTCGCGATTTCGGCGGGCTGCGGGGAAACGCGGACGGTTATTTAGCCGAGCTGGAAACGGGCCGGTAGTGCTGAAAGCCTGGACGGAGCGACCGCTGAATTTTGATTTGGTGGGCGGAGGCAGCCCGTGTGGGATCCAGATTTTATTCGGATGCTGAGGCGCGGAGGAAATCGCGACGGATATGACTTTGCGGGTGTTCTCGAAGGACCTGGACTCGTGAAATTCGAAGATGGCGCGGAGTGTCGATTGGCAATGAAGGTCTAAAAACCCATGGCCACGCAGATGGCGGCGATGTCGCCGATCTGTTCTCCTAACGCGGCGGGCACAATCTTGCAGGCCCTGGCGGGAACCTCGAGCGCCTCTCGCTGCATGGCGATTCGCGCCGGCGCGAGAAGGCTGTCGCCAAAGCGCATGGCAAGTCCGCCGATGACAATCAGCTCGGGATTGAGCAAGTCGACAAGAATGGCGAGAGCTTCTCCTAAGCGTTCCGCCGTGCTGTGGACAATTCGTTGGGACACCGGATCACCTTGTCGCGCAGCATCGGCCACGTCTTTGGCGGTGAGGGTTTTGTTGAGGGTTAGCTGAGCAGCGAGCGAGGTCACTTCACCATTTTCGATTGCAGCCTTGACTTGCTGGACAGCAGTCTGCGCCATACCACCGCCGCTGGCCCAACCTTCCACGGATCCTGCCTTGTTGTACCCGATGGGCCCTGAACTGGTGAGGCGAACATGTCCGATTTCGCCAGCCGTGTCCGAGACTCCGTGATACAGGCGGCCGTCGGCGATGATGCCCGCGCCGAAGCCGGTTCCCATGGTCAGGAAGATCATATGCTGCGTGCCCTTCCCTGCTCCGAAGCGATGTTCGGCGACGGCGCCGGCATTGGCATCGTTTTCCAGCCTGCAATCGACTCCGAATTCCCGATGCAGAGTAGAGACGATGGGAACATTGTCCCAGTTGGGCAAATTCGGAGGTGATTGAATGACTCCGGCAATGCGGTCCAATGGACCTCCGCAGCTGACGCCAATGGCGGCAATGTCGCGCGGCTGGATGCCATGCTTCTCAGTGAGTTGATGAATGGTCTTCTGAATCATGTCCAGAGCGCGTTGTGGGCCCTGTTCCGGCAACGTAGCAAATGCGACTCGCTCCAGGATGACGGGTGGTTCAGAGCAAAGCACGATGGCCGTTTTGGTGCCACCGACGTCGACACCGATCCAGTGCTTCTTGATGTTGTCGGGAAGTTTATTTTCATTCATAGGAGGCTTTTCCGAGGAAAGAGACGGCGAGGACATAGAGAAAGCAGAGGGCGGGCACCATCATGGCGAGTTGGATTCCGAGGTGGTCGGCAGCAAAGCCGACCAGCGGAGGAATCACAGCTCCACCCATGGACGCTGTCACCAGCAAACCGGAGATTGTGCCTTGCGATTCGCGGAAGGAATGGATGGCGCCGCTGAATAAAAGGGTGATGAGGATGGAAGTAAAAAATCCGCACGCGGCAAAGGCGAACGCGGCCACATGGACGGGAGCGACGGTGGCCAGCACAAGTGATGCGAGCGCGCCGAAGGTATAGAGGCGCAACATGGGTCGGGCGCCGAGCTTTTGAATTCCGGGAGCGCTGGTCAGGCGACCTATCGCCTGCAAGCCCCAGAATAGTGAAACAGTCAAAACGGGAAGCGCGGGCAGGTAGCTGAGCCACGCGCTTTGGCTGGGAGTGGTCACTCTCACCTCTCCCAGCCCATGCACCTGCTGGAAGAACTTCACGATCCAGGAGGCGGTACCCACCTCAGCTCCCACATAAAAAAAGACGGCGAGAAAGTAAGTGATGGCGATGGGATGGGCGAGAACCTTGCCGATCTCGCGTGGGCGAAGCTGATCGCGGGCGAGCATCTCTCCTTGAGGAAAATGGGAGAGCGCGAGAAAGATCAGCAGCGCCAGGCAGAGGAAAGCATAGTACACATAGAGCCGCTGCCAGGGCTGGCCATGCGACTGCAGGGCGGAAAGGCAGATGGGACCGAGGAAGGCTCCGATGCCACAAAAGCCGATGGTAAGGGTGAGATTGCGGTGATAATTCTCACGCCGATCCAGGCGCTCAACCAACGGATTGCCAGCGGTTTCGAGCAATGCCACGCCGGCGCCGATCACAAAAGCCAGAACAGTGATGGACACAAAATTGGCGGCCCAGGGAATGGCGCCACAGCCAATCGCCATCAACAACACTCCCGCCAGCACGACTGGTTTTGAACCAAATCGGTCCGCGGCGAGGCCAGCCGGAATTGAACATACGCCAAACGGAATGTAGAGAGCAAAGGCCAGAAGGCCGCCGGCGAACAAGCTGAGGTGGTACTGACGAATCACGATGGGAATTACCACCCCCACCACGTTCAGCACAATTCCAAAGGTAAAGTAGGAAGCGAATAACACCCACAACAGCCGATTGGGCTGCTGGACGTCTACCGTTGTTGCTACTGCAACCTTCTTGCTCGTCACCCAGTCACCCTTTGTTCGAACGTTACTGCCATACGATGATCGCACTACCAACGAATCGGCTTAGACTTTATTCATTTCCTGATGCATATGTTGTACTTGACCATCGTCGCCATTGCAGTTAGCCACTGAATCTAATTGTTAGTTATCCAGAAAATCCTTGCATCCGGCGGCGGGAACGGCGAAGGAACTCTTAACTCGCTCATCGTAAAGCACGATCGCGTCGCCCATAATTTCGACGTCTTCGATGGACTGTATCCCGTCGGGAATCGCAAACAGAAAGATCAAATATCGCGCCGTCTTCTTTCCATGCGCGGGAATCACACAACCAATGGGAGTTCCAAAGATGTTGCCTCCGCGACGCGCCTCGTCACGTCCGGCACCAAAGGGCGTGGTGCCAAATTCCATGCCTCGTGCCTGGGTGCTGCCATTCCATGGTGGTCCGGGCCGCGCACAGTTCTCTTCCCACAGGGCCATCCACGGAAAGTCGGTCCGGCGAAAGCAATATCCCACGCCCAGGCGCAGTTTCCAGTTCATTGCCGCCAGGAATTCCACGTCGCGTCGTGGATCGAGTTCGACGGCGGCGCCGAAACCAAAGCCTTCCGAAGAAAACGGTTGCCTCAGATCCACAGTGGACCCCACGGCTGTCGCGCGCGGCGCATAGGGCCACGAAAATTCCTGATTAACGGCGAGCAGCGAACCACCTTCATACTCCGTCGGCGAGGTGATGCCGAGAGTCGCCGAGACAGCCAGGGTGCTTTCAGCGTGGTTCAAAAATGGCGGTGAGAAGGTCGCGTGCTCTACCCATTGGCAGGGATGATCCGCTTCGCGCCGGTTGTAAACCGTCTCTTCCACGTAGACGACGGTCTCCTGATCCTGCAGACGGATGATCCGTTCGAAATCAAGTTGCGCGACGGGTAGGTGGACAGTCCATCGACATGCGGCGTCCGCCGCGACAGACAATTCCTGCGCGTCCCAACGCGCGGAACCTGCCTCGCCGTGAATCGGAAGGCCGGCAGCGTCGTCTTCGGGCGTCGGCGCTCCGAAATAATCGAGACACAGGGCGTGGCCTGTAAAACCGCCGGTCTCCGATTGCTCGTCCTGTTGACTTCCGGCGTGTCCCGGGACCATCCAAGGCGATTCCCAAAGGACGTTGTCCGAAGGGGCGCCAGTTTGACTAGAGAAGCGGAAGTCGGCGAGATGGCCACCCTGTGTGAGGGCGGTCATCTCGACCAAACCATTGGACAGCCGCGTGGCGTCACGTCCGCGCCAACGGATGGATTCGGCGACCGGCATTAACATCTCCCCAATTGAAGCCCGTTCACAGATCAATTCCCCATCGCTTTCGAATGCGGCAATGGTGTTTATTTCTGATCGTGGGGATAATCAATCCGAATCGACATGATGTCGTAGGGATGGATTGGCACGGTGACGTCGCCCGAACTGGAAATCGACAGCGGGCCGCCTTCCGGCTTCTCCATCAGGTTGGTCATGGTTGCCGACGTGGCTCCTGGCGGAACATGGATTTTGACATCGCTGTCTTTGCCTGCCCAGTCATAGAAGTGGAGGATAAGTCCGTTCGCGTCTTCGGCTTTCTTGACCGCGCTCAGCACTACGTTGCTATCGTCCACTGCAATAAAGGAATGCTCCAATGGCAGCTCACCGGAGTGAGCTTCCACCTGCATCGCTTTGAGCTTGTAGTTATAGTCGTAGCCATGCCGGACGGTAAGCGCGGTTTTCCAATCCCCAGCGTGCGGGTAGAGGGCAAAGGTGAAATGGTTGTGGCCGCGATCGGCATTGGGATCGGGAGACACGGGCGAGCGGAGAAGAGTAAGTCGCAGGACGTTATCTTTGCAATCGTACCCGTACTTCGAGTTATTAATGAGCGAGAATCCGTGTTGCCCATCGCCCAGGTCGGCCCAGCGCAGCGCAGAGACCTCAAACTTGGCCTCGTCCCAGCTGTTATCCCGGGTGGTGGGGCGCTGGATGGTTCCATAAGGAATCTCATAAGTCGCCATTTTGCTGGTCACTGACAGCGGAAAAGCTGACTTGAGCAGAACATGCGTCTCATGCCAATCAATATCGTTCACGATATTGACCTGGTCGGAGTTCGCGTACAGCTGGATATCCTGGACGAACTTCGAGCTCTGCCAGTGCCGCGATACACGGATAACTGCGCGCAAAGGAGTCTGTTCCACCAGCTTTACCGAGTCGACCTCGGTGATGGGATTCATGTGGTCCAGCGTGCCTGGATCAATGTTCCAAGCATCATCGTTCAGCGGAGTATCCTTGAAGGTCTGTAACTGGTCGCCACAAGCCCCTGGGGCCAGCGCCTCGAAATTATCCTTCTTGTCGTAGAGGCTGGTAATGCAACCCGTGCTGGGATCCACAGTGACTTTGAGCGATGCATTCTCCATCGTCGTTCCACTTACTTTCAGGTCGCTCGGGAAGGTTCGCTTACCCGGCACGACATGTAACACCTCATAGCCAAGCGAGGGAATATCGCTGGCTTCCACTAACAGGCGGTAGGTGTTCGTCTGGGCATCGCTCGACAATACTTGTGACGGTAATACGCGATCCTTTACATCCAGGACGGAAACTCCGTTGGGAGTTGCGGCCGGCATTTGCACATCGACGTTGACCAGTCCGGAGCGTTCCCATCCCAGCGGATTGACAATCACTACAGGCACGGCTCCCGCGGCGCGAGTGTTAATGCGCGCCTCAACTGTGCCGAGGGCTTTGGTGGAGACTTCATCGGTCGCCCAATGTACCTGGTCGAAGTCGCGCTGCGCATCTTTATAAATGACGCCAATACCCGACCCGGCGGCGAGATCGTGAAACTCGTTGAATAGTAGTTTCTTCCATGCTTCATTCAGCTCGGTTTGCGGATAGGCCTTACCATCCAGCCATGCCAGGGAAGAATACTTCTCCGAGTTCAGCAACCACTCTTCGCTGTCGCGGATGTTCCGCTTCTGATTCGCCTGAGTGGTGTAGGTGCCGCGGTGATGCTCAAAGTACAATTCATCGTTCCAAGTCGGGATGGATATTTCACCTGGGGGCGGCGTGGGCAAAGCTCCAGCGCCATGAACCATGGCCTGATAATTCCAGGTCGGGGAGTCAGGGGCAACCTTCTTTTCAACGCTGCTGAAGAAGGTTTGCGCTGTGCCGAACTGCATTGTGGGAATAACTTTGTCCGGCTGCATCCACTGCTCGCCCTGGTCCAGCACGGCCCGGGTTGGTCCGCCGCCATGATCGCCAATCCCATACAAATCCATCATCTCCAGCAAGCCCGGCGAATAAGTTCTGGCCTTCACAAGATCATTGGTCAGCCGAATTGGGTCGAGATTATTGTTTCCGTAGCTATGCGGGAAATAGGCGAGCACCTTGCTTCCATCCGGAGATTCCCACCAGAATAGCTTGAATGGTAGTGGGTTCGTCTCGTTGGCCGCGAGCTTTTGAGTCACAAAATAATCGATGCCGGACTTCTTATAAATCTGCGGAAGCTGCCAGTTATAACCAAACGAATCCGGATTCCAGCCGATGCGTGTTGTCACGCCATATAACTGCTGGAATTCCCGCTGCCCGATCAGTAACTGCCGCACCTGCGATTCACCGCTGGGCATATTCAGATCCGGCTCAACCCACATGCCGCCGACGATTTCCCAGCGTCCTTCCTGAATGCGCTTCTTGATCTCCGCATTCATCTCAGGATATTTTTCTGCCATCCACTCGTTATATTGCGACGCGGACTGGGTGTAGGTGTAGTTGGGATATTCATCCATCAACTGGAGCGCGGTGCCGAAGGTGCGCCTTACTACGTCAATCGTCTCGCTCCGCGGCCATAGCCACGCGGCATCGATATGGGAGTTGCCAGTCAGGTGGAAAGTGGCTTCCTGCAATGTAGGTTTGAGCGGCTCCATATCCTGTTGCGACTGGCGCAATGAACTGTCGAATTTCTGCTGGTCGCCGCTGGAAAGCGCAGCCATATCTACATCGCCAATAGCTTTTTCCAGTTGCGCGTTCTCCGCGGGCACATCCTTGGCCAGGCCGGGGATGAGCAGAGCCGCCGAGACGTACTCGGTATACATATCGTCTGGATTCGGGCGATTTGGGGCGAATTCAATATGAGTATCCATGGGCCGAATATTCGTTGACCCGCGGGACGAACTCCCGATGCGAACGGCAACCAGGATCTTATCGCCGATTTTTGCAGAACTGAAAAGAGCAATGGGTTCCAGATCGTCGCCATTCGCCACGCGTTCGCCGTTGAAGAACAGCGTCACGGAGTCGCTTCGAAACGAAGGGATCCATACGCGGGCGCCGGTCAGGTCATATCCATGCAGAGACTTCGGGATCTCAACCCAGGTGCGCAGCCATATGGTATCGGACGAGTTCACGCGATAGGGCGCATGGATTACCTGCCAGCTAGAGTCGTCGAGGGTTACCGATCCGCCATGGTCCACATCCCCGATATGAAGTCGCCATTGTTCGATTGGAATCGAATTAAGTTTCGAGAGCCCTTCGACTACAGCCTGAGACTGGGGCGACAAAGCCTTCAAGGCGTCTGCGGTTTGCTGGGGGGCGAAATTGTTAGCTGCCCTGGCCCTGGCGTTTTGCTGTGCCTGTGAGGAGGAACAAATCAAGAACAGTGCGAACGATAGTGCGGCGACGACCGCAAAATTCCTGCGAGGCGAATTCTCTACCAGTACCTCGGGCGATGGATAAATCATGGGGTATGCTCCTCGAAATCTTTAGGAATTGCAATAGACAGGCCGTCAAAAATACAAGACGGGCAGACAAGCGGCAATTGCGCCTTGCCAATCATATAGGAGCGCGACAATGTGTCAAGGCTAGGCATAAAGCGGGACGAAGCGGGGACACGGGGAAATGCTGTCACGTCGGCAGAAAAACGCGAAAATCAAAGGAAATATGGGGATTTTAGCGGTCGTGCCGGTTCGGTGTTCGCCCCTTGCTTTCCAGTTTGTGGACAGCTTGGGTGACTCTGGCGAGCACCCCGCCGTCAGTCGTCTCCAGGTTGTTCTGCAACGGCATGACAACACGAATTCATGGTGTCGACATTTCGACCGTTCGATCCAATCGTGGGGTCGGTCCTACTGGCGACTGCATTTCGTATAATTCGTTGGTTCGTGCGAAAGTCTGGGTCACGCATCCCGATCATCTACGCTGGGGCACAACCGTCAACGAGGAGAAACGATGAAAATCGGCAAGCACACGGGACGTGCATCCTGGCTTCCACTGGTTTTGCTGGTTGCGCAGTGCGCTACCAGCTTTGCACAGTCCCCCGCACAGCCACCGCGCTCTTCCCACTACGCTGCTTTGCAGCAGCGACTGGCGCAAGGCTGGAACACCTGGGACACGAACAGCGTGATGACGCAGGTATTGCTGCCCGAAGGGCTGGCTGTTCAGATCGGAATCAAGCACCAGGGCACGGAGGGTTCGGACAGATTCCTTCCCGCCGCTTTGATCGGGCGCCAGGGCAAAGACGACGAGCAAGTGATTCCCGGCCCCCACGCCTATGACGGCAGCTATACCGATTTAAGGCTCATCTGGCACGGTCACGTCATCCGAATCCAAAGTGCACACGATGGGGATGACCTGGTGTTGCTCGCGACTCCCCTTCCTTCCACGGCAACCTCGCATCTTCCTGCGGAAATCGTCTTTTCCGCGGGGACCCTCTGGAATCGGCCGGGCACGGTCGTGAAGAGAGGAGACCGGATGGAAGCGCAGCTTCCTGATCGGACAATCTCGATATTTTTATCGGGCATCGATACGGCCGACGTCAATGTACCGGTTTCCGGCGCCTACTTTACGGCCGACCTCAACTCACCCGTCGGAATGAGTACGGGCAAGCGGCGGACCGTGGCAGAGATTCAAAGCGTGTTGGAGCGCCAGCGGCTTGCGTATCGACAATCGGTCGCGTCTTTTGGAGTCCGCGCAACCGTAGCCGATGCCATCCAGACTGTGATCGGATGGGACACAATCTATGAGCCACAGGGTCGACGGGTGATTTCTCCGGTGAGCCGAATCTGGAGCGTTCGCTGGGGCGGCTATGTTCTGTTCGACTGGGATACCTTTTTCGCCGCGACTCTGGCTGCGACCGGGGACCGAGATCTGGCATACGCAAATGCCATTGAAATCTGCCGCGAGGCGACGCGCCAGGGTTTCGTCCCGAACTACGCACGCAGCGGGGGCTGGAAGAGTACGGACCGGTCAGAGCCGCCGGTCGGAGCAATTACGGTGCTCGGACTCTATCAAAAGTTCCACGATCGCTGGCTTCTGGAGGACACCTTCGAGGCGTTGCTCACGTGGAACCGGTGGTGGTCGGAACATCGTGACCGTCAAGGTTACCTGGTGTGGGGCAGCGACGGCGAGAATCAGCCGGTGAATCTTGACGACAGGTCCGTCGGAACGCGAGCCGGGGCCATCCTCGAATCGGGACTGGACAACAGCCCGATGTATGACGGCGCCAGCTACGACGAAGCGACGCATCAACTAGCGTTCGCCGATGTCGGCCTGATGGGAATGTACATCGCGGACTGCGACGCCCTGGCCCAGATCGCAGACATTCTGGGCAAGAGTGCGGATGCGAAACAACTGCGCAATCGCGCCGCGAAATATCGTGCTTCCCTGGAGACATTGTGGGATGAAAAAACTGGGATGTTTCTCAACAAGGATCTGCGAACGGGACAGTTCAGCGATCGGCTATCACCGACCAATTTCTATCCCATGCTGGCGCGGGCTGCCACGCCTGAGCAGGCACGTCGCATGGTTGATGAGCATCTTCTGAATCCGAAGGAATTCTGGGGTGAGTGGGTGATCCCGTCGATTGCCAGAGATGATTCGGCTTTCAAAGATCAGAACTATTGGCGCGGGCGCATCTGGGGACCGATGAATTACCTGGTCTATCTGGGGCTGCGAATCTACCCTCAACCCGACATTGACCGAGCCCGAGCGGAGCTGGCGCAGAAATCCCTGGCTCTTTTCTTGAAAGACTGGCAGGCGAACGGTCACGTGCATGAGAACTACAACGCGATCACCGGCAGCGGAGACGATGTCGGCAACAGCGACAGGTTCTACCATTGGGGGGCGCTGCTGGGACTGATCGATCTGGAAGAGCAAAGCCCAGCGGATAAAACCCAGTAGCGCGGGAATACGCCGGTTGCGGATGCGCGCGCGGCCGGTTCAGATATTTCATTCCACAGCGACACCCGCTGGAGATCGAGTCGTGTCGCTGTGGCAGGTTGAAGACAGATTCCATGCGCCAGGACTCAAAGAGTCAAGGCAACTGGCTATTTGTGCTTGAGTACTTTTCCAGTGTTGGCATCCACGTAGACAGCATAGCCGGCCTTGTCAGTTCCCCACACCAGGTACCAGACTGGTCCCTGGAATCTGAATGTGTCACCAAGTTCCATTGTTGAGAGCGGCTTGTCTGGATTTTTCTTCAACCAATCCGCAGCATCCGTTGCGGCGGCCTGGTACGCGGCATCCGAATCGATGTTGAATTGCGAAGTGTCAATCGGCATGGCGTCGCGTGTTATGCCGCCCCAGGGCAGCGCGAGACCTGCCACCACTCCCTTATAAATGTCCGGCCCGGCGGCGATGGCGTAATCGTAAACCCGGTACTCCCGCTGGCTGGGCGAAGCAAATGTCGCCTCCCACATAGCTGCCTTGCCGGCCTCATTCTTGAATCCTGGGATTTCTTTTTCCGTGACTCTGAGTGTCACGAGGTCGGGAGCCCAGTTGTGAGCGGACGTATACATCGGCCAAAATGCCGTCTTGGCAGGCACAATTTGCGGAGGTGCCGCGGGCTTGGCGGCCGATGCAGACTCCGTGCCAGCTGAGGGCGGGGTGGATGATTGCGAGCAGCCCGCCAAAAGCAGCACTGCAACGGCGATAGCACTTACCGCAGAATGTTTGAGCAAAGCGCTCATCAGAGTCCTCCAATTACTGCCTGTTCTCGTTGTTCCACGGGCGAAGATAGTTATCTTCTTCGGGCGCAGGATAGCAGTAGCTGAGTACTGGGGACAGAGCTACCTAGGGGTTGCGTACCTATGGACGCGCAGGCGGCCCAGTATCTGCCTGCATTTTTCCACGGATGATTATAGACCCCTAGGACTCAAAGAGATGCGAACTTTTTTTGAACAGCTGCGCGCCGTTCCAGGAAGGAACAGATTTGCTACCGACGAGTTGTTTCAAGGCTTGACACGCGGGCGGTTGAGGTGAACTCCCGGACGGCAGCGTAATGGACAAACGACCGCTGAGGCTGCGCAGTGACGAAGCGACAGGGGTGTGACTTCAGCGAGCAAAGCGTCTCCCAAGCAACTGGTCAATGAAGATAGTTCACGGTGCTCCAGTCGACCGGCTTAGAGCGCAGTTCCTTGTAGATCGCGAGCGCTTGCGAATAGGCATCTCCCTGCGGGGTGAGCCGGAAGTGATCCGGCTGACGGTTCCAGGCATCCTCGACCGCGAACCAATCGATCGGCTTGGGTTCGGTATTCGTCTTCATTGCAGCCGCCAGGCTGTCGAAAAAAAGTTTCCAGCGCTGATAGTAGAGAGTCCCCACCAGCCCGGACCAATCCTTGTTTGCATAATCGTGGAGATGGCCGCTGACTTCCCGATCTCCCCACGTGGTAAGAAGCGAACGCGCGTCGTAGACCAGAGCAGTTTGTTCCGCTGGACTACTGGCCCACGACTTGGGCGCTTCGAGCCAGGGCCCAAGCAAGAACCACTGATTGGTTGCCACCAGGCTTTCCTCAGCCCGCATGAGATGAAGCCACTGCTGCGTCAACGCAGCGAAGCGCGCTTGATCCCCGGCCTGATCCGCAGCTTTGATCTGAAGGAACAGCGCGTGGCCTCGGTTGTCCAATATCTGGCGGGTGATATTCACCAGATCATATTGGTAGGTTGGTGTGGCGCGTAGCCTTGGGGACACGGCAAGCAATTCCGGTAATGCTTTCTCCAATGCTGCGGGGTCGTAGGGGATATGAGCTCCGCCCCAATCCGGCTTCACGGCGAAATTCGGTCGCAGGTTGAAGAGAGATTCCTGCGCAGCCTCCTTGTCGGCAGGCATGTGGTAGACACTGTTGACAAGAATTTGCCAGGCGCGATCGGCATGGGGATCCGCAGCTCCATAGCGACGCGTGGCGTACGCGGAGAACCATTTCGACACATCGACCGGTTCGCTATGCCAGGCCATCTCCATAAAAAATGCGAAAGCGGCGGGGTCGGTGTCCAGGCCCTCATTGTAGAAAGCAATGCCTTGCATGTGACTTCCCGGCGCCATTCCGAATTGGGGTATGCGCGTCGCGTAGGCCTGCAAATGCGCGCCGAGCGTGTTGCGGCCGCCAAAGTCCCAAATCGCGCTGTAGAGATAGGGGGAGCCCTTATATTCTGTTTCCGGATTATGACTCAGGTTGCTGTTCAGCTTTTCATCGACAATTATCAGCTTGCTACGGTCCACGGCATCGATCAGCGCCGGCTTAGGATTCTCCTGCCAGGCCAGCATCATCCAGTAAGAGCCGGGGTGGGCTGATTCCAATGAGCGTTGCACGGCGACAGAGCCGGCACCCACAGGAACATCGCCCGGTGTGCCGCCTTCCTGGAATACTTCCATGTTGTAGATCGATGTATCTCCGTAGAGTTCGTGCTGATGACGATAAAAATCCGCTGCAATCTTCGCAAACATTGGATCGCGCGGGTCGAGCCAGTCCGGGCGCGCAAATCCATTCCAATCTCCTTGCGGAATGACGTGCGCCTGGGGATGCTTCTGCGCAAAGCCGGTTGGGACGAGGCCGTAATAGCCGGGCAGTACCGGCGTGATTCCCAGGCCACGCATGTAGGCGAGGATTTGTTTGGCCGATTCGGCTCTTTTTTGCAGGAGCTGCATGCTGATCGGGCCGCCGAAACAACACATGTTCCCCATGAGCTGCCAATTCTGATGCGCAGGAAGAGTAAACCAGGCGCGGATTTGCTGATCTGTATAGCCGAAATCGCGAAATGTCTGGTAGAGCACCAGGCCGGTGCCGCGTTCCAGCAAAATCGTATTGGCTCCGCTTGCGGCCAGCAGATCGATTTCATGTTTCCAGCGAGGCAGCTGCCAATACGGCGTGCTATAGCCTGATACGTTTTCATTGAACGCATAGCGATAGCGATAGGGCGAGCGGACTTCGATCGGGGCGGCCGGTGCGGGAAGCTCCGCCGGCAGATTTAGTTGATTTTCGTTGGTAGAGATTTGCCCATGGGCCACATATTTCAGATACCAGTTGAACCCCGTGAGGAGCGCCACGTTCGAACTGCCGGCAATCTCAATCGCGCCGGGTCTTCCGGAAATACGAAAGACATCGCTCCCACTTTCGGTCGGAAGGGTTGTGAAATGCACCTGACGCGCGATGCGTTCCGGCACCAACTCCTGCAGCGCCGTGCGCGCGGGAGCGCTGTCGAACGTGGCGGCAACCGCAGCCCAGGGAAATATCCCGACAGCAATTCCGAGTACTATAGCGAAACGAAAGAACGATCTCGATACCACCGCGGCTCCTGACTTCAAACGCGAACGACGATCCTACTAAATTTAACTCACAATCATTCGATTTTCAGAAAGCGGAAGGAAATCAAGGGTGGGGGTCTCGCCGAGCAATGCCGGAAGTGCGCCGGTATTCCGAGCGAGACGAAGGTGGTTGGCGGCGACGAATCTCCATGAGTTTATGATCAACTTGCCCGCAGGCGACCTGGTGCAGGAGTTTCGTAATCTTTGCCGGAGTGAAATACTGACAGGTCTTTGGCGTTTGCCGAACAATGAGGAGCGATCACAATGAAGTTGGTTTCATCGAGGCTTTTGTTCCGGTTACTTTTTCCATGCTGCCTGCTTGTGACAGCTTCTTTTGTGCGTGCCCAGGAACGTCCTCCGGCAGTTCCGCTGATCGTTCACAATCCATACTTCAGCGTCTGGTCGATGAATGACCACCTCACCGATGGACCTACGCGCCACTGGACGGGGACTCCGCAACCGCTGACAGGACTGATCCGGATCGATGGAAAAACCTGGCGCTACATGGGCGACCGGCCGCGTGACCTTCCCGCGCTGCAACAGACATCGCTTACGCTGGCCCCCACGCACACGGTGTATACGCTGGAGGGCGGCGGCATCCGCCTGACACTAACTTTTTTCACGCCCGCCTTTCCGCAGGACCTGGATGTGTTGTCGCGGCCTGTCACCTATCTGACGTGGACAGTGTCGAGCACAGATGGGCAAAATCACAGCGTCAGCGTTTTGCTGGATGTCGATCCGGTCATCGCCGTCAACACGCCCGACCAGCAGGTGACATGGGGACGTTCGCAGGTAACGGGCCTGACAGTGCTGAACGTGGGCTCGCGTGATCAGCAAGTGCTGAATCGCTCCGGAGACAATCTGCGCATCGACTGGGGATATTTTCACCTTGCAGTTCCCACCGCGGAACCAGCGACCACGGTCGCCGCTGCCGAGGCGGAGCGGCAGTTTGTGCAAAGCGGCACACTGCCGGCCTCGGACGACATCGGCATGCCACTCACCCCGCACGATCGGACGGCGCATCTGGACGTGGAGTTGCCGCTGAACTGCACCGCTGGGCAGACCGCGACCGCACATGTTCTGCTGGCCTATACGCAAGGATTCGGGATCGAGTATCTGGAGCGCAAACTGCACCCCTACTGGCAGCGCAACGGCGAGACTGTCGGGGACATGCTGGCACAGTCGGAAAAAGATTATGTTTCTTTGGAGGCTCGCGGAAAACAGTACGACAGCGAACTGACCGCCGACCTGACAAAAGCGGGGGGACCTGGCTACGCCCAACTGGCGATTCTTGCTTATCAGCAGACGTTGGGTGCGCACATGCTGGTCG
Source organism: uncultured Acidobacteriota bacterium (assembly GCA_963756315.1). Lineage (GTDB taxonomy): Bacteria > Acidobacteriota > Terriglobia > Terriglobales > Acidobacteriaceae > JAKAAZ01. The sequence goes on from CAVWNI010000001.1 coordinate 62,162, forward strand.
CAAATGTGGACGGAAAGCCGATGCTCTTTGCGAAGGAGGATTTCTCCAACGGCGATATTGCCACCGTCGATGTGCTGTATCCCTCTTCACCCTTTTTCCTGCTGCTGAACCCCCGCCTGCTGGAAGCCCAGGTGTTCCCGGTGCTGGAGTATGCCAGCCTGCCACGCTGGACATTTCCGTTTGCGCCGCATGATCTTGGGCAGTATCCGCTGGCGAATGGTCAATTGTATGGCGGAGGCGAGAAGAGCGATGTGGATCAGATGCCGATTGAGGAGAGCGGAAATCTGCTGATTCTTGGCGCCGCACTTGGCCAGTCGGAAGGCGATTGGCACGTGGCAAAGGAATACTGGCCGCAATTCACCAAGTGGGCAGAATACCTGAAAGCCAACGGGCTCGATCCTAAAAACCAGCTCTGTACGGACGACTTCGCCGGGCATCTTGCTCACAATGCCAATCTCTCGATCAAAGCGATTGAAGGGTTGGGTGCCTATTCTTTAATGGCGCGCGGCTTGGGGATGACCTCCATTGCGGACGAGTATCTGCAGACGGCGAAACAGATGGCAGTCAGCTGGCAACAAATGGATAAGGATGGCGATCACTACAAGCTGGCATTTGACAAGCCCGGGACGTGGAGCCAGAAATACAATCTGGTGTGGGATCAGTTGCTGGGGCTGCATCTGTTCCCTGCTTCGGTGCGAGAAACGGAACTCGCGTTTTATCAGAAGCAGCTGAACCCGTATGGATTACCGTTGGACAGCCGCGCGACCTATACCAAGCTCGATTGGGAACTTTGGACGGCAACCTTGTCGTCGAATCAGACTCAGTTCAACACCTTTGTGGATCCGATTGTGAAATGGGTCAGCGCGACGCCGTCCCGCGTGCCGTTGACCGACTGGTACGACACGATCACGGGCAAGCAGCAGGGTTTCCAGGCTCGCTCCGTAGTGGGCGGAATTTTCATCAAGGCGCTGGCAGACAAGACCATCGCAGAAAAATGGCAGGCTGCCGCGAAGCAGGGAAAGTCGAGCCAATGACGCTCACCGCACCGGCTGGAATGGCGGTGCGTACGCAGGTCTGACTCAGATGCTTTCAGTTCCGACGGCGACCTGTTGTTGTTGAGCGAGACGGCCTTCATAAGCCCAAAGAGCCAGCGCCGGATTGGAGATGAAAAAGATCTCTTCCCCGTCGACAATGTTCCAGCCATCAGACAGCTTCGCAGGATCATACTTCGCCATGTATTCCGCAAGGTCGCCATAGGCGAAGAGGGCGCCTTCCATCTCTTCGCGAGTCAGGTGCCCCGGACAATAGCGGATGGTGAAGCGGCCTTCGCTGGATCCGTGGATCAAGTGGGCGGCCGCCGACAGGTTGCCGGCCAGCACAGGGTCGTTCTTGACGGCCTGAAGCGTTGCCGGAGTGCCGCAATATCCGTACTTGCGGATGAGTTTGTCGATCGCGGGGTCTTCGCCGAAAGCGCGAACGCCAGGAGCGAGGATGATCAGTTCCGCATTGTCCGCCAGGGCCATGCGGGTGCGATATATGCTTTTGTTCCCCAGCCAGGTCGTCTTGAATTCCTGAGGATCGAGGAAAACGACCGCCTTGTGAATTTCGCGGTCCATCACAAAGAAGTTGACCTTGAGACTAAGCTCGGCTGCACGCTCAAAACACTCGGCGTCATCGCCTATATATAGACCGTTGATCACGAGCTTGCCGGCGGCATTTTTGCTGACGACCGTCTGAACGTAGATGATGGGCAGGTTCTGGGCGAAATGGTCGCTGGCGTAGTGGAGGACGCTGCGCACGGGATTGTCCGCCTGACCCATCATGCGTTCCATTCCGTACACAGCGCCGAGGAAGTGGCTGCGGTGAATGGCCTGAACCCCGCCGGTGCCGACGAAGATGTTCTTGTTGTAGTTGGCCATACCGGCCACTTCGTGAGGCACCACCTGCCCGATGGAGAGAATCAGGTCGTGGCCGCCATCTCGCAGCAGCCTGTTGACCCCGACAGGGATGGTGTAATCTAGCTTGCCTTCGCTGACTTCAGCAACCACCTCGCTGGGAACTTCACCCAGGGTTACGACGTCATTGCGCCAGTCGTGGACACGAAACAGATTCCGCGGGATGGCGCCGAACATCGTCTGAATTTCATAGTCCGTCATCGGGTTGTGCGTGCCGAGGGCAGGCAGAACATCGGTGAGGGATGCGCCGTAATAGTCCCAGGCATACTGGGCGAGAACGCCGCTCATGGAATGCATGCGGGTGAAATCCGGAGGAACGGCGAGGACTTTTTTGCGGGGACCGAGTTTGTCGAGCGCGGCGAAGAGACTGGCCTTGATCTCCGCGGGGGAGAACTCAGTGGTAGGCGATCCGGCAGCGAACAATAGGCTCATAGCATGGTTATGATATTCCCTTCGAAAGCGGTGTGAAAGTGCCGGGTTTCACGGATGCGCGGCCGATGCCGTAGCCTTAGATTTGAGGGACCCTATGTCGTCCAATGAATCCACTTCCGTGCGCCAGCACGCTTCCACCGGCCCCGCAGTGCCGCAGTTGCCCGAACCCACCTACGCCGAACGCGTCCGCACCTTGATCTCTTTGTCCTCGGTCGCGACACTCTCGACGCTGTCTCGCAAGCATGCGGGATTTCCCTTCGGTTCGCTGATGCCCTATGCCCTGGACGCATCGGGGCGGCCGATCTTTCTGATCAGCAACATGGCGATGCACACCCAGAATTTAAAGGCCGATGCACGCTCCAGTCTTTTCATTGCGCAGGCTGGCGCGGACGGCGATCCGCTTGGCGCCGCGCGTGCCACGCTGATGGGTCGCGCCGAATCCGTGCCGGCGGATGATCTAGCCGCAGCACGAGAAACCTATCTTGCGCGGCACGAGAACAGCCGTTACTGGGTCGACTTTGCCGACTTTGGGTTCTTTCGGCTTGAGCCCATGGATATCTATTATGTTGGGGGCTTTGGTGTGATGGGATGGGTGGATGCGGGGGAGTATGAGCACGCAGCACCGGACCCGCTGGCGAATGCCGCGCCCGCGATCCTGACTCATATGAATGCCGACCATGTCGACTCCATGATTCTGCTGGCGCGAGCCGATGCAGGGCTTGAAGCGACGGAGGCAACGATGACTTCCGTCGACCGCCTGGGCTTCTCTCTGCGACTGAAGACACGCGAGGGGATGAAAGGTACCCGCATCAACTTTCCCCGGGAAGTGTCTACATCGCAGGAAACGCGCACCGCACTGGTCGAGATGGTTCGGCACGCAAAGGAATCCATCTAGTCGGGCTGCCAGGTCGCCCCGGGAAGCGCTCAATTCTCGCTATGGAGATTCCGACAATTCTTCCTGTGGCCACGCCACAGAATCTGTGCCATACTTATGTGGCATCGACACAGGAGACGAACATGGCGGATGTGAAGCTCGACCTATTGCAAGGCACTCTGGACTTGATGGTTCTGCAGACGCTGGCCGCCATGGGTTCCCTGCATGGTTACGGCATCGCGCGGCGCATTGAGCAGGTGAGCGGCGACGAGATTCTGCTGAACCAGGGCACCATTTACGCATCCCTGGTACGTCTGCAGCAGCGCGGCTGGATCTCCGCGCAATGGGGCACGTCCGACAACAATCGCAAAGCGAAGTACTACGCCATTACGAAGAGCGGTCGCGGCCAGCTGGCCAAGGACTCGGCCTACTGGCATCGCTTGTCCAGCGTGATGGGTCGCGTGCTGGCGATGCAGACGGAAGGAGAGCGGTGATGGGCGCGATACGCGAAGCCAGCAACCGTGTGCGATCCTTCTTTCACAAGCAGCAGCGGGATGCGGAGCTGGATGCGGAAATCTCGACGCATGTTGAGCTGGCTTTCGAAGAAAATATGCGGCAGGGCATGCCGGAGGCGGAGGCCCGGCGGCGGGCGCTGGTGCGATTCGGCGGCGTGCAGCAGGCCAAGGAGCGGCAGCGTGAGGCGCGCGGACTGCCATGGCTCGACATCCTGCTGCAGGATGTACGCTACACATTGCGTACACTGGCCCGGGATCGTGGTTTCACCATTGTCGCCGTGCTGATTCTTGCGCTGGGAATTGGCGCCAATGTCGCCGTCTTCAGCGTAGTGGATACGATTTTGCTGCGACCCCTGCCGTTTCCCGAGCCGCAGCGGTTAGTCCGAATCCTGACAAAAAATACCACGGGCGGCGAATCCAGCCAGACCTATACCGTCGATGCCACCCAGGAAATTCAGCAACGCAACAGATCATTCCAAAGCGTTACTGGATATTTTGCTTTCACCTCCAGCGACAATTACAAGTTGACAGTAGGTCAAGGCCAGCCGGTACCTGTCACAGGCATCCTGGTGATGGGGAATTTTTTTCAGACGCTTGGCGTCGAGCCTTTTCTGGGCCGTTTGTTTACTGCAGACGAGTGTCTGCCAAACAGCCGTCCCGCCGTGCTGCTGAGCTATGCCTTCTGGAAGCGGCAGTTTGGCAGCAATCGCGGCATCCTTGGCCAGGCCATCGATCTGAGCGGCACGCCGGTGACGGTCGTCGGCGTTCTGCCGGACAGTTTCGACTTTGGTTCGGTGTTTTCGCCGGGAGCGAAGGTCGACATCTTTACTCCGTTCATCATGTCGGACTTCGAGCATGACGGAAATGATCTGGCGCTGATGGGGCGTCTCAAACCGGGAGTGACGGTGGCCCAGGCACGAGGGGAAGCCGATCTGCTTTTCCCAACGCTCGACCACGATCTGAAACGTCCGCAGTGGACCGGAGGCTACGAAGGCCGGCTGCTTGGCATGAAAGAATACGTAAGCGGGAAGCTGCGCCGGCCGCTGATTGTGTTGTGGTGCGCGGTGGGCATGATCCTGCTGATAGTCTGCGTCAACCTATCCAATCTTTTATTGGCGCGAACTGCCGCGCGAAGCAAGGAATTCGCGATGCGCAGTGCACTCGGAGCGGGGAGAGGTAGACTCATTCGGCAGTTACTGACCGAGAGCCTCATTCTTTCCAGTGCCGGATCTTTCGTTGGCCTGGGCATTGCGTTTGTCGTCATCGAGTTTCTCGCCCACCAGGGATCGATTGCACTCCCGCTGCTGAGCAGCGTTCGCATCGATGGTTCTGCGCTGGCGTGGACCGTAGCGATTGCCATTGTCACCGCCGCTGCGTTCGGTCTTGCTCCCGGATTGAAAATGTCCGCGGGTAATCTGCAGGAGACGTTGAAGGATGCAGGCAGCGGCGCAAGTGAGGGCCGGAAGCATGAGGGACTGCGTTCCGCGCTGGTCATCTCAGAGATCGCGCTGGCTTGCGTGCTATTGGTGGGTGCCGGACTGTTGCTGCGCAGTTTTCTGCACATCCTGGACGTTAACCTCGGCTTTGAGCCCAGCCATGCCGCGGCGATCAGTGTGGATTACAACGACGGCGGCGATGCCGCAAAGAGAGGCGCGATCTGGCAGGAGATCATCCGCCGCGTCGAAGCAACTCCCGGCATTGAAACCGATGGCATCTCCGACAATCTGCCGCTGAGTCGAAATCGGAGCTGGGGTTTTCAAGCTAAAGGGCATATCTATCGCACTGGAGATCTTGAGGACGCGTTCGTGTTTATGGTTTCTCCGGGATACCTTCGCGCAATTGGCATGCACCTGCTCGAAGGGCGTGACATTCGCTGGTCCGACACCGCGACCAGCCAGAAGGTGATCATCATCAACGACGCCATTGCTCGCGGGCTGTGGCCGGGCCAGGATCCCATTGGGCGCATCGCGCTAATTGGCGGGACAGAGGCAACGGTTATAGGAGTGATTGAGGACGTTCAAGAAAGTAGTGTTGAAGGACAAGCTGGCTGGCAGGTGTATTTGCCCGCGACGCAGTTTGGACCGGACGGAGCGCAGCTGGTGATTCGTACCAAACTGCCGCCGGACGTGCTTGCGTCCAGCGTGATGACCATCTTGCGGCAAATCAATCCTGGCCAACCGGCCACGGAGTTCCGCCCAATTCAGGGGCTGGTGGATCACGCAGTTTCGCCGCAGCGCTTTTTTGTTCTGTTAGTCGATATTTTTGCGGCTCTGGGACTGTTCCTCGCCTCGCTCGGCATCTATGGCGTCATTTCGTATTCGGTCACCCAGCGAACCCAGGAGATTGGCATCCGTATGGCGCTGGGCGCTTCGCGATCGCGGGTACAGCTGGGCGTGATCTGGAAGACGCTGCGGCTCGCCCTGTTGGGGATGCTCGCGGGAATTGCAGCATCTTTCATCGTGGCGCAGACGATTGCGACTCTCTTGTTTGGAACCGCCCCCACCGATCCGGTAACGTTTGCCGCGACGATTCTGATCCTCACGGCGGTTGCTTTCCTGGCGGGGTATATTCCCGCACGAAGAGCTTCCCAAATCAACCCCATGGTTGCGCTCCGCAACAACTGAGCCCAAGGATTGGGCTGCTGCGTCCCTGCGTAGGCCAGGCCGCGTGTCACGACGATGAACCGGGCGTGGAGAATGCCCTGGCCTAGCAGAAATTTTTAAAGCCGTCCAACCAAAATCGGCAGAAGATCCTTAAAATTGGTATAAAATAGAACCCTCCAGCACCCGTTGCAGAGCGGATTTGTGTGTCTCGCTCGCGAGATGCCGCCTGACTGTCCGCACCGTACACAGATTTCCAGATCGTGAAAGCTAAGCAGAGGAATCAATGTCTAATTTCCATTCAGTTTCCGGCTTACCGCCGGCCCAGGGTCTCTACCATCCCGGCCACGAACATGATGCGTGCGGAATTGGATTTGTCGCCAGCATTCGCGGAGAGAAGAGCCACGAAATCATCCTGAAAGGGATCGAGGTTCTGATCAATCTGACGCATCGGGGAGCTTGCGGGTGCGATCCGGAGACCGGCGACGGCGCCGGCATTCTGATCCAGATTCCACATCGTTTCTTCGCGCGCGAGTGTAAGCAGCTGGGTTTTGAGTTGCCCGAGCCGGGCGCCTATGCGGCAGGCATGGTTTTTCTGCCGGTGGAGAAGCTGAACCGGCTGCAGTGTGAAGGAATCTTCGAAGAAATTGTGCGGGATGAAGGGCTAACCGTTTTGGGCTGGCGGGACACGCCTTGCGATGGCAATGCCATCGGTCGTGTGGCGCGGGCGAGCCAACCTTACATTCAGCAGATTTTTATCGGAAAGCCTGCGGAACTGGATGAGGATGCCTTCGAGCGCAAGCTATTTGTGGTTCGCAAGCGGACCGAACGCGCGATTGCCGCCTCTGAAATAGAGGATAAGGAGGTCTTTTACATTCCCTCCCTTTCCGCCCGCACCATTATTTACAAAGGTCTTTTGCTGGCTCCGCAAATCGCGAGCTTCTACGGGGAATTGTCCGATCCTGAAGTTACCAGTGCCCTTTGCCTGGTGCATCAGCGTTTTTCGACGAACACGTTTCCCAGCTGGCGCCTGGCGCACCCGTTCCGTTACGTAGCGCATAACGGCGAAATCAACACGTTGCGAGGCAACGTGAACTGGATGCAGGCACGGCAGTCGATTCTGTCTTCCCCGGCATTCGGCGACGACATGGCGAAGGTGTTTCCCATCATTGAGGAGGGCAGCAGCGATTCCTCAGCCTTCGACAATGCGGTGGAACTGCTCTATCAGTCTGGCCGGTCGATGCCACATGTCATGTCCATGTTGATTCCAGAGTCCTGGTCTGGCAATCCGCACATGAACAACGACAAGCGGGCGTTCTACGAGTACCACGCATCCCTGATGGAGCCCTGGGATGGCCCCGCGGCGATTGCCTTTACAGACGGGCGAGTCATTGGAGCGTCGCTCGATCGCAATGGATTGCGGCCGGGCCGCTACGTCGTTACCAAGGATGACATCGTAGTGCTGGCGTCTGAGGCGGGCGTTCTCGATATTCCCGCTGTAAACGTAAAGAAAAAGGGTCGCCTGCAGCCGGGCAAGATGTTCCTGGTCGACACGGTGCAACAGCGCATCATTTCCGATAAAGAGATCAAGCAGCAGCTTGCGTCTCGCCAGCCGTACGACGAATGGTTGAAGCAGAACCAGATCACGCTGGATCAATTGCCGGAGCCCTCGCGCGTGTATGCGGCCAATCCCGGGACGCTGTTGCGGCGGCAACGGGTGTTTGGCTACACCGAAGAAGACATGAAGATGATCCTGGAGCCGATGGCAAGCAAGGGAGAGGAGCCGATTGGCTCCATGGGAACCGACACTCCGCTGGCTTGTTTGTCGGACCGGCCGCAGATGCTGTTTAGTTATTTCAAGCAGCTGTTTGCCCAGGTGACAAATCCGCCGATTGACCCCATCCGCGAAGAGATGGTGATGTCGTTGATCAGCTTTATCGGCAGCGAGAGAAACATTCTGGCGGAGACGCCCAAGAACTGCCATACCTTGAAGTTGCCTCACGCCATCCTGAACAATCGGGAACTGGAAAAGCTGCGTCGCGTATCGACCGGAGATTTGCTGGCAACAACCTTGTCCACGCTGTTTCGGGTGGAAGACGGCGAGGCGGGCTTGCGGCGCGCGCTCGATGAGCTATGCCAGCGGGCATCGCTGGCTGTGCGCTCGGGATATACGTTGTTTATCCTTTCAGACCGGGGAGCGGATGCGCAGTATGCTCCTATTCCCAGTCTGCTGGCGCTGGCCGCAGTTCACTATTTGCTGGTGCGTGAAGAGACGCGGACACAGGTTGCGCTGATCCTGGAGTCGGGAGAGCCGCGCGAGGTGATGCATTTTGCGTTGCTCATCGGCTTCGGCGCCAGCGCCATCAACCCATATCTGGCATTCGATTCGATACGGGACCTGGCGCATCGCGGCTATCTCGCCAATGGCGTCACACCCGATGCCGCTGTAAAGAATTTCATTAAGGCAACGAACAAGGGATTGTTGAAGACGTTCTCGAAAATGGGAATCTCCACATTACAGAGCTATCGGGGAGCCCAGGTATTCGAGGCCATCGGCTTGAACAAGGACCTGGTGGAAACGTATTTCCAGGGAACTGCTTCCAGGATCGAAGGAGTGGGACTCGATGTATTGGCACGCGAAGCGCAGATCAAGCACGAGTACGCTTTTGCTCCTTTGACCGATTCGCAGACGGATCTGTCGGTGGGCGGTACATACCACTACCGGGTAGACGGGGAATATCACCTGTTAAACCCGGAAACGATCGGCAAGCTGCAACATGCGGTGCAACAGGGCAATCCGAAAACGTTTAAGGAATACACCGACCTGATTGACCAGCAGAGCCGCAACATGTGCACGCTTCGCAGCCTGATGCGCATCAAGGAATCGAAGACTCCGGTTCCGCTGGAAGAAGTTGAGCCTGCCAAGGAGATCGTCAAGCGTTTCACGACCGGAGCCATGTCGTTTGGCTCGATCAGCAAGGAAGCGCACGAAACGCTTGCCATCGCGATGAACCGCATTGGCGGCATGTCGAATACGGGCGAGGGTGGCGAGGATGAGCGGCGTTTTACTGCGGACGACAATGGAGATTTGCGTCGCAGCGCGGTGAAGCAGATTGCGTCGGGACGCTTTGGAGTCACGACGAACTATCTGATTAACGCGGACGAAATCCAGATCAAGATGGCCCAGGGCGCCAAGCCGGGAGAGGGCGGCCAGCTGCCTGGACATAAGGTTGACGAGATTATCGCCCGTCTTCGTCACTCCATTCCAGGAGTGGGACTGATCTCACCGCCTCCGCACCACGACATCTACTCCATTGAAGACCTGGCGCAGTTGATCTATGACTTGAAAAATGTAAACCCGAGAGCTCGCATTGCCGTGAAGCTGGTCTCGGAAGTTGGAGTCGGTACGGTAGCAGCCGGTGTTTCGAAGGCTCATGCCGACGTGGTACTGATCAGCGGAGACAGCGGAGGAACGGGCGCTGCGCCGCTCAGCTCCATCAAACACGCCGGAATCCCGTGGGAGCTAGGACTTGCAGAAACCCAGCAGGTTTTGCTGCTGAACGATCTGCGCAGCCGCATTCGAGTGCAGACGGATGGTAAGTTGCAGACAGGACGGGATGTCGTGATTGCTGCGTTGCTGGGCGCGGAAGAGTTTGGTTTTGCCACGGCGCCGCTGATTACCATGGGCTGCATCATGATTCGCAAGTGCCATTTGAACACCTGCCCCGTGGGGATCGCCACACAGGATCCAGAACTTCGCAAGCGGTTCCAGGGCCAGCCCGAGCACGTGATCAACTTTTTCTTTTTCCTGGCGGAGCAGGTTCGCGAGTATATGGCAAAGCTCGGTTTCCGCACCGTAAACGAGATGGTGGGTCGCGTGGATATGCTGGAAACGCACTTAGCGATCGATCATTGGAAGGCGAAGGGCATCGATCTTGCGTCAATTTTGTACCACCCGCCATTGCCCGCCCGCGTCGCCCGGCACTGTGTCCACAAGCAGGACCATGGTCTGGAGCAGGCACTCGATCATCGACTGATCGAACTTGCTCAGCCGGCGCTCGACGATCGACAACCGGTGGAGGTCTCGCTGCCCATCCGCAATATCCACCGCACGGTGGGCGCGATGCTTGGCGGTGAGGTGGTGCGGCGCTATGGTTCGCAGGGCCTGCCTGAGGAAACGATCCAGTTCCGGTTCCAGGGATCTGCGGGTCAAAGTTTCGGAGCGTTTCTGCCCAGCGGAATCACTCTGACGCTGGAGGGAGAAGCCAACGACTACGTGGGCAAGGGGCTTTCCGGCGGCCGGATCATCATTTTCCCGCCACGCAATTCCAGCTTCCAGCCGGAAGAGAGCATTCTTGCCGGCAACGTGATTCTCTATGGCGCGACCAGCGGCGAAGTCTTTCTGAATGGAATCGCCGGGGAACGTTTTGCCGTCCGCAACTCCGGTGCAACCGCTGTCGTGGAGGGTGTGGGAGATCACGGCTGCGAATATATGACCAATGGGCTGGTAGTCGTACTGGGCGCGTGTGGCCGCAACTTCGCCGCTGGAATGAACGGTGGGATCGCATACGTCTTCGACGATCGCGGAGATTTCAAGGAGAAGCGCTGCAACCCGGCGTCGGTGGATTTGGAGGCAGTTACGGACGAGCAGGACATCGAAGATCTGCAGACGCTGATCACCCGCCACCGCGATCTGACCGGAAGTCCGCGTGCCGGTTGGATTCTAGCCAACTGGGCGGAGAGCTTGCCAAAGTTCATCAAAGTGTTTCCGCAGGAATATAAGCGCGTGCTTCGCAGTCGAACGGAAGCACATGTTTCAGCAGGAGAGATTCCTACATTGACCACAATCGAGCAGGTGCAGCATGGGTAAAACCACCGGATTCATGGAATATTCGCGCGAGCTTCCCGAGCGCCGTCCGGTCGAGGAACGCGTCAACGACTGGGTTGAGATTTATCGTGCGTTTCCGGAAGAGAAGCAACAGCAGCAGGCCGCGCGATGCATGGACTGCGGAGTTCCCTTCTGCCATACCGGCTGCCCGGTCAACAACATCATTCCCGACTGGAATGACCTGGTGTATCGCGGACGATGGAAAGAAGCGATACGGCGTCTGCACGCCACCAATAACTTTCCTGAATTTACCGGGAGAATTTGTCCTGCGCCATGCGAGGCGGCATGCGTGCTTGGCATCAATGCCCCGGCAGTGACGATCAAGCAGATCGAAAAAAACATCATCGAGCATGCCTACGAGGAAGGCTGGGTCCATCCGGAGCCGCCGTCATTTACCACGGGAAAAGCGGTCGCGATCGTAGGTTCGGGCCCGGCTGGGCTGGCGGCGGCACAACAGCTTCGCCGCGCGGGCCATGCGGTCACGGTATTTGAGAAGGCCGACCGCATTGGCGGATTGATGCGCTACGGAATTCCTAATTTCAAGCTGGAGAAAACGGTCCTCGATCGGCGTCTCGAGCAAATGCAGGCGGAAGGCGTCGAGTTCGTCACCGGCGCGCATGTCGGACAGAACCTGCCGATTGCAGACCTTCAGCGAGACTTTGACGCCATTCTGCTGGCCGGCGGGGCGGAACAGCCGCGCGATCTTGCCGTGCCGGGCCGGGAGCTGAAAGGCATTCATTTCGCCATGGAGTTTCTGCCGCAGCAGAATCGCCGATGCGAAGGCGACGCAGTACCGGAAAGCGAAGCCATCCTGGCGACCGGCAAGCGAGTCGTCATCATCGGCGGCGGGGATACAGGCGCGGATTGCCTGGGGACCGCGCACCGGCAGAAGGCGCTGTCCGTCGAGCAATTTGAAATCATGCCGGCGCCGCCCGCCACACGCTCACCGCTGACGCCCTGGCCGTTGTGGCCGATGCAGCTCCGCGTGGAGGGCGCGCATGAGGAAGGCGGAAAGCGGAGCTGGAGTCTGGCCACGACGAAGTTTACCGGAGACGATCGCGGCAACGTGAAGCAGCTGCACGGAGTCCAAGTCGGCTCTCCACCCAAGTTCGAGCCGCAACCCGGCAGTGAATTTGTCATGGAAGCTGACCTGGTGTTGCTTGCCATGGGCTTTTTGGGCCCGGTTCGCAACGGCCTGATTGAGAAGCTGGGAGTGGTCCTGGATCCCAGGGGAAATGTGGCGACCAACGCCGATTACATGACCTCGGTTGAGGGTGTGTTTGCCGCCGGAGATCTGCGGCGGGGACAATCACTGGTTGTGTGGGCCATCTCCGAAGGGCGGAAAGCGGCTGCGTCCATCGATCAGTATTTGACTTCTTTTCCAAACGTTGTGGCAGCCAGCTCCGAAGCAGCCGTCAAGGTCAATTCCCGCGGATAAGCGAGCGCCACAACAGTGGTCCGTGCCGGCGTTCGTTGGCCTGTCCGCGATTCTCAGGCGGCGGTAGAATGATTGTCGTCAGAGGTTCGGGGCATGTTGGTGGAGATCGCCAAGCCGTTTGCCTTGCTGCTTTGCATGGTCTCGTTGTGCGCCCTTTTTTTTACCGCGTTTCTGGCTCCCTCGGGCGATCTGCAGCAGCGAATCTTAGACTCCCTGGAAATGCTGGCGCTGGCCGGCGGAATTTCCCTGATGAGCGGATTGATTTTTCGCGACTCGGAACCCGAACATTCCACCGACCACGCGCGGCTCGCAGCCACCCTTCCCATACAGGTGTTCTGCTGGGCAACGGGCACGATGGTCATCCTGTTCGTCGTTTCGTGGTATTTAGAAACTCACTGCATATTCTTCCGGAATATCAACTTCTGAAGCTGAGCGCGGAGAGAGGCTGCTACGGCTCGGTGCGTAGAAGCGTGACATTGGACATGGTTGGAAGGCGGACCTCGGCACGGCACCCGGGTGCATCGTCACGGTTGGCCAAAGTCAGCGTGCCTCCATGGGCTTCAATGATTTGCAGCGCAAGCACTAATCCAATTCCAGTGCCGCCGGGCTTGGTGGTATAAAACGGAACGAAAAGATTGGCTGGATTCGCCAGTCCAATTCCATTGTCTTCGACGCGAATCACGACGCTGTCGGGCCGCCTTTTTCCTACGACCGTTACATGCGCCGCCAGTTTATCCTGGTGAGCCTGCATGGCCGCGTCGGTCGCATTGCGAATCAGATTGATCAGCGCCTGTTCCAGCTGGGCCGCGTCGGCGTGAACATGGGTATCTTCCGCGACATCGAGCGTGACTTTCAGCCTGGTCTCAAGATGGCAGACGCGCTCCAGTAGAGGAACCGCGGGAAACGTCGTCTTGACGGGGGCAGGCAGTTTGGCGAGCTGGCTGTACGCCTGCAGAAAACGGTTCAACGACTCCGCTCTCTCTTCGATGATCGCCAGCCCATGCTCCATGTCTACCGGATTTACGGCCCGATTCTGAGGATCGCTGGCGCCGGTCCAGCCAGTGGGCTGCGGAGCCGGGATCCATTGCACCCGCGAGCGAAGGCTGCTGGCGATCGATTTGATGGGTGTCAGAGAGTTATTGACCTCATGAGCCAGCACACGAATCAACCGCTGCCACGCCTGACGTTCCTGTTCCCGCAACACTCCGCTCACATCGGAAAGCAGCAACAGAGTGTGAGGCATACCGTTCTGATAAAACTTGCTGCGCCTCACCATCCATCGACCTTCTCGCCCATGCATGGCCAGGGAAACGACGCTGTTGTCAGGACAATCCAGAATCTCCATCAGTCCGAGAGAATGCGCGCTTTGATGTAAAGTCGAATCTGCCGGAAGCTGAAGCATCTTCAGCGCCGCCGGATTGGTCAACTGCAAATCCGAGGCGGAATCGAAGGCGAAGACGGGCAGATCCATGGTTTCGACGACGCGCTCCAGCAGAGCAAACGTCTCCGATTCTCGATGCCGGCGCGTACGAAGATCGCCGGCCAGCTCATTGATCTGCGCGGCCAGGTCGCCGAGGGCATCTCCCTGTCCTATCTCGCGTGCGCGAAAGGAATACTCATTTTCCCGCAACGCCGAGACAACGTTGGAGAGCGTTTGCAATGGTCGCACAATATGCTGGAACACCGCCGAACCCAGCGATGCCAGAAGGATGACAAGAACAGACAGGACACACAGCCAGATCAGGATGGAGGCATGCCACATATACAGGGCGACACACCCTAACGCGAGGGTTGGGAGCGCGAGCAGCACGAGCAATCCGGCCAGGCGAAGCTCAAAACGAAGACGCGGAATTTTGAAGCCGATGGCAGGACGAGACGGCGGAGAAGAGGAATTTCGTTCACGATTCGCCGCATTAGATACCATACTTTTCCATCCGCCGGTACAACGCTCCTCGGCTCAAGCCCAGAGCGTCGGCGGCCTGGCTCACGTTGCGATCATGCCGAGCCAGAGCTTTACGGATCAGGATACTCTCGACGGCTTCCAGACTCATCTCGTCGATGTCATCGGCGGGCTTCGCGGTCTGCAGATTCAAATCGCCAGCCTGAATGCGGCGGCCGCGGCTCATGAGCACCGCGCGTTCCATGGAATGTTCGAGCTCCCTGACATTGCCGGGCCAGGAGTGTTCGAGTAGGGCGTGGAGCGCGGTGGCGTCGAGCCCCTCGATCTGCTTTCGATAACGCGCGGCGTAGCGAGCCAGAAAGTGCGCCGCCAGCGCGGGGATATCCTCGCGTCTTTCTCTTAGCGGAGGCAGGTGAATTTCCACGGTATTCAGCCGAAACAGCAGATCGGGCCGAAAGCGGCCCTCCGCACACTCGTGGGTCAGATCGGCGTTGGTTGCAGAGAGTACCCGGACATCGATCCGGCGAACGCGCGACGAGCCGACCGGCTCCAGTTCTCCTGCCTCCAGAACGCGCAAAAGTTTTGCCTGCTGGCGGATCGGAACATTGGCGATTTCATCCAGAAATAAGGTTCCGCGATCGGCCAGTTCAAAGCGACCAATGCGGTCGGCACGGGCGTCGGTAAACGCTCCTTTGACATGGCCGAACACTTCACTTTCAAACACGCCCTCTGAGAGCGCACCCGTATTCACGGCAATCCATGGGTGGTCGGCGCGCGCAGATAATGCGTGGAGGGTGTGCGCGACAATTTCTTTTCCGGTGCCGTGCTCCCCGGTGATGAGCACATTGGCATCCGAGGGACCCACGCGGGTCATCGCATCGAGAACCGGCTGCATGGCCGGCGATTCAGCAATCATCTCCGGTCTGTCGGTGGCCCTTAGAAGCTGATTTTCCGCCTCCAGCAGCTGGGCGCGACGCAACGCTCGGTAGAGCGTCACCTGAGTCTGCAATACGGTCACCAAGCGGGCGTTTTCCCAAGGCTTGGTGATGAAGTCTCGAGCGCCGCGGCGCATCGCTTCGACCGCCAAGTCTACGCTGGCCCAGGCGGTCATCACAATGACAGGAAGCTGCGAATCGATCTCCAGCACCTGCCGCAACAGTTCCAATCCTTCGTGGCCCGAGGTGGTGTCGCGGGTGTAGTTCAGGTCCATCAGCACGGCATCATACGGTCGATTGCGGAGTGCACGCAGCGCCGCCTCAGGAGAGCCGACGGTATCCACGTGGAAGCCCGCGGGCTGGAGCAATAATGTAAGCGCTTCAAGAATTTGCGGCTGGTCGTCGGCCGCAAGCACGCTGGGCAGCGTGCCTGCATCTACTTTCTTCCGATCGAGAAGCACGGGTTGTTCCGCCATGGCAGCCCCTCGCTTAGAGTATCGTGATTCCGCCCCATACTCTTACGGTTGGCGAACCTCGCCGGTTTTTGCGACTACGATGGAGACGCCCATTCGCTCCAGCGTTTCTCCGGTGGCGCGGTCGATATCCACCTTGGCCTTTTCATCGGCTGTCTTTGCGGCCACGAGAGTGGATTCGGCAATAGCCAGATCGTGTTCCGCGACCAGCGCGTCGTAGGTGGACTTAGCACCGAGTTTCTGTTCCCGTTCGGTGATGTCGAATGTGCGTTGAGCCAAATCGCGGGCCTTCTGCACGGCATCGACACGGGCCTGGGCCTGTTGATATGCGAACTGAGAGTTGCGCACGTCGAAACGGATGCTCTTCTTCTGTTCTTCGAAGGAGATTTGTTTCTGCCGATATTCCAGCGAGGCGCGGAACTGATCTGCCTTGGCGACACGATTGCGAAGAGGGATCTGCAGCGTCATGCCAACTTGATATTCCGGCGAAGAGTAGTTGAAGGTGTTTCTGAACATGCCGCCGAATCCTGCGGGAAGATTGGTGACGCACTGGTCGCCCAGGCTGCAGTTCGGGTTTGCCGGTCCTGCGCTACCTGCGCCCTCATAGAAGCCATAGGCATTTAACGTAGGCAACAGCTCGTTGCGGATCGATTTGAGGCTCATCTGCGCCACCTGCATCGCAAGCTCGTCCTCGGAGACATCAGGCCGATTCTTTTCGGCCTCGGCGATTAGATCGTCAATCGGCATGGAAGCGTTGGGGTCGGGTGGGCCGACGCGATCCAGAGGAATGACGGACATCTCATCGATTCCAGGATTGTCGCTCTTGGTGAGGGCGTTGATGATGAGCAGCTCATTCAAGCGGAGATTGGAACGCGAAATCGTAAGGTCACCCTCACTGGTAGCCACATCTGACTCGTCCTTGATAACCTGAATGGCCGGAATGGCCTGCAACTCAAGCTGCTTCTGGTCATCCTGAAGAGTCTTATGGGCAAAAGCGACCAGCCGCTCCTTGATCAGTTCGTCTTCATAGGCATCCACAAGGTCCCAGTAGATATTTTCGACCTGCGTGATTGTCGCAATCACCTGCGAACGAAAGGCCAGATCGGTGATCTGCATATTTTTTTTGGCGATACGCATATAGCGCTCGTTAGTGGCGATACCAAAACCGGCGAGCAACTGTTGTGTGAGTTTCACCTGGAGATTCGAGTACAGCGTGGGATTGATGGCTTCGTAGGGGCTGTTATTAGCGAAACGCTGGCCCACATAGTTGATGTCCAGGCCTGTTCCCAGCGGAAAGTTCTGGGTGTAACTGGTCAGCGCTTCAATGGTGTTCTCCTTGAAAATGGGAACACCCACGGAGAAAGGGTTCGTTTCCTGGATTACGGTGTGATCCACGTAGCCCTGGAAAGTCACGTAGGGATCGAAGGAAGCGACCGCGGTTCCGCTGCCGAGGGTCGAAGTTACGATACCGCCTGCGCCGGCAGCCGCCGATCCTGAACTGGCGCCTGCACTGGAACTTCCTCCCGAGAAGCCGCCCTGCGTGGACGACTGCACGATTGCTGTATTGACACCACGCGCGCTGCCGCCCGCCTTTGTGCGTGCATAGTCGGTTTGCGCAATGGGGAAGTTATAGCGGAAGTAGGCAAGATCCAGATTGTTCTCGATGGCAAGAGCGATCGCGTCACTCAACGAGATGTACAGCTTTCCATCACGGATCAAGCTTTGAAGGCGCGGCGAGTTGTTTAAGTCCAGCGGAGGAGCATCCGTGGGCCTATATGGCGACAATGGATTGCGCGAGTGCGGGAGGGGCACATGAAAAGGCTGTTGTGGAGCAAACGACAGCTGCTGCGTCTGTTGAATTTGTTGGGCCAGAGAAGGAGACGCGGCCGACTGAGGGTTCGCCGTGGGCGCGGGAGCCTGCGGCACAGCCGAAGTTGTTTGCGAATCGGCACCCGCTGCCGGCGGTACTGGCTGCGTGAAAGCCACCGTCCCGGTTGCGAATAAGCCTACAACCACGCCGATTGTCAGCAGGTCTTTCCAGTTGGACATTCCTAGGCTCCTCACGCTTTTCCCTCTCCTGTCTGCTGCAACTCGGGGCGTGCGGAATCTGAAACGATCCATCCGTCGCACAGCTGGACGGTACGCGTCCCATAGGTGGCATTCAGGTCGGAATGGGTGACCTGTACAATCGTGGTTCCTTGCTGGTTCAGTTCGCGAAATAGCTCCATGATCTCCTTCGCCTGGGTGGAATGCAGATTGCCGGTCGGCTCATCCGCCAGCAACAATGCAGGCTTGTGGATGACGGCGCGGGCGATGCCGACCAGTTGCTGTTGGCCGCCTGAAAGCTGGGACGGGAACAGATCCTTCTTGGCGACCATACGGAAGCGATCCAGAACGTCCGCCACCATTGCCTGCCGCTCAGCGGACGGAATGTTCTTGTATGACAGGGGCAGGTCAATGTTCTCGGCCACCGTCAAATCATCCAGCAGATGATAGCTTTGGAAAACCATGCCCATGCGGCGGCGGGAGAGATCCGCGCGCTGCTTACGGCTCAGCTTGTGCACGGCCTGCTCTCCGAACCAATACTCCCCTTGCCAGTCGTCATCCAGCAGTCCAAGGATATTCAGAAGTGACGACTTGCCTGATCCCGAGGGGCCCATGATGGTGACAAACTCGCCTTCGAGGATTTCCATGTGGATACGTCGTAGCACCCACGATTGCCCGACGCCGGACTTGTAGCTTCGGTCGATATTTTTCAATTGAATCATTCTCATCTCACCTGTAAAAACTTTGTTGCTGTATGAAATTGCGCGATGGCTCAGTGCCTCTGGGTACGCCGCTTGCATGGGAATTATTCGGTTCGCAGCGCCTCCACCGGTTCAATCTTCGCGGCCCGCCGCGCGGGAAGATAACTGGCCAGCAGCCCGACGCCAACCAGCAGGACGGACACCGCCAGCAGGGTGAGCGTGTCGTGCGGAGCGACGCCGTAGAGGAAACTGCGAACCAACTGTTCGGTGAAGTATGCCGCCAGAATTCCCAGCAAAAGGCCCGCGCCGAGTACTTTGGCGGCCTGTCGCAACACCATCCCAAGAATGTCTTCTCGCTGCGCGCCCAATGCAAGCCTTACGCCAATTTCCCGCGTGCGTTGACTGACACCGTAGCTCAGCAAACCGTAGAGCCCGGCTGCGGCAATCAGGACAGCGGCCATCGCGAATAGCCAAAGCAAACGCGCGGCGAGACGCTGGCTTCCCAGAACGGAGTCAATTTTTTCGGTCATGGTTTGCACGTTATTAACAACAAAAGTCGTATCCATCTTTGCCAAAACACGGCTCACGGTGGGAATAAGCGCTTGTGGCTGCTGTTTCGTGCGCACCACAATTTGCATGAAGGCGGTAAAAATCGGATAAAAATCGTCGCCGACCGGCACCTGGTAAATATCGATATCTACTTCGGGTTCCGGCCTCTGTCCAAGGGCATCCTGCGGCGTGTTCTCGACAACACCCACGACCGTCGCATCTTTCAACACGCTTTTCGTGGAGGGCCCAAGATCGAGGTTCAGCCTTTTTCCAAGCGGCTGATTTCCAAGATATTGGTGGGCAAATGCCTGGTTCACGACAACAACGGCAGTCGTTCCGATGCGATCCTCTTGATTAAACAAACGCCCTTCCAGCAAAGAGGTCTCGAGCGTGCGGTAGACGCCTGGAGTGACGGCATGCAGAACAACGCTACGGTCGGACGCATTGGCCAAAGGTTCGCCAATGACAGCGAAGTTATCGCCCAAGTGCACATTATTTGTCAGCGGCGAAGCGGTCATCAATGCCGCCGATTCCACACCCGGAATATGCTGCACCCGATCCAGCAATGGCCTGTAGAAGATATCGCGAATATCCGCTTGGTCCTTCGCCGGCGAAAACATCATTGCGCTGCCGTGGTATGAAAAAAACTGCGCAGTGATAAGGTGTTGCGGATTAAACCCGAGAGGCACTTGGCGCAGCGCATACAGAGTCCGCAGCAGCAATCCTGCGGAGACCAGCAGCACCAGCGACAATGCGAACTCGCCAATGATGAGTGCATTGCGCAGGCGTAGCTGTTTTACACCTGCTCCTCCCCCTCTGGACCCCTCGTGCAGGGCCTCCTGCGGATCGGCAGATGCCGCCTGAAAGGCTGGCGCTGTGCCGAAAATTACGGCAGATACGATGGAAAGCACAATGAGCAACAGAATGACGTGCCCATTGAGCGCAATGTCTGCCGACCTGCTTAAGCTTGCATCGATTGAACGGCGCAGCAGCGCAAGGCATCCGTAAGCTACGCCCAGACCAATCACTCCTCCGGAGACCCCCAGCAAGAGGCTTTCTGTAAGGAATTGCCGCACGATGCGTCCTATTGCCGCACCGAGCGCGGCACGAACCGCAATCTCTCGCCGCCGCGCTGCCATCCGCGTCAGCATCAGTCCTGCAATGTTGGCACAGGCGATCAACCACACCAGTAAAACCGCTCCCAGTAAAGCCAGTAATGCGGGGCGGACCGGCCCGACCAGGGCATCAAGATAACTCTTCACTACCACGCTTTTCGGCAGATCCTCATTTTCATAGCGTTGTGCAATGTTTCCCTGAATGCCATTCAATT
This sequence comes from uncultured Acidobacteriota bacterium, assembly GCA_963756315.1. Taxonomy (GTDB): domain Bacteria; phylum Acidobacteriota; class Terriglobia; order Terriglobales; family Acidobacteriaceae; genus JAKAAZ01. The sequence continues at coordinate 82,798 of CAVWNI010000001.1, forward strand.
CTGCTGTCGCGGAAGCAACCGTCACGCCGGTCCGTAGCCGTCCGATCGCGCGCAGAAATGCGGAGCCGCGGTTCTCCATGCTTGGCGTCCGAGTCAAAACTGTCCAGACAATCGGACCATCGTCGTTGATGCCGACATAGAAGCGGGGCGGCATCACTCCAACTACCTGATATGGGTTGGATCCGAGTTGGATGGTCTGGCCGAGAATGTCTTTGTTGCCATGAAAGTTGTTGCGCCAGACGTAATAGCTGAGGACAACAACTCCGGCATTCTCTCCTTCGGTTCCTTGCGGGAGAAACGTTCTCCCTAACAAAGGTCTCGCCTGCAACATAGAAAAAAAGTTGGGGCTGGTTTCCGTATTGATGGAAAACTGAGCGCTGCCATCGGGTTTCTTCAAATCAAAGAAACTCTGTGTGTACCACGCGATGTCCTGAAACGATTTGCTCTGCTGGCGCCAATCCCGCAGATCGGGCAATGACGAGGCGCTGAGGCCTCCGCTATCGCTCGCCTCACCAAGCACCACAATCTGCGACGAATGCGGAACGGGTAAGGGTCGCAGCAGCACGGCGTCGACCACCGTAAACATTGCGGCGCTAATACCGATACCGAGCGCCAACGTCAACACTGCGGTGAAGGTAAAGCCGGGCGCTTTTCGCAACTGCCGGATAGCGTAACGAAGATCCTGCCATGTTGACTGCATTCGATGCACCTATTCTTCCCGCAGAATTTCGACTGGTTCGGTCATCGCGGCGCGTCTCGCTGGAAGGTATGCGGCGAACAAACCGCAGGCTACCAACAGGAGACCAGCCGCCCACAGCGTCCCCTGGTCCCCGGGATGAACCTGATAGAGGTATCCCCGCAACAAGCGACCGGTCGCATATGACAACGCGGTTCCCAAGGCCACGCCTACCAGCAACAAAATCGCTGCGCGCCATAGAATGAGCTTCAGAATATCCACGCGTTGGGCGCCCACAGCCAGGCGAACCGCCATCTCTCGCCGACGCAGGCTGACTGCGTACAACAAAGATCCATACAGCCCGGCCAATGTGATCAGCAGCGCTGTTCCACCGAACAGTTCGAGCAGATGAGCGGCCAGATTCTGGTCGCCCATCGAATCCTCGACGACCTGGTCCATCGTCTCGATTTTCACTCCACGCAATTGCGGCGCCATTTGGCCGAGGAGGTTGCGGATCTCCGGAATGACGATTTCCGGTTGCTCGCGGGTGCGGACCGCCAATTGCATGTGGACGCTCGCAACCACTCCGTACAAGTTATCCGCCGGCAGCAGTTGCGGCAGGCATATCCAAACCTGGGGGCCTCGTTCTTCGGCCAGCGAGCGCTGTGGCAGATCGTCCATGACGCCGATGACGATCTCATGGGCATTCTTGCCCTTGTGCAGATTCATAAACGGCTTACCAAGAACACGGCTGTCGGATGGCCATTCCTCTTTGGCGAAAGCTTGATTTACCACAACGACGGGTTGCGATTCAGATGTGTCGTTCGCGTTGAAAAATCTGCCTTGCAGCATTCGAAAACCGAATACACGCTGCAGGTCCGGCGTCGCCACATTGAGTTGTGCATGGACGAGCTTGTTCTCTGCGTTGCGTGCGCCGCTGGCCTGTGGGCCGTCGTTGTAGAGGGAAAGCTGCACCCAAAAACCTGCATCCAGCGGAACCGATGTCGATAGACTGGCAGCCTGCACATCCGGCAGTTGCTGAGTTTTCGTCAGCAGTGGCTCGTAGAGCTGTGTGACCAGGTTGGTGTTGCGATACTGATAGCGGGGGATATTGAAGTCCGCCGTCACCACGTGGTCCGTACGTATGCCCAACGACTCGTGACGCAGGGCATACAACGTGCGCAGCAGCAGACCGCAGGCGACAAGCAGGGTCAGCGAGAGCGCGATCTCAACCACGATCAATCCGTCGCGCAGATACTTCTGTCGCCGGTCTGTGCTGCTGTGCATACCTCCCTGCTGCAACGCCTGTAGAGCTGGAATCCTGGATGTCATCAGCGCGGGTATCACGCCGCAGACCACTGCGGAAACAATCGAGAACGCGCCCAGAGCCAGCAGCACGGGGTAATTCAGGTGAATGTCGCGGACGATCGAAATTCTCTGGAGCAAAGCATGACGGAACGCGTGTAGCGCCACAGATGCGAAGCCAATTCCAACCGCTGTCGCAATCAGGCTGAGCACCAGGCTTTCCGAAAGAGATTGCCACAGCAGTCGCGTGCGGCTCGCTCCTAACGCCGCTCGCACCGCAACCTGCCGCTGCCGTGCGGATCCGCGCACCAGCAGCAGACCCGCCAGATTCGCGCAGGCAATCAGCCACAGGACAAGGCATGCGCATTCCAGGATTAACAGGGCCGGCCGAAATTTTCCCGTTAAGGTGTCTCGATATGACTGCACTGACACCGACACCGGGACAGGATAGGCATAGCTCGCCGGATATTCCCTGGCAATGCCCTGTTGCAGGTCGTTCAGTTCTCGCTGCGCGGCAGTGATGCTAACGCCTGATTGCAGCCTCCCGATTGCGGCGTAGTTTGCGGGTGGGGTGCTGCGACTGGGCATCGCCGGAGTCACTGGAAGCGGCGTCCATACCTGCGGCTCGGTGGCCCATATCTGCTCGCGGGCATCCATCAGCGGATAAGAAAACGACTTCGGCATCACGCCGATGACGGTGTAAGGCTGCCCATCTAACTGGATCGTTTGCCCAAGAGCGTCAGGATCGCGATGAAAGTACTTGGTCCAGATTGCATCGCTCAATACGACCACATGGTCCCGACCAGGAGTTTGCTCCTCCACTCCATAGGTACGCCCCAGCTGTGGCTGTACTCCAAGAACAACGAACAGATTCGCGCTGCTCTCGACATTCGAAACGGATTCTCCTCGGCCGGCATCTTCAAAAAACTGATTGAAATTGTTGTCGTACGCAATGCGGCTCAACGTATGCGAGCGCTTCTGCCACTCCACGATATCGGGATAATTGAGGCCCAACATCGGCCTTCCATGCTGATAGAACGTTGTAGGAACCACCAGCCGGTTGGCGTCGGCATAGGGCAGCGGTCGCAGCAGGACCGCGTTGAGCACCGCGAACATGGCCGCGTTGGCGCCGATGCCCAACGCAAGGACGAACACCGCCGTCACCGTAAATCCCGGTGACTTGCGCAACTGCCGCAGCGCATAGCGTAGATCGGCCAACAAGTTCGTCATCGTCTCTTCCTCTATTCCTCGCGCAACGCCTGCATTGGATCTACGGCGGCGGCCCGTTGCGCGGGCAGTGCCGAGGCAGCCAGCGCCAGCATCAGAATGGCGGCTGCGGCGCCGGCTACTACGAGCGGATCAAACGGATCGACCTGAAACAGTAAGGAGCGCATCAATCGCGCGACGACCAGCGCACCCGCGAGTCCCAGGACGCATCCCACCCCGGCGAGCTTGGCTCCAGAGAAAAGGATCAGCCGCAGGACACCGGATCTGGGCGCGCCCAGCGCCAGGCGAATCGCCATTTCCTGCGTCCGCAGAGCAACCGAGAACGCAATCACGCTATAGATGCCCAAGACCGCCAGCAGCACGGAAATGACTCCGAATGCGCTGATGAGGCTGGTATCGAAACGGCGGGGGGCTTCCGAATCTGACACCGCCTGGTCCATCGACTGTACATTCGTGATCGCGAGCTGAGGGTCGAGCGAATGAAAGGTTGCGCGTAGTGAATTTTCTACCTGCTCCGGTTCCATGGCCGTTCGCAGAACCACCGACATGGTGCTTCCATGGACGTCATCCGGTCTCGCCATGCTTCCATCCGATCGACGTACCTGGGCCACCGGCTGATAAAACTGCATTTGCGTCTCGCTATCCGGAGCATCCAGGGTGACGTCAGGAATCTCGCCGACAATGGTGAGCCAGGGCCTAGCCATGGAGGGCATCCCCAACCGAATGCGCTTCCCTATCGGATCTTGCCCGGGCCAGTAATGTTCGGCCAGCTTGCGGTTTACGATGACGACCAGTTGGGAGTCGGCGTCATCGGAATCGCTGAAGAAGCGACCGTGCAACAGCGGAATCTCCATCGTCCGAAAAAATTCGCCTTTGACGTAGAAAAACATGGCGATGTTCAGTGCTGCGCCTTTTGGCGGGACATAGCCGTCGGGAATAAAGACACCTTCGATTGCGGCGTCCATCGGCAACGCCGACGTGAGCGCAGCCGATTTGGTGCCCGGAAGCTGTTGCAGTCGACGCAGCAGTTCCAGATTGAAGCTGTCTGCTTCAGCCTGGGTGCTGTATTGTTTCTGCGGCAGAGAGTACGACGCAGTGACAATATGTTGCGGATGGAATCCCAGGTTTACATCTCGCATCTTTTGGAAACTGCGCAGCAGCAAGCCGGATGCGATGAGAAGAATCAGAGCCACCGCAATTTCAGACACCACCAAAACGGAGCGCAATCGCGCATGGGTGCCCCCCACGCTTCCTGTGCGGCCGCCTTCTTTCAATGCTTCGTTCATGTTGGTGCGGAGCGCAGCAAAGGCAGGAGCCAGGCCGCAGAGGATGCCGGTGGCAATTGCCAGCGACAAGGCAAATGCCGCCACCATTTTGTTTAAGTGAATATCGCTAATGCGCGGCAGCGTCTCCGGCAGCATGCTGACGCAAAGGTGAATCGTGATTCCGGCGAGCGCAATCCCGAGCAAACCGCCGGCGACGCTGAGGAGCAGGCTTTCCAGCAATGTCTGGCGCACCAGCCTGGCGGGTCTCGCGCCCATCGCCAACCGCACAGCCGTCTCGCGTCGACGGCGAATGGCGCGCACCAGCAATAGTCCGGCGAGATTGGCGCACGCGACCAGCAGAACGACAATGACCGCCAGAAAAAGGATTTGAACCATGGGGCGGGCCTGCTCCACCGTGTCCGTTTGCAGTGGCTTAACGAGCGCGCTGATATGTAATCCGGCCATGCGCGGCGGATAGTTGCGCATGATCTCGAGCGCGACTCTGTTGGCATCTTGCTGCGCCTGGAGCATGGTAACGCTGGGCTTGAGACGCGCAACCATTTGATAGCCCCAGCGCGAGGCGCCGACCGTGAGTTCATCCTGAGTAAAACTCATCGGCACCCATAATTCCGCCTGGTTCAGATGGCCCGGCACCAGGGGAAACTCAAAGCTGCGCGGCATCACGCCGATGATGAGATATGGGTTGCGATTCAGCAGCAGTTTCTTGCCGAGAATGTCGCGGTCGCCATGAAAGCGGCTCATCCACGTGGCGTAGCTGAGTACGGCGACCTGCTCGTTCTGCTCGTCGTCCCGTTGTGTGAATACGTGACCCAGCAACGGCGCGACGCCGAGTGTCTGGAAAACGCCGGCGGTCAATCGCCCGGCGTTGATCTCTGCGGGCTCGCCCGCGCCGGATAATTCGTACTGAGTGGTAATGTATCCACCCGCGCTGCTGAAGGCTTGCGTCTGTTGCGTGTAAGTGCGAACCTCGGGAGCGGTAACACTTGTGTTAGTTCCAGCGCTGAGCCCCTTCAGTTGATCACCGAACGCCACCAGTTGGCCTGGGTCGCGAAACGGCAATGGTCGCAGCAATACGCCATCGACGATAGAAAAGATTGCCGTCGTGGCACCGATGCCTAAGGCCAGCGTCAGCACGGCCGTCACCGTAAATCCGGGTGATTTGCGCAACTGCCGAATCGCGTAGCGAACATCGTGGAGTAAAGTGCCCATGGATTCGTTTCCCCTATTCCGACCGCAATGCTTGCATCGGTTCGATGGAAGCCGCCCGCAACGCCGGTATCAAACCGGCCAACAGCCCGACCACTGCCAGGACAAAAATGGGCAGCAGGAAGGAAAGCAACGTGGCCGCGTCAAGATTCGCAAAGAGCCGTATCAGCAAAAAGCGCGCCAGAACTGAAAGAATGATGCCCAGCACTAGCCCAACAGCCATCAGTCTGGCAGCGCTTTGCAGGACCATTCCGACAATTTGTCGGCGTTCCGCGCCCAATGCCATGCGAATGCCAATCTCCGTGGTTCGTTGGGCGGCGGTGTAACTGATGAGTCCGTAGATACCCACGACAGACAGGAGCAGCGCCAACAACGCGAACCCGGTGAGCAGCCAGACAATGAGCCGTCGCCCAGCCAGAGATTCCTGCACCATGGAGCCGAGAGTCTCGATGTCAAAGATTGTTTGCGACGGATCGACCGCCGCAGTCGAGCGCTGCAGTGCGCCTTGCAGGGTGTAGGGGTCCCCATCGGCGCGGGCGATGAAGGCTGCCATCGGTACAGGATTTTGCGCGTATGACTCGTACACAATTCCTTTACCCGTGTCCTCTGCCAGCGAACTGAGCCGCACGTGGCTGACAACGCCGACTATCTGATGCCAGGGAGTGGCTCTTCCAAACCGCAGATATTTTCCAATCGGATCCTGACCAGGCCAGTAGGCACGCGCTAGGTTCTCATCGATGACGACGACCGGTGCTGTGTTGTCGCGGTCTTCCGGAGTGAACCAACGACCCGCACGCAACGGAATCCGCATCACCTGCAGATATCCCGGAGTGACCCAGGCCCGGTAGCTATGTGGGCCGGGATCGTTGGGGCCACTTGGACGGCCTTCAATGCTGAACGATCCCGACGGCATATCGCCGCTGAATGGCAGCGGATAGACGGCCGCCGATGCCCGCACCCCTGGCTGCTGTGATAGCTGTTGGGTAACGCCGGCAATAAAGTTTGAGCGACGTGGCGCATCATTCTGATACTGCACACCGCTCAGGTTCACGGCACCTGTCAGGACGCCCTGGGGATCAAAGCCGGGATTCACATGCTGCAATTGCCTCAAGCTGGCGAGAAATAATCCCGTTCCGGTCAACAGCAACAAGGACAGCGCGACCTCAGCGATGACGAGCGTAGAGCGCAGACGTTGACGCTCCGCTGAAACGGTTGCGTTGCGAACCCCTTCATGCAAGCGAAGATTTTTTTGACCGTGGACGATTCTCAGCACAGGCGCCAGGCCTGCCAGAGTTGCAGTCAGCAATCCCGCGACCGCCGCAAATGCCAGGACCGCCGGTTCCGTGCGCACATCAAATCCAGCCGCCAAATCTCTTGGCACCAGCCACAGCAACAGTCTGCCAAAGGGCGGACCGGCCAGCACTCCCACCAGCGTTGCTGTGCCCGCCAATAGAAGTGTCTCCACCAGCAACTGACGGACCAGCCGCCAGGCGGGTGCGCCGAAGGCTGTGCGCAGGACCATCTCCTGGCTGCGCGCCGCGCCCCGAGCCAAAAACAGCCCTGCGACGTTGGCACAGGCAATCAACAGAACCGCCAGCACCACTCCCAGCAAAACGTAGAGAGGTCTGCGCAACTGGCCGGCGATCAACTCCGTATAGGGAATCGCAAACATACCCCAGCCGGAAGCCTGGCTGTATGGGTTTTTGTACTTGCGAAACAGCTCCTGCATCTTCGATTGCAGACCGGCATTCAGCTGTGCGACATCCACTCCCGGCTGCAGACGAGCAATGCCGTCATACATCTCGTCGAAATATTGATCCGCGCTGTATGCAGCCGGCGCCAGACCCAGCGGCACCCATACATCCCGTCCTCGCGGCCAATCGAAATCACTGCGCATCACACCGATCACGCGATAGGCCTGTTGATCCAGCAAAATTGTCTTGCCGATCGCATCTCTCTGTCCGCCGAACACACGCTGCCAGGTGCCGTAGCTCAAAACAACTTCGTGGTTGGCATTAGGTTGGTCTTCCTCCGCCGTGAAGGTGCGTCCCAGAATCGGACGCGCCCCCAACACTTTGAACCACTGCCAGCTAACGTTGGCAGCCGCCAAATGCTGGGTTCGTCCATCCACCATGGAATTGAAGCTTCCCGACTGTTCCAGTGCCGCATATTCGACTTGTTTCTTGAGCGAAAGCGCATCCGCAAAATCGGGCACCGAGACCCCAATACTCGCCAAATTCAGATGGGTATAGCGCACCCGCAGCGCCACCACACGCGCCGGATCTCCGATTCCCGCAGGATGCAACAACACGGCCTGGATCAAACTAAAGATCGCAGTGGTCGCGCCGATTCCCAGCGCCAGCGTCAACACCGCCGTGACCGCAAATCCAGGCGACTTGCGCAACTGCCGAATTGCATAGCGAACATCGTTGAGGAAATTGGTCATGACTTGGCTCTTTATTCAGAACGCAACGCTTGTATCGGATCGACCGAAGCAGCCCGCCGGGCTGGGATCCAGCACGCGACCAGCGCAATCAGGAACAAAATAGCCAACCCGGCAATAAAGGTGACAGGATCGGAGGGAGAAACCTGGTAGAGCTGCGAGGCAAGCCAGTGGGTGGCGATGACTGAAACGACGGCACCAAGAAACACGCCGGAACTAGCCAGTTTCAAACCCTCCATCAATACCAGGCGGCTGACTGCATTGCGTTGCGCGCCCAGCGCCATGCGCACGCCAATTTCCCGGGTGCGCTGACGCACGGTGTAGGCCAGCACACCGCCAATGCCGGCCGCCGCCAGCAGCAGCGCGATCGCGGCGAAGATGCCAAGGACGAAGCTGTTGAACCGCTGCGGCGCAACGTCGGTGTCGACCATCTCCGTCATGGTGTGGATGTCAGTCACCGGCAGAGAGGGATCGATGGAATGAACGGTCGACACCAGCAGGTTCTGCATCGATGCCGGGTCTTGCTGGGTGCGGACTGCTAAGTACAAATTCCGCAGTTCGTCGACATTCGGATCCACGAAGAAATTCAGGTCCGCTTGCCCCATACTCCCCGTCTCTTGCAAATATGGCGTATAGCTTTCCGGGGCCGCGGCCTTGTCCATCCCATTGGCCCTGACACCCGCGACCACGCCGACCACGGTTAGCCACGGCACCTTGGATTGAATGAGACCGTGCTTGATGCGATGACCCAGCGGGTCCATACCGGGAAAATAGCGGTTCGCAAATTCCTGACTGACGATGACGACGGGCTGCGAACCTTCTTTATCCTGGGGCGTGAATAACCGACCGCGGATCAGCCGAATGCCCATGGCGGGGAAATAGTCGCCCATGACCCAGGTGTGCTGAACATTGACCGATACCGGCGGACGACCGGGCAATGGCTCGACGGTGAATGTGTCCTGCTCGCTGATGTGCGTTGGGGGACTGGTCGTCAGTCCAGCGTCGCGTACGCCGGGCAGTGGCGTCGTCCTGGTCAACAATTCGCTATAGAAGTTCTTGATCTGTTCCGGCGTGGAATACGCCGCGAGCGGCAGGGTCATCGACATCGTCAAGACATGATCCGGCCGGAAACCAGGATTGGTTTCTGTCAAACGCTGGAAGCTGCGCAACAACAGACCCGCAGTGACCAGCAACACCATGGCGAGGGCAAACTGCGACGTTACCAGCAGGCCCAGAGTGCGGTGGCGACTGCGACCGGCCATCCCGGAGCGGCCACCTTCATACAGGCTGTCGTTGGGATCGACGCGCAACGCGCGCAGCGCCGGAATCAGTCCTGTCAGCAAGGCCGTGAGCAGACAAATGCCAAAGCAGAATGCGAGCACGCCGCCATTAATGTTGATGGACCCAGCACGCGGAAGATCGACGGGTGCGGCCGTAACCAGCAGATGCATGGCGCCATAGGCCAATGGCAATCCGAGCAGGCCGCCCGCAATCGCAAGCAGAAGGCTTTCTGAGAGCAACTGCGAAAAGACCCGGGCGCGCGGCGCACCGACGGCAATGCGCATCGCCAATTCGCGTCGGCGTCCGGCGGTTCTGGCAAGCAGAAGATTGGCCACGTCCACGCAGGCGATCAGCAAGACCAGCAGCACGCTGAACTGCAACAGCATCAGGCGGCTGCGCACGGTTCCGACGACCTGGTCGTTATAGGGAGCCGCGCTTGCGCCCACCTTGAACAGCGGATTGCCGTGCAGCGCCGGCGGGTAGAGCTTGTACGACTGCTGGACCAGGCCGTAGACTTCCGCACTCGCCTGAGGAATGGTGACACCGGGTTTCAGGCGCGCGATGACGCTGTAATTGAATTCGTCGCCGAAGTCATGTAACTGCCCGGGAGTGAAATGCATGGGAAGATACATTGCCGCCGGGGTGTTATTGTTGCTCTCTCCGTGGTTTGGAAAAACCAGCGAGCGCCCCATGACTCCGATAACCGTGTAGGGCTTTCTGTTCAGAAAAATGGTTTGTCCGATGACACCCGGATTGGACGCAAAATGTTGCCTCCAGAACGCGTTGTTCAACACCACAACCGGTGCGCCCGTGGAATCTTCCTGTTCTGTAAACGTACGGCCCAACTCCGGCGTAACGCCGAGGACAGAAAACAACGACGCGCCGACCCGCTCCCCGTGCACGCGGGCCGGATCACCGCTTCCGGAAAGCTCATAATCTTCGTCACGGTAAGCCGCCATGCCGCTGAAACGGGTAGCTTGTCGCCGCACGTAGGTATAGTCGGGGGCGGAAAACGTGATTTGTTGAAAGCCGAGGCCCGGAAGAGACTCGAATAGCGTAACCAGGGATTGCGGATTTTTGTATGGGAGCGAACGCAGCAACACACCGTCCACGATGCTGTAGATCGCGGTCGACGCCCCGATCCCGATTGCCAGCGTGCAGATGGCGAGAGCAGCGAATCCGGGCGCCTTGCGCAACTGCCGGAGCGCATAGCGAAGATCATTGAGAAAATTGGTCATCGTCCGCCTCCTTATTCAGAACGTAATGCCTGCATGGGATCGACCGAGGCCGCGCGGCGCGCGGGCAAAAGACAGGCCGCCGCCCCGGCAACCAGTAGCGACGCAGCCGCGGCGGCCGCAATCCACGGATTGAATGCGTTCACCTGAAATAGAAGGCTTCCGATCAGTCGTGCAAAACCAAGCGCAACCGCGACCCCGATGACAGTCCCTGCGATCACTGGACCCAGACCTTCGCGAAGGACCTGGGAATAAATGTTGGCGCGCTGTGCCCCCAGCGCCATGCGCAGGCCAATTTCCTGCCGCCGCTGCGCCACGGAATATGTGACCACGCCATACACACCCAGCCCGGCAAGCAGCCAGGCGCTGACAGCAAATAGCAGGAGCAAATCCATTTCAAACCGACGGGTCGCGACGGAGTCGGCCACTACACCGCCCAGCATACGAACGGTGGGTACGGAAACCGCGGGATCTACGCTCCAGATGGTTTTGCGGATCGCGCTGGCCATCTCCGCCGGGTCTTGCCGGGTGCGAACTAAAAATCCTGCGGACGCATCCGCGCGATACCAGTACGGGACATACACCATCATGGGATCGGGCTTGGCGAGCGTTACGGTCCTGGCGTCACCCACGACGCCGATGACGGTAAATTCCGTCAATTTGGAATCCGCAGGATCGCCCCGATCGAACCGCTGACCGATTGGGTTCCTGCCCGGCCAAAGCGCTTTAGCTGTGAGTTGGGAGACGAGTGCGTCGTTCTTTCCCTCGTCGCTGCCACTCAAAAAGCGACCGGCAATCAGCGGCAAATGGATGGTCTCAAAATATCCAGGGCTGACCCAGCGAAACTGCGCCAATGGCAACTGCATAATTGCCCGTGCATCGCCTGGAAGGCGAACCCAGTCGCCCCAATCATTACCGGTGAGCGGCAACACGCTTACGATCGCCGCGTGCTCCACGCCAGGGAGGCGCGTGAGCCGGTCGAGCGCCCTTTTGTAAAAGGCAGCATGATCCTGCTGGTCGGGGTAATACTTATAGGGCAGATAGATCTGTACGGTCAGCACCCGCGCAGTGTCAAAGCCGCGACCGATATGTAAGAGCCGGAACAAGCTGGTCGTCAATAAACCCGTGATAAGCACCAACGCCACGCTGATCAAGACCTCCGCCGCAACCAACGTCTTGCGCAACCGCTTGCCTGCGGGCGATTCACTGGCGGAACGGGAATCGCTGCGCAATGCCGCCTGCGGCTGGGTATGCCAACTGATCCACGCTGGCGCGACGCCCGCGAGCAGGGTGGCCGCCCCAGCCAGCAGGACTGCAAAGCCGGCACCTGCCCAGTCGATGTGCAGGTTTCCGCGGAAGTTCAGCGCGGCAGGCAAAAAGCGCTGAAGAATTGGAACGGTCACGACAGCCAATAGAATTCCCAGCGCGCCGCCAATGCCGGCAAGAACGCCGGCCTCCCTGATTGCAACCCGCGCCAGGTCGGAGCGACTGGCCCCAAGTGCCGCTGCGACCGCCAACTCCTGCCGTCGGCCAACGGCGCGAGCCAGCAATAGATTTGCGATGTTGATGCAGCCGACGAACAGCAATCCAGCAACCGCGCCTAACAAGATACCGAGCGACTTGCCGTTGTTGCCCACAAGATATTGCTGGAATGGCGTGAACACAGCGGAGAGTGTCCCATGTTCATCCGCAGGCAGGCTGGCCGCGATGGTGTGCTGCAGCGCATTGATTTCCGCGTTTGCCTGAGCAACCGAGACGCCGGGCTTCAACCGCGCCAGTCCAAAGTAATTGAAGTCTCCCATGGCTTCCTGCAGCCGGTCTTTTGAAAACGCCATCGGCACAATCGCTTCGGTCGATTCTGACCGACTGGTGACATCTTGACTGGCGATCGTATGTATATTCGGCAAACGAAACGATGGCGGCATGACGCCGATCACGGCGTAAGGATAGCCATCGAGCGTAATGGTCTTGCCAAGGATGCCGGGATCACTGTGAAACTGCCGCTTCCATAAGTCATGCATCAGTACGACGACACGCTCATGCCCGGGTTGATCTTCCTGTGCGGTAAAAGTGCGGCCAAGCTGTGGGTTTGCATCGAGGACGGAAAAGATGGCGGAGGTGGCGCTCAACTCGCCCACCTGGAGCGGATGCCCGCCACCGCCAAGGGGAACGTTGCCCTGCTGCATGACAGCCATCGACTGCAGGCTGTGGCTATGCTGCTGCCAGTTCATGAAATGGTTGGCGTTCATGGGCAGCGTGGGGTAAAGGTCCCGCAACTCGGCGACCTGCTCTTCCATCACCACCAGCTGCTCCGGATGCGGATACGGCAGCGGCTTCTTCAGCACATCGTAGACCAGGGTAAAGATTGCAGTGGTCGCGCCAATCCCCAGCGCCAGCGTCAGCACAGCGGTCGCCGTAAATCCGGGCGACTTGCGCAGCTGCCGCCATGCATAGCGAAGATCGGCCCAGACCCCCTCACTGCAGCAATTCCCTTTCCGCGGCCAATTTGCGACGCAGATCCTCTTCGGATACGACCTGGCCATCGAACAAATGGACTTCGCGGTCTGCCAGCTTGGCGAAGCGCGGATCGTGGGTGACCATGCAGATGGTCGCGCCATCTTTGTGGAGTTCTTTCAGCAACTCCATCACCGCTTCGCCATTGCGAGAGTCGAGGTTTCCAGTCGGCTCGTCGGCCAGCAGGATGGAAGGTGACCCGGCCAGGGCGCGAGCCACGGCGACGCGCTGCTGCTGGCCGCCGGAGAGCTGCGAAGGATAATGTCGCAGCCGATGCGCCATACCCACGCGGCTCAATGCTTCATCCACCCGCCGCTTACGCTCGACGGAGGGCATTCCGGAGCGATAGGTCAGCGGCAGTTCGACATTTTCATATACGGTCAGGTCGCCGATCAGGTTGAAACTCTGGAAGATGAATCCAATCTCCTGATTGCGAATGCGCGAACGCTCTGCAAAGCTGAGATTCTCTACCGGGCGCGTATTCAGCAGGTAGCTGCCGCCACTCGGCGTATCCAACAGTCCCAGGATAGAGAGCAGGGTGGACTTGCCGCAGCCTGAAGGTCCCGAGATGGCAACGTATTCTCCGCGGTCGATGTTGAGGTGAATGCCCGCCAATGCGTGAGTTTCAATCTCATCGGTGTAGAAAACTTTGGTGAGCGCTTCTATATGAATCAGCGATTGCTCGGTTGCTGCCATGCGTGGGTCCTCTCTCGAACGAATGAACTGGATGCACTTCTGTATGTATCTACGTAATCTTTGAGACAAAGGTTCTCAGTCGGCTATTAATCCAGCCGAATGCGGTCAACATTGTCCCAACGCGACATGTCGGAAAGGATAACGGTATCGCCCTCTTTCAGGCCGCCGAGGATTTGAATTTCATTCACTGACGCTCGACCGACTCTTACCGGTACGCGCGTCGCATAATTGCCGCTGGGGTCCAGCTTGAACAGGCTGATCGTGGAGTTTTCATTTCCGAACGCTGGGCGTCCGACATGCAAGACATCGTGCAACCGCTGCAGATCAACGGTTCCGTCCACGCTCAAGTCGGGCCGAGCTCCTTCGGGCAACGGTCCATCCAACTGTACGTCGACGGTAACGGTTCCGTTCACGACGGCCGGATTAATTCGCGTGACCGAACCCGGAACGATTCCGTTGTGGGTATCAATTTCGGCGGGCTGACCGATCTCGACATCATGGGCCTGGGTCTCGGCGATCTCCAACTGCGCCTTCAATTGGTTGGGCTGGATAATCTGGGCCAGCTCAGTCCCTACCGGAACATGCTGCCCGACCTGCAGGGGCATCTGCACCAGCACTCCCTCGATTCCAGCGCGAACGTTTAGCGCATCGACTTCGCGCTGCAACAGCTGTGCAAGCGCGCTCGCCTGCTGCACCTTCGCCTTTTGCACGGCGAGTTGGGTCTCGAGAGCTTTCTGGTTGATGGTGATCTCTTGCTTCTCCAGGTCTTCGCGCGTCGTCAACGCATCGGCTTTACCCTGGGAATCGCTGTACGACAACCCGCTAATCACACCAAGCTTGTACAGGGCTTGATCGGTCCGCGCTTGCAGTTGCGCCTGCTGGTACTGTGCATGAATGTCGGCAGCGGTGGCACGCCGGTCCATCAAGCTACTTTCCAGTGATACCTGGGTATTGTGGTAATCGGCCTGGGCCTCATTCAGCTGCAGGGCGGCATCCTGCGCCTCCTGCATCAGCTGTTGATTCGTCAATCGCAGGATGACCGTATCCGGATGCACCAGGGCGCCGGGCAGCTTGAAAATACTTACGACTGTGCCGTCGGTCTCTGCGGGAATGGAGCGGATGCGATCTTCGCGCGGCACCAGGGTTCCAAGACCGCGCACCTGGCGAATCATGTTGCCGCGTTTTACCGTGTCAGTCCAGACCGTGTTCCGGTCGACCGTAGGGGCAGCCGGCTTGAGCCGCATCACTAAGAGTGTGACCGCAGCTAGCAGAACCAGTCCAATCGCGGACCAGAGAACCTGGCGGCGAAGTTTTCGTTTTTTCAAATCGGGGCGCGCGATATCCATTATTGATAGACCTAGCATGTAGCGAGCCAAAGGAACTAACGATGAAACTGATTGCAATCAATGGTTTATGGAACATGAAAGGCCCCTGGTTTCGCTCGAACTGTCCATTATTGAAACAGGGTGTTCATTTTCGGACACCGATTTAGGACAGAGGGGAGCGTGCGGACAAAGGAAGGAGTCCCATTGCCAGAAAGGGCAGTTGACAACGAAGCCGAATTGAGACTAGCTTCTCCCATAAGATGTTTAGGGAAGAAAACTCGGAAGCAGGCGACCTGATCCAAGGCACGCTGGAAATGCTCGTCTTAAAGTCGCTGGCGCGCGGTCCCCTGCATGGATATGCGGTAGCCGAGTGGATCCATCAAACATCGCAGCAACTGCTCAAGGTAGAGGAGGGTGCACTCTATCCGGCATTACACAGGCTGGAACTTCGCGGACTTCTCCAGGCGAAATGGGGGGCATCGGAAAACAATCGGCGTGCCAAGTTCTATCAACTCACGACTGAGGGCAAGAAGCGTCTGAATGCCGAATCGCAACGCTGGGCGCGGCTGTCGGCGGCGGTCGCATTTGTTATGCAGGCATCCTGAGGTGACTTGCCATGATTTCCGATCTACATGAATTCCTTGCACGAGTGAAGTCGCTGCTTCGCAAGCGCCGCATGGATGAAGAAATGGCGGAGGAGCTGGAGTTTCATCAGGCGCTGCTGCGCGAGCGATTCCAGCGACAAGGTGTACCGCAGGCAGAGGCGGATCTGGCTACGCGGCGGGCGTTCGGCAATGCGAGCCTGTGGCAGGAGCGACTCCGCGAAATCTGGCAGTTTCGAGCGTTCGAGAACTTCCTGCGCGATCTCAGATTTTCCGTGCGGCTGTTACGGAAGGCTCCCGGATTCACGGCCGTTGCACTGCTCACACTGGCTTTGGGCGTGGGTGCGAACACGGCAGTGTTCTCCCTGATCAATGGATTGTTGCTACGTCCACTTGCAGTGCCGCATGCCGAGCAGTTGGCGGTGCTCCGCATGGAGGAGGGCGGTCCTCAACCCGACTACGCTTTCAGCACACCATTTTTCCGGGGCCTGGAGAATAAGCACAACGTCTTCTCCGACGTCTTCGCATACAATGCGGACACGCTGCAGGTGCAGGGGCACTCTGGAAATGAAAACATTGATGGAGTGCTGGTGAGCGGGCAGTTCTTCCAGGCACTTGAGGTACCGCCGCTGATGGGCCGTTATCTGACGCCAGAGGATGACCAGCGGGGCGGCAATTCGGCGGGGCTCGCTGTTGTGATCAGCGAAAGCTTCTGGAAAAGCTGGTTCAATCGCGCTCCAGACGTGGTGGGACGTAAGCTGATCATCGCGAACACGCCATTTACCGTCGTGGGAGTGATGCCTAAGTCTTTTATAGGAGCCGACCCAACCCAACGACCGGAGATATTTGCACCGCTATCGGCCGACCCAATCATTGATGCTCCCCGGAACCACATCGATGCTGGGATTCATGCCTGGTGGCTGACCGTGGGCGCGCGATTGCAGCCGGGTGTCAGTTTAGGACAAGCGAACGCGGAGTTACTCACAGTTTCCGACCCGATTCTGCATGAATCATCCACCGACCCCCATTTCACCGCAGAGGAGGAGAAGGAACATTTCCATTTCTCAGCCGAGCCGGGGTCCCGTGGGTTTGCCGACACCCGCATACTCTTTCGCAAGCCGCTCGCGACAATGTTCTGTATGTGCGTGGGCATATTGCTACTAGCCTGCCTGAACCTAACCAGTCTGCTGATGGCGCGCGGCGCTGCCCGCGAGCGGGAGTTAGCCACGAGGCTGGCGATGGGAGCTACGCGAGGGCGGCTGATCCATCAGATGCTGGTTGAGAGTTTGCTGATCGCGACCGCGGGAACTGTTTTGGGACTAATAGCAGCGCCACTCGTAAGCCATTCGCTCGCGGCAATGCTGATGAGCGGCAACCGCTTCCAAAGCGTGGTTTTTCTCGATACTTCCCTGGACATGCGTGTCTTCTTGTTCGCCGCGCTTATCGCGGTAACAGTCGCGGTGCTGATCGGCCTGGTTCCGGCGTTGCAGGCTACGGGCGGAGACCTGAACGACCATATCAAGGAAGGGCAGCACGCAAGCAAAACGCATGAGAGGAAGAAGACGCTCCCCGCAGTGCTGATGACATTGGAGGTAGCTCTCGCTTTAGTGTTGGTCAGTGGTGCGGGACTTCTCGCGGTGAGCCTGGTGAGACTTTACCGGTCTGGTGCGGGGTTCGATCCCAGGGGGCTGGTCAACATCGCGTTCAGCATGGACAAACAGCAGCTCGACGGCGATTCACTGATGCAGGTTTATCAGCAGTTGGACGAGGGCCTGAGTCATCTGCCTGGCGTGAGAAACGTGAGCTTTCAGTTCATTGTGCCGCTATCCGGTAGAGGTTGGAACAGCCGTTACACGGCGCCTGGAGGGAGCCCGAGCCCCCACATGATCATGCTGAACAGCGTCGCTCCCAACTACTTCGCAACAATGCGAATCCCGCTGTATCAGGGACGCGAATTCCAGTGGAACGATACCAATGCCTCCGGACTAAAGATGATCCTCAACCAATCAGCAGCGAAGTTACTCTTTCCGAACGAGAACGCGTTGGGACATCAGGTAGTCAATCCGAGGGAGAAGACTTCCTATGAAGTGGTGGCCGTCGTGGGCGATACGAAGTATCGCGACATGCGTCATCCCGCGCCGCCGGCAGGGTATGTGCCAATCATGCAGGACGAGCAGAAAAAACCATCGCTGACGGCGGTCGTGCGGATCGATGGGCCATTGGCGCCGCTTGCAGCTGCGGCGCGTTCGCTGGCGTCGCGCCTGGCGCCAACGATTCCGGCGCCGGTCCTGACAACGATGGATACCGTGCTGAACGACTCCATACGTGCGGAGCGAATGATGGTGCTGTTGTCAGTGTTTTTTGCCGGGTGTGCGCTGCTGATTACAGCCATCGGGCTGTATGGAACGCTGGCATATGCGACGGCGCGACGGACGAGCGAGATCGGCATTCGCATGGCGTTGGGGGCGCAGCGCGAGCAGGTGGTGGCAATGGTCTTCCGTGAAAACGCGCAGATCGCGATTGCAGGATGCGGAGCGGGATTGGTTGCAGCTGTACTTGCATCGCGCGCGCTGGCGAGCTTTCTTTACGAGATATCGCCGCACAATCCCTGGGTGTTTCTGCTCTCGATCGCTCTTTTGATGGCAATTGCGAGCGCCGCGTCGCTATTGCCGGCGTTGCGCGCGGCTCGAATCGACCCCACGGCGGCAATCCGTTGCGATTAGCGAGAAACGCTAGCCGTTTATCAGGTGCAGTCGGGGGATGAGTTGAAACCCGATTGCCCCGGATCTCTTCGCGTCGCGATTCATCCTGCCTAGTCCGTACGGAGAGCGGCCATGGGATCGACACTCGCCGCGTGTCCCGCGGGCACCGCACTCGCCAGCAACGCGACCGCAGTGACTCCCACCACCGCCAACAGATACGTCGCGAGATCCAGCGGCTTTACTCCGTACAGGGATGACGCCAGCTCCTCCCCGACCAGAATCGCCAGCGGAATCCCCAGGGCCACCCCAATCGCCGTTAGCAGCAGACTGTCTTTCAGAATCATCCAGACCACCTGCCCGCGCCCAGCGCCGACGGCCATGCGCACTCCAATCTCGGCGGTGCGCATGTTGACGCGATACGCCATGGTGCCATACAGCCCGGTCGCCACCAGCACAATCGCCAGCAGCCCGAAGAACTCCGCCAGCCTGGCAAACAGCAACTGCTGCGAGATGGTCTCATCAAACTGCGCGCGCTGGGTGATTGGCTGGATCAGCGGCAAATTCGGGTCCATCTGCTGCACTACCTTGCGCGCCGATGGGAGAATCGCCAATGGATCGCCATGGACGCGCATCTCCACATTCATTTGGCCGACGATCGGAATCTGAGCATACATGTACCAAGCCATGGGAATCGGGGTTTCCGCGATGCTGCGGTATTTATGGTCCTTCACGACTCCGACGATCGTCATCTGATATGGAAAATGTGCGGGTCCAATGGTATGTCCCAGCGGGTTCTGATTCGGGAAGAAGCGCTTGGCAAACTCCTCGTTGATAATGCCGACGTGCGACGACGTTGCATTGTCTGAATCCGTAAAATCGCGACCCTGGAGCACAGGGATGCCGAGCGTATGGAAGAAATCCGGTCCCACAACATTGCTCCGCACGGTTCGCGATGTACCGTTGGCTACGTCCGGCAGCTTGCCGTCGACTTTCATATCGCTGTTGTCCGAGGCACCCGATCCAAGGCGTTCTTCCATGACTGTCACAGACTCCACCCCCGGCAGAACGCGCAGCCTGCTCATCAGTTCCTGATAGAAAGCAACGCCCTGGGGAACAGAGGTGATATGTGGCTTTAGTTCAAATACGACGAGACCCTTGGTCGAAAAACCCAGCGGAGTATTTTCGAGATTGCGCAGCGTACGAATCAACAATCCGCCGCCAACCAGCAGAACTACGCACAGCGCCATCTGGAAAGCGACAATGATCTTGCCGGTCCGGGTCATTCCAGCATCCGACCTTGAGATCGCCGTCGAGGGCTTCATTGCCAGTTCCGCACCCCCCGCAATCGCCACGCGGAACGGAGCAAGGCCGAACAGAACCGCGGCAAATGCCAGCACGCCCAGCGTGAACAGCAGTACGGTTTTATCTGGAGCCAGACTCGATTGAATCTGCGCCCATGACGCCAACGCCCGCGTTGCATAGACGGCAAAGACCCAGGCTAGCAGGCCTCCCATCGACACCAGCAGCAGACCCTCCGTCAATAGTTGTCGAAAAAGTTCCGCGCGACCAGCGCCCAGCGCAAGCCGCATCGAGAATTCGCGCTGTCGCGTCGCGTTCCGGGCCATCAGCAGCATCACGACATTGCTGAGAGCAATCAACAGAACCAGTCCGACCATCGCCATCAGCAACCGGAGCGGCTTGCCATACACTTCGTCATACCCGGGAAATCCTTTTGCATCCACCAGGCTGAGCGTGGGTTTCCTCTCGCCCGGCTGAGGATTTCCGAGCCCGGCATACGCGGCCGTCTGAAACGCGGACTGCAGTTGCGCAACTGCCTGCGCCCTGGTCACGCCGGGCGCAAGACGTCCAATCAGCCGCAGACACCACCACTTAGGATTGTCTATGTAGGTTTTGCCATCCTCAGGAGGACTTCCCCACGCATTCAACTCTGCGCGACTCTGTAACGGCATCCAGAAGTCGGTCGAGCGGCCAGCTTCGACACCCTCAAAGCCCTGCGTCGAAACTCCCACAATGGTGGTGGGAACGCCGTTCACAAACAGGGTCTTCCCCAACACATCCGGGTTTCGTCCGAAGCGCCGCGTCCAATATTTGTAGCTGATCACGGTAATGGGCGCATGGTTGGCCTCGTCCTGTTCGGTAAATCCGCGACCACGTGCCAGTTTCACTCCCAGGCCAGAAAAGAACGTACCGCTCACCATCTCCCCATCCGCCTCCTCCGGCTCCGTTCCATAACGGACCGCAACCTTGAA
This sequence comes from uncultured Acidobacteriota bacterium, assembly GCA_963756315.1. GTDB lineage: Bacteria > Acidobacteriota > Terriglobia > Terriglobales > Acidobacteriaceae > JAKAAZ01. Next base: position 103,566 of record CAVWNI010000001.1, read on the forward strand.
GGCTGAAAGCGGCACATATGCCATGATGGGCGACAGTCCTCGATTTTGCCGTCGCAGGGCATCGTATACCGAGTAGGAGAATGACGACGTCGAGTCGATGGTCCCCGTCCCGCGAGGTGAATTCGAAGTCCTCAAATAGACCACGCGAGAGGGATCGGCCACTGGCAGCGAGCGTAGCAGCACGGCGTTCATCACGCTGAACACGGCTGTGTTCGCGCCTATCCCCACTGCCAGCGTCAGGATCACGGTCGTAGCAAATCCGGGGTTCTGGCGTATCAGGCGTAATCCGAAGCGCAGGTCACGCAACAGCTTGTCGAGCCATATCGATCGGCCTCGCAGATAGAAGCGTTCCTGCGCCGCGCGGATGTTGCCAAACTCGCGCCGAGCCTTGCGCCAAGCTTCCTCTTCGCCCAGACCCTGCTGCTTCAGGTCGTCGGCTTCGAGTTCCAGATGCGCCTTGATTTCTTCTGCAAAATCGTCTGCGCTTCGCTTGCGATGGAACATGGTCACGCCTCCTCGCCGCTTGGCTCCAGGCCGCCGTCGAGAATCAATCCCATGGCCCGTGCCAGCCGCCGCCACTCGCTGGTTTTCTCTACGAGATGATCGCGCCCTTTGGGAGTTAACGAGTAAAAGCGCGCCTTACGGTTGTTCTCGCTCACACCCCAGTTCGCCCGAATCCACTTCTTGTCCTCCAGCCGCTGCAAAGCGAGGTAGAGAGAGCCGTGGTCGACAAAAAATACCTCTTCTGACTGGCGTTGAATGGATCGCGCCACACCTTGTCCATGGCAGGGGCCCAGTACAAGCGTCTTGAGAATCAGCAGGTCCAGCGTCCCCTGCAACAATGCGATGCGTTCGTCTTTACTCTCTCGGGTAGTCATTCGACCCAAGTATGCCCCTGTTTGGGTCGGATGTCAACCCAAACAGAATTCCATCCAGGCCGGTTCAAGAGCATCGAACTTCAGCAGATTGAACATTGATGACAACCTGACGCCTCTCTGGCGCATCTTCCTATCGCAAGGTCTTGCTGCGGAACAGGGGTCGGAAGATGCTGAGATTCTCCATCACTGTGCTTGGCTTGGCAGTTCTCTGGATCCTTTTTGTCGCAGGTACCAAGCCGGAAGAGATGATTGTCGGCCTTGTTTGCGTTTCACTTACAGTCTGGTTTGTCTATTATGTAGCCCGAAATGAATGTCCTCGGATCAAGTTGAACATCGCCGACTGGATCCAGGTGTGGCGCGTTCCAGGATATTTGCTCATCGACAGCTGGTCGATTCTAAGGGTTCTCGCCCTGGACATCCTGCGAGTTTCTCCCGCGCCATCGCTGTTTCGCGCTACCCGTTTCGACAGCCCCCGCGATCCGGAGGTCGCAACTGGACGGCGTGTTCTGGCCGTTGTCTACACCTCCGCCACGCCGAACATGATCGTCCTTGGCATTGATACGCACTCTAAGCAGATGTTGTTCCATCAACTGCAACGGACTGAGATTCCAGCGATGACTCGCAATCTGGGCGCCAGGGCATGAATGTCTGGCTAGCGGCCGCCGTCGCTGTTTCCGCGTGCCTGTTGCCCTGCGCGGACATGTGTCTGCGCGGTTCGCCCGAACGGAGACTGGTAGGCGTTGAGATGACCGGCATCCTGATGACGATTATCCTCGTGCTGTTCACCGTAGGCACGCATCGGCTTCCCTTTATCGATCTTCCGTTGACCATGGCGATCATGTCGTTTGGGGGCGGCCTGGTCTTTGCGCGTTTTCTGGAGAAGCACCTATGAGTATCCCGCACCAATTTGCCACCGATGTCTTTCTGGTGGTCACCGTCCTGGCGTGCTGGTTGGGAGTTCTCGGAATGTGGCGGATGCGCAAGCCTATACAGGCGCTCCACTACTTGTCATTTCCTGCCGCTATTGCTTCCATCGCAGTCACCATACGCGGTTGGGTTGGAGACAGGATTCACTCAAGCCACGGCGAAATGTATCGCGATCTCCGCGATTCTGATCGCGACCAACTCGATTGTTGCGCACGCTACAGCGCGTGCGTTTCGCGTCCGGGAATTGAATCATTGGGCACCCCGACCCGGGGATGACGTAGAGTTTTTGGGCCCGGGGTCGACGTCATGATGATCTTCGGAGTGGTGCTGCTGTCGTTGATTGCGGTGACAGCCTTCGTAATTGTTCGCACACACGACGTTACATCGCAGGTGTTCGCGCTGACATTTTACGGATTGTTATTTGCCTTGATGTTCTTCGTATTCCAGGCGCCGGATGTCGCACTGTCGCAGATCACCGTTGGAGGCCTGGCGCTGCCGTTGATGCTGATGCTGGCGATTTCCCGCATCCGCAGCCGCCGAGAACGCCTGGAAAAGAAGGCGGAAAAATGAACGCCAAAGTCCGCATCCGCCTTTTCCTGACCGCAGGGATCGCTTTCCTCTTTTTCTACTGCATGGCGGCGCGCAATCTTGCGCCATGGGGCGAGTATCGCGGACCCTACGGGGACGCAGTCAGTCGCGTCGTGGTGTATCAGCGCCACGCGACCGACGTTGTGAATGCGATTACCTATGATTACCGCGGCTTCGACACCCTGGGCGAAGAGTTTATCCTGTTCAGCGCGGTCGGGGGCGTCATGCTGCTGCTGCGCAAAGAGGACGGAAAGCGCGAAATGCGCCAGGGACTGGATGATTATGCGACTTTGAGCGAGACGACAAAAGTGATCGTCGTACCGGCCATCGCAGTCAGCGTTCTGTTCGGGCTATATATCGCAACGCACGGCCAACTGACCCCCGGCGGCGGTTTTCAGGGCGGCGTCATCCTGGCCAGTGCGCCAATGTTGATTTATCTTTCGCAAAACACGCAGGCCTTTCAACGTCTGACGTCGCATCCATTGATGGAATTCATGGAAGCTTTGGGGGCAGCTTCCTACGCTGTTATCGGTATGGTCCCGCTCGCCATCGGAGTACCTTTCCTCACCAACATTCTGCCGCTGGGCAAGACCGGCGAAGTGTTCTCGGCCGGGAATATCGCGCTGATCAGCACTTGTGTCGGCATTGAAGTTACAGCCGCGTTCACGCTGGTCGTCTACGCCTATCTACAGGAAATAATTTCCGGTGCGAAGGAGGAGGAATAGATGCTGTTTCACATCTTCCCCTATCTGGTCGCAGCCTGGTTGTTTTTCTGTGGGCTGTATGGCATCGTCACCAGCCGCAACCTGATTCACACCGTTGTGTGCCTGGCGGTTTTGCAAACATCAACCTACGTTCTGCTTGTGAGCATCGGATTCCGCGCTGGTGCCGCGGCGCCGGTGTTTGCCGATATCGCACCGGGCACGCTGACAGTCGATCCGCTGGTGCAGGCGCTGATGCTGACAGACATTGTTGTGGAGGCCACGGTTTTCGCACTGTTCCTTGCCATGCTGGTCAAGTCATTTGAAAAAGCCGGAACTTTGCGCCCGGACGATCTGCGCATCATGCGAGGCTGACCGGTTGATCCTTTCGCCCGCGTTGCCCGTTGCAGTCCCATTGCTTGCCGCTGCATTGGTGGCTGGTCTGCGCCATTTTCTTTCGCGCAGCGTAGCCGATTCGATCGGCATTGCGACGGCTGCCTTCAACTTTGTCTTTTCGATATTTCTGCTGAAGGCGTCATGGTGCCACCCGTTTGTCTACTGGTTTGGAAACTGGTATCCACGCGGCCATGTCGTGCTGGGGATTTGTTTTGTTATTGACCCTGTCGGCGCAGGCTTTGCAGTCCTGGCAGGTTTTCTGGCGTTGCTGGCTCTTTTGTTTTCCTGGCGGTTCGTTGAATCGGGCCACAAGCTCTACCACCCCTTGATGCTTGTATTTCTCGGGGCAATGTCCGGCTTTGTGCTGACTGGCGATCTGTTCAACATGTTCGTGTTCTTTGAGCTGATGAGCACGGCGGCATTCGCCTTGTGCGGTTTGAAAACCGGCGAACCGGCGCCGCTGCAGGGCGCGTTCAATTTCGCGATCACCAACACCATCGCCGCCTTTCTGGTACTCACTGGAATCGCATTTCTATATGGAGCGACCGGCGCGCTGAACCTGGCGCAGATCGGAAGTTCCCTGGGATCCAGACACGATTCACTGGTGATCGTCGCCTTTCTCTTTATTACCTGCGGCTTCTTGATCAAAGCTGCTGCCGTACCGTTTCACTTCTGGCTTCCGGATGCACACGCGGTGGCGCCGACGCCGGTATGCGTTCTGTTCTCAGGTTTGATGGTGGAACTGGGGCTCTATGCGGTGATGCGAGTGTACGCGACTGTCTTTCAGCACGCCTTTGCCGGGCATGCTGCCGGACTGCGCGTGGTTTTCGTCACGCTCGGAGTCATTACAGCATTGTGGGGCGCATTCATGTGCTATGCCGAGCACCACCTCAAGCGCATGCTCGCCTTCTCGACTATCAGCCATATGGGGCTGATGATTATCGGCTTTGGATTGCAGTCCGCGATCGGTCTTGCCGGTCTGTGCCTCTACATGATCGCGCATGCACTGGCAAAAGCCGGGCTGTTCTTTGTTGCAGGAATCCTTCTCCATCGGCTGCGCAGCATGAGTGAGACGGTTTTATTTGCCCGAGGGCGGAAGCTGCGTTTTACTCCAATTTTGTGGGTGCTTGGAGGACTTGCCCTGGCCGGGATGCCGCCGTTCGCAACTTATTTGGGAGAATCGCTGGTTTCTCAGGCTGGCGAAGGCGCCGGTTACGGTTGGATACCGGCGGTGTTCATGGGAGCTGGAGCGTTCACCGGAGCTGCGGTATTGCGCGTCGGCATGCGCACCTTCGCGGGCTGGGGTGATCCGGGACCATCCGATCGCGCTTCCAGAGTGGATGAACTGCCCGAGACCCCCGAAGTGGACCGAATGATCAATTGGTTCCTGTTCGTTCCTGCGGCAATTTGCATCCTCGGCTGTACCGCCATCTGCTTTGTGCCAGGTCTTCGCCAGGACGTGGGACTGGCGGCGACGCGCTTTCTCGATCAGGGGGCCTACATCCACCTGGTGTACACCGGCGCCTGGACATCGTCTCCTGGTCTATATCCTTTGCCATCATTGATGGGGCCAGGACTTCGTGGCGCCGCCGCGGCCTTGTTGGCATTGCTGATCGCACTGCTCTCCGTATTTCATCGCTCGGTTCCACGGTGGCTGCGCTGGCCCTCGCATATTGAGGGGCCGATGCGTTCCATCCGTGGCCTGCAGAGCGGCCACCCAGGCGACTACGTGACCTGGCTGACGGTCGGCGTATCGACCCTGGGCGGCGCGCTGTACCTGCTGCTGCGATAGATGCCTGATTGTCCGGCAGACAAATCGGTATCCCGCCAACTCGACGATTCGCCGCCGTCTTTTACACTGGAGACTGACTGAGTAATTTCAGAACCTGAATCGGCTCCGCATACATGCACGGGAGTTGCGGCCGGGGTGATTGGCTCTTGATCGCTGTCAACCCGTAGTAGTCTTAAGATCGTTTGCGGGCAGCGCATAAGCTTTCCGCGCACCTGAATGATTTCGGCAAATTCCCCTGACGGAGGTACTTCGAGGATGGCGAAACCCGGCGGCGAGCCGTTTTCGCGCAAGCAGGAATTATTTGTCATCTTGCTTCTGCTGCTGGGGACTCTCCTGGCTCTGGGCGCGATCTATTACCTGGACCGGCCGCACGTTTCGATACCCTCCACCTCCCAGCGGAGCAACCATTGATGACTGAAGATTCAGAGAGGGAGCGGGTCCCGGTAGCCACCGGCCTGGTGCGCGCGCACACTTACGCGGCCTTTGTCGGATTACTTCTTTCGGCCCTGTTCGGGTTGACGGTTTCGATTAAGTTTCACGTCCCCGAGTTTCTGACCAATCACGCTGCGCTGACGTGGGGACGATTACGGTACGACCACACGCAGGGCATCCTGTATGCGTGGCTCGGGAATGCATTCCTGGCGTTCATCTACTACGCAGTTCCCTTTCTGACCCGCCGCCGCGTCACCAGCGAACGGCTCGGCTGGATCATGTTCTTCGTCTACAACTTTGTGGCCGTGCTGGGTGGATGGACGCTGGTCCTGATGGGGGTGCTGCAGCCACTGGAATGGGCGGAGTTCCCCCTGGTCATCGCAGCGGTCATTGAGACCTGCTTCGTTCTGATGATTGTGCAGTTCGGCATTCCATTTCTGAAATGTGGGGCGTCTGAACTCTATGTTTCGGGCTGGTACCTGCTGGGCGGAATCACATTTACAACGCTCGCGTATCCGCTCGGCAACATTGTTCCGCATCTGCTTCCGGGAGCCATGGGAGCAGCCTTCAGCGGTCTTTGGATTCATGATGCGGTGGGACTCTTCGTCACTCCCATGGCGGTCGCGGTGGAATATTTTGTGATCTCCGCGGTCACACGGAAGCCAATCTACAGCCACTTTTATTCCATGGTTGGATTCTGGCTGCTCTTTCTTGTCTATCCGCTCAACGGCATTCATCATTACCTGTACTCTTCCCTGCCGATGATGGCGCAGCACGTGTCTGAAGCCGCATCCATCTATCAGGGAATTGATGTCATTCTTGTCGTGACAAATCTCCTGCTCTCCATTGCTATTGCAACTGAGGGTACGGTGCTGGAAGACGTTCCCCTGCGCTACATTTGGACCAGCATTGTGCTGTATCTGATCGTGAGCCTTCAGGGCTCGGTGCAGGCCGTCATGGCATTCAACCGGTTCATCCATTTCACGGATTGGGTGATCGGCCATTCGCACCTGGCGATGATTGGATTTGCCTCATTCGCAGCGATGGGCGGGGTGAGCCATGTCTGGCAGCGAATACCCGGGGTGCGGCACAGCCGGCGGGCATTGGCGTGGTCCTACTGGCTTCTTCTCATCGGACTTGGCCTGATGGTGCTCGACCTGACCGGCGCGGGACTTGTACAGGCCAGCCTGTGGCAAAGGCACCTTCCGTGGATCGATTCTGTACGCGCCTCCAGACCCTACTGGATCTTTCGCACGGTCGACGGATTGATTTTGCTCGCCGGTTTTATTGTCTTCGCATGCAGCTTTGTGACCGGCAAGAGAAATCCCTCCGGCTTCCTCGGCGTGGATCTCAAATCCGACGCATACCAATTGCCGGGCCACGACAAAGCTGATTCCTGGTTTACGACAGCGTACGCAGCCACCTTTGGCGCAGGCGTAGTTTTTTTCGTACTGTCATTCCTGATGCTGGGCGTCTATCCCGCCATCCACCTGCACGAGTCGATTGAGAGGAACACGCCGGCTGGAGTCCACCTCACGCTGACCGCCGCCGAACAGCGCGGAGCCAAGCTGTATGCCATCGACGGATGCGCTTATTGTCATTCGATGCAGGTGAGGTACACCGCCGCGGACGAGTGGCGCTTCGGGAAACCTACGCAGGCGTGGGAGACTCGCCAGGAATATCCACAGATGTGGGGCACCCGCCGTATCGGGCCGGACCTTGCTCGTGAATCCGGCAAACGACCGGCGGACTGGCAACTGGTCCATCTCTACGACCCGCGTTATGTCGTGCCGGACTCCATGATGCCTTCGTTCCCCTGGCTATTCGACGGCTCGCCTGATCGGCCCACGCAGGATGCCCGCGATCTGGTCGCCTATCTCAACACTCTTGGCCGCGCCGAAGCAAAGCTTTCGCCCGTGAAACCGGTTCCGGTCTACGTCCTGCCCGTGGCTGCGTCGCAGGATGATCGTGAACAAGGCCGCGCGGTCTTTCTAAGTAATTGTTCTGGATGCCATGGCGTTCGCGCCGATGGCGAATCGATTGGTGGCCGCTCTCTGCGACCAGTCGCCTTCGATCTTGCCGGATTTCGTCTAACGGATGATCGCATCTGGCGCGCTCTGGAGCAAGGCGTTCCGGGATCATCGATGCCGTCCTGGGAGATGTTGCCCGCCTCTGATTTCCGGGCGGTTGCGGATTACGTGTCGTCCATAGGGAATGCCGGCTCGCTGAACCCGGATGAGCAGGTGGCATCGCCGGAGGTATTGAAGGAGGCTGGAAGAAGGCTTTACGAAACCGACTGCGCGCGTTGTCATGGCGATGATGGGGACGGAAGCGGACCCGACGGGGCGGTGCTTCTGCCGCACCCGGCAAACTTCCATCAGATGATGCCTTCCTACCCCGCCGCAGCCCGGATTCTTCAGTCCGGCGTGCCCGGCAGCGGGATGCCCGCGTTCCCCCTGTTGACACCCGCCGAAGTTCAGGCGGTCACGTATTATCTGCGTTCGTTTTATAGTGAGGCGAACAAGCAACCCGCGGCCGCAACCTCTGCTTCCCCACAGAGGGGAGAAATGCAATGACAGCCTATCTGTTGGGTGGCGCCACGCTAATTCTGCTGGGGCTGATGTTCTGGCGCAGCTCGTCGCCGGAATTTCGCAGAAAGAGCGAGCAGCCGAAGTTTCAGTTTCTTGCAAACCTGGGATTCAGACCCGACATGAATGCCCCAACCGACGTTCCCGACAAAACCGTGACTCCAGAACGGAAAGGACCCCATGAAGAGCATAAGCCGTAGGTCGTTTGTTGCTTCCGCTGTTGCCGGAGCTGCCTCGCTAAGCGCCATCGGAACGCAGTCTCCAGGCGCGGACGCGCAACTTGTCTACACCACCAAGGACTGGAGTACGACCGAGTTCGATCAGCTGGCGAAACTTCCTGCCCGCGTGAAGCAGGTGTACGACGTGAGTGCCATCGGCGGCGGAAAATTTCTGAACAACATCAAGAACTCCTTGAATGGTCTGCACTTTGGGTTCGGAATCCAAGACAATCAGATCAAAGTTGTGGCTGCATTGCATGGGGCGGCGAACATGCTGAATTTCGACGACTACATCTGGGAAAAATACGGCATTGGAGCATGGCTTGACGTTGACGATCCCGGGACTGGGAAGCCGGCCACAAGAAATCCTTTCTATCCCAGCAAGGGCGGCGCCGACCTGCACTACGCTTCTCAGGATCCTGACAGTGAAGACTCGATTTACCAGGACACCAGTATTGCGGCGCTGCAGCATCGCGGGGTCAAGTTTCTCAGCTGCCATACGGCGAGCGAAGAGCAGGTCCGCAAACTGATCCCGCACAATCACCTGTCGGAGAAGCCCGAGCAAATCGTTACGGACATGCTGGCGCACGCACTTCCTGGCGTGCTGGTCGTAGCCTCCATGGTCGCCGCCATCGCGCTGCTGCAAAGTGAAGGTCATTACAGCTACATTACCGTCTAAACGATGCACGGATGCGAGAGGAATCCATGAGGCTGTGGCCTAAACTACCGATGGTGCTGTCGGGAATCATTTTGATGAGCCTTGCGCAGGGACAATCCGCGGGACAGGCGTCTCCGCCGTGGAGTAAGGGCGCGAATGATCCCGCAGTGAGCCACGGGTATGTGTTCCAGGTTCCGGATATCGATAACGTTCCCGATCTTCATGGGAATCCTGTCGACGCGAAGCTTGTGCTTTTCATTGGGGGCAATCAATTCTTCGTTCTTCCACAGCTGATCGAAGGCTTTGTCCGCGAACATCCGGAGCTGCGCGGTCGAATTTTCTACGAGACGTTGCCGCCGGGCATCCTTCGCAGGCAGATTGCCGCCGACGACACCCTGACCCTGGGCAATCTCACACTGCAGGTGAAGCCCGACGTCTACGAAGCGGGGGCACGGGCGGTGCGCGAGATGGAAGAGAAGAAACAGGTCACAAACGTCGTTGAGTACGCGACCAATACACTTGCCATTATGGTTGCCGCGGGCAATCCCAGGCGCATCGCGTCGTTGAATGACTTAGGCCGCGCCGATGTGAAGCTATCCATGCCCAATCCTGAGTGGGAAGGGATCGCGAATCAGATCATCGGCTCGCTGCGCAAAGCCGGCGGTGAACAGCTGTATGAAACCGTGTATCAGAAGAAGGTGGCAGACGGCACCGCAGTTCTCACTGAGATCCACCATCGCCAAACGCCCATGCGGATCATGCAAGGGCGAGCGGACGCGGGCGTGACCTGGGCCTCCGAAGTCGAGTTTCAGAAGAAGATTGGCAACCCGATCGCGGGTGTCGATATTCCGGCATCGCTCAACACCACGGCTACATACGCGGCCGGAATGATGGTGGATGCAGCCCATCCGCAGGCCGCCGCCCAATGGCTGGCTTATTTGAAGAGTCCGGAAGCGCAGCAGAGTTATCACGAGTTTGGCTTCCAGTCGGTAGAGAGCCGCTCGAAGTAGAGGAAATCGGATGAAGTATCCAACCGCCGCCCTTGCGGGTATATGCACAGGTCTACTGGCAGCCATTCTCACGGGCTGCTCCGGCCCGCGCCCGGTTGCGCCTCCGGTTACCGCGACGGAACAATCGCGCTTTCAGACCGCCAACATCCCTGCCGGCACTGCGGGCGAGGAAATCCGCAAGGGCAAGCTGATCTTCGATGAGACTCCAAAGTATGCCCATGCCTACGTTGGCAATCAGCTTTCCTGCGCCGACTGCCACGTCAACAGCGGCACCATGCCGCATGCCTCGCCGATGATCGACATGTCGAATATGTTTCCGATGTTCAACCAGCGGGCCGGTCGTGTGATCTCCATGCAGGAACGTTTCCAGGAATGCTTTGCGCGTAGTGAAAATGGCAGCCCGCCCCCACTCGACAGCGAGGAGATCAGGGCTTTGACTGCCTACGTCGACTGGCTTTCCAAAGACGGAGTGAAGAACAAAGCGTTCTCAGGTCGCGGCTTGGTCAAGCTACCCGGTCTGACCGGTAACCCTACCCAGGGCATCGCCATCTACGCCGTCAACTGTGCCCAGTGCCATGGAGGAGACGGAGCGGGAGTGCCGCCGGTCATTCCAGCGTTGTGGGGACCCAACTCCTACAATGACGGTGCCGGGATGAACAACCCAGTGAAAATGGCTGCCTTCCTCGTCCCCAACATGCCGCAGAATAATCCCGGCTCCCTGACGCCGCAGCAGGCCTTCGACGTTGCTGCGTTCATCCACACGATGCCACGCCCGAAGTTCAACGAAGCTTACAAGCACTACTAAGGAAGTGGGACTTGAGCGTGGGCGGCTTAGACCTGCGAGTCGGCGGGATCCAGGAGAAAATCAAAGTCGCATCCTTTGTCCGCCTGTGTCACCCGTTCCCGATAGAGAGCCAGGTATCCGCGTTGCTCCTCTGGAACCGGCCGCACCCATTCTGCGCTGCGCTTTGCCATTTCCTGCGGCGGAACAAGGATATCCAGTTTCCTATTCGGAATATCGAGGGTGATCTTGTCACCGTCCCGGACGAACGCAAGCGGTCCGCCGATGTAGCTTTCAGGCGATACGTGCAGGACACAGGTACCGTAGGCTGTGCCGCTCATGCGGGCATCGGAGATTCTCACCATATCTCGTACACCTTGCTGCAACAGCTTTTTAGGAATCGGGAGCATGCCCCACTCCGGCATTCCCGGACCGCCCAGCGGGCCGGCATTTTGCAGGACAAGGACAGAATTCTCGTCGACGATCAGGTCTTCACTGTCGATGCGTGCCTCCATATCCTTAAAATCCTTGAATACGACCGCTGGACCGGTATGCTGCCAAAATCGTGGATCCGCGGCAACCGTCTTGATGACGGCTCCATCCGGCGCAAGACTCCCATAGAGAATCGCCGTGCCGCCGCTCTCCATCAAGGGCGCTTCGCGGCTCCGAATCACCTCGGCGTTCACCACTCGCGCGCCTTGCAGGTTTTCCCCCAGCGGTTTTCCGTTTGCAGTGATGCAATCCAGGTTAAGAAGGTCGCTGATTTCCGCCATGAGAGCGCGCAAACCTCCAGCGTAATAAAAATCTTCCATCAGAAACTTGCCGGAGGGGCGGATGTTGGCCAGCACCGGAACGTGGCGCGAAATTTCATCAAACACTGGAAGTGGCAGATCGCAGCCCAACCGACGCGCCAGAGCGACCAGATGAATGATGGCGTTTGTGGAACCGCCGATGGCCATGTCCACGGTGATGGCATTCCGCAAGGCCCGCGGGGTCAGAATATCCCTGGGTTTCAGATCTTCCCAAACCATGTCTACTATGCGGACGCCGCTGTCCATGGCCAGCCGCACATGATTGGAATCCACAGCGGGAATCGATGACGCGCCCGGCAGCGTCATTCCCATCGCTTCAGAAAGAGCTGTCATCGTGGAAGCGGTTCCCATGGTCATACAAAATCCATGCGACCGCGCGATGCCGCCCTCGATGCCGTGCCACTCCTCGTCGCTGACATTGCCGGCGCAACGTTCCGCCCAGAACTTCCAGACATCGGTGCCACTGCCGAGCGTCTGGCCATTCCAGTTGCCTCGCAACATCGGCCCGGCGGGCAGGTAAATCGCCGGCAGGTTCACGCTGATCGCACCCATCAACAGGCCTGGAGTTGTCTTGTCGCAGCCGCCCATCAGCACGGCGCCATCGATCGGCAGACTCCGCAGTGCCTCTTCGGTATCCATCGCCAGCAAATTCCGGTACAGCATCGGACTAGGCTTCATGTAGGTTTCGGTGATCGAGAAAGCCGGAATTTCCACCGGGAACCCTCCGGCCTGCCACACACCGCGCTTGACCGCCTCCGCGCGTTCGCGCAGGTGGCCGTGACACGGGTTGATTTCGCTCCACGTGTTCACGATTGCGATGACCGGTTTGCCGATGAAATCTTCCCGCCGATGGCCCATCTGCATCATGCGCGAACGGTGGCTGAAACCGCGCATCGTGTCCGGCCCAAACCAGCCATAACTGCGCAAATCTTCAGGCTTCTTCTTTTGCGTCACTCTGTAGCCTCATATGCGAAACGGGGTTATCTACGATTTGAGTAGCGAGCATGCCGGCCACCAGCATACAACCCGACAAAACCCATAGTCCCGTGTCGTACCCGCCGGTGGTTGTCCTGAGATATCCGAACAGCCAGGGTCCGACAACGCCGCCCAGATTGCCCAGGCAGATGAGCCCCACCGCGGTGGCGGCGGCCGACTTGCCCATCAGTGTCGTCGGCAAGGTCCAGAACGCAGGCAGGTAGGCCTGCGCCGTGAAGCCTGCCAGGCAGAACAGAGCGATCATGAGCGCGGGATGGTTGTGAGCGAGAACCGTCAATGCAAGAGAAATCCCCGTCGCCAGCACCGGAACCGCGGTATGCAGGCGAAGTTTTCCCGTCCGCTGAGCCCACAATCCATTGATCAAAATCCCACACGCGCTGCACGCGTACGGTAGGCTTGCCGTCATGGTGCGGATCGCAACCGGCATGCTTTTCATGCTATCGCCGATCGAGGGCAGAAAAAAGATCAAGGCCTGATTGCCGGTGACGATCAGAAAATATACTCCGATCAGCAGGAAGGTCTGAGGATACTTTAGAGCATCGATGATGCGCACGCGGTGTGCGAGGGTCTTGCGAACCTCATCCTCTTGCAACGCATCCATGAGCCACTGTTTTTCGTCCTCTGGCAGCCACGTTGCCTGGCGCGGCCGGTCTGTCAGATACCTCAGCGCAACAAAGCCCATCAGCACTGGAACAACGCCCTCCAAAATGAAGATCCATCGCCAGCCCGCCAGTCCTCCCCAGTGGACGTTGTCGAGTATCCACCTCGAAAGCGGAATACCGAGAGCGATCGCAATCGGCTGCGTCACCATGAAATAGGCTTTGGCACGGGAGCGGTCGTCAGGGCGAAACCAGTGCGAAATATAAACGATAACGCCGGGAAAGAAGCCGGCTTCTGCAACGCCAAGCAGCAGGCGCAATCCGTAGAACTGAGTGACCGGGCGAAAAAAACTGAACAGTGGCAATCCCAGGAAGCCCATGAGAGAAGCAACCCCGCCCCAGGACACCATGATGCGCGCGATCCATTTGCGAGCGCTCCAGCGCTCCACGATCAGGCTGCCGGGAATGTCTAGCAGCAAGTAGCCCAGGAAAAATACTCCCGCGCCGAAGCCAATCACCGAATCGTCAAACCCCATGGCGCCTTGCATCTGGAGTTTGGCGACACCGAGGTTGGCGCGGTCCAGGTAGGCGAGCAGGTAAATGAACATCAGGAATGGAATCAGACGGCGCGTGATGCGCTTTCGCGCGCGAACTGCCACATCCATCTCCACGCCGATATTCATCTTCTCCTGGTTCCCGGGCTGATTTTTTTGTAGCCTGCGATCGCGACCATGCTGAGGAGTTACACCGGCAATACTATGGGATGTTCGTCACGCGTGGCTATCCGGCCTCGACAGAAACAGGGCTCAGTGACGAGTGCTGCCGAAACTCCCGATTTCGCGAAAGTGGAGCGTTTGTGTTCGCAAGGCAATTCGTTCACCGCGGTGACGCGTAGAGAACGTCCCGTTGCAGCTGGCGAACAAAAGACGAATCGATCCAGTACAATCCTCTTCATGCTTCCTCCGCTTCAAACCCGTGTCGACCAGGCCGTTTCTCCCGGACTCGAATGGGCCCACCCGATCACGCAGGAATGGTTTATTCAGCGGTTCGGCACGCCTACCGAACCGCAGATGGAAGGCTGGCCCAGCATTCAAGCGGGTCAGGCAACACTGATTTCTGCGCCGACAGGTTCGGGCAAGACGCTGGCGGCCTTTCTGGTTTGCATTGACCAATTGCTGCGCAAAGCGATTGCCGGCACGCTGTCGACGCATACCGAAGTGGTGTACATTTCGCCGCTGAAAGCGCTTTCCAACGACATTCAAAAGAATCTCGATCAACCCCTGCGCGAAATTCAAGAGCTTGCGCTCGAGCGCGGCTACCTCTATGGGGAGATTCGCACCGCGGTGCGTACCGGCGACACGCTGGCCTCTGAGCGCGCGGCCATGCTGAAGAAACCGCCGCACATTCTGGTAACCACGCCGGAGTCGCTCTACATTCTACTGACCTCAAAAAACAGCCGTGAAAACCTGCGTCATGTTCGCACAGTGATCGTAGACGAGATTCACGCCGTCGCGGATGACAAGCGCGGCGCGCATCTCGCACTATCGCTGGAGCGACTCGAGGCTTTGGTATGCGGCGAAAACCGTCTCGCGCACGGTACATTTCCGATCTCGGCGCAACCGCCGCAACGCATCGGCCTGTCTGCAACGCAGAATCCCATTGAGTTAGTGGCGCAATTTCTTACTGGTTCATCAGAGGATCGCCGCCCAGCAAAGATCGTCCAGCTGGGGCGCAGGCGCGGGATGGACCTTGCCGTGGAAGTACCCAGCTGCGAAGAACTGGGTTCCGTGGTCACGAATGCCATGTGGGACGAAATCTACGATCGGCTGGCTGCGCTGGCACAGGAACATCGATCCACGCTGGTTTTTGTCAACACGCGACGATTGGTGGAACGACTGTCGCATGCGATCGGCGAACGAATTGGCGCGGAAAATGTTGCCGCGCATCATGGAAGCCTTTCGCGCAAACTGCGTCTGGACGCGGAAACGCGCCTGAAAAATGGCGAAATCAAGTTGCTGGTTGCAACTGCATCGTTGGAGCTGGGTATTGATATCGGCGCTATCGATCTTGTCTGCCAGGTCAGCTCCACGCGAGCGATCGCGGCCGGGATGCAGCGGATTGGCCGTGCCGGGCATTGGCGAGGGGCGATTCCCAAAGGGAGATTCTTTGCAACCACCCGCGATGATTTGATCGAATGCGGCGCGCTGGTTCAGGCAATGCATGCCGGCGATCTGGACCGACTAGAGATTCCGCCGCAACCCCTGGATGTGCTGATGCAGCAGATAGTCGCGGCCTGCGCCGCTGAGGCCTGGAATGAGGATGCGTTGTATCGCGTGTGTCGGCGCGCCTATCCCTACCGCGATCTGACGCGCGCCGAATTTGACGAACTGATTCAGCTTCTGCATCGCGGCATTGAATCGAGCCGGGGCCGCTACGGAGCCTTTGTGATGCGGGACGCGGTGCATGGGGAACTGCATGCGCGCCGTGGTGCGCGGCTGGCCGCCGTGTGCAACGGAGGAACCATTCCGGACACGGCGCAATATGCCGTGGTCATGCAACCGGAGGGACTGCAAATTGCTTCGCTGGACGAACATTTTGCCATCGATTCCTCTGCCGGAGATGTGATTTTGCTGGGCAATACAAGCTGGCGCATTCAGCGCATTGAGACGGGTCGGGTTTTTGTCGAAGACGCCCACGGCCAGCCCCCAAATCTGCCTTTCTGGGCCGGTGAAGCGCCTCAGCGGACAGATGTTTTGAGCAGCTACGTTGCGCGCCTGCGCGAGCAGATTGGCGCGCGAACTACAAATGTGCTGCCTGGTTATATCTCGCAAGCGCATCCCGGCGTGGCTGCAGTCGCAGCGTGGCTCAAGGAAGAATGCGGCGTGTGCAATGCAGGCGCAGAACAAATGATCGGCTACATCGCCGCCGGCCGCGCCGCGCTTGGCGCGATTCCATCGCTGACTACGATTGTTGCGGAACGTTTCTTTGACGAAGGCGGAGGAATGCAGCTAATCCTCCATGCGCCGTTTGGTGGACGCATCAATAAAGCGTGGGGTCTGGCGCTGCGCAAACGTTTTTGTCGCGGCTTTAACTTCGAGTTGCAGGCTGCGGCAACCGACAACGGCCTGTGCATTTCCTTGGCCGAGCAGCACAGCTTCCCGCTGAGCGATGTCTTCCAGTTCCTGACTGTACAAACGGTACAGGAGCTATTAGAACAGGCGGCGCTCGATTCCCCGATCTTTAAATCTCGCTGGACCTGGGCGGCTGGGCGGAGTTTGCAACTGTTACGGTTTCATAAAGGGAAAAAAGTCGCGCCACAAATCCTGCGGACTCGCTCTGATGATTTACTAGCTAGTGTTTTTCCCCAGGTTGCGGCCTGCATTGAAAATATTCAGGGCGATCGCGAGATTCCCAATCACCCGTTGGTACGTGAGGTGATGAAAGATGTCCTTGGCGAGGCTATGGACCTGACCGGCTTAACGCGCGTGCTTGAAGGAATCGGCGCCGGGGCGATTCAGTGCGTCGCAATTGATACCACGGCGCCGTCGCAGTTTGCCCATGAACTGCTGAATGCCAATCCATACGCCTTCCTTGACGATGCGCCGTTGGAGGAGCGCCGCGCCCGCGCTGTTTCCATGCGCCGCACTTTGCCCGCCAGCATGGCCGACGGAGCAGCGCGGCTCGATCCGGCGGCGATTGCTGCCGTCCGTGGGGAGTGCTGGCCCGATCTGCGCGATGAACACGAGATGCATGATCTGCTGTTTCAGGTCATGGCGCTGCCGGCGACCGTGTTGCAGCAATCGGAAACCTACCACTGGATATCTCTGCTGCATCGACTCGAGCGCAGCGGGCGGGCGCAGAGCTGGTGGTTTCAAAACAGTTGCTACTGGGTCGCCGCTGAAAACCTTGCAGAAGTCGCATTGTTGTGGCCTGCGGGTGCGGATGTAACCGATACGGTTGCACACGGCATCTCTGTCAGGAAGCTTCTCCAGGGGTGGCTGCAGATCCTCGGTCCAGCAACGGCAAACTCGCTGGCATCGCTGCTCGGTATAGCCAGTTCGGATATTTTTCAAAAGCTGCTGGAGCTGGAAATGGAGGGAACACTATTGCGCGGAACGTTCGAAGCGGCAGCGACATGTCTTCCGCGAGACTTCGATATCGAGTGGTGTGAGCGCCGACTACTGCAGCGAATTCACCGGCTCACCATCGGCAATCTACGCAAGCAAATCGAGCCTGCTTCACCGGCCGTGTATATGCATTGGGTGCTTGGCTGGCAGCATGTGGCACCGCAGTCGCAACTGAGCGGAGAGCAGGGCGTGCTACAGGCTCTCTCTCAACTGGAAGGTTTCGAGGCCCCGGCAATCGAGTGGGAGCAGTCTCTGCTAGCCCAACGAGTCGCCGCGTACGATCCTCGCTGGCTGGATCAATTGTGTCTTTCGGGCGTTGTCGGATGGGGACGTGTTTCGCCACATCCCGCCTGGTCGGCGGCGGAGGGCGGGGCTCCTCGCAGAGTGGTACCCACGGGAATGTCCCCGATCACGTTTTACGTCCGCGAGACCGCGGTTTGGCTGGACGCAGTACTGGAAAATCAGGCTGTCGACGAGGCGAAACTACGCCAGGCATTAAGCAGCGAGGCGCAAAACATTCGGACCAGGCTGGAAGATCGCGGAGCATGCTTTGCGGAGGAATTACAACGCACCACGGATCTGACCATGGAACAAGTCGAGCGCGCGTTGTGGGAACTTGCCGCCGCCGGCTTGGCCGCCGCAGATGGTTTTGACCAATTACGCGTAATCATGGACGGCCGGCGCAAGTCAACTGCTTACGCTCGCGGATTGAAGGCTCCGGACAAACGAATGCGCAGTGCATCCGGACGCTGGTACTTGTTGCGCGCCTCAACGGCCGGGAAAGTGCCAGCACAACAGGCGCGCATCGATGACGCGGCCATGGAGTCTGCGGCCTGGGTGTTGCTGCGCCGCTATGGGATTTTGTTTCGGGACCTGCTGAAACGCGAGACGACAATGCCGAGGTGGCGTGAATTGCTGGGTGTTTTGCGCCGCCTGGAAGCGCGAGGCGAGGTGCGTGGCGGGCGATTTGTAAGTGGATTCAGCGGCGAACAGTATGCATTGCCGGATGCTGCTGAATCTCTGCGCGCGGCGCGCTTGCGCAAGACAGACCCGTGCACTCCGGAGACAATTGCCATTGCTGCGGCTGATCCGATGAACCTTGTCGATATCGTCGTTCCTGGAAAACGCATGTCGGCTATCTCCGGGCGCGTTGTGACCTATCGGGACGGAAATTCAGAAGCCGAGGTGTCATCTCCAACGCCCGACCCGGATGTACGCGGTAGCCACGCGCGCAATCGAGGCCGCCCCCTTCGCCCTTCCCCGCTTCGGAAAAAGTTGTCGCCACCGGTGGAGAGAAGGACTGTCGATTTGCATCAAGAAAAATCTCGCCAGGAACGACTCTTTCCCGTCTGATCGAGGTTGGAGACGGTCTGACCAGACCGCGTGGGGCTCTAAAAAATCATGCCTCCCGCCAGATCATAGCGGGAACCTCCATGGGCCGGCGACACCGCGGACGGAGCCGAGATCCTAGTGATCGTCTCTGACGCGACCGTGAGATGCGACTCGCATGGCTTCAGTCGCTCCGGTCAGCAGTGCCGAAGCGACTGAGCGTCCCTTGGTGACGAGCGCGCTCCCCGAATGGGAGGAAGAAGTCGGATTGGAGAATAGAACGACCGTAGCTCGAACAGGGGTCGACGCTGCAGACGGCTCCCGATCGCCCCGCTGTTTCAAAGCAGGCTCCGGTTCGGACGCTAACGTTGGCTCGGAGCTGCGGGGCCCGCTTGGAACTACTTCGGCAGCGGCCTCAACGGGAGTGGCGGTGGGTTCGGCTGGCGACGACGATGCCGAGATCTGCCCGGTTCGTAGCCCTTGACCGGGCAGTCGAACGGTATGGATGCGTCTGCTGCGCAGCGGAGCACCCACCCGCGTGGTCAGAGACACAGTTTTCTCCGGCGGAGCAATGCGCGGCTGTTCGTAGGAAAGCACGATGAAGAGCGAAGGAACAATGCACAAAAATCCGGCGAAGGCGAGCAATCCCAGACTCACACGCAATCCCAGCAGCCAGCCCGGAATTTTGACGGCTCCCGCCAGGATCGAGCGAACCCGAACTTTGAGTTGAACCGACGAGCCCGCGAAATCCAGGTTCCACGGAGTGGGCTCCTGCGCTACATTGAGCCTGGCAAAGCGAACCAGACATTCTGCATACGTCGCGCGCCTTTCAGGTGAATCGCTGACAACCGCCAGATCACACGCAAGTTCGCTTTCCAGTTCGAGCTTACGCATGGCATACCAAACCGCCGGATGAAAGAACAGCAGCGCGCGACAAAGAGAGCCAATGGTATTGAAGACGAAGTCTCGACGTCGAACATGCTGCAATTCATGACGGAAGATGTCTTCCAACTCGCGCTCATCCTGTTCCAGGCAAATCGGCGGCAACAAGATTGTGGGGCTGATCCAACCGAAAGTTGCGGGAGAATGAATCCCGGAAAGCATCAACAACTGCACGTCCCTGGAACGCAAGCTTTCTGCAATCGGACGGAATATGCGCTCAGTCGCAGCTGGCGGCTGATAAGTAAAGCGAAGTATCCATCGCAGGTGAAGCTGCTTCTTGATCCTCGCAAAGAGAAAGTAGGCCAGCCCGATCAGATATAGCACTGCCAAACTGCGTAACACGATCGAGAGGGGGAACTCCCAGGAGGTCTGTAGCTGCCATTTTCCAACAGGCTGCGTGATCGCGAGGTTGGCGGGTACCTGGATGGGCACGAGCACAGATGTGTCAGGCGCAAGGCCTGTTGCCAGCCAAACCCAATAACCTACGGCGCCGATTAGAAAGCCAGACCAAACCAGAAACCTGCGGCGAGGCGAGGCGATGACTTTACTGATCGCCCAACAGATGCAGAAACCCAGGCAGGTCTTCAAAACAAATCCGGTCAATGCCGCCATGATCGCTAGCTGAGTCTCTGGACGCATGACACCTCTGGTTCTGCATCTGATTAAGCTTCGCGACGCCGTTAACGTCGTTCACGACACGGTTGCCGGAAAATCCCGCCGTATTAATATTTCCGTGGAATGCCCATCATCGCAGCGCTTTAGCTCCGGTCGTGTTCGCTCGATGACTCGCTTTTCTTACGATACGCCCGAATTTGCGCCTCCAGCTCATCCAGGTCCTTTTCCTTGACAGCTGTAGCCTCAAGCAGGTTGAGGAACAGCCCGGTCGCAGAGCCGCCAAAATTACGCGAAAGCAGCGTCTGGACGGATCTGTGGTCGATGGTCTTACGCGAAATCAGAGGCTTAAATACAAACACCCGACCTCTGATCTCGTGATCAATGAACCCCTTCTGTTCCATGATACGCAGCAGAGTCTGGGTGGTTTTGTAATTGGGTCGATCCCGCTGGGCGTGCGCATTTACGACATCTTCCACCGTCGCCTCACCGCGCTCCCAAAGGATCTGGAGCAACCGCAGCTCGCTTGCGGTTGGGAGTTGCCTTCCTCGCGATCCTTTCAATTGTTTCACTGGCATCTGCGCCTCACGCCTTCCGGCATCACATCAAATTGTAATCAGTGCAGTCTCTCATGGAAAGGGTGCCGGTGTCTTACTATTGAAAGACATTGATTTGGCGTATTATGTCTTAATGCGTTAAGACATCGCCCGAATCCTTGTACCCAGGCGATGAACTGAGAGGAACCTGTGGCGGGAGCTACTCATGGTTGACGATCAAGATATACCGATCTCATACATTTTCTACGTCATCGCGGTGATTGTGGTGATGGGCTTCCTTCTCATTGGCGGATTTTACTTATGGATCCGCTAACGCCGAAGGCTCTACTGCGTCTTCTCTTCTTAAGAGTTTCCCTCGGCGTGTGATGCGAAACGAATTGAGACCTTGGTGAAGCGTCAATATAGTTCGCTACAGAAAAACGCTCGAGGAGTGGCCGATCGTGCCAAATATGGTTCTCTCTGACACTCGCCCGGACCCGGTCGAGATCAACGGCAAGCAACTCTACCGCCAATACGTCAATCCCACCTGGGCCAAGCTGCTCGATGTACTGGGAATGAGCGTTCGCTACGCGCGTTCCAACGGTGCTGAACTCTATACGGAAGACGGCCGGATGATTCTTGACTGCCTGTCCGGCCACTGTGTCCATAACGCCGGCCATAACCACCCCGACATCGTCGCCGCGTTAATGGCGGAGTTGCAGTCCCAGACGCCAACGATGCTGCAAGCTAATGCCGCGGAGAGCGCTGGCGAACTCGCCTCACAATTGTGCGAACGGGCCGGGGGCAAGGTGTCAAAGGCATTCTTCTGCAACTCCAGCAATGAGGGCATGGAAGCCGTGATTAAGTTTGCCCGTGCGCATACGGGACGACGGGACTTGGTGTATGCCTCGGGCGCATTTCATGGCCTCACGTGTGGCGCCCTCTCACTGATGGGCAGCGGCTTCTGGCGCGAAGATTTTGGGCCCATGCTCGACGGTGCGCACCCAGTACCCTTCGGGAATTTGGCGAAGCTAGAAAAGATTCTTAAAGGGAGCACGATTGCCGCAGTGGTGCTGGAGCCAATTCAGGCAGAAGCGGGGATCATTCTTCCTCCGGCAGGGTATCTCGCGGGCGTTCAAAAGCTGTGTCAGAAATATGAAACGCTCTTCGTGTTGGATGAAGTGCAGACCGGCATCGCGCGAACCGGCAGGTTTCTAGCAGCTGAACTCTACAATGTCCAGCCAGACATGATCGTTTTGGGCAACGCACTCAGTGGGGGTCTGGTTCCAATGGGAGCGGTCTTAATGACGGACGCAATCTACAAGTCCGTATTTCATTCGCTGCGGAAGGCTTTCAGCCACACTGCATCATTCGGCGAGAATTCACTGGCGATGCGGGCCGCGTTGGCCACGATGCACGTCGTGGAGCGTGAGCGTCTCGCGGAACGAGCCGATGTCATGGGCACGAAACTGCGAGATCAACTGCGCACTTCGCTCGCTCACTTTGAGATGATCCAGGAAGTGCGCGGCCAGGGTATGCTGACGGGCATTCAATTCCAGGCGCCACGCGGCCTTGCTGCAAAACTTTCGTTCAAGGCATTCCGGTCAATCCATCCCGCTTTGTTTGGACACATCCTCATGATGCGGTTGTTCAAGGAAAAGAATATTCTCACGCAAATCTGCGGAAATAACTTTATGGCGCTCAAAGTGACTCCGCCGCTGGTCGTCTCCGAGCGACAAATCGACGAATGCGTCGCTGCCATCCACGACGTCGTCGATACGATGCACTCGTCAGCCCTTTTCTGGTCTGACGGGCTGAGCCTGGCTCGCAGAGCAATGTCCGCATAACGATCATGCACTCGAACGGAAGATGAAAGGGAACACAGAGGTTGATCTCTGTAAACTTGAATCAAACAAATACCATGACAGACGTTCTTATTCTCGGCGGCGGCCCCGCCGGATTGGCAGCAGCGATTGCACTACGGCAAAAAGGCATCGAATGTCTTGTAGTCGAGGCTCTGGAACCGGCCATTGACAAGGGATGTGCGGAAGGGCTGATGCCCGATACGCTCGCTTCCTTGCGGGAACTCGGCCTCGACATAACGGAGCAGCAGGGCCACCGCTTTTGGGGCATCCGCTTTAACAATCTCGCGCATCAGGTACATGCGGATTTTCCCAACGGCACCGGGGTTGGAGTTCGACGCACAAAACTCCACGGACTGATTGCCGACCGCTCGGCTGAAGCCGGCGTTCCGGTCCTGTGGAGCAGTCGAGCAAAGTTGCTGGACAGCTGCTCCGCCCTCGTCAACGGAGAGAAGATATCTTTTCGATATTTGATCGGAGCCGACGGCCAGGCCTCGGGCGTTCGACAGTGGGCGGCCCTGGGCGCGGCAGGGCCAGGTCTATCTCATTCCCGTTGCTGCAGACTGCAACGACGCAGTGGGTCTGCAGCGTTTCGCAATGCGGCAAGGAATACGAATCGGTTGGAGCTTTCTTGAGGCGGGTCTCTACTAAAGGAGAAGGATGCGAAGTGGCGTTCAGCGCAAATGGATTGGGAAAGCAGCAGCCGCGAGTTTTGGATTAGGCTGCATGTTTTTGCTGTCATCCGTGGCTTGGGCGGTTGCTGATACCGGCAGCCAAGTCACAATTACTCTCGATCCCGAAAAAACTACGATTCAGTTGACGTTGCAAGCTGTCCTCCATTCTGCTCGAGGCAACCTTACTCTCAAAAGCGGAGTAATTCATCTCAATCCTGTAACGGGAGTGGCGGATGGAATGATTGCTGTCGATGCCGCGAGTGGTAACAGCGGCGAGAAAGGGCGGGATGAGAAAATGCAGAAAGATGTTCCTCAGAGCAATCAATTTCCAGACATCTGCTTTCGGCCCACACATGCTTCCGGCAATTTTGATCTCAGTAAAGCCGAGTCGATTACCGTCGATGGAATCTTCCATCTCCATGGCGAAGATCATCCTCTCCAGTTGCACGTTCACCTAATACCCCAGGGAAGTAATACGCTCGGTGCCACTACCCAATTCGTCGTGCCCTACGTGCAGTGGGGACTAAAAAGATCCCAGTACGATGTTCCTGCGAGTCGGAAAAACGGTTCTCGTCTACGTGGATTGCATTGCGACTGTGCAACCGTGACCTGGAAGGGTCCAGGAATCAGATCCTTTACTTAATTTCACATTTGGAACTGGCTCAAAAGAGAACGAAAGAGCTTCTTCGAGTCCTCATGAAAGACATTCGCGCACTGTTACGACTTCTCGGGCTTCTGCCAATTTTGATGGTCGCGTCCGGGCTGGTCGCGCAAGAAGCATTGGTGCAGGTTCCTGTGGCCACTCCGTTAGCGGTCCAACTCGGCAACCATGTTCCCATGAAAAAAGGAGAGCCTTTAGACTGCCGCTTACTCTATCCGGTATACGTTGACAATCGACTGGTGATCCCTGCGGGAAGTATTGTTCGAGGCGAGGTCGTTGGTTTGAAGCCAGACGAAAGTCGCCGCATACACGCTCGGCTTTGGGGAGACTTCACGCCCTACCATATTCCCGTGGTTCGCTTTGACCAGGTCGTGTTTCCGGACGGGCTCCTGAAGCAAATAGTCAGCAACAACACCACAGACGGCGCGCCTGTTCTGCATCTTTCCACTCCCGCTTCCGAGGGACCGCATTCATTCGTTGCCCAGCAGTTCGATCGAGTCAAACAGAGCGCGAAAGATACGATGGCGCTGGTAACGACTCCCGGGCGCAAGGATCGGCTGGTGCAGTTGTTTTATCGGCAGTTGCCATATCACCCGGAACGAATCGAAACGGCAACCATGTGGACCGCTGAGTTGGCGCAACCGCTTGCACTGAATCCCTATGAGGTTGCCGCGAATCAGACTACCAGCCAGGCGGCTGAATCCAATCCGCATCCGGCGTCATCCAAGGTAGAAACGCCATCGGATGAAAAATCCGCGTGGCGATTGCGTGCGTACCTTAAGCAGACCATCAGCTCAGCCAATGAAAAACCGGGAGATACCTTTGAAGCTGTTGTTGCCGAACCGATTTACAGACCCGACCATACTCTCGCCGTTCCTGAAGGATCGATCCTGGTCGGCATGATTACACAGGCCAAGCCAGCGCGATTTTTTGGCCGGGGAGGAAAACTTCGCTTCGATTTTCGCGAGATGAGGTTTCCCGATGCACAGGTTCAACATGTCCAGGGTTCCCTCGCCGCTGCTGATTCAAGCAAAACTCAACAACTCCAACTCGACTCGGAAGGTGGCGCACAACCAAAATCAGAAAATCGAGTGATTGTCCCGGTGGTATTGACCTTTCTCGCCGGACGCGCGCTGGATGACGACGGAAACTTCGCCGCGAATGCAGCCGTGTCCTCCAACGGCTTTGGACTTGTTGGGCGCGTAGTCGGTATCGTGTCGGGCTCCAGGGATTTGGCGGCTGGCCTTGGCTTTTATGCAGCCGGGCTCTCCGTTTACGAACGTTGGCTGGTTCACGGTAAGAATGTGGTCTTCACGAAAAATACGCGCATTGAAGTGACAACGACCCCAACCCAGAACCCCATGCCCGCGCCGACACTTCCGCAGGCTCCAGCAGCGAAGCACTGAGAAAATAATGCAATTCTCTTATCGATTCCTGCTTGACCGCAGCTGCTCCGAGGCTCGATCTACGTCGCACGCAATGAGATAATCCGAAAATACGTCTCTTCGGAGAATCAATGGAGATTCTATTTGTATCCCAAGCTCCTGTTTGTCTTATCCATTATTCTTGCGTCGACTGGAGCGGCCGGCTTTGGGCAGGATGCAGGTCAACAGGCACGCGCCACTCTTCCCAATGCCCCAGGCGCTGTCACAGCTCAAGACCAGAAGGCGGAGCAACAAAGTCCCGCCAATAATCAATTCAAGGGTAAGCAGACCAAGCGAATTCTGGGCATCGTGCCGAACTTCCGCTCGGTTTCGGTCGACGAGAAATTGCCGCCGGAGTCTGTCAAGGAGAAATTTGTCGAGACCACGCAGGACAGCTTTGATTACTCGTCCTTCATTTTCGTCGGGGCCCTGGCTGGCGCCGCGCAGCTGGAAAATTCTTCCCCTGAGTTTCAGCAGGGAGCGGCGGCCTACGGTCGCTACTACTGGCACACGTTCGTCGATCAGGCCGACGAGAACTACCAGGTGGAATTCTTTTTCCCGGTAGCGTTGCATCAAGATCCGCGGTACTACACCTTGGGACGAGGTGGATTCGTGAAGCGCACGATCTATTCGTTCAGTCGTGTGCTGATTACGCGCACAGATGCTGGAGGCGAGACGTTCAATTCTTCCGAGATTGGCGGAGCCGGCGCAGCATCCGGCATTGCCACCCTATACTACCCTTCCGCAGACCGTACTTGGACCAAGGTCGGGCAGCGCTGGCTGCTAAACGTAAGCCTCGACGGCGGAACGTTTATCTTCAAGGAATTCTGGCCTGACCTCAACACCCACATCTTCCATCAAAAACAGTAGGGCGCACCGCAGATAGTCTCGGGCATTTCCACGGTGGACGCGATCTTGCACCAGCCGGAACGAGTCTCTGGTCGCCCAACCTGAAAATTTATCGAACCAGACAAGGTCGCTTAGGATTGAATTTCCAGCCTGGCACGAGGAACTGCATCGCCTTCGCATCATCGCGTGCACCAAGGCCCATCGTGTTGTAGAGTGAGTGCGCTCGCTCGATCTGATCCATATCCGGCTCAATGCCGAGTCCTGGAAGATCTGGCACCTGCAGCCTGCCATCAGCGATCTTGAGCGGATCCTTTGTCAATCGCTGACCGTCCTGCCAAATCCAATGCGTATCGATCGCGGTGACCTTGCCCGGCGCAGCCGCGGCCACATGCGTGAACATCGCCAACGAAATATCGAAGTGGTTGTTGGAATGCGATCCCCACGTGAGACCCCACTCGCGGCAAAACTGCGCCACACGTACCGAGCCTTGCATTGTCCAGAAATGCGGGTCGGCAAGCGGAATGTCAATGGCGTGTAGCTGAACCGCATGCTTCAGCTCGCGCCAATCCGTCGCGATCATGTTGGTTGCAGTCGGCAAACCGGTGGCGCGCCGAAACTCGGCCATAATCTCGCGTCCGGAAAAACCCTGCTCAGCTCCACAGGGGTCCTCTGCATAGGCGAGCAGGTGCAGTTTTCCTTCACAGAGGCGAATTGCTTCATCGAGCGACCAGGCCCCGTTGGGATCCAGTGTAATGCGCGCATCCGGAAAGCGCTCAGCCAGCGCGGCAACCGTCTCCATCTCCTGCGCGCCCGCCAGCACTCCGCCCTTGAGCTTGAAGTCGTGGAATCCGTAGCGTGCATGCGCAGCCTCAGCTAATCGAAGCACTGCTTCGGTGGACAGCGCTTCCTCGTGCCGTAGCCGAAGCCATGCATCCGCCGAATCACTTTCGCAGCGATAGGGCAGATTTGTCTTCCGTCTATCGCCGACGAAAAACAGGTAGCCCAGAACTTCAACGGTGGAACGTTGCTGGCCTTCGCCGAGAAGGGCGGCGACAGGCAACGCAAAAAACTGTCCGAGGAGGTCCAGCATCGCTGACTCGACTGCGGTCAGCGCGTGGACGGTGGTCCGCAGATCGAATGTCTGCAGGCCGCGACCTTCATTGTCCTGATCTGCAAATCGTGCCCGCATCGCATTCAAAATCTCGTTCAACGAGGCCAGTGGTTGCCCTACAACGAGCGGCCGCGATTCCTCCAGCACGCGACGGATCTTTTCGCCACCCGGGACCTCGCCGGCGCCGGTGTTGCCAGCATCGTCTGTCAGCAAAACAATGTTGCGCGTAAAGAACGGCGCGTGCGCTCCGCTCAGATTCAGCAACATGTCGTCGTAGCCAGCTACAGGAACGACCCGCATGCTGACGATCGAAGGCGAGTGCCCACTCCGGGCGGTCGTCGTAAGCGGGTTCACAGATCTTCTCCCATACCGAGCTTTGCGCCGTACCAACGCCAGAAGCGAACATCGGCACATCGCCGTACCTGCTGCCGGACATCATATCATCGGAAAATTCAGGAAAATCAATCCACGCCCGCGCAGTTTTCTGTTGTCACGTGAACGCATAGGATCAAGGGTGACTCACTTCGCGTGGGCATCTTGCCACTCCGGGTCGCAGGAGAATGCTGCCCGGAAAAGGACACTATGAATCGAAGACAGTTCATCGCGTCAGGCGGCGCGGCGGGATTGATTGCTGCTCGCGGAACCGCTTCCACGACGATGAGCGCGGAGTCTGCTTCCCAGCCGGCCCGGATGAAGTTAGGCGATCAATCCGCGCCCACGAACGACGTCCATCTGCAGTATCTTGCCCGCTACAGCGTGCGCCACATCTGCGGCTATCCTCAAATCGAAGGCAATCGCCTGTATGCCACGGTCGAAGAGCTCAATCGTATGACCGATATGGCGGCCAAATACGGCGTCAGCGTCGATTGCATTGCGCCACCATTCCTGGCATCCAGCTACATCGACCGGGAGAAACACCCGGCCATCATGCTGGCGCAGAGCCCGGAGCGCGATCGGGATATCGGGCAGTTGCAGACGCTGATCAGGAATTGTGCGCTGGCCGGAATTCCATCGATCAAATACAACATGAGCATCCTGGGAGTTCTTCGCACTGGCCGGACGCCGGGACGCGGAGACGCGCTGTACAGCACGTGGAAACTCTCTGAGGCACATCCGGCAACGCCTCTCACCCGGGCGGGACGCGTAGACGCCGACGCCTTCTGGGAGCGGATCACCTATTTTCTTGAGCGCGTGATTCCGGTTGCGAATGAGTACAAGATCCGAATGGCCTGCCATCCACAGGATCCAGGAGTACCTCCGGCAGGATATCAAGGCGTGAACCGCGTGCTGGGCACCATCAATGGCCTCAAGAAGTTCGTCGCCATTCAGGAGAGCCCCTATCATGGACTCAACTTTTGCCAGGGAACCATCTCCGAAGATCTTCAGAATCCGGGAGTGGAGATCTTCGACGTCATTCGCTACTTTGGCACTCGCCAGAAGATCTTCAACGTCCACTTCCGTAACATTCGTGGACGTCGCAACGACTTTATCGAGGTCTTTCCGGATGAAGGCGACGTCGACTTCGTGAAAGCGATCAAAGTCTACAAGGAGGTCGGCTATTCCTATATGTTGATGCCCGATCATGTTCCGCTGGCCACGGCCGACCCCGGTTCCCTGCAGTCTTTCGCATTCTGCTACGGGTACATTCGCGGCTTGATCCAGTCTGTAAATTCCCCGACCTGAGCAAGCAGCAGACACTGACGGTTCTACCTTGACCTTCGCGGAACGCTAACCGGACTGATATGGTAACGATTGGAATCATCGAGCCCGGAGCGAGCCGGCCTGGGCAGAGCGAGCACCTTGATCTTGCCTGAATCAGGACAAACCCGGATCCGATACCTGATCATCGGCATCCTGTTCGCGGTCACTTGCTTCAGCTACGGCGACCGTGTCGCTCTCTCCATCGCGGGCGCTGCGATGACGAAAGACGTCCACCTCGATCCCATCAAGCTGGGCTATCTGTTCTCCGGATTCAGTTGGGCGTACGTGCTGGGACAATTGCCCTCCGGAGGCCTGCTGGATCGCTTCGGATCCAAAAACGTTTACGGCATCAGCATCATCGTATGGTCGATCTGCGCTTTCCTGACAGGATTCGCGGGCTACCTGGCGGCGAGCGCCGCATTCACCGCCATTTTCGTGCTCAGGTTGATCTCCGGTTTTGCGCAGGCACCCGTTTTCCCGGGCAATGGCCGCATTGTCGCCTCCTGGTTCCCCACTGCCGAACGCGGCCGGGCCTCCGCGATCTTCAATTCCGCTCAATATTTCGCGCTGCTGGTCTTTGCACCGATCTTCGGATGGATCAGTCACGTGGCCGGATGGAAAAGCTGCTTCTGGTTCATGGGCATTCTTGGCTTCACGTTGACACTGGTATGGTTCACAAACATCTACGGCGTACTGCAGCATCCGCGCATCTCCAGAGCTGAAATTGAAACGATCGAACGCGGAGGCGGACTGGTCAACACCGATCAAGATAATAAGGGAAGCTCGAAGGGGAACCTGCTGACCTGGGCCACGATTCGCATGCTGCTGAGTCATCGCATGCTGGTCGGTATTTATCTTGGGCAGTACTGCATAACGACACTGACTTGGTTCTTCCTGACATGGTTTCCCATCTACCTGTCGCAGGCGCGCCATATGTCGATTTTGAAGGTTGGGTTTGCGGCCGCGGTGCCGGGGCTCTGCGGAGGATTCGGCGGCATTCTCGGCGGCGTGATCTCGGACAAACTCCTGTCCCGTGGCCGCTCGCTGAGTTTCGCGCGCAAAGCTCCGATCATGGCGGGTATGGCGTTGTCGACGACGATGATTGCGTGCAACTATGCCCAGGCGCAAAGCGTCATGCTGGCGCTGATGTCGATCTCCTTCTTTGGGAAAGGAATCGGCGCGCTGGGCTGGACGGTCATTTCCGATACGTCTCCCAAGGGAATGGTCGGCATCAACGGAGCGCTATTCAACCTGATCGGAAACATGGCCGGCATTTCGACGCCTATCATTATCGGATACCTCGTCGAGAAGACGGGCTCCTTCAACGATGTGCTGATTTTCGTCAGCCTGACCGCTTTGTGCGCCATCGTCAGCTACGGTCCGATTGTCGGAGAAATCAAGCGGCTGGATGTAGCAACTCCTGTGCCCGTGGGAGGTATCCGCTGACGAAGCGGAATCCACAGCAATGGACGCGACCTACTGAGGAAAACAGCGCTCGCTTTTTAAGTGAGTCGTTATAGGAACGTTGGACTGCGAATCGATAGGAAAGTTAGGCTACGAATAGTCAGGAAACCAGACGCCGCGCTTTCCATCAGGAGATGAAACATCATGCCCGAGTGGCCGGGAAATCTGCAGCGCAATGTATTCAAACAGGCGCTTTCGCAGGGTCAGCGTCAGATCGGACTTTGGTGCGGTCTGGCCAGTCCGATCGCGGCGGAGATCGTCGCAGGCGCAGGTTTTGACTGGATCGTTATCGACGGCGAACACGCCCCGAATGACATCCCTTCCCTGCTCGCGCAGTTGCAGGCGATGCGGGGAGGCACTGCCGAACCAGTCTACCGCGTGCCGTGGAACGACGCGGTGACAATCAAGCGGGCCCTCGATGTCGGCGCTCGTTCCCTGCTGGTTCCCTTCGTCCAGAATGCGGAGGAAGCGCGTGCAGCGGTAGCAGCAACTCGCTATCCTCCGCTCGGCATACGAGGCGTCTCTGTGACGCCCCGCGCCAACGATTACGGCCGCATCCATGGATACCACGGGAACGCGCATCTGGACACCTGCGTTCTGGTGCAGATAGAAAGCAGAGCCGCACTGAAAGATTTAGAGGCAATCGCCGCCGTAGACGGTGTGGACGGCATTTTTATCGGCCCCAGCGATCTCGCCGCAGATTTCGGCCATCTCGGCAATCCTAAGCATCCGGAGGTGCAGGCAGCGATCCGGGATGCCGGCCAGCGCATTCGAGCGACCAATAAATCCGCGGGCACTTTATCGGGGAATGTCGAAGACGTCGATGAACTGTTCGGCCTCGGATTCAACTTCACCGCCGCGGGCAGCGATGTCGGCCTTCTGGCCCGCAGTGCCGAGAATGTCGCCGCGCGATTTCATAAGAGTTAGAAATAAGGAGAACGACGATGGCAACTGTAGGATTTATCGGTCTCGGAATCATGGGGCGTCCCATGCTCAAGAACCTGTTGAAGGCTGGTCACACGGTAGTTGCATTCGGCCGCAACCCCGGGAAACTCGATGCCTGTGTTGCGGACGGAGCCGAGCGCGGTGCTTCGAATCGGGATGTTGGCGCGCGGGCATCCATCATCATTACCATGCTGCCGGACGGCCCCGAAGTGGAAGAGGTGGTGTTGGGCGAAAATGGGGTCCTGGAGGGATGCAAACCTGGATCCCTGATCGTCGACATGAGCTCAATCAATCCTCTTGTGTCGCAGAAGATAAGCGCAGCCTGCGCGGTCAGGAAGGTCGGCTTTCTCGATGCTCCGGTGAGTGGAGGGGAACCGAAAGCCATGGAGGGAACACTGGCCATCATGGTGGGAGGCAGCGAGGAGGCATTCCACAAGGTGGAGCCTTTGCTGAAAAGCATGGGGTCCAGCGTCACGCTGACCGGCCCGGTAGGTGCGGGAAACACCACCAAGCTAGCCAATCAGATCATGGTGGCGTGTAACATCGCCGCCATGGGCGAAGCGCTGGCACTGGCGACGCGATGCGGCCTCGATCCGAACGTCGTGGTCAACGCGGTCAAGAATGGCTTGGCGGGAAGCGCCGTGCTCAACGCAAAGGCTCCCATGCTCATCGCGCGAAATTTCAAACCGGGATTCACCATCCGGCTGCACCAGAAGGACCTGCGCAATGCTTTGGCAACCGCCGAAGAAAATCGAATGTTCCTGCCACTGACCGCACTGATTCAGCAGATGCTGCTGTCCCTGATGGGTGATGACAAGGGGGAACTCGATCACTCCGCGATTGCCACCTTCGTCGAGGGGCTCTCGCACACAGAGATCAAAGCGCCTTTCGCCGACGCGTAATCCGCACACGTTGTCGATCGAAGTGAAATTCCGGAAACGTCACCACATGCACTTCCGCTCTGGCAGGGGATCGACAGTGTCCACCATTCGACCGACCATGGTGTGCATCATCTCCTCCCGCGCTGGCCGATCCGCGCTGGAATCCCACAGGTTATATGTCTCGTTAGGATCTCTTTGCAGATCGTAGAGTTCGCCGGACTGCAGCTTGTGGTAGTAAACAATCTTGTAACGATCCGTCCGCACGCAGGTGGCCATCGGGGGCGGATTGTAGAGTGCCAGCGAGTCGAAAAATTCACAATAAATCGAATCGCGATGTTGCGTCGTCTGGCCGGTAAGCAGCGGAGTCAATGAGCGTCCCTGCACCCCCACGGGAATGGGCAAACCGGCGGCTTCGAGCAGTGTAGGCGTCAGATCGACCATTTCCACCAGAGCATCGCTACGCACACCAGCCTTATATTTGCCCGGCCAGCGAATGATCATGGGAACACGGATCGCTCCCTCATAAAAATAAGGGCCCTTCAAGAAAATCCCGTGGTCCCCCAGCATCTCGCCATGATCGCTCATGTAAATGACGATCGTGTTCTCCGCCTGCCCTGTCTCCTCGAGCGCCTGCAGCATCCTGCCCACTTCTGTATCCACCTGTTCGATCATCGCGTAGTAGGCGGCTTTGATCGCGCGATGGTCCAGATCGCTGGTTCGCGTAAAAGAAATATCGTGACCGCCGCTGGCTGCCTGGTGATCGATCTGCTGATAGATCGGCTTATTGTCCAGTTCCCCTTCGCGATAATTGGGAGCCGGTATATGTTCCGGGTTGTAATGACTCAGATATTCCGCGGTGGGCCAATAGGGAGCGTGAGGTTGATACATATTGACGGACATCAGCCACGGATTGAACTCCTTTTGCCCGCGAATAAATTCAATCGCCATGTCGGAACACCATGCGGTCTGGGTGTACTTCGGATCGATCGGCACACCCCACGCGCGTCCCTCTAGACCTTTCGGCGGAGCTGGCCACTGAATTCCCTGCTCGGTTAGCCAAACCCGCCACATATTATGTCCCGGCCAGGTATTGCTGATGTCGTGACTCCACTTGAAGACGCTATAGCCATCGTCGATGCGGTCCTCCAGGCGACCTCCAAACGTCGGCGAGAGATGGAGTTTCCCCGAGAGTCCGCAGGCATAGCCTTCGTCGGAGAGAACCCGTGTCACCAGGCGCTCATCCGGGCGGATCCGCTGTCCAAGCGCGCGCAAGCCAGTGGTGTGCGGATAACGACCCGTAAGAAAGCTCGCCCTCGATGGCGAGCAGACGGGGTTCTGCACATAGGTATGCGTCAACGTCACGGACTCGGCCATCAACTTTTTCAGGTTCGGCGTATGGATGACCTCATTATTCAGACCCTCGATGGTGTCGAAGCGCTGCATGTCCGGGCAGATCCAGAGAATATTCGGCATCTTGCCGCCGTTCAGCTCGACAGGAACTTCCGGCCAGATATGGACGCCTGGCTGCGGAATCTGCAGGCCGCCTTGTGCTCTGGCTGGCGCTGCAGCCAGCGCACCGGCAGTCAGCAATGAGGTCTTCAGTAAATCTCGACGATTCATAGGTTATGCATCTCCATGTGATTAGAAATTCTGAGAATCGTCCGCCTTCCATCCGTTTCTCGGACTTTGTTCGGTCCCAAGGTGCATTGCGGCCGCGTCAATATTGAAGGGACCTTCTGATTAGAGGAAAGATATGTCATCATTTTTCCGGCGGATAAGATGTCCTGCTCCGAGGAGTAGATTCGCCGAACCGCCGTTTTGCACGGCCGGCGAGTCCACGAGAGCTATTCGACCGACGTCTGCGCTATCTGTCAACTACGCGAAGCTGAGCCTCAGCTTCATCCTCTTCGGCATGCGAAAACACACGATACTTTATGCGTTTACCCGCTGAATGGAACCTTGCGCTACACTATCTCGCAGTAGAAATCATCGATGTGCCGGCCGTCTCTTTCGGAAGCGTGCCGGCTGCGATCCGGACAGGAGCAGTGTAAAGATAACGGAGAGAATTTACTCTCACAAGAAAGAGGTAGATCCATGGACCAAACTACATCTGGTATTACGCCTGGAGTTGCAGGAGATGGTGGAGCGAAGGTAGTTGGGATTCTGCTGATCATTGTCGGGTTGCTGGCAATCTTTCTTCCCTTCGTCGCAGGAATTGCGGTCACCGCGGTAATTGGCTGGCTGTTGTTAATCGGGGGCGCGGCTCATCTTTTCTACGCCTGGCACTCGCGCAGCAGCGGTGCCGTGGTTTGGCAGGTGATCATTGGACTGTTGTATTGGCTGGTAGGCTTATATCTCATTTTCCATCCTGCACGTGGACTGGTCACCCTGACATTGCTGCTCGCCTGCTACTTTGTTGTGGAAGGAATTCTGGAACTCGTAATGTACTTCCGCTTGCGGCATTTCCACCGCGCCAGCTGGTTCCTGTGGGATGGATTGATAACCCTCGTACTCGGACTTCTAATCTGGGCGCACTGGCCATTCAGCTCGGTTTGGGTGCTTGGTACGCTGGTCGGCATCAGCCTCTTGATCAGCGGGTTTACCCGGCTCTTCTTCGGCTCTGGGAGATCGATCCTCGGCGGAGCTGCTATCGTCTGAACCGCCAGGTGCGAATCTGAATCAACCGGTCCGCACCTGACTCATTCTTTTTTTCGAAATTCGATTCTCTGGTTTTCACATGGGATTCCTTCACCGCTCCATTAACGCGAATCAGCAGGTTCCAAAAGTGGCCTGAATCAACTCCCCCATCAGGCTAAGGCTTTGAGAACAACCTCATAAGTCATTCGAAGTTAGACGCGCACGCGGTTTCTGATCCGGCAAATATACCTCGAATCAAGAAGAATGCGCTAAGCTTGGCCTCCCGGCCGATTGAGAATTAGCCGCGGCATGCGGACCAGCAAATGCACAATAAAGTGAAAACGGAAGGTAATCATCTTCCAAATCGGGCCATGCACCTCTTTTGTCGCGTTATCATCGTGTCGCCGGTAATACAGTAAGTCTTTGTCGAGATAATGCGACTTGCCTATAAAGCAATTTACCGTGCCAATCCACGAGTCGTGTGTCACATTTGATGAGGGCATGGGCAGGCACCATTCGAGTACTTCTCGTTTGAACGCCATCAAGCACCCATAATACGGGTTCTTTGCAAGCGTATTCACAATTCCGAATCTCACAGGTGTTTTCAGAACTCGCTTCCCAGTCACTCTGCCATTTTTGTCAATCTTCATTCCATTGGTGAGTACTAATGTTATCGCCGTATCTTTTCTAAATACCTCAAGAACTTCCGCAACCTTATCGTGTTCCCAGATATCGTCCTGGTCGCTGAAGAACACTATCCTTCCGGATGCGCTCCGGAGAGCTTTCTCAAAGCTAGCAAGGATCCCTATATTTTTTTCATTCTTGAGCAAATTGATGCGAGGATCGACGAATTCCATGATCCGCGCCCGAGTCTCGTCCGTAGAGGCATCATCCACAATTATTATTTCGTCTTCAGCGGATAGTTGGCACAGAATCGAATGCAGTTGCTCCTGGATATATTGATCTCCGTTATAAGCAGCCATGCAGACCGATACCCGCGGGCGAACCGTTGGATTGTCGCCTTCCTCTTGAACCACAGCCTCGCACCTTTCATTTCGATCGCATAAGGCTGTTACTCACCGAGTCGCCTCTGCGCATCTTCGTTCTATAGCGCTAAATCAATGTTGTGCCATGTTTCGAGTCACGACTCGCCGAGAAACGGATTGGGTGGCGAGGACGAGGCCACTCGCCTCTAAACAGAGAAGAACATAAACCGGGTACTGGTACCTCGGCTGAAGTATCGGCGATACCGCAGTGATAATCCAGTAAAAAGCGCACCAGTATATCGCCGGGTCTTGCAGCTTGAGCTTCTTTTTGACCGCGGCAACGGCGAGAACCACGAGCATCATAATGCAATTAATTGGAAGCACAAAGTACTTCTGAACATCGGATGGATCCCCGTTAATCAGATCGGAAAAGAACATTTGGGGAGACAGAAGATGCCCAAAAAGATTAATCATTGTCTTGGGAATCAATACAATCGGAAATCCATAGGATGCCTGGATTTGGTTCAGCACCGGTCCTGTGCTGCCTTCAGCCGCATATGCGACCATGGCCGACAAGTCCACTATCCTCGTGCTGATAATAATCGGATAGGCAATAGTAACCAGCACCACGAGTCCAAATAGTACGAGCTTAGGTCTATGCTTGAACGGTGAATGCCGGCTTTCCAAGAAGAGAATTGCGGCTGTGACCGCTGCCTGCTCCCATCTGGCCATAAACGATACACCAAGGAGGATAAAGAGGCGCAGCATTGATCTCTTCTCAGAGGAAACATATTTCGCAAATAAGACAACCGCGAGAAAACAAAAGATCTCCTTGTTCACGGTTAGTAGCGTGGGTGTCAATGTCGGATTTAGGAGGAGTAAAAAGAAAAACGGACCGAGACGAAGGCCAGGGAGCGTAGAAGCAATATACAAACCTATCAAAAAAAGCGAAATATTGAAGAGTGCGATACCCCAGAGAGTGCGAGCAAGGGTCGCAACCAGAACGGGTCCAAGGAGGTTGCCCTCCGTAGTCACTAGCGCGACTCCCTGCAGCGCAGCGACCTTGCTGCTGCCGACAAACCCTGCAACAGCCAGATAAGTCGCGGAGTCGGCACCAATCCACAGGTTATTGCCGCCAACAAATGACGGCTGAACATACAGATAAAACAAAACAATGCACAGCAATAAATACGTTGTAATTACACAAATAAGTAGACATCGTTCCAATCTCGCGGAAGGAGATCGCCGAGGGACTTTATTTGTGCGCGGTCGTGGAGAATCTACCATTCTGATTTGACTCACTCGCATCATGATCGCAGCTGAGCAATTATCAGCCTGCCGGTTAGGGAGCCAACTGCCCGGTTCTTGAACGTATGCCGTCTGCAAGTGCTCGTACGAGTAATCTAAAGCTTTTGATTCTGTGCTCAGAGAGCCAAGAAAACAAAAAGATGTTCACGGGCAATTTCAGGGTCGTAAAAAGACGCCGCTGCCACCCCATTGTTTGCGATCGAATAAGATATGCAGCATTGCGAATCATATAGTAATGCCGGATATCGCCGTGTAGCCGTATCTCGATTCCCCAAAACTTACTCACTGTATCGCCTATCGAATGTTTCATGGTTGCATTTGGAACCACGTAGCACTTATATCCACTAGATTTCGCTCGCAATCCCCACTCGACATCTACCCAATCGATAAATAGTTCATCAAGCATCATGCCAATATCGGAGAGAACTGCACAACGGATGAGGGACCCCGATGCAATAAGGTAGTCAGTTTCTACTGGCTCTCCTGAATTACGATCCAGGGCAATCCGGTGTATCAGCACGGAATCATGTCGAGTGGCCCTGGAAAATCTGCCGGTTTTTTCGTCAACAAATAACGGACCTACGGCCGCGACCTTTTCGCCGGCGCATATCAGCTCAGCCTCGGCATCAAGCAGTTGCTTCACCATGCCTGGTGGGAGCGCACTATCCTGATCCAGGATAAGCACATGGGAATAGCCCGCTTCCATGCATTTGCGAATCCCAATATTCTGTGCCGTCGCAACGCCTTTATTTTCCCCAAGTGGCAAATAGAATATGTGTCCAATATATTGATCGAAGAGGAGGGACAGGTTCCCCTGCGGTCCAGAAGTATTGTCGATTATAAAAATCTTGTCCACTTGGTCGACGATACTCCGGAGAAGGCGATCCAGCAGTCGAATATCCGGGTTATATAAAACAATGGCAGCAGCAACCATATGAGTTTTATCTATCGCGTCGCAAAGGCCTATTTCGCTTGTGACTAAGATTTCACTAAGGCGGATGTAACGAACGTTACTAAGCGCTTGCCGCGTTGCCGCATGCCCTTGTACTTAAACCAGGCGAAAGCGATAGGCACATATGGCGTTCCAAAATTGTCTCGAATACTTCTATATACCTCGTGAAAGTCATCTCTGCTCATCGAAATACCGTTGTTTAGGTGATGGGAAACCACTTGGCCGAACAGCTTTACCTTTCTGCCGTTCTTGAGCATGCGCTGGTTCAGGTCAAGATCTCCGAAGACTCGATACTGAGTGTTGTAGCCGAGGTGGCTGGCTCGGCAATAAAAGGTGCCTTGATGATGCCATGTGTTGTCGATCCGCAGCCGAAATCCAGTCTTCGGGTAAAAAATCTCGCCCTGATCCATTAGGACGGGGAAAGAAGCCACATCTACTCCCTCGTTGAGACATTGGGTAAGGATCACACGCGGTATGAATTTCAACCTGTCGCCCGCGTTGAGGTGAAGGATATACGCACCCCGCGCTGCCCCAATTCCCTTGTTCATGGCGTCGTAGATTCCAGAATCCGGCTCGCTCAGCCAATAATCGATTTTCTCATCCCATTGGCGAAGCAGCTCTACCGTTCCATCTCTCGAGCCGCCATCGATGACAATCAATTCAAACTCGCTCGTATCGAACCCAAAAACATTGTTCAGGATGCGCTCAAGTTCCTCCTTGTCCCGGAACACTACTGTGATGATCGAAATCAACGGGTTTTTGTCGCGAACTTCTCCTCGCGTACGCCGTCCACCTTCAAAGCGTGGGGCCGCATCCAGTTGCATTCCATGGCTCCTACGGGGATTGTACCGTTGTCCGGCGGGCGCAACGATTTCCCCTCGGTCCCGGATCCGATGCCGCACTTCCGCCAAGGAGGAAGGGACCATGCGCC
This sequence comes from uncultured Acidobacteriota bacterium, assembly GCA_963756315.1. Classification (GTDB taxonomy): domain Bacteria; phylum Acidobacteriota; class Terriglobia; order Terriglobales; family Acidobacteriaceae; genus JAKAAZ01. Next base: position 142,874 of record CAVWNI010000001.1, read on the forward strand.
TGGGCAGTGGGCGACTTTTCGACGACTTTCCGCCGGGTAGCGCGCCATTGTCCTTGGTCGTGCTATCGTCAGATACCAGAAGGCCTCCACGGGGATCTGAACGGGTTGTTGCATCCATTGCTAACAGCGCGGCCAAACTCGTGCCGTTTCAAGCACGTAAACGATTTGGGCCAACCCAGCATTTATACTAGGGTCACCTCAAATGCCACGCAGATTTCTTCCCCTTTTAGCCGTGATGTTATGTATGGGAACGCTGGCGGCAAACGCGCAGTTCCCAGGTGGAAGCTCGACTTCACAAACTATTGACTGCTCGAACGCTGCAAGCGCGTTTTCGCCGGAATGCACGGGCTTATCGACTACGCCGTATCCTTTAGGCCAACCATACGGAACCGGGCAAAGCGCCTACGGACAAACCGGAACCGGACAGGCGGGCTATGGACAGGGCGCGTCCGGGGCCGGGATGCAGCTGCAACAGCCGTCCGCCATTGGTAACAATGGAGTCCATGAATATGTTCCTACTTACACCGATCAGGTTCCATACGGAAGCCAGGGCGCCGGCATCAATCCGAATCAATACAACCCGTACGCGGGCCTTCGACAGCCGCTGACTGAATTTCAACGGGTTGTGGCGGGCTCCGTTGGTGGTGTATTGCCCATATTCGGTGCCAACCTCTTTTCCAACGTAACGGCTCGGTTCGCGCCGGTCGACCGTACTCCCGTCACTTCAGACTATGTCGTCGGTACCGGCGACCAGCTGCTGCTCCGCGTATGGGGCCAGGTCAATTTCAACGTCCATGCGACCGTCGACCGCGCCGGCGACATTTATATTCCACAGGTGGGCAATGTTGAGGTAGCAGGCCTGCATTTCCAGCAACTCAACGACTATCTGAAGGATCGTCTTGGACGCGTGTTTCGCAACTTCGACCTGAGCGTCAACATGGGCCAGTTGCGGTCCATCCAGATTTATGTAGTCGGCAACGCCCGCCAGCCAGGAAGCTATACCGTCAGCTCGCTCAGCACGCTGGTGAATGCCCTGTTCTTCTCTGGCGGTCCCTCCGAACAAGGATCGATGCGCCGGATTGAGCTGAAACGAGACGGCAAGATCGTGACCACGTTCGATTTGTACGATCTTTTGATTTACGGCGACAAATCGCACGATGCTCCGCTGCTGCCCGGGGATGTCATCTACATTCCGCCGGTGGGACCGGAAGTTGCTATCGCCGGCAGTGTGCATGTGCCGGCAATCTATGAATTGAAGGGATCCGAAACGGCTGGACAGGCGATCGCATTGGCCGGTGGCCTGGGAACGATGGCGGCAAGGCAGGACGCGCAGCTGGATCGCACGAACTCTCAAGGAACACGCCAGACTGTTCAACTTGCCCTGGATACCACGGGAATGGAGACACCACTCCGCGACGGAGATATTTTGCGCATCCCGGCGATGGTCCAGCAGTTCGAACGGACGGTGATTCTGCGGGGCAATGTTGCCAATCCGGGTCGATATCGCTGGACGCCGGGGATGAAGATTTCAGACCTGATTCCGGACAAGGATTCCTTGCAAACGCGCGGATATTGGCAGAGAAGAATTGCACTCGGGCTGCCCGCTCCGGAATATACGCCCCTGTTCTCGGCCTATCGGAGCAACCTGCCAAGTCCGTTCCTGGAAAATTCCCAATCAAGCGCCTCTGGCCAAGCCCAAAATGCCAACAATTATGCCACCGGCGCTTCCTTGGCGGGGACCGAGAATGAGAGGTCGGGCCAGCAGACTCCGCCAGCCGAGCAGTCGACGACGAAGGGTTCTTCTGATCAGGCTTCCTCGAATTCAAATACAAGCGCGCAAATCGAGGAGCCCAGGGCCAATGCGACTCCGAGCCTGCGTTATTTCCCGCCGGGAGATCGTTTTTCGCAAGGCCAGTTTCCAATTAAGAATGAGGTTCTTCGCGTCGCCCCCAGCATTGACTGGAGCTACGCCGTAATTGAGCGCACCGATCCCCATACGCTGGCAACTTCCCTGATCCCCTTTAGTCTGGGGCAGGCAGTGCTCGACCACGATCCTTCGCAGGATCTCGAGCTCGAGCCGGGAGACGTAGTCACCATCTTTTCCACTTCCGATATTCATGTTCCGCAGGCGCAACAGGTGAAATACGTGAGTCTCCAAGGGGAGATCGTCCATGCTGGAATTTACAGTGTCGCCCCGGGAGAAACATTGCGCGATGTGGTCGAGCGTGCCGGCGGCCTTACGCCCAATGCATATCTCTACGGCTCGGAGTTTTTGCGCGAGTCGACACAGCGCCTGCAGCAGGCAAGACTCGATGAGTATGTAAATTCCCTGGAACACGATATTCAGCTATCGTCTGCAAATGCGAGCGGCTCGATTGTAAACCCGACAGGCGCTGCAGCGCTGGGAACCAGTGTGCAGAGTCAACGAGACCTCATCGCATCGTTGCGCAAAATGCGCGCGACCGGTCGCATTGTTTTGAATCTGGCTCCGGACAGCAGAGGCCTGAATGCGCTGCCCAATCTTCCATTGGAAGACGGCGATCAGCTAATCGTTCCCGGGGTGCCTGCTACCGTAAATGTGGTTGGAGCAGTTTACGACCAAAACTCCTTCCTCTATCAACGTGGACAACATATGGAAGACTATCTTCGAGCCGCTGGCGGAACAACACGCAACGCGGACAAACGCCACGAATTTGTCATCCGCGCCGACGGCTCTGTAATCAGCAAGCAAACGGCGGGAGGAACCCTGTTTGCCGGTGGGTTTGGCAGCAAGTTAGGATATCCGGGAGATACCGTTGTCGTCCCGGAGAACATCAACAAGACGACGGTGCTGCGCGGCTTGACCGACTGGTCGGCCGTGTTCTCTCAGTTCGGGTTGGGAATCGCAGCCCTCACCGTGCTTGGACTCTAGGACGCTCGAATATGCCAACAGACGCGCACGTCGAGAATGGCCTCGGGAAGAGAACCGATTCTGCGGCAAATCCCTCTGAGGACGCGTTCGTTGCTGATGATTCAGTGAAACTGCTCGACCTGGCACTGGTCCTTGCGGCGCGCAAACGATTCATTTTTCTGTGGAGCATCGCTGCCGCGCTGCTTACGATGATCGTCGTTTTGGTGATTCCCGTGTCGTTCACCGCGACAACCTCCATCTTGCCCCCGCAACAGCAGGAGAGTTCCGCCATGGCGATGTTGGGCCAGTTGAGCGGTCTGGCAGCTTTGGGCAGCAGTGGTGGCGCGGCCAGCATGTTGGGCCTCAAGAATCCGGATGACCTATACATTGGTCTTCTGCAGAGCAATACCGTGATGGATGGAATCATCCAACGCTTCGATTTGATGCGCGTTTATCACTCGAAGACCCGGACCGCCGCCCGCAAGAAGCTGAAATCCCATACGACGATTCTTGCCGAGAAAAGCTCGCTGATCACGATTTCTGTTGAGGATCGCAGTGCCAAACGCGCGGCGGATATAGCGAATGCCTATGTCGCCCAGCTACACGATCTGACCTCCCATCTGGCTGTGACATCTGCAGCCCAGCGAAGAATGTTCTTCGAGCAGCAAGTGGAAGAGGAGAAAAGCAAACTGGCGGACGCGGAAGTTGCCCTGGAAACGACCGAGGAAAAGACGGGAATCATTCAGCCCCAGGGCCAGGCACAGGCCGTCATCGCCACCATCATGCAATTGCGGGCACAGATTTCTGCCACTGAAGTGGAACTGGGAGCCCTTCATACCTCCGCCACAGAGCAAAATCCGGAAGTAATTACATTGCAATCCCAGCTCGCCGCATTACGGTCCGAGCTTGCCGATTTCGAGAAAGGCCACCCTGGGGCCGCCGCCGCCGATGGAAACGTGCTGACGCCAACCTCCCAGGTTCCAGCTGCGAGCCTGGAATATCTTCGGCGCATGCGGGATGTCCGCTACCAGGAAACACTTTTCGAATTTATGACTCGGCAATACGAGATGGCGAGGGTGGACGAGGCCAAGCAGGGCCAGATCATCCAGGTTGTCGATCCGGCATTAGTCCCGGAGCGACGCTCTTGGCCGCCGCGAACGCTTCTCACGGTTCTGGCATTGATTCTGGCGGCGATGTTCGCCAGCTTTTGGGTGGTTCTGCAGTCTGCCTATGAGCACGCGATACAGGAGCCGGCGACAGCCGTCAAGTTCGACCAATTGCACCGCCTGTTGCGAATTCGCCTTAGCCGCGTTTAAATTTCAGATCGTTAAAATTGGCGACGCGGCCCACCCGACCGTAGAACTTTCTTGTAGGCTGGTGCAATAGACCAGTCCGCGTGGAAGTAGCGACACACGCCCACGGGCACGACTGTCAACGCCCTTTTGTGTGTCGCTTTGGTGGCTGCGAGCTACCTTCCCGAAATGGCAGGGATCGAGTTCACTTCGGTAATGCCCCCGCTCGACTCAGAAATGCTGTTGAATTCCTTGCATACCCCGTGTACATTTTACTCAATAAGTAATTGCATTTATTGACGTCGGAAGTCACAACTTTTCTGCGCCCGCAGCTTCTAAGTATTTATGTGGTGTTCTCAATTCCTGACGCAAGCAGTATAGGGTGAATGCACAAGTTGTTCTCCTGCCGAAATTCATGAAACCCTGATGACTGAAAATGGATTGCTTCCGCCTCAATATCAAAGTCGAAAAGACCTAAGATGGCTGAAGATCAGCGACTTTTTTAGAACGTCTGTTCGATGAATTTGGAGATCACAGGCTTGAGTACTGAAATTTACCTTCCACCCAACTCGGAGTCCGTCATAACCGTGCCCGCAATCGTCAAGCATGGAAATATTCCATGGCTTGTCCCCGCGGAAAGATCGTCAGCCGGTGGGGCGACAAGGGATGAACGTCATCGTCCTCACCTCAGCCCCTGGTGTCGTTCCCTTTGGAAACGCGCATTCGATTTGGCCTGCATCGTTCCTGCAATTGTGTTGATTTCTCCATTTCTGGGAATCATCGCGATGGCGGTTCGATTGACCTCTCCAGGTCCTGTGATTTTTCGCCAGCGGCGGGTCGGGCAGCATCGAAAATTATTTACGATTTATAAATTTCGCACGATGGTGCAGAACTCGGAATCGATCGGCCCTGACCTCACGGCCAAAGGAGACCCGAGAATCACGCCAATCGGGCATTTCTTGCGACGATTCAAGCTGGATGAGCTTCCTCAGCTTTACAACGTTTTGCGGGGAGAAATGAGCCTGGTGGGTCCGCGTCCGAAACTGCCCCAGCTGGAACTGACCTCGATGCCGTGTCGTCCGGGCGTTACGGGCGCGGCTACATTGCGCTTCCGGAATGAGCAGCACCTTCTCCGGGAAATCCCTCCGGAAAAAATAGCTAACTTCTATGAGCAATACATCGCCCCCGCGAAAATTAGTCTGGATGCTGTGTACATGAGCTCCGCAACCTTCCAGAGCGATCTCGGCATTTTGTGCGCCACCGTGTTTGGCCGCGGGAAACACATTGCGCCTGAAAATCTTAAAACACACGCCTTACACCAGACGCAATCGCCAGAGCGGCATGGCTGGGTGTAGACATTTGTAGAAGCTTCAGACGAACATAACAGAACCGCTTATGATAGCCGATAAATCCCCAATCTCGACTTCCATCGTTACTTACGAGACAGAGCCTTCTCTGCTGGAAGCCGCTCTGGCTTCGATCTCGAATAGCACGGTATTGACCAGAAACTACGTCATCGATAATTCATCGGGCGACTATTTGCGCCATGTGGCAAAGAAATTCGGAGCCATCTACATTCACAGTGGAAAAAATATCGGCTTTGGATGCGGCCACAATCTAGCTCTCTCAATGATCGGACATAGCTCGAAATACCACGTGATCCTGAATCCAGACGTATCGTTTGGACCCTCGGTTCTGCATGAACTCCATGCATTTCTCGAAGCGAATTCTGAGATCGGATGGGTCATGCCAAAAATCCTCTATCCGGATGGTTCTCAACAAAATCTTTGCAAGCGACTTCCTACTCCGTGGAATTTATTTCGCAGGCGATTTCTGGGCAACCGTCGATTCTCCTCTTCCGCCGTGAAGCAGGATCGATTCGAATGTGATGATCTGGATTTGACGAAGCCAAGACCTATTCCTTATCTTTCCGGATGTTTTGCGCTTGTCCGAACCGATATGATGCAGGCCGTGGGAGGATTCGACGAGCGCTTCTTCCTGTACCTGGAAGATACGGACTTGGTGCGCAGAATTGGCGAGATCGCCCTGACAGTTTTCTATCCTTACGTAAGCGTGAATCACGTGCACGGCCGGGGATCGTACCGCAATCGAAAACTGCTGGGTCATCACATGCTTTCGACCGTCAAGTATTTTTGTAAATGGGGATGGTTCATCGACCCGAATCGATCGAGAATTAATCGATTGATCGCCTCCGACGAACGCGACATCACCGTGCCGAATGAGATCGGCGAGTGGGCGCTAAACGAAGTGCAATAGCAACTGGACGTTCCACGCGACTCCTCTCCGCCCTGCATATCCTGTGCCGCCGACCGCCTGACCGACCCACACACCGGTATCTCGTCTGCGAGCCACATGATCCGCCACTGACCGCAAGACATGCATTGTCTCGAAAACCTTCCGACAGTGGCGGCCCTTTGTGATTCGAGTTGATGCGCCATGAATCGCCGCCATATCCTGCGGATAATGTCGCAACGCGTCCAACCCTGAAAAAGAAACTGGACTTTCTCGCGCAAAGGCTTCTAATGTGTTCCTACATCACGGATCGATGTACACCGGTGTTGAATCCCCATGACAAGCTATAGAGTTATGATGGGTCGGCCATGCGAACCGTGGCAGAAGTGCGTCGAGACGAAACGGTGAAATGGGGCGATCACATGAGGAAACCCAATAAAGGACACCGCTAAACCAAGGTGGAATTCCTAATGGACTCAGATGGAGTAACAAGAAGAGACTTTCTTGTAGGTGGAGCGACGGCAATCGGAGCTTTGGCGACCACGGATGTGTTTGGGCAGAGTGGGCTGCGGCGGCGCCGGCAGATGGGTCCCGACCGGTCCTGCATATCATCGGCTACTCTCACATCGATGCGGCATGGTTATGGCCATGGAGAGACGGCTCGAACCTGGTACTGACCACGGCGCGCAGCGCGCTCGATCGCATGAAGGAAACTCCGGGCTTTCGCTACAGCCACTCCTCCTCGATGCATTACCGCTGGATTCAGCAGGCCGATCCGGAGATGTTTGCGGAGGTTCAGCAGCGCATTCGGGAAGGAAGATGGGAAGTGGTCGGCGGCTGGCCGGTAGAGCCGGACTGCAACATTCCCGCGACGGAGAGTTTTGTACGCCAGGGATTGTACGGCAAGAAGTATTGTCAGCGTGCGCTGGGCGTGGACGTCAAGATCGGCTTCAATCCGGATTCGTTCGGTCATGCGGCGGGACTGCCAACGATTCTCAAGCAATCCGGATATAACTACTACGTCTTCATGCGCCCGGCCCCGGGAAATCAGAGACAACATAGCGTTGCCTTTATTGTTCTGGTGGGAAGGCCCGGATGGCTCCCGCGTTTTGACGCTGAGGATTCTGCATTCCTATGACAACCCCGCGTCGCGCATTCCAGAGGTGGCCAAGACCAGCTTTGCTCCGGGATTTACTCACGGAGCATTTTTTCTGGGAGTGGGCGACCACGGCGGCGCCGTAACCAAGGAGCAGATCCAGCAGGTCCTGCAACTCCGCAACGACAGCAGCCTGCCGGAGCTTCGCTGGAGCACCACCCGGGAGTTCTTTCAGGCCGTGGAAGCCTCACCGGCCATGGCAAACCTGCCGGTACTTCGCGAAGGTTTGCAGCATAGTGCGCGAGGATGTTATTCCGCCAACGGCGAGGAGAAGTATCAGAATCGCCGGTCGGAGCGGGCCATGGTGGAGTCGGAGAGTCTCGCGTGGCTTGCCAATCGCACCCTGAACCGGAGCTATCCCAAGGCGGCCTATGAGGACGCCTGGTGGAACATTTTGTTCAACCAGTTTCACGATCTGCTGGCCGGCTCAGCGCTCTATTCCGACTATCAGGACGCGCGCGATGGACTGGGAACAGCCTGCCAGACCGCCAACGCTTCCAAGATCACCTCGCTGGAGTCGATCGCCAAGCAGGTCGACCTGAGCCAGGCCGAAGCCGGCGTTGTGTTCGCCTTCAATCCGCTGCCCTGGCGGCGCAGGGCGTATCTGCAGTACATTTTTGATCATCGACCCTCGCCTATCACCTACCTGAAAGCGCAGGACGGAACCAAAATTCCCGTCCAGGTGACCACCCGCCTGGCCGCATGGGTAGATCTGCCGCCGTTCGGTTATCGAGTATTCTCCGAAGAGTTTGATTCAGCCACACCGCCGGCTCCTGCGTACGGCTCATCCGCGACAGTATCGGAGAATGGCTTTGGAATCTCCTCGCTCAAAGCCTCCAATGGTACCGAACTGCTGGCGTCGTCAATCGGCCTGGTCGCCATCTCCGATCCCAGCGATACCTGGGCGCATGAAGTGGTGGAGTTCCGCAATGAGATCGGCCGGCCGACGCTGATCTCTTCCAAGGTGATGGAAGACGGCCCGGTGCTCCGGGTCACGCGTCAGCGACTGCGCTGGCAGCAGTCGGAGATTGCCGTCGATATCAGCACCTTTCCTCAGTCCGACATCGTCAAGCTCCACTTTGTCATCAACTGGAACCAGCATGAACAGATTCTCAAGCTGGAAATTCCCACCGGCTTGACGAATCCGCAGGTCTTCGCCCAGGTTGCCGGAGCGGTTGCGGAACGATCCACCAACGGCCACGAACAGCCCTACCATGACTGGGTGGCGGTGCAGGGCACGTCGCAGGGTAGCGATTACACGGTAGCGCTGCTGAATAACTGCACCTACAGCTACGACTGCCTGAACGGTCTGCTGCGCACCATCCTGATTCGCTCCGCACCCTATGCCCGACACAATCCTTCGCCGGTGTCCGACAGTCTGGATGCCTGGCAGGATCAGGGACGGCAGGAGAGAATCTTCTGGCTGGTGGGTCGCTCCGGCAAGTATCCGGAGCAGAATCTGGATCGGCTCGCCAACGAGTTGCAGTCGCCCGCCGAGTATGTCATGGATTCCCGGCACGGCGGCAACAAGGGCTGGGAGGATTCCTTTCTGGAAATCACTCCAGACTCGGTCTCTGTGCTGGCCATCAAGCAGGCTGAGAACTCCTCCGACGCCATGATCATCCGGCTTCAGGAGCGTTCCGGCCAGCCCAACACGGCCCACCTTCGATCTTCTCTTCTCCACCTCGACACCCAGGTCCCGCTGAAGCCCTGGGAGCTGAAAACCCTGCGCATCGATACCGCCAAGGGCGCTCATCCCCAGGTTAAATCCGTCTCCACCCTCGAAACCTAGAGGAAAGCTAGAGACGTCACCGAGGACATCCCGCAACATATTCGGGAGAAATCCACTGTTCAAGCCGTCCGCACCCAAACATCGTTGCGGTTGTGAATCCAAACGACGTCTGTGGCGTCGCCCTTAGCTACGCGCCGAACTTTCTGTGAGAAACGCCTCGACCAGCGTCCGCCACTCATCGTCGAGTGCAGGCCGATGGAGCGCCCGGCCGGCGCGTTGGTACCAATAGTCTGCGTTCGACAGCTGGCCGCCCTTGCGATGCAGATAAGCGTGGACCGCCATACCTTTCGTGGTTTCCAGTTCATCCACAAGCGCGTGAGCCCGGTCCCAATCCCCTTTTGCATCCCACCACAGTGCCGCAAGCGGTACGGACAGCCCCGAAGGGGGCTCGTTTCCGGCAACCGATGTTTTAAATTCCTCCAGGTTCATATTTGCCTCCTTGCTTTGTCACCTCCCCTCGGCCTTCCATGTTTCTGTCGTCCGGGCCAAAGAGAGAAGCCTTCAAGTTGCGCAATACTTTCCGCTTTCGAGATCCGCTGCTGCCTGCGTCAGATGCTCCGGGCGGCCGAGATCGCGCCAATAGTATTCATCGGCGCGAAAGGCGACTATTTTTTCGCCCTGGGCCGCAAGGTGCAGATAGGCCGTAACGATGGAAAAAGCGCCCTCCTCATCCATCGTTGCAAACAGACGCGGAGAAACGACATGAATGCCGGAGAAAGCCAAAGCCTTCGCTTCTCGGGCGGAACGCACCATTTCAGCGATCCCATCGCTTCCAGCTCGACGACCGCAGAGCTGGCCCATCTCATCGAAGAGCAGATAGCGCGAAGTCTCCCGGTCTTGAACCGCCAGCGTGGCAAGGGCGCGCTGTTCCGTATGACAGCGAATCATGCGCCCTAGATCGATCGTGCTGATGACATCGACGTTGTGCACGATAAACGGCTGAGAGTCTGCTACATCTTCAAGAAAGAAATGGGCAGCTTTTTTCAAGCCGCCGCCCGTATCCAGCAGAACATCCTCGCGAGAGACTTCAATGCGCATGCCAAAGTTATTGTTTGCCCGCAGGTATTCGATCATCATGTCTGCGTAATGATGCGTGTTTACGATCACCTCGTCGACACCGAAAGCGCGCAACCGCGTAAGCGCAATCTCCAACAATGAGTGCCCTGCGATTTCTACCAGCGCCTTGGGGCGATCGTCGGTTAGCGGTCGTAGACGTGTCCCCAGGCCGGCAGCCAGAATCATGGCCTTCATTTCGACATCTTCTCCAGTTCGATATGCCGAACGACAACATCCAAACCGCGATTGCCACGCAGGTGCTTGGCCAGATGCTCTGCCAGATATACCGAGCGATGCTGGCCACCCGTACAGCCGAACGACACCATCAGGTTTTTGAATCCGCGGTCTTGATAGCTGCTCACGCTTTCGTCTACCAGCGCGACAGCGCTGGCAAGAAACTGGTGGACGCTCGACTGCTGATTCAAGTAATCGATGACGGCCGCGTCCTTGCCGGTCAACTGCCGGAATTGTTCTTCGCGCCCTGGATTGGGCAGACTGCGCGCATCGAACACGAATCCGCCGCCGTTTCCCGACTCATCGACGGGCATTTGCCGATGGAATGAGAAACTGAAAATGCGCACCGTCAGCCCCTGTGCAGGAGACGCAAGACTGAGCAGTTTTTCCGATTGCGACATTCCATTGAACGCATCCATCAGTGCCGGCAGGGCAATGGGCAGCGTGACGTGCTCCGCCAGCCAGCGCAGGTTCTTCAGCGCATACGGCACGCTCTGCAGAAAATGTGCCTTGCGCTCGTAAAAGCCTCGAAAACCATAGGCTCCCAGCGCCTGCATAATACGCACATACACGTACGCGTAATAGTGTTCCATGAACGCTTCGCGATCGACCGGAATGAACTCAGCGAGGCAATCGAGATAGTAATCGAGCAATTCCTGGCGCAGCTCGGGAGGCAGATCAGCCTTGCCATCGTAGAGCAGAGACGCAATGTCATATTGCAGCGCGCCTTTGCGGCCGCCCTGGTAGTCCAGAAAAAACGGTTCCCCGCCGCGCAACATAACATTGCGTGATTGAAAGTCGCGATAGAGAAAATATTCATGCGGCGCGCTGAGCAGAAATTTTGTCAACCTCGTGAAATCATGCTCCAGGGCCTGTTCGTTGAAGGGCAGACCGGCGAGCCGCAGAAAATAATACTTGAAGTAGTTCAGGTCCCACGCAATTGATTGGCGATCGAACTTGTCGCGTGGATAGCAGACTTTGTAATTCAGACCACGGCCTGCCTCAACCTGAAATCGGGGCAGCACAGCGACCACTTTGCGATATGCCTCGACCGCTGACGCCGCGATGACCTGGTCGACGCGATTTTTTCCCAGGAATTCGAAAAGGGTCATGTCACCCAGGTCTTCTTCGAGGTAGGCGTTTTGGCTTAAATCTTCCGCATAGATTTCCGGCACCGGCAATCCCAGCCGACGAAAGTGCCTGGAGAACTCGACGAACGCGACGTTCTCTTCCCGTACCGGATACACAATGCCGACTGCACTGAAGGCTCCGCCGGTGAGCCGAACAATGGCACGTCCAGATCCCCCGAGCTGCCCCTGAAGCGGCTGCACGTTTTCGACCGGCAAGCGGAACTGCTGCTGAAAAAGCTGTTGCAAGATATCCATGAATGTCTTTCCAGGAATCGCTCAACCTGCTTCCCAAAGATACCCAGCCCTGGAATCGCGCGCAAGCGCCGGCGGGACATCAGTTTGTCTCTGGGTATGCCGCCGAAACCATGTGGCTGTAATGCGATCTTCCCCTGCTATGGAAGGCTTTCATGTCGATCAACAGAAAATTGCCACACGAGCGCCTTCATTAAGGTAGCTTTAAAGCAGCAGCTTCCACGAGATTTTCGGCGTTCCTTCGCGGGTTGCGCCCCGCGAGAAGGAAGCCATGACTCCAGGCGTGGACCGCATGAGGGCGGATGGGCATACAGGTTGCTCTGAATCACCGGACACAGTACCGGTACGACAAGGCGGTTTCGTTCGGACCACAGGTTATACGGTTGCGTCCCGCACCGCATTGCCGGACGCCAATTTTCAGCTACACCCTGGACATCCATCCCCCGGAACATCTGCTCAACTGGCAACTCGACCTGCACCACAATTATCTGGCGCGCGTTATCCTCTCGCAGAAGGCGAACGAATTCGCCGTGGAAGTGAACCTGGTCGCGGAATTGTCGCCCGTCAATCCGTTCGACTTCTTTCTCGAGCCAGAAGTGGAGGAGTATCCCTTCCAGTACCCGCCGGAACTCGCCAAAGATCTGGAACCCTATCTCTCAGCGGATTCAGCCGGCCCTCTGCTGCAGACCTTTCTTCAGAAGGTTTCGACCAAGAAGCAAGGTACCGTCAGCTTCCTGGTTGATTTGAATCGACAGGTGCGAGACGAGATTGGCTATGTGACGCGGCTGGATCCTGGAGTTCAACCGTGCGAGGAGACTCTCGGGCAGCGGAAGGGGTCCTGTCGCGACTCTGCGTGGCTACTGGTGCAAGTTCTGCGGCACTTTGGAATCGCGGCGCGCTTCGTCTCGGGATATCTGATCCAGTTGGCGCCGGATGAGACATCGCCGAAAGATTCGCACGTTTCCCGAACCGATTCCGCGGATTTCCATGCCTGGACAGAAGTATTTTTGCCGGGCGCTGGTTGGATCGGTTTGGATCCCACCTCGGGTCTCTTCGCCGGCGAGGGTCACATCCCGCTGGTCTGCACGCCCAGCGTCTCCAAAGCCGCGCCCATCGAGGGTACGGTCGAGCCGGCCAACGTGGAGTTTGATTACTCCATGTCCATTCGCCGCCTCAACGACACACCGCGACCGTCGCGACCATTCACCGACGAGGTTTGGGCACAAGTCGAACGCGTGGCGCGCCACATCGACTCCGATCTGGCGTCATACGACGTCCGCCTGACCATGGGAGGCGAGCCCACCTTCATCGGAATCGACGAACCTGAGAGCCCACAATGGAACATCGACGCGCTTGGACTGTTGAAGCGAACCCGCGGTTTGGCCCTCATTCAGGCCCTTCGCGAGCGAACGGCACCGGGGGCGATGCTTCACTACGGACAAGGCAAATGGTATCCGGGTGAACCGTTGCCCCGTTGGGCGCTGAGTTGCTTTTGGCGAGCCGACGGCGTCCCCATCTGGGAAGATGTCGATCTGATCGCGCGCGAAGACGGGAACTACAACTTCAGCACGGCCGATGCGCGTGAATTTACGGAAGCCCTCGCGCGTCGTCTTCAGGCAAGCGTCGAAAACATACTTCCCGCCTACAATTCCGACACAGAATTGTCTGAGCCCAGTGGATACGTATTGCCTATTCGTCGCCGTCAGCCGGCGGCCCGGTTGTGCTGGTCGAGCCAGCTGTGGTTCCCTCGTCCGCCGCGATTACTGCTCTCCCCTGGCGATTCGCCCATTGGCTATCGCATTCCAACCGAATCGATGCCCTGGGTAGCTCCGGATGAGATCCAATACGAGCGCGAAGCTGCGCCCTTCGCAGACCGGGTTAAGCTCCCGTCGCACCCGCCGCGTCGCATGGATCTTTTTCAGACAGAGCCGGCGAATGATCCTCTGCCAGCCCTCTCGAGCAACGCGGAATCAGCCACAGAGCTGATCCGGCCATCGCTCTGTGTTCAGGCTAGAGAGGGCCGCCTGCACGTGTTCTTACCCTATGCGTCGAGGCTCGCAGACTATCTCGATCTGCTCGCCGCCGTCGAGGATACGTGTCACTATCTGCAAAAACCGGTGTGGCTGGAGGGATATGCCCCGCCTGCTGATCCGCGACTGCAATCCTTCAGTGTTACTCCCGATCCAGGGGTTTTGGAAATCAACCTGCCGCCTGCGAGCACCTGGGACGAACTCGAGCAGATCCACACCATGACCTTCGAAGAAGCGCACCAGAATCGGCTGACAGCGGAAAAGTTCGCCTATGATGGTAGCCATCTCGCTACCGGCGGCGGCAGCCACATCGTCATCGGGGGAGCCACCGTTCTGGATAGCCCCTTCCTGCGGCGTCCGGACCTTCTGCGCAGCATGGTCGCATTCTGGCAGAACCATCCTTCGCTGTCTTATCTGTTTTCCGGCATGTATGTCGGCCCGACCAGCCAATATCCACGCGTCGATGAGGCACGCATGGACAGCTTGTATGAGCTGGAAGTGGCTTTCAGTCACTTGCCTGCGCATAGCTGTCCACCCTTCGTCGTGGATGGATTGTTCCGCAATTTGCTGGTGGACATCACCGGAAATTCACATCGCGCGGAGTTCTGCATCGACAAGCTTTTTCCGCCCGAGGGACTCGGGCTGCGGCTCGGCCTGCTGGAGTTACGCGCTTTTGAGATGGCTCCCCATCTCAAAATGGGACTAGTCCAGTTGCTGCTCGTCCGTGGGTTGGTGGGTATGTTTTGGAAGAAGCCGTTCGAAGGCGATCTCGTCCGTTGGGGAACGGCGCTCCATGACCGCTTCATGCTGCCCCATTTTGTCGCTCGCGACTTTTCCGAGGTGCTCGGCCAGCTCCGCCAATCTGGTTATGGGTTTGACGAACAGTGGTTTGCTTCGCAGATGGAGTTCCGCTTTCCGAAGATTGGATCGATCGCAGCAGAAGAAGTCGAACTCGAATTGCGTCAGGCACTCGAGCCTTGGAACGTACTCGCCGAAGACACAACTTCTGGTCGCACGGTTCGGAGCGTGGACTCATCCCTCGAACGAATCCAGGTAAAGGTCTCCGGATTCACGACCGAATCCCGGTACGTGGTTGCATGTAATGGACGCAGGGTGCCGCTGCATCCCACCGGCCAACCCGGCTTACATGGCCGATCCGGAGAAGCCATCGCGGGAGTGCGGTATCGCGCTCGACAGTTGTCAGCAACCCTCCACTGCACCATTCCTGTGCACGCCCCGCTGGTGTTCGACATCATCGATCGCTGGAAAGACAGGTCGGTCGGCCGATGCACCTACCATACGCGCCCCCCCGACGGCAGCGTGTACACCAACCGGCCGGCCAACGCGGTGGAAGCCGAAGACCGCCGTCGGAAGCGATTTCAAGCGTCGAAGCCTCCGTCAGGTCCTATGGCAACGCCGCCGGCGGAGATCAACGCAATCTTCCCGTTGACTCTGGATTTGCGATTGCCGGGGCTTCTGCCATGACTGTGGACCTGTCTCAAACTCCGCTGCGATTCGGAGCCGCGTACGACGAATTGTCCGCAGACGGGGTAACTCCCCGGCCGCACTGGGCTCACCTAATGCAATACCTGGAGGCCATCGGACCGCAGGAACTTGGACGACGCTGGAGTCGCGCCGAGCGCCGTATTCGCGAGAATGGGATCACCTACAACATTTACAGCGATCCGCTCGGAGCCAATCGACCCTGGAAGATCGATATCGTTCCACTGCTGATTGCGGCCGATGAGTGGCGCTACATTGAAGCGGGCATCATCCAGCGCGCCCGGTTGCTAAGCCTGCTGCTTCAGGATTTATACGGGGCGCAGGAATTGGTAGCGCAAGGACGCTTTCCCGCGGCGCTGCTCTATGCCAATCCTGCATTCCTGCGTCCCCTGGTCGGTGTGCCGGTTCCGGCACACAGCTATCTGCACATGCTGGCCGTCGACCTGGCGCGTTCGCGGGACGGGCAGTGGTGGGTACTCGCCGATCGCACGCAAGCGCCTTCGGGCAGCGGCTACGCACTGGAGAACCGCACCATCGTCTCCGACGTTTTGCCGGATCTGTTTCGGACCTCGAACGTATTGCGCCTCGCTTCATTTTTCCGCGCACAACGCGAAGTGCTCACCCGTCTTGCCGGCTGCGACAACCCGCGTATTGTGCTGCTCACACCAGGGCCGTTCAACGAGACCTACTTCGAGCACTCCTACATCGCGCGCTACCTGGGATTCACTCTGGTCGAAGGAGCAGACCTGACCGTACGGGACCGCCGCGTATTTCTCAAGACAGTGGATGGCCTGGAACAGGTCGACGTGATTCTGCGTCGCGTCGACGACAGCTTTTGCGATCCGCTGGAATTGCGCAGCGACTCCCTGCTGGGCGTCCCAGGTCTGGTCGACGCAATTGTAGCCGGCAACGTGAAAGTTGCGAACGCCCTGGGAAGCGGCGTGATCGAGACCGCCGCGATCATGCCATTTTTGCCCGGCCTCGCCACTCATCTGCTTGGCGAGAAGCTCAAACTCCCTTCGGTCGCGACCTGGTGGTGCGGAGAGAACTACGCACTTGACTGGGTGCTCGACAATCTCGACTCCGTGGTTGTCAAACCGGCTTTTCCGTCACGCGGCATGGAGCCGGTATTCGGTACCGAGTCGTCGCAAAAAGAGAAGCTGGAGTTCGCCAAGCGAGTTCGAGCCCGCCCTTATGAATACGTCGCTCAGGAACAGATTGCGCTGTCTACCGCGCCGGTCTGGGAAGATGGATGCCTTCACTCGCGCAGCGTCGTCCTGCGGACTTACGTCCTGAATACTGGCTCCGGGTGGGTCGCAATTCCAGGTGGCCTTGTTCGAGTTGCGGAAGAGGGAGGATCGGTCGTTTCCATGCAGCGAGGCGGCCACAGCAAGGACGCCTGGGTGCTCTGGGACAACCCCGTGGATACCTTCAGCATGTTACGTCCTCGCCACGAGCCCGTAGAATTGCGCCGTGTCTCACGGGTTGTGCCCAGCAGCGTGGCCGACAATGTCTTCTGGCTGGGCCGGTATGCTGAGCGGGCGGAAAACATCGCCCGAATCCTCCGCTCCATGATCCCTCGGGTTCGGCGTGCCGAGGGAGCAGAGTTTGCCTGCCTGCTCCGCCTCCACAGCTGCCTTGAGTCGCGACATAGCAAACTGCCGAAGCCAAGAAACAGGCGGCCGACTACTCTTGAGCTGGAACAGGAAATGATCTCCATTCTGATGGATGCCAAGCGTCCTGACAGCCTGACCTCTACCCTGGCAGAGGTATCCCGGGTGGGCGGAAATGTGCGTGAGCGGCTGTCGTCCGATATGACATTCCTCATCAGTCAACTGCGGGATTCGATTCATATCGAGCGAGGCGCAGAGTTCCTCGAGTATCCAACCATGCTGACTGCCTGCCTGGAACTGCTATCCGCGTTCTCCGGGATGGAACGCGAGAACATCAACCGCGGTATGGGCTGGTTGTTCCTCAGCATTGGTCGGCGTCTCGAGCGCGCGATGTATTTGACCCGGCAACTACGCGAGATCACCACCCCGCTTGCCGAGGAAGACTGGTCGCTGCTGGAATGCATGCTGGAGGTCGCCGACAGCTCCATGACCTATCGCACGCGGTATTACACAACTTTGCAGCCGCTGGCGGTTCTGGATGTTCTGATGGCGGACGAGACCAATCCCCGCTCGCTCGATTTTCAACTCAGCCACCTCCCCACTCTCTATCAAAATCTTCCCCGACGCCTGGAGGACGACTTACAGGCCATGCGCGACGCGCTGGTACGGCTCCGCAGCTTCGATCTTCGAGAGATCCGCTACCCGTTGCCGGGAGCTGTTGCTGCGGCGAATGGCTCACTCGGGCTCTCCCAGCTTGAGCAGTTTCTCAGAGACCTGGAACTGTCACTGCCTTCCTGGTCCAATAATCTGTCGAGCCGATACTTCAGCCACGCCCGCACGCTGCCGATCACGATAGGCCAATGAAGTACAGAATCCTGCACCGCACCATCTACCGGTACAAACATCCTGTGTCAGTCGGGAACCACGTGGCGTGCCTCACGCCGCGTTCGCTGTCGTTCCACCACTTGACGCGAAATGCGCTGCACATTTATCCCACACCCGCGACGCGTTCCGAGCGCGTGGATTATTTCGGGAACACTCTCTGCTTCTTCACCATTCAAGAGCCGCATCGCGAATTAGTTGTGGAGGCGCGAAGCGAAGTGACAATCGACGAGATGGCCGCGCCCCCGCCTTCATCGTCGCTTGCTTGGGAGGAAGTGGTCCGATCACTTCCCTGGGATCAAAGCCCCGCAGGCCTGCAGGCTTACCAGTTTGGATTTGAATCGCCGCGCATTCGGATACGTCCGGAGTTCGCCGCGTACGCGCTCGAATCATTTACTCCTCGCCGGCCGATGGCAGAGGCGCTGCGCGACCTGACCGCTCGCATCCACCGGGACTTTCGCTTTGATTCGAAGTCCACCAACGTCCGCACTCCCACGGAGGAGGTATTCAAGAAGCGGCGCGGCGTATGCCAGGATTTCGCACACTTGCAAATCGCTTGCCTGCGTTCCGTGAATCTCGCGGCCCGCTACGTCAGCGGATACCTTCGCACCTATCCACCGCCTGGTCAGCCGAGGCTGGTCGGCGCAGACGCATCTCACGCATGGATCTCCGCCTACTGTCCCGGAGTCGGCTGGCTGGATATGGATCCGACGAATAACGTTGTTCCGTCGAACGGCCACGTCACACTAGCCTGGGGTCGAGATTACGGTGACGTAAGTCCCCTGCGCGGATTAATTCTGGGCGGCGGAGCGCACAAACTCAAAGTCGCCGTCGACATGGAGCCGCTCGACTCGTAGATTTCATTTCCCGACCAGGGGAAACGAGTCGATAAGGCTCTACCTGATCCACTAAGAACATCATCGAGAACGAGCGATACGTTGAAGGCAAAGCCCGCCGCTGCATTTCGAACCGGGGCATTTCCTTAACTTCAACACTCAAGTATGGCGAAATTGCGGCAGATCGAAGATGCTGGAATTATGATGATCCGCCCCGTGGGCCGCAGGTTGGCCCTCGCCACCTTCTGCGGACTATTGTTTGCCGCCGCCCTCAGCGTGGCCCAAACCCCCGACTCTGCGGCGCTCCAAGGGTCCGTCACCGATCCTTCCGGCGCGGTCCTGGCCAACGCCACCATCGTCATCGAAGATGCGAACCATCACGTCGACCGCACGCTGCACACCATCCCACTTGGAACATTTACGGCCCAGGAATTGCCCGTCGGCACCCCTCTCCAGGTGAAGGCCAGCTACACCGGATTCGCCGACGCAACCATAGACAACCTGGTGCTGGTTGGGGGCGCAACTGCGACCCTGCGCTTGCAGTTGGTCGTTGCCGGCAGTCACGCCGTGATCCACCTGACCGGAACAGCCGACGAAGTACGAGCGGATGAACCGCAGCTCGGTGATCGTCTTACCGCGGAGCAGATGCAAAACACACCTGTGCTCAACCGGCGCATCACCTACCTGCCGCTTCTCAATGCGGCGAACCGTCCCGCGATCAACCAGGGCGACGTCTTCATGAATCAGGATCTGTTCACGGCAAACGGTACCGGCCGACGGCAGACATGGTTTGAAGTAGATGGCGCAAATGGAGACGACGCGTGGGGTCGTCAGACGATCTTTACCAACGTGCCCCTCGATGCCGTGTCTGAAATGACAGTGCTGGATAATGCCTTCGCTGCGAACTACGGCTTTGGCGAGGGAGCAGTTGTGAACATCGTTACCCGCAGCGGTACCAGCCGCTATCATGGTGACGTCCTCGGCTTGTGGCGTCCTTCCGGCCCGGAGGCGAAACTTTCCGGCTTCTCCGCGGCCAACGCGACCAACGGCAACGACATCACCAGTGACACGCTGGCGCAAGGCGCAGCAACGCTTTCCGGACCTCTCCCGCACGCGCAGAATACATTTTTTCTCGCCTCCGGCGAATACAGTTATCAAGATCGCGCTTCACCGGTAACGTCTCCGGTCGGTCCTGAAAACTACATCGGGCACTACCGAGACTGGCTTGGTTTTCTGCGGATGGATCATACTTTCAACCAGAACAATCGGGCATTCGCTCGAGGCGGTTCGGACGACTATTTCGACACCAATCCAAATGGCATTGTGGGCGGGAATACATTGCCGAGTGTGGCGCGGGTTTTCCACCGCAATACCTATACAGTAGAGGCCGGAGAGACCTCGGTGCTCACTGCATCCATGGTGAATGACGTGCGACTGCAATTTCAGCTGGCGTCGCCGATTACGCAGTTTTCTCCGGTCATCTATGCCACGCAATACTCTGTGCCGATTTCCTCCGGCGGAACATTCACCTCCGGAACGTCGCAGTCCGCGCTCTTGATGAATAGGCAGTTCGAGGTTGCCGACAACTTCATCCGGGCATGGAATCACAATGAGCTGCGGATCGGCTTCGACGTGATCCACGCGCGCAATGGTGGTGACAGCAAAGAGTTCGGCGGCCCCATCTATGATGGAGAACTAATATACAAGAGCTGCACCGCTTCCACGGCATACTGTGAAAGTCCCGCCTATCTCACGAACATCGCAAATGTCCAAAGCTATACGCAGAGCTATGGGAATGCTGACTATGTGGCCGACGACACATTGGCCGCCATTTTCGCGCAGGACGATGATCAGGTCACGCCCGACCTTACCCTGAATCTAGGTCTGCGATATGAATTGCAGACCTTCACCGATGCGCGCGCAAATCTCGCACCGAGGGTCGGCTTCGCTTACAACCTGGCGGGTCGCGGCACGACAGCAATGCGGGGAGGATTCGGCATCTACTTCGCTCAGGTCGTCGACAACTCGGAGGCGAATTACGTGCTGACAGGGCCAACTGGTGTATTCAATTACACAGCTGCGCCGGGGCAGGCGGGTTTTCCGGCCGCTGTTGCGGATGTTCCGCTCCCGGCATTTCCGCCTGGAGCTGTGACGCCGCTGCGCAGTCTTTACCTTCGACCGGGACGCGCGAGCTATTACAACCAATTCTTCCCAACCAGCAGCCTGATTGGTTATCCTTACGCCTTGAGGAACCCTTACACGGAACAATGGACGCTGGGCATCGAGCAGCAACTGGCGGCCGCCTGGGTACTGGCCGTGGACTATGTGGGATCACATACGATAAAAATCGTCCGTCCGCTGGATGTTGATCCACCTACCTCGTTCGTACGAACGCAGCCTGGACAGGTTCGCAGCGCCCAGGCGGCGAATTGCACTCGCCCATACTGGATCGAATGGTACGCACAGCAGGGCGCGACCTGCGATCCAATCGCCAACGCTGGTATCGAACCCCCCTATAGTGTGATCCAGAGCGACGTGAACGATGGAGCGGGGTACTATGAAGCGCTCAATCTGAACCTCAGCCATCATCTGTCCAACGGCTCCGCGCTGCTGGCCAGCTATGTTTGGTCGCATACGCTGGATACGGTGGACCCCGATGTACCGAGCCAGAATCCGAATGACCCTCGCATGACCGGCTCCCAGGAATTGGGGAATGCCATCTTCGATCAGCGCAATCGACTGGTGTTGAGCGGCGTATACATGGCTCGTTTCAACGTCGCTATCGGTGGTATCGCGACCTTGGCAAGCGGCCTCCCATACAACTTCGTTACGGGCGTCAACAACAGCGGCGATACTGGCGCGACGACGGATCGGCCCGTCATCAACGGAGCCGTGGTGGGACGCAACACTGGGCGCGGCAGCCCTCTCTATGACCTGGATCCGTTCGTCGCAAAGCAGATCGCACTGGGAAGCGAACGGGTGCATGCCACCCTGCGGGCGGAGGCATTCAACTTGCTGAACCACCGGAACATTGTTGGGTTTAGCGGCACGTACGGCAACGGTGCAACGCCGGGCGCGGGCTTTGGTCTCCCTCTAACCGGTGTCACGAATCAACTGCCTGCCCGTGAATTCCAATTTTCTACGCAGATTCAGTTCTAAGCTGGTGTCACCGGTTTTGTTCAATGCACGAAGAACGCCGCGCATCGCGTACCAAACTCAGGGGACGAAAATGAAGCACAGAAATTCTGCATCGCGCTCCGCGCTGTCGATGGTACTGATGACAGGCTTGCTGATGCCTGTCGCCTGCCTGGCTGCCGACTATTCCGGCCCCATGCCGGACATGCATTGGCGTATGATCGGGCCGTTCCGCGGGGGCCGCACACGTGCAGTGGCGGGTGTTCCGGATCAGCCCAACGTATTCTATGTCGGACAGGTGGATGGCGGCGTATGGAAGTCGACCGATGATGGACGCACATGGAGTCCGATTTTCGATGGCCAGGATACGCAATCGATCGGCGCAATCGCGGTCGCGCCTTCCGACAGCAATGTAGTCTATGTCGCCAGCGGCGAAGGTCTGCACCGGCCCGATCTTTCAGTCGGCGACGGTATCTATCGTTCTGCGGATGCCGGCAAGACGTGGACACATCTCGGGCTGCGCGACAGTCAGCAGATCCCGGCGATTGCCGTCGATCCCACAAATGCCAACAGAATTTTCGCCGCGGTATTGGGCCATCCCTACGGACCCAACGCGGAACGCGGTATTTTTCGTTCGGAAGATGGCGGCAAGACCTGGAGCAAGGTCTTGTACAAAGATGAAAGCACCGGGGGCTCCGATGTTGTCATCGATCCCAGGGATCCGCAGATCGTGTATGCCTCGCTGTGGAATGAACGACTGGGTCCGTGGGAGGATGACAACGAATACGCGGGCACGACGGGCGGCCTGTTCAAATCCGTCGACGGAGGCACGACATGGAAGCCGCTGACGAATGGCTTACCCGGGGACCTGGTGCAGATTAATGTCGCCGTCGCTGCGAGTGATCCACGGCGGTTGTATGCGACATTGTCGACCACGGAAAAGGGCGGCTACGCCACCGGGAAAGGCCTGGGAGTCTACCGTTCCGATGATGCGGGTGCGAGCTGGCGGAAGATCACCGACGATCCCCGTCCGGCCATGAAGATTGGCGGTGGCGATCTGCCGGTACCCGTGGTCGATCCGAAGAATCCTGAAATTGTGTACAGCACCAGCATCGTGACCTGCCGCTCAGAGGATGGAGGTAAAACCTGGATCAGCCTGCGCGGCGCACCGGGCGGCGACGATTACCAAAACCTGTGGATCAATCCGCGCGATCCGAAAATCCTGCTGCTGGTAAGCGACCAGGGGGCTGTCGTGAGCGTGAACGGCGGCGCTAGCTGGAGCTCCTGGTATAACCAGCCGACGGCGCAGCTCTACCATGTGGCGGCGACCAACAGTTTCCCCTACCAGGTATGCGCCGGACAGCAGGAGAGCGGCTCAGTTTGCACATCAACGCGCGGCAACGACGGCGAGATCACGTTCCGCGATTGGCATCCCGCCGGCATTATCGAGTACGGATATGCAGCGCCCGATCCGCTTCATCCTGACATCATCTACGGCGCTGGGCGAACAGAAGTGTCGCGCTATGACATGGTGACCGGTCAAGTGCAAAATGTAACCCCTCTGCCCATGCACAGGAAGGATTTTCGTGCGGACAGGACGGAGCCGATCCTGTTTTCTCCTGTCGACCCGCACACACTTTACTACGCAGCAAACCATCTTTTTGAGACGAACGACGGTGGCCAAACATGGAAGATGATCAGTCCGGACTTGAGTCGGCAGAAGACGGGCGCGCCTCCGTCCGTGCCGACATTGACACCAAAGCAGCAGGACGAACGTCGCGGAGTCATCTATTCGATCGCAGCTTCCTACAAGACGAAGCAGACTATCTGGGCGGGAACCGATGACGGCCTGGTCTGGATCACGCGCGACGGAGGAACGAACTGGACAAACATTACGCCGCCGGGCGTCGCTCCGTGGAGCAAGATCGCACAGATCGATGCTTCGCGCTTCGACGATGACTCTGCGTATGTAGCCGTGAACCGCTTCCGGGTCGATGACCTGCATCCCTATATTTTCCGGACGCATGATGGCGGCAAGACGTGGGTTTCGATCAGCGCCGGCTTGCCCGACGACGCGCCGGTGAATGCCGTTCGAGCGGATCCGGCGCAGCCCGGCTTGTTATATGCGGCGACGGAAAAAGCGGTCTGGGTTTCATTCGACGATGGCCAACATTGGCGGTCACTCCAATTTAACCTGCCCCATACTTCCATGCGCGATCTGCTGGCGAAGGACGACGACCTCATTGTCGCGACGCATGGCCGCTCCTTTTGGATCATCGATGATGTCAGCCCATTGCGCCAGATCGCAGCCGACCCTGGAGAAACAACCGCCTTGCTGTTTCGACCAGCCGACACGTGGCGCGTCCGTCGAGCCACCAACACCGATACACCACTCCCCGCTGACGAACCGGCCGGAGAAAATCCGCCGGATGGTGCGATCCTCGACTACAGCCTGCCCCGACCCGCACATATCGTGACCCTCGAAATTCTGGACACCGCCGGCAACGTATTGCGGAAATACAGCAGCGACGATCCCGTTTCGCCGACGCCCGAAGAACTGCGAACGGAATTGATCCCAGCCTACTGGCCGCAAATCCATGGTCCGCTGCCCTCGACTGCCGGGATGCATCGCTGGGTGTGGGATCTTCGCGACACCGCTCCCACGGCCACCAGCTATTCCTATCCCATCGCTGCCGTGCCCGGTCGCACGCCGCTGGTTCCGCAAGGCCCCCTGGTTGTCCCAGGAACCTACACGGTTCGCCTGACCGTTGATGGCGCGAGCGAGACCGAATCGTTAGTCGTAAAGATGGATCCGCGCGTGCACATGTCGCAGCCGGAGTTGGAAGCACTGCACACGGCACAAGTCACCATGGCGAACTCACTCGACGCGGTTGCCAAAGCAGACCTGCAAGCTCACGCCGTGATGGAGCAGGCGGCCGCGATTCAGGATCCTGCTCTTGTCAGTCAGCTCGCGCCATTTAATGCCGCGTTAAAGACCATTGTCGACGGTACGGGGCCTAACGCGGCAAAGCGGTTGCCCGGCATCGACGAAGTGACGGCTGAGGCAACACAGCTCTACGGAGAATTGGAGCAAGCCGATGCAAATCCCACTTCTGCCCTGCTGGCTGCCGCTGCGCATGTGCAGATGGAGGGCAAAGAGGTGCTGCCTGGCTGGGAGGACTTCAAGCAGACCCAATTACCAGCGATGAACCGGGAGATCAGGAATGCACATCATCCCGCGATCAATCCTGACCGCAAACCCAGCAATATGCCGGAAGCAGGGGACGAGGATTGACAGGTCGTCCACTCCTGCTGAAACTCTGCCCGATGCGGGATCCGGGTGGATTTGCATTGCCCAAGATATGGCTGTTCGGCAAACCGACACGCCGCGTCCCCTAGATGCGAATGAAAATTTTCTTTCGGTACATCCAGAAAAGAACCAGCCAATACGTGCCCAGCGTAAGCGAACCGAGCACAATCGGCTCCAGCGCGGTTCCGAAGATATTCAGCGCGGATGTCCCCAGGTTGATGCGGAAACTGCTCTCCACGAAATTCTCTGATAGTTCAGCAATGACATAGGCCGCAATCGAATTCATGCCCACGACAACCAAAGGAAACGCCAGGCGAGTCTGTTTTTTGGCATCGACCACCCAGGAGAATGCAGCGAGGAACAGAAAGCACACCCCACCGCTAAACAACGTCCACGCAGGCGTCCAGACTCGTTTCACGATTGGGCAAATTCCGATGAAGTGAAGCAGCAAACCGGCACCGATCAATGCCGAGGCAGCGATCAGAAATTTGCGAAACGGAATGCCGGGCGCGCTCCCGATCAACCAGCGGCCGGCGGCCAATCCCAAAAGCATCGTGCCCAGGGTGGGAATGAAACTCAACGTCAGGTATCCGCCATCATTAAACACAAAGGGACTGGTGCGAGGAAACAGGTTAAGGAACCAAACATCGAAAGCCTGGCCGAGATTGCTGTTCTTATTCCAATGGGCAGCGAATCCATGGAGCAGGTGCTGATGCCAATCGGGGGGAACGCCCACGGCCGCATACGGAAAATTTGGACCCGGAGCTGGATAGAGTGCCCACGCCAGCCAGTACCCGAAAAGAATCAATCCCAGGGCAGTCCACTGCCAACGAGGCCGGGCAAAGGTCAGCAGAAAAGCGAACGTATAGCCGAGGCCGATCTGAGTCAACGTGTCTTCAAAGGTAAAGTAGGTGGAAGGGCTGTGGGTCGACCGTAAAAAGATGCCGAGCGCCACAAGCAGAAAACTACGCCAAATGGTGTGCCCCAGCATGTGTTGAAAGCTCTCGCCCTTTCGCCGCCGACTTCGCAGCGAGTATGGCAGAGCTACCCCCACCAGGAAAGTGAACGAAGGCTGGATGGTATCGTGGAGACTCATCCCCACCCACTGAACGTGGCTTTGGTTGAACGCCAGGACCCGCCAGAAAAGACTATGGGGAAAGGATTGCGCCACATGCGCAAAGCGCAGAACTTCACCCATCATCAGAAGCATCACCAACCCACGATAGGCGTCCACGGCGACGTTGCGCTGGAGTGGGCCAGTTGGCGACTTCACTGGGCGACTGTCTTCGGCGCGGGCCTGCTCGGGTCGTTCGGCCACAATGGTCCCCGTCCACGCCTGCTCCGGGAACGCGGTGGTTTCGCTAGGCGACATACAGCCCCTCCCATGCAATTGTTAGGCGATCCAGCAAGAATTCCCAACTCGAAACAATAAGTAATCGATGAAACATGGATGCCGTGGAAGCCCGGGGCAACTATGTTTCTACCCGTAGGCGAACCAAAGCAAGAATCAAGACGAGAGCAATCGCGCTTTGATCAGCCTTGAACTATCTGCCTCACCACTTACCGCTCTAACACTGTCACGCGTCCTGCTCGGTGGATCATCCCGGCTCGAGCCACGTTAGGAGCGTCCGCTGCTATTGTGCTGCCCGACGCCTCGGCCGGTTATGTTTTATTACTTAATGTAGTGTTTAATATCGTGTCTTCTGCTTCGCAGTCAAGTGAAAATTGCAGAGAAGCCGCAATCGTCCAAGGGCATCGTGAAGGGCAAGCACGCCAAACGTCAGCCGACGCAATCGTCAGTCCGCATGCGTGGATTCGAGCAGAGTGACGGCGCTCAACGCACTGGCCAGGCACAAGCCCGCCGCAATCCACAGAATCACGCGATATCCCGACACGAACGACTCAGCAATCGCGTGGCGCACCCGCGGATCATTACTTTCCGCTGCGGCAAGCTGAGGACGTTGTCGATCCACGCTTTCACTTTCTGCCGGCGATAGCGCCAACTCGCCCAGGCGATGGTCCAGGCTGCGATTGAAGCTCGCGTACAGGATCCATCCAAGAACAGCAACGGCGAGCAGGCCCGCAATTCGGGAGACGGCATTGTTGATTCCCGACGCGACACCGACCTGGCTTCCCGGTACAGCGTTCATCACCGCTGTAGTCAGGGGCGCGACGCTCACCGCCATTCCCAGGCCGAGAACCACAACCGCGGGAAAAAACGTGGTCCAGTAAGACCCTCCAATGTTCGGCCTGACGAAAAGAACAAAGCCCAGCACGGCAATCAAGGGTCCAACCGTGAGTGGCAGCTTCGCGCCGTAGCGCGCGATCAAGCCGCCCGACCAGCGAGAGAGCACGAAAATCAGCAGGATCAGCGGCAGCAGGGCAGCCCCGGCTTCGGTTGCAGAGTAGTGCTGCACCTGGATCAGGTTCAGTGGAAAGAAGAATAATATTCCGCCGAACGCTGCATAAAGGAAGAAGGTGAGCAGGTTGGCGCCACTGAAGGTTCTGGAGCGGAAGAGACCAAATGAAACCATGGGCGCGGAGGAGCGAGATTCAACAAACATAAAGCCGGCGAGCGCAGCCAGTCCCATCGACGCTGCTACGACGACAGCAAATCCTCCCCGCGACGCTTCAATTAATGCGAAGGTAACTCCACCCAGTCCCATGGTTGCGAGCAGGGCGCCTTCCCAGTCGAGCTTGTCGCTTGCTTCGTTGTTCCGGCTTTCCGGCACTCGCCAAAGCGTCAGACAAACCACGACAACCGCGATGGGGAGATTGATGAAGAAGACCCAGCGCCAGGAGGCGTGGTCGACCAGCCATCCGCCGATGACCGGGCCGACGGCCGCCGTGATTGCCGTAAAGCCGGACCATGTCCCGATCGCGTGTCCTCGTTCGGCCTCCGGAAAGGTAGCGCTGATAAGCGCCAGGCTTCCGGGCACCAGCAAGGCCGCACCAATGCCTTGAACCCCACGCGCAATAATCAGCGGAAGGATGGATGGGGAGAATCCACAGCACGCGGAACCCACGGCAAACAAGATCACACCCAGCACAAAGACCTTCCTGCGTCCGTATAGGTCTCCGAGAGAACCGCCAACAAGAAGCAGTGACGCGAGCAGCAACGCATACGACTCCACTACCCACTGGACATCGCTGATGGTTGCATGCAGCGCGGACTGTAGCGCGGGAAGAGCAATGTTCACGACGGTGCCGTCGATGAACGCAAGGCTGGAACCCAGGATCGTGGCGATCAACACCCAAAACCCGCCTGACGCGCAAGGCGCTAATGAAGATCCAGCAAGAATCGTGGCCTCGTCACAGGGTGGTTTCATCATCACCGTCATCGGCGGGATTCCCTCACCATCGCGGATTCCTTACCGGCAAGAGGAAAATCCGCCGAACCTGCTCCAAGGCAGTCCGACCTTGTCGATCGGGCGTCAGGTTTCAGATTCAATTGGCCGCTTAGTGTGCAGCCTGGAGTGCGTTTTCGATGGCGGCGGTCAGCGAACTGTAATCAAACGGCGCGTCGTGGCGCTGCCCCTGGATGAAGAACGTCGGGGTGCCGTTCACACCGCTGCGGACGCCGCCGCTGAAGTCCGCTTTGATGAGCGCCTGATATTTGCGCTCGGCGACAGCATCCAGCATCTCCTCAGCCGGCAAATCGAGTGTGTCCGCCAGTTCCGAGAAAAGCGCTTCTCCCAGACTGTCCTGATTTTCATACAACAGGTCATGCATTTCCCAGAACTTGCCCTGGTCTCCGGCAAACTCCGCAGCCTCAGCGGCCGGCTCCGCCCACGGATGAATCTGGCTCAACGGAAAATTTCGGAATACAAAAGCGAGGCGCTTTCCAAAATGCTTCTGCAGCCTTTTCACAATTGGATAAGCCATGCCGCAGGACGGGCACTGATAATCGCCATATTCCACCAAAACGCATCCCTCGCTGGGGTCGCCCTGCAGGTGATCTTTCGCGCTGACGGGAACGGAAAGTTTGGTCATCAATTTCTCCTCCTACTCAGGTAAGTTTTCCAGAGCCTGCAGGATGCCATCCGCGCCTGGATTGACCGCGATCGGCGAGCAGTAGCTCCAGGCAATCACACCGTTTTTGTCGATGACAAAAAGCGCTCGTTCGGAAATACCGTCATCCGCGCGATATGCACCGTATGCGCGAGAAACTTCGCCCTTCGGTTCGAAATCGGCAGCCAGGGGAAAATGCAGATGGCGATCTTTGACAAATGCGGCGTGGCACCATGAGCCATCGACAGATATTCCGATGATTTCCGCTCCATGCTTTTGAAATTCGGGAAGAATCTCATTGTAAAGAGCCATCTGATCCCCGCACACAGGACTCCAGTCCGCGGGATAGAACGCCAGAATCACAGGTTGGCCACGGAGCTCACTCAGCGACAGCTTCTGGTCAGGAGTAACGTGGAGATTGAAATCCGGTGCAACCGTGCCTGGGGGCAAAATGTTCGCCATAATAATTCCTCCATCATGAGATGCTGCGAAATCGAATGAAGCATCCAATTCATGTCGGGCTGGTTCGAATTTCGTTCGCATTAATTTCTCTGCCCACCCCATATAGCCCCGGGCACAGGACTCACTTCTCCTCATATAGAAAGCGAGTGCTCCGCTGTTTCAGAACGGTGGCGCGGTCGCGGCTGTAGTTCTGGTGGTTGCGTGCCGCAGGATAGGGCACGCCCCCGGTCAGCCCCTTCCACAGGATTCGATTGAAAAGTACAGGTGGCACGCGATCCTCCGTCTTCCAGTCAAACCCCCGCGTCTGCCTCGCCCAATAAGCGGCGGGGTGAGTTTCGTGAAACACCGGATCGAGTTGACTCACCTGCTGTGTCGGCGAAAGTTCCTTCGATATAGGCTCGGGCGTGACTGCGGTATAGGTCCAGGCCGACTGATTGAGATCGAAGACAGCCGCCATCGGTGGCTGATACTCGTCATTCAGGTTGAGATGCCCAATACCCAGCACGTCCTCAATCGTGCGAACAATATTCACCGTCGAGTAGCGCTGGTGGACCACCGCTCCCTGCTTCACATAAGGCCCCGCCACGAAGGCAATGCTGCGATGGGCATCGACGTGATCTGGACCAGCCTGTGCGTCGTCCTCAATGACGAAGATCAGCGTGGAGTCGGCATACGGGCTGTGCGCGATGCGCTCGATCAGCTTGCCTACTGCATAATCGTTATCCGCAGTCTCTTTTTCCGGGGTGTTGATACCGTCGATGGCGGTTGCGAAATTTCCCTCGTGATCGTGCATGAAGCGGACGAGTTCGAGATTCGGGAGGTTGTTGTGGGCGACATATTGGTCGAATTCCCGCTCCCATTCGAGCTCGCGCCGAAAATCCGGATAGGCGTTATCGAACGCACGAAAATATGGATCGGTAATGCCGACCAGTTGTGGCCGGATTGGAACATCGACCACGGTGTGGCTCGCGTACGGGTCTGGAACCTCCGGCGTGTTGGGTGGAATGATCGCTTCAAAACCATAATTGCGGACGGTAAGTCCGTGCCTCAGCGCAGAGTTCCACAGGTATCCCTGCTGCTTCTGGCCTTCTGGACCGTCCGGCGCTTCCTCATTATTCAACCCGGGCAGCAGATTCGGATCGCTCGGGTAAGCGGCATTGTGTGCCTGGCGCTCTGCCACCGTAGGCATATCCACATTGACACCGCGGGGAGATCCGCGCCGCGCGTAACTTAGCGGAACGGTCTTTACGTTGATGTCTGTTTCGCGGGCCGACGTACTCCACGGCCAGCCGTTCCCACTCACCTCACCCGTACAAAGAAAATTGTCGAGATCCACAAACTGGTCCGCCAGCCGGTGCTGGTTCGGAGTGATGATCGTTCCAAATTCGGCCAGCGCAGGATCTCCGTCGCCTCGATCGAGATCGCCCAGCACCTGATCGTAGGTCCGGTTCTCTTTGACAATGTAGATCACGTGATGGATGTGCTGACGCAGCGCGGCCATCACTTGTTCGTCACTTTGATCGGGCAAACTGTCCAGGTAGTCGTTGGCCGCGACTCGCTTGGTGAGTTGTGCGAGTTCCCTTCGGTTCGGTACCGGGAAAGCCTGCAGGCCGGCTTTCTCAAGCTGCAGGATGTACTGGTTTGAAGATTGATGCTCTCGGTAGACTCCGGCAGGAAGCTGGGTTCCGTCGTAGAGTGGGTTGGGGCCGGGGTCGCTCTTGCTGTTTACGTCATACAAAGTTTTCCCGTCTCGGCTGATGCCGATCGATTGCGGGTACCACCCCGTCGGAATCAGACCGATTACCGCGTGCGTCTCGCCGGGTGCGAGCGAAATCACAGCGATTGCATTCATCCCTCCATTGGTGACGTACAGTGTGTTTTCGTCCGGCGATAGGACGAGGCTGTTTGGAGCCGCACCGGGAAGCTGTTTCGGACCACGCAAAATGCCGTCGGGCGCCGTCGTACGAATGGTCTCGACCACTCGATTTGTAGAGGTGTCGATCACTGAGACACGATCGCTGTTGTCAGCGGAGACGAACAGACGCGTCTGCGACCCGTTGAGAACCATGCTGTTCGGATTGCCCTCCACGGGAATACGCGTCAGCAGCTTGGGAGCAGCCGGGTTGGAGATGTCCACAACATCGATTTCCCGGTCGCGCAGACTCGAGACATACGCGGTGTTGTTGGCTCGAATCGCAACTCCGAACGGAGACTCGCCGCCCGCTACACCGGTTTGCGCAGCATCGATCACACCGGGCCGCAGATCAAGTTCGCCCACCTTCGTGCGGCTGGCAAGATCGACCAGTGAAATGGCATCGTTGTAAATATCGGCAGCGACCAGAGTTTTGCCGTCCGCTGTCACGGCGAGGTTGGCGACGGTTGGCTTTTGCCGAATGCCAACACCGTGCGCGTGACCGAGCGCCACCGGAGCGCCGCTCTCAGCCCAAACGCCGCTTGTTCTCACAAACATGTGAACGTCATCGTCGACTCCGCCGGAGACGTAGAAGTGATTTCCGTCGGGCGAAAAAGCCAGTCCGACGAAGGTATTGGGTACCTGGAATACCTGCGTTTGCCTGAGGCTGTCATGGGTCACGTCGAAGACGAACACATACTCGTTCGAGTCGGCGGCAACTCGAACACCCTGCGCGTTATTGAGGCGGTTGTAGCCGCTGGTCAAAACCAGCAAAGTCTTTCCGTCGGGACTGGTCACCAACTTGATCGCCTGGCCCGCGGTATAAGCAGGAAAGTCTTTCAGGTGGGGATTCAACTGGGTAAACACCGCGCCCCGAGGCGCGAGCGGCGTGATGATCTGGCCGGTCGGCATGGACTGCTGATCATCTGTCTTTTGGCCAACGGCTGGCGAAGTCATTCCCGTCAGAATTATTGCAGAGAGCAGGCTGCCCGCCAGCACGCCGATCCAACCTTTTCGATTCATCAACTCATTCTCCGGTAAAGGAAATATGCGCGATTCAAACCAAAGAAAACCGCCACATGGATGCTCCACCTTTTTACACCCTGAAGGTGACGTTCCCATGAATCATCCCTGGCGAGAAGTGCCGGCGACGGGCATCAAGCCCTAGAATTGAGATATAGGCGTGGCGGCAGCTAGTGGCCGGCCGGTTAGAATTTGCTGAAGGGTGCGGAGGGATAGGGCGATATGAGTGACACAGCGGTTGTAACAGAACAGCGCACGCACGAACAGAATCTCGACCTGTTGGCGGAAGTTGCGGTGCGGGTTGGGCTCGGCCTCGAGGCCGGTCAAGAGCTATTGATGACGGCATCGCTGGACGCGTTGCCGCTGGCTCGGCGGATCACAGAGCGGGCATATCGTGCCGGCGCCTCGCTAGTGACAACTCTCTACAGCGATGATGAAGCCACGTTGCTGCGCTACCACTTCGCGCCGGATGACAGCTTTGACCACGCTGCCGGCTGGCTGTACGACGGTATGGGGGTGGCGTTCAAAAGCGGTGCGGCGCGGCTGGCCATCGCCGGCGGAAATCCCACGCTCCTCTCCAGTGAAGATCCGGACAAAGTGGGGCGGGCGAACCGGGCTGTCTCGCAGGCTTATCGACCGGCGCTCGAACTGATTACGCGCCATGAAATCAACTGGACCATTGTAGCCAGCGCAACTCCCGCGTGGGCGGCAGCGATGTTCCCTGAAGATAGCGCGGACATAGCCTTGGCGAAGCTGTGGAATGCCATCTTTCAGACAACTCGGATCAACCAGGAGGATCCCGTAGCCGCGTGGAAGACCCACGATACCGGACTGCACAAAAGGGCGGCGCGACTCAATGAGAAACGCTACGCAGCGCTGCAGTATCGCGGCCCCGGGACCGATTTTCGCCTGGGACTCGCGGACGATCATCTCTGGTTGGGCGGCGGCACTACGGCAGGAAACGGCCTCTACTGCATTCCCAACATGCCCACGGAAGAAGTATTTACAACGCCGCACAAGGACCGCGCGGATGGAATTGTCACAGCCACTAAGCCGCTTTCGCATCAGGGAACGATGATCGAAGGCATTCAGGTGCGGTTTGAAAAAGGACGCATCGTCGAAGCGCGCGCCAGTCGAGGCCAGGAAGTGCTGCAACGGCTGATCGACACCGACGAAGGTGCGCGTCATTTGGGCGAAGTGGCGCTCGTTCCGCATTCCTCGCCGATTGCTGCCAGCGGCATGCTTTTCTTGAACACGCTGTTCGATGAGAACGCCGCCTCGCATATCGCCCTCGGACAGGCATACACATCGTGCCTGCGAGATGGAGATGCGTTGACCAAGGAGCAGCTGGCGGCCAAAGGCGCGAACGACAGCCTGATCCATGTGGACTGGATGATCGGATCGGGCAAGCTGGACATCGATGGCATTACGGCCGCGAATACCGCGGAGCCCCTCATGCGCCAGGGAGAATGGGTCTGAGATAAAGAATTTAGAGGCCACAGTTGCGATCAATGATCGCCACCTGGACCGTGCGGACAGCAAGTGTGCGTGCTGGTCTCAGTAATTCCTTTGCCAGCCAGCGGTTCATTGCCCAGGCTTGATCATCTGGGCATACACACGCTCGAATGGCTCCGGGCTGACACTGATTTTTCCTCGATATGGATTATCAAGTGCCGCCACCATGAAAACCATCAATCCAATGAGCCCGGAAAACAGGAGAGTCATCCAGATGTGCATCTTCAAGCTCTCCATATGGAAAAACCACGTCGAGACGATACAGATAAGTGCTCCGATGATGATCAACGCCCATAGTGGCGAGGGTAATTGGTCGCTCACGCTGTCCAGCCGAATGCTCCGCGACTCTTCAAGAACATCAAATTCTCTAGAGATATCCTCTTCAATTACTTTCTGCGCTTCGGTCGTGGGTTCAAACGTGCGGAAACTTTTCCGAAACTGGTCGAGATACACACGGTTCTCCGTCGGCACAATGCCGCGTTGCTGCTCTGGCCAACCGATTTCAATCACGTCGCGGGCATAATCGCGCAGATCCTGCTGCAGCGTGCTTCGCATCGGTTCTTCAAGGCTTCCAACGCTGCGATAGAGACTGGCGAGGGCCGCTCCCTCTTGAGCCACCTTGGCAGCCGTCTCGGTGTAAGTCGTCCAGGCCCCGATGGCCAGCAGGCCCAAGGTGACTCCATAGAGAACCGTAATGCCAGCCAGATAAAAACCTACGATATCGTTGTAGGAGTGCTGAAGGTGCACGCGACGCACCATCCTGCGGCTGGCCAGCAGTCCGGCCACGCTGAAAGCCACAAACAGCAGGATTGTAAGAATCTCAAAAAGCCAGTTTGGAATTTCGTAAACCCAATACATATTCATGGATCCTTGCCGGCGCTCCTAGCTGCCAGGAATATTTTCATTCATGAGTCACGTCAATCATGTTGTCGTCGGAAATGCGGTCGATGAGTTTGTTGTATGGATCGATTCCCGCGCGCGTCGGCTGCTGGTCCACGACGATGGTAAATGTCTCGTGTTCCTGCGATATCTTTTCCTTCTTCATGTACAGAGGCTTTTCCTCATCTTTCTTGCCGGTGAAGACGCCGATTTCAATGTAGTCAGCCAGCGGCATCGCGGTTTCCACGCCATTGCCGTCGGCCTGAAACTTGCGAGCCTGAACTTTCAGCGTCACCTTGTATTTTCCATCTGCAGTCCTTTGCGATGTCGCCGACAGCGCCTTGTTGTCATATAGAACGATGCGATTGAAGCCGTCGTCAACCATATATTGCAACTCCGGAGGCGTTTGGGCGCGAATCGCTGCAATCAGCATGCGAGTGTCCGGATAGGGCTGGTCCTGCGACTGCACACCGCGCGTGCTGTCGACGGCATCTGCCTGGTTGTTGGCATTGGGGTAGCGGTATTGCATCAGAAAATTATGCAGGGCCAGATCCATCTTGTCTTCGCCAATATAGTCCGCCAGGGTGTACATGATTTGGCCACCCTTCTCATACCAGACATATGGTTCGCGCTGGACCAGTGCCAGAGGCGGCTCGTGGCGAATCTCGCCGGCGCGACCGCGAAGGTAACGGTCGAGGAAGTGGCGCAGGACCTTGTGCATATAGTCCTTGCCATACTTGTGCTGCATCACCATATAGGCGGAGTACTGGGCAAGCGTCTCCGACATCATGTTGGAGCCTTGCACTTCGCCGCCGATGAGCTGATGGCCCCACCACTGATGGCCCAGCTCGTGCGCAGTCACAAAGTAAGTGAGGTCGACATCGTCTTTGTGAAGCATGCGCCCGATGAAGCCAATCCCTTCCGAAAATGGCACCGTGTTGGGAAACGACTGCGCAAACTCGCGATAACGCGGAAACTCCATGATGCGATATTGGGTGAATTGGTATGGGCTGTAATGCGCCTGATAATAGTCCAGGCCGGCACGACTGCTCGCCAGCATGTCATCGATATCGTAAGTGTGCGCCGGATCGTAGTAGACCTCCAGATTCACCGGGCCGTTCGGTCCCTGGTAGATCTCCCTGCGCACGGCGTAGCGGGCTGAAAGGAACGCAAAGAAGTCGGCAATATGGGTCGACCCCATGCTGTACTCGTAATAGTTGCGGCCGCCCTGCTGCCAGGTGCGCTGTAGATATCCGGGGGCGATAGCAATCTGGTCGGCGGATGTGCTCACAATGGTGTGGAACGTGATCCAGTCCGAGCTGGGGACAAATAGATTTCTGCGCGAGTAGACTGGATCTCCCCGCTGCGCCATCTCTTCCAGTTTGCCTAGATGCTCTTCGCGCCGCCGGCGCGGATCACTGATCTCGAAACCCTGATCATAGCCGATCGTCGGGAAGAACCCGGCGTCGAAAAAAGTGCCGTTATAGGCGAACTCCGGCTGCTCATTGCCGTCGCGAAACCCTCGGGTGGTGTGTGATACCGAAAATGTGAGCGTCAGCACATCCCCGGGGGCAAGAGGTTGATCGAGCGCATAGATGGAGTACAGATCTCGCGGTGCGCGGCTGACCAGATGGAAGGGCCGATCGAACTTTACATTCGACACGGACTGCCGTTCGTCGGTGATGTGGATCTGGGTGATCGGTTGCGTGGTCTTGTTTTGCAGCGTAATGCGGCCGGTACCATCGAACGATCTGCGTGCCGGGTAAATGTTGATGTCGGCGTCGACTGCGGTGACCTTGGGCTGTGGGAACAACTCATTCTTTTTGAAGTTTCTCTCGTAACCTGCCTGGATGTCGCGCCGGTCCTTGGCTGTCAGGTACTCATTCAGAACGTGCGCGTTGTAGAAATACCATGCGCCGGAGCCGACAGCAATGAACAGAAAAAGTAATGCGGCTGGAACGAGGCGTGGAGCTCTGCGCAGAGCGAGGCGCGTCCGCGCAGCCATAGAATCTTCCGTGCCTCGCCGAGTGTAGGCGATCGAAATAACGCCAAGTACGGCGAAAATCGAAAACCAGTACGTGATTGACCAGAAGAGCGCGGGAACAAAGTGCCCGTACCCGTTCATATCCGAATAGGTGTAAGGAGGGGTTGCGCCAACTAAGTAGAGGGTGTTTTCCCATCCGAAGTTGTAGAGAATCGGTTGAAGAACAAAAATCCCGATCACAATTCCGTGACCAATAAACTTGTTCGACACCATGGTCTGGACAAATATCGCGAGCAGCGCAAAGCCCATGATCTGGGGAAAGGTGATCAGGAACAGTTCCTTGAAATATTGCAGAAGTTCGTAGTGGTAGTAGCCGGCAATCGTCTGCATCAGAATGCCAACCAGCATCGTAACTGTAAGCAGGACGAGTTCGACGAACGCGATGGCCGTAATCTTCGACAGCCAATCGGTCGTCTCTCCCATCGGTAGCGCGTCATGGATACCGTCGAAGTGATTATCGCGCTCGCGCCAGACCAGCTCCGCCGCATAAAGGGTCGCAACAATGTAGAAGAACAAGGTAGCGCTTCCCTCGACCGCCTGGAGCATCAGGTAGGTGACCGGCCAGACATTTTCATCACCGGTGTGACCGGCGAAGTGACCATTGTTCACCGCAAAGACAATGAGCAGTCCCACGATCGCCCAAAACGGAATCTCGCGCGTGATTGTGCGAATGCGCAGGCGAGCCAGGGAAAGGTACTGGATCCACGCTGTGCGGCCTCCGAAGAGTTGATGCACCTGGGGTAACCGTGCAACGACAAGCGAGCGAACCGGCCGCTTTTCTTCTTCATCCTGAAGCCTTGCTTTCGCCGCCCGCCGGCTCTGAGAGCTTGCGGTTAGCGTCTCGACCGACATGGGAAAAAGGCGCCAGACGCTGGCCAGTGCGACCAGACCGACCGCGCTCCACAGCAAACGGTTATAGAGAAAGACACCGGGCGAGTTGCCCGAAAAATCCCATGGAAGCAGTAGCGTGTTCTTCTCGATGACCGTCCAATAGCGCGTGACATTGTCGAATAAGATCAGCCCAATTGGATCGAGAATCCCCGACCAGAAATGCTCCAGGGATCGCGTGGCCGAGTAGACTGTGATGCCGATGACATACAGCATGAACAAGGCCACGCCCTGCAAATAGACGATAAAGATTTTGCGGGTCAGCGCTGCAATGGCAAAAAAGAGTGAGCCCAGGAAAAATATCTGAATTACGGTAATCGAAAGAAACGGCTGAATGTACCACCAGAGATGATTCGGCCCAATCCGTGTGTGATCCGCCCACGGCGCAAACGTGCCGGCAAACGTGCCCACCATCATTCCAGAAAAGGCAAGAACCGTCGTAACAAACGAGCCAGCCCATCGCCCACCGAGATAGGCGAATTTCGAAATCGGCTTGGTGAAGAGTATCTGGTAAGTGTCGCGCTGGAAGTCACGTAGAATCGAAGTTCCGAAGATCGCGGCAATAACAATCACGCCGAACAAGCACGCGCCGAGATCGTTGTAGCTGTTGGCGTAGGGTCCGTTCAGCAGAACCTTGCCATTGGAGTTTCCGATTGGACCGAAGCTTTCCGACGCTACCGACAGAAATGCGAACGTAAACCAGAGCAGGAAATAAACGTAGGTCGAGACGCTCTTGAGGCGAAAACGTAACTCAAATGTAAAAAACTCCCAGAACATTGCCATGACGATATCCTTGGTGCCGGATTCTAGTTGACTGAGTGACGGGAGAGATTGAGAAAGTAGACGTCCTCAAGTCCCGACGGGACGGAATGGAATCCGGGTCCCGGGGGGCCTGAAGCAAAGACGCGAATCTCGTGCTGGCCTCCGACGAGGTGCGTGCTGATGACGTGAAGTTCCGCTTCAATGGCGCGAAGTTCTTCATCCGTGGCGACAACTTTGGACCAGACCTGACCATCGAGAGCCGCCAACGCTTCGCCGGGAGAGCCTTCCAGCAGCACCTCACCCGACGCAATAATAGCCATGCGAGGGCAAAGCTCGCGAACATCGTCGACGATGTGGGTCGACAGGATCACGATTACGTCTCGGCCGATGGACGACAGAAGATTCAGAAAGCGGTTCCGCTCCGCCGGGTCAAGACCGGCCGTCGGCTCGTCCACAATAATCAGGCGCGGGTTCGCCAGCAACGCCTGGGCGATGCCAAAGCGTTGCTTCATCCCTCCTGAGTAGGTGGAAAGCGCCTTCTTGCGCACATCCCACAAATTCGTTTGCTGCAGCAGCGCATCAACCATCTCCCGGCGCTCGCCGGCTGCGATCACGCCCTTCAGGATGGCCAGGTGGCTCAACATGTCCACTGCAGACATCTTGGGATAGACTCCGAATTCCTGCGGCAGGTAGCCCAGGAGCTTGCGTATTTCTCCCTTCTGCGTCAGCACGTTGATCCCGTCAAGGTCGATGGAGCCGGAATCTGGATCCTGAAGCGTGGCAATCGTGCGCATCAGCGAGCTTTTGCCTGCGCCGTTTGGACCTAGAAGTCCAAACATGTTGTTGCCTATGGTGAGCGACAGATTCTTCAACGCGCGCACGCCGTTGGGATAGACCTTGGAAAGGTTGGTAATTGTGAGTGCCATAGAAGAGATCCCCAGAAGGCCGATTTGCGTTACCGCTGATAGGCGAACATTATCACGACGACTTATGAAACCGCCAGCAAATATCGGCTGATCCGATGTTTCGGAAGAGGCCAGTTGCTTCCGTTCAAGGCTCTCCGGCTTTCCATGGTGCCTGCCCCGGAAAGGGTAGTCCAGATTTTTTCCAGGATTGGAATAATGGAAGTTGGGCTACCCGACCCTGACGTCTAGCCTCGCGACGAACCACATGGGTCGAATTTGCAACTGAAACTTGATGGAATGAAATCCAAATGTCACTGTTGAGATTGTTCTGACTCCCCGGCCGACGGAGTAACTACCTCGATGGCATACTGGAATTGCCGTGGAGCATCTCTCGCCGATCTTTGCAACGCGCACCGTCGCAAAACGCCCGGCATTGCTGTGTGATTGGCGGGCATGCGGTTGTGATGTTCATCTCGCAGGCGTATTGTAGTCAAACGAAATGAGTCGTCGTGGACGCTTCGTCAACTTACCAAGTTACATACTGCGCCGGAACTGACTCGACAAAGAGCAAATCCGGTTTCTACGCAGCGTGACCGCGACGACCGTACCAATCTTTTTGCGCGGCATATTCCCCACAACCGCCGAATGATTACGCGGACGTGGATTGATGGCTTCGATTCGCGCCCTTGGTTTGGCATCGAAAATAGTCCAATGACAGGTCCCCCCGTAGAACGCCAGCAATTCTCGCGGAGGAAGTGATTGCGGCACGCAGATTCCCTCGTCCGGCATACGCCGGCGAAAAAGCTCGCGCTGACTCTCGCATCGCCAAGGAAATTGTGGGACAACCCTTTAGCAAGACAAGGAGAACGTTATGAATACCTTCACCGTCAAAGACGGAACTACCCTCTACTACAAAGACTGGGGCAGCGGTCAGCCCGTGGTGTTTTCGCATGGATGGCCTCTCAACGCAGACGCCTGGGACGCGCAGATGTTCTACCTGGGCCAGCGCGGTTTTCGTGTCATCGCGCACGATCGCCGCGGCCATGGCCGATCCGGCCAGACATGGGATGGCAACGAGATGAACACGTATGCCGACGATCTCGCCACTCTCTTCGAAAAGCTGGATCTAAAAAACGCAGTCATGGTAGGCCATTCAACCGGCGGCGGCGAGGTCGCCCGATATCTAGGGAGGCATGGCACAAAAAGAGTATCCAAGGCAGTCCTGATCAGTGCTGTGCCCCCAGTGATGCTCAAATCCGACAAGAATCCCGGCGGACTGCCGATGGAAGCTTTTGACCAGATCCGTGCGGCTGTGTTGAACGATCGTTCGCAATTCTACAAGGACCTGAGCATGCCTTTCTTCGGCTACAACCGGCCGGGAGCCAAAATCTCCGAAGGCGTACGCGATAATTTCTGGTTTCAATCAATGCAGGGCAGTATCAAAGGAGAGTACGACTGCATCAAGGCGTTTTCCGAGACTGACTTCACCGAAGACCTGAAGAAAATCGACATCCCCACTCTGGTGATGCACGGCGACGATGACCAGATCGTGCCATTCCATGACGCAGGAGAACTCTCTGCAAAGCTGGTCAAGAATGCAAAACTAAAGGTCTACCCTGGCTTCCCCCACGGAATGCCGATCATTCACGCCGACACAATCAATCCCGATTTGCTCGCGTTCATTCAGTCGTAGCCTCAAGCCGCAGGGAAGGAGCGGCAGCTTTTCCCTGCGGGTACTTCTCCGCTTGTGCTGAGTTAGTGGGCCGGCGACAGCGATTGCGGAACAGGTTGCTGCGTCAGGGCCGCAGGCGCAGGTTTCACCATCTTGAACAAAGTGGCATTGACAAGAATTGTGATCAAAGAGGCCGCTAGCGTGGCATTGTAAACGCCGGAAGTGATCAGGCCGGAGTGTAGAGACACCTGCGCCAGGATGAAGGAAAATTCGCCAATCTGCGTAAGACCAATCCCAACCCGCCAGGCCGTTTCTCTGCGATAACGAAACAGGCGCACCACGGTGAACCAGACGGCGAACTTGCCGATAAGGATCAAGCCCACCATCACCGCAAGAATTCGCCAACCCGTGAGCCATGTATGTGGGTCAATCAGCATTCCAATGGTGACGAAAAAGAGAGCCACGAAGATATCTCGAATTGGAAAGGTCTGCGCCGCCAGCTTATGGGTATAGGCCGAACTGCCAAGCAGCATACCCCCAACAAATGCTCCCAGCGCGAGCGATAGGCCGACTGCCTCCGTGATGGCCGCGACGACCAGGCAAATGGACAATGCCAGTAGCAGAGAGATTTCGTCATTGCAGGTTTTTTCTACATAAGCAAGGGCGCGTGGAACAAGTTTCCAGCCGACCAAAACAACAGGAACCAGTAAAAGGATGGCCTTGCCGATTTTCCAGAAGACCTGAATGTAATTCGCCCCACCGGCGGAGCCAAGACCAGGAAGCACCACCGTCAGTATGACGACGGCGAGATCCTCGACCAGTGATAACGTGACCATGATCCGGCCGGCCTCGGAGCTAAGTTCTCCGCGATCCATCAGCAGGCGCATTAAAACCATGGTGCTGGCCACGGAAACGATGCATCCCACGGCAATGCCCTGTGCAACCGGCCAGCCAAGAAGCCACCCGACGCCGACGCCAAGTCCCACCGACAGAGAGATGCCGATCGGCGCCCCCACTAACGCGACCCATTTGACTCGAAGTAATTCCGGGATGGAGAATTCGATGCCGATAGAGAACATCAACAGGATGACACCCACCTCGGCCATAATTTCAAACGTGTGAACGTCGTGCACGTGAGGACCCGGAGTGAACGGGCTGAGCGCGAGACCAGCCAGAACGTACCCCAGGATGAGTGGTTGCCGCAGACGCCAAAATACGAAGCCGAACACCAGGGCACCGGTAAGAACCATGGCGATGTCGCGGAAAATGAACACGGGTTCGTTCACAACTGGACTCCATACCTATTTGTGTTGCGCGGCGAGAAAAAGGAACGCTGCGGAAGAATCTGGGGGGAAGAATCAGTACTCGCGTCGAGGAAACGAGCTTGCCTCGAAATGCATTCTTCCGTCTGCCGCAGTCGAGTGCCGATCCTCGCTTGACTTCGCGCGTAATGCTCTAAGCAGCCGATCATAATCGAAAGCCGTGTACGCGTCTATCTTTCGAAGATGGGTTTCCTATGAAATTCCACCCGTTCGCCAGTCACCTGGGCACCACGGTGCCGCCCGCATCCATCCGCAACACTTGGATCACGAATGGCTATCATTTCCGAGATCTTGATAGAATCGGCGCATAACGTATCTCGCGCGCCGTTCTGCCAGGTTATGCGCTTGTAACTCCCTGCAATCCGTTCTATCCGGTTTCTTTGAGACCTTCCGATACGCGGCGGGACGATCCTGTTACCAGGCGAGTTAGAAGATGAAACCGCGTCGACGAACTTCTATTGAGGATATCCGGTGAACAGACGTTGCTATCTGTGGATGCTTCTTATTCTGGCGATCGGGATTCCGGGATACTCCCAGAAGAACACCGTCGTTGTCCGACCGGTTGAGATTCAAGACGTTCTGGTCAACCCCGGCATGGGCATCACTACATTTCAACGATTCAACGGCCAGGCGATCAACCCTCGTTTTACGTGGTCGGAACGCGGCCCCGAGACGGAGCTACCGCAGGCATCCTCCAGGCCAGACTTCCCGGAGACATCCATCGCCTACCTGCGCTGGTACTGGAATACCATCGAACCCGAGCCCGGTAAATTTCGTTGGGACATCATTGATCTGGCTTTAACGGAGGCACGTCAACATGGCCAGACGCTCGCCATTCGCTTGATGCCATACTCCGACAAGGACCCGCTGCCGGCGTGGTATCGTAATTCGGGCGCGCGGCGCGCCAACAAACCCACAGATAAAGATGGCGCTATCTGGCAGCCGGATTTCACCGATCCGCTTTATTTGAAGGACTGGGGAGAGCTGGTCGCTGCCGCGGGAAAACGCTACGATGGCAATCCCTATCTCGATAGCGTTGACATATCGTCGATAGGCTATTGGGGCGAAGGCTGGAGCCCGTACATGCCTCCCTTCTCCTTCCAAAAGCCGCTCATCGATATCTGGATCGCGGCGTTTCCACATACCCACTTGCTGATGAACTTCGATGAACCCCAGGCCCTGGCCTACGGCACCCAGCAGGGCGCGGGTTGGAGGCTGGATTGCCTCGGCGATATGCGCACCTCGTCCAACGATCAGTATTTCTCTCCTGAAATGCTGGATGTCTATCCCCAGCAAGTGGTCCGTGCCGGTATTCAGAATGTTTGGCAGCGCAGTCCCGTCTCGCTGGAGACGTGTGGTACGCCATGGGAATGGAAGAAAGACGGCTTTGATGTCTCCTACATCCTGGCGCAGGCCCTCCGCTGGCACATCAGCTCGCTCAACGTGAAGTCGTCTCCCATCCCACCCGACTGGAAGAACCAGTTCGAAGATTTTGAAAGAAAGATGGGATATCGCTTCGTCCTGCGACGGCTGGAATACCCGAAAGCCGTGACGCCGGGGACGATGATGCCGATCCACATGTGGTGGCTCAATGCCGGAGTGGCTCCTGTCTACCGAAACTATTGGCTGGCTGTGCAATTACAGTCCGCGAAAGGGAGTGCGATCATTCGAGTTCCAGCGGACATCGAAACGTGGCTGCCCGGGGATGCGGTTGTCGACGATTCGTTGTATATTCCTGACAACCTGGCTCCAGGGGAATATAGATTTCGAGTTGCGATGCTTGACCCTCGAACGCAACAGCCCGCGATTCGCTTCGGCATCCTAGGACGACAGGCCGATGGATGGTATGACCTGGGGACGCTGACCATCGAGAAGTAGCGCAAGGATAGGACAATTCCCAACCACAAG
The DNA here is from genome assembly GCA_963756315.1 of uncultured Acidobacteriota bacterium. Lineage (GTDB taxonomy): Bacteria > Acidobacteriota > Terriglobia > Terriglobales > Acidobacteriaceae > JAKAAZ01. The sequence goes on from CAVWNI010000001.1 coordinate 187,541, forward strand.
CCTGAATTGCTGCGATGAAGCCGCGTACCGGCCCCATCCATCGGGCCCAACGACGACGCAGCAGATTCGTGCCACCCACGAAGACAGGCCGCATCGCTTTTGCAGGATGCGTCATCCAATGCAGGTGAGTTCACAGTTAGCCATTTCAGTATTGGATCTCGTGGGGATGCGCCCGGGCGAATCTGCGAGCAGCGCGATCGCCCGCTCGGTTGACCTGGCACAACAAGTCGAGAATCTGGGGTACAAGCGCTACTGGCTGGCAGAGCATCACTCCATCGCAGGACTTGCTTGCTCCGCCACTTCCGTGTTGATTGGCCATGTGGCGGCGGCGACAAAAACAATTCGGGTCGGCAGCGGCGGAGTGATGCTGCCGAATCACGCGCCTCTGGTAGTTGCGGAACAGTTCGGTACGCTCGAAGCGCTTTATCCCGGCCGAATCGATCTGGGGCTGGGCCGGGCTCCGGGGGGCGACTTCGCCACGATGCATGCGCTGCGGCGGGATTTGGGTCAGAAGGGCGAAGATTTTCCGGCCCTGCTTCAAGAGCTAAGGCTGTATCTCGGCCCTGAACAGCCCGGCCAACAGGTGAAAGCCATTCCAGGCCAGGGCAGCAATGTACCCATTACATTGCTGGGCTCCAGTCTGTTTAGCGCGCAATTGGCCGCAACCCTGGGACTGCCCTTCGCCTTCGCAGCTCACTTTGCTCCCGCCCATCTCGAACATGCAACACAGCTGTACCGCGAACAGTTTCGCCCAAACGAAGTTCTCCAACATCCTTATCTGATGGTCGCCGTGCAGGTGATTGCGGCCGAGACGGACGCCGCCGCCAAAAGATTATTCACCACGCCGCAACAGCGGTTTCTGCAACTCATTCGCAACCACCCCGTGGAACTGTTGCCTCCGGTCGATTCGATCGAGCCTCTCTGGACCGAGTGGGAACGTGCCGCCGTGGAGGACAAGTTGGGCGCGGCAATCGTGGGATCGGACGCGACGGTGAAAGCCGGTCTCACAGCATTGGTACAAAATACGGGCGCCGACGAAGTCATTGTGGTGACCGACACTTATGATCATCGAGACCGTCTGGAATCTTATCGACGAGTGGCCACGCTTTCCTTGGCCTAGCTGCTTCCATCAGCGCCTGCCTCGAAACTCGGCAATCTCACGGCGGTCGCGTTTCGAAGGCCTGCCAGCCGTTTCGAACCGAGGCATCGCTTTTCTCTCTTCCGCAGCCTTGAGCCGCATCTCTCGACTGGCTTCTGTCTCGCGGTAGAGTGTTTGCGCAACCGCCGCCGGCCCGCGCACCTCACTCAAAAGCATGACTTCAACCTGGAAATCGCCCCCATCATTCTTGATCTGCAATAAGTCGCCTGCACGCACATCGCGCGCAGCTTTCGCCGGTTGTCCGTTGGAAGCTATTCGCCCAAGATCGCACGCCCGTGCAGCCAGAGCGCGCGTTTTGAAGAATCGTGCGGCCCACAACCACTTGTCCATGCGCACACCGGTCACAAGCTATTCTCCCTCACACCAACTTGATTCTTGCGGGAACCTGCACGAAATGTCTAGCCTGACTTACCTCTGAAAAACCTTTGGCGCGCGAACCCCTGTATTGAACCCCAGCATGATTTCCTAATCCGGCAGCTTGCAAAAGACGAGTACTCCCCAACTCGGCAAATTGATCCAGAGCCCGCCGTTCGCCGCCCGAAGTTGAGCTCCAAAGTTTCCTACTGTGTCGATTCCCCCGAATACCGGAGCCTGAGAATTGAATATCTCTTGCCAGGCCCCCGCGTCGCCGCCCAGGTTCACCTGGTACTGGTTTCCATCCCATTGTCCGTTGCCCGCATTCACCACCACCAGCAGCACATCTCCCGCCAAGTCGTAGCGCTTAAAGCCGACCACCTGGTTCTGATAGTCGGTATGAACGACAAACCCTGCCGCCGACCGTAGTCCTGGGTGGGCCCAGCGCATCTGGTTGGCTGCCTGCACCATCTCTTGCATGGGGGCGCCCACACTGTCGCCGACCTGCCACCAGTCAATGCGATGATCGTAACCAGCCCCCACCTCCGGATCCCAAAAACCGTCTAAGTGTCCCTCGATCCCCATAAACATCATCGGCGTTCCTGCCAATGTTGCGTTCAGCGCCCACGCAAGCCGCGCCTTCGCTCTTGCCCATCCGTTGTCGCGCCCTCCGAATCGTTGCGTAAAATAGACGCCGCTGTCTCCTTGCCCCCCGTAAATCTGATCGTGCGACCCGGTCATGTAGTTCACCCTGTGCCATGGATTCGGATCGGAGAAACCTCCGATCCTTGCCAGGAGCAGGTTCACGACATTATTTCCACTCAGCAGGTTGAATGTGTCCCATGGGCTGTTCATATCCCACGTGGCGCAGAAGCCCAACGTGCCGTAGGGATCCTCCGGCCCCGACGCCGAGGTGCTCGCATCATATGGGTTGTACTCAGCGATTAGGTACTTGTCGGGGAATTCCTGTCGCAGCGTCTGCACAATAAATTCCACCGCATCCGGCTGAATTGCCTGCACCGCATCAAAACGAAGCCCATCCACCCGGTAATCCCGGAGATACATCCGCGCATTATCCAATAGGAAATCTTTCACTTCCTGCTGCCACAGAGCGAAGCCCGCGCCCCAAGGTGTGGGATGCCCGTGGACGAAGTAAATGCCACCATCAGTTCCGTCATCGCCAGCCGTATTGCCGTCGTACTGCCAGTACCTGTTATCGATAATCGCGGCGTGGTTATAGACCATGTCGAGCACAACCGCCAGCCCCTTGGAGTGCGCCGCATCGATTAGCCGGATCAGCTCTGCGAGCGCGTTGCCAGGACTCGTGGCATAGGAGTTTTCAGACGCAAACATGTCAGAAGGACCATAGCCCAACCCCGCGCCGCCAACGTCGCATCGGAAGTCCGTGACCGGCAATGGCTCGATTGCGTTGAAGCCCAGGCCGCGAATGTAGTCGAGCTTATCGATGATGTCCACGAATGTCGCGATGTATGCATTTACATCGATGCCATCGTTGTGCCCCGCGAACGATCCGATGTGCAGCTGGTAAATCAGAAAATCCTCGAACGCCGGCGTCGTGAACGGTTGCCGTGCATTGGTGAACACCCCTGGGTCGACTACGATAGCCCATCGATGTAGCGGCGGAACTTTCCACCTGGAAAGCTCGCGCGTCTGTCCTATACCACGGCTGCGAGTTATCGTTGTTGGGGCCGCCCTTGTTCGTAATGACGTACTGGTATTTGGTGCCCGCAGGAGCGTCGACTTCGTCCGCTGACCAGTTCCCCGTACCCGGCTCTGCCGCAAGATCACCGATAGGCTGCGCGCCAATGTCATTCAGGATCAACTGAACTCGCTGGGCATTCGGCGCCCAAACGCGGAACCGGCACGCGTCGCCGGCCATAAGACTACCCATCCCGTCATTTCCTGGTGCGGGAGCGCGCATAGCGATCTCCTATTATGGCAGGTAAGGACTCACCACGTTCCCCGATCCGTGAGGACGACGACTTCCCGTCAACGTTCCCTGATCACTATTTCGCCTGGTTTGTGCGAGGCATTGGCGTCTCGCGCTGATCGCTAATAGCCTACCAAGGTGCCGCTTACTTCGGCGCCTTCGTGAACTCTCGTACCAGCGCCGCCATCTCCTCGGCCTTGGTATCCAGCGCGAAATGTCCAGCGTCAAGTACGTGCACCTCCGCGTTTGGAACATCCTTGCGATAGCGTTCCGGCTCGCCCAAATCAAACGAGAGATCGTGTTTCCCCCACAGAACCAAGAGCCTTGGCTGCGTCTTCTGCATCCATGCCTGCCACTTGGGATAAGAATCAACGTTGGTGCGGTAGTCATAGAACAGATCGCTTTGAATCTGCGCCTGTCCCGGCGCACTCAGGAATGCATACTCATCGGTCCAAAGATCCGGATCATACAGCTCAATGTTCGGATCATCTCCGATATGGCGCGTCTTCGTGGTGGCGAGCGACAACAGGTTTTTGCGCAGCGCTTCTTCACACGCAGCCCGATCGGCCCAGAACGCCCGACGTGTTGCCCAGTTCGCACCGAGGCCCTCGTTGTGCGCTACGGCATCCTGAACGATCAGAGCCTGCACCCGCTCGGGATGCGCCAATGCCATGCGAAAGCCAACTGGCCCCCCATAGTCCTGCATATACAGCGTGTACCGCGACAACTCCAGCGCACGTGTAAAACCGTCCATCACGGATGCGATGTGGTCGAAGGTGTAAGCGAACTGGCTCGGGTCCGGCCAGTCGCTGTGCCCGTAGCCCGGATAATCGGGCGCAACTAGGTGATAGTTGTCTGCAAGCCGCGTCAGCAGCGGCTGAAACATCCGTGACGACGATGGAAGGCCATGCAGGAAAAGAATCGTCGGAGCATTTTTCGGCCCCGCTTCTCTGTAGAAGATGGATAATCCATCGACCGGTATTGTGCGATAGTAAATCGGCTGGTTCACGGCAGGTTCCTTTCCCGGACCTACAGATGCGGTTAGTGCCATGCGCAAAACCCGCGGGCTCCGGCTCCAGCAGTAGAGTCGGCGAAAAGCGAATCGCTTGTCTCCTCCGGACGCAGCCCCACTGGCCGGTGCTCGAAGTGTTTCTCGATCGAGTTGCCGGTCAAACTTACATCGTCAGCACCACGCGAAATTCCGCTTTTCCACTCAGCATGCGTGCGTACGCCTCCGCCGCCTTTTCCAGCGGATAGGTTTCAATCATCGGACGCACTCCGCTCAATTCTGCAAAAAGCAGCGTGTCCTCGGAGTCTGCAGCGGTTCCTGCCGCCCATCCCTGAATCGATTTGCTGCCGGTTATCAACTGCACGGGTGACACCTCAATGGGATCGAATGCAACGCCAACCACAACTAGCTTGCCGTTCGGCCCCAATCCGTCGATTAGTTCCGTCATCGCTTTCGAGCTTGGTGCGGTCGCCAATATTACCTTCGCTCCGCCCAGCTTCTGCAATTCCTCGGCGGCGTTCGTCGCTTTGCTATCGATGTAGACGCTCGCGCCCAGCTTCTTCGCCAGCACGGCATCCTCCGGCCCGCGCCCAATTGCTGCAACCTTGTATCCAAATTTGTTCGCAAATTGAATACCCAGGTGACCCAGGCCGCCGATCCCCTGTACCGCGACCAGATCGCCGGGCATCGCGCCGCTGTGACGCAGCGCGTTGTAGGTCGTGATCCCCGCGCACAAGAGCGGTGCCGCATCCACGTCTTTTAGACTTCCAGGTATCGACACCAATGCTTCCACCGGAGCCACCATATATTGCTGGTATCCGCCGTCATAGCTGATGCCCGGAATTTTCAAATTCTGGCAATTGCGAAAATCTCCCCTCCGGCACTCGTGACAAGTGTTGTCCTGACCGCCGTGCCAGCCGACACCGACCCGCTGTCCTTTCTTCCACGCGGAAACTCCGGCGCCCACTGCGTCCACAACGCCTGCTACTTCATGTCCCGGGACACGTGGATACTTGATTCCAGGCCACGATCCATCCACCGTTAGCACATCGCTGTGACAAACCCCGCACGCCTGCACTTTGATCCGCACCTGGCCCGCGCCCGGCATCGGGATCTCCTTTTCGACGACCTGGAAACCTTCGCCCGGTTTGCCTATCTGCGCTGCTTTCATCGTGGCTACTGCGATTGCCGTTGCCATAGATCCTCCTTTGGGTTATAGGTAATTGTTAAAGTTATTGTTGAGGCTCGCCTGAATCTTGCTCGTCTTACTCGGCAACTTCGAAGATGACTTCGAGTTCGATTGGCATCCCAAGCGGAAGGCTGGCTACCCCGATCACCTGCCGTACTCCCATCTTCTCCACGCCAAAAACGTCACGAAACAAATCTGACACCGCATCCGCCACTCTTGGCTGATCGAAGAAATCACCCGATGTGGCGATGAACACGCCCAGCCGGACGACCCTCGTCACTCGATCAAGCGTGCCCAAATGTTTCTTTGCCGCCGCCAGAACGCTCAACGCTGCGGTGTATGCGGCGTCTCGCCCAGCCTCTGCGTCTAGCTCTTTCCCCAGCCGCCCCACATACTTCGGCTTATGGTCGACCACCGGTAGCGCCCCGCTAAAGAACAGCAGATTTCCCGTCTGCACCGTCTCCACATACGTTCCAAATGGAGTTGGCGCGGCTGGAAGGTGAATGCCAAGCTCCTGCAACCGGCGATCCGCGCCGGCCGGAGCTGCGCCGCTTCCGTTCACCACTGGCCCACGTGCGCACCATCGTCCACGTGCAGCACCTCTCCGGTCACGTGTGTAGCTTCCGCCAGGTAGACAACAGCATCGGCAATGTCCTTCGGCTCAGAAATCGTGCCCATCGGATTTCTCTCCTTCAACAACTCCTCCGAGGCACCTTTCTGCATGGGCGTGTTCACGATACCCGGCGCCACTGCGTTAAAACGGATATATTGCTTCGCGTACTCGCTTGCCAGGCTCAGCGTGATCGTATCCAGTCCGCCCTTGGTCATCATCGCCACCGACGCCGGACTTCCCGCGATTGGGTTGTCCGCCAGCGCCGCTGTGATGGTGGTCACGCTGCCACCGTTCCCCTGCGCCAGCATCTGCCTCAGCGCGCGTTGTGTGACGAAGAAGAAGCCTTCCAGATTGACCGCAACAAATTTCCGAAAGTCTTCAATGGTGTATTCCGTGAACGGCCTTCCAAAGAAAATACCCGCATTGTTCACCACGTGATCGATGGAGCCGAACCGGGTGATCGCGGTCTGCGTGATCTTCTCGGCGGTCGCTGCCGCACTGATGTCCCCTTCAACCAACACAAGGTTGGGCGACGCCGCAAAAGCTGCCGCAGAAAAACTGAGTGAAGTCGCGACGACGTTGTAACCGCGATCCAGAAAGGCCTGGACCACAGCCGCTCCGATGCCTTGCGAGGCGCCGGTCACGATGACCGTCTTTTTGCCCGCCATACTCCGCTCCTGCTCTGGGAGAGCCCCGGGGAAATCCTGCCGTCTACTTGCTCGGCAGGGAAACCATAATCAGCTCGTGTTTTTCCGCTACATACCCACGGATTCTCAGAACAGACGCATGGATTCCTAAATCATTGGATTTTAATTGTGGAAAAGTTCCGCGCCCGCCATTTCCGTGTTCGCAATTGCCTGAAGACGCTCTATGGTTGGGAGAAAAGAGAGAGCTCAATCGCGTCTGCAATCGCTTGCTGACCAGCATCATTGGGATGCAGATGGTCCCCGCCATCATAGGCCGGAAGGTATCGCGTCGGATGAGCCGGATCATGAGTTGCCGCGTCCTGATCAATGACTGCATCGCAACCGTTATTCGCGCCTCGAATAAAATCATTGACTTGCTCTCGTACAGCTTCCCCGGCCGCGGTCCAATAGGAAGCTCCCTCATAGGGGGTCAACGTTGAACAGAAAAACTTCACGTTGTCCCTGTGGGCCAGCGCAATCAGACTTCGGATGCCGGCAATAATATCTGCCGCCGTGGGAGGGGGTTTTGTTGATCCCAGGTCGTTAATTGGATCATCGGAAAAAATGACCCAGCGAACGCCGGATTCCCCCAGAGCGTCCCGCTCAAAGCGTTGTTCCGCATCCGGCCCCGCTCCAGCAGCCAACAGGCGATTTCCGCTGATCCCTTGGTTCACCACCCCAATGTCGAAACCCGCGTTCACCAGGCGTTCCCCCAAGTCACTGGGCCAACTGCGGTTCGTGTCGAATGTCGAGCGATATCCCTCCGTGATGGAGGCTCCCAGAGCGACCACGGTTCCACGAACCAACCGATTACCGGCCTCAAGAGATTGCTGACCCGGATCGCTGACATCAATGTTTGTTAGAAAGTAATAACTTCGGCTTTCTGCCGGATTCGGTAAAGCTGCCTGGCCGCTGACATCTCCGGGCGCAATGTAGCTCGTCCGGTGGGCGGACGCGTGGTAGGTCGCGCTGCCGCTGGTTCCGGGAAGATACATGCTGACTGCGATATCTGCCAACGCCGGCACGGCGAAGGGCAAAGGGTCACTGACCACCTCAGCTCCTGGCGGAATTGTTACGGTGGAAGCTCCCGTGAAGTGAACTGCCTGATCCGAGTTGGCAAGAATTGTCGAACCCGTCTTCCTGAAAGCAATATGGACATCTTGAATGGTCAACGGCTCGCTGCCAAAGATGTTCGAGATATGAAGCCGCACGGACGACCCGCCAATGCTGGTGTGCACAATTTGCCGCAAGGTCTGATTAGCTGAATCTGGTTCCGGATTGGTCGCGCTCCGGAGAGCTAGCCCACGTTCCAATCCACGCCGAATGACGCTGCTGCCCGGCCGCTTGCGATATAAAGCCGGCAACAAGCTGCAGAGCAACCAACGCAGGCAAGAGAGCAAAGATGGGAAAGATAATTCCGCTCCGCTTTTGATCGAGATATCCCATCGATGATCTCAATTCTATTCACGGCTGCTCATCGATGATTGGCAAAAGTCTATCCGGGGACCTGGCGTTATTTTCTCGCCATGCTCGCGAACCTTCCGCTCCCAGAATGCTGGGTGCCCTTTCCACCCATAGCGCGCGCCCGCAGGGGTCTCCGACCTCCCGCGCTGTTACCGATGGATTTATTGAGGATTCGTTCCCTCTCTCAGAAATTTTCCTTCCTGCAGCTCAGTAAATGCCTGTCGCAGCTGTTCCTGCGTATTCATCACAATCGGACCATACCAGGCGACGGGTTCCTCAAGCGGCTTTCCAGAGACGAGAAGAAATCGGATTCCATCATCCCCGGCCTGGACAGTCACTTCGTCGCCACGGTCAAAAAGAACCAGCGAACGATTGTCCGCCTCCACTGGGGGATTGGTATCGAGCCACTTGACTGCTTCTGTGGGCACAGCAAGTGGCCCCGAAGCGTTGCAGAATTTTCCTCCGCCTGCGAAGACGTACGCAAACGCGTGCCGAACTGTCTCCACCGGAAGTGTTTTTCTTCTGCCCGGAGAAATTGACACATCGAGATAGATTGGGTCAGCGGCAACGCCCTCCACCGGGCCGGTCTTTCCCCAGAAGCTGCCGCAGACAACCCGCACATGTGTACCATCGTCGTCGGTGATTTCCGGTATCTCGGCGGATTGAACTTCCTGGTAACGAGGAGCGGTCATTTTGAGCGATGACGGAAGATTGCCCCACAACTGAAATCCATGCATCCGCCCGGCGCGGTCGCCCTTCGGCATTTCCTGGTGAATGATACCGCTGCCGGCAGTCATCCACTGGACGTCCCCGGCGCCGATCACGCCGTTGTTGCCCATGCTGTCGCCGTGGGCGACGGTTCCCGCCAGCACGTAGGTGATCGTCTCGATCCCCCGATGCGGATGCCACGGGAATCCGGCGAGGTAGTCCTCAGGAATATCATTCCGGAAATCATCCAGAAGCAGGAAAGGGTCGAAGTCTTTCGTGTTTTCAAAACCGAATGCTCTGCGAAGATGCACGCCTGCACCCTCGAGAGTCGGCTTCGATTGGATAAGTCGCTTGACGGGTCGGATCGACATATTGCGCTCCAGTGAACTTCCGGTCGAAACGGCATTCGATTCGCCGGTGTTCGTCGGCGCGACCGACTATGTTCTCTGTCGATTGAAAAGTCGCAGCCGAGTTCATCTCTGCCATACCATATTAGTCTGCCCGAGGTCCTTTGGCGGACCCCATGCGACCATCATCTCCACCATAGAGGACTGATCGTGACACCGCCATCGTGCACCAGTTCGGCGCCGTTAATGTACGCGGCCTCATCCGACGCCAGAAAGGCGGCCGATGCTGCAATCTCTTCCGCCGTCGCCAGCCTTCCAGCCAGGATTTTGCTCTCCAGCTTGTCCATGATTTCCGGATCGCTCAGCAAGTCGCGGTTCATATCGGTGACGGCCCCTTCCGGGCACAGCAGGTTCGAAGTAATTCCAAAAGAACCTAACTCCATAGCCGCCATCCGGCTGACCATGCGTAATCCGGCCTTGGCCACGCAATAGGCTCCTTGCTGCGCCGTAGGCAGCAACGATGCAGTCGATCCGATGTGGATCAGACGTCCCGGTCGACCGCTCCGCTTCATCGCGCGCCCGACAATTTGCGTGCAATGCAATGCGCCTGTCAGATCGACGTCCAGCATGCGCTTCCAGTCTTCTGGAGTGCAGTCCATGATGCTGCCGAACACGATGATTCCGGCATTGTTCACTAAAATGTCGATCTTCGAAAAGTGCTCGAGGACTGCCTGCACCGTTCGTTCTACATTGTCGCGATCCGCCACGTCAGTTGGCTGCACCGCACAGTCACGGCCCAGTGCGCGAACTTCCTCCTCGGTGGAGCGCATGGAGCTGGCGCAAATATCTGCGATCGCGATATCCGCTCCTTCCTCCGCGAATCGCAGAGCAATGGCGCGTCCAATCCCCTTGGCTCCGCCCGTGATCAGCGCTACTTTGCCTTTCAAACGGTCCCGAGTAGGCGTAATGTGCGGATGATACTTCTCGGTATTGGACATTCGGTTGTTCGCCTCTATCCGGGCGGGCGACCACCCCAGCTCTCCCGCTTCGAACCTTCCATTCCGGCTTAGTTCGGCAGCGACCAGATCTGGTCTGGCTGGTTGTGTCCGCAAGTGGAAAGGCTTAGCGGCGCAGATTGATTATCCGGGCCGCTGGCGGTGAGACAGGAACCATCGGCGCTCACCAGGTTTCCGAGCAGGGTATATTTCCAGCGCTCGGTTTTCCCGGCGGAACACGTCTCCATCGCCGTCTTGCCATCCGCTGCGGCAAGACATTTCCCCCCGGACTTCAGCGTTCCACTCGGAGTCATCGTCCAGGTTTCCGACGAAGTTCCGGCGCAATCTTCGACGACGCCGGAGGCGGTCAGACAGCGTGTGTAGCCGTCCATGCTGCGATGCCTGCCCGCCGCAACCGTGATGATCGTTCCGGTGCGCGTCTGCATGCCGCAGGAAGAAGACGGTCGGATACGCCAGATCGCTGTATCGTGACTGGCAACGTTCGCCTTCAACGTGGACGCTGCACCTTGATTCGCGCCGCTCCAAAGATCGCGCGCTTCCAGATGGCAACCGGCACTCGCGGAAAAACCCAGGTCCGCAGGATGCAGGTCCACTTGAATCGCTGCACTCCCGCGATTCAGCACCGCAACCGCATAACTTCCGCCACTCAGTTTCTTGAACAGGACATCCATGATCGAATTGCGCCGCACCAGGGTAGCCATCCTGCCTAATGGATCCTGATCGACCGCCAGGACCGATTTATTGCTCAAAATCCCCACCGCTTCCGGGCTGATCTTATCCACGTCAGAACTGAGGATCAGCGGCGCCGACATCATCGACCACAACGCCAGCTGACTGCGTGTCTCAGCCACGCTCATGCCGGCATCTCCGCCAATGATGAAATCCGCGTCATTCCAGTTCCCCGGTTTCTGGAATCGTCCCAGCGGAAGGTTGTAGGAGTAGTTCCAAAGCACGCTATGAAAACGCGGATCGTCGGGATTCTTCGCATGGTAGTTCGCCATGTCGGGCCCTTCCCGCCAGAGCTGTCCATAGCCGCGAACCCAGCTCAGCACGTCGTACCAATCCGGCGTTCCCTGAAAATACGCGGGCGCTGATTCTGAGAAAACGATGGGTCGGCTCACAGCTCTCAACGCCGCACTTTGCGCCGCGTAGGCCTTGCGGTAGGCATCTGCCTTGCTGCCCCCCGCGGGCACATAGACCTTGCAGCCATCCAGCTTCAGATAATCCACTCCCCACGATGCAAACATGCGAGTGTCCTGGAGGAAGTGATCCTGACCGCCGCCATCGGGTTCGCCGCTGCCCGCCAGGCCATCGCAGGTTTCAAAACCCGCGTCTTCATAGATGCCGAACTTCAGGCCCATCCCATGGAGAGCCTGTCCGATCGCCTTCATCCCTTGCGGAAAGCGCTGCGGATCAGCCTGCAGGTTGCCCTGAGCATCGCGACCTTTCTGCATCCAGCAATCGTCGATTGTTACGGTGTTGTAGCCATGCGCGGCAAGGCCGGTCTTCACCAACGCTTTCGCGTTAGAGAGAATGTCCTGCGCCGTATAGTTGCACTGGTAGTGAGCCCAGTCATTCCAACCCATCGGTGGAGTGGCAGCTAACACCCTCCCCTTCGTGGCTGCCGCAAACATGGGAGCGGCCGCCGCGCAGACCAGAGTTACCAGCAGCATCGCCAACAAGACCTGCAGACGCGGGAGCTGGCCGGCAGCGGGGACAGGTATGCGGAACTCTCGCCGGGTTAGATTTCTACGGAAACAGCTCGGATGGCAGGCACAGGGAACGGGTGTGAACTTTCGAACTCTCATCGTAGATTCCTAATCCTCCGTAAGATTGGTTGTGCAAACCTGCCGTGTGATCGATGTTGACGCCATGGGTGATACCTGGAAAAATCCAGCCGTTACGCGCTGTCCTTGCTTTGGCAAAAAGCATACTTCATGCAGGAGACTCTCGCATCGCGAGGACGCAGATACCAATCCAGTAAGTCGTTCATACTCTTGCCGGAGGGTTCTTCGGCCGCCTGAGGATGGGTTGCCCGGAAGATCCCCAGCATCTGCATGGAAAGGTTCTGAACTACTTCAGGGTGTTGGTCGGCCACATTGTGAAACTCTCCCGGATCATTCTTTAAGTCGAACAGATGAATGGTGAGTCCCGGCAATGGGTCATCCGTCATATAACCGTCCAGCCTGAACCGTTTCCCGCTGCAGTGGATCAGTTTCCATCGATCCGTCCGCATGCAAGCCTCCTCGTTTTCCAGATACTCGCTGAAGATGGACTGTCGCGGATTCGCGCTCCGTCCTGACCTCAGGTAGCCGGAGAGACTTTGCCCCTGATTCAAACTGAATGGCTCCGCACCCAGCATCTCCAGCAGTGTCGGCGGCACGTCAATAGATTCCGTAAATTCCTGCACGACCGAACCGGACCGGATATGTCCCGGCCACCGCATGATCAGCGGAACCTGCAACGCGGGATCGTAGCAGACGTGTTTTTCAAACCGGCCGTGCTGTCCCAGGCTGTAGCCATGGTCCGCCATATAAATCACCAGCGTGTCATTCTCCAGGTTCAGTTTGCGCAGCACATCCAGAACTGCCCCCACGTTTCGATCTAAAAATCGTACGGAGGTGTAATACGCCGCGATGATGCCCTGCTTCTGTTTGTCCGTCAGCCCGCGAAAGACTAGTGGAATCTGGCTGGGATCTTCAGGCCCGACTTCCGGGACGGGAAAATCCCCGGCGTTGAAGTCGTCTCGGTCGTCCACCGGAAAATTGAAGGGCGAATGCGGCTCACGGAAGCTGACCCACAAGGCAAACGGCTCGTCTTTGTGATCCTGCAGATACTTCGTCGCCTGCTGCACGACCCACGTGCTTTCCATCTGTTCATAGGTGCGCGGAAATGGCAGTTTGTCCGAGTCAAGCCAGATACTGGCTGGATCCTGGAATGGACGCCACGTCGGCTTCACCCGGATATCGCCAAAATTTGGCGTTGGACCCACGGCGGCCTGCCAATCCCGTCTTACGATGTCCTCGGTCTCAGCCAGATCGAAACCATGCAGACCCGGTCGGCCAGGTCGATTGAAGTGCATCTTGCCGAACACCGCCGGCTGATAACCGCTCGCCCCTAATTGCCTTGCCAGGGTTGGCTTATCTTCCGCCAACGCAGTTCCCAGCACAGTTACGCCGGAACAGTGCGGCAACTGGCTGGTAAAGAATGATTGTCGGGATGGCGTACAGACCGGGGAATTGCAGTAATGTCGCGCGAAGCGGGTACCTTCAGAGGCCAGTCGATTCATGTTCGGGGTGTAGGCCCGCGCATTCCCCTGCACTCCCATCACGTACCCGGCGTGATCGTCGGCCAGAATATACAACAGGTTTGGCTTCCGATCCCGCGCATAGGCGACGCGAGGACGTAAACACGCGCCTGCTAACGCTCCCGTCGCCGTGCCAAGTAGCTTCCTTCTGGTAATCACTCGAATCTCGATCTCCTCTCCGCAACAATATGTCGAGAACGTACTGGTGCCTGTACGCTGGCTTTTCCAGAAGCCCGAGGGCATCAAACGTAAGCGTAGCCTACTCAATCGTGTAATATTGTGTCAACTTTTGTTCGCAAATGATCTTATTGTGAACTGATCTAGCCTGGATTGCAGAACGATCTGCTATCGACCTGACGTAGACAACGGGAAGAGAATCCGAAACGAGGAAGACTCACATCGATGAAACTCGCTTGCGCCATGATCCTGGGTTCGTTTGCCCTATCGTCCCTGCTTTCGCCAGCCCAGACGGCGCCGCAAACAAACGGCGCCGCAGATTACGCCGTGGATGCGACGTCCTCCCGGCCTCAGAGCGCCACTGGCTATGTTGTCCAGAGCAACGTCATGGTAACGATGAGGGACGGGACCAGGCTTGCCACCGACATCTATCGGCCTGCGCACAACGGCGTCCCCCTTCCGGGAAAATTCCCTATCCTCATCGACCGCTCCCCGTACAACAAGAGTGGCATCCACAAGGAAGGAATCTTCTTTGCCCAGCATGGCTATGTCGTAATTGCGCAGGACTGCCGAGGCCGTTTTGCTTCCGAGGGAAAGTTCTATCCGCTCTTAAACGAGGGAAAGGATGGTTATGACGCCATCGAGTGGGCGGCAGCCCAGCCCTGGTCAAACGGCAAAGTAGGAACGCTGGGAGCTTCGTATGGAGCCTGGACCCAGTACACCGCGGCGATGCTCGCCCCCCCTCACCTGGTGGCCATGTTTCCCGTCGTCGGGGGATCGGAGTTTTTCCCCTATCCCGGCGGCGTGCCCAGCCTGAATATGTCGCAGTGGATTCTCTACATGGCGCAAACCAGTAAGGAGGCAGAGAATCTGCCCAAGGTACGCGCCAGTCTCGCAGAAGCCTTTAACAATCCAAATCCATGGCTCAAGCTATCTCCGGTTCAGCGAGGCGAGATATTCAGCTCTCTTCCGGACTATTCGAAAATCTTTCGGGATATGTACACGCACCCCACCCTGGACAGTTATTGGAAGCAGCAGAACTTCTACCCGGCAGGAAGTTATCGTCTGTTCAAAGACGTGCCCATGTACTTTATCAGCGGCTGGTACGACGGCACGGTGGGCGGAGTTATAGAAAACTACGTGAACCTCTCCAGGATGCAGAAATCGCCCAAACGACTGATGATCGGTCCCTGGCCGCACGCCACCGGCAACGCCACGTGCGGCGACGCCAACTTTGGATCGTCCGCTGCTGTCGACGAGCAGGCGCTGGAGCTGGACTGGTTCAATCACTGGATGAAGGGAGAGCCGTTTCACATCATCGACTCGGCTCCGATTCACATCTTCCGCATGGGCGGCGGACCCTCCGGGCCGCCGAGCACCGGCAAGTTGGAAGCGGGCGGCAAATGGATCTCTCTTCAAGAGTGGCCGCCGCCCGACACTCAGGAAGTCAAGTTTTATCTCCAACCCCAGACGCTGCTCCGCACGCTCCCCGGACACGAAGAATCATCTTCGTTCCTCGACGATCCGGCGGATCCAGTCCCAACCCGTGGCGGCGATTTTCACGCCGAATGTGTCGAAAATCAAGCGCCACTCGAAAAGCGACCCGATGTTCTCACCTTCACGACCTCGCCCCTAACGACACCGACGACCATCCTGGGAGAGGTGAAGGCGCAATTGTGGATTTCCTCGACTGCCCCGGACACCGATTTTGTTGCGAAGCTATCGGACGTCTACCCAGATGGCTACTCCATGATCATCGCGGAGGGGCAACTTCGCGCCCGTTACAGAAAGGGGATAAACAACCTGTCGTTGATGACGCCCGGAGATATCTATTCGCTCGCCCTCGATCTCGGACCTACCAGCAATCTGTTTGAGCGCGGCCACCGCATTCGTTTGGACATCAGCAGCACGGACTTTCCCCGTCTCGAGCCCAACCCGAACACCAGTGCTCCTCCAGAACAATGGACGAACACGATCAAAGCGCACAACACTCTGTACTTCGGG
This sequence comes from uncultured Acidobacteriota bacterium, assembly GCA_963756315.1. Classification (GTDB taxonomy): domain Bacteria; phylum Acidobacteriota; class Terriglobia; order Terriglobales; family Acidobacteriaceae; genus JAKAAZ01. The sequence goes on from CAVWNI010000001.1 coordinate 203,525, forward strand.
GGTCGCCACAGCTCATTCTTGATGCTGCCGGTGTTCGGGCAGCCCTGATCTCGGCTCTTCGGCGCAGCATTTCCGGCCGCCCGTGATTCTCCGACGATCCCAGGCGGCTTCGGCCTGACGCGGAACGTCCGCCGATCAGTTTCTCGCGGCGAATTCCAGGATTCCCTCCAAAGCTCGATTTTTCCTGCTCACGATTCCGGCGAGCAGACCGAATTTAGCGTTATCAGCGACTTAAGTCGCGACGTTGCCCACCTGTGCTGTTCGCTCAAAAACCATATACGAACACAAACGAGTCTGAAAGTTGACAACGTGTATTCCAATGACATACGTTTATGACTCATTAAGTATCTTCGTGGACGAATCGACGATCATTTCGCGCAAAATCTGACTCTGGAGAACAGAATCGATGCAAAGACCATTCATCCATCGGCTGCTTTGCGGCACGATTGCAGCCCTCGCGCTCGCCACGGCCAGCTTCGCACAGGTCGCCAGCACAGGAGCCATTTCGGGCACGGTCAAGGATTCTTCGGGCGCTTCTCTGCCATCGGTCACCGTGACCATCACCAACCAGGGCACAGGTGTTTCGCGCACCGTGGCAACCGACAATACGGGGTTCTACTCGGCGGAATCCATCCCCACCGGAACTTATACCGTGACGATATCGAAGGACGGCTTTCAACAAAATGTCACTCGCGATATGCATATTGCCCCGGGAGTTCGCCGCGCGGACGACGTGACCCTGCAAGTCGGCAGCACCTCTTCCCAAGTGACCGTCATGGCCAACGCTGTCCAGGTCAACACCCAGACTTCTGAAAGCGGCGGCACCATCACCGACAAGCAGGTCAGCAACCTGATGTTGAATGGCAGAAACTTTCAGACCCTCGCCATCATGGTTCCTGGCGTCAGCAGCACCGTCGGCGCCAATTCGCTGTCAGGCGGAGGCATCAACGGCTCGACGACGCTGATCATCAATGGCCAGGGTGTGGAATATACCACCTACAACATCGATGGCATCTACGACGTCAACACCGGCAACTTATCCAACGTCGACGTTTTGCCGATCGTGGATGGCATCGCTGAATTTCGCGTGCTGAAAGACAATTACAGCGCCAAGTATGGAGTCGGCGCTGCTCAGATTATGGTGGAGACAAAAAGCGGAACCGATACGTTCCATGGCTCCGCTTGGGACTATCTGCGCAACAACGCCTTCGATGCCGATAACTATTTCGCACAAACCACCCCGCCACTCCACCAGAATATTTTCGGCTACACGCTGGGTGGTCCATTGATCATCCCGAAAATCTACAACACAAAACGGGATAAGAAGTCCTTCTTCTTTGCCTCCAATCAGTGGTACCTGATCAGTGCGGGGCAAGTGATCCGTTCCGCCCTGTTTCCCCAGGCGATGCGAAATGGGGACTTTAGCGCCAGCCCCACTCTCACTGGCAACCTCACTCTCGACGCACACAGTCAGGCACTGCTGGCGTCTGAGGGACGAACGAATTGTATCTCGGGTCCAAAAACACTGAACCCTGCGTGCTTCGATCCGGTTTCCGTAGCCCTGATGGACGCCTATTGGCCGCTGCCCAACAATCCTGCCGGAGGCTTTGACAACTATCTCAATCAAGGCAGTGAGACGACCAATCAAAGCGACGCTCAATATCGCCTCGACCAATACATCAAAAATAAAAACCTGTTAGTCGGCCGCTTTATGTATGAGCAGGTCGACAATCATTTTCCGGATGGTCTCGGTCTGGGGAACAATCCCACCCCCAAAATACCGGAGATTGAATACACGACAGGCTTCAACGGCCTGATCCGGCTAACGACCACCTTCACCGATAATTTCTTGAACACTTTAAGCTTGGCCGAAACCTATACCAAAGCCAATCTTCTCGAAGACGCACCCCTTCCCTCCGGCGTCAGCATCATCCAGGCATTTCCAGGAGCGGATCCGCTGAACCGAATGCCGAACATCAGCTTGTCGCGGGGATGGGCTGGAAATGGTCCCGGGGATCTGCCTGTCGAGGCCAACGATGGCGAAGGCATCGCCTCCGACGACGTAAGTTGGGTGAAGGGAGATCATGTTCTCCAGACGGGAGCTCTGTATATCTTCGGCGTGAAGCGACAGAATGCCTTCAGTAATCCCATGGGTAGTTTCAGCTTCAGCGGAGTGCATACGGGCGACCCTGCCGCCGACTATCTTCTCGGTCTTGACGCGACCTATTCGCAGGTCAACCAGCAGAGGCGCGTGAATGGTCACTATCGCCAGGGAGAAGCATACGTTCAGGATGATTGGCGCGTCAGCCCTCGCTTGACTTTGAACCTGGGTGTGCGCTGGCAATACTTCTCCAGCGATACCGCCAGCGGTAATCAGGTCTCCGGCTTCTCGCCGACACTCTATAACCCGGCAGAAGCCCCGGTAGTCAATGTGAATGGAAGTCTCGCGATTAACAGCGCAAACGTTCCCCTGAATTCCGCCGGACAACCCGCCAACCTGTTGAACGGGATTATTTATGCCGGTCAAAATGGAGTTCCGAGCGGCTTCTTCATTCCGAAAAAATTGAATTTCGGGCCGCGGGTGGGCTTTGCATACGACCTGAGCGGAAACGGAACAACGTCCATTCGTGGCGGATATGGAATCGTATATTCCAGAGATGCGCTAGCCCAGCTCAACGCGGCGTATGGAGCCAATCCTCCCTACGTCAAAAGCGCCAACGTCATCAATAGTCTGATCAGCAATGGAACGGCCGGCGTTCCAAAAGCGCCCACGACGCAGAGCCTGAGCGTGATTCAATCCAGCTTCACGCCAGTACAGATCCAATCCTATAGCTTGACTCTTGAACATCAGTTGGCTCCCAGCATGGTTGCGCAGGTTGCCTACGTCGGTAGCCTCGGTCGTCATCTGGAAGCGACAGGCTTTAATGAGAATTTCCCCCTGCCCGTTTCGTCACCTAGCACCACCAATTGCCTGCCCGCGGGACAGTCGCCTTCGGCATCATATAACTTCGATCCTTGTATCAACGCCGGCAAAGCGTCTGCCGACTACACGCGTCCCTACCAGGGGTATAGCGCGATCAACACGGAGTACGACGAGGGCAGTTCAAACTACAACTCGCTGCAGACCGGCTTGATCTACCGGACCAGCAGGACTCAGGTCAACGTTTCCTATACCTACAGTAAGGCCCTGGGAACCATTGGCTCCCACACCGGCGGATCTCCTGTTGGAACCGTTGTCCAGAATCCTCGCAACGTGGCTGCCGAATACGGACCTCCGGACTACGACTTTACGAATGACCTGACCGGCACGTGGGTCTATAACCTTCCACTCTTCCCGCACAGTAGCAAGATGCTACAACGCGCCCTTGGAGACTGGACCTTCGCCGGCCTGGCTTTATATCAAAGTGGTTTTGCGCTGAGTCCCGGCCTGTCGACCAGCACGGCCGGCCTGGCGATCCGGCCAAACCAGGTGGCGCCGGTGCACACGGTAGGTAAGCTGAATCAGTGGTTCACCACCAATTCATTCGCCGCGCCTCAATACGGCTTCTTCGGCAATGCAGCCAATGGTACGATCCGAGGACCGCACCAGATATCCTTCAACGTCGCTCTCTACAAAACTTTTCCCATCAAAGGGCGTCTGAACTTGCAGTTCCGGGCAGAAGCATTCAATGTTGCAAATCATCCTAACTTCAACAACGTGTCCACCAGCTTGGGCGCCGGGAACTTTGGCCAGGTAACCAGCGCGCTCGACCCTCGCATACTGGAGTTTGCCCTGAAGGCTGTCTTCTAAGTAGGTAAGTCAACCGCCCGACTCGGTCGGTGCGAACGGCTCGATCAGCGAAAACTTGTTGCTAGCCTGCAATGGGTTTTCGTTGCTCGGCCAATCCGCAGCCAGCGGAATTCGAACGGCGACTTAGTCCGCATGATGACAGTTCTACAATCACGATAGAAGCTTATGAATCGTCGAGAAGCAATCCAACTGATGATTGTTGCCGGACTCGCGAGCGACGCTAAGCTCTTGGCAGAGCCATTATCCTCGCTTCCGTCACCTGGATCGTCGAGCCTCGCGCCGACCCGCCTTCGCTGTGAAAATCGAATTGATCCGCTGGGAATCGACGTAATCAGTCCGCGGCTTAGCTGGATCCTCGAAGCCGTCGCCGACGGTCAACGGAATCTTCGGCAGAGCGCATATCGCATTCTCGTCGCCAGCAGCCTCGATGCCTTGAAAAGAGATAATGGCGATTTGTGGGACTCTGAAAAGGTCGCCTCCGGAACTTCCATCCAGGTTGAGTACGCCGGTAAGCCTCTCGCCTCTCGGACGCACCTATGGTGGAAGGTAAGAGTGTGGGATCAGCAGGGACAAGACTCACCATGGAGTCAGCCGGCTGCCTGGTCCATGGGTCTGCTGGCTCCTCACGATTGGCAGGCGAAGTGGATAGGGCTCGACAGCGGAGCCGCCATCGCCGAAGAATTTGAGGACGCGCATTGGATTTCTTCTGACGCCGCCGAAAACACAGGCCGATCCTTCCGCGGCACCGTGAATGTTCCGGCAGACAACCCAGTCAGTTCCGGAATCATGATGATCACCGGAACGGCTGCAATAACAGTCGCCGTCAATGGCGCGAAGATTGCGTCGGCCGCTGGCCACTCGATGCCTCAGTTGGTGGCAGCGGACGTCACACCGAAGCTGCGCGTCGGTGAGAACGATGTATCCGTCACCATGGAACCCGGTTCTGCTCAATCCGTTCCCGCCGTCATTGGCGGACTTACCCTCGATCTAGCCGACGGATCAATCCTCCATCTTCGCACCGGAACTAGTTGGGGGGTTTCTGATAAGGCGGTAACCGGTTCGCCGCAGTCACCCGTCACCGAGACCACATGGTCACCCGCTCAGATTGTCGATCTTGCCACACCATCCAATTTTCCGCCGATACGAACCAGGTTACCGGCACGCTTGCTGCGTACGGAGTTTGAAGTCGACGCGCCAGTTCGCCGAGCGACCGCGTACATCAGCGGAGTGGGAATATCTGAGTTGTATCTCAATGGCCAAAGAGTCGGTGACGAGGTGCTCTCACCCAACCTGAGCGCCTACGATAAGCGAATCTATTATCGGACCTACGACGTAACGAACCTCCTTCAGCGCGGCCCTAATGCTGTCGGAGCGTTTTTAGGAAATGGACGGTATTTCTCACTTAGAAATTACATTCCAAGGACTCAGAACTTCGGATATCCCAAGCTCATCTTCCAGCTCGAGATTGAATTCCGCGATGGCTCACGAGACACAATCGTCAGCGATGAGAAGTGGAGAGTTACATCAGACGGTCCAATCCGCCTCAACAACGAATACGATGGCGAAGATTACGACGCAAGAATGGAACTCGACGGATGGAACCGCGCGACCTACTCGGACGCAAGCTGGAAGGCGGCGGAGCTTGTGCAGGCTCCCCCGGGGCGTATGTGCGCCCAAATGAATGAGCCCATCCGAATCATTCAAGAGATGAAGCCCACGAAGATCACGCAGCCACGACCGGGCGTCTATATTTTCGACATGGGCCAGAATATGGTTGGCTGGTGCCGCGTGCAGGTTGCGGGTGCTCGCGGTACTGCCATCCGGCTTCGTCACGCTGAGACCTTGCGCGAAAACGGAATGCTATACACGGACAATCTGCGCAGCGCCCGGGCAACTGATCGCTATGTGCTCCGCGGCTCTGGTGTCGAGACATATCATCCTCGATTTACGTATCACGGCTTTCGATATGTCGAACTCACAGGATTCCCCGGCACACCTACGCGCTCGACGATTGTAGGACAAGTAGTCCACGATGCTTTGGATGAGCACGCGGATTTTGTAACTTCGAACGATACGCTGAACCACATCTATAAGAATGTACTTTGGGGAACCAGGGGAAACTACCGCAGTATTCCGACCGACTGTCCACAGCGGGATGAACGGCAAGGCTGGCTTGGCGATCGCTCTTCCGAGAGTAAGGGCGAAACATTTATGTTCAATGTCGGCTCGTTTTACCCTAAGTGGATCGCAGACATTCAAGATACCCTGACCGCCCAGGGCGCTTTGGATGACGTCGCGCCCGGTTACTGGAAGTTTTATAGCGACAACGTCACATGGCCGGGTACATTCATCATCGTCACGGCTGCCATGCACGAGCAGTACGGGGACCGACGCATCGTTCAAGACTACTATCCAGCCATGAAATCTTGGATGGATTACATGAGCGCGCAGATCAAGGACGACCTGATGCCGCGCGATACTTACGGGGACTGGTGTGTGCCTCCGGAATCTCTCAAATTAATCCACAGCAAAGATCCGGCCCGGCAAACCGCTTCTGAAGTCATTGGGACGACTTACTTCTACTATCTTTTGCGACTTATGTCGCAATTTGCTGCCATAGTTGGAATGCCGGATGACCAGCGCGCCTTCGATGCTTTATCCACTCGCATGAGCGCCGCATTGAATGCGAAATACTTTCATCCGATGACCGGTACCTACGCAAATGGATCGCAGACTTCAAGCATTCTCCCTCTCGCCTTTGGCATGGTACCGGAGGTGCACCGCAAGGCTGTCGCAAGCGCACTCGCGCAGAACATTCGACTGAAAACCGACTCCCATATTGGTAGCGGACTGATTGGGACGCAATGGATTATGCGTACGCTCAGCCGCAACGGTTACTCTGACCTTGCCTACCAGATTGCGACGCAAACCACATATCCCAGTTGGGGCTACATGATTGGAAGGGGAGCAACCACGATTTGGGAATTATGGAATGGAGATACTGCGGATCCCGCGATGAATTCCAGGAACCACTTGATGCTGGTCGGCGATTTAGTGATCTGGTTCTATGAGAATCTGGCTGGGATCAGGACAGATCCTGCTGATCCGGGATTCAAGCACGTCATCATTCAACCGACGCTCGTAGGGGACTTGCGATTTGTGCGAGCGTCTCACGATTCTCCGCATGGGAAAATCGGTGTCGCATGGGAACGCAGTGACAATCAGCTGGCGCTGAATGTGTCTATTCCTGCGAATGTCACCGCGACCATATACGTGCCAACCACGGACAGAAAGCTTGTCAGAGAAGGTGGGCGCGCCGTTACACGTGCATTTGGAATGCGATTCTCAAGAATGGAGAACGGTGCCGCGGTGTATGACGTCGGCTCGGGCAGCTATGCTTTTACTTCGCCGATTTAGTACGGTTTTTTGGGTGGAGAGTATCGTGAGAGCGATGACACCAATGCCGTACGAGTTGACCCCTGCTTTCGTCGACATTTTCGTGCCCTTAGCGGAGCGACGCATCCATCAGTCCGAGGAAACTGAACCATGAACCCATACACAGTTCAGGTATTAAAGATGGGACAAGCCGATGTTCCACGTCCGGAGGTCTACTGGATGAGCGGATGGGGCGAATGGGAGACGTTGTATTTCTACATGGTCCTCATCCGGAGCGGTGATATCACGGCGATCATCAATACTGGCCCTCCCCATGACTTAGAAGATCTAAATGCCCGATGGAAGGAATTTGCGGGTCCGCGATGTGAACTGCAGCGAAAGGAGGCCGAGTCTCCGCTGGACGCGCTGCGGCGCGCTGGAGTGAATCCCAACCAGGTGACCCATGTCCTACTCACACCGTTGCAGCTTTATGCCACCGCCAACATTCCTCTCTTTCCACATGCCAGAATCTGTATGTCGCGCCGCGGCTGGATAGAAGACATTGTCGTCAGGGCGTCATGGCTCCATGTTCCGCGAAAATATTGTATTTCTGACCACGTGCTCTCCTACCTTATGTTTGAGGCGAACGACCGTCTCGTTCTGCTTGGAGACGAGGATGAAATTTGCCCGGGTATCCAGGCGACGTGGGTGGGAACCCATCATCGCAGCTCCATGCTCTTCACAATCCAAACGAATAAGGGGATCGTGGGGGTCAGCGATTGCGCGTTCAAATATGGGAATCTTCAGGGACATCCGCTCGGAATCGGAGAAAGCCTGGCGGAAGGTGCGATCGCATATGAGCGCATTCTCCGGACCGTCCAACACTTCATCCCGCTCTACGATCCGGATGTGTTGGAAAGATACCCCGGTGGTCTTGTCGCGTGACGGCAAAGATCGGCGGTATCATTCCCGTTCTTGCTACTCCCTTCACTGGCGGTGGGGAAGTGGATACGAGCGGGTTTGCCGCGATCGTAGAATCGGCCATCCAGGATGGAGCCGACGGGCTGGCTATGTTCGGCCTTGCCAGCGAATACTACAAACTCACCGACGATGAACGCGTCACTCTTACGTCGATTTTGATCAAAACTGCGAGAGATCGAGTTCCTGTAATCGTCTCCGTTACGCACCACTCCACTGAAATCGCTGTACGCCAGGCCATGGAGGCAGAGCGGGCAGGCGCGAATGCAATTATGGTGCTGCCGCCATTTTTTCTTAATCCTTCCGCAGACTCGATCGCCCTCCATATCCAGACGGTTGCGGCGGCGGTTCACATACCGGTCATCCTGCAGTATGCGCCGGCACAGACCGGCATCGACCTCGACGTGTTAGGCCGCCTGCCGGTTTCCATTGTGAAAGTCGATGCTTCGCCCTCCGTACCCGCTCTTCTCGCGTTACCCGCAAATGTCATCACGTTGGTCGGCTACATGGGATTGGATTTGCCCGATGCGGTCGCAGCGGGCTGCTCCGGGTGTATGCCCACAGCGTCCCTCGTACGACCGTACGTAAAAGTCTGGCGCCTGTTGCAAGCTGACCTAGCCGCCGGACGCCGTGAACATCGACGCATGATCCAGCTATTGCAATACATGATGCAATCCATCGAATTTCTAATCGCTGCGGAAAAACAACTCCTCCTGAAGCGAGGTACCATCCGCAACGGCTACTGCCGCAAGCCTTCCGTGACGCTGCATCGTGACCAGATCGACGAGCTACATGAGTACTTCGAGAAACTATGAACTATGACTCTTCTCACTTAGATCTTGATTTTCGCGGCATAATGACACTTCGCCTCCGCGTCGTGAACGAAGTAGTTACCACAGTGGTAGTTTATGGAGGAGACCGTCGGAACGTTTCCGCTGGCGCATCTGAACGGAGGCACCATGCGCATTAAAGCAATCCGAACGCGAAATATCGGGTTCTCTCGCGCTCCAGTTACGCTCAAGCGAAATCTGGTAACCAATACATCGCAGTTCGAAGATTTTCAAACTCGAGAAAAGGGTTGGTTCGGGAAGGTCATGTGCACTCTGGTCGAAGTTCAGACCGATGATGGTTTCACTGGTGTTGGCACCGCGGGAGCATTTCATGGTGCTGGTAAATCCATGATCGATGACTACTACTCCGATCTCATCCTCGGTGAAGATCCCAGGCGTCATGAGTATCTTTGGCAAAGGATGTACCGAACCACAGTTCGCTTTGGTCGCTCCGGCTCGGCGCTCGCCGGCATCTCGGCATTGGATATTGCGTGCTGGGACCTGCATGGAAAATCGGAGGGAAAGCCCGTGTATGACCTGATCGGCGGACGCACGCAGACCAGGGTTCCTTGCTATGTAAGTCGACTCTACGCGATGGAAGACCTTGACCAGCTTGCCGCTGAAGCAAAGCACTGGAAAGATCTTGGCTTTGCGCGCATGAAACAGCGATTTGGCTTTGGACCGAAGGACGGCCCCCACGGAGTGCGCCGCAATGTCGATCTGGTCCGCACCGTTCGAAACGCCGTCGGAGAGGACGTTGAGCTCGCGGCCGATGCCTACATGGGGTGGGATGTAGGATATGCGATCGAAATGGCCAAGTTGCTTCGCGACTTTAACCTGTCCTGGATCGAAGAACCGTTAATGCCCCATGACGTCGCAGGGTATGTTGAATTGAAGCAGCGCTGTCCATGGCAGCGATGGAGCTGTGGTGAACATTCCTATGGCAAGTGGGATTTCAAGGATCTGATCGAACGCCGGGCCGTTGACATTCTGCAGTTTGACACCAACCGAGTGGGTGGAATCACGGAAGCGATCAAAATCTGTGCGATGGCGGAGGCGGCGGGCCTTCCCGTGATTCCGCACTCCAACGAGGCGCACAACACGCATGTAATTTTCAGTCGCGCCCCACATGTCTGCCCGTTGGTGGAATATTTTCCCAACGTCGAGCCGGACACTGGGAACGAGTTATTTTGGAAGTTGTTCAGTGGTTTGCCGGAAGCTGCGAATGGCACCCTTTCCATGGACTCGGCCCCGGGTTTGGGCATCGGAATTCGAGAAGAGATAGTTGCCAGTTTGTGCATCCACTGAGGGATGCGATCCGCGGTAATTCCTCCGAAGGCGGTGCAAATTGCACCGCCCTCCGGCATCCAAAGTGTCAAATGATGCAGCCTGCGGATCGGAGTCTCCATCGATCAGGTTTTTTAGCTCAGCTCCTGCGGTCTGAACGTACAAATATAGTGTGACGCTCATCGACTAACCTCCTGCAATCAGGTTCCCAGCAGGTCTGGGTTCACGATGTGAGTAGACTGGTTGAACCCGGCAGCATCGCCTGTGCCATCGATATAGCAAATTGGAGATTCTATGAAAGCCAGTTCCCTTCAAAATGCGGTGAGTAATGTGAGTCGGCGGGCGTTTATTTCCGCCGGTGCAATTGCTATCTTCTCAGCCCGTCTAGGAATGGCAGCTGGCGATCCAACGCGAAACGACCCATTGCCGTCCTGGAATGACGGCCCGGCAAAAGCCTCGGTCCTTGCTTTCGTAAGGGACACTACCGAAAAATCGAGCCCCAGGTATGTTGAACCAGCGGATCGCATTGCCACATTCGATCAGGACGGTACGCTATGGACCGAACATCCCTTGTATGCACAGGCCGCGTTTGCGCTTGCGCGCGTGGACGCAATGGCACAGGGCCATCCTGAATGGAAACAGAAGCAGCCGTTCAAGACGGTACTTGCGAGTGACTATGCTGCGATGAGCAAGTTCGCTGAGGCAGACTGGCTCCAAATCCTTGCCGTAACCCACGCAGGGATGAGCACGGAAAGGTTCCAGGAACTCGTGAAAGAGTGGCTCGCGAACGCCAAAGCGCCACGCTTCCACCGGCCATATACCGACCTCGTCTACCAGCCCATGCTGGAGGTGATGCGGTACCTGCGCTCGAACGGCTTCAGGACCTATATCGTCACGGGAGGTGGGCAGGAGTTTGTGCGTGTCTACAGCGAGCAGGTGTACGGCGTTCCACCGGAGCAGGTGGTGGGATCGAGCATCGTAACGACTTACGAGGATATTAGCGGCAAGCCGGAACTCTTGCGTGAGCCGAAACCATTTTTCATCGATGACGGTCCCGGCAAGGCTGTCGGAATTAACTTGTTCATCGGCAAGCGACCCCGGGCCGCCTTCGGCAACTCTGGAAGTGCCGACTTAAAGGCAGGCGATGCTCAGATGCTGGAATGGACGCAGGCGGGTGATGGAGCTCGCTTGATGATGCTCGTCCATCACGACGACGCGAAGCGCGAATACGCCTATGGCCCTGCCGGAGGGCTTCCAGACACACACGTCGGCACTTTTTCCGAAAGGTTGATGACCGAGGCACACAAGAACGGTTGGATTGTGATCAGCATGAAGAATGACTGGAACCGTATCTTCCCCTTCGATCAGTAAAAATCCCAGCGCCGGCACAAAGCCGCGATGCGTACCCAGGAAATGTGCGCTCCAACAACGACGCATCCCATCCATTCACCTGGACATTGTGCTGCCTGTCATTGACCCGTAATTCTGCGCCTGCTTGCCCGACCGCAATCTAAGGAGATACTTCGGTAGGAATGACTTCGGTCCCGGTTTGTCGAAACTGAAAACGCAGTAGCCACACGCTAGGGACCGCGCGATCACCTACTTGCGCGGGCTTGAACTTCCATTTCCGCGCCGCTTGCAGAGCCAGCTTGGCGAAATACTTGCTTACCCCGGGCGAATCAAAATTCGCATCCTGCACATTGCCGTTCGGATCCACCATGACCCGTATTCTCACTTCAACTTTGCCCCGAATCGTCCTGCTCGCACTTCGCGGTACGTCGGGCAAAACTTGCTCGGCGACTGAACCTTTTACCGGCGCGCCTTGTGGGGTCTGAGGCTCCGCAACCGGCGACTGAGTTGGTGGCGCGGCGTTTGCGGGCACAGCTTGCGGTGTCGCCGTTGCCACCGATGACCGAGTTGCGTGCGATCGGAGTTGCAGAGCAGCGATTGCGGCAAGCAGGACAAGCACCGCGGCAATCAGCACGGTGACGCGGAGCTTGGCGGAATCGGGCTTCGGGCCTTTGCTGACCGGGTTAAATGCAGATTCGTCAGGTTCAAGACCTGCTTTGATATCGCGAACCGTGCATCGGTGCGCAGGATTGAGCCGGAGACATTGGCGCGCGATGTCCGCGAACGGTTGTGGAACGGATTCCGGCACAGCCGGTTCACTGCTTTCCGATCTGTCCCAGACCGGCGGATGCTGGGTTAAGGCTTCCACCAGGGTGACGCCGAGCGACCAGACGTCCGCAGCCGGTGATATCCTCTCGGTGGCAACTTCGGGTGCGTCATAGACTCTGAAGGGTGGGAAGTGTTTGCCAGGCTCGCCCGTGATCTCCAGGCCGTCCCCGGACAGCTTTACCTGATCTTCCACAACCATGATGTTGGATGGCTTTACGTGGCCATGCACGAAACCTTTGCTGTGGAGATAGGAAAGCGCGTCGAGTACCGGGGCCAGCATCTCATCGGCCTCGGCGGGCGTCAGTGCACGCTCCGGAATAATCTCTGAGAGAACTTCCTCGGCATATTCCGTTACCGCGTAGACCAGCCGGGTGGAGTCGATTTCACCCTGCCCGGTGTGATACAGGCGCACCAGGTGAGGGTGAGAGACGGCCGCCGTCGCCGCCCATCCGGCGATGTAATCTTCCGCATCCGCAGCATCCGGCCAAATCAGCTTGATCGAGACCTTCTGCGATCCTGGTCCCGACAGTTCCGTCAGGTAGACAACACTCCGTTCAGTGCCGCCCAGCCATTGCAGGAGGGTAAACCTTCCATCGATGATGCGCCCTACCCAATCATCACGAATTTCCGCTGTGCTCATGCCCTAGCCCATTTTATCCAAGCAGAGCAAGAAGCGAAGAATGCAAGCGATGCAGACATTGATCAACTGAAAATCGCTCAGAATATTCTGGCGCACACGGTGCCAACGCAGTTCAGGCGTTTGTTTTTCTCAGCTTCGTCACACGGCCAGTTCGGTTCCAGTCGGAAACGTATATATGGCCGTTCTGGTCGATGTGACATCCATGGGCAGCGCTGAAGAATGCCGGGGCGACCTGGTCCGGCTCGACCCGATAGTCCGCCCACTGGGCTTTCTGTGGATTGTCGCCGAGAAACGCCACAGGAGCGTTGTCCCTGTCCAGAATCGTGACGCGCCCTTCCAATTCAGATACCACCGCGTAGTCTCCGGAAAAGCTTACCTGGCACGGCCGCCGCAGGTGCAGCGTGATGTTTTGTACGAAATTTCCGTCGAAGTCGAAATGAACCAGCCGGCGGTTCTCGCGGTCGCAAATCAGCAAGAGCGGCTGGTCGTAGCGTGTATCGACGGCCAGCCCGTGGCTGCAGTCGAATAAGCCATTCGCACTTCCCTTTCCCGCGTAGCTCGCCCGATATTCCCCGTTCTTGTCGAATCTGAAGATCCGCGAGTCTCCGTATCCGTTGGCGATGAAGATGCTGCCATCCGGCGCCGGTACCGCCGCCGTCAGTCGCCACTCGTTTGGCGCGTGGAAACCAGCCTCCGGCGGAGCAGTGATTTTCTGCACGACCGTTCCGTCCGTCTTCATCTTCACGAAAAGCCAGTTCTCGCTGGGTGTCCCCTTCTGCACCGTGGTGTAAAGGTATTCATTTCCACCCTCCACGGCGTAAAACATGGAGTGAACTTCGGGATACTCGTTGGCAATTGTTTTCAGCAGACTTCCATCGGGACGATAGACCAGGATCCCTGTCTCGCTCTGCGTGCTTACGTAGATTTGCCCGGCTCGGTCGCTGGCAATCCCTCCATGTGTACCACCAAAGGCAGTCCCAGCGGGCAGTTGTCCCCACTCTGGCACAACCTGGTAGGTCCACGCGCCGTTCCCTGTCTGCATCACACCCCCCTTGGAGCTTCCACCGGGATCGCACGCCTCTGCTTCCGCACCAGTTCCAGCCAGCCCAAGCAGGGCAGCGGCTCCGGCAACAGAACAAAAACGACGTCGATCGAATACTCCTGCCGCAGCGGCATTCCGTGTTCGGCTCATGGCACATTCCTCGCTTGCGTCGACTCCGCTACTGAAGCGGGTTGCGCAGGCGTGTTGTAAAGATACACGTGGCGCAGATTCTTCATCGATCCCAGGGGAGCCAACGCGGCCTTGGTCACTTTCGTCCCGCTCAAATTCAGATAGCTTAACTGTGACAGCGGAGCCAGCTTCGCGAGTCCATCTCCGGTGACCGCCGTCCTTTCCAGATGGAGAGCACGCAAGTGCGTAAATGTACCCAGCGTATTGAAGCTGGCATTCGTCACCGCCGTCCCTCCCAGCTCCGCTTCCACAATGTAGGGCGCGAATTTCTGAAATTGCGCAAGCTGCGCGTCGCCAAAGCTTGCCGCCACATCCGCCGTATTCAGTATCAATCCATCGGAGGGCTTACTGGATACCATCATCAGCTTGGCTCCCTGCTCGCTCGCCATCTGCCGGATTTCCGGCATCAACTGGCGATAGTCGCCCACTGGAACCAGCGGCAGTTCCGCGGGCTCCTCCCGAATCGAAACGCCCTTCACCCTGGTCGCTGCCGGAGAGGCTCCGTCAAGTACCCACGCTCGAATCCACGCGATCTCCTCCGGCTTCAAAGGCGCCTTCCCTTCGGCGGGCATAAACTGCTTGTGATTCGGCGGAAGTGTCACCCGCGTCAACAGAAGGCTTTGCCCCGGCTTGCCCGGTATGATGACCGGACCACTATTGCCACCCTCCATCAACTGCCCATAAGAATCCAGCCTCAAGCCGCCCTTCTCTTTGTGCTCGCCATGGCAGGTCACACAATTCGCGTCCAGGATCGGGTTGATATGCGCGGCATAAAATGAACCCGGTATCATCTGCGCGGGCACCGTACGGGGCCTGAGCCAGCGCTTCATCTGCATAGGCATGTACTCGGTCAGATAGTTGTTCCCATGCGTCAATGAGCCACCCTGGTCCGCCGCCCACGCCAGCACCAGCAGCACGCAGACCAGCAGCGCAGGGTACACTCGCGGGACAGTTCCGGAGGTCCACCACGGTCGCGCCAGCAAACACACCAGCACGCCGATCGTCAGCGTAATTCCGCCCCACATGTGGCGCGTCACGCCAGGTCCGGCATCGCCGCTGCCGTACGCCAGCAGATATCCCAGCGTTAATGCGCCCAGGCAACTGATAAATCCCAGCCCCAGCACAAATCCCGCTGCCTCGCGCAATGCGGGCCGCCACGCTCCCGCAATCTCAAGCACGGGAACCAGCACGATCAGTCCGATAGGAACATGCACTATCAGCGGATGGAACCGCCCCAGAAACTGCTGCCAGTCCTGGTGTGGCTTCCCATCCAGCTTCACCATCCACGGCAACAGAAGCAGTGCCAGACTCACCGCAAATGCGGCCGCCCACACGGTCCACATCAACTTCCGCCTGGAGAGCAACCTGTCGCCCGGCAATGCTGCGATCTCAACCGTCCTCACGCGAGCAGTCCGGTTACCACGCTGGCGGGCGTCGTTCCGGTCAGCTTTTGATCCAGTCCCTGTACCTTATACGTCAGCTTGTTGTGGTCGATGCCCAGGCAGTGCAGGATGGTCGCATTGAAATCCCGAACCGGAACCGAGTCCTTGACGACGTTATAGCTGTACTCATCGGTTTCTCCGTAGGTGATCCCGGGCCGCACGCCACCGCCTGCCATCCACGTGGTGTAGCAGCGCGGATGATGGTCGCGTCCATAGTTATCCGGTGTCAGGCCGCCCTGGCTGTAGACCGTGCGTCCAAATTCACCCGCCCAGATC
Source organism: uncultured Acidobacteriota bacterium (assembly GCA_963756315.1). Classification (GTDB taxonomy): domain Bacteria; phylum Acidobacteriota; class Terriglobia; order Terriglobales; family Acidobacteriaceae; genus JAKAAZ01. Next base: position 219,552 of record CAVWNI010000001.1, read on the forward strand.
ACCAGCGTGTCATCCAGCAATCCTCGCTGCTTCAGGTCGGTCACCAGCGCGTAACATCCCCGGTCCGTTTCCTGGCAAAGAATGGGAAGCAACCCGGTTACATTTCCATGGACATCCCAACCGCGCTTATACACCTGCGTAAACCGAACGCCGCGTTCCGCCATGCGCCGGGCCATCAGACAGTTATAGGCAAAGGTCCCCGGCTCCTTCGCCTCTGGCCCGTAAAGAGCCCACGTCGACGGCGGCTCCTTGCTCAAGTCCGCCAGCTCCGGCACCGAAGCCTGCATTCGATACGCCATTTCGTATTGGGAGATTCGCGAATTCGTCTCTGGATCGCCCAGTTCCTCGAACGTCTGCCGATTAATGGCGTTCACCGCATCCAGCATTTTGCGGCGAACCTCGCGGTCCACGCCGTTCGGGTCGCTCAAATAAAGAACCGGGTCGCCCGACGAGCGCAATCCCACCCCGGCGTATTCAGACGAAAGAAATCCGCTGCTCCACAGCCGCGATGAAACTGGCTGGTTATTCTCCTTCGCATTCAATTTCGTCTGCATCACCATGAACGTCGGCAGGTTGTCATTCATGCTTCCCAGGCCATACGCAAGCCATGAGCCCAGGCAGGGTTTACCCGCGTTCATGTTTCCCGTATTCATCAGCATGATCGCCGGCTCGTGATTGATTGCGTCCGTGTTTGTCGTCTTGATGATGGTCAGGTCATCGGCCATCCGCCCCGTATTTGGCAGCAGATCGCTCACCCATGCCCCCGACTTGCCATATTGCTTGAACGCCCAGTGCGACGGCGCAATCGGAAACCGCGCCTGGCCTGCCGTCATCCCGGTCAGCTGCTGGGCTCCCCGCACTGAGTCAGGAATATCCGTGTTGTATAGCGCCTTAAGATTCGGCTTGTAATCCAGCAGGTCGATCTGCGGCGGTCCGCCCGACATGAACAGGTAAATTGCCCGCTTCGCTTTGGGAGCGAAATACGGCAGCTTCAAATCCGTTGCGGCTGGCGCCCCGGACGGGCTAAGTGTAGTCGCCGCATGCGCATCGCTCGTCACCACGCGGTCGCCCAGCAGGCTGGCCAGCGCTGCCCACCCTAGCACCTTGCCCGTCCGTCCCAGAAAGCGGCGGCGCGTCTCCAGCGTTGCCCACTCCTGCTTCAGCCCCACCGGGATCGGCAGATCCATTACGCTGGCGGCGTCCTCAGTATCGGTACAAAGTGGATGTTGCTTCATAAGCCCTCCTTCAATTACTTCGTCACCGTCTCATCCAGGTTCAGCATCTCGCTCGCGACCATCGTCCAGGCAGCCAGCTCAGGCGCCGGGATTGACGCATTGCTTTTCTTTTCGCCCACTTCAATCAATTCGTGCGCCGCCTTGGGATCCGCGGAATAATGCTTTTCCATCTGGGTCAGCGAACTCTCCAGCACAGAGGCCATCTGGGGCGGCGGATCGTGCGACAACAGAATGTCGCTCATTAACTTGATGCGCTGATCCGGCTGCTTGCCGCCCTGCTCGATCACTCGCTGCGCCAGCGCCCGCGCCGCTTCAACCCATTGCACATCGTTCATCGTCACCAGGGCCTGCAGTGGCGTATCCGTCCGCTGTCGCCGAGTGCAGGCCACATCGCGCATCGGTGCGTCGAACGCATCCATGTCCGGCATCATCGCCATCCGCTTCCAGTACGTGTACATGCTGCGCCGGTAGAGTGCATCGCTGTGCTGCTGGACGTACACCAGCGTATCGCTGCCCCCGATACTCACCTGCTCCCACACATTTGCCGGCTGGTACGGCTTCACGCTTGGGCCGCCAACTTCATTCACCAGCAACCCACCCGACTCTAGCGCCACATCCCGCAACATCTCCGCGTCCATCCGGAACCGCGGCCCATGCGACAGCAACAGGTTCCTCGGGTCCTTCGCCAGCTGCTCAGGTGTCGACTTCGCGCTCTGCCGGTAGGTTGCGGACATCACCATCAGCTTATACATATGCTTGACGTTCCACCCGCTCTGCTGAAACTCAACCGCCAGCCAGTCCAGCAGCTCCGGGTCCGAAGGCCGCTGCCCCATAATTCCAAAGTCTTCCGTCGTCTCCACCAGCCCAGTTCCGAACAATTCGTACCACATCCGGTTCACGGTCACCCGCGCCGTCAATGGATTGTCCGGGCTCACCGTCCACTTCGCCAGGGCCAATCGATTGTGCGGTACGCCCGCCGGCAACGGTGGAAGATAATGCGGCGTGTTCGCTTCCACCCGCTGAGTGCGTGCCGTGTAGACTCCCCGCGTCAGCACATCCGCATACGCAATGGAAGGCTTCTCCCATGCCACCAGCGTTAGCGGGCCTCCCTCGGAGAGTTTGTCGAGCTGTGCATCCAGCTGGTCGATCTGGCTCTGGATCGCCCCGAAATTCTTGTCCACATCGTTCAGATAAAACTCGCTGATGGTATGCCACTGGTCTTCATTCCACTGGCCCTGCGGCTTCCTCACGACCTCCCCCACATAGTCTTCAAAGGGGAGCCGTTTCGTTTCGTCCGGACTCAGTGCGCGCCCATACAGCCGGATGTCTTGATACCGCGTGTCCTGCGCCGGCGTTGCATCGGGATATCTCCATCCCAGCTGCATGGGAGCCTGCGTCCGTATCGTCGACTGGTGCAGCGTATCGAACACTACACGGGTCGGCACCGCCGTGCCGTTCACATAAATCTTGACTCCGGATGCTTTGCCCGATCCGTCGTAGGTAAAGAACACGTGTTTCCACTTGCCGTCGAGAGGCAGAGGAGAGACCGTCGAAACCTTAATGGCGACCACCGGCGTCAGATCTTTCGCCGTCATTTCATCTGACTTCTTGGAGTCCTTCTTGGCAATTTCTTTTTTTGCATCCGCCTTCTTAGGCGGCTTGTTGGGCGCCAGGTCCTTGGCCGTCAGATCCGTCGGAGTTGGATAGTGAAATGTCTCCTTCGGGTGAACACCATACTTGTCTGCGGTTGCCTTCGGTTTCTTCTTCTCCTTGGGCTCTTCATTCACCAGATCGACACTCAGGATGCCCTTGTCCACGGAGAGATCCCATCCACGGTTGTGCTGGCTCGTATCCATCTTTGAGATCAAAGCGCCGGACGTGCTCTCCACTGTGTAGTTCGGCGCGGCCCGCAACATGAACCATCCACCCAGGGAGAAGGGTTGGTTCCAATCTTCGTCGCCCGTCTGTCCCAGCATGATGTGCGTGCTGGCATCGATCCGAAAGTCCGGCCATAGCCAGGTCGTCTCGCCCCACTGCGGCTTCGATTTGCCAATGGGAAAGCTCGACGGGTGCGCATTCGGCGCGCTGTTCTTCAGCACCTCTCCGCCGCCTTCATCCAGACGAAGGCGCAGCAACAGCTTGTCGGGCGACACTGGCATTGGTGGATTCTGCCCGGACGACAGCCATTTCCGTACCAGGGTGCGCTCCTGCAAGCGCGCTGCGTACAGTTGGCCGGCAAGTTCCGATCGCGTCGCCAGCACCCGGTTGTATGCGGCCGCATTCCTCTCCATCGGGATTCGGGCAACCGGTGTCCAAACCGGTCTGTCTCCATTGAATGGCAACTCATCAATATTGTTGAAGAAGGCGGTCAACGCATAGAAGTCCTTCTGCGTCGTGGGATCGTATTTGTGATCATGACAAACCGCGCAGCCCACGGTCAGGCCCATAAAGGTGGCCCCGTAGGCCTCGGTGCGCTCCCGCGCCATGTTGACGCGCAATTCCTCAGGGATGGTGCCGCCTTCGTTGCTGCTCACGCCCAGCCGGACATACCCGCTCGCGATCAGCGGGTCCAGGTTCTTCGCCGGCAGCAGGTCTCCCGCAATCTGCTCCATGGCAAACTGATCGAACCGCTTGTTGCTGTTAAATGACCGAATTAGATAATCGCGATACGGCCAGATATCCCGGCTGTTGTCATAGTGAAGCCCGTAGGTATCGGCGTAGCGTGCGTAATCCATCCAATAGCGCGCCCGCGCTTCTCCATAACTCTGGCTTGCGAGCAGCCGGTCCACCACGTGTTCATAGGCCTGTGGCGACGTATCGTTGGTAAACGCTGTGACCTCCGCCGGCGTCGGCAGTAACCCGGTCAGGTCGAGCGTCACGCGCCGGATCAACGTATCCTTGTCCGCTTCCGGGGAAGGCCGCAGACCCTCCTTCTGCATCCGCGCCAGGACAAACATATCGATCGGCGTCTTCGCCCAGCCATCGTTCCTGACCGTGGTCGGCAGCGGCGGCCTGACCGGTTTCTCAAACGCCCAGTGCGGACGATAGACCGCGCCCTCTTTTATCCACTCCTTCAGAATGGCGATGTCCGCGGGTTTCATCGGTTTTGCCTCGCCTTGCGCCGACTGCGGCATCAGATAGTGAGGATCTTTCGATTCGATCCGCTTGATGAGTTCGCTTTTCTCCGGGTGCCCGGGGACAATCGCATCAGGGTGACCCGGTCGCTTCTTGAACGCCGACTCCTCCAGATCCAGCCGCAGGCCCGCCTTGCGCATCTCCGGGTCCGGCCCGTGACAGCTGAAGCAGTTACTGGCCAGAATCGGCTGCACATCCTGATTAAAATCAAGCCGTTGCGAGCCCTGACCAGCCCCTGCACGGGGATGCCTGTCCTGACAGCCAATCACCGCCCAAAGCATGACCCCGGCAAGGCATAGTGACGGTGACCAGGCAAAATGAGCACGACTCGGTCGAACTGGCCGGGTTGGAACCTTCGCTTTTGGATAGTTAGTCGTCAATTGGGCTCACTCCCATCCTCTAACTCCAAAAACAAAGGCGATCCACTCTGCACTGGGATTCTAGGACTCCCGTGCATACTCGGTCAATCTTCTGTATCTGGAGTATTTCGATGGTATGCACTCAAGGCTGCGGGCGAGAAGTTACTCCACAACATCGCAGGAGTAGTCAGGTAAGTCGCGTCGGGCGACTGACGTGCATGCCCTTGTCTACGCAATGGAATCTGTGTGGAGTGCGGCGACGATCGAAACAGGTCCTATCTATATAGATAGGTATCGTTCTATTTTCGGCATCTGGACCAAAGCTCGTTTCTTCTCAATGAAAATCATGCGATTGAAGCTCCAATGCGTCATGTGCCAGTTCCCTGATACGCACAGCTTTCACATGAATCACGTTGTCCTGATTCTGCAGCGGCCCTTCCACCAGTAAGAATTTGCTACGGGTGACAACCAGGCGGTCTCGGTCATACAGATCCGGCGTGACGATTACATTGGCAATGCCGGTCTCATCCTCCATCGAGATGAAGATGAACCCTTTGGCTGTACCGGGGCGCTGCCGCGCGATCACGCAGCCTGCGGCCCGAACAAACTCGCCGTCCCTGCAATGCCTCAGTTCCTCGGCGGATCGAATGCCCTGTTGTCGCAGCTCTGCACGGCGATGATGCATGGGGTGTTTGTCGGTCGTTAGACCGGTGCCCGCATAGTCTGCAACCAGACGTTCTTCCGTGTTCATTTGTTGCAGGGGCGATATCTCAGAATCATCTCTCAACCACTCACTTTGCTGTCGGAGCAGCGGTCCTTCCATTTTTCCGGCTCGCTCCACCTGCCACAGGGCCTCACGACGATGTGCGATTCCATCCACTTTGTTCAAAGCTCCGATACGAGCCAACAGCGTGAGTTCTTTCTTCTCGAGCAATGGCACTCTCAAGGCAAGGTCCTCTGCCGAGCGGAACGTGCCATCCTGCCTGCGGGAGAGTACTAGAGCATCTGCGACCTGCTTTCGCAGTCTCCTGGCGTAGCCCAGTCCCATGCGCAATGACAGCGATCCATCAGGCTCATGCTCAACCGTGCAGGGCCAGTCTGAGGTTTGTATATCGAGGGGCTTCACTCGCAATCCATGCCGTTGTGCATCTTTGACCAGAACCGCAGGCGAGTAAAATCCCATCGGTTGATTGTTCAGGATTGCGCAGGTAAAGGCCGCCAGGTATTTCACCTTGAAGTATGCCGAAGCATACGCAATCAGCGCGAACGATGCCGCGTGCGACTCAGGAAAACCATACAGCGCGAAGGAACTGATGTTCTGAACAATATTGTCTTGCGTGGTTGCATCGATGCCATTGGCTGTCATGCCGGCGCGAAGCTTGCTTTCCAGATTTTTCATCCGCTCCCACGAGCGCCTCATACCGACAGCTCGCCGCAGTTCGTCGGCCTCCGCTCCGGAGAAGTTGGCCACGGTCATGGCCATGCGCAACAACTGTTCCTGAAAAAGCGGTACGCCCAGGGTACGCTTCAGCACCGGTTCGAGTAATGGATGTGGATAGGTGACCTCCTCCTTCTTTTGTCTCCTCCTCATGTAGGGGTGCATCATTTGTCCGACGATGGGACCGGGCCGAATAATCGCCACCTGCACGACCAGGTCGTAGAACTTCTCAGGATGGTTGCGCGGCAACGAGGCCATCTGGGCACGGGACTCTACCTGAAACATGCCGACTGTATCCGCCTTTTGAAGCGTTCGATAGACCTCATCATCCTCCGGCAGATGGGCCAGGTTGACGGCTTCGCCATAATGTTGCGGGATCAATTCCAGGCAATCCTTAATCACTGCCATCATTCCCAGGCCCAATAGATCGACTTTGATGATGCCCAGGTCCGCACAATCTTCCTTGTCCCACTGCACCACGGTTCTGCCCGGCATCGAGGCGCGTTCCAGTGGAACAATCCGGTTCAATCGTCCCATGCAAATCACCATGCCGCCCGAGTGCTGGCTGAGATTACGCGGCAGATCCTGAATCCGCATCGACAGTTCAAGATACTTGGCGATACGCGGATGTTGAATGTCGAAGCCTGCATGCTGGAACGAGTGCGCCATCGTATCGGTCTTGCCGCGCCATTCCCACTGGCCGGCAAGACTCGACAATCGGCCGAGTGAGTCTTCATCGAACCCCAGTACTTTGCCGACTTCCCGCGCTGCCGATTTCTGACGGTAGGTGGTGACATTGGCTGTCATTGCCGCACCCAGTTCGCCATATCGCTGGTAGACGTATTGGATGGCTAGCTCACGCTTTTCTACGGAAGGTAGATCAAGATCGATGTCCGGCCATTCACCACGATTCTCGCTCAGGAAACGCTCGAAGAGGAGTTCCATGCCGACCGGATCGATGGCCGTGATCTCAAGTGCATAGCAGACTGCAGAGTTGGCAGCGCTCCCCCGTCCCTGGACCAGAATGCCGTTGCTCTTGCAGTATTCGACGATGTCCCACACGATCAAAAAATATCCGGCGAAGCCAAGCTTGGCGATCAGCGCCAGCTCATGCGCAACCTGCTTTTTCGCGCGTTCCATCAACCCAGGGTTATTCTTCGGTCCATAACGGCATTGCACCCCCTCCTCCACTCGTCTTCCGCAGAAAACTGTCCATCGTTTCCCCATCCGGCACCGGATAGTGTGGGAATTTGTAGCCCAGGTCGCTCAGTTCAAATGGAAGGCGAGAGGATAGATCGACAGTGTTTTCAATTGCGCCAGGAACATCGCGGAAGAGTGCAGCCATCTCTCGTGCTGGACGTACATGCCGCTGACTATTCAAAGCCAGCAACCGCCCGGCCTGGTCAAGTTCAACGTGATGACGAATCGCGGTAAAAATGTCCAGAATCTCACGGTCGTAGGCAGTGGCATAACGAACTCCATTGGTCGCGATCACCGGCAATTGCAAAGATTGGGCAATGCGAAGCGCGGCCTGATTTCGCCATTCTTCCTCGCGTTCACGGTGACGCTGCAACTCGACATACACATTCTCGCGTCCAAAAATGCCCATCATGCGTTCGACAATTTCGCGTCCTGCTTCCTCTCCTCCGTGCATCAATGCAGCCGCCAACGGTCCTTCATCCCCTCCGGTCAGACATATCAGTCCGGATGCATACTGCTCTAAGTCATCGAAGGTCGCGGCGCCCTCGTTCTTGGTCGTCTCCCGCAGTTTGAACTGCGTGATCAGTTGGCAAAGGTTCTGGTACCCTTCCCGGGATTCGCAGATCAAAGCCAGACGCGGCGGTTCCGGCTTGTGTTGATGCGGCACCCACGCGGGTGGCGTAAGCCTCCGTCCGAAACTCGAAACAGAAACTTCCGCGCCAACGTGTGCGCGTACTCCGTTTTTCTTCGCGCTGGCATGAAAGCGTGCTGAACCATAGACTCCGTTACGGTCGAGCAACGCCATCGCAGGCATCCCCAGCTCCGCGGCACGTTCGATCATGTGTTCAGGAAGCGATGCGGCATCCAGGAAACTGAATGCGCTGGCAGCATGTAACTCAACATATCCATCAGTCATAAAGCCCCGCCATCTGCCAACTGTCCTCGATGCGATCTCTCATCAGGCAGCAACACAACAAGGTGCTGTCCCGTGCGCGGGCTATCAGATCCCATTGCTCATAACCCCATAGGGAGGGTTGCCACCAGTCGCCGCTTGTTACCCAGGGACCGTAGATATGCTCGACAACGTAATGCTTTTGTCTAAAACTGAAAGCCTTTGGACGCTGCCCTTGTACCATCACCGGGACCGTCTCCGCGGGACGCAACTTCCGTAGGGCAGCTCGCGATCGGCTGGCTGGGATAACCGGCGAAGAGCCGGAAGGAACAGTGAACGGCTCCATGCTGAACCCTCCCGGCAGGTATGTATCTTTCAGGACAGGGCGGCCAACATTCCCATCGCCGACAATACCGCGAATGCGTGCCAACGTAACATCCAGTCGAGATGGTTCCGGTAACTGTGGAGAGAACAATCCCAACTGCACCTTGCTGGTACTTCCTGGTTCTGCCTTGAATGTCAACGCAAGAATCGCTGCCTGGGGTGGGTGCGCTTCAAGGTCGAGGTGAAGGAGCTTGATCCATATCTGCTTCTCATTGGTCGGCAACGATGGCCGAACGGTGCGTGTATGCGTCGTGCCGCCGTCGAGTTTCAGTGTGACGCTGACAGACGCAAGAGCCAGCACACGAGCTTTCGCACGGACGATCAACTGTTCGAGCATGACGTTCATGACAAAGAGAAGTGCGTCGAGGAGTTCGACCGGCGAATCCAACTCCATGTGCTCTTCCAGGCTGAACGCAGGTTCTACGGGCTGGAACAGATGCGGCATCTCTCCTCTTGCCAATTGACGAAGGCGCTTGCCCGGCTGTCCTATTCTGGCAATCAATTCCTTCTCCGGCAGATTTGCCAGCATTCCCAAAGTAAGAATTCCCCATAAGCCAAACGTATTTGCCTGTTCTTCACTCGTATCGAGCACGGTAAGCGACATCGATGCGAGCGCTGCGGCTTCCTCATTCTCTTGGATAATCTTGACCGGAGTTCCAGGTGACAGGCCTTTGGCGAGAGCCACCGCCGCGTGAAAGTTTCGGCTGACTGCAATGCAAGCTGTTATGCCGAGAAGCCTGACTCGGGTGAGTAGATTTCCCGCCAACGATTCTGGTGGTCCGAACAGGCTTCCCGTTCCCGCAATGTCGATGACACACAGAAATGCGTCGTCTTCGCTCTTTTCCTCAATGCGCGGAGAAAATCCCCCAGCGCATTCCAGCAGCACAGCCTTCGTCGCTGCCTCTTCTTTGTGCGAACGGGTCAGCGCAGTAACAGCGGGAAATGTCTCCACTTCCACACGTGTCACACCGCGCGCCAACCCCACCCTGCGTGCCTTCCTTGTGAGAGAGCAGACCTGCTCCAACGGAGGTGCGCCTTCCATGATGACGCATGGCTTATCACGCAACTCAGGTCTCAGCCGAAGCAATGCCTGCGCCGGAAACTCCTTCGCACAAAGGCACGCATACAATTCCTCATGTTTCGTCATCGCGGTCCTGCCCATGCAGTCCTGCTCTGCCAGTAAGCTGTCGTTGCCCGCTGCGGCGGCTTGCGTATGGAGACAACGTTCGCTGCAGCCTGGGTGAAGCGTCGACGGACTACTTCAATGCAATGATCCATTCCACTGAATACCGTCATCCCATCCCCGCATGCATTGCCCGGCTGCAGACGCAGCAACAACTCGGCGGTGCTTTTTGCGCACGGATATTGCGTGAGAAGAAGAATACTGGCCAGCGTCCGCTCCACGGCAGCTCGATATCGAAACCACATCGAAAGTGCCACCCGCGAAGCATGCTCCGGGGCAATGCCACCCATGTCGAGAACGATTGCGCTGAATCCGCCTCCTTGTAAAAGCAAATCTGTTACCCGAAGCGCCTGCTCAATTCGCATCCACGGTTTGCTAACCTGAATTGGTTTTCTGCGTTGCCTCACTGCGTCCTCCTGCGTATTCGGCTCGAAGGTCTCTTTTTCCCGCTGCTCTTTCTCCTGTGGCTCGCAGCGTGGAACAAAAGCGTCCTGTTTCAGAAAGCCGCGAACAGCATCGGAAAGTCCTTTGACCTCGTTGCGCGGGTGCGATCCGAATCCTCCGCCATGCAAACCCTTCTTGGCTGGCGGCGCGATCATATATTTCTCTGGAAGTGAGAAAGTTCGCTGCGTCGATGATCGTTTTTGTGACGCAGCCTGTACTCCACACCGTACCCACAGAAGACGAGACAAATCTACCCCTGCCGCGGCCGCAGATTCGGGATCGAGTGTGTCGGACACATCGATCCAGGCAGTCACCTTTTCTGCCCGCGTCATCTGTGCCAGAAAGGAGAGCGCCAGAGAAGTTCTTCCAGAGCATTCCGGGCCAATAACCTCCGTGATGGCTCCCAAAGGGAAGCCGCCATCCAGTAGCTCGTCGACAGCCGCAATCCCCGTAGTTGCGACCGGGCGTATCGTTCGCTGCGCAGGCGTAAGCGCCGAAGGAATTCGGTGGGCAAGGGCAGCTTCAATCTGATGGCGAACTGTGGCGGCGGAAGACATAGGCCGTATATTCGCCTTATGTTCGCCTTTCAATCCAAGGCTGTCAAACGAACTTTGCCTCAAATATTAGGCAATGACCCCGATTCCCCCTGAAACTAAAAGAGTTATTTTTTACTCGACCAGATGAATGTTGCCACCGCCCACGCAATTGCCCTTTTGCCCCAAATTATCGGAGACCCGCTCCTCGTGCTATGAGAAACACTCCTGCCGCGACGACAACAGCTCCGACGATTCGCGCGACATGCTGGCCAGACGGTGAGAGACGTTCAGCGGTGATAGCGGCAGAAATAGCGGCCATTGCGCGCAGGTCCATGACACCGACAACCAAAAGGACCGCAGTCAGGTTGGCGCAACTCAAGCCGCAATGGAATCCAAAGCGGATGCCTTGTCGCCAGGCTGCGCCGGGGTCCGCGGCCAGCATTTGACCGCGCACCGGCGTTTCTCGGCAGCAAGCCAGGTGATGTGCCTTCCACGGGGTGAACTGGAGCACGCCGGCGAGGAGGATGACTGTTTCCACCACGACCGGGACAGCACGCGCCAATTCCGGCAATCGCATTTCCGCCGTCGCCAGCGCAACGCCCAGGGGAAAGAGAGCAAGCCCGAATAAGGCCCACACGAAAAAATACCCGAGGCCCGCAAGGCCGGTGAGGTATCCCCGGCGCCATTCGCCTGCCCAGCCGATGGCCCGGCGATAGCGCCACAGCATTGGCACCAGGGAAGGCAGCATCATTGCCGCCATCATCACGACCCACATGGCAAGGAACGACGCTACGGCTTCGATCCATGTTTGTCCTGGCATTCGCATCCATGTCATCGACATCGCCCAGCCGCCGGGCATCGGCATGTTTCCCATCGCCGACATGGATCCACACCACGCGATCGTCAGCGCTGCGGATCCTATGAAGAGCAGAACCGACGCGCCAAAGAAAGCTTGCTGTGAAGTTCGCTCGGCAATCATGGGCCGTCACCTCCGTGCTGGAATTTCCTTTTTCCCATTACTTGCCGTACACGTCATGACGACGCCACCAGACACCCGTTTCGTTGCGACCTTTCGGCGCGGTCGCCTTTAAATGGACAAGGAGCGACAAGTGTGGGGTGGTCTTGATGCACCGGTGGATGATTGTGCATTCGCGTTGTATGAAAATGTCGCACCTATGAGCAGGTGCATCCTTTCTGCTCTGCCTCGCGCCTCCGGATGGCGGCTGCCTGGGGGTCGGTGATCATATCGATCCATCCCGGGTCTGGCGTGCTCTCGGCCTCGTAGTTGTCATGCCAGTTCCACCACTTGTATGAGGGGTCCTGGGGATAGCCCTCCGGCGAATCTTCCCAACTTTCCTGACGGCCGAGCGCCGTCATATCCAGATAGCTCCAGGTGGTGCCCATCGCCTCGTCACCGCGGTTGTTGATGAAGTATGTACGGAACACCTTGTCGCCATCGCGGATGAACGCATTATGGCCGTGCCACTGGTCAACCCCGAAGTCGACGTCGAAGCTGTCGGTGATGGTGTACCAGGGCATCTTCCAGTCCATCCGCGCCTTGAGACGCGCGATGTCCGGCTGCGCTGCATGAGAGACGTACGCAAGCGTCGTGTCGCGGGCATTCAGATGAGCCAGATGGGCAACCTGATCCGCGCCTAGTGAGCAGCCGCGGCAGGCGTGGTCCGGCCAGCCGAACAGTCCTGGCTCAAAGAAAGCGCGGTAGACGATCAACTGGCGGCGACCCTCGAACAAATCGAGAAGGCTAATCTTCCCCTTGGGTCCATCGAACTCATATTTCTTGTCCACCGCCATCCACGGCATGCGCCGGCGTTCGGCGGCCAACGCATCGCGGGAGCGGGTGAAGGCCTTCTCCTTCACGAGGAGTTGCTGGCGCGCCGCTTCCCACTCCTGCTGCGACACGATCGGGGGTGTCTTCATCGCGAGATTCCCTTTTCCGTGCTCCGTGTTGTTCTTTTTGCTTGTTGCTATCGGTGTCGTCATCGTCTTCTCTCCCCTTTTTGAATTGGATGTCTCTTTTCGTCGTGGATGTGGCCCGGTGTCTGGCTGGCAGCACACCCTGTGGATAGCGCAGCACCGCGGTTCAAGCCAGCGCACTCTGTGGCACGAATCCGGAGTACTCACGCTCGAATGCCTTGGCAACGCCGTTACGCCAGCCATCAGCGATGGAGCGCGACATAGGATCGGGAAAGATGTCCTCTTCCTGGTTTTCCAGCCCGTCGAAGATACCCTGCGCAACGGAATCAGGCGAGGCCTTGGGTATCTCGAAGCCGCGAGTCATGTCCGTGTCAACCGGGCCCAGGAAGACGCCATGAACCGTCACCCCCTGACTTGCCAGCAGCGCCCTGAGAGACTGCGTCATGCTCAACGCTGCCGCCTTCGAAATGGCATAGCTGGGCGTGAGCGGTAATGGGGCGAGTGCCATCAGTGACAGGTTGTTGACGATGGCCCCTTTGGAAAGCTTGAGCATGGGCAGAAACGACCGCGAAACCTTGTACATGCCAAAAAAGTTGACGGCGAGGGTTTGCTCGATCACCGCCGGATCGCTCAAATCGTCATAAGGTGCGATGCCGGAGTTGTTGATGAGCACGTCCAGGCTGCCGACCTGGCGAACTGCTCTCTCGATCTGTGTATCGTTGGTGACGTCGATCGCCACGGGAACCACACGCGGGTCGGCGATGTCGAGTGCGCCGCGCGTTCCTGCATAAACCCGCTTCGCTCCTCGCCGAAGAGCTTCCTGGACAAGCGCAGAGCCGATGCCTCGATTGGTGCCTGTAATCAAAACTGTCTTCTTCGCAATGTTCATGATGATCTCCTTCTCCTGATTCGGTGGGACCGGTTCTTTCCCGTCCACAAGATATATTTAGCCCAGGCCGACCCGAGGGTGGGAGTGACAAGTGTGACGGGATTCCGATGGATTCGCTGATAACAGCCGCGGCTCAGGCGCTTGCCGCGGGCGATCCGCTGGGGGCGTTGAAGCGGGTTGCGCTGCGCGACGATGCTCCTGCACTGGCGCTTCGCGGGATCGCGATGGCGCAGCTGGGCGAGTTCGCGCGGGCGAAGGAACTGCTGCGAAGCGCGACGCGGGCCTTCGGTCCGAAAGAAGCCGTGGCACGCGCAAGGTGCATCGTTGCCGAAGCCGAGGTCGCGCTTGCTTCGCGAGACCTGGGATGGCCTGCGAAAGCGCTCCATGCGGCGCTTGTGACGCTTGAAAAACATGGTGACCGGTTGAATGCTGCGCATGCGCGCTATCTTGAGGTCCGGCGTCTCGTTCTGATCGGACATCTGGATGAGGCGGAGCGCATGCTTGGCGATTTTGATCCGACACCCTTTACACCCGCACTGAGAACTATCTACGAGCTGGTGAATGCGGGCATCGCGATCCGACGTCTTCAAACGAGAGCGGCGCGCGCTGCGGTGAGCAGGGCCGAAGTTGCCGCGCGGCAAGCGGGTATTCCGGCCCTCACAGCGGAAGTCGAAAGCGTTCGCCACATTCTCAACACGCCGGCGGCACGACTGATTGCACGTGGCGAGGAGCGACCGCTTTTGCTGGAAGAAGTGGAAGCGCTGTTGTCGTCCAAAGCGCTTGTCATTGATGCTTGCCGAAATGTCGCCCGTGATTCGCGTACGGTGGTTTCCCTGGTAACGCGGCCAGTATTGTTTGCGCTCGCACGCGCGCTCGGCGAGGCATGGCCGGGCGATGTTCCCAGGGACCAGCTTCTAGCCCGCGCATTCGGAGCGAGATTCGTCGACGAATCGCATCGCATGCGACTGCGAGTCGAAGTCGGACGGCTTCGCAAGATGCTTCGACCACTGGCCGACATCAGTGCGACGAAGCGCGGATTTGTGCTGGCGCCTGGCCGCGCACGCGAAGTATCTGTCCTGGCACAGCCGGTCGAAGACGAGAATGGCGCGGTGCTCGCATTTCTCGCGGACGGCGAATCGTGGTCGAGTTCGGCATTGGCGATCGCGCTGGGCACAAGCCAGCGTACCGTGCAGCGGGCCCTTGATACACTCGCCGCAGCGGGAAAGGTGCAGTCCTACGGACGCGCCCGAGCTCGTCGTTGGATCACGCCACCTGTACCGGGATTCACGACAACTTTGTTACTCCCCGCTCAACTGACAATTGATTAAGGATAGAAGCATGAAACCATCCACTGCTGAAATCGTTTGTGAATATGGCCCCTTCGCCGGCGCCGACCGAGTCAACGGAGTTACCTACGACGGCGAGCACATCTGGTTTGCATCCGGAGACAAACTGAATGCATTCGATCCCTCAACCGGGAATGCAGTGCGCACAATTGACGTTGCCGCTCACGCAGGAACGGCTTTTGACGGTACGCACCTATTTCAAATCGCGGAGGATCGTATCCACAAAATTGATCCGAAGACGGGGCGCATACTCTCCACAATCCCGGCGCCTGGAGGCGGCGGTGACTCCGGCTTAGCCTGGGCCGACGGGACGCTTTGGGTCGGGCAATATCGCGACCGGAAGATCCATCAAGTTAATCCCGATACGGGTGCGATCCTTCGTACCATTGAGTCCAACCGCTTCGTCACTGGGGTCACCTGGGTCGATGGCGAACTTTGGCACGCGACCTCGGAAGGGGATGCATGTGAATTGCGTCGCGTCCATCCCCGGACAGGGGAGGTTTTTGAGACTCTGGAGATGCCACATGGGACAAATGTTTCAGGGCTCGACTCCGACGGGCGCGATCGGTTCTTCTGCGGTGGACAAAAGAGCGGGAAAGTAAGAGTCGTCCGCCGGCCTAAGCGCGGATGAGCGACGAATATCCGTGGGGCTATGAATACACGTACACAGGGCGGACCTGACTCGATCCCGCTTCCGAGCTGGCCGGTTTGATGCAGCAACCGAATCTAGGCCTTAACACACTGCAGCTCTGCATCCAGAAAATCGAGATACTTTTGCCTCGCCTGAATATGCGTGGTCGGTTCATCCTGGGGACTGATCTGCGGCACGACATCGCGCGTTGAGTAGCTCTCAGTCGCTGCCGCGTGCGCCGCTCCCTTGCGAGTTGCGTCTTAAAATTTCCGACACCGATTTGAGCGAGTACATCGTCTGCAATGGATTACTTTGCTGCCGCTTTGCACGATGACTCCGCAAGCGTAGGCCGGCGAGGTCGGATCGGCACCGGCTCTGAGATGCTGTTGAACTATTCCAGGCCGTAACGTATACGTAAAGCGTACCAATCGCATATAACTCGTATATTGAGGGCCCGATAGAAGATGTGGACTTGTGTTATTCGCGCGATTTGCTGTCTGACCGTAACCGTCGCATCCCTGGGCTCTCTGCTGGCTCAGGACGTTGCGAAGCCATATCAGTTTTCTGAACAGAGCCGTGCGGCTATCGAGCGTTTGGGCACCCTGGGTTCGATCGACTCTCAGGAGTGGCAATATCACGAAGGCGCTGTTCCGGGTGGTGAGAGTCCCGCTCTCAACACCAGCGACTGGAAAACGGTCCACATCCCGTTTGTAGCGCCTGGTCAAGAAATCTGGCTGCGTCGATGGATTGAGATTCCAAAGACCCTGCACGGCTATGATCTGACGGGTACTCGGATTACTTTCCAAATCGACGTGGGCAGCGATGGGCCAGGACGGGGATATCTGTACGAGACGATCTACTTCAACGGTCAGCGAATTGTCGAGGGAACGCATCTGGGCAGGCAGGTCCTTCTGGCGAGCGCAAAGCCGGGAGACAAGGTGTTAATCGCTGTGAATATGCCAGCGACTTCACAATCGAAGCATTTTGAGCGTGCAAGTGTGCAGGTTCAGTTTCTAAAGAGCAGACCGGATCCCGAGGTCCTGAGGGTGGAATTAATTTCCGCAGCCGAGTTACTACCCGTAATCCCTCAAAGTTTAACGGAATTGGATTCGCGAGAGAAGATCCTGGAAGCCGCGGCAAGTGCGATCAGCCTGTCGGCGCTGGATCAAGGTGACCAGCAGGCCTTCGATGCATCGCTGAAGGAAGCACAAACGCGCCTGGAATCGTTACGCCCTCTTCTAAAAAGCTACTTCATTCAGATGACGGGCAATGCTCATATTGACGCGGAGTGGCTTTGGACGCGGTCGGAGGGAATTGACCAGGTACATTTTACGTTTGCAAATGTGCTTCAGATGATGCGTGAATATCCCGCATATACCTTTTCACAGTCCTCGGCGCAGTACTACGAGTGGGTGCAGCAGAAATTCCCCGACCTATTCAGGGAAATTCAGCAACGAGTAGCGGAGGGGCGGTGGGAGTTAGTAGGCGGCATGTGGGTAGAGCCGGATCTCAACATGCCGGATGGCGAATCGCAGGTGCGACAACTTCTGCTTGGCAAGCGCTACTTCCAGAAGAACTTTGGTGTGGATGTCAAGGTGGGATGGAATGTCGACTCCTTTGGTTATGACTGGCAGTTGCCGCAAATCTATAAGAAGTCGGGGATCGATTATTTCGTCACTCAGAAATTAAGGTACAACGATACCAACCAGCTTCCGCTGAAGCTGTTCTGGTGGCAAGCTCCCGATGGAAGCCGCGTCTTAACCTATTTCCCCTACGAAATAGTCCAGGGCACTCCGCCGCTGGAAATGTCCGCCGACCTTGCTAGATCTGTAACGCTGAATCCAGGTCAGAACGAGCTGATGCATGTCTTCGGTCCCAGTCTGGGCCGACTTGACGTGACCCCGGCGCGCGAGGTCTTCGAGAACGGGATGAGTTGGAGCGAACCTGCCAAAGTATTCCCTAAGCTCCAGTTCCGCACCTCGCAGGGCTTCTTCGAAGACATGACCGGGCGGATCGCGACTACCGGTATGCCAACGTGGAATTACGAAACATTTGCCGCAGGCGAGACGAAACTACCTGCACCCCCCGCAGGCGAGATCAGCCTGCCGGTGTGGAACGACGAAATCTATCTTGAACATCATCGGGGAACCTACACCTCGCAAGCCAGGCAAAAAGCGAATATGCGGCACAGTGAAGAGTGGTTGTTGAATGCCGAGAAATATTCCTCGCTCGCATGGCTTGGAGGACTGACCTATCCTGGCAGTCAACTGACGCAGGCCTGGAAGAAAGAAGCATTCAATCAGTTCCATGATGCTGCCGCGGGAACGGCGATCGCGCAGGACTATGTGGATGCGCAACAGGATTTCGACACGATTCACAGAATCACCAACGAAGCATCCGGCAATGCTCTCAATCAGCTCGAGAGCCACATCGATACGGATGCACATCCCGGCGTCCCGATCATTGTGTGGAACCCGCTGAGCTGGAACCGGACCGATGTCGTGAGCGTGAGTGTCCAGATGCCACACGCTGAGCCGAACGGCATCAGCGTACTGGATGCCAACAGCCAGCCCGTGCTGATGCAGGTTTTGTCGAAGGACGAGAGGACCAATACCTATCATTTACTGCTGAGACCGAAGAACGTCCCATCTTTGGGCTACACGGTGCTGCATGCGGTTCCAGGCCAGCGCAAAGTCGACAGCGATCTTACGATGAACGGCCTCACGATGGAAAACTCGTTGGTGCGCGTTGTGCTGGACCCCAAGACCGGCTGCATTACCAGCCTTTACAACAAGGTTTCACAGTTCGAAAGCATTGTTGCCGGGCAGTGCGGAAATATGTTGCAAGCCTACGTTGACACGGGCAAGAAAATAACGAAAGCCGGCGTTGATAGCCTGCGAGCTGAGGACGCCTGGAATATCGACAAAGACTACGTGAACTACGGTACCAACCTGACCATGCTGGATAGCATTGAAACCGTTGAACATGGTCCTCTCCGTGAAGTCGTCCGAATTACCCGAAGCTGGAGTAAGTCGAAATTTGTCCAGGACATCACGTTGTACGCCGGCCTTCCACGCGTGGATGTGGTGAACAACATTGAATGGCACGAGAATCAGATACTACTGAAGGCGAGCTTTCCACTGACCGCCTCGAGTCCCGTAGCTACCTACGAAATCCCTTACGGAACGATTCAGCGTCCCACGACGCGCAACAACAGCGTGGAGGCTGCCAAGTACGAAGTGCCGGCATTGCGTTGGGCCGATCTAGGCAACAGTGAGCATGGATTCAGCCTGATCAATGACTCAAAATATGGCTACGATGCCAAGGGAAACGTTCTCAGACTTTCTCTGCTGCGTGCCCCACTTTATCCAGACCCGACCTCGGATCGTGGCCATCAACATTTCAGCTATTCTCTGTATGCGCATGCTGGTACCTGGAAGCAGGCAGACACCGAATTGCGAGGATATGAGTTCAACTACAAGCTACAGGCGTCTCAGGTTGAATCTCATGCAGGTGGATTACCGTCGACCCGTTCCTTTGTTCAGCTACAACCCAATAACCTTGTGCTGACGGCTATGAAAAAGAGTGAGGACGGAAACAGCTTGATCCTTCGGTTCTATGAGTGGGCAGGCAAAAGGACAGAAGCGAGGATTACAGTACCGGCTGGGGCGTCAGAAGCGGTGGAGACGGATCTGATGGAGCATGATCTTAAGGATGCGAGCGCGCGGTTGACGCTCCGTGACAATCAAGTCGAAGTTACTGTTCAACCTTATTCCATCGATACCGTGCGAATTGGTTACAACGTTCGCGGTGACCAGTTCTGGCAAGCACAGAAGTGAGCCAGTCGCTGACGCCGCGGTCAGGTTGTCCATCGCAGACGGCAACCACGACGAGTTATGGCCGATTTCAAACGTCGATCGGTTTCGCCCCCCTCGGGAGGGACGTTATCGAGATAACTAATTCAGAAGGATAAAAATTCGCACAGACGATGCTTCAACCCTGTTCCTGCGTCCGTCCCGGGCTGAACCTCAAATCTGGTTCACCTTTTCGTGCCAGCGTATGCGGTCATTCCTTTTGAGATTGTGAAAACGGATTTGCGTGCGTAAGCCTATTCACGGAGCTTGAGTTGTCGACGATAATGGGGGCATTCGGACGATGATCCCTCAGAACCGATACGTTGGCGACGGAGACGAAAATGGCACCCCAAAAATCGAATGAACCAAGCCAATCGTCGAATGAATTGGGCAGTCTGCGGACTGACGGCATGGCTTGGATTCCTGGTGGGACTTTCCGGATGGGTTCGGAAGATTTCTATCCCGAAGAAAGGCCTGTTCACGAGGTTAGCGTGGATGGATTCTGGATGGACCCCTGCCAGGTCACCAATGAACAGTTTGCGCAGTTTGTGGAAGCGACTGGCTATGTCACACTTGCGGAACGCCCGCTTAATCCGGCGGACTTTCCGGGCGCTCCGCCCGAAAACCTGGTGCCCGGCTCCATGCTTTTTCGCAAAACGGATGGCCCGGTCGATTTAAGCAAATATGTCAACTGGTGGGCCTGGGCGCCCGGAACGAGTTGGCGCCATCCGTTTGGGCCGGAATCCTCACTCGAAGGCCTCTCACAACATCCCGTGGTCCACGTTGCCTATGAGGACGCCGAAGCATTTGCAAGTTGGGCGCAGAAAGAATTGCCGAGCGAGGCCGAGTGGGAGTTTGCGGCACGCGGCGGCCTTGACGGCAAGAAATTTACCTGGGGAGATGACGATTCCCCTGTCGACACGCCCATGGCCAATAGTTGGCAGGGGGAGTTTCCCTGGCAGAATTTGCTCCGCGATGGGTATGAGGGGACCTCGCCGGTGAGATCGTTCCCGCCGAATGGGTATGGCTTGTACGATATGGCGGGTAACGTATGGGAGTGGACGAGTGATTGGTTTGTCCCGCGTCACGCCGATGAAGTGGTCAAGGCCTGCTGCGGGCCGTCGGTGAATCCGCGCATTGCCTCGCCGGCCAAGAGTTACGATCCAGCTCAGTTGCAGTTCCCGATTCCGCGCAGGGTCGTCAAAGGGGGCTCGCATCTCTGCGCGCCCAACTACTGCTTACGGTATCGTCCGGCGGCACGGCAGCCGCAGATGATCGACACGAGTATGAGCCACATCGGGTTCCGTTGCATTGCCCGTCAGCCAAAGTAGCGGCTCGGTTGCGTTCATCGACAACTCACCTTCCCCGCGCGAAATTCCAAAATCTAACGTGGATTCTCTTAGCTGGAATGCTGCCATCGGATGATTCGGCGAAACGCTGCTTCTGGATTTCTGTCGAATGGCAGGTACAGCAGGATGTGTTGTTTGGCTGATCTATGACAACCAGCCGGTCGTCGGGGCTCCTGCCAATAACATGGGAGGGTCGACGACGGTTGGCTGGTCGTTCAGATAGTGGGCGCTCCAGGTTTGCCTGGTTGTTTCCATACAACACTTCTGCCGCCCTGTGAAATTTGCGATGCTGCATGCATCGTTTCCAGTGTCATTGCCGTCTATTGAACATTGCAGGGCGAATGCATCCATCGCCGACGCTGCGCGATGTGTCTGGCCTCTGCCTAAAGTAGGAGCTTGACCGTTCACAGGAGCTCCAGAAGCTCCCTCGATGGAACGTTGTGCAGACGAGCAAAAACAAAGAGGTCACGAGATGGCGAGGCTGAATGCATTACGCGCGTAGCCTCGCCTGCCATTACGAAGGTAACGCCGGAACGTTGTTATCGAGTTGACTTTGCCGGGCAACAGGTTGTTTCAGCGCTGCTGCAGGCGGCATCCGCCCAGCGGTTGAGGAAGGGACAAATTTCCCATTCAGCCCCGCAGCAAGGGCATGGTAGCGGGGAGGGCGATGCGCAGGCTGACGCTGGAAAGTTGCAGTCCAAAGAGGTGTGCACGTAAGTCTGCCGAGTGATTACTGTTGGAAAGGACGCGGGAGGCATGATTCTGGCGCGACGAACACGAATGCCGCAGGTAGGCATTACTGCAAACGATTGCATACCGCGTATTCGTCGATGACAGCTACAATTGCCAAAAGCGAAGTGACGTTCGCGATGTACCAGTTCATGAAGTTGTTTCCGATTGCCGATCTGAAAAGAGAGATGGATTGCACTGACTGCAGTGGAGGATGACGGAAGAGCCGCCGGGTACGATTATGACGTCTGGTTCGTTCAGGCGTTAATGAAGGCGGCGAAGAAGCATTCTCGCTCAGAATTGGGGGGCTGACATGGGGCGAATCATTCGAACTGAATTATTGATTGTGGCGTTGCTGTTTTGTGCGATGCAGGCCACGGCACAGCATATGCCGACACCGATGGAAAAAGTTCGTGCATTGGCGGGCGGCCATGCGGTGACGACCGGCAAGCGCCACGGGGTTTACTGGGTCGAGGTGGAAGGCAGCGACATCTTCGGCACAGGCTACACGCTCGACGAAGCGGCGAACGACTTCCTTGCAGATGCTGATCTGGAAGGGAACGAGACGAATCGTCCCAATCTGAGAAACCTGCCGCAACAAGCGCAACCTCCAATCGACTGCGTCGCGGCGTATTGCCTGTAGCAACTTTGGCAGCGAGCGCCGCCAACTAGAGCCTGGTTCCGTGGCGCGAGGATGCCGCGGCTTCGCGCAGCTTGAGTCCCGTCGCTGTCCAATTCTGCCCGGAGAAGGACCTATCCGCTCCGGGCAGGATTTCGAGCACATGCGATGATCGCGAACGACTAGCCGTTCGCTCCCTTTGCCGCGGGAGCATCAAGATTCTTTCCCTCTGCCCGGGTCGGTATCGCGGACCCATTCCTCTTCTGAATCCCGGCCTTCCAGCCGCTTCCATCGCGCGGCGGTTATAGTTGTAGCGGCATCGATACCAACTCGCCGGGCGTCAGCGATGACACCTTGGGAAATGAGTCGAGAGTGGACAGAAGGACATTCAATAAGCTGGCCGGACTAGCTGGAATCAGCGCTGTTATAGGAGCCGGCGGAGCGGCCAAGACGTTC
This sequence comes from uncultured Acidobacteriota bacterium, assembly GCA_963756315.1. Taxonomy (GTDB): domain Bacteria; phylum Acidobacteriota; class Terriglobia; order Terriglobales; family Acidobacteriaceae; genus JAKAAZ01. The sequence continues at coordinate 242,166 of CAVWNI010000001.1, forward strand.
GCCGCAGTCGAAGCGGGCAAAGGGACCCGTACGCCCTGGGACCATTATTTTATGGGAACGGCATACTATCCCGAATGGTGGGAACCCTCGGAGTGGGAAAACGATTTCCGCCGGATGCAGGAACTCGGGATCAACACGGTCCGCATGGGGGAGTTTGCCTGGGCCATCTACGAGCCGGCGGCAGGCAAATTTGAGTTCGACTGGATGGACCGGGCGATTGCCGTGGCGAATCGCCATGGAATTGACGTGATCCTGGGCACGCCGACGGCCTCGGTTCCCCCATGGCTATACCAACTGCATCCGGACGTTTTGAGTGGCAATGCGAACGGTCCCTATACCTATGGCGGCCGAAAGGGTTATTGCGTTAGCAGCCCGGGCTATCAACAGGCGTGTGAACGTATTGTGACGGCGCTCGCGGAGCACTACGGTCATCATCCGGGCGTGATTGGCTGGCAACTCGACAACGAGCCAGGTTTTCCCTTCGCAGCCTACGATCCCGATTCCGAGCGAGCGTTTCGAGTCTGGCTACAGAAGCGTTACAAAACGCTGGAAGCGCTGAATCGCGAGTGGAACGGCGCATTCTGGAGCAACCAGTATTCCGACTGGTCGCAGATACATTTCCCGACAAATTCCGCAGAAGGCGGCTGGCAACCCGCAATTTCCCTGGCCTATCGCCAGTTCTTTTCAGATTCGTTTCTGGATCATCTGCGACGCCAGGCGGTGATTCTTCGCAAAGCAATGCGAGGCCAGTTCATCTCGACAAACTGGCCCAGCCCAGCATGGTCGGTGAATGTATTTGAAGCGGCAACCGAGTTTCTGGATGCGACCGCGTGGGACAACTACGTCATCGCCCCCGGCGAAAGCGAGTTTCAGCGTCAATATATCTCGGGATTCAATGACGATTTCAGCCGGTGCGCCGGGCCGCACCAACGGTACTTCTGCGCCGAACAGATTGCCTATGTTCCGGGCAATGCTCGCGTTGAAGGACTGCGGCTGCAGGCGTACATCAACCTGGCTCACGGCAGCCATGGCAATCTCTATTTTGAGTGGCGTCGCCCGCTGGCCGGCAATGAGCAATACCGGCCCTCGTTCATCCAGGCCTTCGACGGCTCCATCGAGGCGAAACCGATCTTTCAGCAAATCGGCGCGGAGTTCGCGCGTCTCGGTCCGCGACTGGCGACAGCGACCACTCGCTCGGACATCGCTCTTCTCTACAATTTCGACAACGAATGGTCGCAGGGATTCGGATCGGTGGGTCCCAGGGGCAGGCCCTACAACGGCGAAATGATGCACTACTACACTGGCGTCAAAGTGCTGCAGCGCAACGTCGATATCGTTCCTTTCTCGGCAGATTTTTCAGGTTACAAGTTGATGGTTGCGCCAAATCTGCACCTGATCGACGATCGAACGGTGACCCGACTGCGCGAATTTGTGGCTGGCGGCGGAATCCTGGTCCTGAACTACCGCGCCGGCACCCAGCATATGGATGTCAGTATGAGACGCGTGCTTCCACCAGGTCCCTTCGCCGAGATGGCGGGGCTGGTCGCCGAAGCCAACGAGGTGGACTTCATCGAATATCCGGCTCTGGAGAAGGCTGGCTTTGGAATCAGCTTCTCAGGAGGGGAGACCATGTTCCACCCGCACACGATTCTCGAGTCTCTGACGCTTCACGGCGCCGAGCCGATCGCCACGTTTCATGGAGGCGGGATGGAAGGCCGGCCGGCGATCACCCGCAACCGTCATGGACAAGGCTGGGTTTTCTACGTGGGAACCGATTGTGCCGAAGCTGGGTTTTACGAAGCGATTGCCAGAGCGGTCGGCGCCACAGGGAAGCTATCTCCGCTGATTGCCGCGCCTTATGGTGTCGAGGTGGTCAGCCGGGAGGATTCTGACACCACTTATTATTTTCTGCTGAACCTTACGGAAACTGCGCACCAGGACATCGTTCTTCCTGATCGGATGGAGGACATGATTGGCGAACATGCAGGTATTACGCACGTATCCCTGGGATCATTTGAGGTGGCCGCCCTGGCATTACCAAAAAATACCCCGGCAAAGAACGCGACATGAGAGGCCCGTGCATCTTGAGCTCGCGTTTTCACAGGGAGGCTGAATCGAGCCACTTCTCCATCTGTTCATGGTCCACCAGCCCAGGCTGCTGAAAGACAGGGCGGCCACCCTTAAGCACAACGAAGTTGGGAATACTGCGAACCTGAAAACGGGCGGCAAGTTGGGGATGAGCTTCCGTGTCGACCTTAAGCACGATGGCCTTTCCAGCCATATCGGCGGCGGTGCGGGAAACCTCGGGAGCGGCGGCTCGACAGGGACCGCACCAGCTGGCCCAGAAGTCCACCAGGATGGGCACAGTTGCATTCTGGACAATATCGTCAAACATCGCGGAGTCGACTGCCAGCGGCTCGGCGAGTGGAGGAAGCTCGGCTTTGCAAGCTCCACAGCGGCCGCTTGCGCTCAGATGTTTCGCAGAGACACGGTTCTTCTGTTGGCAGTGCGTACAGGTGCGAATGACAGACATGGCTGACCCTCCTGATTTCTACGCTTTCGTGCCGCTCGGTTCGGAGAGGGGCTCTCGACGTTCGACTTTACCACGAGCAGCGCGTTCATATTGGACAGGCCAGCGGCCGGGCTGGCGAAGAACCTCTGCGGCGCGAAGCGGCCAATAAGGATCGCGAAGCAATTCCCGAGCCAGCACCACAACATCGGCCTGCCCTGTGCGGATAATATGATCCGCTTGCTCCGGAGCCGTGATCATGCCCACCGCACCCGTCGGAATCGCGGCCTCCTTACGAATGCGTTCCGCGAATGCAACCTGATATCCGGCGCCCAAGGGGATCTGTTGTCGAGGATCATTTCCTCCGGAAGAGCAGTCAATCAGGTCAATCCCTTCGATCTTCAAGAGCCGGGCAAACGCGACGGTATCTTCCACCGTGAGGCCGCCAGTCGGAGTTTCGATGGAAGGATCAACCCAATCCGTAACAGAAAGCCGGACCCAGACCGGCAATTCGGCCGGGAAATTCGCCCGCACAGCCCGGACCACGTCCAGCGGAAACCGAACACGGTTCTGAAAGCTGCCCCCGTAGTCGTCTGTGCGCTTGTTGGAAAGGGGCGACAGAAATTCGTGCAGGAGATAGCCGTGTGCGCCGTGGACTTCAGCGAGAAGAAAACCGGCAGCGTCGGCTCTCCGTGCGGCAGCCGCAAAGTCTGCGATCACTTTGTCCATGCCGGCACGGTCGAGTGCCTGCGGAGTTGGATACCCTTCGGCGAAGGGGTCCGTGGAGGGTCCAACTGGCTGCCAGCCGCCTTCATCCGCTGAGAGTGCCTTCATCGTCTTAGCCCAGGGTTCGGGCATACTCGCTTTGCGGCCGGCGTGCGCCAGCTGAATCGCAGGAACCGCCCCCTGAGCTTTGATAAACGCAGCTAGTTGAGCAAGGGGAGCAATATGAGCATCTGACCACAGCCCCAGATCGCGGGGTGTAATGCGGCCTTCCGGGCTGACGGCGGTGGCCTCGGTGAAGACTGTGCCCGCTCCCCCCACGGCACGGCTGCCAAGGTGGACGAACTGCCAGCTGTTCGAGAATCCGTCGATATAGCTGTACTGACACATCGGCGAAACCACAATCCTGTTCGGAAAGGTGACAGAGCGCTGGGTGAGAGGAGAGAAGAGATGATTGGGCGCGATTGCCATTCGCTATTGGATGTTTGAATTGCGAGTAAGGCTCGTAAGTTGCAGAGAAGGTGGAATGATCTGGGAGGAAGGCTGTCTGGCGGTGAACGGAGGCTGGAGCGAACTACTCTTCAGGTCCCCAATTCCCTGCTAACAGCAAAATTAACCGGGAATCACCAACGCCGTTTCAGGGACTTATATTGCCCCGAATCCCATGCGTAAGCCTGTGAGCTACTCTGCTGGATCGTAATTCAGGTTTTGTCCAAGCCAGCGCTCCACCTCAGCCACGCTCATATTCTTTCGCTCGTGATAGTCAACAACCTGATCGCGGGCGATCTTCCCGAGACTGAAATATCGTGATTGCGGGTGAGCAAAATAGAGCCCACTCACGCTCGATCCGGGCCACATCGCGAACGATTCGGTGATCAGCATTCCAGTGTTGGTTTGCACATCAAGCAAACGCCAAAGTGTTCCCTTCTCGGTGTGATCCGGACACGCCGGGTAACCCGCCGCCGGCCTGATTCCACGATATTTCTCCTGGATGAAATCAGCGTAGCTCAGGCATTCGTCACGACCATAACCCCACTCATCTCGCACCCGCTTATGCAGGCATTCCGCGAACGCCTCCGCCAGGCGATCCGCAAGCGCCTCCGCCATGATTGCGTTGTAATCGTCGTTTTCCGCCCTGAATCGATCGCACAGGTCTTTCAGCCCAATCCCGCTGGTCACCGCAAAGGCCCCGATATGATCCAGCAGCCCCGTCTCCCTGGGGGCGATGAAGTCTGCGAGCGACCGGCATGGTTCGCTGCCTTCCCGATTCGCTTGCTGGCGAAGAAAATGGAATCGCTCTAGCACGGTCTCGCGTTTGGCGTCCGCGTATATCTCGACATCGTCGCCCACTGCGCTCGCAGGGAAAAAGCCATAGACGCCACGCGCTGTGATCAGGTTCTTTTCGATCATGCGATTCAGCAGAACATTGGCGTCGGCAAAAATTTGGCGCGCTTGCTCGCCCTGCTCCGCATGTTCAAGGATGCGGGGATACACGCCTTTCAGTCCCCATGCGTGGAATAGCGGCGTCCAGTCAATAAAATCGCGCAGCGTCGCCAGCGGAAAATTATTCAACACCCGCACCCCGGTAAACTCTGGCTGCGGTAGGTCTTCGGCACGCCATTCGATCGGCGTCCGTCTTGTGCGAGCGACCTCAAGGGGCACCACGGTCTGCCGCGGCGCAGCATGGGCTTTGCGGAGTGCTTCGTAATCCGCACGATGCTGTACGACGAAAGCAGGCTTACCTTCATCGCTCAAAAGGCTGGTCGTCACGGGCACCGCTCGACTGGCATCCAGCACATGAACCACCGGCTCACTGTAGTGAGGTGCGATCTTTACCGCTGTGTGCCTGCGGCTTGTAGTTGCTCCTCCGATCAGCAGTGGCAACTTGAAACCCTGACGTTCCATCTCGCGTGCCACATGCACCATCTCGTCAAGAGACGGTGTAATCAGCCCGCTGAGGCCGATCAGGTCTGCCTTCTCGGCTTTGGCGCGCTCGAGAATCTTTTCGCAGGGGACCATGACCCCCATGTCGATGACTTCGTAGTTGTTGCAGGCGAGGACGACACCAACGATGTTTTTGCCGATATCGTGAACGTCGCCCTTCACCGTTGCAAGCACAATTTTCCCTTGCGCCTTGACCGCTTCGCCGGAGGCCGCCATCGCAGCCTTCTCGGCCTCCATGAACGGAGTTAAGTGAGCCACCGCCTTCTTCATCACTCGCGCAGACTTCACCACCTGCGGCAAAAACATCTTGCCGGCTCCGAAAAGATCGCCCACCACGCTCATGCCCGCCATCAGCGGGCCTTCAATCACCAGGAGCGGACGTCCCAGCTTAACGCGGGCCTCTTCCGCATCTGCCTCAATGTAGGTATCGATTCCCTTGACGAGAGCGTGCGAAAGGCGCTCCTCTACTGTGCCGTTGCGCCATTCCTCGGCCTTCTTTTCACTCACGACCGCGCCGACGTGCTTCAGCGATTCACCGTGCTCCACCAGCCGCTCGGTCGCGTCGGGGCGTCGGTTAAGCAGCACATCCTCAACCAGCTCTTTCAGCTCCGGTTCAATCTCCTCATACACCTCGAGCATCCCGGCATTGACGATGCCCATGTCCATGCCGGCCGCGATGGCGTGATAGAGAAACGCAGAGTGCATGGCCTCGCGCACTTTATTGTTGCCCCGAAAACTGAACGAGATATTCGATACTCCGCCGCTGACTTTTGCATGCGGCAGGTTGGCCTTGATCCACCGCGTGGCGTTGATATAGTCCACGGCATAGTTGTTATGCTCCTCCATGCCGGTGGCAACGGTAAGAATGTTCGGATCGAAAATGATATCTTCCGGCGGAAACCCAACCTCGTCGACCAGGATCCGATAAGCGCGTTCGCTGATGCGGATCTTTTCCTCGTACGTCGCGGCCTGCCCCTGTTCATCGAAGGCCATGACTACGACCGCCGCGCCATATTTCAACACCGTAGCCGCGTTCTTGCGGAACTTCTCTTCGCCTTCCTTCAGTGAAATGGAATTGACGATGCCTTTGCCTTGCAGACATTTCAGGCCGGCCTCAATCACTTCCCATTTCGAGGAGTCCACCATGAAGGGCACCTTGGCGACCTCAGGCTCACTTCCCAGCAATTGCAGGTAGCGCGTCATTGCCGCGACGCCATCGATCATGCCCTCGTCCATACAGATGTCGAGAACATTGGCTCCACTCTCGACCTGCTGCCGAGCCACACTTACCGCTTCCTCGTACTTGCCTTCCTTAATCAGCCTGGCGAACTTGGGCGAACCGGCTACATTAGTGCGCTCGCCAATCAAGATGTAAACGCCAGGTTGCTGGGTGAAAGGTTGCGATCCCGACAGGCGAAGCGGCTTCGTCTCCGCAGACACACTCATGCTCTGCTCTCGATCTCAGATTCGTGGGCCGCCGCGGCAAGCTCTTCAACTGGAGTGATTCCCCATCGTCGCGGAGGCTGCCCATCGAGCGCTTTGGCAATGGCCGCGATGTGCTCAGGCGTGTTGCCGCAGCAACCGCCGGCAATATTGATCAGCCCTCCTCGTGCAAAGTTCCCTAGATAACGGGCCATGTCCTCCGGTCCTAAATCAAAACCGGTCTCAGACAACGGATTCGGCAAACCGGCATTCGGATAACAGGAGATCGCCACATCCGCCTTCTGCGAGAGCTCCTCTAGGAACGGATACATCAGATCGGGTCCGAGAGAGCAGTTGAGTCCAACCGACAGCGGCTTCACGTGCTGCACCGCGTTCCAAAACGCCTCAGTGGTCTGCGCGGAGATCAACGTTTCGCCGCCGCGCCCGACAGCCGCCGAAATCATCACCGGCAACTCTTTGCCGCCTTGATCGAAAACTTCACGGATGGCGACGAGTGCTGCCTTCGCATTCAGCGAGTCGAAGATCGTCTCAACCAAAAGCAGGTCGGTGCCGCCGGCAATCAGGGCTCGCACCTGTTCGATGTATGCGGATTTCACCTGATCGAAGGTCACGACCCGAAAGCCTGCATCATCCGCGTCGGGCGAATTCGAAAGCGACACGGTCAGAGGGCCGATTGCCCCTGCCACGAACCGCTGTCGCCCTGTTTCGTTGCTAAACCGGTCGGCCAATGCACGGCATTGCTGCGCAGATTTCTCATTGATCTCCCACGCAAGACCCTTGAGGAACGGATCTTCGATCACCTTCTGATAGAACGCAGGATCCTTACGCCCACCCCGCTCGCGCGGATCGTCGACAAAGAATTCGCTTTGGGTGATGCTGGTCGCACCGAAGGTGTTGGTCTCGATGATGTCTGCACTGGACTCCAGAAAACGGCGATGAATATCGCAGATCATATCCGGTTGAGTCAGCGAGAAAAGGTCTCCATTGTTCAGCAGATCCTTCGTCGAGTTCTGGAACCGGCTCCCCCGGATATCCGCTTCCTTCATCCCATAGGTGCGGATGGTCGTGCCCATCGCCCCATCAATGATGGCGATCCGACCCTCGAGGATCTTTTGCAGAGGATGTAGATGGGCTTTTGTCATGTCTTTTCCAAGGCCTTGAGCGCGACGAATTTGCCAAGAGCCGACGTCACATTGCGCTGTAATGTTTTGATATCAATACGATGCGCAGAAACTCAGAAAGGCTCAGTTGCATTCGCGCTTGTTTTTCTTGGCAACACCCGTGAGATCGCGAAAATGCTCGTCCTGCGCAACCGAAATCCACCACCAGAGACACTTTGCCGGAGCCGGTTCCTCGAGTTTGCGAATGCGGTCTAGTTGACATCCGCCACATTTCATTCCGTAACAGACTGCCCCCATTATAGCGATAATGGCCAGCATCCGATGCGAATCGGGAACTGCCCCGCAGCGGCAGGCAGCAACGAAAACTCCGACTATGAGCACTGGCTCACCCATGAACTGGGTAGCTGGAGCAAGTAGGCAGCCTGCAAGTCCGAAGACATGACGAGAATCCAAATGCCCGCGGTTGATGATGGAGAGTTGCCACCCGCATCCGTGGCAGACGCGGTTAGAAACAGAACTGACGGTGGATTGCGCGGGCATCGTGCCATTGCGAAAAGCAGCCTCGAGCCTTGACGGCCTTCCCGGCCGTTCTGTGCATGCGGCACCGCCGGCTTCTTAGCGCGTCAAACGAATCAATCTCCTCGACATCGCCAAATTTCACACGAGGCCTGCCCGAACAGCGGAGGCTGCGCTATTTGTCAGAAGGTTCTCTCTAGCTCGAATCGCACCAGAAACGGCTCGACGGGATGGAAAACGTCTGTGAATGCGGGCGTGGCTGTTGGCGTGATTTGGGAGGTATAGGCGTAATCAATGTCGTGATCGCTGCGGTTGAGCAGGTTCAGGAATTCTCCCGTAAGACGCCAGTTCGTTATGAAATTGATACCCGATCTCTCCATTGAGCAACACCGTTTGATTCGACTTATACAGCCCGTCAGACGTCAAGGAGCGCGGACCGAAATAGCGCAGTCGCAAGCTTGATGTCAGGTTATGGTAATCGTGCAGCGTGACGCCCGATGAAATCACCACCTGCACGGCTTCGGGTACCAGCTTGCCACCCGGTCCGCCCTGCTGCCAATTCACGGTGCCGTCCGCGCCGCCATTTACGGTTAAGGGAACATTCAAAACGTACTGTGTCGCATCGTCAGGATCTGTCTGGGTAAATTGGGCGCGGGAGTCCGCAAAGTCGAAATCAACAGCCAAATGTTCGGTGAGCGTGTAGTAGTTCGCCCATTCGATGCCATAGCGGTTGCTCGACTGCTCCGAAGCAACCGTGCCGCCGGTGTCGCCGTCCTGCTCCAGTTCGGAATTGCTATGGAGATACCAGAGCGAAAAGGTACTTTGCAGATGCGAAACAGCCTCAGTGCGAATGCCGATTTCCCCACCTTTCGTTTGGACCAGGGGAGGAATTTTCGCGACGAGCGTATTGGGGTAAGGATTGTCCGGCGAAACCGGTTGGACCGTTTGCGTTGCGCCACGCCCGTCGTTGCTGTGAAAACTAAAGCCGCCCTGCAAATAGAACTCGGTATCGAACCATGGGCCGAAAATCAAACTTGCTTTGGGGCTGGGCAGAAACTTGGTCGCCGAGCCGGAATTGGCCGCGTTCACCGTCGTTGTTGTGCCGTCTGGCAACGTAATTATATCGGTCGGGTAGGCCAGGCTGGAGACGACAAATTTTTCATCGTCGCCGCGTAGGCCTACAACCGAGCGGAATTTGTTTGCCCACTGAATCCTGTTTTCCACGTACGCACTGCCAAGCGTGTCCGTAAAGTTATCTCGCTCCGTGGTCGCGGGCAAAGTAGGACAGGTAGTGTTTGGAACAGTGGTAGTGGTGGTTGTGCCGTTCGGCAAAGTAAAAGCCAGAGTAATGTCGGAGTTGGGGACAGTGATGCAAGTGGGAGCACTGACGCTCGTGGCGGGAAAGAAGCTGGCGCCTGTAGCGGAATAATCAGTCTTGGTCGTGCGCCCGCGATTTTCCGACCGATAGAGACCGCTGTTGATCCAATCGTTGCGGAACTGCAGACCGAACGTATTCGACATCTTGCGACCAAGCCATGTGCTGAAAATCGTGTGGTGTGCGTCAAGGCCGCCCACCCAGCGCCTGTCCTGCTGTTCGAACTGGGCGCCTTTGTTGTAGTCCACCAGGTAGTAAGTGAAATCAGAGAATAAATTGAGATCGTAGTAAAACACGTAGGCCATGATCGTTGACTCGGAGTTAGCGCCTTGGTGATGCCACTCACCCTGTACGCTATATCGCTGTGAGTGACCACCGTCAGTCGGGTTCAGTGCTCCGAAGAAACCAACCAGGGGTATGGCCGTAACAGGGATCTGATCGCTCGAATTCCATTTTCCATGGTAACCGAGGGCCCTGATGCTGAAACCATTGGCGTCATCGCCTTCGCTGTAAGCTAGTAGGCCGTTGATCTTGTTATAAGCATCCGGATGCTTCCATGGCCCGTCGTAGTAGTACTCCTCTCCGCCATACAGCAAATTTCCCGGACCAAGCTTCTGCGATGCGCCGAAAACTGCGCGCCCATACGTGTAGGTGCCGCCTTCGACCTTGAAGAAGTTCTGGGGCAAGGTTTTGAAATATTCCAAATGGGCCGATCCGGCTGAGCCATAGTTGCCCACATCAGCGTAATAGGGACCCTTTTCGTAATTCACCCGCTTCACAAACTCCGGGATTACGATGTTCATGTCCGCATATCCCTCGCCGTGCGCGTGCGACGGCAAGTTAAGTGGCATACCGTCGAGGAAAATAGCGAAATCTGTCCCGTGGTCAAGATTGAAGCCGCGGAGAAAATATTGATTTGCCTTACCGCCGCCGGCATGTTGCGTGATGATCACGCCGGGAATGGTCTCCAAAATCTCCCCTGCGCGAAGAATCGGGCGATCCTGGATTTCCTTTGCGCCCACCGTACCCTGCGTAGCGGATTCGGCGATCCCGAGAAGATCGTCCTGCCGCCCCTGCACGTCGATGGTGGTGCTCACGGGGCTCACGGCCAGAGAGATGCGCAGCCGGGTCGGCACCCAGCTCGCCCCTGTTATCACCTGCATTTCTTTGGTTTCAAAGTCGGGACTCGATACGACGAATCGGTACGTACCTGCGACAAGTCCAGAAATGATGAAGTCGCCGTTTTTGTCCGACCTTGTCGTTCTCTCTACAGTACCGTTCGTGCTTTGAACCTGCACGGTCGCCCCGGCAATCACCGCGCCAGACGAATCGACGATGGCTCCCGATAGCCGGGTAGGATACAGCCTCACGATTCGTTGCAGGCGGCATCTGTCCACGCCCGGCCTCGTGACCACTCCCCACTTGCGCTGAAGCACCCGTAGCAACGATCACAGTTGCCGCAAAAATACAAAAAGAAGCCGATCGTAGCACTGAGTTGATTTTCGTGTTACCGGCTTGCACCACGGGGTCCTTCCCCAGAGTCGACTATGGGATCAATGTTTGTGAGTGTGTGTCTTCCCGTTCATCAGGCGAGAGTTTCCCGATGCAGGCTGCGCAACCGTCATCACGAGACGACCGTGCTGCACACCTTTCAATCCAATCAGGCGCCCCGCGAACTCCTCGACACGCCTCGACTTGCCGTGGACGATCAGGACTTCCAGGCACCAGTCATAGTCGAGATGCGCATGACTCGTCGAAACCACCAGCTGGTGGTTGGCGTGCTGAATTTCGGTCAGCTTCTCCGTTACCCCATGGGCGTGATGGTCGTAGATGAGCGTAACCGTGCCCACTACCGTCGCATTGGGACTTGCCGTTCGCTCCGCCACCAGGCGATCGCGGATCAAATCACGGAATGCTTCCGATCGGTTGGTATATCCCAGACGAGAGATGAAATCATCGAAGCGTTCGAGCAGATCACAATCGAGTGCAACGCCGGTTCTGGTGAGGACGCCCAATGGTTGCTCCTTGAAAGAGAATCGTTCCCCTTGAAAACGGAGAATATCACGATCATAAAATTCGTGGCACGACCCTTCATTCATAGCACAAATCCGGAAGCAGCTTTGTGACGGGTGTCACGAGGCCGTCCGGAGCGATCGACGCTCGCATAGATACATAAATGCTGCAGTTGCCGGCTGCCTCTGGAGATAAGTGCCGCAAACGTGCATGCCGTCAGCTCTCATCGTTGACTATGGATAAATCGCCAATGCGGTCTTTAGGATTGGTTTTTGCTCGCAAGAAAATGTCTTGTCAATACCGAACGAAGTATCGAAAGGTGTAGCGAAGATCGAAATGTCGGCGGCTCGGCGGAAAAACTTTGATAACTTCCCTGCTTCGGCGCGTGTATGAGCCAATACATGGATGTAGGGACTCTGGTCGATGAAACCAGGAAATCATCTGAAGCCTGACTCCTGAAGAAGCTCCACAAGATGCGACAGGCGAAACAATCGGTTCATTGACAAGAAATTCAAACCAAACGACGGATAGATGTCGCGAGGGGCAAGGTTCAGGATTGCCAGCCTCCTCCCAACGCACTGTAGAGCTGAACCAGAGACAGGGCCTCACCCTCCTGCGCATTCACCAGATTCAGTTGAGCCGCGAAGAGATCTGAGTCTGTGGTGAGCACTTCGAGATAGCTTGTAGACCCGCCCTGGTATCGAAGGCGTGCCAGACGCGTTGCATCTGTCGCAGCCTCGACCAGCTTCTCCTGCTGCTCGCGGTAGGCTCGCTGCTTGTTGAGAGCGATCAGGGCATTGGACACATCGCGAAATGCGCTGGCAATCGTCTTCTGATAATTCAACACCATCTCTTCCTTCGTGTACTGCGAAAGCTCAAGTTGACCGCGCAGCTTGCCCCCTTCAAACAGAGGTTGCGTCAGCGTGCCGATACCGTAGATTGTCTTTCCCGCAGGGTCAAAGATGGTCGCAAGGCTGTCGCCGCCCACTCCCGCCGAGCCGCTGATCGATAGGTTGGGAAAGAACTGCGCGCGCGCGACGCCGATCTGCGCATTCGCGGCTATCAGGGTCGCTTCTGCCTGCTCAATATCCGGCCGCCGTTCAAGAAGCTGCGACGGTATGCCGGTGGGAAGATTCTGCGGCGGAGGGGCCAGCGCATTCAGGTCGGTATGAAAGATTGGACCGGGGTTCTCTCCAAGCAGCAACGCGATTGCGTTCTCCTGTTGTTGAATCTGTTCTTCAAACTGGGGCACCTGGGAAGTTGCGGTGTACAGCAGCTGCTCTGCCTGGCGCACGTCGGACAAGGGTGCCGAACCTCCGCTTTCCAGCGTTTCGGTCAGGGCCAGGGAATTTCTCCGAGCCTTGATCGTTTCCCTGGTGATCTCAAGTTGGGCATCGAGAGCGCGGAGCTGCAAATACGCGGTCGCGACCTGCTCCACAAGCGTTAGACGAACCGCTCGCTGGGCCCACACCTGCGCCAATAGCTGGGCGCGAGCCGCCTCGGTCTGCCTGCGATACAGTCCCCAGAAATCCGGTGTCCACGATGCTGACACATCGAACGATCCGTCCGCCAGAGGGCTGGGAATCTGGGTGCCGAGAGACGAGGGCAGAGTCGCGCCGATGCCGGTCCCGCCGACGTTGAAGCTTGGGAACTCCTGTGAGCGAGTGATCCGGACCTGCGCCTGCTGCTCCAGGATTCGTTGCGCTGCAATGCGAACGTCATAGTTGTTGGCGAGAGCTTTCCGGATGAGCGCCTGCAGCTCCGGCTCGCGATAGACCGCAGCCCATTGCTCATCGCCGAGCGATTCTTTGGTGTCGCTCGCGACCTGTGCATTATCGGCTCCGCGAAAGGCCGGTGGCGCCGAGTAATTTGGCCGAACATACTTTGGGCCCACGGTGCACCCGGCCAGCCAGCTGATGGTTCCGGCGAGGAGGCTTAGTCGAAAGAGTTGGCGAAGATGTTTCATGCCTGGCCACCGTCCACGCGGGCGTGCGCGACAATCGCGCCGGGTTTATCTTCGGAGGGCGCTGCCGGGCCGCAGATCGAATCCATCGTGGTGCCCTTGCCACCGCGCACGAAGCGGTGCGAGAGAAATTCAACCACCGCAAAAGTGACCGGAATAAAAATCAAGCCGAGGACGGTGGAAAGTGTCATGCCGCCGACAACAACAGTCCCCAGGATTTGCCGCGAGGCAGCACCCGATCCCGTTGCCACCCACAACGGCAGACACCCGACAATAAATGCCAGGGCTGTCATCACGATGGGACGAAAACGCAGGCGGGCAGCATTCAGAGCGGCATCGCAGATGCTTTGTCCCGCTTCATAGTTCAATTTCGCGAACTCCACGATGAGGATGGCGTTTTTGGCGGAGAGGCCAATCAGCATGACCAGACCGATGGTCGCGAAAATGTCGTTCTCAAAATGGCGCGCATGCAAGGCGAGATATGCGCCCAGAATGGCGACCGGTGTACTGAGCAGGACGCTGAAGGGCAACGTCCAGCTCTCATACAGCGCAGCCAGGATGAGAAAGACGAAAACAAGCGAGAGCCCGAACACCGCCCACGAGGGCACACCCTTCTCGGCCTGCTGCTCCTGAAACGACATGCCCGAGTAATCAAAGCCGGCTCCCGGCGGCATCGTCTGTTTGAAGACTTCTTCCAGCGCCTTGCGTACCTGGCCGGAACTGTATCCCGGCGCGCCCGTGATGTTCAGTTGCGCGGCGTTGTATTCGTTGAATCGGTAGATAAATTCCGGACCGGTGGTTCGCTTCACGGTGACCAGCGAGTTGAGCGGCACCTGGCTGCCGTTGGCGCTGCGCACGTAGAACTGGTCGATGTTCGCGATGTTCGTGCGGGACGTGCCTTCTGCCTCGACGTAGGTCTGCCATTGACGTCCGAAGCGATTGAAGTAGTTCACCAGATAGCCGCCCATAAAGGTTTGCATCGTGGTGTAGACGCTGTCGAGGCTCACCTGCTGCTCGAGCGCCTTTTCTTTGTCGACATCGGCGTAGAGCTGCGGTACCCCCGGCTGATAGGAGGGGATGGCGGCCGCGATCTCAGGACGTTTGGCAAGAGCCCCGAGAAAGGTGAAAACGTTCTTCGTCAGTGTCGCAGGATCGTCTGAACCCGAGCGATCTTCCAGGATCATGGTCACGCCACCCGAAGTTCCGATGCCCGGAATGGAGGGCGGGGGAAACGCGAAGGCGATACCGTCCGGATCTGCGGCAAGCTGCCGCTGCAAATGGCTCTGAATATAAGCGAGCTGCTCTTCTTTGCTCTTTCGGACGGCCCATGGCTTCAGGTTCACAAAGAAGAAGCCCGAGTTGGTGCTCTGCACTTGCGTGAGCAGCGAAAAGTCGTTGACTGCGATCACTCCCTCAACGCCGGGAGTCTTGAGCAGGGCAGTCGTGATTTTCTGCTCCGCGGCGTCAGTGCGTTGTGCGGAGGCGCTGTCAGGAAGCTGCAAAGCGAGAAACATGTAGCCTTGATCTTCGGTGGGAATGAATCCTGAGGGAAGGCTGCTGCCCATGTACACGGCAGCCACTCCGACAAGAATCAGGCCGAGCATCGCGAAGGCGGACTTGTGAATAAGAACTCCGGAGGCGTGAACAAATCCGTCCGTCGTACGCCGGAAGAACCGGTTGAATAAGGCAAACCCTCTGCCGAGCAGACTCGGCTTGCGGCCCTTTTCCCTGGGCTTCAATAGCAGCGCAGAAAGCGCCGGCGAGAGCGTGAGTGCGTTGAAGGCCGAGATCAGCACGGAGATCGCAATCGTCACTGCGAACTGCTGATACAAACGCCCGGTGATGCCGGGAATCGCCGCTGTAGGAATGAAGACGGCCGCCAGAATCAGCGCGATCGCGACAACCGGACCGCCGACCTCCTCCATTGCCTTCTCACTCGCCGATTTCGGATCCATGCCCTCGTCGATGTGGTGCTCAACTGCCTCAACGACAATAATCGCGTCATCGACGACCAGACCAATCGCCAGCACTAATCCGAACAGCGAAAGCGTGTTAATGGAGAAGCCGAGCGCGGGGAAGATGATGAATGTCCCGATCAGCGAAACAGGAACGGCGAGCAGCGGAATGAGAGTAGCGCGCCAGCCTTGTAGAAAAATGAATACGACAAGCACCACTAGACCAAGCGCTTCAAAGAGCGTCAACACGATCTCGTGGATACCCGCCGTCACGGCCTTGGTGGTATCCAGCGGAACGCTGTAGGCGATGCTTGGCGGGAAGGTGGCGGAGAGCTCCTTCATGCGCTGTCGCACGGCTTTCGCAGTCTCAACCGCGTTTGAACCGGGCAATTGGTAAATCGCCATGACCCCTGCGGGTGCCTGGTTGTACCGGGCTGAGATGCCATACGACTGGGCTCCCAGCTCGACGCGAGCAACGTCGCTAAGGTGAAGGACGGACCCGTCGGGATTGGCGCGCAGGATGATGTTTCCAAACTGTTCAGGCGTGACAAGGCGCCCTTGCGTGCGGACCGTGTAGGTGAACTGCTGGCCTTGCGGAATCGGCTCGCCACCGATCTGCCCCGCCGGGTGGACATCGTTCTGCGTCTGTATTGCGGAGATCACGTCCGTCGCCGTGACTCCGAGTTTGGCAAGCTTATTCGGATCTACCCAGATGCGAAGCGCATATTGTCCTCCAAAAACCTGTACCCGCGAGACTCCCTTCACACGTGCGAGCTGGTCTTGAAGATTGATCACGGCGTAGTTGGTCAGGAAGTCATGGCTCAACTTGCCGCCAGGCGAACTGATGGCGATCAGCATCAGCGGCGACGTCAACGCCTTCTGCACTGTGAGGCCGGCTGTCGTGACCTCCGCCGGCAGTTGGGACTGTGCCTGATCGACCCGCAGCTGGGCCAGAACCTGGTCGATGTTGGGATCTGTCTTGACGTCGAAATCTACAAAGAGCTGCACCACGCCGTTGTTGGCGCTGACGGAGTTCATGTAGATCATGTTGTCCACGCCGTTCATCTGCTGCTCAAGCGGAGTGGAAACCGCCTGGCTGACGGTCTTGGCGTCCGCCCCGGGATACGTCGCCGTTACCAGGATCTCCGGCGGAACAATGTCGGGGAACTGCGAAATTGGCAGCGTGAACAGCGAGACGATGCCAACCACAACCGTGATGATGGCGATGACAATCGCAACGATGGGCCGGCGAATAAAGAACTTCGACATGATTTAATTTCCCGCCGGTTGATTTGACTGCGTGCCCGCGGCCACCTGGAAGTTCGTGAGTCGCGGATTGACCGGCGCGCCCTCGCGGAGCTTCTGAAGATTGTCGGTAATCACGAGAGAACCGCCGGCCAGTCCGCTTTTGACTACGCAGCTATTGCCATACTGGGGGCCGAGTGTCACGTTGTTCGTGTGGACCGTGTTGTCTTTCCCAACGGTGTAGATCTGCTCCTGGCCCTGAAACTCGGTGATCGCTGCCTGCGGTACAAGAACTGCATTGTGCAGAACTCCGGTCTCTGCCTTCACCCGCCCGAATTGGCCCGGACGAAGCACGTTGCCTGGATTCGGAAACGCGGCAGCAATTCGAATGGCTCCGGTCTGCGTGTTCAACTGCCGATCGACAAAGATCACATGGCCCGTGTACGGATACACTTCACCATCGGAAAGGGTCAGCGTGAGCGGTAGCTTCGATGCGCCATGAAGCAGGCCGCTGCCGCTTCCATCCGCGCGCCTTGTCAAGGCAAGATACTCACTGTCGCTGATGGAAAAATAAACTTTGATGGGGTTCAGCTGGGAAACCGCAGTCAGCACCGATTGCGTATTCACCAGGTTGCCGACTTGAGTTGTCGCCTGCCCTGCAACGCCGGTGATCAGCGATCGCACCTTGGTAAAGCCGAGATTAAGGTTTGCCGTGGTCACGGCTGCCTCCGCCGTCTCCACCGTTGCTTTCGCCTGCGCCTCTTGCTGGATCTCGTTGTCCAGTTGGCTTCTGGCAATCGCATGCGCCTCGGCCAGAGGCGTATCGCGATTCACGTTGATCTTTGCCAGCGCAAGCTGCGCCTGCGCCTGCCCCAGCTGGCCCTGCGCCTGTTCAAGCACAGCCTGAAACGGGCGAGGATCGATCTCGAACAATACCTGACCCTTTTCTACCTGCGTGCCTTCGCGATAATCCTGGCGGATCAAGTAACCGCTCGCCTGTGGCTGAATCTGAGCATCAACATAGCCGTCGAGCGTTCCCACCCATTCGCCGGTCAGCGGCACATTGCTCGTCTCCGCCTTCACCACGCTCACATTCATCGCGGGGCGAAGGGTGGGAGATGAAGCGCTTACGCTTTTGCCGCACCCTGCCAGGAGTCCTGCGCCAACGGCCAACACTCCCAACGGGATACCTACCATCACTGACTTCAGGAAAAACGTCGACGCCTTGGGCTTAAGAGGCTCATTCATACTCATTCTCCAATCAAGCTTCAAACTTTCTCTCAGTTAGGTTCTCTGTTTGGGAGCGTTCGCGCCGCGAGAACACGTATGTATGTGAAGCCTTGGATGAAGCGATAAAGACGATGGATTCACAAACTCAGATCCGCAATGACATTGCACCGCATCGAGCGCTTTTGCTTTCAAGTTGGAGAGACAGAAGTTGCGCTCAGCAGGAAGATGCAAAACTTTTTCGATGGAAGCTCACAGATTGGCTTCAGGAACGACTCGTTTGATTAGAGACTGCGAAGGGCTGTGATGAAGTTTTCAATCTCGCGGGTCGAGGCTTTGCCGAACTTGAGGTTGCGCTTAATGCGTACTCCCGAGAAAAAGGACAGCACAATCTCGGCAATTGCAGCAAGAGCCAGATGGACAGGCAATCATCTGCGACGTTGAGCTCGCGCGCTCTGAAAGCCCGTGAGTACTGCTTCGGCGGGCGAGACAATCGGAATCTCCTTCGAAGTCCCATAGAGCATTCGCATGGACAGGGCGCCATCGATGACGCTCAGTATCGCCGCGGCTGCCGCCCTTTTGTCGATTGCGAAGGGCTTTAGCAGATTGGTTAGATAGTCGAGAATCTTGTCTTGGTGTTCGATCGCCAGGCGATGAAACGGGTGGGCAGTATCCGGGTATTCGGTTGCGATACGAAGGAACGGGCAGCCGATTACTTCGGGCCGTTTCGCCATTTGTTCGAACTTGGTCAGAGCCTCACGCAGATCCTTTGGGGAAGTGGGATGAGAAAGATAATCCCAAAGGGCTCGATCGCGGTTTTCGAGGTACGCCAGCACGAGGGCGTCCTTGCTTTCAAAATGCCGATAAAACGTCGCCTTTGCGACTTCGGCGATCGACATGATCTTTTCGGTGCCGGTCGCGCGGACCCCCTCTGCGTAGAAGAGGCGGTCGGCTACCTCCAGAATTCTATCTCGCGGATCGGATTTTTTGGGTGTTCTCATCGAATTCATGTTGACACGAGACAGACTAGTCTGTCTATACTGTTGAGGGAGCGAGACAGACCTGTCTGTCTTTTCCGGAAAGTCGAAAGTTGGAAAGAAAAATGTCTCGTCGCCTAAGCAAGGCTTTATCCCCGTTCCTGGGAGTTCTGATGTTTATGTTCGGATTCCTGAAATTTTTCCAGCCATTCCGTGGATGGTTTGATATCCAGATTCAACAGAGTCATCTACCCCATGAGGCGATTCTAGCTGGCAAACTGGGGGAAATGGTCACCGGCGTCCTCTTCTTACTGCCATGGTTTCGAAGATCGCTGACCGCAAAAAGCAGAGAGCAACTCCTCTTCATAGCGTGTTTGCTCCTCTTCTCTCAGATGGCCATGGCGATCTATGTCCAGCTGCAGCCTCAGGTGCCTGCTGGCGTCCTTCCTCTCGGTATCAAAGCACCTGTGATTCCCTGTGTCGTTCTCCTCCTCGACTTGCTCACTGCATTTGCTGTTTGGAAGGAGCGGAAAGCAGAGACGGCTGGCAAGTTGCCGACTCAATAACAGAGTTCGTACCCATACCGATCAGGTCAGAGTACGGAGCAGGCATGTCAAACCTGATAGGAATTCTTCCCCAGCCGGCCTGTCACCAGCAGCCGCCACGTGGTTCAGCAACAGGGGTTCACAATGAAAAGGCTATTCGAAACAGTTCAGCTAGGGTCACTCGTGCTCAGGAATCGCGTGTTTATGGCGCCCCTTACACGCAACCGAGCAGACGCAGATGGCGTTCCGAGCGAACTCGCGGCGACTTACTACTCGCAGCGCGCTTTGGCTGGACTCATCGTGACCGAGGCGACGCAAATCTCGCCCATGGGCAAAGGGTACATCAATACCCCAGGGATTTATTCCCCCGAACAGGTGCGAGCATGGAGCCGAATCGTCGAATCCGTTCATCAGAGTGGAGGCCGGATCTTCCTTCAGTTGTGGCATGTCGGCCGAATCTCCCATTCGTCCTTGTTACCGAACAATGCACAGCCAGTAGCTCCTTCCGCAATCCGTGCCAATAGCCAAACGCTAATTGCTACCGGTCTGGCACAGGTCGCGGAACCGGTTGCCTTGACGGCGAGCGGGATCAAAGGGACCTTGGACGATTATCGGCGGGCAGCCGGCAACGCGAAAGAGGCCGGATTTGACGGGGTCGAGATTCATGCCGCGAATGGATACTTGATCGATCAATTTCTCCGAACAGGATCGAATCGGCGAACCGATGAATATGGAGGTGTTGCGTCGAATCGAGTCCGCTTTCTCACAGCAGCAGTCGAACACGTTCTCGAAGCCTGGGACAGCGGGCATGTGGGTGTGCGAATCTCTCCTACGACTGGCTTTAACGATATGATGGACGACAACCCCCTCGAAACCTTCTCCGTCGCAGTTGGAAGACTCAACGGGTATGGACTGGGGTACCTTCACGTCGCTGAAACTGCTCAGAACAGCAAAGGAAGCAGTGAGGAGGATCTTGCCTTGTCGGCTCACCTCAGAACGCTTTGGAAAGGTCTCTACGTCGTGAATGGCGGATATGATGGCCTCAGAGGAGAGGATGCATTACGGACCGGGCATGCCGACGCCGTCGCATACGGACGCGCCTTTCTAGCGAACCCGGATCTGCCCAGGAGGCTGCAACTCGGAGCTGTTCTGAATAAACCAGACCCAAAGACTTTCTACGGAGGAGGCGCTGCCGGCTACACGACCTATCCCGCGCTCTCTTGAACCGTGCAGTTTCTGGCTGTGTGGGCGCGACCGTATGATTCTGCGCCACAGCGTTTTGATATCGTCATCAAGATCGCATGGGCTTGTTTGGCTTGAGAAACGAGCCCGAAGCTGGTCAAAAAGAGTTAGCACTGCGGATGGAGAACTACCTTGCTCGAACAGGACGCGCCAGTAAATACTCGCCCACCGAATAATGTGAAGAGCCGTTCTTGGGTCATTGGACTTACCAGCCTGTTGTTTATCTTGCTCCAGAGCGCATGCACAGCCTTCATGGCGCTCAGCGGTCTTCGACTTCTCATTGGAATCGGCTCTTTGGCCGCTGCGACAGCCGGTATGAATTTGCTCGCCTCCGTCCATGGCGCGGCGATCCGTATCCCCATGGAGACCGTCGCGGTTGCCGGGTCTGCGATCAACCTCTATGCGATATGGCGCGTAAGGTCGTTGCGCGCCCGACCTTCTTCTCAATGGCGGGTGGGTCCAGTGTCTGCCGGCACACTACGCGCTGAACGGATCCAGGTCGCTCTTGCCATCCTCACCCTGCTCTTGGTGGCGATCGAATGGGTGATCCACATTCACCTGCACGGCTCCATCTAGCCGGCATCCTCAACGATCTTGTGCTGGCTAGCTCCCGATCTCTTCGGATAGCCTTGCGTGCAAACGCTCGCTGAATCCGAGCGGTAATTCAAACACCCGGTCGTCGGCGGTGAGCACGATAATATTGCGGCTCGAGTCTAGGATTGCAGAGCAAATCTCGCAATGTTCCAGATGCCGTTGGACCAGGTCCCTGGTCTCGGCAGATAACGTGTCGTCAAGATAGTCGGAGATGTAGTTCCAAACGTGCTTGCATTCTATGACCATCGAAACCACCTCCTCCGTGGACCTGCGTTCTTGAGTTTCGGCGCCAGCTCCTTCTGCATCATCATTCGGGCGCGATGCAACCGAACCTTCACTGTGCCGGCTGTGATCGCGAGTGCTGAGGCAGTTTCCTCGATAGAAAACTCTTCCACGTCCCGCAGAAGTAAGACTTCTCGATATCGCGGCGACAAATTGGCAATCGCGTCCTGGAGCATCTGGCGGATCTCCTGCCGCTCGAGCGCCTCTGAGGGAACCTCGCGCCAGTCTCTGAGCAGTGCCGGCGAAATGTGACCGTCCTCTTCAGGGGACTCGTCGAGCGACACCATGCGAACCGTTGCCTGCCGCCGCAGACGACCTCGCGCTTCGTTCAATGTGATGCTGATAAGCCAGGTGCTGAACTTTGCTTGCCCACGGAAGTCCGCGAGCTTCCTGAATGCCTTGAGAAATGCTTCCTGGGCGACATCTTCGGCATCAGATTGATTCTTCATAAATGACAGCGCCATCTTGTATACGCTGCGCTCATACGGGCGAATTAACTCGTGGTACTGCTCCCTGTCACCCCCCAGTATAGAGGCGATCATCTGCGCTTCATTCCGTACTGAGAGATCCGCATCCATACCAATCAGGCCTGCCCCTTCACGCGTCTCGCAATGACGTGGTCTATGGAAAGAAAGCCCGCTCCGAAAATCAGGACTATCAGAGACGCAAACAGAAAATTGTACGGATCGGCCAAATAGAACTTGCCCAAATCGGACAGGATAGAACCCAGCGCTTCACGATCGGCTGGCCAATAAGCCACAAACATGTTAGCAGCCAGAAGAAGGCCCACAAGCCTGGCGCCCAAGCCCAGGATCGGAAGGATTCCACCGTTGAATTCGAGCCCCGAAATGAAATGAGCATTGAATAAGGGAAGTGGAATGCTGAGACTTGTGAAGAACGCAGGGATCTTCGCGATGTTAGGCAATTTGCCCCAACCGGTCTGATCAAATTGCCATCCCCGATACCGCCGCACCGTTAGAAGAAACGATGATTGGAGATGGGACAAACCTCCCGCTACTTCAACGTACAACTTGATCAAGTGCTCCATCTCATCCCTCAGGCCTCCATAATCCCGATAGTGGGTAGGGTTCACCCACCTCGCCCGGCGACACCTTTCACCGCGTTAGAGAGGTGGCGCCCCGAATAGTTACAAACAACGTCGGATCTAGACCAAAGTCTGTGCTGAGACAGCGAAAGTGCGGTGAGGATCGTTTATGCAGCGATTGCCGTTGCCCGGTGACAGCGTCTGAATGTGTTTGTGGAGCCGATCCTCCGCAAATTCTCCCAAAGGGCCGGCGATACTCGTGAATTTGCTCGTTGTGAATAACTCAAGCGGCTGAATTGCGGCAGGAGTGCCAGACCAGGACTGAGCGTAAGCTCACCGATCGTATTTGTCGCCCCCGACGGGATTTGAACCCGGCGTTATCGCCGAGAAGTTTCGGCTCTCTCGGGAACCCTGATCGCAGCTATGCTATCTCTCGTTGGGGCGTCGAGGTCTGGTACCGCGCGTAGGGTCCCGGCGACGAATATCATCCCAGCAATACTGGGAGAAGGATGCCGAGGCCAAGCACGAACATCCAGAGTGCGGGAGCAGGAGAAAAGGGGCGAGAGTCGCCTGCCTGGAATTTCGATGTTCCTGGAACACGTCTGCTTCGCCGACTCACCCGGTGTTCGATAGCAAGAAAAACGAATGCAGTGACTGCACCATAGATCAAGTGGCCGACTGCGGAGGGTAGGAGGCGCGCGGCAGCGCTCGGTCGCCAGTCGATCTCTCCCGTAGATAGAAGCGGCAGTAACGTCATCGGACCGGCGTACCACCACATCAAGCCAAAGAGCCATCCCCACCCGATTCCCACGCCGATGTTCGACGCCTCATCGCGGAACAGAAGGCCGAAGTTCATGCCGATCAGGACGCTAACCAGGAGGTGCAGGACCAGGCCCTCGACGAGAGCGTGATGTGCACCGGGGAACATTCCCGTCGCCATCATCACGGGACTGGATACCACTCCACCAGCAAAACCAGCCGCAAGTCCCCATTGCAGCGAGCGGAGTATGCGGAGCCCAGGGCCCTCCGGCTTTCGGTTCAAAGGATCCGACTGGACGAAAAGCCGAACCCAGATACGGTCGAAGGTCGCGTAGCTTATACCGAGAATGAGTCCATAGAGTATGTGGCCGACTAGAACGCCGAAGAGATCACTCGCGTGCTCCGCCGACCAGTTCAGCCGGGTATGCGTCAGAAGCGGAAATAAGAAGAGCGGCCCGGCGAACCACCAGAACATCGTGTATCCGACACCCCACCCCATGCAGGAGCCGTATCCGTGAACATCGCGCTGAAACAGCAGCCCAAAGGTGGCGCCAATAGCGAGTGCCACCCCAAATTGAGCAGCGACCGCCATGGTTTGTGAGTGGAAATCACCGAGTCCTGCGAGAAGCGGGAAAAAATCTCCCGCCAGCATCCAGTATCCAAAGATCAGACCACTCGCAACTCCGGCAAACCCGCCAGCGACAATCGCCCGCCCCCATCGGAACGGCGGCCCAGCGTTTTCATTCTGTTCGGTTCCTCGAAGCCCAAGCAACACCCCGACCGGCAATCCTAGACAGACCAGATCGGCAACCAGTTCGGGAAATCGCTGACGAACGTCCTGAAGCATTGACAGTGAATTTTGGGCACTGATTTTCAAGAATGATTCGCACATTGGCTGCAGCATCCACAACAGAAACGCAGTGCTAAGCCCCCAGATAAGACCGGCACCGGGGCTTGTGGCCTGCGTGACCAGGAAAATCGCAAAGAAAATGCCGAAGCCCGCTCCTAGCAGAAGGCCGTGGGATGGAGGTGCATGAAGGCAAAGATTCCAGATGGCCCCTCCGACCAAGCCCGTACAGAACCCCAGCACCAAATTCATTCGCTGCGAGCGCGCTTTTTCTGCTTCCTTTGACACTGCCTGACTTACCTTTCGCCGAGATCGATGGTTTGAACGCTGTCGCGCGGGAAAAACAGCTCCAGAGTCCACGCCGTCAGCACTCGTAGTTTGCGTTCCAGACCGGGAAGCTTCATCAAATAAATCCCGCGCCACATGCCCCACGCCAACAGGCCCGAAAAGCGGAAAGATTTCGACCGCGCAAAGGGGACGGTGATCTCCGCGCAGGCCGTTTGATGGCCGATCACACACAAAGCTCCAAGAGAATCGAAGTGAAATGACTCCAAAGGTCGCCGCTCAAGGGAAGCATGGATGTTCCGAGCGAGCACAGCGGCCTCTCTTATGGCGAACTGTGCCGTCGGCGGACAGGGCTCCCCTGTTCGCGCATCGGTCACCACGGCACAGTCTCCAATGGCCCAGATGCCGGGCCGACTGCCGACCGCTAGGGTTGTATCAACAATGACCGCACCGCGCTTGTCCGTATCAATCTGCAGTTCTTTCAGCAAAGGGTTCGGCGTCGTGCCTGCTGTCCAGATCAGAGTGTCTGCTGAAATGCTGCCTTCGCTTAGAACAACCTTGCCGGGTCCGGCATCTGTCAAACGGCTGTTCAGGCAGAAGGTCACGCCCCGCTCAGCCATCTTCTTCAGAGCATAGCGTGCAAGCTCTTCACTAAGCTCCGGCAGAATCCGGTCTCGGGAATGCACCAGGACGATCTGCAGTTCGTCTTTTGTCAGATTGCGGTAATCAGCGAGGATACTGTGGGCGAAATCATTGAGGGCGCCGGCCAGCTCTACTCCGGCGAATCCCCCGCCAGCAACAACAAAAGTAAGGAGGCGGCTGCGGATACCCGCATCGGACTCCTTGTCCGCGCGCTCAAACATCTCGATGACATGGTTGCGTATGCGGATGGCATCCAGCAGCGTCTTGAAGTTGAATGCAGACTTTTCGACATTGGCCATGCCGAGATGGTTCGATACCGCCCCAAGCGCCAGCACCAGGTGATCGTATTTCAGCTCATGCCCAGGACCGTTAGCGCCTGCGCCATCGACAACGACCCTACAGTTCTCCAAATCAATTGATGTGACTGACCCGCGAACTACCCGCGTGTAAGGCAGACTTGTTCGCAGGGGCGGACTTATATGGCTTGGCTCCAGGCTGCTGCCCGCCACCTCAGCGAGCATAGGCGTAAACAGCAGCGCATTTGTTTCGCTGACCAGGGTGACCGATACCGAAGAGTCTCCGGCCAACCTCTCTTCGAGCTCTTCCGCAGTCTTCATCCCGGCGAAACCACCGCCCAGAATCAGGACGTGCCTGGAAGCCACAGGCGATACTGCATCCTCCGGAGCCTCCTTACCCCATATTGCATCAACACCCTCGCTGCCGAGTTGCAGCAAGAAGCCGAACAAAACACCATAGAGAATCCACAAAAATAAGCTGGGCAGCTGTTCCTGCATCGACGCAAAGCCGGCTTCCATAAACCGGCCGGACAACGCAGGAAAAAGTACGATGTTCGAAATTCCCCATAACGGAAACCCGAAGGAGCCCGCGGCCATGATGGAGTCAACGTATGCGTCTTTTCGCGGAGGCATAAGAACCGCATAGCCCATGCCCGACAAGGTCCCAAAGACATACTCCGCAATGGGTTCGGTTCCTGCTTTCAGGAACACCATGCCTGCAATGCCGGCAGCTACCAGGCCAATGGATGCGCGTCGCACGGCTGGACTCATCGAGGCTCTCCTCGTCAGGCATGTTCCTTTCACGCCCAACCTATGAGAGTCGATCGGCCAGATGAAGGTTACAGGACCTCGTTCGGCTTCTCTGATTTTCAGCGGGGCAAATCACCGTCCAGGAAGGCAATCGCTCCGCCCTGTTCTCATCGAACGTCGCCGATGCGGAAACAGCTTCATTCCAGGCTAGCCAGCAAGTCAGGATTCAGGCCGGCGTGGTGCAGAGTCGACCGAAGTTACCGCCGAGAATCGCACCCTGTTTGTGCGCGGCCGTATTTGTCTTTTCGTCTCTTTCACGCCGTTCAAGTTTGTGCTTCGCATTGTCCACTCCGCTTAGTGGATATATCAACCGGGAGTGCAAAAAGGCCACTCTAGCTATCGGTAAACATGCTTGCGCGAGGATGACCTTTGGCCAACGGTGGAGCGGTGCTCGGTTCACTGAAGTCAGCCGTCCAATGCCAATTTCTGATCTCCGGCATGTCTTCGAGATGTTGCCGAATATACTCATGATGTTCGTACAGCTCTCGGTTGAACATATCGATCACGTCGGAAACCTGGGAACGCAATCGTGGAACATTCTTCAGCGCGTCGATGGCAAGGTGGAAACGACTCATCTGATTCAGCACAACCATGTCGAACGGCGTCGTCGTTGTGCCGCGGTCCATATATGGGCCCCTCACCGGGCCCTCGATATTCAGAACGGGACTATGCACCGAGATTTGCCATGAGTGCCAAATTGCGACGTCACTGATCGATCCGCAGCCGTCAACTTGAGCCGCATTCGGCAACCTGAAGCGGCCTCTCGCCGGCGAAGCCCTTTGGCGGAGATGAGTGCCTTGCATCGCTCATACTCTGGCACGCTTCCTCTGACAAAGAGAAACATCTTGATTGGATTCCCCTAAAGAGAAAAAAAACACTTTGACCAGCAAGAGAAAATCTCAGCGCATCATGACGGCGCGCGCGGCGCTGAGCTTAAGGAATGATCCCGCATGAAGCTGGGGGGAGCCCGAACGATTCGCAGGTGCCAAACTCAATGTGGAGCTTATGACGATAAAACGGCTTATGGAGCAGAACGAACATTCCGTGGTTTACATAGACTGCGGAGTCGTATTCTCCTCCACGAAGCAGGTTGCCGTCCCAGACAACTTGAGCCACCGGTCCTGGGACAAAAATGCGAAAGTTTCCATTTCGTTGGCGGTCCGACTCGAAGAATAGGTCGAGCGTGCGTGCCTTCAGATTGCAGGACCACTCATATCCCAGGAACCCACCACCGGGCAAGGCTACCTGGATGGCTGCTGGAGCCTGTCCGGCCCAATGTATCGGCAAGTTGGGCGAAATATCAACTTCATCAAATCCGAATCCAGTCGGAACAATGCCGAACAATCCTTCAATGATCGCATTGATATGAGCGGCTGCGGAGATTCCATAGCGGTCCCGTCCATGCGGACGGCCGTCTTGGCTATATGATTCCCAGGCCGTCCCATCGCGGACCTGCGCCTCGCTTCTTCGCCGCACGGCCTCATAAACGGCATCGAGCAATCGGCAATGGGACCACGCTCGCACGCAGTTGTAATAAGCTTCCTCCCAGGCCCCGCCTGGAATGCCGCTGAAAGGATCTCGATAGTTCGGACTGACCCAGGTATACGTCGGATAGTCCAGGGGCATGGGGAAGATTCGGTAATCGAGCAATACCGTGCGAGCATAGTCTGCAACACTCACGGCTCGCGACCAGTCGCCGCTGACTATGGAGGAATAGTAAGGTGTTACATCCAGTTCACGGCTGTCTTCGTTGATTCCGTTGATGCTGTGATACCAGCGGTTCTCGGCCGTCCTCCGTAGCAGATAGTAGTATTCCGCCGCCGTGTCGAACGCCATTGACTCAATCGCTTCGTGGGTCTGCGTCGCCCGCGAAGAGAACCATTCGGCGTCCGGCAGGTCGTACTGCGCTGCATAACGGGCCATCAATTGGAGGAACTCGCACACCTCCATCGTTGCAACCACAACTACATCTTTGCTGCAATTCTTTACCATTGGAAAATTTAACGGCTCGCCGACCATCAATGCCCAAAAGTTGTTGGGCACAAGCGGGCCACTCTCGATGAGGCCGTCATGATTACTGTCATAGTAGGCAAGCGCCCATCGAGCCATCTGTGTAATACGTGGCCAGTTCTCCCGGACAAGATTGGGCTGACCGCCGTAAACAACATAGTCGGAAAAATGCTTAACCACTTGGGCGAGATGGATGGCAGTTTGCCCGTTGCTAGCCCAGAGAATGCGCCCGTCTTTTGGATCGGTTTCGTCCTCGAGGATGCGTTTGCCCATTTCGGCAGCAAACGTCGGTTCATCGCCGTAAAGATATGCGGCACATTTGGGGCCATAGCGAAAATCACGCGGGTCATATCCGTGTTGTGGCTGGTGCTTGCCATCGGAAACCGCCAGCCAGCCCTCCTTGCCGTAGAATTCCGTGGCCAGATGACGCATATCGTTGGTTAGCTTCGCGGAAATCCAAAAAGACTCCTCGATCGATTTCTCTGGCGTCGAGATCTTCACCAATGAACTGAGCCTGGGAGGAATTGTCGGATTCGTTCCCACTAGTCTCGAGGGTAGAAATTCGGCGAGAGCCGAGGACGACAGGAGCAGCCCGGTCGTCGACTGGAGAAATCGTCTGCGCGTGGTCACCGGTTCGCTGGGCTTCGCTTTCCGCTGCGCCACGCCTGCACCATCAAATCTCATGTCTCCTCTTCAAGGAATCAATTTCAGTTGGCTCTGACCGCACGCTTTCGGGCGCTCTCCATTGAGAACAGTGAGAATATCATTGTTGTCATTGCTTGTATAAATTTGCAGGATAAACAGGCTACTTGGGTGTGGCAAGTATGTTTATGCCGATTTTGCGCCGCTCTTTTTAAGCTTCCTGGCCTCTGCAAACCCTTTCTTTCTGAGCTCGTTTCCTTGTTTTTTCCAGTAAATTCGCTGGCGATGACGAAGTGAGCACTCGGAGCTACAGAAATTGCTGCCCAGAACGTTCGATGTTGAAAAGTTTCGGCAATTCATGTTCGCACAGAAAGCGAAGCCGCGACGATTGATAAAGTGGCGCCTCAGAATTGAGTACAGCAGGGGTCTAATCCAATACTTAATACTGGCATGCGTTGTGAGACGATTGCCGCCTCATCGCGCAAATATTCTCGCTTGTCTCTACGGCTTTGCCGCAGGGGCTGGCTTTGGAATTCGTAATGTCCACGAAAAGCCGAAGTCGATCGTGCGTCCTTCCGGACGGGCCTTGGCCGAATACTCGTCGTAGTACTTGAAGAATCCGACCACATTCTTCGCGGGCATGATCAAGTTAGCCTGAACACCCAAGGAATGCACTGAGTAGTAGGGCACATTGCTCGCCGCCACCGGCATGCCGGCAATCAGATAATTGCCGCCGTTGGCGGTGACCTGCCACTGGTCATACGCGACCAATCCAAGCTGGGCGAGCATGCTCATGTCCTTCTTCAGGGGAAGAACCTGCCCAAATCCCCACTCGTCGGTGAAGGCCTGTCCCGGGGTGATTTGGCTGAACTGGCCCGAAGGGATGCTGGCGACGGTTTTTGACCCATGAGCTTCCCAGTCGGTCATCAGGTTGGCAGTGGTCCCCTGGTTCTTGGTGATGTAGAGCGTGGTGCCGGAGGTTATATTGTTCCCCCAATATCCGGAGCCTACGTTGTCGCTTGCTCCCGCTGTGTAGCTGCCAGTCGGGGCGGTAAAAGCGTATCCGGCGTTGAAGTCAACTCGTTTGCGAAAATGCCAGCCCATCAGGACCGGCTCAACCCACATGTCGGCCAAACCAGAGCCACCTCCGCTGAGATTAATCCCGGTTCCCCCCAGCGCGGGCAAAAGCGGAGGGAAGGCGGCTACCAGCTCCCCGCTGGCGAAGTTGAGCGCCAAATAGGGCATGAAATACCCGCCGAGAATCTTGTGTTTCGGAACGTAATAGAAGATGTTTTCATCGACCCAAAAGGAATAAGTGCCGGTGACGTTCTGAAGGAGGCGGTTTCCGTTGGAGTCATTCAACTGGCTGGCGGAGTAATTCAGAGCCAGGTTGGCATAGGTCATACCGGGCGCGGGAATGGAGCCGGCGTTTAGGCCAAACTGCCCCGGAACGTACTGCCCTTTCTGTTGAGCCAGCAAGGACGACGCGCTCCCTAAAAATGCGCAAGTAACGAGAGCGACTTCGAGCCTAATTCTTAATCGCATTCTTGTGCTCCTTATAGTTTCGGACCTTCAGAAGTTCGGGATGTGCATCCCGGAGTTCGCAGGCAAACTCGACCAGATCATGAGGCCATACGGACTCTGCCAAACCCGCAATCCCAACCTTGCCAATTTCGTCGTTGAATTCGCCGACCTTGATGCCAGCCGACGCTGTCGACTGAGTTGAGGATGAGGCTCCACTGCCCAGCCGTCCCGTCGTTTACCTATGCTAAATGTGCTCTCTTCGCACTAGTGAACTTGCCGTGAATCAAGATACGCAGCCTGGAGTATCGAGGGAAAACCGCCGCCATGACAACTAGGAAAACTCCCAGTCTCGCGACATGCGTTCCACGTAGGGAGAAGCAATCGGCGTAGCGGCCAGACGATGCCGCCTCGTTTCGAAGTGTTCAACCTGCGGCAACCACCCATGTCTTTTGCGTTGTGAGGTTGTCGAAGAGAGGTCAGCGTGATAATGGTGGCGAAATAAAGCGATGTCCGGACAGAGCCTGCTCGATCGCGGGAATGAGATCGACGTTCAGCCGCGACTTGATCACATATCCCAGTGCCCCTTCTGCCAGGCATGCGTGGACAAATTCAACACGTTCATGCACCGTCAAAAAAACCAACTTTGCTGTCAATCCCAAATCGCGCAATTCATGTGCTACTTCGATTCCGGTCATCCCTGGCATTGTTATGTCGAGCACGATCAACTCAGGGCAGAGACTCATGGCTTGGTCCACCAGGTCGATGCCGTTGGTAACTGCCCCGACCACGTCATAGCTTGCCTGTAAGAGATCTCTCACTCTTTCATGGATAGGCTGATGATCGTCAGCGATGAGAATCCGCGCTCGGTTCAAGGGATTCCTCTCCTGCGTAGAGTTTCCCGTCCGTGATCAGACAGCGAATGCGCAACCGACGACGATAGCGTTCAGAGAGTGGCTGCCAGGAAAACAGCTACTACCAGGTGGCTTCAGATTCAACTCCGACCCGAATCTGCGCAACTGGGAGAACTACTAGGCACATATGCGCTAGCCGGATTAAGGCTTCCGATCGGCTAGCAGTTTTCCTAGTAGGCATCACCGACCGGGATAAGTATCCTGCCTGTGGCAGATCGAACGAACGTGAGGGGACGTTACAATGACGACGTTTGGGCCAACGCTGAAGGCACCAATGAGTGCAGTTCCCTTTTCGGTGGGCGCCGCGGGAGGCGTCGTCTTGACCCTGGCACTGATCGGGTGTTCCGTGGCATCCGCTCAGGTGGGACTTCAAGCGGGATATATTCGCAGTTCGCAACCGCCGTTGCTAACCTACCAGGAACTCGTAACCTTGTACGAACAGGAAACTCCCGATCCACCGCTGGCGCAAAAACTCCACACTCTGCTGACTACCCCGTTTGTCAACAACGAAGCGTATTTCGGCGGCGCGAAACCTCTTCGGCCGGATCTCGATAACAGGGGACCATCCTTGCGGGTCGTGCAATGGAACATCGAGAGAGGCCTGGAACTCGATGACATCAAGCTCGCCCTCACCGATAAGCAAGGATTTCTTGCCAAGGCACACAACGAAGCCGCCAAAAGTAAGGAGCCCACAGCAGGAATCGACGACAAGCTCAGCGCGCAGATTGATGCGCTTCAATCGGCGGACGTGATCGTGTTGAATGAAGTCGACTGGGGCATGAAGAGGACTGACTACAAGGCGGTGGTTAAGGAACTCGCCGATGCGCTTCATATGAATTGGGCGTACGGCGTCGAGTTTGTGGAGATTGATCCAAAGATGCTGGGGCTGCAATCCTTCGCGAATGTCGAAAACGATACCGAGCGAAAAGAATTGGAACAAATTTTCAGTGTCGACAAAAACCGCTACCTGGGGCTGCACGGCAGCGCAATTCTCTCGCGCTATCCTCTTCGCGATGTGAAGCTTGTCCCCTTCCAATATCAGGCTTACGACTGGTATCACGGCGAGAAGAAGTACGGAAATCTCGAGGTTGGCAAGCGTAAGGCTGCAAAGCTTGTATTTGGCGAGGAACTGCTTCGTGAGGTACGCCGCGGTGGTCGCACCAACCTGATTGCAACCGTGGACATACCTGACCTCCCTGGACACCAGGTCACCATTGTCGCGGCCCACCTTGAGAACCGCACCACGCCAAAAGGCCGGGTCAAGGAGTTGAGCGAGCTTTATAGTATGGTCCGTTCCGTTTCCAATCCAGTGGTCATCGCCGGTGATATGAATACGACGGGTTCCGACGGAACGGTCCTCAGCATAAAGTCGGCCGTGATCAAGAAGGCGAGCGATCCGGCATACTGGGCCACGCAAGGAGTCAAGTACGCAACAGGGGTCGGACTTTTGATGGATGTTGCCAGTTTCGGTTTCAAAACCTCCAAATTTCAAGCTGACCCAACTGCGTCCGGAGTACCCTTACTGGCGGCGAATCCAGAACAGCCCTTCTTTACGAATCTGAATAAGTTTCGCTTCGACGACGGAACTCGGGTGGATTTTCGAGGAGACGCAGCGCTTTCAGTGAACAACCGTCCAGGCACTTTGGGCAATTCGAACGAGCGCGCAAGCAAAGGATTTGTTACGACCTTCTCTCTGCCGCGAACTTTCGGTGTAGTAGGGAGCTTCAGACTCGACTGGATATTCGTGAAAGACTTTCTCACAAATGATCCTCGCGCGGCTGACTCGTATCGCTTTGCGCCGTCCTTTGCACGCACTATGAACGAGGTAAATGACGCAATGAGTCCACGTCTGTCAGACCACGCTCCGATTAGCATTGATCTGCCCATCACACAGCCAGCTTTGCCAGGCTTGAAGGAATGAGGCAATCTAGGTAACGTCGCGACTCACTTCCGTCTCGATTCGGTCAATCCAAGAGAGACGTTGCCCCAAGAGAGACGCTGCCGCGAACGGATGTTAACCAAATCTCTTCGAATGGAGTACTAACCCGTTGGCCTTAGTCCAGTTGTTGCACAGAGCGGTCGGCATATTGAACTTCCGATTCGCCCGTGAACTCTCCGGAGTGGGTTGAAGCCCGGAGGTACAAGACAAGGAAGTTGGACACCATGTGGAAGAAACTTATCAGATTCCGAACTCTTTTGTTGCTTTCGATCCTGGTGTTTTATTGTGTGATCCTTCTCCTGAATTTGAATGAAGGTGCGCGACGTTCTCTTCAACTGCGAGACGATGCCGGTTCACCCGACCACGTCGTCGCCTCCGTGCTTGTTACGGGAGTCAATCCGTCGACGCAGGAATTGACGGCCCAAATAACTCTCCGGCCACAAGGTGGGCTCGCCGAAGATGAAGTAACTCCAGCGGTCGATCTAACTCTCCTCACGAACAACGTAAGAAGCCAACAGGAATATCATTTTCCAAAGGGTAAGCGGATTAATAGAATCGAAGCAGTATTTCCTCTGAACGGAGAGCTGAATCGGTATCCTTTGGATCATTACCGGACGACCTTATGGCTATTGATGACTACCCCGGGGCGCAAGACACAGCCGCAGCCATCTAAAACCCCTGAAAACGGACAAGCCGTCGGTGAAGACCACGCATATCAAAGCGATCATCTTGCGGTCGGCGCAACAGCCTTGCAGCAGAGCACCGCGGTTCCACTTACGATTGCCTTGTCGGCATCAACTCCGGGAATTAAATTCGAAGGAAACGTCTCTCGTGAAAGCAGTAGGAAAATCACGGGCATCAAACTTCAAATTAGACGAGCTGACAATGTGATCGCCGTGTCTGTTCTTATCATGACATTGATGAGTGGGCTCGCCCTGAGCCTGCTCGGTATGGTGGTCAAGGCTATGACAAGTGGCCCAAAGATCGATCTGGTACCCCTATCCATATCAATCTCACTGATTTTCGGCTTGCCGGCGCTTCGAAACGTCCAACCTGGCGTTCCGCCAGTGGGAGCATTCGGCGATTACATCTCCTTCATCTGGGCAGAAATTATTGTGGGAGTGTCCGCCATCATTATCATTTGGACATGGTTGATACGCGCAAAAGAACATTCATGATGACAGCAAGACCGGTCGTCCCCTAGTGGTAGGGACATTTGCTGGGAATTCGCCTGTCCGGCAGGCCTGGCAAGCCTGACAAGTTTAACTTGCCAAGAACATCCCTCTGCGCTAACCTGTGTTCCCCTATCGTTTTTCTGGGCACTGTTTCAGTAAAGACTGATTCAGGCCTGCCTGCTGATTTGTAAGCTGAAGGCCACATCGGCTGTGGCAATGAATGAGCGAGCGCGCCGACCTTGGTGACATATTCAGTTCTTCTACCAGTAGTCCCGTTGCGGCTCGTTCTTCAGGACATTAGAGTTCAGGTGAGATCGTCGCAGCATGTACGGTTTGCGAGGGATTCCAGTGCTATCCAAACCCAATCTGGATCAGCAGCAGGGACAATCTAGCCGAAGGCTAGTGGGCATTCTCATTGTTTGCATGGTGCTTGTGTCAGTTCCTGCGGCCGCCCAGGTCAAGCCGACCAAGCGCGTTTTGGTGTTCACAGAGTACGGCCTTTCCTATCCGGCCGTAGCGGCCGTCATGGCGGAGATTCGATCATCTTTCGAAAATGACCCTTCATACCACATCGACGTGTACAGCGAATCTCTCGAGACCGCACTTTTCCCAGATCAGGGTTCGCAGCGGGAGTTTCGTGAATGGTTTGCTCACAAATATCGGGATCACAAGCCAGATGTGATGATCGCTGCTGGCCCGGAGCCTCTTGCCTTTCTGGCTAGCTATCACTCCGCCTTTTTTCCCGACGTTCCCGTTGTCTTCTGTTGCACCAGCCGGCTGCAGGCGCATGATCCAAAGCTCGATTCAAATTTCACTGGCGCCTGGTTAAGGACTGAACCGGATAAAACGCTGGCCGTGGCGCTGCGACTTCTGCCAGGCACGAAACACGTCGTAGTTGTTGGGGGAGTGGCACCATTCGATCGCGGGCTCGAAGCGGTCACGAGGAACGCCCTGCAAAACCATGAATCGAAACTGGAGATTAGTTATCTCACTGAATTGGACATGCGGTCTCTGCTCGATCGACTGAGTCGATTGCCGAAGAACACTATCGTCATCTACACCGCAATCGGGACAGATGCAGCAGGCCACCAATTCATCGCGGCAAAGGAATCGGCTCCGATGGTGGTCGCAGCTTCCGATGTACCTGTTTTTGGAATGGCGGAAGTACTTCTGGGTACTGGCATCGTGGGCGGCTATGTTGTCAGTTATTCCGCACAAGGGCAAACCGCTGCCCAGATGGTCAGGAGAATCCTTGCCGGCGAAAGGCCCCAGTCTATCCCTGTCGTTGACGGTCCCAACCTTTACATGTTCGATTGGAGGGCACTACGCAGGTGGAAGCTGAAGGAGGGCAAACTCCCGCAAGCCAGCGTCGTGCTCTTTAGGACACCCACAATTTGGGAAAGCTATCCGCGGCAGATTGTCGCGACCGGATTTGCGCTACTGGCATTGCTGGCTCTCAGTGCTTACCTACTTTTCGAGCGGAGACGACGCCGATCAGCCGAAGTTCTGGTTCACGCCAATTTCATATTCGAGAAACTGATTTCGGAACTCTCTACTTACTTTATCGATCTGAATCCCGAGACAATTGATGCGGGTATTCAGCAAGTTCTGGATAAGCTGCTTTCCTTCTTTAACGCTGATCGAATCAGTGTGTTGGAATTTTCCGCCGACGGTATGCAATTATTGAGGACATATAACAGCGCAGGGGCGCAGAATGCACCGGCCAAATACCGTTTTACGTTAGAAGAGTGCCCGTGGTACACCGCTAAGATACTGAATCGCGAGAAGGTCGTGGTCGCTGATCTCGAGAATTTAGCTGGCTTGTCAGAATCCGAAAAGAAATACTTCGCGTCGAACACAATCAGTTCCATTGCTTCCGTCCCATTGGAAGGTGGACACACGGTATTGGGCGCCCTGGCTCTGATCACAGTCGGCAGGCGTGTGGAATGGCCTCAACTTCTGGTGGACCAACTGACGATTGCGGGACAAGTCTTTGCCAACGCCCTGGTCAAGAAACGGGCCGACGATGCGCTGGTCAGCAGCGAACTACTCAAAGGCGCTATCTTGAGCGCACTCAGCAGCAGCATTACAGTGCTCGATGAAACGGGCGAGATCATCTTAACGAATTCGCGCTGTAGAGGGCCCGCAGATCCGCTTGCCGGAGATGATGGATTGATTGCCGGATCGAATTATCTCGAGATTTGTCGACAAGCCGCCGAACGTGGCGATTTGGCCGCCAGACAGGCCCTGATGGGCATGGATGCGATACTCCGAGGCGAGCAGCAACGGTTTGAGTTCGAGTGGCCGTCCGCGAGGTCCGGCACTCTGCGCTGGTCGCTGATGGGGGTAACGCCCTTGCGCAATAGCGAGAAGGGATTAGTCGTCAACTATGTGGATATAACCGCGCGTAAGCAGGCGGAGCAAGAATGTCAGGAACTCAGCGGAAGGTTGATCCGGGCGCAAGAGGACGAGCGCAGCAGGCTGGCCCGTGAACTGCACGATGATTTTAATCAGAGGCTGGCCGTGCTCGCGATTGATCTTGAACGCACCGAGTCATTTATTTCTGAATCGCCGATCGAAGCGATCCGTCGCATGCGAGAACTCTGGAATCGAGTGAGTGAAATCGGAGCCGATCTACATTCTTTATCTCATCGCCTGCATTCCTCCACCCTGGAAAGCCTAGGACTTGTGTCGGGAGTGAGCGCCTATTGCGGAGACTTCACGGAGCAGCACGATATTCAGGTTGACTTTATGCACAAGGAAATTCCTCGTTACATTCCTCCAGAGGTTGCGTTGTGTATTTTTCGCTTGGTTCAAGAAGGGCTTCGTAACGTAAAAAAACACAGCGGTGCCATCCGAGCCGAGGTATTTCTCGAAGGGGTTGCGGACAAGCTTCACCTGTCGCTGGTAGATGAAGGGACCGGCTTCGATACCACGAAAAGCTCAGCGAAAGCCGGCCTTGGAATTCAGAGCATGCAGGAGCGTCTCCGGATTCTAGGAGGACGAGTCCAAATTCAATCCCAACCAGGGCAAGGGACAAAGATTGACGCTTGGGTTCCTCTGAATCCTGTGACGACCGGCGGTGAGGTGAGGCAGTATAGTAACGCATAAATCTTGAGGAGGTTCCGACATGAGAGCGATGAGCGAGACCCACAAGTCTTCGTCACGTACCCGCATTCTTCTCGCGGATGACCACGCTATGGTCGTTGAAGGCCTTCGCGCGCTGCTGCAGAACACCTATGAAATTGTCGGCGTTGCGGCGGATGGTCGCGAGTTGCTGGAAGTAGCGTGCAAACTCCACCCTGAGGTGATTGTCGTTGATGTGAGCATGCCATCTTTGAACGGATTAGATGCGGCCGAAAGACTAAAAACATTGCTTCCAGACGTCAAGCTGGTCTTCCTTACGATGCAGGATAATTCCAACCTGGCGGCAGCTGCGCTACGTTTGGGAGCCGTGGGATATGTCCTCAAGCACTCTGCCGCGTCTGAGTTAATGACGGCGATCTCTGCCGTCCTACAGGGTAAGTCTTATGTGACGCCGAAGCTTCGCCCGGAAAACTGGGCAGTCCGCGAAGCTCGCGCGCAACAGTACTCAAAGGAGTTGACGCCCCGCCAGCGCGAAGTTCTGCAACTGCTGGCTGAAGGACGCGGCATGAAAGAAATCGCCGCCATCCTCGAGGTGAGCAACAGGACAATTATGTATCACAAATATCACATCATGCAGGAGTTCAATCTCAAGAACAACGCCGATATCGTACTCTTCGCGATCAAACAGCACCTGATTCCTGCCTGCGACATTACATAGGAGAGATCGGCCTGCCGACTTTGCGAAGACGGTCCACGAGGATGGAGTGAGCCGGCTGCTACCGTTCGACATGCGTCGCACTGGCAAACGATACAACGTTGAAGTCGCATCCCCCGTCTTCCCTGGAGTTCTCGGGTTTGCGCCTAAGAATTAGGAGCGCCCCTTAGCCAAGCAGTTCAACGTCAGCCTGCCATCGCCTTCTTGACACGCAATTCTGCGATAGCCTTCTGAGCC
Organism: uncultured Acidobacteriota bacterium; assembly: GCA_963756315.1. Classification (GTDB taxonomy): domain Bacteria; phylum Acidobacteriota; class Terriglobia; order Terriglobales; family Acidobacteriaceae; genus JAKAAZ01. Next base: position 280,764 of record CAVWNI010000001.1, read on the forward strand.
TCCTCGCTGAGGTTGGATTTGCCGACCTGGACGGTCACCTTGTGAATTTTGCCGGTGAACGAGTTATCGCCTACTTTGTAGTCGTCGCTGACGCACGTATAGAGATTTTCGCCGACGTCGGTCGTCTCCGCGCCAAACGCGAACGGCTGGGTGTGCTCGATCCGCCCTGTGGCAACCTTTTCGCCGTTGACAAAGATCGAACCGTTACCCCCAGCTCCAGGCCTGCCTCCGTCGTAAGCAAACTCGAAGCGGAGTATCACTTTCCCGGCGGGCAGAGGAGCGGCGCCAACGATCTTGTAAGTCTCGCGACCGAGAAAGTTCCAGGCAAACCGGGGTGCGCCGTTCTTGACATACAGGCTCCAGCCGCCCATCTCTCCGCCCTGGGCAATGACCACTCCTTCAGCGCCTGTCGCAGGGACTTCGATGTCGGCTATCACCACGAAGGATCGGTTCTTGACGTTGATGAAGCCATTCTCTGGGATTCCTTTCATCCCTTCATAGACCGTCATTTCGGTGCGACCTTCCAGCAGATCTGGACGGCCCGCCAGAGCGGCATTGAAGCGCTCCCAAGCACGATCGTCAAGAGGAAGCACGTTGTACTTGACGGCCTCTTCCAGGAAGACTCCTTTTAGCTTCTCCAGTTTGTCGGGATATTTCGCGGCAAGATCATGGGCGCAACTGAAGTCTTCCTCTACGTTGTAAAGCTCCCATTTGTCGTTCTCGAATGTAGCCCGCGCCTTTGGCTCCCATGGCGGGCGGTGCACGGTGGTGGCGAACCAGCCGTCCTGGTAGATGCCTCGATTGCCTGCCATCTCGAAGTATTGGGTGGTACGGTGCGACTTCGCGTCGGCGTTATTCAGAGTGTCGAGCATGCTCACGCCTTCGATGGGTTTCTGCCTGACACCATAGACAACCCCGGGCTCGGGCACGCCAACTGCCTCCAACACAGTTGGGGCAATGTCAATCATGTGGTACCACTGCGTACGCAGACCGCCCTGTTCCTCGATGCCTTTCGGCCAATGGACCACGATGGGCTGGCAGATGCCTCCATACGAGGCCACCTGGTGGCCCCATGCAAAGGGAGTGGCCCCGGCGAAAGCCCAACCATTGGGATACAGTATGTGGGAATTGGGCCCGCCGAATTTGTCCAGGTTTTGTAATGCAACGTCGAGTGGCTCCGGCATTCCGTTGAAGACGGATAGCTCATTGAAGGCACCGATCGGGCCTCCCTGAAAAACCGAGCCATTGTCGCCGGTGATGTAGAACACCAGCGTGTTGTCCATCAGGTCCAGTTCTTCTATCGCTCCCAGGAAACGCCCAATTTCGAAGTCAGTCACCTCGGCAAAGGAGGCATAGATTTCCATATACCTGGCAAAGACCTTCTTCTCGTCGGCCGTCAAATCGTCCCATTCCTGAATCCCAGGCGGCTTGGGAGCGAGCTCCGTGCCCGGTGGTACGACCCCCATTTTGATCTGGCGGGCCAGTGTATCTTTCCGCACCTGGTCCCAGCCCTGGTCGAACTTGCCCTTGTACCTGTCGCGCCAATTCTCGGGCACCTGAAACGGACCGTGCGTGCCGATGGCGGAGTAGTAGACAAAAAATGGCTTGTTGGGTGCGAGCGAATGCTGGGCTCGTACCCACTCGATGCCCTTGTCGGTAATATCTGTGCTGGCATAGTAATTGGCATCGGGATGTACATCGATCCGGTTCATGTTGTCGTAAATGACCGGATGGAAGAGATCAGCCTCGCCAGCCATGAAGCCGTAGAACCTCTCAAAACCGCTGTGCATGGGCCAGCGGTCGAACGGCCCGACGATACTCGATTCCCAGGGCCCCAGTTCATGGCACTTGCCGAACATGGCGGTGCTGTAACCGTTGAGCCGCAGGATTTCCGGCAGCATCGTAACGCTGGCGGGACGCATCGCAGTGTATCCCGGGAAGGCGGTCGCAATTTCCGAGATCACGCCGAAATTTGCGCTATGACTGTTGCGGCCAGTAAGCAGGGCCACCCGACTCGGCGAACACAAAGGGGGAACTTTGAAATTGTTATAGCGAAGTCCGCTCTCGGCCATCCGATCTAGTGTCGGCATCTGGATCGGGCCTCCGAAGGTCGATGGGTCGCCAAAGCCGAAGTTGTCCAGAAGGATGACCACCACATTGGGCGCGCCTTTGGGCGCCTTCACCTGGAACCGCGGCGGGGCTTGAGCATTTTTCACATCAAGTTCGGTGATGGGCGGGTACTCAGGCTCGGGGACGGGGAGCACTGTACGGTCCATGGATTTGGCCGCATCCGCCGTGCTGCTTTGAGATTCTGGATTGTTAGGCATAGGCGAGCTCCAGTAGTCCAGACGATAGTTGAATGAAAAGGCGCGTCATGGTTTTCTCCTGATCTATAATTCCCGACTGCGATTCGCCGCCGCCCGCGGCTCTCCGCGAAGGGACCAGCAGCAACGGGAGGGAAGAATACGTTGATTCAGATTTGGGCTCCGTCTTGGAGCAACCTCAAGAGCGAACAACTTCCTCGGATTGGAGGCTACTTCCCTCTGTCGTACCGTATGCCAATCCGCTAGTGTCAAACTACTGGCAAAAGTACTAGGCGTTTTTTCAGGAGAAACTTTCGGATGGCGGTCCCACAAAAAGCCGCGGTGATGGGACCTTGAGGGAACATGAAGGCGCCCCAATTGAACCTGCAGCAGAAAAGTTGAGGACCTGCTCTCTCGACAACCGAAACCGGATGAGTGCGACCGGTCAAATTGAACCCGAATTTAGTGGGGTGATTCTCGAGACAATTGAAGATAGACGATTAAGGCCGCGATTCATCCGGAGCCACGCACGATTCAGCCAGATGACTAGAGTCTAGAGCGGAATTGCGGCTGCAGAATTTAGATTTCTTCAGCGTCGCGAGCTCAGAACTTCTTCAGCGCGATGGGCGGTCCGCTGACGCGCTTGCCCTTAAGGTCAACCGACACTTCGACCCGGTTGGCAATCTTCATAAATGGAATGTTCTTGTTCATCCCGTAGTTTTTGCGGTCGAATGCCATCGTCCCCACAATCTCCCCCGAACCCGTTCCGACACCCGAAACTGTCAGATGGAGGGTCTCAGGATTGGAAACTCCGCGTATTGTGAAGTTGCCGGGGATATCAAAAGTATTGGCCCCAGTCTGCACAACTTTCGTCGACTTGAAGGTGATCTCTGGATATTCTTTGACGTCAAAGAAGTCCTTGTCCTTCAGCTTGCCATTCTTCATCCCGCTTCCGGTATCTACGCTGGCCGCCTGGATCTCGATATCGAGAACCCCTGTGGTTACATCTGGCGAGGTGAAGGTCAATGTGGCTTTCCATTTGTCGAACTTGCCGGTGAGATCCATGGAAGATTCCACATGGAACTTGATTTGGCTGGATACTGGTGTGATCTCGAAAACAGGAGCTTGTGCGCGGGCGGGGGTTGGCAGCAGCACGGCGGACAGGAATATGGTTGTAATAGCAGGCCCGACGGATCTCATAGTGCGGACGATGCTAGGCCTTCCACGGGACGCTGTCAACATAATCTCCCATGAAAATAGGGATTTCACGTGCCGTCATTGGCCCGCGAAATGCGAGTCTTGACGCGGGAGACAGGCCGGACCGAAAACCGGCTACATACAACTTTGACTTTTGTGACGAGAGCCATGTTGCTCCCGTCTACCGATCCGCGAACCAAGTTGACGTCGTCTCCAGTGCGAAAATTCAGGCGGCATTTTCCCCCTAAATGAAAGTCACAATGCTCGCTAATCCCGAAGGCGATGAGGCCAACTTCGATCATTAGATCTCGAATACTTTGGGTGGACGTCTCCGTCGATAACTGGTGTTTGCTGGTTGAGTTTTGCCTCTGCCTCTTCCAGTTGCGCATTGTTTGCATGTTTAGGTGCGCGGATCCTTCAACCGCATCAGGATCGCTGGATTTGCAGCTCGAAATGCCCCGTCGTGATTG
>CAVWNI010000002.1:0-13829 GCA_963756315.1 uncultured Acidobacteriota bacterium
TCTCCACCCACACGCCCATTCTAGAGCGGAACCTAAAGTACTTTTCCGCAGACGGGGGAGAACGTTTCCTTAGATTGGCATATGGTCGATCATAATGTTCGTGCAAGATTGGATGCTCTTGAGCTAGATTGACACTGGCACCCTAAATACTTCAGAGATCGGGGTCTAATGCCCAGAACCGTGACCTACCTTTTCGGGCGGTTAAATGTTATAGCCCAGGATAGAGACAAGCGGACCATCTATTCGAGTGCTCTTAGTCCTGCCGCTCCGCCCCTTCTCCATCGCTTCCATAAGTGGGGGTTTTCTGACGTCGTAACGCTGCGGAACGATGAATTTGGCGAAGTATATGAGGGCTACCTAGTCAAATACAAGGACCAACAGGCAGTCGAGGTTGTCGATACCGACGCGCGCACGATTGAAGATGAGAATGTCCGAAATCTAGTCGCTGCGCATTCGAGATTCTTTCTGCACATCAACAGCGGGATCATCGCTTACCATCCAGTGGGCAATCAAATCTCGGGAGCCGGCTTTGTCGCGCGGTTTGCCGATGCGATCGAACAAGCTTTTGACCATTTTTTTATTGCAGCGGAGATTCTTCCGATTAATGAGCCCGAGGAGCTTCAACAGGCGATACGTCAATTCACCCGCATCGATCGCTTGAGCATATATCTGCACCCATCAAACCCATCGAACCGAAAAACGTGGCGGCGCGTTGATGAGAGGCTTCACGCGATTAACGCGATGGATTATCGAGAGGAATATCACGGCAAAGGTCCTAATGGCGGCCTTAAGCCAGAGGCTGACCGATCCATTGAACGAAAAATCGCAATGGCGGAAGATGGTTACGGCCATGCGGAGGTTTCTGGAATCCGCGAAGGAAAGAGGAAGATCATAAGCACTAGAAATCAACCTTTATCGGTGCAGGCTCCGAGCGATTCCGCGCCAGCAGAAGCCGTGCTCAGAGTATTGTCTGATACTTTTCTCGCTGTAATGAGAAGATTCCAGCAATGAAGATTTACAGTATCTTCCTGTCCTGGGATTTCGGAGTAGCGTCAGTATTGGCAATCGTGACGGCTCTCTTATGCCCAACCACCGTGTCAATGACAATGGCTAGGGACTTTTATTCTGTTGGAGTATCGGTTCTCAGCGTCGTCTTTTCAGTTTTCTTCGCGGCGCTGGCAATCATCATGTCCGCTGGTGACAACGAATTCGTTGCATTTTTGCATCAAGACGGATCATATTCCGAGATAGTGTGGTCCTTCCGCTTCACGATTTCTGCCCTCTTCGTATCTCTCGCCATTGCCCTGACAGAATACGCATACGTTGGATTTCGCTTGTCTCACGGGGCCGAGTGGCACTCGAAATGGTTTCTAGTTGTTTTCGTGGCCTGCTTCCCATACTCGCTCATCGCCGTTGCACTTTCCGTCCATGATGCCATCAAGTATTCCGACGCGCGGGTTCGTTTCCTTAATTCCAAACAAAAGGAACGGTCGGCCAACGGTCCATTGAATCCTTCTTCGAGCTTTTGCGGGGAACCCCCCAGCCCCTTACATCCCCAAAAAATCCCACCACCGCCTTATTGACTGCTTGCATCGTCGCCGCGTCCACCCGCCCCATCCGCGCGCCAATCTTCGCCCGCGGCACGGTGGTCGCCTTGTCCACCATCACCCGAGAAATCCGCCGGCGCCCCGTCTCCTTGCCCGACCGCACCGTCACCCGAAACAACGGCGTAGGATGAATCTCCGATGTCAGCGGCAGCACTGTCACCGAGGGATGCGCGTCGAACGCGTCCGCCTGCAAAATCAGCGCCGGCCACGGCTTGCCATAATCCCCCGAGACGGCAATCGTCACCAGATCGCCCGGCTTCACCGCCAGCCCTCGCTGTCGGTCACATCGCTGATCCAGTCCATCATTTCCGTTTCCTCCGGCGACGACGCAATCAGCTTCGATTGCCGACGAGCTTCCATTTCAAACTGCTTCGGCTTCTTGCGCTCGACGTATGCCGCCATCAAGTCCCGCAGAACCTGCGACACCTCCTTGTTCTCCATCTCCGTAACCGCCATAAATTCCCGCTTCAGCTCCGGATCGATGCGAAACGTGAAGGTGCTTCCTGCAGGCTCACTGGACTTGGCCACGATCTACTTCTCCTCTGTACATATGTTCTATATGTGCGCAAAATATGTACACATTTGCCTCGGCCATATCTGCTGCGTCAGGGATCGTGCCTCACCCGCGCAAACGTCCCTACGGCAGCTCCCGCACCAGTATTCCAATAGCCGATCCACTGATCGCAATTACGTGCAGCCCCCTTCAAATTACTCGGTCCGCAACGCCTGCATTGGATCAGCCTTTGAGGCGCGCGTGGCCGGCAGCCACACCGCAAGCAGCGCCACTGCCGAGAGAATCAGCGGCGCAGCCAGGAACGAGGCCGGATCCCACGACTTGACGCCGAACAGAAATCCCGCGATGAGATGGGCGAGACCGAATGCCGCGACGAGGCCGAGAACCACACCGGCGATGGCGAGCTGCATACCCTGCCACACCACCAGCTTGCGTATCGCGCCGCGATCCGCGCCCAGGGCCATGCGAATCCCTATCTCCTGGGTTCGCTGCGCGACCGAGTACGCCATGATGCCGTAAATTCCGATCGAAGCCAGAATCAGCGCCACTGCGCCAAAAATGCTGAACAGCAGCATCGTGAAGTTTTCTCTCGCTGTCGAGCGCCCCATCACTTCGTCCATAGTGCGGACATGCGCTACCAGAAACCCTCCGCTGGCAAGGCGCAACTGCTCGCTGATGGCAGCAATGCTCTGGTCGGGGTTGCTGCGCGTGCGCACCACCCAGATCATCGGCTGGAAATCCGTGTAGGACTCCATGTAGCCATTCGTAACCTGTGCCAATGGAACGATCACCATCGGCTGGGGACGGCGCCCAAGGCCAATGTTGTGGGTGTCGCCTACCACGCCGACAATTTCCCGCGGAGGTTCTACTACTTCCGGCCCCATATCCTTACCGATGATGATTTGCTGGCCGATGGGATTTTGCCCGGGAAAATATAGGTTCGCCAGCGCCTGATTGATCAGCGCAATGTGCGGTGAGCTGGCAACATCGTGGTCGTCGATGCGCCGTCCGCGCAACAGTGGAATCTTGAAGACCTTAAGGTAGCCCGGCGAAGTGCTCATCCATCTACAATCGTGCTCGAACGACCGCCCAACAACCTGGAGCGGCAGGCCGTCAATCACGTCGATGGGCAGCCAGAAGGCAGCCGCCGAGCTTTCCACTCCGCGAATAGCGTTCAGCCGGTTCAGGCCATCCCGCGCCAGTTGAGCCACGCCCGCGGTCTCTTGGTAACGATGGCCGGTCAGCGACATTTCCAGCGTCAGCACGTTGTGCGAGTCGAAGCCGGGGCTCACCTCGCGCAGGGCAAGAGAGGTACGGATCAAAAGTGCCGTGCCGATCAGCATCATCAGCGCCAGCGAGACCTCGCTAATCACCAGCAGAGAACGGGTTTTGCTCTGGCGAAATCCGGTGCCGGAACGGTTGCCGCTTTCCTTCAATGTTGAGCTCAGGTCCGTGCGCGAAGTGCTCAACGCCGGGAACAACCCGAAGAGAATGCCCGTGGCCAGCGAAACGACGAGAGTGAAGCCGAGTACACGCCAATCCACGCCCACAGCGGAGCCATTTTCGCCGATGCGCGGCAGGCCCGCCGGAATGATCGCGAGCAAACCGCGCACTCCAACATAGCCAAGCGCCAGGCCGAAGATGCCGCCCGTGCCGGAGAGCAACACACTTTCTGTCAGCAATTGCCGCACGATGCGCCAGCGTCCCGCTCCCAGCGCCGAGCGGACAGCAAACTCCCGCCTGCGTCCCGTGCCACGCACCAGCAGCAGATTCGCGACATTGGCGCAGGCGATCAGCAGTACCAGGCTCACTGCGCCCCACAGCAGCAGCAGAGATCGTCTCGCGTTGCCGATGATGCTGTCGCGCAGCGGCTCCACGGCAAAGCTTTGTCGCTGGTAAAGCTCGTGGCGGGCGCGATAGTACTGAATGGCATCAAGCTTCATGTGCGCATTGGCCTGCGCCAGCGTGATGCCCGGCCGCAGCAGTCCGGCGACCTGGAAGAAGTGGTTCAGGTTCGTGTCCCCGTGGTCCAGTTGAAACGGAATCCAAATTTCAGCTTCCGGGTCAGAGGCGAAAGTTTCCCCCAGCACCCCGATAATCGTGTAGGAATCTTTGCCCAGCCAAAGCAGCTTCCCAATCACATTCGGATCGCCGCCGAATCGGGTCTGCCACAGCCCATAGCTCAGCACTACCACCTTGGGGCCGTGGGGCGAATCCTCCTGCGACGTGAAGGTGCGTCCCAGAATCAAAGGAGCGCCGAAGAGCCGGAAATACTCTTCTGAAACGTGAATGCCATGCACCTGTTCCGGCCGATCGCCGGGCTGGTTGGAGGCGATGTTGAAACCCGGACCGACCCTGTCGAAAGCAGCGACTTCCTGAAAGATGTCGGTCTGCCGCTGCCAGCTGTGGAATTCCGGGATGGACGAATTGGTACCGCTGCCGCCGAGCGAGGTGTGCAGAATCTGAACGATGCGGTTGGCGTTGGGGTAAGAGAGCGGCTTCAGCAAAACCGCATCGATGATGGTAAAGATTGCAGTACTGGCTCCAATGCCCAGCGCCAGAATCGCCACGGCGACGATGGTGAAACCGGGGGTGCGTCGTAGCTGGCGCCAGCCGAACCGTGCATCCTGCCAGAGAATTTCCAGCTTGGTGCCGGCGCGATGGTCCCGCACCGCCTGCTTCACCTGCGTAACCCCGCCGAATTCTGCCAGCGAAGTGCGGCGAGCCTCAGCCTCGGACATTCCGGCGGCGATCCGCTCGTCCGTCATCATATCTACGTACGCGCGGACTTCATCGTCCAGCCGGCTCTCAACCTGCTGTTTCCGGAAAAGGTTTCGCCAAATGCTGCGGGCGCGGGACCAGGGTTTCATCATTTCCCTCTACGTCGTCCTCAGCGCATGTGTCATCGCCAGGGCTATCCTCGCCCATTGTTCCTTTTCCACTTCCAGTTGGCGTTTGCCCGCTTTCGTGAGCTGGTAAAACTTCGCGCGGCGGTTGTTCTCCGAGTCGCCCCAGAAGGAACTCAGCCAACCTGCCTCTTCCATGCGATGAAGTGCTGGAAATAAGGACCCGGGTTTGACCAGGAATGTCCCTTGCGTGATTTGTTCGATGCGGCGCGAAATCCCCAGGCCGTGGAGTTCGCCCGCCCCAAGCGCCTTTAGAACCAGAAGATCGAGCGTGCCCTGCAGGAGGTTCGTCTGTTTAGAACTCATTGGCATATTCCTATCGAATGACTATAGGAATATGCTTCCTTCCTACAGAATGTCAATAGGTGAATGGCCGGGCGGCTAACTCAAGCCTTCCCTTGTCTCGCGTGTGGTTGGCTTTCGCCCCGCTCACCGCGCGCCCGCCCCTACGGCAGTTCCCGCACCCAGATATTTCGATAGCTGATTGGCTGGCTGTGATCCCCATGCGCCTGCAGCATAATCGGCGACCGGTCGTACGCCTCATACACGGGCTCAGGAGTGTCCGTCTTGCCCAGCACTGCGAAATGGTTCTGCACCAGCACACCGTTGAAGAACACCGTCACATAGGCCGGCGACTTCAGCGAGCCATCTCCGTTGAACACCGGCGCCGTCCACACCACGTCGTAGGTCTGCCACTCGCCAGGCTTGCGGTTGGCATTCACCAGCGGAGGGCTTTGTTTGTAGATCGCGCCCGCCTGACCGTTCACATAGGTTTTGTTGTTGTACGAGTCCAGCACCTGCAATTCGTATCCGGTATGGCGCGGGCCAGAGTTGGCTAGAAACACGCCGCTATTGCCGCGCGCCTGGCCACTGCCGGTAATGTCCGTCGGAATCCTCCACTCGATATGCAGTTGATAATCCCGGAAGGTGTGTTTGGTTTCGATATTTCCCGCAGCCTTGTTCACCGTTACCATGCCGTCGTGAACCTTCCAATTCGCCGGCGACTTGTCCTTCGTTGAAACCCACTGGTCCAGATTCTTGCCGTCGAACAGCACGATCGCATCGGAGGGAGGCTCAGCATCCGTGCGTCCCGGCGTCACGATGCGAGGCTCCGGGCCCCACACCTCTCTGTCGTTACCTTTCGCAGCACTGGATTGTTGCGCGAAAACTGGAGCGGTCACCATGATCAGTGCCGCCAAAGTCGGGAGCATGAGAAATTGTTTATGCATAACGACGACGAGCATAAACCCAGTCTGTCGAATTCGGCAATGCAAGATCGAATCCCATCGGCGCGCTCCATCGGCGCCAATCTCGCCGTGCCTCCGGCTCCCTCACGCCAGCTTTTTCAGATTGGGATACCGCGCATAAATGCGGCGCTGGTCGTCCGCCGGCAATTGTCCCAGCCGCTTCGGCGTATCCTGCGGCCGCGTCCCTTTCTGGTTCAGCACATTCATCAGGCTCCATTCCCGTTGCAGCCCCTGCGGTTCCTCCGCCTTCAGGTCATAGCGCGTAAAGTCGATGGCCATCCACGGGCTGCTTTCCACCCAGTTCCGCAGCAGCGCCAGCCGAAATTCCTGGTTCATGAACCAGCGAATTTCCAGGTCCTTCTCCGATCCCGGGCACGCTCGTACCTTTGGCATCGAATCGGTAGTTCAGCGAATCATTGTTGGGCGTGTGCTTCCGCCACTCCAGCCCGAACGCCCCCTCCGTCATCGCCTTCGTATCCGGCCACCGCTCGCGCACCGCCTGCAACCAGTACGTCAGATCCTCATCGTGACCCAGCGACACCTCCCAGATTCCCGTCACCCAGCCAAAGCCGTTCAGCGCGTAGCCCTGGTCGAAATGCATCGCCGTGGTCGCCATCATCTCTTTACGTCCCGCTACCTGCCCCAGGTCGCCCACCGTTTCAATCGGCCCCACTCCCATCCGGCTGTTGAAGCCGCCCTGGAAGCCGTTTCGCCTCGCCGCCAGAAAATCGCATGTCCAGCCATCCAGGCACACACAGTCGATAAAGTCCGCCGGGCCCTGCGCCGGTTTCAGATAGTGCTCGCGGCTCGGGTAATAGGGGTAGCAAATGCCTCCATCGCCATCGCCGTGGTCGATCCCGTGCTGGCTCCAGATCTGACCCTGGCACACATGGATGCCTTCTTCCGTAGCCAGCAGCCTCTGGTTCTCCGCATCCATAAAGCCCGCGACAATGCATTGCGGTCGATATCCGCTCCCCGCCATGTCAGAAATCATCGCTAACGCCTGGTGAATTGTTGCCTGGATCTGTTCCCGCGTGTTGTACATCGGCGCAAAGTAGCCGCCAGGGATAAATGTGATCTCGTCGCCGTAACGGTCGTGGTAAGACGCCAGCAACTTCCGCGCCTCCTGGTACTCGCTGCGCTTGTCATTCAGCGCCAGCCAGCTGATCGCCCACGTCATCTTGCCGTCTGGGCAGCCTCTCGCAAATGCCTCCCGCCGCGACCGTATGTGGCTCGGACTATTCAGCGCAGACTCATCCTGGCCAATCGAGCGCGTCGGCGTCACTTCCACCTGGTTCACCCGCACCACCGATATGTGCGTCACAAACCTTCCCCGCAAAGCAGGGGTGCTCTCGCCAAATGCCCGCCCGCCGACCGCCCCGCACAATGCGACCGATGCCACCGAACCCGCCATCCCGCCAAGAAAATCCCGCCTCGTCCAATTCCCACTCAAATGCGTACTCCCCTTGTCGTTTGGATTTGTCCACGACTGCGGTGGACGCCTGCTACCCGGCAGCAGCCATCCTAGCAGCCGCCGCACGCGATGAGGAATGGGAACGCCAGACGTCTGCGGCAGATAGATCGGCGCCGCTCTAGCTGTAAGAAATCCAGCGCAGCATCTCCGGCAGCGTCGGCCGTTTGCCGTACATCAGGATGCCGACCCGATAGATTCGCGAAGCCAGCCACAGCACGCCGTAGGTCGCCGCAATCATCAGCACCAAAGAAAGCGCCAGCTGCCACCACGGCACTGCCATTGCCGCCATTCGCAGGCACATCACAATCGGCGTGCACGGCGGAAACAGCGACAGCAACACCACTGGCCATGCAGAAGGATTGCCCAGGATGTAGACCATCAGCACCAGACCCACCAGTTGCGGCATCACCAGCACCATGCTGAACTGCTGCACTTCGGATTCCTGGCTCACGGTGGCGCCGAAGCCTGCACTCAGCGCGCTATAGAAGAAAAATCCCAACAGAAAATAGATAAGGAAGAAGACCAGTTGCAGCGGCGTAATGCCATACGCTGCCAGCCCGCCTTGTCCCAGCCCGGCGCCCAGCGCAGACGCGCTCAGCAGCAGGATCGCAATGATCCAGACCGCGATCTGCGTCAGTCCCGCCGCGCCCACGCCCAGCAGCTTGCCCGCCATCAGCGATTCCGGCCGCGCTGTCGCCAGCAGTACCTCAAAAACCCGCGATGTCTTCTCCGACACCACCGACTGCGCCACATTCATGCCATAAAAGACCACAACAAAATACAGCACCAGGGCCATCATGTATGCGCCCCAGAAGCCTTTTCCCGTATCCGATGCGACCGATTGCCCGTTCTTCAGCTGCACAGTTTTCAGAGCTACCTCGTGCAGCAGGCCATCCGCGTCCGCACTGGTCACGCCGCGCTTCATCAGCGCCTCGCGCACCAGGGCATCGCCAATCGCGCTCTTCATTCTGTCCGTACCCAGAAAATCCGCCGATCCCCGTGTTACGTACGTCGCCTGCGGAAGCTCTTCGCCCGGTTCCACGCCCAGCCACAAATAGCCGTCGATTTCCTTCGAGTTCACCTCGCGATCCAGCGCTGTCAGCTCGCTTTCCGCAACCGGCGCCTGCACATCCACTTGCAGCGGGACCCCCTGTCCGCGGCGCACGCGTCTGCGGTCGCTATTCGCCTCATGCGACGTCAGCAGCTCGACCTGGGCGCAATTCGCCAGCACTGCGTCATTGGACGCGACCACAATGTGACGAGCTCCTCCGCCCAGGTTGCCGGACAGCGCGCCCATGCCGAAGATGGCCGCAAATACCAGCGGGATCAGCACAGTGCTGAAGCGGAATGCCTTGCTGCGCACCCGTTCGAGGTACTCGCGCTTGGCGATCAACAACGCTTCACGCATTCACTCGCCTCCCCACAGTCTGGATGAAAATTTCTTCCAGCGACGGCTCCATCAAATCGAACTTGTAGATCTTTGCGCCTTCGCAGGCCGCGCGCAGCAACTCCTGCGCATCCGCCCCGTCTTTCAGGCGAATTTCCACGTGCCCGGCGTATTCCTTCGACTCGGCTACCGCTGGATGCTGGATGAAAGAGTTGTCGCCCTCGAAATCGATCACCACGTGATTCCGCGGATACCGCGACTTCACCTCGCGCATCGCCCCGGAAAGCACCGCGCGGCCTCCATCGATCAGGCAGATCGAGTCGCACAGCTTTTCCACCTGGTCCATCCGATGGGTTGAAAACAGGATCGCCTTGCCCCCGCTCTTCAACCCCAGCAGCGTGTCCTGCAGCAGTTGCGTATTCACAGGATCCAGCCCGGAAAACGGCTCATCCATAATGATCAGTGCCGGCTCGTGCAGCAGCGTGGAGATGAACTGGATCTTCTGCTGCATGCCCTTCGACAGCTCTTCCGTCTTCAACTCAATCGCATCCAGGATCTGCAGTCGCTCGCACCACTTATGGGCACGCGTTTTTGCCTGGATCGCGTCCAGGCCGTGCAGTTGTCCCATAAAGACCAGCTGGTCCATCACCTTCATTTTTTTGTAGAGGCCGCGCTCCTCCGGCAGATAGCCCACGCGGCTCAGGTCCCTGCGCGCGAACGGCGCGCCAAACAGGGTCACCGTGCCGGAATCCGGCAGCGTGATACCGATCATCATGCGAATCGAGGAGGTCTTTCCGGCGCCGTTTGGCCCCAGCAGTCCGAACATCTGCCCAGCCTCGATCTGGAGACTCAGCTCGTGCACTGCAATTTTTTTGTCGTAGGCTTTCGAGATTCGATTCAGTTCAACGATATTCATGCGTTTTTCGCGCTGCCGCCCGGGTGTTCGCAGTGTAGCAAACGGAAATTTCCGCCGCGCAAATCCCGGTCGATGGGAAGTAGAAGTTTCCGCGTCGCCAAAGAACCCAGAAATGAAGGACGAGAAACCCGCTTTCCGAGGCTTAATTGGTCTTTCGGCGCATAAATTATTCGCAATGAGTGCTAAGCCCTGTTATCAACACGTGACAGTATGCGGCTGCATTTCCGTAGCCACTTTCTGGGGACAGGATTCTCTCTGGGGGCATTCGAGTCCCCAAATTAAATGCCAAAGCTGTTCCGGAAAGATTGGGCCTGAACATAGTCCACAGAGGCCCTCTGAAACACTCGTGTTACCCCCCAAACCGTGCGTTTCGTGATAAAAGGTGGGTTTGGGCAACTATCCCACCCATCACCGCTCTCGTACTGAGCCGCCCAGCCGCATACAACCTGAGCGATTTCTATCTTCGCGGATTACTGCACCGCTACCACGACCGTGGTCGAGGCTGTGATCTGCGGGTTCACAGAATCAGTTCCAGTCACGGTAAAGGTGTAGTTTCCGGCACTGGTTGCCGGAATGATTTGGCCACCGCCTCCGCTACCCCCGCCGGCGCCGCCGCTGTTCCCGCCGCCGCAGCCAATGGCCCCGTACGCAAAGATCGCCAGCAACAGGACGAACATCGAGGTCCATCGGCGTCGGCGGCCTGGGATGCCGAACAGCAGAACCATGGCCAGAGTGGCCCCTCCACCGCCCAGCCAGCGCAATGGCCTTCCCGACCGATGCAACAGCGCCGTGGTGCTGGCGGCCGTGGTTGTAACTGTCAGTGTTGAGCTGCCATTCGCCCCTGCCGCCAGGGTGACGCTCGTCGGTTTCATCCCGCAAGTGGGCACGCTTTGCGCCCCGGTTGGCGACGAGGTCAGAGCGCAGGTCAGGTTCATTGTGCCGGAATACGTACTGCCGACTGAGAAGGAAATCGTGGAACTCGCGCTGCCTCCCGGCGAAATCGCCGATGGCGCCTGCCCTGTGGCCACCACTGGGGAAACGGTGACTGTGGCTGTGCCGCTGTTCGAAAGGTACGTGCCGTCGCCGGAATATTGCGCGGTGACGGTGTTGCTGCCCGCACTTAGCCAGCGAGTGGGCACGGAAAACGTGGCGATTCCGCTGGAGAGGGTTTGTTGCCCGCTCCATACGCCGGCGTTCAGAGTCACCGATCCGGTAGGAGTGGGCTGGCCGCTGGCGCCGCTCACCGCAACGCTCACCGTGACGGTCTGGGCATTAGTCACGGTCGTCGCGCTGGGCGTCACCGATATCGTCGGCACCAACGTACTGGCGCTGATGGTGTAAGCCGCTGTCAGTCTGGCGCTATCCTCATAGCCTGTTCCCGAAGAGTAATAGGTGATGGACTCCGTGCCCAACGTTGGCAGCGTGATCGGTCCTGCATATGGAACAAAGCCGTTCGTGTTCACAATGCCGGAAGCGCCATAGGAAATCGTTGCGCCAGGGGACGAGTCAGTCAATTGAATCGTCTGTCCTGGCCCGTAGGTTCCCGGAGCCGGGCTGATCTGGGGTGTCGCGGCAAACGGCAGCAATGCCAATGTGTTGGAGGTGCTGCTGCTAAAGTTATCATCCCCGGCATAGGTGCCCACGATCTGCTGCGGCCCTTGCCCAGGAGGATTGAATTGCAGGGGAATCGTCGCTTCGGTTAGTTGAGAAACCAACAGCTGGACGGTGTTCGTCGAAGGGATCGAAGAGACGAGATCGGTCAGGCCATCATCGTTGAAATCGCCCACATTGAAATCGCCCGGATCAGGTATCGAAATTATCCCAAAGTCCGTACCCCGATGTGACGATGCTGCGGAATGTTCCATCTCCGTTGCCCACAAGGAAGGTCGGCGCTGCGATATCGCCCGTCTCGTCTAAAAGAAGGTCGGCTATCCCGTCTCCATTCACATCTCCTAAGCCAATGCAATTTGGCTCCGAATTGACAGATATGGGACTTCCCGTCGCCTGCTCGAACATCCCGCTTCCGTTGCCCAGGAGAATGGTGACAGTCTCGACAGCAGTAGGGACCAGGTTGTTTCCATTGCCTAGATAGGGGACTGCCAAATCTAATTTGCCGTCTCCATTAAAATCGGCCGTCACCATTGTGAGAAGGGTGTTAAAAACCGGATAAGCGTTCGTTACAACCGAAGCTCCCTGCTGGAACGTTCCGTCTCCATTGCCGAGGAGCACAGAAACCAGTTGCCCTCCGCCTTGTGCGTTGTCCTCGCTCAACACTGCCAGGTCGGGGATTCCATCTCCATCGAAGTCTCCAGCGACCATGGAAACAAACCGGTTGGCTCCGGAGATCGAAGAGGAGTTGATCGGGACCTGGGTGAACGTACCGTCTCCATTGCCCAAAAGAACCACCATGAAATTGCCACCGGCCAACGCCAGGTCAGGAAGGCCATCTCCGTTGAAATCCGCCGCCACCACCGGATAACTTCCAGAATTCGTCGCGATCGGACTTCCCGGGTGCCACCCGAAACGTCCCGTCCCCATTTCCCAACAACATAGTGACCTGCCCCCCAGTTGCGAGGCCCCCACCTGGCCATCGGCCCCGTTGGAGAGCAGTATGTCCGGAATTCCGTCGCAATTGAAATCCTGCACCAGCAACGGGGTTCCCGTTACCGTGATCGAACTCGCGGGCGCGGGCGTAAACTTGCCCGTCCCGTCTCCCAGCAGGATGCTGAGCGGCGGAGTGCCGCTGCTTAGGCCGACCGCAAGGTCCAAATTCCCATCTCCATTAAAATCCCCGGCCACGTCCGCCCCGGGCCCGGTCCCCGTTAGCGTATTGCTTGCGGTCACCAAATTGGGCCCTACCGTTGCAGTCCCAAGCGGTTCAGTTTGCAACACAGTATTGCCGCCGGTGGTGTCGCTCACCGTCATTTGATCGGTGGGTCCAGGTGCGGTGCTTGCAGAACTGCCCAGTGTCGCGTGGCCTGCGTAAACTCCCTCGAGACTTCCGGCAATTCCCACAGAGAGCGTGGTGATCAGCATCGTGGTTGGGTACTTTCCCGTCACCGTTAGCGTCGATGTTCCGGAGGCGCTGCTCGCATAGGTGTTCGTTCCCAGAAACACAGCTTTGTAGCTGTGGTTTCCTACGCCAGGACGCAGCTTCAGCGTTGCCGTTCCGGCACTGGTGATCTGCGCCATCCCCAGTATGTGGATATCCGTGCAGTAGGTCGCCGACGCATCGCAGAAGTTTACCTGACCCCGGGTGATCGCGCTTGGTCCCGCGCTCACGGTGGCCGTGAGCGTCACCATCGTCCCACGGGCGATGCTGGTCGCAGGCGCACCGCCGGCAGTTGCCGTCAGAGCCGTCGTTGTCGCCGTCTTCGTCTGAGCGGAAAGGCGCGTCGCCGCGCCCGCGAGCATCAGGCTGATCAGCAAAATGACGATTGCATGTGACGGGCGGATGCGAGGGCGTGGAGAAGCAAATCCAAGACAGAAAAGGGTAACCATGGCAGCGAACTCCCAAGATAAAAAGATGTATACGGCGGAATGTGGCTGGGTCAAGATTTGCCCTCGGATTCGTTACATCCGGGACCGGCGGGGAGTTTCGGGGCAAGTCTATCATCCGAAAACTTACATGGAAAGTAATTTCGTTCAAGGGAAAGTAGTGTGGAAAATTTACTGGGCAGTTACCTAAAGTTTTTGCCTGCGAAGTTTTACGGATCGGTGCGCCCAGCTCATCAGATCAACCGATACGCGGGTGACTTCCCTGGCTGCTCGCACTATT
>CAVWNI010000003.1:0-157236 GCA_963756315.1 uncultured Acidobacteriota bacterium
GTTGCGGGGGCTGGATTTGAACCAGCGACCTTTGGGTTATGAGCCCAACGAGCTACCGGGCTGCTCCACCCCGCAATTCCATGATAACGAGCGCCGGGGATGCGGTCAAACTGCGGATGTTTTCTCGGCAGGCCTGTCGAGGTCTCCATGAATCCCATCTGTCTTCCTGCTCGAATTCGTCAGCAAATCTGCAACGGGCTACTCGCCACCTTCTGTGGCTGCGCCCATCACTCCGACTCATGCGGTGACCGAATCCGGGGTCAGCTTCGTGTTTCGAAATCTGAACAAGGATGTCAGACTCGACTCCGTCATCGTGACCTGAGCGGAGTATAGGGTTGGGCGAGCATCAAGGTTCCTAGAACCTCTCTCTCACTGTCGGAAAACTGATGCCGAAATTGAGGAGAGTTTAGAATCGATTGCCGCTGGTCAGGCGGAAACTCGCTAAGATCCCGGACCGCTTTGTGCATCAGCTGTTGCCGGGGAAAGGGCATCTCGTTCACTTGCTGGATTCCAATGCGCACCTGTTGGCGCTGCCCGGGAGACAACCGCTCCCAAGTCTCCAGCCGGTCCAAAGTGCGTGCACGCTGGGCCGGGGGCATCGCATTCAATTGCTGCAATCGATTGAACAGTCTCTGCTGTCGGGCAGGAGGGAGGCGATTGAAGCCGGGTTCGTTTCGAAGTGCGCGCTCCTGCGCGTCCAGCGACATGTTTTGATGTTGATTTAACCATGGCCCTAAGTGCTCTTCCGCGTTCCCTGGAGCGAAAGAGCGGCCCTGCGACCCTGCATAGCTACCGCCGCCGGAGGATCCTCGGCGGTTCTGGTACCATCCAGTTGCCCTCCAATAGCCGCGACTGTATAGCGGGGGCCGGCCCCAAGCGGCGGTGCAGGTCAGCAAGGTAATTGAGCAGACCAGGATGACGGAAGCATGATGGAGTGAATGAGAACAAACGGCCGCGAGACCGCGGATGCGCCGCAAGGCTAACCATGCGCGAGGCGTCCCACGAATTCTCCCAAGACAAACCATTTCCCCATTCGCAATCCTGAAGTTGACACACCCAAATACCGCTCAGATCCGCAATTTCATCACGCTTCTAGCCGCCCATTCGGCAAAGCGCGCTTGTCTTGCATCTCGACCTGCTGTCAATTGGATTTGCTTCCAGGAGCGGCCATCGAATTCGACTCGCCAGCAGTATCGTCGAACGCAGCCAACTCTTGCAGCGTCTTCGCATTGGAGTCGAGAAGTTCCAGATCATTCACGGTTGCAGATACCACTTGTTGTTGTGGAGGTTCCGTGTGATTCAGGCTGACCACCCCGAAATACGATCCCCCGCTCACTAACAGCAGAGCAAAAGCCGCCGCCGCCAACGGGCGCAGATGGAGATTGCTTCCGAACAGCAAGCGCAAACGTATCCGCTCCAGCCATCCGGGTGCGATCGATTCGTGTGCTTCGCGAAGGCGCACCGCCAAACGCATGTCGAAATAGGGGCTTGGCTCGGGCGCATCCCACGCATCCAAGAGTTGCATCGTGGCGCGCAACTCATTCCAGTCATCTTCACAGCGGGAACATTCACGGAGATGCTGCCGCGCATCTGCGGGCACACTGGCCGGATCAAGAACCATATCGGGCAGAAATGATTGAAATCGTTCACACTTCATCGGCTATCTCCTTTCATAAGAGTTTACGCAAATTCCTTTAGGCGTTCTCGCAGCGTTTGGTAGGCGCGGAACAAGAGCGATTTTGTCGCTGATTCACTCAGTTTAAGGACAGCGCCGATTTCGCGGTAGTCCATATCCTGATATTTATGCATTACGACGGCCATCCGTTGCCGCTCCGGCAACGCCATAACATGTTCCCGAATGCGTCGGATCCGCTCGTCCCGCAACATGCTTTGTTCGGCAATCGGTTGAACGTCAGCCACGTCGGGTTTGGTCCCCGTTTCGTCGTCGGCCTGGTCCAGGTACACACTGGGCGATGCGCGCTCCAGCTTGGTATTTCGAGCATGATTGATCGCCATATTTGATGCGATCCGATATAGCCAAGTGGAAAAACGAGCTTCTGCACGATACGTTGCCCGCGCCCGGTAGACGCGCAGGAAAACTTCCTGGGCCAACTCTTCTGCGACGGCCTGGTTGTGGACCATGCGGTATAGGAAACTGATGATCGGCCGCCGATACTTTGCGATGAGAAAGTCAAAGCAAGCTTCGTCCCCCGCACCGGCACGCCGCATAATCTCGGCGTCTGTCATCTGGCCCAGGTTGCCCGCGAGTTGACCCGCCAGACCGGTACCGACTTGATTCGCGGCCCGTGGGTCTAACGGCATGCGTTCCAGCGCAATCGTGCCCATACCCTCTGGAACACCCTCTAACGGGGAAAGTTGCGGGTCTTCCCTCAAGAATTGGTCATTTAGTGGGTCGATTCGCGCCTCTGAAGTATCGTCAAGCTCATCTTCGGCAGGTTCGACGGAACCCCCAAGGGAATCTTCCGTGTCGTCTGCAGAGGGGGAACTTGCAGATTCGGTTGGAACCGAAGCCGGGGGAGTCTCCGACGCGGCTCCCGGAATGCCGCCTGGGACGATTTTCTGGTTTGCCGGGACCTCGTTGCCGGCGCTTGATCCATCCGAATCTTCGGTATCCGGCCAGCCCTTCTCCCGCAAAATGGACTCTTCCGTTCGCCGGTCACGATTCGTTTCCCATGCATCTTTCCGCGTCGGATTACCGTCCATTGCAGCCATGGGGTGTGCTCGGATTCTAGCGTATACTGAGTCGCAGAGAGATGCCGCATGGCGTCTTCGTTTCATGCCACCGTATCCGGCGGGGTACCTTGCGACCCTTACGCCCCGGACATCCAGCCCGACGCCACCTCCGGGCGCTTAACTCAGCGGTAGAGTGCCACCTTCACACGGTGGAAGTCGCAGGTTCGAATCCTGCAGCGCCCACCATAAGTCCAGAGACTTCGAGCAGTTGTAATCACGATCGTCAAGCCATGCGAGTGTGATCGGCTCAAGGTGGGAAACACATCCAGACGTGAGTGCTCATGCTTCGGGGCTTTCCCCTGATTAAGCTACAAGACCACTGGGGCGGGAAACATTCTCTGAAGCGCTGCAAACATGGTTGAGCTGGGATCCACATATTTGAAAAGTTCCGCGTTGTAGGACGCACAGTATGGCACGCCAGGCACCGAGCCGTACACGATAGTGGGATCCTTGTAGAGATTTGCTGCGGTTGGAACGCCGTCGGGTCGCGTTGGATCCATTGCGTTCACAGAGATCACACCGTCCGGCAGACGCACGACAGAAGTGTTGCTACTGTTAGGAATCAGGTCGTTTTGCACGATCTGTTGGGTGGCGATCGCATACTCCCGAGATGTCGCGGCGGGGCTTCCCTCCGCAACCGCCGGATCGACATTCGTGACCGCGACGGAGATGGTGTAATCGCTGTTCAAGTAAATCTCAAAGGTGCGGAACTGCTGCGGAAAATCTCGCAGCGAAGACGTTTCCACCTGCCAGAAACCATGTTCCGGCCCTCTGGGAGCGGGAGGAAGAAAAGCCTTCACCGTGTTGAAGTGTCGATGGCCGGCAATCCACATCAGCAGGTTCGGCGTGTTCTGCAGCGTGGACACAAGTTCCTGCAAGGTGACGGCATTCCTTTGCACCGCGTCGGGATCTTCAGCGGCCTCCCACCATTCCAGTTCTGAGCCGATATTTGCCACCGCAATGGGAACATGCGCCGCAATGATCATCAGCTGATTCGAGGCCTGCCCTGCAGCGAGTTCGGCCTGCAGCTACTTCCAGCGCGGCGCGTCGAGAAAACCGTGACCGTGAATATCGTGCGAGCCGTCGTTCTCCGATTGTGTATCGTCCAGCACAATCACTTTCAAGGGGATATCTGACTTTGGAACGAAGCTGTAACAGGCAAAACCTTCTCCCCAAACTGGGTTCTCGCGATCGACCAGGTTCAGCCCATGGCCGACTGGCTTTGTCTTGGTGCGAAAGAACTCCTGCATCCACTCTGTTCGCAGCAAGGATCGCCGATTGGGATCCGCCACAACTTTTGGAGCTTTGGCAAAATTCTCCACCGGGCCCAAACCTTTCAGATCGCCGTAAACCGTGCCCCCATCCAGCACACCCATATACATTGACTGCTCCTTCAGGCTCGCCGAAGAGTCAATTAAGCAAGGGAATGTCGCTTTGCTAATTGTGGGGCGAAGTAGCTCGCCCGCTGCCCATACTTCTCCGGCGACATAAGAGGAGCGTATGCCAAGAGCCGGGTCACCATCGACAGCAATCGAACCCAGCCAGAAATGATCGTGATTGCCGAGAACCTGATACCAGGGTATGGAGTGATCGAGCCCGACAGCCTGATACGGCTTCTGAAAGTCGATGGTCGTCGCTCCCAGATGCGCGCCGCTGCTGGGATGAATGATTTCCCCGTCGATGACGTCGAGATACCAGCGGAGTTCGTTGTACTGCGTGCTGTTGCAGGTGTCGCCCAGCGAAATGCCAAAGTCGAATAACTGCCGCTGGTGCAGCACGTTAATCGTCTGGATGGCGGCATCCAGGACATGCGTCGTGTACAGCATGACCGGCGAATAAATCGATGTCTGTTTGCCCGCGTCGGCTGGGTCCTGCTGCTGCAAATAAATCAGCTGATTGGGTGCTTCCTTGTCCGTGATGTGGATGTCGGAGATGGTAAAAAAATTGAGCAGCCGATGGATCCTGGTTCGCGAAGCGGTCGCCGCGGCATCACGAGGCGGCATAATGTCAAAGCGCTGAATTGAAGGCAGTCCTGCGGCGAACGTGTATTTCCCGTAGCCGTATTCGCGGTATTTGGAGATTTCGCAGAGTTCGGTCAGATACAGCCCAGTTCCGGAGTTTGGGCCTTTCGGCTGCGCTGGCATCGGGAAGGAAATCATCCGTTCGAGCGTCGTCGTGACATCGGGCGCGATTCTGTGTTCAGCAACGGGATTGTCGATAGCCGCGTCCAAAGAATCGAAGTGCGCCAGGTACATACCGGCTATTGTTCCGGCGGAATATTTCAGGAATTCTCTGCGCGTCGTGCCGTGAAGCGGGGCTTCATCGTCACCAGGAAGGATCGCGCCTTCCGGTTCTGTGGTGTCATTCGCCATTCATGACCTCATTTCGTGTTGCTCTACGGTCGCATCGGGGCCGCTTTTCTCAGAATGCCGGAGGTGTCGGAGGCAGCGAACCCGAACTGATGCCTTGGCACTGAGAGAAATCCGCCGTCAAATTCCCTTTCGAATCCAGGGTGATAATCCATAAGCTGTCGTAGTCATACGGAGACCAAACCGGCGCCGTCGGTGGGTTGTTGGAACCGGGAAAATAGCTTGCCAACAGCGCATTGACGGTCTGACCGATCTGCACATACGCATACCCAAAGAGAACTTTGTGATTCGTAAATTGACCGCCCGTAAAGAAAAATGTGCTGGTGTCCGATCCTGGATCTGGCGCAGTCCAGTTGACCGTGGTCATCAAATGGTAGGGCAGCTTGTTGGCGATGGCATAGGGCACGACGGTCATCGCTGGAGCCAACCCGGACCAGTTGAAGTCTCCGTTGAAGCTGACGGTTCCTTCCCCATACTGAGACGGATCTCCGGACCAAACCTGATCTGGATTCACCTTTCCGCGAAGCGAGTTCGGAAGATCGAGCGCCCGCCACTGCCCAGCTCCGATGTAGTTGTTGTCGGACCAATCGTTATAGGGGTGCGCGTCGGCGTGCCGAACGAAATAGACTGTTTCGTCGGTATTGATGCCAGCTGGTATCACCGCGCCATTGATGCCGCCGATCACCTGCAGGCTCGGTGGAGAATTTACGGTGCACGCCGCACTAACCAGCCCCGACGAAGGCAATACAGGATATGTCGCCGGCGGGACAACATTGCTGTTGTAAGTGGCCAGGCTGGCAGTTCCAGTAGGGGTGATGGAAATGACGTAGATGACATTCGCCCCACCGTAACTCTTCGGAAGATTCAGATGATAGCTTTCGAGCGCATTGATCTTTGCCAGCAGCGCACTCGTAGTCTCCCACGGCGCCGGGAAGACATAGAATCCCTGAGGAGTCGTCTTCACGATTTCATCGACCAAGCCTTCGTTATCGCCTCCAGCATCATTGAAATCGAGACCTTGGCAGGTCGGGCAGAAGGGCGACGGAGTATAGGCGCCGAGCGGCAATGACGCGGCACTATACGAAGCGTTGACTGGATAATTCTGGCCCGGGTAGGGGTCTCCGCCGGTAGTGTCACTGGAGAGTGTGATCTGATTCAGAACAGAAAACTGCTGCACCTCTTGCAGCGCTGTCATGTCAGGAAGTTTTTCTGGTGTCTGCAGGTGGGTCATCGGTTCCAGAGCGTAGATGCCGGAGACATTTTGCGAACCCATCACATACTGAAACAGAAACGTATCCATCATTAGAGCCCGCTGGAGCCCGCTGTTTGTCAGATTCGCGGTGGCGGGATCGATATCCCCGGGGGTGTTGAACGCCATATCTTCGCTGACGACAAAGATGAGATTCAGATTACCGGCGGCCGGAGGATTTGGGTTGGCTATCAAGGGAGTGAACGAATGGCCACTCGCACAACCGGTAAGCATTAGCGCACCGAGTAGGAGACACGGCAGGCCTGCGGCAGTCTTCATATGTTTTCCTATCATTTTCCGCCCGACTGAATTTGCCCCACGGGTGGTTATCGACGAGAAAGCTTTTCACCGTGAATTCTGCCTGCAACGCGCGTGCAGTGGACGGTGCGCCGATTGGATGCATCTGATAACTTTCGTCTTCGGTATGCTGAAGATGAACCGCCGTTAAAATTAAGGATCCCGCATGCAGCTTTCGCCGTCGCTGACGCAGACGCTGACAAATCTCAACCTGCCGCCGTACCCGACAGTCACGGGCCTGCCGCAGCCGATTACGGTTCAGTCTCTGGCAGCATTCGTGGGCGCGCTTGTCTGGGCATGGCTTCTGCTCGTCAGCTTTACGGGTTGGGGGAGACTGACAGGAAAACTTCTTCGGGTGCAGAGTCTGCCTGCTTCTGTCGCTTGCTCACTCGGAATCGCGACGTTTGTTTTCCTGGGCGGATGGCTCAATCTGGCCAGCGCAATCTATCCGAGTATCCTGTTCGCCCTGACCGTGCTTGGAGTCGCGTTTTACGTGGGATTGATCAAACAACGTCCCAAAGAATACAAGTGGCTGCGCTTCTGGAGTAGCGCGCCGCGTTGGTCACGGCTGCTGATCATTGTCACGATTTTGATTTTGATTCTGCGTGTGGCAGCTACGGTGCGACTTGGCGAATTCAGCGTATACGATGACGCGGTTGCGTACCTTGTCTTTCCCCAGAAAATGCTGGCAGCGCATCACTTTGCGAGCGACCCGTTCAGCGATCGGCGCGTGATTTCCAGTTTGGGCGGCTCATACATTCTGCAGGCACTTGTACTCGCGGCAACATCGCTGGCCCATATCGGGATGGCGGACCGGACGCTTGGCTTGGCTCTGATGTCTGTCGCGTTGTTCGACCTGGGGATAACGTTCGGACTGACTGCCCCCCAGATAGCCATGATGGAGTTCATCGCATATCTGGTTCCACAGCCAACATTCAATCTGACTTCCGAAATTCTGCCAATATCGCTGTTCGTGAGCATGGTGTGGATAATTTTCCGGACGACAGAAGCGCCGGAAAACCACGGATTGCGCTACGCGGCTGTGGCCGGTGCTGTGGGCGGAGCAATCCTTGCGCTGAAGTCCACATTTCTTCCTTTTGTAGGTGCATTGGCCCTGATTCCATACATATTCCTTTTCTGGAAAAAGAAGCGCTCGCATACCTTAACGCTACCGGTCGTTGCCGGCATCGGCTGTCTGGTCGTAGTCGCGGCCTGGATGATCGCCATGAAGCAAAATAGCGGTACGTTCTTGTTCCCACTGCTGGGTCATGGCTTCGATTATTCAAGCTATGGAATTTTTTCGGGAATGCAGCGATTTAGCGGTTCAAATTCCTTACGAAAAGTCTTTGTGCAGGGTGTCGTATTGTTCGCTTTGCTGGGAGTTCAAGGTCTAGCCGGCGTCCGGGGCAAAAGACAACAAATGAGCTTCGGAATTCTCCTTGCCGCAGCATTTGCAGTCACTACCCTGAACTATGAAAGTGGCGGCGATTATATCTGGCGGTATAACTTCCCACAATTCTTTACGGCCATAGTTGTTTTTTTTGTCACGCAAGCTGGGGTCTATAGCCAATCGGCCCACGTCGCGACAACAAAAATCGCGTACGGTTTGGCGACACTGTGCTTGATTGGTTGTATTTTCTATTACGATCTGGAAGGCGGCCGTTTTGAGCCCTTTCAGCAGATGCGAATTGAGATGGGACTCTATCCCGGGAATCTCCGATCCGGCCTCAGTGGGCGCCATCTCGTGAAGCCTGGCACGACAGCGGAATATGCTGCCGTCGAAGCAGCTCTCCCGGCCGGAACAACGGCTCTGGACACCTCAGCCGACTCGTTCTTGTTTGTCGATCGGGATCATAAACAGTTTCTGCTCAATGACTGGCCTGGCGCGGCGAGTCCCCGTCCCGGTTGGCCGTTGACACAGGGGCCCGAGGCTGTAGCGCAATTTCTCTCACGTAGTTCTATTCGCTATGTTGTATATGACTATGAATTTGGCGGCTGGAGGAGCATGCGAGCTTGTCAATTTTTCCCGCGTGTGGCCCACTTTTCTGAGCTCGATGAAGCACTTCAATTGCTTACCCTTGTGACACTTCATCAGTTCGATCAACTGCGATCAATGCACAAGACGATTTATGATGACGGCAAAATTGCGGTGATCGACCTCGATTCGCCGGTATCTCCACTCTTCTCTGTGGAACAAGATTGGACGCTACATACCTCCAAGGAAGAAATGTGCTCCCAAGTTGTTCAACGATACATCGCAGCTCATCCCCAAGTTATGATGTCACCTACTTCGTAGGTGCGCATTGCAGGACATAGTCAGAGGTTGGCGAATTATGGAATCCATACGTTTCCTATCCTCGGCAGGAATCCCAGAATTGGAATAGATATCGATGTTTGCTTCTGCCCAATTACTTTATCAACTGATAACGTCTAATATTCCGCAGTATCCGACGGTAACGGGATTGCCGCAGCCGATCACTGCGCGATCTATGGCAGGGTTTTTTTATGCACTCGGTTGGGGATGGATACTCTTAGTTGCGTTCACTGGTTGGGGCAGGTTGTCTGGAAAATTGTGCCGCGTGGAGCGCCTCCCGGCTTCGATTGCTTGTGTGCTCGGAATTGCCACGGTCGTCTGTTTGGCTGGATGGCTGAATATCTTTCATGCAATTTACGCGGATGTTATCTTCAGCGTTGTTGCTATCGGCTTGCTGGCATACTGGTTTCATCGCAAATGCCGGCCCGAACCATATCGCTGGAGTTTGTTTTGGGCGCAACTCAAAGTTTCCGGGCGCGTGCTTCTTGTAATTGCTCTTATTGTCCTGGCTTTCCGTGTCGCGGCTTCAGTGCGGCCGGGGATGCTCAATGACCTTGACGATGGTCCCGCTTACCTTCTCTTTCCGCACAAAATGCTGGCCCTGCATCACTTCGCCGCGGACCCATTCAGCGACCGTCGTGTGACCTCCAGCCTCGGGGGGAGTTACCTTCTGCAGACTTTTGTCATCGCGGGTACATCGCTGGCGAACGCCGAGATGGCCGACCGCTCCCTGGGTCTCGTCTTGCTTGCAGGCGCATTGTTCGATCTGGGAATTGTATTTGGGCTTTCAGCGTTTCAAATTGCGATGCTGGAGTTTCTGGCTCTCCTCGTTCCTCAGGAAGCGATGAACCTGACGTTCATTATGCTTCCGCCTGCAATCTTGCTTGCTATGATCTGGTTCGTACTAAGAACGCCGGAGGAAAATGCGGTAGAAGGCATGAAATATGCATTTCTAGCGGGCGCTGTCGGTGGGGCGCTGATCTCGTTGAAATCTACATACTTGCCGATCGTCGGCGCTGTGGCAATTGTTCCGTATGTATTGCCTTTTGTAAGGACGAAGAATCTGAAGTTTCTGAGTCTCCCTGTGATTGCTGGGCTCGGATCACTTGCTGTGGTTGCCGCCTGGATGGTCGCCATGAAATTAACCAGCGGCACGTATCTTTTTCCAGTGCTTGGGCACGGGTTCGACTATTCGGCGTACGGTCAGTTCCCTTCGACAGAAAAATTTCATACTGCCCGTGCATTTTTCAAGATATTCCTGCAAGGGATTGCTTTGGTCGCACTCGCAGTTGTACTTGTGCTTTTGGATCGACTCAAAGATAAAAGGACACAGTTCAGCTTTTCGATACTACTGGCTGCTGTCGTAGCGATCACCGCTTTCAATTACAAGAGTGGCGGCGACTCCATATGGCGCTATAATTTCCCGCAATTCTTCACGGCAATTCTTATCTTTTATGCGGCCGTAGCCTATATATCAGATTCCGGCGAGAAATCACGATACCCTCGTTTCGCTTTTTATGCGGGCATTCTCGCTGTATTCGGAATGATTTTCTATTATGACGCGGCCGGCCAGCGACCGAGACCATTTCGCCAAGTAAGTTTGGAGTGGGGAGACTACAAGCCAGGTCTGGAGGCAAGTTTAAGCGGATTGGCCCTCGCGAGCCCGGCGC
Organism: uncultured Acidobacteriota bacterium; assembly: GCA_963756315.1. Lineage (GTDB taxonomy): Bacteria > Acidobacteriota > Terriglobia > Terriglobales > Acidobacteriaceae > JAKAAZ01. The sequence continues at coordinate 10,654 of CAVWNI010000003.1, forward strand.
AGAAACAGGAATATTTTGCTGTCGAGGCATCTCTGCCACCCAACGCAGTGGCGTTGGAAAATACAGCATATCCATTTTTGTTTCGGTACGGCGGTAACACTATTTTCGCCGCGGATTGGCCTGGCGCCGCTAGTCCTCCGCCGGGCTGGCCCTTTCCCACGTCTCTCGACCGCCTGGTGCATTACCTGCGGCTGCGATCCATCCGGTTTGTAATTTATGACTATGGATATGCGCGCTGGACCGACGTGGAGGGATGCAAGGCGTTGGAGAGCCCCAACCTCAATTCGCAGTGGCTACGTGACCAGTGGCTGATGAATTTGTTGAGTCACGATCAATTCGATCACCTACGCACCCACTACCGCTCAGTTTATGACGATCGAAAGATCGCGGTCATCGATCTGGAGCAGCCAATAGCCAATGCTCCAGCGGATGGGCCTCTCTGGACAATCAGCACCAGCACGGACGACATGTGCCAAATCGCGATGGCCGACTACCTCGCCAATCCGCTCCCGGCGCGGCCACGTCAGTGACAGCTTCAGCGATGTTTTGAGAGGCACGATCGCTTGGAAATGCGCGGCGAGTGGAAAGGTCGTGAGTCGGCGCTTCGGTTTATTCGCCGAAATTGACCGATTCCAGACCGAGGAACTGAGCCGCCTGTCCGAGTTCTTCTTCAATGCGTAACAGTTGATTGTATTTGGCGATTCGATCTGTGCGCGAGGCGGAGCCGGTCTTGATCTGGCCCGCACCCGTTCCCACTGCCAGGTCGGCAATAAAAGTATCTTCAGTCTCGCCACTGCGGTGCGAAATGATCGAGGTGTAGCCATAGCGGCGCGCCAGATCGATGGCGTCCAACGTCTCGCTTACGGTGCCAATCTGGTTAACTTTGATCAGGATGGAGTTTCCCACGCCTTCTTCAATGCCGCGTTGCAAAATCTCGGTGTTAGTCACGAAGATGTCGTCTCCGACCAGCTGAACCCGATCCCCTAGCTCTTTGGTCAGATGTGCCCAGCCTTCCCAATCGTTCTCTGCCAAGCCGTCTTCCAGCGAAACAATGGGGTACTGGCGAATCCAGCTTTCCCAGAAACGCGTCATCTGCTCACTGGTGAATTCGCTCTTGTCGGACTTTTTGAAGACATATTTGTTTTTATCGGCATCGAAGAACTCGCTGGCCGCCGGATCAAGGGCCAGAAAGACATCTTCCCCTGGCTTGTAGCCCGCCTGAGTGATGGCTTCGAGAATCACTTCTACCGCTTCAATGTTCGACTTGAGAGAAGGGGCAAATCCACCTTCGTCGCCGACTGCGGTGCTGTAGCCTTTCTTCTTCAGTACACGCTTCAGAGTATGGAAGACCTCGACGCCCCAGCGCAGAGCGTCGGAGAAGCTCTCAGCGCCTGCCGGCATAATCATGAATTCCTGAAAATCGACATTGTTGTCGGCATGGGCGCCGCCGTTCAGAATATTCATCATCGGCGTCGGCAGTGTACAGGCGTTCACTCCCCCCAGGTACCGGTAGAGGGGCATATGAAGTTCATTCGCAACCGCGCGGGCAGCAGCCATCGACACCGCGAGAATCGCATTTGCGCCCAGACGTCCCTTGTTAGGTGTTCCATCGAGTGAGATCATGGTTTGATCGATCAAGCGCTGGTTGCTGGCGTCCATTCCCGCTAACTCTGGAGCAATCACGCTCTCCACATTTTCGACTGCCTGCAAGACGCCTTTACCCTGATAGTGCTCCTGGTCCCCATCCCGCAGTTCAACAGCTTCATGTTCGCCAGTGGACGCGCCGCTTGGTACGATTGCGCGACCGATCACTCCACTTCGCAAAACTACATCTGCTTCTACAGTAGGATTCCCACGAGAATCCAGAACTTCTCGGGCATGAATCGAGGTAATTTCGGTCATATCGCTCCTCAAAACTTTGTGGTGAAGACGGTCATCGAGACCTGGACGCCGATCCACGGGGATTGCATTGCCTTCGGTTGTGTGGATCAGGTGGACAAACTGGGGCATGCGTTCGACGACTTCTTCAGTGGATGTATCCAAATCAAAAAAAATGCGTATGGGCCCATTCCTGAAATGCTTCTCCAGCGAATGTGTCGGCAAATGGTCCTGGGTTGAAGCGACAGAATCAGGTCAATTGTAACAAAGCTCTAAGTACCGGTGGGTCTTCCCTCGACACCCAACGGCCCACAAGCGTGGTTACGATCGTGCCGTGCATGGTCGCAATCGGCCTGTAACTTTTATAGGAAGGTGCCCGCAGAAAACGTCTTCCACAAGAGGGCCACTACGCATAACTACGTGGATACCCGGACGGCCATCTATGTGCCAGGCTTTCAAGGGGTCAACTACACTGGCGCTAGGGCGACGCGCTCCCTAGTCGGTGCGGTGTCCGGAAATGCCGGCGGTGCATTGCGGTCACTCTGGAGCCTTGGCACGGGTCAACGAAACACCTGTCGATTGCGTCCAATAGATGGAACCTGTTGCGGTAGCTTGGCGGGTCGTGGGACCAAGGCAAATTGCAACATTAAATGGTGCAATCGATTGGATGAAGCGGTTCTGAGTTTTTTGGGAAGTGAGCACACAACGAGGGTGGACACGATGAAAGTACTGACTACAACAAGTCTCGCCGCGGTGATGGTAGCGGCCACCGCATTCGGTCAAAGTACGAAACCCAGCCCGTATCAGGGTGTCTCTCATCCGCCGAGCGACGCTATCGTGACGAATGACTTGGCGCCCACAACTCCGCCAGCGCCGGATTCTTCCGATGCAAGCTCGCCGGCGGTTAGCCAGCCAACAGCGCATGTTGAGCCTGTTCCAACGTCTCCGCAGGATCACGATTACATCCAGCATCCGGGACTTGTTACTCGGCCGGTGGATTCCCAGGATGCCGATATTGTTACCAGCGTTCCCCCGCCCGGGCCAGTCGATAATTCGGGAGTCGTAGTCAGTGTCCCAGCAGGGCCGAATCAACTGCCGGAAGGTACAACGCTCACGGTGTCGCTGAACCAGCAACTTTCCACCTCAACAACACAGCCGGGTGCAATTTTCAACGCGCGTATCATTCAGCCGGTGATGAAAGATGGGCGCATCGTCATCCCGGTAGGGTCGATCGTATCGGGTCGCGTGACATCGGTCAGCGAGGGACGGCGCATCACGGGCGGAGCGTCGATTCGCCTGCGGCCGGATGAAGTGGATATGCCTGATGGGACGCGGTATTTTCTTCATGCCGAAGTCTACGATCTGGGAAATTATCGCAAAGTAAAATCAGATTCCGAGGGCAATGTTGTCAGTGTCGCCCACGGCAAACGCACCATTGCGGAGGCGGGATTGCTGGGCGGCGGCGCCGCGGCTGCGGGCTTTATGATCGCCGGCGGTCCTGCTGCGCTGGTCGCGGGCGGAGCGGCCGCAGGGTACGTCGGGGCACGCTGGCTGCTCGAGAGCAAACAGGCGGTGCTGCCAAAGGACTCTGAGGTTGTCTTCGGTTTGACGCAACCCATGTCGCTAGTGGCTTTCCACGAATAACGATCCTGTCGGCGTTTGACAAGCTTCAGCAAAGAAGGAATCGAGGGGCTCGGCGCGCTTTCCATCGCCGAGCCCTTTCTGTCGCTATGAGACGAATCTACTGCTTGATTTGGCACGCACGCATTCACGTCGCATCCGCATCGAGCATCTGGGCGCGCTTCGCCCGGTATGCCCAAAGCTAGTTGCCAGGCGACAACGAGAGGCGAGCGGCCAAAGTTGAGCGATAGATTCGTGCGCATGGCTGGCCGGTGCTGCAGATGACAAATAGAAGCTCGAGGTTCTGGGGATGGTTCTGGACCGCTGCCGCCACGGGATCGCCATCAATCGCGACAATGTAATCGGCGGCGGCCGCCGGATCCGCCAGCGCTTCCTGCCAGCGTGTGTAGTCCCCTTCATTGATGGTCTGACGAAGTGGAAAACCGATCTGTTGCAATGCTCCAATATGTGCCGACGTATACATCAGTAGCGTCGCTGAGGGTGAAAGGAGAATTAATTTTTCTGCCAGGGCCCGCTCAAACGGAATCCGCGTTGCTGCGTTGACCTTCGCTTCCTGGAAGACCAGAGGAGTAGCATGCAGCAAAAGGATATTGCTGCCGAGGATCATTGCGAACGCGAACGCTGCGATTATGCGATTCCATTTTGGCCATTTTCTGGTGGCCGCCAACACCGCGAAAGCGGGAAACAAAGCAAACGCGGGCAGCATTTCCATTCCGTAGCGTGTGTTGTAGTACGAATGGGGAAACCAAACCGGCAAGAAGATCGGCACTGAACCGTAAGCCACCGAATATGCATAGAATGGCACCGGCAGCCAGAACAGAATTGCAGCCGGCAGCGCGTGATTCCGATAACGGACGACTGCATATGCCGTTCCGGCCGCCGTTACCAGCATCAGCCACCGCCCGCATCGCAGTGGTGCCGCTCCCATCTTGGCCGATTTTACATAGTAGAGGAATGCCCACCACAAATGATGCCATCCCGGATAGGGCAACGCACCGGGCTTCGTGGTTCGCTCTGCGATTGCTTTTGCGGAGTATGGGCCGCGCAGAAAATCCAGCGGATCTCCGTACGATCGCCAGTTATATCCGAGCCAGCTCAGCGGAGCGGCCAGCAGGCATAACGTGCAGACAACAAAAACTCTCGCATTGGCGGGCTCTCTCCACCATCCGCTCCGCATCGTCCAGTAGGCTGCCATCAGCCATGCCAAAGTGCCCAGTATCCAGCCGTCATATCGAGTAAATACGGCGGCGATCAGCACCAGGGTCAGCTTTACGAACGCCCGACGCGCAGCTGGTGCCTCAGCGTGGCGGATTGCCGACTCAAAAGCGGTCAGGTGGACAACGCTCCAAATCATCAGAGCCAGGTACAGCGGCTCTGTCATGGCCGTGACTGACATGTACAGCAGTCCGGGATTCAGGGCAAGTGCGGCAAAAACCAGGAGGGCCAGTAAAGGCCGCATCCATCCCCGCGCCAATCGATAGATGCCAGCACATGCCAATACATAGCTGGCCATGGACGGAATAGCTCCGGCCAATCCACTTTGCCACCAGTCTGTGCGCTGCACAAAGGGCAAGAGCAACAGGTGTGGCAATGGCAGCCATACCGAACCCAGTTGACCGAAGCCTGGATTCAGCGAATCGAAGATTCGTCGGGCAATATGGAGATGCGCTACGGCATCCCCGTAGAGCAAAAGATAGCCATGTCTGGCGCAATAGGCGAGAGCGGCTGCAGTAAGCAGAACCGCCGCCGTCGCCACCAGCTTGGTCTCTTCCCCGAGAGTAGCGACGCCGCTCTGGCGATTGGAAGAGAGACGCAGCTTATTGTTCGACATCGAGATGCGAGAGCTCCTGAAAACTCGCGAAGCGCTTGTCGATTTCCTCTCGTGTGAGAGTCTGCATCCGTTCGGTACCGAAGCGCTCCACAGCAAATGAGCCCATTACGCCGCCATAAAACATCGCGCGCTTGAATTGACTTGGAGTAATCTTCGGCTGCGAAGCCAGATATCCGAAAAATCCGCCGGCGAATGAATCTCCGGCTCCGGTGGGGTCGACGACCTCGGCAAGCGGGAGTGCCGGCGCGCGGAAAAACTGATTGCGAACACCCCCTGGAAAGGATTGGTTGCCAAAAAATGCCGTTGCCCCATACTCCCCGTGCTTGACGATCAGCGTTTTGGGGCCCATTTCCATGATGCGTCCGGCGGCTCGCACGAGGTTTGCTTCGTCCCCCAGCAGCTTAGCTTCGCCATCGTTGATCAGCAGGACATCAAGATCCTGCAGAACGCGCGTCAGGCTCTCCTTATGACCCGTAATCCAGTAGTTCATCGTGTCACCGCAGACCATGCGCACCCGCGGCATCTGCTGATGTACCCGTCTCTGCAGGACTGGATCGATGTTCGCCAGAAAGAGGAATTCGCTGTCCTGATATGCCTCGGGTATTTTAGGTTGGAAGTGCTCGAAGACGTTCAGATCCGTGCGCAGCGTGTGCGCCTCGTTCAGATTTTCGCGATATTCTCCCGTCCAATGAAAACAGTTGCCGGCGACACGTTCAATCCCTTTCGTGTCGATCCCGCGCGCATGGAAGATTGCTTCATGCTCGGCGGTAAAATCCTCTCCCACTACACCAAGGACCCGCACGTGGGTAAAAAAGCTGGCAGCGAGGGCAAAATGGGTGGCTGCTCCACCCAGGCAACGGTCCGCCGTGCCTTTGGGGGTGCGGATGCTATCGAATGCAACGGAACCGACGACAAGAATTGACATGTTTGCGAAATTCTTCCTAAGGTGATTTTGTCCTTCTAACCTTGCGAAACAATCATCGTTACTGGAGGTATTTCCCCAGTAGAAGAGCAAGTTTCTGCCGAGTTTCCGGCGAGATTGCCGCCGGTCTGGTAAGAATCGCATCTCTCAATGCGTGCTGGCAATTGCAGTTGCGCTTGGCTGGCAGCGCCGCAACTGTGGCATCCAATACTTTCAGCGCTGCCGCGCTGTTTTGGGTTAACACCTGCACGATCTGTTCCGTAGTCACCGAATCATGGTTGGGGTGCCAGCAGTCGTAATCTGTCACCATAGCCACCGTGGCATAGCAAATCTCCGCCTCACGTGCCAACTTCGCTTCCTGCAGGTTCGTCATTCCGACCAAGTCTGCGCCCCAGGACCGATATAGATTCGATTCGGCGCGTGTGGAAAACTGCGGTCCTTCCATGCACACATACGTTCCGCCTTGGCTGGCTTCGACACCGTTGTTTCTGCATGCTGCAATCAGAGTGTCCCCGATCTCCCGGCACACGGGATCGGCCATCGATACATGCGCGACGACATCGGGCCCAAAAAATGTGCTGCGGCGTGCGTAGGTTCGGTCGATAAACTGATCTGGCACGACGAACCTTCCCGGCTTGTGCTCTTCTTTCAGCGATCCGACTGCGGAAATGGACAGGATGGCGTTTACACCCGCCTGTTTCATGGCGTAAATGTTCGCACGGTAGTTGATGTCGGACGGGAGCACGGTGTGGCCTCGCCCATGACGCGCAAGAAACGCAACTTTGCGCCCGTGCAGTTCGCCAAACGTGAGCCAGTCGGAAGGATCTCCAAACGGGGTGCTGATCTGCTCCTCACGTACATTCGTCAGCCCTGGCATGCGATAGAGTCCGCTGCCACCAAGAATTCCAATTTCTGCGCGAACCATCGTCAGCCCACTCCTTTACAAGTATTCGTCCGTCCACGTTGAGATTCTGGATAGTCGACAGACGCTGCAAAGTGCTTAGTATATCGCGTAGTTGTCGGACTTCTCGGGATCCGTGGTGAGGAAGAGCCAACGCCGCACATCCGTAGTCAAGTCCGTTCTCGGGATCCGCAAATGCGCGGTCACGCTGGTGGAACTATCCGAAATACTGCCAGTCATCACAAACTCGAGTTTCTGTGCCAAGTCCAGCGGGAAACTTTCGCTGATGAAAACCGTTTTGCCGGAGACGGCAATCAGGACTGGGCCCTCCGATGTTTTCCAGATTCGATGGGTTTCTGCTGCATCTCCGGGGTCCGAATTCTCATCGGGAGCGATTGTTACATGATCATATTTGCGTGGCAGCTCCTGCGCGTAAATGGTGGCGAATGCCTGCGCCGCTTTTGGGGTTTCCCAGCGGGACAAGTACAGCAAGGCGAGTGACGCCGGGGTATTTTGCGCATTCTCGGTTCGCGCGGATTTACTCTGCGCCGCATAGTAAATCCCACCTCGCCATTCGGGAGCCAAAGCTGTCGCGATCGCAGGACCTCCGAACAGTTCCGCCATGACCTGCACATCGAATTCACCCATCACTCCAACGTCATAAGGACGATACAGCGGATCGATCAGCGGATGGATGTCAGGCATGTGCAATAAGGGCACGGACCGATGATCGAGGTAAACCTCGGGTGTCATGATTTCGTACGTCGAGGTGGGCGGATGGTCCAGGATGCCGGCGAATGCGGCCTGCTTGCCTTTGGCAGTCAATACCGCTCGAACAAAATCCAGACCGTCTACATAGGGAAATATCAGCGAACGCTGCAACACCAGAGGGGCACTGGCGAGCGCCGGCGAATCTGTGTTGTCGTTCATCGCATCATTCATTCTTTCGGCAAGCTGAGGTGCATTGAGAAGGTTCTTGCCGGTCGGTGCGAGGATGTAGTCGATAAAAACTGCCATCGCTTGCCCTTCGATTACCGCATCTCGGACCGTGTCTTCTTCGTCGGTGGCGATGTGTTGGTTATCCTGACGCGCGTTTTTCGCGATCGGCTGATCGTCTTGCTTGTCCCACTTTTCAAGGTGAATGTATTGGTCTTGCAGCGCATGGGTCAGTTCGTGAGCCAACACCGGTTTCTGTTCCTCGGGGGGTATCCAGTCCAGCAAATTAACAGTTTTCGTTTTGTCGTCGTAATATCCGGCGATCTGTTCGCGGAGAAGTCGAATGAGAAAAGGTTGCAGCTGGAAATCGCGATCGAGCAGCCCGAACTTTTTCAGCACCAGCTCGCTGCGTTGCAGCCGCTGCGCATCGCGATCGTTGTGTAGCTGCTGCGTGAGGTAATGTTCCACTTCATCGCGCGTCACGAGGCGGCGTTTGACGGGATGCAGAATCGGAAGTCCGGTTTCTCTGCTGTCAAACTGCATGATGGCATCGACTGAGCTGAACAGTTGCTGGGCCTGCTCCGGCGTAATGTGCGTTGGCTGGGCTGGCTTCGTGGCTGTGGAGCCTGCGCCCTGGCTCGATGGAGGCTGCGGTTGGTTGGTTGGGCTGGGAGTGGATACCGATTGCGAGCGTACTCTCTGCGCGACGAGAGGGAGGAACACACAGACAAGAACCAAACACCTGCGAAACGCAAGGTACCAGTAACTGCGCGTCCGGTTTTGCGTCAGACTGCGATCCGAACAGTTTTCATGCTTCATGCAACCTCTCCCAACGATGCGCACCTTCTTGTCCCCGCTATAATTTGGAGTGTACCTTTGCGAGACGATACGCACGCTTCGATATGAGCAATTCCGCCTCCAAACTGTTCGAAATCGATTCCAGCGGAGCAGCTGCTGGAACTCGGGACAAGAAACTACGCCCCCTTGCGCCTCCAACCTTTTTGGCAAACGCGCTGGGAGAGATCGATTCCCTTCAACTTGGCGAGTATCGCGGCACACGGACGCCCGAGGTATTTTCCACTACGTTGGACGAGCTCGATGCATTGCTTACAACCTCCGGTATCTATGATCTTGGATGGCGTTGTTTCCTGCGCTGTACCGGCGAAGATCGCGTTCGATGGCTCAACGGGATGGTCACAAACTCGGTTACCGGGCTAGAAGAGAATTCGGGTTGCTATGCGTTTGTGTTGAATGCCCAGGGCCGCATTCAGGGTGACTTGGATATCTATCGTCGTCCAGACGCGCTGTGGCTTGAGACGGACCTGCCTCAAATCGCTGGGCTGAGCACTTTCTTCGATCATTACATCATCATGGATGACGTTTCCCTGGAACCGCAGCCGGAATGGACGGCGATCGGAGTTTCCGGGCCGCTGGCTGCTGAGAGGATTGTAGCGGCAGGATTGCCGGTCGCTCTGTCACCTATGAACCTTGTCGACGCAACCTGGCATGGCCATCCAGTTGTTGGCGTGGCAGCGCACAGCCCGTTGGTGGCGCGCCATGAAATTTGGATGAAGCAGGACTGTGCGCTCGAAATATGGAATGCATTGAACGCTGTCGGGGCCAAGCCAAGCGGATCGATTTCCGTTGAACAGTTGCGAATCCTGGAAGGAACACCCGCGTATTCCAGGGATATAACAAACAAGGATCTGCCCCAGGAAACCAATCAGATGCGTGCTCTCCATTTCTCCAAAGGCTGCTATCTCGGCCAGGAAATTGTCGAACGCATCCGTTCCCGCGGGAACGTGCATCGAACGTTTAGCGGATTCGTGCTGCGAAATGCCGGGCCGACTGCGGGAACGCGGCTGCTGGCCGACGGCAAGGAAGTTGGCGAGATTACCAGCGTCGCCCGGGTCTCACTTCCCAGCGCCGGGGAGAAGGTGCTGGCGCTGGGTACTATTCGGCGAGAAGTGCTGGACCGTTCCACTGCGGTCGTAGCGAATGAAACGGTTGCAACACCGTCGGCGCTTCCATTTGACTTCGTCAACAAGGCGGTCCAGCCTTAAGGAACAATGATGGTCAGATCAGCGAACTTGAGAAGGAAATGAGTTGTCTTATGTCAGAAAGAGAACCGCAGGTCACATTTACCGATCGCCGCAAGATTTCTTCTGACGGAGAAATTCGTCCCGAAGCGGCTCAAAACGAGGCCAGAGAGCAACAAGAGCGGCAAATCCAGACGCCGCAACCGACTCCTGCATCCACCGCTGAGGGAACAGATGCGGCGAAGTCGAGCCCTGAGGGGGGCCCTGCTCCTGCTGCGGACGAAGAGTCAGCCGCTGGTGCCCTTCCAGAGGGACCGACTGCCCAGGAAAGCGCAGAATCCAATGCTGCCTATCAGCAGACTACCCAACAACTCGACGATCTGCTGCGTGCCAAGGCACCCGATTCCTCGCATTTGGGACCCGTCGTGTTTGACCATCTGGTTCAATCCATGTACATGACCGCGATGATGAGCATGGGGGCGGGGACGCAGCCCGGTGAAAAACCACGTATCGATTTGATGGGGGCGCGCCAGACCATCGATCTGCTGAGTGTCCTGGCGGAAAAAACGAAAGGAAACTTGACTCTCGACGAGCAGCGTTTGCTTGAGAGCGCCCTGTTCGAACTGCGGATGATGTTTCTCGAGATCACAAATGCTATCGCCCGCAATGCCTCCAATCCTTCGCAACAGAAACCATCGGGACGCAAGTAAGGGAAGCGGAACCACGGAAACCGTTGGCGATAGGAAAGGTACAGATGCGGGCAGAGATTGTTTTTTTGGGCAGCGGCACTTCCATGGGCGTCCCGACGCTGGGATGCGGCTGCCAGGTCTGCTGTTCCACTGACCCGAGGGACAGCCGATTACGGCCCTCGGTTGCCATCACCTTTCGTGAGGGCGGCAGCGAACGCTGCATCTTGATCGACTCCGGACCCGATTTTCGTCAGCAGGCCATCCGTGAAGGTCTGCGGCACATCGATGCCGTACTGTACACGCATGCGCATGCAGACCACATCCTGGGCTTAGATGATCTGCGACCACTCAGCTTCAAGAATCCCGGCAAAATCCCGTTGTATGCAGACCAGGCCACAACCAGCGTGCTCCGGCATGTTTTTGAATACACCTTTTCTGAAAGCAATGCCTACCCTTACAAGGCCCGGGTTGAGCTTCGCCCGCTGGAGGCGCATACACATCTATTTGGAGTTGACTTCGCGGCGGTCCCCTTGTTGCATGGGACCCTGGAAACTGTCGGCTTTCGCTTCGGTAACGCCGCCTACCTGACGGACATGAGCGATATACCTGAGGCAAGTTTTCACCTGTTGCAAGATCTGGATGTATTGATTCTGGACGCTTTGCGCCGAACTCCCCATCCAAGTCATTCGAACCTGGAAACATCCTTGAAGTTCGTTGAAAAAATTCGACCGAAGACTGCTTACTTTACGCATATTGCTCATGACCTGGGTCACGCTGAAACGGAAAAGGAATTGCCCACCCATGTTCACATGGCCTATGACGGGCTGCGCATTCCCATCGAGCTATAGCCATGCAGATCTTCCACTCCATTGAAGATGTTCCCGCCGATTTCGCTCCTTCCGTTGTCACGATTGGAAATTTCGATGGCGTCCACCGAGGGCATCAGGCTGTATTTGCCGAGCTTATCGATCGCGCTCATGCCCTACAAGCGCATCCGGTCGCCGTGACGTTTGAACCCCATCCAGTTCGTATCCTGCGTCCACTTGTCCCCCTACGCCTAATCACTCCGCTCGATCACAAGCTGAGCCTTCTGGCGCGGACTGGTATCGACGCTGTACTCGTTCTTCCATTCACGCATGCGCTTTCCCGCCTTACGGCGGAGGAATTTGCGCAGAGGATTCTCGCCGATGTGCTTGGAGCAGTGGAGGTCCACGAGGGCGAAAATTTCCATTTTGGTGCCGGTGCTCATGCGGACGTGAATGAGCTGGCGGCTCTGGGGGAGGAGCTAAAATTCAGAGTCCGCGTTCATCCGCCTACTATGCGTCGAGGAGTGGTTGTATCCAGCAGCGCCGCCCGCGCAGCCATCGCAGAAGGAAACATGAGGGAAGCCCGACAACTGTTGGGCCGTCCATTCGAAATTTTCTCGACTCCAGCCAGGGGCCGCGGATACGGGTCGCGCTATAGCGTTCCCACGATCAATCTGGCGCCTTACAGCGAGTTGCTACCCGCAAACGGCGTGTATATTACCTGCCTGGAAGTGAATGGACAGGGCTTCCCCTCAGTGACCAACGTGGGGAACCGTCCGACCTTCGGCCCTGAATCCTTTGCGGTAGAAAGTCACATCCTCGACTTTCATCCGATATCCATGGACGAGGCCACTCACCTTGGACTTCGCTTCCTCGACCGCCTTCGCGCAGAAGTGGAGTGGCCTTCAGCCGAGGCGTTGAAGGAGCAAATTGCGCGCGACGTGCATCGTGCCCGTCACTACTTCCGCTTATATGAGGCCGTCACGAAAGTCCGCACATCGATGTCGAAGATCCCTTGAAGCCGGAATCTACCGCCAAAATTCTCGCGATCGCTGTCTCTTCCGCAAATCCCAGCCTTATGGGGTGGGACGCAGCCGGATCTGGGCGTTTCCTGCAGGTCCGTTGTTGACTACAGGGACGGATGATGGCGTTTCGCCGGGAAATGATTCGTCTGGATGACCCACGATTGCTGCCTGCATAAAGCTCATCCAGATGGGCAATGCGACCCGCGCACCCGTTTCTTTGTCACCCAGGCTCTGGCGATCGTCGTAGCCAGCCCAAACACCGCATGTCACGGAAGGCGAGAAACCCAAGAACCACGCATCCGTGAAGTCGCTGGTAGTGCCAGTTTTGCCCCCTAGTGGATGCTGCAACTGACTGGCGGCCGCTCCAGTTCCCTGATGAACGACCGCCTCGAACAACTGCATCATTTCGCGGGCTGTTTTCACGTCGGTGGAAACGTGGACGTCCGGGGAATCGTCCCACAATACTTCGCCGTCTGCCGTCGTTACCTTATGCACAAAATGCGGCGTGAGACGAATGCCGTCGTTGGGAAAACTGCTGTACGCAGCCACTTGTTCATAGAGGGTGATCTCGGCAGCTCCGAGGGCAATCGGCAAGAACGCAGGTATATCCGTCGTGACACCGAAACGGTGCGCGGTCGCGATTACTTTGCGGATGCCGACACGATCGGACAGCTTCAGCGCCGGTACGTTGAGAGACTCCGCAAATGCGCGCTGCAGCGTGACGTTCCCCAGGAAGCGATGCTCGTAATCATGCGGCGTATAGTCTCCGGAAGCAGTGCGAAAGGTGACGGGACCATCGAGAATCATGCTGTCTGGTTTATAGCCTGCTTCCATCGCCGCGGTGTAGTCATACGCCTTGAACGAGGAGCCAGTTTGTCGCTGCGCCTCGGTTGCGCGGTCATACTGCGAAAGATTGAAATCTCGACCGCCAACCATGGCCAGCACGTCGCCACTGGCGTTATCTACGGCCAAAAGCGCAGCCTCGACCCCGCTATCCTGTTCGAGTGTGGCATAGAGCAGGTTGCCACTCGAATCCGTACCCTCTGGGGGCTGAGGGGCGACCTGTTTGACGGCGGTTTGTTTTGGAGGCGCGCCGGGCAAGATGTGCACATAGACAATATCGCCGGTCTTCAAAAGATCTGTCGCGAGATCACGCTTTGTCCAAGCCCATGCCTCGGGTGCGAGGATGGCGCTCTGGTCCTGGCCGACGCGAACGGTCACTTCGTACGGCAGGACCTCTGTCACGACACCGTGGACATAGCTTCCCGGATTGGGGCTGACGGTCCAGTCCGGATGGCGAAAAGCATCAATCGAACTACCGGCCGCGATTACATTCAGCAGGTTTCCGCGCCAGCCTTGACGGCGCTCATAGGCAGCCAGTCCATCCAGGACGGCAGCGTTCGCAGCCTCCTGCAGCTTCAGGTCAAGGGTTGTGTAGACACGTAATCCGGACTGATGCACCATGTCAGAGCCAAATCTCCGATCGAGTTCCTTGCGAACCTCTTCGACAAACCACGGAGCTACAGTATTGGGAGTTGGCTCGATATGAAGACCGAGCGGGCTCGACTTCGCTTCAGCCGCTTGTTGTGCCGTGATAACACCGTCCTCCAACATGGAGTTCAAAACCAAATTTCGCCGCGCCAGTGCTCGCTCCGGATGGCTGACCGGCGAGTAGTACGAAGGTCCGCGTGGAAGCGCAGCCAGCAGCGCCGCCTCCGGCAGTGTGACATCGCGCGCAGGTTTGCTGAAGTAATATTCCGATCCGGCCTCGAATCCGTAGACTCCCTGGCCAAGATAGATTTGGTTGGCGTACAGGGTAAAAATCTGCTGCTTGGTAAAATTCCGCTCGATCTGGATGGAGAGCAACACCTCCTGGAGTTTTCGGTGAAAGGACCGCTCCGGAGAGAGAAACAGGTCTCTGGCCAACTGCATGGTCAGCGTCGAAGCGCCCTGCGCGCGCCGGTCCTCAGTCAAGTCTCGATATGCAGCCCCGGCGACACGAAAGAGGTTCACTCCCCAGTGGCTTTCAAAATTCTTATCTTCGATGGAAATAACCGCGTGCCGCAGAACAGGGGGAATGTCGCCGTATCCAACTACGATGCGGCGCTCCAACGCAAACGAACCGATCTGGTTGCCGTGAACGTCGTAGAGCACCGTCGTTGTGTTTGGCCTGTAACGCTCTAACTCTTCGATCTGCGGCAGGTCCACGGTGTAGATGAGCAGGAGTCCGCTGAGCGCGCCGAACATGGCAGCAAGAAGCGCAAGAATAGCGAGTGCGGCGGAGCCAGCCAATTTTTTCCGCCGAGTGGAAGGGGGGCGGAAATCAACTCGGCGCACTTTGTCGCTTGGTTTGAGAGGCGTCGTAGTCGCTGGAGGTGTGAAGGTCAAGGGCAGTCCTGATGCACTTCTCTGGCAACGATCGAACGAACGTCGCCGGTCTGAGCCTTCCTAACACTTCGTTCGCGCGAGGCCACCGGGTTTGAGGTGGATCTTCCTGAAAAGGCGTCGGGTTCGTTTCGTCGGTCGTATCGCTAGGCAGCCATATGTCTGCCTATGCGGCCTTCTCAAGCTTCAGCAAGTCGAGTGCCTTGTTCAACTGATCATCTGGCTGAGCCGCGGGAGGTTCTACGGGGGTTGCGGGCTTGTTAGCCGCAGGCGCGGTTGGTTTCGTGACTGGTCCGGTGGCCGGTGGGCTCTCTAGTCCCAAACCGTTGTCCGCAGCGACCATCACATTCGGCGTGACTGCCTTGTCTTGAATCGCCTCCCCATCCGGGGTGTGGTATTTGGCGACGGAAAGAAATAATACGGCGCCATCCGGGAGAGGGATCTGCTTTTGCACGGAACCGGAACCAAAGGTGCGATCGCCGACCAATTGACCTCGGTTGTTTTCTTTGAGTGCAGCCGCCACCACCTCCGCGGCGCCAGCCGTGCCATGGTTCACCAGGACGATCAGCGGAGCAGCCGTTATAAAGTTTTTTGGGTCAGCCGTCCAGGTCTGTTTCGGGTATGTATGTCCCTGCAGGGTGGCAATCGTACCTGACTTTAGAAAGGCATTCGCCAGCAATACTGCCGAGTTCATGTCTCCATCGGTAACATCGCGGAGATCGAGCAGGATTTTTTGGTGCCCCGCGGCCTGGACCTGTCGCAAATGAGTCAATACCTCAGCGACCCTCGTCGAGTTCAGGTCGTACGGTTTTAAATACAGAATGCTACTGTTGTCGAACTCATCGACATGAAGTGCCGGATATTCCGCGAGAGTTCGGGTGAGCTTCATCGCATCGGGATTGGCACTGGTTGGTTCAATGACAGAGAAGCTTACTGTTGTTCCAGGCTGACCATCGAGTAACAGCCGGATCATCTGCAGTGGCATGACGCGAGTGCTCTGATCGCCGATCTCATCGATCACGTCTCCGTCGACGATCCCGGCCTTATCGGCTGGACTGCCCGGGACTACGGAAACGACTGTAGCATAGCCATATCGCTTGGAGATCCGGGCGCCAATCTGGGCGGTGCTTTGATCTTTATGCGCCTGATAAAACTTGAACTCGGTTGGCGTGAGGTACCCAGAATCGGGATCCAGCCCCTCCAGCAATCCGTGCAATGCGCCGGTCGTCACGTCAGGAATGTTTGGCGTCACCACGTAGTCATTCTGGATGTGCTGCAGAACTTCACTGTAGACTTCCATTTGCTGGTAGGCGCTCGCGTCCGTTCCGGCGCGGACGCCACCGGGCAGAAAGCCACCCAAAAAGACGAACACGATCAGCAAAACTGAGATTGCGAGTAAAGAGAGCTTCAGAGCTTTAGGCATGGTAATGTGAGTGCGGGCAACACCGGCCCCGACTGCCATCAGTGTACAGCCTCCAACCGCCAGCGAGGAATTCTTCAGGGTCCGAACCCGCGACCATAGCGATCGAGTTGACCTGGCGAACGAGTGCCACCATCCACTAAGCGGCAGTTCACGGAGCGGGACAAACGCTGATCGTGATTGGTATGGTGGCGGCGAGTGGAATCGAACCACCGACCTACGGGTTATGAGTCCGTCGCTCTAACCATCTGAGCTACGCCGCCAGAGAGCTATGTTGCTGAATACCGCTGCCGAAACCATCCTGCAGCGAAAGCCGTGAAAGGAGCGGGCGCTCCAGAGTCAACAGCAAGATTATTGTAGCGTACGGAGGATTCTGCAACGATGTCCGCATCGCTCTGGAGGCCCCATTCGATTCGCTTTCAACGCTCACTCGGTTAGACTCAAACTGGCATGTGCGCGACTATCAGTTTGCATACTACCCAGGTGTTCGGGGTCATTCCGGCGCGACTGGCCTCCACGCGCTTACCGCGCAAGGTGCTGCGGGAAATAGCCGGCAAGCCAATGCTGGCCTGGGTGGTTCAATCAGCTGCGAAAGCGGGTATCTTCGACCGTCTGATCGTAGCCACGGATGCGGAGGAAGTGGCCGAGCTCTGCCGCGCGCAGGGCTGGGAAGTCCGCCTTACATCGTCCGATCTACCGAGTGGCACGGATCGGGTGCACGCGGTGGCACAGCAGCTGATGCAGGAGGATGTGCGGGTCGAGCCCAATGACATTTTCGTCAACATCCAGGGTGACGAGCCGCTCCTCCGTCCGGAACATTTCCGTGCCCTGCTGCATCCTTTTCAGGACACCGAGGCTGTCGTTTCAACTGTGATGAGCCGATGTCCAACGGAAGACATTTCTAATCCGAACGCCGTCAAGGTAGTTGTCGACCGCACGGGGAAAGCGCTGTATTTTTCTCGCGCCACGATTCCGCACGATAGGGATGGGCGCGGCGACAACGTTATCGTTTGGAAACATCTTGGGCTCTACGCGTACAGGAAGCACATCCTTGACCGCTTTCCCTCTTTGCCGGCAAGCCAGCTGGAGATGACCGAGCGTCTAGAGCAACTCCGGCTACTTGACAACGGAATCTCCATCTATGTAGAACCCGTGGAACTGAACACGATCGGCGTCGATACCGAGGCTGACCTTAAGATGGCGTCTGCGGCGCTGGCGCGGCTAGCCGAGGAGCGACGGGTCCCCTGAAGATCTCTCCAGGCTCGCCTGTTGACCAGACGAAACCGAATGCTTCCGATACACTGAATGTTGGAGATCAGGATGAATCTGTTTTGCTTTCTTCCTCGGGCGGCTAACCGCCTGAAGCTGGGAGTTTATTTGTGCGCTATTTTGATGGCTTCTTCCATGCTTGGGCTGGCACAGTCCAGCGGCGACAACGGCAGCAATAGCGGCAGCACCCCCCCGACGATCAACAATCCGAACGGACACAATGTCAGCACGGGGAACTACATTCCGCCGCCGCCGCCGTCTGGTCCAAATATCTACTACAACCATCGGTGGGATATTTATGCGGGGGCTGCGTATACGAATTTTCTTGCCGGACCACAGTTGCTGCAGCGGTCGAATATGGGTGGGTGGGAAGCGGCCGCAACCTATTGGTTTGGTTGGCACTGGGGCTTGGAGGGTGATGCACGGATGTACATTGGCACCTCCGGTGTATTCCCCAACTCCGACGGTGGAAATGGTTACAACCCAAATTGCCCGCCCTTCTCGACGACTTGTCACAATAGTCCCACGATCACCGGCCCGCGCATTATGCAGTACTACTTTAATGCTGGCCCGGAATACCGGGTCTTTCGGCGCGCCAAGGCTTCAGGTACCTTTCATGCACTGTTTGGGAATGCCTGGGGAATTTTTGACGCCGCAAACCTGAATGGTTTGGACGTGCAGACGATCGGGTTATTCGCAACCCAGTGGACATTCAGCAGCGCCATCGGCGGCACATTCGACTACAACTACAGCCCGCGGATTGCTTTTCGTGCGCAGCCGGATCTGTTAATGACACGGTACGGTGGCACGTTCCAGCAGAATTTTGGATTCTCCGTCGGTCCGATCATCCGACTCGGCCACCTGGATACCTCTGGCGGTGGGTCTCCATCCGAAGGAAAGCATTGGCATCCGCACAACCCATTCCACAAGTGACCAAAGTCTGCATACCTTCGTACATTGACGACCAAAGGGTTGGAGTATGACCATCACAACTTAGAGCGGATTGGAAACTAGGCCCTCCCCCCAGCCCTGAACCCTCCTTCCTTTCCGCTCTATTGTTTTTTTCGCCAAAACCGCAGCCGATAATCGCCAATGCCACTCCGGCGCAGATGGTTCCCTGTCCCAGAGTCCAACTTGGTCAAGATGCCACTCCTCGAAGAAGGGGTACACGTGCTCGAACGGGCGCAGGCTGTTATGTGAGTTCGTAACCGGCGAAGAAGTAGCCGATCTCAAACGTCGCGGTTTCTTCGGCGTCCGATCCATGGATGGTATTTTCTTCGATGCTGCCGGCAAACTTCTTGCGGATTGTGCCGTCTTCCGCGTTCGCAGGATTGGTTGCGCCCATCAGTTTGCGAAGGTCGGCGATCGCGTTTTCTTTTTCGAGCACCATCACGAAAATGGGGCCTGAAGACATAAAGTCTGTGAGTGAATTGAAGAAGGGGCGCTGTGCATGGACCGCATAAAAACCGGCAGCCTGCTGCTTGCTAATCGACAATCTCTTAATCGCGACCAGATGGAAGTCTGCGGCTTCAATCATGGCGAGAACGGCTCCGGTATGCCCCTTGCGGACTGCATCCGGTTTGATAATGCTGAACGTACGTTGCAAAGCGACACTCCTTCATGCGTTGGTAAAGATGTTGTTACTGCTACGCCTTATTAATCACCTGAGCGAGTTTCTCCCCTATGAGTGCGGGCGACTCGACGACATGAATGCCGGCGGCTTCCATAGCCCTCATCTTGTCTGCAGCCGTGCCCTGGCCTCCGGAGATAATGGCGCCGGCGTGACCCATGCGCCGCCCCGGTGGGGCCGTCTGCCCGGCGATGAACCCCACGACAGGCTTTTTTACGTGCTGCCTGACGTAGTCGGCTGCGGTCTCTTCCGCAGTTCCACCAATTTCGCCGATCAAGATGATTGCTTCCGTGTCGGGATCCTCATTCAATAGCCGAAGACCGTCGACATGCGTGGTTCCAATAATCGGATCGCCTCCGATGCCAATGGCAGTCGACTGACCAATTCCGCGTTGGGTAAGCTGAAAGACTGCTTCGTACGTCAAGGTTCCCGAGCGCGAAACAATTCCAATGCTGCCCTCCATGTGAATTCGGCCCGGCATAATTCCGATTTTGCACTTTCCAGGCGAGATGATTCCGGGGCAATTCGGCCCAATTAGACGGGACTGGGAATGCTTGAGCCTCTCCCAAACCCGAACCATGTCGAGCGTTGGAATCCCCTCCGTGATACAGACGATCAGCGGCAGGCCTGCATCTTCCGCCTCCAGAATCGCGTCTGCGGCAAATGGCGGAGGAACGAAAATCAAGGTGGCGTTGGCGCCAGTCTTTGTCACTGCCTGCTCGACCGTGTCAAATACTGGCCAGCCTTCGTGGGTCGTTCCGCCCTTACCCGGGGTCACGCCACCGACTACCTTGGTGCCGTATTCGGCGCACCCTTTCGCGTGGAAGGTACCTTCGCGGCCGGTGATTCCCTGCACGATCAGGCGAGTCTTTTTGTCGACGAGTACGCTCATTTGGTCCCTTTCGCGGCTGCCACGGCCTTTTCCGCCGCATCCTTCATAGTTTGGCCAACGATGAAATTCAGTCCCGACGCCTGAAGAATCTCTCGCCCCTGCTCGACGTTGGTGCCCTCCAGTCGCAAGATGACCGGCACTTTTACGTTCATCTTCTGGGCAGCCTCAACCACGCCGCGCGCCAAGGTATCGACGCGGAGGATGCCACCGAAGATATTGATGAACACAGCTTTTACGTTCTTGTCGGAAAGCAGAATGCGGAAGGCGTTTTCGATTTGTTCCTGATTGGCGCCGCCGCCGACATCGAGGAAATTTGCGGGCGAGCCCCCGGCATACTGGATGATGTCCATCGTTGCCATCGCAAGGCCTGCGCCGTTCACCATGCAGGCGATGTTGCCATCCAGCCGGATATAGTTCAGCGCGAATTTCGAAGCTTCGACTTCGAGAGGATCCTCTTCGTTGGTATCGCGCAGCTCCTTTAGCTCCTTGTGCCGAAACATCGCGTTGTCGTCGAAATTCATCTTGCAGTCGAGCGCGAATAAACCCCCACTCTTGGTGGTGATGAATGGATTGACCTCCATCAATGAGGAGTCTGTTTCAATGCATGCCTTGTAGAGCCCCGTCATGAATTGGACGGCATGGTTGATCTGCGTTGGCTTCAACCCAAGGGCAAAAGCCAGCTTGCGTGCCTGGTAGGGCTGAAAGCCCAACGCCGGATCGATATGCTCCTTGAAGATGGCGTCAGGAGTTTTCGCGGCAACTTCTTCTATGTCCATTCCGCCGGATTTAGAGGCCATAAAGACTAGCTTGGCGGCCGCACGATCGAGTACCATCCCCAGATACAGCTCACGGTCGATTGCTGCTGTCTCTTCGATCAGCAGACGCTTGACCTTCTGCCCTTCCGGCCCGGTCTGGTGTGTCACCAGTTGCATGCCAAGAATTTTCTTGGCGTAGTCCTCGGCCTCGGCCAGATTTTTCGCTACCTTGACGCCACCGCCTTTACCGCGGCCGCCCGCGTGGATCTGAGCTTTGACGACAACGCCATTGGCCCCACTCGCAAACAGCCTCTTGGCCACATCGACTGCCTCTTCCACGGTATTGGCCACTTCGCCCCGGGGTACAGCGACGCCGTATTTCGCAAGAATGTCTTTTGCCTGATATTCGTGAATTTTCATAAGGATGTCTCTTATTGTAACGGCGCGTCGCTGGTCCGGATGGCATGACAGACCGGCGTTCCCGGATAAGAAAAAGCAAACGCAGCGAACCTTCGATACTATCGGACGAGCAGGCGCCGAGCAAACCGGTGCAATCTCGGAAGGGCAAATTACGACCACAGGCCGCGATGGCAGACCTGACAAACATCTTATCTGTGCTTAGCGAACCGCGGACGATCCTTAGCCGCGAGCAGGCCCGCGCCGCTATGCGGACAATCCTCGAAGACACGCAGAACCTGCTTCCGGATGCACAAATCGGGGACTTGCTCTCTATGTTGTCGGCGCGCCCCCTCACGGCCGACGAGCTGGCCGGATTTGTCGATGCCATGCACGCGGCTGCCGTGACGCTGCCGTTCACGGACGAAGAACGCGCCCAACTGGTCGATACCTGCGGCACTGGAGGCGATGCCAGCGGAACCTTCAACATCTCTACTGCTGTCGCGCTGGTGGCTGCGAGTTCCGGAGCGAAAATCGCCAAACACGGCAATCGCAACCTGACCAGTCGCTGCGGTTCCGCAGATGTGCTCGATGCTCTTGGAGTTCCTACCGCGCTTCCTCCTGAGCAGGCCGTGCGCTGTCTGCGTGAGACTGGCTTCGTTTTCCTGTTCGCGCCTCTGATGCACCCCGCCATGCGACGTGTGCAACCCATCCGTCGAGCGCTGGGCACGCGCACTGTCTTCAATGTTCTGGGTCCGCTGACGAATCCGGCGCATGCGACCGCGCAAGTGCTGGGCGTCTATGCTCCAGACCTGGTTCCGTTGGTTGCACAGGCCATGGTCAAGTTGGGCGTGCGTCATGGCTTTGTCGTCCATGGATCGGATGGGCTGGATGAAATCACCCTGAGCGGCGAAACGCAAATCGCCGAAGTGAAGAACGGCGCAGTTCGGCTAATGAAGTTCTCGCCGGAGGACGCGGGCATGCAACGGTCTCAGCTTTCCGAGCTGCAAGGCGGCGACGCTGCGGGGAACGCCACCATCCTGCAGGCGATTTTTGCGGGAGAAAAGGGGCCGCGGCGGAATATCGTTTTGGTGAATGCAGCGGCAACATTGGTTGCAGCGGGGATTGCATCCGATATTCGCGGCGGAATCCTGCGTGCTGCCGCAGCTATCGATTCTGGAGGGGTATTGAAGACCCTTGCGGCATTGGTGGAATTTGGAAAGCAGATGCAAGGAACCAAAAAACCCTCGTAATTTATTTGTTTCTGGTGTCTAAGCAGAGTGTGACTTATTCGAATCTGAGGAGGATTGTATGAAATTTCTTCCCGCTTCTTCGCGTTTCGTGATTGCCGCATGGGCCTGCTACCTGCTTGCTTTAGGCGCATCGGCTCAGCAGATTCAGATCAACAAGGACAATCGAACCATTGCCATTACGGCCACAGATTCGGCGAGCGCGTTGGCTGATACAGCGACGGTTCATGTGGGCTTTGTTGCATTCGCTCCGGACGCACAGGCTGCCTATGCCGAAGGTTCAAAAACGTCAAACGCAATTATGGGGGCGCTCATGGACAAGGGCGTTGCCAAGTCGGCGATCCAGAGTGAATCGCAAAATGTCGCGGAAACGCAGCCCTATGAACTGGAGAAGCTGCCGCCAGCCGAACAAGCGCATAGGCGATATCAAGTGCGCCAAAGCTGGACCGTGCAGACCAAAGCAAATGATGCGGCGGCGGTTTTGAACACCGCCATAAATGCGGGAGCCAACAACAGCGGGCAAATCGACTGGACAGTTGCGGATGAGAAGGCGCTGGAAGCCCAGGCTGCCGGCAAAGCGCTTGCTCGCGCTCGCGCCATTGCCTCGCAGATGGCCCAGGGACTTGGAATCCAGTTGGGGGAATTGATCTACGCCAGCAACCAAACCCCTGAGGGGCCCCGACCAATGATGCGGGCGATGGCGATGGGAGCGGTAGGAGCTCCGCCCGAAGCTCCCCCTGCTCCATTGGCGATCGAGCCGGGCAAAGTCGAGCGGTCGGCTACGGTATATGCGGTCTTCGCGATCCAGTGATTTTGTAGCGCTCTGGCTGCTGCTAACCTTTTCTCAGGAGTAGAAGGATGCCCGACGATTTCTACAATGAGTTGAAACCGCTGCCAGACGCGGAAGCCGCGTTCACGCGCTGGATCGCGCATCTCGATACGGAATTCACGCGCCATAACAATCCCGAGCTGCGCAGTGAAATTGTCCGCGATGAGTTGCACCAGCTCTACCTGGGGCGTCCGCATGGCGGTAAGCTCAATTTCACCATGGTGACGGAGTTAGCGTTCAACGTGCTCCAGCTCACGCTCGATCCCCGCAACGCCACGCTGGAGCCGGAATACTACCGAGATGTCGATGCGGAAAAATACGCCTTCCGCAAACCCCTTATCTGGTTCTGGCGTATGTTCGATCGCTCCCCGGTCGGGCTAAACCAATGGCTGGGATTTCTGTTTCGTGCCATGCTGGCGCGCCACATTTTTGAGCATATTGGCGAGAATGTGAAGATATTTCAAGGTGTCGAGTTTACTTTTGGCTACAACCTCACGGTTGAGGACAATTGCACGATCCACAAACACGTCGTGCTCGACGACCGCAGCAGAATCGTCGTGCCAGCCGGATCAACGATTGCCGACTACACGCGAGTCGATTCCCGAGCGCTCGAGATCAGCGGGGTTTCGAAATAGCATGGATTCGACTGCGGCCGGATTGAGTTGCATTGAATCATCGGTTTTCCATTGGGCAGGCTTCCGCGTAAGAGCGGTTGACAGCCGCTTGCATGCTACCATCGGCAAGGACTCATGAATTTACACGTAGTACTGATCATTTTTCAAATCGTGGTGCTGCTGTTTGCGATCAGCCTGCACGAGGCGGCGCACGGTTGGATGGCTTGGCGCCTGGGCGACCCGACCGCCCGAATGCTGGGTCGGGTCACCTTGAACCCGATCAAGCATATCGATCCGTTTGGCACCATCCTGATTCCGCTGCTTTGTGTGTATGCGCACTTTCCTTTAATCGGTTGGGCAAAGCCGACTCCCGTGACTACGCGCAATTTCAAGCACCTTAAGCGCGATGACATTCTGACGACGCTGGCGGGCCCAGCCAGTAACCTGCTGACGGCGATCGCCGCTACCCTGATTCTTCTAGTGTTGAAATTCGTCAACGCCCCCACTGTCATTTCTGCCATGATGGCCGCTCAGATGGGCGTGATCGATCCTAATGTGATGCAAGCGAGTCCGGTCCTATTTCCTTTCACCATGTTGCTCTACTACGCCGTACTGTTGAATCTGATCCTGATGGCATTCAATTTGATTCCATTGCCGCCGCTGGATGGCAGCCACGTTTTGCGTCATATGCTGCCCTACAACTGGCTGCGCGTATACGACTCCATCGGGATGATCGGCCTGATTTTGATCTTCTTTTTCGGCGCGCGTTTTATCGGTATGATCGTCAGCCCGATGCTTTCGGTCTTCAACCACATTCTGCTTAGCATGTAGTGGTCTCGCGTGCGGCTTCTGGCATATCTTTGGCATCCTGCCTTATTTTTTCGATACCATTGAAGGATCAGAAATGCGCCACTGCAGCTGACATATGCGCCGGAAAGAGCCTATTGACATGACGGAATCTACTCAATTCGGCGCCCCGCTCAATCGCGTACTCAGCGGTATGCGCCCTACGGGAAAGCTGCATCTCGGAAACTATATGGGCGCGCTGTATAACTGGGTGCGCTTGCAGCGGCAGTACGAATGCTACTTTTTTATCGCCGACTGGCATGCGCTGACGACCGATTACGCCGATACATCGCGTGTCAAAGAAAACATTCTTGAGGTGGCGCTGGACTGGCTGGGTGCGGGGCTCGATCCGGCAGTCTCTACGTTGTTCGTGCAGTCCTGGGTGCCGCAGCATGCCGAACTGCATCTGCTGTTTTCAATGATCACGCCACTTGGCTGGCTGGAACGTGTGCCCACCTACAAGGAGCAACAGCAACAAATTGGCGATGTCGCGGCCGGGGGCAAGGATTTAAGTACGTATGGGTTTCTGGGCTATCCATTGCTACAGTCCGCAGACATCCTTATCTATCAGGCTAACCTTGTGCCCGTTGGGCAGGACCAGGTGGCCCACGTCGAGCTAACGCGAGAAGTGGCGCGACGGTTTAATCACTTTTATCCGGCGGAGCCGATTGTGCTTCCGGAGCCGCAAGCTTTGCTGACACCGTCTCCCAAGCTGCCCGGCACAGATGGTCGCAAGATGTCGAAAAGCTACGGAAACACCATCGAGCTCACCGATCCGGAACAGGTGATTCGCAAAAAGCTGAAGACCATGGTCACCGACCCCGCACGGATTCGCCGCAGCGACCCAGGAAATCCTGACGTATGCCCGGTCTTTGATCTGCACAGAATTTTTTCCTCGACCGAGATCCAACAAAAAGTTCGCGAAGGCTGCACCACCGCTGGGATCGGATGCATTGAATGCAAAAGCTGGTTAGCCGACGGCGTGGTGGCAGAGTTGGCGCCTGTTCAGGAACGTCGGCGCCAATTTGAAGGGCATCCGGATGACGTCTGGGGAATTCTCAGCGACGGCTCGGCACGGGCCCGCACACGCGCGGAAGCAACCATGCAGCAGGTGCGGGATGCGGTGCATCTTCCCCAACTCGAGAGATCCAAAGCAGGCGCGGCGCCATGATCGATTCAGGACAGTTGGATGATCGCAGGAGCGAGGAATTGGCCTCCAAGGAGCCCGCAGACACGCTGAGGACCGAGTCTGCGCCTCGGGAATCTCCCGCGCAACTGGACCTGCCGGCTGATCCACCGTTCGCACCCGAGGAAAAAAAGGTTCCCGGCGCGGCCGAAAGAGCGGCCGAACGAGCCGCGGAAAAAAGAGCTGCACAGGAGGAAGCCAATACCTTCCCGTTCGCTGTTACCGTCGGCCATGTTTATGACGGTCCGCTTGATTTGTTGCTTGATTTGATTCGCAAGCAGGACATCGACATCTACGACATTCCAATCGCGACGATTACTGGGCAATTCCTGGCGTATGTCGAAAATCTGAAGCAGTCGGACGTTGACAGTGCGGGCGAATTCATCTACATGGCTTCGCTGTTGATCCACATCAAGAGCAGGATGCTGCTGCCACGCCGCAGCGACGGTACTGCTGAAGCAGCCGACGAAGATCCTCGCCGGGAACTGGTCGAGCGATTGCTCGAACATCAGCGCTTCAAGAATGCCGCCCAGATGCTGCTGCAAAAGCAGATGCTGGAGGAGTCGTCATGGACGAACCCCGCCATTCGCCAGTTTCTGGACGATGCTGGAAGCGAGCCCGAGATCGCCGCCGATACGGTCGACCTGGTCCGGGTGTTTCGGGAGATCCTGGACCGCGCCCGGCAGCGACCGGTGTTAAATGTCGACGAAGAGAGCGTTACGGTGGCACAGATGATCGACTATGTCCGGCGTCGACTGGTCATGGAGGATCGGCCTGTGGCGCTTCGACGGCTGCTGCAGCATGTGCAATCGGAGCGGGCGCTTGTCTGCACCTTCCTCGGTCTGTTGGAGCTGGTTCGGTTGCAGGCGATATTATTGCGTCAAACGGGCAGCTTCGGGGAAATCTATATCAAAAAAAACGACAATTTCGAGTCCACCATGATGGAAGGTCGGGACGACTGGCGCTGAAGCCAGTGGGCACGGCGATTGGTATCCTAGAGTTTCCAACACTTGATGAGTTTAAAAGCCAAAATCGAAGCAGTCATCTACGCAGCCGAAGATCCGGTGACGCTAGCGCAGTTGGCATCGCTCTTCTCGGAAGAGGTGCTCGCGGCAAGAGCCGCGGCAGGCCTTCCCTTCGACGTGATGCCGACTGAGAGCGAGTCGGCTCTTGCGACTACGGCTTCGGCGAATTCAGAAATCCCAGTTTCTGAGGAAACGGTACCAGACGAAGGTACGCCCATTCGCGGACAGGCTGCTTTGCCCACGGAAGATGCCGGGGCGCGCAAGGAGGCTCGTCAGCGAGAACGTGAGACGCGAAATGCTGTGCAACAGATTGTCGAAGAACTAATCGCGGATTATACGGCTGGCGAACACGGCATGGAGATCCGCGAAATCGCCGGCGGTTATCGCATGGCTACGAAGGCGGAATACCACGATGTCGTTCGCTTCTTCGTGAAAAGCCTCAAGCCGCAAATGAAGCTATCGCTACAGGCACTCGAAACGCTAGCCGTAATTGCCTACAAGCAGCCGGTTACAGCACCCGAGATTAGCGAGATTCGCGGCGTTGATACCTCCGGCGTGCTAGGCAGCCTGATGAGCCGAAAACTCATCACGACGGCTGGCCGCAAACAGGTCATCGGTCGTCCAATCCTTTATAAGACAACAAAAGAATTTCTCCTGCGGTTCGGCCTGAAAGACGTCAGCGAACTGCCCAGTATGGAGGAGTTCGAGAAAATGGCTGCCGATATGGCCGACTCGGATGCGAGTGACAACGAGGCTCTTCCGCCGGAGCCCGGAACAGATAGCCGTACAGGGCCTGAATCTGCGGAGCCTTCTTCCATCGAAAGATCTACAGAAGAGGTTGCCACCATAAAAATTGCCGAGGAACCTTCCAGGTCCGAGCCATGAAACCGGCGCGAGATAGGGAAAAGCCGGACGCAGCAGCGGCGGACGACGCGCAGGCGGCCCGCCCGGGTCGCAAGGCCGAACGCCTGCAGAAGATTCTTTCCAGTGCCGGCGTAGCGTCCCGCCGAAAGGCAGAAGAATTCATCCTGCAGGGGCGCGTCCAGGTAAACGGACAAATCGTCAACCAGCTTGGCAGCAAGGCCGATCCCATCCACGACCATATTCGCGTGGATGGAAAAATGGTTCATCCCGCCGGCGAATTTCGCTACTACATGCTGAATAAACCAAAGCAGTTTGTCACCACAGTCAGCGATCCGCAGGGACGTCCGACGGTGATGGAATTCTTTTCACGCGTCAGACTTCGTATGTTTCCCGTAGGTCGACTCGATTATCACAGCGAGGGTCTGCTGCTAGTGACGAACGACGGGGAGTTGGCGAACGCCCTGACCCGGGCTGCCTCTCACGTGCCGAAAACCTATCTTGTGAAAGTGAGTGGGGTCCCCAGCGAGGACGCCCTGAACGCGCTTCGCCGCGGCGTTTCGATTCCGCTCGGAGATGCGGAATCGAGTCCAGGGCATCGAAGCCACGAAGGGCGTGTGCGCACCGCACCCGCCAAAATTCAGTTATTCCGCCAGGGTGAAAATCCATGGTATGAAATCACCATCACCGAAGGTCGGAATCGCCAGCTTCGAAAAATGTTTGAAGAAATTGGTCACCACGTCGAAAAAATTCGCCGTGTGGAATATGGGCCACTTGTGCTGGACCTACCTCCCGGCGAATCTCGCGAGTTGACAGCGCAGGAAGTGCAAGCACTTTACCGGGCCGTCAAATTGCCTTATTCCCGCGCTGTCATCCCAAAGGCCGGACCGAACAAGAGACGGCGCCCAGGCGGTGGCGGCCGCGCGGAATCTTCGCGAATTTCCGTCGGAGATTCGGCCGGACAGACCGATCGCAAGTCGACCGCGGCCCGCAAAGCGAGCAAGACCAGGCTCTCGCACGAGCGCTAGACGCCCTATTTTGAACGCCCAGAGGCTCGCTATACTAGCTGAAGGAGAGCTAATTTTAGCGATTCTCGCCGGGGGGTGAATCATGGAAAAAGCGACATTTGGTGCGGGATGTTTTTGGGGGGTACAGGCAGCCTTCGATCGTATCCCTGGAGTCGTGGAAACGGCAGTGGGGTATGAGGGCGGAAGGCTCGAAAACCCCAGCTATCACGACGTCTGCACCGACAGAACCGGTCACGCGGAAGTATTGCAAATCACGTTCGATCCGGCTCGGGTGACGTATCAACATCTGCTGGACGCGTTCTTCGCAGAACATAACCCGACTCAGTTGAATCGACAGGGGCCGGATCACGGAACGCAATACCGATCAGTGATCTTCTACCATTCCCCGGAGCAGCAGCAGGCCGCGACCGCGACCATCGCTCGACTCACGGCAGAACACAAATTCTCCAAACCCATTGTCACCCAGGTCGTTCCTGCGGAGACATTCTGGCCAGCGGAGGAGTACCACCAAAAATATCTGGAAAAGCGTGGCGCAACTAGCTGCCACATCTAATCGGCGAGCACGACTTCGACCGGAGCGCGGGCTTCCATCCGTCAGTCGATGCATGCTTTCGCATAGTTCTGGAGATTCCGCAGAGGCTGCTGCAATTCCTCTATATTTGCAATAGTGCAACAGACCTCAAACAAAACAGACAGCGTGTCGGGACGCAGCAGCCTCGGTTCGCGACTCCTCTCGGTGCAGGCCCTTCGTGCCATTGCCGCGCTGCTCGTCGTCTGGGTGCATTCGATTGACGCGGCAGAGTTTTTTACCGTGCCGCGGCAGAGCAGGTTTTTCCATTGGGAAAACTTCGGCGCCTGCGGTGTTGACATCTTTTTCGCGATCAGCGGCTTCATCGTCTCACAAGTAGCAGTGCGATTTGCGGATCGGAATGCTGTTCACCGGTCGGCGGCCGCTCGCGAGTTTCTGACGCGACGAATTACACGCATCTTCCCTCTCTACTGGATTTTGACCATTGTGGTTATCCTGATAGGCGAACTCGGCCGACACAAGATTCATTGGCATTCATTTAACTGGCTACCAACGCTTCTGTTGCTTCCCTCACCGCTCCATTTAGGAAGCGCTCCTTTGCTTTCTCTGGGGTGGAGCCTGATGTTCGAAATGTATTTTTACGTCATTCTGGCGGCCTTTATGGTGTGGGCCCCGCGTTCCTTGGTGCGGAATACTGCCATGTTCCTATGTGGCATGGTCATCATGGGAACACTGGTCGGCATTCATCGTCCGCTGCTCGCTATCTGGATGAATCCCATCGTCCTGGAGTTTGTTTTCGGATGCGTGATTGGGCTTGTATTTTCTCGCACGCGCAGAAATGCAACGACGACAATGAGCATTGGTCCCTGGCTCACAGCCATCGGAGCGGTATTGCTGGCGGCAACGATATTTACCGGATATGGAAAGGCGAGCGAACAAGATTGGATTATGGCCGGATACGATGGCTGGCTGCGTGTGTGCGTCTGGGGGGTGCCGTCGGCTCTGCTGGTCGCCGGCGTCATTTTCTGGAATCCGCAAATGCGCTCTGGGCCGGCGCGGCTGCTCGTGTTTCTCGGCGATGCATCCTATTCCATTTATCTCTGCACGATTCCAGCGCGTAGTGTGGTGGAGCATTTCTGGCGGGTGTTCGGCAGATTTGGGGCCGACACAGGAGTTTTTCTTGGGGCCACGTTCTGCACTGCAGTCGGGGTGATGTGTTACCTGCTCGTTGAACGACCACTCATGCGCGCTTTCCATAACTGGTACAAGCCGATTCCCCTTCATTCGAAGTTGGCATGAAGCAGGAAGCAGTGGCCAGCGGGAAATCAGCGCGAATTCTTTGGGAAGAGCTGGTAGAGAACGATGCCTGCCCGATTCGCTCGATCCAGATCAGGAAAAGTTGCACGGATTACCATCCGGCGTTCGCTCGCCACCTCATCACGACGCAGGGTAGGTTCGTGTGTCCAGGTCATGAACCAATCCGGATCATATACATTGACCTTTTGCGCTAATGGCATGGCTCCATCGCTGTCCATGGCTGGAAAGCCGCCACTCAAGAGCGAAATCTCATCCGCACCTCGACCGATCAACAGTTCATTCGTCGCAGGGTTGAGCTGGTGTTGCGCAGCGATCATCTTTTTGATTCCCAGGCTGGCGTCCACCAGGCTGTACTGAGGGTGAATCAAATAGTCCCCGACCGACGCGATATTCCACGCTACTGAGGCAGCTATGCAGACCAGAATTGGGATTGCGATGCGGCGATGCTGCCGCCACAGCCATTCTGTAAAGATCATGGCTAACCAGATTGTGGGGACAATCACGGCCACAAAATAGCGAGGAGGTCCATCGTAATGGAAGACGATGAATGCCGCATATCCGGTCTCCCATAGGAATGCGGTCGTGAAGAGTGTATCGCGCCACAAAGAACGCACACGTACACTCGCCGCAACAAAAGCTGCAACTGCCAAGGGAAACAAGACTGGATCCACCCAAGTTCCACGAAAGAAAAAGCGCAGCAGGCGAGGCGGGGAATTTTCCAATTGCCAGAGGGGGCTCACCGCCAGGATGATCTTGGCATCCGAATTGAAATGTAGAAACCAGATCAGCTTGGCAGACCCGAGCAGGACGAGAATGGTCGCTAACGCTGCTGCCATCAGTTTCCAGCTGGCCCAGCCGCTGGTTGATCCATTCGCTTCTCGATTTCCTGCCCAAATGGGATAGAGAATAGCCGGCAAAACGAAAGGCCCAGTCGTTTTGGTCAATGTCATGAGAGTAAAGGCGACCCCAACGAGAATTGCCAGCAAGTAATTTCCGGGTCGCACGCGGCCAGCCAGGTAAATGGCGAGCAGCAGAAACATGACGAACGCTGGTTCCAGCAAAGCAAGACGGCCAAAGAAAAAGCCGAGAGCATTGGCCGCAATTAGAAACGCCACGACGCAGGCGAACGACTTTGATCGATATTGACGCGTTACCGCGCAGGCAAGAAGGACGCTCAACCAGGTGCAAGTTACAGCAAGTGACCGGGCGATAGTTACGCTGATTCCAGTAAAGTGAAACAGCAGTCCCACCATCAGGGGCCACACCGGCATGAATACACCGGGATTCCAGCCTCCCGGAATATACGCAGTGCCTAAGGTGAAGTGTTGAAGTGCTGCGCTGGTGTAAAAACCCTCGTCGGTAAATCTCGCAGTGTCTTGGCTATAGAAGTGATAATCGGGAAAGTCTGCACGGATATGCCAGAGCCGAAGCGCCAGCAGACAAATAGTCAGCAGCAGAAGGACCAGACGCCATCTATTTCGCATGCCGGCTAGCTCTCATGCCTTTTTTTCTTCGTGAT
Source organism: uncultured Acidobacteriota bacterium (assembly GCA_963756315.1). GTDB lineage: Bacteria > Acidobacteriota > Terriglobia > Terriglobales > Acidobacteriaceae > JAKAAZ01. The sequence goes on from CAVWNI010000003.1 coordinate 43,073, forward strand.
ATTCCTGCTCCGTGTTCACAGCCCACAGGTTGGATTTGTCGGCAACATTGTTCATTATGTTTTCCGCCGCCGCCATTGCGGTCAGCATGGAGTGATCCTGGTTGTTGTACTTGTGCATTCCATTGCGACCCACCAGGAACAGATTCTCAAAGCGATCGGTGAATTTCTGGACGACATCGAAGCGATCATAGGTGCCAAAATATGCGGGATAGGTCTTGGGTACGCGCACAACGTGCCCGTCCAGCACATCGGAAGCCTTGAGAATGCCGATCTTCTCCATCTCCGCGACCGCGAATTTCTTGATGTCTTCGTCCTGCATTTTCCACAGCGGATCGGTATCGTTGCAGAAGTATTCCAGCCCAATCCACATCTTGGAGCGATCTGCGACCATCCACGGGCTCCAGTTGTTGAAGATCTGCAATCGGCCTACGGTGACGTCCGGCTCCTGAATGTAGATCCAGGTATCTTTAAGCGGGCTGCCATCGGGCTCGGTAACGAGCAGCTTATTCACCAGAAGACCGACGGTGATGAAGTCGCGATAAATCAAACCCTCGCTGACTTCCTTGACTTCCGCTGGAATAGGGCACTGCAAGCTGCGGATCAAATGTTGAATCGGCATGGTGGAGATCACATAATCGGCGGGATAGACATGAGTCTTTCCTTCGGCATCAATCGCCACAACTTCGGAGATCTTGTCTCCCTCGACTCGGAGCTCTGTCACGCGGGTTTGCATATGCAGTTCGCCACCTTTGTTCCGCACCATCGACGCCACATGTTCCCAGAGCTGGCCGGGGCCAAATTTTGGATACAGGAAGCGCTCGATCAGAGAGGTCTCCACTCCTTTCTGGCTTAGGTCGCCGGAATTCTTTTTCGCGCCGGAGAATGCCTGTTTTACAAAATGCTTGACCGCACTGGTTAGCGATAAGCCCTTGATGCGCTGTGCTCCCCATTCCGCGCTGATATGCCGCGGATGCACGCCCCACACTTTCTCCGTGTACGACTCAAAGAACAATCCGTACAGCTGCTTGCCAAACCGGTTGACAATGAAGTCTTCGAGGGATGTTTCCGGCTTGCGCTGAAAACCGCGAGCGTGCAGGTAGCTGAAGCCCACCTTGACGGTACGCGGCACTCCGAGCCCGCGCAATGTCTCGGGAGTCAACTTGATGGGATAATCGAAAAACTTGCGCAAGAAATAAATCCGGCTTTTACGGGGTCGCACCAGCATCACCAGGTCATTGCTTTCAGGGTCAAGATTGCGCTCGCCCGACTGGATGGTGCGCTGCTTGTTCTGATAGCTGATCGGAATCGCGCCGCCTGCACCGTCGACTGTGGCCGCGGGCATCACATCCAGCCACCATTCCATGACCCGATCGGATTTGGAAAAAAAGCGGTGGCCACCAATATCCATCCGGTTGCCGTTGTAACGGATCGTTCTGGAAATTCCACCGATTTCGTTCGTCGCCTCCAGCACAATGGGGTGAACATCCGAATGCCGCTGCAATTCCAGTGCGGCAGTCAGGCCGGCTGGTCCGGCACCGATAATAATCGCTGTTTTCGTCACGCAAACTTCTCCGGCACTAAGTTGAAATCAATGCCATTGTCTCGTATTCGTTCGAAAAGGGACAATGCTTTCGAGAATCGTCGCTCCACGCATGTCGTCCGGTGACCCAGGACCATGACTTCCGGCGCCGGAAACCGATTGGACGATGCTATTCTGCCGCATGAGCATCGCAGAGGCCGAAACCAACTTTGGCGAACATCGAAATCTCTTCGACTACCAATAATCCGGCGCAGCGAATCGTGGAACTCGACGGATTGCGAGGCATCGCGATTGCCCTGGTACTGATGCGCCACTACATTCACCATCCGACTTTGCTTCTCCTGGGGCCGCAATGGGGGTGGATGGGAGTCAATCTTTTTTTTGTGCTCTCTGGGTTCCTGATCACTTCGATTCTGCTGCGCCTGACTGACCAACCCGGTGCATTGAAGATCTTCTATGCTCGGCGCTCCCTCCGCCTGTTTCCCCTCTACTTCCTTGCACTGCTTGTCTACTTTGTGGCCTCGGCGAGCGTTGGCACACCACAACCTTTGAAGACCGCGCTGCTGTACATCAGTTTCCTACAGGCGTTTTTGCCGCCGCTGATAACGCATCTTAAGATTGTCCCCCATCCGGATTGGGTGGTGATGGGTTTTGGCGTCCTGTGGTCGTTATCGGTGGAAGAATATTTCTATATTCTGTGGGCTCCCTTTGTCACGTTTACGCGGGCGCGCCGCGGCCCGCTGCTGACCATCTTGACGCTCATTCTCTTGCTGACGCCCTGGGCCCGCTACTTCTATCCTGATCCGAAAGGAGGCCAGGAATTATTCCTGGCGCAGATGGATTCGCTCGGAGCCGGATGCCTGGTGGCGCTGCTCTGGTGGGAGCATGGCCACCGCTGGCGAGCCCACTTGCAACTCTATGCGCGCTGGCTGTATGGATGCGTTGCGGCGCTGATCGCGTTGGCCATCTGGATTGACTTTGCCACCGGGATTACTAAGCGAAGTGTGTTCGATCAACGCATTTTTAATGCCACCGACTACACGGTACTCTGGTTGGCCTGGTCGCTTTGGCTGCTCGTTGTATTGGCGGTCAGCGGCACCTCAGGAAGGATGCCCAAGTTTCTTCGTCTTCCCCAGCTTCGCTGGCTCGGCAGAATCAGCTATTGCCTGTATGTGGTGCACTATCCCATCTATCTGGCTCTGCGCAACTATCTTCCCCATGGTGTTGCGCTTGTCGCAGCCCTGGTCGCTTCCCTGGGCATTTCAGCGCTTTCTTGGCAATATTTCGAGGGTCCGATTGCACGATGGAAGCAACACGCATTTCGCTATCCCATGGCATCGCAGCCAGAAGTCTCGTGATCCTGACATCCTGATCGGCGGATTGTTCAATGGTGCGTGATTATTCATACGCCAGGGCGTCGATGGGATCCTTCCGCGCCGCTTTATAGGCCGGGTACAGGGCTCCAACCAAGGCGCTGATCAGCGACAGCAGGGTGGCCCACACGATCCACTGAAGCGTAATAGGAAAGGCGATCGTAGGGAACTTAGATATCACCCCGGCGCGGGCCAAAAAGCTAAGCCCGATTCCCAGTGCGATACCCCCCAACGCCAGCATTCCGGTTTCTCGCAGGATTGCCGAAACAATGTAGGCTTTTGACGCACCCAGCGCTTTCAGAATGCCGATTTCACGCGTCCGCTCCATCACAGCCAGATACATCGATTGAAATATGACGAGAAACCCAATGATGCACGCAATGCTGATGACTGTATAGAGCGCCGGTTCCAACCCAGGAAGGCGGCTCGGAGTCATTTGCGAGAGCAGGTCCTGCATCGTCTGCACCTGATACCCGCCCATGCCGGGGGTGGCTTTAATCTCCTGCGCAACTAAGGTATCGTTTGCAGGGTTGTCTAGCTTCAGATAGAAGACCGACGCCTTTCCCTCGGAGCCGGTCAACTGATCCAGAGTGCTGAGCGGGATAAATTCGCGCCCCCCTCGCCCATGCTCCACAATGCCGGAAATCCGGAATTGATGATTCATGAGGGAGACTTCATCGCCGACCTTGCTATTGCTACTCTTGGCTTCCACGTCATCCACAATCACATCGAAGGGGTGCTGAAACGGGGTACCCGAAAGAAAAATAAATGGCTTCAAAGCATTAAAGGTCGGGTAATCGATGCCGAAGATGTTTTCAAGGGATTTTCCAGTTACAAACTGCACGGCAACCGGAGCGGCGACCACAACATGGGGCAGACGAGCAAGCACGTTGGCAACTTTTGCGGATACAGGAGCACCGCTAACGCCGACAAGAAAGCTGGTGTTGGCGGGCCGAACGATCAGGTCTGCGCCGATGCCGCTGGTGCGCGCTTTCGAATCGTTGAGCATACCCAACATAATGGCGGTGACAGACAAGATCATGACCACTTCAATCGCGACGGCGGTCAGGCTGAGAAGCGAGCGAAGCGGTCGGTAGACAAGGTTCCCGAAGATGAGTTTATTCATAGGGTTGCAGCAACAACGACTAGCCAGATGGGTCCGTATAAGACGCGTGTTCCAGTTCGCTCGGCGAAACGGGAACGGCGTACCCAGTATATCGACTTGCCGGGATGGGCGCGTTCCTGTCGCCTCAAGCGCCGTAAATCACGCTGGGGGCAAACGGTACTATCCAGATACGTAGGAGTAACTTGAAGGCTCGACACGAACCTATTTGATTTGACTCGCATATGGTGCAGGAATAATCTGCAAACACCGAATAATCAATGTACTGAGTGAGATCCTCCCGTGACGGTTGGCACGACATCCATGGAACACTTCGGAGAAGCGCTTCGCGGCGAACGGCAGCGGCGTTCTGTCAGCCTGGAAGATATTGCCCAGACGACGAAGGTTACGGTTCGTAGCCTGCAGGCGCTCGAATCGGAGGCATTCGATCAGCTGCCCGGTGGAATACTCAGCAAAGGCATTGTACGCAGCTATGTCCGCTGTCTCGGACTGGACGAAAGCGAATGGGTCGAGCGGTTTCTTAGTGCCAGTGGACAAAAGAACAAACCTAGCGTGGTTAACGACAAAGACTGGGCCGCATTCGCGCTCAACGTCTCCAGCACCAGGGATGGCGAAGTTCAAAACACAAGATTACGCTGGGCCGGCGTGGTCGGCTTGCTGTTGTTGCTGGCCGGACTGGGGTGGGCAGTCTGGGGATATGTCCATCAGCGCATGACGGCGTCAACAACGGCTTCGCCTACGCCCTACGCCGCCTCGTTCGTAAGCCCGACACCAGCTTTGCCTCGCGTCGGCTCGGAACCAGATCAGACCCGTCGCCATCGATCCCATTCACTGCCGTAATTGGCACGCCATCCGCTCATCTTCGCCGTTGGCTGAGGTTCTATTGCCCCTCCGATTTCAACATTTGTTAGCCTGAGGAGAGCGATCTTCGTCTCCTTTTCCCGGTGCTGCATCCTACGGGGTAGTGGGGCGTTCTAAGATCGCGCCGGCTGCAGCCAGAAGCCAGAGTTGCACCGTACGGCGCTAGCCGTCCCAGGAGGAATATTGCCAACACAAGATCGTTTGTTATTCACATCGGAGTCCGTGACTGAAGGACACCCAGACAAGATTGCCGACCAGATCTCAGATGCAATTTTGGATGCATGCATGGAGCAGGATCCGCACAGTCGAGTGGCGTGCGAAACCCTGACCGCAACCGGACTGGTAGTGATCGCCGGAGAAATCAGCACGCGTGCCTATGTGGACTTTCAATCTCTGGTGCGCGGCGTGGTCGCCTCCATCGGATACGACAATGCCGTCTATGGCTTCGATTCCAATACCTGCGCCGTGATTTCAACCATCAACAAGCAGTCCGGCGATATCGCAATGGGCGTTGATACGGGAGGGGCCGGCGACCAGGGTATGATGTTCGGCTACGCGACCAATGAGACGCCTGAGTTAATGCCGATGCCGATTTCACTGGCACACAAGCTCACGCGGCGCCTTTCGGAGGTGCGCAAGTCCGGGCAACTCGGCTACCTCCGGCCAGATGGCAAGAGCCAGGTGACCGTCGAATATAACCAGGAAGGCAAACCCGTTCGCGTCGATGCGATTGTCATCTCCACCCAGCACGCGGAAAGCATCTCCAACGAAGAATTGCGCGCCGACATCCTCCAGCATGTCATTCAGGCGACTGTTCCGGCCGACCTCTTGGACGAGGACACAAAATACCACATCAATCCAACTGGACGTTTCGTAATTGGTGGACCCATGGGCGACACCGGTTTGACGGGCCGCAAGATCATCGTGGACACCTACGGCGGGACGGGTCGTCACGGCGGTGGCGCATTCAGTGGCAAAGATCCGACTAAGGTCGACCGCTCCGCGGCGTATATGGCCCGCTATATTGCCAAGAACATTGTTGCAGCAGGGTTGGCCAGCCGTTGCGAGGTGCAACTGGCATATGCCATCGGAGTAGCGGAGCCTGTCAGCGTTCTAATCGATACCTTTGGAACCGGAACGGTCTCTGTTGAAAAGCTCCAGCAACTCGTCCGCAAGAACTTTCAGCTCACTCCACGGGGCATCATCGAAAGCCTGAATCTTCGCCGGCCAATCTATCGCAAGACGGCTGCCTATGGTCATTTCGGTCGCAATGACCCCGACTTCACCTGGGAAGCAACCGACAAGGCAGCGATGCTGCGGGAGCAGGCGAAGAGCAAGGAAGCTGTTCTTACACGAAAGTAAGTCGCCGCTGGCTGAACCGAAGGGCAGGCCTAACCAGCCTGCCCTTTGTCGTGTATATAGCTTGCGGTCTAGTCCTGGTGCCAGTGAAACAGCAGTCGCTTGAGTGCCGGGGTGAACTCGTGAATTTCGTTTCCCAATGCACCTTCGCCTAAGGATATTCCGTAACCCTTTGCCGTTTTTGGCCAAGTGGCACTTATCGCCGGATAATATGTCATTGTCAACGCAGTTGCGGCGGCATTGCCAACCAGCTGTGAATAATTAGGGGCGTAATTTCCCTCATCCGTTCTGATGATGAACACCCGTTCGGCGGCGTGCAGGATGCGCTTCTTCACGGGCAGAGTCCCTTGCCGGTAATATCGCGGATCTTGCCGGAAAACGCTGGCGAGAATGCCGTCGGACAAAACGGCGCGAGTATTCTGCAACAGCGCAGCGGCGCCGAGACGCTCACCGAATGCTCCGCTATCAGTTCCGTATTGCGGATTGCTATCAATCAGTTGCTCCCAACCGGCCGCCATAAACTGGGTCGCGAAAGCGTAGGGATGGAGCTGTTCCCAGCCTGACAATTCCAGTTTTTCCTTTGCGGATAGGCGAGCCGTTTGCTCGTTAGTACCGATGTATTTCGCTAGCCGTGGAGCCGAGCGCACGGGCTTCGGCGCTGCTGAGTCTTGCTGGGGTTCCGGTCGCAGGACCGGCTGGCTGGCGGGGGTGGAAAGCGGAGCCGGTTTCGGGGCGTCTGGCAGGTTGGCCTCCGGATCGGTACCGGCATGTGCTGGCAGGCTAGACAGTGGAAGCATAGCCGCCATCAAGAAAATAGGCAGTACTTTGTACTTCTTTGGAAACCTCAATAGAAAATCCGCCTTGGTTGGTAATTAAAAAAACGCGATGGCTCGAAAACGTGCGGTTCGGGGCAACATGGGTTGGGAGGAGGTTCGCATGGTGGAGTCAGCTCAATCCCCCTCTATCCGGTCCCACTGCTATAAGATGCGGCGTGCTGTATATTTGGACGAGATATTTCCGTACCAGGGCCGTGCAACCGTTATCACAGCTGCACCCGTCGACTCCGATCAAGAACCTTCGAATATTTCTTGACCTAGGATTCGGGTGGCTGGCCGTGTATTGGGAGAAGCGGCCGACTCGCAGTCAATTGCTCGAGCCTTATAAGAAAGCAGAATTTGGCGGCTGTAGAGTGCTTTTCGTTCTTCGTGGTCTCTCCAAAGAAGTGATACCCTGACGATGGGACGGTGATCGTCCCTATTCGGAAGTTCCTCTCAAAAAGGCCGCAGAAATCTGCGGGCATATTCAATCCAGGAAAGAAATGACCTCTATGGCAACGACGACGACCGTTCCCTCCCATGTAAAGAATCTCGACCTGGCTGACCAGGGAAAACGCCGCATTGAATGGGCTAACCAATCGATGCCTGTGCTGCAGATCATCCGCAAGGAGTTCATCAAACATCAACCCCTGAAGGGAGTGCGTGTTGCAGCGTGCCTGCATGTAACCAGCGAAACCGCGAACCTGATGATCACTCTGCGGGATGGCGGCGCGGACATCGCGCTCTGTGCCTCGAATCCGTTGTCAACTCAGGACGACGTAGCCGCTTCCCTAGCCCGAGATTATGGTATTTCCACCTACGCCATTAAGGGCGAGGATAACGACAGCTATTACTCGCACATCACGGCGGCCATCGATCATAAACCGCAGCTGACGATGGACGACGGGTGCGATCTGGTTTCAATTCTCCATACCAAACGCAAGGATGTGCTGCAAGGCGTGCTTGCTGGAACTGAGGAGACGACCACGGGCGTGATTCGTCTGCGCTCAATGTCAAAAGAAGGCGTGCTGCGCTATCCCGTGGTGGCTGTGAATGATGCGCTTACGAAGCACCTGTTTGACAATCGCTACGGAACGGGCCAGTCCACGCTCGATGGCATCATTCGCTGTACCAATGTGCTGTTGGCGGGTTCCCGATTTGTCGTGGCCGGTTATGGCTGGTGTGGTCGGGGTCTGGCCTCGCGCGCTCGTGGCATGGGGGCGGATGTCATCGTGACGGAAGTGGATCCGGTCCGTGCGATCGAGGCGGTTATGGATGGTCATCGCGTGATGAGCATGGCCGAAGCTGCCAAAATCGGCGATATTTTTGTGACTGTTACTGGAAACAAGAGTGTCATACGGCAGGAACACTTCGAGCAGATGAAGAATGGGGCGATTGTGGCCAATTCCGGCCATTTCAACGTTGAAATCGATATCCCTGGACTGGAGCATCTTTCCTCCTCACAGCGGCCTACGCGGGAGTTTGTGGAGGAATACACTCTTAAAGACGGCCGCCGCATTTATCTTCTCGGGGAAGGCCGGCTGATCAATTTGGCCGCCGCGGAGGGACATCCTGCGTCGGTGATGGACATGAGCTTTGCCAACCAGGCATTGTCGGCCGAGTATCTCATTCAGAACCATTCCAAGCTCGAACCGAAGGTATATTCGGTTCCCTTGGAGTTGGACAGCCGCGTGGCGCGGCTGAAGCTCGAATCGATGGGCTGCAAGATCGACCGCTTAACGCCCGAACAGGAAGAGTATCTGGCCGGTTGGTCGGAAGGGACCTAAATCTCCACAGAATGTCAGGAGAAAAAGGCCTTCGCTATGCGAAGGCCTTTTTTTTTATGGTTTCAGCGAATCACAGCGCTACATCTTCGTGCCGGTTCCAATGGGATCATTCACGATCAGTACGCCGTAATTTGTTGCTCCAGCGGTAGGAGGATCGAGGAAAAATACCGAGTAAATCTTCCCTGCAACGGGTGTAAACGCCTTTGAAGCCAATACCACAGAGGTATTGCCGGCTGGTGTCACCTGTACTTCAAGTGTTCCCGGAGGTTCTTGCAAATAGGGAGATGTCACCTGCTGAAACTGCATGTTTCCTACGACGGGTGAGCCGCTGATCCCACCGCCTGCTGCCGTCACATAGACATCTACGGCTCCCGCGGATGGCGACGTATCCATCACCCGAAGTTTGTAATCGCCGCTCTGAGGAGCGGTATCGTCGTCGGTCAGCGTTTGAAACTGTATGGAAGGTGCTGGGCTCAGCGTCACGATGGTATAGTACGCATTCTTCGCGAACGTTTGCGTCGTACTCACGAGCTTGTCGCCCGGCGTTGTGTAAGCGATCAATGCCTGACTGGTTCCAGAGGCGATAGCCCGGTAATTGCCTGAGGTGTCGTTGACTGAATATTGGCCCTTGGGCTGCACGCCTTCTGTGCCGTACGGCAAACTGGATGCGATGCCAGTCAAGCCCACCTGAATCGTGAAGTTGCCCGTTAATCCCTGCGACGCATTCACTGCACGTACGTTGGTGTTACTGGTGCTGCCGCAGCCCAGCAACGCCAGAGACGCAGATAGGGAGAGAATTCCGCAGAAACCACGCCACTTCGAATACATAATCAATTGACTCCTTAGGGAAAGGCCTCAAAACTCATCGCCCGCTACATCGTTACGCTAATCGTCAGAGTATATTCCGCGACCCCGGATACCTAACGAACTACCCTATTTCCCCTCCGCGGGCGGCTGGGGGGTTTTGGGACGACCTTGCTGCATCGCTGAGATGCTGATTGCTACAACGAGTTTGCAGGTTCCGGCTAACTTTTTCAATCGGATAATCACGGACGTCTACAATATGTCACCTTACTCCGTCACCGACCGGATTACTTAAGTCAGTCGGGAATGCCAGTATGCTCCGCAAATCCCATACAGGCAAGCCCCGCCAACCGTTTCAGCTGTTCCCGCAGGCGGCAGGTCGATTTAGCCAATGATCAGCCCGTGCTTAAAGTCCACATCGACGAGAGTGGACGAGGTGCTGCCGAACACAGTCTTGCCTTCATGGACCCACCGCGACAAAGGATTTCAGGTCCGTTCGGACACGGGAACAGCTGCGCCGCTGGCTTTGGGTACGGCGGCAAGGTCAGGTAGGCTCGCACTCTGGACAGCCTGTGCGAGGGTGGTACAAATATGATTGCCGTCCATGCCCGTGATCACCTTGCCGGCTTTATCGCGATCGCCAGGATAATTCCACAATCCAACGATGATCTCCATGTAGGGGTCCTGAGCGCGTAAGCTTTTATAGACTCCCCTCGCCGACGACAATGCATAGGGCGGCAAAGCCGAAAGGCAAACGACTTCGGGATCGGACTTCGCTACGTCCGCTAGCATCCGATCCGCACTTTCGAGTCGCACGGATTTAGCCGAATGACCCGCGCGTTCTAGCAATTGGGCTAGCATCATTGCGACGATTTCATCTGATTCATCTCGAGCCGGGACACAAACTGTTCTTTTGCCAACACTCGGGAGCGGTACTACGTCTTCGTTCGCACCCGGGACTGGGCTTTCACCCAAACTTAGTTGACGTTCGGTAGAGGACGGTTCGCGCTCGTCACTCCTCAAACCCAACTCCTCCACCAAGTCGCGCGTCGTTTCCGTGATAAATCTGATGGTCGCTTTGTCCAGTGCGTTGCGATGACGATCCTGTTCAAACAAGCTCAACGCGGGTATTAGCACCTGGTCATAGAGGTCTGCGAGAGACTTGTCTTTCAAATAGGTTTCGAGCACCTGGCTCGCTTCTTGTTCGTCGTTGGCCAGCAATCGCTGGTAGTAATGAGCTTCTGCACGCATGACAGGTTGATCGCCGAGAAGGACTGCCAGGAATTTCAAACTGGGAACATGGGAGCCAACTACGACCAGGCAGACAGTGAGGGGCACGGAGAGAATTAGTCCGATCGGCCCCCAAATCAGAGTCCAGAAAACCGCGGCAACCAAAATTGCGAGCGGAGACAGTCCGGTTTGCTTCCCGTAGACATGAGGTTCGATGAAATTGGCTGTCGTAATCTCCAAGCAAAAAAAGACAGCCATGATCAGTAGGGTCGGTGTCCATCCATGGAAAACAGCCAGCGAGAATGCAGTCGGTAGAAAGGCTGCAATTGGAGCTCCGATATACGGGACGAATCGCAAGAGCCCAGCGAGCGCGCCCCACAACATCGCATGGGGCAATCCAATGAAATGTAAGGAGACAAAAATCGTCAAAGCGTAGCACGTATTGACCAGCAGCTGCAGTGCGAGATAGCGACTGACACGATGACCGGCTTCGTCCATCGCCTGTGTCATCAAGTTCAAATGGCCGCGCCCTGTAAGCCGAATAAGACGGTTCCGCAAGTCCTCTCGCTGCAAAAGCATGAAAAAAGTGAAAACGACCACCAGGAAAACTGAAACCATCGCGCCCAGCACACCATGAATGGTGTCCAGTCGATCATTTTTATTGACCTCCTGCACCGAGACAGGGTGAGATTGCGAGGCACCTAATGTTTTTGCGTCGGAAGGCTGCGGATCACCCGCGATGTGCCAGTTCAGCGCGCCAATCTCTCGACCCAGACGGTCGATTTCCCTCCGTGCACCAGAGAAGCTCGTCGACTTGGTCCGATTGAGCAGTTCCACCTTGTGATTGATGTTGTAGGTGTCGACGGACATGTGATCCGTGACCTCGACCAGTTGCTTGAAGACTGTAAAACCTATGGTTCCTATCACGGTCGCGCCCGCGAGGATGACGGCCAGAACCGCCAGCACGCGGGGTAGATGGATCCGTTCCAGTAAGGTGACGAGAGGAGAGAGCAGGAAGGCAAACAATATGGCGAGGGCGAGCGGTACAACCACACTTTTCGCCATATACAGCACGGCAATCGTGATCGCCCCGAAGATGACCGTGCTAAATTGCGACAATTGCCGGGATGTGTTGACACGGGTCATAAGCAAGCCGATGCGGGACGATTTCTAAGCCGTTCTTCTGGCCTTATCCGGGTTGAGCCTCTTGAGAAACCACGCACGGACATTCGACGACGGCGCATTGAGCCCGCCTGACCGGTTGACAGGTACGACGACGCGCAGTCAGGATTATCGCTGAAGGCAACCAAGCGTAGAACTTCGCTCTTCCACGAAACTACCGGTACCCCGGTCTGTAACTTCGATTCAATCCTGCCGCCGAAGGTTTCTCGGGGAGTCGGCGAGAGAACTGAATTCGCTAGTGTTCAGGCCGCGCGACGATGGTGACAGAACGGACCGGTTTGAAGGTCGATGGCGATCCGAGGCTTCCGAGACGTGGCGCCCAGTTCGCAGAGTGGCATCGAGAAGCCGCTCGGAGAGGTTTGGCCATATTTTTACGGAAATGAAGGAGTTGAAAAATTGCTCAAGAAGCTAGATCGCTTGTCTCGGATCACTCGCAGAGATTTCATTCGCGACTGTGCCGCCACAGCGGCTACTCTGACATCCGTTCCAATTCTTGGAGGGTGGGGCGCGAATAACGACTCGATCGCAGGAACAATGGGGTTCGCGCACCGTCGGATCCCTTTGGATCAAAACTGGCTTTTTGGGGGAAAGCTCGATGCTGCGGCGTTGGAATCGGGATTCGATGACAGCGTTTTTACCCGCGTCACGCTACCGCAGTGCGCAACGCCACTTTCCTGGCAGAATTGCGACCCGGCAAGTTGGGAGAACGTGTGGATCTATCGGCGCCATTTCGCGATGCCACCCGGATTCAACAGCCATCGTGCCTTTCTACATTTCGACCGGATTATGGCTAGCGCGGTTCCGGTAATCAACGGCCATAGACTGCAACAACATCTTGGTGGGTTTCTGCCATTCGAACGCGAAATAACGGGTCTAACACAAGCCAGAAACGTTCTTGCGGTTGCGGTGGATTCGCGATGGCAAAGTGTCCCCCCAGCAGGTTCTCCGCGGGGACCTGTTTCCGTCGATTACATGCTGCCTGGAGGCATGAATGGGTCAGTAAACCTCCGGATTGTGCCACAGATATTCATTAGCGATGTTTTCGCCAAACCCGTGAATGTGCTGGATTCCAATCGGCGACTCGAGGTTACATGCAGAGTGGATGCCGGGGTGCCTTTGGCGCGTCCCATGCAGTTGGCGGCAACCCTCCGAGATCGCTCGGGAATCGTCGCACGTGCATCGAAGAACGTCGGCGTGGAAACGGCGGGCGAGACAGAAGTGGCGCTGAGTTTGGGCGACCTTGGAAACATCAAGCTGTGGGATGTGTCAGCTCCCAATCTCTATGACCTTGTTGTTACGCTTTTTGTGGAGAATAAGCCGGTACACGATTATCAAACGCGGGTTGGATTTCGCGATGCACGCTTCGAAGTCGACGGTTTTCATTTGAACGGCCGCCGACTCCAGATATTCGGGTTGAACCGGCATGAACTCTATCCTTACATCGGTTTTGCGGCGCCCTCGCGGCTGCTGCGCAGAGACGCCCAAATTCTCCGCCACGAATTCAACTGCAATATGGTCCGATGCTCTCACTATCCGCAGTCAGAGGCATTTCTAGACGCATGCGATGAACTTGGAATGATGGTTTGGGAAGAAACTCCCGGCTGGCAGTTCCTCGGAGATGAAACTTGGCAAGACCTGGTCGTCAGCGATGTCAGAGAGATGGTGCGACGAGACCGAAACCATCCGGCGATCGTGGTCTGGGGAGTTCGTGTGAACGAATCTCGCAACGATCCCGCGTTGTATGCCCGAACCCGAGATGCAGCGAACCTACTCGATGGGTCTCGGGCAACTTCCGGGTCGATGACTCCGTCTTCAATGAAGAACTGGCGCGAGGAATGGCATCAAGGCGTGTTCGCGTTCGATGATTATCATTCTGCGCCGGATGGTGGCGTGGGGATCAGGGAGCCATTGCCGGGAGTACCGTATTTCATTTCCGAAACTGTGGGCCAATTCAACTACCAGCACGGTCGTGGTTTCGATAGCGTGTATCGCAAGGCTGGGGATCTGAATCTCCAGCAAGAACAAGGTCTTTACCACGCCCAGGCGCACGACAAAGCCGCGGGTTACCCCCGAATCGGAGGCGTGATCGCGTGGTGCGCGTTTGACTACGCGAGTCTCCTGCACTCGTATAACGGAGTGAAGTGCCCTGGGGTGGCTGATGTTTTCCGAATCCCGAAATTGGGCGCGTCGTTTTATCGCGCGCAGATCGACCCAAGAATCCGAGCTGTCATTGAGCCGAGTTTCTATTGGGGCTTTGGTTCCCACTCACCGTCCGGACCGGGGGAGCGCGCCGCCATTTTCTCAAACTGCGACCGGCTTGAATTATTTATCGACGGCCACAAACATGCCTCACTGCTTCCGGACCGAACTGCCTTTCCGCATTTGAGGTATCCGCCATCTTTCGCGAATCTCGCATTTGACAACCCCACCAAGCCGGAGCTGCGGATCGACGGATTCGTCGGTGACGACCTGGTGCTGTCACGCTCGTTCTCGTCCGATAGGGCGACAGATCGCCTGTGGGTGCAGGCAGACGATGACGACCTTTTGGGTGACGGGTCGGATGCAACGCGCCTGGTATTTGGAGTGGTCGACAAATTTGGTGCGCCACGCGCGTTCGCCGGCGGCGAAGTTCGCCTGCAAATTAAAGGTCCAGGAAAGATTGTGGGCGACAACCCTTTTCAATTAGCCGACAGCGGAGGGGTGGGAGCAGTGTGGATTCAGGCGGCGACGGGCGGCACCGGCACGATCCGAGTCGAGGCGCACCATGATCAATTAGGGGCGAGGGAGGTGGAGATCCGAGTTCGACCCATACGTAGCGAAGTCTAGCTTCGTAAAAGTGAAAAGAATTGCCATCGGGCGAACTCCGGAAGCATCCAAAATAGAAAGCACCCAAAGTGGGTGTATCGTAAGTCTTGAAATCACCGTCTTCGTCTCAATAGCTCAATGTGGCACGGGATTGGCTGCTTTGTTGCCTTGCTCACTCGCGAAGCTGTTCCTACCCACATCCTGCTTCTGAGTCCCAGACGCCCGGCACCTGCCGCAGCCCAGTTATCCTTCGACTTACATCGAAGTCCCCACGAGACCGGCCCTTCAGGAGCACCTATCCATGCCGTATTGCGACAAAATACAAAACCCGTAGGAGGCACAAATGCCAGACAGAGGTGGTTGGTTCGGTATCTTTAACTTTTCAATCTGCAAGTTCTTTCTCGGATCGATAGCGTGTTTATCCACTCACTCAGACGAAACTCAACATCCACCCACGGCAGCTCATTCCATCTTTTCCGCGAAACACTCGGCCTCGAAAAACAGAATCCATGTTGTCCACATTGCCATGCCCGCCGTGTTTGTGTTCGGGTTGTTGGCGATGATTGCCACTCCCTTAGTTGCACAGGATGCCACAGGCGGAGGACCGGCTGCCAGCGTTAATCCATTGATTGACACCGGCCGGGGGCCGGGCGGAGGCATCAATCTGTTTCCGGGTGCGACGCTGCCTTTTGGCATGGTGCAGCTCAGCCCCGACACTGAAAGCAAGGGGTACGGCTACCACTATGATCAGGACACGATTCAAGGCTTCAGCATGACTCATATGAGCGGTGTAGGATGTTCAAACGATGGCGAGGTATTCTTTACCCCCACGACCGGCCCGGTCCTCACAGAAGTGAGCGACTTCCAGTCGCCCTATTCCCACGACCATGAATCGGCAGCCCCGGGATATTACCAGGTAGACCTGTCCCGATGGGGCGTCAATGCCGAACTAACCGCGACCGACCACACTGGCGTTGCCCAATTTACCTTTCCCGCAGGAAAACCCGCGAACATTCTGATACCGATCAGTCACACGCTGAATCATACTGTTTCTGCATATGTACGATTGGTGGGCGATCACCAGGTCGACGGGTACGTGGTCAACCAACTTTTCTGCGGCAAGAAAGACACGTACAAGGTCTACTTCGTAATGACGTTCAACCGTCCATTCGCCAAGTTCGGAACATGGAGCGGCGATCAATACGGTGGCCCGGGAACGGTTGCGGCCGGAAATCGCGAGGCGACCCAAACCAGTCATGATCAATGGATTGGCGCATACGCTACCTGGCCGAGTGCAGATCATTCCCAAACCATTACCGCGAAGATCGCGATTTCATATGTAGATCCGGCTGGCGCGGAAAACAACTTAAAAGTAGAGGCGGCCGGAAAGAGTTTTTCTGAAGTTCGCCACCAGGATTACGCAACATGGAACAAGATGCTGAGTGTGATTGACATTACGGGAGGCAGCCCGGCGAATCGGACGATTTTCTACACCGCGCTCTATCACAGCCTATTAATGCCGAATATCTTCAATGACGCGGACGGGAGGTACCTCGGATTTGATGACAAGATTCATCACGTCTCAGCCGGACACCTGGTCTACGCGAATTACTCCGGTTGGGATATCTATCGAAGCCAAATGCCACTGGTGGCGCTGATTGAGCCGAAACGTATGGAGGACATGGCTCAATCCATGGTGCTGATGTATCAGCAGGGAGGCTGGGTGGGCCGCTGGCCGCAAGTCAATCGCTACACCAACGTCATGAACAGCAGTCCGTTGACGATTGTCATGTCCACGGCGTGGCTGGATGGACTGCATGGATTTGATATGGACTCCGCATGGGATGGAATGCTGAAAGATGCTACCGAAGCTCCACCAGCAGGCAAGCCCTACATTGGCGAGGAAGGCATGGATTGGATCAACAAAGTCCATTATGTCCCCAACGACAAAGTGAAGTATGGATCTGTCTCCCAGATTCAGGAGGACGCCATCGCGTACGCGTCCCTCTACCACGTCGCTGTGAAGCTGGGAAAAACGGATGACGCGAAAATGCTCTATCAACGTGCGCTTTACTATCGGAATGTTTTTAATCCACAGGATCGCTTTTTCCGGCCGCGCAACTCAGACGGCCAATGGGTCGAAAACTTTGACCCCAGCCAAGAAAACCACGGCTTCATTGAAGGCTCCGGGTGGCATTACCAGTGGTTAGCACCATCGGATCTGGCCTGGTTGATTCACGCGGTAGGCCCGGA
The DNA here is from genome assembly GCA_963756315.1 of uncultured Acidobacteriota bacterium. Taxonomy (GTDB): domain Bacteria; phylum Acidobacteriota; class Terriglobia; order Terriglobales; family Acidobacteriaceae; genus JAKAAZ01. Next base: position 60,205 of record CAVWNI010000003.1, read on the forward strand.
TCTCTTCAACCAGCGGCTTAGCGAATTCTTCAACTACCCCACGCCAGGCTGGTACGGCCAATACTACAACCCGTACAACGAAACCGATCTCGAGGCTCCGTTCGAGTTCAACTTCTCCGGCCAGCCGTGGAAAAGCCAGCTCGCCGTGCGACGTGTGTTGAAAGAGAATTACACAGACACGCCGAACGGCATTCCGGGCAACGATGATGCGGGCGAAATGTCTTCCTGGGCAGTGATGAGCATGATGGGGATCTATTCGGTTGATCCCGCCAGTCTCGCCTATGAACTGGTGAGCCCACTTTTTCCAAAGGCTGTCATCCATCTGAGTTCGCCTTACGCCGGCAAGAGATTCACCATTGAAACATCCCAGAATCCCGAGGCGAATCCCTATATCCAAAGTGTGAAACTGAACGGGAACGCGCAAGAGCACAACTGGATTACCTTTCAGGACATAAGTCGAGGCGGCACATTGCATTTCACACTTGGCGCGAACCCTGACAAGTCGTGGGGTTCAGCGGCGAAGGATGTTCCGCCCTCGTTAAGTGACGAGCAACCGTGATGTTCCATGCTCTCGGGTTGGAGGAATAATCAGGGCATCCGGGGTTCCAGACAACTGGTCGCTCGAATCGAGGGAAACATTTCCGTCTCTGCAAGGCGGAGTGAAACTTGAGAAATGAGCGTGAACCGACCAGGCGCAAAATCTGGGCTTAAAATAAAGTCTCTGGTATGACCGATGACTAAGAGGAACGCTGCTCTCCCGCTGGAGATGCTGCGTTCTTCTTCAGACAAGAAGCGCCTGGCACCGCGATGGGCGCGGCACCGAGATATCTAACGATGTCCATCCCTGGAGGAAAACATTGAAGTCAGGTAGATCCGTTTTGACCCGCTCACTCGTTAGTTCGGTCGCCGCTGTTTTCATCATTCTGCCAGCATTATCCGCTCAAACCCGGAATTTTCATGATGCCCCGGATCCTGCGGCTGAGGTATCAAACCCCTACCTCGGAGAGCAGAACGCTGTGGCAGGCCACCAACTTTATGAGCAGAAGTGCTCCGCCTGCCATGGTCAAAATGCGCAAGGGACAGGGAATATTCCTTCGCTCGCCAAGGGGGCGACACAGTCCGCGAAAGCCGGTGCGATTTTCTGGTACATCACCCGGGGTGACGTGACGAACGGGATGCCATCCTGGGCAAGCATGCCTGCACAACAGCGGTGGCAAATTGTCACGTACCTGAAGCTCTTGCAAAGTCCAGATGCAGCGCGGTTGAACGCGCTCAACCCAACGGAGTCGCAGGCCGCAGGCGTATTGAACGCACCGTCGCCGCCACCGCCGTTCACGGATTTCCGTTTCGAAAAACCGGGAACAGTTCGCAAGATTACGGTGCAAGACCTTCCCGCTCCCTTTGCCACGCGGTCGGCCGGCAATGGTCCGCACATTGTTCCTCGCCCGAAGGGTGTCTGGCCGCAAGCCCCGGATGGTTTCAAAGTGGATCTCTACGCCACGGGAGTGGATGGCCCCCGCCTTATCCGGACTGCTCCGAATGGCGATTTCTTCGTCGCGGAGAGCGACGCCGGCAAGATAATGATTTTCCGCGGAATCACGCCTGATAGCAAACCGGAAATGACCAGCATTTTTGCAAGTGGTCTCAATCAGCCGTTCGGAATTGCTTTTTATCCACTGGGACCGAACCCGAAGTGGGTGTATATCGGGAATACCAACTCCGTCGTGCGGTTTCCTTATCGGAATGGAGACTTGAAGGCACGAGGGCCGGCGCAGCATTTGGCGGACTTGCCGAGCAATGGGCGAGGACATATTACGCGTGACATTCGGTTTACGCCCGACGGCAAGAAGATGTTCGTGTCTGTTGGCTCGGGATCGAACGTGGATGACCCAGATACCCATCCTGCGGAAAAGAATCGCGCCGATATCCTCATCTTCAATCTCGATGGATCGGACATGCACGTCTATGCGTACGGGATTCGAAACCCTGTGGGGCTGGCCATCAACCCGCAAACCGGAGAGCTGTGGTGCTCAGTAAATGAGCGCGACGCGCTTGGCGATAACTTGGTCCCCGACTACATCACTCATGTGCAGCCGGGTGGGTTCTATGGCTGGCCGTGGTGGTATATAGGGGCACATCAGGATCCGCGGCATCCAGGCACACATCCTGAGTTGAAAGATAAGGCGATCGTGCCCGATGTGCTGCTTCAGCCACACAATGCGTCGCTTGAAATGACCTTTTATGAGGGTAAGCAGTTTCCGCAGCAGTATTCCGGCGATATCTTCGCTGCGGAACACGGCTCCTGGAACCGGTCGATTCGTGCTGGCTACGAAGTGATTCGTGTCCCCTTGCATCAGACCGGCCACGCCACTGGGGAATACGAGGATTTCCTTACCGGGTTCGTGCTTCCGAGTGGACAGGCCTGGGGCCGACCTGTAGGCGTCACGGTGGCTTCCGATGGGTCATTACTGGTGACCGATGACGGGTCAAATTCAATTTGGCGAGTGAGCTATACCGGCAACTAAGTGCGATGCAAATGAGATTAGCGCCCGATGACACTCTTGTACGCCAAGCGAGACTTCTATGCAGCGTCGCTGGCGAAGCGCGGGTTCGGTGAACCGCAGGCTCGATAGCGATAAAACTGCATGCAGTTGGGTTTTTTCTTTGGTCAGAGGAGGGAGAGAGTTGCGCGGCCGCCGGTTTCGAGATGATTCGGTGGGAAATGTCGAAAATGCGTGGACAAGTTCATTCCTGTGGAGACATGAACGGACGGGCCGATGAGTGTCTGGCCTCGCCATGGAAGCGTTCCGACCGCGATCGCCACACAGGGTAGATCGCGTCTACTCACTGATCTTCCTTATTTCAACCACGACTTACGGCCACCGGATCGGCCAGCTGCAATCGTCCGGGCTCATCAAGTTATGCTTTTCAACCCCATCAACCCCGACCGAACAAATAGCCGAGACTTGCGGCCGTCCGGACCCCGCCACTCTGCGGCGAATATGCAAGATGTCTGCCTTCTCTCGCGAGCATCCGCTCGTGCCGCAATGCTCAAAAACATACCAGCCAACAGGAGAACACATGTCAGATAGTGATGGTGTATTGCACGTTTGCAAATGCCGTTTCGATGATTTCTGGTCGAGTCCCGCCGCGTTTTTTTGCCGTCGACAAGAGACGTCACGTGCAGGCGTAAGGCACGCGAGAGGATCGCGTTTCGAAGGCAACCGACGTTGTTCCCGCTCCATTTTTGTTTTGCGGGCGATCGCCCTGCTCGGTTTTTTTTCGCTTCTGACGAGTGGGTTGACTGCGCAGGACGCAGTCACTAAGGGTCCGGCTGCCAGCGTCAATCTGCTGATCGGAACCGGCCATGGACCCGACGGATCGGAGAACCTATTCCCGGGAGCAACGCTGCCTTTCGGCATGGTCCAGATAAGCCCTGACACCGAGAGCAGAGGGTACGGTTATCACTACTATCAAGACACGATTCAGGGCTTCAGCATGACCCACATGAGTGGGCCGGGTTGCCCCAACGAAGGCGACGTCTTCTTCACCCCGACAACTGGCGCCGTGCAGACGGAAGTCAGCGACTTCCAGTCGCCCTATTCCCACGACCAGGAATCGGCAGCGCCGGGATATTACCAGGTGAAGCTATCGCGCTGGAATGTAAATACTGAACTGACCGCAACGGATCGCACTGGGATGGCACAGTTCACGTTCCCGGCAGGGAAACCGGGGAACATCCTGGTTCCGATCAGCCATACGCTGAACGATACGGCTGGTGCGCATGTAAGTGTGGTGGGCGACAGACAAATCGAAGGCTACGTCGACAATCATGTTTTCTGCGGATATCCGAATGTCTATCGAGTTTATTTTGTGATGACGTTTGACCGTCCTTTTTCCAAGTTTGGAACGTGGAGCGGCGACCAGTATGGGGGCCCTGGAAAACTCGAAGCCGGAAATCGTACGGCAAACCAGAGCAGCCACAATCAATGGATTGGTGCCTACGGCACTTGGCCGACCGTGGACCATGACCAGACCGTTACTGCAAAAATTGCGATTTCCTATGTGGACCAAGCCGGGGCAGAGAACAACCTGAAGGCGGAGACAACCGGAAAGACTTTTTCTCAAATTCGTCGGCAGGACTACGCCACGTGGAACAAGGCTCTAAGCGTGATTGATGTATCGGGAGGCACTCCCAGTGATCGCGCGGTGTTTTATAGCGGTCTCTATCACAGTCTGATGATGCCAACTATCTTCAGCGATGCTGATGGGCGCTATCTCGGATTCGACCAGAAGGTTCATCACGTTGCCGCAGGTCACCTCATTTACGCCAATTTCTCTGGGTGGGATATTTATCGCAGTGAGATGCCGCTGTTGGCGTTGATAGAGCCGCAACGGACCCAGGACATGGCCCAATCCATCGTGTTGATGTACCAACAGGGTGGCTGGGTGGGCCGCTGGCCGGAAGCCAATTACTATGCTAACCAGATGGCCGGCAGTCCGCTCTCGATAGAGGTAGCGATGACCTGGCTGGATGGACTGCATGGGTTCGACATAGATTCTGCATGGAAGGGAATGTTGAAAGATGCGACCGAGGCACCTCCGCCTGGAGCTCCGTATCACGGTGAGGCCGGAATTGAATGGATCAACAAGATCCATTATGTTCCTAACGACAAAATAGATTATGGCTCTGTATCGCAGATTCAAGAAGACGCCATTGCGTATGCTTCCCTCTACCGCCTGGCCCTGCAGCTGGGCAAGACCGATGACGCGAAGATGCTATACGAGCGTTCGCTCTACTATCGCAACGTGTTTAACCCTCAGGATCACTTTTTCAGGCCGCGGAATGCGGACGGTCAGTGGGTTCCCAATTTTGATCCTGTACAGGACGGACACCATGGACACGGCTTCATCGAAGGATCCGGCTGGCATTACCAGTGGTTGGCTCCTACGGATATGGCCTGGCTAGTGAACGCTGTGGGTCTGGATCTCTTTAACCAGCGGCTCACAGAATTTTTCAACTATCCCAAGGCCGGGACCTCTGGCCGGTACTATACCCCGTACAACGAAACCGATCTGCAGGCGCCGTTCGAGTTCAATTTCTCGGGCAGACCGTGGGAAAGCCAACGCACGGTTCGCCGGGCGTTGAGCGAGGTGTATACGGACGGTCCAGATGGCATTCCGGGCAATGATGACTGTGGCGAAATGTCCTCATGGGCAGTCATGAGCATGATGGGGATTTATACGGTGGATCCAGCCAGCCTGGCGTATGAGCTGGTCAGCCCGGTTTTTCCCAAGGTCGTCGTTCATCTGCGCGCTCCCTATACAGGGAAGACATTCACCATCGAAACGTCAGCCGATCCGGAGGCGAATCCATATATCCAAAGTGTGCAGCTCAATGGCCACGCACAACAGCGCAATTGGATCACCTTTCAGGACATGAGCCGAGGAAGTACTCTGCATTTTGATTTGGGTGCCAACCCGAATCATGCGTGGGGCACGGCCGCGGCGGATAGGCCTCCGTCTTTAAGCGAGGAGAAGCCGTGAACCTCCGGATTCGCCTTTTAAAGGTAGTGTGGCTCGAGTAATCGAATCGCTTGCCGGCGTGTGCGGTCTGTTAGGGCGGCGCACGCCAGCGAGTTGGTAAGCCATCAACGCCTAACGACTCTCCGCCTGAGCAGTTCGCGGAGCAAGGTCCTATGCGACCAAGGTGTTTTCATGCTGCTCTGCTATCCCGACAGGTTCAGCCCACGGCAGGCGCAGAGGGAGTTAACAGCGCCCGCAGAATGATAGAAATACCCAGCGAAATCAATACGCCCTGGATGAGGATGGTCACGTTGTAGCGATTCGCAAACACTATATACGTGACGACGACACCCCAGACGTGGATTTCTTCCAGAAATGCCTGCACCCAGCGTGCCCGGGCATGGCCGGATGCGACGCGAGGCGAAATAGCCGGAAAGAAACCTGGAACGGCTCGCAAGTACTGGGTATGCGCTTCTCCATGATGTGCAGCCAGATTGCTTTCCGCGGCATGAACCAGTGCCACGATAAGAATCGTCACGGCCAGCATGACGAAAAGCGCCCCGCCGGGAGGCATCAAAATGACCACCGCCATGGCATAGAGCAACAGTTCTACATGTCCTACATACAATTGATTGCGGAGGTACCGGTAAGGGCCGTCGGCAGGCATGCGCTCGGCGTGGAGCACGCTGTCCTGCACGACAGGACTTCCCATATAGGCCACCGCCCATGTCCGCAGCATGGCCGCCATCAACGCGAAGAGAATCGCAACACCCATGACCAGAAGTGTGGATGTGGCCATGGAAACGATGCCCAGGCCCGCCACTGCCCCAGATAGGCAGAGCCAAGTGGACGCCGGATGGGCGCCTCGCAACCGATCGAGCGGAGCCCAAAATCCACCGACGAAAATGACAATCAGCGCTAATCCCCGATACCGAAACAGAAATTGAGAAAGCTTCATGGAGATCTAGCGGCCCTATCCAGCGGCGCCCAAGGCTGTTAATAGGGCGTCAAAGTCTTCCAGACCCGAATACTCAATGACGACACGACCGCGGCCCTGTTTGTCCTCGATGTGGACTTTAAGTCCAAGCTGGCGTTGCAAACGATCCTGGGCTTCACGGACATTCGGATCGAGTGGCATTTTCGCCTTAGTTTCGCTCTTCTTCTGCTCGGGGTTCATCAACCCTTGAATATACGACTCGGTTTGTCGAACCGACATGGACAGAGCTGTAATCTTTCCCATGGCTTTTACCATCTTCTCAGGCGACTCCAGACCCAGGAGTGCGCGCGCATGGCCGAAGCTTAAGTCGCCCGACTCGACCTTTCCCTGCACCTCGACAGGGAGTCGAAGCAAGCGCAGAAAATTAGCTACCGTTGCACGATCCTTCCCGGTTCTCTGCGCCACCTGCTCCTGCGTCATTTTAAAGTCGCGGCTAAGCCTGTCATAGGCGCGCGCTTGTTCCATCGGATTGAGATCGGCACGCTGAAGATTCTCCACGATGGTCATTTCCATGGCCTGCTCGTCGGAGACTTCGCGCAGGATGGCAGGCACGGTAGTATTCCCAGCCTTTTCTGAAGCGCGCCAGCGACGTTCGCCAGCTATCAACTGGAAGCGGCCATTCGGAAGTGGGCGGACGATGATGGGCTGGACCACGCCGTTGGCAATGATCGATCGAGATAGCTCATCCAGTTTCTGAGGATCCACTCGCATCCGAGTTTGGTATGGGTTTGTGTCGATTTGATCGACGGGAATATCGCGCGGGGTTCCACCCGGGTGTGCGGCCAGAGGCGACTCGCCACTGAGTTTGGAGGCTCCTGCCACAGGAGACTCTGCTCTCGGGGCGGCTTCCACTGGAGTACGTGAAGATAAAAGGGACTCCAAGCCCTTGCCGAGAGCACGGCGCTTAGGAATCTCTGTCTTGACTGGACTTTTTTCTTCTACTCGGGACATACGGCAAAGCTCTCCATTCAAAAATACGTATCACCAGAACTTAATTGCGGACAAAATGCTCTGGTGTTGGACGCAGGTCACTCGCTGGTGGTCAGGTGTATGGCCAGAACCGGACTTTGGCTCCATCCTGGGACCGCTTGGCGGCATCACGACGTGCCTTTTCTCGCGGACTCTCGATATCGTTGCGCAGGAGGATTTCGCGGGCGAGATCCATATAGCTCTCAGCGCCTCGAGATCGTGGCTCGTAAATCTGGACTGGCTTGCCATGGCTTGGCGCTTCGGCTAGCCGGATGTTTCGCGGGATGGCTGTCTTGAGTAATTTGTCACCAAAAAATTCTCGCAGATTCTCGGTCACTTGCTGGGCCAAATTCGTCCGCTCGTCATACATGGTCAAGACCACTCCTTCGATTGCCAGTTCGGGGCGGAATCCATCTCGAACACGGTTCAGCGTCTGTACCAGCTCGCTAACGCCTTCCAGCGCAAAATATTCGGCCTGCATTGGGATCAACAAGGAATCGGCGGAAACAAGGGCGTTGAGGGTTAATATGTCGAGCGCGGGTGGACAGTCCAGAACAAAGAGGCGTTCCGGCCCCTCGTATTTCGCGAGGGCCTTTTGCAGCCGATACGCGCGATCCTCTGCCTGGACGAGTTCGACATTGGCGCCAATCAGGTGCTTACTGCTGGGAAGCAGTTTGAGGTTCTCGACTCCAGAATCGATTGCCGCCTCCGCAACTGTGTTCTCTCCAATCAACACTGTATAAGTGGACGGGCGATCCTCATCGCGGGCAAACCCGAGACCGCCTGTCGAATTGGATTGCGGGTCGCAATCGATGAGCATGCAGTGAATACCTTCGAGCGCAAAACCCGCCGAGAGATTGATGGCAGTCGTGGTCTTGCCCACCCCACCCTTCTGGTTAACGACCGCAATGATTTTTCTCATGGGCTGAGTCGGTAGGGTACCGAACGCGGTCGGTTCGCGCAAATGGCTTAGCTGTGCATTTCAGGGACGAATCTGTGGAAGACTTACGTTCCCCATTGAGGCTCCGCCGTTATGCGCTGCGTTTCGTGCACTTTAGGGGATTGTGTGGTTTGAAGAAAGAAATGGGCGACAGCCATCACCGGTGGAAAACCTTTGGCCAAAAAAACCTTCCTGCGAATGAAGCCATGTTTGTTCCACGTGGAACATCGGACAAAGAACCTCGCCCCTCCAGATCGAATGTCGGCCTAAGGACGAGCCGGGAACTTAGCTAGGGCGGCAGACCCGTCGACCCTCAGCCTAGCAATCCTCGATTTCGACGTCCCAGCAGAAGCACGCGCCGATTTGTAAACGGCACCCGCTCCGGAGGAAGCCATTCCATCGCTAATGGAAGCGAATCGATCTGCGCGACTTCCGCAGATGAAGTGAAGACAAGGCACCAGCCGCTTCCTTCGGAGCTTTGCGGGAAGATGCGTGGGAGAGCAGCCTCTAAAGAGGCTGGCATGTTGTCGACGGCCCGCAAGGTCACAACATCGAACCTCTGGTTCGAAGGCAGATCTTCAACCCGACCATGGTGCACCACAGCGCGGGTCAAGCCAAGCTCCCGCACGGCCTCGCGCAAAAATGCGGCCTTCTTCTTCTGGCATTCAGCCATGGTGACGCGAAGTTCGGGACGAGCGATCTGGATAGGGATCCCCGGAAGACCGGCGCCGGACCCGAAATCCAAAACGGATTCGATACCATCCGGAAGCTGTTGAGCAGCGCGAAGGCACTCAGCTAAATGGAGTTCAACGAAAAGCTCCGGGTCGCGGACGGCCGTAAGATTCATCTTCTGGTTCCAGTGGTAGAGCAACTGGATATAGCCTCCTAAGAGGCCATAAGCGTCAGAAGGCAAAGGCCGAAGCAACATGGGTAGAACGCGCTGCTCGATTTCCGCTGACGTCGGCAGGCGAAAGGATCGGATTTCAGCAGTCATCGGAAAATCAGCCGAGCGATTCGGTGATGGCGCGCGGGCGCCATGCAGAGGCAGCTTCAATAAAACGCCTGAAAACCATACGGCTGGCCGGACTAGTTTCCATACTTCTCTCCGGGTGCCACTGAAGACCCAGGACGAAGTGGCCGGGTTGCTGGCCTTCGATGCCTTCCACGACCGCATCTTGAGGACAGCGGGCGGTCACTCGCAGGCCGTCGCCTACGATGCCGATAGCCTGGTGGTGGCTCGAATTGACCGGTAGCCGCAAGAAATCGGCGGTATGTGTCACATCTTCGCTCGCTGCCACGATCTCGGCAAGCTGAGAACTCGGTTCGATCAGTACCGAATGGGCGACCGCCACACTGCTGCCCGCGCGATGATTCACGGGAACCTGCATTAAATGCTGCACCAGTGTGCCCGTCCGCCAGCAATTCAGGGATTGTGTCCCGTAACAGATCGTCAGCAGGGGCTTGTACAGGCTATGCGCATCTTGTAGTAAAAGTTCGTCCACATTTTCACGGGCGAGATCGGGTTGTGCCGTCTCTGACTGCCGTGATTGCCCATACTTCGCGGGATTCATATCTGCCGGACTCCCGGGCAGGAGTATTCCCTGACAGCCTGTTGCCAGATTTGCAATTGAGGTGGGATCGAGTGTGAGGGGAATTTCGACCGGCTCCCCACCGGCTTGAGCGACGGCAGCGGCATATTGCGGCCACGCACGGCGGTTATAGTCAGTTTGGTCCAGCGTGGGAATCGGAATGCCGATTCGCGGTGCGTTGACGACTTGATCTCTCACAAATTCCTCTCCTATGAAGGCGTCGCCACGTCGGGGCTTGCAGGGTCGGTCTCCGCATACTGCAAGTACATTTTTGATATCGTATCGCGAATCTGTCCCGTAAGGATATCAGCCATCTTGCCCGTGTACCCGTCAGTTTGGATGGGGGCTCCGACGATGAGCAGCAAAGGTCGAGGTTGTAGATGGTATGTGTGCATCGGCATCAACTCGTACGTGCCGACCAGGGCCATCGGTATGATCGGGACCCCCGCTCGGATCGCCATGTAGGCGGGCCCATTCAGGAATGGCTGAAGTCGTCCATCCGGGGATCTACCTCCCTCGGCAAATATCACCAGCGGCATGCCCGCTCGCAAAGCCTGGACGCCGCGATTTAGGCTGCCAAGTGACGAACGCAGATGGCTGCTGTCCACTGGAATCTGGCCGGAGCGCTGCAAATACCACCCGATGAAGGGAATCTTGAACAAATCATGCCGTGCCAATATTCGAAATTGAAACGGTAGCTTGTTCAACACCACAGGTGTGTCCATGTAGGACAGGTGGTTGGAAACATAAACTGCCGCTCCCGCACTCGAGAAATTATTCGCGCCGATTACGCGAACCGGCGAGAGGCCGACCCTTAACACCACGCCAGCCCAAGCTTGCGCAATCGAGTGCTGAATCCGGCCGCTGCCATCAACGAGAGAAGCCAGCAAAGCAGCGCTCCCAAATACCGCGGTGGCAAGCAAGAAAAGGGGCACTAAGACGAGATATGTCAACCAACGAAAAAACTGAGCGCCGGCTGGTCTGCGGGAATAGTCGCGGGATGTCGCAGTCGACATTGGGGCTGAGTGCTGACAATTTGGGGGGTGGACAGAGGGGTCACCATCGTCCGTCTCTGGATGGGCGATCGGCTGAACGTCCTCCGGTGTAGTTGACATTCTTTACCCCTCTCCTTGCCCGATCAGGAGGGGCTCTCGCAGCGCGCCAATTAGATATACAGACCCCGCACATACAATCAAGCCGTCGAGCGGAGTGTGCAATTGTGCCAGCTCCATTCCTGCAACAGGCGACGACGCGCTTTGAAACCTCACTCCAAGTGATCGTGCTATCGCCTCGAGCTCTTGCAACATGACCGTTCGGGGAGAATGGACCGTCGTCAAGATGACATGGTCAAAGACCGGAAAGAGGATCTGTGCCATTTCCTCGAATGCCTTCTCTCGCAGGGAGCTGAATAGCAAGGTTCGCGAACTCCAGTTCCGGGGTGTTTGGATGTCGCTTTGCCACGCTCGGCCAGTTGGTAAGAGCTGAGCGTAAAGTCCATGCGCCGGCGGGGTTGTGGGCCACGTCGAGCAGCACTGCTGCACGACGGGCCATCGCGGGAAATAACTCAAGACGACCAGGCCATCGAACCGTGTGAATTCCTTCAGCAATATGGGATGATTTGATATTGTAACTATTATTGTTACATAACTCACAGGCAGCGGCCACAGCCAGTGCCACGTTGCGATGTTGGTGCGTACCGGCCAGAGCCGGCGCGAGTTCTACGAGGTCCCCGCCGATCGTCACGGTATAGGGCTCTGCTGAATCCTCCCCCGCGGTGCGATGAGGCGGCATATAAGGTGCGGCGCTGATAGCCCTTACATCGAGAGCAACCGCGATCTCCCCAATCGCCTGATTGGCTTCAGGATGTTGTGGCAGCGTGACGAGCACACCATTTTGCCGGAGGATACCGGCCTTTTCACGCGCAATAGCACCGATGGTATTGCCCAGCCATTCCGTGTGATCGAAGGAAATATCGGCAATCACCGAAACCAACGGCTCGACGATGTTGGTAGCGTCGAGACGCCCGCCCATACCCACTTCCAGCACTGCAAGATCCACTGCCTGCTCGGCAAAGTAGAGGAAAGCAACGGCTGTCATCGTCTCAAAAAAACTGGGATGCTGCGGCAGATCGCCTCGGCGCACCAAATGCGCTCCGACTTCGTCAACGTGAAAATAGAGGCGCGCAAAATCATCGTCCGAGATGGGAACGTCGCGAATCTGAATGCGTTCATTGACGCGCGAAAGGTGGGGGGACGTGTAAAGTCCTACCCGATAGCCACCGCAGCGGAGGATGTTCGCAAGCATAGCCGAAGTGGAGCCCTTGCCATTGGTGCCGGCGACCAGCACACTGGGAAACTTCACCTCCGGCCGACCCAGCGCACCGGTGAGAATGCGCATCTCAGCTAAATCAAATTTGCGAGGAGGTACATCCGCAGTTCGAACGTCAACGGCGTGCACCAACTCGTGCCCGCGCGCATATAAGCTCTCGATCGCCTGAGCATAGGACATGGCTCGATTTTAGTAGCAGCGGGATTGTTCGTGCATCAAGGAAGCATTCTAACGCTGGAAATCCGGGAAGGCGTCATAACAGCAGTTGGCCGCCGGCCTCGGGACGACCGGGCCACAGCCGCGGGGTGCGGGTGCGAAATGCTTTATCCTAAGGTCAGTGCCTGAGGATTCACAACCACGCATCACGAGACGACGATTTCTGCAGCTTTCCGGCGTGGGAGCTGCGGGGATACTTGCCTACTCTGGCGAGTATGAACGCCATCACCTTGAGATTACGCAGCGCACGGTGGAGCTGACCCGGCTACACCCGGCACTCGACGGTCTGCGCATAGCCCAGCTATCGGACTTTCACTTTGAACAGTTCACTGAGCCATTCTTTGTCCGGCAAGTTGTGGAGCAGGTGAATCGCGTGGCCCCGGATCTTGTCCTGATCACAGGTGATTATGTCAGCGAAGGGCCCATGCCCGCCACTTTTGGCGCCCACAGCAGCTACCGTTGCGCGGAGATCCTGGCTAATATCCAGTGCCCACAACGATGGTGTGTGCTGGGCAATCATGACGTGACCGTGGGATCCGCCGTAGTTACGGATGCTCTGCAATCCCATGGGCTCCCGGTATTGGCGAACGCGCACGTGCCTTTTGAGCGGGATGGCGCCCGTCTTTGGATTGCCGGAGTCAAGGATATCGGCAAGAGTGAACCAGACCTGCACTTGGCGGCGCCGCACGGACTGCAGACGCCGCAGGAGCCCGTCATTCTACTAGCGCATGAACCGGACTATGCTGACGAGGTCTTCCAGCATGGCGGCGTCGACCTGATGCTCTCGGGTCACTCGCATGGGGGTCAGGTGCGCCTGCCACTCGTTGGGGCGTTATATACTCCGCCGCTGGGCCGCAAATATGTGGAGGGGCTGTTTCATCTCAAGAACGGCTTGCAGCTGTACGTGAACCGGGGTATCGGTGCCGTAGGCGTGCCATTTCGCTTCGATTGTCGCCCGGAGCTTACAATACTGACCCTGCGTAGTTCCCACAACAAGGTTTGATGGGAGGCCGCCAAGGAAGCGCAGAGAGGTGTGAGTGAGGATGAAGAAGAGCCGATGAACATCGCTGTAGCTTTCGGTAAACGGGGCCTAATTCTCAACCTGCCCGAGGGTCCAAAATACGAAATTTTGAAGACCCGCTCCGCACCGGCCGTGGCGGATGTGAACAGAAGTCTGGTTGCGGCTCTGGATTCTCCAATCGGGTGTCTCCCACTGATCGAGCTCGCAGCCGGAAAAAGTAGCGCCGCCATCTCGGTCTGCGACATTACCCGGCCCTGTCCTAACTCCATTACGCTACCTCCCCTGCTAGACCATCTCCATCGAGCCGGCATTCCACCGAGCGCCGTAACGCTATTCATCGCTACCGGACTCCATCGTGGGGCATCGCCCGAAGAGGTGAGGACAATTCTGGGTCCGCAGATTGCGGCAAATTACAAAGTTGTCAACCACGATGCAAGAGATCTCAATAGCCATCGCTCATTGGGAGCGACACAGCGCGGCACCCCGGTCTACATCGAAGAGCAATTTCTGGCGGCGGATTTGCACATCACTCTTGGCCTCATTGAGCAACACTTGATGCTGGGATTTTCTGGCGGCCGCAAATTGATTGCCCCCGGATTGGCGGCTCAGGAGACGATCAAAGTTCTTCATTCACCGCAGTTCATGCGCGAAGGCAATGCGACGGAAGGGTCGGTTCGGAACAATCCGCTGCATGCCGAACTGCAGGAAATTGCCCGCCTGGCACGTCACGACTTTATTCTTGATGTGACCTTGACGAGGGAGCGTCAAATCTCCGGGATCTTCGCGGGGGAGCCGGTGACAGCTCATTCCGCCGGGGTGGAATTTCTCCAGACCTCGGCAACCGAATATCTGCCGGACTACGTCGATGCCGTAATCACCACAGCTGCCGGATACCCGCTGGATCTGACTTTCTATCAGACCATCAAGGGAGTGACAGCGGTGCAGCATATTCTGAAGCCCAGCGGGAAAATTCTAATTCTCAGCGAGTGCGCTGAAGGTCCTGGCTCCGCAGAGTTTGCTGCGATGTTGCGCTCCTATGCGGGACCTCAAGCGTATCTTGATCAAATCGAAGCAGCACCGGTCAAGGTCGATCAGTGGCAGTTGGAGAAGCTTGCGCTTGTCGCCCGCAAGCATCCGATCTATTTTTATACGCCCGGGATATCAGGCAAGGATTTGGGTGCGTTGGCGCCCCAGAGTTTTCCGAGCGCGGATGCGGCCATAGCGAATCTGTTACGAGGCCTTCCCGATAGCGCTCGTGTCGCTGTAGTCCCCGATGGCCCTTACGTATTCGCGAGAGTGCGAGACTAAGTAACCGCAACGCCCATGCGGTTCAGCCGGATATCAAGCTTTTCGGAAAACGCTGATCGCTCGGTTTCGGGGCGCTCCGCCGTGCTCGTCCGCGCATCAACCCACTCTTTGGCACGTGGAACGGTACACTCCGGGCAGGGGGCCTGCAGCCATGATCCAGCATATTCACGCACCGAATCCGCTAATTGCGATTGGAGTGTTGGCATCGACCGCTGCTACGGATGCGGTCTATGTAATGTTCAATGCCGCGGTCACGTCCCGTCGGCGCGGCGTTGCTGCCAATTGGAGCAGCCTGTGGTATTTGCTGGCGGCGTTCGCCGTGATCAGTTACACGGGAAATGCGGTGTATGTTTTGTTCGCAGCGGCAGGCTCGTGGCTGGGCGCGTTCGGAGCAGTGACCTGGCTGGGCAGGTCCGACCTGAGGAATGCGACGGGAACACCGAAAGCATAGGCTTTCTGGATGCGTGCCAGAATAGTTTTCTTATGCGCCCGTCCGATGGCATCAGAGATCCGGAACACAGAAACAAGAAACGTGAGTTTTCCTCGAATTCCTCACTTTATGATTGCTTAAGGCCTGAGAACGAGGTATGTTCGTGCTCACCCACGAACGGACGACGGTATCTTCCAGATGCTTGATGGTTCCTGCGGATATCTGGCCAAGGTTCCCCCTATCGCACGACATTCCTGGCGAAATCAAGATCACGTAACGCCCAGGAGGCGACCTATTCATGAAAAAGCACTTTGAGAAATTCGCAGGAGTGTGTTTATTGTTCGCAGGAATTTGCTTTGCTGGATCGACAACAGCAACAGCACAGGAGCAGACGGCCGGAATGAATCAGCCGCCGAAGGTGCTTGTCATTATGCGCGAATTCCTCAAGCCCGGCAAAGGCGGCAGTATGCACCAAAAGAGCGAGAGCGCATTTGTCCAGGCTTTCACCGACGCGAAATGGCCCGAACACTATATGGGCATGGACTCCTTGTCCGGCAAATCGCGGGCATTGTTCTTTGTCGGGTACGACTCTTTTGCAGACTGGGAGAAAGATTACCAGGCTGCCATGCAGAACCCCACACTATCCTCGGCACTGGATAGCGCCGAAGCTTCAGATGGTGAGTTGCTGGATTCTTATGACCAGGGCGTGTTTACCTACAGCGAGGACCTGAGTTTGCGGGCGCCTGTCAAGCTTCCGGACATGCGATACGTGGAAATCACTGTGTTTGACATTCGTCCGGGACATCGCCATGACTGGAGTGACTTGGTAAAGCTGTATAAGCAAGCCTGGTCGAAGGTCCCCGATGCGCATTGGGCGACATTTGAGGAGCAATATGGAAACAACGGCGGCAGATATATCGTCGTTTCGCCGCTCAAATCCCTTGCCGAAGTTGACCAGGAGATGATCGACGATAAGAAAATGGGTACCGCACTTAGCGCCGACGACAAGAAAAAGATGGATGACCTTTCGGCGTCTGCGATTGAGGCAGAGCAGACGAATTTGTTTGCGCTCGACCCGAAGATGAGCTACGTGTCCGACAGCTGGAAAGCAAGCTCGCCGGATTTCTGGGGCAAGAAGTAAAGCCACTGGACGGCAACGCAGAACCTGGGCGGGTGGAGCGATCCTTCATCCGCCCAGTCAATTTGTATCTGGCGATTCGTCAGTCCATCCAATTCCCATGACCCGACCAAACAACCTGGCTCGTCTTCACGAAGCTCCATTGCATGCAGACGAACAGCTAAAGCGCATCATCGGTCCGTGGGGGTTGGGAGCCGCGGCTGTCAACAGCGCGATAGGCGCGGGAATCTTTGTACTGCCGGGAGTCGTCGCCGCAATCCTGGGACCGGCGGCGATCCTCGCGTATTTCATCTGTGGGCTCATCGTAGCCCTTGTACTCACGTGCTATATCGAGGTTGGAAGTATTGTCCACCGGTCCGGGGGTGGTGTCGCATACGTAGAGGCGGCTTTCGGGCCGCTGATGGGCTTTCTCGCCTGGGTCATGTACTCCGTAGGATTCGAAGTCGTTGCGAGCGCAGCCCTCGGGACCGTGCTGGTGGACTCTGTGGCGCCCGTCTTACCTCCACTCGCTCACGGGGTCCCGCGCGCCGTCGCCCTATTCGTCCTGTTCGGGGGACTGGCGGCGGTGAACATCGCCGGAGTTCGGCAAGGACTCCGCATCGCGGTTGTTACGACCATTGCCAAGCTTTTTCCGTTGCTTTTTGCCGTCCTCGCAGGAGTATTTTTCATGCACTGGCATGAGTTTCATTGGACGGGTTGGCCTCCCTTCGCAAAGTTAGGGGATGCCTCACTCCTCCTGTTCTTTGCGTTTCAAGGCATCGAAGAGGCGCTCGGACCGAGCGCGGAGATCCGAGACCCTGAGCGCACGGTGCCTCACGCAATGTTCGGGGCAACGGGTTCCATCATCATCCTCTATGTCGCACTACAGCTGGTTAGTCAGGGTATTTTGGGAGCCGATCTTGCCCACCAGACGACTGCGCCGCTGGCAGCGGTTGCCGGTCGGATTATCGGCGTTGCCGGGCGGACATTGATTTTGACCGGTGTCGCGGTATCCATCTTCGGCTCTCTCGCTACCTCGATGCTGGCGGCGCCGCGTGCTTTTTTCCTGGCCGCCGAAGACAGACTCTTGCCTGGGGTAATGGCCAAAGTACATCCGCGATACCGCACGCCGTACATCGCAATTCTCACGGTCGCGGCCCTGATGTTCTTGCTGGCAGTCTCGGGCGAGTTCAAGCCTCTGGCCGTTTTGTCCAGTGGTTCGATTTTGTGTGTCTACCTGGCGATCTGCCTGGGCGCCCTGAAACTCCGCTATACACGTAAGCGGGAACCCGGTGAATTCCGCGCCCCTGGCGGTCCGGTGGTGGGAATTCTCGGCTCAATAGCGGTGATCTGGTTACTGTCTCACTCGACCAGGATGGCCGTCGAGGCGTTGGGTGGAACCCTGGCACTGGCCATCGCATACTTCACGGCGCGGCGATGGTTTTTGACGCGTCAACACGGCAGAAACCGACTAGACCGTCGGGATTTTGGTTCGGTCTTCTGGCAGCATGAAGTCGAGCGCCCGAATCATATACAGCTTCAACTCCTTGCGCGGTACCACTGCATCCAGCATTCCATGCTCGAGCAAGAATTCCGAGCGCTGAAAACCCTCCGGCAGCTTCTGCCGAATTGTCTGCTCAATCACCCGCGGGCCAGCGAATCCAATCAGGGCATCCGGCTCAGCCACGTTAAGATCTCCCAACATGGCGAAGCTAGCTGTGACACCGCCGAAGGTCGGATTGGTAAGGACGGAGATGTACGGAATTTTCGCGTCATCCATAAGCGCCAGTCGCGCGGATATCTTCGGCAGTTGCATCAAGCTGACAATGCCTTCCATCATACGGGCGCCCCCAGATGCGGCGACGACGATGAGCGGGTGACGAGTGTCCAGGGAATAGTCGGCAGCGCGGGCGACCGTTTCTCCAACGACCGCGCCCATGCTGCCGCCGATGAAGGCATACTCCATGGCGCTTAGTACGACGGGGTGCGGACCGAGATTGCCCAAAGCGGTCAGGATAGCGTCATTCAACCCCGTTTCATCCTGCGCCTTGTCGAGGCGGCTCTTGTAAGGCTTCAAATCGGTGAAATCAAGCGGATCAGTCGAACGCAATTCTGTATCGACGAGTCGGTAGCCAGGTTCGAGTAAGCTCTCGATTCGCGCTTTCGCCGACAACTTGAAATGTTTACCGCACTTCGGGCAGACATTCAGGTTGGCCTCCAGGTCAGCCTTCCAAATGGTCTGATTGCAGCCTTCGCACTTGGTCCACAACCCTTCGGTGCGGACATTCTTTTCTGCGGTGATCTCGATCTCGTTTTCGTTCTCGCTGCGTTTGAACCAGGACATTATTCTTCCCCTGCCATACCTGCGGACGCGTCATGCGCGAACGAATGACTCTGCGACCGGGCGCTGCCACAATTTTATGCTAAAGCCCAGACTGGTTGCGATTTCCCCGAAAGCGGGGAGGATCCAGATGATGCACGTCAAGTGCAGACTTCCATTCTCGCCGTCCTCGGTTGTCGCAGCCAGCATCAAGACCGTCGCCGCGCAATCTGTCACGCCGCTGAAAATTCCACGAGCAGCGCCCACATTGCTCAATGACTTCTCAATATTCGATGCCGCGTTGCGCCAGAATGCCCCGTTGGTAGGCGTGTTTCACTTCTCGCATTTCGGTTACGGTGTCGGCGATTTCGATCAGGCTTGGGTGCGCGTTGCGGCCGGTCAGGATCACGTGCACCATCGCCGGTCTCTGCCGCAATGTTTCAGCCACGAGAGATGGATTCAGCATGTTGTAACTGATGGCATAGTTGATTTCATCCAGCACCACCATGTCCCAATCGCCAGAAAGAATGGCAAGCCGCGCTTCGTTCCACGCGGCCTCCACCATGCGGATATCCTCTGGATCGGTTTCCGCGCCGCCGATCTTCACAAACCCGCGGCCCATCTGCTTCATCACCCACCTGCCGCCGAAGGCTTCTACGGCATCCAGCTCTCCGTAATGCCACGATCCCTTGAGAAATTGCAGCATCAACACGCGCATACCATTGCCAACCGCGCGTAACGCAGTACCCATGGCGGCGGTCGTCTTGCCTTTTCCGGGGCCGGTGTTGATCAGAATGAGCCCCCGTCTTTCGTCCGTCATATCATGATTCTCGATTCGTATGGTCAGGTGGCGAGCATCGTACACGGTGACCACGTATATGAAGTCCGAGTGTCAGCCTAAACTTTGCGGGTAGATACGACGAGCACCCGCCGCATCAATGTCCCAAATGATATGGGTGCCCTTCGACGATGGTAAAGGCACGATAGATCTGTTCGGCCAGTACCACGGCGGCGAGTTCATGCGGCAAGGTCATCGGCCCCAGGGAAAGGACCAGCCAGTCGCGGCGATTGGTTGCCTGGCGAAGCACCTCTTCCGACCAGCCATCCGCTGGTCCAACAGCGAACGTGAACTGCTGGATGCCGCCATCGCGCTCTCGTTGCAGCCATTGGGCGAAAGTCTCAGACGACCAAGTTCGACCGCGGTGATCCAGCAACACCAGCATGGAACGAGCGCGGCTTCCCCGCTCCCAGTTGAGGAAGAATTTCTCCTCAGATGCGTAACGTTCTGTCTGGCAACCGCAATAACGCGCTATGCGCTCGCAGTAGCCGGCATACATTTCCTCGGCTGAAGCGTGCTTGCCCGTTGTTCTTCGGCCAAGGGTGACCAGTTGAATTTCCATCCTCCCCATACTGTACTGGACTTTCATGTATCGATGCAGGAGCGCGGCGGCTGGAATCGTTGGGGGGAATCTCGGCAGATGCGGATTCGCTGTGGTTAGAAACCCCGCCAGGCACCTGATTTGGGGGGCCCCGAGCCTTCCGGGGCACGCTAAAAGACACTCCTACCGTTTTTCATATTTATATTTCTCTAATTTCATACACTTTTGCGGATACTGCGCTCGCCCGGATCGTAAGCCTCTGAAACAGCTTGGGTTGAGTCTGGCCCTCAAATTGCAAATCACTACCGGTTCGGGAGTTCTTTAGCCAGTGTTACCGCTAATTCCGCTCAAACCCCAGCGTATGTTCGTTTTGTACGACTGAAGTGACCCACATCACGGTAGATCAGAGAAAAAAATAGTAGGGTGTGGGAAGACTGCTCTTGGCCTAGCAACAAGTTGCGAAACGCTGAGATCTTCAGGCTGGGCCCGCTCCACCTATTTTTCATGCCTGTATTTATTTGCGCCATTTAAGCCTTACTTGCCCGGTGCAGATGAACACCAGTTGCCGCACAGAGACTGCATGCACATGCCGTCCCTGTAGCCCACGTTTTACCAAAGCCAGACCGAGAGGTCGAAAGTCGGTGTACAGCAACATTACATAAGGGGGAGTCGATGCTATCTGATCTTGTTGCCCAAATTGAGAAATGGGCCCAACCTGCAGAAATCTCGTTGACAACGCATTCCGGAGGCATCATGAAGATGCGGTCGAAGTTTCTCGTCCTTCCTATGCTTTTAATCGCCGGCATCTTCTTCCTGCCTCGTGAAGCGCGGGCCCAAAGCACGTATGCAGCCATCCACGGATCGGTCAAAGACTCCACCGGTGCGGTTGTCCCTGGCGCTACCGTCACCGCATTAAACACAAGCACAGGCATTTCTACGCCCACTAGCACAGACGGGAGCGGATACTACATCCTGCCGCAATTGCAAATTGGCGGCCCGTACACGGTGAGCGTCAGCAAGCCCGGATTCCAGGACTTTCAGTCTACGGGGCTGATGTTGAACGTCAACGCGAACCGGGATGTAGACGCTGTCCTGCAGGTTGGCACCACATCACAGACGGTCCAGGTAAAGAGCGCCGCTGTCCAGGTGGAGACGTCTGACACCCAGCTAAAAACAGTCATCGGCGCGAAAGAAATTGAACAACTTCCACTGCTGGGACGCGATCCTGTAGGCCTGATGAAAACGGCGCCTGGCGTGGTGGAAGCCTCAGACCGCTTCGGAAATTTCTCCGCCAACGGCAGCCAGACGCAATCCAACTCCTACCTGTTGGAAGGTACAGACATCAACGACGGTCCTTTGCAGGATGCGGGCATTACACCAAATCCCGACGCACTGGCAGAGTTCAACGTTGTCACCAGTACCTTGAATCCGGAATTCAGCCGCAACGGCGGTGCAGTCGTCAATGAGGTGCTCAAGAGCGGCACCAACCAGTTCCACGGTAGCGGTTTCGAGTTTTATCGGGACACGTTCTTAAATAACGGCAGCTATTTCTCAGCCACGAGGCCGAAGTACCATCAGAATCTATTTGGTGGAACCTTTGGGGGACCGATCTTTAAGAATCGCACATTCTTTTTCGTTGCCTACCAGGGAGTGCGCAGAGGCAATGGCACCACCACCAACACCCGGGTGCCTGCTAATGGCCAGATCGCGGATGGCAATTTCACGATCGACAATAACCAATTGTCAGGTGGGACGAACGGAGCCGCTGGCCTCTCGTCGAATCCTATCCCGTTTGACTTGATGGGGACCAATGGCCCTTGCGTTGCTCCGGAAACCTGGGCAGAATGTTTTCCGACTGCGGCGGGATCCCTCATCGTTCCCACCTCAAATTACAACAGTATTGCTTCCAATCTGGCGACCACCTATGTGCCCCCTGCCAACACTACACTCGGCGGCAACGCGTACTACACCTTCAACTCGCCAAACACAACGAAATCCGATCAGGGTATCATTCGCATTGACGAGCAGTTGACCCACGAGGATACTCTATGGGGTTCCGCTATTTTCCAATCGACTCCAAGCTACGCCGGACTGCCCTTTGTCGGAGCTGATCTTCCCGGTTTCGCGGAGAACAACGCGGAGCATTTTAAGATATTCAATGGCTCCTACACGCACACCTTCAACCCCACAACATTAAATGAACTTCGTGCCGGTTATTATCGGTTCAACTATGCGGCTGTCGAACCTGCGAACGTGGTGAATCCCGCTTCCCTCGGGTTTTCCATTAACCCGCAGGATCCGTCTGCCGCGGGTGTCCCCTACATGGGTCTCACAGGACTGTTCGACCTGGGATTCAGCAGGAACGGCCCGCAGCCGCGCAAGGATGAGAACCTCGACTTCGCTGACAACTTTACCAAGATCGTCGGCAACCACAATTTGAAATTTGGCGCGCACGTCGAGAAGTTCGTCGTGAGCAATCCCTATTACGCGAACAACAACGGGGCGTACACATTTGGCGGAACTGGCACGTACAGCTCCGGTGACCCACTGATCGACTTCATGCTCGGCGTACCCGATGCCTACGCCCAGGGAACCGGTGGATTTATCGACGCCAGTTCGTGGGAACTTTACTTCTACGCTCAGGACAACTGGAAGGTTTCTAACAGTTTGACCCTGAACTACGGAATCTCGTCTGATACGGAAACGCCTTTCGTGAACTCGCAATACAACGGGTTGGGTATCATCTGCTGGGCGCCAACCGGACAATCCACGGTCTACCCGACCGCACCTCCGGGACTGCTGTATCCGGGGGATAAGGGATGCAACACTGCCGGCGGCCCAACGACCAAGTACGATCATTTCGGCCCACGTGTTGGATTTGCCTGGTCTCCAGACTCCGGCCCGAGTATGTTGATGGGCGCGCCTGGAACGCATTCGTTTGCAGTGCGCGGCGGCTTCGGCGTGTACTTTAACCGTGACGCGGAAGAAGCGCAGTTACAGAACCTGGAAGATCCGCCGACAGGTTTGAACAGTTACGGTGCGACAGATGTGGGAGGCAGTCCGGGATTCGCCAATCCATATGAAGACGTCACAGGCGACCCAACCGTATCGGAGCCGAACAAGTTTCCGTTTACTCCGCCCGCAGCGGGTTCAGCGGTGGATTTCAGTCAATTCGAGCCGCTGGATCTGAACTCGGTAGCGCCCAACTACTCGGTACCGTATATCTACAACTTCAATCTGAATATTCAGCGTTCTCTCCCCAGTAACATGGTGCTGACGGTTGGATATGTGGGCTCGATTGGACGCAAACTGGTGCGTGCGTATGAGGCCGACCACGTCACCGCAGCCGGCCACGCTGCCTGCCTCGCCGACCCGACTTGCGCCGGCAATGCAGGCAATGCAAACTTCTTCTCCCTGAACTATCCTCAATACTTCACCGCTCAAACCGGCGGAGTTGCCGACTATGCTTCGGTGGGCCGCCCATACACGGACGGCGCATCGAACTACAACGCGCTGCAGGTGAATTTGACCAAGGATACGACTCACGGACTGTACTTGAGTGTGTCGTACACCTACAGCCACGCGTTAGACAATGCTTCCGGCCTGGAAAGTTCAGGCTTTAACGGATTGGGAACCAATTGGGTGCCTGGCTTCCAGTATCTAAGCTATGGCGATTCCGATTACGATGCTCGCCATCGTCTGGTGGTTCTGTACAACTACCAAATCCCGATAACATCCGCCATGAACACCAACCGCATTGTGCGGGAGTTTGCTGGCGGGTGGCACATTACAGGCATCACCACCGTGCAAACCGGATTTCCGGTGCCTGTGTATGAGAGCGGAGACAATAATTCACTGTATTGCAATGGATACGGCGTTTTCTACTATAGTTGCCCAGACGTCCCCGAGACCTCCACATTCCACATTTCGGGTATGAATCCTCGGAACCCCGGGAATTACTGGTTCCAGCCAACGCTGTTCTCGCCGGAGCCGTTCGGAACTTTCGGCAATAGCAAGCGTAACTTCTTCCATGGGCCGGGATATAACTACACCGACCTATCGATCTATAAAGACTTCCCGCTGGGTGGAATGAATTCACCTCGATACATTGAGGTGCGGCTGGAAGCCTATAACGCATTCAACCATCCGAACTTCGCAGCGCCGGACAACGATTTTAGTGACGGCCCCACGTTCGGCCAGATCTCCAATGTGATCCAACCGGCCGACTTCGGTAGCGGCACCGGCGATCCACAACCAGGACGCGCCGTCCAGCTTGCCGGCAAGTTCTACTTCTAAACCCATATCGCACAGCAGAAAGGGCGCTCGCCAAGAGCGCCCTTCCATTTTCTGTGCACATCTCCTAAATCGAAGATTTCTCAGCCCACTACTTTCTCTTCACGGATTTCTTCCTGGGCGCCGAAGTCTTCTTAATTGTCGTTTTCTTTGCCTTGCCTACGGTCTTCGATGACGATCGGCGGTCTGTTGCCTTCGTCGCTGTCTTCTTTGGGGCCGACACCTTTGCAACAGCCTTCTTCGCCGCCCGTTTCTTCCGCGCCGCCGTAACTTTCTTTACCAGCGAAGCCTTCAACTCCTCCAGATCCACGGGAGTCGCCGTCTTGCGCAGACGCTCAATGTGGTAGAAATCACGCTTCTCTTCGGAGAAAATGTGGACCACGAAATCGACGTAGTCGAGAAGAATCCATTCGCCCTGGCGAAAGCCTTCCACGGAGTTCGGCTCGGTGCCAAAATCGCGCTGCATTCGATCCTCAATCCCGGTCGCGATGGCCTGATTCTGGCGTTCGTTGGTGCCACTGCAAATCAAAAAATAGTCGGTGAAACCGGAGTCAGCGGGGTCCAGCTCAAGGATGCTGATTCGCTCCGCTTTCTTCTCTTCACACGCGGCAGCGGCGGCCGTCACCATCCGGCGAATCTCAGTTTTTGTCATGCGATTGGGCGTTCTCCTGTGCGTTTGCAATTGGCCTCGCCTTCATCGTAGTCTGGCGGGATCGGGGGTGCCAAGAACTAGATCGACGCAACGATAGCCGAAGCCGGACATCGAGCGTGGCGTTCCCCTAGTGTAGCGAACTCTTCAAGTCGCGAGGGCGATAAATCTGAGTCTTGGTGATGTAGTCGCGCACCAGCGGTGGCAGGAACGCAAATTCGTCCCTTCCCCGATCTAGCGCAGTTCGCAACTCCGTCGCCGAGATATCTTCGTGAATGTTCGGTAGAAACCACACCCGCGTCACAGTGCCATTGGTGTGGTGCAACTCTAATTCCGATTCGGTGGATAGGTCAAGTGAAAGACGGCTTGAATTATCGCCTGTGTTGTCGATATTGCGCACCACACGCTCTACTTTCATAGGTTGAGGCAACGCGGCTTCTGCACTGGCCAGGGAGAAGCCAGGTCGAGCAGCAACGATCCAGTCGGTAAGTGCCAGCAGACGGGGTGCCTGATGCCAATGCGCAATATCCAGCCAACTGTCGGCTCCCACTAAAGTGAAAAGCACAGTCGGGTCTGGCGCATCCGCCACCGAGTCATATAACCGCGCCAGGGTGTCGACTGTGTAGTTGGGTCGAATCTCCCCATCCTCAGGTTCGCGAGGGGCGTCGAGCAGTGAAGGGATAAAGCGCGGGTCGCTTTGCGTCGCCAGCGCCGTCATGGCATAGCGATGCAGGAATTCTGTCGCTGGATATCTTCCTTTTAGGGGTTGGCGGCCAACCGGAGCGAATAAGACTTGGTCCAGCGCGAAACGGTCGGCAGCCGCCGTCGCGATGGCAAGGTGCCCGCGGTGGGGGGGATCGAAGCTGCCACCGAAAAACGCGATGCGCCTCATGCGGTTTCAGTCATCCAATTTTCACCGAGTCAGCCAGCTTCTGGGAAAGCCGCACGCAGATCGCGAACGCGCTCCGCCAGGGCATACTTCAACGCGTCGATGCCCTCACCCGTGACCGCAGAAATCGCGTAGAAATCAAGCTTTTTGCGACTCGCCATGGCGCGAAGCTTCTTTAGCTTCTCTGGATTGGCCACGTCGCACTTGCTCGCTACGACGACGCGCGGTTTCTCGTCGAGGCCGTGGCCGAAGCTTTTCAGTTCCGCCTCAATTACCTGATAGTCCTTTGTCGGATCGAGACGGCCGCTACCATCCGAAACATCAACAATGTGCGCCAGCAACCTAGTCCGCTCGATGTGTCGCAGAAACTGGGCTCCGAGACCCGCCCCGAGATGTGCACCCTCGATCAGACCTGGAATGTCGGCAACAACGAAGCTTTCTTCCTGTGGCCACTCGCCGACAGTGACGACACCCAGGTTGGGTTCCAGTGTTGTGAACGGATAATCGGCAATCTTGGGACGCGCCGATGAAATGCGAGCGATCAGGGTAGATTTCCCGACATTCGGATGACCAACGAGTCCAACGTCTGCGAGTAGCTTCAACTCCAGCCGGACAACCCTCTCCTCGCCGGCGTGGCCAAGTTCGTGCTCGCGGGGCGCCTGATGGGTGGAGGTGGCAAAATGTTGATTGCCGCGGCCGCCGCGCCCCCCATGGGCGAGCACAATGCGTTCGTCGGGGCGCTGAAAATCGTGGATCAAATCTCCCGTCGCGTCGTCGTAAACCACGGTACCCACAGGGACTTTGAGCACAATATCGTCGCCCTCGCGGCCAGAGCAATTTGATCCTTCTCCGTGCCGCCCTCGCTCAGCCTTGTGCTCAGGATTGAAGCGGAAATGGACTAGCGTATTATGACGCTGGCTGGCCTCGAGAATGACGTCGCCGCCGCGTCCCCCATCGCCTCCGGACGGTCCGCCACGCGGTACAAATTTTTCACGGCGAAAGGCCATGCATCCGTTCCCTCCATCCCCGGCCTTCACCTTGATTCTTGCTTCATCGATAAACATGCTCGTAAATGTTCTTCCTGCCGTACGGGAATCGCGTTACTCTCAGTGTAGCGCTCATTTCTCAGAGTTCCCGTCTGTGCCTGCCCCGTGGCGGAGTTCCCCGTGAGCCGCGTCAACCGATTCTAGGGGGAAATTCCGTGAGTGGCAAAGTTAGGCGGGCGCGTCGGAAAAGATAAGTTATAGGAACTCAGAGATGATCGAGGCACACGTTTCATTGCGGTGCTTTCAGTGTCGTCCGCACAGGTAGTGTGAACTTGCCTGAGCGGGTCGAAGGCTTCAGGAGTTTTTCATGCTGCGCTTGGCTCCTCCCCACGGGCGCGCTTTTGGCGTGTCCTGCCTGGTATTGCTCGCCCTGTTGCCGCTGGCTTTGCTATATGGCCAGTCGACCACAGGTGTGATCGGCGGTACAGTCTACGATCCGCAACACGCGGTTTTGGCGAACGCGCGTATCGTCGCCTTGAACGAGGCGACGGGCGCCGAATTTATCGTCTATTCCGACAAAAGTGGCGACTATACGTTGGCGAACCTGCCTCCCGGCACCTACTCAGTAGACATCAGCGGTGACGCCTTCACTGCCTTCACCGCAGTTCACGTGGTCGTCGAACTGGGGCGACGCACATCACTCGATACCACCTTGCAGATCGGCGCGACGGTCAGCACGATTCAGGTGCAAACGGTCGTGCCTTTTATGCAGGCCACTTATCCCTCGATTGCCACCAATGTAACGCAGACAGAATTGCAGGATCTACCGTCTGACAGCCGTCGGTGGAGCAGCTTTGCGTTATTGACACCTGGGGTAGTGGGCGATCAGGACGGCAAAGGGCTGCTGAGTTTTCGTGGCATCAGCGTATTGTTGAACAACAACACAATTGACGGTGCCGACAATAACGAAGCATTTTTCTCTGAAGAGCGAGGTGGGACTGGCGCGCCGTATTCGATCAGCATGGCTGCGGTCGAACAGTTCCAGGTGAACACCGCAGACTATTCGGCAGGATATGGCCGCGCAGCCGGCGGCGTGATTAATACTGTCACCAAGAGCGGCACGAATAGTTTTCATGGCGAAGCTTTTTTTTTCGAGCGCAACAGCAGTCTCGCAGCCACTAACGCTTACACCACCCTGACCACGTTCAACAACTCCCAGGACAATTTTGTCACCAACGCGTACCGACCGACAGATGTCCGCAGGCAGGCAGGATTTGCAGTGGGCGGACCGATCGTTCGAGATCGGCTGTTCTGGTTTTATTCCTTCGAGAACGTTACCCGTAATTTCCCTTCCGTCTCCCGCGTGGGCTATCCCACGGCGATTTATGCGCAGCCCATTCCCGCCATTCCCTCCGGCAATTATCTGGGCTATCCAATTACGTGCTCCAACCTCCCGCCCTACAATGCCAGTGGGAATGGTGGCTCGCAGGGGAGTCCATTTTATGGAAGTGTGTTCCAATTTGAAGCGACGCAGGGGGTGTGCGAACTATACGATAAACTCGACCTCCCGTCGTATCAGGCGGCTATCGAGCAATATCAGCAGGGGCTACAGTTGGTTGACACGCTGACGGGACCAACCCCCCGCACAGGCCACGAGACGCTGAACTTTCCTAAAATCGACTGGCAGGCGAACGATCGTAATCATGCGACCTTCTCTTATAACCGGATGAGGTGGAGCTCTCCCAATGGAGTGCAAACTCAAAGCTCAACCCAATATGGTGTGAACAGCCTTGGGGACGATTATGTCAGCGTGGACTGGGGTATCGCCCACCTGACTACTTTCCTGACTGAAAATCTCGCGAACGAAATTCGCGTCCAGCTTGGTCGCGAACTGGATCGACAAACCAGCCCCACACCGGCAGGCGCAGAAATACCGCTGGCGCAGAATCAGTTCGGCTTGGCTCCGGAAATCAGCATCGCCGGAGGCTCGTCTGGAGAAGGCATGGTGTTGGGCAATCCAGCCGGTTTACCGCGCCCGGAATATCCCGACGAACATCGCGCTGAGATTTCCGACACCGTCTCGTGGGTGCTGGGGAACCACACCGTGAAGATTGGCGCAGACTGGGACCGAAATGAAGACCTGCTCGACAATCTGTACGGCGGCGCGGGGGACTATCGATACACGTCATTTGGTAACTTCCTTGCCGACTACTACCATGCGGTGGATGGCTTGGGGCCACCGCACTCTTATTTTGTCAACGCGTATTCTGGTTTTTCGCAGAGCTTCGGCCCTTCAGGGTTCTTTATCACCACGAATGACTTCGCCGGGTTTGCAGATGACGAATGGCGGCCATTCCCGCGCGTGACGCTGACCGCTGGCGCGCGCTATGAATATGAACGTGTACCGCGGCCTTTTCTCGTCAATCCTCAATTGCCGCAAACTGCAAACTATCCGGACGACCGCAATAACATTGCTCCCCGCGCAGGAGTGGCATGGGATATTTTTGGCAACGGGCATACTGTGGTGCGCGCCGGGTATGGAATGTTTTACGGCCGGATCGTGAATGCCACGCTGCATTCCGCGCTCACATCTTCTGGCTCGCCCACCTCGCAGCGGACCTATCGCTATTCCTCTTCCACGGAATATGGCGCCCCGCAATTTCCCAGTATTTTCTTCAGCGCACCTACCGGCGCGGAACGAGGCGCACTGCCCAGCGCCTACTACTTCGCCAAGAACTACCAGGTCCCAGAGACGATGCAGGGTGAGCTGACCCTTCAACAAAGTGTCGGCTGGAACACAGTGCTTTCGCTGAGCTATATGACTAGCCAAGGTCGGGAATTGCCAAACCATATCGATACCAATATCGACAACGCGACCATAGGCCAGCTGAACTATACGATTGACATTCCCGGGCCTGCTTTAGGGAAGAAGAGCCCGTTGCCGCAAGGCGCGACCTATACTACACCGCTGTATACATCGGTCCGGCCGAACTATCTCTACGGAAACATCACCGAATTACTCAGCAATGTAAATTCCAATTACAACGCGGGGGTGCTGAGTATCGAGCACCGCACCTCGAACGGGATCAGCTTTGGAATGAACTATACATGGGCACACGCGTTGGACTACAACCAGAATGAATTTCTCTATAAGTCGCCCACGAATATCCTGGAGCCGAACAATATGGCGCTGGAATATGGCAACTCGAACACGGATGTGCGTCAGCGACTGGCGGCGCACGCAACCCTATGGACGACTTGGCATAAGCAGGGATGGCGCGGATTCCTTCTGAATGATTATGGCTTTGCTCCCGTCATCGCATGGCAAACCGGTCTGCCGTACACATTAGGGGTTGGGGGCAGCGCGCCGGGTGGAGCATTCTTTGGCATCAACGGGGAAGGCGGACCATCGCGTCTGAATGTTCTGCAACGAAACAGTTATCGCTTTCCATCCACGCAGACTACTAGCCTGCGCGTGACGCGGCGCATACCGCTGCGAGGCCGCGCTTATCTGGAATTGATTGCGGAAACTTTTAATCTGACAAATTCCCAAAATGTCACCAGCATCGATACGCTTGGCTACAACGCCTGCTCTACCCCGCTGACACAAGGCTGCCCTTCCGATTCAACTGCCGCGCACCCCTACCTGGAGTTCAATCCAACCTACGGAGTGACTACGAATGCAAATAGCAACTCCATTTACACTCCGCGGGAAATCCAATTAGCGATCCGGCTGAAGTTTTAGCTGAGTTATTGGGCGGGTGCGTCTACATTTCCAGGACCGCCAACCATCTGTAGCCGCGGGATTCTGTCTTCGACAGGCGGCAGCGCGGGAAAAGGTTCGTGCGGCTCAGCCTGATACCAGTAGGCGACGGAATAATAGTTGTCAGAGCGGTTGTTGCCCGTCCCATGCTCAATGGTGGCCTTAAAAGACCTGCTAAATGGGATGGGCGAATCGAGATGAAAACGATAGACGCTCCATCGCCCTCCAGCCAACTCCGGGCCTACCACCGGAGCACCGTAAAGCTGATAGGAAAAGGGCTTGCCGCCGAAATCCCACGCTCCCAGAAAGTAATCCTCAGACCCGGTTCCCTCGATCGATGGCCGCCTCGCTCCATCAATGAAAAACATGTCGTCGCCTTCGCCCCACCAACCATCCTGATTCTCCAGCACCGACATGGTCACGCCCACATACTGTCCATGACCTTTGGCGGTCATCCAGACGTAATTGTCCTCGCCATACAGATTGTCTCGACCATTGACCAAAGTATTCTCTGGTGTGAGGGCGCCATGATTGGGTTGGGCTTGACGATACTCGGCGTGGAAATAGAGGGTGCCGGCAGCAAGGGGATCGGAGTACTTCCGATAATCGATGTTGTAGTACAGCGAGTGGATCGGCTCTGTGCCTTCATTGGTTATTGTGATGCGTGCGTGCCTGGCGAACGGCATGGGAAAAAAGCAATTCAACGCCTTGGCGCTGGCAACGGAGAGCATTTCCGAATGCCAGTTGTGATATTCGCCAAGACCTTGGCCAAAAAAGTCGCCAATGGGCGTCTCGACGCTAGGCGACGTCTCGTTGTCCCAGTACATGCGCAGGACAATACGCTTCAAGTGATAGCGTTCATTGTCAGAAATGGTGAACCAGATGTGCGAGATCATTCCGGGGCCGTCGGTATCGAGTACGGTAAAGGTTTCACCGGGAGCGACGCTCCGAGAATCCGCATTCCCGCCGGTAGGATCGGAACTGGAGGAGCGCTCCAGGGTATAAGTCTGCTGGCGAGTGAGATCCGGCTGCCAGTGGAGAGCCTGGCCGTATGCGCCGAGCCCCAACGACGCAAAGATGAAAAAGGCAGTCATGAATTTGAACGTCGATCGCATTCAGCGCTCTCTGGATTTTGAAGTTTTGAAGGAACCCAACCAGAACCGTAACCCAGTCTACACGCCCGTGGAATCAAGATGGCAGATCTTGCCAAGACGAAGTAATGTCATAGGTCTCCCGATTTGGTGTCCACCAGCTGCTTCGTTCTGGCGATAAAGTCTTCCAGCGCAACGGAACCTTGATCGCCCTTGCCGCGGGTGCGGACGCTGACGGCGCTGGCGGCGGCTTCTTTGTCGCCCATAATGAGCAAATAGGGAATCTTCTGCATGGTCAGATCGCGAATTTTGGCGTTCATTTTCTCATTGCGATCATCGAGTTCGACCCGCAGACCGGCCATTTGTAACTCTTGCTGTACCTTTTTCGCGTATTCGATATGCTTTTCGCTAATGGGCACTAATCCAACCTGTACGGGAGCAAGCCACAGCGGAAACGCTCCAGCGTAGTGCTCGATCAACACGCCAAAGAATCGCTCCACCGAACCGAACAGGGCGCGGTGCACCATGACGGGCTGGTGACGCTCACCATCTTCGCCCACATATTCCAGTTCGAAACGAGCAGGCAGGTTGAAGTCGAACTGAACGGTAGAAAGCTGCCAAAGCCGACCCAGCGCATCGACCAGCTTGATGTCTATTTTGGGGCCATAAAATGCGGCTTCACCGACGATGGTCTTGTATGGAATGCCTTTGCGCTGCAACACTCGTTCGAGCGAGCCAATCGCCAAGCTCCAATTTTCTTCCGAGCCGACAAAGCTGGCTTTGTCCCTGGGATCCCAGGTGGAAAGCTCGACCTTGAATTCCGCAAATCCAAAGGTCTTCAACACGGCATCGGCGAAGTCGATGCACGCAGACACTTCATCTTCAATTTGCTCCGGAGTACAGAAAATATGCGCATCGTCTTGGGTAAACCCACGCACGCGCAGCAGACCGTGCATGGTGCCGCTGCGCTCATAGCGATAGACATTTCCAAGTTCCGCATAACGCACCGGAAGATCGCGATAGCTTTTTGGAGTGTTCTTGTAGATGAGGATGTGGCCGGGGCAGTTCATCGGCTTCAACTGGTAGTCGGCGTCGTCCAGTTCGATCGGCGTGTACATGTTCTGGGCGTAGAAACCCGCATGTCCACTGATCTTCCACAGTTCATGACGCATCACGTGCGGAGTAAAGACCATATCGTAACCGCGACGGATACATTCTTCGCGCATCCAGTCTTCCATCAGCTTACGGATGATGCCGCCCTTGGGATGCCAGAAGACAAGGCCTGGTCCGGCAATATCCTGAATCGAAAACAGGTCGAGCTGTTTGCCCAGCAGGCGATGGTCGCGTCGTTGTGCTTCTTCCAGCCGCGCAAAGTGTTCCTCCATCTCTTTCCTGGAGAAGAAGGCCGTGCCATAGATACGCTGCAGCTGCGGATTTTTCTCATCCCCAAGCCAGTAGGCGCCTGCAATACTCAGCACCTTAAAGGCCTTCACACGGCTGGTGGAAGGCACGTGCGGGCCACGGCAAAAATCGACAAACGCGCCATTGCGATAGAGCGAGATCTTTTCGCCAGGCTTGGTGAAACGCTCAATGAAGTGCATCTTCATAAAGTCGTTTTCCGCTTTGAAGCGCAGCAGGCCTTCGTCTCGCGGCTCGTACTCGCGAACAAATTTCTCATCGCGAGCGACGATCACGGCCATGCGATCTTCAATGGCTTTCAAGTCTTCGGGCGTGAACGGCGTCGGACGGTAGAAGTCATAAAAGAAGCCGCTGTCGGTGGCGGGGCCGTGGCCCAGCTTAGTCTCCGGAAATAATTCCAGCACCGCCGTCGCCATGACGTGGGCGGCAGAATGGCGCACAACCTTGAGAGCTTCGACATCTTTTTCGGTCAGGAGGCGAAGGGCCACATCTTCAGTCAGCGGGGTGGACAGGTCGACCAGGCGTTCGCTGGCTGCATCCTCGGCGGCATACATGGAGGCTTCAGTCGCAGTTTCAGTATCGGCAGCGGATGTAGGCACAGCGGCATGCATCGGCCTGATCTGTGCGACAACCGCAGCCGAGGCGAGACGGGGCGAAATGTCGGTGGCAATCGACAGGGGAGTGGTTCCGGCGGGCACGGCGCGGGCGCTGCCATCGGGCAGCTGCACCTGAATCGATCTTGCATCTATATTCATGTTGTTTCCTAAATGATCGCAGATATCAGGATAGGTGGTTTTGGCGGTGTCCGTCGAGCGAGCACCCTGATTTCTGAGTGAGGTGATTGCATGCATGACATTTTTGGAGAGAGATCCCCGCTGACGGGCCTGATCTTGTGGGTCGGCCTATGCGTTCTTGTGGGTGCGATTTCCGGCCTTCTGACAAGACGAGAGATTTCCGGCTGGTATGCGGGACTGAGAAAGCCATCTTTCAATCCGCCGAACCGGGTTTTCGGCCCGGTTTGGACCTCGCTATATGTTTTGATGGGCATCGCCGCGTGGATGATTTGGTGCCAGCCCAGTTCGCAGCTGCGGACCTACGCGCTGGCATGGTTCCTGATTCAGCTGGGCCTGAATTTTCTTTGGAGCCTGATCTTTTTTCGCTGGCATGCGATTGCGGGCGCGCTGGGAGAAATCAGCATTTTGTGGCTGGCAATTCTCGCGACCATGGTGCTGTTCTGGGAGCTGCGTCCGCTGGCAGGGTGGCTGATGGTGCCCTATCTCGCCTGGGTCAGCTTCGCTACCACATTGAACCTGGGAATTTTGCGATTAAATCGAAATCGGTGAGTTAAGCAGATAAATACTAGTCGTCATCCTTGTGGAAGGTAATGTCGAGGGTACGCAGATAAGTGTGCAGGCCGGCATCCTGGATCGGCGTCAGGTAGGCGCGCTCGCCCGATTCATTGCGATGTTCATGCCAGTAACCCGGCGGGGTGACAAAGGCTGCGCCGGATTTCCAGTCGACCCGCGTTGGGTTTTTGATGTTGCCATCGGAGCCTAATTCCGTGCCGACCAGGGTGTGGCAGCCCGGTTTGGCATCGATAATCAGGTCGAGCGCGACCGACTGGTGGCGGTGCGGCAGCTGGCGAGTGTTGGGCTCGATCAGGCCATACATCGCCCACAGTACGTGGGTCACGGTCATGGTCTGCATACAGCCGGGGTTGCCGAGAATCAGGCTGACGCGGCTGCGCGTGGCAGCCCGCGGATCGTTGGCGGCTTGCTCCAGCGCTTTCGTCAATTCACCGCGCGTGTAATGGGCGGGCGCAAAGCGCGGGTGGCTGCGCTGTACGCCGAGATAGTCGAGCAGCGGCTGATCGTTGACCCAATACAGTGCGGAGGTTTCCTTAGCGCGATGCCGCGCGGTGCTGCCGGGCAGAGTAAAAAAATCTCCCTGCGACCAATGGATCTCGTTATCGTCGACGGTGGATACGCCGCGGCCGCGGATGACATAGAACAATTCCGAGGTGGAGTTGGCGGAGGTCTCCAGCGTGTCGCCGGCCTCGATACGCAAGAAACAAGCGGCCAGCGATGGCGTACTGGCTGGCGAGGCACACTTGAGCGCCTTCGACAGATCCAGCGGGATGATGCGAGTCGGTCCGGCGGAATAGAGGTCGGCGGCAAACTCCGCATAGGGAATCGGCGGAACGCTTCCGGAAGAAACTGGGTCGGCCGCCGAACTGTACTCGAACATCAGCGCGTTGCGCTCGGCGCTATCTTGGGTGATTGGGGTCGCGGATGACTTGGTTTCGGGATGGGTGAGCGTGCTCATGGATCGACCTCCGTCAGCGGCTGGAGCCGGCACAGATCATTATAGAAACTAGAGGCCTCCCTATAACAGCTTTGCAGCGGTTTGGGCGAAGTACGTGACGATGAAATCGGCGCCGGCGCGGCGGATGGAGACTAGAGATTCCAGGATGGCGCGGTCGCTGTCGAGCCAGCCGCGTTCGAAGGCAGCCTGCAGCATGGAGTACTCGCCGGAGACTTGATAGGCACCGAGAGGAACGTCGAAGCGGTCGCGGGCGTCGCGGATGACGTCGAGATAGGGCATGGCCGGTTTCATCAAGATCATGTCGGCGCCTTCGGAGAGGTCAAGGTCGATTTCGCGCATGGCTTCGCGGCGGTTCGCGCCGTCCATTTGATAGCTGCGGCGGTCGCCAAATTGCGGGGCGGAATCCGCCGCTTCGCGAAACGGGCCGTAAAATGCGGAGGCAAATTTGGAAGCGTAGGACAGGATTGGGGTATCGGTGAGTTCATCCGCGTCGAGGGCGTCGCGGATGGCGGCCACGCGGCCATCCATCATGTCGGAGGGCGCGACGATGTCTGCACCCGCACGGGCCAGTGAAACGGCGGTCCTGGCAATCAGCTCGACGCTGGAGTCATTTTCGATTTCGTGAGCGCCGCCAGCAATCTCGCGAACGATCCCGCAGTGGCCGTGCGACATGTATTCGCAGAGGCAAACATCGGCAATCAGTAAGGTGGAGTCGAGAGCGCCTTCGCGCTTCATAGCGCGCAGGGCCTGCTGAACGATTCCGTTATCCTCCCACGCGCCGGTTGCTTGCTCATCCTTGATTGCGGGGAGGCCGAAGAGCAGAAATCCCCCGATCCCTAGTTTGGCCGCTTGCGTGGCATCCTTGACGGCCTCGTCGATCGACAGGTTGAAAACGCCGGGCATGGAGGAAATGGCGCGGCGCACGCCCTCGCCGGGGCAAATAAACAGTGGGGCAATCAGCGCTCCGGGATGTAGCCGAGTTTCGCGCACCAAGGCGCGCATCGGCTCGGACTGGCGCAGTCGCCGCATTCGTATCAGAGGGAAATCCATGCTGCGTCTGATTCTACCGCGCGAGGAACCGCAGCCTGGACTAGATCGACGAACCCGGTGGCGGCGGGTACGTTTGTCGAGCCGCGGCGAGTTGCGCATAGTTCTGGTCGGCATCTCGCTCTAAGAGCACCCAGAGGGTATAGATCGCCAGAATTGTGCCAAGCAAAGGCTTGATCAGAGTCAGCACCGCAATGATGATGGCAAAGATGCGTCCCCAGGGCTGCCGAGTCAGCAGGGCTACTCCCACGGCCAACGACAGAATGGCGCGCGTAAATACCACGATGGTGATCAAGTGCAAAAGCCAGCCGCCTGGGTGGAATGGCGTGAACATCCACGTATCAGAGGCTGCCATCCATCTCCCTCCGCCCAGGGCCATATGCAGAAAGGGCAACACCAGCAGCCAGCGCAGTACCAAATACGCAGAATACGCCGTCCACAAAATGCCAACCGTGTGCAGATGTCTGGCAACTCTGGAAACCGGAAGTGGCACCCCGACAGGGATGCGTGTTGGCGCGCCCACGAAACCGGTTGGTGCGCCACAGTTCGGGCAGTTGGGTTGAGCGCCAACCGCTTGTCCGCATTGACTGCAATACATAAATGAGACCTCTCTTTCCCCGTGCACCGCGTCTAGGCTGCAACAAAGATACGAAGGTCCGGGCACTTAAGTTTCAGTTTTTTCGGGACAGGAGCGTGCCGCGTCGCGAGACTTCACGCGCGCGGCGTTGGCCGATCCGACGGGTAATTATATTCGGTGATGAGGATCACTGACCGTTCCTCCATCCCAGGCGAAAATCAGTCGTGGGTTTCGCCGCACCGCGCCCGGCCACGGGAAAAGGGAGTTGCCCTTGCGGAGTGAACCAGTAATAAACAAGTTGTGCCGCGGCAGGGGAGGGGGCCTATGCGTAGGTTCAGGTTTAGACGACCGCGCGTTGTCAACCTCCGCCGAGTGTCGCAGACATTCTTTCTTGCCCTCTTCTGCTTCCTTCTCGTTCGAACTGAATTCAGCGGAACGATTGGCTCGGGCAGTGATATCCAGATGCGCTGGCCGGTGCGTCTTTTCTTTGAGCTTGACCCACTGGTCGCGCTGTCGAATGCGCTGGCGACGCATGCCCTTTATCGAGGCATGCTGTGGTCGCTCCTGATCCTGCTGCCGGTGATGTTTCTAGGACGCTTCTTTTGTGGCTGGATCTGTCCGCTGGGCACGCTGCACCACTTTTTCGGGAACCTGAAATCCGAGCGGAAGCGCGGGAAGAGTTGGATCGACTCCAATCGCTACAAACCTTGGCAGAGAACAAAATACGTTCTGCTCATTGTCGGGCTGGCCGCGGCCGTGTGTGGCAGCGGGCTTATTGGATGGCTGGACCCATTCAGCGTGATGGTGCGCTCGATCGGGCTATCGATTCTGGCGGCGTTGAATTACGCGGGAAACGCGACCATAAGTGGCCTCGAACATAGTTCCATGGGGGTAACGCAGT
Source organism: uncultured Acidobacteriota bacterium (assembly GCA_963756315.1). Taxonomy (GTDB): domain Bacteria; phylum Acidobacteriota; class Terriglobia; order Terriglobales; family Acidobacteriaceae; genus JAKAAZ01. The sequence goes on from CAVWNI010000003.1 coordinate 98,285, forward strand.
TGACCGGCCGTGGATTGCACGCCGTGCTGGCGGCAACGATATTGAATTTCCGCCAGCCACATTTTCGAGCCGGATTGTTACTGGGGTTTATTTTTCTGTTCCTGCTGGCCCTCAACCTGAAGGTGACGCGCTTCTGGTGCCGGGCCATTTGTCCGTTGGGCGCGCTGCTGGGCTTTGCCTCGCGCTGGTCGATTCTGGGACTGCATAAAGATCCAAAATCCTGCGACCAATGCAATCGCTGCCTGCTGCATTGCCAGGGCGGGGACAATCCCATCGGCGGCGTGCCGTGGCACAAGGCGGAATGCCTGATGTGCATGAACTGCGTGGATGCGTGTCCGCACCAGGGGTTGGAGTTCCAATTTTTCCGCAAGGAAGCCGAGGTCGCCGGACCGAATCTGCCTCGGCGCCGCGCCTTGGCTGCCCTGGCCGCGGGTGTGGCCGCAGTTCCCTTGTTGCGCGCCAATACCGCATTCGGGAAGAGCCGCGATGAACGCCTGATCCGGCCGCCCGGAGCGCTGGACGAGAACGATTTTCTTTCCCGTTGCATTCGCTGCGGGGAATGCATGAAAGTATGCCCGAATAATGCGCTGCAGCCCGCACTCGATGAAGCTGGGTTAGAAGGCCTATGGACACCCATGCTGACACCGCGCATTGGGTATTGTGAGCCAAGTTGCGTGCTCTGTTCAGAGGTCTGCCCGACTGGGGCGATCTGGAACATCACTCCGCAGGAAAAGGGTTGGGTGGTCGGCCTTGGAATTGGGGGCCAGGATCGTCGAGAGCCGGTGCGTCTCGGTACCGCGTTTTACGATCGCGGCCGTTGTCTTCCCTGGGCTATGGCGACGAACTGCATCGTGTGCGAGGAGTGGTGCCCGGTGTCGCCCAAAGCCATCTACTTGCAGGAGGCGGAGGTCATCGATGCCGAGGGTAACAAACAGGTTCTGCAACAACCCCATGTGGACCCGAGCCGGTGCGTCGGCTGCGGGGCGTGCGAATATGCCTGCCCGTTGCAGGAACATCCCGCGGTGTATGTGACCAGTATTGGGGAAAGTCGATCGCCAGGCAGCCAGATTTTGCTGACCCGGAGAAAAGACAAGGGGTAGTCATGAGGAAGATTGGAGTGGAGGCACTCGCGGTTTTGCTGTTCGTCGCCGGCTTGATCGGCGTTGGTTGCAATAAAAGGAACCCGGACCCGTTTCCGACGTCGGGAGTGGTACCGGGTTGGCAGAAGAGTGGCGAAACTCGAACCTTCGCTGCGGCCGACCTATGGCAGTACATGGACGGGGGGGCAGACCAGTATGTCAACGCCGGAGTAGTGACCACATCGACGTCCGACTACAAATTCCGAGGGAATTTAGAAGCGGTTGTCGACATTTACACCTTCAAGGCTTCAGACGGTGCGACAAAGATGTACGAGGCCAATCCGGCTTCGAACAGCAAAACCACACCATTAGGCGACGCCGCACGCTTATATGGGCAGAGCCTGGTCTTTCGTAAGGGGCACTATTTGGTGCGGATCATGGCTTATGAGTCTGCACCCAATGAAGCGGATGCTCTGCTGGCCCTTGGACATGGTGTAGAGGGTCGGCTTTAGAAGTTAGTAATTGCACAGGTATGGAGGAGGTGCAGCATGAAGAACCGGCGTGAATTTTTGAAAGAGATGGCGGCGGGTGCGGCCATTCTAGGAGCAGGGACGAAGTTCTCGCTGAGCGCGGTAAAAACCGCCGCCAGGACCGTCGGGAAGTCGAAAGTGGTGATTGTGCGCGATGAGAAGCTACGCATCCCCGGACCGGAACCAGATCGGCAGCGCGTCGCGGCCATGCTGGATCATGCGATGCAAACCTACGCAGGCGCCGGCAATCCGGTCGAACCCTGGAAGCGAATCGTCCAACCCGGGCAGATAGTTGGCCTGAAGGTGAATACCATTGCCGGCAAAGGGCTATCGACAAATGTTTCGCTGGTGGAGGCGATCTGCCAACGCCTGCAGCAGGCAGGCGTCCGCGCCGGCGACATTATCGTCTGGGACCGTACCAATCACGAACTGGTCAGAGCCGGATATGCGTTATCCGCGGCGCCGGGAGCTGTGCGCTGTTTCGGAACCGACTCGGTCGGCTACGAAGAGACGCAGTTGACCCTGGGCCGCGTGAAGACACAGCTTTCGAAGATCGTGACCCAGTGCGATGTCATCATCAACGTACCGATCCTGAAGAATCACAACCTCGCCGGCGTTACCTTTGCGATGAAGAACATGTATGGGGTCATCAAGAACCCGAACGCGCAGCATGGCGGTGGATGTAATCCATACGTTGCCGACTTGAACGCCATACCGGAGCTTCGGAACAAGGTGCGTTTTGTGGTCGGCGACGTGACGACGTCGCAGTACGATGACGGCCCCGGATTCAATCCCGCATATACGTGGAACTATAACGGGTTGATGGTGGGCGAGGACCGGGTGGCGATCGATTATACGGGCTGGCAGATCATCAAGCAGAAGCGGGCAGAGGTGGGGATGCAGACTCTGGAGCAGGCGGGCACTCCGCCGCTTTACATTGCGACCGCGGCGGATCCGGAACATAGGCTGGGAAGCAACGATCCCGGCCGGATTGCCTTGATCGAAACCACGGTTGCTTGAGGGAGATGGCCATGGCATCGAACGACCCGACAATGAGCCGTCGCGAGGCAATGCTGCAGATGCTCCGCCTGGCTGGGACCGGGGCCGGCGTGGCTGCAGCAGCGTTCTGGCTCTCCGAACATCACGCGCGGCCCAGCGAGGCACTGGCCGCCAACGCGAAGCGGGACCACACGGTGAAGTCAAATGCGGCGCTGCCTGAGATGGTGGTGGTGCAAGGAGTCACGCCAGCAGGAGACGATCCGCGCGCGCTGGTCCGGCAGGCATTCGCCGACCTGGGAGGGTCGGGGCGCTTTATCGCGCCGCACGATGTCGTCGTGTTGAAGCCGAACATCGCCTGGGACCGCACGCCAGAGCAGGCGGCGAACACCAACCCGGATGTGGTCGCCGAGACGGTACGGCAATGCTGGCAGGCGGGCGCCAAGCGGGTGATCGTGACCGACGTCAGCTGCAATGAGGCGGAGCGGTGCTTCCGCCGCTCCGGAATTCAAACCGCGGCACGTGCCGAGGGCGCGGAAGTCATCCTCCCCGATCCGGCGCGTTTCCGCGCCGTGGACCTGGGTGGGGCGGTGCTGCAGAACTGGTCGGTATTTGAGCCGTTTCTGGAGGCCGACAAACTCATCAATCTACCCATTGCCAAGCACCATGCCCTGACTGGGGCGACGCTCAGCTTCAAGAACTGGTTCGGCATTCTCGGGGGGCAGCGCAATCGCTTGCACCAGCAGATTCATCCCAGCCTTGTGGATTTGGCGGCATTCATGATGCCGACCCTAACCCTGCTCGACTGCTACCGAGTGCTGCTGCGCAACGGCCCGACCGGCGGCAACCTGGAAGATGTCGCGATTAAGAAAACCCTCGTCGCGGGAACCGATGCGGTAGCGATCGATGCCTACGCGGCCAAGGCATATTGGAATCTGGACAGTGATGCGCTGCCGTATTTGAAGCTCGCACGGGAACGAGGATTGGGGCAGGTGGACTTTCCACAGGTTCGGACCACGTTCAGTCACGTCTGAATTGGAATCGCTTCCGCTAGAAGCTACTCGAAAGCTCGAGCCATCCTTCGATATCCAAGAGAATCCAGTACTTCTGAGGTATTTTTTTCTGTTGACACTTGCACGTCAGAGCGCGGAATATCCTTCCGGGTGCCTGTGCTACGCGTCACATTCGACCCCTGGATACCGGTGGTACACTTCGGTGTTCCTTCCGAGAAAACAGACGTAGCGGGCTGCATTTGCCTGAAGTAGTAACCACCTGGGATGTGCCAATAGGAGGATTTTGTGACTGTAACTGCGTGCGTGTGGTTTGTATTAGTCGTCAGCGTGCTGTCGCTCGTCGCGGCTTGGTTGTTTGAGCACCAGGTCCTTTCTACCGATACCGGCACGCGGGCGACGGGGCCCATCGCCCTCCAAATCCGACGAGTGAACATGGAGAGAAGGATGAAGAACGGTTTCTTTTCGTCACGCTGGGCAAGATTCGCCAGTGCTATTACAACATTCCTCCTGCTCGGGGCCGGTGCAGCACTCGCAGAACCCGCGGCGCCAGTCGGTGGTGAGGCCAATCTTCAGCTTCCGGATTTAAGTCAGGTGCGATTTTTTGGGCAACCGGGTATTAACGGCCACAGCCTGCTGATGTTCGGACCTCTGTTTTGTGTGTTGGGAATGATCTTCGGCCTGTTCATGTACGTCCATCTGAAGGGTATGCCGGCCCATAAGTCGATGCTGGAAGTGTCGCAGCTGATCTGGGAGACCTGCAAAACATATCTGATCCATCAAGGTAAATTCCTCCTGCTTCTCTGGTCGTTCATCGCGGTCGTGATTCTTGCCTACTTCGCTGTGCTACTTCACTTCAGCGCCTTGAAAGTGGTCATTATCCTTGGATTCAGCATCCTCGGCATGGCTGGCAGTTATTTTGTCGCGTGGTTTGGAATCCGCGTCAATACGCTGGCGAATTCACGTGCCGCTTATGCTTCTCTGGGCGGAAACCCATATCGCGCATTTGGAGTTCCGCTCAAGTCGGGCATGAGCATCGGCATGATGCTGATCTCGATCGAGCTGCTGCTGATGTTCAGCATTATCCTCTTCGTTCCAGGAAGCTACGCCGGACCGTGTTTCATCGGCTTTGCGATTGGCGAATCGCTTGGCGCCGCGGTGCTTCGTCTTGCTGGCGGCATTTTCACCAAAATCGCCGACATCGGCGCGGATCTGATGAAAATTGTCTTCCATGTCAAAGAGGACGATGCCCGTAACCCTGGAGTGATCGCCGACTGTACCGGCGACAATGCAGGCGATTCGGTTGGTCCGACTGCCGACGGCTTCGAAACCTATGGCGTGGTCCAGGTCGCCCTGATCGCATTCCTCATGCTGGGCGCGAAGAGCGCCACCGTAGGAGTGCAAGTTCTGGTCTGGCTGTTTGCGGTTCGCGTGGCCATGCTGGTGGCAGCCGTTGCGGGCTATTACATCAACGAGGTAATTTCCAAAGCTCGGTTCGGCAAGGCGCTGGAATTCAATTTCGAAGCTCCCCTCACGTCACTGGTCTGGATCACTTCCATCGTGACAATCGCCGTCACCTACCCGGTCACCTATCTCCTGCTTCCCAACTTGGGTGGAGATCCTACCCTCTGGTGGAAACTCGCGACAATAACCTCCTGCGGGACTGTAGCAGGGGCTCTGATTCCTGAACTCGTCAAGGTATTCACTTCAACTACAGCTCGCCACGTAAAAGAAGTGGTCGCGTCGGCCAAGGAAGGCGGAGCCGCTCTCGGTCTGCTGTCGGGGTTTGTCTCCGGGAATTATTCCGCCTACTACCTGGGACTGGCGGTAACGGTTCTCATGGCGATTGGCTACGGGGTGAGCACACTGGGATTCCAGAATGTGGTTCTTGCTGCGCCGATGTTCGCCTTTGGCCTGGTAGCGTTCGGCTTCCTCGGCATGGGACCGGTGACGATCGCGGTCGATTCTTTTGGTCCGGTGACGGATAACGCTCAGTCGATCTATGAGCTGTCGCTCATTGAGAACGAGCCGGATGTCTATGAGCAAGTGGAAAAGGACTACGGAGTGAAGGTCGATTTCGAACACGCCAAACGGATGCTTGAAGCGGGCGACGGCGCAGGCAATACGTTCAAAGCCAGCTCCAAACCGGTACTGATTGGCACGGCGGTCGTGGGCGCCACCACCCTGATCTTCGCCACCATCATGGCGCTGACCAACTCACTCACCCAAAATGTGGATAAGCTCTCGCTTCTCCACGCTCCGTTTCTACTCGGCCTGATTACCGGAGGCGCGGTGATTTACTGGTTCAGCGGCGCTGCTACCCAGGCCGTGACTACGGGCGCCTACCGTGCTGTGGAGTACATCAAGAGAAATATGAAGATCGAGGGAGCCGAGAAAGCCTCCACGCAAGACAGCAAGATGGTGGTGGCCATTTGCACCCGTTACGCGCAAAAGGGGATGCTGACCATCTTCGTATCGCTGTTTTTTGCGGCATTGGCATTCGCCTTTCTGGATCCATTCTTCTTCATCGGCTACTTGATCTCCATTGCCATGTTCGGGCTCTACCAAGCCATCTTCATGGCGAATGCGGGAGGAGCCTGGGATAACGCTAAGAAGATCGTTGAAGTGGAACTACACGAAAAAGGAACGCCCCTGCATGAAGCAACAGTGGTCGGCGACCTGGTAGGCGACCCGTTCAAGGATACAGCGTCCGTAGCTCTCAATCCGGTCATCAAGTTCACCACGTTGTTCGGCTTGCTGGCCGTGGAGTTAGCAGTTCGGCTATCCTCCACGAGCCCGATCCTGACCCATGTGCTGGCGGGAGTTTTCTTCCTCATTTCGTTCATTTTCGTGCACCGGTCGTTTTACGGCATGCGCATCGGAAGCGGCGATTCCATTACAGGGTCTCAACCGGAGCCAGAGCTTGTTACTGCCAGCTCAGCCAAGGTCGCTGGACGTTAGCTTTCGTGCTCGAGATTTTGTTCCTGTGGGACCATTCAACCCCGGGGGGTGTCTCCCGGCAAGAAGGTCAAGGCTACTTCTACCCCAACCCTCCAGGTAGGAGTAGCCATTGGCCGTTGTTGACCGGGATTTCTCTAGTGCCCTCCATTGCTTATCGGTCCCGGCGTGGACTCCCTCGGGTGTCCAGCGGAACCACTTTAGATTTTCCGGATCTACGGGCCCGCAACCATCCGCCAGGTTAGCGAAATATCAGCTTCGAACGTGTATTCCGATATTTCAAACCATATGCGATGCGCCCAACCCTCCATTCCATCCGATCAGGCTCTGTTCGTGCTGATCCCGCATGAACTTGGTTCGGGGCTGAATAAGTGTATCGGAGACCCTGACATTTCTGAGATTCGACTCGTCCCTTGCTTCCTCACAGCGCACTTGGATCGGCGGCGGTGCTGCTCTCCTGAAAAGCAGCTACCATTGGAGCGTGGCCATGTTACCCACGGTGCCTTTGCCCCTCATCCATACCAGCGCTGATATGCTGGAGTTTGCACGTCTGCACGAAATGGTGGCTGGTTATGCCACTACCTCTCCTGGGCGAGACTGGACCCTGGCGCTCGCACCCTCTGGCGACGTCGGATGGTCGAACACGGAGCAGCAACGGGTTAGTGAGGCGCTGGGACTGCTACGAGCCGGATTCAGTTTTGATTTTCACGGACTCAGCGATCCCTGCGACTGGCTGGATCGCGCACGCATCTATGGAGCGGTGCTGGAAGTGGATGAGCTGCGGGCTCTATCGGCGCTGGTCGGTCGCTTTCGCGCATTTCAGGAGTGGCAGCTAACGTTGTCGGAAGAGTTGCGCCAGCAAGTCCCCTCCCTGCGAGAACTGGCGATGCCAATCGTCGAAAGCCGATTCTCGGGGCTGGTGCAGGCGCTTGAAGGGAAATTTGAAGCGGATGGCTCGATTGCGGATGGTGCCTCCCCGGAGCTTTCGCGGATTCGGCGCCAGATGGAGCGGCAACAACGCGCGATTGAAGAGAGTTTGCGGTCGATGCTGCGACGGCTAGGCCCGGAGGGATCCTTACAGGAAGACTTGATCACCGTGCGTGGCGGGCGGTTTGTGCTGCCCGTGAAAGCGGAGTGGAAGCGACGCGTTCCCGGCGTGATGCACGGTGCTAGTTCCAGCGGGCAGACCTATTTTATCGAGCCGATTGAAACCATCGAGCAGAACAACGAACTGCAGCGACTGCTGGAAGAGGAGCAGGAGGAGGAGCGCCGCATCCTTGCGGCGATGACGCGGCAGGTTGGCGAGCACGCGGATGCGATCCGAGCGTGCGCCGCCATTCTGGCCGAAGTAGAATCGCTGTTTGCACGGGCGAGATTCGCGACCGATTTTCAATGCACGGCCCCGGTCTTCTCCGCCCCGGGAGCCGAACGAATTTTCCTGAAAGCGGCGCGGCATCCGTTGCTGGAGAAGAGGTTGCGCGGAGAAGCATTGGCACGGCGAAACGGGCGCGACGAACAAGCATCCGAACCGAAAACGATTGTTCCGCTGGATCTGGAGCTGCCCGCCGCCACCCCCCAACTGATCATCAGTGGACCGAACACGGGCGGCAAGACAGTGGCGCTGAAAACCGTGGGATTGCTGGCGCTGATGGCGCAGGCCGGAATTCCTGTTCCAGCGGAGGCGGTCGAGTTGCCGCTGTTTGACGCGGTGCTGGCGGACATTGGTGACGCGCAATCCATCGAGCAGGACCTCTCCAGCTTCTCGGCGCATATCACACGAGTGAATGAAATATCGAGGCTGGCGACGGCCAACTCTCTGGTGCTGTTGGATGAGTTGGGTTCAGCCACGGACCCGGAGGAAGGAGCGGCGATTGCGGCGGCGATTGCGGCCCACTTTTCCGCGCGGCACGCCTGGTGCTTGATCTCTACCCATCACACTTCGCTGAAGGTCTATGCAGCCAATACGCCGGGCGTGCAGAATGCCGCAGCCGGATTTGAAGAGGAAACTTTCGCGCCGACTTACAACATCCGCGTCGGTGTGCCGGGGGTGTCGGCCGGCATCCACATTGCCGAGCGGCTGGGAATGGATGCGGACATTCTGGCGAATGCGAAGCAGCGGCTGGGAAGCCAGGCGGTAGAGATTGGACGGTTTCTCGACCGGCTACATGCGGACCTGCTGTCATTGAATACAGAGCGAGCGCAACTGCAGCGACGTGAGCAGGAGATTGCCAAAGAGCGCCAGCGGCTGGAGCGAGAGGGACGCCAGGAACAGCAGCGCAAGGTGCAGGAGATGGAAGGGAAGTTATCGTCGCTGCTGAAAGCGTTTGAGGCACAGGTGCGGGAGATTCTGCGCGGTATTGAAGACCGAACTGCGCAGCAGAAAGTTGCCAAACAGGCCGAGCGAGGGCTCGCCAAACTACGACGAGACTTCCGCGATCAGGTGGATGCTGCTGTGGTCGCGCATCAGACGGGAGCGGACCGAGGCGATCCTAACGCGCAGCCTCATATCGTTCGCCAAGTGGGCGTGGGCGATACCGTTAAACTACGCTCTCTCGGAAAGGCCGCCTTAGTCGAGCGGCAGGTGGATACAGACAATTTTGAGGTGTCGGTTGGGCAACTGAACATGCGGATTCATCGAAACGATGTAGCCGAGGTGGTGGTCTCGGCCGCCGAGCGGACACGGCAGGCAACACCTGTGACGACGGCGCGCAGCAAAGGAATTCGTGTTTCCTTCGCGAAGGAGCGCGGCTCCGGACCAAGCGAAATCAACGTGATTGGTCGCAATGTCGACGAGGCGACCGACGAGGTGGAGAAGTTCCTGGACCAGGCTTTCCTGGATGGATTGCCGCGCATTCGCGTCATTCATGGCGTCGGCATGGGTATTTTGCGCAAGGCGCTCCGCGCCTACCTGGTAAAACATCCGCAGGTTGAGAAAATATCTGAACCGCCGCAAAACGAGGGCGGGGCTGGTGCGACAGTCATTGAATTGCGTCAATAGGGAAGATTTCGGTCGCAGTCGTACGGTTTCAAGCAAGTCGCTGGAAAAAGTCCTTTGAGCGGTGCTACCATCAGCCCGACCGGACTTAATCAGCACTTAATTTCAGCGCGGGATTAGAACGATGGTTCGAGTAATTACGGTGGAACGGGAATATGGAAGCACAGGAGGGGAATTTGCCCGCCTGCTGGCCCAGCATCTTAAATGGGAACTGATTGACCAATCACTGGTGCAGGAGGTAGCCCAGCGCGCCGGCGTATCTGCTGCCGAAGCGACACGGCGCGACGAACGTCTTGATCCTTGGTACAGCAAGGTCGGCCGCGCTTTTTGGCATGGCAGCAACGAACGAGCCGACCTCACCGTTGAGCGGGAAATACTGGACACCACTCGCATGACCGAAATCGCCCAGCAAGTGATGAAGGAGAAAGCGCGTGCTGGAAACTGTGTCGTCGTTGGACGTGGCGCGGCCTGCGCGCTGCACGGCATCCCCGGCTGCTTTCATGTCTTTGTGTACGCTTCGACAGCACGCAAGGTCCGGTGGTTTGTGCAAACTTTTCCCGACAAGGCTAATTTGGCAGAGCGAGAACTGGCGGCAACAGACCAGCGCCGCGCGGAGTACGTGGAGCACTTCTATCACACCGCCTGGAACGATTACCGCATTTACCACCTGATGATAAATTCATGCATGGGATTCGACGCCATGATTGGCGCGACGATTGAAGCCACAGGTGTTTAGGTCGCTCCGCAGGACCAGCAGATTAGTCCCGTCCGCACCGCTCAGACCGGATTTTCGATCGCCAGAAAGGCTCAGATGATCCAGAGACGAGACTTCCTCAAAGGAGGTGCCGCGGCACTTCTTTATAAGGCGGGTCACGAGGCATTTCCGCAGCAGTTTGCATCGGGCGGCAAAGTCACTTTCGACGAGCGATCTGTGCTGGTCAACGGAGAGCGGATGTTGCTCGCCTGCGGATCGGTTCACTATCCAAGGTCGACCCGGACAATGTGGCCGTTGCTGTTGCAGCGCAGCAAGGCTCTCGGACTGAACACCATTACGTCGTACGTTTTTTGGAATGTGCATGAGACAAGCCGGGGTGTCTATAACTTCTCCGGGGAGCGCGATCTCGGCCACTTCATCGACCTTTGTCAGCAGCAGGGACTCGCTGTCTTTCTCCGAGTCGGTCCCTACGTTTGCGCAGAGTGGAATTTCGGGGGGTTTCCTCCCTACTTGCGCGATGAACCAGGCATAACGATTCGCACCATGGACCGGCCCTATACGGCGCGCGTCGAAGCATTCTTCGAACGCTTGGCCCAAGTCGTAAATCCGCGGCTGGCAACTAATGGCGGCCCGATAATATTGGTGCAGGTGGAAAACGAGTACGGCAACGTCGCCAAGCGATACGGAGAAGCGGGTCAAGAGTATTTGCGATGGATCATCGAACTGGCGACCCGGGTCGGTTTTTCCGCCGTCCCCACCACGACCTGTCAGGGCGGCGCGCAAGGAGCAATTGAAACTTCCAATGGCTCCGTGATCTCTCCCGAACGCATCGCAACCCTGCGTAAAACACGTCCCGGCACTCCTCTGCTTTGGACGGAACTATATCCGGCATGGTACAGGGTCTGGGGTGGGAAGAATGCGCCTCCGCGCGATGTCCGGTCGATCGCAGGGGCAATTCTCGATTTCATTAGCAGAGGTGGATCGGGGTTCAATTATTACCCGTGGCACGGCGGATCCAACTTCGCGCGCAATTCCATGTACCTCCAGACAACTTCGTACGACTTCTGCGCGCCGCTCGATGAGTACGGAAATGTAACCGAATCGGGCGTCTACCTCGGACGCTTCCATGCCGTCCTACAGGAGCACCGCTCGATTCTTCTCGAAGGGAACCGGTCGGAGACTACTGCTCGGCAACCAACGCACGACAACCTGGCGACACGGATCTGATGAGTTGCATCTTGTCCAGGACGACCATCAGGACCATGCGCTCACCCGACAGGACGCCCAAAGGATGAATTTGCACGGTCGACTCCTCGATTCGAGCGGGCATACGCTTTTCGATCTTGACACCGTGCGCGACACGGTGGCTCGCAGTTTCACTGCGTTGGACTGGAGGCCTGTGTCGCAACCCCAAGGTCGACCTGTTGATTGGCAGGTCTGGGCAGAGCCGCTGCCGGCGAAGCGCCACGACGCCGGCGTTCTCTCTGTGGAACCGATCGAGCAACTCTCGCTGACGAAAGACCAGACTGATTATTGCTGGTATAGCACGATACTGCGGGTTGCCAATACGGGCTCGAATAAGATCGTCGTTCCGTATGGAGGCGACTTCTTTTATGTGTTTCTAGACAGCAATTTGGTGGCCTCTTCGAAGTTGCCGTTACGAGAAGACCGCGGCCCTATCCTGCCCGAGAATCCGTCACATTCGGACACTGTCACGAGCGCTGGGACAGATCGCGACAGCCCTTTTCGGAACGTCTTCACACTGGGTTCGTTAACGCCGGGAACGCATCGGCTTGATTTGCTGGCTGTCGCACTTGGAATGATCAAAGGAGACTGGCAAATCGACAGTCCCATGAATTTCGAGCGCAAGGGCATTTGGGAAGGTGTCTTGTGGAACGGCACACCACTGCGGAATTGGACCATGCGGACTCGGCTCGTCGGTGAGCAGCACGATATACCCGCTCACCCCCATGCCGTCTCCTGGCGCCTTGCGGATGGCGATTCGAGGCCTCTCCGTTGGTACAAAACGCGCATGGAGGTACCGCCAAATTTGCTCAGAGGAACCACCGTCTTCCGTCTTGACGCAACCGGTCTGGGGAAAGGAATGATCTGGGTCAATGGCCAAGGGGTTGGGCGCCATTGGTTAATCCCGGCCGCGAGCCCGGCCGGTGCATTGTCGCAGCGCTTCTATCACATTCCTGCTAACTGGCTGCGAGCGTCCAACGAGATCGTGGTTTGGGAGGAGCAGGCGGCGTCTCCCGCCAGAGTCCACTTGGAAATGCGAGCGTGAAGAAGCAGTGCCTTCAGCAATGTGCATCGAGCGCCGTTGGTCTGTTGTGTGCTGCGGTACTGCGAGGATGCGCCCGGAAATGGGCGGGGGCACTCCTGTAGTAGCTCTTGAACACTCGCGAAAAATGATAGGGATCGGAGAAACCAACGTACTCAGCCGTGCGCGCTACGCTCAAACCGGTCCCCACCAGCAGAGATGCCGCCTCAGACATTTTGATTGCCATCAGCGTCTTGTGCGGGCTGGCGCTTGCATAACGCTGAAACAGTCGTGCCAAGTATGCAGGCGTGATGTTCAATCTCCGGGCCAGGTCCCCACTCGACCTCAAGGTTCGGAATCCGGTGCTCAACTCATAAGAAGCCTGGGCATATGTTTCAAAGGCGCGGCATTTTGCATCTTCCGGTCGCATGGCATTCTGCTCAATACGCAACAGCAGCACCTCGAAAAGGGAAGAGCACAGCTTCCGCGAAAGGTGGCGCGGTTCCTGTCCAACGTCCACAATCTGCTGGAACAGGTCACGAATTGCATGGGGTTGACGAATCCATGCCGTCCCGTTTTCACTCAGAGGTAGTGTGCGAAAGATACTTCGCGCGCGCCGGCCAGAAAAGTCAACAAAGTATTTTAGAAGCGGATTCTCGGCACTGGTGGAAATCGTGTGTGCGCTTCCGGGCGCATAGCCGAACAAGACGCCCGGCTTGAGCTCTGTTGTCTGACCGTTGCAGGTAAAGAATCCGTGCCCTTCTGCAACATATTCCAGAGCGAAATATCGAAAATTTGCGCGACTCACAATGTAGTTAGCAGAGCAGCGCTCGCACCCGCCGCAGGGAATCGTTAACTTCGCGCGCGACCGCACGGTCGGATCGAAAAAGAAGTAACGGCTCTGTGCGACGCGTTCGGACAGAAAGGCAGGCCGCCGATTAATTTTGCCCCGGGCGATCGTTTGCTTATTTTCGAGCGGTGTCAATCGCGAGTTCATTCGAGGTCATGATTATCCATCAAAACGCCATTTTTAGCCATTCCTATTGTTCTCCCACCTCCCGATAATCACGTTGGAGGTTCCGCTCCCAATGAAGCAGCTTCAGCGCTCGATTGATCCAGGGCTGGTACCGAAGCGAACGCTTGCGAGCGGTGCGCAACTTCCAGTCATCGGCCTGGGCACTTTTGGCTCCGATCACGTGACCGGGGAGCAGATCGCCGCGGCGGTTCTCGACGCAGCTAAGATCGGCTATCGCCACTTTGACTGCGCCGCTGTCTACGGCAATGAGCCGCTGATCGGGGACGCGCTCCAGTCAGTTTGGGATTCAGTCGCGCCGCGGGAAGAGTTCTGGATCACGTCCAAACTCTGGAATGACAAACACAGCGCCAAAGACGTCATCCCGTCGTGCAAGCAATCCCTACGAGATCTCCGGCTGGATTATCTCGATCTCTATCTCGTCCATTGGCCGTTCCGGAACTTCCACGCGCCCGGATGTGATATCGATTCGCGGAGCCCGGATGCGCGTCCATACATCCACGAGGAGTTTATGGAGACCTGGGGCGAGATGGAGAAACTGGCGGGACTGGGCTTGGCCCGTCATATCGGAACATCGAACATGACTATTCCGAAACTCGATATGCTCCTCAATGACGCTCGCGTTCGTCCCGTCTGTAACGAGATGGAACTGCATCCTCACTTCCAGCAGCCTGAGTTCGTTGCCTATCTTCTCGAGCGGCAAATTCAGCCAATCGGATTCTGCCCACTCGGCTCGCCCGGGCGCCCGGAAAGAGACCGCACTCCGGAGGACACTTCGCCGCTGGAGGACCCTATCATCCGCGCCATCGCCGTGGAACATGATGTTCATCCCGCTGCAATCTGTCTCAAGTGGGCGGTCCAACGCGGCGAGATCGTGATTCCGTTCTCAATAGACCCTCGCAATTACGCGGCAAACCTTCGCGCGGTGGTGGACAATCCCCTCACGCCGGAAGAAATGGGAAAGATCAACGCGAAGGACCGTCGGTGCCGCTTGATCAAAGGCCAGGTTTTTCTGTGGAGACAGGACCAGTCGTGGGAAGATCTTTGGGACGAAACCGGAGTGATCACACCGCCATGAGCGTGGAAAAAGCTTCGATGGATGAAACAGAAGCGAAATCCGAAGCGGAGATGCAGGGAGCCGTACTTCCCGGCAACAGTACCGCGCAACTCCGCCAATTCCCGGTGCCAGAGCCGAGTTGGGGGCAGGTTCTGCTCCGCATGAAGTCCTCTACCATCTGCGGGTCTGACATTCGTGCTATCTACCGCGAGCATCTCGGAAAAGGGCCGGAAGGCTATCAGGGCGTAATCGCGGGACACGAACCCTGCGGTCAGATTGTGAAGACTGGACCCGGCTGCCGCCGCTTCAGGGCCGGAGATCGCGCAATCGTCTATCACATCTCCGGCTGCGGCATATGCAACGATTGCCGTCGCGGATACATGATCTCCTGCACCAGCGAGCAGTATCGGCGAGCCTACGGATGGCAGCGGGACGGTGGCATGGCCAATTATCTTCTTGCAGAAGAGAAAGACCTCGTCTGCCTGCCTGACGCGCTCTCGTACACGGATGGCGCGCAGGTAGCTTGCGGCTTCGGTACCGCCTACGAAGGCCTCGAGAAAATCGGAATCAGCGGAAATGATGCCGTGCTCATCACGGGTCTCGGGCCGGTCGGGCTCGCTGCCGCCGCGCTCTGTCGCAAGTTGGGTGCCCAGCGAATTTTTGGCGTTGATCCGTTGCCGGTTCGGCTGCAATTGGCGCGTGATCTCGGACTATGTGATGAGGCCATCGCGGCTGGCCCGGAGAATGTTGCCGAAATCCTGGCACTGACCGCGGGTCGCGGAGTCGAGCGCGCCGTTGAATGTTCCGGCCACCACGAGGCGCGCGCGGTGGCCATTCGCGCTACACGCCGCTGGGGCCGCGTTGTCCTTCTAGGAGAAGGAGGCACGGTTCAGTTTCAGCCATCTGCGGACCTCATGCATGATCAGAAGACGATCTACGGCTCCTGGGTCACGTCCATCTGGAAAATGGAGGAACTGGTCGAGCGCCTCGTACGCTGGCAACTTTATCCATCGCGTCTTGTCACTCACCGCTTTCCCTTAGCCCGTGTCGACGAAGCCTACGCTCTAATGGCCTCTGGTCTCTGCGGCAAAGTAGCCGTATGTTTCGATGAGGAGATCCTCTAGATGCTGAAAGGAATCTCGCCCGTAATCAGTCCCGGCCTGCTCAAGATCCTGTGCGAAATGGGTCACGGAGATGAAATCGTCCTCGCCGATTCGAATTTTCCCGGGGTCGGCGTCGGAAAGCGCGTCGTCCGCGCCGATGGCCTGACCATCAACACCATTCTGGAAGCCGTCCTTCCACTCTTTGTGTTGGACCGCTATGCCGATCCACTCATCATGATGCAAGTGGTTTCGGGCGATCAACTCGATCCCGCTGTGGAGACAGATTATATGCAGGTTGTGCGACGCTATCAGCCTGATGCAGCCGCGCCCGTCCGCATTGAAAGAAATGCATTTTACGAGCGCGCAAGCCATGCCTTTGGAGTCGTGATGACTGGTGAATTGCGCATCTACGGCAATCTCATCCTCAAGAAGGGCGTCATTACCTAGTCCGAAGAATTGCTGTAACTTGATCTGCAGGAGAAGCACCGATGCGACGGAGAGATTTTTGCAAAATGATTGCGGCTGCGGCTGCCGCATCGTCGATTCCAGGCCGGGGACAAACAGGCGATGCAGCGGAGTCGCCGGAGTTTCATGCCTTTGACACCCCCTCCGAGGACTATGCCAGATTTTGCGCAACCCCGGCAGATCAGAGAATCTTCTACGCATTACAAGACGGAAAATTCGTTAAAGAAAGACTCGACGAAAGCGCGTGGCAGCCAACAGGCTGGGGTAAACCCCCGATCTTGCCCATCCCAGACGGATCGTGGGACGGGGTGCCAATGGATTCTCCAATCGCGGATTTAGGCGGCAGCGGTCCGTACAAGCCCACGTGGGATTCCTTGCTACAGTACGATGCCCCGGAGTGGTATCGCGACGCCAAGTTCGGCATCTGGGCCCATTGGAGTCCGCAATGCGTACCGGAAGCTGGAGATTGGTACGCGCGCAATATGTACATGCAGGGTTCCAGCCAAAACAAGTATCACCTGGAACACTATGGGAATCCTTCCAGCTTTGGGTACAAAGACCTGTGCCCCCAGTGGACTCTGCTGAACTGGGAACCGGATTCCCTGATCGAGCGCTATAAGAAGGCTGGGGCAAAGCTGTTTATCGCGCTCGCCAATCATCATGATGGCTTCGATGCGTGGGATTCGAAGCATCAGCCCTGGAATGCTGCCAGCATCGGTCCGCATCGTGATGTTGTCGGCACCTGGGCCAAGGCGGCGCGCAATCAGGGGCTGCGATTCGGTGTCACGGTGCACCAGGCTCGCAACTGGTGGTGGTTTCAGACATCCCACGGTGCCGATAAGACCGGATCCCTCGCAGGCGTTCCCTATGACGGCGATCTCACCGCCGCGGCAGGCAAAGGGCAATGGTGGCAGGGGCTTGATCCGCAGAGACTGTACGGCGCAAAACATCCTGAGAATGCGCTGCCCGACATCTCCTATGTGAAGAATTTCTACGACCGCACTCGCGATTTGATCGATCAGCACGACCCTGACTTGCTCTACTTCGACAATTCCCTGCTCCCGCTGGGCTGGGGAGGCATGAACATCGGCTCGTACTTCTACAACCACAATCTGCAGACGCACGGCAGCAAGCTGGAAGCTGTCATCAATGTCAAGCAAGTCCCTGATCGGCTCGCCAAGGCGCTGGTTGCCGACTACGAGCGCGGCCTCACCAGCCACATCATGCAGTATCCATGGCAATCGGAAACTTGCATAGGAGATTGGCACTATAACCGCGCGCTGTTCGACAAAGCGGGAGAATACGGTGGCTATCTGCAGCCTCAAGACGTCATCCACTGGCTGATTGATACCGTGAGCAAGAACGGCACCTTCATCCTAAACATCCCCGGAAAGCCTGACGGCACCATTGACAGTAAGGAAATCGCCGTTCTGGACGGAATTACGGACTGGATGCAGGTGAATGGGGAAGCCATTTATGCAACCCGATCCTGGAAGATCTTCGGCGAGGGTCCGGACATGGTGACAAGCGGCTCTTTTCAGGGAACGAGCGTAAGTAAGCTGGGGCCTCAGGACATTCGGTTTACCCGCGATAAGGCGAACACGCTGGTCTATGCCATTGTTCTGGGATGGCCTGGCAAGGAGGCCATCGTCCGAGCCCTCGGATCCGCCAGTCCGCAATCTCCGAAGAAGATCACCAACGTCGAATTGCTGGGGTATAAGGGGAAGGTCAAGTTTCACCAGAATTCGGCCGGATTGCGGGTACAGCTTCCGCTACAGCAACCATCGCAATACGCAATCGCCCTGAAAGTCTATTTTGCGTAAACTCCTGTATGTCCGCTGATTCATGAATTGCGGGAGTGCTTCGTTCCGGCGCATTCCCGTTGCAGAGGCGAGAACCTCGCGCAAATGATTGACACCCGTGACATCTGGACCGAGCCGTATCGATGCACCGTGCAAAGCCACAAGCACAATCTTTCAGGAGTCGGAATGTTTCCACGACAAATATCTCTGCTGGTTCTGATCTTTTGTTTTGCGATTTGCGCGGCAGTCGCTGGCGCCCAGGATAACCAAGTTCACATCAACCAGATTCAGATCATTGGTACTCACAATAGCTACCATGCAGGCCTGCCACCCAGCACGGCCAAATTGCTGGAGGAAAAGAACATAAAGGTCTTTGACTCTCTTAACTACAGTCACCCATCGCTGACGAAACAACTCGACGAAGGCGTGCGGCAGTTGGAGATCGATGTGTTTGCCGATACCAAAGGCGGACTGTACGCCCATCCCTATAGCGAAAAGATGGTGGCTGCCGCCGGACTTCCGCTTGATCCTCCTTACGACCAACACGGAGTGATGGACAAGCCAGGTTTCAAGGTCATGCACGTGCAAGACATCGACCAGCGTAGCGTATGCGAGCCCTTTGTCGCCTGCCTGGCTGAGGTGCGCGCATGGTCAAATGCACATCCCGGGCACTTGCCCATCTTTCTGCTCATCGAAACCAAGCAGTCCCCATTAAAGGTCGACTTTCCCTCGCCAACTCCCGAACTGTTCACCCCGGCGGTGTTCGACGCGCTGGATACGGAGATCCGCTCTGTCTTTCCGGCGGGTGAGCTCATTACCCCGGATGATGTGCGCGGCCGCTATCCCACCCTGAATGCCGCTGCCCGCGCCGGACAGTGGCCGACGCTGGCCGAAGCACGTGGAAAAATCATGTTCCTGATGGATCAGAGGCCGATGGAATCGGTCTACACGCAGGGTCACCCAAGCCTTAAGGGGCGTGTGCTCTTTACCAATGGAACACCCGGCGAACCGGATGCGGCCTTTACCGAGGCCAACGACGAGACGCCCGAAGTCATCAATACCCTGGTGCACGAAGGCTATCTGGTGCGTACCCGCACGGATGAGAATACGGTGCAGGCACGCACGGATGACACCACCCGGCGCGACGCGGTCATGAAAAGTGGCGCGCAGATATTGTCAACTGACTACCCAGCCGGAGAAGCGGCGCCGAGTGGATTCGTAGTCGAGTTTCCCGGCGGTGCGTTGGCGCGTTGCAATCCCGTTCTTAAAGCGCCGGGCTGCGTCAACGCGCTTCTTGAGCCAAAGCGCTAAAGGTCCAACGAACGACCGCGGCGAGATCAACGCCGCTTCGACGCAAGCCATGCGGGCGAGGAACCGGGTCGTGTACGCTGGCTGGATCGATCGTCCTTATGGCCAATCCACAACGCTCACGGCAAAAGGCGCCAACACGATAGATGGTCCCGGAAGGCTCGCGTTTTCCGCCGGCCCTTCTGCCGTGGACTCATCGACCGTCGAAATTCTCCCATGGCTCGCATCCGATGGCAGGATGACATTAGCTTGGCGGTTCCTTTGATTGACTAGCAACAGCTTCTTTCCCGTCGGTGTCAAAAACGCCTGCGCGGTCACTCCATCCGAGTGTCTAAGGGTAGTCTCGACAAGCTTGTCGCCCGGATGGAAACTATCCTTGATCAGCTTCAGTACCCAATAACGAGCATTCGGCTTTCCGTTTGTCCAATCCATCATGGTGACACTGGGATACTGTGACGGATAGCCCACAAGCTGCGACTCACCGATAATGTCTACGCCCTCTTTTGCCAACTTTATATAGAGATAGGCATACAAAGATCCTGCCGCATTCCAATATCCGGCCGGGATCGACGGAATCTGACCGCTGGCGTCCGCCACATTGTCATTATCATTCGGCAGAATAACTCCTAGTTCGTCCGCATCTATCTTCGTCTCCGGCGAAAGTCGGTTGCGAATTGCATTAATATAACGAACCGTCGCCACAAATCGATCGGCCTGGTCGAAAAACGTGTATTGCCAGTCGTCTATGTTCTCGCTGGAGGCGGGAGAAGCATAAAAGTGGTACGAAATGTAATCCAATGGAATATCTGCCTGGTGGTTTTTGTGATTCAGGAAATATTCGAACCACTGCGGATTGGCTGATGGATCGCCCAGGGCAAGACCCATAAATTTTGTCCCCGGACTCACTCGATGGATGGCGCTTACGATCGCGTCGTACCGAGAAGTATATTGTTCCGGCGTGGTCCGGTGCTCAAAATCAACTTCGTTCAATACCTCCCAGATGGGAAAGGTGAAATGATAAGCAGATCGGTGATAGGCGCCATTTTCATCAGTAAAGCCGCCGCGCGTGTACCAACTCACAAGGCGCGCATAGTAGTCACCGAGCTGTTTGCCCGAAGGATCCGATAACTCCGTTCCCTGTGTATAGTCCCAAAAAACCTGGTTCGGATTCTTAGGGTAGGTTACAGGCTTGGGAGTTTTAAATAGCCATGCAGGGATCGTGCTGAAGTTGATGACGGTGACATGACCGCCTGTAGCGTCGAGAAAATCTTTCATCATCGGATCGATAAGACTGAAGTTCCATGAAGTTCCGGTCGCTGTCGGTGGTTCTAATTCAGCGACTGCCAATCTTGGATAGGGAAGCCAGGGAACATAGCGAACGTAATCTGCGCCGAGTTGTTTTACCGCGCCAAACGCGCCATCGTGAACGATCGATCCTCGGCGCAACATGGGATTGACAACAATTTGAAATGTTGGAGTAGAACGCGACACGATCAGTACCTTGTCCCAATTCACTGTAATCTGAGGCGGCTGTTTCGTGGATTGCGCAAGGCAAATTGTGACCGGCAATAACAGCACAATCAGCCAGAGCCAGATCGCGGACGGTGAATCGGATACTCCATGCTCAATCACCGGAGCGCATCTATTTTTTCCGTCAAGGGCAAATCGTTTCATGAATGCACCACCAACCTTGTCTCGCAATTTCGTCGTGATCCTATCCTTTTCGACTTCTAAGAAAGTACCGTAAGCGATCCAGCCCATTCGCTGCAGAGGCAAACCCGGACGTCTGCTTCACGATTGCACTACCGGCATTGTTGTCAACAGCCAGTGATACTTCACAGTTCGGCGACCGGTTGCGGTATGTCGATTTTCATTCGCCATTTCGTTCGCAATCTCCAATCGGCTACCATCATAGCGGCGGTTCGCCGCTCACTTGAACTATTGCAAAGGAAAAAGCAACTTTCAAACTTCTGGAGGGGGTTCCCATGTCGGATATTTCGGTGGATTGGACTAACGGCGCATTGACCGGCGACGGCGTATCTGACTCCGGTAAGTCACTGGGGGAAATACGTTCCATTTTTCACGACCGTGATTCGGCCGGCCGAATGCCTGCGGATCTAGAGATCTATCGCGTCCAGAGTTACACGCCGGTGGCCGCTGGGACCGAGGGCGGCCTCTATCTGGCTCGTACGATTCTGCAGCCAGGAAAAGTTGGCAACGAGTACTTCATGACCAGAGGACATTTCCATCACTTGCGAAATCGTGGGGAGTACTATTTGACCTTCCACGGTGCGGGTGCGCTTCTATTGATGGACGAAGGTCGGACGACGCGTTGCGAGAAGATGTCGCCTGGGTCTATCCATTACATTCCCGGGAGCACGGCGCATCGAGTAGCCAACGTCGGCGATGTTCCTTTGGTATTTTCCGCGTGTCTGCCGAGCGACGCAGGATATGACTATGAAACTATCGAACGCGACGGATTTAGTGCGCGCATGTTCGAGCTCAACGGCGAGCCTGTCCTCGTTCCACAGCGGTAAGTAAGGTCTGCAGATAGCCAGACTCGCCAGTGTCATAACCATCCTGCTTGATGTTTCTCGGGATACTCAGCCGCAGGGCGAGCGGCACAGGCCGGCGAAATAAGTCAGTCACCGTGAATGTACCTTGAGTAATATCGGCCAGCGTCCTTCCGTAGGATGCGTTCGTGACTTTATGAAATCGGCTGGTGTACAGTGGTGGGTGAACTTTGATTTGTACTTGAGACTCCTAGCCAATACCACAACTCCTTCCGCGGGTACACGATGAAAGCGATTTCTATCGATCTGGGCGGGTCCCACATCAAACTCGCTGTGGTGGACGACGCAAACATTCTCGCCACGGATGAAATTTCCGTTGATTACGGAGCTGGCCTGCTACCCGTGCTGCCGGTGTTTAAAACCATCATCGACAAATTGCTGGCCAAGCTGGGGATCCGCGCTACAGACTGCGTAGGGCTGGCAATGGGTTTCGCCGCGATGGTCGACCGCAACACAGGACGAGTGGTTTCCACCAACGGAAAGTTCGACGACGCTACCGGGATCGACCTGCCCGCGTGGTGCCAATCTAAATTTGGGATACCTTTCGGTTTGGAAAACGACGCGCGGATGGCCCTGCTGGGCGAGTGGTATGCCGGCGCGGCAAAAGGCGTTGACGACGTCGTGATGATTACGCTGGGAACAGGCATCGGCGGAGCGGCCATGGCCGGCGGCAAACTTTTCCGCACCAAGCAGGTTCAGGGCGGAACCGTTGGCGGACATATTCCAGTCCTTTTTACCGGCAGGCAATGCACTTGCGGGGCTGTGGGATGTATGGAGGCGGAAGCTGCAGGTTGGTCTTTGCCTCTGGTCGCGAAAGAATGGCCGGGGATTGAGGATAGCCGCCTGGCTACAGTTGAACGTGTTGATTTTCGCTCTGTGTTTGAGTTTGCCCGAGAGGGAGACCCTATTGCCACCGCGATACGAGACCGCTGCCTGCACGTCTGGGCGGTCGGGACCGTCGGACTCATCCATATGTATGGCCCGGAGCGAGTCATTATTGGCGGCGGAGTCATGCGAAGCGCGGATGTAATCATTCCCTATATTCAGGAGTACGTGCGGAAATATTCTTGGACTCCCAGCGGCACGGTTCTTATTGTGCCCGCTTCGTTAGGAAATGATGCTGGTCTGTTGGGTGCTATTCCGCTGCTGGATGGCCTCCACTAAGGCGAACTGTCTCCCGCATCGGCCCAGCTGTTCGGACGCGCGAATCTGTATTCGCACTTTGTTGAAGTAGTGAATGCTGCCGCAGCCGGATCAAAGCCCGATCGCATATAGGATTCGCTCTTAGACGCGCACGAAAGCTTTGATGGTCGCTAGCGGAGTCGCTGTTTTTTCTGGCGGAGAGATGCGGTACTTTCCTACCGCGGCAGGAACAATGAATGTCTCAGCGTAGTGCACCAGGAAGGGCTCGAAGGCCGCCGTGGGACTGTCGACGACAGCCTCCCGTCCTTCGACGAGGTTTAATACATTCAGGTTCCCCTGCGTATCATGTTCGACCGGCCCAGTGAACCAATGACGTCGCGTCTCGATGAATTCTGATTTGTATAATCCTGTCGATTCTTCGCGCCAGCCCGGCCCGCTCGCAACCGGATGTACGAGGTCGATCAAGTTCTGCCGCACCCAATCCGTCGTACGCTCCCATTGAATATTTTCCAATCCGTAATCAAGGTGGATCGGGCGGGGCATGCCGTCAAGATCCAAACGGTACCAGTCCCAGAGTTTGAAAGTAAAAATATACGGCGTTGCGCTGATTTCCAGAACAAGTCCGTTGCGTCCCGAACAATGAATCGTGCCGGCTGGGATAGACAGATGTGAATGCTTCTTCACCGGCCACGCATTGACATATTTCTCTGCTGGAAATGGGTGTTCACCCGCTTGCGCCGATCTCAAATCCTGCTCCATCCGATCGCGGTCTACGTTGTCTTTCAATCCCAGATATACGACGGCGTCGCGCTCCGCATCCAGCATGTAATAGCTTTCATCCTGGGTGTAGGGCATGCCGAATTTCTCGCGAATAAAAGCCTGCAGTGGATGGACCTGGAGCGAGAGATTGCCTCCGCCCACCGTATCGAGAAAATCAAATCGGATGGGAAACTCGGCGCCGAATCTCTTGAATATCTCAGATCCCAGCAATTTCTCCGGGTGCTGATGCACCAGCGTGATCGCCGGCACTTCGATGGTCCGTGAGCCAAATCCGAGCCTTAGGCTGTTTTCCTCTGGAACGCAGTCGAAGCACCAGGCAAAGTTCGGTGGCTCCTTGGGTAGGTCGAAATGTTTCCGCATCCATTCTCCACCCCACGGTCCAGGATCGAAAAACGGCACAACTCGGAACGGCCGAGCGCATGTTTTTTCGATGCCAAGACGATACAGCTTTCCAGAAACAAGCTTCGGAGACGTGGGCAAGTTCGTATCAAGAAAGGCATCGATCTTCTCAAACACTTCCACCCGGATTGCATCGGCGACTCGCCAGTCGATAAAGTAAGCTCGCTTGTAAAGCTCGCGAGAGGACGCGAGAGAATTTTTGACGCCCAGGCTGCCGATTCGGTGCTCTCTTTGCCGCCGCTGAATCTCCCACCGCGCCAGGTCCGCGTACACCAGCAAGTCCCATTCCTGAGAAATTTCAGCCGCGCCGGCTCCCAGGACGACCATCAGGCCCACTGCATGGGAACGCAATTGCAAACGCGCAGCCTGGAGACGTTCCGGCGAGAAAAAATCTTTGATTTTCCAAGACTGCATTAAGGCAAAAACCGGATCATTTCCCAAACATGAGGCAAACTGCGATTCGATCTCTTTTGCGTCCTTCATTACATCCGCCGATAACAGACATGCATCTGGGCCTAAGCGGGCGACCAGTTCCCGCTGAAGCTCGTCAAGATCGACGCCCGGGTAACTTTCCACCACCAGGACGCATCTGGAGCGCTCGGTCACGCGCGACTGAAGAAAAGCGGCAATCGGTTCCCATCCTGCAATGCAATCGGAGTCGTTCGGCGTTACTTGGACGAAGGGAAACTTATCGTAGTTATTTTTCATCGATACTGGGGTTGTCTCGGCATGTATTTAGGTTGCAATTTGACCTGGGGTTTCGAAAATCGCCTCGCTCTTGCCCGCACTTAGCAATGGAAAACCCACAGGGAATCCTCTGATTCGCGGCAGGAGGCTCATCCGCAATTGTATCTGGCGCCCGGGTTCCGCTTTCCGGTCAAGGGTGGTAACGTAAGAAGCGCTTCGTGCCCTCGGAGTCATATGCGCCGACCATGGTATTTCTATCTCGCGCTTTTCGCACTTCTGCTTTCACCTCGGTGCCCACGGGCGCAAACTCCTCCTCCATCCGCCGTCGCACCGGCCGCGACGACTCAGACAGTTCGCTGGAGCGAGGCGAGGGCGAATGCCTGGTATGCCCGGCAGCCCTGGCTTGTGGGATCTGATTACATTCCGCGCGACGCCATCAACCAGCTGGAAATGTGGCAGGCCGCAACATTCAATCCCCAGGAAATTGACCAGGAGCTGGGCTGGGCTCAGGCCATCGGCATGAACACCATGCGCGTTTTTCTGCATGATCTACTCTGGCAGCAGGATCCCGATGGCTTTCAGCAGCGCATCAACACCTTTCTTACAATTGCCGCTAAGCATCACATTCGGCCCATCTTTGTGCTGTTCGATTCGTGTTGGGATCCCGATCCGAAACTTGGTCCGCAGCACCCGCCCATCCCCGGAGTCCATAACTCCGGATGGGTCCAGGGTCCAGGCATGCCTGCGCTGCGGGATCCTGGGCAGTATCCGCGGTTAGAGGCATACGTAAAGGGAGTGGTCGGCGCTTTCGGGAACGATCCCCGCGTTCTGGCGTGGGACCTTTGGAACGAGCCTGACAACGGCGACGACGATAGTTACGGCAAAATCCAGAGCGAGAAAGGTAAGAATGGACTGGTGGCGGAATTGTTGCCGCAAGTCTTCTCATGGGCTCGCTCGCAGCACCCGATTCAGCCCTTGACCAGCGGTGTCTTTTATGGCGACTGGAATGATGTTTCCAAGCTGAAGCCGGTACAGAAGATACAGCTCACGGAATCCGACGTTCTTTCATTTCACGATTATGGCTGGCCCGAGGTTTTCGAAAGGCACGTCATCGAGCTTCAGACCTATCATCGTCCGATTATCTGCACGGAATACATGGCCCGCGGCGTCGGCAGCACGTTTGATACGATCCTTCCCATTGCGATGAAGTATCGCGTGGCGGCCATCAACTGGGGCCTGGTCAATGGCAAAACACAGACCAATCTGCCGTGGGATTCCTGGCAGCGACCGTATGTACTGGAACAACCTCCAGTCTGGTTCCACGATGTTTTCTATCCCGACGGCAAGCCCTATCGCCAGCGCGAAGTCGACCTGATTCGCCAGATGACCAGCACAATGAACCAGACGCACTGAAATCGCGCCAAATAACCCTACGGATGCTATAACCGAAAGGTATGACTCGCCTGAAACGATTGTCTGCCGCGCTGAGAGCTGCTTGTTCCACTGCGGACGCGATCCTTATCACGCATCCTTGCGATGTGCGCTATTTGACGGGATTCACTGGTTCGAATGCCGCCCTGATTCTGCCGTCTAGCTCCGAACGGCACACAATGGCGCGCCCTTCACGTTCCCTTAAGCCGGTACTTTTCACCGACGGCCGCTACATCCAGCAGGCGAAACAACAAACAAAACATGCCGGTGTAGTCATCGCACAAGGTCCTGTCTTGCGGGAGGCTTGCGCGTGGATGGTAACGAACAACGTCCGACAGTGCGCCTTCGATGGTGAGCATACTACTGTAGCGACGCTCGACATGCTTCGACGATGGATTCCAGGCAAAGTTCGGCGCGGATTCTTTCACCCGGTTCCAGCTCTCGTGGCGGCAATTCGTGAGCGCAAGGATGCGGAAGAGGTTAGGCGGCTTCGTGCCGCGGCACAGCTGGGCTGCGCACTGTTCGAAGATTTATTGACACAGATTGAGCCAGGAAAGCGGGAAGTTGAACTCGCTGCGCACCTTGAGTTCGCAGCGCGCACCGCGGGTGCCGAAGGCATGTCTTTTGAGACCATTGTGGCCGGTGGTGAGCGTTCTGCACTTCCGCACGGGCATGCCACCGGTCATCGTCTTCCCCGACGCGGATTCGTAGTGCTCGATTTTGGCGTGATGCTCGACGGTTATTGCTCGGATATGACTCGGACCGTGCGCCTTGGCCGCCCGACGGCGGCGGAGAGGGATGCCTATTCAGCAGTTCTTGAAGCCCAGATGGAAGCCGTTGCTGCAGTCAAACCTGGAATATCCTGTGGTGAGGTCGACGAAGCCGCCCGCAGCGTCTTACGGCGCGCAAAGTTGGCCGATTTCTTCACTCACTCGACTGGCCACGGTGTAGGCTTGGAGATTCACGAAGGACCGCGCATTGCCGCCCGGCAGCTTCAGAAGCTGGAGCCCGGGATGGTAATTACAATTGAGCCTGGCGTGTATTTGCCTGGTCGCTTTGGTGTGCGTATTGAAGATATGGTGCTGGTCACACGCAGCGAACCTGAAATATTAACTCCGGTGACAAAAGCCTGGATTGAGCTTTAGGGGCCAATCTTCGCAAGTCACTGGAGTCCGGCCGCGCGGTTGATATTTGGGTCCCCGGCGCGACCATCGCCCGCCAATGCCACTATACTTGCAAGGACGGAACAGATTCGCTCGATTGGCTGTAAGGAGTAAGTCGAAATTATGAATGCCGGACAATTGCAATCCCTGAAAGACCTCATCGAATTCCTCAAACAACAGGAAGTGGGTGAATTTGAACTGGAACAGGAGGGGCTGAAGGTCCACCTCACCTTCGCCGGACAAGGCAGTTCAGCGGGCCGCGTGGATCTGGACCAACTGAGTCATCTGCTTCGCCAATCCCAAGGTCCAACTCCCGCAGCGGGGACTGTCGCACCCGCTACCCATCTTTCCCATGTGAGTGCCGGCGCCTCGGCAGCACCGGAATTGCCGGCAGCTGGCGAGGAATCCGGCCTGCATATCATCAAATCTCCCATAGTCGGCACGTTCTACGAGGCCTCGGCACCCGGCGCAGAACCCTACGTCAAGGTAGGAGATCAGGTGGAAGCCGGCCAGGTCGTCTGCATCGTGGAAGCCATGAAGCTGATGAATGAAATTGAATCGGATATGGCTGGGGAAGTGGTCAAGCGCATGGTAGCGAGCGGACAACCCGTCGAATACGGACAGCCCCTGTTCGCCGTTCGTCCGCGCTAGCGTTGCGCACCATTTGCCGGCCCGCTGAATAACAGATTTCTGTTGGGTTCGATACGTTCACTGAGTTGAGGTTTATGTTCCGAAAAGTTCTTATCGCTAACCGCGGCGAAATCGCTCTGCGCATCATCAGCGCATGCAAAGAGATGGGCATCCGCACAGTCGCAGTTTACAGCGAGGCGGACCGAAACTCCCTCCACGCTCGCTTCGCCGATGAAGCGATCTGCATTGGGCCGCCGCGTTCCGCGGATAGTTATCTGAATGTCCCGGCCGTTATCAGCGCAGCTGAAATTGCCGACGTCGATGCCATTCATCCCGGCTATGGCTTGCTGAGCGAAAATGCGAACTTCGCTGAGGTTTGCCGCGCTTCCAATATTAAATTCATCGGGCCGCCGCCTGAAGTGACGCGGCTAATGGGCGAGAAGGAAAAAGCGCGCATGTCGATGAAAAGAGCGAAAGTTCCGATTCTTCCCGGCTCCGAAGGGGTCATTCAAAGTGAAGATGAGGCGCTCGAGTGGGCCCGAGAGATCGGCTATCCGGTCATTCTGAAAGCCTCCGCAGGTGGCGGCGGACGCGGCATGCGTGTAGTGCGCGGTTCGGAGGAGCTGCCGAATTTTTTCCGTGCGGCGCGTACAGAAGCGCAAAATGCCTTCGGAAATGGCGATCTGTATATGGAGAAGTTCATCGAGAGGCCGCGCCATATTGAATTCCAGATCCTGGCCGACGAACACGGCAACGTACTGTCGCTCGGTGAACGGGAATGCTCCATTCAGCGGCGGCATCAGAAGTTAATCGAGGAGGCGCCCTCTCTTCAAGTCACGCCGAGGCTGCGCGACGAGATTGGTAGCACCCTGAAGAGATGCCTTGAGACCATCGGGTACATGAATGCTGGAACGGTCGAGTTCCTGATGGACGAAGACGGCAAGCTGTACTTTATCGAGATGAATACGCGAATCCAGGTGGAGCATCCTGTAACCGAAATGGTAACGGGTGTAGATCTGGTGAAGGCACAATTCCGCATCGCAGACGGGGAAAAACTGACCGAGATCATCACCAAGCCGATTGAGATATCCGGTCATTCAATTGAGTGCCGCATTAACGCCGAGCACCCGGAGAAATTCACCCCCTCGGCTGGCAAAATCACGGCGTTCAATCTGCCTGGCGGAAATGGCGTGCGCGTCGATACCGCTCAATATGCTGAAGGAGTTGTTCCACCCTATTACGATTCGCTGATTGCGAAGCTGGTTGTGCATGGCGCGGACCGGGCTGAGGCTGTTGCCCGAATGGAACGGGCGCTGAGCATGTTCGTAGTGGAAGGCATCCACACCACCATCCCGCTGCATCAGCGCATTTTCGCGGATGAGGACTTTCGCGTGGGCGCGTTCGACACCAAATTTATGGAGCGGTTTTTCGAACGTGAAAAGCTTCGCAGGGAAGTTGTCCAGTAGCCGCCATGGTCGCTCGTCTATACGCCATCCTGGACACCGATCTACAAGCCGCCCGTTCGCTTTCCATGACCTCTGTTGCAAGCGGTCTGCGTGCCGCTGGAGTGAAGCTGGTGCAGTACCGCAGCAAGAACTCCGGCGCACGACAGATGTTGCGGGAAGCCGCCATAGTGCGCGAGTTGTTTCCAACGAGTCCGGACATCCGACTCATATTCAACGATCGTGCCGACCTTGCCCTGCTCGCCGGCTTTGATGGAGTGCATGTCGGTCAGAGCGACGTATCCGCAGAAGACGCCCGCAGTGTAGTCGGCGGCAGCAGATGGGTTGGCGTCTCGACAAACTCGGCTGCTCAGGTGATGGAAGCCGACCAGACAAGCTGCGAGTACATCGCCTACGGGCCAATCTTCCCAACAGCGACCAAGATCAATCCCGAGCCCACGGTGGGTCTCGCGGGTCTGACCGCGGTACGTGCCCTAACCGCTAAACCGCTGGTAGCCATTGGCGGCATCACGCGCAAAAATTGCCGAAGCGTGCTCGATGCCGGCGCGGATTCTGTTGCCGTGATTTCCGACCTGCTTCCGGCCAGTGGCGATCCGAGCGCAGCCCAGGACACCACCTGCCGGATCGCTGAAGAATTCCTCTTCCTGCTGAGCTAAGGTCCGCAGCTATTAGGAAACCGCTGCTTGCGATACTATCGAGCTACATAAGCCTTGCTGCAAAACGCGCTCATCTGTAGTTAGGTTCACGCTCGAGAGACTGGGAGAATCCTTGTCCATGGCAAAACTTGGGGCCATCAAGCCTATGTCCGCGCTGTTGTCAGAGGCGCATACGGAAGGCGAACACGAGCTCAAGCGTGCGCTTGGCCCTGTCAATTTGATTACGCTCGGCATTGGAGCAGTCATTGGTGCAGGCATATTCGTCCTGACAGGCCAAGCAGCTGCGATTCACGCCGGGCCGGCCGTCACGCTCAGCTTCATCGTCGCCGGCGTTACATGTGCATTTGCCGGTCTCTGCTACGCCGAATTCGCGGCTTTGATTCCCATCGCGGGCTCCGCCTACACCTACGGGTACGCGACATTGGGCGAATTCGTTGCGTGGATGATCGGCTGGGACCTGGTGCTGGAATACGCGTTTGGCGCAGCCTCCGTTGGCTCCGGCTGGAGCGGATATCTGATCAGCCTACTGCAGGACTTCCATATCTATATTCCGCCGCAACTCACCACAACTCCAGGCGAAGTGCTTTATTTCTACAAGGCCCACTGGCTCCCGGTGAGTTCATTACCCCTGGGGATGAACACGGCGGGCATGCCACACGTCACGGGAGTGTTCAATTTGGTCGCCTTCCTCGCCATTTTGATTGTCACCCTGATTCTCGTGGTCGGCATCGAGGAGTCCGCCAATCTCAACTCCGCGATGGTTTTGATCAAGCTGTGCGCAGTTGGCATTTTTCTCGTCATTGGTATCGCTTTTCTGCTGCGTCATCCACACCTGGCCAAGATTAACTGGCATCCCTTCATTCCCCCGTCGGAGGGCCCCGGTCGTTTCGGTCTGGGAGGCATCACGGCCGGCGCGGCCTCGATTTTTTTCGCCTATATTGGCTTCGATGCGGTATCGACAGCAGCCCAAGAGGCAAAAAATCCGCAGCGCGATATGCCAATCGGAATCTTGGGAACGCTGGTCATTTGTACAATCCTCTACATTCTGGTGTCTGCGGTGATGACGGGAATGGTCAGCTATAAAACGCTGAACGTGGCGGACCCTATGGCGGTAGCGATTGATGTGACCGGAATTGCGTGGGGCAGCATCCTGGTCAAGGTGGGCGCAGTGTTTGGCTTGGCTACCGTGATGTTGGTGATGCTGTTGGCGCAGAGCAGAATTTTCTTTTCCATGTCCCGCGATGGACTGTTGTGGAAGTGGGCCGGCAAAATTCACCCGCGATTTCGGACGCCGTACATTTCCAACATCGTCGTCGGCATTATTGTGGCGTTTCTGCCCGCCTTGTTGCCCATCGACAAGCTGGCGGAATTGGTGAACATGGGGACGCTATTGGCCTTTACCATTGTGTGCGCCGGTGTGTGGATTCTGCGGCGCAGAATGCCCGATCTGCGCCGACCGTTTAAAACTCCATGGGTGCCGCTGGTTCCGATCTGCGGAATCGTTACCGCCCTTTATCTGATCTGGACGCTTCCGGCTCTGACAAAAGAAGTGGTCATTGCATGGCTGGTGGTCGGACTGCTCATCTATTTCACCTATAGCATCAAGCACAGCAAGGTGCAGAAGGCGCTTGGCACGGAACGCAAGTAGCCGGCACAGCGGCCCATGATCCAGGTTCACGCCATATCCAGAGGTGTGGCAAATTCCCCATGACCGACGCAGTCCCCATGGTATCCGCGGATCCCGACCGTTTGAATCTACAGCAGGGCCTGCGCACCGCTGTGGCCGCTTCGCTGGCCTTCTGGCTGGCGGAATTGCTCGGTTTGCGCGGAGGCTATTGGGCTGCCATCAGCGCCATCGTGGTGATGCAGTCCGAAGTTGGGGCGACCGTGACGGCGTCTCGCGATCGCTTCGCCGGAACCATAATGGGCGCCGTTGTCGGCTGGCTCACCGCGCTTGTCTGGCACAAACTCATCCTGGTGTTTGCGATATCTGTATTGGTAGTTATGGCTCTGTGCAGTCTCCTCAAGTACAAGAACGCTGGCCGTCTGGGCGGTGTCACTGTCGCCATTATTGTGCTGATACCGTACTCCGGGCCCGTTTGGCAAATCGCCATCGAACGCTTCCTAGAAGTTTCTTTCGGAATTGTTGTATCTCTGGGTGTCGCACTCGCCTGGACGAAGTCGAGCAGCTTGATTCATGCGGTCAAAACTTAGCCATCATGGGGTGGACGATGTTTCCACTTCCTTGGTTGTCGCGCGGTGGCGCTCGCCCGGCGAGTGCAAACCGCAAGCGGCAGGAGGATTGGTCATTTGCTTGGCAAAGTTGCGGTAACCGGCTGTGCCCGGACGTAAAGTGGCCCAGTATGAAGTCGACCACAGCAGCGGCCGGTGCAGATAGATGATCTGGTTTTTCAGAATCATTACGCCGCAAACAAGATTATTCTTGGGCTGAAGAATGGTTCGCGATGGATCATCGGGTGCCAGGCCTCTGTCAGCCTGCTCATCGAATGGGCAGCCGTAACGCCGTTGGTCGGCATACGTAAGCTGCAATAATCCCTCAGTGCGAACCTTTGTCACGGGCACGTCTTCTTCCTTTGCAAGCTTTGGCTCCGTGTGGCGAACTGTCGCGTCAGGGTCCAGTCCTGCCTCGGCACCGGCGAGCGCCTGGAAGAAATACGCCCAGAACGCACGCTTCTCCGGATCGCTCATGACATAAAAGCGAGGGCAAAATCGACGGACGTCCCGGGGAACTTGCGTAGAAAGCATCGTCGGCGACAATGCCCGCTCCACGATGCTGTTCCATTCCGGATTCCAGGTGGTCTCTCCCAACTCCGCCGCTTTTGCGTCGATCGGAGTATGGGGAACTTTTTTTTGCGGTGGATTCCCCGACACGAGGGCCAGCCCATTGGGCACGCACGCGGCAAAGCCTGCACCCAGACAAAAAATCAACCCATAGACTTTCAACCCAGAGCTAAGCACACACCACCATTCCTTCGCCGCAAAAAAGTCACGCCCAGCCTACTATCGTCTCGGGAGCTTTGACGCGTGGTGCCGGGATTCTGTTGCCAACCGCAATGAAATCGAAGTCTCCCATCTAACCCCCAGGGGTGGGTAAATCTTCAACTCATCTTTCGCTCCACGGCGCCGATATTTCATCATGAGGGTCGAAGGGGTGAACTATGCATGAACGCCGCATTCTGCTGGCAGAAAATAATCCAGAGCACACCACGCAGATCCGGGATTATCTCCGTCTGCTGCACTATTCCGTCGAAGTGTACGAGAATGGTCTGGCAACACTGAAGCGCCTGCAAGAATCGGATCCACCCGCAATGGCGCTCATGAGTTCTTCGCTCACTCCGATAACAGGACTGGAAATTGGGTTGGAGATTCGACGCCGTTCGCGCAGGCGGCAGCTTTGGCTAATGTTGATGAGTGAGAGCCCCAGTGCCGAGGAAGTTGTCATGGCCACGGATGCCGGGATCGACGAGTTTCTCGTCAAGCCTTTCGACCTTCAGGATCTTCGCATGAGGATCCGTACCGGGGAACGTGTGCAGAGCTTGTACCGGGAACTAAGCGACACCGCGATGGCCATGGAATTCCACTCCACTCACGATCCCCTTACAGGGGTGTGGCGACGAGAAGCAGCTCTGGATCTGATCTTTAAGGAGACCGACCGCGTGCAGCGCCTGCGAACTCCACTGAGCATTGTCCTGCTCGATATCGATGGATTCAGCGCCTTGAACCTGAGATATAGCTCCAATCATGCGGATAAGCTCCTGAAACTGCTCGTCAATCGCCTCCGACGTCAGTTGCGCAGCTACGACGTGCTGGGGCGTTATGCAGATGACGAATTCTTAATCGCGCTGCCTGGGTGCGCCGCTTCCGAAGCCGCTGCGAAGGCGGAGCGCATTCGTCTTGCGATCGCCTCGCGACCTTTTCTGGTCGAGGGGAGTGAGATTACCATGACTACCTGCATCAGCGTCGCCTCCAGTTTAGGACGCTCTCCACTGATCGTTTTGCGAGAAGCGGAGCGCACGCTAACAGCTGCGAAGCAACAAGGGGCGAATACAGTTTGCGTCGCAGGCGAGGCGAACACGACAGAACCGGTTTCCCCGAAACTCCGTCGTTTTGCGGCTCAATGATGTTAGCGGGTCACGGAAATAGCTGACCGCGCCAGTGACGTCTACTCACGGCCGCAATCCGGGTGTGTTGGGGTCACTTGTATTCGCCAATTCTAAGTGGCGGAGTGCTCGTCGGCCCAGAGCAGCGACCTTCGGTAGAGATCATGCATTTGGTCTGCCCCGAGCGAACCCCCATTGCAACCTGGGCAGTGCCATTGACCCGATTGGTACTTGAGGAAACAGTTTAGCGAGCGAGAGACCTCGTTGGACTCGCCCAGCAGCGCGTTCTTGACGGGGGTTCGTAGCGGCAGCAGTTCTACGATCTGGGGCATGGGGATGCCTAATACAGCAGGCAAAAGCGACAGCAATCCATACAGATATTGCTCCGTGGGGTCCTCATGCAAGTGCCCGGCAGCCATTTCGCAAAAGCTTGCCCGTTGCAAGGTTTGGCGGATGAGCTCCGACGGTTGGCCCTTGCCGAGTTCGCCCGTGATGGCAACCGCAATCAGCTTTCGGAATCCGTCTTCTCCAACAACCACGAGAGCTCGTTCCAGGGAAGATATCTCACAGCGCACCATGTAGTTTGCGCTGTTGACCATGCGAAGCAGACGATAGGACAGCGGCGGTTCCTGACGAACCAGCCTCGCGATTACCTTCCACTCAAAGGACGGCCGGCTGACGGCGGCCAGTATTTGCAGGTAAGAGAGGTGATTCGACGGAATGTGGTTTCTTGAGAAGACGGCTGGACGACAGAAGAAATAACCCTGAAATAGGTCGAACCCCTCTTGCAGTGCAACGCTAAACTCCTGCTCTTCTTCAACTTTTTCGGCGATGAGGCGCGCGCAGCACCCTCTGAGGAAATGTCGCGTTTTGGCACGTTCGGACACATCGCTCAGACGGAAATCAATCTTGATGTAGTCGGCGTAGGGGAGGAGTCGCTCCAACCCAGGGCGCAGTACAAAGTCGTCGAGTGCGAGTTGATATCCCAAGTCGCGCAGTCTGCGACAGGCTTCGACAACCTCACTGTCCGGCTCAATATCTTCCAGGATCTCCAGCACGGTAGAGCGAGCGGGTAGAAGTGTCACCAGCCCTTCGGTCAGAGCCTCGCGCGTGCAATTGAGGAATGTCTTGCCGGTACCGGACAGTGCCTCGAAGTCATAGAGCAGGGAGTTATCCACCATGAGGCGGGTAGCGGAATCAGACTCCGCGGAAGATGCGATGCAGGAGCTGTTTTGGCTGCCCGACCGGAAGAGGAACTCGTACCCGAACACTTGTTTCTGCCGGTCGAGAATTGGTTGTCGCGCAAAAAAACGCTCAGGGATATTCTGGTCTGAATCCAGGACGGTCTCGTGACTGAGAGTGGATGTCGGCATATAAGGGAATGAAGCCTTCTACGCCGACCAACGGTGTGATTCCGGTTCCATTGAGGATGAGGAATGCGTGTCCGCCATATGTTCTAAGGATGCGATCGACCTCGAATCGAGTGAGATAGAATTCCTCGCCTCGCGCGTTCTCGCTTCTGGGCCGCCCTGGGGATGAGTGCGAGCGACCTGCTGCCACGCGTTGCGAACGTTCAGGACGTCCCGTATGCACTGCTCGAGCAGGGGAACGGAGGCATCGCGTGAAGCACGCACACATTGGGCATAGACGACTGCATAGAACTCCGACAATACCATCGCGGGTTCTCCGCCGATATCCGCCCGTAAGCGTGCCTGCAAATAGGTCAGGATCTCGAGCACGCGTCGGATCGAATCACGACGGCCCGCAACATCGCCCTCCTCTACGTTGCCAATCGCTCGATGTAAAAAGCGGATCATGCCGTCGTACAGAGCCACCACCAAATCCAAACTATTCATTACCGCCAGCGTTTGCTGCTGATAATTCATCGCAATCCCTCCCGCGCTTTGGCGTCATCCGTTGGTGTTCGTGTTGTAGCCGCTGATGGCGCTGTAGAGCTCGTTGACGTAATCCAGCTGCTGCGGAATCTCTGTGAGCGTGTAATTGGCTTCGTTCAGCTCCGTGGTTAGCGTTTGCGTCTGTTGAGTGATCAAGGTGTTCTCATTGGTGACATCTGTGTTGAGTGTCGTCTCTGTCGATTGATCGGACTGCAGTGCCAGGTAAATCAGGCCATCGGGCGCTGCGTTGCCCAGGTTATTGAGCGTGTTAGTGAAGTTATCGCCAAACGAAGTAAAACCATTACCAGGCTGCAGGAAATTCGCCACGTCCTGGTAATTGGTATTCAACAGACTATCCAGCGTGCTCGAGTCAAACGTCAAGGTGCCATCGTTGTTGACAGAGATGCCCAGTTGCGTCAACGAGGTGACACTGCCGCTGCCGCTGGAGGCGAGCGTGGGAACCGTCGACGCCAACGTGGCGGGAGTAGAGGCCGCAGCTGTCACCGTGAGGATTGTCGCGGTCGGATCCAGGGTCGCTGTGTACCCGGTCCCCGCAACATTGAGGGTGGCAGCGATCTGGGTCAACGTTGAGGGCGAGGTGATAGCCGCGCTGGTCCCAGTGCCACCACTACCCGAGCCAAATGCTCCCGCAGCTACGGTATACGTATCGTTGGCCGAGGGCGCCTGCATTTCCCAACTCGCCGGACTGCCCGAACCTGTAGTAGCCGTGACACCTCCGGAGGTCATGAAGGTCAGCGCCGACTGTAGCTGCTCCTGCAGCATCGCGAGGTTCGGGCTGCCATAGAGCGGCTCAGGATTGCCGGAAGAATCTTTGCCTTCCTGCGCGTTGATGTCTGTGATCGCCTGGTTGTAATCGGTGACAAAGGTGCTGAAGGCCGTCTCCACGGAACTGTTGTTGTTTGTAATTTCAACCTGCACAGGACTGGAAGGCGCAGCCGCCAGTAGCTGAAAGGTGACACCAGGGATGGCATTCGACACTGTGTTGGAGCTGTTGGTCTCGCTGATGCCGTCGACGGAGAAACTGGCGTCCGAACCGGGTTGCGCCTGGGTGAAGCCAATGGTGTTGGACGGCGTGGTGGCATCAGTGAGCGCGGAGGCAATCGTGAACCCTCCCACAGCCCCGCTGGTGTTGCTGGTCAGCGACAATCGCTGACCTCCGGCGTCGGTAATCACGTTGGCGGTGACGCCCACTTCGGCGTTGTTGATATTAGCCGCCAACTGCGTGAGTGTATCTCCGCCCGAGTCCGCATTAATGGTTTGCTGGCTGCCATTGATGGTTAAGGTCAGGCTGCCTGTGACCAGGTCGGAAGTGTTCGAAAAATCGTTCGAGTAGTAGGAGTTGGTCTGCGCCAAGGTACTGACAACCACCGTGTGACTGCCGGCGATGGCGGTATTGCTGGCGGAGGTGAGTTGTAACACGCTGGTGTTCGAGCTCGACCCTTCCATGGAGGCGAGCACACCCTGAAAGTCTGTGAGCGCCTGCAAACTGGTCGTCAGGCTCGAAAGATCCGTTCCCAGCGCGGTATAGGCAGTGTCTTCGCTCTTCAGCTGAGTCAATTGATTGTTCCACGGCGTCTCCACAGCCTGCATACTGGCCGTGATTTGACTCACCGTGGTGGCAACATCGAAGCCCTGACCGCTGGTTGGCGATCCAAAAGAAATTCCCACTGGAGTTCCCATCGTAACCTCGACAGAAGTGTCTGCTCGCAGGAAAGGAAGGCAAGAATGCGGCCATTTGCAAAAAGATCTCTAAATCTTTCCTGAGAAATGCAGCGCCGAAAACAGCTGGGGAAGCCGCCTTCGGCGCACGTGGAGGAGGGACTATTGCAGCAGCTTCAACACTTCCTGCTGCACAGTATTGGCCTGGGCCAGGGCACTGATGCCAGTCTGACTCAGAATCTGGTACTTCGACAGGTTTGAAGTCGCTTGACCGTAATCCGTCGCCATGATGTTGTTCTGCGCCGAAACCACATTCGTCTGCTCGGTGCTTTCAACATTCGCCGCAGAGTTCAAGGTATTGATCTGCGATCCCAGGTAACCGCGCTGGGCGGCTACATCGGAAATCGCGCTATTAATCGCTGTCAGCGCCGTTTGCGCATCGGTGGGATTGTCCAGTTTTGTGCTGCTCAAGTCTTGACCGGTCCCCTCCGTATACGAGATGCCGTTGGCCGCTGCGCCGCCGGTGGCGGTGAAGGTTGGGTCAGTGGTAAAGCCCATTGCGGTGCCGACGAAGCCGGTCAAGGCCGCGCCCTGATCACTGATGACCAGACTGTCAAATCCGCCCGCCGACTGCACGGTGGCCGAAATCCCGCCGATATGGGAATTGTTAATATCGGTGGCGATGTTTGAAATGCTCGATCCGGAAGCAATGTTGACCGTTACGGCCGTACCCGTTCCTACCTGGATAGACAGCGTTCCCGCCGCTGAAGTTGTTGTCCCGGAGGCCACACCGGTGCTGGTGTAGATGTGGGCCGTGTTTGCTGATCCAATCGTTCCGCCGACGTCGCCGACGCTGGCGGACGTTAATGCTTTGACGCTCAGCGTGTCAACGCTGGAGCCGATCGCGGAAGCATCTCCAGTGAAGATTGCTGTGGTGGAGCCGAATACGGCGACGCCGTTATAGCTGGACGTCGAACCAATGTTGTTCACCTCTGCCAGAATGGACTGATATTCCTGGTTGGCCGCAGCGTCCTGAGAGCTGTTGAGCGTACCGTTGGAGGCTTCCGTTGCCAGCGTGACGGCGCGATTCAACAGGTTGGTCACCTGAGAAAGGGCTCCATCGGCCACCTGCAGCAAACCGACGCCGCTGCTGGCATTGGTTGCAGATTGTGTGAGTGCGGCCGAATTTGCGCCGAGACCGTCGGCCAGTGAAAGGCCGGCAGCATCGTCGGCGCCGGAATTAATGCGCGACCCTGAGGAAAGCTGCGTCAGTGTGTTCTGCAAACTGGCGCTGGTCTGATTCAGGTTATTTTCTGCGTAAATCGCGGAGATATTATTTAAGACACCTAGTGACATACGATTGGCTCCTGTTGAGATGGTTTTACTTGCGAGCCTCCCGCCCCTGCCCGATCCACCGACTCCGCTTCAATACCAGCGAGGCGGCTTCAAGGGCTTCCATGGTCAGGAACCTCGTGCTCACCCCTTTCATCGACCTTGCGTTCACGCACTTTATCTTTTCTTGCCAAATATGCAGAAATTCTTACCGTCTGCGACTCACTGCAAAGAGATGATCGATTTGAGTCCTAATTGAATCATCCTTTCTGGATCCGCGCCGATAAGCCCACTGATGGGGCGTCTCTGAAGGGAAGCACGGATGATCGAACTTACACGACTTAACGGAGAACACATGGTTGTGAATAGTGACCTGATTCGGTATGCAGAAGCAAGCCCTGATACGGTCATTACGCTGGTCACGGGAGACAAGATTGTCGTCACCGAGTCTACCCATGAGTTGATTGAACGGGTCATCGCTTTTCGCTCGCGTCTCTTGCGACATGCGTTTGCGGGAGGCATAGCCACGCTCGACCTCACCCAACCCATTTCCGCTATGTCCGCGTCGACGGCGCAATCTGTGGCCACGGCTGTTCCTCAAACGAATCCGCATCTGGACCAGGATGAAAGTTGGCGGCGGCGGGGGCGCGAAACGGATTAGGTCCGATCGACCAATTTTCAGCCAAGCGGAGCGCGACCAATGGACAAGAGTAGTTTCAGCGGCATTCTAATCGCACTGAGTGGCATCGTTGCGGGCATGATGCTTGAAGGAGGAAAGATTGGCCAGATCCTGCAGCCGACCGCCGCCATGATTGTCTTCGGCGGTACGCTCGGCGCGGTGATGGTACAGTTCCCGCTTGCGACTGTCGTATTGGCGCTGAAAAATCTCGCCAGGGTTTTCGTCAGTAGGCGACCCGACGGAGAAGCTGCGGTTCGCCAGCTGGTGATCTTTGCCAACAAGGCGCGACGTAGCGGAATCGTTTCCCTCGATCACGATCTGGAATCAGTAAACGATCCATTTCTCAAACAGGCCTTGATGCTCGCCGTGGACGGTACCGACCCCGCTGAATTGCGAAAGATCATGCAGTTGTATCTCGACAATCGCAGTGAATCGGAGGACAGGATTCCACAAGTGTTCGAGTCAGCGGGGGGATTCTCTCCCACCATCGGCATCATTGGCGCCATTCTCGGCCTGATTCAAGTGATGCAGCACCTCGACAACATGGCAGAAGTGGGACGCGGAATTGCAGTGGCGTTTGTCGCCACCATTTACGGTCTCGGATTGGCCAACATCATTTGTCTGCCCGCTGCCGGGAAACTCAAGATTCGCTACCGCGAGGAGTACATTCAAAAAGAATTGATGCTGGAGGGTGTGGTCGCCATTCTGGAGGGAATGAATCCCCGCATGGTGGAACTGAAACTGAGGACTTTTCTGGAAGAGCAAACGGTTCAATCGGCTCAGCCAGTTCCACCGGAGAGCATCAAGGTATGAGCCGGAAAAGAAAAACCGGGCATGTCAATCACGACCGATGGATGGTCTCCTACGCCGACTTTGTCACTTTGCTTTTCGCATTTTTCGTGGTGATGTTCGCCAGCTCGCGACAGGACCACAGGAAAACACAGCAAGCCGAGGCTTCCATCCGCACCGCATTCCGAACGATGGGCGTTTTTCCCTCGACCAGCAGGCAGACGGGTTTGAGCAGCGTCGTCGTGCCTGCTCCTCATGCGGTCCCATCAGACGGCGACCTTGAGGCGATGGCATTGGCGATGGAGGATCTGCGCAATTTAAAACACAGAATGGAACGGGTCCTGGCGCCACAGATCGCCGACGGACTGGTAACCGTGAACCTGGGTCATGCCGGGCTGCTCATTTCGCTCAGTTCTGCGGGATTTTTTCAGAGCGGATCTGCGGTGCCAATCGCGTCTTCCTTGCCGGCACTCAATGAGATTGGCCACGCAATCGCGACAACCCCTTACGATGTGCGGATCGAGGGCCATACAGATAACGTGCCGATCCATAACGCCGAATACTCCGACAACTGGGAGCTCTCAACCGCGAGGGCGACGGTGTTAACCCGCTTGTTTATTGAAGAGGACCACATTCTTCCCAATCGACTCGCCGCAGCAGGATACGCACAATATCACCCGGTCGCCAGCAATCTTACGGAGGCGGGCCGAAGCAGAAATCGACGGGTCGACATCATTGTTCTGCCCATGCCACAGCAAGCCGGGAGTGAGGAGCGTGTGTTTGCGAAACCGGCTCATGCCAAACCATCTTCTTTGGCCCATCAAAATCCGCAACATGCGGAGAAGCTTTCACGGGTAGTACCCCAATCCGGCCCAGCCGCGGTGTCAGTGACTCGATCCGGAACAAGTTCGTTCATCAATTCGAGCGCGGCTCACGATATGCACCAGCATAGATAGTGGACTCGGTGACCGGAATCCAATCGGTCCATCAACTACTTTAGAACTGTAAACAAGGTCGGCTCCTGCTCGAGACCCGCGATGGTATCGAGCAACGCCGTTCCCTGCGTCTCCGACGTGCTGAGTTGGGTGGCGACCTGGGCAGTATTGGCCTGGATTAGAGTGTCCTGCACCGCCTGTAATTGGGTGGTCTGGTTTTGCGTGTACGTGCTGGCGGATCGCAATCCCGTGATTGAGTTGTCGATAATCACCCGTTGTTGCGAGATTCCTTGCAAGTCAGTGTTCAATGCCGTCGTATCGACGATGTCGGCATTGCCGGCAGAGTAGCTCGCGATCAGGTTGCTCAACGTCACCAGAATCCCAGTGCTGCCGGAGCCAAAGATCTGATTGCCGGGAACGTTCAACGGAAAACCTTGTCCAGAGGGACTCTGAATTGTTGTCTGCATTGAATCTCCGGAGTACACCACAGTCGCTGGCGTGGTGCTGGTGTCGAGAGAGAATGGCTGTGTTGAAGTCTGGCTGCCTGCGAACACATACTGTCCTTGATAGCTGGTGTTAGCCAGCGACAGAATCTCCGATTGTACACCGGTCAATTGGTTTGCAATGGATGCGAGATCACTGGCGTTCAGCGTGCCATTATTTCCCTCCGTCGCAAGTGAAATGGCTAGAGTGATTTGTGTGACAACGCTGCCCAGCGCCGTGTCCGTAACTTGTAAAGCACCCGTGACTCCACTCGCAGTTTGGACAAAATTGTCGTTGCTGCTGATTTCTGAACGCAACAGAAAATCCTGCGACGCAGCGGAGGGATTGTCGGAGAGGCTATTCACGCTCACGCCAGTTGCAATTTCCGTGCTGTAGGTCTGTTGGTTGGCGGAGTTCTGGTTAGCCGCGCTCACCAAATTTTGAATGTATTGTGGGTCGATTCTCATGGCTCCCTCGTCAACGGACACACGCCCCGCACTATGTCACCGCCGTCTGCACTCCCAGGTTCAACGCGCTATTGATCAGCGTATCGACAATGCTGAATACCTGGGACGCGGACTGATAGGCCTGCTCGTAGGTCTGCAAATTGGCCGCCTCCTCGTTGAGAGAAACGCTGGAGAACGAATTGGCTTGCGATTGCATCTGAGTAAGCGAGGCCTGCTGCGCCTGATTTTGTGTATTCAGGCCCGATACCTTGCTCCCAAGCACAGAGATGAACGAGGCATAAAAGTTGGCGGGGGTCTGGCCGTTCACATTGCTGAGATTCTGAACGCCGATCATGGTTTCGAGGTTGGTATTATCGCCGGAACCATTCCCCGTGGCAGATGCGGCAATCAGCGAGGGATCCGTGAGCGCCACCGAAAGAGTTGCTGCCGGATCGAGTGTCGACAGGGCGAACAGAGGTTGGCCGGCATCGCCATTCAAATCTGTCCCGCTGGTTTGAATGGAGTTGATTTGGGTGGCTACGCCGGAAGCTAGAGTGTTGATCTGACTCAAGACCGCGGGAATATCCTGGTCTCTGGCCGTGAGCAGTCCGGCAAGCTGTCCTCCCCCGCTCTCCTGCGCCTTAGTGATATCGGTCGCTCCTCCGGGAGCGCTGGTAAATACATCGACATTGCCGCTAACATTGCCCGTCGTCAACTGAAACGCCTGATCCTTCGACAACAAGAGCGCCCCGCCGGTCGTCGTCACGGTCATGCTGTTGTCTTCGTTCGTAACGACATTGACCCCTATGAACTGAGAAAGCTGCTGCAGGTCGTACTGCCTTTGATCTTCAAGTGAACCAGCATCGGCGGCGGGACTGGAGCTGGAGATCTGCTGGTTCAGCGCTGCGATCGACGTGAGCAGCGGATTGATCTGGTCCACCACACCCTGTACCTGCGTGTTCAAGGAAATGGTTTGCTGGTTCAGTTGCGAAGCCGCACTGTTGAAGGACGAAGTCATCTGCCCGGCTGCTGTCAATACGCTCTCGCGTAGGGAAACGCTGGACGGGGTGGCGGCAAGCTGGCTGAGCGAATTGAAGAAATTGTTCACCTGGTCGCCCAAGCTGTTCACGCCGGAACTGCTGGTCGAGGTTGTCACCTGGTTGAAGATATCTTCCACCTGGGTCAGCGCGGTCGCCTCGCTGCTTGTAGCCTGCTGGGTCTGAGTTTGTTGCTGGATTGCGGCATTCAGAACCATGCTCCGCTGGGATTGTGCCGCCGTCATTTGCACGCCCTGGCCATACGCAATGCCGTTGATGGTCACCGAATCGTTCGCCAGGAACACGGGAACTTCTCGGGTATAGCCGGGAGTGTTGGCGTTGGCCACGTTGTTCGCAGTCACATCGAGCGCGGACTGATCGGCGGTAAGAGTTCCAGACATCAATTGCAATGCGGAATTCAATGTCGCCATCTTTCCTGCCCTCTTCGCAGTGCCGCTTCAAAACTAACTTCCCTCGATCCAGCCTCGATGAATCCGTCTCCGAATTGGTGCGACTGCATGATTGTCTATCTGGGTCGAAGCGCGTAACAGCCAAGTTCAGAAGTCTGCCGCCCAGCCGCCGCCCGAAACACCCTTAAGTTGCGCGCCGTTTCGTGTAGTAACGCACCCAGCAGGCGATGGGACTGCAGAATCGCAACAACGTCTTCCGGGCTGTTCGAGACCGCTGTCAGTTCCTGGATCTCCGAGCGTAATCCTTCCAAAGCACCCGCATCCAATCTTGTGAGGGCGGCGATCGCTTCCTCCATTGCTTTCTGCAGTCGTCCCATTCGTACTTTCCTTCACTCTCCGCAGCAGGCGTTAGCCTGTCTGCCACTCGCGATGTCTTCTCCTGTCGCTAATTTCAGCCAAGAAGATTCTGGATCATCTTATCCGCCACATCTTGTGCGGAAACCTGGTATGTACCTGCGTCGATCGCAGCGCGCACATTTTGCACTTTTTCCATGCGTACATCCGACGTCGCGGATTGTGCCGCCGCCAAACCCGTGCTGCTGAGATCCGCCTGGTCTGTTTTACCGCCGTTTGGAATCGCCGCCTGCGATTGCGAAGTTGTCGCATTCGAAGTCGCGGGTGACGAGCTGCCCGTTTGCTGCGAACGAAGAAGGCCTGGAAGGCTATTT
Source organism: uncultured Acidobacteriota bacterium (assembly GCA_963756315.1). Classification (GTDB taxonomy): domain Bacteria; phylum Acidobacteriota; class Terriglobia; order Terriglobales; family Acidobacteriaceae; genus JAKAAZ01. The sequence goes on from CAVWNI010000003.1 coordinate 143,062, forward strand.
AGAATTCCGGACAAGTTCATTGCATATTCCTCCACAACTGAACAAATCGGCAGATTCGCCGCGGACTTTAGCGGACTGACCCCGAAAACAAGGAGAAAATCCGTTCCAACACTTCAACATGCTCTCCTCAGGAAAATTGGCCGTCGGCGACCCATCATTTCTTTGGAACTCCTAATGGATGGAGGATTTGCACCGATAACGAACCGTTACTATCGTCCGCGGAAACCGCACCACGCGTCAGTTTGCCGCTCCGGTTTATTAGGGACGTGTTGGCGGCTGCGGCAGATATGTTTCCCTGCCCGAGCATCTCCGCACCGCCGGCATCCGAAGAAGCTGCCGGTCTCATCGTCAACTCTGGCGCACAATCACCGCATTTCGGATCGGCCGAGGATGCAGAGGTCTGCGATGCGGTCTTTTCCATTGGAGTAAGCTGTGCCAGAACCATCTTCGCGATGCCGAAGCCACCACGTTTGGCAATCGCCTGCGCGAGGGCTTCGGAAGCCAGGCCACTGATAGTCCCCATGCTTCCGCCCTCCGCTCCACTGCTGCCGAGGCTGTCTCCTCCCAATCCGCTGCCATTTCCGAAAAGTGGGTCTTCCCGCATGGGTTTTAAGAGTTCTCCCAGGAAGTTCGCCTCGAATGCATTCGCGGCTTTTACCAATTGTGGGCTGGGAGTTCCGTGCGACACCCCTGCAGCGATCGGCAATAAATCAGAATTCGCAATCTTCATGTCTACATCACCACCAAATCACCTTGCAATGAGCCCGCCTGCTTCATAGCTTGCAAAATTGAAATCACGTCGGTAGCAGATGCGCCAATCGACTGCAGGCTTCGTACCAGATCGTCCACGGTTGCGCCCTCTTTCAGTTCGATGCGATTCACCGGAAGGTTATTCGCCTGCACCTGGGTCTGTTGCACGACTTGCGTTGTCCCCGTTCCCATGGGATTGGGTTGGGAAACATCGAAGTGCGACTCAACGTCGATCTGCAATCCCCCATGCAAAATAGAAACGGGTTGTAGACGCACATTGCCGCCGATGACGACCGTGCCGGTGCGTTCGTTCACTACAACACGGGCATGCGGAAAAATCTTCACCTGCAGCGACTGCACGCGGGCCAGCAATTCGGGCACGTCCTGTCCCGGCGCAACCGCCAGTTCAATGCGGCGACTGTCGATCGCATGCGCCATACTGGTGCCGAAGGATTGATTGATGGTTGCCGCCACCCGCGTCGCTGTTTCAAAATCCGCCTCATTCAGCACCAGCGTCAAAGTATGGCGATGTGCAAGGTCGATCGCCACGGCGCGTTCGATAATAGCCCCGTCGGGGACGCGAGCAGTCGTTGGAAAATTCATCTGCTTCATATTTCCATTTTGAGAAATGGAATATCCGCCCACCACGAGCGGACCTTGTGCTTCGGCGTAGATCTGCCCGTCTGCGCCATAGAGAGGAGACATCAGAAGCATGCCGCCGGATAGACTCCGTGCGTCTCCGGTGGAGGATACGGTGATGTCGATCTTTGAGCCGGGTTGCGCAAACGGCGGCAAGGTTCCCTCCACAAAAACGCCCGCCATGTTCTTCACCATGATCGATGTGAGGGGATATGGCACCATGATTCCCAGCCGCTGTAACGTGGAGAGCAAAGTCTGAAGCGGAAAATACGTCATTTGACTGTCCCCGGTATTTTGCAGCCCCACAACGATGCCGTAGCCAATCAACTGATTATCGCGAATGCCCTCAACCGAGCTGACATCTTTAATCGAGGCCTCTTCGGTAGCGATTCCATTCTCTGACAGAGATGACAAGGAGATGGCTGCTGCGTTCCCCTTTTCGAGCGCGTCGAGCGGTTGTGTCGGGGCCGCCGTTGACTGATTGACAGCCGCAGAATTTCGGGCCAGTCCTTGCGCCCGGACCTCCTTATTCATCCACAGTAGAAGGCATACGAAAATGAGAACGATCTCGTAGGCGTGTCTTTCTCGGATTTTCTGCGGGGTTTTTGGCATCGCCGTCTATCTACCCATGCTACGGAATCAAAATTCGTTGCAATATGCGTACGACTGGATTGGCTCGGTAGGTGGAATCATTGACGATCCCTTTGCCAACTACCTGGACCTGGAGGCCGGAAATAGCCGTGGACATCACCTGGTTTTGCGGGTTGACATCTTGCGGACGCACCAGCCCACGCATGATGATCGTTTCCGTTTGCTGGTTGAACTCCAGCTGCCGGGCGGCTTCAATCACGAGAATGCCATTCGGCAATACGTCGACCACCTCTCCACCGACAGTCGTGTTCAGGCTGGAGTCGGTGACGCTTTGCCCTTGGGCGTTCAGGCTGGAAGAAGCATTTTGATTCACGGCGTTATTTGCGGCGCTCGACGTGGAAAAGGCTCCAAATAGTGCGCTCAGTTGTGAGATCGCCGTAGACGCACGTGAGTTTTTCACCGTTCCGCCAGTGGAGGCCGAAAGATTCTCCGAAATGATGATCGAAATTAAATCGTGCGGATTGAGAGCTTTGACATCGGTTGGGAGCGACGTGAGCCTGCCGGTGGCGCTCCATATGGAACCATCGTCCATCTGCCCCGGATACATCTTGCGCACCTCTGCAATGTAGCTTGCCAGATCCTCGCTGGCCGGGTTCGGCTTGATCCCCATCGACTTTTTTTTGTCGCCGGCAAAGGACGTCGGACTGAGTGCGATCAGCAGCAATGCGAGGATGGCTGTAGCTCTGTAGGAAGACATTGGAATCGTCATGGCATCAACTCCGCGGAATCCTTGCCAACGACAACTCCAGCAAGCAACGTGCTCTGACCCATACGCCGCAGATGAATGACTTGCCCGGCATGTCCGTATTCCACGGCGACCGCGTTAATCTCGAGCCGTACGTTCTTCTCGGAACTCCAAAGATGGACCATGTCGCCGGCCCGAACCAACAGCTCCATTGAGGAGGAGATCGGTACGGGCGTTGCGGTGTAATTTGGCGCGACCCGGTAGGGGGGGAAGGGCTGTTTCGAAGGCGCAGGACGGTCCATTGCGACCGCCGGAGGAACCCGTTTGACTGCGACTGGCGCGGCTTGTGGCCCTGGGGTTGCGTTTGCGGCTGTAGTGGGAAGGATCGATGGTCCGGTCAGCGCCACCACCTGAAGAGGCCATTCTGGGTGCGAACAATTTGCGATGAATGCCCAGCGGCGATGGAGAGTGGGGTCGACCAAGACGTGGTCCAGACGATACCAACCCGAGGCCGCCCGCGATGGCGGTGGGTTTGTGTCACCGGTGTCGGCGCTCCATCCTGCCGGGACCGCGTGCTCCGGTGAATGCGCGGAGCATGGCGTCTGGCCAAGAGCGGAACCGCTGATCACCGCTGCCAATACACCGAAGATGGTCCTTCTGAACTTCATTGGGGCGTCTCAATATTCTTTCGCGGTCACGATCTACTCGAGCAACCACAATTGCTACTTCACCAGGTTGTTTACCTGCTGATACATGTCATCGGCGGCAGTTGCCACCTTCGCGTTGCTCTCATAGGCGCGCTGCGCCATGATCATTGCGACGAATTCCTGCACGACGTCGACATTCGAGTTTTCCAGGTAGCCTTGTTGCAAGGTTCCCACTCCGGTGGCGTCTCCCGGGTTGCCCAGCACCGCCTGTCCTGATGAGAGGGTCGCCTGGAACAGGTTGGAACCAACGTTGCTTAATCCTCCAGGGTTTGTGAAGGTGGCAAGTTGAATTTGGCCGAGCTGCGAAGGATTCGCCTGACCGGGAAGGGTTGCATTCACCACGCCATACTGCGTGATCGTAACCGAGGTGGCATTCGAAGGGATGGTGACGGCAGGTAACAGCATGTTCCCATTGACATCAACCATCTGGCCTTGGTTGTTCAGCTGAAAATTTCCAGCACGCGAATATGCAATGGTCCCGTCAGGAAGTTGGACCTGAAAGAATCCACCTCCCTGGATGGCAAGATCCAGAGGATTGTTGGTCTGATTTAACCCGCCCTGAGTCAGGATGGTCTCGCTCTCCGTGGAGCGCGTTCCCAGGCCAACCTGAAGACCGGCGGAGACGGTCTGTGCGCTCTGCGCCGCCCCCGGTGTGATCAGGTTTTGGTAGATCATGTCTTGGAACTGGAGCACTTTGCTGCGAAAGCCGACGGTGCCGGAGTTCGAAAGGTTGTTGGCGATTGTGTCCAGATTGAGCTGCTCGGCGCTCATTCCGCTGGCAGCCGTGTATAACGCACGAATCATCTCTGTTCTCCTCATTCAATGGGCGTAGTTGAGCAGGATCTGTTTTTGCTCGAGCAGTACGTTCAGCGGTATCCCATAGAAATCTTTCAGATTAAACACGTGGCAGGTCCTGACTCGCCTGCTGATCAAGGTCGTTGCTGAAAACGGACAAAGCCTTCATCATCATTTCGGCTTGCCTTTGGACCAAAATCAATTGCAGCGTCCCCTGCACAACGTTCTGGTTGGAGCTCTCCAGTTTTCCCTGATGCACTACAGCCGCTGTGGTCACTGTCGCGGTCTTCGGGGGCGCCTGGTATCGGCTGAGACCTTCCGGCACCAGCGGCGTTCCACTCGCGAAGGTAAAAATCCCAATTTTTCCTGAGGCTCCTCCATTCACCGAAACGGTTCCGTCGGCTGCAATCGTCACTGGACCGGTGGGGATGGTGATGGGTTTACCTTGGGCATTTAGAACCGGCTCTCCCCGGCGGGTCGTTAGCACGCCCTTGCTTGAGCGCATAAAGGATCCGTCGCGTGTGTATTGGATATTGCCCTGCTGGTCCACCACGGCGAAAAACCCCTGCCCTTCCAGAGCAAGATCCAGAGCATTGCCGGTACTCACCATCTGCCCTTGAGAAAGGTCGATCTGATTGCCACCCAGAACGCCATAGTCGTTGACCGCCGTGTTCAACTGAGAACCGAACGCGTTGGGGCCGCTCAGGACGTCGCTGAAAAACTCCCGCTCTGCGCGGAAGCCGGTGGTATTCGTATTGGCCAGGTTATTGGCAGTCGCGTCCAGCGCCTGTTGACGCGCCAATAATCCGGTGAAGGCTGCGTAATATCCACTGTCCACGGTTGCCTGATTTCTCCAGTACTTAAGACCTTCTGCACAATGTGTGCCGGCGCGGTGGGCGGGAGATTAGAAAAGGCTCATATCTACTGCCTCACGTCGCGACGGCAGCTCGAAATCTCAGATACCATTCGCGATAACCCTCCCAACCTGATCCCAATGGGATGCTCACCGGCCTTGACGTCGTTTCGCAACCAGTACGTCAAGACGATTGCTCGGGTCGCAAGGAAATCAGGACATCTTCTACCTGGTGGATCCTTGGAATGTAACTGAGCGAAGCTGCATGAGGTCCCGACGCGGAGCTCGAGGTTGCCGGAGTGCGCCAGAGACGCAGCCAGAAGTACCGACGCATCCGCACCAGCTTGGCTTGGTGCGGACGAGCCCGCTCGATCGCCGCAGCAATTTCTTTCGCTATCAGGGCTGGGGTTTTCACTTCAAGGAGTTGGGCCTTCGGGAAAGCGGCGCCCATCATCCGTTCATGTACGCGCAGAAACTGAGACGCCGTAACGACGCCCGCTTCGATACGAAGTCCGCTCATTCGTTCGACCGCAAGTGCAACGGTGGAATCCATGCGATCCTCAAAAGCCAAGTAGGCCAATCGAGCCGAGCCGGTACGTAGTGGCACCATCCCGTAGGTGTCCAGAAGGATCCTTGGAATCAAAGTCGAGACCGTCTCTGGCTGGTGGCTGGTCAGAGACAGGACCGGGCATCCCCACTGCATGCTGAGCGCGCGCGTAACCTGCTCTTCTGATAAGTTCGACTGCCGCATGAGCCAGGCGCCGATGCGCGCCTTTCCGCCAGTGGCCCGTTGCGCGTCCAGTGCCCTGCGCAATTGCTCCTGAGTGATCCACCCAAGCGACAACATCAACAGTCCCAGGGGAATGCGATGGGTGCGCTTCGTCGGCTCCAGGGAGGATCCATCGCCAAGTTCCCGCTCCACTGCTCGCTCGACTAACGCCTGCATACATTCCGGACTGCACGCCCATTGTCCCTCAAAGCGCGGCACATGCCGCCACCTCCAGAGCCGGAGCCAGCTGGTTTTGCAATCAGGGTTCATGCAGGTATTCAGAAAGAACGCATGTTCCAGAGGCTGCTCCCGTATGGTCGGCCAGCTCTCAGGCCGCCGTGCGATCTCCGCCCACGTCGCAGGAAGTTCGTGAATTGCAGCTTTTCTGTCCGCTTGGAACTGTTCAATCCTCATCGTCATATACCTTCACCCTCAATTGATTTGAGCGCGCTCGCTTCCGCCGATTTGCTTTTCACCGAAGATGTTTTTTCGTCGGTTACATCCGACAGCAGGTTTTGCACTTCGTTTAGAACAAACATCGAATGGTCTCCAATCGGCGGCGTGGTTCCGCTACTTCTGTGACATGCAGTGCAAAATTTCCTCCAACCAGTACCACCTCGCCCCTGGCAACGATCCGGTCGCCGACCACCAGGTCGACTGGCTCATGCACGTGCCGGTCGAGAGGCAAAACATCGCCAGGGCCAAGCTCCAGCACTTCGCGCAGCGGCAGTTCCAGCGCCCCGAAGCGCAGCGTTGCCTCTAACTCAATATCCAGAAGCAAATCGAGTCGCTGCTTGGGAGCCGCTCCAGGCAAACGGGTCTCCGACTGCGGCGGGTGATTGTCTGCGCTCTGCCGCGCAGTCGGCTGCTGCTCCACCTGCAATTCGCGAGCGTTCCCATGGGCATGGTCTTGGGGCGGCCGATCCTCCGAAGAGCTGCGTCCAGCCTGCGGCGACGGTCCCGCGGCGTCTTTTCGCAGATCAGGTTTTTCCTGAGCAACCGGCTCCGCGGTAGGGGTTGTCGATATCTCTTCAGCTGTTGCTGCTATGGCCGATGTCTCTCCCGAAAATTCCATCTGCACACTGCTGGAGAATGCAATTTCTCCGTCCCCTGCGCGCAGCAACCACTGCTGAGTGAGTGCTCCGGATGCGGCGGTTTCGGGACCGCTCGCCAATGTATCTCCCTCGACTGCCGTGGTCTCTCCCAGAAGAACGGAACACGTACCTTGGGCCGATTCTGGAAATTCTTGCCTCAGGCGCGACGCCAGCTTGGGACCAGCAGCCGTCAGCCATATCTGCCAGACTTCCAACCCTTCTTCCGTCCATGCAGCATGGGGGTTGACGGATTCCCCAGCAACCAGTTGCGCCAACTGCACCAGGCTGGCTGCGGAGCCCGTGACATACATGACTCCGTGCACGGGTCCCTCAAATAACAATCGGCTCCGATAGGCACTGGATGCCGGTGCAAGCTCCACGTCCGCGGTCGCGGTTACCGGAATGTGCAGAAGTTCTTCCAGTTCGGCGCATACCACCTCGATCCATACGTCCAAGATGTTTCGATTGCTTGTCATTTTGCCAGGCATTCCTCTCCAGCAACGTGATAAATATCTTCGGTGGGGTTTCCCAACTATCTCTTATCCGTCAACTTCAGTCGACGGTTCGGTTCATTAAAGGATTGTTTCTCTCTGTTATTTGCAAGCCACGGTGTTCGTCCGCGCGTATCGGAATCGCGTGGAATAACGGAATTCCGGCGATGCGGAGTTCGGAGAGCGACGTCGCAGGAAGATTCAAGCGCACGATCGAGCCGGCCTGCAGCGCGTCCAGTTCGGTCGCCGCGATGCGCACCGAAGGCAATTGCAGAGCGCCCCGGAACCGTATGTGCTGCAGCCGGTCCTCCATACGAGCCAGCATCTCGGGCGAACGGCGCCGGTTTTGCCGCCCCCAATCGGTAATCAGACGGCGCAGGATGGTATTGGAAACCACGGCGGGGAAGACCAGATTGAGGTTTCCCTGCACGTGTGGCATGCGAATTTCGAAACTGATGGAGAGTGTTTTTTCCGTGGGAGACATTAAACGCGCGAGCTGCGTCTGCTGCTGCCGTTTTTCAAAATCAAACCTCAACCCCACTGGCTGCCATGCCGACGTCAACTCGCGGCAGACCACCTCGACCACGCTCGCTAAAATTGACTCTTCAATGTCGGTGAGTTCGCGTACGGCAGTCGAGTGGCCCTCGCCACCTAGCAACAGATCGATCATCGACAGTGCCAAGGTAAGGTCCAACTCCAAACCGCAGATGGCCCCCAGCGGCTCAAGACGAACTGAGCCGATATAGCAAATCTCGGGTACCCGTTCGATGAATTCCGAGTACGGAAGCTGCTCGGCCGATGCCAGCGCGACGTGGAACCGACTGCGCAGGAATGCTCCCAGATTATGGGTGAGGTTCCGCGCAAAATTGTCATTGAGCAGACTGATAGCCCGCATTTGTTCGTTGTTGATCTGTCCGCCGCGGGAAAAAGTGAAGGGCTGCACACGCTCGCTGACCGGTCGCTCCTTGACGTTGCTGCCACGGCTACGGGCAGCGGCAAAGAGAGCATCGATTTCTTCCTGTGCTAATGGCTTCTCCATTTATTTCCTTCCTCCTCGACGTATGGCAAAAATAGGTGTCCTTCCTCAAACGGCTGGACGCACTGAGGCTTTCGCTATCCGACACCCGGCGCCGGATGGACAGCATGGCGCGTTCGCGCACTTCTCATGGCACGTTTGCCGGCCCGTTCCTTTGCGACCCCTGCGGGAACGCTCGCTAGAATGGAACGCAGATGCAGAACTGCCGAGGTGTGGATCTGGGAAACACGCGATTCCACCACTCCAACAGTCAGGCCGATCTCTTTCATTGTCATTTCCTCGTAGTAATACAGCGTCAGTACCAGTCGTTCCCGCTCCGGCAGTGCGGCAATGGCGTCTGCCAATCTGGCTCCCATCTCTGCCTTGAGACAGCGGAACAACGGGCCCTCTTCTGGAGAATTGGGCACATACGCTAGTTCGTCCTCAGAAGAATCTTCCATATGCTCGACATCGAGACTGCCAATTTCCAGACCCTTCAGATCCGTCAACAGCTGCTGATATTCGTCCAAAGATATCTGCATCTCGGCGGCAACTTCGTTCTCCAGGGGTGTCCGCCCTAGACGTCCGGTCAACGCGTGCATCGCTGCCTCGATTGCACGGCCTTTCCGGCGAAGATCGCGGGGACTCCAGTCCAGGGTGCGAAGGCTGTCAAGAATCGCCCCGCGAATCCGGAATTGAGCATAGCTGCGAAACTGGACATTCTTAGACGCATCGAATTTGTTGAAAGCGTCGATCAATCCCACCGTGCCCGCGCTCACCAGATCTTCTATTTCAACGTGCGCAGGCAGATGCTCATGGATGCGGCGTGCGATATAGCGCACCACCGGCAAGTGTTCAATAAGGATTTGCTCACGTTCGGTGGACTCCATCTGATTGAATGGCGGGTCCGATTTCGGTTCGGTGGTTGCTTCCGTGTCCGCGTGGAGTTGACCCGCGAACAGCGTAATTGGAGCGTTTTGCTCACGATCAGTCGGGCACGGGAATTTGGGTACAGGCATTCTGCTCTCTCCTTCTGCCGGAGAATGGTCGTTCCGGCACCACTCAACTAACTCAGTGTTCCTAACGAGCGCACCCTTATATCCACTGGTAGCTCGGCGGGTGCGATTACCGCCACCCTGGGCATAAATGGCTCTAGCCAGCGCCGCAGATAGTAGCGAGCGGGACTGGAACAGAGGAGCACCGGGCTCGCTGAACTCGGCGTCCCTCCCGTCAATTGCTTCCACGACTCAACAATCCGGCGTAAGAAATTGGTCGCGTTGTGCGCTGGCTGGTTTCCATCGCCCAAGAGACGTTGCGTGCTATCTCCTTCCACCGTGGCCAGGATTGCCTCTTCAAGAGAAGGATCGAGCACAAAGATGCGTAATTGTCCTTCTGCATCGAGCAAAGGTTGCAGCAGTGGGCGGCCCATCGATTGACGAATCGTTTCCACCAAATGGACCAGGTTCTTGTTGGTGGCAGCTGCTTCGACCATGACTTCCAGCAACGATCCAAGATCGCGAATCGAAACCTGTTCCCGCAGCAATTGCTGCAAGACTCGCTGGACTTCTCCCAGCGTCATCAGTTTTGGCACCAGTTCTTCGATCAGCTTGGGATGGGTTTCCTGCAAACTGTCGAGCAAACGCTTGGTCTCCGCTCGACCCAAAAGACGATGCGCTTCCCGCCGAATGACTTCTCCGAGATGGGTGGCGATGACCGTAGTCGGATCGACAACGGAATATCCCGCAGCCATGGCTTGTTCGGCCAATGATGGCTGGATCCAGCGAGCAGGCACTCCAAAGGCGGGTTCACGCGTCTCCAGACCCGGCAGCACCCGCGCCTTGGGGTCGGCATTGACGGCGAGCAATTGGCTGCCTTCCGTTTGCCAGCGCGCGATCTCCGCGTTGCGCAACGAGATCGTGTATTCCCTGGGCTTCAGCCGCAAGTTGTCGGTAATATGCACGGGAGGAATGATGAAGCCCAACTCTTTGGCCAGATGCTTTCGCAGCGCGCGTACCCGAGCCAGCATCTGGCCGCTTTGCTTCTCATCAACCAGCGGAATCAGCTGAAACCCGATTTCAAGACTCAGATCGTCGATTGGCAGCAGAGTGGCGAGGTTATCTGCCTGAACACCCGCGGCGGTTTTTCCGTCCTTCCCGGGCGCGGATGTCTCATTTTCCGCCACCGCTGGGCTCGCCGGCATTCGATAAGCCATGTAACCCAAACCCACCGCCATTAGTAGAAAAGGTAGCTTCGGGAGACCCGGAATCAATGCCATAACCGTCAGCAAACCGGCGGCAATCCAGAGCGTATTGGGACGTCCGAAGATCTGGGCGCCGATCTCTGTGCCCAGGGAGTTCGAGGAGGATGCGGCGCGTGTCAGTACAATGCCGCCTGCAACCGAAACCAGCAGCGAGGGAATCGTCGTGACCAGGCCGTCCCCGACTGTCAGCACGGTGTAAGTCTTCAGCGCTTCCCCGATAGCAATGTTTTGCTGGAAGACCCCGATTAGCAATCCGGCGATGATATTGATCGCGGTGATCAGGATGGTCGCCATGGAGTCTCTCTGGTTGAATCGCGCCGCTCCATCCATCGCCCCATAGAACTCGGCTTCGCGTGCAATTCCCTCGCGCCGCTTTCGAGCTGTCGCCTCATTGATGACCCCGGCGTTCAAATCGGCATCGATCGCCATCTGCTTGCCCGGCAAGGCATCGAGAGTAAACCGTGCCGTCACCTCAGCCGTACGCACCGCGCCGTGACTCACCACTAAGAACTGAATGGCGATCAGCGCCAGAAAAACTACAAACCCGACGATGTAATTGCCGCCGACGACAAACTGTCCAAACGCCTCGATTACCTGCCCCGCTGCCCCCGTCCCCTCAAATCCGTGCAGCAGAATACGCCGACTCGAAGCGAGATTCAGCGATAGGCGAAACAGGGTCAGCAGCAGCAACAAAGTCGGAAAAACGGAGAACTCTACGGCCCGGCGCAGTTGCACCGCGGAGAGGAATACCAGAAAGGAAGCCGTGATCGAAAGCGTCAATAACAAGTCGAGCGCGAACGCCGGTAAGGGAACCAGCATCACCAGGACCATGCTGATGGCTGTCGCAGGAAGTAGCATTTCGTGTGCCCGCCGCGCAGCCTCCGGGGTCAGCCAGCGCAGCAGACTGCTCCCCTGTTGCTGGAGTGCGGGGCCGGGGTTTTGGGCGACAACCTGCGTACTCACGTGTCTTCTCCTGATCCTTCACCGGCCTGTCCTGCGATGGGCCGGTCTTGCCGTTATGATTCTCGTGCTGGGAACTCTGTAGCGGGTGTGTCTGTTGACGAGTCTGTTGCATCCGTCGTGCCAAACTGTTCTGCGGTTTCCATGGAATTTCCTATTCCTGATCCGAGGCGCAAGGGGGAGCCCAAATGCGCGCGCTGCGGGTGGGTTCGTTCCTGTGACTGTCTCGGTTGACGGGCATTGCCGCGCATCTTCTCCTCCACTCGCTGGCGATAGAGGAAGGCCAGAATGGAAGCGACCGCAGCATATAAATCGTGCGGAATCGATTGTCCTGGTTCCACCGAACGATACAGGGACCGTGCCAGGGGAGGATTTTCGACAATCGGCACCCCCGCCCAGCGCGCCTCGTCCTTGATTCGCTCGGCCATTAAGTTTCTACCCTTGGCGAGTACTTTGGGGGCCTGCAGAGTCTCGAAGTTGAATTCCAGCGCGACCGCATAATGGGTCGGATTGGTGATGACGACGCTAGCCCGGGACACGTCCGCCTGAAGTCGGCGTCGGCGCATCTGGCGCTGGATGGAGCGGACGCGGCTGCGCGTCTGGGGGCTGCCTTCCATCTCCTTATATTCCTGGCGCATATCTTCCTTACTCATGCGCAAGCGCTGCTCCCAGCTGCGCCACTCCACGAGATAGTCCAGACCCGACCAGCAGAACAGAATGCCGCTGGTCGCCAGCAGCAACCGATACTGGCTTTCGAACAGCAGCGGCAGCTGCTCCAACGACAATACCGGCAGCGACAAAACTGTGCGCTCCAGAATGTCCGCCCCCAGCACCATGACCAACGCCGCTGGAACCAGGGACTTGAACATCCGCGTCGAAGCACGAAGGGAAAACACATTCTTTAGGTTCGTCGCCGGAGAGAGTCGATCAAATTTAAGCTGGACAGACTCGCCGTGGAACCGCAATCCTCCGGACTGCGCGATGCCCACCAACAGTACAATACCCAGGATGGTCGCCAAAACAATCGCGAACGGAAACGCCACGCGCAGCAGACTGGCGCGCGCTATATCGTTCACTACAGCCCCATCATGCATGCTCATATCGCGGTGAATCGCCAGATCGAGCACTTGTATATACGCTGCCCGCCACCCAATAGCGAACCGTTCCGTCATCGTCCCCATGGCAAGGACGCCCGCAGCCATGCCCAACGCACCGGTCAACTCGCGACTTTGAAAGATGTCTCCGCGCTCGCGCGCCTTCTGTTTCTGTCGCTGTGAAGCTTTTTCAGTCTTGTCGCCTTGGCCGCCCGCCATGTTCGCTCCGCCTAAGCCCGATGTGACGCCAAAACCAGTTGCATGCCCTGATTCAGCAAGCCATCGAAACGGGCCTCAATGAACCGCGGCCATACCCCGAGTGAGCCAATCAGGATTACATATCCAATCAGAGTCTTGAGCGGAATGCCGACGAACAGCACCGGCAACTGCGGGGAAAGCCGCCCGACCAGCGCGACCACTACTTCGACCAACAGTGTCGCTGCCACAACCGGCGCGGATAGCTGAACAGCAGCCAGAAATATTCCGCCCGCCATCTGAACCAAAGCCAAGCTGGTGCGAGTCGCCATCCATGCTGTACCCACCGGCACAACGGCGAAGGTGTGCATCAGCGCGGATAGCAGGGTTCGATCGAGACCGGCTGCCAAAACGACAAGAAGGCCCACGGTGTTCAGCAGCTGGCTGAGCAGCGGAGTCTCGATGGTGGAATTAGGATCAAGTACATTGACCAGCGAAAAACTAAACTGCAGACCTAGAATTTGTCCGGAAAAACTCAACATCTCCATCAGCAGGGTGAGGGAAATTCCGAAGAGCAATCCTGTGCTGAGTTCACCGAGCATCGACATCAACCCCAGCTCCGGTCCAGTTCCAGGGTGATTGGCGGCAATGGGAGTCAGCAGCCCTGCCAGAACAACGGTAAAAACCGCTTTCACCATTCGCGGAATCGCAGTAGAGGAAAAAAAGGGAGCGAACAGCATCAGGCCGCTGACACGAATCAGCACCAAGATGCCCGATACCACGAACTCGCTCCAGTCCGCCATAAACTTCTCTCAATTCACATTCTTCGCGCGTGGATAGTCGTCTCACGTCCGCAGCCGGCGAACCCAGACTTAACCCAGATAACGATGAAAATCCTGAAACAGCGAGATGGTGTATCCGACAAGTTGGCGCAACAACCAGGGCATTCCGACAATCGACATGACCGCCACGGTCGCCAGGCGCGGGATGGTTGTGATCGTCTGTTCTTGAATAGAGGTCAAGGTCTGCAGTACGCTGAGTCCGATGCTGACAACCGCGGCTGTCAACAGAAGAGGAGCGCTCAGAAGCATGGCTTCCGTTAATAAGTGTCGTGCGAGTTCTGTCACCTGGTCCGGTCCCATTCAGGATTTCCTTTCTTCGGCGACTGAGCTACCCGTTGCTTGAGTGCCTCACCTAAAAGCTCTTCAAAAGCGAGC
>CAVWNI010000004.1:0-1062480 GCA_963756315.1 uncultured Acidobacteriota bacterium
AATGGTCGCTTGTGCCTGTTTGATCAGCGTCGCCTGCAGCGCTTTTTGTGCCACTATGGTAGCGATCGCCGTCTGCGCGGCCGCAACATTGGCTTCCGCTTGCGCGACCTGCGCCCGATAATCGTCATCGACAATCTCGACGAGCACATCGCCAGCCTTCACGCGCTGGTAGTCGCGCACCGCGACGCGGCGCACATAGCCCGGTACTTTGGCGGCGAGCGGCGTCGTATCCGACCAAAGATAAGCGTCATCGGTCGTCTGAAAGGTGGCCGAGCTGATCCACCAATCCCATTGATAGGCGACGAAGATGACGAGGGCGCCGGCAAGAAGCAGGATATAGAGCCGCAGGCCAGCCCCGAACCATCGGCGTTTGCGGCGGCGCTTGCTCAGGAACAGCGGGCGAAGGCGCGACAGGAACATCCGCGGCGACATGCCGCGGGGGCGCCGGCTGAGCCGGTGGGGAATGATCTTTGAGCTCGACTGATTGAGACACGGATCCCCTTCCAATCCACCCCTAGACGCCGAGATGGCGAGTTCATCCGACAGCGGGCAGTTGCGACCAAGTTCGGAGCTCGAGCTTGACGGAACCAAATTCTTTCTTCCAGTCGCATCTCTAAGAGCTTGATTTAGGCCTTAATGTCACACTGAACGATCCTCCGCAATTTGGAAGTATAGATCGCGAACGACTCTTGCGCCTTCTGCGCCAACAGCATCAGTATCGCGAAAACGGCAGGCGTTTTCCCCGTCTCTGTCACTTAGGATCGAGTTGCCGATTTCTCTAAAGCAGACGTTATGCCAGCCAGTCTTTTCGACACGGCACGCGTTGACACTTGGTTTTCAGAAGCGACATCATCTCATGTCGCTCATCGCCGAAGTTCTCTCAGACGGGACGTGATCGCCGCCTGCTCTCTGCTCGGAGGCGCCGTAGGTCTTCCTTCGTATCGACATCGACGTGAACAGATGCATTCGCTACGGGATGCTCGATAACGCCTTCGGCATGCGCGAGTAACGGGCCAGCCCCGCGGTCAGCCTCGAGCCTTGCTGCCCGCCCCACGACGGGTTGAACAGCAGCACCGGGAAGGGCGCGCCGATGGTCGCGACCGGGGCATTTTTGTACGAGTGGGTCCATAGCACACCCATATAGCTGGATAGCCAGGTCGTCTCCCGGCGCCGGCGATAGCTGGCCAGGTGTTGACCGTCCGGCGACGCCGGATACCAAAACTGGACCATGATTTCGCGCGGCCGAGGTGGACCGGGTACGTGCGTCTCCATCCGAATCGGGTCGACCAGATACACCACCCGCGTGCCTACCGCGTAGGAGCCCGTCGGCCTCGGCAGGGAAAACATCGGCAGGATATAGGTGAACGCCGCCGTCAGAATCAGCAGGCAGGCTATGCCCGTCGCCAGCGTGGCCCGAATCCAGCGGGGTCGCTGTCGCCTCATCCAAAGCAGAGATGACAGACCCAGCACTACCCCCGCATAGAGCGGAAGCAGCTGCCAATATGCGCCCATCCACACCGCCGCCCCCAGCAGGATTCCGCACGACACCGCGGCGGCCGCTATGCCCACCTGGAGCGGAAGCAACGCCAGCAGCGCCAGCGCCGGCACAATCGCGAACAGGAATCCGGCTAGTTCCAGCGGACGCATCAACCCTCCACCGGCGAAATGTTGCCGCTCAGATTCTGAACCGGTTTGCCGCCCTTCGCCCGCGGACTGTTGCCCTGCACAGGAATCGTGTCGATATCCAGCAGTTCCCGGACGCGAAGCGCCATGATCCGCGCTCCAGGAAGATTGAAAATCTCGCGATGATTGCCGGGCAAGAGTTCCACCTCGACCGGCCTCCCAACTACTTCTGCCCAGCCCATATCGTCGGCGAGCAACGGACCCTTCGGCTCCTCTTGACTGCGAAATAACAACGCTTTGCCCAGCAGCGGTCCCGACTGGGACGCACGCCGGGCAGTCGTCCGCAATAGATTGTCGAGCTTCTGTTCCGGGTCCTCATCCGCCTGCGCCGGCCGCTGCAAATGCAACACCTGGGCAACCAGTTTTCCGACTCCCGCGGCCAACCCTGCCAAGGCTTTGCGGAACGAAATCGACTGCGGCTCACCGTTCTCGCCGACACGATGCCACTTCCGGAGTTGTCGCTGCCCGTAATAAACGGTCAACATGAGCCGGAGGCGCATCGGCGTTTGCCCGGTCCAGTAAGTAGGCGCCCATGCATCCAGAATCATAACCAACTCGATCGTTTCGCCCATCTCTTCCAGGCGACGGGCAACGCCATAGGCAATCCAGCCGGAAACACACCAACCTGCCAGTCGATAGGGGCCAGCCGGCTGCACCTCGCGGATCAGTCGAACATAGAAATCGATCATCTGCTCGAATCCGGCAGAGGCCATGGCTGCGGCATCTTGCTCAATCGTCTGTATCGCGTATACGGGCTGGCCCATTCCCAACTCCGCCGCCAGTGTTCGAAAGATCATGCTTTGCGAAATCACAAAGATGGGTCGACCTGCCCCCAACGGTTGAATCGGCACGATGCGTGGATTGTTCTCCCAATCGCGCGCAGGCAACTTGGGGGCTTCCGAGGTCTTTGATCGCGTCTGTTCCAGCCATGCCGCCAGAGTGCCAAGTGTCGGATGCCGGAATACCTCCGCTGCCGTCAGCTGCACGTTGAACTCGCGCTTCATCACGATCTGCAGTCTGGCCAGCAACAGCGAGTGTCCCCCCAGATCGAAGAAATCCGAATCCGTATCCAGATCCTCCACCTTCAATACCTGACGCCATATGCGCAGCATGTCTCGCTCGCTCTGCGTGGTCGGGGTCTTGCTGGCCGGCACAACAAGTTCGCTTTCGATCGATATCGCTTTCTCTTCGGCAGCCACCGCTTTGCGCAGCAGCAGGCTTTCAATCACGGGCGGCAGGGATTTGGTCTCGGAAGATTGGCTCTTCTCCTCCGGAGAGAGAATTTCGAGCTCCGACACGGCGGCATCAGGTGTCTTCACCGCATTTTCCAGCAGACGCGCGTAGTGGCGCTGCACCGTCTGAATCGTCGACGGCGAATACAGCGTCGTATCGTAGAGGAATTCGAGATACATGCCTGAAATCCGCTCCACCACACCCAATTGCCACTCACTGCCGGTTACAGCGGGAACATCGGGCAGTGAAGCAACTCGAAGATCCTTCCATTCCATGTCATGCACAAACGCACGTTGATAGAAGAATGTGATCTGGTTCAACGGATGATATTGCCGTCCCACCCGCATATCGACCAACGGCGTCACCAGGTTCAATGGCAAAGCATGCTCCATGGCGTCCATCGATTCCTGGCCAAAGCGTGTCACCAGTTCGCGGAATGTTGTCTGTGACTGGACGTGGCCGGTCAGGCAGACCGGATCTGCCAGGGGTCCCATGATCGCTTCCGTATTGTCCGTGCGATTCGCATGCGGAGTTAAGAAGAGTATGTCGCTTTGCTTGCTATACCGGAAAAGAAGAGCTTGAAACAGCGCTCCGAAGATCGCGAATACTGTAACCTGGCACTCGCGCGCAAAGCTTCGCACTTGCGTTACCAGCTCGCGATCCAGCACTGCAACCTCAAGCTGTGCGCTGGCATCGCTAACCTCGTCAACAGATTCGGGGGTGTCTTGCGGCAACTCGAGCGGCGCCCAGACTCCGCCCAGATATTGCTGCCACCACGCAAGCCTGCGATCCTTTTCCGGGCTGGCCAACAACTTCTGTTCCATTCGCGCATAGAAGGAAAATTGCACCGGCGAGCGTTGGCCAGCTTCCCCTCCGCCAGAAACAATCCGTTCGTACGCCTGTTGCAACTGCTGCAGGAACAGTCCGCTCGACCATCCGTCGACAATTCCGTGGGAAAGCGTAATCGCCAGCCAGGTGCGTTCTGTTTCCAGCTGCAGCACGCGCACTCGAAACAATGGGCCCGATGACAGAGAAAAACCTTCCTGCGATTCGCGATCGAGAATCGCCTGATCCGCGAGCCGCTGGGCTGGAGAGCGCGACGCATCGGGAGCCAGGGTTTCCGATACTTGAAACTGAAAATCAATGGGCAGTTCCGGATGAATTACCTGCCAGACCTGGTCGTTTGCTTCCTCCAGCGTGGTTCGCAAAATCTCATTTCGGCGAGCCACGTGCGCAATGGCTTGGGCCAGCGCCTCCACGTTCAATTTGCCTTTCAGCTCCAGACGGATCCGCACATGGAAGGCGACGCCTCCATGGTTCAGCGAGTCCAGCCGCCAGAAGCGCCGCTGAAATTCTGTCGCCGGAATTCTGACCCGACCGCGTGCGGTTTCCGTTCGCGTCGCCAGGTTTTCACTCGCCGGCAAATCGCTCTCGCCTGTTCTCGTGCCAGCGGACTCCGTGGGCGCAATGCCGGCCTGTGTTGCCAACTGCCTTCCCATCTCCTCCGGATTTGCAACGACCGCTTTCAATAACCTCTGGAAGTCTTCCAGCAGAACAGCACCAGCCGCCCGAGAGACGATGCGGTTGTCCACTTCGCAGGAAAGACGCCACCCGTCGGCTCGCTCCACCATGAACACTGTCAGCGGACGAAGCGCGCCTGGGCTCACCGACGGAACAGCCGTCAAAGCGACACCGCCCGCCGTGATCGGCCGGACAAAGTCCTGCTGACAAATAAAAGCCACGGGAGTCAGCGGCTTTTCCGACGACTCAATCGTGCCGTCTTGTTCCAGATCGGCCAGCAAATCTTCATAGCGGAACTGCGCGTGCTCAAACGAGTCGGTCACCAGGTCGCGAACCTCACGTAGCCCGCTGCTAAACCGACTGTCCGCGTCTACGCCAGCGCGCAACACCAGCGTATTGACAAACGCTCCGACAACCCCTTCCAGTTCCGATTGATCGCGGCCGCTGATCGGCGTTTCCACGACCACCTCAGTCGAGGATTGATGCACCCGCATCAGAAGCGCAAAGGCTGCAAGCACGGCGTGGAAAAAGGTTGACTGGTGTCGCTGCGCGATCGCAACTATCGAGTCCGTCAGTGCGCGCGGCAACAAAACGGATTGAATCGCGGCGGAATCCCCTCGGCTCTTGGAGTTGCGCCACGCGGCCGGCAAAGCAGGAACATGAATTCCATGCAGGCGCCGGGTCCAGTAGCTCCTGTGCGCCTCGTATTCGGCGGTCTTGCGTTGCGCGTCAAGCCAGACGGCATAATCACCATAGTCCAGCGAATCCCGGGCCGCCGGTTCCCTGCCCTCCAGCAATTCGCCGTAGCAATCCATCAGATCGCTGGCCAGCAGCCCCACCGACCAGCCATCGCAAATACTATGATGAGCGTTCCAGACCAGGATGTTCTCGTCCTCGGCCAATCGCAGCACCCGAACCCGCAGCAGTGGAGCGTGCTGCAGCGACATAACCTGGATCGCATGGTCCAGCGAAAGGTGCGCAACCTCCGCCGCTTGTGCTTCGGCGTCTAGGGAACGCAGGTCACACCACTCCACCGGCAAGGTGACGTGCGCGGCGATCCGCTCCATCACCGTGTCCGACTGCATTTCGAACGATGTCCGCAGAGCTTCGTGGCGGTTCGTCAGCATCCTCAGCGCTTGTTCGAATTTGTCTCGGTCCAGCGGCCCCGACAGACGAAAACGCACCGCGATGTTCCACGCCGGGTCGGGCCTCCCCTCGTTCAAATTCCACAGGCGCACCTGGATGGGGGTGGCGGGCATCGCGTAAATCGCGCCCGCCATCGCCTCTTCGTTCGTAGATTTCGACAAGCTAACCAAGGTCGACACGTTTTTTAATCCTGATGTATTGTTGCGCCAGGCAAATCTGAACTCGTAATCTTGCTACCTGACGTTTTTTGCATCGATCGCCTACCCAACCCGATAATTTTCTCTCGACACTCGTTCCAACCGCACCGCCGAAACCGGCACAGTATGCAGGCTGCTTTCGCTTGCATCAATGGCCGCAGCCACCGCTTCTACCGTATGTAGTTGCATGAGCTGTTTCGCGCTCACCGCGAATCCGCGGCGATGCGCGCGCGAGGCAATCTGAAACATGCGTAAGGAGTCCGCGCCCTGGTCGAGGAGACTGGTTCGAATACTAATACGCGAGCACCCCAGCACCTCGCAAAAAATCTCAGCCAGGATCGTTTCTGTCCTCGTGCCGGGCTCAAAGAATTCAACCTTCTCGACCTCCGAACCCGCACGCGGATCCGGTAATTCGCGACGATCGATTTTGCCGTTCGGCGTTAGGGGCAGCTTGTCCAGCGGCTTCAGAATCGTCGGAATCATATAGGCGGGCAGTTGGCTGCCGAGCGCTCTCTTCAATTCTGCTGGCGTGGAATTCTCGCCGCCCGTGTAGTAACCAACTAGGATCGCCTCACCGCTGGCATCGGGCCTCAGCACCGCAACCGCATCGCGAACGCCGGGCAATGCCCGCAAGCCCGTCTCCACGTCACCCAGTTCGATACGGAAACCGCGTAGCTTGATCTGCTGATCGAGCCTCCCAAGAAACTCAATGCGGCCATCCGGCAGTTGGCGGACTTCATCTCCGGTCCGATACATCCGCTCCCCGCTCTTGAACGGATCCGGCAGAAACTTCTCTGATGTCAATTCCGCACGGTTGAAATATCCTCGCGCCACACCATCGCCCGCGATCAGCAGCTCCCCGGACACTCCCGGCGGCACCAACTGTAAGGCTCGATCCAGCACATAGAATCGCGTGTTGGCGATCGGTGGTCCAATGGTGATGCGGGTCGCCCCTGGTTCCACTTCGGTAATCGAGGACCACACCGTCGTCTCCGTCGGCCCATACATATTCCACAACCGGCCGCCGCGAGCCAATAGTTGGTCGGCCATGGCCGGCGTCCACGCCTCGCCACCGCACAACATCTTGAACCCGGCTGGAGGTTGAAATCCCTGCTCGATCAGCATTCTCCATGTTACGGGAGTGGCCTGCAGCACAGTCGCGCGGGTCGCCTGCAATAGTTCCACCAGCTGCGCGCCATCCGCCACGTCGTCGCGATGCGCAATCACCACGGTTCCTCCGGAAACCAGCGGCAACAGCATTTCCAGCACAGCGATATCAAACGACAATGTAGTCACCGCCAGCAGCCGGTCCTGCGGTTTCATGTCCAGCCGTTGCGCGGTATCTGTCAGCAGGTTCACTACCGATCCGTGGCAGACCTCCACTCCTTTGGGCCGACCCGTCGACCCGGACGTGAAAATCACATACGCGCGATCGTCGCCGGAAATCTTCGGCAGTGCAGCCTTCGGCTCCTGCGCCAGCTTGTCTGCTTCCACATCCAGCGCGATCACTTTCGCCTGCGACTGCGGCAATGCATCCAAATGGCCGGAAAGTGTAATCATCACAGGCACATTTGTTTCTTCCACGATCTGCGTAATTCGCGCCGGCGGAAACATGGGATCGAGCGGCACATACGCTGCGCCCGCTTTCATCACTCCCAGCATTGCCACCAGCATCTCCAGTGAGCGGTCCATATAGATACCCACTAGAGATCCCGACCCGGCCCCATTGCGCATCAGCCACGATGCCAGGCGATCGCTTCGCTCCGCCAGCTGGGAACGCGTCAGGTCCAGGCCATAAAAGTCCGCAGCCAGCTGCCCGGGCATCGCCGTGAAGGCTTCGCGGATCAGATCTGGAACATTCTCTGCGGCATTCGTCGCAGTGGCTGTTGCATTCCAGGTTTCCAATAGATCGGTCCGCAGCTCCGGTCCCAGAATTTCCAGTTTGGCCACGCTTTGTGCCGGATTGGAAACCATCGACTCGAGTAGCGCGCGATAGCACGCCAGCCAATTTGAAACCGTGGATTCGTCATACAGTCCAGTGCTGTAGTCACACTCCAGCCGCAATCCGTTTCCGGTATCGACGATGTTCAGAAAGAGGTCAAAGTTGACTGCCCGCTTTCCATTCGCCCGAACCTCCGTCTGCAGTCCATCGAAAGAGGCACACCGACCCACCTGCTCCAGGTTGAACTGAATTTCGCTCAGCGGCAGCCGGCCGGCCTCTCGCCGCGGCGCCAGCGCCCGTACGATGCTGCCATAGGTCGCATGCTGATGCTCATACGCATCCAGAACGACGGGCTTCAACGCCCGCATATAGTCGGCGGCAGCCATTTCTGGGGCCAGCGCCGCGCGAATCGGCAACAGGTGCACACAGTGGCCCACCAGAACTTTGTCATCCATCAGCGACTGCGCTGCGGACGGAATTAACGTGACCGGATCCGGGTTGCCACTCAACCTCCACAGCAAGATCTGCCAGCCCGCAAGCAGCGTGGTGAACAGCGTGCATCCGGACTGCGCGCCGGCCTTGCGCAGCGCAGCTACAAACGCTTTTGGGAACTCCGTGATGTAGGTGGAACCGTCGTAGCTGCGAGCGGCGGTGCGGCTGCGATCGCTGGGCAGCGTTAACACTTCGGGCTCTGGTGTCAGCTGCTCCTTCCAGTACGCAAGATCGCTCTTCTCCTGCTCTCGCCACGGCGACTGCTGCACCTGCGTTGCATATTGAGAAAATGACAGGACCGGAGAAAGCTCGGCGGAGCTGCGGCGAAGCGCTGCCGAATACATTTTCCCAAGCTCGTCGACCAGCACGTTGACCGTCCAACCATCACAAATCAAGTGGTGCGCCGTGACCAGCAGCACATGCTTCTCCGACGCCAGCTTCGCCAACTGGGCGCGTACGAGAGGGCCCTGGACCAATTCAAACGGCTGCTCCCCTTCCGCGATGATCATGGTGTCCAGCAAATCTTGCTGCGCGCTGGCAGAATGATCGGAAAGATCGACATCCTGCATGGCAATCGGGCGGCCGCGATGGATTCGCATGCGATCGCCTGCCGGCACAAGAGACATTCGCAACGCGTCGTGCCGCTCTAGCAGAGACCGCCACGCCATCCTTAGCGCTTCCTCATCCAGCGTGCCTTCGAGACTGAGACGGAAGGACTCGTTGAATGCGCAATTGGCTTCATCAGACACCTGCGCAGCCAGCATAATTTCCAACTGCGGCTCGGTCAAAGGAATTTCTGTAACCGTCGCAGTTGCTTCCTGCGGTTGTGGAGCGGAACTCAGTGCAAACGGCTTCACTTCAGCGTCGATGTGTCCCGGGAAAAACCCGCACGATTGCATCTCGGCGATGCTCTCCTCGAACGCACGCAGGATCCGATCGATATCCGCGTCGCTATGCTCCGTGGTCAGGTACAGCGGAAATCCTTCCAGAGCGAAGACACCTCTCTCGCGCAGCAGATAGAACAACAAGCCGCCAAAACGCAAATCCAAAGGCACGCCAAAATACATCACGCTGCCGCAGGCTTCGAGACGCAATGGAACTCCGCTGCGGGTAAACACCTCATTCAGCCGAATAGCAAAGCTCGCCGCGCGGTCGTTCAGCGTGTCGTAGAGCGCCGCCCCAGCATCGCGAACGTGCTCCAAAGTCGCGCAAAGCGCCGCCATCGTCAGCGGATGCCGAACAAATGTCCCGGCAAAGAACGTAACCCCTACCTCAGGAACCGACGCATCGCCAAACTCCCAGGCGCCACCGTCGAGCGCGTCCATAAATGCCGCTTTGCCCGCGAGGATACCGATGGGCATTCCACCACCGACAACCTTGCCGTAGGTCACCAGATCGGCATCGATACCGTAATAGCCCTGCGCCCCGCGGGGATGAATCCGAAACCCGGTAACAACTTCATCGAAAATAAATGCGGTCCCTGACCGCTTTGTAATCTCTCGAACCCGAGACAAAAATTCCTTGGGTTGCACGTTTGGATGGCGACTCTGAACAGGTTCGACGATCACCGCCGCCAACTCCTTAGCGTGCTCCTCAATGTAGCCGAGCGATTCCTCCGTACCGTAGTCGAGCACAGTCACATTGCCCAGATTCTCGCGAGGGATTCCAGGGGCCGCGGGCTGCACCAGAAATTCACCCTTCCGCTTCAACTGCTTCACCAGCACTTCATCAAATTGCCCGTGATAGTCTCCTGCGAAGAATGCAACCCTGTCTCTGCCCGTTACAGTACGCGCAACCCTCATGGCCGCCATCACTGCTTCCGAGCCGGTGTTGCAGAAGGTCACCCGTTCTGTCCCCGTCAACTCGGTCAACAAATCTGCCGCTTTGCCTGCCAGCGGCGTCTGCGGGCCAATCGCGAAGCCTTCCTGTATCTGCTGCTGAAGCGCCTGCACCACAAAGTCCGGCGCGTGCCCAAACATCGTGGGCCCGAAGCCGTTCACCAGGTCGATGTATTCATTGCCGTCAATATCCCAAAACTTCGATCCCTTGCTGCGCGGGGAGACGAGGCTGTAGACCATCTCCTTCCATTCCGGTCGAAATCCGCTGACTCCGCGAGGATCTGCCAGGGTACGACGATGCTGCTGCGCAAAGGATTTCGACTTGGCTGTCTTCGTGCAATAACGCTCGATCAGCCGCTCCACAAAACGCTGCTGCTCCGGGGTCATCCCGTGTTGGGGGTTCGAAGAGGAATGTTTCCGGAGCATCTTTCCTTCAGCGGGAGTTGAAGCTGTAACGGTATTCTCTACCGTCCCCTCCGTCTGCCGTTTTGCGGAGGACTTCTCCGGCGATGGCAAGCTGGGCACGGTCGCTTGCGGAGCCGTGATGCCGGGAGCCATCCCACCACTCAGTATCTGCAACTGAGACTGTATCAATTGCGTGACTGCTTGCAGTTGTTGCTGCATCAGGGTCGCAATGTGCCCATCCCCCACAAAGCCGGTCTGCGTACCTCCAGCCCCCGATCCAGACACAGGAACTTCCGCCCGCGATCTCGACCCAGCCGCCGCACCGCTTGCCACAACCGACCGCGACTCATTGGCCCCGGCTGCTTGGACCTGCTTGAACGGTTCCGTCGCCGTCGAAGCCTGGGGCATCTGGGCGTCGAGATATTCCGCCACCAGCCGAATCGAGCCGAGGTTGTCGAGCAATTGTCGGAAAGCGATCTTGACCTGGTACTTGTTCTGTATCTTTTGGGCCGCCTGGGTCAAAAAGAGAGAATCGAATCCCAACTCGAGAAAGCTCAGATCGTACTGGTCGGCAGCCAACTCCAAACCTGAGAGGTCCTCCAGCAAACCGGCAATTTCCTGGCAGATCCGCGCGCTTCGGTCTTCGCTGCCTGGGGTCGCGTTGTCTATGGCTGCATTCGCAGTTGATGTCATGTCTTTCTCCAAAGCGCTCAAATTCACGTCAATGCTGCTCCCGTCTGGATGCGGCAAGTTTTCGACTATTTCCGGCTCTGGAGCTTCTACTCCAATGAGCTTTGACTGCGGGTCCAGTGCAGGCGCTTCCCTCTTCGCCTCCACCCAGTGGCGCTTGCGTTCAAAAGGATAGGTCGGCAAAGAGACCCGCCTGCGCCGCTCTGTTGCATAGTAGGAATCCCAATCCACCGGCACTCCGCGCGACCACAGGGAGCCCAGGGTCGAAGTCCATATGTTCGCCGAAGATTTCTGCGATGCCGTGGAGCGCGGGCTATCCCCGGGTAACGAGCAGAACCCGCTGATTGCCTTGCTTCCACGTGGAAGGTGTTGCCGCATCAGCGTGACCAGTGTGTCACCTGCTCCGGCTTCGAGCAGAATTTCATATCCTTCGCGCACCAGCGTGTTGGCCGCCGCGCTAAAGTTCACCGCGACGCGGCTGTGTCGCGCCCAGTATTCCGAGGATGTGGCTTCGGCAGCCGTCAGTGCATCGCCGGTCACCGTCGAGATGATTTTCAGTTTTGGTTCACTCAACTGCATCGAGCCGATCAGCTCGCGAAGACGATCCACAATTGGATCCACCATCGACGAATGGAACGCATGCGATGTGCGCAGCCGGCGGCATGCAACATGCTCCTGCTCCAGCCGCCTGACCAACAGATCAATCGCGTCGGTGGGCCCGGACGCGACCGTCAGAGATGGTGAGTTGACCGCCGCAATCGAAACACCTTCCGGCAAAATATTTTGTAACTGTTGCGATTGCATACGGACCGCCAGCATGCTTCCTGCCGGTAGCTCCTGCATCCATTCGCCCCGACGCGCCACAAAAACCAGCGCATCTTCCACAGAGAATACCCCAGCCACGCAGGCCGCCACTAGCTCCCCAACGCTGTGGCCCACCAGGCAAGCCGGCTGTACACCCCAGTGCATCCACAATTTCGCCAGCGCGAAGCTGGTAACGAACAGCGCTGGTTGCGCGTTGCGAGTCTGCTCCAGCGCCTGCGCAGCATCTTCCGAAGCGCGCAGGTCATTCGGATCAGCAGTCTTCGGAAACAGCACCGGCATCAGATCCAGACCGGCCAGCGACTTCAAATGCCGGCAGCAACCATCCACTATCTCCCGATAGAACGGTTCCGTTCGATAGAGTTCCTCGGCCATCCCAGGATATTGCGTGCCTTGGCCCGGAAACAGCATGGCAACGCGCGGCGATTCGTCCGCCATCGATGCGCGTGATCGCAGCGCGTCCAGGTTCCGCAGTTGCGCAATGCTCTCCGCACGCGTACTGGCGTCGATCGCCAGGCGATGGGCAAAGGCGCGACGACCCACGGCCAGCGTGTACGCCGCATCCGCTGGCGAGAAGCTTGCCGGATCCGCCAGTTCCAAGCGATCTGCGAGACGGGCACATTGCGCTTCCAGTGCCGCCGGCGCGCGCGCAGACAGGCAAAGCAGTTGCTGCGGACGTTCCGCGGAGGCTGTCGGCGTAAGAGGAGCTTCTTCCAGCACCACATGAACGTTGGTGCCTCCCACTCCAAAAGCGCTCACTCCAGCCCGCCGAATCGCCTCTCCCCGGGGCCACTGCGTCAATTCGCCTGAAACCATAAACGGTGTATTCGCCAGATCCAGCTGCGGGTTCGGCTCGCTATAGTGCAGCGTTCCGGGAATCTGCCCACGATCGAGGCAAAGTGCCGCCTTCACCAGTCCGGTGACGCCGGCGGCAACATCCAGATGTCCTACGTTTCCCTTCACTGAACTGATGAGACACGGGCTGGTGCGCGGCACACCTTGGTCGAACGCCTGCGCCAGCGCTCCTACCTCGATCGGGTCGCCCAGCGGAGTGCCGGTGCCGTGGCATTCGACATAGCCGACGGAGGCTGGATCGACACCCGCCACCGCATAGGCCATGGCAATCGCATCCGCCTGCCCTTTGCGGCTGGGCGCGGCATAACCAAACTTATCCGAACCGTCGTTGTTGATTCCTGCCCCTAACAGCAGCGCATAGATATGATCGCCGTCCGCGATCGCTTCCTCGGCCCGCTTCAGCAGAACCATTCCCGCGCCGCCGCCAAAAACGGTTCCCGCCGCAGCCGCATCAAACGGGCGACAGTGGCCGTCGGGAGAAACCATTCCGCCTTCCTGATAAAAATATCCACGCATTTGCGGAAATGAAATCGATACGCCGCCGGCCAGCGCCAAATCCGACTGATAATTCACCAGGCTCTGCCACGCCTGCGCCACTGCCAGCAGCGAGGTCGAGCATGCGGACTGAACCGTCATTGCCGGTCCCCGCAGATTCAGCTTGTAGCTGATGCGGGTCGCTAAAAAGTCCTGTCCATTGCCGACCAGCGCCGGGAAGGAACCCACTTGATACGAACGCGTGAATTCCTGACGGAACGCAGGGTCCGACGCAAGCTGCAATAGCAGGTAGGTATTGATGCTCGATCCGGCAAAGACGCCGACGCTGCCTGGAATGCGTGCCGCATCGTATCCCGCGTCTTCCATCGCCTCCCAGGCACACTCCATCAACACGCGCTGTTGCGGGTCGGTCAGGGCCGCTTCCCGCGGCAGGAAGTGAAAAAATTCTGCGTCGAATAAATCTGCGTTGTCCAGCAGTGCGCGCGCCGCAACATATTTTCCCTGGCTCCGCTGTGCCGCTGTCAACCCGTCCTCCAGCTCGTTCTCTGGAATTCTGCGAATCGATTCACGACCGGCGCACAAATTCTGCCAGAACTGCTCCACATTTTCCGCACCCGGAAAACGACCCGCTATCCCGATGATGGCCACCGCGCTTTGCAGATTTTCGCTCAACGAGTGCCATCCTCTCTGGCGGTGCCCACTGCCGGTGTTTTCATGGCGCTGAATCCTGGCCGTCTCGCCAACATCGCCGCGCGCTGGCGTTGACCGCGATGGTCCGCCGTCGCCGTATCGGCGTTCGCTTGCTGTCCCTGGAAAAGTCGCTCCGCCAACACGCGCGGCGTGGGAAACTCGAACATCTCCACCAACGACGGAGCGGAGCCAAATTGCGCTTTGAGCCTGGCATGCATCTCGATCAGCAGCAGCGACGTTCCCCCCAGCTCAAAAAAACTTTCATCCGCTCCCACGGAAGCCCGGCCCAGCAGCGTTGCCCACATTTCCTGCAGATCCCGCAGAATGGTTGATTCATCCACCGCACCCCGGACCGCGGACGGTACGGCTTTCGTCGCCGCAGAACTCGGAATGCCTGCCGCGGCAACCAGCAGGCGAGTCTCGCAAAGATTCTGCAATGCGGTTCGATCCAGCTTGCCATTGGCGTTGATCGGCAGCTTGTCCAGAAACAGCCAATGTTGCGGCGTCGATGTGCGTGACAGCCGCGCCTGCACCCATCCCCGCAAGGCAAGTTCCGCGTTCTCGATTGGGTTCGCTAAGGCGACACACGCGACCAGCTGCTTTTCTCCCGACGGAACCGTCAGCACGACGACCGCGGCCGACCCTACCCAGGGTGACTCCGACAGCGCATTCTCCACGGCTGCTAATTCCACCCGATGCCCGGCAATCTTCACCTGGCGATCCATCCGGCCCAGGAATTCAATGGTTCCGTCCGGCCGCTCCACGACGCGGTCCCCGGTCAGGTACAGCATGGCTCCGGGATGGTCGGAAAACGTATCCGGGATAAATCGCTCCGCCGTAGCATCTGGACGCCCCAGGTATCCCCAGGCCACGCCTGCACCCCCGGCAGCCAATTCCCCCGCCTGCCCGGGTGCGACCGGCTTACGCTCAGCATCCAGAATGTGAACCGTGGTGTGCGTAATTGGCACTCCGATGGGCAACGACCCTTCGACGCGATAGTCCATCGGCACCGGGTAGCAGCAGGTGAAGGTCGTGTTCTCCGTCGGGCCGTATCCGTTCACCATGCGCAGCCCGGGGTACAAGGTACGGATGCGCTCCACATGTCGCGGCGAAATGACATCGCCCCCGAACACCAGCTGGCTCAGCGGCGCAAACATTTCCGGCGTATGCTCAGCTGCCAGGTGAAACATGGCCGCCGTCAACCACAGCGTGGTCACCCCCTGGCGTCGTATCAGCTGCGTGTAATCGTCCAGCCCCAGCGAGCCCTGCGGCGCCACAACCAGCCGAGAGCCATGGAGCAGGCTGCCCCAGAATTCCAGCGTGGACGCATCAAACGACAGCGGCGAATGCAGCAAAAAAGTCTGCCTCGGCGCGAACTCAATAAACTGCTGACCCACAACTAACCGTGCCACCGCCCGGTGGGGTACCAGCACGCCCTTCGGCATGCCGGTCGACCCGGATGTAAACATCACGTACAGCGGGCTCTCCCCGCAGATCGCTATTGCCGGGATTTCAGCCAGCTCAGTCTCAGCCGGTCGCAGAACCTCTTCTACTGAGAGAACGGAGCATCCTTCCCATAGCGCGGAGTCGGCGATTTGCCGGGCCTTCGCGTCGGCGATCCAGACACGCAGGCCGCTCGATTCTCGAATCTGCCCCAGGACCGTCGCGGAAAATTCTTCGATCTCGATGGGCATGTAGCATCCGCCCGCCATCACCAGTCCAAGGATGGCTGCCACCGTGGCCGGCGACCGACCCGCAACCACTCCCACCAGATCTCCCGGGCGAACTCCCTCGGCGACCAGGCGAGCGCGAAAGGCATCCGCGAAATTCCACAACTCCCCGTAGGTGATCGACTGCTTCCCGTCGTCCAGCGCGACAGAGCCCGGAGAGCGATGGACGCTCTCGGAAAAAAGCTCCAGAACCGTTCGGTTCCACGGAACGTTCCTTGGCGTCGTCGCGGCCACCGGAATCGACGCCGACGGGCGGGCATCTTCCCGCAGGTTTTCCCTCTCCGAAACGTCCAACCTGCCGATCGTCAAGGCGTCGAGATTCACGACCTACCGCTCCCCAGATTCCAGTCTTCGGGTTACTTGAAGTTGAACTGCACGTGGAATGCCAACCCCTGCTCTGGTCACCCCTTTGTGCACGTCCAGAAACAGTGGGCAGTTGCATCACTTTAGCGGTGCCGAATCTTCCATTTTCCGCGTTCCCGCCAGAAGAATTCCCACTTATGAAATGAGTGTGAAAAGTTTTTCCTATCGCGACTTCACATCGGTGCAACATCCCTAGAAGGGAAAATCAACAAGATACATCCAAAAGTGTCACTGCCTTCCGGTGGCCTGGTTCGGCGGCCCGGAAGGCAGTGGCTGTGCGGCACGGATACAATAAGTTAACCTTTCTGCTACTCCAATGGTTACTAACAGCGAATGATCTTCTTCTGTAGCTCCGAATCGGTGATTCGGCGCGTGGCATTGCGAGTATCGACCACCAATTGCGCCTCCCGCGCGATCTGCTCATAGTCATAGTCGGTGTGATCGGTTGCGATCAGCACACAGTCATAGTCGCGGAGCGTTTCCAGCGGAACAGAGGTCATATTGAGGGCATAGTGGCGCCCATGACCCACGGTCGGAAAATAAGGGTCGTTGTAGTCCACCAGGGCGCCCCGGCGGCGCAGTTGTTCAATCAAGGTCAACGATGGCGACTCGCGCAGGTCGTCGATATCTTTCTTGTACGACAGCCCCAGAACCAGAATGCGGCTACCCTTCAGCGGCTTGCTGCGATCATTCAACGCCGCCGTCACGGATTCAACCACGTGGTAAGGCATGGAAGTATTCACTTCGCCCGCCAACTCAATGAAACGAGTGCTGAAGTCCAGCTCCTTCGCCTTCCACGACAGGTAAAAGGGATCGATCGGAATGCAGTGACCACCCAGGCCTGGACCCGGATAAAACGGTTGGAACCCAAACGGCTTGGTGGCCGCTGCGTCGATAATCTCCCAGATGTCCAGTCCCATGCGCAGGCACAGTAGTTTCAGCTCATTCACCAGGGCGATATTCACGCAGCGGTAAATGTTTTCCAGCAGCTTCGTCATCTCCGCCGCTGCCGGGCTGGAGACGCGAATAATGCGATGAAAGATGCTGCCGTAAAACGCCGCCGCCAGGTCTCCGGACTCCTTCGTCGAGGCTCCTACAACCTTGGGAATATCGCTGCGCTCTACCGTTACGTTGCCTGGATCTTCACGTTCCGGAGAATAGGCGACGTAGAAACACCTGGCTGGATCCAAACCGTCCCGGTAACAGCGCAATCCCTCTGGATTGTTGGCTTCCAGCAGCGGAATCAAAACTTCTTCCGTTGTGCCGGGATACGTGGTGCTTTCCAGGATGACTAATTGTCCGGGACAAAGGTGGGGAGCCAGCGAGCGAGCCGTGTCTTCGATGAAGCGCAGATCCGGCCCTTGGTGCTCATCGAGCGGTGTGGGCACGCAGATGATAATGGCCTGCATCTTGCGGACGTCGGCGTATTCTGCGCTCGCCTTGAAGCCTGACTCGCGCAACTGCGCAATCTCTTCCGGCAGAATGCGCTGGATGTACGAGGAGCCCGCGTTCAGCTTGTTCACTTTGCTGCGATCCACATCGAACCCGGTAACTGGAAATCCGGCACGGGCGAACAGCATCGCCAGCGGCAGACCTACGTACCCAAGTCCAACCACGCCCACCTGGCCGGTACGATCCTCGATCGTCCGCAGCAGCGCATCCGTACTGGACTCAGCTGTCGCCGTGCCCGCAGGTGCAATGGTTCGGGATGCGGCTGCATCCTTCGTCTTGTCGAAATGTTCCATACCGGTTGATTCTCCTTCAATCCTTTTGCAGTTAATTTCCTTTTGCGTGCAACAACTGGCCGTAGAGCTCTTCCATTCGCTGCTCGGCGCGCGCCAGACTGAAACGTTCTACCCGCCGCCGCGCCGCATGACCCATTTGCTGCCGCAATGCCGGCGCTCGCAAGCGCAGTATCGCTTCCGCCAACGCCTCCGGATTGTCCGGCGGAACCAGAAACCCGGTATCCTCCAGCGCTTCGCGATTGCCGCCTACATCCGTCGCCACCGACGGCAGTCCGCTGGCCATATACTCCAGCAGCGAGTTGGAAAATCCCTCTGCCAGAGAGCTAAGCACGCCAATGTCCATTGCCGCCAGATAGGGCAAAACATCCGCCTGCGGGCCCGCCAGATGGATCCGATCCTCCAGCCCGTAGCGCCGAATCCGTTCCACCACCTGAGCATATTCCTCGCCGTCGCCCACCACCACAAATCGCATCCGCGGGTCCGTGGCGATCACGATCCGGGCCGCATCCACAAATTGCGGAATTCCCTTCACCCCTCGCATGCAGGAGATATTGCCAACAAGAACTTCATACTCGGCCAATCCCAGCATCCGGCGGCCGTGAGCCCGCAACTGATCCAGATTGGAAAACTTTGCCAGATCGATGCCGTTGTAGGCAACGTGCAATTTTCGCTGCGGAACGCGCTCCGCGCCCTGGATCGACTGGGCGGCGATTTGGCTGTTGGCCACGATACAGTCGGCGGATAGATTGGCCAGACGCTGAATCTGGCGAATCGCCGGTCCCATCCACTCATTCAGATTTCGTCGCGAGCCAATCACCACCGGCACTCCCGCCAGCCGCGCCAGCCACGGGCCAACGATGTTGCATTCGATAAAAAATGTCTGCACCAGCATGATTCGCTGGCGTCGCATCCAGCCCACCAGCTCCAGACAGGCCCGCCATCCAGACGGCCGAAGCAAGCTGGTCGCTCCCGCGCTGTACACCGGACAACCGGCTTGTGCTTCGGTTAGCCATTCGGTGCCGCGAAGCACGGCCAGCCGGGGCTCGTAGCCCAGCCGCTGCGCCATTTGGATCAGCTGCAGCACCTGCCGTTCCGTTCCTCCCTCCGCGATGCCGCCGATTTCGTCAATCAGAAAGAGAATGCGCGGCTTCAACGCCTTGACCCCGTTCTCTCCAACGGCCGTCGTCCCGCGGACCTCTTGCACACTTGTCGACACTGTTTTCTCCTAACGCTGTGCAGAGGCCAGAAATTGTTCCGCCTCGCGGACGCGATCCTCCAACACAGAACCGGTTGCCAGTGTCCGTATCACGCGCGCTGGCGCTCCCACCGCGACACTGTTGGAGGGAATCGGCCGAGTCACCACCGAACCGGCGCCAATAATGCAGTTGTCGCCAATGTCTGCCATCACGATGGCCCGCGTTCCAATCCAGCAATCGCGTCCAATCGAGATTCTTTCCGGCTCCAGCTCGGACTGGATGTGCTTCCCCAGGCCTGACAACGGAGAAATACCGTTCGGAGATTCTGCCGTTGAATGCTGATGCGCCCCGCTCAACAGCTGAACCTCGTCGGAAATAATGGTGCCATCCCCAATATCGACCAGCCCTACCTTGCTGTGCAGTCCCAGGTAGACCTCCCGCCCAACACGCACGCGCGAGTAGGCGAACAGACTCCCAAACTGCAAACAAACGTGGTACGGACAGGATTCCAGGACGGCCGTATAGTAGGCGTTGCGTGTCAGCCGGCCCAGCTTTCCCGGCAACAGACTGAGAATTTCACTTTGCGTAACGAACCACACGTCGCGGCCGGCAAGTCGCCGCGAAACCTTTTCTACCATCCAGAAGGGAGACGTAATAATCCAGCAGATTGCATAAATCAAGGATTTTACTGCCTGGCGAAACATTCAAGCTCCTTCAAGAACGGGTGATGAAATAACATTGTCAGGCCTGCCCTACCCAGATTGTATTGACCCTCAGGATTCCGGAAAGAAGATCTGGGTCGGCCGTTCCAGCGCCTCCCCAGATCGGTTGTAGTGGCATCCAAACGCACCTTGGGCCGATCCCTCATCAGCCCCCGGTGAACTCTACCATTCGCGACGAACGCTTTGAACGATCATGCAGGCAAATAAGACGACACCCGCAGCCGCGGACGGAAGTAACATCAGGTGTAGTAGTGTCACGTAACTATCCCTTCGACTAGCAAACACCCCCTGAAAAACGCAGCAGTACCAACCTCCCAGAACAAACCAGCGATTCTTTAGCCCCTCGTCCATCCCGTCACGGGCGGACCGTGTCGCGATGAGCCGGAGCTATTTCCCCGTGGCGCATTCTGAGACTCTCCTGCGCCAAACTGTGGTGCAGCCTGTTCAAAGCAATTTGGTGACCGTTCATGTGTCGCCTGGCAAACGTAGTCTTAAATTTCCAAGAGGTCTCATGGAATCAGGCGTATCCAGCGCAATCCCAGAGTCTGTGTCCGGTCCTGCAGCCCCCCTCCGGAAGCGGAATGGATGATTCGACCGCCTCCTCGTCCGCCGCGGGTCAATTAATTTCCGCCCCTGGCTCCCCGGCATGCGCAGCAAATTGCACATTGCTCAACCTCTTTTCCTTCTTCATCGGCACTCCAGACCAGGACTCAAGGTGGTTACCGCCGGAAGTTACGCCGATTCAGGATTGGCACCCTGCGTGCTACCTCCTTGGAGACGGCTATGGATCCCTCCTTGGTTTTCCCAAACTCGAAAGTAACTATGCCCGGAAAAATGAAGGCTTTCAGCACAATACTGGGGTGGACAGGGATGATCGGCCTGGCGCGTCGCGCGATTGCCACCGGCAACGGATTGGTCCTGGCGCTCCACCGCGTCCTGCCGACCGACGAGCAAAACCTCTGCTATAACCCCCACCTCACACTCCACGAAGCGGCATTCGTATCCCTCTTACAGCTCCTTCGCCAGGAGTACGAAGTCGTCCACCTGCAGGATTTGCTCGACAATCCCGTCGGCAGCAGCGGTCATCCCAAGGTCGCCATCACCCTGGACGATGGCTGGGAAGACAATTACCGCGTCGCTTTTCCTCACCTGCTCGCCCATCAGATGCCGGCCACTATCTTCGCCTGCACCGGGCTTCTCGATACCACGCAATTGCTGCCCGAGGAGCGGTTTGCCCGCCTGTGGACCCAGTGCGCCTCACACTCCACATTGGAGGAGCTGGTCATCGACCTGCGTCATTGGGGCATGGGCAAGAATAAAAACCGCCAGCTCCCAACTCGGCAACAGTACTGGTCACATGAGTTGAAGCGGATGCCCCTGAGCGCGCGCCTGCTCCTTCTGGACCACCTGGAGCAGCGGTATCAGATCCCGCCGCTGAAATCGCATCGCTTCTTGACCTGGGAACAGGTGCGCATCATGACGCGCACCGGACTGATACGCATGGGTTCACACACCAGCCGCCATGCCACCCTGTCTTCCGAACCCGATCGCGACATTCGCCAGGAATTGGAAGATTCCCGCACCACCCTTTGGCAGCAAACCGGCGCCGTTTCCGACATCCTGGCCTACCCCAACGGCATGTATAACCG
Organism: uncultured Acidobacteriota bacterium; assembly: GCA_963756315.1. Classification (GTDB taxonomy): domain Bacteria; phylum Acidobacteriota; class Terriglobia; order Terriglobales; family Acidobacteriaceae; genus JAKAAZ01. The sequence goes on from CAVWNI010000004.1 coordinate 21,415, forward strand.
CCGCGTACAGGATATGGTGCGTTCGATGGGCTTCAAAGCTGCCCTCGCCACCTGTCCCGGCTTTTTCAGCCGACGTACCAACCCGCTTGCGATTCCCCGCATTCCCGTCGACAACACCACCGTCACCAATACGGGCGCCGAGCTCTCCATCAGCCGAACCTCGGTGTATTTCCTGAGTTCGGGGCTCCGATCCGCTGTTTCGTTCTGAAAGATACCGTTGTCTGTTGAGACGTCAGGCTCCAGCCAGCGGAATGGTTGACGCATTTGAGAGGCGCGTCGGCTGGCGCGTCATGCCGAACATCTCGGCCCACATGCCCGCACCGAGGCCGAGATAAATGCAGCCATAAGCGAACGGGCCCAGCACCGCATGCTTCCAGCCGTGCCGCCGTCCCAGGTCCAGCGATGCCGCCACAATAATCAGCAGAAACATCAGCGCCGGAACAGCCAGAACCGCCACCAGCCAGTTTCCCAATGCCAGCGCAAGTCCTAACGAGATTATTCCCGCTGCAAGCATTGCCAACAAGACCGCCGGCGCCCATTGCGAGCGCGACGTGGACTCCGGATGCTTACGCGCCAGACGGACACGGCCCACGCCGTATCGCATCATCTGACGAAAAAGCCCCGGAAAACTGCTGCGCGGCTCGTAGTACACGCTCAGCCTGGGATCGGTATAGGCCCGGTGGCCGGCCTCGGCGACCCGGGTATTGAATTCCACATCTTCGCAGGCATCGAAACTTTCGTCGTACGCTCCCAGCTTGTCAAACAGGGCCCGGCGATAGGTCGCGCCGGAACTCGCCGGATGGACAAACCCGGCATGCGTCATGTCATAAATGAGCGAATCGCGCCCATGGCCAAGCGTCGAGGCTCGCGCGTCAGCAATGATTCTTCCCACGCCTTGCGGTGAAAATGCAATCAGCGGTTGCGGACGACACAAGCAGTCCGCCCCCGTTTCCTCCAGCAATAACACTGTATCTGCAAGGAGGCGCGCAGACGGAATTTCGCAATGGCCGTCGACAAAGAGGATGATCTCTCCGGTCGCTGCGGCTATCCCAGCGTTTCTCCCCGCGCCAGAACGAATGCCTGGATTATCCACGACTCGAATCGCAACCAATGCGGAACTTGCCTTTGACTCGACTGCCGCGCGAGTACCATCATTCGAGCGCCCATCGGCGACCAGGATCTCATAGCGATCGGCGGGATAGGTTTGCTGCAGCAGCTGATCCAGCAGGCGCCCAATGCTGCGAACCTCATTGCGCACCGGCAGGATCACGGAAATCTTAGGCAACGACATTCGCTGGTTCCTCCAGCTCGATCGGAAAGGCATTCCCAAGCATGGTGCGGTAAAGCATTTCCAGCAGTTCCCGTTGACGCTGCGGCGAAAAATCCTCCTGCACTCGATACTTCGCCTCCGATGCCAGGCGGTTGCGCAAGGGCGCCGAGCGCACCATCTTCTTCATCGCCTCCGCCAATGGAATGGCTGCATTCGGCTCGACTAACAGCCCGGTCTCGCCATCTTGAATCACGTCGGGAATGCCGCCCACGTTGGTCGCAATCACGGGCACTCCCAGGAACATGGCTTCCAAAACCGAGTTGGGGGTTCCGTCCATCAGCGATGGCTGCACCATGCAATCCATCACCTTCATCCAGGCTGCGGCTCTGCGCTGAAAGCCTGCGAAACATACGCGTTGCTCCATTCCCAGTCGCCGCGCTTGCGCCCGCAGCGCCGTCTCCTCGCGGCCTTCGCCGAGTAGCACCAGTTCCATCGCCTGGCCCGGCAGCATCCTGTGCAACAGTGCAAAGGCATCCAGCAGGTAACGATGTCCCTTCTCCCGACTAAAGCGTCCCGCGGCCCCAAACACAAACGAACGACCCGAAAAGCCCAGCTCCTCGCGATTGGGCGTCGGTTCCTGCGACAATCCACTCTCTCGGGGAGCCAGCACAGCATTCTGGATCACCAGCGGCGAACGTCGCCCTCGGCGAATCCTGCCCAGTTCGCGGGCTTGTGCCGGAGAAACGCAGACAACCCATGGACACCGGGTCAGAAGGCTTCGCTCCAGCCGCTCATACAATGTCACCTGCCATGTCTCGGCCGTGAAATCCCGCACAAAAGGCACCCACGGGATGTTGGCATGCTTGGCCGCAAAGTGACCGACCACGGTGGCCTTGTATCCATGTGTACACAGCAGATCGATCTCTCCGCTGCGCAGATATTGCGCTAAATCGTCGACCAGACCCGGACGAATCCCCCCTGCCACAGACACCGTCTCGACCCCGTAGCGGCTGGCGTGCGTCAGCAATTCCGGCGGCTCCGCATGGTCCTGAAAACTGCCCAGGATAACTTCATAGCCGGCATCTCGCGTATCCCGGGCGTGATGCAGCAGCTGCTTCTCCGGACCGCCCACAGAATCACTTGCAATCAAATGTAGTATGCGTGACAAATCGTTCTCCTTTGTTGCCCATTGCCGCACCACCGTTCGCGCCCAGGGAAGCAGCGAAATCAGCGTGACCCACGCCCGCACAGGACAATCTTGACGGTCTTGAAAAGTATCAACAGATCAAACAGCAGCGAAGCATTTTTCACGTAAAACAAGTCGTATTCCAGCTTGGTGCGCGATTCCTCTACATTCGACCCATAGTCTGCGCATACTTGCGCCCAGCCGGTGATTCCCGGCGGAATGCAGTGGCGTAAGTCGTAGTAGGGAAGCTTCTCCTCCAGCATCCGCACAAAATGCGGTCTCTCCGGTCGCGGCCCTACCAGGCACATTTCTCCGAACAGAACATTGATGACTTGCGGCAGCTCGTCGAGACGCAGTTTCCGCAGCACAGCCCCGATCCGAGTCACTCGCGTATCTTTGGTGACCGCCCAGACAGGCCCCGATGCGCTCTCTGCATCCTGGCGCATGGAGCGGAACTTGATAACGCGAAACGTCCGTCCTCCCAAACCGACCCGTTCCTGCGTATAGAAGACCGGCCCGGCGGACTCAAGCTTCACGGCAATCGCGATCAATATTCCGACCGGCGTTAAAAGGATCGTCATGACCGCAGCGGCCACAATACTGGCGGCTCGATGCAGCGAGCGTTTCATCGGGGTAGGAATCAGAGCGGCCCCAAACGCCAACCCATTCGAGCGAACCGATTCCACAGGGACGCGTCCGGTTACCGATTCATACAATTCGCCCGCGTCCTGCACCCGAATACCGATCCGGCGCAATGCCAGCAAGTCTGCCGCTGATACTGTCGATACACCAATCTCAGAACTGATCACGATTCGATCGGGACGGAACGAACGGGCCAGCTCGCGCAGACGATCCACATTCCCCACCACGGCGAATCGAAAATCCTGCGGCAGCGGACGTGTATGATCCAGCACCACTCCCGCCAGCTTCAACGGCAGCCCGCATTTTCCCGCCAGTTGCTCGGCAAGTAGCTGTACCGTCGTCCCGGAACCTACCAGCAGCACACGCTCGCCGCCGCTCATCCTGCGTTGCCACCAGTCGGAGAGCCGGCGCTGTAAATACAGCGCGATCAGAATCAACGCCAGCGCCGGTTCGATGAAATGATTGTGGGTCAGACGGTTGCGCGCTAACAGCCAGACCAGCGGCGTCAGCAGCAACGCACTCAGTCCCAGCCCGCGAAGGCCCGATACCAGAACCGTTTGTTTGCTGCGCAGCGTTGCATGCTCGTAGAGATCAGAGAAATAAAACGACCAGATTCCGACGATCGAAACCAGCAGGACCAGCACGTAGAGCTGTACTTCAGCCAGCATGTCCGCAGGAGCGAGCGGTCGAAATAGCAGAAAGCATCCGGTTGCCAGCAGCAATGCATCCGCCAACATCAAAAGCAATTTGCTCGACGGCACATACAGGTTGAACATGCGAAACATGTCAGCTCTCCTTGCGCTTCGATCCGTATCCGTACCCGTATCCGGAATTGCGATAGTAATCTTCGCTCTTCAGGTGCTCGATACGATTCACCACACAGCCTGCGACCTTATCCTGCAACATGGCCAAGGCCTCGCGCGCACCCCGAATCGGCGTCTCGTTGGCATTGACTACAAACAGCGCGCAGTCTACCAGCGGTACCAGGGAGTGGGTATCGGCCACGGCCAGCATGGGCGCCGAGTCGAGAATCGTCACGTCGTATTCTCCCTTCATCTCCTTCAGCAGTTTCTCCAATCGGCTGCTCTGCAGCAGCAAGTCGGGTTCATCCAGCGGTTCGAAGCCGAACAGAACGTCCAGTCTCCGATTCACCTGATAGGTGGAGCGCTGCCAGGGCGTCTCGCCCTCCAGCCAGGATGCCCGGGAATGCCGGTCTGACTCCACGCCGAAAATCGAGTGTAGCGAAGGTCGGCGCAGGTCGAAGTCGACGAGCAGCACACGCAGTCCTTCGACACCGCTTAACGATCCAGCCAGGTTGGCTGCAATCGTTGTCTTCCCCTCTCCCGACAACGTGCTCGTAATCAGCAGGGTTTGCAATTGAAAATCCTTACTCAGCGCCTTCACTCGAGTGCGCAGCAGGCGAAACTGCTCCGCCATCACTTGCTGCTTAGGGCTGATAGCCGCCCCCGCGGGGGCCAGTGTGACAACCGACTGGCTCACCTTTGCTAAATCCACGCGCCTCGCCGCCGAATCCGGATCGCTGATGGGACGCGGATAAAGGACAGCGGGCTCGGGCGCCGATTTGATTGTCGGTTCGATTGGCTTCACTGCGATACCTTCCTGCTGGGTGTTCGTGACTCTCATCTCTGCTTCTCCGTAATCTCGACTCGCTGTCTGATCAAGCTGCGGTGGTTGAGTCGCTAACTCTTGAGTGTGGCCGCGGCCCACGTGCCGTCCGCCAGGTTCGAGCACTTGGGCAATGAGACCATCACTGGAAGTTTCAGGTAGGCGCCCACTTCGTCGGAATGATGCATGGTGTCATCGCCGATCTCCACCACCAGTCCGAACAGGAATCCCGCGAGCAGCCCCATCAACACCACCGCCATGTTCAACATCATCGAGTTCGGAGTAAATGGCACCGATGGAAGATACGCCGGCTCGGCGATAGCGAACTGTTGCGCTTGGTCACGTTGACCTAGGGCTGTTGCCATGGCCGCTTCCTGCTGCTCTTCCAACAATGTGTTGTAACTCTTCTGCAGTTCTTCGTAGTCGCTGTTCAACGCGGCAAATTGGGTTTGCACTGCCGGCAATCCCCCGACCGATCCCTGCATCTGCGCGACTCGCTGTTCCAATTGCTGTTGGCGGGCCTGGCGCGCCTTGATGTCAACATTCAGCGCGATTAGTTGGCTTCGCAGTTGGTCATTCATCGAAGGGCCGCCCAGTTGCGGCGCCTGCGCGACGACCGTCGCACTGGTTGAACCGGTCGACGGCGGCGCATTCTTGATCTCGGCCTTCAATGCGGCAATGTCGTGCTTCAATCGCACCACGTCGGGATACAGTGGCGTATATTTCAGCAGATCCGCACTTAGTTCCTGCTGCTTCTGGGCCAGTTCCACTTCCAACGGAGTCGCGGGCGCCGGAGCTGACATCCCCTGGTCGCCGTTTTGCTTCACATTCAGCACCGACTGCAGGTACACCCGTTGTTGGTTCGCTTGAGTAAGAGCATCTTCGTTGGCTTGCATTGCCGCCTGTGTCTGGCTGATCATCTGCATGTTCGCCTGCGCCTGCTCCGGCAGACTATCCGGGTGCGACGTCTTGAATGCCTCGATCTTCGCCTGCTGTGCTGACAGTCGCTGGGCAGCCTCATTCACTTGCGAGCTCAGAAACGCGTAAGCGTCCTGGCTCCGGGCTCGGCCCTCTCGCAGGTTTTCGTCCATGAATAATTGCGCCAGCGCTTTAGTCACCTCTTGCGCCTGCTGCGGAGTCTGACCAATGTAGGAAATCGTGAATGCCAGCACTCCCCCCCGTCCGTCGCTCGCATCCGGCACTTCATCGACCGAGATGTTCTTGCGCATCGCGGCAATCAGTCGAGCCATGCTGGTCTTCTGGCGCGACTGGGGAAATAAATTGAACTTCTCAATAATCTCCGGGAATCCGTTTCCCTTCATCACCTGCAGGTTGATCTCTTCAAGGCGATTCACTTCTCGGCTGTTATCGGCGGTTTTGATGAAGGCAGAGGGTGCGCTCTGCGCTGTCACCATAATCGTCGTCGTCGATTTGTAGGTGCGCGGCACCATCGGCGTCAGGGTGAGTCCCGCGGCGATCAAGATCACCGAGGGGATAATGATCCAATATTTCCGCCGCTGAACGACGGCGATAAAATCGCCAACAGACGAGGGTGGTTTGCGTTCCATTACTGCACCCCTCCACGGGTGGTTGCATTGCCAAGGTTGAACCGGATGCCGCCACCAAATCGGTTTTGGGTGAATCCAGTCGATGGGAGATTCGACCCGGTCGGGAAGCTTTCGGACATCAGGGAGTACAACGCATACAACTGCATCTTCGTCGTGGCTTGATAGATCATTTGCGCGGACCCTCCATACAGATGACCGGAGCCATACGTCCCGCTCCCGCCGTCATAGGTGAACGACCCTGCACCCGTCGCAATCCAATGGATCCCGAAGGGTACGCGAGCGGTCGAACTGAAGGAATTTGACACCGTCGCAGGCTCAAGAAAATTTACGAGGAGAGCCCGACTGTACCCCACCGCAAATTGGGACTGTCGGACCTGGCGACTCAGCGATGCATTCACTGCGTAACTGGTGTCCTGCATACTGCCAAACTGCGCGTAGGAAGACTGAACAAACAGCGGACCGGCGCCCACCTGGGCGGTCCAGGTGGAATTCAGCCGTCGAGAATACGTGGCCTGCACGGTTTCCGCCGCCTGGTGCCCCTTGGGATTGAAGCCGTAAACGTAAATCGGCGTAGCCGCGACGCCCAGGGTATCGCGGGCTGTCCATTGATATTCCAGTCGAATGTCCGCCCCAGTGGTGATTAGGCGCTCTGCAATGCTGGTGTTCGCTCCCGCGACATCATTGGGAGCCATTAGAAAATAGGCTCCAGTCAGGGTCGCGGTGAGGCTCATCTCGGGGCTAAGCAGATGCCGTAGGCTAACGTTTGTAGCCGCGTTGGTCAGCTCAAAGCTGTCTTCCTTCAGTTGTGCCCCCAGGGTCGGCACCACCACCCCCACCCCACCGATGCCGAGGCTCTGCGGCAGATACTGGTTGAGGCTCAGGTAGCGGGCAGCGGTTGCGTTCCACGCAATCGCGGTGTGCTCGCTGACCGAGTGACCTATATTCAGGAAGAAACTCTGCCCAAAATTGTTCGCACCCGTGAAATCCGGGTAGACGTTGTATTGCGGCTGATACAACGCAAAATAACTGGTCCGGCTCGTACGCAACATCAATCCGGCGTCGGCCGTGAACTGCACAAACGAGGCATTCTGTTGATTGGTCACGGTCCCGAAGAAATTCGTCACTTCGCCTCCCGAGGCTCCCATGCCCAATCCATAGCGGTCGAACGACTCGTTCTCCGCGCCAATCGCGTTCGCGCCCTGGTTCAGCGTTAGACTCGATCCCAAAGTCTGCCCGGGTAGAGGCTGATCGGCCGGATTGGTGTCTCCGCTCCCGGCGGGAACCGCCTGCGCCCTGGCCCGATCCGTCCACATCAGCAAAATGCACAATGCCACGCACAGCATTGCGGCCAACGCCCGCGCCTTTCGGCCTTCTGTCAAACTCCGCCAATCCTTCACGGGACGACCACAGTGTCGCGGGTCTGCAACATCAGGTCCTTGCTGCCCTTCTTGCCTTTCAACACATTGCTGTATTCAACCTTCAGCCGCTCCTGCTGACCATTCGGCAGCACGCGCAGTACATACATCTTGTTCGGCTTGGCGAATTCTCTCAATCCGCCTGCTCCCGCAATCGCATCAATCACGCTCATCGGAGGAATCAGAGCATATGTCCCCGGGCGCTGAACCTGGCCCAGCACATTTACCCGCTGACTGCGAATCTCGGCCACAATCACGCTCACGTCCGGATCCGTCAGATATTTCGTGAAGAGCGATTCCAACTCTCGCTGCAGCTCCATCGGCGTCATACCGGCGGCCTGCACATCTCCCAGCAGAGGGAGAGAAATTTTTCCGTCGGGCCGTACCGGCACATTGCGCGATACTTCCGGCTCGTGCCACACGTTCACCGTCAGCACATCGTCCGCACCGATCCGATAATTCGAGTCCACCAGCGGGGTAACCCGCGTCTCCGGCCGCGCCAGCTCGGTCTTTCCGTCAGCGGTCGCGAATGAAGTTCCGACCGGCGCCGCAGGTGGATTGGCGGGCGTATTGAATACCTCGCTGGGAGATGGATCCGACTGGGCAGATACGTAGCCCCAGGTCAGGCCCGCCACGACAACGGCCACTGCGAATTTGGATAGTCGCGCCAGCACTTTTTTGCTACTCATCATTGGTTCTCCTCAGGGGAACATGCGTCAGAGCCTGTCTGCCGCAGTCGGGGTAGGCCAGCATCTTTGATCTTGTAGAGCAACGCCCGATAGCTGATATCCAGCGACTGGGCCGTTTTTCTGCGGTTCCACCGGTGTTCGTTCAGCGCCCGCAGAATGATCTGCCGCTCCATCACCCGCACCGCGCGCTGGGTCTGAATGCGCAGCGGAAGATGGCTGTCAGGAACGAATTGCGAAATCGCAGCGGTCGCGTCGGTTCCGTTCAGTGCTTCGATGATCGCCTGTTCCGTCCCCAGCACAACGTAGCGCTTGATCAGGTTCTCCAGTTCCCGCACGTTCCCGGGCCAGTGGTACGACTGGAGCAGCTTGAGTGCGGAGTTGGACAATGGATCGAGCGAACGGCCAAACTTCATCTCGTAGTGGCGTAGAAAATGATTCAACAGCAGCGGCACATCGGAGCGATGGTCCCGCAGCGGCGGCAATTCGATCGAGACAACGTTGATGCGGTAATACAGGTCGGATCGAAACCGCCCGGCTTCAATGTCAGCCTGCAGGTTGCGGTGGGTGGCGCAGACCAGCCACACATCCACGGCACGTTCTTCTGTTCCGCCGAGTCGGCTGAATCGGAAATCCTGGAGCACCTGCAGCAGTTTCGCTTGCACGGTCGCATCCAGATCGCCAATTTCATCCAGGAACAGCGTGCCGCTCTGCGCCTGGTCCACCTTCCCGTTACGGGTATGGTTGGCCCCTGTGAACGCACCCTGTTCGTATCCGAACAGTTCGCTTTCAATCAGCGTATGCGGCAGTGACGGACAATTGACCTGCACAAACGCACGCTCCCGCCGCTCCGAAAGCATGTGTAGATTCTGGGCAACGACATTTTTCCCGGTGCCGCTCTCTCCGGTGATCAGGACCGGCATGCCTGCCGATGCTGCCAGTTGAACCTGACGGCGAACAGCTGACATCGCCGGGGAGGTTCCCAGTAGCTCCGGCATCGACGAAAATGTTGGTGCAATGAGTTGCATGATATTTCGACTCGCCCTCTACCATGCACGTACGACGCCAAACAACTGGCGGCCCCTCCCCTGACCCGTCGCACGAGCGCCCAAATCGCCGGAATCCTCTGTTAATCATGGAGTAGATCCATTTTCGAGATCTTCCGGAACGGCCCCCTGTTTGGCTCTACAGACGGGTTTCCCAACCTGGATCGTTCGCCCTTCCCAACCATGTTCCCTCGCCCGTTAGGAAGTAATCTTCGCAATGGGTAAAAGTTTTCACACTGGCTCCGCGGGCCGCCATGGCGATCTGGACGGACCAAAAAATGAGCAGAATCAGGGGAACGAGAACCTGTTACTTCCCGGGCTTTTCGACCTACCCTCCGCCCCCGCCGCCAGGGTATCGAAACCCCCAACAGTTACTCTCCGGGGTACTCTCTTTCCGGTTACTAAAAGGCTCTTGTCAATTGCATTGTGAACATGCAGAATCAGTTGAGTAACGGATGCGAGCAAAACACGAAGATTTGCACACGTCTGCTACTGAAGAGAAAAACGACCCTCAAGCGCAAAGGGTGACCGCAGCCCGCTTGACTCTCGCAGCCTCTTCCGGGAATTCACACTCACTTCCCGATTGCAATAATTGTGCAAAATAGTGCACCTTCGTCGCGGGTAAGAAATTACGAATTCGCTGGCGACTCTGCAACACCTTGCCGTCCTTTTCCACCGACTAGATGATTTGCTGTCAACTGTGAGCTCTAGCGGGCTGTACCTTGTAGGACTTTTCTGTCTGGGATCTCGATCTTAGTAGTTGCGATGATTGTTTCTCCTCCATCGTGCACTGGAAATCCCCAGACGACATTTCATTCCGCGATTGACTGACCGGATGATTGTCGAAAAATGCGTAGGGGTGGTGTATTTATGGATCAGCGACTGCGCGTGCTACTCGTTGAAGACGAGGTACAGGTACGTGGTTACATACAGAATCTGCTGGAGAGCTTCAACTGCGTGGTCACTTCGCCGCAGTCGATGGACGTTGCCGAGACGTGTCGCGCGGCGGCCGCATCCGACCTGGTCTTGATCGATACGACACTTCCAGGCGTCAACATGGAATCGTTGCTCAGCAGGCTCGGTCAGATGAATTCCCGGCTCAGCGTGGTCCTCTTGATTCCTGCGGGTAACCGGTCGGGCTTTCTGACCGCTGCCCGCGAAGGTGTCTACGACGTCCTGCCGAAACCTTTCCTCAAGCATCAACTGGATGCCATTCTCCGCCGTGTTCGCGATCGCATTGTTAGCTCCGCCGCGCAAGTCTGCAACAGCAGCATCATCCGGGAAGATCTGGGAAATGGCACGTTTTTCCTGGCTGCTACCCCCGCCATGAAGAAGATCTACGATCAGGCCGCCGCCATCGCCCATGCCGATATTCCGGTATTGATCACCGGCGAAAGCGGAGTGGGCAAAGAGGTGGTTGCACGCCTGATTCACCGCCTTTCGCGCCGCTCCAACGAGGAGTGGCTCAAGATCAATTGCGCCGCGCTGCCTGTCGATTTGCTGGAAAGCGAATTGTTCGGCTACGAAGCCGGCGCCTTCACCGGAGCCACCAAGTCCAAGCCGGGCAAATTTGAAATGTGCGACAAGGGCACCCTGCTGTTGGACGAGATTGGTGAAATGAGCCCGCAATTGCAGGCGAAACTGCTCCACGTCCTGCAGGATGGCACCTTCTCCCGACTGGGCGGCCGCGGAGAAAAACGGACCAATGCCCGCATTCTTGCCGCAACCAATGTCGACATTCAGAAAGCGCTCACAGAAAAAACATTTCGCGAGGACTTGTATTACCGCTTGAGCACCTTCATCCTACACATTCCGCCACTGCGGGAACGGCGCGAGGAAATTCCTTACGTGCTCACGCAAATGTCCCAGCAACTGGCCGCCTTCCACGAACTCGAGCCGGTCAGCTTCTCCCCGCAGATGATTGCCGCCTGCATCGCCTATCACTGGCCAGGCAATCTTCGCGAGTTGGGCAACTTCGTCAAGCGGTACCTGGTCATTCGCGACGAACCCGCCGCGCTGGCCGATCTCGAATCGAAGATTCCCGGCTACTTTCTACCTGCGCCCGAGCGCGTCAGCATGGTCACGGCAACCACCAGCCCCGATCTCAAGTCCATGGTCCGCGGCTTGAAGGATCAGGCCGAAATGCAGGCGATTCGCGACACTTTGGCAGAGACCAAATGGAATCGACGCATTGCAGCTGCGCGCCTGAACATCAGCTACAAAGCGCTGCTGTATAAAATCCGGCAATATAACTTGTCAGCGCCGGCGCAATCCGCATAAACTGCACCACTGAGTCCCTTGCCTGCTTTGGACACCACACGAATTTCCTTTTTTTTGGAGAGGTTCATGATGCTTTTTAACGTCGTTGTTCATTTGAAAAATTCGACCGTACTGCACGGGCACTATCAAGCGCACGACTCTTCCATCCAACCCGATTCCATCCCCAGCGATCTTCCCGCTACCATGACGATTGAACCGGAGGACGGCAGTCCGACCGTGACTTTCAACATCGAAGATGCCAAGGCAGTCTTCTTTGTCCACAGCTTTGCCGGCAGCCCCAGTCAGCAGGATGTCCGGTTTTTTGACTCTCTTTCGATTCATCCTTACCTGTGGGTGCGCGTTACATTTCAGGACGGAGAAATCATGGAAGGCCGCGTCTCCAATGACATCGACATTCTGATCAAGAATGCATTCCGTCTCTTCCCTGTCGACGAGCTGGCGAACAATCGCTGTTTGTTTCTTCCCAAGGGGTCGCTGCGTAGTTTTCAGATCATCGGTCTTTTGGAAGAACAGTCGTCGCAACTCGAAGTCGCATAAGCCCGGCAATCTGCCGGCGAATGCCCACGTTACACACCCAAAGAGGCTGGTTTCAGCCAGCCTTTTTTCGATCGCCTGCAGCGCGCAACCGTAAGATCTCTGGACTGTCTCCGCAGGACTTTTTCTCGCCGCAACCAGCCTTGCTCAGGAGCCGTCAATCTGCGTCCGCTGGCGCGCGCCTGAAGGTAGCCTCGGCTCCTCTGCCAGGGCGGTCCGGCCACCCTCGTCGAATGGGTAAACTGTGCGCCGCAACTCCTCCCACATTGCAAATTCCTGCACATATATTGTGACCTTTTCTTAACCCGCCCTCGAGACCCACGCTACATAGCCGGATTCAGCGCTGTCGCGGTCGCGAAGAGTTTGGCCCCGCAGTTGCAACCATGATCGTCGAGCACACTCTCACGCTCAAGGTCGAAGGGGCATTCATGAACCACGATGGCTCATCCGGGCTCTTCAAATCCACCGCCATTCTTGTTGTGGTGTCGGTGGTAGCGATAGCTCTGAATCTTGTCTTTTCTCATTCGCTCCACTTTGAACCTCTCGGGCTGCTCAGCTTTGGTGTCTTCTGCATCGGGTACGGAGCGACCATCACTTCCCGATCGCGCAGGAAGGAAGCCAGGGCCGCAGCCATTTTTGCAAGCCAGCCGAAAGAGCCAACCAACGACCGTCCCGCCATCGTGCGGGACGGCATGCCCCGGAAGTCTTCGTTTAACGCAAGCATCCGTCCCTGCCACGCCCTCACCATCGATCTGGAGGACTATTTCCACACCGAAGTTGCTTCCGAGGGCGTCCCCGTCGCCCAGTGGGAACATCAGCTGTCGAGAATTGAGGCCAGCACCCATCGCCTGCTGGAACTGCTCGATCGAAATACCACCTGTGCGACATTCTTTGTGCTCGGCTGGGTTGCCCAGCGCTATCCGCGCCTGGTCCGCGAAATTCATCAACGCGGCCACGAAATCGGCTGCCACAGCCTGGACCACCAGCTGGTCAACCGCATGAGCAAAGCTGATTTCTGCGCAAACACCGAAACCGCAAAACACTTGATTGAAGACATTATTCAGGAGCCCATTTACGGCTATCGCGCGCCCTGCTTCTCCATCACCCCAGGTTGCGAATGGGCCTTCGACGCGCTCGCCGATCTTGGCTTCAGCTATGACTCCAGCGTCCATCCGGTGCACCACCCGCTCTATGGAAATCCCACAGCCCCGCGCGGCGCCTACGCCGTGGCCGACAACCAGCTGATGGAGTTTCCTATCGCCACCTGGAAAGTCGCCGGCCGAAACCTTTCCGTTGGCGGGGGCGCCTATTTGCGCCTCCTTCCCTATCAGTACATTCACCGCGGGCTGGCCGCTTGGGAAAGAGATATGGATGCGCCGGCCATGGTCTATCTGCATCCCTGGGAACTGGACCCGTACCAACCCCATATTCCGCTGTCGTTTCCGTCGACCGTCCGCCAAACCTGGGGAACGACCTTGATGGAAGACAAACTGCAACGCTTGTTGACCCAATTTCGCTTCGCCCCGGTTCGCGATACTCATCAGGCGATGCTCGCGGGCAAAGGATACGTCGCTCGCAAATCGACCTTTCAGCGCGCGGAAGTCGTGGCTCAGGTGGCAGGATGACAACCAGGATTTCCGATTCGCCTTCCATGCTCCAGTCCGACCTTACCGGCGCTGTGATTCGTCACCTGGTGCATCCGCTGTGGGCCAGAAAGACCCACCCCGCGTTTGCCCGTTATATGCGGGAGTTTGAGCGTAACCAGTATCTCCATCCGGATGAATTGCGGAAGTTGCAGATGCTGCGCCTTCGCCAGCAGCTCATCGCCGCCTATCGGTACGTTCCCTTCTACCGCCACCGTATGACACAGGCCGGGCTGACGCCGCTCGACATTCGTACCCATGAAGATTTGCACCTGCTGCCTGTCCTGACCAAACGCGATATTCAGGATTATCAGGATCTGCTTGTATCCAGTAACGTTCCCGCCGGCAAACGGGAACGCAACCAGACCGGCGGTTCCACCGGCAGCCCGCTGCAGTTCTACGTCGACAAGGAACGCTTTGATTCCCGCATGGCCAGCACCGTCCGCCACAATTCCTGGGCCGGGTTGCGCATCGGCGACTGGTATGCACATCTCTGGGGCTCGCGATTCGATGTGGGCGACAAACCCGATCCAAACCCAGAGTGGCGGCAAAAATATCTCTACCGGAATTTGACCCTGCACACCGCTGCCGTCAGCGAAGAAGCGATGATGCAGTATGTCGAGATACTGCGCAAGTATCGTCCCCGCTATATGGTCTCCTATGCGCAGTCGGCGGTGCTCTTTGCCGAGTTCTGCAATGCCAACAAAATTCACGATATTGCATTTGAATCCATGATCGTCAGCGCGGAAATGCTGCTGCCCGGTAAACGCCAGGTTCTGGAAGAAACTTTTGGCGGCAAGGTTTTCAATCGCTACGGCTGCCGGGAAGTCAGCGTCATCGCCAGCGAATGCGAGTTCCATAGCGGCTTGCACGTCAACGCCGATGCGCTGCTGGTGGAAGTGGAACCGGCTCCGAACCTGCCCGCCGGCATGGGCCGCGTCCTGGTCACGGATTTGTTGAATCGGTCGATGCCGTTAATCCGTTACGAGATTGGCGACCTGGCATCTCTCGATGCCAACATGCAATGCCCCTGCGGACGCTCCCTTCCGCTGGTCGGCAACATCCAGGGCCGCACCTCGGACTTTCTTCGGCTTCCCAGTGGACGCATGATCGCCGGCCCCTCGCTGGCATTGCTGGCCGCCGATATGCAGGACGTGCGCCAGGTGCAGTTTATTCAACCCGACCCGCAACACGTCACCTTGAAAGTTGTTGCCGGCACCGGATACGGCGCCCGCACCGAACTGGAGTTGCGCCGCCGCATGCAGCCTTACCTTGAGGATCAAACCAGCCTCACGATTGTCACGTCGGACTCGATCCCCTCCGAGCCCTCCGGAAAATATCGCTTTGTCAAAACCACTGAAGAGACGGCAATCCCGAACGCCGCGAATGGATAAGCAAAGGACGTATGGGAATATTTCACACTCATGTTGTACTGCCTTTTTCCGAACCTGAACGCTTTTCCGGCCTGCCTGGACGATTGCGTCAAATTGGAAAATTTGAGCGCGCGTCTGAAAAACAACAGCAGAAGATCCAGCTCGAGCGGCTCAGAAAATTGCTGGAACACGCCTACACCTCGGTTCCCTACTATCGCAAGCAATTTGACGATGCCGGCTTTCACCCGCGCCAGGCGCGCATCGATCGCCCTCTGCCCCTGCCTGTTCTCACTCGCGATCATCTTCGCACCTCCGAGGCCTGGCTCATCTCCACCGCCTGCCCGCCGGAGAATCTTCGCGTAACTGCCAGCAGTGGCAATACCCGCATACCGGTCCGTTTCTATCGCGACGTGGAGGGCATCCGCGACAAGGTTGCCCTGAAGCTCAAGCTCGATGAATGGTCGGGATGCAAGCCCGGCGACCCCTCCATGATGCTCTGGGGCGCAGGCGCAGGCGCCAAGCGGGAGTCCAACTGGAGATGGCGCATGGATGAAGGCGTCTTCATGCGGCAAACTCCACCTCCGCCGGGATCCATCAAATCACCGGACCTGGAGCGGTGGCGGCAATGGTACGAGAAGCAGCGCCCCAGGGTTCTCACCGGTCGCGCGACCGTTCTGGCCGCCTTCGCGGCCTATCTCATGGAGCACGGTGTTCACCATCGACCGCATGCTGTCATCTCCACCGCGGAAGTCCTGAGCCCCATGCACCGCCAGCTCCTGGCATCGGCCTTTAAGAGCGAGCCCTACAACCAGTACGGCAGACGCGATGTGGGAATGATCGGCGCCGAATGTTCTGAGCATGAAGGACTGCATTTTCATCCTTGGGGCTCCTATGTCGAATTCGATCCCGTCGGCAGTTCTCTCGACGGACTCGTCTACCGCATCCTGGTGACGGACCTCCTCAATTACGGCCAACCATTCATCCGCTATGACACCGGCGACTGTGTCACGCTGTCAGCCCAGAGTTGCAGCTGTGGGAGATGGTTTCCGTTGGCAGCAAGAATTGTCGGGCGAATCACGGATGGGGTTGTCCGCGCCAACGGCATTCTTGTCCCGGGAATCACGCTCGCCAACTCTCCTACCCCAGTGCCGCGATCGTTTCTTCCGATCCTGCCCATCAAGGGCGCGCGCAAACGGCCGGCAAGTGCCGCGCGACGCAAGAACGGGGCTATGTCCGCATGAGATCCGCAACCATAATCGAGGGACCGGTCATCTCACATATAGTGCTCGCAGCAAGCGGAATAGCCGCGCCGTTTTGGCTACGATTTTTGGAGAGAATTCGATGAGCATGTTTCACACTCACCTGCTGTTGCCGCTGGCTGAACCGGAGCGCCATGCCGGCCTTCCCGCGCGCCTGCGTGCCATTCGACGCTTCGAGCGCAGCTCTGAAAAAACTCAGCGAGCGGTTCAGCAGCAACGACTGCAAGACATCCTGAAGCATGCGTACACCACTGTGCCGTTCTATCGCCAGCGGTTCGACGATGCCGGTTTCAGGCCCTCCGACGCGCGGGTGGATCGTCCGCTCCCGCTGCCCGTGCTCAAGCGCGACGATCTGCGCGATGGCGGCAATGCGCTACTCTCAAACGCGTATCAGCTGCAGGACTTGCGCCGCGCCGGCAGCAGCGGCACCACCAGCACGCCCATCCAGTTCTATCGCGATATCGAAGGCCTGCGCAACAAAACCGCAATTCAATTGCAGCTGAATTCCTGGTCCGGCTACCGCCCTGGTGACTCCGTCCTGATGCTGTGGGGCGCTCATCGCGACCTGGCCATGCAGCCCAGCTGGCGCTGGCGGCTGTATGAAGAAACCCTGATGCGGTGCATCCCCGCCCCCAGCGGCATCATTAATAACGAAATTCTTGAACGCTTCCGCGATCGCTATGAAACGCGTCGCCCCAATGTTCTGTACGCGTATTCAACCGTTCTGGCTGCATTTGCTGCCCACATGCAGAAACACGGAATGAAGCATCGGCCCACCACCGTGATCGCCACCGCCGAAGTCATGAACGATGAGAACCGCAAGCTTATCGAATCTGTATTTGGCGTGCCCGTGACCATGCACTATGGAAGCCGCGAAGTTGGCATGATTGCCGCCGAGTGTGCTGACCACGAAGGTCTGCACTTCCATCCCTGGTCCTCCTACGTCGAGTTCGACCCCATTGGCGACACTCCAGACGGCCCCGCCTACCGCCTCCTCATCACCGATTTGTTGAACTACGGCCAGCCTTTCATCCGCTACGATACCGGCGATTGCGTCACCCTGAGCCTGCAGCGCTGCAGCTGCGGCCGCTGGTTTCCGCTGGTCAATAAAATCCTCGGTCGTGTGTGCGAAGGCATTATTCTCCCCGACGGGGGCATCATCCCAGGTATCACGCTGGGCACGCAGATGGCGCAGATGGGGCATACCTTCCGCTCCATCGCTCAGGTCCAATTTGTGCAGAAAAGTCTGCAGCACATCCACCTGCGCTACGCCGTCAAAGAAGATTCTGCCGCCAAACAGCCGGAGCTGGACTCGATCCGCACTGCCATCGATGCCCTGATGAATCAGCCCATGGACTGGTCGCTCGAACAGGTCGCCGACATTCCACGCGAGCGCTCCGGCAAGATTCGCTTGTGCGTCTCGGAAATTCCCGCTCCCGATTCGATCCTCGCCAGTACTTTATTGACCCCGCAACGAAAAGAACCACTTCCCCCTCTGAGACCCGAGGCAACCACCAAACGATCCGAACTCGCCAGCTAAAATAAGCGTGAGAAACCGACTCTGAACCAGGGACCGTCGTGCGCGCTCGTCGTATCACCCACCAGCGCGTCGCCGTCAATTCTTAGTATTTTTTGCTGACGTGCGCGCTCAGGCCACCGTCTCGCGATTCCCAGCCGGCTAGCGCTTCTCCGTAACTTCAGAGACTTTTTGCCACCGCCACATCCCGTGCGGCCCGCTGGACGCTAACTCGTAATCCGGCGTAAATAGAACGTGCTTTCCGCCCGGAACGAATTTCTCGATGTAGTAGATCATGTCCGGATCGTTTGCAATGGCTGCGGAAACTTCCGGCCCGGACGCTGTTCGCCCATTGCGGTCCTGATTGATCTGCAGCATCGCTTCACTGTATTTGCCTCCAACCACAGTCCGCGCCGATTTCACTGCCTGCGTATATGCCCAGGCCACCTCTTGGATGGAACCCAGTGCGCCTAGAACCAATGCAATGGCTAGCCACGCACGTATCCGCAACCCCGGAAGCAGGTCCGCGCATAACCATCCCAGCACCATCAACGGAACTACAGAGCCCCGTGATGCAAAGCTGTTTCCTTCTGGAAATCCGACGAAATAGGTCGACAGCAGAAAGGCGATTGCCATTGCAGCCAAAACTCGATTCTTCCAATTCAACTCTCTTCCACGGGTGATCAGCGCGAACACATGCGGAAAAAAGTTCAAGCAAAGTAACACCAGAAACAGAGCGAATCCAAACCATACTCCGCCCGATATAGCGGATACAAATGGAAACCTTCGCGATGTGAACTGGACGCTTGCTATAAATGGAATGTGAAATCCGATCTTATGGGGCTTTCCCAGATAGATCCACACAATTGGCCAGATTAGCGCGCCGGAAAGGCACGCCGACGCCAGCACTGCTTTCCAATTTCGTTGTAGTGATAGAGCCAGCACCAGGACGGCCATGGGCAACGCGCTCATGAAGACGAATATGCTGCTATAAAACGTATAGCCGGCGAGAAGAGAACATACCACAATCACCGGCCATCGTTTGTTCTCCGCTCTATCCCATATGTGCCAACACAGTATTACTGCCCCCACCGCAGATAGGTGATGAACCGCCCACGTAGACAGAACAAAATAGTTGAATAACTCGATGCGCATTCCGAAGCAGGCCATCCAGAACGAGTTATGCTGGAACGGAACAACTAATGCGAACAGAGAGGCAATCCCTGCCCAGCATCCGATCAAATACAGTGCCCAGTAAAAATGCCTCCGGCTGTTTGCGCGATTTAGCCCGACATATAAGAGTGTCAGGCCAACCAATACCTGATAGATGGCACAGCCAATCGCAAACGCAACCTTGATCGTGAATCCATGAATCGGGATTGCCAGATACATCGCAGCGATCAGCATCCAGGGCGCGTAATATAGGGAGAAATACTGGCCCGGCATCAGACTGTATTGCGCTGGGTAGCGAATCGAATTGACCAGAGAATTCATCTCCGGAAAATGCCACGTATCGTCATACACCACCGGCCCCACCAGGTGGTGGAAACTCCCCTCCAGCACATACGGGAGTCTCAATCCGGCAAATATCGCCAGCACTCCGATGACAGCGATGAGCAGCAATCGCTGCTCTCTTGCCGGCAAATACTCTGGCTCGCTCGCCGGAAGCAGATTGCTGCGAAAGATCCATATCCCCGCTATGACCAGCGCTGAAAAGAACACAACCGGCAGCCAGTGTGTATAGAGCCGCAGCGTGTTCATTGCCAGCATTGTTAAAAAATCGGCGCAAAACACGGCGCACGCGATCTTTGCAGCGTAGGCAGAGATACTGCACAGCTTCATGGAGACAATTCCTCAGGATAGACTGCTGGCGCTGCCAAGTTTAACACAAGGCTTTTTCATCAAATGCTTGCAGAGACGAGCGCGGCGCAGTGGAAAAATATGGTCGCATCAGTGCGATTCATACCGCGGCGCCGCATATAAGGTGGCAGGAGATGGGAATCTAACTGGTATTATTGTGCGATCCAGGATGCTGGACGTTAGTCGGCTGCCTCGCTGCCACCTTGCCGTCGCGCTGGAGAGACGTAATCGATCTTCATCGCGACTTATGCCTCGCTCAGGATCTATCGGGAAACAGCATCCCGGAACGAACGCTTCCATGTATCCTCGGATTGATCAGCACTTTACAAGGTTGGAGTTCTTCGATGCCGACATACACAGCGATCATCACTGCGTATAACGCTGGAAAATTTATCCATCATGCGATCGAGAGCGTCCTGGCGCAGACTCTTCCTGCGCTCGAAATCATCGTCGTCGACGACGGATCCTCCGACAACACTCAGGAGGCAGTCCGAAAATTTCCGGTGACATACGTGCATCGCGGAAACGGCGGCCCCGCTGCCGCCCGTAATACCGGCATCAGCCACGCCCGCGGCGAGTGGATCGCGTTCCTCGATCATGACGACACCTGGTATCCGGAAAAATCTGAAAGACAACTGAGCGTGGCTTCCGCGGATGTCGATGCAGTCTTCTGCGAAAAATCGCCCAACATCGATAACGTAACCTTTTCGGACATGCTGCAACGCAATTATGGAGGCAACCCGAGCGGCACGATGATTCGTCGCGTCGTTCTGGAATCGCTCCATGGCTTTGATGAAGATCCGCGCCTCATTGGCGTGGATGACTACAACCTGTGGCTGCGGTTTCTGCTCGCCGGCTACCACTACGCGACAACGCCCCAGTATTACTCGTTTACCCCGGATACGAATCACCTGGGAGGCAATCCGGTGCGCATGCTCACCGGAGAGTTGATCAACATGGATAAAATTGGCAAACTGGCCGGTCTCGATCCCGCCATCGTCGAGCGACGCAAGCAAGAGCTTCGGCGTATCTATCTTCCCGATTTGATCGCGGCGAGAAAACAAAACTTTGCTCGGGCTCAACTGCTGAAGGCGGGACTCAATGCGCGAGACTTTTGCCGATATACCGTCGCTTCCTTCTGTCCGGCTTGGGTGCTTGATCTTCGACGACACTTGAATTCACATCGCTAGAGTTGCAGCCGCGCCGGATTGTTGCCATGCTTATTTCTGCTTGTCCATCCAGCAATTGATTCGCTGCCTTCGTCTATCGGCTGTGTCATGGTTCGCTTCACTGCCGCCGTCGCAATTTGCTCTCCGCCACCGTGCGAATCATCATGTAAACAGGCACGATCGGAAAGCGCCGCGAATGGAATGCGCGCTTCAACTTCACCATGGCGCGCTCATATTCACCGGAATCTCGATCCCGCCACGCCCGGCCCACGCAAATCCTGTATTCCGCCTCCCTCAAAAGCTGCGGCTTCTGTTGGAAGGGTCGCACACTCGATAGTTTCTCCAGGCAGCGCATTAACGATCGAAATTGTTCCTCGGTCTGGAATTGAGTCAATTGCCCGGTATGAAACCTGTACAAGACCAGCGGCTCCGGCAGAAAATAAATGGGGAATTTCGACGCCACCCGCATCCACAGCAGCCAGTCCTCACCAAATTGGCCAACGTCTTCATCGAACCATCCTACTTCGTCTAAACATGTTCGGCGCAGCATCACCGTCGAAGTCTGAATCCAGTTTCCGAAAAGTAAATGCTCTGCAACCATCCCATTGCGTATCTCATACATGCTGGCCTTGGATTGTCCTGCAAATTTCTTATCCCCGTCGAAACCCCGTATCTCTGTTGAGATCAAGGCATACTCGGGATGGTCGTTGGCGAATCGCAGTTGAGCGTCCAGTTTCCCAGGCTCCCATAAATCATCCGAATCCAGAAAACAGATAAATTCTCCCTGCGCCCGCCGGATGCCCGTATTTCTCGCCGCCGCCACCCCGCGATTCTTTTGCACAACATACTGCAGCCGATCCAGATACGGCCGAAGCTTGGCCGCCGTATCGTCCGTCGATCCGTCATCGACCACGATGATTTCGAAGTCAGTGTACGTCTGCGCCAGCACGCTCTCCACGGCCTCCACCACCAAATCCTGGCGATTGTAGGTCGGAATCACAACCGAGATTTCTGGCTTCGCCATCGCGCCTTCTCTAGTTCCTCGCCATACCCTGTAAGCTTGCAGCGCTAAAGTTATCGCATTGCCCCTACAAATCTGCGATGAATCACATTACCCTGCGATCGGGGCAGCACGCATGCGCTTTCCAGTTTTTATTTATTTTCCGTAAAGATTCACGCTACGCCCAGGGACGTTCGTGGGAAAGGACTCGAGTAACTCAGTGTCGGGAATTTCCGGCGCATTACCTGACAGCAGGAAATATCGAACATTCTTCGTGCGTGCCGGAATCCGCGGAGTCATGTCAGTGGTGGAGACAGTCGGCTCATAATCGTATTTGGGAAGATACTCGTAGTATGCTTCCCAATTGTCGTTCACAAGAATGGTTGCTCCGGAAGGAACCTTCCCCGCAACTCCTGTCAGTACGGGACCCAGCCAGGGCCCGTACAGCGCGGTTGACGGGCGCCTGAACCACTCCTGCGTCGCCGTCGCCAGCAGCACAACCACAGCCGCAGCCACTAGATATTTCCGCTTGGCTGCCTCCGTTTCCATCATCAAATCCATGAAAAGCAGCGCCTCGGTGATAAGCAGAAACAAGAGCGCCTCCGAGACATACGTATCCAGCCGGAAATGGTCGGCGACTCCCAATCCCAACGCCACGACCGTGTAACTCGTGAACACAACAGTAACAGTGGAGAGTTTCCTTCGAACCAACAGAACGACCGTAGCGACCAGAAAAAACGCAAACAGCAGTAACAAGGCTTCATGGCCGGCAAAGAATTTCGCATATAAGTCGGAAACGGTCAGCCGCTCGCCAAACGCCGCTTTATTGTGCAATAGCAATGTGGCCCCGGTAACTCCATAACTCTCCAGGTATCCGCCGCGAAGCCACCCACCTGGCCACAGGATGAAAGTAGCTACAAGGAAAACAGGAATCGCCTTCAGGATAGAAATCAAAAGAGCCTTGGGGTCTCGCAAGCGGCTTCGATCCTCCAGCCATAGCACAACAAGTGCCACCGGAATCGATGCGACCAGCTCGAGACTGAATTCCAGCGTGGCAAACGCAAACGCTAGAAACACCACCGACACCAGCAACGTAGGCATCCGCCGATTACGCAGATACGCCGCAAAGGTGAAGAGGAAACACACCGCAAACAGCATGTACCAGCCGTGCGGCGAAGGATCGGCGCTCACTTCGGTATACCGGCTCTGAATTCCTGCAACCAGCGCCAGCATTGCGGCCACCGGCAGCGGCACGCCAAACCAGAACAGGCCCAGCACGATCACTCCGCTCGTCGCGGCCGTCACCAGCGAAGAGAGGACACGTTGACTCCTGCTGGCGGAACTCGCCTGCGTAACAACATGCATCGCGTAGAAACTGAAGGGAGCGTGGAAATGACGAATCGCGGCGTTGTCTCCATGGAAATACAGATAATCCCACGGGTGAGTGCGAAACTCCGGGTCGTTGCGGAGCGACAGAAGATGCACAGGAGTGGCGCTGTTCGTATTGAGATACGTTCCTATGAAAGGAGACTGGGCGGCGCGCAGATAGTCCGCCGAATCACTCAACAGGTAATTGCTTTTCAAATACGGCGTGTGAAACAGGAAAACCAGGAGCGCAATGAAGAATGCGCATACCGCCGGCAGTCCAAGGCGAACGGAATGTGGGGATGCGCCCCCAATCTCAGTTTCCATGACTGTCAATATACCGTTCCGCGTTCCCCTCGCAAACATGTTTCATGTTGACTCAAAATATATTTGCGAGAGGCGCAGACCGGGCAGAGGTATGCTACAAAATCACTGCCCTTTCAAGTTGCATGTTTGACTGAACCCTCCGCCCATCGTCACCGTCGCCGTCGAAAATGCCAGACAACTCACGGTCGGGTTGGGGATTGTATCTTGGATCGTCAGGACAGGCGCCGTCGCGCCGGCCTGCCCATATGTAAGATCCTGGGCCATGACGGTTGGCGCAGCCGGGCAGCTCCAGGTCTGTCCTGACTGTATCGTGAACGGTCCATACGGAATATCCCCGTTGCCTCCGATCAAGACGCAGCTGTTGGGCGACGAGAACGAATTGTTGCTGAACGTGATCTGCGCCGCGTTGTCGCTTTCAAATCCCAGCGCTGCCGAGTACCCGCTTCCCGTCGGCGTGCTGGAACCGGCCGGAACACTGAACGTGTTGCCGCTGATGGTTCCCGTCACGTTGGGCGACATGTCCGTCAGATCCAGCGCGTTGGCATAGCACACGTTGGATGGCGTGGTCACAGTGTTGTTGGTGATTTGAAAATTGGCCGACGCAGTCCCGGCAGTGTAGTTGTAGTTCTTTACGCGAATGCCGTAGGTGCCGTCTAACTCGCAGCCGCCGTACTCGCTGTTGTTGGCCTCCTCGGCCACGTTAATGGTGTTGTGGTTGAAGATGAATCCGGAACCTTCCCCGTCCAGCCCGCGACCTCGACCCGTAATCGTGTTGTCATGCACGTTCTGGCCATTGGCCATCGAGATCACGCCATAATCATTGCTGTAATAGCTGGTCAGGTGGATCGTATTGTTATAGATCTGCGAGTTCGGCACCCCATCCGATATCCCTCCCTGCGGAGAGCCGTTGAAGGTATTGCCGGAAATCGTGTCCGGCGGCAGCGTTCCGCTGTCATCGCTGTAGTAGACATAGCCCTGCAGCTGCGACCTTGCCCCCAGCGGCGTTTGCCCCGGATGCTGAATGTTGGTCACGTTGTCGTTGATCACGTTGTTCTGAATCGTGTAGCCGCCACCGTCATAATCTCCATGGAAAAACTGGCTGCCCGTCGACTGGAAGGTCGCTGTGAGATCGTGGAACGATCCTCCCCCCGTTCCATTTCCCTGCCCGATCCAGAACACCGGGCTGAACGGCGCCGCGTTGGACGACTGTACGATCGTCCCTCCGTACACCACTAAATTGCTGTCGCCGCTGTTGCCTTCCACGCACTGCGCCGCAGTTAGCGCCGTGTACCATCCCGCGCAGGCCGCAATCGCCGGTGTCGGTGCGGTTCCTCCGCCCGTCCCGTACGTAATCGTGTGCCCATTCAGGTTCAACGTAATGTTGCTCGCCCCAATCGGAAAACATGTCCCCGAACTCGATACATCATTCGCCAAATAATACGTCCCCGCCTTGGTCAAGGCCTGGCAGTCGGTTAGCGCAGTACCGGTCGCCGGACCTGTCGGTGTGGGCGTCGGGGTTGGTGTAGGCGTCGGTGTTGGTGTAGGCGTCGGTGTTGGTGTAGGCGTCGGTGTTGGCGTCGGGGTTGGTGTGGGCGTCGGGGTTGGTGTAGGCGTCGGTGTGGGCGTAGGCGTCGGTGTTGGCGTCGGTGTTGGTGTGGGCGTCGGGGTTGGTGTAGGCGTCGGGGTTGGCGTCGGAGTTGGTGTTGGTGTTGGCGTCGGTGTTGGGGTTGGGGTCGGTGTTGGTGTCGGTGTTGGCGTTGGCGTTGGCGTTGGCGTTGGAGTCGGTGTCGGCGTTGGCGTCGGTGTTGGTGTCGGTGTTGGCGTTGGCGTTGGATCCGGCGTTGGCGTTGGATCCGGCACACTGGCAGGAGCTGTCACAGAGAGAGTCAGGGCGCCGGTTACGTTGTTCTTCAATGAGTCCGACACAACGACATTGAATATGTAGGTGCCGGTGGCCTTCGGAGTGCCCGTAACATCCCCAGTGGAGCTAATCGAAAATCCTGTCGGCAATGATGACTGCCCGAAGCTCCAGCTGTAGGGGGGCTGACCTCCGCTCGCAACCAAATTCACGCTATAGCCGGTACCGGCCGTCGCGGACGGAATGCTGTTCGTTACCAGGCTGAGCGGGGGATAGCAGTTGGTGGGGGCGCCGTCCGCAAGCGGACTGGTTGCGGCCGCACTGACGACAAACGCCAGAACGACGAGGGGGAGAAATATTTTGCGCAACATTCGGACTCCATTCTGGAAAACTTCCTGCGAATGGTCGGCATCTGTCTGGTCGACAAAATCCCGACCGGTATACACGCGCCAAGTTAGCCAGCCCCAGGGCCGGCACCAAACTAACAAAACCGCAATCATGCAGGGCAGGAAACAGAATTACAGTAGTAGAGCCGTCAAACCGGTCCCATCCGCGGCACAATAAACTCCCAATGTGCCGACTTGAACCCGGACAGGAAAAGTGGTGAAGGGGCAGCACCGGAGGAGCCTGTTCCCTCCTTCGCGGTCACCCAGAAGCAATGAGTTTTTTTGATCTTGGGGAAATCATAATGCAAAAGGGCGGCGTTTGCCTACGTATGCAAGTGGATTCTAGGCTGGAGGCACTTCAGTAGGAACCTTCCTGCGCAACGCCGGCAGCAGCGCCGGAGACCAGGTTGGCTCGATTGTGCGCGACGCGACTGCCCCGAGTTGCGCCGGCTCAGTTTCCGTAACCTGTTGCTGCAGCGCGGGTAACAGGGAGACAGACGCGGCCATCGCACCCACAAGATACCACGTGTCTCGATAAAGGTTATGGGCCCCATACCCGTCAAACAGTAGTAACAACAGGATGACATTGAACATTCCCGGCAGCCCTTGCAGAAAGCGCGACGCATGGACAGCGGCAAGTTCTTTTCGTAGACGGGAATTCAGCTTGAATACACAAACTAGATATCCCCCAAACGTCACGATCCCGACTAAACCCAGTTCTCCCAATAGTTTGAAATAAAGCGAGTGTGCGTTCAACCAATGCTTTTGGCCATTTCCCGGCCAGAATCTCATGCCGTTCGCATCGGTATAGTCGCCGGCACCGATCCCGGTGATCGGGTTACTCTCGAACATCCCGATTCCCCCCTGCCAGCTCAGCAGTCGATTCTGGTAGGAACCGTCGGTCTTCAAATTATCCACAGTTTCGTAGCGGGCCTTGTACTGCTCGGGAATCACCATCCACACCATCGGGCCCAGCGCCACCAGGACTGGCACATAAATAAGGTTTTTTGGCTTTCGAAATATCAACAGCAGGAGCAAAAAAAGTACACCCGCCGCCGCCGCACGGGAGCCGGTATCGACAATCGTCACTAGGTACAATGCGATCGATCCGAGAGCAACGACCCGCATCCACAATGGATTGGAGCGCACCAACAGTGCAAGACAAAGCGGGATGGTATAGAGCAGCGTGACCGCTAACGTATCCGGATCCCCCGCCGAACTGGTAATCCCGATGGCGCGCTCGATATCCATGCGCACTTCCCAGATCCCGTGGGCGTAATTCCAAAGCGCGCTACCCCCCAGCCAATCCACCAATAAAACGAACGTCACCATGAACCAAAGAATGCGCGCCTCAGTGGTTAGCAACGCCGTGACAAACACGATGAATACGACGATCTCTAAAAATGAAATGCAGGCACCCAAGGCTCCGCTTCGCCAGAACGCAAATGGAACGGACAAGATCATCGCACCGTAGAACGCCAGAAACCAGCGCGTCGGCGGCGGAAAACGGAATTTCCGCCCATGGATCAGGAATGCCGCCAATAACAGCCCAGCGGTCACGCGCTCCAAATGGAGAGGTGCGAGCCCCGGATACAGTTCCCCGGGCTGGAGTTCCATCACAATCAAGAGCGCGAGCAGCCCAATATAGGGTCTCGTCAACCCAACCATCGCCAGAACAAATATGACGACCAAGACCACAAATTCCATCCGCGATCCGCCTCACCGACCCATCGGGTCCACCCAGAAGCTGATGCACGCACCATGCCATCCCCTCCCTACAAGAAAAATATCCCCGCTGCACAGATTCCCGGGCATGGAGGAAATTTCACGTCAGAATTCAACACCAAAAGACGAATCGCGCCGTTGCAATTTCGGCGGTTCAACCACCCGGAGGGAAAACTTCCTCCGTTCGCCAGCAATGTTGCAAAAGTTTGCACATCAAATCGATCCAGCGTTCTGCCGCCGACTCAAAATCAATCCCGCAGCAATTCCTGCATCGCCTCCCGCTTTGGCCGGACAAATGCACTGCAAACCATTGCACCCGTATGTTCGCCGGCCAGGGAGTTTCGTTGCAGTGACATCCACCGTTTCAAATCAGGAAAACCGGAAGCTGTATTCACTCAAGAATCTGATTCAAGGCTCAGGCAGCGGCGTCTTCAGAATGGTGACCATGGCGGTCATCGGTTTCTTTATCATGCCCTTTACTGTTCACCATTTAGGGCCTGAACAATATGGACTCTGGGCTACCGCCGTCTCCTTCATCGGCTACTACACTTTCCTGGATTTGGGCATGTCGGGCGCGGTCTTTACCCACATCGCCTATGCCTTCGGGCGCGAAGACCACGAAGAGGCCCGCAATATCTACGGTGCCGGAATGTTGATTTTCGGAGGCCTGGGCCTGCTGTTGGTGGTGGTCACAGTCGCTCTGGCCATGGGTGTGTCTCTTCTTCACTACGCGCACAGCCGCGTTCTGACGACCCTCGTTTTGATCTTCGGGCTCAGCACGGCCAGCGCCTTCGGTATGCGGGTCCCTTTTGGAACGCTGAACGCCGGCCAGCATTTCAACCTCACCTCCTGGGCGTTGATTCTCACAGGCGTTCTTCGCACCATTGGAACTGTCATCGTGCTGGATGCCGGCCACGGCGTCATTGCCCTGGCGTGGCTCAGCGTGTTTACCGCAATGCCCGCCAACTTCATCGTGATTTGGGCGGTCCATCGCCATTATCCCTACCTCAAGAGTCTTTCCTGGCCCCGCTGGAACCGCGCCACTGTGCGCAGGCTGTTTACCTTCGGCGGTCCTGTACTCATCGGCAAAATCGCGGATCAGATCCGCTTCCAGACCGACACCCTCACGGTCTCATTCTTCGTCGGTCTGGCGGCCGTCGCCCACTACAGCATCGGCTCAACCTTAGTGATGTACTACATCGACATCATCACCTCCATCATTTGGGTGCTCGTGCCCCTGCTCAGCATGCAAAAGAGCGTCGATGATCACAAGGGTTTTGAGCACAGCTACTTCTCTGGAACCCGCGTCGCACTGGCAGCCTCGGCCTTCATTCTCTTTGGAATGATCGCCTGGTCGCGGGATTTTGTCTTCCGCTGGATGGGTTCCTCATACACCGATGCCTATCCTGTCATCGTCATTCTTTCCATCGCCGTCTTCATCGAGACTTCGCAGGCCACCTCTGTCAATGCGCTCTACGCCAGCTTGCATCAAAAAGCCTACGCCGCTCTCAACATCTGTGAGGCAGTCGCTAACCTCATTCTGAGCCTCCTGCTGGTCCGGCCCTACGGCATGGTCGGTGTCGCCGTTGGCACCCTCATACCCAGTATTGTGTTTCGCGGAATCATTCAGCCCATCGCCATCGAACGCCTGCTGAATATCAGTGCTCGTCAGACAGCTCTCCTCTATCTGCGTACCGGCCTCCGCTGCGCTGGATGTCTGGTTGTGCCGCTGCTGATCACTCGCTATTGGATTTCACCCGACTATCCCCACTTGGTCGTGGTCGGCGTACTCTCCACCATTGCCTATGCGATCCCGCTGTGGTGGCTGGAATTCAACGGGATCGGCTCCGACCGCGTCCTCGATCGGCTTCGCAGCGCTCGTCGCCTCCTCTTCGCCCGCTGATACCACCAGCCTGACCCTGCAGATTGGGACGCCAAAAACTCGACCCCCGCCTCGCGTTGATTGTGGTAAAGTTCGGCATCATGCTCGATCGCCGCCGTTTTCTTGCCGTTTGTTCGCAATTCGGATTTGCCTCAACCCTGCTGCCCGGCACTCTCTATACCATCGCTGCCCAGGCCCAGACTGCCCCCGCCGGCGGCAACAGCGCCGCCTCGCCGCCCGGCCCCGCGAAGATCACCGCCGAGATGGTCGAACAGGCCGCCGCCCTTGCCGGCGTTCCCATTGCCCCTGACCAGATTCCCATGATGCTCAACGCGCTCAACCAGCAGCGCGACAGTTATTCGCACATTCGCGCCCTCCACCTGCCGAACAGCGTTCCTCCCGCCTACGTCTTCGATCCCCTGCCGCCGAACACCACCGTGAACAGCCAACGCGAAGCGCCCCGTTACGGCAATCCGCCCAGCGTTGGCCGGGTTCCAAGCAACCTGGAAGAATTGGCCTTCGAAACCATTCCTCGCCTCGGTGAATACCTGCGTACAGGAAAAGTCACGTCCGTCGCATTGACGGAGATGTATATCCATCGCATTCGTCGCCTCGATCCGCAGCTGCATTTCCTCATCACGCTCACAGAAGAACGCGCCATGGCCCAGGCGAAAGCCGCCGATGCCGAGATTGCCGCGGGAAAATATCGCGGGCCCCTGCACGGCCTGCCCTGGGGCGCCAAGGACTTGCTTGCCGTCAAAGGCTATCCCACCACCTGGGGTGCAGGAGGATTTGAACATCAAATGATTGACCAGGACGCCACCGTCGTCCAGCGACTCGACGCCGCCGGCGCCGTCCTGGTGGCGAAATTAACCTTGGGCGCTCTCGCCATGGGGGATAAATGGTTTGGCGGCCAAACCCGCAATCCCTGGAACGTCCATCAGGGATCGAGTGGCTCCTCCGCCGGCCCGGCATCTGCGACTGCGGCCGGATGTGTCGTCTTTTCCATTGGCTCGGAGACCCTCGGGTCCATCTCTTCGCCCTCCACTCGCTGCGGAGTGACCGGCCTCCGTCCCACGTTTGGCTTCGTTCCCCGCACCGGCGCGATGGCGCTTTCCTGGACCATGGACAAGCTCGGCCCCATCTGTCACTCAGCTGACGACTGCGCGCTGGTCATGAACGCGATCTATGGTCCCGATGGGCAAGATCTCAGCGTGCGCAATGCTGCGTTCAATTGGGATGCCGACTTCAACTGGCGCACGCTTCGAGTCGGTTATCTCGAGTCTGCATTCGCGCTGCCCCCGCCGCTCGACGAAAAGATGCCCGCCGGGTTGTCGCCCGATCAACAGAAAACCTGGCGAGAACATCTGCCCCGTCGCCGCGCCGCCCGCGCCCGTCGTGTCTACGACCGCGCCTTCGACCTGGCAACGCTCGACCAGTTGCAGGATATGGGAGTGAAATTGATTCCCCTGGAGCTGCCCAAACTACCCTACGAGGCAATGGTGAATCTATTGTCCGCCGAAGCCGCAGCCGCATTTGACGAACTCACCATGACCGGCCGCGATAAACTCCTCACCCAGCAGGGCCCGGAGGACTGGCCCAACATCTTCCGCACCGCCCGCTTCTACCCGGCCGTCGAATATATCCAGGCCAATCGCGCCCGAACACTCGCCATCCGGCAGATGGCCACCCTTTTCAAAACCGTGGACATTCTGGTCGCCCCCAGCGGCGGCGAGCAACTGGTGGTCACCAACCTCACCGGACATCCTGCCATCATCCAGCCCAATGGCATTCGCGGCAACGATGCGCCCAAGCCTCCCGCCACAGATACCGGCGACGAGGACAATATTGGCGGTCCCGGCACCCCGGTCAGCATTACGTTTCTCGCCAATCTATATCAGGATGCCAGGCTCTGCGCCTTTGCCCACGCCTATCAGCGGGCGACGGATTTTTACAAGATGCATCCCGGCCTCTCCAGCGTTCGCTAGAGATTCTTGAGAATGGGCGGGCGGATGCCGCATCCCCCACCCCGTCGCTTCGCACCGCGCGCGATGAAGCGAGTCAAGGCTCGAGCTGCCCCGCCATCTCGGCCAGCTTGGCGACGGTATTCATGTTCCTCGCAGTGCCATGGCTGGCCGCGGCAATCTTCAGCCTGGAGTCGCCCATGCCGTTCGGGTAGTACACGTAGATTTCCCGGACGCCCAGCCGAATCTGTTCGCTGCTTTGGTGGGAAACAGTTTTCAGGGCATCCTTCGCCGGCGCCTGATCCAGAAAGATCGCCACGGTCCGGTTCCCCGGCATCTGCGGGAATGGATTGTGCGTCCGCACCGCCGCCATCTCAGCTGCGCTTCGTACCATCGCCCCGACCGGCTTGCCGGCATAGGCTGCCAGCGCCGCTTCCAGCAACGCTTTTACCTGCGCTTCCTTCTTCGCCGACTGGAAGACAACATTGCCGCTGGCTATATAGGTACGAACCGAGCGAAAGCCCGCGTCTTCGCACATCGCCTTCAATTCCGTCATGGGCAACTTGCCCGTTCCACCCACGTTGACCGCGCGCAGCAGAGCGATGTATGCGTTCATCCGAATTGGTCCTACGTTACCGTCAGCTCAATCTGGGCCGACGCGATGGTCGTGCCCGAAGTTCCGGTCACGGTGACGGTCTGCTTCACCGGTGTGCCGCCGGTCCCTCCTCCGCTGCCGCTGGCGCTGCCGCCGCTGCACGCCGTCAGCACCGTCGCGGCCAACAATCCGGCCACCAGCAACACCATCGCCATCCATCGGGATGGAAAGTAGCGCCGCTTCCGTCCCGCGCCCAATAGCGCGAGCCCCAGAATTCCGGCGAAGGCTGCCCGCATCGGCGAGTCAGGATCGAACGGCTTCGACGAGGTCGACCGCGCCACCGGGGAAGTTGCGACCGCCGACGACGTCGCAGTCATTGTGAGCGTGATCGTCTGGGCTGCGCCTGGACTCAGGGCGACCGACGAACCGGGAGAGAAGGCGCACGTTACTCCCGCCGGCAAATTGCTGCAGGTCAGGTTCACCGTACCGCTGAAACCCAGGCTGTTCCCGCCCGCGCCACTCGGGCTCAATACCAATTGGGTGCTTGCCGTACTACCAGGATTCACGGATATGCTCGCAGGCTTCA
The DNA here is from genome assembly GCA_963756315.1 of uncultured Acidobacteriota bacterium. Taxonomy (GTDB): domain Bacteria; phylum Acidobacteriota; class Terriglobia; order Terriglobales; family Acidobacteriaceae; genus JAKAAZ01. The sequence goes on from CAVWNI010000004.1 coordinate 54,176, forward strand.
ACAGCAGGCTGAAGCTCCCATTCACCTGGGTCAGACGCGGCCAGATCGCTCCCAGAGCAGTCGCATCCACGGAACCGAGTCCCGTGGCCATGTCGTACCCGGCGGTGGCGTTGCAGCAGGTCATAATATAGCCTGAGCCGCTGGCAATGCAGCCCGGGCTTCCCTGTACGCACACAACAGCATTACTCCCGGTGGTCACATCGTGGAATGCGCCGGGCGTCGTTTGCGCACTCTGATAGAAAATCGGATTCACGTTGCCCACCCCGGCCGTATTCCCCGCTTCCTGGTTCCACAGCGCAATCATCGCGGCCATTTGCGGCGCAGCAACCGAGGTCCCTCCATAGACATATCCGTCCCCATTGGTGTCAAAATACGGCACCTCATTCCCTGTCAGAGGATAGGCGCAGCTGCTTTTCCCCGTGAACGCTCCCGACGAGTTGGTTTCCTGCGTGCACAATACATACCCATCGTGGTTCGGGTCCGCGGCCAGGGAAATGTCCGGCAAGTCGCGCTTCCCATCCGACGGCACCCCCGGCCCCGCCTGCCATGAAGGTTTGGTGAACAACCCGCTCGGGCCGCCGCCGCTGGCGCTTAAGTCGCCGGTGTTATCCAGCCCGGTCAGGTCCGGCGTATCGTTCCACGTCGTTTCCGGAATGTAACTGATGGCTGAACCGTTTCCCGAAGTATTGGACGTGTTCCAGTATTTTGCCGGATCGGTCAGATCACCGCTGAACGAAGTACCGCCGGCCGCAGTCACATATTGACTGCTGGGCGGGTAGTCCACCGCCAGCCCATGACTGGCTGCCACCGGCTGACCGCTCCCGTTCGTGCCGTAGTCGCAGTCCGCGGATCCGCTATCCCCCGACGCCGCCACCACGGTCTGCCCCTGGGCATTGGCCTCTTGCAGATATCCTTCCAGCTGCTGAACATAGGCGGACGGAAAATCCGCTTCACAGGCGCCATAACTGATGCTGATGACCGGAACGTACTGCGTATCGTTGTTGAGCAATGGGTATTGAATCGCATATTGCAGCGCATCAAACACATCCATCGTCCCATTTCCCACCGTCACATACAGAATCGTCGCGGTTTTCGCAATCGAACCTGACCATTCCGTATCAATGTCGGCCTCTTCCAGATCTCCGGGGTAGGCTGTCGCTGTTCCTGAATTCGGCACCAGGATCTGGGTAGGCAGAATGCTGGCATCCAGACCGCTCAGCGTTCGGAAGGTCGCAATATCACTGATATGTTGCAAGATATCCGTCTGCCCTACGATCGTAATGGTCTGGCCGGTTCCGGTGATGTTGTTGTTGTACAAACCGGTGACGTCGTAAATCGTCTGCGCATCCTGCGGCGCGATGAAATTGACAGAGTCACCGCTCGGGCATGGGGACTGGTTGACTGCGCACAGCGAGTAATGCGGCTTGGATGCGTCCGTTGCGCTGTGCGCAGTCGCGCGTACCGCCCGCTGCGCGATGTGGGGAACGGGTCGAAATGTATTCAAATGCCCAACCCTCAGCGCCACGCCTGCAATCGCCAGCGGCAGGCTGATGTCGGTCGAGTTGGCCCACGCCTCCCTGCCACGCGCATAGTATCGATGCATTTGCGTGTGGAAAGCGGTATTCACCTCGGCTGCGGTCCCGCTGAATACGATCCTGTCACTGCTGGCCGGTATGGCGGTCACCGTAAAGCCCTCGGACTTCAGCCACGCCGCCGCCTTTGCCAGATCCTGCTGGCTCATCCCGTACCGCGCCGCAAACTGTCCCGGACGCAGCCACTGGTGATACATCGGGGAGCCCTTTGTCTGCTGCTGCTGCAGCAGGCTTTTCAAATCTGCTTCCTGCGCCGCCGAGAGACCAAAGACCAGGGTCATATTCTCCATCGACGTCGACCCGCTCAATTCGCCCTGGTCCTGCGCCCGCGCCACCATCGGGTGGATCGTGCCCTGGATGATCTGCATCTGGTCGGAGCGAATCGCTCTTGTGATCCGGTTCGGCTGAAGCGCCTGGGCACTCGACCAGGGCGCCGATAAACCGCTCAGCAGCAGTACTGCAATCGTTCCCAATCCCAACTTAGGACCCACGCGATGCCACCTTAAGTTCTATCGTTCTATTTGCGTTCGTTCCATTATGCCGTACCGGACCTGGAATGGTTGCCTTTTTAAATGGGTGCAGCCGGGAGCGAATTTCCATCCCGGGTCAAGTCCCGAATCGACAGAAATACTCACCCCAGCGTAGTTGGACCCCACTGGCCGACTTTTGTTGTCTTGGATGCCTGTTTTTCACCTTGAACCTTGCCGCAGTATGCTCGAGGAATCCAACGCTTCACCACAGAATGATAGAGTTTGCCCATGACTGCGTTCACCTTCTCGCTGCTCATCTTCGGAGGTTCCCTGCTGGCCGGCCTGCTCGGTGCGCTCACCGGCCTGGGTGGCGGAGTGGTTCTGGTCCCCATGCTGGCATTGCTCTTCAAGGTGGATATCCATTACGCCATCGGGGCCTCACTGATCTCCGTCATCGCCACCTCGTCCGGTGCCGCCGCCGCCTACGTGCGCGAAGGTTTCTCCAATATCCGCATTGGCATGTTTCTTGAAATCGCCACCACCCTGGGAGCGGTTGGCGGAGCGTGGCTGGCGACCCGAACCCCCACCCGCGGCATCGCCATCGTTTTCGGACTGGTGCTGCTCTACTCCGTGTACGTTTCCTTTCAACGGCACGATGACGAAATCGTCCCGCGAAATAAATGGTCCGATCGCCTCAAGATGAATGGTACTTTCCCCGGCCCTGACGGCACTGAACAGAAATACTCCGTCAAGCATATCTCCGGCGGCTTCGGCGCGATGACGGGTGCCGGTGTCCTTTCAGGCCTGCTCGGCATCGGGTCCGGCGCGGTCAAGGTGTTGGCCATGGACCATATCATGCGGATACCGTTCAAGGTTTCTACCACCACCAGCAACTTCATGATCGGCGTCACCGCCGCCGCCAGCGCCGGCATCTATTTCCGGCGAGGTTACATCGATCCCGCACTCTCGGCGCCCGTCATGATTGGCGTGCTCCTCGGCTCCTTGGTCGGAGCGAAATTGCTGGTCAGAACCAAAGTGAAACCGCTGCGGATGATTTTTGCCGTCGTCATTTTCTTCCTCGCGGTCGAGATGATTTACAACGGCTGGGTGGGGAATATTTAAATGCGCGAGCTTCACGATAAGCAAGTCGAAATGTTCATTGGCCAGGTGCTCCGGGCGGGCGTGCTGCTCTCCTCATTCGTTACCCTCATCGGCCTCGTTCTCTACCTCGTGCACCATGGTTCCTCTGTTCCCAATTACCACGTGTTTCATTCCATCAGCCCCATGCTGCGAAGCGTGCATGAACTCATCCCCCACGCCCTTCATGGCGATTCCCTGGCAATCATCCAGGTCGGCGTCCTGTTGCTGATCGCCACCCCCGTGGCGCGGGTCGCCTTCCTGGTCGGCGCCTTCGCCCTGGAACGGGATCACATGTACGTCGCCGTCAGCGGGTTGGTGTTGGCCATTCTTCTTTTCTCTATCCTGTTTGCCCATTAGCGCCAGGAATCAGAACATACAACAGAAAGCGCACCCCCTGTACCCGCAGGGTGCGCCCCGTTGTCGATTGTCTTCGAGAGTCCAGCGATTCCTTACTTGGGCGGCGCTGTGGTTCCGCTGCCCGTCCCACCCGCTCCGTTCCCGCTCATTCCATTGGGACTGGTGCCGGTGCTGCCGGTCGTGCCGCTACCGTTTGGATTCCCGCTATTGTTGCTGCCCGGTTGCGTGTTGCCGGAGTTCCCCGTCTGTCCGTTTCCCATCGTTCCCTGGGATCCGTTGCCTTCCTGCGAGTTGCCCGTTGAACCGGTTCCCGGCTGCATCGACCCGTTGCCGGTTGCGCCGTTGCCGTTGGGGTTGGCGGTCGTGCCGTCAGGATTGGCGGCATTGCCGTTCGGATTAGCGGTACTGCCGTTCGGGTTGCTGCCGGGTTGCGCATTTCCGTACGCTCCGGGCTGCGAATTCCCCGCGCCGTTGGCCCCATTGCCCTGTTGCGCGCCACCTGTCGTGGCACCACCCTGTTGCGATGAACCGCCGCCTGCTGCCCCGCCGCCCGTTGCACCGCCGCCTGCTGCACCACCTGCCTGGCCCATCGCCGCCACACCTGTCATCGCGCACGCTGCTGCCAATACCATGATCGATCTCTTAATAGTCAAGTTAGTTTCCTCCTTATCGTCTCGCTCAACAACTTGACTGAAACGCCGCACCTCTCGCGGCGTTCACGCCAACTTATCAGCTTCAGGGTGGGATACACACAACATGCCGATGGTTGCTGTCGTTCGCGCCTCATGCAGTACCAGCGATTTGGTCCTCCCAAAGTCCGTTACCCACGTTGGGGCAACCTTACTCCGCAGCCCGCTCATCTCCACCCGTTCAGTCCATCTCCAACGACAGCCTGCTGCGGCCGCCCTGACAGCACGACATACATCACTCGATCAACTCGGCTGCATTAGGATAGAAAAATGACCGACAACAGCCGCGAACTTCGCGATCAGATTCTCCAACTGACCGAAAAATATTTCGAAGAGGCCTTTCGCGCGCAGCCGTTTTTTCCCGGCCAGTCGGCCGTCCCTGTCGCCGGCAAAGTCCTGGATGCCGCCGACCTGCGCAACCTCGTCGATGCCTCGCTCGACTGCTGGCTGACCACCGGCAGATTTGCCGCTCAGTTTGAACGGCAGCTGGCGCGCTTTCTCGATGTCCGCGGCGTGTCGCTGGTCAACTCCGGGTCATCCGCCAATCTGCTCGCGTTTTCAGCTCTCACCTCTCCCAAGCTGGGCGATCGCGCGCTTCGCCCCGGAGATGAAGTCATCACCGTCGCCGCCGGATTTCCCACCACGGTCAATCCCATCATTCAAAATCGCTGCGTTCCCGTTTTCATTGACATCACGTTGCCCAACTATCAGGCCGACGTTTCTCAACTGGACGCCGCCTTGAGCCCGCGAACACGCGCCATCATGATCGCTCATACGCTCGGCAATCCCTATGACCTCGATCATGTCGCCGCCTTTGCCCGGCAACACAATCTCTGGCTCATTGAAGACAGCTGCGACGCGCTCGGCGCCACCTTCCAGGGCAAAAAGGTAGGAACCTTCGGCGACCTCGCCACCATCAGTTTTTATCCCGCCCACCACATCACCATGGGAGAGGGCGGCGCGGTCGTCACCAATTCGCCGCTACTGAAAACTCTCGTCGAATCCTTTCGCGACTGGGGCCGCGACTGCTGGTGCGACCCGGGAAAAGATAATACCTGCGGCAAACGCTTCGATTGGGAGTTGGGCGATCTACCCTGTGGGTACGATCACAAATACACGTATTCCCACATCGGCTACAACCTGAAACTCACCGACATGCAGGCCGCCATAGGAGTGTCGCAACTGGAAAAACTCCCCGGCTTCATCGCTGCCCGTCGAAGAAATTTTCAGCACCTCTATCACCGCCTCAAGCCGCTTGAAGATTTCCTGCTGCTGCCAGAAAGCACGCCCGACGCCGACCCAAGCTGGTTCGGATTTCCCATCGGCGTGCGGGAGGACGCGCCCTTCGATCGCAATCAGCTCATCCGCGAGCTGGAATCCAACAAGATTGGCACCCGCCTGCTGTTCGGCGGCAACCTCACCCGGCAACCCGCTTACAAGGATGTCGAGTTCCGCGTCATCGGCGATCTCGCGAACACCGACTACGTCATGCGCAATGTCTTCTGGATCGGTCTCTATCCCGGCTTGACTGAAGAGATGCTGGACTACACTGTCGATATCATCCGGGCATTTACTCAGGTCAGCCGGTCCGTCAACGTACGATGACTCCTGTCCAGAAGCCACAGTCCGATCTGCGTTTTCTAGTCACCCTCCGCACCGCGGTAGACGAGCGGCTGCAGAAACTTGCCAGTGCCCTGGAGCGCCGCTCGTGGATCTTGTTCGGCCTCTTGTCCCTCGCGTATTTGTGGATTTTGAAAGGCGAGCGCGTCAAGCTTCTCTGGCACGATGAGCTCTATACCTACTACATCGCCCAGGCTCCCTCCTTCCGCGAGATGCTGTTGTGGATTCGCACCATCGATTTGAATCCGCCCCTCTATTACACCGCGGCCCGTCTTACCTTCCACCTCCTCCATCCATCGGCTTTCTCCGTCCGGCTGCCTTCCATGGTCGCCTACTTCGTGGCCACCGTGTGTCTCTACCAGTTTGTGCGCCGCCGACTCACGCCTCTCTACGGCTTTCTGGCGGCCCTGGTTCTACTCGGCAGCTCCTTCAATCTGTATTCGTTTGAAGCCCGGCCGTATGCCTTCGTCTTAGGTTTCATGGGCATTCTCGCTCTCGCCTGGCAGCGCGCCATTCAGCAAGATAAGCCTCGCAGCTGGATTGCGTTGTTGTTTATTGTTATCGGTGGATTCGGAATGCTGCTGAGTCACATCCTCGCCGCCGTTGCGTATGCGGCGCTGCTGCTCACCGAAGCAATCCGATCTTTCCTCCGCCGCAAGCCGGATTGGATCCTCTGGATTTGTCTCGCCCTCCCCTTGTCCGCCTGCGTCACCTACCTGCAGCCCATCCAAACCCACGACTCAGGAGCATTCCCCAAACAGTTCCAGGCCTCCATCATGGACCTGCAGTCTGCATACTCCGATATCTGGGTGGGTCTGGCCTCGCTGCTTGCCGCGGCCATGGTCGCCATCATCCTGCTGCGCGACAAACCCACAGATCCTATCCGCGAAAAATCGCCCGGCGGTTTCACTTTGCCGGAAATCATTCTTGCCCTCGGCTTCTGCTGCGTTCCGCTCGTTATCATCCTCGTGTTCATGCATTCCCACAGCGCGTACTTCTATCGCTACGGCATCGCATCCATCTTCGGCGTCGGCATCCTGGTTCCCTGGTTCGTCGCGCGATGGACCGCAACCAGCAGCCGCGCTGCGCTCATTTGCTCGATCTTCTTTTGCTTCGGCATCGTCACCCCCGCATCGATTGCCCGTCACCTGCAGAACGTGGTCCAGCCTGTCCAGCCGCAGGGTGTAGACCTCACCGGAGATTCAACCACCCCCATCAGTCAGGTCATGCCGAACTTGCCCTTCGTCGATGCCAGCGGACTTACCTTCCTCGAGATGAACAGCCGCGAGAACAGTACCTTCCTTTCCCGCGTCTACTACCTCAACGATGCCGACGCCGCAGTTCAATATGCCAACGCCACCATCTTCGAAGGTTTCCCCATGTTGAAAGGGAAATTCCCGATCCGGGCCAACATCATGCCCTACCAGCAATTCATTCGTCAGCACTCGACGTTTTTAGTGTTCGGCACCTACAACTATCCTGAAGATTGGCTGCTGCGAAAACTGGTTGCGGATCACGCAACTCTGCGCTTCCTCGGCGATTATTCCGCCGGCTATAAAGATGAACAGCTCTATCAAGTCACACTTGCCCCAACCGCAAATGCGGACAGGCCTTAGAATGATGTACCGGAGACCCATATGAAGGTGATCATCCTTGCCGGTGGACTTGGAAGCCGGTTGGCGGAAGAAACTTCCGCGCGCCCCAAGCCCATGGTGGAAATCGGCGGCCGGCCCATCCTCTGGCACATCATGAAGATTTATTCCCACTACGGCATCAACGACTTCATCATCTGCCTCGGCTACAAGGGCTACATGATCAAGGAGTTTTTTGCGAATTATTTCCTTCATTCCGCCGATGTCACCATCGACCTGCAGCAGAACAAAATCGAAACTCACAGCGCCCATTGCGAACCCTGGCGCGTCACCCTCATCGACACCGGTGCGGCAACCATGACCGGCGGACGCCTGCTGCGCGCGCTTCCCTACGTCGAGAAGGATGAAGAATTCTGTTTCACCTATGGCGACGGCCTTGCCGATATCAATCTGGACGAACTGCTCCGCTTCCATCGCAGCCACAAGACGCTGGTCACTCTGACCGCGACTCAATCGGTTGGAAAATTCGGCGCGCTCGAAATCGCCGACAACGCCCAGGTCACTTCGTTTTCAGAAAAACCCAAGGGCGATGGACGCTGGGTCAGCGGCGGATTCTTCGTGCTCTCGCCCAAAATCGCACCCTACATCCAGGGGGATTCCACCATCTGGGAGCGCGCTCCGCTCGAAACTCTCAGCGCCGAGCGGCAAGTCTCCGCCTACAAACATCACGGCTTCTGGCAGCCCATGGATACGCTGCATGACAGAAAATTCCTTGAAGATCTTTGGGACTCAGGATCGGCTCCGTGGAAAATATGGTGAATACGTTTTGGCAGGGCCGCAAAGTATTTCTCACCGGGCACACCGGGTTTAAGGGCAGCTGGCTCGCCCTCTGGCTTGAAAAGCTGGGCGCGGATGTCATGGGCTACGCTCTGCCACCCCACACTACCCCAAATCTCTTTACCATGGCTGAAGTCGCCGGCAGCATGACCTCCGTGATCGGCGATCTCGCGAACCTCGACCAGCTCAAAGCCTCGCTCGTCCAGCATCAGCCGGAAATCGTTCTGCACCTCGCCGCGCAATCGTTGGTCCGCGCCTCCTATCAGGACCCCATTCGCACCTATGAGACCAACGTTCTGGGCACCGCGCGGCTGTTGGAAGCGGTCCGCGCCTGCGAATCTGTGCGCGCCGTCGTCATCATCACCACCGATAAGGTGTATGAGAATCAGGAGTGGGTGTGGGCCTACCGCGAAAACGATCCCCTCGGCGGCCACGATCCTTACAGCAACAGCAAGGCCTGCGCGGAGTTTGTCACCCGCGCCTACCGGGATTCCTTCTTTCCCCCGGCAAAATATTCCCAGCATAAAGTTGCTATCGCCTCGGCGCGCGCCGGCAATGTCATCGGCGGCGGGGACTGGGCCACAGACCGCCTCATCGTTGACATCATTCGCGCCTTCACCTCTGGGGAAACCCTTCGCATCCGCAATCCCAACGCCACCCGGCCCTGGCAGCATGTTCTCGAACCGCTGCGCGGCTATCTCACGCTGGCGCAAAAACTCTACCAGCACGGCACGCAATTCTCCGGCGGCTGGAACTTCGGCCCGCACTACCACGACGCAAAATCCGTTCAGTGGATTGTTGAACACCTCGCCGAACGCTGGGTCGCGCTCTCTTCCGGCGCTCCGCCACGCTGGCAGGTCGATGACGGCGTCCACCCCCACGAAGCCAACATGCTCTCCCTCGACTGGACCAAAGCCTCGCACGATTTAGATTGGCGCCCATCACTCTCGCTGCCGGAGGCGCTCGACCTCACCCTCGACTGGTACCGCGACGTGCAGTCCGGCCACCATGCCCGCCAGAAATGCATCACTCAGATCGATGCCTACCAGCTGAAGCTGGCATAGCGCCGCGTCCTTGTCAGTCCCACCAGTAGCCCTCCATGGATCGGAGCTTCGATCTATCCCATGTCAATGCGGAAAATAACACGGCTACGCGAGCCGCGCATTTATACTCCTCTCCATGCCAGCGAAGAGCATTTTCCTCCCCGCATTCATGCTCCTCGCCCTCTGTGTCCCAACCGCACAAGCTCAGCACACTACGAAGCGGTCGACCGATCATGGGAACTTCGCGCAGCAGAAGCAAGCGCAGGATGGTTGGCCAGTGTACGGAGACTCGTTGGCTGGTCAGCGGTACTCGACAAACCGCCAGATCGATCGCCAGAATGTAAGTCATCTGCAGGTGGCATGGACCTTTCAGACGCACGCCCTGGCAGTACCTTCGCCATTGAACCATCGCGCTCCTTTCGAGGCGACTCCGGTACTTTGGAAGGGCACGCTTTATTTCGATTCTCCGTTCAACGCCATCTTCGCCGTAGATGCGGCGACAGGCCGCCTCAAATGGACCTTCGACCCCAGGGTTGACCGGAGTAAGAACATCTATATCGTCACCTCTCGGGGTGTCGCGCTGTGGCATGCGAAGAAACCGCTGCCTGGCGTGTGTGGCAGCGACGTTGTCTTGGTTGCAACGCTCGATCGACGGCTGATCGCGCGTGACTCCACCTCCGGCGCCGCCTGCCCAAAGTTCGGTAAAGACGGCATCGTCGATCTCTCCCAGGGGGTGGCCATCGGTCAGATCGGTTATTACTCGTTCACTTCGCCACCCACGGTTGTCGGTAACACAATCGTGCTCGGGTCATCGATCGGGGACAACCAGATGCTCTTTGCCGCTTCCGGCACAGTGCGCGGGTTCGATGCGGTGACCGGCAGGCAAAAGTGGTCGTGGGAACCTGTGCGCTGGACGGCAAATCAGCACCCGCCCCTCAGCGGAAGTGGCAATGCCTGGTCCATCATCTCGGCAGACACGGAACACGACCTCGTTTTCGTACCCACCGGCAGCTCGTCAGTAGACTTCTACGGAGGCGAGCGGCTTGGCGACAACCGTGATGCCGACTCCATCGTAGCGCTCCGTGCTTCCACTGGGAAACGAGTCTGGGCCTTCCAGCTTGTGCACCACGACCTGTGGGACTATGACACTCCGTCCGAGCCGATGCTATTCACTTTTCGCGGTTCAATTCCTGCGGTGGCTGTCACAACCAAGACGGATATGGTCTATGTCTTTAACCGGCTAACGGGTGAGCCTCTGTATCCAATCGTGGAGCGCCCCGTGTCACCCTCCACCGTCCCCGGAGAACAGGCTTGGCCCACGCAACCATTTTCGACACTTCCTCCGCTGGGTCCACTCAGTTTCACCGCCAATGACGTTCATCTGCACAACGCGGCCGACCAGAAATTTTGTCGGGATTGGATCAATCGTTTAGACAATCACGGTTTGTTCACACCCGCCTCAATTAAGGGCGCGCTTGTTTCGCCGGGAGACGGGGGTGGAGCAAACTGGGGATCAATGGCCTTCGACCCAACCACATCGGTGATGTACGTGCACGTCAGTATGCTACCGTTCATCGTGCGACTAATTCCGCAGGCAACGCCTGGGGAAACCCCGCTGGAAAAATTCGAGCGCCGCGTCCACAAGCATTTGCCGGAATGGGCCGGTGGCGACCCGCCGCCTATGGGAACACAGTTCAAGACGCCAGACGATGGCGGCAATTACGGAAGGGACGTCGACCCCCAGGCAGGTGCGCCATTCATGGTGGCAAGACAGGCTCTGATGACGGTTGACGGCACGCCATGCGGACCACCGCCTTTCGGTTCCATCGTGGCAATCAACCTCGATACTGGGCGCAAACTGTGGACGGTACCGAACGGCGGGATGGCCAAGGGCGAACAGGGTGGTCTCGGCATGAGCGGTCCTATCGCCACGGCTGGCGGACTGCTCTTTGCAGCCTCCCTTGGTGATGCGAGTCTGCGGGCGTATGACTCGGAAACCGGCCAGGAATTGTGGAGGGCCAAGCTGGCCGGGCAGGCCGACGCCACTCCGATGACCTATGCCCGGCGCGGCCGACAGTACGTTGTCATTTCCGAAAGCGGAAACGGCGCGGAGGGGCAGGCTGTCGTCGCTTTTGCGCTGCCGGAATCACGCTAACCTCGCAAGTCTCCGTCTACCCATCCATGAGGCAGCGTGTTTCGAGCATTCGCAATGTTTAGTTGGCCGGACTCGGATGCTCTGCCCACCACTCCCATTTCTTCAGCCGCAGCATCGGCTCCTCAAAATATCTCCACGAAAGCCACGCCATTCCATACGTAACCAGCCCCGTCATCAGCATCACCAACAGCGCCGGGAATACGTGAAGCGGAAGCCTATGGATTCGCGCAAGTAATTTGTACGACAGATAAAGCGGCACAAGATGGAATACGTACATTGCATAACTGCGCTTGCTGATCGCTCCAAGGAACGATGACCCCAGGATGAACGTCATCCCCCGCCCGGAACCTCTGGCACCGAGTCCAACCATCCCACCGCAGAGCAACGCAAACCACGTCATTCCGATGGTATGGAGCCGCATTTCGTAACCCTGGCTCCCCACCGCTCCAACAAAAAATATTCCGATCGCCCCGATGCCGATTGCCGACCAGCTAAGCCTGCGGAGCGTACTCTTTCCTACCCCCTGCCGGATCAGCACAGCCACCAACGCCCCCGCCAGCAGAACATCCATATGGCAAAACGGCAGTCGGTAAATCACGTACCCGTCGACACCCCGCGAAAGCAAATACGCGCGGCATAAAAATGCAGTGCACATTAGAAACAGGATTAGCGGTATCCGCAGCCGTTTCGCCGTAAAGTACAGCACCAGGGGCCACACCAGGTAGAACTGCTCTTCCACGCACAGGCTCCAGAACTGGCCTACATAGATGTCAGATGCCCTGTCCGGCCCGAGAAAATTTCGATAGTAAAAGACAAACGGCGCCACCCCGATTCCGCTGAACGCTCGCCGGTGAACCAGATAGGCAGCCAGCAGAAACGCGTAGTACAACGGCCAGATGCGCAGACCGCGACGCCAGTAGAAGCGCTGGAAGTAATAGGGCCGATCGATGGAGTCGAGCAGAATGCCGGTAATGAGAAATCCTGAAAGCGCAAAGAAAAGGTCAACCCCGCTGCCCAGGTTCTCGACAAAACTCCGCAGCAGAGAAGCCTGCTGAAAATTCTGTATCAGGTAATATTCGCCGCAGTGGTGGAACAGCACGGCAAGAATTGCAAACGCTCGCAGCCCATCCAGCGCGGGAATATGACGCGGAATGACCCGCGCTCCTGCCTGCGGATCATCCATGCACGTCCGTCTCCGCAACCTCCGTCGAGCCTAACGGCGGCTGCGGTGGAACTTCAAAATTCACCCGCTCTCGCTCCACAGCAAACGGCCTTCGCTGAATCTGGGTATGAATCGCCCCAATGTACTCTCCCATCACCCCCATAAACACCAGCAGGATGGAGCTGACGAAGAACATCCCAATCACCACCGGCGCAATTCCAACCGAAAAACTGCGCCAGAACAAAATCTTGTACACCAGGTACGTCAACCCGATCAGGAACGAAACCAGCGCGCCCCCGAACCCGGTAAACGTCATCAGCCGCAACGGCACTTTTGAGTGATTGATGATCCCCAGCATGCCGTAGTCATACAGCGTGTAGAAATTGTTCTTGGTAATGCCGTGCGCCCGTCCCGGCTGATCGTAAAAGATCTTCTTGTGCGGCAATCCAATCTCGGCAATCATTCCGCGAAAATACGGATACGGATCGCCAAAGGATTTCACAAGATCCACCACCCTCCGGTCATACAATCCAAAGCCGGTAAAATTCTCGAATGTTTCGATGGACGAAAGCCGGTTCACCAGCGCGTAATATCTCTTGCGCGCCCAGAACATCATTGGATTTTCTCCGCTGCTCCGCTTGATGGCCAACACCATCGAATATCCTTCCTCCCAACCCTGCACCAGGTCGGCAATCATCTCCGGCGGATCCTGCATGTCCGCGACAATTCCGATCACCGCATCTCCCTGCGCCTGCCAGAATGCGTGCATGGGACTGCGCACATGGCCGAAGTTGCGCGAGTTCACAATGATCTTCACGTTCGGGTCGGCCGCCGCCAATCCCTTCAACACGGCCACTGTGCTGTCTTCTGAAGCGTTGTCGATGAAGATATGCTCGTACTTGTAGCGCCCCAGCGACGCGATCACCGCGCGCACGCGCGTATACAGTTCGACTACATTGTCTTCTTCGTTGTAGCAGGGGGTAATGATGCTGATCGTCTTCACTTCGCCTCGCGATGTTCGTATGCAGACTATAGTACTGGCCTTGCGACCTCCCAGAACCACAGGCGTGTTAAGAAAGATTCATGCTCCGTTGCCGGCCGGCGCCGCTGGATCGGAAATTACCCCTTCCACCACGTCTTCAATCGGCGAAGCTGCTTCCGTCGCCGCATCATGCGCCGCATCCTCAGGAACCCGGAACGAAAAATGCTTATGCCCGAAGAAGCTGTAGATCACGGTGGTCCCCATCACCATCGCCCCCGCAATGTAGGGCGCGCTGCGTTGCAGATGCAAGCCGTGCTGCAGCCCTTCCACCAGCAAAGGCAGCGCCACCAGGCCCGGCAAGACGCCGCTTCCGTAGACAAGAATGCATCGCAACCATTCCACCAGATAATTTCCCTGGGTCTTGAACACGAAAAATTTGTAGCCGAGATAGGCCATGGTGATGCTCAGCAGATTGGAGAGCACCGAGGCCACAATGTACCCGAAGCGCAACCGCGGCATCAGCAGCGCGGTGAACAATGCATACACGCTGTAGCCGAAGACGGTATTCCACAACCCCACCATCAGGTAGCGAGCAAACTGCCCCGGCGGAAAGTGGCGCGTCAGGCCGCCGCCCCACGGAACCTTGGGCGGCCAGCGCTCCCCAGGCGGATTGTCAGCACCGCTCTGCATCAACCCTCACATCCCGATCCACATGCTTCAACTCAGAGCTCATCTCCACACTTGTTTTCCAGTGAGATGCCTCTCCCTCGCCGCACGTTCGCTTCCCCGCCGCGCTTCACTATGGGATGATGAAAGACAGCGCCGCGCGGAACGTTTTTCCTTACGCCACCATGACAGTTCCTGGACGAGTCACCGTCGGAATTCCGACAATGAATCGCAGCAACCTCGCCCTGCGAGCCATCCAGAGCGCCCTCGAACAAACATTTCGCGATGTTGAAGTGATTGTATCGGACGACACCTCCGCCGACGACACTGTCTCCCGCGTTCGCGCAATCCCCGACCCGCGCGTCGTGCTGTTCGAGCAAAAGCAGCGACTCGGCCTGGTCGGCAACTTCGATTTTTGCCTGCGCCACGCCAGCGGAGAATTCTTCCTTCTGCTCGGCGATGACGATGTTCTTCTCCCCACCGCCATCGAACGCCTTCGGGAACCTTTTCTCCACCCGCCCGCCTCCATCGCTCCCGCATCCATCGGCGTTGTCTGGTGTCCTTGTCGCATTGCAGACGCCGACAATGCGCAATTCTGGGCCACCGAGCCCGGTCCTCTGCAGGAATCCACCGCATCGTTGCTGGTCGCCTTGTTCGCCGGCAATCGCGGGCCGCGGCTCAGCAGCATCCTGCTGCGAACCCAGGATGCGCTCGCCGTCGGCGGGTATGAATCAAAGTATGGCGACCTGTGCGACATCGGTAACTGGGGACGAGCGTCTCTGCTCCGCGACTCTGCCGTCTGCATTCCCGAGCCCCTGGTGCAATATACCCAGCATCACGGCAGCACAACCAGTCAGTCCGCCGTGCAGCAATGGCAGCAGTGGGCGCGAATCGTCCACGCCGACCTGCTCACCAGCGCCCGCGCCCGCTCCGATCGTCAGGCCGAGCGGCAACTGCAGTCCGCCAAAACCAATTTCATCTCCGGCATCACTCTTACCATCCTGATCCAAACCATCGGCAAGCCTCACTGGATTCAGAATGCCGTGGCCCAATCCTTTCGAACGCCCGCGGCAGTGTTCACGCCGTACATGTTTCGCAGACTCATGAAGGATGGCTGGAAAGTTTTGGCCGCTCGACGCAATTCCAAACATCGAAAATAATCATCGCAACACCAATCACCTGCTCTGCTCTATCGCAACAATTTCATCGCGTCGCCGCCTCTTCTCATCTTCGGCATATACAATAAGACGAGTACGCCATACCTCTGAACGGAATTCCTGCTCTGATGTGATGCTGCCGCCGAATATCGATCCATACCCAGCTCTCTAGCTCGATCGAACATCACGACCGCTCCACCGATGGTCTTCAGCCAAACTGCAGCCTTCGCTCTCACTCGCTGACAAATTCGCTCCATGCACTCACAGCCAACGAAAATCCAGCATGAATGACATCCGCCGTGTTCACTGTCCGATGAATTTTCTCTGATAAGGGTCTTTCTCTGAAGCTTTTTTTCATATCGTTACGTCTCACACTGCAGAACCTGGAGTATCGCTTACTAAAAGGATTATTGCCTGTGGCTCATCGACTGTTTCGATTCTTTGTGGTAGCTGTTTTGCCTTTTGTCTTCGCGACGACTGTATTGGCGCAGAATACCGGCACCTTGCGCGGCGTTGTCGCCGATCCTACGGGCGCGATTATCCCCGGCGCATCGGTTGTTCTCTCCGGCAATGGTCAGAAACTCAGCACAACCAGCGGTCCCACCGGTCACTTCCAGTTCAATGGCCTGCAGCCAGGACAATATACCGTCGATACGACGATTGAGGGATTCACGCCCTACGAAGTTCAGGGTGTGGCAGTCTCTCCCGGCGCAACCAAGACCCTCAATATTTCCCTCACCATTGCCGCACAGCAACAGAATGTTCAGGTGAATGCCGAAAGTTCCACCATCGACACCAATCCTGAGTCGAACGCGAATGCCCTCGTCATCAAAGGCAAAGATCTCGACGCGCTCTCCGACGATCCCGACGAATTATCCAGTGAACTGCAAGCGCTCGCCGGTCCCTCCGCCGGCCCCAATGGCGCTCAGATCTATATCGACGGCTTCTCCGGCGGCGAAATTCCCCCCAAGTCCTCGATTCGTGAAATTATCGTGAATCAGAATCCGTTCTCTGCGGAGTTTGACCGGCTCGGCTACGGCCGCATTCAAATCCTCACCAAACCCGGCACCGGGAAACTTCACGGCAACATCTTTTCCCGTGGAAATTATTCCGGCTTTAACGCGCAAAACCCCATCATCAATGCCAACCTATCCCCCGGCCAGCCCAAGATTCAGGAGCCCAGCTATTACTCCTATTTCATCGGCGGCAATGTCAGCGGTCCCATTACCCCCACGTCTTCGTATTTTGTGAATGGGTTCGATCGCAATAATCAGAATGTCGGGGTAGTCAACGCCATCGATCCGGCCAGCATCACCGCCGCTCAGCCCAATGGCACCACGCTGAATGAGACCATCAGCAATCCCAGCACTCGCACCGACATCAATCCCCGCCTCGATCTGCAACTCGGCCAGTCCAATACCCTCACCGTGCGCTATTCTTTCTATCGCACTTCCCGTACCAACGAGGGCGTCGAAGAATTGAGCCTCCCCGAGCAGGCCACCGATAGCGTGAATTATGAAAATCAACTTCAGGTCAGCGACAGCCTGGTGCTGAGCAAAAACTTCGTCGATAACATTCGCTTCCAGTATCGACGTATCCGCGACAATACAAGTCCGCAGTTCTTCTCGCCGGCCGTCACCGTATCCGGCGCCTTCACAGACGGCGGCAGCTATTCCGGAACCAATCAGGATCACCAGAACGATTACGAAGTCCAGGACTACTTCACCGGCTCCGTGGGCAGCCATGCGCTCAATTTCGGTACCCGCCTGCGCGCCTATCAGGACGCGAACTTCACCAACGCTGGCACCAACGGCGCGTATACGTTTTCATCCACCTCGGCCTACCTCGCTCGCACCCCGCAACAATATCAGGTCACGGTGGTCAACAATAACGCTTACACCGCCCGCTCCACGCCCTTCGATGCGGCCCTGTTTTATCAGGATGACTGGACCCTGAGCCGGCGCCTCACTTTCAGCTATGGACTGCGCTGGGAAACCCAGAACCAGATCCACGATAAAAGCGACTTCGCTCCTCGCATCTACGTGGCGTATGCGCTCGGCCGTGGCAAAGCCAAGCCCAAGACCGTCGTGCGCGCCGGCTATGGCTGGTTTTACGAGCGCTTCACCGTGGCCAACGGTTCCTACGCCGTTCCCTACATCATTTCCACCATCCACAACAATCTGCCCACCACCCCCGGCGCGCTCTCCAACCAGCAGATTTATACCGTGACCGACCCCACCGGCTACACCGAAACCAGCCCGGGAAATGCGATCAAGCCGCCCAATCCTACGTCGTCCACTTCTGCCCCGACATACTCGACCCTCGATCCGAATTTTCATGCCGCGCTGGACATGCAGGGAGCCATCGGCATCGATCGGCAGATTACGAAAACCATTACTGGAAACGTGACCTATCTCTACAGCCGCGGCGTGCATCAATATCTCACGAATAACGTCAGCGCTCCATATTTCGACGGCGCAACCAATACCTATCCGATCATCCCGTTGCAGACCCCCAGCACCAACGTCAATCAGTATCAGTCCGGGGGTGTCTACCGCCAGAATCAGCTGATTGCGACCGTCACTGCCCGCATGAAAAAACTCAGCATATTCAGCTTCTATACCTATAACAACGCCAAGAGCGACACCAATTCGGTGGGCCAGTTCCCGATGAATGCCAGCGACCCCGGACAGGATTATGGACGATCCCGCTTCGACATCCACAATCGCTTCCTGATTCTGGGCAATTACATGGCTCCGTACGCCATCTCCATCGCTCCGTTCTTTGTCTATAACTCAGGGACTCCCTACAACATCACCACAGGAAGCGACCTCACCGCGAATAACCAGTTCAACTCGCGCCCCACGTATGCCGCCAGTTGCAGCGAAGCCGGCGTCGTCCAGACCCCATATGGATGTCTCAATCCCAATCCCATCGGCACCAATGAAAAAATCATCCCGTATGGACTAGGAACCGGCCCCTCGAATTACAGCTTGAACATGCGCGTTAGCAAAGTGTTTGGCTTCGGCCCGAAATTGCAGGGTGGCGGGCCGGGCGGCGGCGGGCCGCGCGGTGGTGGTGGCGGCGGCGGTCCTCGCGGAGGTCTGGGAACAGGTCTCAGCGGCAGCGGAGGTCAGGGTGGTCCGGGACGCCTGGATGCCACGGTTCCTCGCAAATACGCTCTGACGATGTCCGTCTTCGGCACCAATATACTCAACCACGAGAATCTGGGCGCTCCCAACGGAACGTTGACTTCTCCGTTCTTCGGCAAATCTCAGTCGCTCGCTGGCGGATTCTTTGGAGCGTCGACCGCCGGCAACCGGAGCATCTTCCTCAACGCCAGCCTCAGCTTCTAGCCGCGGCTCCCATCTCCACCGCGGTTGAAATGTGAGTCGTCACTTCGTAGCAAACAAAAATCCAGAGGAGAACCGAGTTCACCCGGCCATCCTCTGGATTTTCTGCCTGCTCAAGCCGACTTTATGCTGAGCCTGTTCTCTCCCTGACCACGCTGCTCATACGCCTCTAGACAGCGGAAACGGTTTGCTCACTCTCCGGGGCCGTTGCCGGCGGCCGCTGCGGCAGGCGAACAACAAATTCCGTCTTGCCCGGCTCTGACTCAAACTTGATGTCACCGCCAAAATGTGCGGTCACAATTTTGTACGCGATGCTCAATCCCAGGCCCGTCCCCACTCCCTCGGCCTTGCTCGTGAAAAACGGCTCGAAAATATGCGGACGATTTTCCGCCGAAATTCCCGAGCCGTCGTCCAGCACTCCCACATACACATCGTTTCCTTCTGCCCAGGTGCGAACCGTAATGTGACCCCGCTGCGGCGCCGCATCCACGGCGTTATCCAGCAGATTCAACCACACCTGGTGAAGTCCCGTCGCCGCTGACTGCAGAATCGATACATCGGGACTGAACATCTTCGAAACCTGAATCTCTTTGTGCCGAATCTTGTGTCCAAGAATCATCAACGCACTCTGGATGCTCTTCGGAATATCGACCGCCTGGCAGCAGATCTTGTCGGCGTAGGAGTAATGCTTCACCGCCATCACCAACTCCGTCACCCGGGTGATGCTTTCCTCAATCGTTTCCAGTTGCTGCACGCTTGAAACCAGCGCCCCCAGCCACTGCAGAATCCCTCCAACCGCCTCCGCAGGCACCGACGCTCGCGCGCACTCCAACCGCTCCGCCGTCAATCCCATCCCGGCCAGCGGAGGAGCCAGGTTCCACGCATCCTCAACCCCCGCCTCTTCCAGCCATTGTGTCAATGCTTCTTCCGCGTCCGCCTGATCCAGCGAGGTGGTCGCCGTCATCTTGCGCGGCTGCAAAACATAACGCTGCAACTCCGCAATGCAGTCGAACTCCTTCGCCGGCAGCCCAGTCTTCCAGTGCTCCAGGTTCAGGTCCTGGAGTCGAACCAGATCCTCCCGCAGCTGCACCGTCGCGCGTTTCGCCGCGCTTCCAGGATTGTTCAGCTCGTGCATCAGGCCCGCCGCCATCGTACCCAGGGACGCCAGCTTCTCCCGCTGCATCACCATGCCGATCAGCCCACCCTGGCGCGTCGCCATGTTCGTCAGAATGCCCTTCCTGATGTTCGGGCACGTGTTCATCAGCTGCCAGAACGAATCCTCATCCAGCCGCAGCAGTCGGCTCGGCTCGACGATCGTACATTCCACGCGGCTCGGCGATCCGGTCAGCAGCGGCAGTTCTCCAAAGCTTTCGCAGCCACGGTGCGTCACCAGCGGCCGTCGCATTCCGTCCGGCTCCACGTACTCCGCCAGCAAGCCGCCTTCCAGCTGGATCCAGAAATAGCGCGCCGTCTTTCCGCTTTGCTCCAGAATGCGATCGTCTTTTTCCGCTTCGATCAGTTCCGCCTGCTGCAGGCACGCCTGCGCCTTTTCGTCGATCGCCGCAAACAATGGCACGCAGCTTACAGCCGCCAGCAGAGACTTCTGCTCTGCGCCACTCAAATCCGCAAGTTTTCCTTTGTTCTTCATCTCACACGATTCCCAACGACTCTTCTTCAACCAGGGCTAAGTCGTCCTAAAAATTTGCCAGATACTGATGCACAAACTGCACTGCAATCGAACCTTGACCCACCGCGGAAGCCACTCGCTTCACACTTCCAAATCGAACGTCGCCCGCCACAAAAATTCCTGGAACACTTGTCTCCAAAAGATACGGAGGGCGGTCCAGGTGCCATTCAAATTTATCTGTCAGCCGCAAATCCGGCCCCGATAGTACGAATCCCTTCGGCTCACGCAATATCGCCGGAGGAAGCCAGTCCGTCTTCGGTTCGCCACCCACAAAAATAAACAGTCCCGTTGCTGCCTCTTCGCGCTCTCCTTCGGGAGACCGCAACCGAACCACCTCCAGATGCTCTTCCCCACAGGCGGCCATCACTTCGGTCTGGGTCCGCACTTCTATATTTTTCAGCGCCAGGATCTGGTCCACCAGGTACCGCGACATTCCCTTTTCCAGGGAATCCGCCCGCACCACCATAATCACTTTCTTTGAGTATTGAGCGAAATGTACCGCCGCCTGCCCGGCTGAATTGGCGCCTCCGACGATGATCACCGTCTCGTCTTTGCACGAGATTGCCTCGGTCAACGCTGCACCATAATAAACACCCGCGCCTGTCAGCCTCTGTAAACCGCTGGAGCTCAGCCTACGATACTCAACCCCGGTCGCAATCAGCGCCGAGTGGCACGCGACCTCATTACCGCCCGATAATTGGATGAAGTGATACTGCCCTTCGGTGCGGATTCCAACCGCCCGTTGCGATAAAAACTCCGCCCCGAACCGTGTTGCCTGGATCGTCGCCCGGCGCGCCAGGTCTTCCCCGCTCAAACCCGCCGGAAACCCTAGATAATTCTCGATTCGGGAGCTGCTGCCGGCCTGTCCGCCCGGAGCGGACGGCTCAATCACCAGTGTTTTCAGTCCTTCAGAGGCACCATACACCGCCGCCGCCAGCCCCGCCGGTCCCGCGCCCACCACCACCAGGTCGTAAAAGTCCCGCTCCGCCTGGATCCGCAGACCCACTTTTTCCGCCAGCAGGGAGATGGCAGGCTCGACCAGCGCCTCGCCGGTCGGGAACAGCACCACCGGCAATTTCGACGGATCAAGATGGTACTCCGCCAGCAACTTCGCGCTCTCCCCGTTCATCCCCGCGTCCGGAGCCGGTTTGGCGGCCGAAGTCCCGCCCCCGTTCACGCCCGCAGGCGTCGCCGCCGTCAGGCTGGAATGCAGACTCGCATCCAGGCCAGGATCGAGCCACTGATAAGGAATGTGATTGCGCGAAAGAAATTCGCGAATCTCGTGACCCGCCGGCAGCCACCGCGAACCAATCACCCGCAAGCCTTCAAACGGCGGCCGATAATCCCGGCTCCACGACTCCAGCAGGTCGTCCAGCACCGCATACAGCCGCTCTTCCGGCGGGTCCCATGGTTTGGTCAGATAGTAGTGGATCTTGGCCGCGTTGATCGCTCGAATCGCCGCATCTGTGTCCGCATACGCTGTCAACAGGACGCGCTTCGCTGCCGGCACAATGGCAATGCTTTTCTCCAGGAATTCCACCCCGGACATACCCGGCATTCGCTGATCCGATAACAACAGCGCCACGGCTTCGCCACGACGCTTCAGCTCGATGCAGACATCCAGCCCCGCCTGTCCAGATGTCGCCCGGATGATGCGATAGCGGCTGCCATAATGACGCCGCAAATCCTGCACCAGCGCCTCCAGCACGCTGATGTCATCGTCGACTGTCAAAATTACTGGTTTTCGCATAGAAATTTACTTTATGCACTGTCACAGATTCTCAAAATAATCGAACGGTGCAAAAAAGTTCCATTTTGGATTCGAGGGCGGAGAATTGCTCAGATCGTTGTTCGCAATACTGACGAAAAGCGTTACTCTGTGATTGCTGCAACAAGGATTGTGACCTGGCGCACATGCGGCTCGGTCGAAGTCCTTCACAATTGTCTTAACCATTGTTTCTTTGGAAGTGGCCTCGGTTCCGTCTTCTTGCCCTCCCCACAAGGGTAGCAGGAGTTCGAATCAAAGTACCCGGCAGTTTAGTTTCTGACAAACCTGCCGATACAAGAAATAGAACACGCTGATTTTTTGTTCCTCTTCCGGCCATCTTGCTCCACAGGCCTTACCGTCTGTCGCCAGATTGCACCCGGAAGAACCAGTACTTTGTGTGAGCAACTTCGCTATGACAAAAATTATTCTTGCTGATAATCAATCGATCTATCGCGCCGGTGTGGCCAAAACTCTCGCCCTGCAAGACGACATTCGCATCGTTGCCCAATGCACCGACAGCGAAAAATTATTGCAGGCGGTCCGTACTTTCCGCTCAGCGATCATCCTGTTTGCATCGTCCCTGCTGCTCGATGTGCCGGACCTCGTCCGCTCCGCCCGGCTGGCTGTCAGCAAACTCATCGTCATCGCGGAAAATACCGAATCTCTCCACACCTACGCGGTCTCAAGCTTCGACGGCGTGATCTTTCGCGACATCGCCGGCAGTGCGCTGCTGGAATGCGTTCACAATGTCGCCGCCGGCCATACCTATCTGCAGGAAAAATCCGGACGCTCCTTGTCGGAGGAATCCGACGCCGTCGGCGCACGCGTGCGCGATCGCCTTACCCCTAAAGAAATCAAGATTGTCGCCCTCATCGTCCAGGGCTATAAGAACAAGGAAATTGCTACCCACCTCGGCACCACCGAACAGGTCATCAAAAATTACCTGCGCAATGTCTATGACAAAACCGGGGTCTCCGATCGCCTGGAATTAGCCTTGTTTACGATTCATCACCGAACTCTTGCCGATGCCGCAGCCCAGGCTGGCGGCCAGTTGGAACTGCAACCTGCACGGGCCTGACGACGGAGCTCTCTCTGCTCCTGCAGACGGCAAGGGCCTGACGGCGTCGGAGTTTTCTCTGCTCCTGCCGACAGCAGCACAACCAAAATAGCCGCTCCATCCACATCCAGCAGCTTCAGCCCGCCGCTCTCTAATGCAACAGTGCGCTGATGATTGCCACCAGTTCCATCGCATCCACTGGCTTTTCCAGGTAAATATCTGCCTGCGGCTTTGCGGCCCGGAATGCTTCCGAACAGTACCCGGAAACCACCACCACCGGTACCTGCGATCCCGTCTTTGCCGCTAAAAGAATTTGCCTGCCGCTCTCTTCGCCCAGCTTCCAATCCGTAACAACCGCATCGAATGTCTCACTCTGCAGCAAAGCAATCGCGTCATTCGCAGACGTGCTTGTCGTTACCGTATGACCGGCGCGTTCCAGAATCGTTTGCTTCAAGGCAACAGCAGCGGGCTCGTCATCCACACATAGAATCTTCGCCACGGCAAATTCCTCTTTCTTCTCGATCCAGAAGGAGAAGTTTGACAAGAACTTTTACCAGCAATCCTTCGCTCCGCACTGACCACCACTCCCGTAGTAGCCGGTCCGGTAGCCCTCACTATAGATCAGATCGCTCGGCTACCCGACTTTTTCTGCTACCGATTTCGCCTGTGTGAACAAATATAGATAATCCGGGCCGCCCGCCTTGGAGTCGGTTCCTGACATATTAAATCCGCCGAACGGGTGCGCTCCCACCATCGCGCCGGTGCATTTGCGATTGAAATACAAATTCCCGACATGAAAATCCCTGCGTCCCATCTCCAGCTTTTCTCTCGAATGCGAATAGATCGCGCCCGTCAAACCAAATTCCGTGTTGTTCGCAATTTCCATCGCATGAGAAAAATTCTTCGAACGGATCACCGCCAGCACAGGACCGAAAATCTCTTCCTGCGCCAGCCGCGCGTTCGGCGCAATGTCACAGAAAATCGTAGGCTCAATAAAATAGCCTCCGTCCCGCGACTCGACCGCCCGCCCGCCCGCAACCAGCCGGCCTTCCTGCTTGCCCACTTCGATGTAGCGCAACATCGATTCGTGCGCCGCCTGGTTCACCACTGGACCTATATAGGCATTTTCACTTGGATCTCCGACCTTCAACAGCTTCGTGCGTTCGCGCAGCCTGTCGACAAAGATGTCATAGATCTGGTCATCCACAATCGCCCGCGAACACGCCGAGCACTTTTGTCCGCTGAATCCGAATGCGGACTGCAGTACCCCCTGCACCGCCGCATCCAGTTCGCAATCCGCCTCGACGATAATCGAGTCCTTGCCCCCCATCTCCAGAATCGTCCGCTTGATCCAGATCTGGCCAGGACGGTGTTGCGCCGCGCGAGCATGAATGTCCAGCCCAACTTCTTTCGATCCCGTGAACGCGATGAAACGTGTCTTCGGATGTTCGACAATTGCGTTGCCGAAGGTGGCGCCGGAACCCGGGCAGAAGTTGACCACCCCGGGAGGCATCCCAGCCTCTTCCAGCAGATCGAAAAAACGCGCCGCGATCGTCGGCGAATCGCTCGACGGTTTCAAAATCACGGTGTTGCCTGTCACAATCGCAGCCGCGGTCATGCCCGCCATAATTGCCAGCGGAAAATTCCACGGCGGTATCACCGCCGCAACCCCCAGCGGAATATACAGTAATTCATTCCGCTCGCCGGGATATTGAATCGGCGTCGTGGCGGCCGCGAGACGCAGCGCCTCCCGTGCATAAAATTCCAGAAAGTCGATCGTCTCGCCCACGTCGGCGTCCGCTTCGCCCCAGTTCTTGCCCACCTCGTACGTCAGCCACGCGCAAAAATCCAGCTTGCGCTCGCGCAGTAACTCCGCTGTCCCCAGCAACAGCGACACCCGCTCCTCCACCGGAACATTTCGCCAACGCTCAAAAGCATCCAGCGCCGCCTGCATCGCAACGTCGGCATGCTCCGCGCCCGCTTTCTGGTGCACGCCCACGACTTGCGCAGGTTTGGATGGATTCAGCGACCGAATCTTTCCCTCGGTCCGAATGCGCCTGCCCCCAATCACCAGGTCGTATTCCTGACCCAGCTGGTCACCCACCCGCGTCAACGCTTCCCGCATCGCGCGCGCAGTTTCTTCCTGGCCAAAATCCAGGAACGGTTCATTGTGAAATGGGCCCTTGGGGGTACGGATAGCAATTGCAGTGGATAGTTCGATGGTCGCCATACAGCCCTAGTGTAGAACACGCCCGGCTTTCCCGCTGTGCTTCGCCCGCTTCACCCAGCCTTCCATCCGCGGAGAAACTTTGCGGTCGTGTCCGGCATCCATATCCTCCGTGGACAACCCCGCAGGCACCATCTCCGGACGTGAACTCGCCTATTTTCTATTACGACTGACATTGGGGATCAATATCCTGATGCACGGCCTCGCGCGCATTCTTGCGGGCTTGGATCCCTTCGTGGCCGGGATGATGAAACAATTCGCCTCCGCCCCGTTGCCCCCAACCTTGGTTCACGCGTTCGCCTGCACGCTGCCCTGGTCGGAGCTTTTGATCGGCATGGCCATCTTCCTTGGAGTGTGGACTCGAGCAGCCCTTGTCCTTGGCGCCCTCGAAATCGCAGTGCTTACCTTCGGGGTGACGCTGACGCAGAATTGGTCCGTGGCCGGAATCCAGTTGCTGTATGCGCTCGTCTACGCGGTGTTGTTGGCGTTTGACGATTACAACGGTTATTCTCTGGACCGCTGGATGAAACGCCGCGCGACCAGGCATCGCGCAACATCCCGGTAAAACGCATGCCTGGTCTTACTTTCCGCCGGTGGCCCTCTCCGTACTGGCCGACAGCCTGGCCGTGCGCTCCTGCTTCTCCCACGCAAACGGCCGTCCATCAATCGCGCGTTTGATCGTCTTCAGCAGCACCAGGGAGAAGACTTGCCGATACGTGAAGCGCTGTATCCATATATGGAACAACAGCCAGCCATCGCCTTTATTGCTGGCGTGGCGCGGCTCCAGCAGAAACGCCAGCGACGACGCCAGAAAGTCCACCACCAGGAACGCCAGAAAATAAATGATCAGCTTCTCGAAGCTCGCCGTACTGGCCGCCTCCGGATGGAAATGCTGGTCCACAAAATAATGAATCACGCCGGCAATAAACATCAGATCAATCAGCGGAGAGAACAGCGGCAGGATGATCTGAAAGATGATCATGTTCGGCAGCGCAAACAGTCCCATCGCGCGATGACGCAGAAAAGCGCCGCGATGTTTGACCACCGCCTGCAATATTCCGAACGACCAGCGGAACCGTTGACGCATCAGGCTTCGCATGTTCGCCGGCGCTTCCGTAAAGGCAAACGCGCGGTCCTCATACACCACCTTGTATCCCTGCTGCAGCAGGTTCATCGTCAGATCCGCATCCTCAGCCACCGTGTTCACGTGGTACCCATTCGCAGCTTTCACCGCCGAGGTTCGCCACGCGCCGATCGCCCCCGGGACCACCGTCACCACATCGAATAAATCCAGCGCCCGCCGTTCAAAATTCTGGCTGGTGATGTATTCCAGCGCCTGCCAGCGCGTCCACAGGTTGACTCGATTGCCCACCTTGGCATTGCCGGCCACCGCCCCGACACTGGGGTCAGCCATGCGCGGAACCAGCCTCGAGATCGCATCCGGCGCAATGACCGTATCGGCGTCGATGCCCACAAAGATTTCCTCGGTCACAAATCGCAAACCGAAATTCAGCGCTTCCGCCTTCCCCCCGTTCGGATGGGTCAGCACCGCCAACCTGCCGGATGCCAGATCGTCTGGCATCGCAGCACGCGCCGCCAGCAGCGTGTTGTCGGTCGATCCGTCGTCGATCACCAGCACGCGAAGATTCGGATATTTCGATCCCAGCACTGAACGAATCGTGCGCGCAATTACCTTTTCCTCGTTGTACGCCGGAATCAAAACCGCAACCCGCGGCCGATAATTTTCCGATCCGGGATAAGGCTTCCGCTTGCGGAGCCGGTCCAGCACCGCGAACAATCCTACGATCAACAGCCGGCCCGTCATCAGAACGTCGCCGGCAAAAAAGATCAGCACAACCGTGTGATTGAAAAATGAAATCAGCATGAAAGCAATGGCATCAATGCGCGCCTGCCAGCGTTGCTTCATCGGGATCGGCGGCATCACTTGCTCGCGAGTCTTGCCGATCAACTCCGATACAGGAACAATCTTGTAGCCCTTGGCTCGCAGCGTATCAATCAACAGCGGCAGTGCCGCTACAGTCGCTGAACGATCGCCGCCGCCGTCATGCAGCAGAATGATGCTGCCGCGAAACTGCGGCTTGGTCTTCATGATCGTCAGCTGATTCAGAACGGTTTGAGTAATCTCCTGCGGCGACTTGCGCGGATGTTCATTCCAGTCATCCGTGTCGATCTTGTCGCCCACGATGATGTAGCCCATCTGCTCCACGTGGTCGACCGGCGCGGCCTGTTCGTTGGTGTCCGGTTCCTGGTCAATCGAATAAGGCGGACGGAAAAACAGCGGCTGCACCCCCAGCTCCGCCGCAAACAGCCGCTCCGTCCCGTTCAACTCCAGGTCCAGTTGCCGGGTCGAGATCTGACTGATGTCCGGATGGGTAAAGGTGTGATTCCCAATCTCATGGCCTTCCCGGTAGTAGCGCTTCAGCAGCCCAACATTATCCAGCGCTTCCTCGCCGATCACCATAAAGGTTGCGGACACGTGCTCGCGTTTCAAAATGTCCAGAATCTTCGGCGTCCACGTCGGATCGGGCCCGTCGTCAAACGTCAACGCCAGCTCATTCGGGTGGTAGCCGTACTGCTCCAGCGTGTACGGCTCTGGGAATACATGAATCTCCTGGCTTACCGCCAGGTCGGAATCAGGATCGATCTGCACCGTTCTCTGGCCGTTCTGCGGTCGGCCAATCACCTTCAGCACATCGCCGTCGCCTTCCGTGTTGACATCGGCTCCCGGCGGAATGTTCGCCAGCAGATGCGCTGCGTTCGGATCCATGGGATTGTCCCAGATCTTCCACAGCGTGGGATCTTCGCTGCCCAGCCTCCATAACGCAAAGGTCTGGATGCCCAGTTCGCGCGCCGCCCGCATCTCATTCAGCGCCGTCACTCCATCCAGATACCAAACTTCGTGGCGAGTATGGGAATCCTCGTCATCGTAGGCAAAGTGCATGTTCAACGAGTCTGAATCCAGAACCGGCGCGGCCTCCGAGTCGGATGCCTCCTGCCACGCGTCCTGTACCGCCAGATCGTCCACGTCCAGCACCTTGCTGGGAATCAGCTTGTGATTCTTGCGCCTCGGCAGCGACATCGTCCAGTCGTAGCCATAATTCCCAATACTGCAGATCAGCTTGTTTCTCGGCGCCTGCTTCACCGCCGCCTGCAGATTACGAACGAACCACTCCTGCCCCGCCACCGCTCCAGGCGCGCTCGCCGGTTCGTGCTGGTCGTAATCCATCAGGATGATTCCATCGGAGTGGGCGGCGTAAAATTTGAAATCCCAATCGTCATCGTCCACCGGCACGTTGACGTAGAGCCGCAGATGCAGTGGATGCATCTTCGCGTAGAGCGTCGACACCATCTGCCGATACGCCGGCTGCGCGTCGGATGGAATGGCTTCAAAGTCGAGCGAGATGCCGTGATATTTGGGGTTGGCGGTCAGCAACGCCATAATCTGTTTTTCAAACGTGGCCTGCGCCGTCCGGCTCATGAGAAATTTTTCCACTACGTCCGAGCTGAAATCTCCCGTCAGCTGATTGAAGTTATTAACCAGCGGAAAAACTTCCGTCTCTTCGTGCGCGTCTGTAATCACGCGCATCACCTTGCCTTGCGGATCGATGTTATGCACACCGTTTCCATCCACCACCGCGTACGGGTGATTGTCCAGCGTAAATGCGGTCAGCTTTCCGTCCGGCGTGATCACGTGCAGCCAGTCCGTGAACAGCAGATCGATATCGTGAACGTGGCTCTTCAGCGACGCATAGCTGGCCGCGTCGTAATCCACGTAGTACGCCACCCGCAGTCCTTCGCCCGCGTTCAACGGTATGTCGGAAGGCCGCAGCTTACGCTTGCGCTTCAGCGTCCGCTGGCTCGACCGCGATTTGGTCTGATAGTAGGAATCTTTGAGAGGTCGGTAGTTGCGCTTCGGCACCGGCAACAGCAGTTCAGGAAGCCTTTCCCGGTGCAGTACGTTCACTCCGAAAGCCACCAGCACCACGGTCGACAAGACTGCGACGATATCGAAAATGCGCCGCAGGCGCTTCCATCTCTTGCGCTCGGGATCGTAGAAAATTGGCTTTATCATTACGGGTGAAGAATCATAAATCTATCGTAGCTGGGGCCTCCCCCTGCTATAAACTACCTTAAAAATGGCCCGTCGGCTTGTATGATTCTTTAGATGCTGTACCTGCTCCGTCATGCCACCCGGCACGTGATCGTCGCGCTTTTCGCAGGTCTGCTGCTGCGGCTCTGGTTCATTCACTATTATCCCGTAGTCGAAGGCGATTCGCTGGTTTATGGCGAAATTGCCCGCAATTGGTTCTGGCACGGCATCTACGGCTTTACCCGCTCCACCGGCATTCACCCCACGCTGATTCGCCTTCCCGGCTATCCGCTCTTTCTAGGGATTTGTTTCTTTCTCTTCGGCATCGATCACTATCACGCAGTCTTGTTGGTCCAGGCCGTCATGGATCTCATCACCTGCCTGGTCATCGGCGGTTTCGCCGCCCACGCAATCTCGCGCAAAGCCGGCATCGCAGCCCTCTACCTGGCCGCGCTGTGCCCCTTCACCGCCAACTACGTCGCCTTGCCGCTCACGGAAACCCCCACGCTGTTCTGCATTGCACTCGGCTTCTACGCCTTGCTCCGCTATGTGGAGCGTCCCGGGTTTGGCCGCTGGTTCTGGGTCCTCGTCCTCAGCATCAGCTTCAGCGCCCTGTTGCGCCCAGACGGCCCCCTGCTTGGCCTGGTGCTGGTGCCCGCCATGTTCTGGTATGGGCGCCCCCACATCTCCGCCGGCCGCAGTGCTACTCTCGCCATCGCATGCACTCTCGTCGCCGTCATGCCGTTTGTCCTCTGGACCCTCCGCAACGAACACACCTTCCGCGTCTTCCAGCCTCTCGCTCCCCGCTATGCCAACAATCCGGAGGAATATGTCCCGCGCGGCTGGATTCGATGGGCACAGAGTTGGGTCGGCGACTACGCTTCCACCGCCGAGATCTATTGGAACGTGAATGGCTCCCCCATCGACGCCTCCCTTCTGCCCTCGCGTGCCTTCGACACCCCCGCCCAGAAAGCGGAAACAATCGCATTGTTCGCCGAATACAACCAGAAGGAAATCATGACGCCCGCCATCAGCGAACGCTTTGGCCAGTTGGCGCAGCAGCGGATTGACCGCCATCCTTTCCGCTTTTACGTCCTGCTGCCGCTGATGCGCCTGGAAGATATGTGGCTGCGGCCCCGTACCGAACAGTTATGGATTGAATTGCGCTGGTGGCAATACCGACGTCACCCGGCGGAGACGATTTTCTGCTGGGCCTATGGCGCGCTCAACCTCGCGTATCTGCTGCTCGCCCTGTGGGGGCTGAAAAAGCGCGTGCCCTTCGCCGGCGTCATGGTTGCCTACGCCATTGTTCGATCCCTGTTGCTGCTTACCGTGGAAACACCGGAGTCGCGCTACACCCTCGAATGTTTTCCTATGATTTTCATCCTCGCCGCCGCCGCCCTTACCGTCGCCACTCCAAAGATTCCTTCCCGGCGCTCCCTTCCCGGCTAGCGTGCCGGCAAGAGAATTCTCTTCCGACGCCACCGACACTCCATCTGCATTAATACTTGCTTTTAGCAACTATCTCCGTTTATGACTCTTCCCATGCCGATCCGCCGTCTCAGGCAGGACGAACAAATCTCCGCCGTGCGGGAATTCAATCGCTTCTACACCGCGCGCCTCGGCCTGCTGCGAAAAACCCACCTCGATGGCGAATTTTCCCTCACGGAAGCTCGCATCTTGTATGAGATTGGATCCACTCCCAGCCTGACGGCGTCCTCCTTGCAGAACACCCTTGGCCTCAATGCCGGCTATCTCAGTCGAACCCTCACACTGTTAACCAAGCGAAAATTGGTGCGCCAGACGCCCTCCAGCCACGACCGCCGCGAGAAGTTGCTCGCACTCTCACCCGCGGGAAATCGCGCCGTCGCCTGGCTCGACAAACAATCGTCCCTGCAGATTCAACAGCTGCTGGCAAACCTCCGGGCAACCGATCGCGATGCCCTGCTCGACGCGCTCTCCAGGATTCGCTCCCTCCTGAGTCAGCCGGAACCGCCCTCTATTCGTATCGTTCGCCTGTCCGAACCCAACCACGACGCGATCCGCTTACTGCGGGAGTATTACCGGGCAATCCACGTCGTCCAGCGTGACACCCCAGAAGCAATCAGGAAAATCATCGGCGATCCCTGTTCCGGCATGTGGCTCGCGTACCTGGCAGACAAGGCGGTGGGATGCGTCGTGCTCAGACAGCTTTCGGCCATTCCATTTGCCGGGGAATGCAAACGTCTCTATGTCCAGCCTGCAGCCCGCGGCCGCCACATTGCTGACTTGTTGCTGGATGCGCAAGAGGAGTTCGCGCGCAGTCAGGGCCTGCGCTGGATGTATCTGGACAGCTATGACGATCTGAAAGTTGCCATCGCCCTGTATCGCAAACGTGGATACGTTTCATGCCCGCGCTACAACGATAACCCGCAGGCCACCGTCTTCCTGCGCAAGAACATCGTCCCCGGCCCGCGAAAACATTCCGCATAATCGCAGCGCGACCGAAATTTTCGCTGAACTCAACCGCGCCCTTGCCGGAGTCGACATGCCGAATCCGCCGAACTCTACTTCTCCACCACCTGCGTCTTTGAGTCCGTCTTGATCTTGAACACCGATGCGGAAATTTTCTTGTTGTACTGGATGTCCTTGTAGTACGCCGTCCGCGTGTCACCGGAAGGCTCATACAAAATCTGCTTCAGCGAAACATCGCGCGTTGGATCCACCCAGATCGTCACATGCGAAAAATTCGCCCGCACGCCGGCATCTTTGCTCACCAGGTCCAGCTTCGCCGTCTGTACCCCATCAATCGTCTCCATGCCCTGATACGTGATGTTCCAGCTCTTCTCCAGATCGCTGCCGCTGCCGCCAAAACCCAGCGTCAGGTAGCTCTCGTACTGCGCCTGCTTGTCGCGCGCGTGAAATACCGTCATCTGATCGATCTGCGGCTGGTAAAACTGCAGCACTCCGCCACTGTAGACGATGGTTTTCTTCGACGCCTGACCGTCCGCCTTCTCAATGTCCACCGCCACGCGCGTATTCGCGCCCGACCCGTCGAAGTAGATCACGCCCGTCTGCGTGTCCGTGCTCTGCACCACCATCTCAAACTGGTCCCACTGAAAATTCGCCTGCGCCGAACGAAACTTCGCCGCCGATGCATCCATCTCTGCCAGCACAGGTTTCAGCCCGCTATCCGCCGGCGTCTGCGCCCACCCTGCCCCTGCGCAAAGAACCATCGCTGCGGCGAACCCAAAAGCCTTCCCCACTCCACCCGCAAATCTCACACTGCTCCTCTTCATCCGTTTCCTTCCCTGGCGCGGTTTTCCTCCGCCGCTTCGGTCCGCATCTCGCAGCAAGTCCGCGCTATCGATGCGCCCATACGCGATACGCAATAATCTTGCCGTTGGGAGCCGTCACCGGCTGATAGCGATCGATCGTCACATCTCCTGAAATGGGCCGCACCGCCGCCAGAAATTCACTCTTCAAGTCGCCCGCGCTTTTGAATGACGACAGAGTCGTCAGGTCGATCTGGTACATCAGGCCATTGTGACCATCGCTCTTCACCAGCACCTGGCTCGGCGGCAGCGTTCGCTCAATCGGCCGATCGTGAAAGTCAATCACATGCGGCGCCACAAAAATAAACAGCAGAATCAGCGTCACCATCACGTCATAGTGCGCGCTGCCCCGCTGATACGTCCAGAAAAAGTAATTACGAAGGATTCGCTTCATTGCCCTGCCTCTCCCACAAATACCGTTCCACAGTTCCGCATTCAATCCCGGGTCGGTCGTATCACCGTCAGCCCGCCCATGTAGGGTTGCAGCACCGCCGGAATCGCCACGCTGCCATCCGCCTGCTGGTAATTCTCCATTACCGCCAGCCACGTCCGGCCCACTGCCAGCCCGCTGCCATTCAGCGTATGCACAAACTCCGTCTTCTTCTGTCCCTGCGGGCGATAGCGAATGTTTGCCCGCCGCGCCTGGAACGCTTCAAAGTTGGAGCAGGAAGAAATCTCCCGATACAAATTCTGCCCCGGCAGCCATACTTCCAGGTCATATGTCTTGGATGCGGAAAATCCCAGATCTCCGGCGCACAAATTCATCACACGATAGGGCAATTCCAGCGCCTGCAAAATCGCCTCTGCATGCCCCGTCAGCTTCTCATGCTCCGCATACGACTGATCGGGCGCAACAAACTTCACCAGTTCCACCTTCTGGAATTGATGCTGCCGCACCAGCCCGCGCACATCTTTTCCATACGCGCCCGCCTCGGCGCGAAAACAGGGCGTGTACGCCGTCACAGAAATCGGCAACTCTTTTTCTTCCAGAATTTCTTCGCGGAACAGATTCGTCAACGGCACCTCCGCCGTCGGAATCATCCAGTGGTCGCTGCCTGCGCAATGAAACAGGTCTTCTTTGAACTTCGGCAGCTGCCCGGTTCCAAACAGAGACGCCTCGTTCACCATGTACGGCGGCAGCACCTCGCGATACCCATG
This sequence comes from uncultured Acidobacteriota bacterium, assembly GCA_963756315.1. Lineage (GTDB taxonomy): Bacteria > Acidobacteriota > Terriglobia > Terriglobales > Acidobacteriaceae > JAKAAZ01. The sequence continues at coordinate 88,313 of CAVWNI010000004.1, forward strand.
CGTTCCTGTGTGCAGGTCGAGCATGAAATTCGCTAACGCCCGCTCCAGCCGCGCCCCCGCGTCCCAATAGACCGCGAATCGAGCGCCGGAAATCTTTGCCGCCTGCTCGAAATTCAAAATGCCCAGCTGCTCGCCCAACTCCCAATGCGGCTTCGGCGCAAAATCAAATGTCCGCGGCGTACCCCACCGCCGAACTTCAACGTTGTCCTCCGCCGAAGTTCCCGGAGGAACACTCTCCGCCGGCAGATTGGGAATCTGCTGCAGCACCGCCTGCATCTGCTGCTCCGCCGCCGCCGCGTCCGCAGTGCTGCGTTCCATCTCCTCTTTCAAGCCGCGCGTCCGCGCCATCCAAGCCGCGGCGTCGTCGCCCTTTTGCTTGCGCTTGGCAACTTCCGCGGAAATCTGGTTCCGCTCAGCCTTCAAGCTCTCTGACTGCGTAATCGCCGCCCGCCGAGTACGATCCAGCTCCTCAAAGCCGTCCAATAGTCCGGCCGCGTCCCCTCCGCGCCGCGCAAGCTTTTCCTTCACCTCGGCCAGGTTCGCCCGCACCAATCCCAAATCAAGCATAAGCATTCATTTTACAGGGCTGATCGGACTTGGGTGCCCCATATCTACCCGCGTTTTTGCGGGGAGATGTGGGATGGAACACTTCTGCCATCCGGGTCTCAGGCGGGTGGACCGAGCCTTAGTTTTCGTCAACCCTACCATCAATGAGGGTGCCCCATCCTTGACGCGGTTTTTGGCGGCAAGGGTGGGATAGAGAGAGCCTCAGCTCTCGATCCCCAGTTCCCGCATGGCATTTTCGCTGTACACCTTGCGCAGAATCGAATCCGGCAGGTTCAATCCCGAAATCTCCCACCTCCCCTGCGGCGGCTTCGGCGCAGGAGCATAGTCGAAATACTCGTCGTCCGTCTCGAAAAATCTGTAGTAGATTTCGTACAGCTTATCCCCGAAAATCTGTTGCGGCACTTCCGGCGCATGCGGACTCGCGTCGGTCCCGAATAAAATTCGGTCCTGATATTTGTCAAAAAACTTCTGCGCGTTTCTCGGCTGCCGTCCCAACTCCGCAATTCGCGCCGCCGTATCCACCGTCATGTTTGGGAACCGATCCAGATTTTCAGAAACGTTCTGCAGGTTCTCCGCGTAATTTCCCACGTGCAGCACAATAAAGTGCGTATTCGGATGCCGCGCCATCATTCGATTGCGCGCCTCAATCAACTCCATGAACTTCGGGAAATCCCGGCCATAGAACGACCAATCCGGATGGTTGTGCAGCTCCTCGTAGCGTTCGTTAAAGCGATCCGTCGGCGTAAAAAATGCCACCGGGTCCGCAATGTGGATGGCCACCGGCATCTTCAGCTGGCCGCACGTATCCCACATGGGATCGAAACGCGGGTCGTCAATTTTTACCAGCGTCCCCGTCGTGATGTTCGATCGCAGATACAGCCCCAGCGTCTTTAAAATCTTCAATCCCCGTGCGCCATCGCGATGCGCCTGTGCAATGGCGTCCGCCTGCAGCTGCGGGTAGTTCGGCTCCAGAAACTTCTCGTACGTCGGCTCCGTCAGCGTATAGAAACGTCCCGGAAACGCGCGGTCATACCTCTCCACGGTTTCCAGCAGCCCGCTGCCGTATCCGCCCGTCAGGTTCACCATCGACCGGATATTCTTCGGATCCATCACCGCCAGCAATTCCTGCGGCGTGGCCGCATAGTGTCGCGCGGCGCTCAATGCCACGCCGTTCTTCTCCCTGGCTGCAAAAGTAATATGCGTGTGCACGTCGATCACGGGATAGCGCGCCCGCGCCACCTGCGTTTCCTGCACACGCAACATGCTGCGCGGTTCATACTCCGCCAGGCTCAGCGGAGCGCCCTCTTCTCCCGCCGCTGCATTTGCGCCCGTCGCGCCGCGCCCTTCCGGCGGCGTAATCCCGGCCCCGGCTGCAACATTGGCCATCAATCCCATTCCTGTCCAGCAAAATAATTCGCGACGATTCATCCGCTGTGCCCCCTGCTCCCATGCTCGGATATCGCACGCTCGGTTTGCAAGGCCAGAAAGCCTTCCTGCCCTGCAATCTTCATTTTTTTAGGAAAAATATCGTTGGCTTGTGTGCGACCCTGCTCGACACGCCCTCGGCAGAGCGCTCGTCCCTGAACCAAATCTCTCAGGATCGTCTACTGCCGCACCGACTTGAAATTCACGTCCCGCCGTTCAATCGTTTCATCGGCAGACTTGTCCCGGCCGCTCTGCGGATGATGCAGCGCCAGCACGCCGTGCAACACATAGTAACCTTCGTCAGCGCGGACTTTCCCATCGCCCCGCACAATCGTCCCCTGAAACGAGTACCAGACCCCATGCACCACGCGCGTCTGAAAGGTGATCTCATCCCCGTCCAGGCTACTCTCGTCAAAGAAAAAAGTAAGCGGCGTATTGCTGTCTGTTTCAGCGTCGCCCAGCAGCGAAATATATCCGCTTAGCTTCTTTCGGTTCAGGTCAATTTCAATGGATTCGTTACTGTGATCGAACTCGTAGGCTCCCCATACGTCGTCGGGCAACGCGGATTCGCCTCTCACCGTACCGGCCGGCATCGTCTCATCCGGCTCTTGCTGCCCGCGACTGTGCAGCGTGGGCGTTGAGCTTTGTTGCGGCCATGTCCGCGGGCACATCACCACCGCCAACACACAGCCCAGGATCATGCGGGTCCCACTCCATCGCTTGCCGCGGAAATATCGCATCGCCAGTCCTCTCGACACTGCGACACTCCAGCTTAACCCCTGCACCCTTGGCTGAACCATCCATTCTCAGCCCGGGTTGCGCCCACGATCACAGAAATTCATCATCCGCGCCCGGCAGCGCTTTCCCCTGCCGCACCTGCCTCGGCTTGGCCAGCACATCCAGACGCATCAATATTTTTCTTGCCAGCCCGGTCAGGGGAATTTCCGTCAGCTTGCTCGCCGCCACCCAGTCCTGCTTCTCCAGTCCGCTCGCCGATGCCAGGCTACTGAAAATCTCCATTTCCAGCGGGAACACCTGCACATAGAAATTCTTATTCGTAATGGCGTGCCGGATTCGCAGCACCGGTTCGCTTACCTTCGACTGCACCAGATCGTGATCGGCCAGCGTCGGCAATTCCCACATTCCCGGCATCTGCGAGGCATCCGCCGATCGCTGTACCAACAGAACATCCACGCGCTTGCCGCCGTTTACCGTAACCCTCTTGACCAGCGCATAGTGACATTTCAGGCTGACCATTTGCTTGCTGGGGCGCACAGGATGTTCTCCCTGCGTCAGGCAAAGCTCGCGTACCGGGCAGCTTTCGCATAACGGACTGCGCGGCAGGCATACCGTCGCTCCCAACTCCATCATCGCCTGGTTGAAAGTTCCCGGTAATTTCGGGTCCAGTAGCCACCCGGCAACCTCTTTCAATCGCGTCTGCGAGGCTCCGCGAGATCCCGCGCCCTTTCCCAGAACACGCATCAGCACGCGTTCTACGTTGCCATCCACCACCGCCACCGCTTCGCCCAGCGCGATGCTGGCAATCGCCGCCGCCGTGTAGTCGCCCACCCCGGGCAGGCGTCTCAATTCCTGCGAAGACTTCGGCAGCGAACCGCTGTGCTCGTTCATCAGCAGTTGCGCCGCGCTGTGCAACATCCTCGCCCGCCGGTAGTAGCCCAGCCCGCTCCACAATGTCAGCACGTCCTCTTCCCGCGCCATCGCCAGCGATACGATGGAGGGGAATCGTTCGATGAATTGTTTGTACCGGCCAATCACCGTGGCCGCCCGTGTCTGCTGCAGCATCACCTCTGAAACCCAGATGCGGTACGGGTCTCGAGTCTGTCGCCAAGGCAAATCCCGCGCATTCAATTGGAACCAGGCAGATAATTGCAGTCGAAAGGTATCCCTGCCCTGCTCCGTCAGGACCGCATTCTCCATAGCGTCGATTCTAATCGGCAAATCTCAGATTTGTATCGCATCGAATCGCACCAATATAAATCGTTGGTGACTCGGCGGAAATGTACATTGGTCACCACATCCCCGGACCCACGCCTGTCACCGGAAAATCGCCCATAAAACAGAAAAACCGTCCTGCTCGGACGGTTTCTCTGCTTCGAATTCAGACTTTGGATTAGTCGCCCATCACCGTTTCTTCGGCCTTTTCTTCTTTGGCCGCCGGCGCTGTCTTCGGTGCCGATGCAATCAGGGAATCAATGCCGATAAAGTTCTCCTTCGGCTTTTCTCCCAGCACATGCTCGCGGTACAACCGCGCCATCTGCGCATTCTCGGCATCCTGCTTCATCTTGCCTTCCCGAGCGCGAATCTTTTCCTCGCGCGAGTTCTTGGCAATTCCCAGCTTGTCCAGCGTGTCATTGGCTGCCGCATGCACATGGCTGTCGTTCAGCACCAGCGTGTTCTGCGCATCGCCCATGCCCACCTTGCGGCCGCCTGCGAAGATCTCATGCCGGCCATGCTCCTCATACCACTTGGTCAGCGTCGCCGTCATGTGCATCTTCTCAATAATGTTGCGCCAGCCCACGCCCGTGTTGTACGCGCAGAAGCTGATTTCGCCTTCCTGCGTCGCATACGGAATGATGCACTGCTCCGTGCGCCGGAAATCGTAGTTGAACAAATCCTGGAACCACATGCCTGCGATGAACAGGAAGTTCCAGCGATCCGCGCGGCGCATGTTGATGTCTTCCATGGTGCGGTCGCCCGTCACCTTGCCGTAATTCTTTCCGGTCGCGCCGAAACATTTGTCGAACTTCTTCAGCAGATCCAGAATCCGGAAATGAGTCGGCGACTTGGTCGGATCATAGTTCCGCAATAGCGCCAGCGAGACGCCGAAGATCGATAGGAACTTGCCGCGTGAAGCGTCATTGATCTTGGCAACGTCCTTCGCCAACCGGTCGGCATTCAAGAACGCCGTCACCGGTACCGCTTCCTTGGTTTCCTTGTCGATCATCAGGGCCATGCCAATGCCGCAATTCGGGTGGCATCCGCAGGACAGCTGGCCCCAGTCGCGCGTCGGTCCATGCACCAGGTCAGCCCAGTCGGAAAACGTGCTCATAAAGCTGATTGGGAACCAGTCCCGGGTCGGCTCGCCCAATCCGGTCTGGTTCTTGATGTCGTGCGCCATGTGGCTCAGCGTGTACCGCTGCGCAATGCGCCGCTCTTCGCTGATCGCCTCATCACGGCCGGTAAACGAAACCGGCTGGAAGCTTAGAAAGTTGATCGTCTTCGGGTTGTTCAGCGCGAACTCGATAATGTGTCCAACCTGCTCATTGTTAATGCCGTTGATGATGGTCGTCACCGGAACAATGTCAACGCCCGCTTCATGCAGGTTGTGGATCGCCTGCAGCTTCACGTCGAACAGGTTGCCCACCTTGCGATGCGAATTGGCTGCATTGCCGATGCCGTCAAATTGCAGGTACGCATAGCGCAGTCCCGCTTCCGCGGCTGCCCGGCAGAATTCCTTGCTCTTGGCGAACTCAATCCCGTTGGTCGCTGCCTGTACAGAGTTGTATCCCACCTTGCGGGCATACGCGACCGCATCCAGGAAGTACGGCGACAGCGTCGGCTCACCGCCGGAAAACTGCACCGACATCTGGCGGCGCGGTTTGATCGAAATCGCGTTGTCCAGCATGGTCTTGATTTCGTCCCATGTCAGCTCATGCACAAACCCAACCTGGTTGGCGTCCATGAAACACGGATCGCACATCATGTTGCAGCGGTTGGTCAGATCAATCGTCAGCACCGAGCCGCGGCCATGCGTAATCGTCGAAGTCCCGTGATGATGCAGCTTCTCATCGTTGTGCGCGCGAATATCGCGGCCCGGAAATGTCTCTTCCAGATGCTTGAAAAATGCCGGATCAATCGACATGACATCTTCAAAGTGGCCATGCTTCGGGCAATCCTTCACCATCAGAATCTTGCCGTCGCGCTCGATGATCTGCGCCTTGATCTCGCCCACTTTTTCGTTCAGCAGAATCTCGTGCGGCAGCTTGCCATCGACAATCTGCTGGCGGATCTCCGGCAGACACTTCGGACACAGCGAGTCGGTGCTGCGCGGCCAGCCCAACGGCGGCTTTTCCTTCTCGTACGACTTCAGCAGCGGCTTGTCGGACCACTTGGGGGTAAACGACGCATTGGGTCGAATGCTGTTGAGCTTCTCAAATACGACCCACGCGCCTTGCGCGGCCAGCGTGACCGTCTTTTCCGCGAACTTCATTGCTTTCGGCATTTTCGGCGTTCTCCTGAACTGCTTGGTCGAGTGGACGTCCGGGCTTTTCCTGGGTGGGTCGCATTGGCCTTCCGCCTTTGCCCCTGCCCAAACAGCCTATATACGATTGGATGCACTGCGCGGAATCTCAGAGTTTTCCCTGCGCAGAACCCTCCCCCACTACACCCCCAGATTACGCACCATCTCCGAGGCAACGGAACGGCTGTCCATTCAATGGCGTAATTTATAGGTTCGATGGAGATTAGGCCCAGCGAACGGAGCCGGATTTCAAGGCTCTCAATCGCTCCAACGCTGCCGGATAAAGCCGCCCGCGCCTGCGTTCGCGACCATCCTCTGCCCCGTTGTCATCGGGTCAAAGCCATTTTGCCTTCCGCGGCAAATACCAGGCCCCCCTTCTGCCGGGGACCTTCGGCGATCTGTTTCCGGCGCCGTCCGTGCCCACACTGCCTTTCACCCCGCATGAACCGACAACCTTCATCCACGCGCCGGCAACCAATTCCCAACTGGCTCGGGCAAACCCTCCCCCATGAATCACATCGCGACGACTTGTCATCCTATTCCGCAGGAGGAACTCGTGGCCCAGCCTCGCGTCGTGATTGTAGGTGGTGGATTCGGTGGTCTTTATGCTGCTCGCCAGCTCCGCGGCGCACCGGTGGACGTCACGCTGATCGACCAGCGAAACTATCACCTGTTTCGTCCCATGCTGTATCAGGTCGCCACCGGACTGCTTTCCTCCGACGAGATTGCTGCGCCCCTCCGCGGTATTCTCAGCAACCAGCCCAACGTGGAAGTGCTCATGGATGAGGTCATCGGCGTTGACACGGCCAATCGCCGGGTTCGTCTCGAGAATCGCGACCTGCCCTATGACTTTCTGATCCTGGCCACCGGCATCCACTACAACTACTTTGGGCACGACGATTGGCGGGCATTTGCCACCCCACTGGAGTCGCTGGAAGGGGCGGACATCATCCGCACCAAGGTCCTGACGGCCCTCGAGACAGCCGAAAACCTGGCCGCTTCCGGCAACGCCTCAGAGGAAGAGATCCGGCGCCAACTCACCTTTGTTCTGGTCGGCGGCGGCACCGTGGGTGTGGAGTTGGCTGGAACCCTCGCCGAGATGTTTCACATGGCCCTCCAGCGAGACTTCCATCACATCGATCCCAGCTCCGCGCGGATTCTCTTATGTGAAGCAGGCCCGCGCCTGCTCCCAACCTATCGCGAAGATCTGTCGCGTGATGCGCAGCGGCATCTCGAGAGCCTCGGCGTCGAGGTGCATCTGAGTACCCGGGTCACCGCAATCGATGACTCCGGAATCGTCGCCGCCGGGCAGACCATCCCTGCCGCCACGGTGATCTGGGGCGCTGGCGTGGTCGCGTCTCCCGCAGCAAAATGGCTCGGCGTCCCCAGCGACTCCTCAGGAAAAATCATCGTCAATCCGGATCTGTCCGTGCCCGGGTATCCCGAGATCTTCGCCATTGGCGACACTGCCCACGTCGTCGCGCCCTCCCGCAATCTGATCGGCATCCGATCACGCCAGCCCATGGTAATTCCCGGCGTGGCGCAGCCCGCCATTCAGGAAGGACAATACGTCGCGCGATTGATCCTGAGCCGGATTACGAAGCGTCGCCCGCCCGCTCCCTTCTGGTATTGGGATAAAGGCGATCTCGCCATCGTCGGTCGCACCTACGCAGTCGCAGATTTGCGTTTTGTGCGCTTCGCCGGATTTCCAGCCTGGTTCGTCTGGGCCGTCGTCCACGTTTATTTCCTCATCGGGTTTGCGAATCGTCTGTTTGTGCTGATGCAGTGGGGCTTTGCCTTTATTACCAAGCGCCGGCGCGGACGGGTTCTTGAGCAATGAAATGCAACCCGCCCGGTTTCCGCCCATCCGTTCCATGGGCTTGCCCACCATCTACGGTTTCGACAGCACAACATGCATCGCATGGTCCGTGGCGACATGCTCCGTCACAGAAAATCCCAGCGCCGGCAAATCCATCCCGGGAAGCAATGCCTCGCCTTCACCCAGAACAGCCGGTGCAACCGCAAAGTGGAGCGAATCAATGAACCCAGCCTCCAGATATTGCCGCACCGTCGAAACGCCTCCTCCAATCTTCACGTCCTTGTCACCCGCCGCCTGCTTCGCCAGCTTCAGCGCTTCTTCAATTCCGCCGGTGACAAAGTAGAACGTCGTCCCGCCCTCCATCACCAGCGGCTCACGCTCGTAGTGCGTCAGCACGAACGTCGGCGCATGGTACGGCGGATTCGCACCCCACCATCCCTTCCACGACTCGTCTTGCCATGGCCCACGGATCGGACCAAACATGTTGCGACCCAGGATAAAGGCGCCAAAGTTTTCCATCGCCCGCCGCGCGAACACGTCGTCCACATCGACATCTCCACCTTCCTGCCCATGCATCTCGTGGAATGCCCGGGTATGAAAGAACCACTGAAAGATCTCCGGTCCGCGCTTACCCAGCGGATCGTCCAGGCTCTGCTCGATCCCCGCGCTAAAACCGTCCATCGAAATACCAAATCCCGCCACTCGAACCTTCGACATATTGGCTCCTCACTTGCGAAATTCTCGTAGGCTCCGGCTTCATTCACCGCCTGCGCCCGCCTGCCCACGCCGGCAGAAAAGCAGCATCGCCTCAGCGCACGGCGTGCCTTCCCCGTCGCTCTTCACTCTCTCGCATCATTTCGTTCAGATCCGCCGCGGGGCGTATCTCGAACGGCCCATACTTCACTCCAGGATGACGAGAAATCAGTTGAATTGCGTGATTCAGATCCCGCGCCTCCAGCACCAGAATTCCGCCCAGTTGTTCCTTCGTCTCCGCATACGGACCATCCGTCACCGCAACCTTGCCGTTCTTGCAATACAAGGTCATCGCCGTGCTGGCGGGCTGAAGAGCTTCGCCGGCGGCAAAATGTCCGTTCTTCCGCAGATCGTCGTCGTAGGTGAAACAGTCGTCCAGCATGGTGTTGCGCTCACTCTCCGACATGCTTTCAAACTTGCCTGCCTCGATATATCCCAAACAGATGTACTTCATCCATTCCTCCTCGGTTCCTGCGGCTCACACGGCCGCAGGGTATCGTTCCGTTATCAGATCGTCGTTCGCGAGATCGAAAATCGCCGCACAACAATCAGAGCGAAGCTTTTGATTGCTACTGCGCCAACCATCTTCTTCCGCTTCGCTTTCCTCCCGACGGGGGGCCAAGCCGGCCTCTGAAAATGATTCATCAGAGGCCTCTGGCAGTGTTGCCACGACCACTCAGCGGCTTCTGTGGACTGAAGCATGGGACCACGAGATCCTGCCCGCCATGGATGCAAGTGCGGCTATTTGTTGACGGTCTGATTTGGCAGCTCAGCCCGCTTCGCTACTTTCTGTTGGATCTGCTCTTCGGACAGGATGGGTGCGAACTCTTCCATCTCAAAGACCTGGCGGATTTCGATTTCGGATTCGGCGTCGTGGGGGTTGGGGCAACGCTTAACCCACTCGATGGCTTCTTCGAGGGACTTGACCTGCCAGAGCCAGAATCCGGCGATCAGTTCCTTGGCCTCGGTGAAGGGGCCGTCGATGACGGTACGAGACTTGCCGGAGAATTTGACGCGTGCGCCTTTGGAGCTGGGATGGAGGCCGTCCATGGCGAGCACGACGCCAGCCTTCATGAGCTCTTCGTTGTACTTGCCCATCTCCAGCAGGAGCTGCTTATCGGGGAGGGCGGCTTCTTTTTCTGACTCTGGGGTTGATTTGACAATGACCATGAATCGCATAGCGAGATCTCCTTTGGGTTGAGTGATGGTTGGTGGCTTGTTTTCGGGTTTAGATATTTGTTGGCTAATCGCTGAACTCAGATTGAGAGCCCAGTTAGATCGTTTCGCCCTATGTGGACGGGTCATAGGCGTCGGGGTGCTGAACCACAACCAAATACTGCGGGCATGATTTCTCCGTTTCCTGTGGCGGGTACATAGACGGCGTACGACGCGTCGAAATCGATAAAGCGCGAAGAGTTTTTTACTGCTGGCCCGGTTCAGCACTGTCGTCGCCGAACCTCTTTTGGATCTCCTTCTGGACCTCGGGATCGAAGTCGCTTAAATCAAACAACCGGCGAACTTCGACCATTTCGGTATCCTTTCCGGGGATGCGCGAGGCCCATTCGAGCGCCTCTTCGCGCGACTTTACCTGGATGATCCAGTAGCCCCCGACCACTTCCTTCACTTCGGTAAACGGACCGTCGGTAACTTTCGACTTTCCGTTTTTGAAAGTGACGCGCGCGCTCATTGTCGAGGGCGGCGTCAGCCCGTCGAGCGCGAGCAGCACGCCGGCTTTCCCTAATTCCTCGTTGTACGCGCCCATGGTCTCGATGTCTTTCAGATCGGGTGCCGAGCCGGGTTTTGCGTTTGCGTAGTCTTTCGGATACATGATCATCATGAAGCGCATATTCTTCTCCTTGAATGTTCAGCGGACGCCGCATCAGCGCCGCTGCTTTCTGGTTGAGCTTGGGCCGCGCTGGCCCCCGAAATATTACGAGTGGCCGGGTGCAGTCCGGTTCTGCTTCCTAGTCGAACGGGGTAATGGGAAATCGACACGCGATTTGCAGATTTTTTCGCGTAGCGTATGACCCGCGAAACAGGTTCCGGCCGCCCGGTTGCCCGCCTTCAACATATAGTCGAACGGCCCCACCGCAATTCGACAAGTCGTCGAGGTGATACAGAAATTAGATACTGTGGCACGACTTCTCCCTGTTTGCGATGACTCGGTTCCCGTTTACTCAGGAACCGTAGCTCATCGTTCATTTGTCTTATAGTCGTTGGGGAGACGGGAAATCGACAGCAGAGGCGATTGTTTTTGGAAAAACTGGGGACAAGGCGACCGTTCACCAGCCCACATCAGTTCGAGAAACCGGCGAACATTTCCGTCTGTCCCCGGTACCCCTGAGTTGACAATCAAAAGATGGACCCGGTTCAAATCTACAAGCAACTGATTCGACTGTTCATTTCGAGAACTCTCCGCTGACCCAGTTCGTGAATTCCCGTGTCTGTGGTTGTTCGGTCGAGCGTCGAATGAGATGAAATCCATGAGTTCCAATCGCAAATGGCTCGCCATCCATCGTCTGAGTGAAATCTAAGGCGCACAGTCCGACATTTGTGTTCAACCCGTTTGTGTTGACGACGGAAGCAACCAAGCTTCTCAACTGCATAGAAAGCCCGTCAAAGACGAGCTTCCCCGAGTTCAGTTTGGATGCGTTCTGTTCTCGCGCGTCAACCACGGTGATTGCGTATAGATACACCTTCCAGAATCCGACCTCGTGAAGTCGGTTCGCTTGCTCGATGGCCTTTGCGTACTCGTGGAGTTTGTTTGGCCTCCCACCAGGCCGGAGAGCTGAAATTCCGAACTTGATCCGTTTGACCTCAATGGCGACGGCCTGGTTAGGATGCCTAGGACAGAAGAGAATGATGTCCGCGTCTCCGTGGAACCCCTTCGGAAGGGGAACTCCGGCCTTCTTCAAGGTTCCGTCAGGATTGCCGTAAAGCTCGAACATCTCCGTGGCCCATAGCGGGTCAGATAGAAGCCGCTCGACCAACTTGCCCTCGGGAATGTCGGCGATAGAGGAGTATTTGAGGTCGGCAGCATTCACCACACGATTCTAACTTTTGTCGTCGGCGCATGACCTTAAGCACGCTGCTGGGATGTAGGGACAGACGGGACGTACACCCTTTTGACTGTCAGCCGCAGAGCCTTTTTTATTTCAACTGCCGAATCCGCTCTTGCAAAAATTTCCGCTCCGGTTCCTGTTGCGTCAGCGCCAGCGCTCTCTCATACGAAGATCGGGCCTCCGCTGTCCTGCCCAGCCGGCGGCACATGTCGGCACGCGCGGAATGCGCCAGGTAGTAATTTGCCAATTCGCCATGTTCCAGCACCGCGTCGATATGCGCCAGACCGGCCTCCGGACCATCGCGCATGGCAATCGCCACAGCACGATTCAGCAATACAACCGGCGAAGGCTGAATTCGTGCCAATCGGTCGTATAGCGCAACAATCTGCCGCCAGTCGGTCGCAGCGACCGATGGCGCCTCCGCATGAACGGCCGCAATCGCCGCCTGCAGTGTGTAGGAGCCAAAGCGGCGGGACTTCAGGGCGTTCGCCAGCAATGCCACCCCCTCCGCAATCTGCTGTCGGTTCCATAGGGAGCGGTCTTGATTCTCCAGCAGAATCAGCTCGCCCGTCGGAGAGACTCTGGCGGCACGACGAGATTCCTGCAGCAACATCAGGGAAAGCAGCCCCCTGACTTCCGCCTCTGGCTGGAGCTCGACCAGCACGCGGCCCAGCCGAATCGCCTCGCCGGTCAGCTCCGCGCGCGTGACCTGCGCGCCCGCCGCGGCCGAATAGCCCTCGTTAAAGACGAGATAGATCACCTGCAGCACCGCGCCCAGTCGCTCCGGCAATTCCTGCGGCGTCGGCACCTCATAGGGAATCTTTGTGTCTCGAATTTTTGCTTTGGCGCGCACAATGCGCTGTGCCAGCGTTCGCGGCGTAGTCAGGAAGGCCTTTGCGATCTCCTCCGTCGTCAGCCCGCACACCTCGCGCAGGGTCAGCGCAACATGCGCCTCCTGTGGCAGAGACGGATGACAGCAGGTAAAAATCAGCCGCAGCCGATCATCCTCAACGCTGTCCTGGTCGCCGGCCCCCTCCGCCGAATTCCAGTGCGCCTCGACATGTCGCGCCAGATCGTCTTGGGACGCATCAAATCGTGCCTTCCGACGCAGACTATCAATGGCTTTGAATCGCGCCGTGGAGATCAACCAGGGTCGCGGATTGTCGGGCACTCCACTCTTCGGCCACCCGCTCAGCGCCGCCGCAAAGGCTTCGTGCATCGCCTCCTCAGCCAGATCAAAGTCGCCCAGCAAGCGAATCAGCGTTGCCAGGATCCGCCCCGAATCCTCGCGATAAAGGGACTCGAGCAATTCGCGTGTCTGCTCCGGGGAACGCTCGGACATGACGACGACTCTAGCAAACCCGCTACCTCGAATCAATTTCGCAATCGGCGGATCGATCGCAAGTCCCGGCTCTCGACTCTGAAATCTGCGACCGCCATCGAGTCGCGTCGCGCTTCCAGCCTAGGGCATTCCGCTTTCCTCAAACGTCACGGTGTTCAGGATGCGTTGGAAAATCACGACGCGCAAATTGATACGACTCGCCACATCCGGCAAAAATTCCTCAATCAGGTTCCCCGACGGGCTGATGGCAAACGCGACCGCCAGTCGCTTCGCAGTATTGCCGAATCCCTGCCGGTTCGGCCCCGGCACAAACGTATTGCTCACCGCCGCCGTCGCCGCCCCGCCCACGAAGTTCGCGTAGTTGAACATCGGCGTGCCGGTATAGCTCTGGGTCCACACAATCTGCACAAAGGCATGCAGAATCCGGTGCTTGACGGGCATGTACGGCTCTCGATGATAATGCGGGTCCTGGTGCACCAGCGACGGCACCAGGAACGTACCAAAAAATTCCCCCGTCATATCCTCCGTCAAACTCACGCCGGAATATTTCGCGAAGCCGTCAAAGCCCGGTCCATACGCCGTGTGCGAATCGGACCCAATCCCGATCGCCGCGTCCGCCGCGATGGTCAGCAGGTTAAAAGGATCAATCACGCCCTTCACCGCCGACCGCAAATTATCCCGCGCCGTCAGCGGCACCACGTCCGGCTGCCTTAAATACTGCGCAAAGGGAGAGGAGGCGCCCCGACAACACATCGTCGTCTCCGCAACCGGACAAGTGTTGCGCGGGCACGCGTTATGCAGCGCCGGGGCTTCGCCAGGAATCGCCTGCAGGTACGCCGCATTCAGCGACAAATCGCTTTCAATGGATTGCCTTCTCGCTGGCCGCGCAAAGGGCTGCTGCCCCTCGGGAGTGGGCTCCGGCAAATAAGCGATCTCCTCCGCTTCGCCCTGCGAACTGGAAATACCCCCCGCCCGTCCCTCGGTCGCATCCGCAGCCGCGGGCCAGACCGCTCCGCGAACCCACACGGTTTCCAGCGCGCCATCGAAGCTGGAGCGACCGTCACTTCCCTCCACGGAACCCGGAGGTCCTTCCTTTTCAACTGCTTGCGTTGGAGTGGGCGCATCGGGCAACTGCGCCAGGATTCCCAGCGGCATCAGCAGGGCCAGCGCGATCACGCCATGGGTCACCAGTGCTCTCAGTCGCATTCCACGGTCCGTTATAGATTGGACATCGCGCGCAAGGAGGAAGCGATCCATGCATCTTCGTCCCCACAACCCTGGGCCGGATCGTACAAGCACTGGGCCTCTTACTGTCCCTGTCTTCTCTATTTACCTCTAGCATAAGACTATAGTCGCGACGAAAAAAGTTGCATCTCCGCATGGCAGCCTCTCTCGACCCCCCTTAGTGCTGCTTGCCGGTCGCGAACCTCGGCACGTTCGTCGTCAGCGGTCGCGACACAAACTCGCGCAGCAGATTGCCCACCGCATCCCCCGCAGTCACAATTCCGGCATCCCGAAACGTCAGGCTGGCGCTGCGGTCGCTCGGTTCCCGGTAGATGTTCGAAACCCCCGCCGTGATAAAGTTCCCGAGCACATGCGAGTAGTTCGGCTGCGTCTTCCCATTGTCCCCGCGCGTCACCACCGTCTGCGCCAGCGCGTACAACACCCGCGAGCGAATTGTCCCGGTGCCGCGGAAAAAGTATCGCGGGTCCTGGTGCAGCACAATCGGCAATAACGCCCGCCCCACCATCGCTCCCACCACCGAATCCGCATACGCCGATCCAAATCGCATCCCGTAACCCGACCAGCCGCCGCCGTAATCCGGAAAGGTGTTGTGCCACTGCTCGACGCCGGCCACTCCTGCGTCCACGACAAACTCCATCGGATCGATCTCCGCTCGCAACGCCAGCCGGAACTTCAGCTTCGGCGTCAGCGGCGCCGCATTCCATATGTAAGCGGTATAAAAGTTAGGAACGACTCCCAGCACCCGCTGCTTCTCCGCCTCCTTCACCTGCGCCGTGGCCACCTGGTTCAGGTTTGCCACCACTTGCACGCTGCTGGTCGTCCTGGGTGTGCGCGACGTCACGATCGGCAATACCCGATCCTCTCCCGCACCCAGCACCACCTCGGTTGCGTTCGACGCCGGCAGACCCGGCAAAGTGATCACCACGTTGTAGTCTCCCGGCGCAAGTCCTGTGATCTTGAAGGCTCCCTGGCCGTCCACCGTCACCGTCCGGCTCATCGCAGGACGGTTCTTGTCTGTCACGGTCACCTGCACGCCCGCAATCGCCACGTCATGCAGGTCGAGCACGGAACCCTCGATGGTGGCCGACCTCGCACCCGCCGCCTGTCCGTCGACTCCTTGCTGCGGTACCGGAGCATCCGGCAAGCTTGCCAAAGGCTGGGTGGCGGCCATCACCAGTGGCACACCTGCCACCATCTGAAACAGGAACAAAACCAATCGAACACGTCGCACAATCACCCCGCTAAGGTCTTAATTACTTAAGACATTAGACAGGTTAGGATGCTCATCCGTCATCCAGCGAAGCCAGATACACCCCGAATTCACATGAACTGCCCTGGAATTGTTGCGCTTTCGCAATTGCAAGCACCAGGAAGAGTGCATCCTCGCAACTGTTCCAGCCCACTCTGTTACCTCGAAAGTCAATCCTCCCCCACCCAGTTCCGCTCCGAAACCATCCGCTCGAACGAGTAGGATAAGGAACTGTGAAGCTGCTGCATCGCCTTCCCCGCACCCTCACCGCGCTGTCAGGACTTTTTGCGCTTTGCCTGCTCGTGTCGGGATGCCGTCATAAGCGCGTTCAGGCTCCCGCACCCCCTGCGCCACCCGCGGAACAGCCCTACGCCCCTTCCCAGCCTTCTCAGGAACTGCCGCCGCAGCGCCCACAGCAACCGGAGGCCAGCCAGGTCGGCATCGCCAGCTGGTACGGCGCTCCTTACCATCACGCCCGCGCCGCCAACGGTCAAATCTATGATCAGGACGGCATGACCGCAGCCCATCGCACCTTGCCGCTGGGCACCGTCGTCCGCGTCACTAACCTCTCCACCCGCCAATCCGTCGTGGTGACCATCTCCGATCGCGGTCCCTTCGTTCCCGGCCGCATTCTGGACCTGTCCCGCGCTGCCGCCATCAAGATCGGCGTCTACGGTCCCGGCACCGCCTGGGTCCGCATCGATGTCCTCAGCAGTCCGCCCGCCGCCCTGCAGCCCGGGCGCTGGTGCGTCCAGGTCGGCGTATTTCATCATCAGGGATCTGCCGACAAACTGCGGGATGAACTCCAGCGCGATTATCCCAGCGCCAATGTCATCGACTTTAAAGGCGCCACCGGTTACTGGGTCCGCATTCGCCCCTACGGGCAATCGCACCGCTCGGCTGAAGAAATCGCCCGCATCGTCCAGCCTTCCGAAGGCAAGGCGTATATCGTCCGCCTCGACTAACCCCGCACCTCGAAGCGTTTTCTAGCCCCGATCCCTGCCGGCCCGATATAGTTCCCAATATGATCCGCGCACGGCTGCTCTTCGCATGCTTTCTCGCACTCTTCTTCGCGCCCGTCGCGCTCGCGGCCCAGTCCTGCGGCAAACTCCTGCAACTCTCGTCGCCCACCGCTTCCATCACCCTCGCCCAGATCGTCGATGCCGGCGACTTCACCCCTGCCGGCAGCACCCGGGTCCTTGCCAGCCTGCCGGCATTTTGCCGCGTCGCTGTCACTCTCCGGCCCACGCCAGACTCCGATATCCACGCCGAAATCTGGCTCCCCATCAGCGCCTGGAATGGCAAGCTCCTCGCCGTAGGCAGCGGCGGCTGGGGAGGATCCATTGCCTACAGCAGCATGGCGGAAGCGCTCCGCCGAGGCTACGCAACCAGCGCTTCCGATGACGGCCACACCGGCGGCAGCGCCAGCTTTGTCGTCGGCCACCCGCAGAAGTTCATCGACTTCGCTTATCGCGCCGAGCATGACAGTACCGTCGAAGCCAAGTCCCTCATCCAGGCCTTCTATGGCCGCGATCCGCGCTACTCCTACTGGGTTGGCTGCTCCGGCGGCGGACGCGAAGGCCTGCTCCAGGCCTATCGATATCCGGACGAGTTCGACGGCATCGTTGCCGGTGACCCAGCCAATGTCCGGCGCAACGCCTGGGCGCTGTGGCTCGCCAACCAGACCTTCAAAGATCCTGCCACCTACATTCCGCCGGAAAAATATCCCATGATTCATCGCGCCGTCCTCGACGCCTGCGACGCCAACGACGGCGTGAAGGATGGCCTCATCGACAATCCCGAAACCTGTCATGTGGACTTGAAATCGCTTCTGTGTAAGGGAGCCGATTCCCCGACCTGCCTGACGGCGACCCAGGTGCACACCGCCCAGGTCATCATGAGTCCGGCGCTCGACTCACACGGCAAAGTCGTGTTCCCGCGCCTCGAACCCGGAACCGAGCTTCGCTGGGCGCGCCTCGCCGGCGGTCCCGTACCCGGCGACCTCTTCCTCGACGAGTTCCGCTACGTCGTCTATCAGAATCCTAGTTGGGATTGGCGAACCTTCTCGCTCGACCGCGACGCCGCCAGAGCCAATGCCATCGACAAGCATGTCGACGACCTCGATCCCCACCTCGCGCCCTTTGCAAAACACGGCGGCAAGCTGATCCTCTATCAGGGCTGGGCCGATCAACAGGTCGCGCCCGTCGCCGCCATCGACTTCTATCAGTCTGCCGTCTCCCTCAGCGACAATCCCGCTTCTGCCCCCAGTTGGATTCGCCTCCTCATGGTTCCCGGCATGGGACACTGCTCCGGCGGCGAAGGCCCCGACACCTTCGATAAAATTAACCTCATCGAGCAATGGGTGGAGCAGGGCAAGCCTCCGGCGCGAGTCATCGCGTCGCATTCCACCGCGGGCCACGTCGATCGCACCCGCCCCCTCTGCCCTTACCCTCAGGTCGCCCGCTATCGCGGCAGCGGCAGCATCGACGATGCAGCCAATTTCTCCTGCGAAGCGCCCCAATAATCCTTCGCGCTTCAGGAGCCCTCAGCGACTCACCCTCGCCGGCTCCTCTTGCCTGCGCGGCCACATGAAAAGTGTGGAGCGATAAATTGCGTTGCCGTGAATCTGCCTACCCACCCCATCCGCACGTTTTGCGCGCACGGTGGCAGGAGAACAAGTTCGAAATGAGAATTTATCGTCCTGAGCCGAGGGCGAAGGACCTCGCGTTGCCGTGAATCGCGGCGCCCACCCTGTCCGCGCATTTTGCGGGCACGGTGGCAGGAGAACAAGTTTGAAATGAGAATTTGTCGTCCTGAGCCGAAGGCGAAGGACCTCGCGTTGCCGTGAATCTGCCTACCCACCCCATCCGCGCATTTTGCGGACACGGTTCGATGAGAATTCCAACCGTGTCCCTCAATCAGCCCGAAGCGCACGCGCCGGATCGATGGCAGCGGCCCGCAGTGCCGGCAGCAGCGTTCCTGCAACCGCAAGCACCGGCAGAATGCAAACCGCGGCCAGAATCGCCAGCGGATCATGCTGCGAGGTGCGAACCAGTTCGTTCGTGGCGAATCGCCCCGCGAAAAACGCCAGCGGCAATCCCACCAGTACCCCGATCAGCGCCAGAACGCACGCCTGCCGCAGCACCATCCACATCACCCGCAGGCGTCCCGCTCCCAGCGCCATGCGAATTCCAATTTCGTGCGTGCGCTGCGTCGTCACAAACGACAGCACTCCGTAAATTCCCACGATGCACAGCAGCAGCGCGCCTCCCGCAAACGCGCCAAACAGCGCCAGCGAAAATCGCGGCCCCGCATATCCGTACATGTCCAGCAGTTGCTGCAGTGTCAACAGGTCCGTAATCGGCTGATCTCCGTCAATCGAGTACACCAGGCTGCGCACCTGGTTCGTCAGCCCGGCCGCGGGCACCTCGGTCGAAATCAGCACCGTCGAAACCATGGGCCGCACCGTATACGGCAGAAAGATGTCCGGATAGTCCCCGGTATAGCCAGGAAACAGCGGAGTATCGCTTACCACGCCGACAATCGTGAACGCATCGTCTTTCAACGGGAACTTGGGATTGGTTAGCAATTCCGGGATGTGGACCACATGGCCCAGCGCATTTTCCCCCGGGAAATACAGCTTCGCGAAGCTCTTGCTCACCACCATGTCATGCGCCTGTGCCGCAACCTCCCGCGCATCGATAAAGTGGCCCTGCAGTAGTTGCAGCGTCGAGCCCTCCAGATACGCCGGCGTAACCATGTGGAGATTCATGTTTCGCTTGTCCACCGGGAGCCCATCGACTCCCACATTCACCTCGTGAACGCCAAGGAACGGAACCGTCGTGTCCACCGTGGCCGACTTCACTCCCGGCGTCTGGTCGATCTTCTCCAGCAGTAGCCGGAAAAAATTGATGCGGCTTTCCGCGGTGGGATATTTGTCGTCGGAAAGCGGCACCCGCATCGTCAGCGTACGATCCGGCGGGAAGGAAGCCGCAACGCTTTCCGTCGCGATCAGTGACCGCACCATCAGTCCCGCCAGCGTGATCAGACTCAGCGAGAACGCAACCTCAATCACCACAAAGCTGCCCAGCAGTCGACGCTGCGTCTGGCTTCCGGAGCTCCGCCCGATCGTCCCCAGTGCCGCCGACAACTGCGGGTTGGAGCTGTGCCATGCCGGCGCCAATCCAAAAATAAAAACCGTCAGCAGCGCCACCCCGATGCACGCCAGCAGCACCGGCAGATTCAACGTCACTACCGCCTCGTCGGGAATCGTTTCCGTCGGGACAATGCGCAGCGTGGCCTGCAGCCCGAGCCACGCAAATGCCATCGCCACCGGAATCGCCGCCGCCGCCAGCAGCAGCGACTCGGTGAACGCATGGCGCGCCAGCCGCCAGCGCGATGCGCCCACAGCCGCGCGCACAACAAATTCATGCTCCTTCCGGACCGCCCGCGCCAGCAGCAGACTCGAAACGTTCACGCACGCAATCAGCAGCAGAACAAACACGGATCCAAGCAGCAGATACAGCGTGCTGGCCAGGTCAGACTGGAACATCTGCGCAAACGGCATGATGCCGACTCGCATATTT
Source organism: uncultured Acidobacteriota bacterium (assembly GCA_963756315.1). Taxonomy (GTDB): domain Bacteria; phylum Acidobacteriota; class Terriglobia; order Terriglobales; family Acidobacteriaceae; genus JAKAAZ01. The sequence goes on from CAVWNI010000004.1 coordinate 108,622, forward strand.
TTCGGAAACTCGTGCGGATCGGCACGGGAAAAATCATCGAAGATCAGTTTCATTTCCGCCGACGCCCGCGCATCCGTGACTCCTGGCTTCAACCGCCCCACCAGCGCAAACTCGCTCTGTCCCTGAACCTCATTGGCATCGGTCATGGCAATCGGCAGATACACGTCGCCACCACGCCACAGAAAACGCGGCGGCATCACGCCGATAATCGTGCGCGGATGCTGGTTGAACGTCATCACCCGGCCCAGCACCGACGGGCTCCCGCCAAAGTGTGCCTGCCAGTACCGGTAGCTCAGCAGCGCCACTTCCCCATGTCCCGGCATCACGTCTTCCGGCGTCGTCCCCCGCCCCAGCAGCGGCGGCACTCCCAGCACCTGAAACGTATTCGTTGTAATGTAGTTCCCGCGCAGCCGCTGCGGCTCCGATCCGCCCGTCAGCACCACATCGCTGATCGTCGACCCGGTGACTCCCGAAAATATATCCGTCTTCTGTACGATTTCGTTGAACTGCTTCGGGCTGTACTCATCCCAGCGGCAGGTGCGCCATTCCGGCGCGCACATTTTCGGAGTCGCCAACGTCTTCACGTCCTTATAAGGGAACGGATCGATCAGCACGCCATAAGCAACGCTGAATACCGCCGTCGTGGCTCCTACGCCAAGCGCCAGCGTCAGAATCGCCGTCACCGCGAAGCCCGGATTTCGACCCAGCTGGCGGATTCCATACCGCAGGTCCTGCAGCAGAGCGCGCATAAAGCAGCCTCCTCAGGCGATGGGACGAGTATGCGGTCGAATATACACCGCCCTGCGAACGCAGTTCCCCCCGGCGCCGTTCCTGATCAACAGTACGGCAACAAGCAGCGCGTAGTTCCTTTAATTCCAGGGATGAGGGATGGTCGTGCGGGGTGGTCGACAGTGTGGAGTCGTCCCGGGATGCTCTAGTCTCGTCCGGTGCCGGATGCCACATCTCGCACTCGAGATGTGGGATGAACGCAGGTTCGCACTTCCCATCATCCTCGGGTGGAATAAGAATCCGTCATCCTTCGCGGTCGCGTAAAATCCGGGTGCCCCATGTCTCGCCTCTGAGACATGGGATTTCTCAGAACGTTGGCGCCTCCAGAAATCCTGCCCGCTACGCCAGCGCCAGATTCAAATTCTCAATCGCCTCGTCGATCTCGCTGGTGTTTTTGTACCCCACCGTCACTGCATCGACCCCGGCTTTTCTGAACGCGAATTTCATCGCCTGCTGGCGGTCTGCGCGTTGCGTAAACGTTCCTTCGCCGATCAGCTTCATGCTGATCACGCCCAGCCCCTGCCCGTGCGCCTGGTGGACACGCTCGACCACTTCATTCACGTTTCCCAGGCCATTGGTGGCGTAGTCTTCCGCGTCCATCCGCACGCCCTTCTGGTTCATCCGGATCATCGCCACCTGCAGCCACTTGTCCGTCGGAACCTGCCGCAGCGCCGGCAGTCCATGCACCGACGCCCCATGCGACCGCACCGCCTTCTTCATCTGCGCTTCTTCAATCGCGTCCTGCCACGCAATCGTGTCGGTCGGCCACGTCGCCGTGTGCTGCCAATGCAGCAGCATGATGTCAAAATACTCCGTGTTCGCCTGTCGCCGTAGCTCGTCGATCTTCTCCTGGGGGTCGCCGCCATCTCCGGTCGTCACCTTCGTCATCAGTTGATAGCTGTCCCGCGGCACACCCTTCAGCGCCACTCCCAGCATCTCGTGCATGCCGTCGTACGACTCCGACGTTTCAAAGAAACGAATCCCGCGCTCATGCGCATATCGCACCAGCTTGGTGAACTGCGCTTGTCCCAGGTTGCGCTGAACCCGGCCGCCCAGCGTCCCCGTGCCAAACGCCAGCCGCGTCACCTGCACGTCAGACTTCCCCAGCGTCACCATGTCCGTCGCTGTCTCGCGCTGTGCCCGCAGCGGCAGGGTTCCCACGCTGGCCAGCGCGCCCGCCGCTAATCCAGCCTTCACGAAATCACGTCTCGAGCAGTGAGTCATCCGTCCCCTCCTCCATGCACTCAGTCTTCCGCAATTCCTGGAGCCATCTTCCGTCTCAGCTCCCCGCACTTCCGCGCCCGGCCAATGGAGAATCCATTCTAACGCCGCAAGATGAACTTCGACCTCTCTTTATGCCGCGAAGTTTTCGTCTCACTGCAATCCCCATCGACACCCCTGCAGCCGATCCACGCTCCATCCCCCGCTTATACTTTTCCTCAGGAAGAGGTGCCATGAAAAAGTTATTCGTTTTCGCTGCGATCTTGCTGCTCCCGCTCGCCTTCGCCACCGCTCAGTCCGCCGCTCCGCTCACTCTGGTCTCGCGCTACCCCATGCCCCCCTCCGCCCACGGCCGTTTTGATCACCTGGGCGTCGACCTCCAGGGAAATCGCCTCTTTCTCGCCGCGGAATCCATGCACGCCGTCCTCATCATGAACCTCCGCACCGGCAAACTGATCGGCGACATTCCGGATGTTCAAATCCCGCACGCCATCTTCGTCCGCCACGACCTCAATCGCATCTACGTCACCGACGGCGGCACGGGCGGAGTCCGCATCTACAACGGCTCCAACTACCACCAGATCGCCTTCATTCCCCTCAAGGTCGATACCGATTCCATCGCCTACGATCCCCATACGAAATATCTCTACGTCGTCAACGGCGGCGGCGATGCCCATGAATCCTTCTCCATGTACAGCATCATCGACACCACCAAAGATGCCAGGGTCGGCGAAATCAAGGTCGACGGCGACACCCTCGAAGCCTCCGTCATCGATCCTTCCAGCCCGCGTATTTTCCTCAACAATCCCGCGAAAAATGAAGTCGACGTCATCAATCGCGACACTCGCACCGTCGAAGCTGTCTGGCCCGTGCACATGGCGACGAAGAATGTGGCCATGGCCCTCGATCCCCGCACCCACCGCCTGTTTCTCGGCTGTCGCAGCGGGAAAATTGTCGTGCTCGACTCCCGCTCCGGCAAAGAACTTCAGGCCCTCGATATCACTCAGGGTGTCGACGACCTCATCTTCGATCCCGCCACCAACCGCATCTACGCCTCCTGTGGCGCCGGTCAGGGCGCGACCTTCGTTTATAAGGAGCGGGACCCGGATCATTACAACCTGCTGGCCAAAGTCACCACCGCCCCGGGAGCCAAGAATGAAGCTCTCGTTCCCCAGCTTCACCGCTATTTCGTCATCGCTCCGCCTCAGCAGAATTCCGGCGGCGCTGTCCTCGCCTACCGCGTGAATCCTTGATTCTGCCCCTCGCCGTCTGCTCCATGCCCACGAACGAATCGTAATCCCGTCCGTGGGCGGCTCACCCGCGTCTCCCGGCTCGCTGCCGAAGTTATCCTCCCCTGCTTCGCCGAATCAGCCGCATGACTTGACATCCTCAGCTATCGCGTCGCAATATGTGTGAATGAAACATATGGCAGTACGATCGATCGATCGTGAACTGAAAAAAGGCAGCGCCGAGTTGCTCATCCTCTCCCTCGTCGAGCATCGCGCGCGCCATGGCTACGAAATCGGCAAGCTCATTGAAGAACGTTCTGCCGGCGTCCTGAAGTTCAACGTCGCCTCCCTGTATCCGCTGCTCTATCGCCTGGAGGCGCGCGGCCTCATCGCCGGTCGCTGGGTAGAGAAAGCCGGCCAGCGCCGTCGCCGCTACTACCGCCTCACTGCCCCCGGCAAGGAAATGCTGAAAACCCAGCGCTCCACCTGGCTGGATCTGGTCAAAGCCATCCAGCTCATCACCGAGGCCGAACATGCCTGACTGGTCGAAAGAGATTTCCGCCGCCATCGCCTCGCTTCACCTGGAACCTTCGCGGGAAGCCGAGGTCATCGAAGAATTAAGCCAGCACCTGCGCGATCGTTACGACGAGATGCTGCTTGCCGGTGTCGAGCCGGAGCAGGCCCACCAAATCCTCACCAAAGAATCGCACGACGGAAAGCTCATCTCCGGCCTCGAAGCCACCATGCCCGCAGCGAAAGAGCATATGTCTCTGGGCACGGACAGCGGCGAGAATCCCTTTGCAGGCGTCGGCAGCGATCTGCGCTATGGTGTCCGCCTGCTTCTCAGAAGCCCCGGCTTCGCCATCGTTGCCATCCTGCTGCTGGCTCTCGGCATCGGCGCCAACACCACCATCTTTCAACTCCTCGACGCCGTCCGCATGCGCACCCTTCCCGTGCAGGCTCCGCAACAACTCGCCACCGTGCGCATCGTCAATTCTCCCCGTTGCTGCCGCGGAGACCATTTCTCCGGCGACTGGGAACTTACCGGAGCGCTGTGGCAGGCCGTCAAAGAGCAGCAGCAGGGATTTTCAGAAATCGCTGCCTGGGCCCCCGCCCGCAGCAATCTCAACTACGGCGGAGAAGCCCGCTACGCCGACACCCTCATGGTCAGCGGCGACTTCTTCAGCGTGCTCGGCCTCCAGCCAGTTCTCGGCCGCCTCATCTCTCCCGCCGACGACTACAAAGGCTGTGGCAATCAGGCAGTCGTGCTCAGCTATGCCTTCTGGCAGCGCGAGTTCGGCGGACGGCCCGATGCGCTGGGCGGAAAAGTCTCGCTCGACGGTCATCCGTTTCAGGTCATCGGCATTACGCCGCCCGCCTTCTCAGGCCTGGTCGTGGGACAGAAATTCGATGTTGCTATCCCACTGTGCAGTCAGGCGGTTTTTTCCAACCCTCCGCTCATGGATCGTGACGATGCCTGGTGGCTGGCCACCATCGGCCGCCTCAAGCCGGGCTGGACGCTTGAGCGCGCCTCGGCACAGTTGGATGCGATTTCTCCCGGGATTTTAGCCGCCACCGTTCCCAGTAACTACGATGCCATCGCAACCAAAGACTATCGATCCTTCCATATTGGAGCTCTTCCCGCGGCCACCGGAATGTCCTGGCTGCGCAAGGACTACGACGATCCCCTCGGATTGCTCCTCACCCTGTCGGGATTGGTCTTGCTCATCGCCTGCGCCAACCTCGCCAACCTCATGCTGGCTCGCGCCGGCGCTCGACAAAGAGAGATGGCGCTGCGCCTCACCCTGGGCGCTTCCCGCGCCCGACTTCTTCGCCAGCTTCTGGCGGAAAGCCTGCTCCTCGCCGCCATGGGAACCGTCGCCGGTGTCCTCCTCGCACAAATTCTCAGCCGCGCCATGGTCGCCTTCCTCACCACTCAGCAGAGTCCCATCTATATCCAGCTCGCTCCGGACTGGCGCGTTCTCGGCTTTGCCGCCGTCCTCGCCATTCTCACCTGCATCCTCTTTGGCCTCGTTCCTGCCATCAAGGCATCGCACACCGAGCCCGGCGCGGTCATGAAGACCGGCGGACACGGATCCACCGCCGGCCATGACCGCTTTGTGCTGCGTCGCGCTCTCGTCGTCACCCAGGTCGCGCTTTCCCTGGTCCTGCTCACCGCTGCGTTCATGTTCGTACGCAGCTTTCGAAACATCATCCATGTCAATGCAGGTTTTCAGCAGAATGGCATCCTGGTCACCTACATCGATTTCTCACAACTCAAGCTTCCCAAGGAACGTGAGATGTCCTTCCAGCAGGAGTTACTCTCCCGCGTGCGGGCAATCCCCGGTGTCGCCTCTGCCGCCCAGGTTCTCATGGTTCCCCTCAGTCACTCCGGATGGGACAACAACATCGATATCCCGGACGGCCCGCAGCGTCAGGATGTGACCCTCAACCGCATCAGTCCCGGATATTTCAACACCATGGAAACCCCGTTGCTCGCGGGTCGCGATTTCAACCAGACAGATCTCCCCGCCGCGCCGCGCACCGCCATCGTCAACCAGGCATTCGCGCGCAAATTCTACGGCGGCAACAATCCCATTGGACGCGTATTTCACGATACAGACCCACCCGGCAAAACCTACCAGATCATCGGTGTAGTTCAGAATTCTAAGTTTTACGATCTGCGCGAAGCCCCGGTTCCCACCGTCTACGTCTCCTTCACCCAGGCCAACGGACCGGACGATCAGTCCACTCTGGTCATTCGATCCGACGAGCCGCTTCTGCCCCTCATCTCTTCCATCAACCGCGCCGTCACCAGCTTCAATCCAGCCCTGGTGCTCAACTTCGTTGTCCTCAAAACAGAGATTCGCGATGGCCTCCTCCGTGAGCGATTGATGGCCACCCTCTCCGGCTTCTTCGGATTCCTCGCCGCCATCCTCGCCATGGTCGGCCTCTACGGAGTCATGTCCTACATGGTGGTCCAGCGCAGAAATGAAATTGGCGTGCGCATCGCTCTGGGAGCCGATCGCAGCAACATCCTGCTCATGATCGTGCGCGAGGCCGCAACTCTCCTGGCGACAGGCCTCCTCGTCGGAACAGGTCTGGCTCTCGCAGCCGGCACCGCCGCCGCCTCCCTGGTATATGGGCTCAAACCGCGAGATCCGCTGACCCTCGCCGCCGCCATTGCAGGCATGGCCTTCGTCGGTCTGGCTGCCAGTCTGTTGCCCGCGCAGCGGGCGGCGTCTCTCAATCCCATGACCGCCTTGCGCGAGGAATGATCTCCGGCAAGTCCGCCTGCATCTGTCCGCTGCTGCTTCCGCAGCCAGGCGCGCGTGGCGGCGTTACCCCAGCGCCGCCAGCACTTCCTCCAGCGTTCGAACTCTCCCCATGCGCGGAAAAATATTCTGCACCGCGAACTCATGGGCCTCCGCCGCAACACTCGACATGACATCTTCGACGAACACCACCGCGTAGCCTCTGTCGTAAGCGTCCCGCGCCGTCGACTCTACCCCAAAATTCGTCGCCACTCCGCCCAGCAGAATCGTCCGGATTCCTCTGCGCCGCAGTTGCTGGTCCAGGCCCGTCCCGTAAAACGCGCCCCACTGCCGCTTCACAATCAACACGTCGCCCGGCGAATATCCAGCCTCCGCCACTAACTCGGAGGCGCTCGCCGGCGGCGGCGGCGCATTTGGATCCCACGGGGAAGCATCGACCGGCAGCCGCAGCACATCCGCTATCTCCACCCGCACGTACACTACCGCTCCGCCCTTGGCGCGCATCGCCGCCGCCAGCTTCGCCGCACCCGCAATCACCTCGCTCGCCGGGTGCGGTGCCATCGGCCTTCCCGCAATTCCCTTCTGCAGGTCGATCAAAATCAACGCCGTCGTCTTTGGATCAATTTCCAGCGATCTCATTCCATGCCGCTCCAACGGGAATCCCCGCACTTCTTCCCCAATCCTGGCGGCATGGCTTCCGCCCTGTCAAACCCGCCCGTCTCGTACACTGAGTCAGTGAGGATGGAGATGAGCGACGGCCGCGAGGAACGCGAAGAACGGGATAATCGTCGCCGGCAGGAAGAGCGCGAGAATCGCAGTGACCGCGACGACCGCCTCGACCGCGATACCATCGATCCCTGGCAGCCGGAACGCCGCGATTCCTGAATCGCCGCAACCACCCGGCAGCCCACAACGCCCGCACCAAAAGCCGAAGGGCGAATCCTCTTGCGAGAACTCGCCCCTGGCGGTCCGATCTTTCGAAGATCCGGCGTTCGGCTGGCCGGATCACAACATGCCCTTCTGGATTTCCTCGGAACCCGTGAGCGGAACTCACACGTCCCTCGTGCTTCCGTACCTGCTTGTCGTATGAGCTTTCTCTCTCTGCCTGCCATCTCCGGTTGCCCGAAGCGAGTCTCGTCTCCGATCCTCTAGCCTGCTTCGATTCTGCTCTCTCCTCTGAAAGATTTCTCTTCCGTTGCCACTGAGTATTGCACGAAAATTTCCCGTTTTTCCCAATTTATTTCGGTGCAAATCCCGTCGATTCTGTGCAAAAAATCAAACCGGTTTCCCCACCCAAAAAAATGCATCGAAGCCGCCGTCACCACCGCGGAATACTCAACCGCATCCCGCTCTGCCGCCTACGCTTCTCGCAGCAGTTCCGTTCGATACTTCGGCGCCAACGCCCGCGCTTTCGCCAGAAATTCGGCCATCCCGTTCTCGTCAAGTTTTGGCGCTGCCGTGGTTCGCGTCGCGACCGGCACTCCCACCTCCGCAAAAAATCGCTCAATCCCCGCCGGCGAACAAATGCAGATCAGTCGCGCCGCTCCGCTCGCCGCGTTCTGAAACCGATGCGGTGCGTTCGATGGAATGTTCACCGTCTCACCCGCGCGCAGCGTGGATTTCTTACCCCGGAAAGTTACTTCAATCTCTCCCTCGAGCACAATAAATGTCTCGTCGAAGTCGTGACGATGCGGTCCCGGCCCGCCCCCGGTTGGAATGTGCATATCGATCACGCAGAACCGGTCGCCCGTGTCCTTTCCCGCCACCGTGACGGTATACGTGTCGCCGACCAGGCCAATGTGCGCCAGCCCCGCATCGTCGACCTGCGTTCTCGCCAGCGCGCGCCGCACATCATCCGCTGGAATCGGCCCATCGTTCCGTGTCCCCTCAATCATGCTGTTACCTCTCGTCTCGCAGCGGAAGATCCATCGCGACGACGACGATTCCCTTCCTCAAGCCGCGCCCTCATACTGCGCATCGCTCACCGGCTCCAGCCAGTCCACCGTCTTGCCTTGCAGTTTTTCCTGGATCGCCAGATGCGTCATCGCCGTCTTCGCCGTCGCCCCATGCCAATGCTTCTCTCCCGGCGGAAACCACACCACATCGCCAGGTCGAATCTCCTCCACCGGGCCGCCCCACCGCTGCGCCCTGCCACTGCCCGCCGTCACAATCAGCGTTTGCCCCAGCGGATGCGTATGCCACGCCGTCCGCGCTCCCGGCTCAAACGTCACGCTGGCTCCCACCACCCGCGCCGGCTCCGCAGCTTCAAATAATCGGTCCACCCGCACCGCACCCGTGAAATATTCCCCCGGCCCCTTCCCTGAAGCCTCCGTTCCGTTTCGCTTGATCTCCATCGTGCATCCCTCCTACGCCAGTATGCACGGCCGTCCCATCTCCCGCTTTGATCCCGTGGAATTTCTCCCAGCCCGCGGCATCTCCCACCCGTGCCGCCATCCTTCCATCCGCCCCGCACCCTCACTCGAAGCGCCCGCCGTTTACTCTTGCCATAACTCGATGGGATTGCCCTCGGGATCCTGCAGCCGCGCAAACCGCCCAATCGAAGATGCCTCCGGGTCGACCTTCACCGCAATGCCGGCGGCTCGCAACTGCGCCGCCATCTTGTCCAGATCGCGCACCCGAAAGTTCACCATCCACATCTTCGTCGCATTCCCAAAGTAGTCGGTCGTCTCCGGGAACGGCGCAAACACCGTCGGCCCCGCCTCTTGCTGCCACACCTTCGCATCCTTGCTCGTAGGCGTCAGCGCGATCCCCAGGTGTTGCTCGTACCACTGCCCCAACGCTGCAGGATCGTGCGCTCGAAAGAACAGCCCGCCAATTCCCGTCACTTTTTCCATGCCCGTCTCTCCCCTCCCCTGGGGTCCATTGTTCTCCGCCTCACCAGGCTTCGCCGCCTGCCCCGCCGCCTGCCGCCCCACCATTGCAGATGAGTTACGCCCCAACAGCCAACTCGACCCCAGCGCAATCGAGAACATCCGCAGCAGTTCACGTCTTCGCAAAGTCATCCCATCCACCTCTCCGCCAGCAGCGCGATGCGTCCATCCTATCCACCCGCATCCATGCGAAAAGTGGAAGTCAAAACCAACACATCACGCATTTCCCTTCCGGCTCGCCGCATCGCGTTCGAATTCTTCCGCCAGGATCGGAACGCCTTTGGCGCAAGCTTCCAGCCCCATCGAAGCGCAAATCTGCAACACCGTCATGATCTCTTCCGGCGTCGCCCCCGCTTTCAGCGCACCCTGAATGTGCCGTCGTACGCCCGGCGCATACATGTGGGTGCAGGAGGCGTCGAAGGCAATGCTGATCAACTCCATGAATCTCGGCGTGAACAGGCCGCTCTTGTAGACGCTCGCTCCAAACGCGAAAAACTGATCGGTCCAGCCCGGGGAAAGCTCGAAGAACGGATCCCATGCCGTATTCCATTGACCGATCGCGCGCATGGCGTCGCACGCCGGCGTCGCCGGCTTTGGGCCTCCCGCCGCCTTTACGCCGGCGACCTTCATCTCCTCAAGAAGAATGGGCGCGCCCAGGCTGCACGAGTGAACCGCCGGCGCGACGCCACATTTCAGCACCAGCAGAATCTCATCCCGCGTGGCTCCCGCGTCCAGCGCCGCGCGAATCTGGCGACGCGTGCCGTCTTCATCCAGATTCGTGCAGGAGCAAGTCAGCCCCAGGTAGATCAACTCCACTTCCTTGCGCGGCAGCACACCGCTGGTCCACGGATTTGTTCCAACCCGCAACAGTAGCTCCGCACCTTTGGGATCCCATTCCTTGAGCTTGTCCAAAGACGAGCCCCACGGATTTGTTTCATTTGCCGTCATGCGGCCTCCTTATTGTGATTGTTTTCTGCTAGCGCCCTCGCGACCATCCTGTCGGTGACCACGTTCCACAGCCAGGTAGGCGTAAGGCGGTGCATCCAGTACATTAGCTTTCCCTTGAATCCCGGGATGATCAGGAACCTGTCCTGTTGAATGCCCTGGATCAGGCCGCTCACCGCGGCGCTCACCGGCATCGTTCCACCCATGCGCTTCAACGCCGCCGACGCCGGGTGCAGCGACTTGCGTTCGTTCGCCAAACCAGGTGTTTCGACTTCACCGGGACAGAAGCAAGCGACGCCGATGCCCCGCGCCTTCAATTCGTAACGCAGGCATTGTGCCAGCCCCACCACGGCGAACTTGGACGTGCCGTAAGCGGTATAGCCGTAGACGGGAGTGATCCCGCCCATCGACCCAACCAGAACGATCTTGCCGTGCCCGCGCGCCAGCATGGAGGGCAGCACCGCCGCAATCACGTTTCTCGTGCCATAGACGTTGACACGCATGACCCGGTCGAATGTCTCGAACTTCATATTGACGAATTCCTCGGTGCCTCCGATACCAGCCATGGTGATCACGATGTCCGGTGCGCCCACTTCGGCAACCGCCCCAGTAATGACGCGCGTCACCTCTTCGTGGTCGGTCACGTTGACCTTGTAGCGAGCGACGCGCTGCTCCGGCGTGCGGCGTGCCGACTCGACTTCCAATAGCGCGCCGTCGGTAGGATTGAGATCGAGAATGACGATGTGCGCCCCGAGGCCAGCCAGCATCTTGCCGCACATCAGGCCCATTCCGCTGGCCCCTCCGGTGATGTAAATCGTCTTCCCCGCGACATCAGTCATGGCATGGTTATTTCCGCATCCGTCACTTCACGTTCAGACGACGAATCCACTGCTTTGACTGATCGTCTGGCCCGCACAACTCAGCTCTTGTCCGCGGCACGGATTTCTCAAGATGAGATAAGGGTTCTCCCACGGCATCACTTCCCGGTTGCTCAACTGGACTGTGCGTCTTCGCCGACACTGACCAGAATTTTCCCGTCCACAACCTTCACCGGATATGCAGCCACCCCAAAGTCCGAAGTGCCTGCGAAGCATCCAGTAGTCACGTCGAACTTCATCCCATGCACCGGACAAGTCACAATCGTGCCATTCAGCTTTCCCATTCCCAGCGAACCGCCGGCGTGAGGACAGGTATCCGCAATGGCGCAGACTTTCCCATTCACATTGAAGATGGCCACTTCTTTGTCTGCGATCTTGAACCGTGCTCCAGCGCCCGATCGGATCTGCTCCAATCCCGTGACTTCAATCAATTCCGCCATTGTGTCGCCTGCAGTATTCAGAGGTGTGGATCGCAAGGTTGCACGGCACATTCCAACCGAAAGGTCCCTCCGTACATAGAAGGGACCTTCCTTGCGCCACGGACTACGACGCCGTCTTAGGTCGCTGCTCCCACCTTGATCGGCATGTCCAGCTTCTCTTCCCATTCACCGGCGTGGATGTGTCCACACCCGCCCTGGGCCGCAGGATGATACATCCCGTCCGTTTCATGCACCATGAATCCCATGTTGCCCGGACGGCGATTCGGCGGCAGGCCAAGGTTGGCGAGGGTTTCCGCTGTAGACGCGTACGTGACTCCGATCTTCAGCATCTGGCGCGCCTGTTCCGGCGTCGCAATCGCTCGACCCAGCTCGTTCGCCATGCGAATATGGCGCTCGATCATCTGCATGGTCGACATGCGCTTGCCCTTCGTCGTGTCCCACAGATTATCCTCGATGCCGGCGCGAGTGTGTTGTCCAAGCGCGATGCAGATTGCCGCCACCGGGTGAGTCAGACGAAAGGTGGTCTGGTACGTGAAGAACGAGCCGTGCGGGGTACGACGGATGAGTTCCATCAGGTCGAACGGGTTCGACCCACACACACCCCCGCCGCCGATGCTAAAAAAGCCATTCATCGGCCCCATATAATAGCCCTTGCGAATGAGCCGCTCCACCAGTTCAAGACTGTGGACATGCCCGAGCGCGAAGTAAGGCTGGATGCCGTGCTGAACCAGCCGCTTGATGTTTTCCAGGTAAAAGTCCGGTGTCGAATCCGCCACAAGGTTGGCCATCGCATGTAGCATCGCCGGGTTGGTAAAGCGAGTTCCCTCAAACGCGTCGTCTACGGGGTGCAATGCTGTCAGATCATAGAGCGACGTGCCACACGTCACCGTCACCTGATCCGGTTTGGGATCGACTTCGGCCAGCTTGTGCCGCGAGTCGTAGCTCTGGAATTGGGCTTCTTCCCCCGGCTCCGGCGCAAAAGAAATCGACCCCCCCAGTTGCAGGATCATCTTCGGCACAGCCTGGCGAAGGCGTCCGATCTGTTCGTTGTACTGTTTAAAGTCTTTCGAAATATGTCCGGTCTTCGGATCGCGCACATGAATATGCAATACCGTGGCGCCGGCGTTAAAACAGTCCACTGCGGCCTGCACCTGTTCGTCCCAGGTGACAGGAAGCTTCTGTTCGGGGGTGCAATCCACTGGCATCCAGACCGGCCCGTACGGTGCCGCAGTGATCATCAGTGGAGCTTGATTTTCGGGTAGCAATGAGTCGTCGGTGAAATACATGGTGTTCCTCCTGGATTCGGCGACCTAGCAGCACAGCCAATCGAGACCCGAACGGCTTGTTAAGTCACTCCAGAAATTTACGGCTGCAACCGAAAGGCCACGAAAAAGGAGGCGCGCTTTTTCCGGCCAAAGTGCTGAGAATCCATGAACATGCGCAAACCCGCCCACGACACGCCCAAGCGCTTAGTCCAACCTATTGGAGCATCTCCGAAATGTCGTAGAAACCCTCGGTCTTAACCCGGTCATCCTGCGTCTTCCCGCATCCCGCTGATACTACAGCTCCTTCATCACCTGGTGTATGAACGAGATCGCAATCGACCCTTCCCCAACAGCCGACGCCACTCGTTTCACATTGCCCGCCCGCACATCACCCGCGGCAAGCACTCCGGGCACGCTGGTTTCCAGCAGGTAGGGCCGGCGCGTGAGAGGCCAGCTCCGCTCATGCAGTTCTTCCGGAGAAAGTTCGGGCCCCGTCTTGATAAAGCCCTTGTCGTCCAGCGCGACGCAGTGGTTGAGCCATCCCGTATTGGGCTCGGCTCCCGTCATCAGGAATACGTGAGCGATGCTCTTTGTCTCTTCAACGCCGGTTTGATTGTTCCGCCACTTCACCCGCTCGAGATGGTTGCTGCCTTCCAGGCCGACCAGTTCCGTATTGGTCAGCAACGTGATGTTAGGAGTTTGCTCAATGCGGCGGATGAGATACCTCGACATGGAATCAGCAAGGCCTGACCCTCTCACCAGCAGGTAGATGTGTTTTGTGTTCTCCGCCAGAAACACAGCGGCCTGCCCGGCAGAGTTTCCGCCTCCCACCACAATCGCTTCTTCGCCACTGCAAACCTGCGCCTCAACAAAAGTTGCTCCGTAGTAAATGCCCGCACCTTCAAAGCGCGACAGATCGTGAAGGGGCAGCTTACGATAGCTGGCTCCGGTAGCGATCACAATCGTCTTGCTCACGATCGATGTGCCGTCTTCGAGCCCGATCTCGTAGCGCTTGCCGTCGCACTTGAGCCCGCTCACCTTCACCAGCAGCATCGGCACTCCGAATTTCTGGGCTTGCGTATAGGCTCGACCGGCTAACTCATTTCCCGAAATTCCAGAGGGAAATCCCAGGTAGTTCTCAATCCTTGAAGTGGAGCCCGCCTGCCCGCCCGGCGAGTACGTCTCCACCAGCATCACATCCAGGCCCTCCGACGCACCATAGACCGCAGCCGCCAGACCGGCAGGTCCTGCGCCGACGATCACCAGATCGCGCAGGCGAGTTTCATCGATCGCCTCGTTAAAGCCGAGACAACCGGCAATCTCACGGTTGGTTGGATTGCGCAGCACCGTTTCGCCGCGACAAATCACAACCGGGGTTTCCAGCATGGAAACATGAAAGTGCTCCAGCAGGTTCTGGACCGCAGGATCACTCTCCAGGTTGATGTACGTATACGGGTGACCGTTACGCGTAAGGAATTCCTTGATGCGAAGGGTCTCCGCCGAAAAACTCGACCCGACAAGTGTCACATCGCCAATTCCCTGCGCCAACATCTCCGCACGACGAAGAATGAACGCGCGCATCAGGATTTCGCTCAACTCCGCGTCCGCCTGCACCAGCGCGAGCACGTTCTCGCGAGCGATGCCGATAATTTCTCCATCTTGCCGCGCACGTATCAGCGCAATGGCACGGCGCCCCGAAAGCGTGCTCAGCTCCCCCGTGAATTGTCCCGGCCCAAACGTCCTGATCAGTGTTTCCAGACCAAATGCCGGACGCACCGCCTCCAGCTCGCCAGAGATGACAACGAAGATAGGTATTTCGCGGTCTCCCGGCTCGACCAGTACTTCTCCAGCATGCACCGATCGAGCATCTCCGTGTGCTGCGAGACGCTGTATCTGAGTTGAACTCAGGATTGGAAATATCTGCTCTGCGCGGGAAGCAGTCAGCGGAATCGGCGTGGGCTCGGCCATAACAACCATTCTCGCGCCACCAGCCTCATTCCCGTCAAGCAGGCAGTCGAATTGGAAGCGCCGGCGCCGGCGACCTCACTTCCCACAGTCCAACCCCGCAGCCACTCGTACACTGATCTGAGACAGAATCGCACCGAACCCAATCCACAACCCGCGTCGAGGTACCCTCTCATCATGGATCGAAGAGCGTTCATTCAGTCCGCAGCCGCAGCCGCCCTCACCGCATCCCTTCCCGACTCCTCCGCCGCCTCCCTGCCAGATGCCGCCAGCACCGCCGCCACCCCCAACAAAAAAACCATCGGCATCCAGGTCGGCGCCGTCTCCTTCGTCGATGAAGGAACGGAAAAAGTCCTCGACAACTTCCAGCAATATGCCGACGTCAACACGCTCTTCCTCGCCACCTTTACCTACGGCCGCGGCATCGCCGGTCGCCAGATCCCCGGCCAGCCCCTCCCCGACCACGGCAAGCAGCAGTACGACACCGGCACATTCTCCGGCGGAAATTACGCCACCATCCATCCCCAGTACTACAAAAACACCGTCTTCCCCGGCACCCATGCCACCGACCTCGGCAACTACGACGTCCTCCAGGCCGTCCTCCCCGCCACCCGCAAGCGCGGCCTCAAAACCATCTGCTGGTTTGAGGATGTCTTCCGCCCCGACCTACCCAACATCTCCCAGCTTCAAGAAATCGATCTCTCCGGCAACCACGCCCATACCCTCTGCTTCAACAATCCCAACTACCGAAATTTTCTTCTCGGCATTGTCGAAGACTGGTCCCGCTCCTACGACATCGACGGAATCATGTGGTGTTCAGAACGTCAGGGCGCGTTCTCCAACGCCCTCGGAGCCAGTCAAAGCGGCCTCCATAACAATCCCCACCGCGTCACCTGCTTCTGCCCGTATTGCATTCAGAAAGCAAAAGACAGCGGCATCAATCCCGACCGCGCCCGCCAGGGATATCTCGCCCTCGCCGCCTTCGTCGACAACGCCCGCCAGTCCCGCCGCCCCGTCGACGGCTACTATGTCGAAGTCTGGCGTCTCATGCTCCGCTATCCCGAGTTGCTTGCCTGGGAGATGTTATGGACTGACAGCCTCCGCGATACCTACGCCGCCATCTACCACCACGTCAAACAAATTAATCCCGCACTCGGCGTCGGCTGGCACATCTCCTCCACCAACTCCTTCAACCCCATCTACCGCGCCCAGCAGGACCTCGCCGCCCTCGCCCCAGTCTCCGACTTCATCAAAATCGTCATGTATAACAACTGCGCTGGCGAGCGCATGGCCGGCTACATCGACAGCGTCTCCCAAACTCTCTACGGCGATGTCCCCCCGCAGCAGCTCCTCGACTTCCACTACCGCGTCCTCAATTATCAGGAGAAATCTCTCGCCCAGATTCCCTTCACCGGCTTCTCTGCGGATTATGTTCTTCGCGAAACCCAGCGTTCCCGCGCCGGCCTCGCCGGCACCAAGACTCTTCTGTGGTCCGGCATCGACGTCGATATCCCCACCGAGCCCACCCACAGCAAGTGCTCTCCCGACGGCGTCCGCGATGCCGTCCTCGCCGCCTTCCAGGGCCATGCCGACGGCATCATCCTCTCCCGTAAATATTCCGAAATGAAACTAACCGACCTACAAGGCGCCCGCACCGCCCTCCACCAACTCCACCTGGCCACCTAACCAACCCGCAAAAAATTGTCGTCCTGAGCGCAGCGAAGGACCTCGCGCCACCCATGAAAAATCTCACGGTGTCCCATTCAAGCCGCCTCTGGCTTGGGTGGGGATGGAAACAAATGATTTGTCACTCTGAGAGTTCTGTATCAGGGCACGGCTTCAGCCGTGCCGTAAAGGAGCCCATCCTCCGGGGCTTTAGCCCCTGAAAGAAATCATCCCACCGCCCCCACCCCACCACAACAAACAAGGGTGCCCCATGTCTCGCCTCTGAGACATGGGATTGCAACATGCAGAGGTGTTAACTTGCCAACCACAGAGCCCAAGAGACTTATTGCCAATGGTCGAATTTCAGAGCATCATCACTGATGCGGTTAACACTTACTGGCTCGCTGAGGAATCCAGATGCCTAAGCTCTGCATTGCAAGAACAGCTACGGGGTCACGCTGCCAAAAGGAGGCGCTTCTAGGCAGCAACTACTGCTCGATCCACAAGCGTTCTGCCACACGCCACGTCGCCGCCAAGAAGTCCGCCAAGAAGTCACCATCGAGATACACGGTCAAACGCCATCCCACGAAAAAGGCGGCAAAGAAAACCGCTAAAAAGAAATGATGAAGGGAATCGTTGATGCGCGAGAAGCACGCATTCGAGACAAGGTGTCAGTTGCTGCAAGCGCATGCGACAACGCCTCTAAGCAATACGACGACTATTACAAATCGTTCTCGGGCCTGGACAGCAAGGCCCAAGCCACCGCTACGGTCAGCGGCCTAGCCTTGGCCGCGATCGCGGCTTTCCTGCAGGGAGGGCATGTAGCGTCGATTCTCCACGCCGGATGTTGGCACAGCCTAGCAGTGTGGGTGCCCCCTTCGCTAGCCCTGGTATCCGTGATATTGTCGCTCGTCGGGTCAAGGGTTACGGACGTCGTAACACCTTTCAATTCCTCCGAACGCATCCGCGAGGCCAAGGATTTGGCTGAGTTGCATTGTTCCGAGTTTTCGCAGCAGCATGTCTTGGACTACTATCGCTCACAATTGGAGGACTGGATCTTAGCGCTTGACAGCATCGACGCGGCTGTGGAATCCAAGGCACGGTGGGTACTTTCGGGGCAAGTAGCCATGATTTTTTCGCTAATAGGTCTTCTTGTTCTTTACATACTGATCTTGCACGGGTCATGATTCCTTTGCGGCTGACGTGAGCCCAGCGCATAACAAAGAAGTCCGCAGGCGCAACCTCGTAGCACGAACGCCACTCATCTCGCCCACAGTCAGGGAAGGCACCCGATTGATCGACGAGCGAATTACCTTCGCACCGCCAAGATTCGTGGACGCCCATTGCCGGTGTTGGGGAACCTCTACGGAAGCAATTTCGATCTTCGCCGACGACAAAGATCCTGTCTTGATCCCATCATGATTGCCAGAGAAGTGAGCGTCGCGTATGTTTTCGATATATGGAAGTATTCATCAGCTGGGGTGGGGAGCGCAGCAAGGCCGTTGCGAGGATTCTCCGAGAATGGCTGCCATCTATCTCCAATGGATTCAAGCCCTGGATGTCCGAGAGAGATATAGATCAAGGTGCGCGATGGAGCGCCGAGATTGCCCGGAAACTTGAGGAGTCCCGCGCTGGAATCATCCTCCTTACGCCCGAGAACATGCACAACGACTGGATCATATTCGAGGCTGGGGCTCTATCGAAACTTGGCCAGAGCCGTGTGTGTGCCCTCCTAATCAATCTTGACCTGACTGATCTGACCGGCCCGCTCACCCAGTTCCAAAATGCGCGTCTTGACAGGGACGGATTGTGGAAGGTCGTGGAAAGTCTGAACAAATCGGCCCCAGCGGAAGAGATACTTGCCGATGAGCGTCTTGTGAAGACATTTGATGTCATCTGGCCAAGAATCGAATCTGAGCTGACATCATCCCGGCCTGTCGACGGTCCCAGACCTCCCAAGCGAACAGACCGGGAACTGTTGGAAGAAATTCTCGGAATTCTCCGAGATCAGAAAAGAGACGGCGGCGCTGAGGTGGCATCCTACACCGCGGCTGTGCTCAATACCCTGGGCCCGGTGAAGAAACAGGTGCTGGAGGGCTTGTTCGGCCTCAGAGGTGAAAGCCCAAAGGCAGCGGCACAAATGGCCCGCGAGCTGGGGGTTACCAAAGGGCGCGTTGAGATCTTGAAAACCGAGGCACTGAGAGAACTGCGACACCCAATCAGAAAAAAATCGTTTGAAACTTCTCCCGAGCCCGAACTGGGCTGATCTGATCAACTCGGCTTCGTTTAGCTTTCATTTTTTTTCCTTGAACCGCCTTCAAGAACTCGCAAGCGCCTCCCCCTTTGCATTATCCTGACCTACAGATCGTTCTCCCCATGCCTTCACCCACGAGAGCAAGGTTCCTGATTCCCCTCCCACCCCTCCTCCTCGTCAGCGGAGCAGCCCCACCCGCGCCCAGCAACGCCAGCGCAGAGTATGCCCGTGCGGCCAGCACCGGCCAGCACCCCGTGAACTATCCTCATCTATAGGTAGGAGAGGAGTGCCAATGCAGCGACGAGTGATGACATGCGTTCTGTTCCTCGCCTGCATCCTCGCCTTCACCGTCACCGCGCGCGCCCTGCAAGCGCCTCCACCCGCGCAGCCAGCGCCCTCGCAAACGCAGCCGCAGCAGCCTTCGAACAGCAACGCCCCGGCATATACATTGCCGCCCGCGCTGCTCGCCAAGGCCATCACCCTCACCCGCCTGCGCGCCATCCTCGCGTTCGGCGGAACTGCATGGTCCATCCTCGTGCTGCTGCTCATCCTCGCCTGGCGCTGGCCCGTCGCGCTGCGCAACTGGGCAGAGCGCATCACGCCCGGCAAATGGCGACAAGGCCTCGTCTTCCTTCCCGTCGCCATCGTCTTCCTCACCCTGGTCTCGCTGCCCTTCGACATCTACAGCCAGCACATTCAGCGCGCCTATGGACTGTCCATCCAGTCCTGGCCCGGTTGGACCCTCGATCAGCTCAAGGGCCTCGGCCTCTCCATCGTCATCGGCACCCTGCTGCTGCAACTGCTGTTTCGCATCATCCGCAAATCGCCGCGCAAATGGTGGCTCTGGTTCTGGCTCTGCACCCTGCCCATCATCGTGTTCGCCGTCTTCATCTCTCCCATTTGGATCGATCCCATCTTCAACCACTTTTCTCCGCTGCAGCAAAGTGATCCCGCGCTCACCCTCCAGTTGGAGCAACTGGCGCACCACGCCGGCCTCGACATTCCGCCGCAGCGCATGTTCCTCATGAAGGCCAGCGAAAAAGTCACGGGAGAGAACGCCTACGTCACCGGCATCGGCGCATCGAAACGCATCGTCGTCTGGGATAACACCATCCGCAAACTTCCGCCCGATGAAATTCTCTTCGTCGTCGGCCACGAGATGGGCCACTATGTCCTCGACCACATCTACAAAGGCCTCGCCTTCACCGCGCTGGTGCTCATCCTTCTGCTTTGGCTGGCCTGGCGTTCGGCGGACTGGCTGATCTGCCGCTTTCAGTCACGCTGGCAGATTCGCGCCATGGACGACTGGGCCGCGCTCGCTGTCCTGCTGCTCGTCTTCACCGTCTTCAGCTTTCTCGCCTCACCCATCACCAACTCGTTCAGCCGCTGGGAAGAGCATCAGGCCGACGTCTTCGGCCAGGAAGCCATCCACGGTTTGGTTCCCGACCCGCAGGTCACCGCCCAGAAAGCTTTCGTCGCCCTCGGCGAAAATTATCTGGAGGCGCCCAACCCGAACCCGCTGGTCGAGTTCTGGCTCTACAGCCATCCCTCGATTTCGCAGCGGGCAAACTTCGCCGCTCACTACGATCCGTGGCTTCCAGGGCACCACCCGCGATATTTTCCGCGATAATCTGGCGCAATTTCAGATATTCGCGCGAACACGGTCCTCCCGCGCAGCTGGAAAAGTAGTTGCCTTAGCAACCAACACTGTCAAAATGGTTGCTAAGGCAACCATTCGTTTTGCCCATAATTTCATGAGAGGATCGATCCATGGATTGTCTATTTTGCAGGATTGTCGCCGGAGAAATTCCCGCGAAAAAATTGTACGAAGACGATTTGTCCATCGCCTTCGCCGATATTCATCCCCAGGCGCCGACGCACTTTCTCGTCATCCCCAAACAACACGCCAATTCGCTCGCCCAGGTATCTGCGGCAGACAAAGAACTTCTAGGTCACCTGACGTATGTCGCCACCGAGTTGGCAGCCAGAGAAAATCTGCAGAAGGGCTTCCGCATCGTCATCAATACCGGCCCGGACGGTGGCCAGACCGTCGATCATCTGCACCTGCATGTGCTCGGCGGCCGCGCCATGCACTGGCCCCCCGGCTAGCCGCACCACGCGCTCAAGATGTGCCCCGACCGTCCAATCAGGTTCAACTGATCCCTGCGGCCGGCAAAATAACGGGCATTCAACTCGCTCGCGTCCACGTCTTCAACTTGTTTGAATGCAACAAGTTCTGCAGCCATCTCGGGCGGCGAAAAGAACAATTGGAAAGGTTCGCCAATGCTGTCAACGCGCGCCGCCAGCAGCTCGCGAGCCTCGCGTTCCGGCGACTCCAACAGGTGGGTGGGCAACGCGTAATCCATGACGACACCGCTGCCGGCGGGAAAATTTGCAATGAAATCCAGCGTGCCGCGAAACGCCGCATGTGTAAGATACATAACGACTCCCAGCCATGCAAAGACGGTGGGAGCTGAGAAGTCGAGGCCGCCGTTTTTGAGCTCGTCCGCCAGGCTCTGCCGCTCGAAATCCACGGGAACATATTGCAGCCGAGCAGGTTCAGACAATCCATTCGTGGCCAGCAATTCGCGTTTCCAGCGCTGCGTAGCCGGATGATCGACTTCAAACACCCGCAAACTGGGGTGAGGATTGCGATGGGCAAACGTGTCCAGGCCCGCGCCAAGTAGAACATATTGTTGCACTTCGCGACTTACCGCCTCGGCTAACTTGTCCTCGGCATAGCGGTTGCGGGCGACCAGCCAGGCTCGCATGACCAGCGAAAATCGATCATGAACAGATGCCGCCGCATTTTCCAGCGCGGAGCGATAAGTTTCGCCCAGGATAGGAACCGCAATAGGATCGTCGAGCACCAGCGGACGCGAATCGTAGAGCTGATGCGCCGCTCTGCGAAGGGCGACACCAAGGGCGGTTCGGGAATGCCTGGCTGTTTCCAGCATGCTCTCCAAGGCTGCGAGATGGTTGGTTCCGACCGACTTAAGAGTTGCGAAGCGAACAACTTAACGCAGTTGGAATGCTTCCCGCACAACCGCGTTCCATCCTTCGTTACCGAACAAATCAGGCTTCCACAATTTGCCGCTGGTCGTCTTCGATTTCCACTTCGACGCCGTAGCGCCGCAGCAGATTGGGCAATGTCTGCGAGAAGGCCGAGCGGGGCATCACGGTATCGCAGCCGGCTTCAATGGCCTTCGCCTTCAGCTCCCCTTGCAGGTGCGAGAGAAATCCGACGACCGAAGTCGTGCGCTTGAATTTCGTCTTCAGCTTGGGAATCAGCGTGAGCGGTTTGGCGTTGGCGTTGTTCAGGTCAAAGACAATTAATGTGGGTCGTTCTTCTTCCGGCAATGCCAGCAGTTGCGCAATGGTGTCTTTTTCGTTCTTGATGAAGGAAACTTTAATGCCCAGTTTACGGGCAGTTTCCTGAATTTTGGCCATGAAGAACAGGTCGTCAATGAAGCAATAAATTCTGGCCGGAGAATTGTCGGATGCCGCGATGTTGGCCGAACCCAGCACGTCATCGCCGGGCCGGTTGACGTTGACTGACATGGAAACTTCGCCGTTGTAATTGCCATTGCCGTTGCCATTGTAATGCGCGTTAGTAAATCCGCGCTGCAGCTCGATGGTCGAGGGCGGCCCGTCGGAATAATTTCCGTTGACTGCCCGGTAGCTGTGGTCCATGGGGCCGACAAACACTTTCGGCCGGCGCTGTTTGCTGCCGCGGCGTTGTTGTTGCTGGCCGTTGCCGTTGCCGCGCGAATCGCCTCTGGCGCCACGCGCGTTGGCGTGACCCTGAGGTTGATTCTGACCCTGCCCAGGATTTTGATTTTGATTTTTCTTGAAGAATCGCTTCTTCTTGCGGGGCTGGTTCTCATTGCGGGGAGCGTTGCCCTGGGGAGCGGTCGCTGCGGCGCCATTTCCCTGCTGCCCGTTGGGTGCGGCCTGGGCAGGGTTTCCGCCGGATCCGCGGCGTTTCCGGCGACGGCGAAAACTTTGTTTCGTTCTGGGAGGATTCGGCTCTGCGCCGCTCTGGTTTGCCTGCGGAGAAGGACTCTCCGAAAGCGGTGTTGAATCTGTGGTCATCAAGACACTTCCTTGTACCTTGCGTTTTATAGGCGCTTAATAGCCGCTGGGGCCGCGACTGCTGGAGTGATCCCAGTCCCGTCGTGCGACGACGCTATCGAGCAACATGATGGAATTTTTGTCTCAAGCTAATTTCATTTGCCCGTCATGGTATCGCCGTGTTGCATTGTGGCAGCCTGCGGGCGTGACAGTCCAAAGAGGCGCTTGCGCTATTGGAGCGCATTGTTGAGGCGCAGCCGGACTGTGCTTTTTACTTCCTATCCGTAACATGGTATCGGCGAGCTGCGGATCCTGGAAAGGTGCAGCTTCAGCCAAACGATGAGCAAGATTGATGCTACTCCGCACACGCCAAATCGGCAAGTCCCTTTGTGGAGAACCAGGGAATCAGAAACCCGGAAGCAAACTCCGGCGATTCTGAAAGCCCACTTTGCCGGGCCGTGCCTGTATCCCATTCGATCCGGCTGTTCCCGCTCGTTTGAAGATCTGCCCGGATATTTCTCGCTGGATGCAACCGAACCATTGCGAACAAAACGGATGTCTGGATGTCTGAAGGAAGAGTTCGTAGGGGAACAAACCTGAGACTCTCTAGAAATCCGCGATTAGAACCGGGTCACTGGCCTCCCGCGATTGGGTGGACCCGTTGATGATACCTGAAACCTATTTTTATCCAGCTGGTAGCCGCCTGGCTTCCTATATAAGGTTCGGAAACTCTTGTTGGCGGCTTACTCGGTCTGAACTTACTGTCTGCTCTAGAACTTATGGTTCTGAGTGCGTTCCACTGGCTTTGCACTAATACAGTGCAACTTGCGTACCAAAGTAATATGTTTTGAAACAAAGGACTTACCTGTCAAAAAAACCTCTCGATTTCTTAATTCCATAGAAACAATGTTGATCGTATCCACAAATCCATAGTTCGATGCCCTCGTGGAGTTCGATCCGCCCGGTTCGCGAAAGGGCGTCTAGGTCGCCCGGAGGACGAATGCCGAGAAGTTGTGCCAGACCGCGGTCATTCCCAAGGGAACGGCAAAGGCGCTGACAACGAAGATGAGGGGCGCGGCCCAAAGGGTGGCGCGATGAATTCGGTGGAGCGAAACCAGATCGTAGGCGATCACCAGAAGAAGCAGAACGCCGATGCCGGTAACCGCGCCGGCGGCGGGTGGAAAGCCCATCCTCTCCCAGGGAAAGCGCCCAAAGGCGGCCTCCGTCAGACCGATGGTGGCCAGCAGAACCAGGCGCTTGTGAATGTCGGGCTTGCGGCGGGTGCGCCACGCGGCGTAGATCACGATGGCGAAGCAGATGATGCCGAGCAGCGGAATGGCGAAGGAGGTGGCGGGATCGAGCGGGCCAATTCTCACTCCCCGATGCAGAGCATCGACAGCGGCCATCAACCCGAGGACAACCATGACGGGCGGAAGGCAGAATGCGACCGTGCCGAAGGAACGGTGCCAGGCGACACGCCGAGCCGAGATAAGAGCCGACTGGACGAGAAATATAGCCATCCAGAGCGTGAATACCGCTCCATGGACGTGAAGGATGGGACTGGGCAACGGGGCGCGAAGCATCCCGGCACGAAAGTATGTGGGCGAAAAGCCGATGTAAACAACCACACAGAGCAGCACCGCCATGCACGAGAAGAAGGTGCGTTCAGCGGTGCGATTGACAGGCCGGTACACAGGTTGGCGCGACAGGGATTTTGGCGCACGTAGAGCCTCTGTTGCCATGGTCGTTCTCCTGATTCAGAAGGAACGGAGCTTGCCGGCGAGCTTGAGGTGGCGGGGAGCCAGGGGCAAATTCCTTATCGGAAAGCTACCATGCGGAGACCGCGTCAGACTATATATTTCTTGGCAGGGGTTCAGCCGCTGCATGCACGAGGAAGTGGTTGGGCCGGGCGTCCGTGCTGCGATGAGGATGTCCCGATACTCTCACCGGGATGGAAGTCTACCTGCGTCATGGCCAGGGTAATTTTGTTATGCCCTCGCCGACGGACGGTGTAAGCTATTTTCGTTTAAGGACAGGCCCAGCAGCGTTGTTACTGTAGACGTTCTTATGGAAAGCCGTGACCCACTCCCTTCGTGGAACGAAGGCGCCACAAAACAAAACATTCTCACATTTGTCCGCCGAGTGACGGCGGCGGACGGACCGCATTTTGTCGAGCCCGAAGCGCGCATCGCGGTCTTCGATAACGACGGAACGCTGTGGAGCGAGATGCCGTTTTATTTCCAGTTTGCCTTCGTTCTCGATCGCATGAAGGCAATGGCGCCGCAACATCCAGAATGGAAAGACAACCCAATCTATGCTGCAGTTCTTTCCGGGGATATGAAAACCGTCGTTGCCGGAGGGATAAAGGGCCTGCTGGAGCTTGCGACGGTGACGCACGCCGGCATGACCACCGACGAGTTCTCAAAAATCGTTGAAGATTGGATTGCGACTGCCAAACATCCGAAGTTCAATCGACCCTACACGGACGTGATTTTCCAGCCGATGTTGGAGCTGCTTGCCTATTTGCGTGCCAATGGCTTTAAAACGTTCATCGTCTCCGGCGGGGGAATCGAATTTATGCGTGTCTTTGCGGAGACGGTCTACGGGATACCGCCCGAGCAGGTGATTGGCAGCAGCATCGTCACCAAGTTCGAGATGGTCGATGGCGTGCCAGTGCTCACACGGCTCCCACAGTTGAATTTCATGGACGATAACGTCGGCAAGCCGGTGGGCATCCACATGCACATTGGACGCAGGCCCATCGCTGCGTTTGGCAACTCTGATGGCGATCTGCAGATGCTGCAATGGACGACCAGTTGCGCGGGGCCCAGCCTTGCTCTGATCGTCCGCCACACCGACTCCGTCCGTGAGTTTGCCTACGATGTGGGGATGATGGGCAAGCTGGAGGTGGCGCTGACGGAAGCCGCAACTCGCGGTTGGACGGTTGTCGACATGAAGAACGACTGGAACCGGATCTATCCGTTTGAGGCGGAAAGATAGAAACAATATGTTCAAAAGTCACAACAGGAGGACCGTATGATTCTTCATCGATATCAGAAGTTCCTGGCTACGGTCGGGCTCGGCGTTGGTTCGCTGATCGGCAACGCAACAACAGCCAGCGCGCAGAAAGCCGTTACTGCCATCGACATATTGCTGGAGCCGTACGCAACCATGATCCAGCACGCGCAGACCGCGAATGCGCGGCTGCTGCAGAACTTCCCCAAGGGCCTCACGCTGGGCGGCGAACACGCGCCCCATGTCTCTGTGCTGCAGCGATACGTTTACACAGACGACCTCGACAACGTGTATCAAGCTGCCGCAAAAGTGCTTGCCTAAAGAGAACCCAACCAGTTGGAAATTGAAGGCCTTCAAGTACTCCTACATCCCCGACAAGCAAATTGGCCTCGGCAACATCGTAGTTGAGCCCACACCCGACCTGCTGAGGTTGCAGCAGGAGTTGATTGACGCAGTCGCTCCGTACATTGCGCCGACAGGTACCGCGGCTGCATTTGTAACCACTCCTCAAGACCCAGACATTATTGCGCCGCTCATTCAATCAGTTGCAGTCTTCGTTCCCGAACACAGCTGCGAGCACTATAGTCCCCACGTGACCATTGGCGTGGGCACGATTGATTACCTGAACACCATGCTTGCCGAGCCATTCGATACGTTCACGTTTTCGCCTGTTGGGGCGTCCGTCTACCACCTCGGCAACTACGGAACCGCGATGAAAAAGCTCCATACTTTCGAGCTGAAGAATTGATCGAGCGAAATGCTGGAAAGGACCGTGCGCAATACGCCATAGCAAATCGGCACGCAGGGCGAGCGCTATGCGCCACACGGTACCATCGGCGTCGGAACCGTCGCGTATCTCGATGCGCTGCTGGCTGCACCCTTTCCCACGTTCACGGTTTCGGCCGCGGGAGCATCGGGCTACCAATTCGGTAACTTCGGAACCGCGGCAAGAATGCTGCACGCCCTCAAGCTGACGCAATGAACCAGTCGAGGACGTGGGGATTGGGGCGAGTTCATTTGCAACTGAAGAGTTGTGGTGTGTCAGTCTGACCGTAACGCGGAGACCGGATCGAGGTTGGCAGCGGTGCGCGCGGGGAGCCAGCTTGCCAACGCGGCGATGACGGCGAGCAGGACCACTGCAAATCCCAGCGTGACTGGATCCCAGGCCTTGAGGCCGAAGAGCATGGAGCCGGCGGCGCGCCCGGCGAGAAGCGCCAATACCGACCCGACAAGAACCCCCGCCAGCAGCATTGCGGCGGTATCGCGCATGATGAGGGCCATGACTTGCCAGCGATTCGATCCCAGGGCGATACGAATACCGATTTCGTTGCGGCGCTGGGTGACAAAGTAAGAGAGCACGCCGTAGAGGCCCACCACGACCAGGAGAACCGCGAGTAGCCCGAAGAAGCCGGAGAGGGTGGCCATCATGCGGTCGCCGACAAGGCTGTCGCGGATGCCCTGCTGAAAATCAAAGAACTGCAGGACCATGGAGGGATGCTTCGCCTCGATCGAACGCCGGATGGCGGCGATGTCGGCGGGGCCGCCAGTGGAGGCGATCATGATGGCCGTCCCCGGGCCTTGCGCCCTGACAGGAAGCTGCGCGGCCGGAACGAACGCGATGGGCGGCGTCTGCTCGCGCAGATCGCTGTACTTGGTGTCGGGGATGGTGCCGACGATCTGATAAGTGCGTTCTGGATAATTCGGCTCCGGCAGGACATGGACGAGCTGGCCGAGGGGCTGGGACGTGCCCAGAAAACGGCGAATGAAGGCCTGATTGACGATGAGCACGAAGGGCGCGTCGTTGGTGTCGCGGTCGTTGAAGCTGCGGCCAGTAAGGAGGGGAATGCCCACGGTGGCAAAGTAGGCGGGGCCGGCGTAGGTAAATTTGCTCGATCCCTCGATTCCGTCCACACGAACTTCGTGGCCCCAGCTGGTTCCACCCAAGGGGACGTTGGTGGTGATGGCCGCATTCTGGACGCCGGGCACGCTGCGCACGTCCTGAACCAGGCGGCGCTTGAACTCCGCTTCATTTTCCGGTGTGACGTTGGCCAGCGGGTAGTCGAAGTACCCAACGAGGATGCCGGTTTCTCGCATACCGGGATCGAGGGTCATGAGGTTGCGATAGCTGCGAACAAAAAGCAGCGCACCCACCAGCAACACCAGGGAGACTGCGATTTGTGTGATGACCATGAGGCGCTGAACAGCGAAGCGCTCATGGCTGCCGACGGCGCCGCGGGCACCGGATTTGAGAGAAGTCATCGGGTCGGCACCTGCACCGCGCATGGCAGGAAACGTTCCGAAGGCGACGCAGGTCAGAACAGCGACGGCCGCGGCAAACAGCAGGACACGCCAGTCCGAGGTGATGGAGAGCTGGATGGAGTACTGGCTGGTATCGAGCGAACGAATCAACAGGCGGCTGAGCGGCCTCGCCATCGCGATGCCGAGCGCGGCTCCGGTGGCGGCCAGAATGATGCTTTCCATGAACAACTGGCGCAGGAGGCGAGCGCGCGAAGCTCCCAGGGCCAGGCGGATGGCCATCTCGCGTTGACGAGTGGTGGCGCGGGCGAGCATCAGGTTGGCGAGGTTGGCGCAGGCGATGAGCAGCACAAGTCCGGTGATGGCCAGCAGAAGCTGCAGCGAGGAGTCATACGCATTGCGCAGCATACTGACGCCGGCTCCGGCTGGATACGCAGCGAGCCGGTAGGAGGTGAAGATCTCGTTGGTGCTGTAGCCGGTGGGCGCTGTGCTGGCGAACAGGCCTGGACTGAGTGCGGCGAAGTAGGCGGATGCGCGGGACATGGTCCACCCAGGTTTGAGGCGGCCCATAACGGAGAAGATGAAAATCTCGCGACGTGGATTGGGTGGGGTGCAGGTGGGAAATGCAAGGTCGAAGCGATCGCCGACGACCATGCCGAAGAAGGATGGCGGTGTGACGCCTATGACCTGCACCGCGTGGCCGGCAACCAGGACGGTGGTATTGGGAGTAATGGGCGCGCCGCCCATCTGCGTTTTCCAGTAACCATAGCTGGCGACGACTTTGGAAATCTGACAATCGGCTTCATCCTGAGGTTGAATGAGCCGTCCGCGCCAGGGAGCGATACCGAGAACATTGAAAAAATCTCCACTGACTTCCAGGGCGTGGACGCGTTCAGGGTCGCCGGTCGGACCCACGAGGAGGTCGGCGGGACGCCAGGCGAAAACGCCGGAGAAAGGATCGTGATGACGGCGAACTTCCTGCCACATAGGAACAGTGAACTCGGCGTAGGGCCCGGTGGTGATGCCGAAGCCGCGATGACCGCCGACGATGCGGAGTTCTGCCAGCTGCTGCGGGGCCCGGATGGGCAGGCTGCGCAGTCGGACGGCATCGAGGAGCTGAAAGACAGCGGTGTTTGCGCCGATGCCGAGCGCGAGGGTGAGGATGGCGACGGCGGCGAAGGCGGGACTCTTCGCGAATCCGCGCAGAGCATAGCGAAGATCGCGCAGGAGACTGTCGATGGATAGGGCCGCGTCCTCAGCGTCGACACGCTCTTTCATCAATTCAGGATTGCCGAAGAGCAGACGCGCCTCGCGGGCAGCCTGGGCAGCATCCATGCCGTTGGCGATGTTGTTCTCGATACGCATCCGCATGTGCTCGCGAAGTTCTTCATCGATCTCGCGATCGAGCTGGGCGCGGTTACCCAGTGCGAAAATACGGCGGAACAGACCCATGGATCATCCTCACGCGAAGCGCAGAATTGCCTGAACACCCTTGACCACCTGCTCCCAGTTCTTCTCTCTGGCGGCAAGCTGTTTTCTGCCTGCGGCGGTGAGGGTGTAGAACTTGGCGCGGCGACCGGCCTCGGTAACGGCCCATTCAAAACGAATCCATCCGTTCTGTTCCATGCGATGCAGGGCCGGGTAGAGCGAACCTTCCTCGACACTCAGCAGATCATCGGAAACCTGTTGAATGTGCACGGCGATACCATAGCCGTGCATCGAGCCCAGCTGCGAGATGGTTTTAAGGATGAGAAGATCGAGCGCGCCCTGCAGGTCATTCTTTGGCAATTGGCTTTCCCCTAGACATCGATGGTACAAACAACGGTACGACGCGCTACCCTAGTTGTCAAGGGGAAGGAGGGCGGAGCGGCTTCTCGCTCTCGCGGCGATGTTGTGTTTGCGATGCGGCGGATGCTGCGGCGAATTGACCTACTAATCGTTGAGGGTCGAGCGCCTATCGCTCACCGCTCCTCGATTTGCTATTTGGCGATGATGCGTCCACTGAGAATACGAAGTGATGACGGTGGATGACTGCCACATCGTTGCATCCGAGAAGCGCGTTTTTCGTTAGTGATCGGCCTTTAGGCGCTTAGGCCGCCTTCAATGAGTGCTAAGGGCCGTTATCGTCATTCGAGTATCAGAACAGACGGGGCGACGCAGGACACGGATTGGACGGATCGGACTGGAGCCGAGTCTCCCTGGCAAAGCTCCGTTCCTCCCGAGGCGCTCATTGACAATGCAGACCCCGTCGGTCTCTAACGCCAAAAAATGACGGCGGGATTATGCTGAGTCGAGCTCGATTTCTACGGCAACGCGAACAACACGATATTGGGCAACTGTGCCGCATGCTGCAAGCGATGGATCAAACAGAGCAAGGTTCATCCCGGTACTCACTGAGCTGCGGTATATGACACCCTGGTATCCGCACTTCTTGATGAACTCGCATAAGTATTGGCTTGGGGTGTAATCAATCGCTGCTGACTGCGGAATGACGGGGCGCGTAAGCTCATTTCCCAGACGCTCCAAAAACGGCAAGTCATTTCGCATGCGTCCGATATCATCGGCATCCGCCAACAGGAAAGGAGACACCGTCTTTCGGGGGTCACGAAGGTCGACAAGCTTCAGGGTTGTCGGTGTCGTGAAGTCCGCGACGCAAGCGATTTCTCCAGGGTGCGGACGGATTTCTGAAATGGCCGTGTCGTGATCTGATCCGAGATAGAGGCAAGGTATACCGGCAGGGTTCGCACGACCATGCGATGCAATCCTCTTGGGAGGAGCGCCCATCTGGTCTACCGTGAAAGGCACGTCTTCAAGGCGAAGTCTCGCTCTGTACCACAAAGTCGGAAGCTCGTCTACATCGAGTTCGAGCAAAGGGAAGAGCGCCTCAAGCCGGTTTCGATCAATAACTTTCTCAGGAAAGTAGCGATTGTGATACATCAATTCATCGCGCAGATTTTCCCATTCACTCAGATGATCTGCGGTGGGGTCGTTCGCCGGCGCGAACGTTTGACGAGCAATTTCCCCGTCATCAAGGATCTCGCTGAGTAAGTCTTTGGCTCGAGAGTCATCCATCCGCGGGTGTTGGAACAACGCCCAATCTTCGCGGAACCAATGAATGAGAAGCTTGCCCGAGCCGTCCGGACGGTAAGCACTTACCAGCAACTCAAAATACTCTGTAAGCTCCTTCGGCTGGATGACGGAAATGCCGTCAGATTCGCAATAGGAACAGCGTCCGGTTGCCACGGAACGCGAAGGGATGATGCTTCTACGGAGATAGCGATCACCAAAGCATCCGGCACAGCAATTCATCGCAACCTACATGGCATTATTGAAGTAGTGGGCCAGTGTTTCGATGTGATGGTTCATCGACAATTTCTTGACATGACCCAGGCCGGGGAAGTGGCCCTCTTTGTGAAGTTTCCTGAATTCTTGTACAGCTTTAGTTTCGAGGATTTTGGAATTAGGTTTGTTCAGAACGTTCATCATTCTTGCGAGTGCTTCCGCGAATTTTCCGGCTGGGTCTGTTGGGAGTGTCCTGGCGCTCTGATAGGAAATGATGAATCCACATCTCGTCTTCCTTGTCATTGTCGATGAATGTCAGATGTATCGCAATCGCGTAGGCGGGGCCGCCGCTCTCGCTGAATTCATCTCCGACAATCAGGAAATCGCCGAAGCCGTCCATGCCTTCATCCTCAAAGGTGATGTGAAGGTCCGAAAACTTTTCAAGAGGGTCATAATCCCGATTGCGCTTGCGTTCGAAACCATCACGCAGCAAAACGCGGTGCCCGCCTTTGAAATGCTTTAGGTACAGCTTTCCGCAATATCGCTCAAAGAAGACGTGGCATTGGTCCTTCGTGATTGTGCCAGGCCGTCTGATAGCGCCTTCGCTTCTCCAAAGCCCGCGTGAATGAGGACGGGTGAATGGGCAGAATGCTGCTCAAAGCACTTCAGCGCCTCGGCTGTGCTCATTTCATGTTTGAGAAGAATTCCGGCTGAAATCCCCGGCCTATCCAAGAACTTTTCCTTCAGCAGATCGCTTAGCTGTGAGCCCGCACCGGATAGATCGCCATGGTGCGGATTGACGATGACTACAGCGCGACCGTCCACCTCAATGACGGCATCAAGCGACTTGTTCAAGCCTCCCAGTCCATCGCGGACCGGCTCGATGATTGGGCGAAAGTCTGCCTCGCTGAGCAGGGGAGCCATTTCTCGGACGGTCAAAAGGTCAAATTGTTTGCCGCGAAAGTAGGGATGATACATGCGTTCAGCCCCACCCCATCGCGTCCCGTAAGCTGGAATTCACGGCTGTCACAAGACGTTCGTGATCCGCTTTCCGTAGCGGGATCGACAGTGCCGCCGTCTGAAGGGAGCGTGGGAGCTGGTTTACTAAAGTCGAAAGGGGCAGGAGGTTTCGCGTTCGTTTCAGGACCCTAACCATCTCTGTATGGGCATGTATAGGGGCTAGCTTGACGAACTTTTCACGTAAGACTGCGTGCAAGGCCGTGTTGGGCACAGCAGGGATCGTCACGCCAAGGGACGACAGGATCATTCGCGCTTCAGCGGTCCTGATTGAATCGAAGATTGCGCTCGGCGACGTGCGCTCGGGCTGATCAATGGCTTCACGCATGGGTGAGATTTGGTGCCGACTGTTGAGCCGCAGAATGCCAACGAAATCTGGCACTGTTTTCGCTACAGCTTGGACATGGCTCTCAGCCGCTATTACATACACTTTTGCAAACACGGTCGCGTAGGTCGTTACCTGACGCTCAAGCCTGCTGAGAGAATCTCTTTCAGACTTGATCTCGTAGACCTTAGCCGTGCCGTTCAGGATGACGACATCAGCCTTGCATTCACCGACCCGAAACTCATTCATCATCGATGCAGTCTGAAGAGAATGCGTGCCGAGCAAGATATTGTGCGTGAGGGCGGCCTTGTAGATATATTCATGCCGGTATCCCTCGCGCTTCAAGAATGCGAACGCCGCATCGAACAACGCAGATACGCACGCGGAGGGCGACAGAGAGCTGTGCAGACGGGATTGGCTGGCAAGCCTTGCGAACAGGGGAGAGCGACCTTTTTTCGCCATCTCCTGAACGACGCTCGACGAAAACAGCCTTGAAATCGCAGCCAATTGCTCTGTTCCGAGGTCACTCATATTGCTCACCCGACTGTGTCTTCATGCGCTGCTTGGCCACCTTTGATTCTAGCCCACTTCAGTCCGGCCTCCCAGATAAATAACAGAGTCAGCCTCTTTAGTTTCAATGACATATTTCGAAGGTTCGAGGCCTCGCAAACTATCTGCGGCGACCCCGCGGGTATGAGAGATGCGGAAAATCCAGGATTGACTGACGTGCCAGTTTAGCCAAAACCCCTTTTGACTTCTAACCAGCGGTCAGTAACGATAGGCTCGGTTATGCTCCTTCATCATGTTCGGCCTTTCGCGGATTCTCAACGAGCGCTAAATCGCCGATGCACTTATTGGGGCCTATGACTCCTTAAAAGTCGGGTTCGGTTTCCCGAGCGTTCCAGAGTGGGCGATCCTGCGGCTGGGCTGGGAACCGGGCAAGGCACGCACGGGGGTGCGATGGAATGTCGGGTCAGTGCTGGCAGTGGGGGCAGAAGTGGGTGCCCCGGCCGGCCACGAGAATGCGGCGGATCGGGGTCTGGCAGGCTAAACAGGGTTCGCCGGTACGGAGATAGACCTTGTGTTCCAGCTGGAAGAATCCTTTGGCGCCATCCGCGTCCACGTAATCGGAAACGGAGGAGCCGCCGAGCGCGATGGCTTCCCGCAGCACGGACTGGATGGCGGCATGCAGGCGCTCCAGTTCCCTGCCGGTGAGCCGGCAAGCCTGACGCCGGGGACGAATGCCGGCGCGAAACAGGCTTTCGTCGGCATAGATATTGCCGACGCCGTGGAGAAGTTTCTGGTTCAGTAGGGCCGACTTGATGGGGGTTCGACGGCCGCGGAAGAGGGCACGGAAGTCGGCAAGCGAAATCTCCAGCGGCTCCTTTCCGGTTCCGACAAAGCCAGGACTGCGAACTGCTTTTTTTGCCGCAGGCTTGCCTGGTTTCTCCGCGGGCGAGGAGAGATCGAGAACGGAGAGCCGGCCAAACCGTCGGGGATCGACGAAGCGGATTTCGCGACCGTCGTCGAGCTGGAGAATCGCGTGGGTGTGGGCGGCGAGCGGCTCGTCTGGATCGCAGACCAGCAGGCGGCCCGTCATCCCAAGATGAACGAGCCATTGTGCCAGCGGAAGGGATTCTGCGCCGGAGTCCGGAGTCGTTCGACGGCGGGCGCGGTTTGGGGCAAGAGCGTCCCGCACGAGATCGACGACAATATGTTTGCCCACGCGGCGGACGCGCTGGATGGTGCTGCCGGTAAGGGTGTCGACGATATCGGCGGGCTGGGAGCGGAATGGCTCCGGTTTGGAGCCCAGCCAGACAGAAACAATGGTGCGCCCGCGCACCCGCTTATTGACCCCGCTGGCGATGGTCTCGACCTCTGGCAATTCCGGCATCTGTTGACTAGGCGACCCTTTGCGGAGATGAATCCGCTTTCCTCTTTGATAGTGCCAACTCGTAGTATAGGATTCTTAGTTGAGTGCTTGAAGAGTAGGCCATTCGCCAGCAACCCTCCTGAACAAAACTGGTTGCCATACCCATCGGGACCGGCACAGCGTGAACCGTCTTCTGAACCTGGGAAGCGTTCGCGTGCCCGGACCAAAGAAACGAGCGGAAACGAGTAAAAATGCAAGCGAAGACTGCAGTAGTTCTGGGCGCCCAGTGGGGCGACGAAGGCAAAGGCAAGATTGTCGATGTACTTTCCGGAAGATTTTCCGTGGTGGCACGCTACGCCGGCGGCCACAATGCGGGACACACCGTCATTATCGGCGGCAAAAAGTTTATCTTGCAGCTGGTGCCTTGCGGCGTGCTGCGGCCCGACTGCCGTGCGGTGATCGGCAATGGGGTGGTTCTAGATCCCATGGCGTTTCTGACGGAAGTGGGGCGGTTGAAAGAGTTGGGCGTGGATGTGGCCGGCCAGCTATTTGTCTCTGACCGCGCCCATGTCATCCTGCCCTACCATCGGATGATCGAGCTGGCGTCAGAAAATGCTCCAGGACGAATGAAGATTGGGACGACCAGCCGGGGCATCGGGCCGGCCTACGAAGACAAGATGAAGCGCAGCGGGTTGCGGGTGGTGGATCTGCTGAATCCGTCATTACTGCGGACGCACATTCATAATGCGTGCCAGGAAAAAAATACGATCGCGCAGGCATTGTTCTCGAGCGATCCGATTGACCC
Source organism: uncultured Acidobacteriota bacterium (assembly GCA_963756315.1). Classification (GTDB taxonomy): domain Bacteria; phylum Acidobacteriota; class Terriglobia; order Terriglobales; family Acidobacteriaceae; genus JAKAAZ01. The sequence continues at coordinate 144,086 of CAVWNI010000004.1, forward strand.
CAACAAGATGTACGAGGAATATGCCCGCGCGGCGGAGCAGATTGCGCCTTTTGTGGCCGACACATCGCGCATGTTGAATGACGCGCTGCGGGCCGGGCAAAGCATCATGTTTGAAGGCGCGCAGGGAACGCTGCTCGACATCGACCATGGGACGTACCCGTTTGTCACCTCCTCATCTGCAACGGCGGGTGGAGCGGCGACCGGAACCGGCGTGGGGCCGACCAAGATTGGCACCGTGATCGGAGTGACGAAGGCGTACGTCACGCGGGTTGGGGAGGGTCCTTTCCCTACGGAAATCCGTGACGAACGAGGAGAATTGCTGCGGGAGCGGGGCCAGGAGTATGGAGCGGTGACGGGTCGGTCGCGCCGCTGCGGCTGGCTGGATCTGCCGCTGCTGCGCTATTCCAGCCAGATTAATGGAACGGAATGGCTGGTGGTAACCAAGCTGGACGTGCTGGACACGCTGAAAGAAATTCCGGTCTGTACGGCTTATCGGATCAACGGAAAAGTCACCGATACGATTCCCGCAGATGTGCGCGGGCTGGAGGCGATTGAGCCTGTTCTGACCAGCATGAAGGGTTGGGAATGCGCCACGGATGCGATCCGGACGTTCGACGAATTGCCGGAGGCCGCGAAAGCGTACCTGAAGTTTCTTGAAGCAGAGTCGGGAGCGAAAATAGGGATGATTTCGACCGGTCCTGATCGCGACCAGACCATTTTCCTGCCTGAGTTTGCCGCTACGCTGGACCGGATGTCGGCGATCGGAAAATAATCGGGCGACCACAACTGTCCGCAACCGGCAATCCCCCCTGGAGAAGCTTGAATGATTTCGTTTATGGTGCGCATGCGCTTTGCGCAGGAAAATCGCAATGATGTGCTGGAAGCAGTGCGGCGCCTGGCCGCCGCGTCTCGTCAGGAACCCGGTTGTGTTACCTACATTCCTCACGAACTGGCCGGGGATTCCAGCCTGGTAATGATTTACGAGCAGTACCGCGATGAAGCGGCCCTGGAAGCCCATCGCGCGTCTCCGCACTTTAAGGAGCACGTGATCGGAGGACTGTACCAGTGGATGAAGGAGCGCAGTGTGGAGGATTTGAACGCACTGGCGTAGAGTTAGGGATAGTGCTTACGGAGCACATGGCAATCTTTTTTTACCAAATTGTCTTTGACTCCGGGGGACGCCCGAACTAATATCCCGATACAGCCATGCGAGCGCAGTTTTATTCCCCGATACGATTTTGTATATCGAAGAACGTGGCACGTGCGAATGTCTGGGTGTTGGGCTTCATCCTGTGCGTCCCCGGAGCACGCGCGACTTCACTCCCACACCCCCACCATCAGCCCAAAGAAATTGTGCACACGATCGAGAAGCTGGAACAGCAGTGGCAGCACGCTGAGCTGACGGCAGATACGACGACGATGGCGGCCATGCTTTCCGACGACTACCTGGGAATTTACGCGGACGGCACGCTGGCAACGCGGGGAGAGACGCTGGACAGCTTCAAGAACCACGCCACCCATTTTCGCGAGATCGATACATTCGATCGCAAAATCCGGGTATTTGGGAGCACGGTGGTGGTGGTTTCGAAGGCCAGGGTCGACGGCGTGCACGACGGGGAGACGGTCAACGGACTCTTTCGCTATACGCGGGTCTACCATCATCACCGCAACGGGACATGGAAGATTGTCAACTTCGAAGCCAGCTCGATTCGCCCTCATCCAGGCCACGGATCAGGGACGGGATCGGCGACCGGACCCGCACCCGCCGACCAGCCTGACCCGGTGGTTCCACCGGAGCGCTGAGGGACAGGTTAGCGTGGTTCGGCTTGCAGCGCCTGGTGAAGGCGATCCCAGGTAATCTCCAGCGGTTCGGGCAACACACGCGTTTCGCCAATCACAGTCATAAAATTTGTGTCGCCTGACCAGCGCGGCAACAGGTGCATGTGCAGGTGGCCGGTGACGCCTGCGCCGGCGGCTTTTCCCAGGTTCATGCCGAGGTTGATGCCGTCGGGGCGGTAGGTTTGTCGAAGGACGTGCTCCAGCCGCTGCGCCAGCGCCATCATCTCCTGCGCTTCGCCGGGCTCGAGCTTGCCGAGTTCCGCAGTATGGGCGTAGGGCAGGATCATGACGTGGCCGGAACTGTAAGGAAATGCATTCAGGCAGATAAAGCAGAACTCTCCGCGATAGAGAATGTTGGCGGCGCGGTCGGCTTCGGCGGGTGGCAATCCATTTTCTACGGCGTGGGCGGAAGCCTGCAGAAGGTTGCAGAAGACGCATCCGCTATCTCCGGGCCACGCAGCCAGTTGCGTTGGCACTCCTTGCCGCGTGGCGGTGTCCACGGTGGTGACATAGCGATAGCGCCAGGGAGTCCACAAGATATCCATACGACGAAGTATAGACGGGTGCTCAGACGTGAATCACGAGCTTGCCGATGTGGGTATCTCCCGGCTCGAGCAGGGAGATGAAAGCGCCCGGAGCTTTCTCAATGCCGTCGATGACCGTTTCCCGGTGCAGCACCTTGCCGGCGCGCAGCAGCGGGATCATTTCCGCCAGAAATACAGGCATGCGGTGAAGGTGGTCCGCGACCAGGAGCCCCTGCATGCGCACGCGACGAATGATGATCTGGTGCAGATTTTTCGGACCTGGCGAGGGCGAATTATACCCCGCGATCGCGCCGCACATCACCACACGGCCGTGGTTGCGCATGGAAGCCAGCGCGGCCTCCAACTGCGGGCCGGCGGTGTTATCGAAGTAAACGTGCAGGCCGTCGGGGGCGGCAATTTCCAATTCGCGCAGCGGATCCGTTTCGCGGTAATTGAACGCGTAGTCCACCTTCAGCTGGTTTTTCAGGAAAGCAACCTTGGCAGCCGATCCGGCGCTGGCGATCACCTGGCAGCCGCGCAGCTTGGCTAGCTGGCAGGCAACGCTGCCGACCGCGCCGGCTCCAGCGGAGATAAATACTGTCTCTTTGTCTTTGATTCCGGCCACATCATTCAAGCCGACCCAGGCGGTGAGGCCAGTGGCGCCGAGAACCCCCAGATAGGCTGAGGCAGGAGCCTGGGTCGCGTCGATCACACGCAGTTGCTGCCCCATGGCGACGTAGTAATCACGCCATCCGCAAAAACTGAGAATCCATGTACTGGGGGGGAAGCCCGAGTCGCGGGATTGCACGACCTGTCCGACAGCGGCACCATCCAGGGCCTTGCCGACGGCGAACGGCAGAATATACGATTTGCCTTCATTCATGCGCCCGCGCATATACGGGTCGATTGAAAAAAATGTATTCCGAACCAGAACCTGTCCCGGCTGCAACTCCGGCAACTCGACGGTGGCGAGGGAGAAGTTTTCTTGTGTGGGCTCACCATGGGGGCGGGAAGCCAGACGAATTTCCTTTGCCTGAATGTTCCTGTTCGGCACGGGGCTCCTCTCGAAGCGATGATACAGCCAGAGCCATTCTGCCGGTTGGCTGTTTCCTGTGTGGAAGGCTGCGACGTGCTGTTCGGTGTGAGCCGGATCGTCTCGAAGCGAACTGCCGTATCGAAGTGCACGCGCTGGTGGGAAGCGAAGCGGAGATTCGATCGCGCGGCGAGATCAGGGCCAGCTAGCCCGGACGCCGATGGGTTTTGCAGCGGTGGGATCGCTCCCATTTCTCGAGCGAACCGTCGGCTTGCGAGCAGGCTTGGCTTTCGCCGCAGGAATTGCAGGTCGAGAGGATCAGGAGGCGATTGCCTTGCGCGATCAATTCCCTGGAAAAATTGTCTCGAGGAGCCTTTTCCATAGAGAAACCTTCCCGCTGGATTCGAGAACCCTGGATATGAGACTGATTAGCAAAATCAAGGATGCGACGTATGTGACCCGCGTCACCCGACTCATTTCGGAGGATTACGGATGGATGGGCAGAGTTCTCGTTGACACTGTTTTCCACCGGTTGGTATAGTTTTAATTGGGAGCGAAGCGGCCTAGGACTCACGCACTCCGTTTCCCAATCCAGGGTTCCTATCTTCCCCGGCTCACAATCTCGATTTGGCCTGTTGCTGAGGTACCACCCAGGGGTTGATTTCTGACTTTGAGGTGATGGCACCAGTGCCAGTACTCAGATCGAACCGCGAGAGAGAAGCACCCGGGTTGCACGTCCGGCAGATGCCGTTTCGACAGCCAGTCGCCGCGGCGACCGCAGCCGGCTTGAATGGACGATCGACAGCTTCGGAGAGGGAGCTGAAGTTCGCCCGGTACGGAGCGCCAGCGCGCCGTAGGAGTCCGGAGCCCCCTGTCCTATGGTAGATGTACTCAATCCCGAACACACTGCGAGCAAAACCCTGAACACGACATTGGAAGCCAACGAACTCACAACCCTTGAGACGCAAAACGAAGCGCCGGAAAACAACCACCACATTTCTGCTGCGGCAGAGACCCAACCCACGGAGCAGGCGGCAGCCGAGCAGCATTCTGCGGCGCACGAGTATGCCGAGCAGATTGCGACACCGGCAGCACAGGTAGAGACTCCCGCCGAGCAGCAACACGAGCTAAGCGCCGCGACGGCAGAGCAGACGCCGCACGAACACGAAGAAGAGATGGATTTTGGCGCGCTGCTGGAGTCGTTCGAACACGAGCAGGCTGCCCAGGAGGCCGCGCAGGCGGTCGATGGCCATGTGGTCACGGGCACGGTCATCAAGCTGACCGACAAGCATGTGGTGGTCGATGTAGGCCTGAAATCCGAAGGCCTGATTCCGCTGGAGCAGGTTCTGGATCACACCGGGCAGTCGAAGCTGCAGCCGGGCCAGACGATTGAAGTGGTGATCGAGCGCGAGGAACCGGGCGGCGCCTATCTTCTGAGCTACGACAAGGCATTGCGCCACCGCGTGTGGGACACGATCGAGAAAGCCGCCAATGACAAGACCCCTGTGAGCGGCCTGGTGGTGAGCCGCGTAAAAGGCGGGCTGACGGTGGACATCGGCATCAAGGCATTTTTGCCGGGCTCGCAGGTGGAAATCCGGCCGGTTCGCAATCTGGAATCCTATATCGGCCAGACCATCGAAGTGCGCGTCATCAAGCTGAACAAGAAACGTGGGAACGTGGTGGTTTCACGCAAGGAGCTGCTGGAAAACGAAGCTTCCGTGAAGCGTTCCCTGACGCTGGACCATCTGGAAGAAGGAACCATCCTGACCGGAACGGTGAAGAACCTGACCGAGTACGGAGCATTTGTGGATCTGGGCGGCATCGATGGCCTGTTGCACGTCACCGACATGTCGTGGGGGCGCCTGACGCATCCTCGCGATCTGGTGAATGTAGGGGATGAGATCCAGGTGAAGGTACTGAAATTCGACCGTGAGAAGCAACGCATATCGCTCGGTTTCAAGCAACTGACCCCTGACCCATGGCTGGACGTGGCAGAGCGTTATCCGATTGGCGCGCGTGTTCGCGGACGCATTTTGAGCGTGACCGATTACGGCGCGTTTGTGGAACTGGAACAGGGGATCGAGGGCCTGGTCCACGTTTCAGAAATGACCTGGTCGAAGCGCATGAAGCACCCCACCAAGCTGGTGAAGCCGGGCGACGAGATTGAGACCATCATTCTGAATGTCAATCCGGCGGACCGACGCATCTCCCTGGGCATGAAGCAGCTGTTGGAAAATCCCTGGGAACACCTTTCCGAGCGTTACACGACGGGGACGGTGGTCGAAGGGCGAGTGCGCAATCTGACCGAGTTCGGCGCGTTTATTGAGATTGAAGATGGCATTGACGGCCTGGTGCACGTGAGCAATATGAGCTGGACCAAGCGCATCAAGCATCCATCCGAAGTCGTCAAGAAGGGCGACAAGGTGAAGGCAGTCGTGCTGGGAATCGAGGCGGAACATCGACGTCTCTCGCTGGGCATCAAGCAATTACAACCGGATGTGTGGGAGTCATTCTTCGCGCAGCATCGGGTGAATGACGTGGTGCATGGCAAGGTGCTTCGCATGGCGCAGTTTGGTGCATTCGTGGAATTGGCGGACGGAGTCGAGGGACTGTGTCACGTCTCCGAAGCCACCGACGCCCACGGCGTTCCGGTGAAGCTGGACGTGGGACAGGAGCACGAGTTCAAGATCATCAAAATGAACGCGGAAGAGAAGAAGATCGGCCTGAGTCTGCGCGCCGTCGGCGATGAAGCGACGCGGGCGGATGTGGAGTCCTACAAGGCGCCGAGTGCGAAAGAACATTCCCATTCTTCTTCGTCCGGCTCGCCGCGGGAATCGTCTTCTTCCCAGTCTTCGTCGTCGACAACGTTGGGAGATTTGATCAATTGGAAGAAACGCGAACGCGAAGAGTAAGCGGGCGAGAACGGTTGCAGAACAACGAAGCGCTGAATGCCATGGCATTCAGCGCTTTTTGCTTGATTCGGCAAATTTGGCGACGCGCAGATTTACCTGGAGGTATCGATCCGGATGATCACACGAAAGATGGGTCGATCGTCGAACGAACTGAGGATCTTGGACTCGCTTTTCTTCCCTTTGGCCTGCGCCCAAAGCTTGTAGTCGTCGTTGGGCGAGAGCTGCTCAAAGCTGTACGCACCGTCCGCCTGGGTGATGTAGGTTTCCACGGTCATGGTGCGGGTGTCGCTCAAATAAACGATGGCGCCATTGATGGGAGCATCGCTGGAATTCACCACGCGTCCCTGGACGGAACGTTGTGTGGTCTGCGCGAAAGCAGATTCCTGAACGCCCAGAATATTTGCCATCCAGACAATCGCGCCCAGCGCGACGGTCGCAGTCAAAACTCGCATTCCACGCGGACGCGCCGCTTGGAGACAATTCATCAGATCGACACCCACCTATTCCTCGTCCTCATCTTGAAAAACGATGGCGCTCTCGTCGTAGCCGGTTTCCTCCACCTTACTCAACTCGATGGGATCGGTATTGACGACTTCATATTCCGCGCCGCATTCTTCGCAGAGGACAATTTCGCCTTCGTCCACTTCATCTTCTGCAAATGCCAATGGGTTTTCGCATTCCGGACAAACTTGCATGACGGCTCCTTCAGCGTCTTTATTTCAGGGTACATGATGGCTTCCAAGAAAAGCTCATCGAGGTTAGTTTAAGAGAATGGCAGGGAACGTCAAGCATATGATTTGCACAGCGAAAAATATATTTGCGCGATCCATACTTTTTGGAAATCAAGGGGAAAGCTCCATGAAGAACTCTGCTGTAGCGTTGGTACTTGCCGGTATGTTGACGTGTTTGCTGGCCCCGGGGTTAGCAGGGGCGCAGATGGATAGCCGAAGTTTCGGCAAGCCGATCGAGGCAGCCCCCGTCGACCCGCGGATCCAGGCGGCGATCCAGCAGATTTCGCCCGAGCGCATCGAGCAGGATATTTCGACGCTGGTCAGCTTTCATAATCGCAGCACGCTTTCCAGCAATGACAAAGACCTGCCCGCGGGACAGGGCGTGCTGGCAGCGGCCGATTGGATCGAGGCTCAATTCCGCGCTGACTCTGCGGCTTGCGGCGGATGCCTGGAGGTGAAGCGGGATACGTTTGTGCAGGAGCCTGGATCGCGAATCGCCGAACCCACTACGCTGAACAACATTTACGCGGTGCTGCGCGGCAGCGATCCGGCACAGGCCAGCCGCATGTACCTGGTGACCGGCCATTACGACTCGCGGGATAGCAGCAATGAAGACACGCACGGCGCAGCGCCGGGCGCGAACGACGATGCCAGCGGCGTAGCGGTGAGCCTGGAAAGCGCCCGCGTACTGAGCAAGCTGCACTTTCCGGCGACGCTGGTGTTTGTGGCGGTGGCAGGCGAGGAGCAAGGACTGTATGGCAGCGCGCACCTGGCCAAGTTCGCCAAGGAACAGGGTTGGAACCTGGAAGGCGTATTGAACAACGACATCGTCGGCGGCAATACAACGCCGGGCGACACGCTGCAGAACAAGAGCGTGGTGCGGGTGTTCTCCGAAGGAATTCCAGCGGATGCGAGCGAAACGGAGCTGCGCATGATTCGCATGCTGGGCGGGGAGAGCGATTCGCCATCGCGGGAACTGGCGCGATCGATTGCCGACGTGGACCGAAGCTATTTCAAAAGCGGCGCGGCGGGTGGGCAGGCGTTCCGTCCCGTGCTGGTGTTCCGGCTGGACCGCTATCTGCGAGGGGGCGATCATTACTCCTTTAACCTGCAAGGGTTTCCGGCGGTACGATTCACGGAGTGGCGTGAGGATTTCAATCATCAGCACCAGGATGTGCGGGTAGAAAACGGTGTGCAGTACGGAGACCTGCTGAAGTATGTCGATTTTCGTTATGTTGCGCGCGTGGCAAGACTGAATGCGGCAACGCTGGCAACGCTGGCCTCGGCTCCGGGCACGCCGACGAATGCGCACATCGTAACGAAGAACCTGGATAACAACACCACGCTGGTCTGGGACGCACCCGCGGGAGCTCCGGCAGGGACAACCTACCAGATTGTGTGGCGGGACACGTCGGCGCCGGAGTGGCAGTTCTTCTCCTCTGCCGGGCCGGCAACGCGCGCGACCGTTCCGGTGTCGAAGGACAATGTGATCTTCGGGGTTCGGTCGGTCAACAAGGCGGGGCAGCGGAGTCCGGCTGCATTTCCCTTCCCGGCAACTTTCCGCACACCGCCGCTGCCAAAGAAGTAGCGCCAGACTGAAACAAGACGTAGGCTGGAATGGTATGGCTCGCTCGAGTCCCATGATGTTATCGTTTCCTCCGTTCGCGGGAATGATCCGCAAGATCATTCTGACGACGGTCGGGATTTTTTTCCTGCTGCTGGTCTTGCGCTGGATTGCGCCGGGAATCGCGGTGGGCATTTTCGCCGCGGGCGCGCTGACGCCGACGATGGTGATGCATGGCGCGATCTGGCAGCTGGTCACGTACAGTTTTTTGAGCGGCGGCATTCTGCAGGTCGCTTTTGACATGCTGTCGCTGTGGTTTATCGGCTCCTACCTGGAGACGACGTACGGAACGCGATGGGTGACGGAGATTTATTTCTTCTCTGTCGTGGGCGCCGGCCTGACGACGGTCGCTGTCTCCTACACGCACATTTTTCACATCTCGCCGAACCAGACGATTTACGGCGCTCTCGGGGGCATCTTCGGCCTGCTGATCGCGTGGGCGGTGCTGATGGGCGACCAGAAATTTCTGATGTTTCCATTGCCCATTTCCATCCGCGCAAAATATCTGGTGATGGTCTTTATCCTGATTGCGGTGGCGAGCGTGTTTCAGGGGCCCAGCGGTTTTCTGTCGCTGGCGTCGCTGGGCGGTGCGCTGTTCGGATACATCTACATCAAAATGGCGCCGCGGCGTGGGTATGCGCATGCAGCGACGGAGCGGGTGTTCTCATTCCGCAATGGATACTATCGCTGGAAGCGGCGGCGGGCGGCGCGGAAGTTCGAAGTCTACATGCGGAAGCATGACCGCAATGTGAAGTTTGACGGGCAGGGACGCTACATCGATCCGGACGGTGAGAAAGACCCGACGGATCGGCGCTGGATGAATTAGTCAGAGTAATTTCACTGTTGGTGTGACGCGGGCTTCGTGGTATTCCACCCTGGCTGCGACAGGATGGGGCACCCTCACACCTGTCATTCAAGGGGTGGGCCACCCGGCCGAACCCATCATGGATGGGGATTCTCTATCCGCTTGCCATTTCAGGCTATTTTGTTTCTGCGGTTTCATTCCAGAGAAAAGCGAGTTCGTCGGCGTAGTCGGCGACCAGCTGATGGATGGAAACGCCGGAGCTATGACCGGCCTTAAGTTCATAGTGGAGCAGGATGGGGCGGTCGCTGGCGCTGGCGGCCTGCATGGCCGCGGTCATCTTGCGGGCATGGAGCGGGGCGACGCGAGTATCGCTGTCTCCGGTAAAGAACATGATGGCCGGATACTTCGTTCCCGGCTTGACGTTCTGGTAGGGCGAATAGGCGCGAAGATAGCTGAATTGCGCGGGATTGTCTGCGGAGCCGTATTCCGTGGTCCAGAAGCGGCCGATGAGGAAATGCTGATAGCGCAGCATATCGAGCAGGGGAAATCCGCACCAGATGGCGCCGAACAGATCGGGACGCTGGGTCATTGCGGCGCCCATTAACAAACCGCCGTTGGAGCGGCCGCGAATGGCGAGGAGTTGGGACGTGGTGTAGTGGTTGTCGATTAAGTATTCGGCGGCGGCATAAAAATCATTGAAGACATTCTGCTTGTTCTGGAACATTGCCGCCTTGTGCCAGGCTTCGCCGTACTCGCTGCCACCGCGGAGATTGGGCAACGCGAAATATCCTCCCTGTTCCAGCCACCAGGCATACTCGGGATTCCATTCGGGCGTCATGCTGATGTCAAACCCGCCATAGGCGGTCATCAAAGTGGGCACGCTGCCGTCGCGCGGCAAGCCTTTGCGTCCCACGATAAACATGGGAATGCGGGTGCCATCCTTGGAGTGGTAGAAGACCTGGCGGACCTCATACTCGCCGGTGACGAAGGGAGTTTTCTCGGCGAAGAAAATTGCGGAGCTGCCGGTCAATGCGTCATAGCTGTAGATCGTGGGCGGCTGATTCAGCGACTCAAATGTATAGAAGCCAATCTTCTGATCGATGCGGCCGCTGACAGGCGAGCCGGTGCCGATGGCTGGATAGTGCAGCTCGCCGGTCTGCTTGCCATCCAGATCGTGGACGGTCGTCTCGAGTTTTCACGTCGACCAGCCGGGTGACAAACAGGTGATGGCCGGTGACGGTGAAATCCTGAATGGCGTTGGTGCTCTCGGGAACGATGGTCTGCCATGCAGATTCTTCCGGGTGAGCGATGTCGACCCGAATGATGCGGCCGTTGGGCGCCTTGTAGTCGGTTTTGACGTAGACGGAGTCACCCACGACCATGGCGCTGAAATGCGCCTGGATGCCATAGATGATCGGCTGCCAGCCGCTTGCCGGATGACGAAGGTCCTGGACGAGAACATCTTCCTGAGTTGCGGGAACGCCGTGGGAAATCTGCAGGACAAGGTAGCGGTCGTTCTGCGAGACGCGCACGCTGGTCAGATCGAGCGGCCCCAGTTTGCGGCCCTTGTAGTCGTCGCCAAAAATCATTTTGTCGGAGGCAACAGGCGTGCCGAAAGCGTGATAGAAAACGTGGGTTCCGGTGGGATTGTAGACCGAGTAGTACAGTCCTTTATTTTTCGGGGCAAGACTGACGCCGAAGTAGCGGGCATGGGGCAAAACATCCGGCAGATCCTGATGGGTATCGACGTTGAGAACGTGGAGCGTTTCTTCATCCGCGCCGCCGACGCGCACACCGTAGACGAGCCACTTGCCTTCCAGCGAGGCATCGCGAATGGTGACGGAAGTATTCTGGTCAGCGCTGAGCTTTGCGGCATCCACCAGCAAAGTATCCGCACCATGCAAACCACGGCGCATGTAGATGGAGGATTGGTTCTGGTCGGCCATTCGCTTCTTGAAGAAATACACATCCTTTTCGACCAGCGGCACCGTTTGCGTGTCTACATTCATGAGCGCCGTCAACTGACGAACAATCTGCGGCCGGATTTTGACCTGGGAGAGATAGAGATTGGTGTAAGCAATCTGCGACTGAATCCACTGGCGAACGCGCGGGCTATTGTTGTCTTCCAGCCAGCGGTAGTTATCGGTGACGGTAACTTTTTTCAGGGTAGATTTATCTTCGGCGCAGGGCGGCTGGGCACAGGCGGTGACGGTCTGGACCTGGTATTGGTCGGTCACAGGAATGATGGGAGTGGGGGGTGGTGGCGGCATGGTGATTCCTCCGCCGCCGTGGATTGGTCCGGCGGGCATGGGTGCAGTCTGCTGGGCCGGCGCGATGCCGGCGAAGAGAAGGATGCCAAGGATGAGGGCGCTTCCGCAAATCCCTGGCGCTGCCACACGACGTGAAAAGGAACCCATAGTGGATCACTCCTGGACGAATCGGTGCTGAGTCGAGAGATCGAGGAAATGGCCGCAGAGCGCGATTACACGGCGACAGTGAAGGTGTCGCCGCTGCGTTCGACTGCGCGATAGAGGGTGTCGCGTTCTACTGGAACCCGGCCGGCTTCAGTGATGAGGCGGACAAGGTCCGCGCGGCGCATGCCCTGCGGTGTTTCCGCGCCGGCATCATGATAGATTTTTTCTTCAACCACGGTGCCATCAATGTCGTCGGCGCCGAAGCGCAAGGCGATCTGGGCGATCTTCGCCGTCATCATCTGCCAATAGGCCTTGATGTGGGCGAAGTTGTCGAGCATGAGCCGGCCGACGGCGATCTGGCGGATATCGGTGAGTCCAGTGGTACGCGGCAGATGGTCGAGGGCGGTGTTATCGGGATGGAATGCGAGCGGAATAAATGTCTGGAAGCCGCCCGTTTCATCCTGCAATGCGCGCAGGCGCAACAGATGGTCGACGCGGTCTTCGTCATTTTCGACATGGCCGTAGAGCATGGTGGCGTTCGAGCGCATGCCAAGCTGATGCACCAGGCGCGCGGTTTCGATCCACTCCTCGCCATCGATTTTGTGGTCGCAGATAATGTGGCGCACGCGGTCGGCAAAAATCTCCGCGCCGCCGCCCGGCATGGAATCGACGCCGGCGGCCTTGAGCTTTTCAATGGTCTCGCGGATGGTGAGCTTAGAACGCTTGGCGAGGTAGGCTATCTCCACCATGGTGAAGGCCTTGATGTGGACGCGGGGGAAACGCTGTTTCAAACCGCTGATCAGGTCGAGGAAATATTCGAGCTGGAGATCGGGATGAAGGCCGCCGACCAGATGAAATTCTGTCACGGCTTCCGAGTAGCCTTCGGCGGCACGCTGCCACGCCTCTTCCAGGGCCATGGTGTAGGCGCCGGGCGCATCCTTTTTCCGTCCAAACGCACAGAGACGGCAGGCCGCGACACACACATTGGTGGGATTGATATGACGGTTGACGTTGAAGTAGGCGATGTCGCCGTGCATCTTCTCGCGCACCCAGTTAGCGAGCCAGCCCACGGCGAGGATGTCCGCGGAACGGTACAACGCGACGCCATCTTCAAAACTCAGCCGCGTTTCGGCGAAGACCTTGTCGGCAATCGCGGACAGGCGAGGATCGTCGGTCTGGAATGAGTGCCGGGATTTCCTGATGTCTTCCACAGTTGCACCTGTCACTATGATAGTTGACCGGACAGCCACGAACAACTGAATCACAAAACGGGTTGACTGGATGGAAAGAGACAATCGTTACAATGAGGATTCGGCCGCAATCCGGGGCTGGGTATTTTCTCGATATTTTTGTTGTGCTGTTACGCTGAGGAAGGAAGAAATTGCCCATGCTGCCCTTGCGAACCAACGATTGCTATCGTCGCGCATTTTTTTCGCTGTTGATTTTCTGTTTTCTGGCCGGCTCCCTGGCGCGGGGCTTGACGACGGCAGCCACTGCGCTCGGCCAGTTCCCTGCAATTGAAGCAACCGATCTGGATCATGCTCGCCTGAACCTGCCGGGAGAATTTGCCGGGCAGCTGAACCTGGTGCTCATCTCATTTGCGCGCGAGCAGCAGGAGGAGGTGGACACGTGGATTCCGGCGGCGCGGCAAATCCAGTCGGGTCATGGGAAGTTTCGCTTCTACGAACTACTGACCATGTCGCATGAGAATTTTCTCTATCGATGGTGGTTCAACGCGGCATTGCGCAGCAACACGACGGACAAGGATTTGCGGGACCGGATACTGACCGCCTATGTCGGCAAGCCCGGATTCAAGCGATCGCTGCACATCGCCAACGAGAAGGATGTGGTTGCCCTGCTGGTCGATCAGAAAGGGCATGTGTACTGGCGAGCGGACGGGGCATCGACCGACCAGGAGACGCGGCAATTGCTGGCGGTTCTTCAGGCGAACGGTATGTAGCGGCGCCGTCGAGAGCAGCCCGCGCTAGCTGGGAGCGAAGACCTTTTCCATCTGCCAGGCGTCGATGGACTTGAGGTAATAGCGGGGAATGCGGCCGATAATGGAATACCCCAACTGCCGGTAGAAGGACAGCGCAGCTCGATTGTCGGTGGAGACATGGAGTTGCATGCGGGTACCTCCCCAGTTTTTGAGACTGTCTTCCAGGGTTTGGTAGAGTTCGGCGCCAATCGCCTGTCGCCGAAACTGGGGCAAGACCTCAATGGTCACGAGTTCACCGTAGCGACCGTGGGGGCGCGACTGGTGCGGCTGCAATCGTTGGAAAGCGGCGAATCCGCGGATGACACCCGCTCGCTCTGCCACGACCGTCATCACGTGAGGATTACGCAATAGAAATTCGATTTCTTCCCGAGGATAGGCAATGCCGGCGGGGAAACAGAGGGCGTCAATGACTGCCAGGGCATCCAGATCCCGCAGGACGGCCGGTCGAATCGCGCGGGAGGGATCCGGAGGTAGCGTCATAGACAGGGTGGTGCGGCATCCGGTTCGCAGGTCCACAAACATCGTACGCCGGCGAGGATTTCCGATGCGCAGCTAGTTGGCGGCAACGCTGCGCATCGGACCCCTGCTACGAAAGACAGTGGCTGCGAACGGGCTTTAGAAGCCTCCGGAGGCTAACTGCTTCTCCGGCTGGACAAGAATGCCGTGCAGTAAGGTGGCAGCCACCAGGTGGCCGCTGGAAGAACCCACGACGTGGGTACGCCAGCCCGGATTCCACCAGGTCCAGTTCTTGCCCGTCGAATCAATGCCAAAGACGAGATCGGACTCGTAGGAGGTCGCCATGATGCGCTGGTTGTGGGCATCATACCGCAGTCCGCTGACGTCGTTGAATGGGAGCTTCGAGGGCTGCCAGGACTGGCCCTGATCCTCGCTATAGGCGACGCCGAGGCGGCCACCGAGCCAGAGGCGACCGGTTGCGTCGATTGCAACATAGCGGACGCGACTCCAGCGCGCGGGAAGCGAGATGGAATGCCAGGTTGCGCCCTGGTCCTGAGACAGGTAGAGCGAAGAGGTGCCATTGGCCATCACTGTACTGCCTTGGGCCGCGACATCCCAGAAGGTCGTGGAGCTGCCAGGCATTGAGGCAGGGCTGCTATGCCAGACAAAACCGCCGTCCTGGCTGCGATAGATACCCTCCGTGGTGGCGGCGTACCACTCGCCATTGGCAAACGCCAGGCCGTAGACGCTGGTCTCAATCTCGCCGTCGGGAACTTCGACGATTTCCGTGGAAACGGAGCGATGTTTTCCGTGGACATGGGTCACTTTGCGGGTAGTCGCCTTGAGACGATGGCTGACGTCGTCCCATTTGCCGGAGTTCCAGCGGAAAATTCCGCGATTCGTTCCCGCCAGAAGATTGCCGGAGGGCGACATGGCGAGAGCATAGACGTCGTCATTCTCCAGGCCGGCGTTGATCTGGGCCCAGCTATCTCCGCCATCTTTGGAGGTAAACACGCCGCCAAAACGTTTGTCGTTCAAGACGCCGACATAGATGGTGTCCGGATGATTGGGATCGACGACCATGGAGGAGACCTGACGCTCGGAGAATCCCTGATTGGAGGCATGGAAACTGACCGAGCCATCGTCACTCTCAAGGACGCCGCTGCGATCGGTGGCCATGAGAATGTGCTGCGAATTTTTCGGGTCAACGTAAATATCGTTGATGATGATGTCGCTGGGGGTCATCAATTTCCAAGCGGCGCCAGCGTCGACGGTGCGATAGAGGCCTTCGGTGGTGCCGGCGTAGACGATGTTGGAGTTGTTGGGATCCTGCATTAAGACGCGGGTACGGCGAGCGGTAGTCGGGATGCCTTGAATCTTATGGAATTCGGCGCCCGCATTGGTGCTCTTATAGATTCCGGAGCAGGCGCTGGTGTAGACGGTGTCGGGGGCTCTGGGGTCGATGATGATCGAGAATACGTCCGAGTCGACGATCAAGCCCTGCTTGATACTTTGCCAGGTACGGCCGCCATCCACGGTCTTCCAGGGCAGGTGCCAGGTCCCGGCGTAGATAGTTTCCGGGTGGACGGGATCGATGGCGATCGATTCAACTTCGTGAATTTCGGAGCTGCCGACGGGACTGATCAAGCTCCAATGGACACCGTCATCCTGGCTGCGATAGATGCCGCCGAGCGTCCCGGCTACCCAAATTTTGGGATCGGAAGGCGCCTGGGCCAAGGCTCGGACGGACTGATTTGCCATGTCGGGCACGGGCTTCCAGTGACGGCCTTCATCGTCGCTGGAAAAGACTCCGCCGGTAGGCTGATCCAGTTTCCAGGCACCGGCCAGGACGTGCTGGGGATTGGATCGATCCATGACGATGTTGTCGACCACCAGCGAATCCGACGGGGAGATTTTGCTCAAGCGAGACCATTGCGTGCCATTGTCGGTCTCGTAAATCCAACTGCTCGTCGTTCCGAGAAGGATGTGCGAGGGGGCGGAGGGATTGGAGGCAAAGCTACGCGCATCTCCGCCATAGGGGCCGACAGAATTCCACACCTGGGCCAACGCGGCTGTCGAGGCGCCGGAGAGAATCAAGAAGCTGAGGATGATCGCTAGCTGAATCGGAAGAAAGGTTCGTCGCATGGTATGCATAGGGGGTTTGTTGACCATTGAAATGAGATATACACCCGGCCGGCCTTCGATGGTTTGCAAGATCGACCGGATGCTGCGTGCGAAGTTCCTTGATTGTCAACAAGGAGAAGGGCCAGCCAGCATAGCTGGCCGGCCCTTTTCATTCGACTCCTCCGTTATTTCTTACTGCTTGGCGGGAGCCGCCGCCTTGTGATGATGATGGTGCGGTGTTGTTGTCGTTGCAGGGCCGCGTCCATACGCATTCTTCGACGCCTTGAAGCGGATGTATCCACGGGAGTTGTGCCGGGTACATCGTTGTCGAAGTTGGCGCCCGACGGGACCAGGTAGTTCTGAACAGTGTCAGACCCTGCGGTTCCGGTGCGGACGTCGATGCGGGAAGGATCGATCCCCTTCTCATTGACCAGATACGCCTTGGTATTGACTGCGCGTTCTGCAGCCTGTGTATCGCCGTGGCGCTCGTTAGGAGCACTGCTGCCGACCAGAACTGCCTTGGCGTCAGCACTACGCTGGAGGTTCAAGGCAACATCGTCAAGGCAGGCCTTGGCTTCGTTGTCGACCCGGACCGGCCGACGCTTGTCGCGGCCGAAGTTGATCGAGCACAATGTCTCGGTCTTCGGTGCAGGCGGCGGTGGTGGCGGCGCGTTGACGGTTACGTCCGTGGTTGCCGAAGCGGTTTGACCCTTATCGTCAGCAACGTTACATGTAACTGTAATCACCCCAGGGGCGGCACCGGTCGTATTCAGAGTAGCGGTATTGTTGGAGCCGCTGATCTGACCTGACGAAGCGCTATAGCTGTAGGTGAGAGGACGATTCTGCGGGCTGGTTCCCTGAGCGGTAATCGTAGCGGAATCGCCTGGATTGACCGAGGTAGGATTGGCCGTGCAAGCGACTGTCGGCGGCTCAAACTGCTTGACCGTGAAGGTCGCATTGCAGTCCGCTGTCTCACCCGGCTTGACGCCTTCCGTGACGTGACCCGCCACGGTGTAGGTGCCAGGATTGAGATCGGCCGTATCGACGGTGCCGGTGGAGGAAGTACCGCTGATCTTACCGCCGGTTGTAGTCCAGCTATAAGTCGCGGTCTTCTTTGGATTCAGATTCTGCGCATTGCCGGTAACTGTAATTTGATCGCCCGGATATACTTCTGACGGGCTAACAGAACAGGTATAGGCAACTGGCGGCGGCGGGATGATGCTACCCATATGAAACACCAGACCGGTGCTCAACTGAGCATTGTCGATATTTGCGCGCCCACCGAGGATATTGGTGGAACCATCCGGCGGCAGATTTGTCCCGGGACCGAAAGAAACGTGCATGTATTGATAATCGGCCTGGAAGACACGCCAGGAGAGACGATGCGAAAAGCCGGGGATGGGCAGATCCATGCCGCCGCCGACTGTCAGAGTTGTTCCCCAACGATACGGGTTCACCAAGTGGATTTGAGTTACGCCGTCCGCTTCAACGGTATTGAAGTTGGGACCCCCGATGCGGGTCGCGCCTACCAATGCGTGGATGAAAGGCGTAACACTGCCGATGCCGTCCAGTGGTAAACGAACGGTGGGTCCACCGTTGATGGTGGTAAATCCATCTCCCTGACCATCGGGGTGGGAGGCGAGACTAGCTTCCAAACCCAGATACTTATTAAAGTAGTATGCGCCGCTTCCGATGGCGCCGAGATTCACAGAAGCATAGGGCTGTCCTTTGACTGTGTCATGAGGCGACAAATAGGAGTAGCCAAGAAAGATATCAACCCTGGAAGGGTTAACGGTCGTAGGCGAATTCGCCGCCATGGTGGTTGTGGGCTTGCTAGAAGAACTCGAGGCCTCTTGCGCCATGAGCGTGGTAGTCAGCCCCAGTACGCAAATGGCTGCGATCCAGCAACCCTTCGTACTTAATTTGAAGTGTTCCATCCCTGTATCCTCCCGAACATTGTGTAAATGAGCCTAGTAATCTGCTTACTCGAGCGCTTTGTTCTAACTATCCCAAGCGCCGGTGATCAGGCCGATCCCCTGTTGGTCAGCCTAGTAGTTCCACAGTTGACAATCCACTGATAAGAGCACAATGACTGAACAAAGCGTTGCCCACACCTACCGGGCTAATGTAAAGGTATACCAACGGATACCCCCGCGCCAATAAAATTTATGGTTTATCTCTGTGATCCGCAATGCCCTTCAGGTTTCCATTGCAGCGGTCCGGACTGGAATTATTCCAAGTTAAGGACTTTTTTCACGGTCCCGCGCTCGCGGAAAATCTTCTCCTGAAGCAGGGTCAAGGCATACATGAGTTGTTCCGGACGAGGTGGGCAGCCGGGAACGTAGACGTCGACAGGAATGATCTGGTTGACGCCTTGAACGAGAGCATAGTTATTGAAAACGCCGCCGGAGGTGGCGCAGGCTCCCATGGAAATGACCCATTTGGGGTCGGGCATCTGGTCATAAAGTCGCCGAATCACGGGGGCCATTTTGGTCGACACGCGACCAGCGATGACCATCAGATCGGACTGGCGCGGGGAGGGCCGGAAAACCTCGGCACCGAAGCGGGCCACGTCGAATCTTGACGCGCCCATGGACATCATCTCAATGGCACAACAGGCCAGGCCAAACGTCATGGGCCAGATGGAGCTTTTGCGCACCCAGTTGAGCGCAGTATCGAGGGTGGTGAGGATAACTCCCTCATTCTGGTCGTATCCGAAGTTGACCTCGCGCACTTTGCTCTGATTGAGTGCGCTGCTTTCAAGGTTACCGAAAAGATAGTGATCTTTAAAGTTGCGTGTCTCTGCCATATGGACTCGATATCGCTCCGTTACAGTATCTCGCATTTTGCGCCGAAGAGCACTCTTCCGCATTTGGATTCTCCGACACACTATGGTGGGGAGAAGATCACTTCAGCACCTGCCGGCACTTAGAGGGACTGCGGGCAATCGTGCGCTATCGACCCGCGGCGAACGCAAGCTATACCGGCGATGCGGTCGAGGTAGAGGTGCGCGACACGCTTCCTGCAGCAGGCAGCGTGGCGGCAAAAACGACGGCGGTCCTGAACCCGTAGATGCTGTCGACTTGCCGTCGCGGAAGCTCCAATGCTAGACTCCGTAGTCCTTCGAAGTGCTGGTTGCAGCGGTCGCGTGTGCGAGGGCCGGCGTGGCATTCGATGCAGGTTTCGAGCGGGAATTGATTACTATCGGCAGCATGAGCAGCTTTCGCTGTGAGGAAAAGCGCGAGACCCGGTCTCGGCGCCGACGCTGCAGATGGGAACACCGCTCCGGAGAAGATGTGGCTCCAGCCCCCGGATTTGCTGGGCCATCCGTGTCTTTCCTCACGCGCACCCTTCTCCAGTATTGCGGTTCTGGAGGACTGGCATGAAGACATACCTGGGCAACGAGATTCGGAATCTGGCCTTCGTCGGCCACTCGCACTGCGGAAAAACCACACTGATTGAAGCCTTGCTGGCGACAGCCGGCACAATTGCGACCATGGGCAGCGTGGAAGACGGGACGGCGGTGACCGCCTACGACGAAGAGGAAGTTTCGCGGCGTGTGACGCTGGCGAATGCTGTCGCATTCTGTGATTGGAGCGGAGTGAAGATCAATCTGATCGATACTCCGGGCTTCAATATGTTTGTGCCGGAAGCGCGGTCGGCGATGTTGCCCGTGGAAGCGGTTGCGGTAGTGGTCGACGCAGTGGAGGGACCGCAACCGATGACGCAGCGGGTGTGGGACTACGCGGAGGAATTCAAGCTGCCGCGCATTCTGGTCATCAATGGCGTGGATCGTGAGCGAGCCACACCGGAGACGGTGCTGGAAAACTTGCGGGCAAGCTTTGGACGCACCGTGACACCGGTCGAGTTGCCGATCGGGGAGGGCGCGTCCTTCTCCGGCATCGTGGACCTGATCGCGATGCAAGCGTACGACTATCGCCGCGAATCCAAAGGCCGGGGACAATCCATCCCTATTCCAAAAGACCTGCTGGCGCGGGCGCAAGCGGCGCACGAGGCGCTGGTGGAACTGGTGGCGGAGGGAAAGGACGAGTTACTGGAAGAATTCTTTAATGAAGGCACGCTAAGCGAAGAACACCTGGTAACTGCGTTGCATGAAGCGATTCGGGAGGATCGGATTTTCCCCGTGATGTTCTCTTCCGGTTTGGCGAAAATTGGGACCGACCGCCTGCTGGATTTTTTTCGCATCTATGCGCCCGCACCGATCGAGCGCCACCCCGTGCCGGCGACCGCATTGTCGGGAAAAAATGGGAAGCCGGGAAATGGCGACGCGGCAGGAACAGCGGAAAAAGAGGACCAGCCGGTAGTCGACAACGGGCCTCTTTCACTGTTCGTCTTCAAGACAATCTCCGACCCATTTGCTGGACAAATTTCCTTCTTCAAAGTCTTCTCGGGCTGCGCGCACGATAACGATTCGGTCTTCAACTACAAGCAGCAGGCGCAGGAAAAGCTGGCGCATCTGGCCATTATGCAAGGGAAAAAGCCGGTCGCCGTAACGGAGCTGCATGCCGGCGACCTGGGTGCGGTGGCCAAACTGCGGAGCACCCACACCGGCGATACCCTGGGCGACAGCCGGCACGCAATCCTGTATGAGCAGGTGCAGAACCCGGAACCGGCGATTGCGTTTGCCATTGAACCGCGTACCCGCGCCGATGAAGACAAACTGGCGAATGCCCTGCACCGAATCATGGAAGAAGATATGTTGATCCGTTTCTATCGCGATCCGCAGACGAATGAATTTCTGATCGCAGGTACGGGCCAGCAGCATATTGAAGTGGTGGTATCCAAGTTGCGGCGGCGGTATCACACGGAAGTCACATTGAAAGCTCCCAAGGTACCGTATCGGGAGACGATTCGCGCCCAGGCTGAAGGACATGGGCGGCATAAAAAGCAGTCGGGCGGTCATGGGCAGTTTGGCGACTGCAAGATTCGCATCGAGCCACTGCCGCGTGGCGGGGGCTTTGAGTTTGTGAACGATATTTTCGGTGGCGCGATTCCGCGCAACTATGTTCCCGCGATTGAAAAGGGGGTGCGGGAAGCTGCCGATCGAGGATACCTGGCGGGCCATCCCATGGTGGATTTTCGGGTGACAGTTTTCGATGGGTCGTATCACGAAGTGGATTCGAATGAAATGAGTTTTCGCATCGCGGGCCGGCTGGCCTTCCGCGACTGCATGGAAAGGGCGCGGCCGGCGTTGCTGGAGCCTGTGATGCGGGTCAGCATCCACACACCGGATTCATTTGCAGGAACGGTGATGGGAGATCTGCCGGGGCGGCATGGCCGCGTGCTGGGCATGGAACCCAGCTCTGTGCATGGACAGACCACCATCCAGGCCGAAGTGCCGATGGCGGATATGTTGACCTACGGGGCCGACCTGACCGCGATGACGCAGGGCCAGGGCAGCTTTCACATGGACATGGACCACTACGATTTTGTTCTGCCGCAGACGCAGGAAAAGATCATCGCGGCAGCCAAGGCCAATCAATCCACAACGGTTGAAGAAGAAGCCTGACAGTCGTCGTTGGCTGATCGGAGCACTGCGCCGGGCTGACCGGGCAGCGCATCATTCCTCATTCGCTTCGCACAATTCCAGTTGCAACCAAAGCATTGAAAAGGTTGCCTGATTTCTGGTCTTGCCGGCATCGAGATCACAGAAATCCAGGGAGGCAACCGAAGCGGGTTGCGGACCAGCCGTCAAATTTCGCATACAAATAATCGCTGCCAGGATTCACAGATAGGGTAGTATTGTTGTGGCAAACCCCAGGAACGAGATTGAGGATGGCAAGAGCTTTTGAAGATGATTTGCGGAGGAAATTTCTGGCGGCGTGCGACAAAGGCCGGCAGAGTGTGCGTAAGGTGGCGGAGAACTTTGGCGTCAGCTACGGATGGGCACGCAAGGTAATCGACCAGCGCAAGCGCAATGGAAGATCGGAGCGCGTGCGACACCGGCCAGGACCACAGAGCCGGCTCACACCGGAACTACATCAGGCGCTAGGAAAATGGTTGGACGAGCGACCGGACCGCACACTGGTGGAGCTGCAGTATCTGCTGGCGCTGCAGTATCAGGTGGAAGTTTGCCCGTCGCTGCTAAGCCGGCAGCTGAAGCGGCTGGGTCTGCGGGTGAAAAGAAGTCGCTCCGTTCCGGTCACTCGATCGTCGCGAGCTTCAGCGACCTTAGCAAGTCAGCACGAAGCGGATTAGTTCGGCGACCGGAGAAAATCGTCCACGACTCCGGCGGACGTCCTTTGCGGGTCAGTAATCCACATTTTGGATTCGTCCTCGGTCACGGCTACGCGCAACGTCTCGACCCAATCAGGCTATCGAAAGAGTAGGTATCGATGGATGGCTGGATGCGCGCGTTTGCGGGATGCAACGAGTCAGTCGTAAGTCCGAAATGGTGGGCGAGGCGGGAATCGAACCCACAACCCCCGGCTTAGAAGGCCGGTGCTCTATCCGATTGAGCTACTCGCCCAAATGCGCGGATGGTTGCCACGCACGGCTTCGATTATTGTAGCGTTGTGCGCAGAGTTCGAGATATGTCGAAGTAAGCATCATGTCCGCGAGTGCGCATGGCGGCCTTGTTCCGAGGTAGTTTTGCGCGGCGAAATCTTCTGCAAGCTCATTTACGGTTCAACCGCAATACAGGCTCGATGACGGATTCCACCGCGTCAGCCCACACAGATGCTACAGATTGTTCGGAAGCACCATATCCCCACACATACAGCGAGGTCGCAAATCCGTCGAGTGGCGAAGTGTGTTTCGAGGCGGCGGCGGAAGACTCGACTAGCGAAGGCATGATGCGTGCTCGGCGCAAGGTCCACTCACATCGGGTGGCCGGCAACGGAATGGATCGCGCGATTTCCGTCCACGACCGCAGTTGTTGTTCACAGGCGGCAAAACTCGAGAACAATTCTGGCTCGACGGAGAGAAGGTCGATGTAACTGCCGCGTGCGTAATCGAAGCCTGGCAGATCCTCCGCATCAAAAAGTCTCGCCGGATAATTCCAGACATCACACTTGGCTGTGAACAGCGATGTGTCCGGCTGATTCCAGCGCCGGAGAGCTTTGGCCAGGCAAGGATACTGCACGGCTTCCGGAATCTCTTCCAATCGTTGCGGCGCGGCGCGAAGATCGATGTAGCAGATGGTTTCATCCTCGCGAGACCAGGGGACCACAACCCACGGATCGTCAGCGGCACAGGCGACAGTCCAGTCCGCGTGCATGCTAGTTTCGTCCCGCTGCGGATGCGATGGTGGATTGGATAAAGCTCTGCAGGGTGGATTCCGCCCAGTAGCCATCGTCATTCCGTCGTCGGCGGCGCGAGAAATGCGCAATGGCCGCCGCGCTCTGTTTCGACGAATGCGATGTTTGGATTGGAGTCAATCTTTTCGCGTGTCTCGGGAAGAATGCGAATGAAGGGATCGTCGAGTGCGTGCAGGATCAATGTCGGGACAGCGATGCGATCGATGACACGGGCCGAAGCGGCGCGGTCATAGTAGTCGTCGGCACCCAGGAAACCGCAGTTGGGAGCGACGATGTATTCGTCATAGGTGCGAATGCTGCGGACAAGTTTGCAGTTCGCGAGCGAAAATTTGCCCGGGAGCAGCTCTGCTTTACGGCGATACCGTGCCAGCATATTGCGAAGGAAATTCCATTCGTAGATGCGATTGCGTGGATTGTGCAACGCGTCGGCAGAGGGTTGCAGGTCGAGAACCGGCGAAACGCCGACAGCGGCGCGCAACCAATGTGGCGCGGTATTGCCGCACTCACCGGCAGCTTTCAAGACCATATTGCCGCCCATGGAGTAACCCACCCAAGCGACGTGGGACAGGTTGTGCAGCGCGGCGAAAAATTCCGCGACGGCACGCACATCGCCGGAAAGCCCAGAATGGTAGAGGGTCGGCGACAGGGACTCCGTGCCGCCGCAGTTGCGCATATTCATGCGGATCACATTCCATCCCGCGCGCCATGCTTTCGCGGCGTTGCCCAGCATGTACTGTGACTGCGAGGAGCCTTCGAGGCCGTGAACGAGCAGAAGGGTCATACATTCAGCGCGAATCGACTGCGGCTGCCAGTTGCAGTGGCAGAGCACGCGGCTATGCGTGGCAGACTCGACTTCCACCAGAGCGTTTTCCGGGACGGGGAGTTGCAGGGCGCGCGGCAGAAAATTTGCTGCCAAGGTTTGCAGATCGCCCTGGCGAAGCCAGCGGCGTGGACGAAACTCCTTGAGCCAGACCGGGGCGCTGACGGATTCACCCGCTTGATTCGTCGGCTGCATGAGAGATTGGGTGTCGTTCGCGGAGCTCATCCTGTCGCGGCGGGAGCCGGAAACACGGTGCGTGGACTACATTGGAGACGCGGAACGGGACGGCATTGGCGTTCATTTGGGGCGGCTAGTGGGGGTCGAACCCACGACATCCGGTGCCACAGACCGGCGTTCTGCCACTGAACTATAGCCGCCATGAACAACTAGAATTGTAGCATTCACAGCACCTGATTTTTTGCGGGTGGATCGGAGCCAGCCCTTGCCGTCGCGCATTGATCCGCAACATCCTCCACAGATTCTGCCGCCGCGCGGCGGTCGCGGCAGCCGTGTCTTCAACGATGAAAATCTGGATATGCTGGCGCATGTTCTGGATGACTGGCTGCGCATCCCCGGAACTACTATTCGCTTCGGACTGGATGCCATCGTCGGTCTCGTCCCTGGCATTGGCGACGTGCTGGGAGGACTGGCATCCTGCATTTTGATTGTTGCGGCATGGTTTCGCGGCGTTCCTTATGTCACGCTGATTCGCATGTCGGTGAATGTGGGGATTGAGGTGCTGGTGGGTTCCGTTCCATTTCTGGGCGATGCGTTCGACGTTGCGTGGAAGGCGAACCGGCGCAATTTCAAATTGATGACGCGGCACATGGAGCAGCCGAAAATTCATACGTGGAAGGATTGGGCGTTTTTGATGACACTGGGCGGCGCGCTCCTCGCTGTATTTTCGTTGCCGCTGATCGTGCTGACATGGGTGGTGATCAGGCTGTTGGAATCCCACGGGGGAAGGTAACGTGACACCTGCTGCGGCGCGCGGATGCAGGGCATGCGTGCGATACAATCAACTGATGTCGGGGCGTAGCGCAGTCTGGTAGCGCATCTGCTTTGGGAGCAGAGGGTCGGGGGTTCGAATCCCTCCGCCCCGACCAATTCCGATCCCATCCTCCACCTGCTCGAATCGTTTGTTCAATGCGGCGTCGCTGTATCTTGCGTTGTAATTTCCGCCTCCAACAAAACTACGGAATCGATGAGGCCGCAACACGGTTGCAATGTTGCTAATTGCAAAATTCTTCACTATACGCACAACTGCCATCGTCGCAGCAAACACCGGAACAGGATGAGCCATCCCCTTTGCCGCAGCAAGTATCATCCGCAGATACCATACACTGTTTGTCATCACAGCATGCACCCTGAGCACAGCAGAAGCTACCGCAGCTCTCAAGTCCCGGTGCGCAAACGCACTGTCCATTCTGGCAGACTCTACCTTCCGGACAGCAGATGGCGCCGCAAGGAGTGATGCAACTGCATTTGCCATTAATGCACCCTTGAAATGGGCCACAACTAGCGCCGCACTGGCCGCAATTTTCTGGATCAGTGTTCACATCCTTACAAATTCCACTGCCGCAATCTTTAAACGGGTCACAGCTATGTTTGCAGCTTCCATTCACGCATTTCTGACCGCGCGCACAAGGGTTGTCACAAAAACCACAATGCGCGGGATCATTTTGCAGATCAAAACAACCGGTAACGATAAGGTTGGGGTCGTCTACAGGTGAACACCAACGAAAGCCGGGACTAGTACATTGGCACTGCCATCCTTTCGCACCTCCTTCATAGGTGACCGGTGTGCATGTCTCGATGGCTCGACAAACAGTATTGCAATCACAGTGACTGTTAGTCCCGAGAGCAGTGCACTGGCCGTTGCAGCATCCTTCATTCACGCCACACATGTGCGAACATGCACCACAGGCGGACGCATCGCTGGATAAGTCGAAACAGCCATTAGCGCACTTAGCTAAGCCGGGAGGGCAGGTGAAGTCGCACGTTCCATTGACGCATGAAGCGGATTGCGCCTTCGGGGGCAGCGGGCAGACATGACCGCAACTACCGCAATTGCTCGGGTTGCTGTTCAGGTCAACGCAAGCGCCGTTGCACAGAGTGAAGCCGGAGTTGCAGGCGAAGCCGCAATTTCCCTTGGTACATGTGGGATGTGAATTGGACGGCCCTGGCGGACACACATGGCCGCAGCTAGCGCAGTTGTTCGGGTCAGTTCCGACATTGACGCAACGGCCGCCGCAACAATGTCCGGTTCGACAGATAAGGCCGCAGCGTCCGCAATTATGCGCATCGATATTGAGATCAGCGCAGATTTCGGAGCCCCCGAGCTTACAGAGCGCTCGTCCCAAAGTGCAATGACAAAAACCGGAAGTACAAATACCAAATGCCGGGCAAGTGTGACCGCAGGTGCCGCAATTTAGAGTGTCGCTGGAGGTATTCACACATCTTCCGTTGCAGTTCCGTACCATCCAACACGAACTCGAGGAGCCATTTATGGATTCGCATCCATAAATGCAATCTAGATACTGGGTGTATTGACCAGGGGAAGGGTAAGTGAGCTGACAGTTGTGCAAACACTTGCCGAAAGCATCGGAATACTGTTGGCTGCAGAGTTGGGCACAGTCAGTGCCGGGCACTGCGCCAACTCCATCTCCTGGGCCCGTCTGGTTCGGGGGGCAATTTGGACCGACACACGGCAAGGAAACGAGCGTCGCCGCCTGCGGCACCAGCGTCTGTTGCAGCATGAAGTCGTATGACGCAACCGAAACCGCAGAGTTAGAGTAATGCCCGTACGTCCTATAGAGCGAGGCCCATGCAGTGAATCCCGGCGTCGTGCTCATTGTTCCCTCCCGCCTCTGCAATGCCGGCGAATGTTGCGCGCCGCGTGTTTTTTTTGAACTAACGGTCGTAGTAAGGCGCCATCTTCGAGACTAAAAAGGGGAAGCATTCGGTCACGTCGACGCGTACGAAGTATTTGGAAACTACGTCCGTCGCTCTATCGGTAAATGCAAACACGACCTCAACGATCCGGCGATGGCCACCCAGGGGCGAGGGCAAAACATTGATGGATGTGAGCGAAGCATTCTTACCGAATTGTTCGGCCACGACCTCATAGATCCGGGGATATCGCATCGCGAGATACGTTTTCGCTATGTCCCCCGGGGATGTACCGGGGCTATCACTTTGTTCCAACATTCGATCAAGCGCTTCTCCGGCGGCCTTGGAGAAGGTCGCTTTATCCGCCTGCGGGGGTTTCGGAATTGAATCCAGCAGCGTCTCGCGATCAAAAGCATAGACCTGGTCAAAAATAAGAATCGGCACAAGGAGTCCGTTACACATCGTCGATGGAGCGATTGATCCGCGCATGCCGATCACGAGTTCGAGATCGCCGGGGTTTGGTTCGGCACGGTAAGCATCCACAAGAGATTCATAGTCTCCATCACGCGGCACCAGGATGTATTGTTCGATTCCTTGAATCAGCAAGACCCAGCAGAGTTGACGAACGAGGTATTTGTTGCTTTTGTCGTGCAAGACTTTGGCCATGACCTCCCGATCGGTCTGACGAGCAACACCTGCTCGCGCGGCCGCTTGCCTGGTTTCCTTTTCCACACCGAGAGATGGATAGCGTGGTTCGATATGACCAATCACGTAAACGCAGGTCGGAGCACTTGCCAGGACAGCCGTCGGCGCTCCCGAACAGCTGGGGCAACTGCCGCCAGTCTGCTGGGGCGTGACTGTTCCTGGGAAAGGGACTTCCGGGCTCATTGATGGATTCAGCGTCTCGTCGGATTTACCGTTGATTGCTTCTGTGACTGGTGCGTGCTCCATAAGTGCTTCTCCTTTTCGTTGAGTTGCCCATTTGGCGTCACCGAGAAAACTTCACCCAGCGATTCAGCATCGCGGCGCGCTTTTCGCACCCACTGCAAGGTTGAATACCCATGGCATAAGTTACGCGCTTGATTGAATCACCAAGGCCGATTTCCTCGTCGATAAGAAAGCCCGGTAGCCGAACGACGCGAGGCCGCGGCTTAGAACGGGATTCCTCATCCTTGTCGGGAATGGCTGTATCGTCTTCCTTCAACTCAGCTCACCTTTCGAAATCGGTTTGAATTCATGATTTGATAAGCGGCCCAAGCATCCAGCAACGGCGGAGCAATGGCACGCCGTCGGGTTGCCACTGTCTGAGTGACGGCCAATCTGATCTCCGAAGCGTTCGCGTCTGGAAACTGCGACCACAAGAGGGCAATCGTTCCCGTCACAAATGGGGCGGCCGCGCTCGTGCCCGAAAACATTTGGGGATTGCCGTCTGTTCCCAAACTCGTTACGCTCACGCCCGGCGCCATTAGACCTCGTTGGCCGATCCCGTTTCCAAGGTTCGACCCTTCCAGTGGCGTCCTGTTTAGGTCGCATGCTGCCACTGGGATCACAGATGGATGGCGAGTGACCACAGAAGTTCCAAGGATTCCCTGATTTCCCGCGGCCGCAACAGAAATCACTTCGCGCGACGCTGCATAATCCAAGGCTTCCACCAGATTCTTCTCTCCATTCGAGGAAGGCTCCGCCAGAGCGGCGCTTAAATTGAGCACGCGCGCCCCTGCGTCGACCGAATCAATGATGGCATTCGCTAATTCGTAAGGAGTGGCGCTGGGTATTGCCCCGTTCGTCTCCATTAGCTCCGAAAAAATGGGTCGCAGCAAAAGCGTGCAATCTGGGCAAATGGCAGCAGCAACAGAACCACGCCGCGCCGAGAGCATTCCCGCTACCAGAGTGCCGTGCACACAGGCATTGCTCTGCGCAAGCGCGCATCTTCCTCGGAGGCTGCCGGGTAATTCGCGAATATTCTCACGGGCAAGATCGCGATGAGTAACAAGCACAGGCCCATCGATCAACGCGATTCTGATTTCTGATCGGCCGCTTGAACGACCCATCAGTCGCGTGAGATGGACGAGATCCAGGAGGTTCACCGCCATTGGCTCTCTCGTGCTAAACCCCGGTTATTTCAGGGAACTGTCGAGGGGGAATAATTGACAGGGCGCAAGCATACAGACGGGACGGATCAAAGTCAACCATACGGAGAACGGCAATGTCAACCATACGGAGAACGGCAATTTCATTCCGGTGATACTGATACCAGTGATACCGTTTTGGATGGAAATCCAGCCTACAGGAGCAACCATAGCAACTCCAGCCTAAGTCTTGCTGCGTACAACGAGTCGGTAGATCAATGAGTTACGCAAACACTTCAAATCGTTCAAGTTGCCGCTTCTGGGATGGATAGGGTTCGAATCCCTCCGCCCCGACCATGGAACCAGCCACCTGGCGCGCTCGCGCAACTCCAAAGCAAAATCACAGATCGTTATGGCTTGCCATGAGACTTGTCGGCTGGGATGGCTATCGAAGTGCCGAATCTCGAAGAAAGAAGTCGGACCATGAATGACCAACCAGCTGGAGGCGCGGGCGTTCCCCAACCGCTTCCGGAACCTCCGCGTGCCGACCCGATCGCCGGTGAGCTCGTCACCGAGACGCTCGACTACGACGGTGGTCGACAGGTCACGGTGTACGTCCCACCGGATGCGCCCCAGGCAGTCGTATTCGCCGGTGACGGTCAGGGGATTTCGCAGTGGGGCGGGATTCTCGAGGCGGCCGATGTCCCTTCCACGATGATCGTCGGTGTACACGGGTTGGCCGATGAGATGGCGCGGCTCAAGGAGTACTCACCGGTCTTTGACGCGGAACGATTCGCGGCTCATGAGAGGTTTTTCGTCGAGGAGGTCCGCGGATGGGCGCGGTCGCGGTTTGGTGTGGCGCTACCTGCCGAACGCAGCGCGGTGTTCGGTGTCTCGGCAGGTGGAGAGCTGGCGCTCGCCCTTGGGCTTCGGCATCCGGACGTCTACGGTGCGATCTTCTCCGGCTCGCCGGGAGGGGGTTACAAACCGACTGGAGTGATGCCGAGTTCGATTCCTCGCACGTACCTTGTCGCCGGCACGTTGGAACGGTTCTTCCTCAACAACGCGATCCGGTGGGCGACCGCGCTGCGCGCTGCAGGTGCGGATGTCGTGATGAGCGAACGGTTCGCGTCGCACGGCAACGCGCTGTGGCGAGGAGAATTCCCACGGATGGTGGCGTGGGCATTTGGACGTTGAAGCTTCGCGGTGTTGATGGCGTGTCGCAAGCGCGTGCCGGTCAAGCGAAGGGCGCGCGCGTCGGAAGCGAGCGACACACTCAAGCCGACTCGAAAGTCTACGCCATTCTCTTTGTGGCGCGAGATGACGATTGAAATCGCAAGAGGGTACAAACTTCCTGGCGAGCTCGGTTACAGTGCCACACGCAAGCCCTCATGGCATTTTTGCGGCGCTGCGAAAAACTCTGTAGAAGATTTCGTGCGCCAACTCGACTGATTCATCGATGGCGGCGCTGGTGGGCGTCACGCGGACGTGAACCTGTTTCTCCCTGGCGAGTCGAATCCCGGCGATCATGCAGGCGCCCATGTAGATAAGTGCCCGATGGGGCCGGGGAGTATGGGCATCCGGATCAAACACCGTCCCTCACGGGAGCCGCACAGAGCGGCTAGGCTTCTTCTTAAACAGATAGGACGGATGGCCCTCGTAGGCCTCCCCCGGCATATACCGTCTACGCTCTCCGCAGAGCGGACAGGTTCGGATAATGTGAGCCTCTGGCATCACGCCAATCGGGATGACCTTCTTGCACCCCTTGCAGGTGAGAACCGGCTGCGCCAATGCTCGCGACTCAGGCATGATTCGGCGATTCTAGGCGAAGATATAGCGAAAGTAAAGCGGAGATGTAAGTCATTGTTATCAAAGGATCCCAGGTCAAATTCGGAAATAAATTCAATGCAGCATGGCTCAGAAAAATATCACCTATCAGATTGCACCACGAGCCCGGCTGTCGTCCAGCGGTTACCAGTAACCGAAAGGAGCATCCCGAATGACTAAGTTGCACATAGACACGCGAATACACACCATTTTTTGCACAGAGATTCGTTGGAATGTTGCCGATGTGCGCGTGGTACGTTTCCTGTATCGTTCGGTTGTCTTGGTGGAAATGGGGTGTCTGGTTGCATCGATTCCCCACGGTCGCGCTCCGGCAAGCGAACGAGTTGAGACGCTTTGTATCAGGTACCTAACCTGCAGTACGAGAGGAAAACATGAAACCCAAAAGCCCTGGTTCTCTTGCACAGCCGTTCATGAACGATCCGGAAAGCAGTCGCACGAGAAACCTGAAACCCGTAGAGCTGACCACGACCAACGCGCTTATCTCTACTGAGGCCATGACCTGCGTTCAGATATTTGCCGATATGACCGGCCTCCCCCTGGAGTGCGTTGTCAGTGAGGCGCTCTTGTACTGGTGGGATACAAACGCCGGAGATATCGTTTCTCAAATGGAGCGGTGTTACGTGAACTAGTTGCTGGATGCAATGTGCACGAAATCACAGGGGCAGGGGCTATTGGAGACCTGCCCCTGATGATGTCCGGTTTTGTTGGAGCACAAGGATGCAGCTTAGACCCGAGGATCGCGATACAGCTCTGTTGTGGGATCGGAGGGTTCGGCGATTGTCGGCAGCGTAAGACGACCGGTCCAGTTGGCCCAGCCCCAGAAGATTGCGGTGGTGGAACTGAGCAGGCCCGCGACGGTACCGATCAGGCGCGGGCTGTAGTGGGTAGAAGCGATACCGGCACCCATCATGGATACCATCATCATGGTCCAGGTAAGAGTTTCGATGGTGGAGAAAACGCGTCCACGAAAGCGGTTCGGAACGGTCCGCAAAAGGTAGGAGTAGTTCATGATGGAGTTGATGGCCATGCCGCTGCGCGAGACAAAGATGAAGAGCAGGGCCATCTCGAAATGCTGGGCACGACTGAAGGCCACATACGCAGCTCCATGGACGAGGTAGTCGATGAAGACGGTGAGCTTGTAGGCGTCGAAGGAGAGCCATTTGCCGAGCCAGTTGGCGAGCACTCCGCCAAAAAGAAGTCCCAGTCCGGCGCAGCCCCAGATGATGCCAATCCCGGAAGCTCCGCGATTGAATACCAGTTCGCCGAAAAGCGTGAAGAGTATCTGGGCGGCGCCGCCTCCCATGGCCCAACCCACCGAAAGCAGAGCGATGGCCAGCACAAGCGGAACCGATCGCATGTAGCCCAGGCCTTCAAGATACTCATGCCAGGGGCGGATCACCTCATCTTCGACATGCGCCTTACGCTGGGCACGGAAGCCGTGGGCGTCGGGCGGGCGCAGGTGCCAGATACACCAGGCGGAAAACACGAACGAGAGCGCATTGAAGATGAACGCCCATTTGTAGCCGATGGCAACGACGGTAGCGCCAAGAAATGTTCCCACCGTAAGCGTCATCCACTGCGTGGTCTGAGTCAGCGAGTTGGCGGTATGGATTTCTTCCGGATTGGCGATCGTCGGCAGGATGGCCGAACGTCCTGCGGTGAAGAACGGCGAAGCGACCATCAGCAGCGTGCTGAATAGATAAAGAACCCACACGCGGTGCGCTGTAACGGCAAAGATGAAGCCGAGGGCCACCAACGCCCGAGTGACGTCGCTGGCGATCATGATCTGCTTGCGATCCAGCCGATCGAGCAGGACACCGGCGACCGGACCCATGGCAATAGCCGGGACGGCGCGCGCCAGCAGAACCCCGGTGACGACCAAGCCGGAATGCGTGAGGGCCATAGCCAACGCGAAGACGGCGATGTTATTGAAATTGTCGCCAATTTCGCTGACAATCTGCCCCATCCAGGTATAGCGATAGTTCCGATTCCGGCGAAGCAACTGGAAGAACTCGCGCATTAGCCAACTCGACTTCGCAGGGAGAGATTCGGGCGTGTCGAGATGTCGCGACTCATGGCATCCAGCGTATCAAAGGCAATGTTCGGGGCTCGGTGAAATTCCCAATGGCGACGGAGTCTGCCCGGACGCGAAGCAGTGTCGCATACAGAAAGCAATTTTTATGAGTCGTGTGTGTGACTCTCTTCGGGCCTGAGAGCCGATTCAATCGCAACGCAGCACGATAGAATTGAATGGAATCCTGGGTAAATCCTATTCTTACTTGGCGAAACGCGAGTTCCCTTCTCCTCCCCGTCTTGCTGGCAGGGATGTATGGTCATCGCCTGAACGCGCAGTCTGCCGGGAGGCCGTCAGTTCCCTCACCCAGGACGCCGACATCTGCGGTTGCGACAAAGACTTCTAACCAAGAGGGTGCCCCCACCGGTGTGCCGCCCGCCGCAGATCAGCCCGCAGTGGAACCCAAGCCGGGAGGGGAGATCGGCGGAGTCGTGCTGGACTCCGGTGGCGACGTTGTTGTGGGCGCCCAGGTCACGCTGGTGGCGGAAAATCCAAAATCCCAGCGGACGGTTCTCACCAATGGCACCGGAGGTTTCAACTTCACCGGACTTGGAGCGGGAACGTTTCAGCTGACCGTGACGGCCAACGGATTTGCCGCCTGGGTTGGAAACAAAATTGTTCTGGAGGCGGGGCAAAACTATGCCGTGCCCCCGATTTCGCTGACGATCGCGACAGCCACTACGACCGTGACTGCGGTGTTTGCGGGCCACGATTTGGCAGAACAGCAAATGCACGCGGAGGAGAAGCAGCGGGTGCTCGGGATCGTCCCGAATTTCTACACCACCTATATTTGGAAAGCGGAGCCATTAACGTCGAAGCAGAAGTTCCGGCTGGCATGGAGGTCGTCGATTGATCCGGTGACTTTCCTGGGTGCTGGAGTCGTCGCGGGGATTCAGCAGGCGGAAGATGATTTTAGTGAGTATGGCCAGGGGGCGGAGGGTTATGCGAAGCGCTACGGAGCGAATTACGCCGACGGTCTAATCGGGGTGATGATTGGAGGAGCGATTCTGCCCTCCATCCTGCATCAGGACCCGCGTTATTTTTACAAGGGCACGGGCAGCATCCGCTCCAGGGCACTGTATGCCATGTCGACGGTGTTGATCTGCAAAGGCGACAATGGCCGTTGGCAAGCAAATTATTCCAACGTATTCGGTACGCTGGCGGCGTCGGCCATTTCGAACAGCTACTATCCCGCGAACGATCGAGGAGTACAACTGACGATTGAAAACACGCTGATCGGTCTGGGCACGGGCGCGGGAACGGCCTTGCTGCAGGAGTTCCTGCTGCGCAAAATTTCTCGTGGGGTTCCGGCGTCAACGGGGGCTCAACCGTAGGGCGTGCCCGCCTTGGTGAAGCACGGCCGGTTCTTGGGCGCAACCGGTCATTGGTTAGTCCGGCGGGGCAGGCAGGATTTCAAGCAGGTCCCCGGTTTGGATACCTCGCTGCTGGATGGCTCCGGCAGGCAATTCGACCACCGAATGGATCTTCCAACTCACTCCGCTGATCCTCCACGGACGCAGCCTGGGCCAGACCGCGCGGACGCGATGCTGGCGGTCGAGTGCGACGACGTCAATGGCAAAGAGCATGCCGAAGGTATGGACTCCGGAGGAGGGCCGGATCCACAAGCCGGCATCCGCATCGAGCCGACGTCGGCCCAGCAGCCCGATGAGGCGGCGGAGAAACGTATCGGCCACGGCGATTCGATTTCCGACCGCGTTGGCCCGCGTTTTGTTGGTAATGGTGACCAGTTCCATCGTGGGAGGCAGTCCCTCCTTGTTCGCTTCGGCTGGACCCGGCGTCGGGTCGATCGGCCAGCGAAAATGTTTTATGACAGGCGCGACAGCGAGCATCGCAGAGCGGCTCGCCGCGACGAGCCGCGTCCTCTTTGGCGCTCCCGGATACACCCGATAGAAATCCGTGTTTAGGCAGCTCTCTTCTTGCGGCGAATCACCAAAATCGCCAGAACCGCGACGAACAACACTCCTGCAATGACTCGAATACCCATACTGAGGTCCATAGCTTTGCTCCTTTCTAAGAATTTTCAGCCGAGGGAAGCGACCCGATCAGGCCGATCTTTTCTTGCGGCGCATGATCAACACACCGAGAACCATCAGGAAAAGTACTCCTGCAACAACACGCACAATCATGGATGTAGCCATCGCATTCCTCCTTTCTGCTGAACTAATTTCCCGCTCTTCAAACTCCGGGCAACTTTGTGGCCCCGCGGGAATAGTTCCCGTGGGAGCCGGTCAGTTGGTCAAACCTGTAAGACCCCGCCCGATGCTTAAAACGGCAGGCGCCAGCAAAACGATAAACATGCTGGGAAAAATAAAGAGGACCAGGGGAAAGATCATTTTGACGGTCGTCTTCGCCGCCATTTCTTCAGCCCGCTGGCGACGCTGGGTGCGCATGCCGTCGGCAAAGGCGCTGAGAGCGCGGGCTATCGGCGTTCCAAATTTTTCCGTTTGCGCCAGCATGCCGGTAAACGATGCGATGTCGGGCAGCATGGTGCGATCGGCCATGCTCTGCCATGCCTCCATGCGCGGTTTGCCTGCGCGCTGTTCACGATTGATCTGTAGAAACTCCTCATTGATCTCCGGGTGGCTGATACTCAACTCAGTCCCGACACGCAGCATGGCCTGGTCAAGTCCCAGCCCGGCGTCCACGCAGATGACGAGCAGGTCAATGGCGTCAGGAACGCTGCGGCGGATTCGTTCGCGCCGGCCCTTGACGGCGTGGTCCAGCCAGAAGTCAGGAGCGAGGTAGGCGACGGTCGCCAGGCCGGCAATCCACAGGAAAGTGTTGGAGGGAATAAAGCTGGCAGCGACGATCGCGGCCACCGGGCCCAGCATCTGGGCGGCAAAATAGGTTTCCATCGGTCCGCTGCCACGCAGGCCGGCACTGACGAAGCGCTGCCGCAGGCGCTCGCCTTCCGCCAGACCGATCTTGGCGCGAGTCTGACGCACGATGCGGAGCACCGACTCCTGCAGGCGTTTGGTGCGATGGACGCGGGGGTTCGCCGACTGGGCGCTGGCCGTCACCTCCAACACGCGCCGGGTCGAACCGGACTTCGCCGGAAGAACCAGCGAGACCAGGAAAAAACTTGCGGAAAACAGCGTGCCCGCTACCGCGAAATAGAAAAGGTACATCATGGGTCTACACCTGAATATTGACGATCCTGCGAATGAAGAAACCACCGATAAGAATCAGGCCGGCACCGGTATACAACAGCTTGTGACCGACCGGGTCGTGGAGAAGAATGCGGGCATATTCCGGGTTGATCAAATTGGTGAGAACCAGCATCAGAACGGGCAGCAGGCTGAGAATCCAGCCGGTCAGGCGGCCCTGCGCGGTGCGGACGCGCACCTCGCCTTCAATGCGAATGCGCTCGCGTATCACGTGCGTGGTGCGGTCGAGAATTTCGGTAAGATTGCCGCCCGTCTCTTTCTGTACCAGCATCGCAGTAACCAGAAAGCGTAAATCTCTCGAGGGAACCCGGTCGGCCATTTGCAGCAGAGCATCACGCAGCGGCAGGCCGAAATTCTGCTGCCGGAAGACAGCATTGAATTCCGAAGCCACGACGGCTCCGGACTGTTCAGAGAGGACCTCAATCGCAGAACTGAGGGAATGGCCGGCACGCAGCGCACGCGCCATCAAGTCAATCGCATCCGGCAATGCGGTGTTGAACGCCAGCAGCCGCCGGGTGCGCTGATGTTTCAGAAACAGGTAAGGCGCGAGAAAGCCGACGAAGGCAACCATCCCATCCAGCAGGACGGCCGGGAAAAACAAATAGGCGGCCAGAAACGCGATGGCCCCCGCCGCGATGCTGTACACCAGGAGCGTGCCAGCCGTCCAGCTGCTGCCGGCCTGTGTCGCCAATACCTTCAGGTCCGCGGAAAATTTGAAACGATCGAACAGTCGATCCAGCCAGGGAAATTTTCCCGTGCGGTCGAGCAAGAGGATCCGTTCCGCATCCTGTTGCCGGTTTTTATCGGCCAGACGCGCCAACTGGATATCCCCGACCCTCTGTTGAACGGATTTCTCCCAGTGCGTCTGGCGGGTGAGCACCGCGACCAGCGCAAAGCTGACAAGGAGCACTGCGAAGAAAACGAGGACCAGCAGCATACAACCGACTCCTAAGCTTCCATCGAATGATCCATCAGATTCAGCGGCAAGGAGATCCCCGAAGCTTTGAGTTTCTCGGCGAACTTGGGAATGATGCCGGTGCCGTAGAATCTACCGCGCACCTTTCCCTGACTGGTGATGCCCTGCTTTTCAAACAGAAAAATGTCCTGCATGCTGATGACGTCGCCGCTGGTACCGGTAATCTCGGTGACATGGGTGACACGCCGCGTGCCGTCGCTCATGCGTGATATCTGCACGATCAAATGGACCGCGGCGGCGATTTGCTGGCGGATAGCCTTCTCCGGCAATGCGATATTTCCCATCATGGCCATGGTTTCAATGCGGGAAATAGCTTCGCGCGGATTATTGGCATGAATCGTGGTAAGAGAGCCGTCGTGTCCCGTGTTCATGGCCTGCAGCATGTCGAGTGCTTCCTCGCCGCGGACCTCGCCGAGCACGATGCGGTCAGGACGCATGCGCAGGGCGTTGATCACCAGCTCGCGTTGCCGCACCGCGCCACGACCTTCGACATTGGGCGGGCGGCATTCCAGTCGCACCACGTGTTCCTGCTTCAACTGCACTTCGGCAGAATCTTCAATGGTGACGATGCGCTCGCGCTCTGAAATAAAACTGGAAAGAACGTTGAGCAAAGTGGTTTTACCGGCACCTGTACCGCCGGAAACGACGATGTTCATGCGCGCCCGCACCGCGCCTTTCAGTGTTTCCATCATCTGCGGCGTCAGGCTGCGATTGCGCAACAGATCCTCGGCTTCCAGCGGGGTGCTACCGAAGCGCCGGATCGACAAGATGGGACCGTCGACAGCCAATGGGGGAATGATGATGTTGACGCGGGAGCCATCCTTCAGGCGCGCGTCCACCATGGGCGACGATTCATCGATGCGACGGCCGACGGCGGAAACAATCTTGTCGATGATGTGCATCAGGTGACTGTCGTCTTTGAATACGATGTTGGTTTTTTCCAGCATGCCGCGGCGCTCCACGTAAACCGTATGGAACGTGTTCACCAGAATGTCGCTCACGCTCGGATCCTGAAGCAGCGGCTCGAGCGGACCCAGCCCGAAGACCTCGTCCATCAGTTCCTTGGCGAGACGGTCGCGCTCGGTTGCGCTGAGCGGGATCCCCTGCTCACCGATCAGTTGATGAATCAGCAGCATGAGCTGCTGCTGGGCGGCGCGATTCTCCTGGATGAAGGGAAGCTTTTCCAGGTCCATTCGCTTGATCAGCTCCTGATGCACGGCAGACTTGATTTCCTGCTGCGTCTTGAGCGAAATGGACTTTGGCAGCGGCGTGGAGAGGGCGTTGCGGTCGGGCGTGCTCATCGAAAGTACGGATTCAGCCATTGAGGTACCTCACGGGAGCGAGACGGGTTGTGCGGCAAAGATGCACAGTCATCTCCAGAAAGCAAAGCGCTTTCGTTTGGGGGTTTCCGTCTCCGGATCGGATTGTGCCTGCACCATCCGGTTGGCCCATTTGCTGATCTTGGTGGTGAACTCCGACCGTCTCTGCGGAGAAAGCGGTTCGCCGGCATTGATGGCGCGAATCAGCTCTGCGTAGCTATTCGGAATGGTCACGGAAACCGGGAAACGAACCGCGCTTTCCACCTGCTCGGCGCTGACCGCGTCGTCCGAAGAAGAACGGTTGATCGCGATCCGCAGCTTGGGCGCGGTGCGTGCGTCCAGTCCGAAGTTTTCGACATGGCGGGACAGGTCGCGCAAGGAGGCCACATCGGGCGTCGCCACCAGGTAGACCTCGTCGGCGCAGTCGATGATGGCGGAGTTGAGCTTGTGAGATTCCAGCGAGGAGTCCAGAATGACGTAGTCATATTCGCCGCGCAGAAATTCGAGCACGTGTTCCATGTCATGCGGGCTGCTGCTGTAGCGAACCGCGCAGGTATCCGGCGAGGGCAGGACATCCAGGCCGCTGGGATGGCGGGTCAGAAATCCCGCGAGCAGCTCGACATCGAGGCGGTCGACATTGCGGAGCAGTTCGTCGAAATAGTAGGGATTCTCCGTCAGGCCAAGGTAGAGGCAGACATGACCAAGCTGATGATGATGGTCGATCAGGAGAACTTTCTTGCGGTGCTGACGAACCAGGAACGTGGCCAGATAGACGGCCAGGGTGGTGCATCCCACGCCTCCCTTGACGCCGAACAGCGCGATCACATTGCCGGTATTTCGCGGGCTTGCGGGGGAGGAGGCGGAAAACCGGGATTGCAACCGCGCGACCATCTCAGTGAATTGAGAAAGATCGAAGGGACAGGGCAGGAATTCGCTGCAGCCGGCGCGCATGGCCTGCAAAAGAAGATCGGCATTGCTTTGTTTGGAGACGGCAATGACGGCAATCTTGCCGGCAAAGATCTGGTGCAATGTTTCCGTCGACTGGGCCGCCTGCTCCGGGTTGCGGTCGAAATCGACGATGGCGATGCAGGCGCCGGAGTCTTTTACCCTCTGCGAGAATTGCGGCCGCCGGTTGCGACCCATATAGTCGTGGAATTCTCCGGCAAACTCCGTGTCAGCGGCGTACGCGCATCCATCCATGACATTGGCCACGGTCTCTTCATCGACACAAACAGTGAAGACTGTAAACCTTGCCAACGACGAACTGTGAGATTTGGTCATCATGGGCCTACGGTTGTGCCGCTTTCTTCGACGCCGGCGGCAGGGTGTGGTCGAATTGATCCGCGCCCATGTTGGGAAGCGCCAGTTTGGGCGTTGAGGGATGCGTGTCCTCGTGCAGCGGGTCGATGACGTTGGCGGTGACGATCACCACCAGGTCGTCGACAGAATGGGTATTGTTTTTCGACTTGAACAATTCGCCCAGGATGGGAACATTCGCGATTCCCGGGGTCTTGTCCAGCAACACTGTGGTGCGATGGTCGAGCAGTCCGGAGATGCTGAAGCTCTGGCCGTCGCGCAACTCCACCTCGGTCTCCGCCCGGCGAGTAGAAATGGCAGGAATGGTGTAGCCGGAAATGGTGACGGTGTTGGTGTAGTCGAGCGCGCTGACCTCGGGCGCCACCTTCAACAGGATGGTGCCGTCGGCATTGACGGTGGGCGTGAAAGCCAGCTTGACACCATAGGGCTTGAACATGATCGTCACCGAGGCAAAGTTGCCGGCTCCGCCCTGAATCACCGGATAAGGAAATTCACCGCCGGAGAGAAAATCCCCTTCATGGCCGCTGATGGCGGTGATGCTGGGCTCGGCGAGGATCTGCAAAACGTCTTTTGCTTCCAGGTCCGCCATGGTCGCGCCAATGTTGAGCTTGGAGTTATAGATAAAGAAATTGAGCGGATTGCTGACCTCTAACGCGGTTTGAATGGCGCTGCTGGCCCCCGAAGTCGCACTGCTGGTCTGGGTGGTGCTGAGGCTGCTGAACTGCTGGGTACCGGTGCTGGAAGTATTCCGGCCGCCGCTAAAAAAATTAAAGCCAAACTGGGACAGCTTGGTCCGATCGACTTCTGCGATGCGTACCTGCAGCCGAACCTGTTGCGGATGGACGTAGTCGACAGCGAGCGAGCTGACCACATCCTTGGAGTAGTTCGCGGCAAGGTTCAGGGCCTCCTTATTGGCGGGGTCGCCGAGCACGGTCCCGGACAGGTAGACGCGGCCTTCCTGGGCCTGCACATGCACATCCTCACCCGGCAGCGCCTGCTCGATGGACCGGCGGAGGCCGGCAACGTCAAGGTCGGCGGAGATGATGTAGTGCACGGATTGCCCGGAGACGTTCCACAAGGCGACACTGCTGACGCCGGGGGCCTGGGCGGTGATCACCACCTCATTGGGTGTGGGAACGAACGACTGCAATACTGCGGGGTCGCTGACGTAGACGCGGCGGAGGCGCTCCGGAGTCTTCAAGAACAAGGAATGCCCAATGATCAGATGGAGATGTTCCGCCGGCTCTTCCACCGACTGCACCGCGACCCCTGGAGTCGAACCGGAGATGATCGGACCAGAAGAAGAAGGCACGGGCCGGGACGCTGAGAGGGGCAGTACCGCGGGCACGGGTCCAGTCTGCGGCGCGGACGGGGTGAGCGTCTGCGCGGAGGCGGCAACCGTCGTCGCAATGGCGAGCAGAAGCAGGCCCAGTGTGAAAGTGCCGCACCGAATTGGAGTGTTTCGATTCAACTATGTGTCTCTCGAGTTCGCTAGAAACTGGTTTCCGATTGCTTATTGCCAGACACTGTCTCCACCACGTAGGCGGGCTTTCTTTTTTCCAGCCGCAGAACCGGGGCAGGCGCCGCCGTGGCGACGCCGGGAATGAGTTGGGACAACGCAACCGGGGTATCCTGAACCTGCCCCTGATCGGCGCCGTTGCGCAGAACAAAATGAATCGTGCCCTGGGTACTGGCCAGAACCGCCCGCTCCGCATCTTCCGGCTTGACTAGCAACGTAACCACATTGACGCTGAACGGCTTGCCATCGAGGTTGGGTTCCACCTGATTTCCGGTGGCGAGAACTTCAGCATCCTGGAGAACTGTGGCGGTGGTGGGCTCGGGTGTTTTGTCCGAGCGGTAGGTGACCAGCACATCGACATGGGAACCAGGAAACAGAAATCCGGCCACACCGACAATTTCGTCCGAACGCAACGCCAATGCCCGCATTCCATCTGGGATTTTCGCCGTCAGTCCGGTGCCCGGAACCTCGAGATCGCGGTCGAGGATCGGTGCGCCCGCCGGCATGGGATAGAGGAGCGAGCGTCCGATGACATCCTGCGGCTTGAGGAAAGCGCCCACCAAGGGAAACGACGCCGGCCAGGCCACGGTCTTCAGCTTGTCTGCCTTTAAAACTTCTCCGGCCTCAAGCGGCACGGCTGCGGCAATATATTGCTGCGTGGCCACAACCGGCCCCGAGCGCAGGTGGAGTTTTCTGCTGAGCAGGAACGTGCAGGCCCCGGAGATAACCAGGGCGATGAGAAAGGCCGAGCTCAGTCTGCGCTTGTTCATCGTATTATCTAAGCCCTGTCTGCATCAGCAGCGTGATCCAGCAACCGGCGGCAATGGCCACTCCATAGGGAAGCCGCAGAGTGGCGGGGTTGTTCATATTCAGTTCGGGATGCGGCATCGCTCCAGCCATGGCGTGGTGCTGCAGTAGAACTCCGACATTTCTCAAGGTGGACTTGAAGCGGCCGCGGACAACTGCGAGGATCATGGCGAACAACCCGCCAGTCAAAACAGTGGCCAGAAACATTTCTTCCAGATGACCGAAACCCGCCACGCAGGAGACAGCGGCCATAAGCTTGACGTCACCCGCACCCATGCCGCCGGCAAGAAAAAAGAAGAAGAAGACCAAACCGCCGACCAGACCAGCGGCCGCGGCCGATCCCATCTGCTGCCATCCACCGACGCCGAGATGCAACAGTAGCGCGAGCGCCAGCGACGAGCCTGTGAGGAGATTGGGAATTCGCCGAGTTCGAATGTCCCAAATTGCGCCGACCGAAGCGCAGAGTGAGGCACACAAGAGAAACATACAGTCCGGGGATAGCAGCTTCATGTCAACCCGCAGGTGAAAATGTGACGGGCAACCGATTCATACAAGCGTAGAAAATGATGTGGCGATCTCTGCAATGTCTGCGCATTGTTCGAGAGCAGGAAGCCTGCAGCGCTTCGCGGAAACCTCCGGTCCGCCGCTCCAGCCAACAGAGGCCAGGTGGTAGGGGCGGGGGGAAAGTCAATCCATGTCGAAGGCCGCTTAGACAGCACTGGTGAGGGTGTTGCCGACGGTG
This sequence comes from uncultured Acidobacteriota bacterium, assembly GCA_963756315.1. Classification (GTDB taxonomy): domain Bacteria; phylum Acidobacteriota; class Terriglobia; order Terriglobales; family Acidobacteriaceae; genus JAKAAZ01. The sequence continues at coordinate 187,398 of CAVWNI010000004.1, forward strand.
TTGAAGGCATTGCCGATGTTGTTGGCAAGTGTCTTCATGCCGGCCACCGCTCCCAATCCGATCAAAGCCGCGACCAGCGCGTATTCGATCAGGTCCTGACCGGAATCTTCTTGAACCAGGCGGATAAAAAGTTCTTTCAAGTTCGTCATGAGATGTTTCTCCTTGTGCGTGCTTTGCTAGGTATCTATCTAAGTGCGCCCGCAGCCAGGAGCCTGACGATTCCCGTTTGGAATGTGGAGAAGCTCGCTGACCGTGTGCCTGTACACCGAATCCTACTCGGGCGCGCGCCAACGGTAACGAGAAGTCCAGTTACCGTCCAGTACGGAAGTAACGAACCTGAAGAGTTAACAGGATAAAAATTCCCAAAAGAGAAAATCTGTCGGGTTTTGCTCTTCGAGGTTAGGGTGAATGCCCTTGCCTCGGGGCATTTTTTCGATGTCTTTTGCCGCTGGAATCGGGAGAATTACTGAAGCATGCCCGCCGACAAGGAGCTGCCCGCGGACGCGCTCGCCACTAACCCCATCTCGATGGTTCCACTTCCGGCGAGGGTCAACTGGTCGGTGATGATGTTGCCTAACAGGTACGTTGTGGAACTGCCGGCTCCGTTCAACGTCACCTGATCCTGATAGGTGGAGTTATGGAAATAGAGCGTGCCACTGAAGTTCAGCGAGGCACCCGCTCCAATCACGGTGCCCTGGTAGACGTTGCTGGGCGCCAGATTGAACAGTAGTCCACGGTTGCCGGTAGAGGAAAGCGCATCGGTATTGGGAGCGCCGAAGTACGTGCCTTCCGTGGTGCATTGGGAAGCAAGCACGTTTCCCGTCAGGGACGAAGGCATCAGGGAGGAGCCTGTCATCCCCGTGCAATTCAGATAGTAGGAGGGAACCGGGTTGATGTAGCTGCTGGCTTGTCCCGAACCGCCGTCGAAGGTGGGTCCTCCGGTGAGGAAGTAGAACATGACGCCCTGGGTGGCTGGCTGAGATCCGATCCACGCATTGCGGATGGTGGTGCTGGAGCCCACGTGCAGATTCCCGTTCAGGTAATAGATCCCGGGCATGAAGATCGCGACGTCGTTTCCGTAGCTCGCGAGCTGGGTTAAATCGATACCGGCTGGATAGTAGCCAGGATTAAATTCCAGGCAGTTTCCGTAGACGTTCCCATACTGGGAGCTGTAAGTCAGGTAGTGTTGCTGCGGATTGGTGTTGGGGCAGCTATCGACGCCGGTGGCGACCCAGGTGCCCTGGGTGGTGGGACGGGCGGGAGCGCCGGGAACGGGATTGCTCGCTGCGACGGGCGCAGAGGGCAGAGTTGGGGCGGGAAGACTGCTGTAGGGGTTTGCGACCGTGGCCGCCAGACTCTTCCAGTGAGACCCGCCGGGGTCGTTCAGGATAGTATTCGCGCCGCAATACTGGTTAGTCAGCGGGCCACCATGAATGGACAGGTTGCCGCCCTGCCCAGTGGGCCCGGCAGTGCTGGTATCGATGGGGTTGCCGCTTCCACCGTCACATTCGACAGCATTGCTGCTGGAGTTGGAATTGGGGGCTCCATTTGCAGACGAATTGACCTGAATACTATTGCTGGGGCCTCCCACAATGACGATGTGCGAACCGCCCGTGAGATGGAGCGCTTCAGGAATTGTCGGATTCAGCACGAGAATCGGCGCTCCCTGCTGGACCGCGCCGGAAAGCCCGCAGGTACAGGAGGCGACCACCTTTTGATAGGTGGTGCCGTGGATCGTGTAGAGGAAATGGGTCTGGACATTTTCCGTGACCACGACCCGCAGGAACGGGTACGAGGTAATGGAAGTGGACGGGGTGGTGGTGCCGGCAACTGAAGTGGGAAAGCTGTAGGTGACGGAGTTGGAGGGCGCGGTTGCAGAGAAGCCCGCTCCGTTATAGCCGTTCGCATTGGCGTAGAAACAAATCGTGCCGGCGCCCGCCGTGCAGTCGCCAGGCGTTCCTGGAACGAAGCCCATTTTCGGCAGCGACGTGCCTCCGGAGAGGACCAGCATATCGGACGCGCCTGCCTCGCAGGCAGCATCTGCCGCGGTTTGCGCAGCCTGACGATGAAACCACAGGTTCGTTAAATCGACTGCGAAACCCACCATGGCCAGCAGGAACAAGGTCAACATCAGCAGCAGAGAAACCATGATCTGGCCGGACTCCGTCGGATGGCTGCAAGCGGTGCCGCGGGTCTTCGCTCGGGAGGGGGTGCTGCTGTTCTCGATTTGATCGTCGATCCGCATGGTCCTGTCTTTCGCTAGTAAACGATCCGACCCTGGGCGCTTAACCGCACCGACTGAACGATGCCGGGCAAACTAATGTAGGGCACATAGGTGTAGTTGATGGTGACGTTGACGCGCGAGGGAGGGGCCGAACTTAAGTCGGGATAGGTCACCTGCACGTTCATGTGGGACAAATCGTGGAATGAACTTGCGGCGGAACTGTCGACAACGGAAATGACATTGGCGGCGGAGGAGTCCGCGCAGCCGGTACTGGGGCCGCTGCAGTTTGTGGTGTCGGTTCCATGAACGATTGCATACCGAACCCCCTGACGCGCCGCGTCTCCCAGGACGCTGTAGGTGTATGTCACCATGCACATTTCAAAGAGCCAGAAAACGACAGGAAGGATCAATAGCAGAGACAGCGCAGTTTCCACGACCAGCGAGCCGGATTCAGATCTGAAGCGCCGCAGCCGCCTGCCGCGATGGAATCGACGGCAGAAGAGACCGGACGGACGCAGGAAGCCAGCGACGTCGCGAGCGGGGAACCATCTGAGTTGGCTGCATCGTGCGCATGGCGATGTTTTCATTCGCGTCATTTAATCCAGAACCCTCATCGAAACCTGGCGGTGAAACTTCATGGTTGGGAGCAGCGAGACGGAAAAAAAGCTGAGAGGAATCGGCGGCTGCACAGTATAGGTGACGTCGACACGATTCAGCAGGAAGGTCGGCGCTTCGGGGTCCGCGGCCGGAGTGTAGGTGGTGCCCGCCGGTCCATAGCTGGCGCAGTCTGTCAGGTTGCCGGTGACGCCGACGCTCTTGGAGCAGACCTGAACCGTGGTGGTTGTCGAGGAGTTGATGAGGCTGCCAAGATCGCCGACGGCCAGAGCCGCCACCGAGGTATTGGTCGTAATCGGACCGGCGGCCGGCAGCGCACTTTGCGTGGGCGATTGCAAGCCCTGGACGGAATAAACGGCTGCACTTCGCGCGGAAGAGGTAAGGTTTGCGGCAACGATGAAGAAATATCCGAAATCGACCGCATAGGCGAGCAGCAGCACCAGGATAGGCAAAAAAATCGCAGTTTCCAGCAGACTCTGGCCGGAGTCCTTTCGGAAATTCTGCGGACGTTTCGTTCGCATCCTTGTACGCCCTTCCGCACCCGTTGCTATCTGAATTGAGACGTCTGCCGCGGCTCTGTTCCGGGCGGCTCCCTGAGAGCGCGGACAGGAAGTTTTGCGCGTCGTGTTCTTCATCGCGAAAGCGGTACCTTCGTAACGCGCGCGTGGGTCAAAGTCGGCAGAGTTCTGGATAACTTCGGTAATATCTTGCTACACGAACGAGCGTTGCGACTAGGAATTTCGATTTCCCATGGTTACTTGCGTAATTCAAGAGGAGAAGCAATCGATTCGTCGACGATTGGCGCTGCTCGTCAAGAAGCTATGCGGCTTTCCAGCGATGCTGGCCGTTCTGGTTGCGCTGGTGGTGTTCCTCGCGATTCCAAAATCCATTGCGGATCCTGATATCGGATGGCATCTGCGCAACGCCGAAGTTCAACTGCAAGCGCATGCCTTTCTTCGTCAGGATGTCTATTCCTTCACCGTCCATGGGAAGCCTTGGATGGATCATGAGTGGCTGTCAGAGATTCCGTTCTACCTGGCATGGCGGGCATTTGGCCCGCGCGGAATTTTCCTGGTCACGGTGGTCGCGATTGAAGCCATCCTGCTGGGCATCCTCGGCCTCGGATATCTGGAATCGAAGAGCATCAAGGCTGCCTTCCTGACCTGCTTCGTGGCGATCTTTCTGGCGGGTGTTTCCTTTGGTCCCAGGACATTGTTGTTCGGATGGATTTTTCTGGTGGCGGAGCTGGGCCTCCTGTACAGCTTCAACCGTGGGCACGATCATCTTTGGGCGCTGCCCGCAATATTTTTGCTGTGGGTCAATACCCACGGTTCCTGGATCATTGGGCTGGTCTTGCTGGGCATTTTTGTCGCATCCGGATTGGTGGAAGGAACGTGGGGATCAATCGAGGCGAAGCGATGGACGCGCCCGCAGGCCTGGAAGCTTGCCTGGGTGTCCGCTTTGTCCGTTCTGGCACTCTTTGTGAATCCCTATGGCTCGCGTCTGGTGCTGTACCCGTTTGACATGGCCTTCCACCAGAAGCTGAACATTGGGAACGTAGAGGAATGGAAGAGTCTGGATTTTCATTCGCCGCGCGGAAAGATTGTGCTGGCCACGCTGGCGGCGGCCATCCTGCTGCAACTGGTGCGGCGAAGAAGATGGATGCTGCATGAGGTTCTGTTCGTGCTGGTCGGGATGTATGCGGCGCTGACCTACTCTCGTTTCCTGTTTCTGGCGGCGATTTTAGTTCTGCCGTTTCTGGCCAGAGACCTGGCAGGATGGATGCCGTATTATGCGGACCGGGACAAGCCGTGGTTGAACGCTCCGATCATGCTGGGCGCGTTGCTGGCGGTCGTGCTGCTGTTCCCGACCAATCGCCGCCTGGAAGAGCGTGGAGCCGACCTGTTTCCGGTGCAGGCTTTGCCATATCTGCAACACTTTCACCCCCAGGGCAACGTTTTTAACGACTTTATGTGGGGCGGGTATTTGATCTGGAATGTGCGCCAGGTGCCCGTGTTTATCGATTCTCGCGTGGATGTTTTCGAGCGCAACGGCATGCTGGCGGATTATCTACATGCCGCGCGCATCCAGGACAGCCTGCAAATCCTGGACAAATATTCCATCCGGTATGTGCTGTTCAGCAATCACGTGCCGCTGACCTATCTGCTGCAGCATACGCCGGGGTGGAAGGTGGATTATCAGGACAACACGACCATACTTTTTGAGCGAACGCAGCATCGAGCGCAGGGGAAGCCATGAGCCCGGGAGTGAAGACCGGGATGGCCGCAGTTGAGCGCTCGGGCACAACCATCGTGCACGGATCGAGCCCTCAAGCTGGGATCGAACACGCAGGTCTGGTGCGAATCCTCTACGCGCTTGCCACGATCCAGCTGGTGTGGGCCTATCACAGCCGAGTGCCGTCGTATCTTCGTCTGGATGCTTACGAGAGCGGCATGGAACGCACGCCTTTTCAAGGCAGAATTCTGATGATGCTGGTGTTGCGATGGGCGCATCAAAGCGCTTTCCTGAATAAGCTCGCCAACATCCTTTCGACAAGCACGCCCATCTATCGATCTCACATTCGTCCGGAAGCGCTGATCCTGACGGCGATGGATACAGTGGGCATTGTTCTAGCAGGCTGGGCGGCGACGCGCATCTATGAAGCGGCCTCGGAGCGCCGACTGCTGACGGCGTATGTGTATCCGCTGGTGCTGGTGTTCTGCGCCACCACCTACGTGCTGCTTCCCTTGCAGTCCTTTCGTTTCTACTATGACCTGCCGAGCCTCGGCTTTTTTTCCCTGGGCTTTTATCTGATTTACTTCCGCAGGCATCCGCTATTTTTCGTCGCACTATTTCTGGTCGCCACTGTCAATCGCGAAACGACGTTGATGCTGCTGCTTTTCTTTGTGCTTACGGCGGTCACGGACGAAGATCGTGTCGACTGGCGCCGGGCATACGCGCCGCGCACATTGGCGGTGGTCTTGCCGCTGGCGCTCTACTGGGCTGCGTGGCACATTTTTGTGGGACGCATGTTCGCCCATAACCATTTGGAATGGATACGACACTACCAAGTGAACGCCGTTTTATTGGCGTGGCCGCCGGCATGGCCGCAGATGTTCAGCGCGGGCTGCTTCCTGGTGCTTCCTATCTTCCTATTCCGTAGATGCGTGAAGGATCGGACTCTGCGAATATGGCTGTGGGTGCTGCCGGCGTGGTTCGGCATCATGTTCGTGTACGGCATCCTGGTGGAGGTGCGAATATTCGGCGAGCTGATTCCCTATCTGGCCTGCATGGCGGCGCTGATCGCAGAGCAACTCATTCTGGCCGGGATGGCAGAGCAAGATGAGAAGAATCGTCCGTATCTCGCGAAGAAGGTTCCCAGCCGTCAAAGCAGTTCGTTATCCGAGGTAAGCTTCCCGATTTAACGTTCGGCATTCATCGCTTCAGCACTTCGCGCGCGATGACGAGCCTCTGAATTTCGCTGGTGCCTTCGCCGATGGTGCACAGCTTGACGTCGCGGTAGAATTTCTCCGCCGGATAATCCTTGATGAAGCCGTAGCCGCCGTGCAGCTGCACACCTTCGTCGCAGATTCTTACCGCGACTTCGCTTGCGTAGAGCTTCGCCATCGACGATTCCAGGGTGGTTTTCATGCCGGCATCTTTCATTTGCGCGGCGCGGAACGTCAGCAGCCGGGCTGCGTCGAGCTGAGTCGCCATATCGGCTATCTTCCACTGAATGCCTTGAAAGTCACTGATCGCCTTGCCGAATTGCTTTCTTTCTTTGGTGTATTTCAATGCAGCGTCGAAGGCGCCCTGCGCCATGCCGAGCGAGAGAGCGGCAATCGAAATGCGTCCGCCGTCCAGCACGCGCATGGAATCGATGAACCCCTGACCCTGCTTACCCAGCAAATTTTCCGCTGGAATGGCACAGTCCTCGAAAATCAGCTCTGAAGTATCGCTGGCGCGAAGGCCCAGCTTGTTCTCCTTTTTTCCGGAGCGAAATCCGGGCGTTCCTTTTTCCACAATGAAAGCGGAGAGTCCATGCGTGCCCCTGGATTTATCGGTGACGGCGATGACGACAGAAACATCGGCGTAGTGGCCGTTGGTGATGAAGGTCTTGTTGCCATTCAGCACCCATTGGTTCCCTTTCTTCACCGCGGTGGTGCGAGCGCCGCCTGCATCCGAACCAGACCCCGGCTCGGTAAGGCCCCACGCGCCCAGCCACTCTCCACTGGCCAGCGGGGTGACATACTTTTTGCGCTGTTCTTCTGTGCCTGCGAGAAAAATATGATTGGCGGCCAGCGAGTTGTGAGACGCGACGATGATGCCGATCGAACCATCGACGCGGGAGAGTTCCTCGATCGCGATCACATACTCCACGTAGCCGAGGCCGGAGCCGCCGTATTCCGCGGGAAAAATCACGCCCATCAATCCCATGCGGCCCAGTTCCTTCACCATGTCCGCCGGAAATTCGCTGGCTTCGTCCCAGCGCATGACATTGGGAGCAATCTCGCGGGCGGCGAAATCGCGAATCTCCTTGCGGAGTTGTTGCTGCTCTTCGGTAAATATGTGGAAGTGCGCGGCAGACTGGCCGGACGGTTCGAGTGGATCGATGCTCATGGGAAGCCCTCGGGAAAAACACCGAGTGTTTATGATACATTCCGCAGTGGACTCTTCTCATGACCGCATCGGCAGTCTACCGAGACAGGCATGGAATCAGATTGCCTGAGAATTCGATTCGTCCGAAGGAAACCACCACGATGAAGAAATTGCTGCCTCCCACTTCGAGTGTCTTGTCCTCCCTGCTCGCCTTGCTTGCGCTGGCGATGTGCGTTTCGGCTGCGGCGCAGAAGTCTCCGTCGACAGCAGCCCCGGCCCCGCCTCCGATTTTGCTGGGGACGGCGTGGTATCCGGAGCAATGGCCGGAGTCGCGTTGGCCTGCCGATCTGGACCTGATGCAGAAGGCCGGTATCCGTTTTGTGCGGGTGGGCGAATTTGCATGGAGCACGATGGAGCCGTCGGAAGGCGATTATCAATTCGACTGGCTGGAGCGCGCCATTGATGAAGCGGGCAAGCGCGGCATCTACACCGTGCTGGGAACGCCGACGGCTGCGCCGCCGGCATGGCTGACGCAGAAATATCCTGAAACGCTGCGCACCGAGGAAGACGGCCGCAAGGCTGAGCATGGCAATCGCCAACAGTTCAACTGGGACAATCCTAAGTATCGCGAACTGGCCCGCGACATTGCCACGCGCATGGCCAAGCGTTTCGGCCACAATCCATATGTGATTGGATGGCAAATCGACAACGAGTACTCACAGGTTTCCTTCGATCCGCAGACCCGGACCGATTTTCAGAACTGGCTGCAACAACGCTACGGGACGCTGGACAACCTGAATACGCGCTGGACCACGGCCTACTGGAGCCAGACGTACAGCAACTGGAATCAGATTCCCATCGAAACGAGCCGAGGCAATCCTGGACTATTACTGAGCTGGAAACGATTTGTGAGCGATACCTGGCGCAGCTACCAGAAGAACCAGCTGGACGCAATCCGGGAGAATGCCGCGCCGCGCCAGTTCATCACCACCAATATGATGGGGTGGTTTCAGGGGTACGACCACTATGTTGTCGCCCAGGATCTCGACCTGGCAGCATGGGACGACTATGTGGGCGAAGGGCATGTCGATCCATACAAGAACGGTTCCGCGGATGACCTGACGCGAGGGTTCAAGCAAAAGAATTTCTGGATCATGGAAACGCAGCCAGGCCAAGTGAATTGGGCGCCCATCAATAACTCTTTGAACAAGGGCGAAACGCGCGCACTCGCCTGGGAGAATATTGGCCATGGGGCGGACGCGGTGAGCTACTGGCAATGGCGCAGCGACCTGAACGGGCAGGAAGAGTATCACGGCACCCTGGTCGGAACCGATGGCACACCGGTTCCTCTCTATCCTGAGGTTGCGCAGCTGGGCAGAGACTTTGCCAAGGCTGGACCGGTACTGGCGGGGACCTCGCCCAGGTCCGAGGTTGCCATTCTGCACACCTACCCCAGTGTGTGGGCTATCGACTGGCAGCGACATAACAAGGACTACGATCCGATCGCAGAGATTCTGAGCTATTACCAGCCGCTGAAAGACATTGCGCAGTCGATCGACATTGTGCAGCCTACGGTTCCGCTGGACCACTACAAGCTGGTGGTGGCGCCGGGGTTGAATGTACTGTCGGAAGCGGCGGCGAACAACCTGATTGCGTACGTACGACAGGGCGGCAACCTGGTGCTGGGACAGCGCAGCGGAATGAAGAACAGTGACAACGGTCTGCAACCGGAGCGTCAGCCAGGCCCATTGGTCGAATTGCTGGGGGGACGGGTGGATCAATATTATGCGTTGATCAATCCTGTCCCTGTAAGCGGCCAATTTGGAGATAACACCAGCAAGCTGTGGGCGGAACTGCTGAGCACGAGTTCGCCTGACACCAAGGTGCTGGAAACGTACGGCAAGAGCAACGGATGGCTGGACGGCAAACCGGCCATCATTACCCGCAAGGTGGGCCGAGGCAGCATTACCTATGTGGGCGCATGGATGGATGAAGCCGGCATGGCGAAGCTGGCGCAGTGGATGACGGAGATGAGCGGGGTCACGCCGGCATTGGCGGGTGTGCCGGCAGGGGTGGAAGTGGATCCTCGCTATGGAAAAGATCACACAGCTTTTGTCCTGGTCAATTGGACGCCGGATCCACAGACTGTCACCCTTCCCAGTTCCATGCAGGATGTGTTGAAGGGCGGCTCGGTGCAGTCCGTGACATTGCCGCAGTATGGTGTTTCAGTTCTTTCGGAGGCCAGCCACTGAGATGTCTTTTCTTCGCATGATCCCTCGCTTGACGTTTTGCATGTTTGCCTGCGCTTCTCTTTTAGTGGCGCAATCCACCCCCGCGCCTTCGCCAACGACAGCACCGACGGCGATTCTACTGTGGCCCAACGGTGCGCCGGGAGCCGTGGGGGATACACCGCTCGACAAGCCGATCCTTACTCCCTATCTGCCCACCAAAAATCCGACACAGACTGCGATCGTGATTTGTCCAGGGGGCGGTTATGCCATGCTCGCCATCGATAAGGAAGGTACGCAGGTCGCCCAATGGCTGAATGCGCGCGGAGTCGCCGCGTTTGTGCTGACCTATCGCTATGGGCCGAAGTACCATCATCCGATTCCGCTGCTCGATGCCCAGCGAGCGATTCGCTATGTGCGCTCCCACGCTGCGGAGGATGGGATCGACCCGGACCACATAGGAATCTGGGGTTTCTCCGCGGGAGGTCATCTGGCCTCCACCGCGGGCACACACTTCGACACGGGCAATCGTGATGCAACGGACCCGATTGAGAAGGTGAGCAGCCGGCCGGATTTTATGGTGCTCGCCTATCCGGTGATCAGCATGGAGCCTGGAATTACTCACAATGGCTCCCTCCACAATCTACTGGGCGAGGAGCCCAATCCGATGTTGGAGAATGAACTTTCGAACGAAACTCAGGTTACGCCGCAAACCCCGCCCACGTTCTTATTCAGTACCACCAATGATGGGACGGTCCCGGTGATGAACAGCGTCTTATTCTACGAAGCGCTGCTGCACGCGGGGGTTCCGGCAGAGATGCATATTTTTGAGCAAGGTCGTCATGGGTCCGGTCTGGCTCAGGACAATCCGCAGCTGCGCATGTGGCCGGTGCTACTGCAGAACTGGCTGCATCTGCACGGATGGATGGAGTCGGGGGCCGAGTAGGCTGAGAGGATTCTATTGCGCGTGCTGAAGGGCTTCCAGAGCGCGTTCTAAACGGACGCCGCGTGAGGCTTTCAGGAGTACAGCATCGCCCGGGAGCATATTTTCGTTGAGCCATGCGCCCGCGTCCTCCGGAGTGTCGACAAACATCGCCGCCGCACTCGCCGACCTGGCTCCGGCAACAATGGAAGCAGCTTCTCCGCGCACGCCCAGAATAAAGCTCACGCCGCGCTTCGCCATGTACTCGCCGCAGTCGTGATGCAGCTTGGAGCTCTCCGGTCCAAGTTCCAGCATCTCGCCCGCAACCACGATGGTGCGATCGGCGGGCAGGGTGAGGAGTGTGTCCACCATGGCGCGCAAGGCTTGCGGGTTGGAGTTGTAACAATCATTAATGAGGGTTGCGCCGCGAATCCGCAGGGTCTGGCCACGCTTGTCCTGTGGGGTGAGAGCTGCCACAGCGGCGGCGCATTCGTCGAGCGAAATGCCGCTGGCCAGACCGACCGCGATCCCTGCCAGCGCGTTTCGCACATTGTGTTCGCCCATCAGTTGGAGATTGACGGTCGCGTGTTGTTCTGCCGCCAACACGGTGAACCGGGTTCCTTCCGCGCCCATGGGCGTAATCGATTCCACACGGGGATCGGCGCATACACCTGTGCCAAAGTAAATTGTTTTTCCTGGAAAATCTCGTCCAAATTGCCGCACATACGGATCATCGCAATTGAGAATGGCAGTGCCGAGGCGCGGCAGAGATGCGACCAGTTCATACTTGGCACGGGCAATGCCGGCCTGACCGTCGGGAAAATTTTCGGCGTGGGCAGTGCCCACGTTTGTCACCACGCCCCAGTCGGGCGCGGCGATTTTGCAGAGGGCGGCAATCTCTCCGGCGTGCGACATTCCCATTTCCAGAATGGCAACTTCATGCTCAGGCTGGAGCCGCAATAATTGCAAGGGCAGGCCGTAATGGTTGTTGAGATTTCCCAGGGATTTGTGAACGCGAAAGCGACGCTCCAGAACCTGCGCGACGGCTTCCTTGGTAGTAGTTTTTCCGGCGCTGCCGGTAATGCCAATGACGCGCTTACCCCAATGGCGACGCACGGAAGATGCCAGCCGCTGCATGGCGGCAAGCGGGTCATCGACGAGCAGCAAACGTTTGCGGATCCCATCGCTGTCGTAACTACTTAGATGCGAGCCGGCTATGACGGCAGCCACCGCGCCGGCTTCGATCGCTGCCGGAACGAAGTCGTGGCCATCAAATCGCTCTCCGCGAACGGCAAAGAAAAGGTCGCCGGGCTGAATCGTGCGCGAGTCGATAGAGTAGCCGGACACGTTTACTGAGGCACGGCGATGTGAGTGCGACGGCGCGAATCCAGCCGCCATCCATTCGCGAATTTGTTCCAGGCTCAGTTGCATGGCAAACCTTGCGTGACGGGTTTGGACTTTCCGTATCGTTCCAGCAGCGCCTCTCTGGCCTCCTCGACATCATCGAACGGAACGGTGCGGTCGCGAAGTACTTGCATCTTCTCATGCCCCTTGCCCGCGATGACCACAACATCGTTCTCCCGCGCTTCGTTTACGGCCAGGCGAATGGCGTCGGCGCGGTCGGGTTCGACCGTAAAGCGCACTCTGCTTGCCTGCAGGCCGGGAAGAATTTCGCGCAAAATTGCGTCGGGATTTTCAGAACGAGGATTGTCGCTGGTGGCGATGACAAAGTCACTGCCTTCGCCGGCCGCGCGCCCCATCTTTGGGCGCTTGGCGCGATCTCGATCTCCGCCGCAGCCGAACACAGTAATGACGCGGCCGTGGCGCGGAGCCGCCAGCTGCCTGGCTAGATGAGCGACATTGCGCAGGGCATCGTCGGTGTGGGCGTAATCGACAGCAACCGTGAACGGCTGGCCGCAGTCTACGGTCTGGAAGCGGCCGGGCACGCTGTCAATGGACTCGACACCGCGCGCGATCTGGTCAAGCGTCAACCCGCGTGCGGTTGCGGCAGCAGAGGCAGCCAGCAGATTCAGCACATTCACAGGGCCGGGGAGATAGGTGTGCAGATCAATCTCACCGGACGGCGTGACCATGCGAAAGCGCGTGCCGTTGGCAGCCAGCTGGATATTCGTCGCGAGAAAATCTCCGTGATCCAGCCCATAGGAAACCACTTCACACCCCGCAGAGTGAGCCAGCTTTATCAGCCGCTGGCCATAGTCGTCAGCCGCATGGATCACAGCCACGCGCGGCGGCGCAGAACCCTCGCCTGTGAACATCTTCGCCTTCGCCTGAAAATATGATTCCATGGTGCCGTGGTAATCGAGATGATCCTGAGTCAGGTTAGTGAAGACTGCCGTATCCCAATGCAGCCCCCAGACGCGACCCTGATCGAGAGCATGCGACGACACTTCCATCACCGCCTCCGTCGCGCCCGCGGCCACGCCTTCGGCAAATAGCTGGAACAGATCGCGTGATTCCGGCGTGGTGTGCGGGGAGGGACGAATCTGCTCCGCAACGTGATATTCAATGGTGCCGATGAGAATGCAGGTTCGATCCGCGCTGCGCAACATGGACTTCAGCAGATAGGTGGTCGTCGTTTTGCCATTGGTACCGGTCACGCCGGACAAGTGCAGACGGCGCTCGGGATGAAGAAAGAAATTCGCGCTGATTCCGGCGAGTGCGCGGCGGCCATGGGCTACCCACACGATGGCAAGCTCGGGATGGGTTGCGCGCAGCGATTGCCAGGTCGCCTCGGAGTCTGTCACGACGGCGACCACACCTTGTTGCAGCGCATTTTCCACGAACCGATTGCCATCCGTTGTGCCGCCCTGCATGGCGACAAACAGCGCGCCGGGAGCAGCTTGGCGCGAATCATAGATGACATCGCTGACAGTCGGGTTCGATGGGGTGCGCTCGCGCAACTCGACCTCGCGCAGGAGATCGTCCAACCGCATGGGTGAATTTGCGATCATGGGGACTGGTAAAAAATGGTTCTTCTGCATTGAAGCATACTTCGATGCGTTTTGAAGAACCTATTGTGCCGCAGGAATTATGGCTGGAAACGCACCACAATGGTGGTGCCGGCAGGCACGCGCACTCCGGCTGCGGGGGCTTGCGCGGACGCTACCCCGCTACCGTAAACGCGGAGGTTCAAGCCAAGGTTGGCGGCTGTCACCACCACATCGCGCATCGGCTTGCCCACAAACCCAGGCATGGTAACGGGCGCGGCCGATGCGACGGTTACAGGGGCAGAATTCCCCGCGTCGAGAGACGGCGAGTCCGGTGCTGGAGCAGTTTTAATTTGTGGAGCGGGCTTTTGGCCGGGCAATGTACTGGTCGCCGCGGACACATTTCCGTCGCTGGATTCGTCTTTCCCTGGAGACGGTACGGTCATCGACGGATTGTCCGAGACGGTTTGCAAATAGGCGCGCGCTTCGTCGGCGTCGGCGGTGGCCACGGCAGTGGGCGCTTTGCTGGGCGGAGTGCGCAATGGGTCATCCGGCGGCAGATTGTTCACTTCATCGAACAGCGAATTGAGGTCGTCCAGATGCTCCTGGGGCGCATCGCCGGAGGTGGGATGCTTCTCCACTGCCGCCATTTCCTGGGTCGACTTAATCGGCTCGTCATGGGGCACGCCGAGATATTCGAGGATTTGCTGCGCCAGTTCGTGAAAGACCGGCGCGCTGGACTCGGTGCCGTAATGCATCGAGTACTGCGGCGAGTCCATCACCACGACCAGGGTGATGACCGGATCATTGACCGGGGCAAAACCTGCAAAGGATGCGATGTATTTCGTCTTCGAGTAGGTGTGGGTGACCGGATCGATTTTCTGCGCCGTTCCTGTTTTACCCGCGGCGCTGTAGCCGTTCAGCTGCGCGGGAATGCCGGTACCGTGGAGTACGACGCCCTCCATCATGCTGCGCATTTCTGCCGCTGTCATGGTGGAAATGACGCGATGCGCGCCCGTCGGCAGCGGATCCGGCAGCTCATGTTCGGGATGAAACGCGGCCGGCTGAAGCTGCGTTTTTCCTTCTTCCTTCAGCACAATGGTGGGCGGAAGATATTCGCCGCCATTCGCAATCGTCGATACCATGGTGGCAATTTGCACCGGGGTCACGCCGATCTCCTGGCCCATCGGTATCGACCCTATTGTGGTCGGATTCCAGCGGGATGGCGGCTTCAGGAGTCCTCGAGTCTCCGCCGGAAGCTGGATGCCGGAGCGCTGGCCGAACCCGAAGGAATGAATGTATTGGTAAAAGCGATCCTTGCCCATGCGTTCGCCAAGTTCGATGGCCGCCACGTCACTGGACTGCTCGAGCGCCTGGGTCGCAGAAATCACATTATGATAGCGGCTCTCGTACATGATGGCGTCACGGTCGTCATGCACGATCCGGCCGGCAACGTTGATCTGACCGCCAAGCGTGTGCAGCATCGATATCCGGCGTGACGACATGCTCCTGCAGTGCAGCGGAATATGTGACCAGTTTGAAGACCGAACCCGGCTCATAAACATCGCTGACCGCGGGGTCGCGCAACATGGAAGAGCGGATGGCGTGAATGTCGTTGGGATCAAACGTGGGGCGAATCGCAAGGGCTAGTATCTGGCCGGTATTCGGGTCCTGCACAACGATAGTGCCGCGTACCGACTTGGTGCGAAGCATCGCCTCATCCAACGCTTTTTCGGCGATGAATTGAATGTGGTCGTCGAGCGTGAGGACCAGGTTTTCTCCCGGGGTAGGTTCGCGCTCCAGACTGCTGTAACTCTGGCGGCGCGCGTCGACGGTCATCAGCACGCGGCCCGGATCACCGTGCAAGTCTGCATCGAACCGGTGCTCAATACCGCCCAGCCCGTTGTCGTCCATGCTGACATAGCCCAGGACCTGCGCTGCCAGCTGATTGTCGGGATAGAAGCGCTTGAATTCCTTTTGGAAATAGACGCCCTTGAGACCAAGAGCGCGCACCCGAACCGCGACGCTGGCATCCACTTTGCGAGCTACCCAGGCAAAGTCGCGCGAGCGATGCAGGCGAGCATCGATGTCGTGGGCCGTGGTGAAATGATCTTCTGGATCCTCATGAACAATGCGGGCCAGTTGCCGCGCGACCGCATCTTTATCTGAAATTTCGCTGGGAACCGCGAAGACGGAGTCGACCAGGACAGTCATGGCCAGGGGTTGCAGATTGCGGTCGTAGAGGACGCCTCGCCGCGGAGCGATCTGAAACGAGCGCGACTGCTGACGCATTTCGCGTTCGGCATAGTCCGCGTGGCGGAATACCTGAAGCCAGACCAGGCGAGCCGCAATCACCGTCACCCAGAGGATGAGGATGCCGATCAAGGCTACGAATCGCAACCTTGGGATGGGAGCGGAGAGCGCCTGCTTGGGTTTCCGGCTCATACCGTGTTTCGATCCTGCATGCTGGATGGGCCTTGCGGCCACTCAACACTGCGTGGCCGATGAAGAATAGTTTATCGGTTCGCCTGCACAACCGGTATTGTCACCGCTGCCAGGACGGGCGTGCCCGCATTGGAATCCATTGCGGCGGGAGTGACGATCTGTCCGGGTTGCGGCGACTGCATGCCAAACTGATGGGCGAGGCGATCGATCCGCTCAGACCGCGTCAGTTGAGCTTCGGTCAGGCCCAGTTGACGGTTTTCCTCTTGCAGGTGCTGCAACTGCGCCTTCTCGGTTTCAATGCGATAGCCGTACTCGATGGAACTAAAGTGCTGCCAGCTGTATCCCATCAGCAGGGCAAAAAAGAAGACGGCCGCAACCGCGAAGCTGCGCATCTCGCGTTTACGCACCGGATCCTCTGCCTTGACCAACCGGGAATTGTCGAGACGCTTGTCAAAAAAAACTTCGGGAGTGGGTCCGCGACGGGCGCGCTGCTGTGCCGCGAACAGCCAGCGATTATGTTCCATCGCGGCCTCAGCACTCCACTGACCCTTCTCCCGAAGTCGATCGATTGCGATGCCTGCTGCTGCCATAGCATTTCCTTTACTGAGTGAATCCCGGTTCACCTGCGGGTTGATCCCTACCGCTTCGACCGGAAGCGGCGCGGACTAGAGCACTCCGTTGAGTGCAGCTGCCACGGCAACACAGGCGGCGATGGCAAAGGCGCCAAACAGAACCGCTCCCCATGCTTCCATGTGATTGTCGAAAAAATCATAGATATGCGACATGGTGTTCCTCCTCGAATGGTTGGTTGAAGTTGAACGACGGGGCCGGCACCGCTACCGACTGTCCTGTCGTTACGACCACTGGCCGCGTGCCGTTGCACTGGCCTTGATTTCTTTTGCTGCCACTTCTGTCGTCCTCACCCTCAGGCACCCCCTCACCACTCGGGCCAGGCTCGTTGAGCTGGTGGGATTGGGGACGTTCACTGCATGCTGTTCTTTCGCCTGAAAGAAGGGTGGGACGAGCCCGGCCCGACCTTGTTCGGCTTAGCCACCAGACCAGCTGCGCCGCAAAATTTTGTCCTGCTGTTTCACCGGCTGCTTCCCGCTTTTTGCCGGCTTCTCTACCCGTTCCGCGGCTCGCAACTTGGCGCTGCGTGCGCGCGGATTGCTGCGAGTCTCTTCCTCTGTCGCGGTCACCGGTTTGGGCGTCAACACCCTCCAGATGCCGCTGGTTTTTCCCTCTCGGAACGCATCTTTCACAATGCGATCTTCGAGCGAGTGGAAACTGATGGCGACCATTCTTCCTGCCGGCCGCAATAACTGCGGCGCCTGCTGCAGCAAGGAAGCGATCTGATCAAGTTCCCCGTTGACATAAATTCGGAGGGCCTGAAACACCCGGGTTGCGGGATGAATCCGATCGCTGTGTATTGCCGGGGCGCTGCTTGTAACTACGTTGGCAAGTTGTGCCGTTGTGGTTACCGGCCGCGCCCTGACAATTGCTCTGGCGATTCTCCGCGACCTCCTCTCTTCTCCGAATGTGTAAATCAGATTTGCGAGGTCCTCTTCGCTCACCTGATTTACCACTTGTTCGGCAGTCACTCCGCTGCGCGGATCCATCCGCATGTCGAGCGGTGCGTCTGCCTGAAAGCTGAATCCTCTTTGTGCCGTGTCCAGTTGTAGCGAGCTGACCCCAAAGTCGGCCAAAATTCCATCCAGGCTCTGTGGTTCCGCCCAGCTCGCCGCTTCCGCGAAAGCAACCGCGTGGATCGTGATGCGGGGCATCTGTTCTTTCAGTTCTGCCCGCAATGCCGCGAACCGCGCTTGTGCGCTTTCGACGGCCTCCGGATCGCGATCGAATGCGATCAGGTGGCCTTCCGGACCCAACAGGCGGGCAATGGCTCTACTATGCCCACCTAAACCGAGCGTTGCATCCATGTAGGTGCCGCCCGGCAGGATTCGTAAAAATTCGATTGCTTCTTCCAAAAGAACCGGCACATGTCTTCGACTTCGACCGTGCGCCCCCTGGGGGGCGATTTCTTCCACTGCTACAACCCAAACTGTGCCAGCGCTTCTGCATCCGACTCAGTCAGCGGGTTGGCTTCCATGTTCTGTCGGAAAGCATCCAGGTTGGTGACTTCGAGGAAGGTCAGCTTCCCGAACACCACCACGTCCCCAATTACCTTGGCCGACTCCCGCAAAATCTGTGGCACCAATACCCGGCCCTGCGTGTCCATTTCCGCCATCTGACCGTAGTAGCTGACCAAATCCAGGAATTTCTTCTTCGATGGATTTGAGTTCGGCATCAGTGCCAGTTTTTGTTCGATCCTTTCCCATTCCTCGATGGGATGAACTTCCGCTGTTTTTCCATCCTTGCTGGTGATGTAGAACCTGTTCCCGTACTTTTCTTCAATCTGGCGCTTGAATTCCGCAGGCAACTTCAGACGACCCTTCTCATCGACCCGAGTTGGATGATTGCCGCGAAACATGCCATGTGCCTCTTCCGTACTTCGGTGGAAATTGATAAATCGCCAATCCGGCTCCACTTCTTGCCAGAGTCGCGCTGGTTACAACCTCAGTGAACCACTTTAGACCACTTTCGTCCACAACTGTATCGCAAACACTGTGCTTGTCCAACAAAAAATTCGGATGACCCCGGAATTTATCTGTGGAGAGGAGGTGGAAAACTCTGGAACTTGTGCCTTTGGCCGGGAATGTGCGCAGCCGATGGTGTTAACGAGTCAGATTCTACGAGCGTCTTTGGGCTTGCAGGACCCTCTGAGAAGGTCCTGAATTTCTGCGAGCGAGGTCGAACGAGGATCGAGAATGGTCGGCGAGGCCGAGACTTTGGCGTTGCCTCACGCTTGCGATGGGAGACGAATTCCGCGTCTGGATGGGAAGCCATGGTGGGCGCGACTGACGGGCGAGTGAAGGCTCAATCCTTCGACTGGCCAACTCAGGGCATGGAAGGCAGTCCCGCGGAGGGTCGCCGTGGCAATACCAGCCAGGCCAGGTAGAGGGCAATCACAATGTTCGCCAGCAGGATAAAGAGGGTCCAGTGATTGGGGTGATAGATCAGCTTGACGATTTCCAGCGGAAGCAGGGCCACAGTCAGGATCAGGGTGAAGTATTCTGCCCAGCGTTTTTCCAGCACCAGGCCTGTGCCCTCAATGAAATCCAGCGCGGCGTAGATAAAAACCAGCGCGCTCAACTGCTTCAGTCGATGAACGTTGATCAGAGAAGCCTTTTCCAGCAATTTAGCGATGGCGATTCGATCCGGGTCCAGATGCAGCGCTTCCACTATCTGCAAGGCGAACATGTAAAGATCGCGATGAAGCATGCGCAGCAGGGCAAAACCCAGCGCCACGAAGAACGCGCCCTTCAGCAGCTTGAGCACGCCAATGAGCTCCAGCCAGCGATGATGCTGGGAAGGATCGGGCGGGAGCGAGGTTGTCGCGCCGGTCGTCTCCAGGCCGGTTGGAGTGCGGTTGATTCCCTGGGGAGGCAAGGCTAGAACTTGAACACCAGGCCCACTTGCGGCTCGGAAATGTTGATCACATTGTTGGTGGCGAGAATGGGATTGCGGTATCCAGGAGCATGGCTTACCAAGCCACGGAATTGAAACCTCATCGACATCATCGCAGGAAACATGGTGGGGTGATAGTCGGCTCCTACGCCATACTCTCCGGTGGGAACTTTGATGGGTCTGACCGGCAGGGCGGGCGTGCCCGGCGGCGACTCAATGTAGCTGGAGATGTTGTAGGAGATCAGTCCAGCGCCGCCCAGGGCGAATGGCTGAAATCCGTGAATGAGATGCGGCCATGTCACCACGTAGTCGAAGGTAATCGGTTTGGCGTGCGAGTACACCGGTCCGTTCTGGCTGGCCGTAGCGCCGGAAAAGTGCTGGGTCGCCGGGTTATAGCCGAAATTGAATTCGAGTCCAAAAATAGGGCTGAAGACGTGGCGCACGCCCACGCGAAAACCCGCGGCCGGGTCGGCTGATTGCTTGAGGGGTCCCCCAGCGACCGGCTGCCCGGTGGTGCTGTCGATCGGGACATTACCAGTTGCGGTGCCGGGAAACGCGCCATAGATGTTGATGTTGACGTCAGTGTTGCGAACGATTGCATCCGTCTTTTGTACCAACGTAGTTTGAGCGAACGACGACGACGCGACGAAGAAAAATCCCGCGGCACAGAGAAGCGCGCACCAGGAAGCGTGCCGCAGTAAATGTTTGCGAACCATGCCCATATTGTCATGCATGGCAAGCCGATTCGCCAAATCGTGAAGTGCCGATGCGCAAGCCGTCGCTTCACAAGGCTGCGGACTCCTGGATGGATTTACGGCGTGCCGCACGAGGCTCGCACAACCAAGCGGCAATCGAGAAGAATATCGCGCGCCAGCATCTCTGGATGATGGATGCGATCGAGCATGGCTGCCATGGCAGCCTGGCCAATTTCGCGACAAGGCTGGCGTACCGTGGTCAGCGGCACGGGCAACAACTGCGCGTACTCCACGTCATCGATTCCCACCATCTTGAAATCATCCGGCACATGGTATCCGAGGGCCAGCAGAGCATGCATGAGCCGTCCCGCAGTTCGATCATTGACGCAGACAAAGCCGTCGGGACGCAGCGACTCCAACATTTCTTTCAATGCGCCGTTCGCGATCGAAGGCAGACATTGGATGGAATGCGGCTGAACCGGAAGGCCGTGGCCAAGCAAGGTCTCGCGGAAGCCGGCGATTCTGTCTTCGACTGTGGATGCCGCGCTCAAATCCGCAACAAACAGGAGCTGCCTGCAACCGCGGTTGAACAGATGCTGCGTGGCCAGGCTGCCCGCGCGTCGATTGTTGATGCCGACAAGATCGTAGCGACTCGGTTCTGGAAACGGGAGAATAGCGCGGTCGAGCAGAATGATGGGAATATGCGCCTGATCGAGTGCCGTGACGATGGCCCGGTTGGTTTCGTTTTTCCCTGGCGGGAGCTCCAGCGGCGCGAAGAACACACCGGAGACTTTTCGCTCAATAAACTGGCGACATAGGCTGAGTCCCTGCTCTTCTTTGGTCGCGCCGGCCGAGTCTACTTGTCCCCAAAGCAAACCGTATCGAGAGGACTCCGGCGCGGCGGCCATCCCCTGACAGATCGGGCCAAAGATTTCGGTTTCCCCGAGATCCGGAATCAACAACCCGAAAAGGGCGCCGGACTCTCCGATGGGATGGGTCTGCACATATGTACCGGAACCCGCGACTCGCTGCACCAATCCATGGTCTTTGAGTTCGCGGACGGCACGACCTACCGTGATGCGGGAAGCGCCGAACTGACGCACCAGGGTGGCTTCGCTGGGGAGTTTCTGCCCTTCTGCGTATTTACCGGAAGCGATGTCGCGAGCCAGGCGCTTGAAAATCTGGCGATATTTCGGAGTGTCTCGGACAATCGCGCGATTCGCCATACTACGATAATACAACTTACATAGCAACTTTCGGCAAGTCTCTCGAGGTATCGACTTGGCTTCCAGCTGATTTCTATTCCGCGACGACAGTCTCCGGGCAAGCCCTGGTCGCGCTGTAAAAAATGAATTCATCCAATATTGACAGCCATGTCAACAAATAGTCCATTGATTCTAAAGGGGCCCATAATTTTTGGGACGGCATTTTCACAGGGCACGCACAGATTATGCTCGACAGCCGCGGGCAAACTCGGTAGAGTAGCTTCAAGACACTTTTCTTCCAAGCTGATATAGCAACATTGAGACCGTGAAAGATCCGAAGGCGGCAGGAACACACATTCGGAAAACTGGAGGTCAAATGACAAGCGAACAAAGTGCCGGAAAACGAGAAATGCTTCTGGTCAGCGATTTCGACCAGACGCTTAGCTTCAACGACTCTGGAATCGTCCTCAGCGACATGCTGGGAATTGGCGATTTCGAGCAGCGGGTCGCGGGATTGTCCAAAATCCACCTGATCCAACAGGGTGGAGAGCTGCCTTATCTGCTCCTGCACGACCCGGAATACCGAAGGGTGCGCAAGGAGCATCTGGCGGCAGTTGGAAAGCGCATCCGTCTCAAGGAAAATATCCAGCTCATGCTGGAGCTGCTACAGCAGCTCGACGACTATCATTTTTCCTTTTATGTGGTTTCGGCGGCGCCGGAAGAGGTGATCATGTCGGCGCTGGAAGGGATTGTCGCGCCCGAGAATATTTACGGTACGCAGTTTCGCTACGATCGCGACACCGGGGAGATCCAGTCGATCATCCGGGTTCCAGCCGGCTACGGCAAAGTGGTGGTGGTGGAGGAACTGCGCGCGAAACTGGCGCTCGGTCACGACCGCATCGTCTACGTGGGAGACGGCAGCTCCGACGTGAACGTGATGCTGCACGTGAACCGGCTCGATGGCCTGACCATCGCGGTTTCGGAAAATCCCTTCATCACGCAGATCGCGAAGCGCACGATCCTCAGCGAGGACGCACTGGGTGTCCTGGTGCCGATTTTGCAGGATGTCGCCGGATGGACTTCGATGCAGGTGCGTTCGTTCTTCAATTCTGGGGGGTTCCTGCTGCAGAACTGGGATCGCGTGCGCACGGACTGGCTGACGATCCGCAACGCCGGAACCGACTACGACGGTGGGCTGCAGTGACGATCGCCTGGTTTGGGTGGATCGCGACTGCTGTTCAGGCAGCGTCCTATTTTGTTCCAAGCGCGTCGACGCTGAAGAAAACTCAAGCGGCGGCGGCCTGCCTGTGGCTCGCCTACGGAGTAAAAATGGGCGCCAGCCCTGTGATCGTCGCAAACCTGATTGTAGGCGGGGCGGCGCTATTTACTGCGCTTCGGAGCAGGAATGCACGCGCGACCTCACCGCAGTTTCTCGCCGGGCCTGAAACCGAACCGACTCTGAGCGGCGACTGAAAGAGCTGCTGGCGATCATTCGTTTTCCATGCGCAGATCACGCGTCTCCGGCACGCAGCAATAGAGAAGTGCAAAGGCCACCAACGCTACTGCGGAGAGAAATAAGAAGCCGGCGCGAAAGCCGGCGTGGTGGACGATTCCACCGGCGATGACCTGACTCAGAGACGCGCCGATCCCTACCGCAGCGGCGACGGCTCCCAGCGTCAGATTGAATCGCCCGGTTCCGCGTGTCAGATCGGCGATCACCAGCACCGACACCACGCCGAAGATTCCCGCACCGATGCCATCCATCACCTGAATCGCAACCAACAATGGCGTACTTGACGTAAGGCTATACAGCAAGCCGCGCACCGGAAGGACGCCGAAGGCGATCAGCAACAGCGGCTTTCGCCCCCAAGTTCCGGCCTTCCTTCCCGTCCAGGAAGCGATCAGGGTGATGACGAACTGAGTAACCACGACGCAGGCCGACATGAAGAGCATGGAGCTTCTTCCACGCCCTTTCGCCAGCATCTCGCCCAGCAGGGGCAGCATGGCCGCATTCGCAAAATGGAACATGACGGCGCAGGCAAGGAACAGAACCAGGGGACGATCCTGAAATAGATCTCCTACGCTTGCTGCGTTGCCGTCGTCCCCGTGCTCATTGGCGCCCCTGGCGAGCTCGTAATCAATCTCATCGGGGCGGATCAGAAGCAGGACAAGCATTGTGGGCAGCGCAAGAATCGCGACGAAAAAGAAGATGCTGCGGTTCGAAACCAGATATCCAAGCAGACCCATCGAGATCGCAGCCGTCACGTTCCCAGCAGAGTTGAATGTCTGATTACGGCCCTGGCGGGCATCGAATGCGGAGCGTCCGACGATGCCGAGGGAGATGGCGCAGATGGCCGGCATGAAGACGCTGGATGTGCCGCCAATGAGTACCTGAGCGCCCATAACTGGCCAAAAGAATGGAAAGAAGGCGATCAACAGACCACCGATTGCCAGTGCGATGACGGCTACCGCGATCAGTATTCGCTTGGGCCGCAGTACATCCACCAGCGCGCCGGCCGGTGTCTGCGTGAGAATTCCGGCGATTCCGCCTACCGTCAGCGCCAGCCCGACGCGCTCTGGGTTCCATTTGTAGCCGGCGAGATAAATCGCGAGAAATGGCCCTACGCCTGTCTGCACATCGGCGAGGAAAAAATTCAGCCAGTCGAGGCCGTAGAGGCTGCGCGCAGAAGGGCACACCTTTGCCTTGCCGGGTTCAATGGACGCATCCGGTTCACGGAAGTTGGACATATTCGAAGAAAAGCCGCCCGATGGGGCAACTATTGAGATGCGGCACGGCTCGCGAATGACCGTCGCGAATCAGGAGCAGGAAACGCCATGATGCGCGCGACTCGATTCCGCCAATTCTCGCGGGCGTTACTTCGTGAGCTCGACGGAGAGGATCTGACCGGCGACGTGTTTGTCGGAAACCTCCGCATATTCGACCAGCGCCTTCATCCCACCGATCGCAGTGCAAGGGTCCATCTTGCCTTGCGGGGTGAAATTGGCAGCAGTGAAATCGACGCGAAAATAGTTGTTACTGTAGAGCACGATCGTCTTGCCGGGCTCCTCAAGGCTCAGGGTCATCACGCTGGGATAGGAGCACTGCACAGATCGAAGGATGCCTCGAACCTTGTGGTGCAGGCCGGTCGGCGGCTCCGTAGGATACTTCGGGCTGGGAGTGGATTCCGTGCCGGAGACTACGAATGTATTCCTGACTGCCCGAGGTGTCGCGGCTCCACGGGCTGTCACTTCGCCGGCTACTGTTTGTTTACGCGCGACCAGGCCCTGATCGCTTTCGATGTTCTGGATACGGTTTTGCAGCCTTGCGACTTCTGAAGGCGCCTGAGCCAGTGGACGGGCCATCTCGAGAACGCTGAGTGCATCCGTGTACTTGCGGTTGTCGGCGAGAACCGCGGCCGCATTCAACCGGTAATTCAGGTTCTTGGGATCCAGTTCCACGGCATGCAGATTCAGTACATGCGCCTCATCGAGGTTTTCGTGCCTGGTGGCATAGAACATCGCCAGCGCGTCGTACGCGGGTGCAAAGCTTGGATCGAGATGGATGGCAGTGCGCAGGCTGGCTTCGATCGCGGCATCCTGGGCTTGATCTGCGTTCTTTTCCGACAGAATGGCGAAGTAATAATGGGCCAGACAACTGGTTGAGTTCAACTGGACGGCCTGGCTGAACCACTTCTGTGCGCTGGAAGGATCGCCCGCTCGCAGCATAAGGAAGCCCATGGTCTCGTGGGCCAAGGCATTGTTCGGATCGTCGTACAGAACGGTGGTCAGCAATGCCTGCGCTTCCTGAGTGCGTTCGTTGTCCACCAGGACATCGGCACGGACGGCATTGACATCATCGATGGAGACAGGCTGGACCTGGAACGAGGATACATCGACGGTATTTGTGTAATTCATTTTGTACAGTTCGAAGCTGCCCTGCTGCACGTACCCATTCAGGGTTTTGTCGAGTTTCTTCAGATCCCCGAACGCATTCTCGGCGGCCGTGACGGAGTCCTGCCCCTGCGACAAAAGATCAACGTACTGCTGCAGGCGATGGGTTTTGTGATCGCTGTCGTTGAGCATCAGGTAATGCGTCAACGCCCAGGTTTCCGCATAGAAGATCGTGCCTTTGTCCTCTTCGCGGTAGTAGGGCGAGGAGGAATCCACCTGCATCAGGGTTGTCACGGGCAGCAAGCGGTTTTGGCGAAGCAAAAGAATATCCTCAGCGTTGGGTGAGCCCAGGCGCACATCGTTTCCTTCAATCTCCGTGTTCTGATAGAACTGCGCCAATCCCTCACTTAGCCAAAGCGGCAGCCAGCCATCGGCCTTGCGCAGCATGTAATGCGTATATTCGTGGTAGACGATGGCGAATGGATGCTCGCCCTCAGCGTCCAGTCGTAGGAGAATGTAGTTTTTGTCGGAAGTTCGCAGAAAATAACCGGCCAGATCTAACTGACCTTTGCCGAGATACGATGCCGGCTCGAGAGACTTGAAGCTCTTCTTGTCCTTTAAGGCGAAGACCGTGATGGGCGCATCGGTGTCGTCCGCAGCGGTGGGGAAAAGGGTATGAAATATTGAGCGCATCTGCTCCAGTTGACTCGCGATGTTGCGAGCATTTTTCTCACTGGAGTTGCTCAGGACCAGGAAGTGCGGACTGCGCACCTCGATCCAGCGGTCGGGCGCAGAACCCGCCGAGGCCGTGCACGCAGCAAATATCAGGACCAGACTCGCAAGATATTTAAGCATGGCTCTTCTGAGCCTAATGCAATCACGGCGCGCTCCAAAAGAGAAAATGCGATGTGAGGCCGCAGGGGAGCCATCCTGGCCACGGGGTGACCAGGGTCGGATGGGCAATTCCGGCGACGCTAGCCGGTGACGGCGAAGCGCTTGCGGGGCATGGATTTCAAGAATGGACGCGATTGCTCCAGCGCGGCTTCGACGGAGAGTCCATACTTCTCGCGCAATTGATCGACCTTGCCGTGCTCAATAAAGGCATCGGGCCAGCCGATCCGCACGACCGGCACACGCAGGTTGCGGCTCGACAGGTACTCGAGTACAGCGCTGCCAAATCCGCCCATAAGTACATGATCTTCAAAGGTGACGATCAAGCCGACGCGGCGGGCGTAGTCTTCCAGCAGATCCTGATCGAGGGGCTTAACGAAACGAGCATTGATCAGCGCGACGGAATATCCTTCGCGCTCCAACTGATTGCGGAAGACGGTCGCCATGGGAATCATTGCGCCGAGCCCCCACACCGCAACCTGACTGCCGTCTTGCAGCACCTCGGCCTTGCCGATGGGAATCGAAACCGGTTGTTCTTTGACGGCGACGCCAGGACCAGCACCACGTGGATACCGAATCGCGGAGGGGCCTTCGTGTTCCAGGGAAGTCTGCAACATATCGGCCAGCTCGTCTTCATCCTTGGGCGCCATGACGACGATGTTGGGGACGCCGCGCAGGTAACTGATGTCAAACAGGCCATGATGCGTCGGTCCGTCGTCGCCGGAAAGTCCAGCGCGGTCCATGCAAAACACCACAGGCAGGTTCTGCAGGCAGACGTCGTGAATGATGGGGTCGTAAGCGCGCTGCAAAAACGTGGAGTAAATGGCGCAGAATGGGCGCAGACCTTTCGTGGCCATTCCGGCTGCAAAGATGACGGCGTGCTCTTCCGCGATGCCAACGTCAAAATAACGCTTGGGATGGTGCGGGCGGAAAAGATCGAGGGCGGTGCCGTTGGGCATGGCGGCTGTGATTGCAACCACTTTATCGTTGCTGTCCGCCAGCTTGACCATGGTTTCCGCAAACACTTCCGAGTAGACCTTCTGGCCAGCGGGAATCGTTTCCCCGGTCTCCGGATCGTACGGCCCCAGTCCGTGAAACTTCTTCTGCTTGTCGAGGGCGGGCTGAAATCCGCGTCCTTTCTGGGTGAGCGCGTGCAGAATAACGGGACGGTTCTGCATCTTGAGAAAGCGGAAGGTTTCAATCAGCAGGCCAAGGTTGTGGCCGTCGATTGGGCCGTAGTAGGTAAGGCCAAATTCCTCAAAGATCAAGGATGGCAGCAACAATCCTTTCGCCGCTTCTTCCGCACGGCGGACCACGTGGCCGACCGTCTTGCCGCCGATTTTCTCAATCAAGCGTCCGGCGCGGTCATGCAGGTACGCATAGCGTTCATTGGTCACAATCCGATGCAGGTAGGAGGAAATGGCGCCCACATTGCGATCGATTGACCACTCATTGTCATTGAGCACGATGATCAACCGCTTGGTCTGGCTGGCGACGTTATTCAGCGCCTCGTAGGAAATGCCATTGGTAAATGCCGCATCCCCAGCCAGCGCGATGACGTGCTCCTTGCCGCCATTCATATCGCGAGCAACGGCCATACCCAGGGCGGCGGAGAGGGCAGTACCCGCATGCCCTGCACCGTACACGTCATGCTCGCTTTCGGTGCGCAGCATAAAGCCATTCAGACCAAGGGGCTGGCGCATGGTTTCAAATCGGTCGCGCCGCCCGGTCAACAATTTATGGATGTAGGCCTGATGACTTACGTCGAAGACGAAATGGTCTTTCGGTGTATCGAAGACGACGTGCAGGGCGAGTGTCAGTTCCACTACGCCGAGATTGGGGCCAAGATGGCCGCCCGTCTTCGCCAGCACCGCGATCATGCGGTCGCGAATCTCCTGCGCCAGCTGTTCCAGCTGCGGCAGGGTGAGCTGTTTTACGTCGGATGGAGAATGAATGGAATCGAGAATGTTGCTCATGGTGGTTTAGGGCGAAGGCCATCTTCCTGCGCCCGCATCTGCAGATACGCCGCAGCGGCACGAGATTCTTCGCATAGGGAAGTATAGCTGAGGAGCGGGATCCGTTGTGTCGGTAACCGACCTATTCCGCCGCAACGTTGTCCGATACCAGGGTTTGTGTGCGCGTCCCGCGATAGCCAAAATATCGTTTCAGCCGGAGGAAGTGGACCTCGTACAGGTGATAGCTGAGATAGGCGACCAGGTAGACCGCGGCAACATTGACGCAAAACTCCAGCAGCACGGCCAGGGGCCTGGAATGGAGATATGGGGTGAGCAGGATACGCAGGCTTGTGCCGAGAAGCCGGAAGGTAAGCGTCGCGACCAGATGGGCGACAAATATGTGCAGAACATAGATGCCATAGCTGTACTTGCCCAGACTCCGTAGAAACGGCCAGCGGAAAACCCGGTTGGCAGCGGTGGATGGTTCGAGCGCCGCGACCAGCAGGGCAACGCAACCGATCGCGATGACCGTGTACCCGAAGGTGGCGCCGAAGAAAAAATCGCGCATATCGCCTGCCAGGTGCCACAGTGTATAGGCGGCAATGACGCCTGCACATGCCAGGGCCGTCAGCACCATTCCCCGACGCGGAAGCCAGCCGCTATCGCCGCGCGTTACCAACGCCAGGCAGCCGCCAAGCAGCAGCGTGTCCATGCGACAGGGTGTCAGCATGAAAATCAACAGGGGTGACGTGCCGTGCAGATATAGCCCAATCCGCAACAGCAGAGCGATGACCGAAAGCGAGAGAGCGAGCGCGATCAGCCGGCGGCGGCCGCGCACAAGGAACACCAGCATCGGCCAGAACAGATAAAACTGCTCTTCCACCGCCAGGGACCAGAAATGGTCCAGATCCGCCCACACCCCCGGATGAAAATCCGTCACCGGGAACCAGACGCCAGTGTTCTGCAGGTAGGCAAGCAGTACGTATTGCCGTCCTTCCCAGGCAAAATGCAACCAGTGCCCAAGGATGAGCAGGAAAAATAAAAATCCGTAATAAAGGGGAAAAATGCGCAAAAAACGCCGCATGTAAAAACTGCGAAAGTAGCGCGGGTCATGCAGCGTGTCATACAGAATCCCGGTAATGAGAAATCCGGAAAGCACAAAGAAGAGATCGACACCGACCCATCCCAGGCCGCGCAGCGCGGAAAGTGAATCGCCGAATCTGCTGCCGGTATGGTTGTTGAAGAGCATCAGGTGGGCGACAAGCACCAGCAGAATGGCCAGCCCGCGCACGCCGTCCAGCGCAGGAAGATGGCTGCGAGAAGGTCCTGCAATTTCCACCGGGGACGTTGACTTCACTCGGGAGGGACTCCAATCCTTCGCAGTATAAAGTGCCCGCGGGTATATCCCTCTGCGAACCGGCGGCGAGCAAACTGCGTAGACAACAAGAACGGCGAATTCCTGGATTTACATGGAATTCCTGGATTATTCGATACCATAGTCTCCTGAACCTCATGCCCGGCTCGACGAGTTCGAAAAGCTCCCGCGTGCTGTATGTTCTGCTCGGCCTGTACATCGCGGCCAGCATGACTTTCTATGGCGCGGGGGTGGCACAGTTTCTGGACTCGTATTTCAACCCCCATCATCGCGCCGAGGCGCCTTTCGACTTTGACCTTGACTCGTTGGCCGTCACGTCCGTCAGGCCGGAGGCAAAAAGCGCCGGGCTGGTGGGGGGAGATGTCATCACGTCCTTGAACGGCGCGGCCTATGACGGTC
Organism: uncultured Acidobacteriota bacterium; assembly: GCA_963756315.1. Lineage (GTDB taxonomy): Bacteria > Acidobacteriota > Terriglobia > Terriglobales > Acidobacteriaceae > JAKAAZ01. The sequence goes on from CAVWNI010000004.1 coordinate 217,315, forward strand.
AGGCGCAATGGTTGAGCATCATCCGAAGCGCCCAGCCGGGCGACAATCTGGCGGTCGGTGTGCGAACGCCAAACGGGCGTTCCCAAGTCATCCAGATTCCGCTGAACGATACGACCGAAACCCGGAAACATGCGAGAGAATGGCTGGCCTATCTTTCGTTGATTTGCCTCCCCTGTCTGATCGCTCTGCTGATCGGTTACTGGGTCGCGCTTGCTCGCCCGCATGACCCCAATGCCTGGCTGATCCTGCTGGTTCTTAGTCTTCCGGAAGCACTTTTCTTTCAGCCCACATGGTGGCCCATGCCGTGGCTCCCTTTCCTACGGGTTTGGTTCATGACGCTGCAGATTGGGGGCCCTCTGGGGCTGCTGCTTTTCGGCATTTACTTTCCGGAACGATGGCGCCTGGACCGTAAGCAGCCGTGGGTCAAATGGGTCCTGATTGTGCCTCCGTCTGTCGCACTCGTCGCGATTCTGTGGCTGGAAGCGGGAGAGATGTTTCACCCGGCCTGGAATGTATGGTCGCATCGACTGAGTCCCTGGATCGAAGGGATCGTCAACCCGATCAATCTGGCTTGCGTACTGCTGTACTGGGCGGCGATTTTCGACAAATTGCGCTCTGCGTCCACACCGGATGCCCGCAGGCGCATGCAGGTCCTATGCGCTGGTTCGGTGGTGGGATTGGGATCGGTGCTGGTCATCTTTGTCCTGCTGCCCCATTACCATATCAACCCTGCGACGCACACCTGGCTGGGGGTCAGCGGGGTGATTCTCTTCCTGCTGTTTCCGTTTGCCCTGGCGTACGTGGTCATCGTGCAGCGAGCGATGGACGTGCGCATCCTGCTGCGCATGGGCACCAAATACGCGCTGGCCCGCGCGACTCTTACCGTCATCCGCACCACACTGCTGGCCGGCTTGATTGTTCTGTCGATCGCCGCCATCCGATCGCCCTCCCTGAGTCCCCGATCCGCGATCGAGATTGCCGTAGTGGCAAGCTTGTTTCTGCTGCTGCGTTCGCGATTCACGAAGAATTTGTCTCCCTGGCTGGACCGAAAATTCTTTCGGGAAGCCTACAACGCGGAGCAGTTGCTGGCGGAGCTTTCGCATCGTGTCCGCAAATACAACGAGAGTGGACCGATGCTGGAGATGGTCTCGAAGAGCCTGGCAGAGACACTGCATATCGACAAAATTGCCGTCCTGCTGCGCGGTGGCAATGCATTTCAGCTTCAAAACGCCATTGGGATCGCATTCGGCGGTATTGCCGGAAACGATGCGGTGCAATTGCCGCTGAATTCTGCCACCGCGCGCAACCTGATGCGCGTCAACACGCCGGTGCATCTGTACCGGGAAAACCCGGACGGATGGCTGCTGCTTGCGAACAGCTCGGAGCGAAATCTGCTCGATGCGATGTCCTGCGAGCTGTTGCTGCCGCTTTCGGGACGGGATCAATTGCTGGGCCTGATTACGCTGGGCCCGAAACGCTCCGAAGAGCCCTACACGCCGTCCGACCTAAGACTGCTGGAATCTGTCGCAGCCCAGACGGGATTGGCGCTGGAGATTGGCAGCCTGGCGCGTTCCCTGGCCAGTGAAGCAACCGAGCGCGAGCGCATCCATCGCGAGATTGAAGTGGCGCGCGAAGTGCAGGAGCGGCTGTTTCCGCAGGAATTTCCCGTGATCGACGGCGTCAGTCTGGCCGGCCATTGTCGCCCGCAGCAGGGCGTCGGAGGCGATTACTACGACTTGTTTCTGCTGGCGGACGGACGCATGGGCCTGGCCGTGGGGGATGTCAGCGGCAAAGGGATTTCTGCAGCCCTGCTGATGGCCAGCCTGCGCGCTTCGCTGCGCGGGATGACGCTCGATGCTCCCCATGATTTAGCGGTGATGATGGAAAAAGTGAATCGCCTGGTCTATGAGTCTTCGGCGACCAACCGCTATGCGACGTTTTTCTTCGCCACGTACGACACGGCCACGGGCGAGCTGATCTACGTGAACGCCGGACATAATGCGCCATTTCTCATTCATCACAAAGAAGATGGTTTTCAGGTGCAGCGTCTGGAGGCCGGCGGCCCGGTCATCGGCCTGCTGCCTTTCGCCGAATACAAGGAGCAGCGCCTGGCACTGCAACCCGGCGATCTGCTGCTGGCCTACACCGACGGCATCAGCGAAGCGATGACCGAAGATGAAGAAGAATGGGGCGAGGAACGAATGCTGGCTGCCGCCCAGACTTTGCCGGACGGCACGGCGCAGCAGGTACTCGAGCATCTGTTTGCCGAGGCCGATCGATTCACCGGCAAGGCGGCGCAATTTGATGACATGACGCTGCTGGTGCTGAAGCTTGAAAAAAAATGACGGGTCACCGGCTGCCTGTTTCGCAATCTCTCTGGATAGACTAGGGTCATGGACACTTTCCTTCGCCGACCTGGTTGCTCTCTGAAGCGTCTATTTCTTGCCGTCCTGGTTACGACCTGCGTGGGCGGCACAGCCCATGGGCAGGCAGATGGCGCGCTCGTCAAGCCGCTGCTGAGCCAGCAACTGCAGTCGCCCGATATCGTGTCGGATGAACTGCGGCACTTCATGTTGAAAAAGGTGCCTCCGCTGGAGTTGCCCGCGACGACGGAGCAGTGGGATGCGCAGGCGGCGAAAATCCGGGCACATGAACTGTCCGTTCTCTATCACGGATGGCCGCAGTCATGGGTGGAGTCGGCGCCGCAGTTTGAGAAGACCGGCGTAATTGGAGGCGATGGCTACCGAATCATCAAGCTGCGGTATGAGATTGTTCCTGGGTTTTTCTCGACGGCGTTGTTGTATGAACCCGAACATATGACCGGGAAAATGCCAGCGATTTTGAATGTGAATGGACACGGGGCAGGAGGAAAAGCGGTTGCGCATAAACAGAAGCGATGCATCAATTACGCGCGGCGCGGAATCCTGGCACTCAGCCTGGAGTGGTTTGACTTTGGCGAGTTGGATCAACCGGGAAATGCGCACAACAATATCAAATTGCTCGATCTTGCCGGCTATAACGGAGCCGGCCTGTTTTATCTGGAGATGCGCCGCGGCCTCGACTATCTCTACGATGATCCGGATGTAGATCGCTCCCGCATTGGTGTCACAGGAGTTTCCGGCGGCGGTTGGCAGACCCTGATGCTCAGCTCGCTCGACACGCGGGTCGGGCCGGCGGTACCGGTGGCCGGGTTCACATCCTTGATCACGTCGATCGAACATCCCGAATATGCCGGCAACGACGCGGAACAGAATCCCCCTGATTTTCGCGAAGGCGTGGACTATGCCCAACTGATGGCAATTCGCGCGCCCCGACCGACGCTGCTGATCTACAACGCGATGGACGACTGCTGCTATCGGGCCGGGATCGTCAAGCAGGGCGTCTTCACGGACATCCAGCCTTTCTTCAAGCTCTACGGCAAGCCGGAAAATCTTCAATGGCGCTTGAACCTGGACCCGGGCACACACAACTATGGGCTGGACAGTCGGCAAGCGTCGTATAAATTCTTCGATTCTGCTTTTCAGATCGACGCATCCCCGGATGAGCTGCCGAACACGGATACGGATGTGCTGAGCCTGGAGGACCTTGTCGTTGGGATTCCCAAGGACAATCTCACGATTCTGTCGCTGGCACAGTCTCTGGCAAAACAGATCCATCATGAGGTTCCGGCGCAACCCGGCGCCGCGTGGGTCGACTCGCAGCGAACACTGCTGAAGAAGGTCGTGCGCTACGCTCCGGTGACGGTAACCCACGCCTGGGCGATCAGCGCAACCCACGAAAAGGGATTGGAGAGCCATTCCTATCGCTTCGAATTCAGCAATGGGCTCAGTGCCACGGGGGTATTATTCCGTTCCATCACGGATCCGGAAACCTCGCCTACAACCATTATGATTTCGGATTCCGGCATGCCATCGACGGTGGTCGACGTGGCCGATGCAGTGGACCGTGGACAACGGGTTCTGGTGTTCGACCCGCTGTTTTTCGGCGCGGATCCCGCCGCCCCACACAAGCTCCGCGTGGCCGCGTTCGCGCTGCTCTTGGATGCACTCGGCGAACGCTCGCTGGGCCTGGAATCAGCGCAGATCAATGCTGTGGTTGGCTGGCTCGGGAAGGATCTGGATCATGGATCCTCCACCCCCAATAACTATGCGACGCACGCAGAGTCACCGGTACCGCCGGTCCGCGTTATCACTCAAGGGCCGCGCTCGGAAACGATCGCCATGGTGGCGGCGGCGATTCAGCCTGCACTCTATACGAAGCTGGAAGCGCAAGACTCGATCCACAGTTTCCAAGATGCCTTTGACCATCCGCTCACCTTCGACGAAGCTCCTGAACTGATGTGTCTCGACCTCTATCGCGACTTCGACTTCAACACATTGACGGCCATTGCTTCGCCGCTGAAAGTAGACCTGTCGGCGCCCGCGCCTCAACCCATTTACTGGCATTGATGCGGAGCGGGCTTGTCCGGCTATTCTTCCTGTTCGCGCAAGCGCGCAAGGATGCCTAGGTCTTCCAGGGTGGTGGTGTCACCTTTTACCTCGCCGGTTTCGGCCAGTTCGCGCAGCAGCCGGCGCATAATTTTCCCGGAACGCGTTTTCGGCAGGCTGTCGGTGAAGCGAAGATCGTCGGGGCGGGCGAGCGCGCCAATTTCTTTCGCGACCCAGGCGCGTAGTTCATCTTTCAAGGCGATCGACGGCTTGTACTGCGACTCCAGCGTCACGAAGGCGGCAATCGCCTGCCCTTTGAGCGAATCCGGCCGGCCGACCACAGCGGCTTCCGCCACCTTGGGGTGCGCCACCAGCGCTGATTCAATCTCCATGGTTCCCAGCCGATGCCCGGACACGTTGATCACGTCATCGACGCGACCCATCAGCCAGTAGTAGCCGTCGACGTCGCAGCGGGCGCCATCGCCGGTGAAATACGCGCCGGGAATGGTCGACCAGTACTGCTTCACGTAACGCTCGGGATCGTTGTAAATGGTGCGCGCCATCCCCGGCCACGGCTTGCGAATAATCAGCAGGCCGCCGTTGCCTTCCGACACCGGATGTCCATCCTGATTCACGATATCGGGCACGATGCCGAAGAAAGGCTTGCTGGCCGAGCCCGGCTTGTTGGGGACTGCGCCCGGAACAGAGGCAATCATGATGCCGCCGGTTTCGGTCTGCCACCATGTATCCACGATCGGACAGCGGCTCTTGCCAATCACAGAGGAATACCACATCCAGGTCTCGGGATTGATGGGCTCTCCTACGCTGCCGAGCAGGCGCAGGCTGGTGAGCTTGTGGCGATTGGGAAATTCGTCGCCCCACTTGATAAAGGCGCGAATGGCCGTCGGAGCGGTATAAAAAACGCTCACCCGATGGTCGTCAATGATTTTCCAGAAACGATCGCTCTCCGGGTAGTTCGGCGCGCCCTCATACATTACGGAGGTGACGCCGTTCTGCAGGATACCGTACACCACGTAGGAGTGCCCGGTGACCCAACCGATGTCCGCGGTACACCAGTAGATGTCGTCGTCCTTAAGATCGAAGATCAATTTGCTGGTCAGGTAGGTGTGTACCGCGTAACCGCCGGTGGTGTGCACAATTCCCTTGGGCTTGCCGGTGGTCCCGGAGGTATAGAGGATGTACAAGGGGTGTTCAGCATCCAACGGCTCGGCGGGGCAAACGGCCCCCACTTGAAAGATCTCCGCATCCCACCAGACATCCCGACCGGCCTTCATCGGGATGCTGGTCCCGGTTCTGCGCAACACGATCGTCTTCCTCACCGATGGACATTTTTCCAGCGCTTCATCCACTGTGGATTTCAAGGGAATTTCCTGGCCGCGCCGCCACGCCGCATCCTGGGTTATAACCAGAACGGATTGTGCGTCATTGATGCGATCGACCAGCGCGCTGGCAGCAAATCCGCCGAAGATAACAGAGTGCACAGCGCCGATGCGGGCGCAGGCGAGAATTGCAATGGCCAACTCCGGCACCATGCCCATGTAGAGGGCGACACACTCGCCTTTCTGAACCCCGTTCAAGCGCAAAACATTTGCGAACCGCTGGACCTGATCCAGCAATTGCTGAAATGTGAATGTGCGAACCTCGCCGGATTCGGCTTCCCACAGGATGGCGGTCTTGCTGCCCCGTCCGCGCTCGACCTGTAAATCGAGGCAATTGTAGGCGAGGTTCATTTTGCCGCCGACGAACCATTGTGCCCACGGTTCGTTCCATACCAGTACCTTCGTCCACGGCTCGAACCAGTGCAGCTCGTTGGCGGCGGCGGCCCAGAATTCCTCCGGGTTTTCGATGGAGCGGCGATAGAGCGACTCGTATTCCTGCAGACTGCGAATGTGCGCCTTGGAGGCGAACTCCTCCGGCGGAGCAATGACGCGGAGTTCGTGCAGGAGCGATTGAAAGCTGCTATCGGGCTGGTCCATCATTGGCAAGACATCGACTCCTTGAAGTTCCGCACTCAAAGCGGACAGAACATCCACTGCTCAATACAGTAGCGGGTTTGTGTGGAAGCTCGCAAACACCGAGGCCGATCGAAGCCGGGCGCGGGAATTCCGGTTTTTCGCATTCGCGAGGTTTTCGCCGCGGGTAATTTCAGCCGGCAGGTAACTGTTGGCGAATCTGCCGGAGTTCCGACTGGATCTGTTCCAGGCGGCTGACAAGGTCGCCATATTGTTGATCCGATTCGCTTGGGGTATGGCCTTCAATGTAGAAGGAGCCATTCGGTTCCAGCACGCATTTTTTCACGCTGTCGAAGTCGTCGAAACCCTGACGATGGACAACCGCCAGCAATTCGCTTTCGGTCAACAGTTCGCGGCGCAGCGCGGCATGGTCCACAACTCCATCCCGAATGAGCACCTGCTCCGTGCCCTCGACCAGGCGGTCCGCCCGCGGCGAGCTATAAAGGAAGCGCACAACCAGCCAGTTGATGGTCAGCAGGGAGAGCGCGCCCACAACGCCGCCGGTAACAGAATTATCGTTGCCGATCAGCGCGTTCTGCACCACATTCGACAGGGATAACAGGACAACCAGGTCAAAGGGGTTGAGCTGTGCCAGCTCGCGTTTACCGAAAATGCGCAACAGGAAAATCAGGAAAAAATAGACGACTATGGGCCGAAGAATCTTTTCCAGAAGCGGAATTTGCAGATGGAACATGCTCTGAAACACGGCTGTGATCTCCCTTCGGAATTCTATGTTCTTCTTTTCATACACGTTCCGGTCGAGGACGGAAAGCGGGTTCGCAGTTGAATACCATTTGGGGCATCACTGATTTTTCGCCCTTCGGGCCTCGGATTCTGGCATAATCGGAATTGCTCTGGTGTCTCTGGCATCGGGTGGACGGCGACGATTCTGTTGGCTTTCGCTCCGTGTTCAAAGCGCCCCCATGAATGTAGTTGAACGCATCTTTTCACCGACCAGAAACCGTCGGCTGAATGAGCTGATCGGCCTGCTTCTGCTGGCCTGCGCTCTCCTCTTGCTCCTTGCTCTTGCCTCGTACACCCCACTCGATCCCTCGCTGGACACCGCCGGGGGCTACCTGTCCGGCCGGCCGGCGCACAACTGGGTGGGCCTGCTGGGCGCTGGAATCAGCGACCTCCTCCTACAGGCCGAAGGCGTGGCCGCATTTCTGCTGCCCCTGCTGGTGGGTGGGCTGGGGTGGCTATGGCTTCGTTCGCGGCCGGCTGGTTCGCCCGTTTCCAAGCTGATTGGCGCCGTGTTGTGCCTGATCTTCGTGCCCGCCCTGACGGGCCTATTGCCGGGCAACCTGCACTGGATGCATCTCATTCCAATCGAAGGACTTACAGGGCGACTTATTGCGGATCTGCTGGTCCATTATTTGAATTATCCAGGGGCGTGTGTTCTGTCGATGACCCTGGTGGCCGCAGCACTTTATCTAACCACGACCTTCAGCGTAGGCAGCCTGCGCCAGTGGCTTACCGTGCGGTTCGCGTTTCTGGCCGCGTGGCGCGACCGATGGAACAACGCCCGCACCCGGCGAGCAGAACGCAAAGCTGCCCGAATCGCAGCCCGTGCCCTGGCGAAAGAAGAAGCCGCGTTGGCGAACCATCCCGAAAATGACCCGCGCATATTTGAAGACACCCGCAAGGACGCGGTCCCGACCCGGGTCCGCAAGCGTCCAGATTTTTGGGAGGAGCCAGTACCCGCTCCCCCGCCGCAGCAGCTGATGCGAGGGAACTCCGTGCAGAACGACGGTGATGAGGACGTGGAGAGTTCGTTCGACGATGAAGTCGCGCGGCCAACATTGTCCGCAGCCCGGCAAAACATGGCGCGTGACCCGGATGACATCGACCTTCCCCGTCCGGTCACTTCCCTGCGGGAATTACAGCCTGCGGCAGCGTCAGGCGAACCGGCGTCGCTGCGTGTCGAGATTGGCACGCGCGCCGATGCCGCCGTCAAGCCCGTGACGGTGACAGCCAAGGCGGTCGAGGGTTATCGGCTACCACCCAGCACGCTGCTGCATCGCAGCGATGAAAAACAGGTCGTTCGCGAAGACGATTTGCTGAAGGAAGCGCGAGTGCTGGTGGAAAAGTACGCCGAGTTCGACGTCCATGGACAGGTCGTCCAGATCAATCCCGGACCGGTGGTGACCACGTTTGAGTTCCGCCCCGATGCCGGTGTGAAGTATAGCCGTGTCGTGGGCCTGCAAGACGATCTATGCCTGGCCATGCGGGCGGAGAGCATCCTGATCGAGCGTATGGCAGGCAAGAGCACAGTGGGGCTGCAGGTGCCCAATGCTGAGCGGGAAACGATCTGGTTGCGCGACATGATTGAAGCCGACAGCTTCCTGCACAGCAAATCCAGATTGACGCTGGCTATGGGGAAGGACATTAATGGCCGAATCATCCACGCCGACCTGACCACCATGCCGCACGTGCTGATTGCCGGATCCACGGGCAGCGGTAAGTCCGTGGCCATCAATGCGATGATCATGTCGGTCTTGTTCAAGGCCACTCCAGACCAGGTTCGCCTGATTCTGGTCGACCCGAAGCGTGTGGAGTTAGGCATGTATGAAGGCGTGCCGCACCTGTTCACACCGATCATCACGGAGCCGAAGCTGGCCGCCAACGCGCTGCGCAATGCGGTGCGGGAGATGGAGCGGCGGTTGAAGCTGCTGGCCTCGCGCAGCGTTCGCAACCTGGAGCAATATAACAAGCTGTTTGAGAGTACCCCCAGCCTGTTCGAGGACGATAACCCGGACGAGAAGCCGCTGCCGTTGATTGTCATCATCATCGACGAACTGGCGGATTTGATGATGCTCGACAGGGCCAACGTGGAAGAATCCATCACCCGCCTGGCCCAGATGGCGCGGGCTGTCGGGATTCACCTGGTGCTGGCCACGCAGCGACCATCCGTCGACGTGATTACCGGCCTGATCAAGGCCAACGTGCCCACGCGCATGTCCTTCCGCCTGGCGACCAAGGTGGATTCACGAACCATCCTCGACTCCAATGGGGCTGAGTCTCTGCTAGGACGGGGCGACATGCTGTTTCTGGCGCCTGGCACGGCGAGGCTGCAGCGGCTGCACGCTCCATTTGTGACAGAGAAGGAAATCAGCGCGGTCGTCGACTTCTGGAAAACGCAGGGCACGGCGGACTATGTGGAAGGGTTCCTGGAAGCTCCGCATGACGAGAAAGGCCGCGATGGCACGGAGGGCGCTGGAAGTGCCGAGGACAACGACGAATTGTTTGAGGATGCGGTTCGCCTGGTGCTGGAGTTCGGGAAAGCCTCCACGTCCCTGTTGCAGCGCCGCATGCGCATTGGATATGGCCGTGCGGCCCATCTGATTGACCTGATGGAACGCGATGGCATCGTCGGGCCCGCGGACGGCTCGCGGCCGCGGGAGATCCTGAAGCCGGCCGGCTGGCTGCAAGAGGTGGAGCAGTCGATGCGCTAGTTGCCATCCTCTGTAGCCCTGCGGAGCAGGAAACATCTCACACGTCCGGCACGTAAGCCAATCCACAGACGCACAAAAGGCGAGCTCTAAGGCTCGCCTTTTGTGCGTCTTGATGCTTGCGTTGACTACTGCGACTTGCGGAAATAGCGCGCTACGGTGCGGACGAACTGCCGCCCATCCGGAGGGGTGGCTACATCGCCCTTCAAGATCGTGACAGCCGGCACATCATGACCATAGAATGTCCGGGTATCATCTTCATTCTGACTGACGACAGTACCGTCCAGGTCAATACCGGCAAACAGGCCCTGACTCCGGGAATACGTCAGCAACTCAGACTTCATGGTGATACTGGTCGCTGCGGCCGCGTTGCGACCAACCGGCCCGGCAGAAGCTGCCGCATCGCCGCCGATCTTAAACTTGCTCTTTAGCAGATCCTGCATCCCGCGATTGTTCACCGCGATCAGGACCAGGTCAGTCGATTGACCTCCGAGCTGGAGTCCCCAGCTGCCGCCAACCATCTTGATGAACGCAGGAGCGCTCCAGCGGCCATTGGCGGTCCTGCAGGTAACCACACCCTGGCCATAACTTCCACCGAACACGAAGGCAGCTTTCTTCAAACCGGGGACCACGGCGACGCAGGTCGCGTTTGACATAATGCTCATTGGAATGGATTTCGCCGGGATCGATTCAATTTCGGTGATCACTTGGGATGCGGCATCCAGGCGCTTTACAAGATCGTCATGGCTTGTGCCGGCAAAGGCCTGAGAGCCCATGAATGTTAGGGTGAAGGCACACACGGCTAAGGTTAATTTCTTCATAAGTATTTCAAGCCTTTCTCGCTCGCTTTAATTCGAAATGGGCTTCGGGACGGAAGATACGCTCGCGCACCTCGTCGCCGACGCTAAGTGACTACAGTGTATTAGGATGCCAGAAAAGCCCACGCGAGTTGAATAAAAAATCGACTCAAGCAAAAAAAGGGCTGCAATCGGCGGTTTCCCGCCCATCGCAGCCCTGGATTCTCCCAAATCCATGATCGTTAGGACCATTACAACCCGGGAAAGAAGATTGGGAAAGAGTACAGACGTCCCCCGCCTTCTGTAACGTTACCTTTGCCTTGGCGCGGTTCTTGATCGGTGACGCATGTCGAGCCAGAAGTAGCGGGGAGCGGACGCTATAGTCCCTGAGCCCGCATCGACAGAGCGATTCGGTTGGTGACGCCCATCTTCCTCATCAGCTTGGTGACATAGGATTTGACGGTGCGCTCTTCGATGTTGAGGTTGCGGGCGATCTCCCGGTTGGATTGCCCGTCGAGCAAAAGATTCAGCACCTGCTGCTCTCGACCAGTGAAGCTGACGCGGCCAGCTGCACCGTGACCCTGGGAGTCGCGTTCGGCGAGCAGTCGCTGGATCAGGGTTGCCTGGATGCGGCGCGGAGCCCAGATCGAGCCGCCGGCCACCATCCGGAGGGCTTTTTCGAACTGCCCCGGAGTGCTGGTTTCGTGGAGAAAACCCTTGGCTCCCAGCATCAACACTTTCAAGATAGCCTCGTCCCCCGATGTATGGGACATCGCCAGGACCGGAAGCGCCGGGTGAGTCGCCCGAATCGAGGCGATCAGCTGGAGCGGATCAGGGCCTCCCTGGGTCCCGACGACGACCATGTTGATCCTCGAGTCCGGTTCGCGATCGACGGCAGGCAACGACGACGGGTCCGCCAAAATGATGTCGACACCGGCGTTTTTCTCAAAGATCGCCTCCAAACCGGTGGCGCGCAGAGCATCGAACCCAATCACGTAGACGCGAATGCGCGCAGATGGAAATCTGGCCACTGCGCGCCGATCCGCATCTGCCCGAGAGGTTGGTGTCATCGCATGCAGTGAGGATTGGTTCGACTCGGCCACGATCCGTCTTTCGTTGTGTTCCGCGAACAAGCTCGTCCCACAGGTGACTTACAGCTTGGGCAACACGATTCCCTGCTGGTTCTGGTATTTTCCCTTGCGATCCGCATAACTGATTTCGCAGACTTCATCTGACTCGAAAAACAATATCTGGCACAAGCCTTCCATCGCATAAATGCGGGCCGGCAGGGGCGTTGTATTGGAAATCTCGAGGGTGACGAATCCTTCCCATTCGGGTTCAAACGGCGTCACGTTGACGATGATGCCGCAGCGGGCATAGGTCGACTTGCCAACGCAGATGGTGAGCACGTTGCGCGGGATTTTGAAATATTCTACCGAGCGCGCCAGCGCAAAAGAGTTGGGTGGGATCACGACGGACTCTGCCTGGGTGGAGACAAAGGAGCGCTCGTCAAATTTTTTAGGATCGATGACGGTGCTGTTCACATTGGTAAATATCTTGAACTCGTCGGAGACCCGCAGGTCATATCCGTAGGAAGAAAGGCCGTAGGAAATGACTCCCTCACGAACTTGTTTCTCGCTAAATGGCGTAATCATTTGGTTCTGGAGTGCGTTTTCTCGAATCCAGCGATCACTCTTAATCGACATCCGTCTCCTCGTGCTGTGGGCTGCATTTCCGGCTTGCTGCGCAGCCGACTGTTTCAAATGGGTTGCTTTAGGCCGAGTGTACGAGAGTGGCGCTCCATTGACAATCACGAAAAGTCGACCCTAGCATGGGTATACGCGAGGGGCGCGTGCATCCAAGACCGAAGGGAGAAACTCATTTGATCAAACAAGACGTGGTGCATAAAGTCGCGGAACGCACGGGGTTACCTCGGGTGAAGGCTGAGGCCGCCGTCGATACCGTCTTCGCAAGCATGAAAAATGCGCTGGCTGCAGGAGACCGTATCGAACTCCGCGGCTTTGGCGTGTTCAGCGTCAAGCCCAGGAAAACGGGTATCGGACGCAACCCACGAACGGGCGCTGAGGTTCCAATTGCGCCGGGACGCGCCGTCCGCTTCAAGCCAGGCAAGGAACTGCACTTGCTCGATTAAATCCTGCGACCGGGACTGACGATTGCGTCGGTGACGATCGGCGGGTTTCGGTTCGGTAAGGATTTGCTCTTTCCGCAGATTACGGCGATGAGAATGTTGCGTCTCCCTGCAACATCCGTGCGACCTGCACATTCCGCCGCGTGCCGTTTGGCGCGCCCGTGTCTTCGCGGCTAGAATGGCGCCATTCCGCTACAATCATGGGCGTGCCCCAGTCGCAATTGAAAACGCAACAGAGCCAGGGACGGAACATGGCAGTGAGCTGTGATCGCTGCCTGCGGTACAACCATTCCGGTCGTCGTTGGCCGGCGTGGCCAGTCCGGGGCGGCGCATGAAACTATTTCTTCGCCTGCTCGCCTACGCGCGACCCTACTCATTGCAGGCGCTTGTGTCCATCGTGCTGATGGCCATGGTCGGCACGCTGGATGCGTTTCGCATTCTGCTGATCAAGCCGATTTTCGACGAGGTACTGAAGCCCGGGGATGTCACCCCGAAATTACCCCTTTTCCGGTTTGTCGTGCACCATCATATGGTCCAGCTAAACCTGGAACAGCTGGTTCCCGGCCATTTTCACAACGCGTGGACCATGGTTGCGTTCGCGCTGGTTGCATCCACCCTGATCAAAAGTCTCTGCGATTATCTCGGAACCTATCTGTCGAACTTCGCCGGCTACGGGATGATTACCGACCTGCGCAACGATTTATACGAAAGCATCCTGCGCCGTTCGGTCTCGTTTTTTCAGAAACACTCCACAGGCACGATCCTTTCCACGCTGATCAATGATGTCGAAAAAGTGCAGTTTGCGATGTCGACGGTCATGTCGGATTTTCTGCAGCAATTCTTCACCTTCCTGGCGATCATCGCGGTCGTCGTTCTGTATGGAGGCAAGCTAGCCTGGGTGTTGCTGTTGTTCGTCCCGGTGGTCATGTCGTCGGCTCGCCGGATTGGACGCAGTGTTCGCAAAACGACTCGCACCGGGCAAGACAAGCTGGCGGAGATCCAGAACATCCTGCACGAAACGGTGACCGGCAATCGCATCGTGAAAGCCTTCAACATGGAGGTGTGGGAGCTAATCCGCTTCCGCACGGCGGCCCGACGTCTGTTCCGCGCCAATTTGCGATCCGTCAGGGCGCAGGCCATTAGTTCGCCTTTGATGGACCTGATTGGTGCCATCGCGATCGCGCTGCTTCTGCTGCTTGGTCGTATTCGAATTCAGCAGCATGCGATGACGGAGGGGGCATTCATCGCCTTTATCATCGCGGTGTTCAAACTCTACGATCCGGTGCGAAAATTTGCGCTGTTCTATAACAACTTTCAGCAGGCCCTGGGCGCTTCGTCTTCCATCTTCGACTTTATGGATGCCCAGGATGATGTGCGTGAAAAGCCGGATGCTGTAGAGCTGACCGAGTTCCAGCAGTCAATTTGTTTCGATCACGTCGACTTCTGCTATTCCGACGATGAAGGCACGAAGCAGGTGCTGCATGACGTTACGCTGTCGGCGGATCAGGGTGAGGTGATTGCGCTGGTGGGTCCCAGCGGCGCAGGCAAAACCACCATCGTGAACCTGATTCCTCGCTTTTTCGACGTATCCGGCGGAAAGATCACCATTGATGGCCACGACCTGCGCGACGTCACTTTGCACTCCCTGCGCACTCAAATCGCCAAGGTTACGCAGGAAACGATTCTGTTCAACGACACCGTGCGGAACAACATCGCGTATGGCCAGCCCGACGTACCCAAGCAAAGGATTATTGAAGCGGCCAAGGCTGCTTTGGCGCACGATTTTATCCAGCAGATGCCGGAAGGCTACGACACGATTATCGGAGAGAAGGGGTTTCGCATGTCGGGCGGCGAGCGTCAACGCCTGGCCATCGCGCGCGCGCTATTAAAAGATGCCCCGATTCTGATTCTTGACGAGGCCACGTCGGCGCTCGATGCGGAGAGCGAGTCTCTGGTGCAGACCGCCCTGGGGAACCTGATGCATCGCCGCACGGTATTTGTCATCGCCCATCGCCTCTCGACCGTGAGGCGAGCGGACAGGATCGCGGTCATCGAGGAAGGCTCCATCACCGCCATCGGAACCTACGAGGAACTGCTCATGACGTCGCCAACATTTCAGAAACTTCATCAACTCCAGTTTTTTGATATCTCCGAGGCCGCCGTCTCCGCGCGGAATCATGGATGAGCGATCTGCCCATCCATTCCATGACTGGCTTTGCGCGGGTGACGGGAACGGCGTCTGCCAACGTGACATTTGTACTGACCATCAAGAGCGTGAACCATCGTTACCTGGACCTGCAGTTCTATCTACCGGGCGGCATGGACGCGCTGGAAATGCTGTTGCGCAGAAACATCAAGGAACACGTGATCCGCGGACATGTGGAAGTGCGCCTGTCGGTGCATCGAGAAACCGCGGCGACGACGCCTCAATACAACCGCACGGTCGTCCAGGCCTACGTAGACGCTTTTCGAGCAGCCTCGCGCGAGCATAAGTTGAGGGGAGTGCAACCGGACCTGAACGCAGCGCTGCGCATTCCCGGCGTGTGGTCGATGGAAACCTCACGTCCGGAGGACGAGGAGCAGGCGGGCATCGAACTGGCAGCAGCAGCCGCCATGATGCCGGCGCTGGATAGTCTGAACGCCATGCGCGCGCAAGAGGGTCAGGCCCTGGCTGCGGAGTTGGAGCGCACCCTGTCGCGTTTGCAGGCACATGTGGAGGAACTGGCGAGCTTGCGCGCCGGCATGCAACAGGCGCAGACGGAGCGGCTGGACCAGAAAATGAGGGAAATGCTGGGCGATTCGTTCGCTCTGGATCGGGATCGTATCCTGCAGGAAGCGGCGCTGCTGGCAGAGCGCAGCGACGTTGAAGAAGAATTGGCGCGGTTACGGGCGCATATCGACCAGTTTCTTCGCCTGCTACGGCAGGGGGGCGAATTGGGGAAGAAACTAGATTTCCTGCTGCAGGAGATGACTCGTGAGGCCAACACTACACTTTCCAAGACAGGAAGCATCGCCACCCGCAGCCTCAACATTACCGAACTAGGGCTGGCGATGAAATCGGAAATCGAAAAGACACGCGAGCAGGTGCAGAATCTCGAGTAGTCTTGAATCAATCCATTCTGTTGTATCTCAGGAGATTCCCTGCACGTGGCAGGACTTTTATTTATTCTTTCTGCGCCCTCCGGTTCGGGAAAATCAACGCTGGTAAGCCAGCTGCGGTCCATGGTGCCGAACCTGGATTTTTCTGTCTCGTGGACTACCCGCGCGCCGCGCGGCTCGGAACAGCAAGGCCGCGAATATCACTTCATCCATCGCGAAGAATTTGAGCGGATGATCGCGGCCAACGATTTTCTGGAGCATGCCGACGTGTTTGGAAATTACTACGGCACGGCTCGGACCAGCCTGGCCGAGGCGCTGGAGCGGGGCAACGATCTGCTGCTCGACATCGACGTGCAGGGGGCGGCACAAGTGCGGCGAAACATGCCGCAGGCGGTCAGCATTTTCATACTTCCTCCCAATCCGGATGTGCTGGAGAGGCGATTGCGCAACCGCAGCCGCGCCGAAGGCGGCGTCGAGGAATCGGTGGTCCAGAAACGGCTGGCTACCGCTCGCCTGGAGATTGAGCAGTATCACGAATATCGCTATGTCCTGGTCAATGATGTTCTGGACAGGGCGGCGGAGGAATTGAGCGCGATTGTGCTGGCCGAGCGCAGCTACGGAACAGCCGCGCAAAACGCCCGCCAACCGGAGGATCCCGAACTGGAACACGCCAGGGCTCTGGCTCGACAATGCCTATTGGAAAATTCCGCCGACAGGCTGCGACCGGTTCTGGCGTCTTTCGGTTTCTCGCTGTAAGCTGGAACTACTCGGCAACAGACTTAGATTGCATCAGAAGCAGCAGCCAGCTCACCCACAATTGCAGGAGGTCGCATCATGGAAGAACTTGCTGTTACAGAAAGCAAATACAGAGCGGTCCACGTAGCCGCCCGTCGCGCTCGCCAACTTCAGTCCGGATCGAGCCCGATGGTCCCCAACCGCTCTACCAAGGCCGTCCGCATCGCGCAGGATGAATTGCAGGCGGGCTTGATCAGCTACATCGTTCCGGAAGGTCCCTCTCGCAAAGAGATGGGTTTGCCAGCAGGCTATACGCCGATTTTGCACACATAAAAGCCACCCGCGCGCCGGCGGAAGCTAACCGCCGAAATTGGTTTGCGCCGCTCTGCGAAAAAGGCAATGAACCCGCAGCCGGAGGTAGAATCAGACCCATGAAGGTCACTGTCGGCGTTACCGGAGGGATTGCCGCCTATAAAGCGGCGGAGTTGGTGCGGGCGCTGCAGCAGCAGGCGCTCGACGTGCATGTCGTCATGACGGCGGCAGCGCAACAGTTCATCACGCCCTTGACCTTCGCCGGCATCACCGGCCATCGCGTGATCACCGGCCTATGGGACAGCGATGGCCCAACCCCCAACACGAATTCAGCCATCGAACATATCTCTGAGGCACAATCCACCGAGGCCTTAATCATCGCGCCCGCGACCGCCGACATCCTGGCGCGCCTGGCACACGGCATGGCCGACGATTTCCTGACCACCATGGCGCTGGCTACTCCCGCGCCGCTGATTGTTGCGCCGGCCATGAATGTGCAGATGTGGGAGCATCCGGCCACGCAGGCAAATCTGGACACACTGCGCCAGCGAGGTGCAACGATCGTTGCGCCGGACAGCGGCTACCTGGCATGTGGCATGCTCGGCGAAGGCCGCCTGGCAAAGATCGAAGATCTGGTGCGCGCCATTCTGGATGTTCTGCACCGCCGCCACGACATGGCCGGCGAGACAGTTTTGGTAACGGCAGGGGGCACGCGGGAAGCGATCGACCCGGTGCGTTTCATCGGGAATCGATCCAGCGGCAAGATGGGCTACGCGCTGGCCGCAGCAGCGCTGTCCCGCGGCGCGCGCGTGATCTTAATCAGCGCGCCAACGCGCCTGGACCCTCCACCGGGCTGCCAGTTCGTTTCCATTACCACCGCAGCCGAGATGCGGCAGGCGGTGCTGAAGCATCTTCCGGAGGCAACTCTGGTATTGAAAGCCGCAGCGGTTGCGGACTACCGCCCTCGCCTGCGAGCGGAACAAAAGATCAAACGCACCGGCCCGATTACCATCGAGTTAGAACCCACCGAAGATATCCTGGCCGAGATCAGCAACCTCCGCAAGCCCGGTACATTGGTGATTGGATTTGCGGCGGAGACGGAACGACCGCTGGAACACGCCCGCGACAAGCTGGCTCGCAAGGGCGTCGACGCCATCGTCCTGAATGACGTCGCCCGGCCGCAGATCGGCTTCGATTCCGATCGCAATGCTGTCACGTTTCTTACGTCAACGTCATCGCAGGAGCTGCCGGAGATGCCAAAGAGAATGCTGGCCGATCGCATTCTGGATGAAGCGCTGCAATTGCACCGGCCACGTCAAGTCATGGCCGAAATGAACGCAGTTTCGATCCTGGCCAACCGCTAGAGTTTCCAGCACCCATTGTTCTTTTCATGAAGACGCCTCTCTCCGTAGAACAACGCCAGCAACTTGCCACCGTGCTCGCCTATTGCCGGGAAATGGGCGGGGTCGACTTTTATCGCGGCGAACCGGACCTATCGGCGCACGATGGCGCAATTCCATCGTTGCCGGAGACGATTGCTTTCCCCAATGCCTTACCTGTTGAGTCACTGCCCATCATGCCGCCTAAATCAAATCTTGTCGTGTCGCCCGCAGCTATCGATTTCTCCTCGCCTGCCATCGCACCCGCGGAACGGGCTGCGGCGCTCGCAGCCATTCGCCAGGAAATTGGAGACTGCACCCGCTGCCAGCTTGCCTTCGAAGGGCGTCACAAGATTGTCTTCGGCGACGGCGATCCAAATGCCGAATTGCTTTTCGTCGGCGAAGGTCCCGGAGCAGATGAAGATGCCCAGGGTATTCCTTTTGTCGGCCGCGCCGGGCAGCTGCTGAACAACATGATTACGGCCATGGGCCTGAGCCGGCAGCGTGTCTATATTGCAAACATCGTGAAATGCAGGCCGCCTAAGAATCGTGTGCCCGAGCCGGTCGAAGCAAACACCTGTACCCAATTTCTATTTCAGCAGATCGGCGTCGTGCGTCCCAGGCTGATGGTGGCGCTGGGAGCAACCGCAGCTACCTATCTGCTGGGCACCAAGGCGTCGCTTTCCGTGCTGCGCGGAAAGGTGCATGATTGCATGGGGACGAAACTGATCGTGACCTACCATCCGGCTTATCTGCTGCGCGATCCGCGGCAGAAGGGAGAGGCATGGAAGGACCTGCAGCTGGCCATGAAGTTTCTCAACCTGGCGCCGCCCAAACGCAGTGAGAGCTGAATTTCGGAGAGGCTGCATTCTGCATCGGTGCGGCGACTGCATCTAAAGAGGACGAGGAGACAAAATGTCGCAGCATACGCAACTGCAGGCCGCCGACGGCCACAAGTTTGATGCCTACATCGCACAACCGACCGGCGAGCCCAAGGCTGGCATTGTCGTTTTGCAGGAAATCTTCGGCGTCAATGCGCATATCCGTTCTGTTGCCGACGGATTTGCGCGCGCTGGATATCTGACGATTGCGCCCGCGCTGTTTGACCGCGCTCAGCGCGATGTGGAACTTGATTCCAGCCCGGAAAGCGGCAAGCAAGGCATGCAGATCGTTCAGCGCATTCCCGTCGATCAAACGCTGGCCGACATCGCGGCAGCCATCCAGTATCTGCGCGAGCACGGCGCACGCAAAGTGGGTGTCGTCGGCTACTGCTGGGGTGGAACGCTGGCGTGGGTCAGCAACACTCGCCTGCATCCCGATGCGACGGTTTCGTATTATCCGGGAGGAATTCAGAATTACATCCACGAAAGATTCACCTGTCCCGCCATCTTCCACTTTGGTCTCGATGACAATCACATTCCGCAAAGCGTAGTCGAACAGGTGCGGCATGAGTACCCTGGCTTCTCCGTCTTCACCTACCCGGGCGCCGGACACGCCTTTAATCGCGACGGTTCGGCGAGTTACAACGCGGCGGCGGCGAAGCTGGCGTTGCAGCGTACCCTGGCACATTTCGACGAGTACCTGGTGGCCGCGCGCTAAAGCATGTTTTTCCGGCGGACAGAAGAATTCGAACGATGCCATGACGCGTCGTCTCCATGGTGATACAGATTCCTTATGCCGCTTTTCTGTGACGTCGCGTTGCCTGTGCCGGTCGATCGCGTCTTCACCTACTCCATCGAAGGTGGGGCGCCGGTTGTAGGCGGACGCGTCCTGGTTCCGTTCCGGCGGGAACAGCTGCAAGGCATCGTGGTTGCCGTGCACGCCCAGGCTCCCGCCGATGACGATGGTTCGCCGTCCAACATTCGTCCCATCCTGCGGGCCCTGGATCAGGAGCCCGTGCTCTCTGAACATCTTCTAGAGCTGGGCCGGTGGATCGCCGAATACTATCTCGCTCCGCTGGGCGAAGTATTGCGCACCATGCTTCCGCTGGGCGCGGAGGTGCGGCGCGAGATGGCCTACTCGATTACGCTCCGCGGCACGGCAGCGCTGGAGACGCCGCAGCAGCGAACGCTTGAATCGAATTCGGTCGAACAAACCGAACACGCGGTGCTGGCGTTTCTGGCCGAGCATGGTGGGGCGCGCGCAGCCACCCTGCGAGCGAAAACCTCCGCCAGCGCCGCCATGCTGCACGGACTGATCGCCAAGCGGATGATCACGCGTGAGTCCACCGCCAGTGCGCGTGAAGTGCAAACGACTGTTCGCATCGCTGTGCTGGTGCCCGATGCGCGATTGCCGCGGCTGAATGAAAATCAACAGCGCCTGCTGGCTGAGTTGGCGAGCGCGGGCGGTCGCCTGCCCGTTGCCGAAATTCGACGACTTTCCTTTCCTGACTCTACTCTGGGCTCGCTGGTCCGACGCGGACTGGTGCGCACGGAAGAAGCGCCTGCGGAGGGTCTGGTGGACGGGTTCCTCGACGGCTTCGCGCTCTCGCACGATCTCGGGTCGTCAGTACCGGTCGAGGCGATGCTGAACGACGCGCAACGGGAAACGATGTTGCAGATCGCGGCCAGCGTACACAGCAGAAACTTTCAACCATTTCTGCTGCATGGGGTCACGGGCTCCGGCAAAACCGCGGTCTACATTGCGGCCATGCGGCGCGCGCTCGATGCCGGCCTTTCCAGCATGCTGCTGGTACCGGAAATTGGTTTGACTCCGGCCATGCTGGCGCAGTTGCGATTCACCTTCGGCAATCAGGTGGCATTATTGCATTCTGCGCTGACAGGTGCAGAGCGCACTGCCCAGTGGCACAGGATCCGTCGTGGTGAGGCGAATGTCGTGGTCGGCACCCGATCGGCGGTGTTTGCTCCACTCGACCATCTGGCGTTGATCGTCATCGACGAGGAACATGATACCTCCTACAAGCAGGCGGAGCTGCCGCGCTATCATGCACGCGATGTCGCTGTGATGCGCGCCAAACTGGCAGGTGCGACCGTTGTCCTGGGCTCGGCCACGCCTTCGCTGGAGTCATGGGCGAATGCCCAGCGCGGAAAATATTCGCTGCTTTCGTTGAAGCAGCGCGTAGGAAACCGTCCGCTGCCGGAGGTTTCCTTGATCGACATGCGGCGGGAGTTTGCCGAGACCGGCCAGGAAGCGCTGCTCTCGCGCGCGATGGCGGAGGAAATCGAGGCGACGCTGGGACGCGGAGAGCAGGCGATGCTGCTGCTGAATCGGCGCGGCTACTCCTTCGTCGTGATGTGCCGTGCCTGCGGTGAAAAGCTGGAATGCGAGAACTGCGCCATCGCGCTGACCCATCACAAGTCGGCGACCGAAGACGATCTGTCGTCGCCCGTCCATCAACGCATGGAATGTCATTACTGCGGTTTTCGCCGCACCGTGCCGAAGCTTTGCCCGAAGTGTGAGAGCGAGCATCTCTACTTTTTTGGCGTGGGATCGCAGCAGGGAGAAGAGCGGCTGCAGGAATTATTTCCCCGGGCACGCATCGCTCGCATGGATCGAGACACCATGCGCAATCATCGCGACTATCAACGCATATTGGCGCGGCTGCACAGCGGCGAAATCAATCTGCTGGTGGGCACACAGATGATCGCCAAGGGCCACGACATCCACGGCGTGACGCTGGTCGGCGTGCTGGGCGTCGATCATGCTCTCAGCCTGCCTGACTTCCGCTCCGCGGAGCGTGTGTTTCAGCTCCTGACCCAGGTAGCGGGCCGCGCTGGACGTGGCGAATTACCGGGGCGGGTACTGGTGCAGACACACCACATGGACCACTATGCGATTCGTTGCGCCGCGGAGCATAACTACCTGGGCTTCGTGGAACAGGAGTTGCGCTATCGCCGCCTGCTGCACTATCCGCCCGCGGCCATGCTCACGAACATCTTGATTGAACATACAGATGCGGCCAAAGTGTCGCAATGGGCCAGCCAGCTAGGTCAATGGTTTCAGCACCAGACTTTTCCCGGGGTGCGCGTGCTTGGTCCTGCCGTCGCACCCATTGGGCGCATCAAGCGCATCCATCGTTTTCATTTGATTTTGAAAGCATCCAGCCGCAAACAACTTGCCGCCGCCGTGCGCCAGATGCTCGCCTTCGCCGATGCCGCGGAAATTCCCCGCCGTCACCTTACCGTGGATGTCGACGCTGTGCATTTGATGTAGGCATCGCGTCGCGGTTATCGCGGCATATCGCGATGAATGGTTTTCACCTGGTATCCGTCGGCCTGCAGCAGGGCCTGCATCTTTTCTGCAATCATGACTGAACGGTGCTGGCCGCCGGTACAGCCGAATGCGACACTCAGATAACTTTTGCCTTCCTGCACGTAATGCGGCAACAAAAATAAAAGCAGGTCGTGAACCTTCTGGATGAATTCTTTCGTCTCGGGAAAGCGATTAATATAACGCACCACCTTCTCATCCTGTCCCGTCAGTGGACGAAATTCCGGAATGAAGTGCGGGTTGGGCAAAAAGCGCACGTCGAAGACCAGATCGGCTTCCTGCGGCACGCCATTTTTGTAGCCGAAGCTAATGGCGGAAATCAGCAGGTTTTTTTCGCCGCTCTCGGGCTGAAACAGCCCGTTGATGTGGGCGCGCAGTTCGTGCACATTGAAATTGGTCGTATCGATGCAGACGTCCGCGATATTGCGCAGCGGCTCCAGTAATTTCCGCTCCGACTGGATGGAGCGCCGGATGGTGTTAATGCGACCCAGGGGATGGGGGCGACGGGTTTCTGAATACCGGCGCAGCAGGGCATCGTCGGAGGCCTCGAGAAACAGCAGACGAGTTGAAGTCGTTTGACGAACCTTGCGCAGGATCGCCGGAAAGCGATCGAGATGGGAGCCTTCCCGCACGTCGATCACCAGCGCGGCGCGATTGGTTTCCGGAGATTGTCGAATCAGGTCAGCAAATGCCGGAATCAAGTCGATGGGAAGATTATCGACGGAGTAATATCCCAGATCTTCAAATGCTTTGAGAGCCGACAGCTTCCCCGAGCCCGACATTCCTGTCAGGATGACGAGTTCGTTCTCACCCAGCGGTCGTTTGGCCTCGGTGGCGCGCCGGGGTTGGGCGGCGGTGGAACCGTCCAGTTCGACGCTGAACGTCGGCGGCCGATTTTGCGGCCGTGACTTGGCGGGATTCTGTTTCGATGGTTTCTTGTTTGCGATGCGCGTCATCGGTCTTCTTCAGCTCGGCGGCATTCGTTGGAAAAATGGCTGTGTGAATCAAAATTCTACGTGCAAACATCGCCTCGGAACCGCAGAATTTTGATGCGAGGGGTGATGCTACGAAACTTCCGTCAACCGCACCAGGCCGTCACCAGCGCAATGGAGCACTTTCACATCTCCTGCCAGGTCGCGAAAAATAAATACCTGCCGATCCAGTGACTCGGCTTCTTTGACCGCCTCTTCAATCGTCATAGGGCGAAGAGCCATGGCTTCGGGGGCCGGCACAATGTGCACTCCAGTCGACTTTCTCTTCTCAGGTAAAGACGGCCTGGCGCCCCTGCGCGCCGGGGAGAGTGCTTTCGGTTCGGAAGGAACTGCGGGTAGCGCGGCGCTGATGGGCTTCGCTTGTCGCTTCTTCTCAATTCTGGTTTTTCTGCGGCGAATCGCCTGCTTCTCCGTCTTCTCCAACGCGGTTCGCAATGCAATCGTCAAGTCGGGCGCTTCGGCCAGTCCCACCACGGTGTGTTGACGGGCAGACACGGTAATCTCCGCCGTTGAAAGATGCCGCTGAGAGCTAAAAATAATGCGCGCGCTGGCGCCGCTGCCCACGATTTTCTCGATGCGGGCCAAACCTTCGTCCGCCATAGCTCGGAGATTTCTGGTGATGGTTACGTTTCTGCCGGTAAGCTCGCAATCCATTCGCTACCTCCCTACGTTACTCAATTGGATGGGTCATACACAGATCAGATGCGCACACGGCGCTGGTGGGTGCTGGGGATTCCCATGTCTTCGCGGTACTTGGCGACGGTACGGCGGTTGACTGCGATTCCCTGCGATTGCAGCAGGTGGGCGATGGCATCGTCCGTCAGCGGCTTGCCGGAATCTTCCTCTTCAATCATCTTCTTCACTTTGCGTTTCAGCAGCAGCAGCGG
This sequence comes from uncultured Acidobacteriota bacterium, assembly GCA_963756315.1. Taxonomy (GTDB): domain Bacteria; phylum Acidobacteriota; class Terriglobia; order Terriglobales; family Acidobacteriaceae; genus JAKAAZ01. Next base: position 241,807 of record CAVWNI010000004.1, read on the forward strand.
GGTGTCAGATCCTTCAGGACCATTCACACCTTCGGAGAAAAAGAAGCGCAGCTCGAAGACTCCCTGCGGAGTATGCACGTACTTGTTGGCAACGGCACGGCTCACTGTGGAGGCATGCACGCCGATCTCTTCCGCGACATCCTTGATCATCATCGGCTTGAGCGCGTCGACGCCTTGTTCCAGAAACTCGTGCTGGCGGCGGACGATCACTTCGCAGGTGCGCAGGATCGTATTCTTTCGCTGTTCAATATTTCGCATGAGCTGGATGGCCGACCGATAGCGCTCTTTGACATATTCCTTTACCTCGCGCTCGGTGCCTTCCTGGCTCAACATCCGCCGATACCCCTGGTTAAGGCGCAGCGTCGGCATCTCCTCATCGTTAATCAGGATCACGTATTCGTCATCGCGTTTTTGGAATGCGACATCGGGCTCAATCAGTCGCACCTGCTCGCGGTTATAGCGTTGGCCGGGCTTGGGGTCGAGCGCGCGAATCGACTCGATCGCCAGCTGCACTCTGGGCTGCGGGTTGCCTGTAAACCTGGAGAGCTCGCGGATATCGCGCTTCAGCAGGTTCGGCAAAAATTCGTCAATAATGCGGCGCGCCAGTGCCATGATCGCGCACGCTTCCGACTGGATGCGCTCCGGCACAGCTCCATCGCCATGCGACGGGTGGGCCTCGGCATCATCGGCGGCTGCTGCCAGCCGAATCCCCTCGGCCAATTCTCCAGCCTGCTGTGAACGCACGTCCAGCTGGGTCAGCAGACACTCTCGCAAATCGCGGGCGGCAATGCCGACGGGATCGAACCTTCGCACTACGTCGAGAGCCTCGGCCAGATCGGACCTCAGCGCCGGAGAATATTCCGTTGGTTGCGCGTGTCCGTTGACTTCAGGTTCGGGATTGGTTGCCGTCTCTATGGCAGCGAGATCTTTCGCCGTTGGACTGAACCCGTTCGAGCCGTTCAACCCGCTGATCACTGCCTGCGAAGGAATGGATGCTGCATGTCCGTTGCTGTTCGAAATCTGATCGGTGCGTGGAACCACTGGCCACCGATGGGGCCGCTGCTGCGCCAACACCGCAAGCAATTCCTCATCACTAGCGGTTAAATAGCCGTCTTCGTCCAGGTTGCCGATGATCAGCTCAGCGGCTTCGCGAACACCCCCAGTAAGATGCAGCGAGCCCAACTGCCACATGAGGTGATCGGTCAGGGTCGTGGGCTTGGAAAGGAAATTTTCAAACGAGGGTTTTTCGTTGATCTCGGTGCTCTGCGGGGTGCGATAGCCGGGATCGAGATAATCCTGAAAATAGGAGCCGAAATCGATCTCGTCGAACGGATCGCGCTCTTCTGTCTTTTCCGCGGCCGCAGGTGCCGCTTCTTCCGGAGTTCGAACATCCTCTACGAGAGGGACAGTCTCCTCCATGTCCTCCAACAAGGGGTTTTCCAGCAACTCGGCATCGATCATCTCCTTCAGTTCCTGTTTGTTCAGGGCCAACAAGCTGACCATCTGAACCAGGCCCGGCGTCAACACCTGCTTCTGCGAAACTTTAAGATTGAGCCGGGGTTGAAGAAGCGCCATGGCAGAGTTCCAGTAGAGAGAGTGAAGTTAGGTTCAGTGTACACGTGCAGGTAGTGACGGATGCTCGCCGGCTCGACCCGGAACCGAGTATCCATTTTGGTTTCTTATATTTGCAGAATTTGCACTTCAATTGCAAGCAGATTGTTTTTCAGAGCTTTTTCGAAGCTCGCCAGCTGCCATGCGAGCAGCTGAATTTCTGCCTACTTGCCGGCCGAATGCTGAGCTAGCTCAGGGTGAAACCTTCGCCCAGATACACGCGGCGAACTTCTGGATCCTGGCCCAGCTCCGCCGGAGTGCCGGTGCGAAAGATCTTTCCCTCGTTGATGATGTAGGCGCGGTCGGTGACGGTAAGCGTCTCGCGCACGTTATGGTCCGTGATCAAAACGCCGTACCCACTGGCCTTCAGGTCGAAGATTATGTCCTGCAGGTCGTGAACGGCAATGGGATCAATCCCGGAGAAGGGTTCGTCCAGCAAGATAAAATTTGGCTCGATGCAGAGGCAGCGAGCGATTTCCACGCGCCGTCGTTCTCCGCCGGAAAGCGCATAGCCGCGGGTTTTTCTCACATGCCCAAGGCTGAGCTGTTCAATCAGCCGCTCCGTCCGGGTCCGGCGCTGTTCCCAGCCACCGGGCTGCACCTCCAGCACCGCCAGAATGTTCTCCTCCACGGTGAGCTTGCGAAACACAGACGGTTCCTGCGGAAGATAGCTGATGCCGAAGTTGCGCGCGCGGAGATACATCGGCAGCCGGGTGACATCGCGATCGCCGACAAGCACCCGTCCGGAATCGGGCTGAACCAAGCCGACGATCATATAAAAGGTCGTCGTCTTTCCCGCGCCGTTCGGTCCCAGCAGACCGACCACTTCTCCCTTGTGGATCTCCAGGGAGACGCCTCGCACCACCTGTCTTCCGCGGTAATTCTTGGCCAGCTGGTCAGTTATCAGTCGCTGCATTACTTATTTTGGACCCTTGTCTTGGTCGTGGTTGAATCGTTGGCTGTCCCGCTTACTATTATCGCCTGCGTATCGGATACAAAAGTCAAAACGCGCCCGGTCACGCTTCCCTGCGCAGCATCCTCTACCCGGGGTGGGCTGCTACTGTCGCCCGTCAATACGAAATGGCCATCACTCGCCGTATACACCAGCCGGGATCCGGTGCCCCGCCTTCCGGGTTGAACCACCACGACATTTCCTGTAGCCACAATCCGTTCGACGGCGGATTGCGGGACATTGTTGCGGCGGGAAGAGGTCTTTTGTTCTTTTTCTCCAGAAGTCGCCACCCCCCTGGCCGGGGAATGTGCGGCCGGGGTGAGAAAGACATCCGCGTGATCGGCAAAGACCTGGCCGGTCGAACTGATGACCTCCACATGGTTATCGAAGCTGGCTTTGCGTTCTGCGTCAGAATATAGAAGTCGCTGGCTGAGCACACGCGTGGTTGCCGGTTCGGAAGTATCCTGAACGCGATTGCCTGACGGATCGGCCTTCGAAGCCTGCTCGCTTCCCTGCTGCTTTGGCTCGGCGGACTGCGCCAGAAAAGTGGTGTGGACGCACTCAGTGCAACCTCCGCGGCCATAAGCCGACAAAGTCTGCATCGCCTGGGATACCTCAATCACAGGCGCCTCGATGGTGTCCTCGCCCTGCCACAACCGAGCCTGCCCGGTGAAGATCGCCTTCTGGCTCTCGCGTAGCAAAACGGCCTGCTGGGCGATCACGTGGGTTGGCTGATCTCCGCTCAACAGAGCGCCGGAGGATGAGTCCGATTGGGCATTCGAACGAAGCGTCGTCTGCACCGCGCCGGACACCAGAACCTTTCCAGCCGTTCGCTGCACTTCAAATCGATTGGCGGTCATTTCCAGCGTGGCGTCGTGGAATACTGGCGCACCCGTCAGCGTCAACGTGTCCGTCGCGCCATCGTATTCCGCGCGGGCCGCAGTCGCGGTAGAAATCTGCGGACCCGATGGAACCCCTGCTCCACTGGGCCGTGCGCTGGAGGTTTGTTGCAATACCACATGACCCGCCTGCATCGCGGACTGTATGGACTGCGCCGTTAGCCCTGCGCCTGCAGGAGCCTTCGCGTCACCCGCCTGGGCCGGAGCCGACGCTGCGACGGCTCGATGCTGCACCGGCGGCCTGGCGGTTTTCTGTGCGGATGACTGCGGAGGGCCGGTGACAAAATCTACACTGAGCGTATCTCCAGTGCTGGTGTCGATATCTCCATTCGCCGCGACCATGCGCATCTGCGTGTTCGTCGTACCGCTGAGGTGCTGCAACTCGTTGCCGGCAAGAAACAGCGCCTTCAAGGTCTGGGCGGCAAGACTGGTCGCCTGCGACGGATGACCACGCGTCATGCTTTGAGAAGTAAAGACCGCGCCGCCGGTCGCATCCGCTGTCTCCAGTTCCGCCTGCCCGGTGTGGGAGGGGCGCAAGTGAAGAACCATGTGCTTTGCTGTCAGCGCGCGATGGAGATGATCTGCGTCGCGGTCGATCTGTTGCTGAAATTGCACGCCGCCATCGATCGTGACGCGATTCGCATGGCCGTTCGAGTCAAAGTCCACGGCAGCCTGCCTGCCGCTGCCAGCGGTCTGCTGCGTGGACTGATTTTGCGCGAACTGCACGCCACCCAGAAAATTCGCTTGCTGCGGTTGATTCTTTTCATTCAGCTGGACCTGCATTACGGCGGATCGTATGTCAGTTCCGTCGGCGGCGGCTAGCTCCACGGCATTCTGTGCATCCAGTCGTTCCGCCGAGCCGTCCTGGCGCAAATACACAATCGCCGAGCCGGCTCGTCCTCGATCGCTCCCTTGCGGGGAGTTGGAAACATAGCGCGGCTCCAGCAGGTGGACCTGACTTTCATCGCGATCATAGGTGGCCTGGGACGCATGCACCACGGCCGAACGATCCCGCATCTGGGTCATCAAGACCACCTGCGATTGCAGCAGCAGGCGCCCTTGTTTCGAATCATAATTCGCACCTAACGCCTGGCCGCTCGACTTACCAAACTGAAAATCCACTTCTCCGCTGCAGGTCGCCGTGCCGGTCTTTTGATGGAAAACCAGTCCGTGTGTGGTGACGTACACCACCTGCGGACCCTGACTATTGCCCCGCTGCGGCGCGTGAAGCACGATGTGCGATTCTCCCTGAGCAATGACAATTTGACTGTCGCGGTCGTATTCGAAATCCTTTCCGGCGACGGTATCGGCAACATTGTCCGCCTGATGGTACATGTCGATTTCGACATCGTGCAGCATGACCCGTCCACCGGTCTTGAAGACGATAGCTCGGGCGGCATGCAATGTGAAGATTTTGCGACCCTGTTCGGTCTTCGACAGGACAAATCCCTGCGTGGTCTGCTGGATCTGGATTCCAAGACGCGCCGGAAGATCCTGAGTAGCGCGGCGAAGGCGCCAGCGGCCATAGAAAATTGATCCCACGATGGAAATCAGCAGCACCGCAGCCGCCAGAATAATTGCCAGGCGCAGCCGTTCGATTGTCCATCGCATACCATCATCTTCTCATTTCGCGCCATCCTTCGAGGGCGTAACAACTACAATAGAAGGATGGCCGATCCGCTTTACTACAGCCTGTGGTTCCCCAGGTTTCGCTTGGCAGAGCTGCCGGAAAAACTCATCCAGGTGATGCATCAGCTTCCCCACCCCCTGGTCACGGCCGCGACCGTGTATCCACTGGATTGGCAGCAGTCGCCCACATTCCAGCGCGTTTATCTTGCCGAGCAGGAGGAACCGGCGACGCCGGAGATCGCCGTGGCCGAGGCGACGGAAGGTTTGCATGCAGACAGCGCGTATGAGTTCGAGCTGCCGTGGAAACTTTGGTACCCGGAGAGCGACGGACTGCTCGACCCTATCTGGAAAGAGGAAGTTCGTACGGTGCGCGTCGTAGGTATCGGTCCGGAATTCGACGAGGGCAGCTATACGCAGAATGGACATATTCGCGTGGACCTGGGACTGGACACGCCGTTTCTCTGCGAGGATATTCCGCTGCATGAAGACGACCAGCTTTTCGTGAAAAAGAACGTGGAGCAGCTGGTCGCGTTCACTACGGAAGTGGAAAAGAATTGCGGAGTGGAAACACGCCTGCTCTGGAGCGAGAGCGACGAAACCCTGGCGCAAAAGCTGATTGCGCGACTGCAGAAGCTGAACTAAATCGAAGCCAGCTCAGAAAAATCTGCGGCCCATCGGACCACCGATTCCGCGCGGGCCAGCAACGCAAGCCGGTTGTCGCGCAAAGACTCGTCCTCAACCATCACCATGACAGAATCAAAGAATGCGTTCAACGCCGGCTGTAAACCGGCGATGGCGGCAATCACCTCGTCATAGTTTCCCTCGCGATAGCTGTGTTGAATCGTCTGGTTGACTTCAGTTACCTTGCGGGACAACTCCTGCTCAGCCGGCTCGCGCAACAAGACTTCAGATTCCTGACCAGAGTACGCGATCTTCTTTTCGCGGGCTTGACGCAGGATGTTGGCAGTCCTCTTGAGTAATTCGGCGACGGCCAGCACGTTGGGGCTGCCAAGCTGCCCATTCAACGCCTCGGCGAAGCCAGCGATTTTGCCATAGCCCATCAGGTGACCGCTCACCGCATCGTCACCGCCTGTGGTGCCGGCCCTTCGTATCGCGCGAGCAACTTGCGGATTTATTTTTCTGACCTCGCGAAGATAAAACTCAAATCGATCGAGCAGGAATTCATAGATCGATCCGCGCAGGTCTGCATTCTCCATTGCTTTCGTATCCTGCATGGCCGCCAGGCAGACATGGAAAAGATGCAATCTGTCTTTCAGCGCATTCTCTTCCACAAGAATGCGCACCACTCCGTTGCCCGCTCTGCGCAATGCAAACGGATCCTTCGATCCTGTCGGTTGCAGACCAATGGCAAACATATCGACGATTGTGGCGATCTTGTCAGCCAGCGCCACGATAGAACCCGCAGGGAGGCCCGGGATGGAATCCGATTGCGATGCCGGTTTGTATTGGTCGTAAATCGCTCGGGCGACGCCGTCGGGCAGCCGCTGTGCCCTGGCATACAGACCGCCGACGATGCCTTGCAGTTCGGTAAACTCTTTGACCATTTCTGTCGTCAGGTCGGTTTTGGCCAGCAGGGCAGCGAGATCCACTCCACCGCAAAACGTACTAGATTTTATGGAATCCGGTTCGAATAGCGGTGGATCGCAGCGCTCGATCAGGTTTCGCGCGACCGCTCGGTTTCTTTCCGTCTTGTCCCAGTAGCTGCCCAGATCCTTCTGAAAGGTCACGCTCTTCAGCATCTCGACGCGTTCGGGCAGGGGAATCTTCTGGTCGACGTCCCAGAAGAACCGCGCATCGTTGAATCGCGCGCGCAGGACGCGCTCATTGCCATGGCGGATCACAGCTGCTCCCGCTTCGTCGACCTGCGTATTCAGCACGGCAAGAAAGTGCGGCAATAGTTTTCTGTCCGCATCTTCGAGCGCAAAATATTTCTGGTGATCGCGCATCACTGTCACCAGAATTTCTGATGGCAGGCTCAGGTATTCCTGTTCGAAGTTGCCAAGCAATACCGTCGGCCACTCGGTCAGGTTGGTCACGGTATCGACCAGCTCTTCGTTCTCTCGCCAGCGCGCGCCGGGAAGCTGCCGGGTAACGGCGTCCAGCGCCTTGCGAATGCGATGCTTCCTGGCTTCTGGATCCACCTGCACGTAGGCCGCGGCGAGCTTTTCCGCATATTCCCGCGGCGCGCCAATCACGACGGGATGCTCTCCATGCAGTATGCGATGGCCATAACTGACGCGAGCCGCGGTAACCCCGGCAAATTCCAAGGGCAAGATTTCCGCATCGAGCAGCGCCAGCAGCCACCGCACCGGCCGCACAAAGCGCTCGGGCTTGCCTGCACGCCAGTACATGTTCTTGGGCCAATAGATTCCGGCAATCTCGGTAGCTACGCTTTCCGTCAGGACATCCGCGGCGGTGCGCCCGCGACGATGGACGGTGGCCGAAACATATTCTCCTTTGGCGTTCTGGATCGTCGTAAGCGCGGAAACTTCCACGCCAGATTTTTTCGCAAATGCCATCGCAGCCGGAGTGGGCACGCCGTCTTTGTACGCGACTTTGGTCGATGGCCCGACAATCTCTTCTTCCATGTCAGGCTGTTCGGGTAACAAGCCTTCTACCAGCACCGCAAGACGGCGCGGTGTGGAATAGGACGTCACACGCAGATCGGCTGCTCCAAGACGTTCGCGCGTCACAAGCTTTTGTATTCGTTGGGCAAGATCCGCCTGTGCAGCGAAAATCATGCTGGCGGGGATTTCTTCCAATCCAATTTCAAGCAAGAAAGCAGGCATTCGACTCGATTCCTAACATTTCGTATAAAACAGATTTATGCGGCAGCGGCCTGCATTTGCTGCGTCGCGTACGCTTTCGCCACTCCCACCGCCAGTGCGCGGATTCTGGCAATCACGCCGACCCGCTCTGTCACAGAGATGGCTCCGCGCGCGTCCAGCAGATTGAAAAGGTGCGAGCATTTCAGACACAAATCGAACGCAGCCAGCAGCGGCAGACGACTGCGCGCCTCCGCGCTGGCGTCTGCCGGCAACGCGCGAGCTTCGGCCAGCAATGCCTGGCATTCTTCTTCATACAGTTTGAAGTGCTGCCAAAGCTTCTCCACATCCGCCTTCTCAAAGTTGTAGACCGAGAATTGCACTTCTTCCGCGAACCGCACTTCGCCGTAGGTGACTTCCCTGCCAGTTTCGGGGTCTCGCGCCCACACGATGTCATAGATGGAATCGACATCCTGTAAAAACGCGGCAATGCGTTCCAGACCGTAGGTGATCTCGCCCGCAATGGGATCGAGATCGATGCCGCCGCACTGCTGAAAATATGTGAACTGCGTAATCTCCAGACCGTCGAGCATCACCTGCCAGCCAATGCCCCAGGCGCCCAGGGTGGGTGACTCCCAGTTGTCCTCTTCAAACTTCACATCATGCTGACGCAGGTCGATCCCGATCGCCTGCAAAGATTCCAGGTAAAGTTCCTGGATATTGTCCGGCGGCGGCTTCAGAATCACCTGCATCTGCATGTGCTTGAAAAGCCGATTTGGATTTTGACCATAGCGGCCATCCGCCGGCCGCCGCGACGGCTGCGCGTAGGCCACGCGAAACGGCTTTGGCCCGAGCACGCGCAGAAAGGTTTCCGGCGACATGGTGCCCGCTCCAACCTCCACGTCATACGCCTGCTGCAGAATGCAGCCGCGACTGGCCCAGAATTGTTGCAGCTGGAATAGCAATTCCTGAAACGTCAGCGGAACTTTGCGGTCGACGGAGCGACTGGAAGACACGAGAGGAAACTCCATTCACGATACGGATGCGTTGATGCTGATTGTATCGAATCTATCGATGCTCGCCTTGCGCGCCTTCATCCGCCCAGGCGGGACAATGCGGCTGCCGAGTTCAGGCGGCGCTCTGTGTGGCGTTCGAGTGTACGCACCAGAAAGCGGCGCAGATCCTGTCCGGATTGCCGTGTCCACGGCTCGCCGCTCATAGCCCGAATTGGGTCGCGTAACATCCGTTGCGCCAGCTCGAGCGAGTCGCGGCTCAGCAGGCTGCTGTTGGGTTTCTTATGGCGCGCGCAGCTCAAGCCATCGGCCAGTACGTGAAAATACGCAGCCTCGCCAGCGAATGGCCGGCCACAGTCCGTACAGCGGTCCGTCTCCGGCAACCAGCCGATCAGGCGCGTGATCCACAAAGAAAAATAGGTCAGCGGCATCCAGCAACGATCCACGCGGCTCTGCTCCAATACTGCCAGGGTGAGGCGGAAAATGGCGTCCTGCGGGTCATGATCCGGCAACGCGTTCTCCATCACCTCGGAGTAATAGGCAAGCGTGGCGGCGCGAAGATAATCCATCGGATGCGCCAGCGGCGACGTGATCGCCTCAAAATGATCCATCCGCACCAATTCCTGGCGAGGCGCCTCGGCGTACGTCGCATGCACGTAGGTCATCGGCTCCAGCGCTCCACCAAAGCGTTTTCGTGACTTCAGAGCAGCTTTGGCCACGCCGCGCACCTTGCCTAAGTCGCGCGTCAGCAGGGAAACCAGCAGGTCCGATTCCCGCAGCGGCCAGGTCCGCAGTACGATTGCCTCAGATTCGTGCAGGATCATGGCGTGAAGAGGAATCCGTTCGAAGGGCTCGAATCGCGGCCCAGCAGCGGCCAAGGAAAAGCGCGCAGCCCTGGAGCTGCGCGCTTTCCGGAAACAGAGACTGAATCAGGGCTGACTTCCCTATTGCATCGCGCCACTGGGTTGATCCCAGAGCCGCGATAAGTAACAGAAAAGCCGCATCCTCCGCGTGACTCGGGTCGACGCTGAGAAGAAATTTCCTCTAGCGGCCGAAATGCTGGGCGTTGGTCTGTTCGTACGCTTTCCATTTTTCCGGCAGATCGTCGGCGGTGAAGATGGCCGACACGGGACACACCGGCACGCACGCACCACAATCGATACATTCCACTGGGTCGATGAAAAGCTGCTGGGATTCCGCAAATCCATCTTCATCCTTCTTGGGATGAATACAGTCCACCGGGCAGGCATCGACGCAGGCGCTATCTTTGGTGCCGATGCAGGGTTCTGCAATTACGTAAGCCATGGGTGAAAACTCTCCTAACTGGGACTAGCAAGTCAACTCGATTGTAGCAGCACAGTCGCGCGTCCACCATTCACCGGGTACGCCGCTTGACGGCCGTGGTCCGGGATGAATTGGCAACCCCGCGGTCGCTCGGAAAGTGAAGCCGCTCGACCGATGCATTCACGTCCACAGGAAGCGTCGTGGGCCCATCATTTCCGACTCGGGATGAATTGTCCCCCTCCGATTCCGACGTCGTTGTCTCGCAAACCGGATAAGAGGACGGATTCGTTACACCGTTACGCGCGAAGCGAATACAGCGGCAAAAGCCCGTCGCACGCCGGAAAACACGACCAGCCAAAGGGTAACCGCCACCAGCGCCAAGGGGACCCCCGACTGTGCCATGAACAGATGAAAGAGCAGAATGTTCACCAAAACCGGAGCCAGCAGAATCAGCGCCAGTGGAACGAAACGATTGGCCAGCAGCAACACCGCGCCGACCACCTCCACCAGAAAGATCACCGTCAGGTAATGCGAAACGAACAAGATGCCCAGGTATTGGCCTGCCATGCCCGGTGGCAGAGGCATGGGAATGAAATGTAGAAATCCATTCAACCCAAAGACCAGAAACAGCAGGCCCAGCAGAACGCGCGCGATGAATACAGCGATCTTCATAAATTTTCTCCCTTGTGACAGGTTTAGGCCGCCACTCTGCGGACTTGTTGCAACGTGGGATTCAGCAAAGTCTGGCGATCCATGGCACCCCTCATGACCTGCGCGACGCCGCCCGCGGTCAAAAACGTGGCCTCAGTCACACCCATGAAACCGAGGATCGTCTTCAGATAGGGCTCGACGAAGTTCAACGCGCCCGCCGGTGTTCCGGGTTCGTATACGCCGCCGGTGGCGATGAGGATCGTGGCCTTTTTGCCCTGCAAAAGTCCGTGAGCTCCGCCATCCCCATAGGTGAAGGTTTTGCCGCTGCGGACTACCTGATCGATCCATAGCTTCAGCACCGAGGGGATGCTGAAGTTGTGCATGGCCACGCCAATCACGTACTCCTCTGCCACTTCCAATTCGTTGATCAGTTCGTCGGAGAGTGCCAGGGCGGCCTTCTGCTCCGGGGTACGGGCCGGTGTCGGCGTGTAGGCCGCGTTGACCCAGGCAGCATCCAAAGGTCTCGGCGGTTGCGATGCCAGGTCACGGTCAATTACCTTGCCGTCGGGATGCGCCATCTTCCATGTCTTGACGAATTCGCGCGTCAACTCGCGGCTAATCGAGCTTTCCAGTGGGCTTGAATCCAGATGCAGAAGAGTAGGCATTTGGGAATCTCCTTTGGCGACACATGGTGGATAAACGACATCTGTCGTAAACCAGTAGACGACAGTTGTCGCCCAGGAGATTCTTTTTTTCGGCGTTTGATACCCTCGAACGAAGAAGGATTCATGCCAGTATCTGACTGTGAAGTACGCGATCCGCGCATTCGGCGCACCCGGCAGCTGTTACAGGGCGCCTTGCGAACCCTGATGGAAAGCAAAAGTCTGGATGAAATATCGGTGCAGGACATCGCAGACGTTGCCACGGTCAACCGCGCAACGTTCTATGACCACTACACGGACAAGTTCGCGCTGCTGGATGCCATCGTCGCGGGAGGATTCCATCGGTTGTTGCAAGAGCGCAAGGTCTCGTTCGACGGCACCTGCCCGTCCGCCGCCGGCGCCATCATACTGGCCGCCTGCGATTACCTGAGCCAGACCCACGGGGGCAGCGAGTGCAATCGACAGCACGCGTTTGAGCCGCTGATGGAAGCTGCCATGATTACCGCGATCCACCGCGTCCTGATTGCTGGGTTTTCGAAAGGAAGCGGGGAATCCCATCTCCCAGCCGAGATGGCTGCGGCCACCGCCAGCTGGGCAATCTACGGCGCCGTCAAACAGTGGTTTTACACTCCCGATCACCCTGCGGCGGAGGAAATCGTCCCGCTTGTATTGCAGCTGGTGCTGCCTATCCTTCAGGCTGCCGCCCCCGCCGATTCCAGCACCGAACCGATGGCTCACGGCGTTTAGGTCAATCCCGACCGGCTAACCTTTATTTCCAAGCTGCGCAGTTGCTTCGCGCTGGTGGCGCAAATTGGCGAATTCGCTCGGCGACGGTATAGGTTCCAGATTGCGTCCGGCGAACATATCCTGAAACAGGTGGACCAGCGTCGCGTGGATCTTTCCATTCGTGGCCAGGACTTCGGCACTGGCTAGGTGGAATGGACTGCCATCCACGTAGGTGACCGTCCCTCCCGCCTCCCGCACCAGCAGAACGCCCGCCGAAGTGTCCCACGGGTTCAGGTTGAATTCCCAATAGCCATCCAAGCGACCACAAGCTGTATAGGCCAGGTCGAGCGCGGCAGAACCGGCGCGGCGCACGCCGTGGGAGCGCAAGGTGATCTCCTGGTAGAAATGAACATTCGGATTGGCGTGCCGTTTGCGGCTGGGAAACCCGGTGGCGATCAACGATTCTGCCAGTGTTTCCGCCGAGGAAACGTGAATCGGCTTGCCGTTCAAATAAGCGCCACGACCCTTTTCCGTGACAAACATTTGATCCCGCAGCGGATCGTAAATTACACCGGCGACCAGGTCTCCATCCGCGCCCACAGGTGTGCCCGGGGGGCGATGTTCCAGCCCCATTGAAACGCAAAAGGCCGGAAAGCCGTGAGCGAAATTGGTAGTGCCGTCGAGTGGATCGATATACCAGCGATACTCACACTCCATTTGTGAGCGCGTGCCCTCCTCGCCCACAATGCCGTAGTCCGGCCATTGGGCGTGAAGCCGGCCGACCAGCAGCGCTTCACTCTCCCGGTCGGCAACGGTCACCAGATCGGCTTCGCCTTTGTATTCGGTCGCTACTCCGCGTTCATAATGCGAGCGCAGCAGGGCGCCGGCAGAGCGTGCCATCTCCGACGCTGGGCCGGCATGGGGAAGGTGGAGATCGACCGCGCTCATGCCATGGATTCCCCGTTGGATTCTTTGTCTTTGCGTGGCGCCGGCTGTCGAGTCTGCTCCGTAATGGTTAAAATCTGACGTTTGTAAATGAAGAGATTGGGCTTGCCTTCGCGAGTAAGACGAATCATGCGATCGTCGAAATACTCGATCCATCCATGCAAAGATTCGCCATCCCGCAATTGCACGACGACCCGCGTCTGACGATCGCTCAAGGTGCGCAGATAGATGGCCTCCTGCCCCGTTTCCGTTTGAGGATGATGAGGTTTTGGTTTGCGGCGGCCGCTTCCAGGGGTATTCACCCGGGTAGTATATCGTCTCAATGCGCGGGTCGAGCATAATAGCCGGTGCGGTAATCCAGATGATAGGCAGCATTCAAGGGCTGTTTCGTCATCCGCACCTGAATCCGGCGAAACCCGGTCGGCTGCGACTTTGTTTCCTCCCCTTCCGATGAGGGATAGTAGCCCAACACGTACTCCGATCGAAGAGCCAGGGAGAGGCGCGCCATCGCGCCTTGCAATGAGTTCGAGGCATCTACATAGAAAAACTGGCCGCCGGTATCCTGGGAAAGTTGGATCAGCGCGTGTTCCCCTCCCAGATCACGACCCGCGCTGGCGTCGATGGGAACAAGGATCAGGCTTTCTATAGTGGCCTGCGCGCGCAACGCCGCTGTTCGGGCCTGTTCGTAATCCACTCCAGCGACACTGTTCGAGCCGTCGCTGATCACCACAATCACTTTGCGGCCGGGAAACGCCTCGAGGTCGCTCGCGCCACGCGCAATTGCTGCGTACAAGGCCGTCGGCCCGTCGCCGTGAAGGCGGCGCAGGCCGCTGTCGAAGCTGTGGAGATTGCTGGTAAACGGAACCAGATCGCTCACATCGCCGCCGAAACCTAATAGTTCCAGGCGATCTCCCGGACGTAACACCGACCGGGCAAACTCATACGCGGCCTGCTGGGCCAGCGGCAGATCATTGCGGACGCTCACGCTGGTGTCAATGGCGAAAACAATCGACAACGGGTCGGTCGCATCTGATTCGAATAGACGAATCGTTTCCGGCCGGCCATCCTCGGTCAACATGAAGTCGTCTCGATGTAAACCGTCGACCGGCCGCCCGTGGCGATCCGTCACGTTCACCGGGACGTTCACCAGATTGACATGCACTCTCAGCGACTCGCTGGACGCCTGCGGAGCAGCGGCTACCTGGGCCCCCGTCGACAATGTCAGGGTGAGCGCCACCAAAGCACCGGCGGACATGCGTCCCATCACGGCTTGTGGCTGTCCGTCACGTCGTTGGGCGGAGCATGGGCCGCAATTTCGGCTGGGAATGGTTCGCCGTCGGCCCAGACCGCGCCGTCTTCAAACCACTCTTTCTTCCATATTGGGACTGTTTTTTTCAGGGTATCGATCACCCACCGGCAGGCCTCAAATGCCTGCGCGCGATGCGCCGAAGCTACCACGATCAGGACGCTGGTCTCTCCGATCTGCAAACGTCCCACACGATGCACTAACGCGATTTCGCGAACCGCAAAGCGTTGTCTCGCCTCGCCGACCAGGGTTCGCATCTGGGCAAGCGCCATCGCTTCATACGCTTCGTAATCGAGGAACAGAGTTCGGCGTCCGCGCGTGTGATTGCGAACGATGCCGTCGAAGACGACCACTGCGCCAGCCTCGTCCTGTTTAACCTGCGCGACCAGTGCTTGGGCATCGATGGCCTCGCGCTGCAGCCGGACCCAATCGAGCTGGTCACCGGAAGCCTTCGCAGAATCGTGGTCGGCGCAACCGCCGCTGACCGGGGGCAGTAACGCCACTTCATCCCCATCCTGCAGCACATGCGATGGAAACGCGTATTCACGATTCACGGCGATTGCCAGCGAGCTTGCAAATTTCTGCATTTGTGGAGCAGCCGTCATGAAACGACGGAGAAGGTCCTCTACGGTGGCCTGCTCGGGCAATTCCATCGTGTCCCTGTCGCGATCCATGAGGTCCTTCAATGCGCCAAACAGCAGAATCCGCACTTGCATACTTCTAGCTTATCTCCGGTCCGCGGTCTGCTCGAGAGCCAACGGGTCGCGGGAGTGAATCGCCGTCAAAGAACGGCGTAGCCGCATCATCGGTTCCGAGCGGCCCGCGGCCGAGAAGTGCGGCTCACCGCCCAGACGCTCTTTCTACTTGCTCCGCCGAAAATACAACCCGCCCATTTTCAAAATCGTATGCTGCGGGTGAAAAGGGATATCGCACGACAGGTCCGGGACCTCCCAACTATCGGCAACTTCGTAGCCCCAGTCCTTGAAATAGCCGATAAATTCCGAACGCCGGTAGACCCGATACGGCGCAATGGCAGGTCCGAAATTTTGAATTGTCCAGAAGGATGGCGTGCGGTCAGTAAGAGGAACTTTGTTCATGATGATGTGATGGGGGAGCGAAACTAACTTCTCCAGACATCCCGGAACTCCGTCGCGGATATATTGAACAGTTCCAGCGGAAAAAAGCAGCTTTGCGGGCGGAGCTTGCTGTAACTCATCAAGGAATACCAGCGGGTCTGCATGATTTTTCTCCGCCAGGTGCCGCCCAGCTTCGGCAATCTTTGGAACTTCAACAATATTCCAGGTAACTCCCGGCGGAAGGTTCGCTCTCTCGGTATAGCCGTAATAGCTAAGGCCAACGCTGCCTCCATAGTCCACCACAGGATCATTTTCTTTCAAAATAGTCTGTATCCAGAAGAAAGTGGAGTAGGCCGTGGGTTGGATCATGTCGTAATGGGTCAACCATAGCCGGGAAGACTCCTGATTGTCCCATCCAATTCGGTACGAGGGCGGAATATGGCTTTGAGCTTCTTCGTAGGTGGAAAATACCCCCGTAAACATCCCGGTTTCATTCTTCCTGCTGAGGGTATACCGTTCCACACCGCGCTCTGCCCACGGCAGCTTTTTGCAAGCGGTACCCACTCGTGTCCTGCAGAGCAGGAGCTTCGCCAGGGAACTAAGACTCATCGTCGTCCACTATCTTTCGGACCTGTGCCGATGCAGTTGCCTACAAATCCGGGTGGGCGAGTCTTAAACGATTTTGTCCGCATACTCCGAGCCTTTCGCCCCTAAGCCAAGCAGCATGCCCGTAAACTCCCTCACGGTATGGTCGGGATGAAATGGGATGTAACAGGAGACGTCCGGATTGCTCCACGAATCCAGTACACGGTAATCAAGTGACATGATGGCTTCGGTGAATTCGTCCGAGTTGAAGATCTTATAGGGCGCGATCGCCGGCCCCATATTCTGCAGGGTGACAAACGAAGGACCTGAAGTGAGAGGAAGCTTGCTCAGGAGTAGATATCGCGGCGGAGTCTTGAGCGGCCGAATATAGTCCGCCAGGTTCTTTTCACAGTAGTGCAAGGAGCCTGAAGCGAGGAAGATGTCGGCGGAGTCTGCATCTTCCATATCCCCGGTGAAGCGAAGGTGCTTCTCTGGCGAGCCGGCGTCAGCTAGGCGTTTCTTCGCCGCGGCAATGACGGCGGGGACGTCATAGACGATCCATTCCATTCCGTCCGGAAAGTCAAGGTATTGCGAGTACGCGCGGTAGGTCATGCCGCTGTAGCCGCCAAAGTCGAAGATGCGGCTGCGAGGACCGATCAACTGGCACAGCCAAAACAGCACCGGATAGTCGGAAGCGAGTATCCTCGCTTTCTGTCCCAGGAACGCCGCTGTCTCGGCATGGTCAAATCCAACGGTTTTCCCTACTGGAATTGCGTCTTCGGCAGATTTAAAGGAAGGATAGACGCCGGAAAACATGCGTTGCCACTGGCTGACACGATCAAAGTGCTGGTCGTACTCAAACCGGTGCCACTTTCGCAGCAGTGGAAGGCGATTCTCCAGCCAATCCACGCCCGCTTTGCATTGTGGGCAGAGCAATATCGACTTGGCGATGTGCCCCATAAAGGTTGCTGTGCGGATTTCCTTTGAATCCACACTAGCCGGGATAAACTCGTGAATCCGAACTGCAAAAGCTCAGTTGTTGCAGACACCGCTGGAACCGGTGGCGTCCAAGGCAATTGGTAAAGATTTTTCGTACTCGACTCTATCACAGCGCGATGCCCTGTCAAGTCGAGCGACGGCCAAGCGGATGTCGCCAGAATCTTTTAGACCTGAACTTTTTGGAACATCTGCTTGATGCCGCGTAACGCCTGCCGTGTTCGTTCTTCGTTCTCGATCAGCGAAAAACGGACATGGCCGTCCCCATGTTCACCAAACCCTATCCCAGGACTGACTGCGACCTTGGCGTCCGTCAGCAACTTCTTCGCAAACTCGAAGGAACCCATCTTTCGGTAAGCCTCGGGAATGGGCGCCCATACAAACATGGTTGCCTTCGGCATTTCGACAGGCCAGCCCGCCTGGTTGAGGCCTTGAACCAGCACATCCCGCCGTTTGCGATAGTTATCGCAAATCTGTTGCACGCACTCCTGCGGGCCTTCCAATGCCTGAATGGATGCGACTTGAATGGGAGTGAATGTCCCATAGTCGAAGTAGCTTTTGATCCGGCCAAGAGCGGCAACCAGCGCAGGATTTCCAACCATAAAACCAACTCTCCAGCCTGGCATGTTGTAGCTTTTCGACAGCGTAAAGAATTCCACCGCAACCTCTTTGGCGCCGGGAACCTGCAGGATGGAGGGTGCACGATATCCATCGAACACCAGGTCCGCATAGGCAAGGTCGTGCACGACGTATACACCGCATTCCCTGCACAGCGTCACGACTTCCTGAAAGAAAGCAAGGTCAACACATTGGGTTGTCGGGTTGGAAGGAAAGTTGAGAATCAGCATCTTCGGCCGCGGAATCATCGTGGGAAGAACATGCCGCAATTCAGACAAAAAGGCGGCCGCATCGTTGATCTCGATATAGCGAACATCCGCGCCGGCAATGATGGGGCCGTAGATGTGGATCGGATAACTCGGATTGGGAACGATGACTGCATCGCCGCGATCGAGCGTCGCAAGACACAGGTGCGCGATGCCTTCCTTGGACCCAATGGTCACGATGGCTTCGGTCAGCGGATCGAGATCCACATCGTAGCGCCGCTTATACCAGTTGCAGATCGCTTTGCGCAGTCTGGGAATGCCTTTGGAGAGCGAATAGCGATGGGTAGCCGTCTTCTGCGCGGCCTCGATCATCTTGTCCACGATGTGCTTCGGCGTCGCGCCATCGGGATTCCCCATGCCGAAGTCGATGATATCTTCACCGCGTTGGCGCGCAGCAGCCTTCAGTTCGTTGGTGGTGTTGAAAACGTAAGGAGGCAGCCGAGTGAGTCGAGAAAATTCTTCCATAATCGTGAGGGACACCTGCTGATTTTTTCTGAGTGGAAAAGCTGTCCGGATTGCCACAGTCTAAGCAGCAGCCGGTCGACTCATTCGCGCGATGTTCATGCAGGCATTCCTGCCGCACGCAAACGCACGCAATTGCGCTCAACCGAATCTACAATTCTCAACGCGATAACGATCGCGCCTTGAAGCTGTTCTACTGTTCCGGCAAAGATTTATTCTATCGCTATTCCACGGGATGTCGAAGCCGCCTCATCCTTCCATCGCCAGGCTCATCGCTGCACAGGTGCCTCCACACTGCTGGTCAAGTCAATCGTAATCTCGGGCGGAGACATCATCGTATTGTGAACCAGGCATTGATGCACGGACCGCATGAGTCCAGTTTTCTGATCGTCTGTAAGATCGACGGGATAGGAAACCTGGATGCGAAAGTTGCCCAGTCGAGCAGGCTGCAGCAGTTTGTCGGCTGTCACGGATACTTCCACGCCAGTGTCGGCCAGGTGGCGGGTCCTGAGATATTGAGCCGCATAAAAGGCTGCGCACGAACCTAAGGAAGCCAGCAGCAACTCCGGAGGAGTCATACCGGAATCTTGACCGCCATTCTCAGCTGGCTGATCGCACACAATGGTGTGGGATCGCGACTGAATGGAAAACTTTACCTGATTGAGGTGCTTGATTGTTACTTGCATGGGGGACCTCGCTTTCATTGGAACAGAGACATGGAGCGCGGCATTCATTACCGCAGCGAGGATATTTTTTCCTGAGTCGGCATTCCAATCATGCGCAGATATTCCTGCGTAAGTATGGAACGCAAGCGGGGCGCGACTGTGGAGTCGCATGGCACTTGAAGGGAGCGGCATCGGTCGATGGCACGCCGCAAATCGCGAAGGAACGCCACGCAAGCGGGGCATGCATCGATATGCCGGCGCATCTGTTCGCATGGGACCGGACCCATTCTGCCATCCATATACTCTGAGAGATTGGCAAACAGGTCGCGGCATTCGGCAGGTCGCTCCCCGGCTTGCGTGTGAGACTGCTTCGACTTCGCTCCTGGCCTCTTCTTATCCGGCTTCGCGGAAGCGGTATCCAGCGCACGATCGATCTCTTTGCGAACGCTCAGCCGTGCGCGGTGGAGACGTACCCGAACGGTTCCGGGCTGCAATCCCAGGATTTCGGCGACCTGTTCGGTTGTCAGTTCCTCCATATCGTGGAGCACGAGAACGATGCGTAGTGGCGGCGGAATGCGCAAGACCGCCTGATGCAGCAGATGGTGCTGCTCGGCGTGGATCACAGCACCCTCCGGGCTTTCGCCCACGTCCAGCAACAGGCGCCCCAGTTCCGCATCGTCGGGCATCAGTTCATCCAGCGAGACTTTGTGGTTCGGCGCGCGAATTCCCTTGCCACGCATTCGCCAGCATCGGTTCCTGGTCACGGTATAGAGCCAGACGGCGAGGGCGCGCGGTTCCTCAATCTTTGCCAGATGCCCGAGCGAGCGGAACAACACCTCCTGCATGGTGTCTTCCGCGTCTTGCGGATGTCCGCAGACTTTCATGCTGAAGGAATAGACCGTGTTCTGCAGCAATCCGATGGCCTGGTCGATCGATTCGGGGGTATTGCGACGCAGCAAAGTTGTCGCTTCGATCAGTTCGGGTCGCATCGCAGAGGAGTCTCGGGAATTATCCCTAGTATATTCCTGCGGCTGGCGCTGCGACCGAAGGGTGACGATGCGAGTTTGCTCAAATTCCCGCTCAGAGATTGGCAAGCATTACGGAATCAACGGCCCGGCGACCGGATTCATCCGGCGCGCTCCTTCCAGCATGCTGATACAGATGGGGCCGATGCGTTCCAGCCACTGCAGGTCTTTTGGGCATGGCCGTGCCGAGTACAAGGCAACGCAGATGCGCACCATCGCAATCGCGAGGTCCATTTCTGCACCCGGACGACGCGCTTCCAGACGAAACATCTGACGATAGACTTCGTCCTTGAGCGCTTCGCGATGATTGGCGCGAGATGTCATGAACTGTCAGCCTCCTTATCTGGCTGAACCGGCGGTGGAGTCCTTCAATCCCATCGCGCGAAAAATTGCCATCGCCGGACACCAGTTCGTAATCCCGGACTGAAGCAGATTCAGCCCAACAAACGCTGTCAGCCAGAGCCAGTAGGGAGAAAATCGATATGCCAGTGCGAGAGAAATCAGCACGATGGTGCCTGCCAGCAGCCGAACTGCACGTTCAATTGTCATTTGACTAACTCCTGGTATTCCAGTTTTGAACCTGTTCTCCACACTGTCTGTCTTGCCGGGATGCATCATGTAATAGAGCACCGGCACGGCGGGCCAGGAAAGAAAAGTTGAAGCGATGCCGCCCGCAATCAGCGACAGACCCAGCCCTTGAAAGATCGGGTCAGTCAAAATCACGCTGGCGCTTACCACCACGGCAGCCGCCGTCAGCAGCACCGGGCGCAGCCGGACTGCGCCGGCATCGATCACCGCCTCTGCCAGCGGCATGCCTTGCTGCCGCCGCAGTTCGATGAAGTCGACCACAAGGATCGAGTTGCGAACGATGATGCCTGCTCCAGCGATGAAGCCGATCATCGAGGTTGCGGTAAAAAACGCGCCCAGCAGCGCGTGTGCCGGCAGGATGCCGATCAGTGTCAGTGGAATTGGCGCCATGATCGCAAGCGGCACGGTGAATGATTTGAACCAGCCGACGACCAGCACGTAAATCAGAATGAGAACCGCTGCGAACGCCAGGCCCAGGTCGCGGAAAACTTCAATCGTGATCTGCCACTCGCCATCCCACTTCATCGAGTAGTGGTCGGTGGATTCCGGTTGCACGGAGTTGTAGCGAACCAGCGTATATCCGTCGGCCAGGGTCAGCTTGTCGAGCGCCTGATTCATCTTCATAATGCCGTACACGGGGCTTTCTTCCGAGCCCGCCATATCGCCGGTTACATACACCACGCGCTTCAGGTTCTTGTGATAAATGCTGGGTTGCAGCGTGGTGTGTTCCACATCCACCAGTTCGCGCAGTGACACCATGCTGCCATCGGCGCCGCGCAGCTTAATGTTCTCCAGCGCTTCTTGCGATGACCGCTCCGGTCGCTCCAGCTCCACGGTTGTAGGCACAGCCTCTCGAGAATTCTGTGAGTGCAGCAAGCCGGCCTGCGCGCCCGACGTCGCAAACTCGATGGTCTGCGCCACCTGGGCTACAGCGATGCCATGCTGGGCGGCACTGGCTTCATCGACATGCATCACCAGCTGCTGCTGCGGGTCTTCCATGTACCAATCGGTGTCGACGACGCCCCTGGTCTGCTGAAAGATCTGCTTCACCTGTCGAGCCACCGCGATTTGCCCCTGCAGATTTGGCCCGTAGACCTCGGCCACCAGCGTCTGCAGCACCGGAGGACCGGGTGGAACTTCTGCCACCTGAATTCGCGCGCCATACTGATTCGCGATGCGCAACAGTCCCGGGCGCAGCCGCTTGGCGATGTCATGACTCTGGGCGCTGCGTTGGTTCACGGGCAGCAGGTTGACCTGAATATCCGCCTGGTTCGGCAGGCGCCGCAGGTAATAGTGACGGACCAGACCGTTGAAGTTATACGGACCGGACGTGCCCGCGTAGATCTGATAATTCGTCACCTCGTTCTGCTGGCTCAGGTAAGTTCCCAGCGCCTGCGCAACGCGCGTTGTCTGCTCCAACGGGGTACCGTCCGGCATGTTGATGATGACCTGGAATTCGCTCTTGTTGTCGAATGGCAGCATCTTCACCAACACCAGTTTCAGCGGCACCAGCGTGACGGCTGCCAACAGCAGCACTACGACCGCGCCCAGGAACAGCCAGCGGTTCCTGGCGCGACGCATCAGAGGATGCATGGCGCGACGGTAGAAGCGCGTGAGCCAGCCTTCCTTCTCCGGGGTCAGCACATGCGCACCGCTGAGATGCTTGCGGCCAAGCAGCCGCAGCGCGCCCCATGGCGAAACCACAAAGGCCACCACCAGCGAAAACATCATCGCCACCGAAGCTCCCACCGGAATCGGCCGCATATACGGACCCATCAGGCCGCGCACAAATGCCATCGGCAGAATCGCGGCAATTACGGTGAACGTGGCCAGTATGGTCGGATTTCCCACCTCCGCGACGGCTTCCACTGCAATATCGCTGAGGGGACGGCGGCGGTTAGTCGGCAGGCGAAAATGCCGGACCATATTCTCCACCACTACGATCGCATCGTCGACCAAAATGCCGATGCTGAAGATCAGCGCGAACAACGTCACCCGGTTCAACGTGTAGCCCAGCAGGTAGAACACGGCCATGGTCAGAGCCAGCGTCACGGGAATCGCCAGCAACACCACACCTGACTCGCGCCACCCAAGAAAAACGGCAATCAGCAAGGTCACGGACAGCGTTGCCAGCAGAAGATGTTCCAGCAATTCGTCGGATTTCGCCTTGGCCGTGGATCCATAGTTGCGCGTCGTCGTGACGTTGACATCGGCGGGCAGCGTCACACCCCGCATCTCTCCCACCCGCTTCAGCACTGCATTCGCAATATCGGTGGCGTTGGTGCCCTTGCGCTTGGCAATCGTAATGGTCACCGCGGGATAGTCCTTCGGTGCCGCGCCATGTGCGTTTTGCCGTGTGGTGCCAAACAGCACGTAATCCTGCGCCTCGGCCGGACCGTCGACGATCTTGTCCGCGACATCGCGCAGGTAGACGGGCCGTCCGTTGGCGACGCCCAGCACTACTCCGGCCAGGTCCTCGGTGTCGCGGAAAAGATTGCCCGCGTCCACGCGCACCTCTTGATTGCCCTGGGAAAATTCGCCTGCCTGCGTGCGCACATTCGCAGCTTTCAGCCTGTCAACTATCGTGTCTGGAGCCATGCCAAAGGCCGCCAGCTTCGCGCTACTCAACACCACGCGCATGGCGCGCGGCTGGCCCCCGATGACGGTCGTCTCCGATACATCGGGAATCTGCCGGATGGTGTGCTGCACCTCATCCGCCATCTGTCGCAGTTGATATCCGTCGTAGTGCCCACCCCACAGTGTCAGCGCGAGAATCGGCACATCGTCAATCGAGTGCGCTTTGACCAGCGGCTGTGAAGCGCCGATCGGCATGCGGTCGGCATTCGAGTAGAGCTTGCTATACACCTTGACCAGCGCATCTTCTTCGGAGGTTCCCACCAGAAAACGCACGATCACCAGACTCTGGCCCGGGCTGGAAGTGGAATACACATAATCGACCCCGGGAATCTCATGCATCAGATTCTCTACAGGGTTGGTAACCCGCTGCTCAATTTCCGCCGGAGACGAACCTGGCATCGCCGTCATCACGTCCAGCATGGGTACCTGGATCTGCGGGTCTTCCTCCCGAGGAATGGCCAGCACCGCAAACAGACCCACCGCCAGCGAGGCCATCACAAATAACGGCGTCAGCTTCGAATTCAAAAACGTGCGCGCCAGGTGGCCGGCAATGCCGTGCGCCTGTGTCGAAGCTTCCAAATCGTCGGGCATGGACTCGGCGGATTTCTTTTTCATGGTCGCGCCTCAATCTGTTTGCCGGCCAGATCCCGATCGCCTGGATTGTTGACGAGCATCTCCCCCGCAGCCAATCCGGAAAGTACCTCCACTTGATCGCCGTGCTGGTTGCCCAGGGTAACGTAGCGCAACTGCGCGACGCGATTTTCATCCAGCGCATAGACGCAGGCCAGCGAGCCGCGCATCACCACCGCCGACTGCGGCGCCAGAATCATCGCCCGCATGCCGCCGGGAAAACTCGCCGTCGCGTAGATGCCGGCACGCAACCCTGGGGTTGAGGGAAGGTCCAACTTCACCTGAAAGCTGCGGCTTGTCGGGTCGGCGGCGGGAACGATTTGCGCGACGATCCCTGTAAGCTCGCCTGAACCGATCCCCTGGATGTTTACCGGGACCTTCATCCCCAGCCGCACGGTGGCGATCATGGATTCATCCACCGACGTATACAGTTGCAGCGGGCCGTCGCGATCGATCTGGAGCAGCGGAGTTCCCGGCGTCGCCAGGGTTCCCGGATCGGCCATTCGGGCGGTTACGACACCGGCGAACGGAGCCCGCAACTGCGTGTAGCCAACCTCGGTACGCGCTCCGGCAACGGCTGCTTTCGCTTCGTCGCTCTGCGCCTGCAGCGCCTGCACCTGCAATGCCGTTGCCTCGGAACGCTTCTGGACCTCGTCGAATTCCTGCGGGCTCACGCTTTTTTGATCCTTCAGCATCTGGTAGCGCACCAGGGTTTCTGCCGCCATGGACGCATTGGATTGCGCGGCCATCTGCTGCTTCTCCACCGCGCTCTGTGCGGCGCTCGCCCGATTCAGTTCCGACCGCATCGCAGCGTCGTCCAAGGTCGCCAGCAATTGCCCGGCCCGTACCCGGTCACCCGCCTGCACCAGCACCTGGCGAATACTGGCCGGCACCTGCGCGGAAATCACCGCCGTTTGCTTCGCGTGGACGGTTCCCGTCATACGAATCGCCTGAGGCGCCTGCTGCTCGCCGCTTTTCGTCAGTTGAGCCTGTGTTGTGGGCGGCGCTTGCTGGGCAGGTTGGACGCCATGCGAACAGCCCAGCAGCATCAGCACGGGAGTCAAGATGAGAAAAGACGATAGTGTGGCCTTCATTGCAGGTTCTCCGCTGAATCGGGGGTAAGGGTGCCGGTCGCGTACATCAGTTCGGCGTAGGCAACGGTGTTTCCGTACACGGCGCGCCAATAATCGCTCTGGCTGCGTCGCTCACTATCTTCCGCGCGCAACATATCGGTCATCGTCGTCAGCCCCGCCTTGTAGCGGTTCTTGACAATTCGCAGGCTCTCGGCCGACTGCTGCACCGCTGCCTGGGCCGTCGCCACAATGCGCTCGGTGGTCTGGTGCTGGGTCCAGGCACGGCTCACTGCGAGGCGAATCTGCTGCTCGCCGGCCCGTTCCTGCGCCTCGGATTTCTGCTGCGCGGCCCGCTGCTGCTGCAGTTTTGCACGCTTGGCCAGGGGAAGAATGTCCAGGTTCAGCTGCACGCCGGCTACCCAGTTATTCCCTCCATTGCCGGCGATGCTCTCGCGATCCATCTCCCAGTTGCCGTACGCACTCACCTGCGGAGCAAAGTCATCTTTCGCCGACCTTACCCCGGCCAGTTGCGCCGAGCTCAATTGCCGCAGAGCCTTCAGATCCGGCCTCGCTTTCAGGGCGCTGGCCACTTCGTCCGTCAAAACGCCATCGGGAAAGCTGCGAGCGTCGATTGGCTGGAGGGTTGCGCGAGGCAGCGCGGAAGTTCCCATGGCCGCTTCCAGCTCTGCCCAGGCGGTATCCGCGTCGCCCTCCCCGGCAATCAATGCCTGCTGCCGCTCCGACAGATTCACCTGCGCCGCCAGCATGTCGGAATCCACCGCCAATCCGGCGCGCACCCTACTTTGCGCATCCGCCAGCAGAGCCTGCGCTGTCGCCTGCTCATGCTGCGCGATATCGATCTGCCGCTGGGCGTACAACACAGCTTGATACGACTGAACCACCCCCAGCACAACCTGCTGGTTTGCCTGTTCGCTCATCGACGATGCGCTGCGGGCCGCCAGCCGGGCGCCCTTGATCTGCTCCTGAGTGCTGAACCAGTTGAAGAGCATCCACGATCCGCTGAAGCGTGTTGCAAAGTTGCCGATCGGAGTCGGGCGGTTCAAAGAGTTCAGCGCAAAGTCGCTGGCCGTGAAACGCTGCTGTCGCAGCTTTGTGCCGAAGACATACACCGGATCATTGCCTCGTGAAATGTCTTCGGCAAAGTTGAGGTGCGGCAGGAGTCCGGTTTGCGCCTGACTCACTCCCGCGGTAGCCTCCTGCAGATCCGCCTGCGCCATCGCCGCCGCAGGATTGTGCCCAAGCGCCTGGTCGATTGCCTGCCGAAGAGTGAGGGCCTGCTGGGCCACCGCTGCCAGGTTTACTACACCACCAAAGATCGCCAGCCACAGGGCGGCGCGATAAATACGAGCATGCATCGAGTAATACTTCCTCTAATTTGGAGCGTTCACCCCAATAAAGCCCTGCGCGTCGGAAATCGTTACAGAATGGTGAAATAATTCCCTGGCTTTCAGAGGCAGTGATGCCGCGCCCTGAACCGCCCGGATGGGAAGTCGAGGGTTGTTGTATCTTTATGAAGGCAACGGAAATTCTTTTTGCTAACCTTTTATGACCTTGTGCTATCCAACCAACAGGAGTGTTTCCGCGTACCGCCTCCTGGAAGCCACCTACCTGCCGCTGGCGGCGGTGAAGTTTCGGCGGGCCTCAATTTCCTTGTGAATTCATCGTCCACAAAGCGGTGTAGCCGTTGGCGAATCCCAGTGCTCTTATTGGGATTGACGGTAGCTGTTTTTGCCTGGGGGCTGCAGTATAAGCTGTCGTTGTACGATCCGCCGCAAGCCGTCACCCGCAAGATGCCGAGCGCGAAGCTGCTGTCGGCCGATGAGCAGGCTGCCATTGCGGCAAATCCGTTCTCGAGCCTTGCCAAACCGCCCGAGAAACCGATTCGGACCGTCTTTTCTCCGTTCCTTCTTCTCTTTCTTTTGAAACTGGCGTCGCCGGCTCTGCAACCCGCCGCCCGAATGGAATCGCTGACCGCGAGCCGAGTCTGGCTGCTGCGATGGTTTGCGAACATGAACGCCTTCTTCTTTCTACCCCCTCCCGCTCTCCACACCGCACTGTAAGAGTGTTTGCCTTCGCGGGCGCTCCATCTCGTCTATCCAGTCATTACTCCCGCATGGGATTCACAGAATGCAGATTATTGAGCCACGCCTTGGCACAGGCAGGAACGTTTTCTCATGAATATTTCAAAGCGAACTGGAATCATTGTGGTTGTCGTTCTCATCGCAATCTGCGCTATTTGGGCAATCCACGTCCGAGGCGGCAGCCAAAGAGCTGCGGGGGCCAGTTCATCGCAGAACGAGCTGGCTTCAGCGGCTGTGGCCGTGGTTCAACGCGCCCCAGCCGATACCTCAATCACA
Organism: uncultured Acidobacteriota bacterium; assembly: GCA_963756315.1. GTDB lineage: Bacteria > Acidobacteriota > Terriglobia > Terriglobales > Acidobacteriaceae > JAKAAZ01. The sequence goes on from CAVWNI010000004.1 coordinate 269,270, forward strand.
GTGCCGGGCGTTTTCCAGGCGTACCAGGATGTCCTTGTTCATGCTGAAGTCTCCGGATACATCAAGAACATTTACGTTGATATCGGCGACCGGGTGCATGCCGGAGAAATCCTGGCGGTTCTCGAGGTTCCTGAATTGGACGCGGAGGTGAACGCCGCGGAGGCTGCTGTTCGTCGCGACCAAGCTGAAATCGAGCGCACCCGCAATGACGTTGCCCGGGCCGCAGCCGTGCACGCAGCTCTTCACTCTGAATACGCGCGGTTGAAGACGGCAGCCGCCAACGTGCCAGGCTTGATCGCTCAACAGGACCTGGATAACAAGCAGGCGCAGGACCTTTCCTCCGAGGCCCAGATTGATTCCGCCAAGTCGGCGTACTCAGCCGCACAGGAAAAAGTGAGCGAAGACGAAGCGACGCTGCAGCGCTACAAGGCGATGCAGGCATATTCCTATGTGCGCGCGCCTTTCAATGGCGTGGTTACGTTCCGTTATGCGGACACTGGCGCCTTGATTGCAGCCGGCACGGACGAAACCAAAAGCGCCATGCCAATTGTTCGCCTCGCGCAAAGCGAACTCCTGCGCCTTCGCATGCCCGTACCGGCCTCTGACGTCGATTACATGCACATTGGCGATCCTGCCGTCGTCCAGGTCCAGGCCACAGGAGAAACCATCCACACCAAGATCGTGCGTTTTACCCGCTCGCTGGATCAGGACACGCGCACCATGCTGACCGAAGTGGATATTCCAAACAAGGATCTTCACCTGGCTCCCGGAATGTATGCCAACACTACTTTCCCCTTACGACATGATCGCGACGCCATGGTCGTGCCAATCGACGCCATCGTAGAGGGAGATCAGCCCTACGTGTTGATTGTGGATGACACCGACCATGTAGTGAAGAGCCCAGTGGTGCTGGGGATTCAAGGACCGAACTTCTATCAGGTGGTCAGCGGGGTCCACGTCGGAGACAGGGTCATTGTCGGCAGCCTTTCGGATTTTCAGCCGGGCGAGAAGGTGGCAGCCAGCCCGGTCGATACCAGCCTGACCACGTTCAAGCAGACATCCAGTCAGATCGAACGGCGGCCGACGCCGGAGCCACCCTCACCCGCATCGGAGGGGCAGAAGTAGATGTCGTCGTTTGCTATTAAATATCCATTCTTCATTCTGATGGCCTGTCTGGCGATCGTCGTGATCGGGACGGTCAACCTTTTGAGTATGCCGGTCGATCTGTTTCCCGCTATCAAGATTCCCGTAGTGGTGGTGGCGACCTTCTACTCTGGCATGCCGCCACAGCAGATTGAAGCCGACATCACCGACACGTTTGAACGATTCTTTACTCTGGGAAGCGGGATCGACCACATTGAATCGCGTTCGATGACCGGCGTCAGCCTGATCAAGATTTACTTTCAGGCTGGAACTGATCCCAATGCCGACGTCAGCAATATCTCCAACCTGGCAATGGCCGATTTGCGGCGACTGCCTCCCGGTACGCTGCCGCCGGTTGTGCTCAGTTTCGATGCGTCCAACCTGCCTGTCTGCCTGATCACGGTGGAGGGCAAGGGACTGAACCAGACCCAGCTGAAGGATTACGCGCAGTTTGAAATCCGGAACCAGGTGGCCAGCGTCAAAGGCGCCTCCGTGCCGCAGCCCTATGGTGGAACCTATCGCCAGGTGATGGTGTATGTTGACCCGCTGAAATTGGAAGCCAACGGCCTGAGCATCAACGACGTCTACAAAGCGGTCAATAACTCGAATCTGATTCTGCCTGCGGGCGATGTGCGCATCGGCCCCAAAGACTACAACATTTACGCGAACAGTCAGGTGGTAAAGCCGTCGGATGTCAATTCCATTCCGCTGAAAACCGAGGGAGATTCCTCCGTGCTGGTGGGAGACGTGGGTCACGCAGAAGATGGCGGCCAGCTGCAATACAACATCGTGCGTGTCAACGGCGAACACTCGGTCTATCTGCCGATTTTCAAGCAAGGAGGTGGCAGCAACACCATCACCATTGTGAACGGCATTCGTCAGCGGGTGCAGCATCTGCTGGATATACCGCCGCAGTTGCAGGCGAAGGTGGTGTTCGATCAATCGGTTTTCGTGAAGATGGCGGTGGATAATGTCATTCGCGAAGGCGGAATCGGACTTTTGCTAACCGCTCTGATGATTCTCCTGTTCCTGGGAAACATGCGTGCGACGGTGGCGGTGATGCTGTCGATTCCCCTCTCGACCCTCGCCGGGTTCCTGCTGTTAAACGCCACCGGCAATACCATCAACACCATGGTGCTGGGCGGCCTGGCGCTGGCTCTTTCACGCCTGATCGACAATTCCGTGATTGTGCTGGAAAACATCTTCCGACATATGGAGATGGGCGAGTCGCCGATGGTGGCGGCGGAACAGGGCGGCAAGGAGGTGGACCTGGCCGTGCTTGCTGCCACGGTTTCTACATCCATTGTGTTTTTTCCAGTGGTGTTGCTGACGGGAGTTAGCAAGTACTTGTTCACGGCGCTGGCGCTGGGCGTGGTGCTGGCCATGTTCGCCTCCTACGTGGTGGCGATGACGGTGATTCCGTTGTTCTGCGCCAAGTTCATCAAGCTGGAAGGTCACACGGACCAGCAAATTCAGACCGAGCCAAACCAGCTGGATTCGGAAGCATCCGAGCTTTTGATAGAAGACAGCGAAGCCAGGAGAATGCACGAACACAGGCGACGCTCATTTTTCCAGCGGCTTGTGCGAGGGTTCAATCGGTATTACCACGGCATGGAAGAGCGATACGATCGCGGCGTCGACTATTGCTTGAGGCGACCTGTTTTTGTAACTGTCATTGTTTCACTCTTTGTGCTGGTCAGCCTGGCTCTCTATCCATTCTTAAATCTGGCGTTCTTTCCGCGCACCGATCCAGGTCAATTCGTCATCAACATCAAGGCGCCCCCTGGCACTCGTTTGGAATTGACCGACCAATACTGCGCCCGCATTGAAAACATCATTCGCCAGGTGGTGCCGCCCTCCGACCTCAACATGATTGTCTCGAACATTGGCGTCTATCCCGATCTGTCCGCGATCTACACCACCAACACAGCCATGGATAACGCCTTCATTCAGGTGAGCTTGAAGAAGGATCATGCGGTCGGAAGCTACGTGTACATGGGCCGGGTGCGCCGGCTGCTGCGTCGGCAAATCCCGCAAGTACAGGCGTTCTTCCAAACCGGAGGCCTGGTCGACTCTGTCGTCAACCAGGGAAAGCCGGCTCCTTTCGACATTCGCGTCAGCACCCGGGATTTGAACGCCGGGTATGCCGTTGCACAGCAAATTGCCAACAAAGCCGGGCATCTCAGCCTTGTGAGCGATGTGATGATCCCCGAGGATATCGACTATCCCAGTTTGCAGTTGAACGTGAATCGCCAGCAAGCGGCCATTCTGGGCTTAACGGAAAAGGATGTAGTCGACGGCGTGATCACGGCCCTGACCTCCAACGGGATGATCGCCCCCAGCTTCTGGGTGGATCCAAAATCCGGGAACAATTACATGCTGACTGTGCAGTATTACAAAAGCCAGATTCAGAGCTTGAAAGACTTTGAGCAGATTCCGTTGCGAGCTTCCCAGCCAGTTGAACCCGCGCAGCTGGGCGGCTTCGCGGGAGTCAATATCGCGAACGCGTCGCAGAACCATATCATCCCTCTTGAAGCGGTCGCAACCGTCAAATACATCAATAGTCCGACGGTGGTCGATCACTATCAGCTGCGGCGAGTTTTCGACGTCTATATCATGCCGAAAACTGAAGACCTTGGGCGCGTCGGCAAGCAGATTCAACATCTTCTCGATGGAATTCATCCGCCGCACGGCACCCTGATCACGCTGGGCGGATCGGTCACCGATATGCACGCGGCATTCCGCAGCTTTGCCGTTGGGCTGGGCCTGGCCGTGGTGCTGATCTATCTCGTCCTTATGGCGCAGTTCGCGTCTTTCTCCGATCCGTTTGTCATTTTGCTGGCTGTCCCTCCGGGCATTGCGGGCGTGGTGCTCACCCTGCTCGTGACAGGTTCTTCGCTGAACATCATGTCGCTGATGGGCTTGCTGATGATGACTGGCATGGCGGTGTCGAACAGTATCCTTATCGTCGAATTTGTCGGCAAGCAACGTGAGGAAGGCAAACCGTTAAAGCTCGCGCTGGCGGAGGCCTGTCGCTTTCGTTTGCGGCCCATCTTAATGACGACGCTTGCCACCGTGCTCGGCATCATCCCCATGTCCCTGGGACTGGAAGCCGGCAGCGAACAATATGCTCCGCTGGCACGCGCGCTTTTGGGTGGAGTGCTGGTTTCCGCTGTCGTGAGTATCTTCCTGGTGCCCACCGTTTATTTCCTGATTCACCGTCACCAGGAAGAGGAGCTCGGCAGTTCCGATCTTGACGCAAGAGCATGACAGGGGAACGGATTTCAATGGCGTTGGACCTGGGAGCCGGCAGCGAGCAGCATGCTCAACCGGCCCGCGCAATTCTGGGCGGCCTGAAAGTATCGGAAGTGACCGCTTTCGTCCTAATGCCCGCAGTCGATCACTTGATCCACCGTAGTCAGGAATATGGGTCTGATATGCGGCAGACACCGTACCGGGAGGAGCGGATATGATGCAAAAGCATTCTCTACATTTTCCATTTGCCGCAGTAGTCGTGACGTTCATCCTTGGCGGCGTTCCCCGGTATCTGCCGGCACAGCAGTTGGCCGACGCGCCTTCGACCGTCATGTTGGCGAAAAATATTGACAACCAAAATGCAGAGGCGTCTCCTGTGGCACCCCACGCTGCGGCCATGCCAGGGAATACGCTCTGGCAACCGGCCCCGTACAGTGCAATGCACACAAATCCAACACAAGGACCTGTTGCCTCCATTCCCCAGCAACTGACCTTGCAGGAAGCAGAGCAGATTGCGATCCGAAATAATCCACGAGTCCGTGTGAGTCAGTTGCTGGCACGGGCTCAACATCAGGTGTATCGCCAAACGCGATCCGATTACCTGCCTCAACTGGAAGGGGGTGCCGTGGCTGCCCAGGCAAATAATGGCAGCCGGTTCACCTTTGATGGATTGCGCTCCACTCGTCTGCTGACCCACGCGGGCGGAGGACTGGACTTCCACCAATTGCTGACAGATTTCGGTCACACTTCAAACCTGATTGCTTCTTCGCGGCTGTACGAGAAGGCGCAAAATGCCCAAGCCGTCGCCAGCACGTTGGATGTAGTTCTGATTACCGACGAGGCGTTCTACAACGCGCTGGAAGCTCAAGCACTGGTACGAGTGGCCATGCAGACGGTACATACACGCCAGACGACCGACCAGCAGATTACAGAACTGACCAAAAACAAACTGCGCTCCACCATCGACCTTGCGTTTGCAGAAGAAAACCTGGCGCAGGCCAAGCTGCTGCTGCTCGACGCACAGACGCAATATAACAGCGACATCAACGCTCTCACATCGGTTCTGGGTTTCGATCGGTCCATGTCCTACACGCTGGTTCAAACGGGGGGCGCGATCCCTTTGCCGCCTCCAGACCAAGACCAATTGGTCGAGATGGCGTTGAAGCAGAGACCGGACCTGATGGCGCTGGACTACGACCAGCAAGCGGCGAAGAAATATAGCCGTGCAGAACGGGAGCAATTGCTGCCTACGATCAGCACCATGGGGGTTATCGGCGGCACGCCCGTCCGCGATGATCAGTACTTCGTCAGCAGCTGGTTTGGGGCGGTCGGTGTCGATCTCGAAGTCCCGATATTCAGCGGATTCCGATACACCGCCGAAGCGGACGAAGCCGACGATCGGGCCAAAGCAACGCAGGAAAATCTGCGAGATCTGCGCGACCGGGTTGTTCGCGACGTTCGCGACGCGTGGCTGCAGTGTAATTCTTCCTACCAGAAAATCGCCGTCACGGAACAGATGGCCAATGCGGCTAACCTGGGACTGAAGCTGGCGCAGGCCCGCTATAAACTCGGCCTCAGTTCCATCGTGGAACTGAGCCAGTCTCAATTGGAGCAGACACAGGCATCGATTGAAAACGTCAACGCGCAATACGAGTATCAACTTTCGCTGGCTGCGCTGAATTACCAGCTCGGCACGTTGCCGTAGCGCGAACTTCTTGAGGCTGTACGACAAGGAACGCGGAAGGACTCCGGCTTTCCTCGCTTTGGATACAATCAGCGCATGCAGCTATCAGAACTGGCAAGATTGTTGAACGCGCGCCTGGAAGGCAGCCTGGAGAACCCGACGCCCGGGGCGACGGAAGTGACGGGCGTAGCCGGGATTGAGGAAGCGGACGCGCATCATGTCACCTTCGTCGCCAATCCGAAATATTCTGCCCTGGCGAGAACCACCAAGGCCGCGGCTGTGCTGGTGACGGAGGACTTCCCGGCGATCTCAGCAGCCACCTTGAGAACGTCTAATCCATACCTGGCCTTCGCCCGTTCCATTGAGATTTTCTATCAGGCCCCCACCTATCCTGCCGGGATTCACCCCGCGGCTATCGTCCATCCCACCGCCAGGCTGGGCCGCGACTGCCACGTCGGCGCATACGCCGTCGTTGAAGCGAATGTCGAAATCGGCGATGCTGCGGTGCTGCTTCCTCACGTGGTGATCTATCCCAACGTTCGCATCGGCAATCGCTTTTTCGCGCATGCCCATGCAGTTGTGCGCGAAGGTTGCCGATTGGGCGACGACGTGGTGCTGCAAAACGGCGCGGTGATTGGAGCGGACGGTTTCGGCTTCGCCAAGGACGACGAAGGACGCTGGTACAAGATTCCGCAATCCGGTCCGGCCGTACTGGAGGATCGGGTTGAGGTGCAGGCCAATGCCTGCATTGACCGCGCCAGCGTGGGAGAAACGCACATCGGATCCGGCGTGAAAGTGGACAACCTGGTGCAGGTGGGCCACGGTTGCACGGTCGGGGAAAATACCCTGCTATGCGCGCAGGCGGGGCTGGCCGGCTCCTCGCATCTTGGGCGCAATGTGATTCTTGCAGGTCAGGCTGCCGTGGCTGGGCATTGTTCGATGGGCGACGGATCCGTATTGACGGCGCAGAGCGCTGTCTCACACGACGTACCCCCCGGGAAAGTGATGAGCGGATCGCCGGGCCTCGACAACCGCCTCTGGCTGCGTTGCATTACCGCGTACAGTCGTCTGCCCGAGATGCTGAAGTTGATGCGCAAGCTGGCGGACGCGAAGGAAGAGTAGCCGCCAGAGTTGGAGGACCGTCCGCGGATCCGTTCGGACAGCAACTACACTAGAGCCATGCCTAAAGTACCTGGATTGCGTGGTTGTTTCTCGCTGGTTGGCTTGGCGACTCTGGTGCTGCTGGCGGGATGCCATTCCGCGCTGGTCGATACCAGTGTCGTGAACTCTGGGACAACCGTGCTGCACAATATTGAGGTGGATTATCCCAGCGCCAGCTTTGGGATTTCCGCTCTCGAGCCAGGAGCGACGTTTCACTATCGCTTCCAGATCCAGGATGCCGGACGTATGAAAGTCGAATTTCTTGACAGCGCGGAAAAACCCCATTCCGGCAAGGGTCCGTACCTGGCGCAGGGCCAGCAAGGCACGCTGACCATTAGCTTGAACGGAAACGGAACGATCGATTGGGCACCCCACGTTCACCCTGCCGTGACGACACCCTCGGGTGAATGACCCCGACGCTCAGATTGATTGCACGGGGATCAGGCTGAGATCCTCCACCAGGCCGACTTCCTTCTGCACAAAAGGCTCGGCATAGCGCACACCGCCCAGCATCCCGTAAAAACGCGCCATTGCGAATGTGCGCTCGCGAATCTCTTCCCTGGGAACGAATATCTGTCCACCTGAGGCTTGGTTTTCATACTGCGAGCGATAGGCCATCAAGGAATCAAATCTCCGCTCCACATGCGCCGTAATGTCCACAACAAAGCTAGGCCGCACATCCGCATACAAACTTGCATAGACGATCTTGAAGGGCCGATGCGGCGGTGCGCCGGTCTCTACCTTGGCAAGTCCCGCGGCAAAGCAGGCTTCGTACCCCAGCGTTGCAGCCATGGCATGGTCTGGATGTCGCGCCTGCCAATAGGGCAGGATCACCACGCGCGGCCGCGCCTCACGCACAACGCTCGCAATCTTCAGGCGGCTGGCCCAGTTGTTTTCAAGGCGGCCGTCAGGAAGATCCAGGGCTTGACGCCATGCGACTCCAAGGATGCGGCCAGCCTCTTCGGCTTCCGACGCACGTTCGGCCGCGGAGCCCCGTGTACCGGCTTCGCCTGCTGTCAAATCGAGGATAGCGGTGCGCAGGCCAACTGCGGAAGACTGCAGCAGGGTTCCACCACAGGTTTGCTCCACATCGTCACGATGAGCCGCAATGGCGAGAATGTCGACCGGTTGAATCATCAGGTTCGATCATGCAAAACTGCGACACCGCATCGCTCACCAGGATGGCGGACAATACGTCAATTGGCAGCGTTCGATATGGCATCCATATACGCGACATCATAGGCGGTACCTTGCACCGTCACGTTGCCGTTATATAACTCTGTACCCGCGGTATAGGTCGGGGTAGTCGTTGTAATGCCGACATTCGTCGTGGCATAGATATGCAACTGCCCGCCATACGCGGTGTACATCTTGTGCCAGTTGGTGATGGAGCAGAGACCGGTCAGATCGCCATATTGATCGTTTTCAACCAGCACCGAGTTGTTATTGAGATTGAACAACGTCAGGCAGCCATTCGAGAGGTTGTCGGCGGTGCGCTCACCCGTCTTGCAGAGCTGCGAGCCAATCCACAATGTGTTGTCGTCGCCAAACAACATCTTGGTGTGCGTGCCGTCGGAAATCGGGTAGGTGGCAGTCACCTGGTTGCTGGACAGATTCAGGACCGACAAAAATCCTTCGAACAGGCCATCGGGCTGCTGTTGCTGACCCGAGACATAAAGGGTCCCATTTCCGTAAAGAGCCATGGTCGCTCCGCCAGGCACAGGTATCCTCAGACTCTCGGTGGGGGGCTGCGGGTTAGCCGGCGGCGCCGGATACGTGCTCCCGGGAAAGTTGTACACGTTCAACACGCCCGTGTTCAGGAGGCTCACGCTGGCCGTGGCTTGCCCGGTCACCGGATCCACATTGCTATTTCCGCATTCGGGACCGCAGTTAAGCAGCCAGCCAGTGCTGCCGTCAGAAGAAAAAATGGTGTTGTACGGGCGGTCGAACTTAATGGGATAGCCATTCTGGTCGAGCACGGGAACGACGCAGTAGACCGGCAAATTGACCGGCTGACAGTTCACCGGAGCGACGTTGCTTGGCCAGTTGGCCTCGTTTGGAAAGGTGGGCACCGGCGAAACCGTACCATTCGGCTGCTGCAGATGAATGATCCGGTACGCGTAATCACTGTTCTGTACAAAGGCCAGGACAACCGTGGCAGTGGGGTTGGAGACGATTTTGTACACGTTGGGAAGGTTGAGGTGCACGGTTACAGCCTGCAGGTAATCAACGATCGTCAGGTATTGTGCGGTTTGGCTGGCTGCGATTACATAGAGAGCGCTGGAAGGGACGAACAGACTGGAGGACTGACCGGTTAGCCCGATCACCGGAGCACTCGCAATTTCCTTGGCGTAGTCTATCGGCGTCACGCTGCCATCGCCAGCACCATAAACATACCCGACGGCCTGTTCGGGATAATTCAAAATCAGGCTTGGCACCTTGCCGCTATATCCGCCTACGAAAAAGTAGGGGACGGTACCGTTCTCAGAATTTCGAATATCGTAGCGTGCGTCCACAATTTGCAGCGCGCCCGCTGAGCTTGGCGAAGGATTCTGAATCGCCACCAAAACTCGCTCAAGAATGGCGCTGGGAGGAACGGTGCGGCCGGCAAGATACGATCTTGCGCCAGTACAGCCAATCATGGAAAATACGCTCGTGACGGTAACGATCCCTAAGACTGCGCGGACAAAAATACTACGACTCATCAAAGCTCAATGCTCCAATTCGAGGGCACTTTCAACGTTCCTGGCTGAAAGCCTAGTGTATACCAGACGACTGCGTCTGGCGCTTCTGCGCCGCACCTACTACGATAGTCAGACGGACCAATTCCCATGCCAACAACCCTGAGTGAACTGTTCCAAACTCGAAGCGTTCTTTGCGATGGCGCCATGGGCACCATGCTCTACGAGCGCGGTGTGTTCATTCATCGCTGTTACGACGAATTGAATGTTTCACAGCCGGACCTGATTCGGGCGATCCACGAGGAATACCTGCAAGCCGGCGCGGAGATCGTCGAAACCAACACGTTTGGAGGCAATCGATTCCGGTTGGAGCGCCACGGCCTGCAGGACAAAGTCCACGAGATCAACCTGGCCGGCGCGCAGATCGCCCGCAAGGCCGTCGACCAGCTGCTGGATAAACAGGCGACCCGAGCCTACGTTGCCGGGGCCATTGGTCCGCTCGGGGTGCAGATTGAACCGTTGGGAAAGGTCTCCCTCGAGGAAGCCCGGGCCGCATTTGCAGAGCAAATCCGTTCGTTGGCCGAGGGCGGCGTCGATTTGTTGATCCTGGAGACGATGACCTCGCTCAACGAAGTTCACCAGGCTATCCTGGCCGCGCGAGAAACGGCGCCGAATCTGCCCGTGCTCGCCATGGTGACGATTGATGAAGAAGGCAACGCGCTCGATGGTTCTTCGCCGGAGCTGGCGGCGAGAAAGCTGACGGAGTGGCGCGTGGACGCGGTAGGCTGCAACTGCAGCGCCGGTCCGGCAACCATTCTAAGTGCGATCGAGCGGATGAGGACGGCCACGGCGCTCCCATTAGTTGCAATGCCTAACGCGGGAATGCCTCGCGCCGTCGACGGTCGAAACATCTATCTCTGCTCGCCGGAATACATGGCCAGCTTTGTGCGCAAGTTTGCGCAGGCGGGGGTGCAGTTTGTAGGAGGGTGCTGCGGTACAACGCCCAGCCACATTCGTGCCATGCGTTCCGCGTTACGCGCGCTGGAGGCGCGCAAAAGTGGCCCCGTCGCGGCGGCCGCTGTCAGCGTGCAGAATGCTGTAACTCCGCCGCCGCTGGAACAACGTTCGAAGCTTGGCGCCGACCTTGTCGCCGGCAAATTTATCGCACTGGTGGAGATCGTGCCACCGCGCGGCATCAGTGCCAGGCGCGAGCTCGAAGCCGCAGCCATGTTGGCACAGCACGGCGTGGAAGCCATCAATGTACCTGATTCGCCTCGCGCCTCCGCCCGCATGAGTGCGTTGAGCCTGTGCTTGCAGGTGCAGCAGCAGGTTGGAATCGAGAGCGTTCTGCATTACACCTGCCGCGACCGCAACGTGCTCAGCATTCAGTCGGATCTGCTGGGCGCTGCCTCGCTGGGCCTGCGGAACATCCTGTGCCTGACCGGCGACCCGCCTAAGCTGGGAAATTATCCCGACGCCACCGCGGTATTTGACGTGGACGCCATTGGCCTGGTGAACATTGTTCGCAACCTGAATTGCGGTCTGGATATCGGCGGCAATTCCATTGGCGCGTCGACCGGATTCGCTATCGGCGTGGCTGCCAATCCCGGAGTTCCCGATATCGATAATGAAGTCCGTCGATTCGCGTATAAAGTGGAGGCCGGCGCGGAATATGCCATTACGCAACCGGTCTTCGATCTGCGCCTGCTGGAAGCATTTCTCAAACGCGTCGAACAATTCCATCTTCCGGTAATCGCCGGAATCTGGCCTCTTGTCAGTCTGCGCAATGCGGAATTTATGCGGAACGATCTGCGCGTATTCGTTCCCGACGACATTTTGCTGCGCATGCAACAAGCCGCGACCCCGGAACTGGCTCGTGCCGAGGGCGTTCAAATCGCGCAGGAGATGCTGGCCGCCGCTCGCGGCATGGTTCAAGGCGTCCAGGTCAGCGCACCCGCCGGCCGGTTCGAAGCGGCATTGACCGTCATGGCAAGCGTCCTTGTGGATCCCACCGCTGCGGGCAGAGTGGAAGCGGATGGGCGCGAATCGACTGCGAAATCTGCAGCGGAAGCGGACCTGGCTGCGGAACAGGGAGTGAAACTTGGCAAGCTTTGAAGAGTCTTTGAAGCAGTTGGAAGCGATCATCGACAAGCTGGAACGTGGCGACCTGCCGCTGGAAGAATCTGTGCGTCTGTTCGAGGAAGGCGTCAAATTATCGAACGCCTGCAAAGGTGATCTGGAAGCCGCGGAAGGCAAGATCCAGATACTGCTCAAACAGAAGAATGGCGTCCGCAAGGCGGAGTCGTTCCCCCAAGCCGATGAATCAGGGGACGAACCGCTCTAATCGGCTTGATCGTTCCAGCCCGCTCGCAACTACATCACCATCTTGGCAATCGTAGCCAGTTGCATGTTGGAAGTACCTTCATAAATCTTTCCTATTTTTGAGTCGCGGAAGAATTTCTCCACCGGATAGTCCTTGACGAAGCCGTACCCCCCAAACACTTCCACCGCCTGGCTGGCCACGCGTTCGGCAACCTGCGAGGTAAAGTACTTTGTCATTGCGGCTTCCTTCAGGAAATCCAGCCTGGCGTCTTTTAACCGCGCGGCGTTGTAGACCATGAGGCGTGCCGCTTCGATTTCGACCGCTAGTTCTGCCAGCTGAAACTGAATCGCCTGAAAGTCAGCGATCGGCTTGCCGAACTGTTTGCGTTCCTTGGCATAGCGCGCGGCGTGATTCCACGCACCCTGAGCAAGGCCGAGCATTTGCGCGCCAATTCCAATTCGACCCTCGTTTAAAGTTTCGATGGCGATCTTGTACCCCTTCCCTGCCTCGCCCAATAGATTCGACGCCGGAACTTTGCAGTCTTCCAACACAGCTTCGCAGGTGCTGGAAGCGCGAATGCCGAGCTTGTCTTCCTTTTTCCCGAGCGCAAAACCGGGAAAACTTTTCTCCACCAGAAACGCGTGTATTCCCTTGTATCCGGCGGAGGAATCGACCGTGGCAAACACAATAAATAACTCCGCCTCCTGGCCGTTCGTGATCCATAATTTCTGACCGTTCAAGATGTAATCGTCGTCCTTCTTTTCTGCCCGCGTCTGCAACGCGAATGCATCGGACCCAGAAGCGGCTTCGCTCAGCGCATAGGCTCCGACCCATTCCCTGGCCAGACGCGGCAGGTAGCGCTGCTTCTGCTCCTCTGTAGCCCAGCGCAGCAATGCGCTGACGACCAGGGTGTTCTGAACATCGACCAGAACTCCCACGGAGGGGTCAACAGAAGAAATTTCTTCCACTGCAAGAACAACTTCAAAAAATGTGCCGCTCGATCCGCCATAGACCTCAGGAATTTCCATGCCCATCAGGCCCAACTCGAACAGCTGACGAATCAGCGGAGCATGCATCTTCTGATGCTCATCCATTTCGCGCACCAGCGGACTGATTGTTTCGCGGGCAAACTGGCGGACAGTATCGCGGAAGAGCGCTTCGTCTTCGGTCAGATATTTGAGACCTGCTGTCCCGGAAACCTGGTGGGAGATGCTGCCCATGCTTCACCTCAAATCCAATGCCAGTGAGTGAAAACTCCTGAGTGTAGCATCCGCCGGCATTGGCTGGAAAACCGCGTGCGAACAGGCCCCGCCTTCGTCAGAGCTCCTCTTTTCGCCGATGAATCTAAATTCACTGTGTGCCGGCCGCATTCAGTTTCCGCATCCCAGGATTGCTGGAGAGGCTCAGCAGGTCCGCAAAAATACGAAATGCTCCGGGCACGCCTTCCGGTAGTTGCCGATACAAGGCATAGGCGTCGTAGACGTAGAAACCTTTGCCATAGGGCGCCACCAGCAGCCCACCTTTTTGCGGCGCCTGGTCTGGATCGTGGGTCTCTGTCAGCGCAATATATCGGGGGTCCCATGAGCTCATAAATCCATGACCTCGTTCTTCCACCCAGCCATCGAAATCGCGAATGCCGATTTTGTTAGGCCAGTTCAATGCAGGATAATTCGGCTGCAGCAGAACCACGTTGGAGGTTTCATCGATAACCTTTTCCGGATTGTTGCTGAGTTGGTAGGGATACGGTCCATAGTTATGGTCAAATTCCGGCGTGTTGTACTGCACCACCAAAGTGCCGCCGTCATGAACGTATTGCAGCAGACGGGCATTGTAAGTCTTCAATTCCGGGCGGACAGCATAGGCCCGCACTCCGAGAATGATTGCGTTGAAACTATCTAAATCCCCGGCTGCAATTTCCTGTGGAGAAAGAAAATGTACGTGGATGCCAACGTCCTCGAGAGAACTCGGCACGCTATCCCCGCTGCCAGTGATATACCCAACCGTCAGGCCCGGCGGAAGGTGAATGTCAACGCCGGTGGTTCGATACGAGGCATCCCTGTAGTAGGGATAAGGGCGAATCCCTGGATACCCGATCGAAGTTGATCCGGAGCTATACGTCTTGCCGCGATACATGGCGGCGGCCGTGATCTTGTATGGTTTTGCCTCGACACTTTTCGGCATGACATTAAATTCGATGTTTTGCTCATCGCCGTCCTGCTGGCTGGCGAAGTTCGCCTTGGCGGGGATCGATGTCCAGCCAGCGGGTAGATGCAGAGAGACGCTTCCGGTCGCCGGGCCTTGTACGTTGCTATGAATCAGCACTGCAATTTTTAGAGACTTGCTAGTGAGGGGAACAATACCCGCAATGGGTGAGACCCATACCGAAATCGCTGGAGCCACGATCAGTGGATTCATCACCGGTCCGGCGCCGGTGACGTGATGTACGGTCTGCACCACCTGGTCGAGCACCACGTCCGCGCCGCCAAACGTAAATGTGGCTTGCGCAGCCAACGGATAGGGCATGAAAGATTGATTGAGATAGGCGGGATTGGAGAGATTGTAGTAAGGCTGTTCTAAATTCGGGCGGGTGAAGTAAGGCTTGGTGATGGTCGCCTTTGTCGAAACGGTGACTCCGAAGTCCACATTTTCCACTTCACTTCCGGTCAATGTGGTCGGCGGAGCGCCGCGCAGGGTCAGGGTCCAGTCCTTATCCGGTGTGGTAACAAGATGCACATCTTTCACTGCGACCGTATCGGGTCCCTGGTTCGCCAGATGCAGATGCACGCTAAAACTTTGGCCGGGAATCGCTGCCTGAAACGTATCCGTCGACCCGCCGTAGTGTCCTATATCCGACGGCCCCGCGTCGTTGGAGACGACCGCTTCGATGCTGAGTCCGAGCGCCTGGACCAGGGCTGTATTGAACTGGACACGTTTGGTGTTGAGCTCGTGGAGCATATTGTAGCGGGCAGTTTCCGGCATTGCTTTCTGCTGGATTTCCTGAATCAGGGCTTCGGTCTGCGAAAGCCCCTTGGCCAAGTCCGGCGCAACTTTTTCCGGAGACTCGACAGAATAATTCTGGATCGCGTGCTCGACCAGAGAGTTGATGGACACGAGCTCGTCGCGAATCCAACCCTGCTGGCTGGCAGGGGCGTAGTCCGCAATTCCCATCAGAGAAACATCAATTCCGCTAAAGAAGCTGGTTTCTGTGGGAGTGGTCGCAACCCGCGACGCATACAGGTGGTAACCGGTGAAAGAAGGTCCGGCGGCAGGAATGCCGTAGCCGCCGTTTTGCGATTTTTGCTGACCCCAACCCTGGCGCGCAATCTGCAAATAGGAAAGGCCGAGGCCCGGGTCGTATTGTCCCTCCGGTATCTCCAGCGTGGTGGATGGCTTTCCTTCGATCCAGGTGTCCTGGACATAGTTGCGGAAGCGGGCTGGCGCCCAGTGGCCGGTTGCGTAGTCGTAGACGCCCTTGGAAGTGACGGACGCAAACGGTTCCCGCGCATACACCTTCAGCGGAGCCCAGGGAAGCAGCCCGTCGCGAATCTGGTCTGGAAACATATTTGGATCGGCGGCAGCCTTGTAGACTTCCTGGGCCATTTCGCCGGCGACCTGGTGTTGGCCATGCCCATCGGACACGTTGCCTGCAAAAACAGACGTGACTACCAGCGGTCGAGTCATGCGAACCACGCGCACGGAGTCATAGAGGACTCGATCGTATCCCCACTTCACCAGGGCTTCTTCCTTCGTTTTCGTGAATCCAAAGTCAGCGACGCGCGACCAATATTGATGCGCGCCGTAGTACTGATCCGCGGCCAGCAACTCCTCGGTTCGCAAAATTCCTAACTGGTCCCAGAAATCCGACGACATCACATTCTGTCCGCCTTCGCCGCGGTTGAGCGTGAACAGCGAAGTATCCGCGCCCACTCCACGACTCTCATACGTGAGCATGCCGCCATCCTCATCGTCCGGATGGGCGGTAAATTGAATGAGACTGGCTCGTGTATGCAGTTCGCGCAGACTCTGCCAAAGGGCCGCCGCGCCACGGTCGATCGCGATGGGGTGAACATTTGCGTCGGCTTCTACTTTTGCTGAGCTTTGGGCGAAAGCTGGTATCGTGATCCATGCGACAAACAAAAGCAGCTTGGCCGCCATAGATTTCCTTATCTTGTTCCGATTCATGCTATGACCTTTGTGTATGGCAAGATGAGGCGACTCTGGAACTTGAGACTACGGGACGCGGTTCGGGCTAGCGGTTCGATTCCATCTTCACGATTTTAAGATATCTCCATAATCTCAGACTCGGGGCTGCTTCTTAGACTGAACCATCCAGATGAATCTGCCATCCAACCCGACCGTTGTCGCCAATGGAACTCAGGGCGCGCCGTCACTGGTGCGTGGCATCGGACTCACCACCGCCATCAACCTGAACGTACTGAACATGATTGGCGTCGGCCCGTTCATCACGCTGCCGCTGATGGTGGTCGCGCTGGGCGATCGCGCGATCCTCGGCTGGATTCTCGGCGCTGCATTAGCGCTATGCGACGGCATGGTCTGGGCTGAACTTGGAACGCGCTTTCCAGAGTCTGGCGGTAGCTATCTCTATCTCAATCGCCTGTATGGAGTGCGATGGGGTCGACTGCTTTCCTTCCTGTACATTTGGCAACTCACCTTCAGCGCTCCGCTTTCGACCGCTTCCGGCGCTGTCGGCCTGTCACAATACGCCGCGTATCTTTGGCCGAGGCTGAATGTTTCCTGGTTCGCCTATCAGGGCGCCATCGGCGGCTGGCTGCATGTCCACCTTGCCGTGACGCTGGCTTCATGCGTCGCCATGCTCGCCTGCGGACTGGCCACATTTCTGATTTATAGCGGCATTCAAACGGTTGGCCGGATTTCTCGCGTGCTCTCCATCGGCGTGTTGCTGGCCATTGTGTGGGTGATCGCTTCCGGACTGGCGCATATGCACTTCTGGACGCCGCATCTCCATCCCTCGTTTTCCGGGCACGGCCTGGATGGATTCGGTACCGGACTGCTCATCGCAATTTACAATTACGGCGGCTATTACAACATCTGCTTTCTGGCCGGCGAAGTGAAGGATCCGCGGCGCATCATCCCGCGCGCAATTTTCTGGTCAATCCTTTTGGTAGCGAGCCTCTATGTGTTTCTAAATATCAGCGTGCTGAGTGTCATTCCTGTGCGCGAGTTTATGCAGCCGGGAGCAATCTCGACCCGAACCTCCGTCATCGCGGTCGTGATGCAGCGACTGTATGGACCCTGGGCCGGAAAGGCGATGGCGGTCCTGATCGTATGGACTGCGTTTGCCTCGGTATTTGCTGTGCTGCTCGGCTACTCTCGCGTGCCCTATGCAGCGGCGCTGGATAAGAATTACTTTTCCAGCTTCGCCACTCTCCATAAAACGAAGCGCTTCCCCACCGTATCTCTGCTGGTGTTGGGAGCTGTCTCGGTATTCTTCTGCCTGTTCCGGCTGCCCGATCTGATCGCCGCACTCATCATCACCCGCATCATCTTCCAATTTCTGTTGCAGGCCGTGGGCCTGGTCGCGTTCCGCAAAAATCTTGGCGGACAGCCAAATCCATTCCGAATGCCCCTCTATCCAATTCCCGCGCTGCTGGCAATCGCCGGTTTTCTCTTTGTGCTGCTCCATGGCAAGAATCTTTCCAGAGAGATCGAGTTCGCCACAGGACTTCTTCTGACCGGCCTCCTCATCTTCGGAGTGCGCGCCATCATCCGCCGAGAATGGCCGTTTGCTGCGCCAGCGGCGGGTACAGCGCCGAACTGATCTCCCGCCACCGCACGATTGGGTTGATACTGGAACTGTATGCCTCTTCGCTCTGGATTCGTTTCTATCCTTGGCCGGCCGAATGCCGGCAAATCGACACTGGTGAACGCGCTGGTCGGCGAGAAGGTCGCCATTGTTACGCGCAAGCCTCAGACCACACGCAACCGCATCCATGGCGTGCTCGAAGTCGACGCAGTCAAGGGCAAACATCCCGCCGCGCAAATCGTTTTCGTCGACACCCCAGGTGTACATAAGCCGACCAACCTGCTCGACAAGCGCATGTTGCAGGAGGTCTACGGCGCGCTGGAGTCGCGCGATGTCGTGCTGCATGTTGTGGATGTGACGCGACGACTGCGGCTGCCTGCAGCGAAGGCGAAGGTAACCGAAATTGACCTGGATGCGCCTGCCGGATCGGTCCTCGCGGCGCCATCGATTGCAGAAGAGCCCAGGTCACAACAGAACCCGCTCGATAACGAAGATGCGTTCATTCTGGACATGGTAAAGAAGCTCGAGTGCCCGGTGTTTCTGGTGTTAAACAAGATCGACGCAATTGACACAAAGGAATCGCTGCTGCCCCTGATTGCGCAGTTCAGCGCCCTGCATCCCTATGCCGAAGTAATTCCCGTGTCGGCGCGCGGGGGCGACGGCCTGGACAAACTGGTAGCCAAGTTGGTCGAGTATATGCCGGAGGGCCCGCGACACTTTCGCAAGGGTCAGTTCACGGATCAACCGGAGCGTTTTCTTGCTGCGGAAATCATTCGAGAAAAGATTCTGAACCTTACCGGCGAAGAGGTCCCGTACTCGAGCGCGGTCGTGATTGAACGCTTTGAAGAAAGAAAGAAGCAGCCTGCGCAGCCCGGCAAACCCAGGCCGAAGCCGCTGACGCGCATCTCCGCAGCTATTTTCTGCGAGCGCTCCGGGCAGAAGGCCATTCTGATCGGCAAGGGCGGCTCCATGTTGAAACAGATTGGCATCGCGGCAAGAAAGGAATTGGAATCATTCCTCGGCATGCAGGTGCATCTGGAGCTCTTTGTGAAAATTGCCGATGACTGGCGCGGTTCGAGCGCGTTCCTCGATTCACTTGACTGGCGCAATCAGTTGGAAAGCCTCGGAAAACATCAGCAGGCTGAGGATTCAACGGAGAAATAAGCGGGCGCACGAACCGGCTCGATCGCCGGCGTTCATGCCTCTTTCGCGTGCATCCCCAGTGCTTTCATCTTGCGATATAAGTGGCTGCGCTCCAGCCCGAGGATTTCTGCAGCGCGACTTACATTGCCATGACAATCTTCCAGTTTGCGCAGAATGTAGTCGCGTTCATACGCCTCTCGGGCCTGTTGCAGAGTGGAAAACTCCTCGGTATGTCGGCCCGTATTGCGCGACACTAACGCGGGCAGGTGCTTCCGTTCGATGCGCGGAATCTGGGGATTGAGAATCAATACGCGCTCCAGAACATTCTTCAATTCGCGCACGTTGCCGGGCCAGTGATGCAGTTGCAACGCAGCCAGGGCATCCCCTGAAATTTCGATTCGTGGTCGACCATATTGCCGTCCGAATTCGTGCAATAGCTCGGCGGCTAACACGGGGATGTCCTCCTTCCGCTCGCGCAGCGGTGGAACGTAGAAAGGAATTACATTCAGCCTGTAAAAAAGATCTTCACGGAAATTTCCTTTGCTGATCTCCTCTTCAAGATTCTTATTGGTCGCCGCGATCAGCCGTACATCGACGCGAATCGCCTGGCCTGCGCCCACCGGGGTGAACTGCTGCTCGTCCAGCGCGCGCAGCACTTTGGCCTGAGTCTTCAGGCTCATATCGCCGACTTCATCCAGAAAGAGCGTCCCGCTATCGGCGCGCTCAAAGGTGCCTCGCTTCTCTGGAGGTCCGCCGGGCAATGCGCCGTGGCGATATCCAAAGAGCTCCGTTTCGATAAAATCCTCCGGGATCGCGGCACAATTCAGCTCGACGAAAACCCTGTCGGCACGCTGGCTCTCTGCGTGCATTGCGCGCGCAATCAGTTCTTTTCCGGTACCAGACTCGCCATAAATTAAAACGCGTCCGTTGGTGGGCGCCATCAGACGAATCTGCTGGCGCAGAGCCTTTACCGGGACACTTTCCCCGGTGATACGCGCGCGCGCCGTCAACTGCTGCTGAAACTCTTTGTTTTCGACGCGCAGCCGTCGCGCCTCCACCGCGTTTTTCAAGATGATCAGGGTGCGCTCCAGCGACAACGGCTTCTCCAGGAAGTCATACGCGCCCAGCTTGGTTGCGCGCACCGCGGTTTCAATGGTGCCGTGCCCGGAGATAATGATGACTTCCGGCCCTGTAATGGCGTCGACCCTTCGAATTTCCTGGAGAACATCGAGACCATCGCGATCGGGCAGCCAGATATCCAGCAGCACCGCATCGAACAGCGCATCGCGGATCAGGTCGAGCCCCTCGGCCGCAGTCCCCGCTGTCGTGACCGCATAGCCCTCTTCGGCCAGAATCGCTTCCAGTGTGCTGCGGATGTCTGGCTCATCGTCGACCACCAGGATGTGGTTCATCGGGCGATCACACTGGAGGACGCAGGCGTTTCCTGCCCCATCGCGGTTGAGTCGGCGAGCGGAATCTCCACGATAAACCGCGCGCCCGTGGGCGTATTTTTCTCGACGCGAATACTGCCTTGATGTTCCTGGATAATCTTCGCGGCAATGGAAAGCCCGAGACCCGTACCTCGGCGGCGCGTGGAAAAGAATGGCAGAAAGAGCCGCTCACGTATTTCTTCCGTAATCCCGTGCCCGGTGTCTGCAATCACGATCTCCGCCATGGTCTGGGCTTCATTCCACCCCGTCTGCACCGTCAGTATGTGCAACAGGCTGGAATGCATCGCTTCCTCGGCGTTGTCGATCAGGTTGCTGAAGGCGCGCTTCAAAGCCTCCGCGTCGGCCATCACCAGGGGTAGCTGGGTTGCCAGATGCAGCCGAACATCGACGCCCTCCAGACGGCCTTCGAACAGCGTCAGCGTGTTCTCCACCACTCGATTCAGATCCACCGGCTTTCGATTCGCCGCCGGAAAGTCTGCCAGCGCGGCAAACTGATCGACCAGTTGCCGCAGTGTTTCGACTGAGGAACGAATCACCTCGGTGGCGCTGCGCAAAACGTGCGAGGAATCCTCGTTGAGACCGCGATCGATATGACGTTCGATGCGTTCGGCCGATAACGAAATGGGGGTGAGTGGATTCTTGATTTCGTGGGCAACTCGTTGCGCCACTTCTTTCCATGCCATTTGTTTCTGCGCGCGCAACACATCGGTCACGTTGTCCAACACTACAAGATGCCCGTGAACGGCCCCCCGCAATCGGGTCACGGTGAAAATTAAGTGCAGCGGGCCGCGAGAGCTTTGAGCTTCAATCTCGGTTGACACTGCGGGCAGGCGGCGGCTGCGGCGCACGACCCGTGCAATTTCAGTGGCGGATTCCGTGGGGAACAAGCTCTGAATGGATAGACCTTCGATCGACAATTCTCCCTGGGGATCAAACATTTCGCAGAAGGCGCGGTTGGCCTGCAGAATTTTCAGATCGTTATCCAGCGTGGCCACGCCGCTGGGAATCGTCTCCAGTACGGTTTCCAGTTCCCGCCGGCGTTCGTCGATGGCGGCATTTGCCACCGAAAGCTGCTGCGTGGAGGCTTCCAGTTGGCTGCGGCTGTTCTCAAGGTCCGCCGCCATGTGATTGAAGGAGCGTACCAGCTCTCCCAGTTCACCTGCCGCCGCAATGTCGACACGCGACCCATAGTTCCCGGACGCCATGGAATCCATCGCGTCCGCCAGCGCCTCCACCGGCTGCGTGACCTGCTTGGAGATAAACAGTGCCAGCCAGCTGCTGATGAACAACGTAAGGCCGGTAAGCAGCAGCAGTACGAGGAGGTAAGTTTGACGGACGCGCCTGCGAGCACCGAGCAGCGCCCAGTACCGTTGTGCTCCGCTCTGGATGTCGCGAATCGCCAGTCCGATATCGGGGGGCAACGGCAATCCCACCACGACGATCAGACCGTTACCAGAAGATGCATCGCCCACCGTGTAGGCCGTCGAACCGATCCGCAAAACCGGATCGTCGGTGCGGTCGGCTGCCCGCAAGATTTCGTCGGTCAGCGAAATTCCGGCCGGCATCGACTCCGCTTGTTCACTGGACTGAATGCTGGAGATCAAGCTCACCGGTCCGATCACCGTCGGAAGCTGATATTGAGTGATCGCCTTACCATCACGGTAGACGACGACAAACCCGCCCTGCAGGGTCACTTTGTGCCGGCGAAGAAGATCCAACAGAGGCTCATGACCCTTCGGGTGATCTGCGGCGACAAGTTCGGGCGAGTTCGCCAGAGATTCCGCCTCCGCCCGCGCATTGGCCGCAGCGTAGCGCGACATCTCCAGTGCAACCTGGGTGGACTCGTCACGTAACTGTACGACGGGTTGCGAGAACCACCGGTCAATGGAGCGATTCATCAATAGGTAATTGAAGAACAGCATGAAGAATGCCGGCGCCACGGACAGCAACAGCGCGCCCAGCAACATTCGCGTGCGCAACCGTGAACCCAGCACCCGGCTCTGCCCGCTGGCATACAGTTTCAGAATGTTTCGCAGGAGAAGGACAACCAGGGTCAGAAATAGCAGAAAGCTGAGCCCCGAGAGCGCAGTGAAAAGCAGAATCGAGCTGGTGTTGTCCGGAGATAGAAATTTGAGGTTGAAGGCGTTTTCCGCCACCAATAGCAGCAGAATCAGCAGGGCGAGCGAACCCAATACCACCACGGTCGTTCGTCGATTGCTGGCTGATCCCATCTCGGCTCGCTCTCTGCAAGTGATTATAGGAGCGGAGATGGGCGGCGCGAGGCCTTTTTCAGTCGCCGACCCTTCCTGCCGTCCTCCGCATAACGATCAGGGACGGCATGGCTGCCGAAAACCCCCAGCCAGCCATAGAGACACGACCTCCGGCGGCGGGTCGCGACCCCGGATAATGGGGAATATACTGACAGTTGACTTCAGAAAAACCCATGGAAACGCTCGATCCCAGTCATATTGCAAGCATTGTTCGGCGCGCTGTTTTGGACTGCCTGGCGGCCTCTCCCTCGACCCTGCCCGCTGCCGGCGAGCCGCAGCAGATTTTCTCTTCTCCGCAAGCCACCGCCCTCAAGCAGGAGATGGTGCGCATGGGCCGCAAGCTCTGGGAACGGCAATATGTCGATGGAAATGGCGGCAATATCTCCGTCCGTATTTCTCCCCACTATGTTCTCTGCACGCCCACGCTCTGCAGCAAGGGCGACCTGTGCGTGGAGGACATTTCGCTGGTCGACCTCGACAATGCTCAGGTCTGCGGCGACCGCCCCCAGACCAGCGAAATTCTGCTGCATCTGGAGATTTACAAAGCTGTCCCCGGCGCCAAAGCCGTCATCCACTGCCATCCTCCCTACGCCACCGCCCACGCCGTTGCCGGGGTGGTGCCACAGGGCAACCTGATCCCGGAGCAGGAAGTATTTATCGGGCCGGTCGCCCTGGCGCCCTATGAAACTCCAGGCACCCGCGCCTTTGCCCAAACCGTGCTTCCCTTTGTCCAAGATCACAATACGATTCTGCTGGCCAATCACGGCGTCGTCTGCTGGGCCGACACGGTCACCCACGCGGAATGGTATGTCGAGGTGGTCGACACCTACTGCAAAACCGTCATGATCGCCTCGCAGTTGTCGCCCCGGCTCAACGAAATTCCTCCCGACAAGATTCTGGACCTGCTGGCCATCAAGAAAAAGCTGGGATTGCCGGATCCGCGCCTGGCCCTCTGCGATGCCATTAATGCCAACGACACGGCCGAGACGGCCAAGCCTCCCGCCTCACCTTTGCCAGCCTCATCCCGTCCCAACCGCCCACCCAGCCACGAAATCGATCAGCTCATCCACAAACTAACCGCCGACCTCCTCGCCTTCCTCAATCGAACCGCATGACCCACGCAGCAAATTTCGTCGCCGCGGATCTGGGAGCGTCAAGCGGCCGGTTGATGGTGGGCCAATGGAATGGCCGCACCTTCGCGCTGGACGAGCTGCACCGTTTTCCCAATGGCGGCATTCGCGTAGCTGGCCATCTGCATTGGGATGTTTTGCGGATATGGTCTGAGGTTCAGAATGGATTGATGAAATATCGTGCACGGTTTCAGAATGCGCCCAGCGCAATTGGCGTCGACGCGTGGGGAGTGGATTTCGCGCTGCTCGATCAGCGCGGACGCCTGCTCGGCAATCCATATCACTATCGCGACTCAAGGACAGACGGCATTCCAGAGATTGCCTTCGAACAGATCGACCAGCGGTCCCTGTTCGCATGCACAGGCGTACAAACGATGGCCATCAACACCCTGTTTCAGCTGTATTCGATGGTGCGCACCGCCGACCCTCAGTTGAACATTGCCGCCACTCTCTTGATGATTCCTGATCTCTTTCACTATTTTCTTTGCGGCGCACGGGGCGTGGAGCACTGCGAGGCGACAACGACCCAGATGTACGCGTCATCGAGCGGCTGGGCGCGGACATTTCTGGACGCTCTGCAGATTCCGATTTCCATTCTGCCTGACGTTGTATTTCCCGGGACGCAGTTGGCTCCGGTGCGGCCGGAAATATTGCGGGAGACGGGTTTGAGCAGCGCTTTCCCTGTCGTTGCGGTGGCCTCACACGACACCGCGAGCGCGGTCGCTGCCATCCCCAACATGGACGAAGGCAGCGCTTTCATCAGCAGCGGCACATGGAGTTTAATGGGCGTGGAGCGTCGTGAGCCGGTGACTTCCGACCAGGCGTTTGCGCTGAACTTCACCAATGAGGGCGGCGCCGATGGATCCATCTTGCTGCTGAAGAACATCACCGGACTTTGGATTCTGCAGGAGTGCCAGCGTCACTGGAGCAGTCAGGGCCACTCCCACAGCTGGAGTGACATCACAGAGATGGCCGCCGTCAGCGCCCGCATTCCTTTGCGTCGTGGATGTCGAAGCGAACGATCTCCACATGTCCGACAATATGCCCGCCGCCATCGCGGCGTATTGCCGCCGCACGCTGCAATCCGAACCGCAGACCATTGGCGCCATCGCGCGCTGCTGCTTTGAAAGTTTGAGTTTGAAGTACCGCTCCGTGCTGGAATCGCTGGAAGTTTTGACTGGACGCCGCCTCCAAACCATACGCGTTGTTGGCGGAGGTTGCCTCAATACGTTACTGTGCCAGATGACGGCCGACGCATGCAATCGCGTCGTCGTCAGCGGGCCGGCGGAGGCATCTGCATTTGGCAATGTGATGATGCAGGCAATTGCCACCGGACATTTACCGAGCGTGAGCGCGGGACGAGCCGCAATCGCGGAGTCGGTCCAATGCAAGTCCTATTACCCGCAGAGAACGGATGGCTGGGATGAAGCCTTCGCCCGGATGGTACAAATGCAAGCTTGCGCATGAATTGGAATAAAGGAGAATCGATGTCAACCTATGCACTGCCGATCCTGGAAACCCCGAAACCTGTTGCGGCCAATGAAGTATTGCTCATCGCCAGCGGCGATCTGCGCCAGTCCGCAAATGAGGTCTGTTGGCCTGCCCAGGCACAGTTGGAAAAGAAGCTCACCGAGGCATTCCACGCCGAAGGAATGGATCTGCGCCGCGCCCATCCCTATCGCGAAGACTTGAAGCACGGCTTTATTTCGAGTCAGCGCATGGGCATGGATGTTTTTGAGGGAATCGATCCGCAAGCGCCGCTGGTAGTGGCGGAAGCAGTCTGGCAATACAGTAATCATGTGCTCGCGGGCTTGATCAGCCATCGTGGTCCCATCCTGACCATCGCGAACTGGTCTGGACAATGGCCGGGCCTGGTAGGCATGCTGAATCTGAATGGAAGT
The DNA here is from genome assembly GCA_963756315.1 of uncultured Acidobacteriota bacterium. Lineage (GTDB taxonomy): Bacteria > Acidobacteriota > Terriglobia > Terriglobales > Acidobacteriaceae > JAKAAZ01. The sequence continues at coordinate 295,197 of CAVWNI010000004.1, forward strand.
CTGCACAAGGCCGGCGTGAATTTCAGCACCATCTGGAGCAAGGACTTCGACGACGAGTTCTTCCGCAAGGGGTTAAGGCAGTGGCTTCGCGACGGCAAGATCGATCATGATTTGAGCCACGTGCACGAGTTGGATTCGTCGACGCTTCCCAAGCCCGAAAGGGAGCTGGGCGTCGCACTGGCGCAACAACTCCGCTCGCAGAAAGCGATCCTCGGCGTCTTCGATGAAGGGTGCATGGGCATGTACAACGCCATCGTGGAGGACTACCTGCTGAATCCCACCGGCGTGTACAAAGAGCGGCTCAGCCAGTCTGCGCTGGTTGCCGCCATGCGCACGATTCCTGACTCTGAAGCGCAGAAAGTTCGCGCCTGGCTGGACCAACATGGGGTCACCTTCGTCACCGGAGCGAACGAAGAGTCGGACCTGACAGACAAGCAGATCCTGGAACAATGCAAAATGTATATCGCGGCGGTGCGGATCGCGAATGACTTTGGATGCGATGCAATCGGCATCCAGTACCAGCAGGGTCTGAAGGACATGGCGCCGGCTTCCGACCTGGTCGAAGGTCTGCTGAACAATGTGGAGCGACCACCGGTCTTCGACAAGCAAGGCAACGAGCTCTATGCCGGGAAACCACTGCCGCATTTCAATGAAGTGGACGAGTGCGCGGGGCTGGATTCGCTGGTGACCAATCGCGTGTGGACTGCGATGCATCTGGATCCGGCCACCACCCTGCACGATGTCCGCTGGGGAGAGCATTACACCGGAGAAGGCGTCGACGACTTTGTCTGGCTGTTTCAAATTTCCGGCGCCGCGCCGGCCTCGCACTTCACCGGAGGTTATCGGGGAGCGATCAGCGAACGCCAGCCTTCCATGTATTTCCGGCTGGGAGGCGGCACGCTCAAAGGTGTCTGCAAACCAGGACACGTGGTCTGGAGCCGGGTATTCGTAGAAGGAAATCAATTGCACGCCGATCTGGGTCGCGCCACCGCGATCGAACTGCCGGCGGAAGAAACCAATCGCCGATGGAAAGCTGTCACCCCGCAATGGCCCATCATGCATGCCCTGCTCCATGGCACGACCCGCGACCAATTTATGGCCAGGCATCGCGCCAATCACCTGAACGTCGCCTACGCTCCGACGCGCCAGATTGCCGACCAGGCGCTTGCGGCCAAAGCGGCCATGTTCGCGGAGCTGGGGGTCAAGGTACATCTCTGCGGAGTTTGACCGGCGCGCCCAACGAGCAGCACGAATCACGCAAGCTGAAAACGGGAGGAACAATCCATGCAGGGCACCGTAACAACAATTCCTCGGCACCAGATGTTGATCGATGGTGAGTTGGTAGCCTCGACAAAAACAATCCCCGTCATCAATCCCACCACGGAAGAAGTCATTTCCGAGGTACCCAGTGGAACGCTGGAGGACGTGAATGCAGCTGTACTAGCCGCGGAAAAGGCGCAAAAGGGCTGGAGTCGGCTGCCTGCCATCGAACGCGCGGGATTCCTGCGCGAGATCGCCCGGGACATCCGCGCCGAGCGCGAGCACCTGGCGCGCACCATCACCGAGGAACAGGGAAAAATCCTATCGTTGGCTCAGGTGGAAGTAGACTTCTCCGCCGACTATGTCGATTACATGGCGGAGTTCGCCCGACGCTATGAAGGCGAGATTATCCAGAGCGACCGCCGCGGAGAAAATATCCTGCTATACAAACACCCCATCGGTGTCATCGCCGGCATCCTTCCGTGGAATTTTCCTTTCTTCCTGATCGTTCGCAAGATGGCGCCGGCGCTGATTACGGGGAATACCATCGTCATCAAGCCGAGCAGCGAAACGCCCAACAACGCATTTGAGTTTGCCAGGATTGTCGCCAAGTCATCTTTGCCCAAAGGCGTCTTCAATCTTGTCTCCGGGAAAGGTTCCGTGGTGGGCGACGGGCTGGCCCGTCATCCCAAGGTCGGCATGGTCAGCCTCACGGGCAGCGTTGAAGGTGGAATCGCAGTCATGCGGGCCGCCGCGGACAACGTGACCAAGGTGTCACTGGAACTCGGCGGGAAAGCTCCCGCCATCGTCATGCAGGACGCCGATCTCGATCTGGCAGTGAAGTCGATTCGTGCTTCGCGAATCATCAACACGGGTCAGGTCTGCAACTGCGCGGAGCGCGTCTACGTACAGGAATCCATCGCCGACAGATTTATTGAGACCATCACCCGGGCAATGGAGAAGACGGTCGTCGGCGATCCGTTCCAGAAGGACACCGAAATGGGCCCGATGGTCAGCAAGGCGCAGATGGAGTCTGTCGACCGCGCCGTGCAGACTGCGGTCGAGGAAGGTGCGGAGCTACTCTGCGGCGGCAAGAAATATTCCGGCCGCAAAGGCCACTTCTATCCCGCGACAGTGCTGACCCATTGCAAGCAAGACACCCAGATTATGCAGCAGGAGGTCTTTGGACCGGTTCTTCCCATCACGACATTCAAAGACCTGGACGAAGCCATCGAAGACGCCAACGATTGCCAGTACGGACTGACTTCCTCCATCTACACCCGCAGTCTGGACGTGGCGATGCGTGCGTGCAACGAAATAAAATTTGGCGAAACGTATGTCAATCGCGAGAATTTCGAGGCTATGCAGGGCTTTCACGCCGGCTGGAGAAAATCGGGCATCGGCGGCGCAGACGGCAAACACGGGCTGGAAGAATATCTGCAGACCCACGTGGTCTACCTGAATTACGACTGGAAGAATAAGGCTTCCTCCACCGCCGTCCAGCCAGTATCGGACAGCACGATAAAGTGAACGTGCCAATAACGAAAAGAACAGATACAGTGGTGTCCGGAGGATGTCGCCCGCAATGCTGGTGCCTTCTGTAGCGTCCCAGAAAACAACCGACAACCCGCACGCGCAGCACCCGCTCATTCCCCATGGGATGGGGTTACAGTTCTTTCTGGTGGCGGGCTTGTTTTTCCTGTGGGGCGTCCCCAACAACTTGAACGATGTCTTGATCCGGCAGTTCATGACGTCGTTCGCCATCTCGCGTTTTCAGGCTGGCCTGGTGCAGTCTGCCTTCTACATGGGCTACTTTTTACTGGCCACGCCGGCGGCGCTGCTGATGCGTAAATTCGGCTACAAGCTCGGTTTCATCACCGGCCTCCTGCTATTCGGCGCCGGATCGTTTCTCTTCTGGCCGGCCGCCCTGGTCGGCCGCTATTCTTTTTTCCTGTTCGCTCTATTCGTCATTGCCAGCGGGCTCGCCTTTTTGGAGACGGCTTCCAATCCCTTTGCCGCCCAGCTGGGAGATCCGGAAAGCGCCGCTCGCCGGCTCAATTTTGCGCAAGCCTTCAACCCCCTGGGATCGGTCTGCGGCGTGCTGATCGGCACAGTCTTTATTTTTTCCGGAATCGAGCTGGACCCTCAGCAGATTGCCCACATGCAGGCGCTCCATACCTACCACGCCTACCTTCAACGCGAAACCATGCGCGTTGTGGCGCCGTATATCGTGATTGGCGCCATTGCATTCTTCTGGGCCGTCCTGATCGCCCGTACAAAATTTCCAACATTTGCCAGTGAGCACGAGAGCGCTGCGGAAGACCACGGCAGTTTCCGAGAGCTGCTGCGCTATCCGCATTTCCTCCTTGCCATCGTCGCGCAGTTTCTCTACGTCGGCGCACAGGTCTGCAGCTGGAGTTATTTCATCCAGTACATCGAGACCTTTACCCATCAGCCGGAGAAAACTGCGGGTTATCTGCTGACGGGAACGCTGCTGGCTTTCGGAGCGGGACGGTTTGGTTCATCCGTGGTGATGCGATACGTCGATCCGCATATTTTGATGGGTCTCTATGGGCTGGTGAATATCGCACTGCTTGCAGTCGCCATGGAATTCCCGGGTTGGTTGGGCCTTTGGGCCATTTTTGCCACCAGCTTTTTCATGTCCGTCATGTATCCAACTATCTTCGCTCTCGGCATTCGGGGTCTGGGCCGCGACACCAAGATTGGCGGCTCGCTGATTGTTATGGCGGTGGTTGGAGGCGCAGTGCTGACACCGACGATGGGCTTCGTTTCCGAGGTGTCTCACAATATCGCTTTTGCCTACATTGTTCCTTTGCTTGCCTATGTTGGCGTGGCCCTGTATGCGTTCTTTGGGTCTGCCATTCCTCCCAGACCTGGGGCGCCCGACGGTGAAGTCGCTTGAACGGGGTTGTATTGAGGCAGCAGCTCATGCACTGGGGATCGGCTCCACCCATCCGTAAACGACTCTATCCGAGGATGCAGATCGTGAGAAACCTTTCGTACCTGGTAGCCACCCTGATCGTTCTTCCGTCGCTCTGCAACGCCCAGCTTGCAACCACCCCGCCCATGGGCTGGAATAGTTGGGACTCCTATGGACTCACGATCACGGAGCCTCAGTTCAAGCAAAATGTGGACTGGTTCAATACCCACCTGAAATCCAGCGGCTGGCGCTACGTGGTCATTGACGAGGGATGGTATCTGGCCCATCCGGATCAGACCGATCAAGGCTATACGCTCGACGCGAACGGACGCTACATTCCCGCGGTCGACCGATTCCCTTCCGCCGGCAACGATCGTGGATTCAGCCAGCTCGCGGCCTACGTCCATTCTCTCGGGCTGAAGTTTGGCATCCACATCATCCGCGGAATTCCCAGGCAGGCTGTCGAGAGCAACTTGCCCATCGAGGGATCCGGTTACCGCGCCGCGGATGCCGCCGACACCTCCGACACATGCAGATGGAATCATGACAACTACGGCGTCAAGAATAACGCCGCCGGTCAGGCCTATTACGATTCGATTGCCAGGCTCTATGCAAGCTGGGGTGTCGATTTCGTGAAAGTGGACTGTATTTCGCAGCCGTATAAAAAAGACTCCATCCACATGATGAGTGCCGCGCTCAAAAAAACGGGAAGGCCGATTGTCCTGAGTCTTTCGCCTGGACCAACCCCGCTGGAAGATGCCGCCGATGTGACAACACAAGCGCAGATGTGGCGCATCTCGGATGACTTTTGGGATGTATGGGACCGCGACAACACGACGAAGGGGTTTCCGCAAAGCGTCGTGCATCAATTCCAATTGCTGTCGCAATGGGAGCGCTATGCCGGCCCCGGCCATTGGCCGGATGCGGACATGCTGCCGTTCGGCTGGCTTGGACCAAATCCAGGTTGGCAGCAGCCCCGCCAGTCCCGCTTAACCGCCGACGAAACAAGAACGGTATTTACGCTTTGGTCGATTGCGCGTTCGCCCCTGGTTCTGGGGGCAAATCTTACTCGAATGGACACTGCGAGTGAGGCCTTGCTCACCAACCGCGAGGTGATTGCCGTCGACCAGCATTCCACCGGCAACAAAGGCTGGATGCCGACGCCGAAAACCTGGGTGTGGACCGCGCGATCCGCCACCACTCCCGGCGAATATGTGGCGCTGTTCAACGTCAGCGATGGACCGCTCCAGATGCATTCCACCTGGCAGAAACTTGGACTGCCTGCCGGCAAACATGCCGTGCGCGATCTGTGGCTGCACAAGAATCTTGGCGAATCGACTGGCGTGACGCTCACGTTGGCGCCGCATGCGTCGGCGCTGTATCGGGTGGAATAGTTCAGGCGGAATCTGCAACGGTAGAAAGCGCACACCCCCTGAAACAGGTTGGGCTGGCGCATGCAAGCGATCGAGGAGGAACATCATCATGGAGATGGATGCAATTTCCAGGCGGTCATTTCTGAAGCATATGGGCGCAGCGGGCGCGCTGGCCTACTCGACTGGCACGGGAGCATTTGGACAGGCTGCGGCTCAGCCTCCGGCGGGCAACAGCGAATTTTCCGCCACCGATGCGATGCAGGCCGCGACCCGCGCCCAGAGGATGGCATGGTGGCACGCAGCAAAGTTTGGCATGTTTATCCATTGGGGCCTGTATAGCGTCCTGGGCCAGCATGAGTGGGCAATGGAAGCGGAGGGGATTCCGATTCCGCAATACGAGTTGATGGCCAAACACTTTCATCCCAAGCCGAACGCCGCGCGCGAGTGGGCCCAGCTGGCCAAACGCGCCGGCCAGAAGTACATGGTGATGACGACCAAGCATCATGAAGGCTTTTGTATGTTCGACACCAAGCTGACGAATTATTGCGCACCCAAACAAGGGCCCGGTCGAGACCTGGTGCGGGAGTATGTGGAAGCGGCACGCGCGGAAGGTCTGCGTGTTGGCTTCTATTACTCGCTCATGGACTGGCATCATCCCGATGGCGCGCTTTGCAAAACGGATGAGGCCGCCAGAAAGCGTTTTGTCGCCTACACCCATGGACTCATCCGCGAGCTGATGACCAATTACGGAAAAATCGACGTCCTCTGGTACGACGTCGATTGGCCGCTGACTCCGGAACAATGGGAATCGGAGCGCATGAATCAGATGGTGTTCGAACTGCAGCCCGAGATCATCGTAAACAACCGCAATGGCCTGGACGGAGATTTCTCTACCCCGGAGCAGCACATTCAGGCCGCCAAGACCGGTCGGGCATGGGAAACTTGCATGACGCTGAATGATAGCTGGGGATATAACCGCGGCGATGACTCGTGGAAAACGCCAAAGACGATTGTCAGCAATCTGGCCACGTGCGCCTCGGGCGGAGGAAACTATCTGCTCAATATCGGACCCAAGCCCGATGGCTCGGTGCCGGTAGAATCTGTCCAGATTCTCGACACGGTCGGCAGCTGGCTGGATACCAACGGTAAGGCGATCTACGACACGCAGCGCGGGACGTTCGGCGGCTATCCCAACGCGAACTTCACGCGAAACGGCAACACGCTCTACATCCACGAAAAGTATTGGCCCGGTGTGACGCCGGCTGCGCAATGGCTGTCATTCTTCCAGCCTGGCGTGGTCGTGGCCATCGGCGGCCTGAAAGCCAAGGTAAAGTCCGCGCGACTGCTGAAGACCGGGCAGAATGTTCTCTTTACCCAGGATGAGCCTCTCCGGTTGCGACTCAAAGGATTGCCCGTCGAAGCGCCGGATTCTCCGTCGACTGTGATCGAAGTGGAGTGCGAAAGCGAACCGATTATCGACGAGTGGGGAATGGTTCCTCTCTGGCCGCGCTATAAGGTCGACATCAGTTAGAACGATGCTCGGTCAGCGGTGATTCCGGTCCTTCACGGTTGCTTCCCATAGGCCGTTCAGATACACGGCGCCCAGCGCGCGATCATAGAGTCCATAGCTCGGGTTGCTTTGCTCTCCCCAGATCATGCGCCCGTGGTCCGGCCTGGCGTACCCGTCGAACCCGGCGTCAACATAGGCGCGAATAATCGCGGCCATATCCAGCGAGCCGTCCGCGGACCAATGCGCTGTTTCCTGAAAATTCCCTGCCGCATCCACTTTGATGTTGCGCAGATGCGCAAAGTGAATGCGCTTTTCTCCACCAAATTCCTTGACCATCGCAACGACGTCATTCCGCAGGTCAGCTCCCAACGCGCCGGAGCATAAGGTCAGCCCATTCGCGGGGGAATCCACCGCGTCTAAAATTCGGCGAAGATCATTCCTGTTTTTCGCGATCCGGGGCAGACCAAAAATCGGTCGCGGCGGGTCGTCTGGATGGATTGCCATTTTGATGCCGACCGACGCCGCCACAGGAACGACCTTCTGCAGAAAGTATTCGAGATTCCTCCAGAGGTCTTCTTCTCCAACAGAGGTATACGCGTTCATCAGGCTGCGGAATTCTTCCCCCGTATACCTTGCGTCCCAACCCGGCAGGGCAACTCCTTTACCAAGTTCCACAGTGAACGATGTGTCGACGTCGAACGCCGTGCTTGTCGAGCCATCGGGCAGCTTGCGGTCCAGCGCAGTGCGCATCCACTCAAACACGGGCATAAAGTTGTAGCAAACAACCTTCAGGCCAGCGGCTGCCAGGCGTTCCAGGGTCTGGCAATAGTTTTGGATCCACCGATCGCGGCTCGGCTTGCCGAGTTTGATGTCCTCGTGGAGCCCTACGCTTTCGATCACCTCGAACGCGAAACCATGGGCTTCGATTGCATTTTTCAGCGCGAGAATCTTATCGACTGGCCACGCCTCTCCCAGCGGTACATCGTACAGCGCGGAGACGATCCCATGCATGCCAGGAATCTGCCGGATATGTTCCAGCCTGACCGGGTCTGATTTTCCGTACCAGCGAAAACTCATCTTCATTGCAGCATCCATCCCCTGCAGAATTCAGACCTGCGTCGAAGCTCCCTTCGTCCGGCTTTCCACCCGTCGCCTTCCATGGCTCTGGCAACGCCCGTGCACTTACGACGCGATACAGCGCTGCATTTGGCGTCCAAGGTGTTCGATTTCCAGCTCGACCGTGTCGCCAACCTTGAGATACCTTGGCGGCTTCATTCCAAGGCCCACGCCGGGCGGCGTGCCGGTGGAGATCAGGTCCCCCGGCTCGAGCGTCATAAACTGCGATAAATAATGCACCAGGAAAGCCGGGTTGAAGATCATCTTCGCCGTCGTTCCGTTCTGGCGCAGGTCGCCGTTGACCCGCAGTTTCATCTGCAGTGCATTCGGGTTCTCAATCTCATCCGGAGTTGCCAGCCAGGGCCCCAGCGGGTTGAACGTATCGCAGCTTTTTCCCTTGGTCCACTGGCCGCCGCGCTCCAGTTGAAAAGCGCGCTCAGAGACATCATGACTCAGGCAATATCCGGCGATGTGCGACTGCGCCGCCTCTACTGAAGAGATGTACCTGGCTTGCCGCCCGATCACGACACCCAGTTCCACTTCCCAATCCGTCTTCTCGCTTCCACGCGGAATTTTCAGATCGTCATAGGGACCGACCACCGTGTTTGACGCTTTTAGAAAGACGATTGGCTCGGCGGGAATCGGCATTCCAGACTCTGCCGCATGGTCGGAATAATTCAGTCCGATGCAAATTACTTTGCCCGGCCGGGCCACGGGTGCAGCCCAACGCTCGCTCTCTGGGATGATCGGCAAGGACGCCTGGTCGCGCTGGAAAAGTTCCTCCAGCCGCATCACATCGCTCGACCCTAGGAACGCACTGTTCCAATCTGAAAAATGGGCGGACAAATCCCGGCGGCTTCCATGGCTATCCATTACTCCAGGTTTTTCATCGCCGACCGGGCCAAAACGTATCAGTCGCATATCGATAGCTTCTCCTGAAATCGAAAAGGTGGCTAAGTTCCGTTGTCACGCCCTGGCGCAATAAGGAGCCCAGGATCAAGTCATCCCCGCGTCCATGTCAAAGCGACATGCCGCCGTCAATTTGAAATGCCGATCCGGTCACAAAGCTGGCGTCGTCGGAAACCAGATACAGCGCAGCCTTGGCCATCTCTTCGGCGGTTCCGAGTCGACCCAATGGCTGTCGCGCGATGAATTGCCGGGTCATCTCCTCGGTATTTCCCCTGGCGCTCAGGCGCGCTCGCAGCGACGGCGTGTCCGTCGTTCCCGGGCAAAGACAGTTCACGCGGATTTTGTCTGCGGCGTAGTCAATGGCCATGGATTTCGTCAGTGAATAGATGGCGCCCTTGGTCGCGGTGTAAAGCGCGCGATCTGCGACCACGCGGTACGCAGTCGTTGAAGAGGTGTTCAGAATGACGCCGCCGCCTCGCTCTAAGAATGTCGGAATCACCGCCCGGCTGAAGAGAAACATGCTTTTTACATTGATGGCGAAGGTGCGGTCCCATTCCTCTTCCGTCAAAGTATGGATTTTCCCGCCACCAACGATGCCGGCGTTATTGAAGAGTATGTCGATCGTATTCCAGCGAGCCAGAATTTGTTGGACCACTCGCTCCACATCCCGCGCGGAAGAAACATCTCCGGTGAACGCCTCCGCAATCCCTCCGCCAGTGCGGATCTCTTTCGCCAATTCAGCATTGCCGGCCTCATCGCAGTCGACCGCCGCGACTTTGGCGCCTTGCTGTGCGAACAACAGGCTGGAGGCGCGGCCAATTCCCGCCGCCGATCCCGTGATGATGGCCACCTTCCCCGCCAGTTTTCCTTCCGCGCTCACTCTTTCCCCTCCGTTCCAATGCCGGATTCCTGAAATCCCATGCCGCCGGTCGGCACCAGTAAACCTCCATCCACAATCAAGCTGGTCCCTGTAATAAAAGACGCCTCGTCACTCACCAGAAATGCAATCGCGTTTGCAATCTCTTCAGGGCGCGCAATGCGACCCAGAGCGTGCATTCGGCCCAGCGCTTGAATCATTTCTTCCGGGGACCCCGTCATCTCCGCTGTGGCCCGCAACATTGGTGTATCAACAGCTCCCGGACAGACGCAGTTCGCCCGGATATTCCTGGACGCAAAATCCAATGCGATGGAACGTGTGATCCCCAACAGCGCATGCTTGGCGGCTACGTAGGCAGCTGAGTTGTTGACGGCGGTAAAGCTCTGCACAGACGCGACAATCACAATGGCTCCTCCACCGGAGGCGAGCATGGCGGGAATTGCAAATTTGGTCGCGTGGAAACAGCCCTTGACGTGGACATCAAATATTTCGTCCCACACCTTGGCGCTCGTCGAGACCACATCGCCATAGCGTTGGATGCCGGCATTGCTGACCAGCATATGGAGCGCTCCATAGTGATCCATGACCTCTGCCATGGCCCTGCCCATTTGCGATTCCACAGCGACATCGCACGCATGAAAACTCGCCCGATAGCCCCTGTGTCGGAGCGTGCCCACCGTTTCCTCAGCGACCTCCGCATTCCGATCCAGAACCGCAACCGCAGCACCCAGTTCACATAATTTCAGCGCGGTTGCTGCGCCAATTCCAGTCGCACCCCCGGTCACAACTGCAACCTTCCCACCCATCTGCAGCATCCTTGTCTCCCGTCTCAACATCTGCCGACACGTCCAACCACAGGAATATCGGCACCATTCCCGGCGTCTTTTGTTTTCACGCAATTATATGAGGTGACTGGCACGCGTGGCATGCGGCGGGTGCGCCTGCAGCCCCACCTTCTGGCATCGCGAATCTCTCCCATCGCCCGGCTGAAAGTAATCACGGTAGACGATGGGAATAGCGAGGAGATGCAGAGACCCGAGAGAAACCGGGTGAAAGAAAGAATTACGGAGCCGACTGATTGGAAGCTTTACGCGAAGCGACCCCTAGTACTTTTCCCGGGCCAGGTTCCTGTACAAAAGCGACGAGCCGAATATTCCTCAACTGCGCACCGGGTTCGACCTGCGCATCAATATCTCGGCTGAACTCTTTTCCCTTGCTTAATCGCCCAATTTTCGTGAGCGACTGCAACAACCGCAACATGGGTCAGGTCACGGCCCCCCGTTTTCTCCCCGCAAAACATGCGATGTCACAGTGATCCAGGGCAACCGCCAGATAAATGTCGCCGCCTTGTTGCCCCGCATCGCTCCCAGCTGTGATGTGCGTTCGAAGGATCGTCGCGTTCTTAGCCTCCCTGGTGATGGGACCGATCTCGATGGGATACTTGGGAACCATAATTTCATCGAGAAATACCTGTCTCATCTGTTCCGGGTCGTCAAGTGGCAATCAAAGTCAGCGGCAAGCATCTTGAGTGTGAGGCTGCACACTTTCCCACCTGGTAATCATTTGTCGGGGTGTACGCCGTCTCAAGTCCAAGCGCGCGAACATAGGCGAACTGCCGTTCAGTATGAACGAGGAAGAGTATGGATCTTTCCAGCCATCGTGGTTGAAATAATCCACATGCTCGCTGAGCACAACCAGCTGCGCGCCTGGAATCGGCTGGGTGGCATCGAATCTTTGCAGCAGCGCATCGGCCGGGGGACACGAAGAACAACCCTCCGAAGTGAACAGCTCGACGAGAATAGGCGACCGTTTAGCTTGTTGTGAGCCGAGAGCTTGCCCATGGCATAGCCCCGCCGTACCGGCAATCAGAAGGAAGATCGCGCAAGTTCGCATATGGGTCGGCATGGGTAAGGGTAACGCACCGCGCGTTGGATTGGTTCTCTCTCGGGATAAGCCATCGTAATCGCGCGCTTCATTTCAACGGGTGCGGTGTAGCCCCCGAATTATCTTCAGCGATAACCCTCATTGAGTGGTCGCCCGCGTACGTTGTTGGCTTGAATGGCAGACAATGTGGAGCCGACGATCGGACTTGAACCGATGACCTGCTGATTACGAATCAGCTGCTCTACCAACTGAGCTACGTCGGCGCTTTGTGGATTCAATCGCTTCCATTGGATGCGACGACATTATCCCAACAGACACATGGAGATAAAGGTCAAAGAGATTGGCAGCGCGTCAGGCAAGAATCGGCGCCATCGACAAATGCAAGATCTCGAACTCGACATAAGCAGGGTACCATCCGCCCGAGACAGGCTGCAACGGGCCGCTGGGTTTACCCGTATCGCGACCAGGAATGAAAACTAGACCAGCTAACTTTCGGCACCCGCGCCCATTCGCCGCAACTTCAGGCGATTTTTGCTCCCGGGCTAAGTGGTCTTACCGTGCCGCCGCGGGGACAGGTTTCTCCCTACACTCAACTTTAGGAACGCTATAATTGCTGCGATTCTGGATTGAGACGGAAAAACTCCAGTTCACCTGAGCTTCATTGGATTGCAGGCAGGAAAAGCGAACCTCCCATGTCGAGATTCCATAGCACCACATTCTCGTTGAACCATATACTGCCGCTGATCGCGATCGCGTTGATGTGGACGGCCCCGCCGGCAACATCCCAACAGGCCGGCTCTGGCTTAAAGGAGCCCATCCAGGTGACGGGCGGGCTGATCACAGGCACGCCGACCATCCAGTGGACACCCGGCGTGCGACTCTTCCGCGACATTCCCTATGCGGCTGCGCCCGTCGGCGATCTGCGCTGGCGCCCGCCGCAACCCGTGGTTCCGTGGGCTGGTGTAAAGGCAGCGGATCACTTCAGCGCGGCCTGCATGCAGGCGCCCGCCAACACGGAAAGCAACGCGTGGCGGGAGGGAGCGCTTCCGATCAGCGAGGATTGCCTCTATCTCAATGTGTGGACACCGGCCCAGACCGCGAACGCGCATCTTCCGGTGATGGTGTGGATCCACGGCGGCGGCAATGTACGCGGCGCGGCCTCGGAAAATCAATATGACGGCGCATACTTCGCCAGCAAGGGCGTCGTCTTTGTCAGCCTCAACTACCGGATGAATATCTTCGGGTTCCTGGCGCATCCGGATCTGACTCGGGAGTCGGAGCACCATTCGTCCGGAAACTACGCGCTGCTCGATCAGATCGCAGCGCTGCAATGGGTTCACGACAACATCGCGAATTTTGGTGGCGATCCGCAGAACGTGATGATCTTCGGGCACTCGGCGGGTTCGTCCAACGTCAGTTCTCTGCTGGCCAGTCCCCTGGCCCACGGACTCTTTGAGCGCGCGCTGATGCAGAGCGGCGAGAACCTGGCCAAGGGAATGACCCTGGCCGATGCGGAGCAGAACGGCGAGCGCTACGCGGAGTCGGTGGGAGCGCACTCGATTGCCGACCTGCGCAAGATGCCGGCGGAAGAGCTATTGAAGACGATGCCACGTCGGACCGGCACGATAGTTGATGGGTGGGTGCTGCCGGAGGATGTGTATTCGACCTTTGCGGACGGGAAGCAGAACGATGTTCCACTGATTGTCGGCACGGTCGCCAACGACACTCCGGGCCCGGCTTCGAAGATCAAGGCCGCCGATGTGCCGGCTTACGCGAAGCAGACCTTTGGGAGCCTGGCCGATGAGTACATGCGGCTCTATCCGGCGAACGACGATCAGCAGGCCGTGAAGGAGGATCTGGCGTTCCGCACAAACCGGGCGATGGCGAATGCACGACGGTTGGCAACGCTGCAACTGAAGACGGGAAAATCGCCGGTCTACTGGTACTGGTTCACGCATGTCTCGCCGTTTCCCGAAGGATTGATCTGGGACGGCCAGCCTGCGAAGGATTACGGGGCTTACCACGGCAGCGAAATCGTGTACGTGTTCCAGACGTTCCCGATGCAGGACTGGGCATGGAGGCCGGTGGACCTGCATCTGGGCGACATTGTGTCTTCCATGTGGGTGCAGTTTGCCAGGACTGGCAGCCCTGACGGGCCCGGTCTGCCGCAGTGGCCCGCGTACAACCCCAACGCCGATGTCTTGCTGAATATCAGCGATCACCCGCAGGCTCAGAAGGCGCCCTTTGCGTCAGCGCTGAACTTTCAGGACGAGGTGGCAGAGGCGGGAAGAAAATAAGCAGCTTCCGATGCAACACGAGCCAGCGACAAAGCGGGCGATGGGAGCAACAGCCGTTCTCATCTCCCGCTTTCGTTTTTCTCCTGAGTCATCGTGAGTGCTTCCATGTGGAGCGACAGCAGCGACAGTTTCTTACGGCTCCTGAATCTTCCCCACAATCATGACCAGAACCGTCCCCTGAGGGACCAGCAGTTGATGCGTCAGGCCTGCCGGAATCAGCACAATGTCTCCCGCGCCGATCGGCGTCGAGTCCCCACCTTCCAGGCCGCTTCCATAGGTATTCCCGCCGGGCCTGTCCTTGCCGTTCACCATCGTTCCGCCGGTAACCACGGTCGCGCTGCCGGACTGGATGATCAGCAGATCGTCGGCATTTCTGTGCAGTTCCCCAGGACCGTTGCCCGGCATCACCGAGAGTTGAAGAGCGATGTTACCGCTGCGCGCCAATTCCGCTCCACCGTGGTGCGTGATCTTCGCCCGCTCAACCAATTGCGCCAGTTGCGTCTGAACCTGCTGCCCCTGAAATACGAGGATCTTGTTCTGGATCGGCGCAGGTCCTTGTGGATGTGCCGGTCGTCCCGGAACCTGTTGCGCCGCGCCCGCAGGCGTCTGTGCCGGTTGCGTAGTAGCGGCGGTCGGAGCCGCACTCCCATTGTCCTGCCCCAGCATCATCGCCGGAACACATAGTGCGAAAGCTACGACTGCCGAAACTGTGATCTTCACCCTACTCTTCCTCTTCTTCACCTTGAATCTTCCTTTTGAAATGAAATTCTTCGCAAACGTGCGCCCGTGGGCGCCCTTTCGAGGAACAATGCACAGCCAGTCGTTGCGAATCCAGACGGCTCGGCCCCTAATAAATACGTCCTCTGCCAACCCACATTCAAGAACATTGGCCCACACGAAAACCCCGCTCTCCATTCGCTGAACAACTGAGAACAAGATCTGAAAGCTTCCGTGCGGACAAGACACGATCGATATTGGGTATGTCATTGGTGGCGACACGGACTTCGGCATCTCGTTGCGAAAAGCCATGAGTCTTCCAGCGCTCTTCGAGTCGCTCGGTCAATTCTGCTTTGGGCACCTCGATGAATATAGAGACATCGAAATAGGCCGATAACCTCGACCATGGATTCTCATCGAGCAGGAGATAGTTTCCTTCAACGATGACGAATTTCACGTCTTGATCAACGATCCCCGCTCCGGCGCGCGCCAGGTCCGCTTCGCGATCAAACACTGGAAATGCAATTCTCTGTTCGCCGTCTCGAATTCTGCCTAATAGGATCTCGAAGCCGTTGAAGTCGAAGGTCTCGGGAGCGCCCTTGCGCGCTAGCATCCCTCGCTGTTTGAGAATGAGGTTGTCATAGTGGAATCCGTCCATCGAAACAACCGCAGCGCGTTCCGGCCCAAGCTGCAGTCGGAGTTCCTCAGAGAAAGTCGACTTGCCAGCGCCAGGAGGTCCGGCAATCGCTATCAAATACCGTTCTTTCTGGACGGCTTTTTTTCGAAGCTCGTCGATCACTTTGAAGAGCCCAAGGGTTTCCATCGTATACCTCTCAGAATTATGTGGGACGAAGTAATCGCGACACGACACGATCATCTGAAATACTTCCGTTCAAGACATGGACAACGTGCGGCTGATCAGAACGATTTGTATTTCTATGAAATAGTCTTTGTCAATGCGATTCGTGTGTCTATACCACGTAAGTTGGATATGCCATTTTGTTCCGTGCCAAGCGGCTGAACAATGTCGACGTACTGGAAGCGCAGCACGACCCCTCGGACAAATTGTCTTTGGCTCGAAGGAAGCACGACTGTCAGCCGCCACGGTATAGTCTTGTGCGAGTGTAGGGTTGGCACGGTTCGCAGCAATCGCAGAGAGTTTCACTGCGAACCTGACGACTGAAGAAACGGTTGACTGCCGGAATGAATGACTTGTAGCCTGAACCGGGCTTGTCCAAAGGTGACAAGACCTCAGCTGTGCACTAAGTCAATAACCTGGAGAATGGTTATGCGTAATGGATGGCGTTTATTTCTCTCTGCATACTTCTGCGCTGCATTCTTGTTCGTTCCTAAGCCATGCTCTTCGCAGGTTCGTGCTTCCTCGTCGTACGATCTCGTGGTCTACGGCGCCACGGCGGCAGGCGCCATGACAGCTATTGCCGCGGCCCGCCAGGGCTTGCACGTTGTTCTTCTCGAGCCCGGAAATCACGTGGGCGGAATGCTGACAGGAGGACTCTCCGCCACCGATGTTGGGAACCAACACGTGATTGGAGGATACGCGCTCGAATTCTTTCAGCGGGCCGGTCGCTATTATGACGTGCAACAGTTTGGCCAGAGCATTGCCTGGCGATTTGAGCCGCATGTCGGCGAGGAAATTCTACATACGATGTTGCAGGAGTCAGGCGTGACTTTGCGTTTCCACGAGCGTCTGCGCGAAAAGAACGGCGTCATGAAAGCAGGAAATCGCCTCATCAGCATAACTACGGAAGACGGCACGGTATGGACGGGAAAGGTCTTTGCGGACGCGACGTATGAAGGAGATCTGATGGCGGCTGCAGGTGTTTCCTTCGCCTGGGGTCGGGAGAGCATCGCCCAATATGGCGAAAGTCTGGCCGGAGTGCGCGCCGAAACTCCCGACCATCAATTCCACTTCAAGTTATCCGCTTACGGCGCCAACGGAAAACTTTTTCCGGAAATCAGCCCTGGGCCTCTGGCTCCAGCAGGAAGTGCCGATCATGAAGTCCAAGCCTATAACTTTCGCCTGATCCTGACTCAAGACCCGCACAATCAAGTTCCTTTCCCGAAGCCGCCCCGTTATGATCCCGGCCGATATCAGTTGCTCGCGAATTACATTCATGGATTTCAACTACAGTACGGCCGCATACCCCGGTTCAAAGACCTGACGAATCCGGCCGAGATCCCGAATCATAAGGAAGACTTCAACAACAATGGACCTTTCTCCACCGACTACATTGGCAAGGACTGGACATTCCCGAATGCGACCTATGCAGAACGAGCTGTCATCTGGCAGGACCATATCGAATACACCCAGGGCTTTTTTTATTTTCTGGCCCATGATCCGCAGGTTCCCGCGCAATTACGAAATGAGGTGAATACCTGGGGACTTGCGAAAGACGAGTTTACCGATACCAATCACTGGCCCCTCCAGCTCTACGTCCGCGAATCGCGGCGGATGATTGGGGTGTACGTGATGACGCAAAAGGATCTGCAGACGGATCGTACCAAAACGGACAGCATCGGCATGGGTTCCTACAATATCGATTCGCACAATTTCGAACGCGTTGCCATGCCGGATGAGAGTGTCCAGAACGAAGGAAATGTAGAAGTCCCCGTGCAGCCTTATCAGATCCCATACCGCATTCTGATACCGCTCCGCCAACAGGCCAGCAATCTCTTAGTTCCAGTCTGCGTCTCCGCCAGTCACATTGGATATTCGTCGTTGCGCCTGGAACCGCAATACATGATTATGGGGCAGGCCGCCGGAGTTGCCGCCAGTCTAGCCGTCCAGGAACAGACAGCGGTGCAAGATATCGACACGAAGACTCTTCAAAGAAAGCTCATCGCCGGGGGTGCCATCTTGAGTTTCCCATCTCAGTAGTCGCACTATTTCCAGGCGATACAAATTGCTCTGCACGGTTGCGTATCAAAAGCGACGTCGTGGCATGCAGAGCGACACCGGGTGGGTGTGCCTAGCGGGCCAGCGCCCATAGAAATCTTGCAAGCACGATCAGCACGGTGAAGCTGATCGTGCCCCATTTCTTCATCTGACCGATCGACTCTAGTTCCATTGGCCCTGGCTCATCTGGCGTGCTGCGATAGAAGTTCATCACTCGTCCCCTGCATGCAATACACCATGGGAACCGATGCACGGAAGTGACTAGGGTCACAGTCGCGACTTTTCAGGCAAACCTCCGTAACCTGCGCGTCATGCAGGCTCTTCCCGCCATGGATGGAAATTTTCCCGGCTGCGCTGCCGCTTTATGGCCGCTCGCATCTCGGCGATACTGTATCCATGTCCGCCTACGACAGCGAACTCGCCCGCCTGGTCGCTGAGCTGAACCGCTCGGCTGCCCGGGCTCCCCGTGCCGACGACAAGGGCGCCGCCGCACCACCCGATCTCGACCAACTCCTCACCGTCGCCGCCCAGAAACACGCTTCCGACGTTTTGCTCGTCGCCAACTCGCCCATCGCTTTCAGGATGAACGGAGCATTGACCACCGCCAGCAACACTCTCACTTCCTCCGACGAAGTCCGCGGTTACCTTCAACCTGTGCTTACTTCGCCCCTCGCCGACGAACTTGAGAAACACCGCTCCATCGATTTTTGTTTTATGCGGCCGAACATCGGCCGCTTTCGCGCCAACGTTCATTACCAGCGCGGTACTCTCGCCGCAGCAATCCGCCTGCTCCCCGCGCAAATTCCCTCGCTGGAGTCGCTCCACCTTCCCGCCATCCTCGCTTCACTCGCGGAACGCCGACAGGGCTTTGTTCTCTTCACCGGTCCCACTGGATCCGGCAAAACTTCCTCTCTGGCCGCGCTCATCGATCTCATTAATCTTCGCCGTCGCGATCACATCATTACAATCGAGGATCCCATCGAGTACGAACACCCCAACCGCAGTTCCATCGTGGAGCAAGTCGAGGTCGGGGACGATGCGCTCGGTTTTGCCCAGGCCGTGCGCTCCGTTCTGCGTCAGAATCCTGACGTGATCCTGATTGGAGAAATCCGCGACCCTGAAACCATGTCGGCTGCGCTCACCGCCGCGGAAACCGGCCACCTGGTGCTCTCTTCGCTACACACCAACGACACAGCCCAGACCATCTCCCGCATCCTGGATATTTTTCCAGCCGGCCACCAGCAGCAGATCCGACAACAATTATCGTTAGCCTTGCTCGCCATCGTTGCCCAGCAACTCGTCCCCGCATCCGATGGCGCCGGTCGCTACCCAGCCACAGAAGTCATGCTCGCCAATTTTGCCATGCGCAATCTCATCCGCCAGGGCCACGACCACCAGATTCGATCTCAAATCATGATCGCGCGAAGCGAAGGAATGATGACGATGGACCAGTCCCTGGGCGAGCTGGTTCGCGCCAACCGAATCTCCCGCGACACCGCCTTTGCGCATTGCCACCAACCGGACGATCTCCGCCGCCACCTGGAAAGCTGAGCCTTCGGCTGTAAACCGCTCTTTCCACAGCAGATGCACTCCTGTGTCTCCTGTCCCCTGGAATGTCGCTCCGGACATTTCCCAATATCTCGCTAACTAATTCATTAGTTGCCCGTCTTAGAGATAACGAGATCGAGACCGCATTTTTTGATCTGCGTAGAAGGGGTTCGATTGCCTCCAAAGAAATCCAACACCCTGACGGAAGCCGAACTGAGGCTCATGAAGATTCTCTGGGCGCGGGGAGAATCCGCCGTCTCTGACCTGGTTGCCGCGACCAGCGACGAAACTCAACTCGCCTATACCTCCGTCTTGACCACCATTCGCATCCTGGAGCGGAAGGGCTATGTGGTCCATCGGCAGGAGGGAAGAGCGTTTCTCTATAGTCCTCGCGTCGCCGAACAGGACGCCAGCAGGTCTGAAATCCGAAATGTATTGCAGCGATTCTTCGGGAATTCTCGCGAGCGGCTATTGCTTTCTCTCCTGGGAGACGGTCAATTGACCGAAAAAGAATTGAAGCTGATCAAAAGTGCAATCGCCGAAGCCCCGGACGATGTACGGGAGAAGCGCTAGCCGATGCAGCCCATTGTTCACATGCTTGACACTCTGCCTGCCATAGCTGCGACCTGCCTCATTTCCGCCATCTGGCAGGGAATGGTTCTGGCCATGTGCGTGACC
Source organism: uncultured Acidobacteriota bacterium (assembly GCA_963756315.1). Taxonomy (GTDB): domain Bacteria; phylum Acidobacteriota; class Terriglobia; order Terriglobales; family Acidobacteriaceae; genus JAKAAZ01. Next base: position 315,224 of record CAVWNI010000004.1, read on the forward strand.
CTGTGCCTGCGTGTACTGCCCGAGACGACAGCGGCCATTCGCTCGCTGATCTGGACGGCCGTGTTTATCTTGGTCATCGCGCTTCACCTCCCGATTCCTTCCGCGAGCCATTCGCTCACGCTTTCATCGTGGCGCGAACCCACCCTCCATCTGGACTTCCGTTGGAGCATCGCGATCGCCTCTGTATGGGTTTTGTTCACCCTGGTTCGCGGATTGCAACTCGTCGCCGGCGCCATCCATTTGCGCAGAATTGCCAGAAATGCAACGCCGTTCCATGGGGACGCGGCATGCGCCGGCATTCTTGCGAGCTCGCATCGATCTGCAGAACTCTGCACCTCGGCCGATGTCGAAAGCCCAAGTGTCATCGGATTTTTGTCGCCGCGCATTCTTATCCCAACGGCTCTTGTTGAGAAATTATCGGCCGCGCAGCTGCAGCAAATTGTTCTGCATGAGATGGAACACCTGCGTCGTGGAGATGACTGGATCAATCTGCTGCAGAAGCTGAGCCTTGTGCTGTTTCCGTTGAATCCTGCACTGCGGTGGATCGAACGCCGTCTATGCGTCGAGCGTGAGCTTGCCTGCGACGAGAGCGTGCTCCGATTCACTCAGGCTCCCAAAGCTTACGCCACTTGTCTGACCGATTTGGCGGAACATTCCATGTTGCAAAGAAAACCATCTCTTGCCCTGCGCGCATGGGAACGGCAGTCGGAGTTGGCGAGCCGGGTGCACCGCATTCTGCGGCGACCCCCCGTCTCCATGGCACGCTTCCCCGCAAAGATCGTTGCCACCTCCCTGGTCCTGGGGCTGTTCGGCGGTGCGGCTGCACTGTCGCGCTGCCCGCAACTCGTCAACTTTTCTCCTTCCGCTATTTCGGTGAACACTGCAGCCGCGCCGCGGGTCGAATCTCCCTCACCGTTTCGAGACGCGGTGTTTCATCCCGGCAACGCCCATCCGACCCTGGTCCATGCGGAGCTACAAAAGAAACGACCCGTTGAACGAGTCGCGCAGAAGCCGCAGCGGCCAAAAGTAAAACGCCGAGATCGCCGCCCCACAGCCCTGTCATCCTGGATTCTGCTGACAGACTGGAATGGTTATTCAGTTCCCGCACACGTGAGTTTCGCAGTCGTCGAAACTCTTCGCCCTTCCTCTGACCCAGCCTCGCAGTCCACCGACGGCTGGATAGTCTTTCAACTTTAACCACCTCCACAGTGATGGAAAGAGGGATTTCTATGCCGAATGCAACTAATCAATTAGTTTTTAGAAGAAAAGAGATAGCCGCCACCTCCGCGCTGGTCCTGGCGATTCTGCTGGGAGCAATTTTGCCGATTCAGCATCGCGCCCACGCCTCCGCCGCCCCCACGCCGCTGGATGATCATAGTGTTTCCGCGTTGACCTCGCTCGACCAGGCCATGGAAGCGGTCGCGGCTCGCGTCACTCCATCGGTCGTCAACATTGCTGTCACCTCCAAGGGTTCACCCCAGCAGGCTATCTCAGAGGACGATCAGCAGGGTTTGCCGCCAGGCCTGGAACAATTCTTCGGGCAGCAAGGACCGCAGAGCCCGCAACCCTTGCAACACGGAGTCGGTAGCGGAGTGATCATCTCTCCCGATGGCTACATCGTTACCAACGACCACGTCGTTAACGGCGCCGTCCAGGTCCAGGTCACTCTCCATGACCGGCGCACGATGAATGCAAAAGTCGTAGGCGTCGACAAGCTCACCGACCTCGCTGTATTGAAGATCAACGCAACCAATCTGCCGGCCATTGCCTGGGGCGATTCCACAAAGCTGCAACCCGGCGAGACGGTCCTCGCCTTCGGAAGTCCTTTTGGATATTTCCGGTTCTCCGTCACCCGCGGCATCGTCAGCGCTTTGGACCGGCCGAATCCCTATTCCGATGATCCCCGCAAACCCGGCGATTTCATCCAGACGGACGCAGCAATCAACCCCGGCAACTCCGGCGGTCCGCTGGTGAACGCACGCGGCGAACTTGTCGGCATCGATACGTTCATCGTCTCCGAAAGCGGATCGTTCTCAGGCGCTGGATTTGCGATTCCTTCACAAATCGTCCACTCGGTCGCAGACCAGTTGATGAAGTCCGGAGTGGTGCGCCACGGATATCTCGGCATGAGCTTGAATAGTGTCACGCCGGACAACGCCCACTTTTTCAATCTCCACGATGCCTCCGGTGCGATCGTGTCCGCAGTAGTGCCGAATTCTCCTGCAAGCCGCGCGGGTCTGCGCCGGGGCGATGTAATTCGCCAACTTAACGGAGAACCGATTGTAGACGGAAGCGCATTGCAAGTCGCGGTGAGCGAGAAAACTCCTGGTACCCATATCACGCTCGGCATTTCGCGCAACGGCAGCCCACAAACGGTGGACGCAACCGTCGGAGAGTATCACGCCAACACGCAAGAGGCGAGCAACAGCGACGAAGCCGCACCGCAGGGCGCGAAGATTGGAGTCGGCGTGGTCGACCTTACCCCGGACGTGCGCCAACAGCTTCAGGTGCCAGACCATGTCCAGGGCATCGCCGTGCAAAGCGTCCGTCCCGGAAGTCCGGCCGAAGACGCAGGGCTCGCGCCCGGCGATGTAATCCTGGAAGTCGATCGTCGGCCCGTCACCTCCGCCGAGCAGTTCGTCGGCGCAGTGCATGCAAATCCCCCGGGAAATGACATGCTTCTACTGGTGTGGTCTCAGGGCAATACGAGCTACCTCACCATTCACCCGGACTCGCCTGACCAGAACGGCTAATCCATCTCCAGATTGCACCCATCCGCTCTTCGCGGGTATTCCGACCAGAATGCCTGCGCCGAGTGGGTGGGTGCGGGTCTTCCGCGGAATGTACAACCCTCGCGCGAAGCGATGGATCCACCGCGCCTCCACCGGATAGAGCGCTCCGAAAATTTCCCTAGTGGGAGATGATGCGCGTCGCCACAACGCTGATGGAAACCGGCGCGCCGGCCACGGTGCGCGCCCGAACCAAGGCCTCGAAATAAACCGGGCGTGTTGAGTCGTCGGGAATCTTCAGAGCTCGTCTCAAGTCTGCTCGCAGCGAACGGTCCGCTAGCAGTACACCCAGCGCTTCCGTACCTTCTTGTCGCAGCCCCTGCAAAATCATTACGTTTCCGTCGCCGCTGCCGCTGGGTAAAACCGAGATGGTGGCATAGTCCTCGCCACCGGAGCCTGTGTATGGAAGCCCTTCGTAGGTCTTTTGTTCCCCGGGCCGCGGCTTCTTGTTCAGGAAATACATTTTGCCGCCTACAGTATCCTCAACAGTTTGAAAGTTGAGATCGTCCGCAAACAACGCGACCCATGGATTGGATGTGGGACCGCCCACAAACACGTAGTTCCCTCGCGCCAGGTCCCACCGATTCAAGTCGCGGGCCGGACAAAGCGCAATCTGGTCGCTCTGCGGTCCTGCCAGCTTCGTCAGAGTTGTGGCCACCACCAAATCTGCGAAAGATGTCAGTTGCGAGTCCGAGATATATTTCACCAGACGGGAAACGTTGTCATCCATATGAGCGGGAATCATGTCCGCCAGAAACCCGGGCGCAAGGTATTCTTCCAGAGAGAATTCCCGCTGATTCAGCAGACGAAGCATGGAGCTGCTATCGGAAACTACGACCTTCGTCTGCTTGTCCTTTTGGATCACCGCGCTCACGGGCCAGGGCACGCGCACGTTCCGACTCGCCCACACTGCGTGATACCACCCAACGCCGCAAGCAACCGCCACCATCACCGCGGCCGCCAGCATCAGGTCGCGAATCCCGAGTCGCCGGCGTCTCTCTACAGGCTCAGGAACCAGCACCGGGGCCGCCACGGCCAGAGAAGGCGTCCGATGGGTACTGCGGAAAATCAATTCATACGAGCCCTTCGGAATGTCGACAACCAGTTTTTCGTCTCGCCCATCGCAATCGAAATATTCGTGAAGGCGCAGTCGCAACTGGCGGACATGAACGCGCACGGCACTGTCTTCCACTGGGCTGTACCCCGCGGGTTTGCCAAACACCGCAGTACCAATGCGTTGCTCTGTCAATTCGTCCAGGCGTCCCCGAATCGAGCGGTCCGCCAGATAACGCAATAAGACAGGCAAGCGACTCGACTTCTGAAACGGCTCCGTCAGAAGAATGCGCTCAATCAACTGCCATCCCGGATGGGATTCGAATCCCGCCTCATGTGCGACATGAAGCGACGTTTGAAGATTTTCCATGGTCCTGTCGTGGCCCAGCGTTCGGCCACGGAAATTGTACCCCAGCCATGTGTCAATTGATCGCTATGCAGACTACTCTCTGCAGATGGCCCTCGATGTTGTTGAAAGACTTACGATCATAACTCCGCAACAAATAACGAAGTCCCAGCCGACTCTCCGCAGATGCGTAAAATCGACCGTCCGCACGCTAACCCAAGGTGAAAACTATGCTTTCACAATGTTTCTTGCTGCTAAATCCTTGGCAGCCTCAGCTCGGCGCCTCTAGAGTCGTCTGCAGTGGACCATCGACATGAAATTGTCCTGCTTTTTGCCCTCGTTGCTCGGCAAATTCACCCCACCTCTATGGCAATACGAAACGCGCTTCGTGCTCAGCTTGCGACCCATCGATGCATCGCTTCCCACGGCCTACAGAAGGTGCCACCGTTTTCCATGCATTCGCGCACAGTGGCCCCCGGCAAATCAGTTTTCTTCGACCTTTAACCGACCCGGCGAACCAATACGTTCCAATAGCAGAGAAACCGAACGATTCACAACCTTGTTGGAGGACACGCAATGCGAAGTGATGCACGCATGAACCAGTACCGCTGGATCGAGTTGGCAAAAAATCGATGCGCCGCAGAACTCTTATCTTGCGAAATATCCACGGATAACCCAGGAATCTGCGCCGCAGGTCGACCTCACCGCCGGCGTCTGGTCCGACCCCTGCGGATCCGTGCCAGAAACGCGTGCCCCGCTGTGATCGCATTGTTCATGTTTGCACTCCTGACGCCGTCCGTCCTCTTCGGCCAGATTCTGCCGACAGCCACGTTGACCGGGTCAGTCACCGATCCCTCCGGCGCCCTTCTGCCCGCGGCCACGGTCCAGGTTGTCAACACTGCAACCCGGGTCACGCAGCAGACGACTTCCGACTCCCAGGGCAGGTACTTGTTCAGCTTCCTCATGCCCGGAACCTACGAATTAAACGTGTCTGCCCCGGGATTCAACGCCTATCACCAAACCGGAATCACACTGGACGTCAATGCCCCCGCCACGGCGAATGTGCATCTCGCCGTGCAGTCGACCTCCGCGCAAGTGACCGTCCAGTCCAACGCGGAGATGATTGACACCGAATCCAGCACGCTGCATCAGATTGTCGGCAGGCAGTATCTCGCAAATCTCCCGCTGAACGGCAGGAATGCAGCCACGCTGGTTACGATGGCGCCCGGAGTGGTGTCAAGCTCCGGCGAATATAACGATACGTATGCCAACAGCGGCAATGAAGTCCCACACGCGGTCAACGGCACCTATGGCGACCAGGTAAGTTACAACCTCGACGGAGCGCCCCATCAGGACCTTATCTCTAACCTGAATGCAACATTTCCGAATCCAGACGCGTTATCGGAGTTTAGTGTCCAGACCAATAACTTCGACGCTCGTTTTGGAGGGGTCGGGGGCGCCGTCGTCAATATTGTTACCAAGTCCGGGACCAACCAGATTCACGGCGTGCTGTTTGAATATGTTCGCAACGGCGATCTCAACGCAATCAATTATTTCGCCACCAAGCAGGACACCCTGAAGCGCAACCAATTCGGCGGCGTGATCGGCGGCCCAATCCTGAAAAATAAGCTGTTCTACTTCGGCAGCTTCCAGGGAACCACGCTCAACAACGTTAGTGAGGCGAACGTTGCCTTTGTACCGACGGATGCGGAGCGCCAGGGCATTTTCCCTACCACGGTCAAAAACCCCGCCACAGGCCTGCCTTTCCCAGGCAACACCATTTCGCCCACTCTTTTTAATCCACTCAGCGCCAATATGCTTCCACATATTCCCACCACCTCCGCGTCCAATGGGGAGCTGCTCTATTCGCTCCCCAGCATCACCCGCAACTATGAAGGCCTGGGCAAACTCGATTACACCAAGGGACGGCATCAATTGATGGGGAGCCTGTTCTTTGTGAATTACTCGTCCGTCGGATGGAATGGCAACGGTACACTGCTCAACTACGGTCTCGGACAGACTCAGACCACCAGCGAGGGAAAGATCAGCGATACCTTCACGGTCAACCCGAACCTGGTCAACTCATTCGTAGCGGACATGCTTGTTCTCAACTCACTACAAACCACCGCGGCTCCATTTTCCATCTACGACTTTGGAAGTACCGGGGTGGCTGAGCCTGCCGCGAAATACCGTGAAACCGGAATCAGCGTGACAGGATTTACCGGCTGGGGAACTGGCCGATCGTCGCCTCCCGGCAAATGGTACCAAGAGGCCATCGACCTGTCCGATGTGCTGAATTATGTGCGTGGTAATAGCTCGCTGTTCGTGGGCGCGGAATACGATCCCTACCTTCGTTTCGATTCCGACACCGGATATGAGGAAGAACCGGTCTATCACTTCACCGGCTATGCCACTGGAAATGCGCTTGCTGATTTCCTTTTAGGGGATGTCCAGCAGCTCCTGCAGACAGCGGGGAAAGCGAAGTACACGCGCGGCCATCAGTTCGCAGCATTTGCGCAGGAGCAGTGGCATGCTACCCCGACACTGAACATTAACCTCGGGGTACGATGGGAGCCGTTTTTCCCGTACACCGATCCAGTCAAAGGCCAGATCGGTGGATACATCGCCGGCGCGCAGTCAAGGCGATTTCCCCTTGCGCCCACGGGGCTGCTGTTCGCAGGTGACCCCGGTTTCCCGAATGGAGGTATGTGGGATAATCTTGGCAACATTTCTCCCCGCGTCGGCTTTGCATACTCACTCCGGTCGGGCTCTCACCCCACGGTCCTGCGCGGTGGCGCGGGCATGTTCTACGTTCAACCATTCATGGTGCTGTGGAACAACTTCGTTCAGAACGCGCCCTTCAGCCCGAGCGCCACGCTGAATGGAGTCAACTTCTCGGATCCCTATGGGAGCGCGGGTCAGCAAAATCCATTTCCGCCATTCGCGCCCATCACCACTTCTCCGGCCACCACCTTCGTCACTCCCATCACGTATCAATCCTTCAATCCCCACTGGCGCCTGGGTTTTGTCCAGGCAACGAACCTGACCCTGGAGCAGCAGCTTGGCGCCAATCTGGTGTTCCGCGCAGCCTATGTGGGTGACAACGGTTTCAACCTGCAAGATAACAATGAGCAGAACCCGGCCATTTATGGTCCCGGTGCGACCATCAGCAACACCAATCAGAGAAGACCCCTCTATCCCAACTTCGCATCCCTCATCGTGATGAATAACAACGGCTGGAGCCACTACAACGCGTTGCAGTTGACGGTGGAAAAGAGAACCAGCAACGGCCTGTCCTTCGTCGCGAACTATACTCACTCGAAAGCAACCGACAATCAGTCGACCGATCAACAACTCACGCTGACCAATCCCGATCCCTTCGATCCATCGTTTAACGATGGGCTCTCCAACGTCGATGTTCCCAACGCCTTTTCATTTACCGGTGTCGCAGAATTGCCGACTCCCCGTTCCGCCTCGCGCTGGGTGCGGGCGATCGCGGGAGGCTGGCAGCTCAGCGGAATCCTTACCTGGGCAAACGGGCAGCCGTTCACCATCATCTCCGGGCAGGACGATTCGCGCAGCGGCGTGAATCTCGATCGAGCGGACATGGTTCCTGGAGTGAGTCCCTATCTTCCCTCGGGTCGTTCAGGGCAGCAGAAGATCAACGAATATTTCAATACCGCTGCCTTTAAGCTCAATGCTCTGGGTACGTTCGGAGACTCGCCTCGGAACCCGATCCGGAATCCTGTCTACTTCAATGTGGACGCCGGGCTGCAACGCTCATTCCCGATCCGCGACCGGTTTCGGCTCATGTTTCGAGTGGAAGAATTTAACGCAACCAATCACGTGAATTTCGGCCAGCCTGGAAACAACGTCAGCGCCCCGACCACGTTCGGTAAAATTACTACTGCGGGCGATCCTCGAATCTTGCAGTTGGTCGGTCGCCTGGAGTTCTAAATGCGTCGCCTGTTCCTGGCTCTATGTTTCGTCGCGATTTTGCTGCCAGCCACGGCTCAGTCCAATGAGCCGTGGTTTTTCGCGGTGCTCGCCGATCCGCAATTCGGCATGTACGCAAAAGACAAAAACTTTGTACAAGAAACGGCCAACTTCGAGTTTGCCATCGCGAATCTCAACCGGCTGCACCCCCGCTTCGTCGTAATTTGCGGCGACCTGGTGAACCGGACCGGCGACCCCGCAGAAATTGCGGAATATAAACGCTTGCTGCAAAAGCTGGACCCATCCATCCCGGTCTACAACGTAGTCGGAAATCACGATATCGGAAATATCCCGACGTCCGAAACGCTCGATCGCTACCATGCTGCATTCGGTCCGGATTACTACACATTCTCACAGGGCGGAATCTTCGGCATCGTGCTGGATTCTAATCTCATCCGCGCTCCTCAACGCGACCCGGACGCAGCCCGGCAACAGAAGGCATGGCTTGAGAAAACTCTGGCAAGCGCCAAGTCGAGTTCGAAGCAGCAGATCGTCGTCTTTCAACACATTCCCTACTTCATTCACGATTCCAGCGAGGCCGACGGCTACTTCAATATCCCGATGCCTGCCCGCCGCCAGTACCTCGACTTACTGGAACGAGCGGGCGTGAAATACGTCTTCGCCGGTCATTATCATAGGAACGCCATAGGCGTCGACGGCCCGCTAACGGAGGTCGTGACCGGCGCGGTCGGCATGCCCCTCGGCGGCTCGCTCTCCGGATTCCGCATCGTTACTGTCGACGGCACCCACTTCAACCCCATCTGGTATTGCTTCGGAGGAATACCGAATCAGGTGGACCCTCAGAAGCCGGCATCCACTCCTTGCCCGCAATAATGCGGGTGATACCGACTCAGGACTGGTCGCGGTGCGTGCCTTAGATTGCAGCGGCGATCGCTTCTCCCACCTCGCGCGTGCTGGCTTTTCCGCCCAGGTCCGGTGTGCGAGGACCTTTGTTCGCCAGTATCGAAGTGAACGCCCGTTCGACCGCCCGGGCCGCTTCGGGTTCGTGCAAATGGTCCAGCATCATTGCGCCGGACCAGATCTGCGCAATGGGATTGGCAATCCCTTTTCCCGCAATGTCTGGAGCGGAGCCGTGGACGGGTTCAAACATGGAAGGATATTCACGCTCCGGGTTGAGATTCGCGGAAGGAGCAATTCCGATCGAACCCACGACGGCTGCACCTAGATCCGAAAGAATGTCTCCGAAGAGATTGGAACCCACCACCACGTCAAACCACTCCGGATGACTTACAAAGTGGGCCGCCAGAATGTCGATGTGATATTGGTCCGTTTTGCAGTCGGGAAACTGCTGCCGCATGGCCGCGAAACGTTCGTCCCAAAATGGCATGGTAAAGACGATGCCATTGGACTTGGTTGCGGAAGTGACGTGACGCCGCCGGGTCTGCGCCAGCTCGAAAGCATAGCGCATCACTCGATCGCAACCTTGCCGGCTAAATATATTCTCTTGAATCGCCAGCTCTGCATCCGTGCCGCGGAACATTCTGCCGCCAACTTCAGAGTATTCTCCCTCGTTATTTTCGCGCACAATGCAGAAGTCAATTCCGCCCGCGCGATGATTCTTCAATGGGCTTTCAATCCCCTCCAACAACAGAACTGGCCGCAGGTTGACGTACTGTTGAAACGTCCTGCGGATGGGAATCAACAAGCCCCAAAGCGAGATGTGATCCGGAACTCCCGGGTAGCCCACCGCGCCCAGGTAGATGGAATCAAAGGTACGCAGTTGATCCAGGCCATCCGCCGGCATCATGCGACCCGTCCGGGTGTATGTCTCACATCCCCAATCAAAATTCGTCCAGGAGAAATTGAGATCAAATTTTCGCCCTACCGCTTCCAGCACGCGAAGTCCCTCTGGGACGACTTCCCGACCGATGCCATCTCCTTCAATCACTGCAATCCTGAATTGTTTCAAATCTCTCCACCCATCATTTGAATTCACTTGTCGAATCGAACTTGCCGCATGGTGTCATGGTTCCTCACGTAGCTTCCGTCCAGCTAAGGAATTGAAGGTCCCGCTGCCAGGTTCTTTCGCAACTTATCCACGTCGAGTTCTTTTTCCCATCGCGCCACAACAATCGTGGCCACTCCATTTCCAATCATATTCACCACAGCGCGCATCATACTCATAAACCGATCGATGCCCAGAATCAATGCCATGCCGGCGACGGGTATCGTCGGCACAACCATCAATGTCCCCACCAAAGCAATGAACGCCGCGCCCGTCACCCCGCTGGCCCCCTTGGAAGTAAGCACAGCGACCGCGAAAATCGTCAATTCCTGCATAAGCGAAAGGTGCGTATTGGTAGCTTGCGCAACGAACAGCGCTGCCAGCGTCATGTATAAACTGGTGCCGTCTGTATTGAAGGTATAACCCGTCGGCACCACCAACCCGACAAGAGACTTGGCGCAGCCCAGCTCTTCCATCTTCTCCATCAGCGTCGGCAATGCCGTTTCAGACGAGCTGGTAGCCAGCACCAGCAGAATCTCTTCCTTAATGTAAGAGAGGAAACTCGTGATCTTGAATCCACATATGCGAGCCACTCCGCCCAGAACCAACAGCACAAACACAATGCAGGTCGCGTAGAAGGTGACCACCAGCTTGGCCAAAGGTTCCAGCGAGCCGATGCCATACTGGCCAACGGTAAAAGCCATGGCGCCGAACGCGCCGATCGGCGCCAACCGCATAATGATATTCACTACATTGAATACCACCTTGGTAAACGCCGCCATGAAATCCACGACAGGTTGACCGCGTTCTCCCGCCATGGTCAGCGCAAATCCAAAAAGAATCGCAATCAGCAGCACCTGAAGAATATTCCCCGTGGCGAACGCATCCACTACGGTGTGCGGAATAATGTTCATCAGAAAGTCGCCTACACCCTGGGCTTTCGCCTGGCTTGCATACGCAGACACCGCGTGACTGTCCAGGCTCGCTGGATTGACGTTGAATCCCTTCCCGGGACGCACCGTTTTCCCCACGCCCAACCCGATCAGTAAAGCTAACGTCGAGACAACCTCAAAATAGAGGAGCGCTTTGCCGCCAACCCGCGCCACTTTTTTCAAGTCCCGCATTCCGGCAATGCCGTAGACCACCGTGCAAAAAATCACGATCGTAATGATCATCGTAATCAGCCGGATGAAGGCATCGCCCAAAGGCTTCATCGCAATGCCTGCCCTGGGACTTACAAATCCCAGGACGACCGCAAGAATGATCCCAAGCAGCACTTGAAACCAAAGGCTCCGGTAGAGAGGAACCTTCTGCCGTTGGGCGGGCACCGGAATCGCAGTGTGGCGGTTCACTAAAGAAAAGCTCCTGACTGATGCCTGCTGAGTGCAGCTGATCTGAGACTGCGCCTTGAACTAAACCCTGAGTCGCGTGCCGATACCGTCGACAATTTCCGCGCCGCCTGCACCGTACAGTTGGGTCCTATGCCAATGTACCAGCGTCGCCTACAGATCCATTGACGCCAATCCCTGTGTTCCCGACAATCGGCAATTCAAGATACCTTGTCATGCGAAGCCTGCGAACCATCCAGCCGCGCTCGCGAAGCCGGCCCACCTGAGAACCGATATTCACTGGTCGTCTGTCTGAGAATCACCTTTGGACACCAAACGGTGAGACACTGGTCCAGGTAAGGATCAAGTCTCAATCATGGCCATCAATGATGAACCCCTGGATAGAAAGACGATCGAAAGATTACGACGGGAACTAGAAGAGCACCTCAGCATTGTTCCGCCGCCTCCGCACTCCCGCCGCCGCCTGTTTAGCATCTTCTGGTTCGCGCTGATTGCGGCGATTGTCCTGCTCACCGTGATTGCCGGTCTCATCCAGAAATGGCTCTGGATGCGGCAACTTCACTACCTCGGCGTCTTCTGGACTCTTCTCTCTGTTCAGTGGGTCATGTTTGGCGTAGCGTTAGTCTGCGCATTCGGCTATCTCTGGATCAATTTCCGCATCGCCGCGAAAATAATTCGCGCTTTGCAGCATGGCAATCAACTCGATCATGTCGCCTTCCTCAATGCTCCCTCGAATCCGAGAAGGCTCGACATCGACCTCAATCCCAGGATCCTCAGCCTCGTCGTTGGAGCGGCGGCCGCTCTCGTTTCCCTGCTGTTTGCACTGGGCGTCTGCTCGCAATGGGACACGTACCTTCGTTTCCGCTTCGGCGGTCACTTCGGGCTACTGGATCCGCTCTTCAAGTTGGACGTCGGATTCTATCTTTTCCGGCTTCCGTTCTACGAACTGCTTCAGGGCAGCCTTGTCTTCCTGACCCTGATCGCCCTTGCCCTTGTCCTCATCTCGTACACCACCTTCGGACTGCTGCGACTCAGTGTTAGCGGCATGATGATCATCCGCAACAATATTGCGCAGCATGTGTCGGCGCTTCTGTTCATCCTGACAGCAACCCTGGGCTGGGGTTTTTATCTCGATCGCTACGATCTCGTCTATTCAACGTTGGGAGTCGTTCACGGAGCCGGCTATACAGCCTCCCACGTAATCATGACGGTTTTGTGGACCATGGTCGGCGCATCCGTGGCGGCATGCCTGTTGCTGATCTTCAATTTCCTGCGCCCGCAATTTAAGCTCGTGATGTATGGCGCAGCCGTATACGCGGTGCTGTATTTCGCTGGCATCGTCGTGCTGCCGCAGCTGTTTCAAAAGTTCGTGGTGCAACCCAGCGAACTAAGTATGGAACTCCCCTACCTGAAAAGTTACATTCAGTTCACGCGCAAGGCCTATCAGCTGGATGCGATTCAGGAAACTTCCTACCCCGCGCTCCCCGATCTGACTCCTGACGTGGTTGCGAGGAACCAGGACACTATCCAGAACATTCGCCTTTGGGATCCACGCCCGCTGCTCCAGACCTACCAGCAAACCCAGGCTATCCGGCTCTATTACCAGTTCTATAACGTCGACGTGGATCGTTACCATCTGTCCGACGGCTACCATCAAGTGATGCTTTCCACTCGAGAGCTTTCCCAGAAGCTTCCCGAGCAAGCGCAAACCTGGGTCAATCAGTATCTTCAGTTCACCCACGGTTACGGGCTGGTCATGAGCTTCGCATCCCAGACAGTCGGCGGAGGTTTTCCCAAGTATTTACTGCAGAACATTCCGCCGCAATCCGATTATGGGCTGAAGATCACCGAGCCCGGCATCTACTACGGAGAAGCTATGCCCGGCTATCGCATCGTCGCGACGGGCATTAAGGAGTTCGACTATCCCAAGGGAAATGAGAATGTCTATACCAGTTACCAGGGCGCCGGCGGCATTCCGTTGGACAGCCTCTGGAAACGGCTTTTGTTCGCCTGGACACAGGAGGATGCCAACATCTTGTTCACCTCCTACCTCCGGCCACAGAGCAAGATTCAGATATGGCGCAGCGTACAGGAGAGAGTTTCCAAGATCGCCCCATTCCTGAGCCTCGATCGAGACCCCTATGCCGTGCTGAGCGATGGCAAGCTGTATTGGATTCAGGATGCCTACACCACATCGGACAAATTTCCCTATTCCGACCCCTACTCCGGAGAAGCTGGCGGCGACCTCAATTACATCCGCAACTCGGTCAAGATTGTTGTGGACATGTATGACGGAACAGTTTCCTTCTACGTTATGGATCCCACCGATCCAGTCCTGGCCGTTTACCGGCGAGCCTTCCCCGGCGTTTTCAAAGATCTCAGCCAGCTATCCCCTGACTTGAAAGCCCATCTGCGTTATCCCGAGGATCTGTTCGCCATCCAGACCCATGAGTACAAAACATTCCACATGACCGATCCACAGGTTTTCTATAACCGCGAAGATCTGTGGGATTCGCCGCAGGAAGAATACAACGGCAATGTGCTTTCGATGGATCCGTATTACATCCTGATGAAGCTTCCCGGCAGCAATACGCTGGAGTATCTGTTAATGACTCCCTTCACCCCGCAAAACCGGGACAATATGATTGCCTGGGTGGCCGCCCGCTGCGACTTTCCTGAGTACGGGAAGATGATTTTCTACGAGCTTCCCAAGGAAAAGCTGATCTACGGTCCTAACCAGATTGAGGCAATGATCGATCAAAACACAACCATTTCGCAGCAGCTGACGCTGTGGGACCAGAAAGGATCTCAGGTCATTCGCGGCAAGCTGGTTGTCATCCCCATCGAAAACTCTTTCCTTTACGTCGTTCCCGTCTACTTGAAAGCGGAAGGCACGAACTTCCCCCAACTGAAGCGAATCATCGCAATCACCGCGGACCGCGTCGTCATGGAACCGACACTGGACGAGACCATCGCGGACCTGTTTGGAGCCCAGCAGCCTCAAAAGGTGATGGGCGTCTCTACCGCCGGCGCGCAGCCGCAACCACCGCCGCAACCACAGTTGGATGAAGCGCGGAAACAGCTGGCGGCAGCGCAAAAGGCCGCGCAACAGGGAAATTGGGAAGACTTCGGCAGGGCGATGCAATCGCTCTCGCGCCTGTTGGGCGCTCCGAAACAGTAGCGCGACCACCGCCCCCGGTTGATCCTCCACCTCCCACCCGTTCCCGCAGCCGTGTCGCCGGTCACAGAAAAGTCCGGGAAACCCAGCTATAAAAGACTCACTCGGTGAGGAAAACGTGGTTCAATTCCGTGCTGGCCTGGGCAGCGGTCTGCTCGGTCGCCTGCGGCGCCGCCGCGGCACAGCAGTCCTTCTATCAACAATTCAGAGCACACAATGCCAACATGACCGCTCTGCAGCCCACCTGGATGGGTCCGCTGATGCAGTCGGATGCGCGACTGTCCCAGTCTGTGCGGCTCTCCGTATCGAATGCGAATGCTCCCGGCGCGCAACTCATCGGCTATGGCAACAACCACGGCGTCAGTGTCATCGTCGCGAGCCGCTTTCAATTCGATTTCGATCCACCCTCCTACTTCCGAAACCATTCCTCCGAGATGACCGATGGCTTCGGCAACGCGGGTGTGCAGGTCAAGTACCGCATCGCCTCCGGCAACGCCCAGCACGGCAACTTCGCGGTCTCAGCGATGCTTTTTCACGGCTTCTCGCCCCGCAGCTATCAGAATGGCATGCTCACCGCCTATGACTCCCCGAAGCTGGCGTCTGGCATCGCCTTCGGGCGGTTCAACCTCCAGTCTGCGCTGGGAGGTCTACTTCCGTATGGCAACATTGCCGTGCAGGGACGAGCGATTGATCTGGATGTAACGGCACAAGTTCAACCCAACCCGCACATCTTTCTGGATATCGAGAATAATGCCACCTTCAACATCGGTGGCCAGTTCGATGGAAAAACGCAGAACTTCATCACCCCGGCTGCTTTCTTTGTTGTGCGACGCAAAGACTGGCCTCCGAATCATTCGGCGATTGTTTTTGACGCTGGAATGCAAATTGCGACGTCGCGCTTTTACTGTTATAACCACAACCTCGTTTCCGAAATGCGGATTCTTTTTTAGCACCAACGGATGCGGGCCTTCACCTTCCGCTGCGTGAACGGGACTCGCGCCCACCCTTTCTCGACTTAGCCTCATCAACTCAGCCGGCTATTCCTACTGCATTCTTAGCAACCGCAGGATTGCGATAAACTGCAGCTACTATGAGTACTCCCATCCAGAAAATTCCTGTGCACCGCATTACCGGCGAAGCAACCAACCTGGGCGAGTACGACGGCAAAGTTCTGCTCGTCGTCAACGTCGCCTCCAAGTGCGGACTTACGCCGCAATACGAAGGCCTCGAAAAGCTCTACCGTCAGTACCGCGGCCGCGGCCTTGTCATCGCCGGATTTCCCGCCAACGATTTCAAAAGTCAGGAACCCGGCTCCAACACCGACATCCAGAACTTCTGCACCACCAACTACGGCGTCGACTTCCCTCTATTCGAAAAGATCACCGTCGTCGGCGAGACCAAGCATCCGCTCTACAGCGCCCTGATTGGTTCCCAGCCGAAGGCCGTCAGCACTTCGCAGGTCCCGTTTAGCGAGGATTTAAAGCGCTATGGCATCCAGCCCAACCCCGAGCCAGAGATTCTGTGGAATTTTGAGAAGTTCATCATCGATCGCACCGGTAAAGTGATCGCTCGCTTTGCGCCCAATACGGCGCCGGACGATCCAGTACTGCTCAAGGCCATCGAAACCGCATTAGGCGAAACGACAGCCTGACGACGACAGCGTGATCCAGGCTTGCCGAGTATTGAGAGGGCAGGGTTTCTACAAAAGAAGAGTGCGGCCAGGGCCATAGACGAGCGCTTCTCCACTCGGCCTCGCGTCGCGCTCCTGCCTGCAATCACTTGTACATCCCGTCGGCATATACCCTCCGTGCCGCCATTTGTAGCCAGGCACCTCCATCCCCAAAAGACGCGTCTATATCAGGGACGTGCCTCGTCTCCCGGCAAGAAATCGATGGAAGAACCATCTCCTGCATACCCTGGGGGCATCCCTGCTTTCGCTCACCATGTTGGCCTGTGGCGGCGGTACCGTTTCCAATTCGACCCTCTCTGTGTCCCCCGCAATATCCTCGGTTTCGGTCACTTGCAATCCCTCCCCGATTGCTCCCAGCGCAACATCGCAGTGCACGGCGTCGGTACAAGGTACAGGAAGTTACAGTTCCGCCGTTACCTGGTCGGTCAGTTCCGGGACCATCGCTGCCAGCGGACTCTTCACCGCGCCCGCCTCGGCAGGCAACGTAACGGTGACCGCAACCAGCACCGAAGAAACAACCAAGTCCGGTTCGGCAACTGTGTCGGTGACGACTCCCTCAACTCCTCCCGCCATTACTTCAGTTGGGGTAAGTTGCAGTCCTTCGCCGATTGCTCCCAGCGCAACATCGCAGTGCACGGCGTCGGTACAAGGTACAGGAAGTTACAGTTCCGCCGTTACCTGGTCAGTCAGTTCCGGGACCATCGCTGCCAGCGGTCTCTTCACCGCGCCCGCCTCGGCAGGCAATGTCATGGTGACTGCGACCAGCACCGAAGACACAACCAAGTCCGGTAGCGCGACCATTGTCGTGCAGGCTCAAATGCCGCAGAGCAAGCATGTAGTGCTGGTCATGGAAGAAAATCAGAGCTATTCCACCGTAGTGGGCCAGACCAGCGTCTGGCCGAACCTGAATCATCTCATCAGCACCGGGGCACTCGCTACCAACTACTACGCGAATACGCATCCTTCCATCGGAAACTATTTCATGCTGACGACAGGGCAGATACTGACGAACAACGACAGCTCCACCACCGTATGGAACGTAGATAATATTGCGCGACGGATGCTCGCTTCGGGTGTCTCCTTCAAAATCTATGCGGAAGGCATCACCCAGGGATATCTTGGAGGAAATACAGGACTGTACCTGATCCGGCACAATCCCTTCGCGATGTTGTCCGACATTGCCGACAGTCAGCCGGTGGCGCAAGCTCACATCTGGCCATTTACGCAGTTTGCCAGCGATGTAGCCCATGGCACGCTACCGGAATACTCCTACATTGTTCCAGATATTGACGACGATGCGCACAATGGAACTCCGCAACAAGCGGACACCTGGTTGCAGTCGAATGTCATCGATCCCCTGTCCACCTATTCTGCATTTGAACCCGGAGGGGACGGCGTTCTGATCGTGGATTTCGATGAGGCGGCCACCAGCGACACCACCCACGGCGGGGGCCACGTCGCCTGCGTTCTCTGGGGCCCGGATGTCAACGTGGGCTACACACAAACGTCGGGCACTGTCTATCAGCATCAGAGCTTGTTGCGCACGGAAATGGAGTTGCTTGGACTATCGAGTCCCCCCGCTGCTGCGGCCGCAGCGCCTCCAATGACAGAGTTCTTCGTGCAGAAGTAGCGCGGTCGAGCGGACCGATCTCAATCGCGCTGGATTCGCCCCTCGTTTGAAATCGTCGCTGGCGAGCAAATGAATATCCTCTTAATGCTTAACGCGCGACGCCATCTCCTTTTGCATTCGCCGCGACACGTGCCCGGCTTCCGATACAATTCCGTGGTGTAAGAATTCCATGCCCGCTGGTTCCCACGTTGTAGCACAAGGAAAAATCCATGAGTAAATTCACCCGCCGCCGCTTCCTCGTCACTGCTTCCACAGCGGCAGGAACACTCTCGCTGGGCAGGCGCTTTGCATTCGCTCAGTCCTCTGCCAATGAACCTGCGGACCTCAAACTGTGGTACACCAGTCCTGCCTCGCAATGGGTGGATGCTCTGCCCATCGGCAACGGTCGCTTAGGCGCCATGGTATTCGGCGGAGGCGCCGTCCATCCCCTCAATCCCAAAGACCCGCAGGCCGATCACTCACCCGGTCCGGTTCCCACCGATCCCGCGAAAGAAACGCTGCAGTTGAACGAAGATACCCTCTGGTCCGGGCTGCCGGTGGATGGCAACAATCTCGATGCAAAAAATTATCTACCCGCAATACGTCAGGCGGTGCTCGAAGAAAAGGATTATCACCACGCCGACCGTCTCTGCCAAAAGATGCAGGGCCTCTTCGCCGAGGCCTATCAACCGATCGGCAACCTGCATGTGGATTGCACCCATCCTGCTTCCGCAATGGAGTATCGACGCGAGTTGGACCTCGAATCGGCGGTGACAATCAGTCGCTACAAAGCAGGCGATGTCGAATTTGAACGCACCGCATTTTCTTCCGCTCCCGATCAGGTGATCGTTCTTCGCATCTCTGCCAGTCAACCCGGCCAGTTGAATGCCGTCGTATGGATGGATGGGACGCTGGTGAAATCGGTTGAAAGCTCCGGCGGCAATCGTTTACTACTCACCGGCAAGGCTGCGCGACATGTTGCCGGGGCCGGCCATCCTGACAGCGAAGTTCCAGTGGTGTATTCCGACGTCCCGGGGGAAGGCATGTACTACGCCACTGCCCTGCAAGCGAATGTTGAGGAGGGCAGGCTATCCGCGGACGGCAGCAGGCTTTTCATCCACGACGCGACGGCGTGCACGATCCTGCTGACCGCCGCAACCGGCTATCGTGGATTCAACCAGAAGCCGGACACCCCGCAGGCTCAGGTGAACGAACGCGCCACACGGCAACTCGATGCCGCATTGCAGCAGACTTATCCTGCGTTACTTCAGCGCCACGTGTCGGACTATCAGAACCTGTTTCATCGCGTTTCGATCACTCTGGGGCCAAACACCGCGGCTGCGCAGCCGACTGACCAGCGCTTGAAAAACTTCGCCACCCTTCCCGATCCGTCGCTGCTGGCCCTCTATTTTCAGTACGGGCGATATCTGCTCATCAGCAGTTCGCGGCCAGGCACGCAACCGGCAAATCTGCAGGGCATTTGGAACTACCAGGTGCAGCCGCCGTGGAGCAGTAACTGGACCGCGAACATCAACCTGCAAATGAACTACTGGCCGTCGGAGACCTGCAACGTAGGCGACTGCACCCAGCCGCTCTTAGGGCTCGTAGCCGATCTGAGCCAAACCGGCACACGCGCTGCGCAGGAAACGTATGGTTTGCCCGGATGGGTATCCCATCACAACATCGATCTCTGGCGAGCGGCAAATCCCGTCGGAATGGGCGTCGGCCAACCGACCTGGGCCAACTGGTGCATGAGCGGGCCCTGGCTCTGTTCCCACGTGTATGACCATTATCGCTTCACCGGCGACCGCGAGTTTCTGCGCACACAAGCCTATCCCTTAATGAAAGGTTCGGCGGAGTTCCTGCTGGCTTGGCTGATTGATGATCGCAACTGGGGTGGAAACGGCCATCTCACTACCTGTCCGTCGGAGTCCACGGAGAACAATTTCATGGCTCCGGATGGTAAGCCCGCCATGACCAGCGCCGGCTGCACCATGGATATGGCTCTCATCCGCGAGTTGTTCACCAACTGCATCCACGCTTCGCAGCAGCTTGGAGTTGATGAGCAGTTTGCCGCCAAGCTTGCAGCCGCCCGCGCCCGCCTGGTTCCTTATCAAATTGGCAGGTACGGCCAGTTGCAGGAATGGTCCATCGATTTTGTCGAGAGCACACCCGGTCAGCGGCACATGTCGCACCTGTATCCGCTGTATCCAGGCAGTGAGATTACACCCCGCGGTACACCCCGGCTGGCAAAAGCGGCGCGTACTTCGCTGGAACGTCGATTGGCCAACGGCGGCGCCTATACGGGTTGGAGCCGGGCATGGGCGATCGGCTTGTGGGCACGGCTGGCCGACGGCGATCAGGCGTGGGAATCCTTGATCATGCTGATGAAGCACAGCACCAACATGAATCTGCTCGATACCCATCCCGCGGGTAAGACCTCGATCTTCCAGATTGACGGGAATTTCGGCACCACTGCATCGATTGCCGAAATGTTGATGCAAAGCCACACCGGCGTCATCGATCTGCTGCCGGCGCTACCCGCGGCGTGGCCTGCGGGAGAGGTGAAGGGACTGCGCGCCCGAGGCTCCGCTACCATCGATCTGCGGTGGGAAAACGGCAAGGCTGCCGCTGCCTCGATTCGACCGGATTTCTCTGGCGAACTTCTCATGCGCGCCCCGGCCGGACAGAAGATTCGTGCCGTCGTCAGTGGAAGCAGCGTGCCCCTGCGGCCTCAACCCGACGGCAGTGTCGGCGTTACACTACAGGCCAGGCGAACCTATCGCGTGACGTTCGCATAAGCTCGCATTTTCCAGGGGCGCGCAACTTTGCGCCTGGAATTTCGCTGCCCTCCGCGTAGCTCGTGACAGAATAGTACGGTAACCATCATGTCCAACGAGATCACACCAAACCCGTCGTCGCCCGTTGAACCAACCGCCGAATCCC
Organism: uncultured Acidobacteriota bacterium; assembly: GCA_963756315.1. Classification (GTDB taxonomy): domain Bacteria; phylum Acidobacteriota; class Terriglobia; order Terriglobales; family Acidobacteriaceae; genus JAKAAZ01. The sequence goes on from CAVWNI010000004.1 coordinate 336,146, forward strand.
CCACCGAATCGTTCGGCGAGCTGCTCGCGCAGTTTGAGCACAACCATTCCCATCGCGGAGAGGGTGGCTCCAGCCAGCTCCAGGGCACGGTAGTGTCCACTGACGCCGAATTTGTGTACCTGGACATCGGCTACAAGGCCGAGGGAATTCTGCCCCGCGCCGCATTCGAGAACAACGCCGAAGGAATTGCCCCCGGTGAAAAATTTCCGGTCTCCGTGAAAGGCCGCAATCTCGAAGGTTACTATGAGCTGACTCGCTTTCACGTGACCCAACCCAAAGACTGGTCCTCCCTGGAAGAAGCCTTCGCGCAAAAATCTGCCATCGTGGGAACCGTTACGGGACTTGTGAAAGGCGGCTTCAACGTCGATGTTGGCGTGCGCGCCTTTATGCCCGCCTCCCGCAGCGGGGTCCGCGAGGCTGCTGAGATGGAAAAGCTTGTCGGTCAGCAGATCACCTGCCGCATCATCAAGCTGGATGTCGCCGACGAGGACGTGGTGGTCGACCGCCGCGTGGTCGCGGAAGAAGAGGCCCGTTCCCTCGAGCAAAATCGCTATTCCGCACTCAAAGAAGGCGACGTCGTCAGCGGCCAGGTCCGCAGCCTCGCCGCCTATGGTGCCTTTGTCGACCTCGGCGGAATCGATGGTCTGCTCCATGTCTCCGATATTTCCTGGAGCCGCGTGAACACACCCGAGGACGTGCTGTCCGTCGGCCAGCAACTCCAGCTCAAGGTTCTCAAGGTCGATCCCGAGAGCAAGCGCATTTCCCTCGGGCTCAAGCAGCTTGGACCGGAGCCCTGGGATTCCGCTACAGAACGGTATCAGGCCGGCCAGCGGATTACCGGGGCCGTCACACGTCTGATGGACTTTGGGGCCTTCGTCGAGCTGGAACCCGGAATTGAAGGTCTCATCCATGTGTCGGAGATGTCATGGGTAAAGAAGGTTCGCAAGCCCAGCGATATTCTTAAGTCCGGAGACACGGTGGACGTAATCATCTTATCCGTGAGCCCCGGTGAGCGCCGCATTTCTCTCGGACTGAAACAGGCGCTCGGCGACCCCTGGATAGAAGCGCTGCAAAGGTTTCCCGTCGGCTCAGCCATCGAAGGGCCAGTCACCAAGCTCATGAAGTTCGGCGCATTTGTCCAGCTGACTGAGGGTGTCGAGGGATTGGTTCACGTCAGCGAGATCAGTGCCGACAAGCACATCGATCATCCGCAGGATGTGCTGCGAGCCGGCCAGATTGTCAAGGCGCAGGTACTCGCCGTCGACACCGACAAGCGGCAGATCAAACTGAGTATCAAGCAACTCGTTCCCACCGGCCTCGGCGAGTATCTGGATGAGCACAAGGAGGGCGATGTGGTGTCGGGTCGCGTCCTCAAACAGTCTCCCGAAGCCTCTACGGTCGAGCTTGGCGAAGGAATTCGCGCCAATTGCCGAACCGCTGCGACCGTTTCGTCCGGGCCCCAGAACCCGAGCGGCGGCGCCGTCGACCTGTCCGCATTGACATCCATGCTGCAGGCTCGCTGGAAGGGTGGCACGACGCCCACCGGCAAGCAGCCGGAACCGCTGGCAGAGGGTCAAATTCGCAGCTTCCGAATCGTGAAACTCGATCGCGCAACAGAAAAGATCGAGCTGGAACTGGCCTAGGCGTCCGCCGGGGCGCAGGCACGGGTTCATGGATTGAGAGCAAGGCGCGGGCAGAGACCTTCAGCCAGGATTAACCTAACTCCGGTAGAAGAAACTATGCGCCTTCTCCTCATCGAAGACGAACGCCGCCTCGCCGAAAACATTGCCGCCGCCCTGAAAGAAGGCCCCGGCTACGCGGTGGATCTCGCCCATGACGGCGACGAAGGTGCGCATCTCGCGGGCATGGGTGAGTACGATCTGATCATACTTGACCTGATGCTTCCGAAAATGAGCGGGCCGGAGGTGCTCCGGCACATTCGTGCGCGCGGCGATCGAACCCCGGTATTGATTCTCACCGCCGTCAATACCAAGGCATCTGTCGTCGAGTTGCTCAACACTGGCGCCGACGACTATCTCGGCAAACCCTTCGATCTTGGAGAGCTGATTGCCCGCGCCAAGGCTCTCATCCGTCGCGGTAAAGGCGTCAGCCATCCCATCCTTCATGTGGGTGACCTGGTCGTGGACACCATCGAAAAAAACGTAACCCGCCAGGGAATTGAGTTGGAGCTTTCCCCCACCGAGTACCGCATTCTGGAATACATGAGCCACCGACCGCGCTCAGTCATTTCCAAGCAGACTTTGCTCGAACACCTCTACGACTACAACTGGGAGCATCACTCGAATGTCATCGAGGCGCACGTCTCCAACCTGCGACGCAAGCTGAATCGCACCCCTCCAACCCAGCTGGCGCCAACACAATTTCTGGAAACCCTCCGCGGTCGAGGTTATCGCCTTCTGGCATCCGCACCCGATCCCTCCCGTCCGGCGTCTTCATGAAAACCTACTCTCTCAGCCGCCGCCTCATCGTGACCGTCCTTCTGGTGGAGACGCTGCTCGCAGTTTGTACGACCGGCGTAGCACTCCTTTATGAGCGGCGCCAGCACTTGCAGACCTTTGACGTCATGTTGCGCGGGCGTGCCGACTCCCTTCTCGGTGCCGTCCAGGACGCTGAAGACCAGGCCGACAACGTCATGATCTCCCCCAAGGCCATCGATTTGCAGCGGGGTGATCTGTATCAGGTGCGCGAGCCTTCGGGACGAGTCCTGGGACAATCTCCACAGTGGGATAATCAGCTTTTAAGCCAATTCAGCGAAGGCATCCACGGTCACAATTTCCACTTTCGAGGCCATAAGTTTCGCGGTTTGGTGCTGCATGGCGTACGCCAGGTCGATCAGGATAACGATAGCCCGGGCATCTCGCGTCCTGTAATCATTTACTATGCTGCCCGGCTCAAGCCCATTGAGCATGACCTGGCAGACGCCGCAAGGTTCCTGCTGCTGTCGAACTCCCTGGTGCTCCTGCTGACCGGCATCGCTTTGTATTTTCTACTGCGTCGAGGTATGGCTCCTCTGGAATCGCTCGCGGCACAAGCTGCAGCCATCTCGCCGCCATCCTGGAAATTTCAGCCTTCGGAACAGGCACTGGCGGTGGCCGAACTGGCCGTTCTCGCGCGTGCGCTCGAATCCTCCATGCGCAAGCTGGCGGACTCCTTCAATCAGCAACGCACCTTCGTCAATGACGCAGCCCACGAGCTCAAGACCGCCGTCACCATCATCAAATCGTCTCTTCAACTGCTGGATTCGAGACCTCGATCGCCCGAAGAATATCGCCGCGGACTGCAATCTTGCCTGGCTGATTGCGAACGACTCGAAGAACTGGTCCTGAAGCTCCTCACCCTCGCGCGACTCGAACAGAGCACCGTGAGCGAACTGACTGCCCGCGGCCAGACGAATCTGGGCGAGACGCTTCGCGAGATCGCCATTCAACTCGACTCCTTCGCCGCCCTTCGAGGTATCAGCGTGCAACTGAACCTCAACGACAACATCAACGCACTGCTGCCGCCGGAGGAATGCGAGACCCTCGCCTTCAATCTGGTTCTCAATGCGCTGCAACACACCCGTTCAGGCGGCCGTGTCACCCTCAGCGCCGAAGCAACCACGACAACGGTTCAGATGACGATCGCAGACACCGGCGAGGGTATCGATCCTGCCGACCTGCCGTTCGTCTTCAACCGCTTCTATCGTGGCGACCGCTCCCGCGCCAGAGCCACCGGAGGAACCGGCCTCGGGTTGGCCATCTGCAAGGCAATAGTGGATGCTTACGGCGGAACCATCGAAATTCGCAGCGAACCGGGCAGCGGCACCATCGTACGGGTCACGATGCCGCCAGCCACGACTGTCTCTCATCTTCAGCCTGCCTTCAGCATCGATCGGTAACATTGCAGTTGCCGCTGCGGAGCTGCGCATTCCCCATCGGCGCGGAGGAGCATATGAGAAGAATTCTGAAGCCTCGTTGGAATTTCAAGCTGTTGTGTGTCTGTCTGCTGGCGGCTGCCCCAGCCATGTTGACCGTTGTCGCCACCGGCGTGGCCACGGCCCAAGGCCCCTACCGCGTTACCGCGCAATGGAAGATTGGAGGCGACGGCGGCTGGGATTATCTCGCCGTCGATCCCGCAAGCAAGCTGCTGTACGTGACCCGGGGCAACCATGTTCTCGTGGTGGATACCGCTACAGGCACGGTGAAAACCGACATCACCGGACTCAAAGGGACACATGGCGTCGCCTTCGACACCTCCGGAAAATTCGGATATATCAGCGACGGGGGAGCCAATGAAGTGGTGGTTTTCGATCGCAAGACCGATGCCATCATCACCCGAGTTCCCGCCGGAACCAATCCCGACGGCATTGTTTTTGAACCCGTCACTCAGACGGTGTGGGCCTTCAATGGACGCAGCAAAAGCGCCACCGTGATTGACGACTCCTCGCACCAGGTCGTCGCCACGGTGCCGCTTCCCGGCAAGCCGGAGTTTCCAGTAGCCGACGGTAAAGGCTCGATCTACGACAATATCGAGGACCTTAGCCAGATCGTTCACATCGACGCGAAAACGCACAAAGTTCTCGCCTCCTGGCCCATTGCTCCCTGCGAAGGTCCGTCGGGTCTGGCCATCGACAGAAAGCACCGGCGTCTGTTTGCTGTATGCGACGGGAAGATGGCAGTCGTCGACGCCAATACCGGAAAGGTGGTCGCGACACCGACGATCGGCGACGGTCCCGATGCGGCGCGCTTCGATCCCAAACACCAGCTGGCTTTTAGCTCCAACGGCGGCTCGGGAACGCTGACCGTTGTCCATGAGGACTCGCCGAATAGCTACACCGTGGTTCAGACCCTACCCACCCAGCGCGGCGCGCGCACCATGGAACTCGACGAAGCGTCCGGAAAAATCTACGCCGTGAGCGCCGACTTTGGTCCTCGCCCAGCGCCGACCGCAGATCACCCACGTCCGCGTCCCAGCATCGTGCCTGGCAGCTTCGTCATCATCGTGATCAGTCGTTAGACAGACGTGCTGCAGCCTTGCTCGCGGCAGTTCTCAAACCGGCGTGGAAGCCAGGCCACGCCGCCGTTCTTTTCTCCCGCCCTCGTCCGGACGCACGGACTCGCACAGAATGCCGCCGCGCCGTTGCCAGGGCCGTGAAGGCAGTATCCTGAGATAGGCGACTCATCGCAATGGAGACGGTGACCCGTTTCTATTGCCAGGGTGCTCGCAGGTTTTTTCATTGAACGATGAATCCAGTCGAAACGCATAGCCACTCTTTCGCACGAACGCTTGCCAGCGCCAAACAGACCATGGTGCTCAGCGAGATTCTGTCCCTTGCCTTCGACAGCTTTCGCAACAACAAAGTTCGCTTTGCTCTTACGGCCCTGGGCATGGTCATGGGCTCCGCCTCCGTTATCCTGGTGGCAACCATCGGCCTGACCGGCAGGCAGTACGCCATCAATCTCATCCAGGGAATCGGCGCCAACATGATCGTCGCGGACTGTCAGTGCAGCGGGATGAATCCAGATCCGCTCACCAGGGATGACCTGACTGCGGTCGACGAGCAGGTGCCTGGAATTATCTGGTCATCCCCCATGCTCCAGATGCAGGTGCCGATCAGCTTCGGCGACGGAAAAGTGAAAGACATCCTGGTTCTGGGTGTTTCTCCGCAATATAAAAAAGTTCGCAATTTGCTGGTTCTCAACGGACGTTTCTTCGATGAGGAAGACACCATCAGTCATGCCAAAGTCGCCGTGGTCACCGTACCGTTCGCCGAAAGTTTATTCGGCAGCGCAGATCGAGCCATCAACCAGACCTTCACCATACGTGGGATTCCCTTCACCATCATTGGCGTATTCAAAGAGCGCGTCAATACCTGGGGGATGTCGGAGATTGCCACTCAGACGATCTTGATTCCCTATCCTGTGGGGCGCTATTTCACCGGCACAAATGCCGTAAAGCAGCTGTTCTTTTCTGTCCAGAATTTCAGCGACACGCCCCGCGCCCGAAACGAAATTGCCAAAGTCATCCAGTCCAGGCACCGCCCTGGATCCGTCTATGACGTGGTCGAATACACCGCTCTGGTGGATACTGCGGCACACATCGCGGACATCATGACGCTGGTGCTGATGCTGGTTTCCGCTGTCACGCTCGCGGTCAGCGGAGTGGGCATTATGAACATCATGCTGGCCACGGTGCGATCGCGTATTCGCGAAATCGGCATCCGAAAAGCCGTCGGCGCCACCTACCGCGAGATTCAATTGCAGTTCCTTGCCGAAGCGATTCTTATTTCGCTCAGCGGGGGCATCGTCGGTACATTGATGGGACTCGCCCTTCCGCTCTCGGTGCGTTTTTTTCTTCCTGCCTATACCATCCCCATTTCACCCTGGTCGGTTGTCATTTCCCTGGGTACCGCGATGATGGTTGGAGTCCTGTTTGGAACCCTGCCGGCCACCCGCGCCGCGCAAATGGACCCAGTAGAATCTCTGAAATATGAATAGACCGCAAAATATGGCCGGTCGCCCGCCCTTTCTTCAATCTCCAGCCAAACTGGCCATCAGTTCCCGAGCCGCAATCCTTCCGGAATGAATCAGGTCGGGCAATCCCACACCTCGATAGGCATTGCCGACCAGACGCATATTCGGCAGGCGGGATATGCGGGTGTCCAACTCCGCCATCCGATCCAAATGTCCGACCGCGTAGAGCGGCAGAGAGTCCGGCCAGCGCCGAACCACCGCAATGGATGGCTCCGGCAGCTTGCCTAATACACGACCCACCGCCGACTTCGCCAGTTGCAGCAGAGCGGCATCGTTCTCCGCCAGCAAAGGCGCGACAGCAGGACCGCCAAAGAATGCGCGCAGCAATACAGCGTTCTCCGGTGCGCGTTGCGCAAATTTCTGATCAACGAATGTACACGCCAGCAGCGCTCGCGCAGCCGCGGTTTCCATGTCGTCCGCGACGGGCTGGGCCGATCTTTGCTGCGCCGCGTCCTGCGGAACCAGAAATCCAAATCCGCGAGGAATCCGCAGGGCCTGCGCCTGTTCCGCCGAAAATGCCAGCGCCACAACAATGGCGGAGGAGGACTGCTGCGGCAGCAATTCGGCGGCCCGCGGTTCAACCGAATCGAGCAACTTCGCCGTCATCCTGGCCGGAGTGGCGACTACAACCGCATCGAAGGCTCGCAACCCGAGATGCGATGCTTGCAACCCGGATCCTCCATCGACCACCCACCCCTCCGCCCTGCGCTCGATCGACGTCACGGCAATTCCGCGTTGAATGCTCTGCGCAGGAATGCGGGATTCCATCCCCTCGATCAACCCGGCCAGACCGCTTCGTAGCGTGGTGAAAATCGGCGCTGTCGCATTCCCGGTTCGACTGCGCTGCTGCAACCCAAGCACCAGGCTTCCATGGTCTCGCTCCAGCGCCACAAAAGCCGGAAGCACCGCGCGCGCGCTCAGCATTGCGATGTCCCCGCCGAAAACGCCGGCCAGCAGGGGCGCTGCAATCGTATCCGCAACCTCCGCCCCAAAGTGCCGAAAAACAAAATCGCGCACCGATTCATCTCGACGGGATCCAGCAGCATCCAGTGCAGCTGCTTTCAACTGCTCCGCCAGCTTGGGCTCGCGCAGGTATGCCAGCTTCGCTTGCCAGCTGAACAGCGGAGAGTTCATTATGCTGGCCCACTGCACCGGCACCATCATGCGCATGTGGTCCGGCATCGCAGCCAGCGCGCGACCTTGGACAAGGTATGTTTTGCGCCGATCATCGCGCGATGGAATCAGCTCGTTCTCCAACCCAAGCTCCATCGCCAAGTCGCGAGCCCAGGGTTTTTCCGTCACCCAGCTATCGGGTCCGCACTCGATTACGAAACCGTCGCGCCGAACAGTCTCAACTATCCCACCCAGGCGAGTCGCAGCTTCGAACACGACGAACTCAATCTGCGCGCCGCCGTGCTGCTGCAGCGTGAGTTCGTAGGCCGCCGACAATCCGGCAATGCCTCCGCCTATGATGGCGATCCGTTTCATTTTTTCGTGGGGATTCCAACAGCGGGCTCGCCTTCCAACTGCGCCGCGCCCATCCGCAACAGTCCGCGTGAAACCAGGTCGGCCAGCGCAGCAGCCAACAAAGGCGAGTCATTCAAAGATTCAGGCCGCGACAATTTGAGCCCCAGCCGTTCCGCCAATCCCTGAAAGGCAATATCGATGTCATACAAAATCTCTACGTGATCGCATAGGAAGCCAATGGGCTGCAAGACCACAGCCTGATGACCTTCCTGATGGAGGCATTCGAGTGTCTGCTCGACGGTAGGCCCAATCCACGGCCCCCCGGACATTCCCTGGCTTTGGAATGCGAAGTACCAATCCCGGGAAGACAGCCCGTCCGCCGCGAGTCGTTCCGCGACCAAGGCTGCCGTGTGTTTCGTCTCAATGGCATACGGATCGGGTCCCGTCGATGCGCCGGGCGGAAGCGCATAGGAGCGCTCAGGAGCTGTGGGCCGAACGGCACCGGAAGACTCCACGGAACTTCCACCACGCTCATGGCGTGGAGGCGCCCCTTCGTTCGATTGCGTCGTGGCCGCTCCATCCTGAATCGTTCGGCATGGCACGCTGTGAGCAGTAAATAGCACTGGAATTTTTGCTCCGGCATTTCTGCAAGCGTCGATCCAGATCGGCCGCAGGCGTTCGGCAAAAGCGTCTGCCAGGCGAGGATGGTCCGCCCATCCATCGATAAAGTAGATCCGCAGTGCGTCCCCGGCTTCTGCATACACGGCCCTTCGATAGAGCCCGACGCTGGTGCGGGAATTTTGCGGCGCCAGGCAGATCGCGACCGCATCCGTCACCCCATCGGCCCGCATGCTCCGAACGGTGTCCGCGATATACGGTTTCCAGTTGCGCATCCCCACATACACCGGCAGCCCGATTTTGCTTTCCAGGGATGCGGCTTGTTTCATCGTCCACTCAGTCAGCGGGCTTTTGCCAATCTGCGCGTAGCGGCTCTGGATTTCTTCGATAACATGGGCCGGCATCGAGCGGCCGCTCACCACATTCTTTAGATAGTCAGGAATTTCTCCCACGGTATCGGGTGTGCCGTGCGCCAGTAGCAGCACGGCATATTTGCGGTCACCTGCGCCGCGGGTCGAAGTTTCCATCCTGCTCGCGCCGCTCATATCTGCCTCGTCACGGACTCGCGTCCTTGGTCCGGGGACTCTGCTTTCAACTGTTCGCAAATTTCCCGAACCCAGCCAACAACGCGCTGCACATTTTCTACAGGAGTGCCCGGCACGATCCCGTGGCCCACGTTGAAAATATGCCCGGGCCTTCCGCCCGCCTGCCGCAATACCTCTTCCACGCGAGCACGTAATAAACCTTCTGGCGCGAACAGTGCGATGGGATCCAGATTGCCCTGTACCGCGCAATGCTCGCCGACTGCCAACCTGCCGGCGTCCAACGGAACCCGCCAGTCGAGTCCGATGACGTCCGCGCCGGTCTCGCGCATACTCGGCAACAGCGTCGCAGTATCAACGCCAAAGTAAATGACCGGCACTCCCTGCGCTTGCACGCGTCGCACCAGAGCCTGCGTAATCGGCAGCACAAACTCTCTGTAATCGGCCACTGACAACGCGCCTGCCCAGCTATCGAAAATCTGGATGACATCCGCGCCCGCCTCGACCTGCTGCGCCGCATAGTCCGTCAGCACCGTCGCCAGCTTCTGCATCAGCGCTTCCCAGGCCACAGGATCGCTATACATCAGCTGCTTGGTCGCAATGTAATTGCGGGAGCCTCCGCCTTCAATCATGTAACTGGCCAGCGTGAACGGCGCTCCGCAAAACCCGATCATTCCCATCCTGTCGCCGAAGTGTGCCGTCACCCGGGCAATGGCTTCCGCCACGTAGCCCAGTTCGGCTGTGCGATCCGTGCGCAACGCATCGATGTCCGCCGCGCTGCGAATCGGGCGATGCACCTGCGGCCCTTCGCCTGCCTGAAATTCAAAATCCAGTCCCATCGGCTCCAGCGGCAATAAAAGATCCGCGAAAATAATCGCCGCGTCCACGTCCAGCCTTTCAGCAGCCGTGATCGTCACCTCCGCAGCCAGTTCGGGTGATTTGCAAATCTCTATCAGCGAATGTGCCCGGCGAACCGCCTGATATTCCGCCATGTAGCGGCCCGCCTGGCGCAGAAACCATACCGGCGTGCAATCGACCGGCTGTCGCAGGCACGCGCGAATAAAGCGCGCGCCGCCGGTCATCGTCGTAACGGTGGGCAGTGTTTCCTTCTGCATGTTCTCAATAGCCATGTTCTCCTATTATCCTCTGCCCGACTCTTCCGTCGCCCACGCCAATCGACGTTGCCTAATCCAGCGACTGAAAACTGTTTGCGTATTGAAAGAAAACCGCGTTCGACTGCGGTACCATGGAAACGATTGCACAACTCCAACCAGCCCTGAAGTAGAGCTTTCATGCGCATCGCCTTGTTCGTCACATGCTATAACGACACACTGTTTCCTGAAGTAGGCATTGCCGTCGTGCGCGTGCTGGAGCGGCTGGGCCACACCATCGAATTCCCTTTTGCCCAGACCTGTTGCGGCCAAATGCATTACAACACAGGCTATCTGCCGGAAGCCTTGCCGCTGGTGCGCCGGTTCGTCGACATTTTCCGTGACAGTCAGGTTGTCTGTGTGCCCTCTTCTTCCTGCGTCGGCATGATGCGGGAACATTATGAAAAGATGGCGCTGGCTTCCGGCGATAAGGTTCTTCAGTCCGAAGTGGCAGCGCTGCTACCGCGGGTATACGAGTTCACCGAGTTACTGGTGCATCGGCTTGGAGTAGAAGACGTAGGCGCCGTCTACCCGCATCGCGTCACTTATCACGCCAGTTGTCATTCGCTGCGCAATCTGCATCTGGGCGATGTTCCCATCCGCTTGTTACGAAACGTGCGCGATCTCGAGCTGATTCCAATGGAAGCAACTGACCGGTGCTGCGGTTTCGGCGGCACGTTCTCCATCAAGAACGCCGATGTTTCCGGAGCCATGCTGGAAGAAAAATTGCAGTACGTTCAGAAGACCCAGGCGGAGGTATGCACCGCCTGCGACAATTCCTGCCTGATGCATATCGGCGGAGCGCTGCATCGGCAACGCGCCGGGATGCGCACCGAGCACATCGCAACGATTCTCGGCTGCGACAGCATTTCCCGCGCCGCGACGAAGGCCACCTAGCCATGGCACCGACTCTGGAACGCGAAGGCCGTCCGCTGGACTTTCCCGCCGCCGCCTTGCCGCTATTGCACGACACACAGTTGCGCGGGAATGTTCGCCACGCGACCGACGTGATCCAGGGAAAAAGATTTCGGGTCGTCGGAGAAATGCCGGACTGGCAGGCGTTGCGCGAGGCTGGCCGACAGATTCGTGCCCATGCGCTCGACTACCTTGACGTCTACCTGGAGCAGTTCGAGCAGCGCTGCATAGCAGCAGGAGGCCATGTCCATTGGGCCCGCGATGCCGCCGAAGCCAATCGCATTGTTCTTCAACTGGCGCAGAATCCGACCGGCCGGGTCATCAAGATCAAGAGCATGACCACCGAGGAGACCGGTCTCAACCACGCATTGGAAACGGCCGGCATCCAACCCGTCGAGACCGATCTCGCCGAACTGATCGTGCAACTGGGTCATGACAAGCCGTCACACATCGTTGTTCCGGCGTTGCATAAGAATCGTCATCAGGTGCGTGAACTTTTTGTCCATGCCATGAATCTTCCCAACCTCGGCGACCAACCCCAGGATTTGGCGGAGGCGGCGCGCATCTACCTGAGACAGCAATTCCTTTCGACTCCCGTGGCCATCAGCGGCGCCAACTTTCTTATCGCGGAGACCGGCGGCATATGCATCGTGGAATCGGAAGGCAACGGACGCATGTGCCTCACCCTGCCTCGCAAACTAATTTCTGTCGCAGGCATCGACAAAATTATTCCGCGCTTCCAGGATCTCGAAGTCATGCTGCAGCTGCTGCCCCGTTCCGCCACCGGCGAGCGGATGAATCCTTACAACTCCGTGTGGACAGGCGTCCATCCCGGAGACGGCCCGCAGGAGTTTCACGTCGTGCTGCTCGACAATCGCAGAACGGAAGTCCTGCGCGATCCCGAAGCACGCGAAACTCTGCAATGCATCCGTTGCGGCGCCTGCCAGAACGCATGCCCGGTCTACCGGCAAACCGGCGGACACGCCTATGGCTCGGTGTACGCCGGCCCCATCGGCGCAATCCTGACGCCGCAGCTCGCCCTCATGCGGAGTGGCCAGTCGCTTCCCTACGCCTCCACTCTCTGCGGCGCCTGCTATGAGGTATGCCCGGTCAAGATCAATATCCCGGAGATTCTGATTCATCTCCGCGGGCGGGTTGTCACCGGACGGCCAGAGATTCTCCGCGCTTTGCATCCTGAGGCGATCATCATGCGCTCAATGCAATGGATGTTTCTAAGTGAAACTCGTTTCCGGCTGGCGCAGCGGTTTGGCCGCATCGCCCAGCGTCCATGGATTCGCCGCAGCGGCTGGATTGAGCGTCTGCCCGGCATCCTGGGTGGATGGACTCGAACCCGGGATCTTCGCCCGCTGCCGCAACAGAGTTTCCGCGAATGGTTTCAGGCGCGAACGACGGAATCGGCTTCGAAGCCTCCTCAAGTGGCGCCGGAATCTTCGGAGGTGCCGCGTGGATGACGCTCGTGTGACGGATGTTTCCGCAGTCGGCCCTCTCAGCGCGCGTGACGAAATTCTGGCGCGCATCCGCTCCGCAAATGCCTCCAGCATTTCTGCCGCCCGGGCCCTTGGCGCAGAAGAAGCATGGCAGCAAATTCCGCGCGACTATCAAGAGACCAGTTCACTGACTGAAACCGGCCGAGTGGAATTGTTTGCCGAACGGCTGCGCGAGTATGGTGCGGGCGTATATTCCGTTCAGTTATCCAATGTGGCCAACATCGTTGCAGAAATTCTGCGAAAGAGGAACAAGCAGAAAATGCTCTTGTCCTCGGACGTCGATCCAAATTGGCTGCCACCTGGCGCCACCTTTGTCGCCGACGACGATCTCTTATACGCGGAAATTGAAGCCTTCGATGGCGTGTTGACCGGTTGCACCGTCGCGATTGCCACCACCGGGACCCTGGGCATTTGCCACCAGTCGCCGCGTGGCCGTCGCGCTCTCACATTGCTTCCCGACTATCATCTCTGCGTTGTCGATTCAGCCGTCATTCTGGAAACTGTGCCCCAGGCAATGCGAGCGCTTCACCCACATCGTCTGCAGCCGATAACCTTGATCTCTGGTCCCTCCGCGACCGCCGATATTGAGATGACGCGGATCCAGGGCGTGCATGGGCCTCGTGTCCTGGATGTCGTGATCGTGGCTTGAAGCGATCCGCGTAGAATTTGTTTGACCATTTTCCAAAACGTTTCGATAGGTGACTGTTTGCCGAAACAATCTCCAAAACGGCTATACCTGATTCCCGTTCTCTCCAAAGCGCTCGATGTCCTGGAGATGGTGCAGCGGGAAGCCAGGCCCATGTCGCTCGAAAACATCCACCAGCGAAGCCAGATTTCAAAAACCACCGTCTATCGCATCCTTAAGACCCTTGTCCATCGTGGGTATCTGGCCCAGTCGCAGGATGGCTTGTACCGCCCCATCAGCAGTCCGCGCAAAATCGTCTTCGGCTACGGCTGCCAATCCACCGAGATGCCGTTCTCTGAAGCGGTCACCAGGAGCCTCAAGGCTGCTGCGACCGATAGCGGGGTGGACCTGTTGGTGCTCGACAACCATTACGATCCCGCCGTCGCCGTGCGCAATGCGGATGAATTCGTGCGCAACCATGTCGATCTTGTCATTGAGTTCCAGGTCGACCAGCATGCGGCCGCGATCATCGGCGACAAAATTGCCGGTGCCGGCATCCCGCTCATCGCCGTCGACATTCCCCATCCCCATGCCGTCTATTTTGGTGTCGACAATTTCCGTGTCGGCTTTGAGGCGGGACAGCTACTAGGCCGCCATGCCCGCCAGAACTGGTCGGGAAAGGCGAGCTGGGTGCTGGGACTGGATTTGGAAGAAGCCGGCCCGCTGCCCTTGAGCCGCATTACGGGAGCGTTCGAAGGCGTGCGCTCGCAGATCCATAACCTTCCTATCGAATCCTTTGTCCGCATGGATGGCCGTGGCATGCGGGATGCGAGCTATCATCTCGTCCTCGACTTTCTACGTCGCCACCCCCGGGATCGCGCCATCCTGATCGCGGCAGTGACCGATACCAGCGCATTGGGCGCCGTGCAGGCAGCCCGGGAACTAAAACGGGAGCGACACATCGTCATTGTCGGCCAGGACTACATCGACGAAGCGGCAAAAGAAATTTCGTCCCCGCGCAGTGCCTTGATTGGCTCCGTCTCGCATGAAGCCCAGACCTACGGCGGACGCCTCATCCGCCTCGGCCTCGCCATGCTCGGCGGGCAAAACGTCCCGCCCTATAACTATGTGGAGCATAAGCTGGTTGAGCGCCGTCTACCCCAGCCTCAAAACAGCGCCTAGGCCCGCATTCAACCCGCGAAATTCACTATGGAAACAGTTGCCCTATTGTATTATTGCTGCTGGGTCGAAACTATAGAGCGGTTATTCTGTAGGTATCGCAGCGCGATCAGCCGAGCACGACCGGCCTCGTCCTGCGACCGTAAACAGCACAAGTCTTGGCGGGCAGAATCAGCAGCCTCACTTTCACTGAAAACCATCCTGGACTGGGAGCGAACCAATGTCGTCTTCCTTATCCGCAACCGCCGGAGACCGCACCATGCAATGTCGTTACCTCGAAAATCGCTGGGATAAAAAACTTGCCGCAACCCTTACCGAAGCCGAACTCCTACGCTACCGCTCCAACCTTCTCGGCTCTGATCTGCGCATCACGAATTATGGCGGAGGCAACACCAGCTCCAAACTGACCCAGCCCGACCCGCTCGACGGCACACCCAAACAGGTTCTCTGGGTGAAAGGAAGCGGCGGCGACCTCGGCACCATCGCGACTACCGGCTTCGCCACGCTTTACCTCGACAAACTTTATAACCTGATCAAGATTTATCGCGGCGTCGATCACGAAGACGACATGGTTGCCCTGTATCCCATCTGCACATTCGGCCAAAATACCGTGGCTGCCTCCATTGACACGCCTCTGCATGCCTTCCTGCCCGCGCTGCACGTCGACCACTTGCATCCCGACTGGGGGATCGCGCTCGCTGCGGCAGCCAACGGCCAGCAGCAGATGGAGGAATTCAATCACCGGTTTGGCCATCACCTGATCTGGGTTCCATGGCAGCGGCCTGGCTTCGAGCTGGGCCTGATGCTCCAGCGCGCGGTCGCAGAGAATCCGCAATGCGATGGCATCGTGCTGGGTGGGCATGGTTTATTTTCCTGGGGAGAAACTTCGGAATCCTGCTACCTGAATACCATCGAGTTGATTGATCAGCTCGGCCAGTTTGTACAGGAACACGTCGAGGCGCTCGGCGATAAGATTTTTGGCGGGGAGCTGTACCCAACACATAAGGACCGCGCCGCCATCGCCGTCGATCTACTGCCCTTCTTGCGCGGTCGACTCTCCTCCTCCGTCCCACGCGCGATCGGCAACTACTCGGCCCTGCCGGAGGTGTTGCGCTTCGTCAACTCTCGGGAAGCAGCCAGGCTCGCGTGGTTAGGCACCAGCTGTCCGGACCACTTCATTCGGACCAAGGTTCGGCCCATGTATGTCCCCTGGAATCCCGCCACGGGCATCGCCGAATTTCGCGCCGTGTTTGACAAGGAGCTGGAACAATACCGCCGCGATTACGTCGCCTATTACCAGGCCCACGCACTGCCCGACTCGCCCGCGATGAGGAGCGCAAATCCAGCTGTCGTCCTGATTCCCGGCATCGGCATGTTCAGCTTTGCCAAAAGCAAAGCCGAGGCTCGCATCACATGCGAACTCTATGTCAACGCCATCCATGTCATGGAGGGTGCTTCCGCTCTCGCCGATCCCAGTGCAACCAACAAAAACGGCAACGTGGAGTATCCCCAGGCCGGACCGGCCGCGCCGTCGTCCGCTTTTCAGTGTCATACGAACTACGTGGCGCTGCCCACGATCGAGGCCTTCCGGATTGAGTACTGGGCGATGGAAGAAGCTAAGATCCGCCGCCAGCCGCCGGAGAAACCGCTCAGCCGCCGCGTCGCCCTCATCGTAGGCGGCGGCAGTGGGATCGGACGCGAAGTGGCGCTTCTGGCTGCCGCGGACGGTGCAACAGTCGCTGTTGCCGACCGCAATCTTCCTGCCGCCGAAGCCGTTGCCTCGGACCTTCGTAAACGCTACGGCCGCGATGCCGCCCATGCAATCGAGATCGACATCACCCAGGAAAATTCGATCCAGCAAGCCCTCCGGCAGGTGCTCTCCCTCTGCGGAGGTCTCGATCTGCTCATCAATACGGCCGCGTTGTTTCCCGCATCGGCCGACAATACCACTTCGCCAACCCAATGGGGCAAGACCCTCGAAATTAACGTCACGGCAAATTACTTCTTAGCCGAGCAGGCGGCGCGCATCTTCCGCGAGCAGGGTCTGGATGCCAGTATCGTGTTGACCAGTTCCGCCAATGCCGTGGTCGCCAAGCGCGGCAGCGAAGCATATGACGTCAGCAAGGCCGCCGTCAGTCATCTGGTTCGCGAACTCGCGGTCTCCCTGGCGCCCCTGGTTCGCGTCAATGGCATCAGCCCGGCGACAGTCATTCGTGGTTCCACAATGTTTCCGCGGGAGCGAGTCATCGCATCGCTCAAGAAATACAGTATCCCTTTCGAGCCTGAATCGAGCGACGACGAAC
Source organism: uncultured Acidobacteriota bacterium (assembly GCA_963756315.1). GTDB lineage: Bacteria > Acidobacteriota > Terriglobia > Terriglobales > Acidobacteriaceae > JAKAAZ01. Next base: position 352,987 of record CAVWNI010000004.1, read on the forward strand.
TGCGCAGCCTGCTCGCGGAGTTCTACGCGCAGCGCACCCTCACCCATCAGCCGATCGACCCAGTGGACTGCGCCCGCGCAATTCTCTTTCTTGCCGGACCCGAAGCGCGCTGTACCACCGGCCACATTGTTCCTGTCGATGGCGGCCTGACCGAGGCGTTCCTCCGGTGAACGTCCCAGCCGATCGGCGAGCGACGGTTGCGGTCGATCTGGGCGCGCAAAGTTGCCGCGTCTCGCTGCTTCGCTGGCTCCCGGACGGTCCCCACATTCAGCTTGTCCATCGCGTGCCCAATGCTCCCGTCACTGTCGATGGACATCTACGCTGGAATCTGGCAGCACTCTGTGGCGCCGCGGATGAAGGCCTGCGCCAATCTGCCGCAATCGCGACCGAAGGCATCGCCTCCGTTGGCGTCACCGGATGGGCAGTCGATTACGTCCGCCTCAACGCAGACGCCCACCTGGAGGCGACCGACCCCACAAGAGCGTCGCCGATCGCCGACCCTTTCTGCTATCGCGATGCGCGCACCGGCCCCGCCATGCAGGCGCTCCACCAGCGCATGGCTGCGGATCATCTCTATGCCCTGACCGGTATTCAGGTCATGCCATTCAATTCTCTCTATCAGTTGTTTGCGGACGGCATGGCAGGCATTCCCTCCAATCTTCCCTGGCTCAATCTTCCTGAATACCTGCTTTATCGCTGGGGTGCGCAACCGGTCGCGGAGTACACCAATGCCACTCACACCGGCATGGTCGCCCTCGGCACGCAACAGTGGTCACAAGAAATCTTTGCAACCGCAGGTCTGGATATTTCCGCGGCGCCGCAGATCGTCGCCCCCGGCACTGTCGTTGGCCGTCTCCAGGGGCCCTTGGCGGAACTGGACGCACTGCGCGACACCCGGCTCATCGCACCCGCCTGTCACGATACTGCGTCGGCGATTGCAGGCATTCACTCGACCGGTCGCGACTGGGCCTACATCAGTTCCGGAACGTGGTCGCTGGTTGGAACCTTGCTCGATCAGCCCTGCGCCGGCCCAGAATCCGCGCGCCTCAATTTTACGAATTTGGGAGGAGTCGGCGGAAAGATTTGCTTCCTTCGCAATGTCAGCGGCCTGTGGCTTCTCAATCAGTGCATGGAGGCCTGGCAGCTCGATGGGGATTGCCGCACCGCCGAACAACTCGCCGAAGCAGCCGCATCACTCCCTACTCCTGAGGTTTTGCTCGACGTCGATGATCCCCAATTTCTGCCGCCCGGGAATATGCCGCAGCGCATTGCCGCGCAGCTCGAGGACCACGGCGTATCTGCGAAGCCGTTTCTTCTCTCGCCCCCGGCCATGACCAATCTGATTCTTCGCAGCCTCGCCGCGCGTTACGGCGAGGTGCTGCGTCAGATTGAATCCCTGACCGGCGATCAATTTCAGCGCCTCTACGTCGTCGGCGGCGGCAGCAAGAACACTTTGCTCAACCGGCTAACTCAACAGGCCACCGGACTGGATCTCGTCCGCGGAGCCCCGGAGAGTTCCACCGTCGGCAATTTTTCCATTCAGCTCGCCGCGCTGGGAAACATGCACCGCAGCCGAACCGGCTCCCATATTCAGAACCCGAATCAGGATGGCGTCGATCACGATGCTGTCGCCCTTTGGGCCGGAATGCTTTCTGATTCATCCGTGCACACACCGTCGACGGACGAAATCCATACGACCGCCGCGCAACCGGCGCCATCGCGCCTTTCGAGGGCATCATCATGACTGCGAATTCCGATCAACTCAACGCACCAGACCATCTCTCAAAACAACTGGATCGCTTTGCGATTGAAGTTCCGTCGTGGGGCTTCGCCAACACCGGCACCCGCTTCGGAAAGTTCCTCCAGCCCTCCGCCGCGCATACCTTGGAAGAAAAATTCGCCGACGCTGCCCAGGTCCATCAACTCAGCGGCGCCAGTCCCAGCATGGCAATGCATGTTTTGTGGGACTTTCCCAATGGCATGCGCGATGTTGCCGAGGTTCGCGACCTCAGCCGCCACTTTGGCATCCGCGCCGGCGCCATTAATCCAAATCTTTTTGAGAGTCAGAACTACAAATTCGGCTCCTTCGGCAATCCCGACCCCGCTATTCGACAGCGGGCGCTCGATCACGTCCTGGAATCCGTAGCGATTGCCAGAGAACTCGACAACGTCGACGTATCGCTCTGGTTCGCCGACGGCTCCAACTATCCCGGCACGCAAAACATTCGCCACCGCATCGACTGGTTTCAACAGGGACTGGCCAGCACCCACGCCGCGCTTGCCCCTGGCCAGCGCATGCTGGTCGAATACAAGCCCTTTGAGCCGGCGTTTTACCATACCGACATTGCCGACTGGGGCATGGCCCTGTTGTTCGCCCGCGCCGCCGGTCCACAGGCCTTCGTCCTGGTCGACACCGGGCATCACTATCAGGCACAAAACATTGAACAGATCCTGGCATGGCTGCAACGCGAAAAATTGCTGGGAGGCTTTCACTTCAACGACCGCCGCTACGCCGATGACGATCTGACTCTCGGTTCCATCGATCCATACCAGGCCTTCCGTTTATTTCACGAAATCCTTTCCTACCATTGGGAGCATCCCCAGGCTTCCGCCCCTGCATACCTCGTCGATCAAAGTCACAACCTGAAGAACAAACTGGAAGCCATGTTGCAGACTGTGCTGACCGCGCAGGAGCTCTACGCAAAAGCCTGCCTGGTCGACCATGCCCAGCTTGCCCAACTGCAGCGCGAGTGCCGCCTGGTCGAGGCCGAGGAATGTTTGCGTTCCGCTTTCTGGACGGATGTACGTCCGGCCCTGAAGACTTGGAGACGCGAACGCGGCTTGCCCGACGATCCGCTCCAGGCGCTCCGCGACAGCGGCTACGTCGAACGCACGTCACGGGAGCGTGGCAGCAAATATGCCAGTGCCGCTTCCAGCTATGCGTAACGAGCCGCCGCTGGCGCTCCAGGGTTACACTGGATCACATGAAAAAAATCAGTCGGCGCGACTGCATGCTGGGCCTGGCGATTGCCCCGTTTGCCAGCCGCTTTCTATGGTCATCTGACAACCAGACGAAGCGGATTTTTGTCGGGACCTATACAGCCAAAAGTAGCCATGGCATCTATGCCTACCGTTGGAATCCGCTCACCGGGGAGATGCTGCCGATAGGTCTTGCCGCGCCAACCCCGAATCCAAGCTTCCTCGCGCTTTCCCCCGGGCATACCCGTTTGTACGCGGCCAATGAACAGCCGGGCAGCTCACCCGGTTCTGTCTCCGCTTTCACCATCGACCCATCATCCGGCAAGCTCTTGGCTAAAAATGTCGTGCCCTCGGGAGGTTCAGGTCCCTGCAATTTGACCACGGATCATACCGGAGGCTCCGTCTTCGTAGCCAACTACGCTAGTGGCGGCGTTGCCAGTTTCAAGATCCTTCCCGGTGGAGGTCTCAGCGCGCCCGTTTCAAATATTTCCTTCCACGGTCACAGCGTGAACCCCACGCGGCAACAGGCGCCGCACGGGCATTGCACGACCATCTCTCCTGACAATCGACATCTGTTGGTGAACGATCTCGGCACGGATCGCATCCATGTCTATCGCTTCGATCCCGCGACCGCGCAACTCACGCCGAATGACCCACCCTTTTACAGCGCAATCCCCGGCTCCGGCCCGCGTAACCTCACCTTCCATCCGAACGGAAAATGGGCATACTCCATCAACGAAATGGCTAGCACGCTGGAATGCTTGAACTGGGATCCCGCAAACGGTGCGCTCACTCGGTTTCAGGTCATCTCCACCCTGCCGAAACAATTCAGAAAGCCCACGGCCGCAGCCACCGTCGCGATTCATCCCAACCGGCGTTTCCTCTACGCGTCCAATCGCGGAGACGATAGCATCACTGCCTTCTCCCTCGATCCTACGAATGGACATCTTGCCCTGTTGCAGCGAATTTCCTGCGAGGGAAACACCCCACGCCATTTTGCAGTCGCGCCCGATGGCCGATGGCTGGTCGTCGCCAATCAGGACTCAGCAAATATCGTCATTCTGAAGTGTGACCCGCAAACTGGCCGGCTGGCGTCAGCAGGAAAGCAGTACCCGCTTGACTCTCCCGTCTGCATCGCGTTTGAATAAAACAACGAAAAGAGAATCGAAATGCGAGTTGGAGTATTCACGCCGTTGTTGGCGCAGTTACCGCTGAAAACTGTGCTGCAGAAACTAAAAGCCCTCAACATTACCACCGTGGAGCTAGGTACTGGAAATTTTCCCGGTGACCCGCACTGCAAGCTCAGCATGCTGGAAAATGGCGAGGAACTTCGAGAGTTCCAGGCCATGCTCGCGGACCACAGCGTCACCATCAGTGCGCTCAGTTGCCATGGAAACGCGCTTCATCCCGATAGGCAACGCGCCCAGCGGGCTCGCGATGTCAGCCGAAAAACAATTCTGCTCGCCGAAAAACTAGGCGTCCCGGTTGTCATCGACTTTTCCGGCTGTCCTGGTGATTCCATCCATTCCACTGCACCCAACTGGGTCACCTGCCCCTGGCCTCCGGAATACCTCGATGTTCTCAATTGGCAGTGGGACCAGGTCGTGACTCCATACTGGATCGAGCACGGAGCGTTCGCGGCGCAGCACAATGTCAAAGTCGCGATTGAAATGCATCCCGGCTTCGTCGTGTACAGTCCGGAGACCATGGCTCGGCTACGTGCGATTGCCGGCCCCGCCGTCGGATGCAACTACGATCCCAGCCACATGTTCTGGCAAGGGATTGACCCGATTGCCGCCGTCCGCGTACTTGGAGACTCAATCTTTCACGTCCACGCCAAAGATACCCAACTCTATCCCGCGAATTTGCCTCGTACCGGCGTCCTGGATACCAAGCCTTACACCGACGAACGCAATCGAGCCTGGATCTTCCGCACCTGTGGCTACGGTCACGGCGAGGAGTGGTGGCGAGAGTTTGTTTCTACGCTGCGGATGTTTGGCTACGACGGCGTGCTCTCCATCGAGCACGAAGACAGTCTCATGTCCTCCGAAGAAGGATTGACCAAAGCAGCGCAATTCCTCCGCGGACTGGTCATCGAACAACCGCCCAGTGCGCCGTGGTGGGCATAATTGCATCAGCCCACACATTTTGTTTTTTGCAACACTTTTGATCGCTAGCCGGGCTTCGGCCCAGGAGGAATGGAATTGAAGCTGATTCGAACGGCAATTCTTGGAACTGGATTCATGGGACGTGTGCATCTGGAAGCACTCCGTCGCGTCGAGGGCGTGGAAGTTGTCGCGATCGTCGGCCGCGAGCTTGCGTCAGCACAAAGCCTGGGTGCGGGTTTCGGCATCGAGAGGTCCGAAGCAGACTATCGCAACGTGTTGAGCGATCCCAGCATCGACGCGATCCACGTCTGCACGCCGAACTCCTTGCACTATTCCATGGCCAAGGATGCGCTGCTGGCCGGCAAACATGTCCTCTGCGAAAAGCCTCTTTCCACCTCCGTAGAAACTGCCGCGGAGCTTGTCCAGCTCGCAACGGAACGGAAACTACGCAACTGCGTCTGCCAGAATCTGCGTTTCTACCCCATGGTGCAACAAATGCGGCGCATGCGAGAAGATGGCGACCTTGGCCGCATCCTCATCGTTCAAGGAAACTACCTGCAGGACTGGCTTTTGGACGAGGCCGCGTGGAATTGGCGTATCGATTCCAAATTCGCGGGGCAATCGCGAACCATGGGAGATGTCGGCACCCATTGGTTCGACATGGCGGAGCATGTGACCGGCCTGCGGGTCACTTCTCTATGCGCAGACCTGCAAACCTTTTATCCCACCCGCACCCGGCCCACGACCAAGGTGGAAACCTTTACCGCCAAGGCGGCGACTGCCACCGGGGACCAGGTCGTTGTCGACACAGAAGATTTTGGCAGCGTTCTCTTCCACATGGATGGCGGCGCCCGCGGAGCCATGATTGCGAGCCAGATGGCCGCGGGACGCAAGAATCAACTCAGGATGGAAGTTTACGGAACAAAAGCATCGGTCAGCTGGGATCAGGAGCGTCCCGACGAATTGTGGGTCGGTCGCCCCGACAGCGCAAATCAGTTGTACCTGAAAGACCCATCCCTCATGAAGGAGAAGGCGCGGTCCTATGCGGACCTTCCCTGCGGCCATAGCGAGGGTTACGACGATGCCTTCAAACAGATCTTCCGCAGATTCTATGCGTCGATTCGAGACCAGAATTCTCCGGTCGACTATCCGCAGATGTCCGATGGTTTGCGGCAATTGGTCTTGATGGATGCGGAGTTGAAGAGCCATAGCTCGCGACGCTGGATCGACGTCAAGAATCCATAGCTCGATTCCCTGCACTTGGGCAGCCGTCACATTTTCCTTACAGCGTGATCCATCCTGCACGGATCGCCAGCAGGGATGTGACGGCAACAATCGCCCATAAGCAAACGCCCTGTAGAAATGGTCGAATGCCGACCCGCCGCAGTGTGCTTTTCGACAGGCCGGTGCCAATCAAAAACAGAACCACCGTAAGTCCGAGCCGGCCAAGGTGGCTCAACACCGGATAGAGTCTGGCCCCAATCGGAAGATAGGTCTTGGCCACAGCAGCCAGGCAGAACAGCAGAATAAACCACGGCCACTGAACACGCGTCTTGCTCTTGGCGACATACGCCGTGATCATCGATACCGGGATGATCCACAGTGCCCTCGCCAGTTTCACCGTAGTCCCTATCTGTAACGCCTGCGCCCCGTATTTCGCTGCCGCGCCCACCACGGAACTGGTATCGTGAATCGCCAATGCCGCCCAAAGTCCAAACTGCGTTTGGCTCATGTGCAATGCCCAACCAATCGTCGGGAACAGCAGCAGCGCCACCGAGTTCAGTACAAAGACCGTTCCCAGCGCCATCGCCATCTCTTCTTCATCGGGTCTTGTAATTGACGAGATCGCAGCGATGGCGCTTCCGCCGCAGATCGCGGTTCCAGCCGTGATCAGAAACGATGCTTTCTTGGTGACGCCCAGCATGCGCCCCAAACCCCAGCCCAGCAGCATCGCCACGGAAATGCTGATCGCCGTATAGAAAAATCCCGCCCGGCCGGCATGGATCACCTCGCGAAGGTTCATCCCGAAACCCAGCGCGACCACCGCCGCCTGCAATAAAAAATGCGATAAATTTCTACTGTCCAGATGATAGGGATGAGGGAAGGTAAATCCGTAGGCGATTCCGGCCACTAATGCAACCGCGGGAGAAACAACGCCGGTGGCGCACAAAATCAAACCCAGAAAAAAGATAGTCTTCGGATTCAAACCGTCCTCCTGCTTCCAGTCTCTTCGGGCATCAAGGAGGAAGTCCAAGCGGAAGTTCTTATAGCCGATTCCTAATCCTTATAGCCGCCGCGCCCCATCACTCGCATGCCATCAGCCCAATCGGCGCGGTTCTGCGACAATCGTGAAGCAGGCTTGTTGCCGCTGCAAGTGAACCTCGGCACGCCTGACACAACTCGACCGGGACGAGAGATACATGGAGAATTTTCGGCTCAAGATTTTCCGAATCGTCGCACAACATCTCAACTTCAGTCGCGCTGCGGAAGAACTCTTCCTTACCCAGCCCGCTATTACGCAACAAATCAAGACCCTCGAAGATGAGTATGGGATCCCGCTCTTCGACCGCACTGGCGGACGCATCACTCTCACTCCCGCAGGAAAATCTCTCCTAACATATGCGAACAGGTTGAAGGCGATCTCCGACGAGGCTTATGAGGTGGTGGCCAGCACCGGGGGTCATCACGCCGGCAAGCTCGCCCTGGGAGCATCGCAAACAATCGGACAATATCTGCTCCCAAATCTTGTCGCCGCTTTTCTCCGCGAAAATCCTCGGGTTGAGCTGACCGCGATGAGCGGCAACACGGATGAAGTCCTTGCAGCTCTCGCCGAACACCGTATTCAACTGGCGATGATCGAGGGCCCGGGCTTGCGCAAAGATGTTCGCATCGAACCTTTCATGGAAGATCAAATGGTCCTTGTCGTTCCCGCCAGCCACGAGTGGGCCGATCTTGAGATCGACGTGAAAGCGCTCAAGGGGGCGCCCCTGTTGATGCGGGAATTTGGTTCGGGATCGCGCCGCGTTGTCGAAGGCGCTTTAGCCAAAGCCGGCCTCAAGAAGAAGGACCTCAAGGCGACCATAGAGCTCGATTCGACCGAGGGCTTGCTCAGCGCTGTGGAAGCAGGCCTCGGCGTCACCTTCGTATCCCGCTGGACCGTGCGCAACCAACTGGCTCTCGGTACCCTTCGCCTCGCGCACGTCAAAGGGTTGCGATTGTCGCGTATGTTCTCTCTCGCTTGCCCCGCAGGACCGGCGCCCACAGGCAACGCAGGAGCATTCCGTCGCTTCATCCTTGCTCGTTCGGCTGAACTGGCCCCTCGTGTTACCGGCAAAGCTCGCACCCGGACTTGAACGTACTGCGTGCGAGCGTAAGAAAGGCTCAGCTTTGTGACTTCTCGACGAACTTTCCTTCAGGCCCTTGCTGCATGCGCACTTTCCCCGCTCCCCATGGAGGCGGCCGCAGGAAAGCCGCCCTCCGCGTCAGCCGATGTTTCCGGGCGTCAATCGTATCCGGACGGGCGCCCCGTTGCGACGCTTCGCCTCGATGCGTTCGACGCGATCCCCATCCTTCGTCACGGAACTGGGCCCGATCGGTGCGACTACCTTGGTGCTCGCGAAGCAATCTGCTTTCGTGCGAGTGGTACCTACTACCTCTACTACGACGGCGCCGGTCCCACCGGTTGGCTAGCCTGTCTGGCAACCAGCACCGATCTCCGCCATTGGAACCTGAAGGGCCCGGCTCTCAGCCTGGGCTCACCGGGCGAAGACGATGCGGGTACCGCGACCTCACCGTGGACGGTATTCGATAGCCCGTGGTGGCACATGTTTTATGTCGGTTCTCGAACTACGACTCCCCCGCCCAATCGCATCCCTGCGGTTCCCTATTTCACTCTCGCCGCACGCAGCAGACATCCGGGCGGCCCTTGGACCAAGCAGAAGCTTGTAGTTCCCTTCCGTACCCGCCCTGGAACGTATTACGCCGACACCGCCAGCCCGGCCAGATCGTGAGACGGGGAGACGAATACCTCATGTTCTTCAGCGCCGCTGCTTATCACGGCAAGCAACTGAAGAGGACTCTGTCAATTGCTCGCACGAAGGATTTGGATGGACCATGGCAGCTTAATTCCGAGCCGATCCTGCCGCCGGATCAGCAGATCGAAAACTCGGCGCTTTATTTTGAGCCATCCAATCACACCTGGTTCCTTTTCACCAACCACATTGGTCTCGACCCTGGCGGAGAATACACCGACAGCATCTGGGTCTATTGGAGTAAGAATCTGGAAACGTGGGATGCCGACCGGCGCGCGATAGTTTTGGATCGGACCAATTGCCCTTGGAGCGCGCGGTGCATCGGCATGCCGTCCGTCGTGAAGGTGGAGAAACGGCTCGCCCTGTTGTATGACGCGTCCACAACAACTCATGAGCAACAATATGGGCAGGGACATCGGCCTCGCCTGGCTGCAGCTTCCCCTGCAGCCGCCGTCGTAGGCTACTCACCGCCGGAAGTGCTCATGCGAAGAGCAGTACCAGGGTCGCTAACGTCGCGATGTGCAAAAGAATATGAGCAGTGTTGGGAACGAGTCCGTTCCGTACGGGCAGAAAGGAATGCGTTTTGCCAAACATGATCCGGTAGCGAAGGGCTCGTTCCGGCTCTGGCCGCAACAGATAAGGGAACCACCAGGCGCGCAACTGGCCGAGGAACAGCGCTGTGTAGCTGACCTTGAGCCAGATGTTGAGCCATCCCGGATAGGGTTGTCCAAAATGAATCAGGCAGAACAGCAGCCCGACCGTGAATGGCGCGCTCTGGATAAGAGTTACCCTGACAAGACGCCCTCTCGTGTCCTGACTTTTGACCGCGGCAACATCGTTCAAACGGCCCAGAGGAATCCAATCGTGGATCCAGAGAAAAAGAACCTGGAACGTCTGCAGCGCTAGCAGGCTCAGTTCTCGCATGACGGCATTCTAGGGAATTCATATGCAGAACCCCCCGTAAATTATCTAGCGCACGCACGCCTGTGGTGGCGGCCGAAACTTCTGTTTCTACCGCAGCGACCCTGAAATGTCTTGAAAATCAGTGCACAAGCGAGAACAATCAGATTTTCTTTTGGTGGGCCCGGAGGGATTTGAACCCCCAACCAAAGGATTATGAGTCCTCTGCTCTAACCGTTGAGCTACAGGCCCTTCAATGACTTACGGCTACTCCATCAGCGACTGTAGCGGATACTGTAGCGGGTCGCTGTCGTTTTGGCCTGATGACGGTCACTTTTGCCGAGAGCTGAAGTCGCTCGAAGGCACGTTCCACCGCCTCTGGTGTGGGATGAATATACCGCTGCGACACCACGATGCTGCTATGTCCTGCGATTCGCATGATCGTGAAAGCATCCACCCCTGATTCACCAAGCCTAGACAGCATTGTATGGCGCAGAGAGTGAAGCACAAAATCCGGCGGGAAGATCGGACGGCGCTTCCACGCCTCTGACAATTCCCTGGCCCACTCTAACACCAGCGTAGGGCACGCTAAGGTCAATTTGGTCTCGATTAATTGGCGTCGACAAAAACGTTCCGTGCCTATCTCCAGCTTTTCGCGGAAAAGCAGATTTGTAACACTGGCCGACTTATAGGGACCAATCCTGCGTTACGATTTCCACCCTGGCTTGGAAGCAGCCCGTGAACTTTTCAAGCAATCAACATACAAGAGTCTGCCGAAGTTCACCGGATCCGCCAACAAGATCTCTGTCCGCCGCTGCTGCGAAGCATTCCAGCGCCACTAAGCCGCTGGCGCCATTCTGCAGGAGAAGAGATCAGGCACGGAGAAGCTCATGCTCGAATTCAATGAACGTCAGCATTCACCATATGGGCAGACGCCGCTGTGCCGGTGCGCAGTTCGTCGGTTGCGTGAAGAGCGGCTTGGTCTCCTGGCTGGAGATTGCCAAATACTTCAGTCATGCCGCCCATAACTGCGCCTGTTTTGACGCTTACCTGTTCGACCTTCCCGTCACGAATAAGGACGACATAGATTTGTTCCATATTGCGGCCGACCGCAGACTGCGGAACGAACAGAGTCGCTGAAGTACGACGCACAGGCCACAGAATTGAGGGAAACATTCCCGAATGCAATTCCAATCCAGGGTTCCAGACATCCATTTCAACGGGCATGGTCCGAGTCGACACGTCGATGGAATCGGCAAGTCGCGCGACCGTGCCATGGAAGGTGCGGCCCGGAAACGCAGGAACGGTGAAGCTGATTGTTTCCCCTTTCTGAATGTCGGCGACGTAGACCTCAGGCACAGCGACGACCAGCCGTAGATGTGCCACCTGCTCGATTCGCACCATCGACGGCTGCGTTCCCGACCCGCCACCGGGACCGACAAGCGCCCCCGGATGGACGTTGCGTTTGGTCACGACGCCGTCGAACGGAGCGGTAATATTCAGATAGCTTTCCATTTCTTCGGCCGAGCGCAGATTTGCGCGAGCAGCGTCGGCAGTATTGCGCAACGCGACCACACGGGCACGGTCCGCGGTAGCGGCCTTCTCCGCAACCTCAAGCTCTTCGTCGGAGATCACACCCGGCGTGCTCGCAGCTTGTTTCAGCCGTTCCCAACTGCTTTCATCGGCGGCGAGTTTTGCCTCCGCAGCGATGCGCTGATTCTCCGCGCTCAAAACCTTCGCTTCTGCTTCTGACTTTTGCGCAACAATTTCCGGTGCTATCAGCACCGCCAACAGCTGCCCCTGTTTCACCGTCGATCCGCGATCCACCCCGATCCACTTAACAAACCCACTTACCTTGGGGAAGATCCTCACCTCTTCGTAAGGCTGCAGTTCGCCCGGCAGCGGGATGTTTATATCCAAGCGCTGCGAAACAACTTTGACGCAATCGACGACCGTCGGCGCAGGTTGCGCTGCAGCCGCGGCGACGGAGGCTTTATCTAAACCGGAATTGCAGCCACAAATCGCAAGACCGATTGAAAGTGCTGTTGCCATCAGCAAAGCTCGCGCAGTTTGTCCAGTGCGGTATCGGGATTGGGATCGAGTTACACACGCTGTAATCAATTTCGTTCTCCTTCAGTGCCCAGCGAAAAATAGGGGCTGTGCGGGTCGGACACGTCGAGCGACGCTGACGATCTGGAGGCCCGCTCCTGAGCCAACGAAAATATCGCCGGCAGGACAAACAGGGTGGCGAACGTCGAAGCTGCCAGTCCACCGATCACCGCGCGGCCCAGCGGCGAAGTCTGATGGCCGCCTTCATTTAAGGCAAGTGCCATGGGAATCATCCCGGCAATCATAGCGATGCTGGTCATCAGAATGGGACGCAGCCTGGTCTTGCCGCCAAAAATTGCTGCCTCCACTGAGGACTCCGTGCCGGCACGCCGGTGTCCTTCCGCGAATGTCACCAATAGAATTGAGTTCGCGACGGAGACGCCGAGGGCCATGATTGCGCCCATGAAGGATTGCAGATTGAGCGTCGTTCCAGTCAGCAGCAGCATGACGATGACTCCGCACACGACCGCTGGAGTAGTGGAAACCGCGACAAATGCCAGCCGCAGAGACTGGAAGTTTGCCGCGAGCAACAAGTAGATTGCCACCACCGCGAATAGCAGTCCCAGCGTGAGGTAGTGCTGCGTCTGGCGCATGGGCAAGACCTGACCGCGAATGTGAACTTCTACTCCGCGGGGAGGAGGACCTGCACGCTGCATGGCCGCTTCCACTTGATCCGCGGCTCGCCCCAGGTCTTCGCCTTGCACATTCGCCGTCAGCGAGATCATGCGCTGCATGTCGTAGCGGTCGAATTCGCCCGTCACTTGCCCGTACGAGAGATGCGCCACGTCGCCGAGATTGGGGTGGTTCGACGGTCCGCCGCTCATCAAGGGAATGCTGGCGAGGTCGTCCATAGACTTCATTTGATCCTGCGGGACTTCCACCTGCACTTGATATCCCACGCCAGTGACTGGGTCCTGCCAGAAATTGCGGGACACAAATCGGCTGGACCACGTTGCTGTTTCCACCGAGCGAGCCACCTGTTCCACCGTAAGACCGAGCTGGCCAGACCGTTCGCGATCGATATCAATATTGAGGCTGGGATACTGCAGCGGTTGGCCATAATGCAAATCCCGCAGATGACCGATTTTCGCCATCTCTGTGCGAACCTTTTCTGCGTACTCGTGATCCGCGGAAAAATTGAAACCCTGAATGGCGACTTCAATCGGTGTCGGCGAGCCGAAGTCCATGATCTGATCGACTATGTCTCCAGATTCAAAGGTAAAAGACGTATCCGGAAATTCGCTTGGTAGCACCCTGCGTAACTGCTCCTGCAGAACACTTACATGGATGTTCGCGCTTTTCTTCAACTGAATGCGAAGCACAGCCTCCTGAGGTCCACTGGTCCACAGATACACCAGGTTCACCGGATAGCTCGGCGCGTAGGTCCCAACATAGCCAATGCTCACTTCGACATTGCCGGGTCCAGCCAGACGATTGATCTCTTCCAGAGTTTTCAGGGTGGTCTGTTCTGTGACCTCAATCCGCGTTCCGCTTGGGGCGCGCAAACGCAGCTGAAACTGAGTTTCAGGGGTGTGAGGAAAAATCTCCCGACCAAGTTGTGGCCCCAGCAACAGAATCGTCGCCGCTGAAACCGCGACGTAGACTCCAATCAGCAGACCACGCCGAGCGATCAGTCGTCCGATGAGGCGCTCATATCGATCGCGGAAGTGATCGAAACGGCTGCGTCCGGCACTTTCCTCTTCGTTACGGTGCATGCGTTTGTTCAGCCATATGTAGAGCACTGGCACGAATGTGCTGGATAGCAAGTACGAAGCGATCATGGCGAAGCCGACTGCCAACGACAGAGGAACAAATAATGCACGGGTCACACCCACCATCAAAAACGAAGGCAGGAACACCGCGAGAATGGAGAGCATCGCCAGGAACCTGGGAATGATCGTCTGGCGCGTTGCATCCAGCACCGCTTGCGGTACGTTATCCGTCAACTGCAGGTTGCGATGAATGTTTTCAATTTCGACCATTGCCTCGTCGACAAGTATGCCAACCGCCAGAGCGAGACCACTCAACGTCATGATGTTGATGGTCTGATTCGCGAGCCACAGGCAAACAACGGCTGCAACCAGCGCAAAAGGAATCGATGCGATGACGATGAATGAGCTTCGCCATTCCCGCAAGAAAAGAAACACCATCAAGCCGGTGAGAAATGCGCCAATTGTGCCTTCCCAGATGAGTCCTGCAAGCGATCGTTTCACGCGGCCGGACTGGTCGAACTCATAACTGATCTGAACGTCCGGCGGAAGCACGTTTGCAAAACGGCTCATGTTCGACTTCACTTCATCCACCACCGCTATCGTGGACGCGTCAGCGCGCTTAGTGACAGGTAGGTACACAGTGCGACGGCCGTTGACCAGCGCATAGCCGAGAGTGATATCGCTGCCGTCTTCCACCCAACCTACGTCTCGTACAAATACCGTCGGCCCGGCACCCGTGCGTACCGGTAAATTTGCGAGGTCGTTGATGTTCGACACGACCGCGTTCATGGGTGTGATTCGGTCGAGCTTACCGGTTCGCACGTCACCAGCGGGAGCGATGACGTTGCCGGAAAGGAGTGCTTTCACGACCTCGCCTGTCGACATGCGGTAGCTGTTCAGTTTGCTGCGGTCGACGTGAATCACAATGGTTCGAGAGCTGCCCCCGAAGGTGGCCGGAGACGACACACCCGGCAAGGTCGTGAACAGCGGACGAACCCGGTTGAGTGCCAGATCCTGCAACTCATCCACGTTGTGGCTCTTGCTGGCAAATACGAGATAGCCAACCGGTACGCTGCCCGCGTCGAACCGCAACACAAATGGCGGGACAGTTCCGGCCGGCATATAGGCGTGCGCTCGCTCAATGTATGCGACGGTCTGCGCGAGGGCCTGGTTCATGTCGGTACCGGGAAGAAAGGAAAGCTTGAGCAGCGCAAAATTCTCAACCGACTTCGACTCCACGCTTTCCAGTCCAGCAACGTACAGAAAGTTGGATTCGTAGTAGTAAGTCAGATAGCCTTCCATCTGCGCTGGACTCATTCCGCCGTAGGGCTGAGCCACATAAATCACAGGCAAGTTCAGGTTCGGAAAAATATCTACCGGCATGCGTTCGATGGCAAGAATCGAACCGAGCGCGATGGCAATGACCGCGATGAGAACCGTGATTGGACGCCGCAGGGCAGCATGAACAAGCCACATAGGTCAATGCCCTCCCGCAGGCATACTATTCACAGTGCTAATAAAAGGAGTCAAGTCACCCTCGGCCGCGGCGAGACCTGCAAGCGCGCGCCAGATGCTGAGCCGTGCTAGTGAGTCGTCCATTTCCGCCTGGACCAGCAGGCTCTGGGCCTCGGCAACATCGACGATGGTCCCGAGGCCGGCATGAAATCGAGCCAAAGCCTGGGTCTCGCTCTGTCGCGATGCTTCCAGTTCAGTTGGAGTGTTCTGCGCAACTAGCCGCGCGCCGGTCAGCTCCGCCAACGCTTCTTGCTGTTGGCCGGTCAGTACCTGCATGGTCTGCACATAGACTGCTTCTTCAAGACGTCGATTGGCGACCTCAATTTTCTTGCGTTCTCGAATCGGCACGATACTGGTTAGGTCAAGCGAAGCCGTCAGTCCCGCCTCCCAGTTATAGATGTCGAAGCCCATCCCACTTGGCCACTGTTTCACTTCTCCCGTGGACGTCTCTCCACTACCACGGGCCGAAAGCAGTCCCTCCGTCGTGAAGTGTGGGTAGAAGGAGTGATTGAGGACGCTGATTCGCGCGTTGGCTTCCTGAATCCTTCTTTGTTGCGTGATCGCCGCGGGATGATTCGCGAGCGTAGTTTCGGCCCAGGTTTGATCCGGTGGAATTTCAAGGAATGGGCCGACCTTAATCTGAACGGTCGTTCCGGCCAGACCCAGCAACGCCGCAAACGCGCTGCTGTTCACCTGGTCATCCCGCTGCGCAAGAATTAGCCGTGTTCGAGCCGCAGCCAATTCCGCCTCCGCACGAGAAGCATCGGCACCCGGTCGCAGATGCGCGTCGACCAGAGCATGCACCGATCGGGCAAACACCTCTCTGCGGTTTACGTCCGCGAGACTTGCGTTCACCCGCTGCTCCCCAGCCAGCACGGCTAGGGATGCTTCGGCAACTGCTGTGGCGACCCCTAGTTTGGTGAGTTCGACCTGCTCGCCGATGCGACTCTCTGTCATCTGTGCCGAACGCACCTGGGAGCGACGGAAGCCAAAGTCGAAGGGCTCCCACGAAAGGAGAACTCCTGCGCCGGATGTCCAAAAGGGACGGTAGGAGTGGGGAGTGACGGTTCCCTGTGTCCCCGTCAGGATGTTTGGAGTTTGTGGAAGCAGCACCCCCAGCACGCTTTCGCGCGAGCCCCGATCTCCTTGCCACACTGTATCGAGCCGCGGGATGTATGCAGTTTTGGCAAGCCCAACGCCAGCCTTGGAGGCGTTGTACTGCTCCATCGCCGCACGCACTGCAGGATAGTTAGCGAGCGCGTAGTCGACGGCTTCCTGAACGGTAAATTGCGTCACCCTGGTCGCGGCAGGCTGCTGCGCCATGGCGGAAAGCCACTGCGAACACACGAGTATCGCTGCGACAGCAGAGAGCGGCTTTCTTCTCAAGGTCAGCATTCGCTGAGTTACCTCCATCGGACGGGCTTTCACGGATTGGTTGTGATCGTTCCTGCATGCCCACATTTTCCGCACATCACGTTCGGACGCCCACTGATCCAGATAGCGGTAGCGGCGGAAGGTAAAAACGCCCAAACTTCGGGACAGGATTCTCCGGCAGCTCAAACCGCTATGTTTCCGAACCCTGCTTTAGCGAATAGAAAGACTGCAATAAGGACTGCAGAGCCGGTTATCCCAGTTCGACAGTGCTTCTCGACATGAAGCGGGGCCTGGAACCTGAAATGGGTCAGAGCGAAGGAGGCGAACGGTCGGATGGTCGGAGACGCGTGGACGGCGGTACATGCTCGTTCAGGTCATTCAAGTTGGCAACCTGAATGATGAATGCGTGTATACGAATCGCCGGAGCTTCAAGCCCGAATTGGCGACGCCTTCGATGATGCGGGGTGATTAAGACACTATCGATTCGGCGTCGCAGGTGGACGCGAAGGCCAATCTTCTTCCGGGATATATGGGAGCGATGGAGTGAGGTGGGCGCAGTCCAGTTTGGGCGAACTGAGGATGCCGCCGAAGTGCTTTGCTCGAACCCCACTCCCGCACAGAGACAAGGAGAGCCAAGTATCCATGCAGGCAACACGATAATCCAGAGCAGGAATATTACTCTCCGTACACGATTGCTCCGGACATTCATGGCCTATGATATCTCAGATTAAGGCGGTACGCGCGTACTCAACGTAACCGCCGGATTCAGGTAACCAAAGGCACACAAGGCCGATCGCTTCGACCAGCTACTCCAACCCCCATGATTCGGCAGATTTCCTGATGTACCAGTCATTCGGGTCTTGTTCAGATCGAACAATGCATTTTAGTGCAGCTCCTCGCACACTGAGCAACTCGTAGCTGACGGCGCGAAATGTCGAGAATCAACGTGGCATTTCCCAGGAACGGCCCTTCTTGGCAACGCGAACGATAAGGGTGGGAAGAGCGATGGGATCAATCGCTGCCGTACTGAGTGGCCGGACAAACTCATAATGCTGAGTATCCTTCGACGACGCGTCTCTCGGGGCCTCGCCGACAAAATCTGGAGATGGAGGATTCTAACCGTCGAGTTACAGGCCCGAAGCGCAGGGTGTGCCCGATCGCCGGACAAGAATCAACTGCTCCCGGCAAACAAAGCGTCCAGTGAAACTTCAAGACACATGCCTGGACTGGCGCGATTGGCTTCTCTAGTCTCGCATAGCCATTCCGCCGCGGCCAATTCCGCGCGCTCGAAAAACAAGTAGGTCTCGTCCCCAACCATTCGATCCTTCGCGCGATGCGGCCCGACTCACACACCGCGAGAAGCTTCCCCTTCGCGCTGGCCCGCAACGACCCGGCTGCCCTCAACTCTTCTTCGGCTTTGGAGGCGTTTCGCGTTTCGCTTTCTTGGTTCCAGCCACCTTCGTTGGGACCTTCGCATCGGCCTTCTTTGCGGTTTTCGAGGCCGCCTCCTTAGGGGTCTCGATCCTCTTCAAAGTTTTCGCCGGCGCCTTCTTTGCAGCCTTCACGCCAGGCTTGGCTTTCGTCGATGCGACTACTGCCGTCTCGGCCGTCTTGATCACTCGTCCCATGCGGAGAAAGGTATGCAGTTCGAATCCCGCGGCTTTGGCACTGCGTTCCTGCGCCTTCACCTTTCCCTCCAGCGCCCGGCAGGCGTCCTGCGCTGCGGCATTCTTCGCCAACCCGATCAGCGACGGAAGCTGCGCCCACCACAGCGTCTGCTCGAAATCCTCCTGCCGGAAGTAGGTGCGGCCCCCCGCGTCGTGAGTTCCAGTGAGCCATCGCCAATCACCGTCTTCCCAAATGGATTCCGGCAGCACCGCCTCGCTGGATTTTTCCGCCTCGCGAAGCGCCAGACGCACTCGCGCCGCCGCTCGCCATCCCTCGTCCCCTTCCAGATCTAAAGAGGCGAATCGCGCTGCCAACACTTCCCGCAGGTGCAGCGTGTCGAACATCTCCTCCGCAAAGTAAGGTGTCTGCCCGGGATTCAGCGAATCCGCCAGCCCCTGAAAGACGCACCACGCCATCACCGGCCCCCAGACAGCCAGCGAGTTCCGGGATGCGCTCTGGCTTGGCAACACGCGGCGAGCTTCAACGGACCACCCCGATGAGAAGCAATCCTCCAACCGCGGCAGGTGCATCGCAGCCGTCACGTAGGCGGCAACCCTCTCCGGCATCGTCACCTCACGCGGCGCAGCTGCCTCGCTGCCCAGCTTCGTTTTACTCAAACCTTCTTTCTTCCACGCCGTCCAGACTCGATTGTTCTTTACCTCGGTCATCAACATCGCAGCCCGCAATTTGATTGTCTCAATCAGAGCCTTCTCCTGCCTGCCGCGCTCTGCCGCGGTAGCTCCTCGCGTCTCCGGTCCCACGGCACTCACCGCCAACTCGCCGAGCCTTGCCAATTCGCCGGTCAGCGACGGGTCGAGAAGACTGCGCACTGCCTGGTGCACCGGCCGCAGCTTCAGATTGATCAATGCATGGTCCAGGTTGGGCACCCCGGCCCCCTGCAGCGAATCGCAAAGCTCGCTCCAGGGATGGTCGGCGTCGCTACGCAGCTCACGCCAGTCCAGAAGAACCGCGTATTTGTAAGCCTGCAGCTCGATCGTGAACCCGTGCGCTACCAGCTCCGAGGAGCGCTTCAGGTACTCGAGGCCCGCGGGATGGTGGCGATACGCCAGGATCGCCGACGGATCGCTGCTCAACGCCAGCCCTTCCCGTAGAGAGCGCTGCCGCATTCCTCCCGATCCCTTATCGGCATACGCCGCAGAGCGGTGAATCGTGCCGTGCGTAGTGCCATAGCGGTTGTGATAGAGGACCAGCGCCCGCTGGTCGCCGCGCCGGTTGGAGTACGCAAACACATTCTCATCGACCGTGCCGTTGTCCCGCCAAAAGTCGTAGAGCAGAAAATCGTGGCTTTCGGCAAACAGCGCGCGACGATGCAGCAGCGGAGCAATCTCCCGCTGATGACGCTCTACTAAACCTAGGTTGGGCGTTTCGTCATAGCGCGGCCGCTGATACTCCATTCCATATTTCTCGGTAAATCCTTCCACCTGCCCGTGTCCCAGCATAGGAAGTCCCGGCAGAGTCGCCATCATCGTGGCCACTCCAAAATACTTATCGCCCGTCCCGAACTGATCGATCGCCGTCCGCTCATCCGGATTGCTCATAAAGTTCACATAGCGCTTCATAATGTCAGGATCGAATTCCAGCGTGTTCTTCAGCACCGACCGATAATTGGCGTTGTCCTCATCCCGCAGCATCACCATAAACGCGCTGTTATACACGCGGTGCATGCCCAGGGTTCGCACAAAGTACCCTTCCATCATCCAGAAGGCCTCGGCCAGCAGCAATGTCTCCGGCACCTCGGCGGCTACGCGATCCACCACGTCCCGCCAGAACTCGGTCGGCATCGCGGCATCAAACTCCTCTTTCGTCATGCTGTACTCGGCGCGCGAAGGAATAGCTCCGCCCGTGCCCGGCAGCGGAAACCATAGCCGCTCTACGTGGCGCTTGGCCAGCGTCATGGCCGCGTCAAAGCGAATGATGGGAAACAGCCGTGCAACGCACAGGATCGTCTGAATTACCTGCTCCCGCACCGCTGCGCTCAAATAATTCAGCTGCGCCGTGTCGTTCCACGGAAAGCTGGTGCCGTCGTTGCCGTGGTACACATACAGCGTGTCGCCGGTCCATTTGTCGCGCCTGCGGAATACCACTGCGGCATCGCTCTGCTCAAAATAGTGATCTTCGATTTTGATCTCGACCCGGCCGTCGCTCGACAGATCCGGCCCCTCGAATCGATATGCGGGATAGGGGCAATCACGTCGCGACAGAAACCACTCGGGGTGATCGATAACCCACTTCGAATCGATTCCCATGTGGTTCGGCACCATGTCGCTGGCCAGGCGGATTCCCTTGGCCCGCGCCCGGTCTCGCAAATTTCTGTAGGCCGCTTCGCCGCCCAGATCCCACGCAATCTGGTAATCGGCCAGGGAATACGCCGACGCCACCGCGTCATGATTTCCCATCAGCTGCTTGATGGTCTTCGAGGCGCGGCTTCGCTCCCACACGCCGATCAACCACAGCGCATTGATCCCTCGAGAGGCAAGAACGCCCAATTCCTCGTCCGGAATCTGGTCGAGCCGCCGGATCTCGCGCCCAAATTGCTTCGAGAGCTGCGCCAGCCACACATAGGTGCTCTTCGCGATCATTACCGTGGTTGGCATCCAGTCCACGTCCCGACTGAATCGCTCATACTCCAGCATCGAATCGGAAAAGCTCGGCACCTCGCCCCTGCCCGGCGTAAAGCCCTGCCCACGCCGACGCGCCTCCCTGCCCGCATCGGTGGGCGGATGAAATCGCATCCAGATGGCAAGCTCTTCCTCCTGCAGCAAGTCGGCGGCAAGCAGCAGGCGACGCAGCGCATCTCCCAGCGCGAAGGCCCAATGATCCCGGATGTACGCGATTTGTCCGCTCAGCGAATCAGGAGAAACCAGCGCCGGCGCCCGCAATAAATCGAACAGGTTTTTCTTCTCCGGACCCATGACCGGGCGCGTGGCAAAATACTTCGGCAGTTCGCCGCCCAGTTTTGCATACTGCGTCGCCTTCACAAGCCGACTGTCGTCGAAAAGTTCCTTAAAAGGAAGAAATGCCGGATTTGCGTTCGCCATCCACAGCAGCATCAGTTCTTCAAAAGCCGCCTCGCGATGCGGAACTCCATCTGTGCTCCCCTTCAGCCATTTCTCGGGCGTCATCTCTCCGCGATGGATGTCCGTACCCGGAAACTGCTCCACGAACGAAAGCATCATTCGGTCAAACGCGTCCTCGCCCACCCGCGACTGAAACCACCCGATTGCATCCTGAATCACGTTCGGGTCCAGACTCTGGCGATAGGTCCGGATCATCGCATGACTCAGTTCGTCGATGATCCCCATGGCAAACAGAGCTGCCGGATTGACCGCCTTTTTGGGATCATTCGCCGTGCCGCGAATCTCGTTGATTTGGTGTGCGAGGCGGCGGCTCGCTCCGATATCGGCAAACACCACGTTTCCTGTATAGGAAAAAAGTGTTCCATCCACGCTGTAGCGTTCACGCGCTTCGCGCGAAATGTGAAATTCCATCTTCACTGGCTTTCTCCACTATGACTGTCCCATCGTTTTCGACGGATAGGATTCATGTTTCCAGCTTGCCTCGCGCGTTCAGCCAGGTCAGAATACCGGCCTGAATCGCGTCTGGGAGCATGGTCCTTCTTCTCTATCTTAGGCCTCGCTCCGCTCATGGCCAAAGCCGCCGTGTCCGCAAAACCAGCGACAAATAGATAGGATGCGGCGAACCTCGATGCAACGAATTATGGGGTTCCCGATCCCGACGACGGCGGGCATAGGCGCGCGTTTGGATCGGACATCGACGGCGGCGGATCCGTAGTTCCCCAGTTCGTTGGCGCTGAGCTCATGTGGAACACCCACGTCCCTCCATTCGCAATGTCCGATTGGCGAAACCAGTTTTTCGTCCACGGCTTGCCATTCAGCGTTGCCGACGCAACATAATGGTTGATGCCCTGGTCATCGAGATTCTCCACCACAATGTGCAGCACCTTCCCATTTCCCAACCGGATCGATGTGTTGGGCAGACTCGGCGAGCCAATCAGGTAGAAGTCCTGCCCTGCGTCGGGATAGAAGCCGATCGTCTGGAACAGCAGCCAGCTCGACATTGCGCCGGAATCGTCATTGCCGGGAATACCCGCGCGCGACGTGGTGAAATATTTCTCCAGCAACTGGGTCACGACGTCGGCCGTCATATCCGGCTGGCCTGCCCAGTTGAACAGCACCGGAATCAAAAATCCAGGCTCATTCGTTACATCGAAGTGGCCGCGGTAGAACATCGTCATCAGGCGACGCAGAAATATCTGCTTGCCCCCGCTCATCTCAATCAGCTTGCGAACATCCTGCGGCGCGTACATCGAGTATGTCCAGTAATCCCCTTCGTAGAAAAAATCCGGCCACGTGCCGCGCACTACCAGATACGGGGCGGCCCAGCTGCCGTCTGGATTCTTCGGCCGCAGGACTCCTTTGAATCCGCCTTCCACCAGGTTCGGGTCCCACAGGTTCTGCCAGTTGTTAGCGCGACTGAAAAATAGCGCCGCGTCCTTGGGATGGCCCAGCCCGCAGGCCACTTCCCCAATCGCGAAATCGTCATAGCTGTATTCCACCGTGCGCGAGCCCGAACGCTCATACTTCAGCGTGATGTAGCCCTTGGTGTTGTAGTCCTCGATACCGCCACGACCCTCCTTCTGCGGATTGGCCGGCGGAACATTCGCATCTTTCAGCATCGCCTGAAAAGCTGTCTCGTAGTCGATGCCTTTCAGCCCCTTCACCCACGCATCGGCGACCATCACGTTCGCATTGCTGCCGCCTTGCGTGCGGCCGTTGTCATTGCCGCTGCGCGCGTCAGGCATCCACCCCGTATGGCGATAGATGTCGATCAGCGAACGGATCAGGTCGCGCTCCCGGTCCGGAGCAACCAGCGTCAGCCACGGCCCCGAGGAACGAAACGTGTCCCAGATCGCGTAGTAATCGTCGTAGTAGGGCTCATTCGATGTCCAGTCCGGATTCTCTCCTGTGCGATCGGTGGGCATCAGCATGGTGTGGTACATCGCCGTGTAGACCTTGCGCCGTTGATCGGCGGTCGCGCCCGTCAGCGTCACAGGACTCAACGCCCGATTCCACAAGGCTACCGACGCACGATGCACCGCATCGAAGTCCCAGTGCGGAATTTCCGTCGCAATGTTTTCTTTCGCCTGTGCCACGCTCACAAACGAAATTCCCACCTTCGCCAGAATCACCTGTCCCGCATGGGTTCCATAGTTGAACGAGACGCCGATCAGCGTATCGCTGTCCACCTGCGCCTCGCGTGCATCGCTCAGCGTGGCCACCAATCGCTTCGCGGGTACGGCGGCAAATACACCCTTGCCAGTGACCGGCTGCAGCGGCACGTTCGGACCGGTCCACGTCTGAACGCTCTGCGCCGGCGTATTCAACACAATGGCGTAATACACGCGGTATTCGCCTCCCTCGTTCCATCCACCCTTGAACCGCGCCACGCCTTCCGCTGTGCTGTTCGACGTCACATGCACGTCCGCACCCACAAAGCGCTGGTCCTCCGGTCCCGTGCCATGACCCAGACACGCAGCAAGATTCACCGTAAGATGTGCCTGCTCCGCTGCAGGAAAGGTGTATCGGTGCATTCCCACGCGGCGGCTGCTGGTCAGTTCTGCGCGGATTCCGTAGCGCGTCAGTCGCGTCGAATAATATCCGACTGTATTCACCTCATGGTCGCGCGGAGAGGCGATGTCCTCCAGGTGAAGCGGCCCTGTCACCGGCATTAACTGGATATTGCCGTACTTGCCCTGTGCGCCGCTTAAGTGCAGGTGAGAAAATCCCAGAATCTCGCCATCTGTCCAATATCCGAAGCCCGAATGCAGACCCTCGAACGTCACCATGTCCGGGCCCAGTTTGACCATCCCGAACGGAACGGCCGCGCCCACAAACGTGTTGCCGCCCCAGTCCACACCTAGAAACGGATAGACGTCCGCCGCATTCCCTGCCGCTCTCTCCGCCGGTTGCGGATTTGCGCCGCGCACTGCGGATGCCGCCCAGCCTGATCCTGCGAATAGAATGCCGCTCCACAGCGCAAATTTCCTCAGCCTACCGGTCAACCCCATGGTTCATCACCTTTCCACTTGGAACAAACAACACGCCCGGGTATTGTCGAGGCGGTCCACACATCCCAGCCCGCTCTACTCGCCATGGATCTGGAGTTTGCGCGGCGCAATTGCATAGTACAGCTGAACCAGAAAAATAAATCCAATGCTCCATCGCGTGCCGATTAAGCAGAGCAGGGCGCCGACCGCGTACAGCGACTGGGCAATCACGACCCGGCGCCGGATTGCCCTGCGAATTTCTACGGGCGCGTCATCTTTGATCAGTCCTGCACGGCTGGCATATCTCCAGCTGCTATACAAAACCAGTCCCATCAGCAAAATATTCAGCCAATATTCCACCAGCGCCAGGCGATAGACGAAAAACGCGGCTAGCAACTTCGTGGAAAACGGGGTAAGCGTCACCGCAAATAAGAACAAAATATAGAGCCAGGTAAGATCACGATCGCACCGCGCCAGATAATTCATTTGCGTCTGTTGCCCGTTCCAGAAAATCCCCAGCGTCAGAAAACTCATCAGATACATCACGATACTGGGAGTCAGCAGCACCAGGGCGTGCCATAATTCATGTTCGGACTGGATGGCGTCTGCCACTGGCACGCGCAGGTCCAGCACCAGCAGCGTCAGCGCGAAGGCAAATACGCCGTCACTCAACGCGGCCAGCCGTTCCAGGCTTTGATTTGCAATCTTGTTGTACAGCGTCACCATTGCGGTTCGAGTGTATCAGGGCAGAGTTCAACACAGCTCAACATGCATGGCCGGGCAACGGCACCCGCTTCTCCAGTGTCCAACTTGGCTACGACCCGGTTTCTTCGACGCCACAGCAAAGGAAGGATGAACGAATGCAGAGTCTGCAATGGCTGACCGGGGCAACCACTGCACAGAAGCGCGCACTGCTCACCACCTCGCTCGGCTGGATGCTCGACAGCATGGACATGATGCTGTTCTCGCTTGTCCTCGTCGATCTCCAGCGCGACTTGCATATGAGCGCCGCCACCAGCGGGCTCTTGATGTCTCTCACTCTGATCTCAGCAGCTATCGGCGGCGTCTTCTTCGGCTGGCTCGCCGACAAAGTAGGGCGAACCCACGCGCTGATCTTCAGTATGTTGATCTACTCCGTGTTCACGGCCTGTTGCGGCCTCGCCCATTCCGTCGTGCAGTTGGCAATCTTCCGCTTCCTGCTTGGCCTGGGAATTGGCGGAGAGTGGGCCGCCGGGGGCGCGCTGGTTGCCGAGACCTGGCCGGATGAACATCGCGGCAAGGCCATTGGCATCGCCCAAAGTTCCTGGGCGCTTGGCTACGCCCTCGGCGCGACAATTACCGGCCTCATCTTGCCGCACTTCGGCTGGCGTGCAGTCTTCTTTGTCGGAGTCTTGCCCGCCCTGGTCACCGTCTGGATCCGGCGATCCGTCAAGGAGCCCGAGATATGGCAGCAAAAAGCCGCGTCGCTCCCCCTGCGCAGCATCTTTCAGGGCAAGCTCGGACGAGCCACCATCATCACCGCCTCCATGAACGCTGCCTCGCTGTTTGCATGGTGGGGGCTCTTCACCTGGATTCCCCGTTTTCTGTCGCTGCCCGTCGCCCAGGGCGGCCGCGGACTCAGCATTGTGCAAACCTCCGCGTGGACCATCGTTATGCAGATTGGAACCGCACTCGGCTATCTTTCCTTCGGCTATTTTGCCGACCGCTTCGGCCGCAAACGGACCTACATCGCATTTTTACTCGTCGCCGCGGCCATCGTTCCACTCTACGCACACGCGCATGGCCCTCACCTGCTGCTGATCCTTGGCCCGGTTGTGGGATTCTTCGGAACCGGCTTCTTCAGCGGGTTCACCATCATTGCCAGTGAGGTATTTCCCACCGCCGTTCGCGGCACCGCCATGGGCGTGGTCTACAACATCGGCCGCTTCCTTGGTGCCGGCGCGCCCTACCTCATCGGCTACATCACAGACGTCAGCGGTATCGAACTCGCGCTATCGTCCATCTCCCTGGCCTTCCTGGCCGCCGCGCTCATCGCCACCCAATTGCACGAAACCAAAAATCACGCCCTTGCCTGAAGGCGTCCCCTGGCTTTCGCGTCCCTCACCACGCATCTCATCCATTGCATGAAAATTCGCAACCAGCAACCAACTCGTGGGATCAAAATAAATCGTAGGGAGGGAACCACGCATGAGTGTCAAACCGATTCCGGATGGATACCACAGCATCCAGCCGTATCTCATCTTCGACGGCGCAGCCAGGGCAATCGAGTTTTACAAACAAGCCTTCGGTGCCACCGAACGCCTTCGCATGAAAGGGCCCGATGGCCGCGTTGGCCACGCCGAACTTCAGATTGGCGACTCCTGCATCATGCTGGCGGACGAGAGCCCGCAGATGCAAGCCTTCAGCCCGGCCCACTACGGCGGCAGCCCCGTTTCGCTGCTCATCTATACCGAAGATTGCGACCGCATGTATCGCCAGGCCCTGACTGCTGGAGCGAAGAGCGAACGCCAGCCTGCGGACCAATTTTATGGCGACCGTATGGCAGGAGTTGCCGACCCCTTCGGCTACCGATGGTACATCGCAACCCACATCAAAGACGTGTCTAGGGAAGAGATGGAAAAGGCCCACTGACCGCCATCGAAATCAGCCACAACGGAGCGCGAACGAATCAACCTGCCATGCTCGCGCCCCGCTTCGGCCCTTCGAAGTATTCCTCGATCTCTTCCAGCGTCTTCCCCTTCGTCTCCGGCAGGAAGAAGATCACCGTCAGCAGATAGAACACCGTAAATCCGGCAAACAGAAAAAAGATCGTGGAATATCCGTACTTGCTGACGACCGGCAAAAATACTCCCGCCAGAATGGTCGATACCAGCTGATTCAGAACCAGCGCAATGCTCATTCCGTTCGATCGGATGCGCGTCGGCATCAACTCCGACAGCGCCAGCCAAACGCAGACTCCAGGACCGACTGCGTACGACGCCATAAACAGGTACAGACACATCGCCACCAGCCATCCGTGCCCAGCGTCGGGAACCTGGCCGATCACCGCCTTCTGGATCTTCAGGGGCGCCGTCCGCGCCGCCTCCAGATCGGCAAATGGATTCTTCAGGAACGCTTCGAATTTGCTGCTGGGCACGCAGCTGTCACGCGTGATGTGAATGGGCGCCGCGCCTTCTTCATCCGACCGCACAAAGCTGGTTGCCGCGGTGAATCCGCCGTAGGAATAAATCACCGCCAGCGAAGCTCGACTCGCCTGAATCGCGGTCCCACCATAGTCCTCGGCGCTCAATAGCTTCTGCGCTTCCGCCGCATCGAACGGCACCGTCAGCGTCTGGTCTGGCTGCACCATTGATTGAATCGCGTTGCGGCAGTTTAGATTCACGCTTTCCGTGTGGATAAACAGTGAACCCACTCCAAGCAGAGAAACAATAATTCCGCTGGTTCCCAAAGTGAAAAGGAACTTCCGCCCTTTTTTGTCCACCAGCGTCACCGCCACAATCGTCACCAGAAAATTGACGAAGGTAAAAATGACGTAGCCCCAATGCGCGCTCACGTCCGACAGCCCGCTTTGCAGCAGGATTCCGGTGTTATACGCAATCAGAGAGTTGACCCCTGTCCCTTGGTTGAAGATCAGAATCGCGCACGCCAGCAGAAAGGGCACAACATATTTACGCCGAAGAAGTGAATCCTTCGCGTTTGTTCTTGCCGCCTCGGTCAGTTGCGCATGGCTCGCCGATGCGGTCTCTTCCATCTCCTTCAATTCAACATCGGCTTGTTCTTTGCTGCGAGACCGCAGCAGCGCAGCGTACGCCAGTTCCGTCTTCCCTCGCTTGAACAGCCAGCGCGGCGATTCCGCCAGGAAAAAACTGCCCAGAACAAACAAAATCCCAGGCGGCATCGATACCCAGAAAATGCGACGCCACGCCTGGTTCTTGAACATAAATACAGTGGCAGGGTCGGCGACTCTCTCTACCGCCGCCACCCGATAGCTGTAGTAAATCCCGATCAGCGCCGCCGCTACAATTCCCAGCGTCAGCAGCCATTGAAAAACGCCCGTTCCCTTGCCGCGCGTGGAAGCCTTCAGACACTCCGCCAGGTACAGTGGCACTACCAGGCCAATCAGTCCGCCGCTGATCCCCTGTAACAACCGTCCGAAGAATAAGGGCGCGTAGCCGTGCGACAGCGCAATCACCGGAATGCTGATGACAAACGCCAGCCCGCTCAGGATCATCAGCGGCTTGCGTCCCATCCAGTCCGCCAGCTGCCCGGCGAACAAGGTAGAAATCACGCTGCCCAGCAGCACCGCCGCCACAATAATTGAAAGCTGCCCCGCATTCAGGTGAGACGTGGCTTCCAGATACGGCAGGGCTCCGCCGATAATCCCTACATCGACTCCGTAGAGCAGGCCGCCCAGCCCGGCAACCAGCAGCAGAAAGCGATTGTAGCTGGATTTGCTGTCGCCCAGAGCCGCATCGTAGCTCTGCGCCGCTTCAGAATTTGTCATAGCATGACTGTACGACGGGGAACGTCGACATTGAAAGTCTCGGCACCCTCCCAACCCTCCGCCTCCAGGAAGGTGTCTCATTTTGAATTCTGATTTGGCCTGTATTTGACCCGTAGCAGATGCTGCGAACGTCGTCTCTTCCAGCCATCCTGCATGTCAGGAAAGCCGTTTCGTACAGCCCGGGCCCTACCGGCCGCTCTTGGGCGCAATCACAACTTCGGTCTCGACCTGCTCGTTGAAAACTCCAGCCGGATTCAGACTGAGCAGCGCTGTTGTGAGTTCCGCCTCAAACGCCTCGGCATTGTCACCGAATAAATTCCTGGGCGAACTTGATCTTGAATACACGCATCCGATGATCGAGCTTATGTTCCGCGTGATCGTACTCGGAAACTCACAAGCCGTGAAATTGGAGAAGTATTCTGACCGGATCAGCGCCGGTTCGTGTTCAGGTTCTTGAGGATTGGATTTTGGATGCCGAGTCCCCGGCCCAAGAAATTTCGCAACGATTGGATCGGCAACCGGTTCCCAGCTTTCTTGTGGCCGTCGCTTGCCCGGGTTCACCAGTGCCAGTCCGCCTCCGTCTGCTGTAAGGAGCGCGAGTTTTCGCAGCACCTCGTCACGGTCCATCCAGTGAAAGGCTTGCCCGATTGTCGTGACCCGAAGCGACTCCGCCCCGAGCCGAACGTCCTCTGCCCTTGACTGCAGCCATTCGATGTTGTGTCGACCCTGCGATGCGGCCAAATGCCGCCCCTCGGCGATCATGTCGGCATCTGGATCGACGGCAACAACCTCGCCCACGATGCTGGAAAGCGCGATCGCGATGGTGCCCGGACCGCACCCCAAATCGAGGGCGCGTTCGCTCCTGCTGAGACTGTACCGTTCGACAATGAAATCGATTGCCGCCCGCGCGTAGGGCGCGCGGAACCGGCCATAATACTGTGCTGTGCCGGCGAACGGCGAGCCGTTGAACGGAGCTGGCATCCCTTAATTCCATCACAGCGCCCTCGCCGAAACAATCGGACGCATGCGCGTGGCGCCCTTCAGCTTTCCGCTGAAAACCTGAATCCAACCTCAGCCCCTTACCAGTCGCCGCTTGACAACCGCTTCGCCGATCAGCTACCCTTCATTACGAGTTATGAATCTCTGTCTCCAAAACATGTGTATGTCGATGCGAATGCCAATCTGCGTCCGCGGGCCACTGTTTCTGGAGAAGAGAATGATCGCATAAACCACCTCCACTCCTAGGAATCCAGTTACCCGCAGCGCATCGCTTGCGGGTTTTTCGTTTTGCACCTAAAAATCCAAACCTGTTACAGGAGTTATCCGATGTCCGAAGCCAACCAACAGCGACCCGCCACACTCTCGGTTCACGCCGGTCAAGTCCCGGATCCGACCACTGGATCGCGCTCCGTGCCGATCTATCAAACCACTTCCTACGTATTCAACAACGCCGACCATGCCGCCTCGCTCTTCGGCCTGCAGGAGTTCGGCAATATCTACACCCGCCTCATGAATCCCACCAACGATGTCCTCGAGAAGCGCGTCGCGGCTCTTGAAGGCGGAGCGGCCGCGCTGGCCACTGCCTCCGGCCAGGCGGCGGAAACCCTCGCCATCCTCACGCTGGCGAACTCCGGCGACGAAATCGTCTCAACAACATCCCTCTACGGCGGAACCTACAACCTGTTCCACTACACCCTGCCCAAGCTCGGCATCAAGGTACGCTTCGTCGATGCTGACGACTTCGAAGGCCTGCGCAAAGCCATCAACGACCGCACTCGCGCCGTCTATACCGAATCGCTCGGCAATCCCAAGCTCGATGTCGTCGACCTGGAAAAGCTCGCTTCTATCGCGCATGAACACGGCATTCCTCTCATCGTCGACAACACTGTGCCCACTCCCATCCTCTGCAATCCCATCCAGTGGGGCGCCGACATCGTCGTCCACTCCGCCACCAAATTCCTCGGCGGCCATGGCAACAGCATTGCCGGCGTCATCGTCGATGCTGGAAAATTCGATTGGGCAAAGTCCGGTCGCTTCCCCGATTTCGTTGAACCCGATCCTTCCTACCACGGCCTCTCCTACACCGGAGCTTTTGCCAATCTCGCGTTCATCCTCAAGGCTCGCCTGCAAGGCCTGCGCGACACCGGTGCCTGCCTGTCTCCATTCAACGCATTTCTTATCCTGCAGGGAATTGAAACGCTGCACCTGCGTCTCCAGCGGCATTCAGAAAATGCGCTTGCCGTGGCCAAATTCCTCGAAAAGAACCCTGCCGTCGAGTGGGTCAACTATCCCGGTCTCGCCAGCAGCAAATACTACACGCGCGCGAAAAAATATCTACCCAACGGCTCCAGCGCCATCGTCACCTTTGGCATTCGCGGAGGATACGACGCGGGCAAGGAATTCATCGACTCGCTGCAAATCTTCAGCCTGCTGGCCAACATTGGCGACTCCAAGTCTCTGGTCATCCATCCCGCCTCCACCACCCATCAACAGCTCACCGTGGAGGAACAGGCATCGACCGGCGTAACTCCCAACCTCATTCGGCTTTCCGTAGGCATTGAAGATATTGCTGACCTGACTGCCGATCTTGAACAGGCGTTTTCAAAAGTACAAGCATCGAAACAGGTACCAGTCACCGCATAAGGGGGGTCGATGACACAATCATCTTTACAACCCGACTTTGAAGGCGATTTCCCGCTGAACCAGGGCGCGCCATTCGTCCTGGATTCTGGCGGGGAATTGCCTCAAGCCTCGCTGCACTATGCCCTCTACGGCAAGCTCAACGAAGCTCGCGATAACGTTATCCTCGCCTGCCACGCCCTCACCGGTTCGGCGCGCGTAGCGGACTGGTGGCCGGAGTTGTTTCGCGATGGTCATCCTCTCGACCGCGAGAAACACTGCGTCATCGGGATCAACGTGCTCGGTTCCTGCTACGGATCCACCGGCCCTGGCTCCATCAACCCGACCACAGGCAAACCCTACGGCGCGGATTTCCCTGTCGTCGGAATCCGGGATATCGTCCGAGCTCAGGCGCAATTGATTGACCATCTCGGCATTCCTCAGTTGCGCGCCGTACTCGGCGGCTCCATCGGCGGCATGCAGGCGCTGCAATGGTCCGTCGATTATCCTGAGCGCGTGGCCGGCTGCTTCTCCGTGGGCGCGGCTCCGCTCAGCGCCATGGGCTTGGCGCTCAACCATCTCCAGCGCGAAATCATCCGCTTGGACCCGGCATGGAATGGCGGCAACTACGACGCCGACCATGAACCCACGCGCGGTCTGGCGTTGGCGCGCGGTCTCGCCGTCTGCACCTACAAATCTTCCGCGTTATTTACTGAGCGTTTCGGCCGTAACCCCGACCGTTCCGGCGAAGACCCTCTCCAATCTCACACAGCCCGCTACGACTCCGCCGGATACCTCGATCATCAGGGACGCATCTTCAACGAGCGTTTCGATGCCAACAGCTATCTGGTCATCTCGCGCGCCATGGACACCTTCGACCTTTCCCGTGGATATTTGAGCGAGGCCGATGCCTTGCGCCGAATCCGCGCTCGTCTCCTGCTCGTCGGCATTTCTTCGGACTGGCTCTTTCCCGCCGCCGATGTTCACTCCCTGGCAGAGCGCATTCAGAACGCCAACGCCGTATGCAACTACATTGAGCTGCACTCCAACCATGGGCACGATGCCTTCCTCGCGGAAGCCAGCAACGTCCGTCCGCTGATTGAATACATCGTGCAGAGCGGCGCACCGCACGTCCAGGAAAAAAACTGCGCCACCTGCGCTGTCTGACCGCACGCGACGCACTGTACCGCTGCACGTTTCGTTGGTAGGAGGCCTTCGACGTGATCGAGACAGAAAGGCTGCGTCTACGTCCCTGGCAGGAGTCGGACCTCCCAGCCTTTGCCAAAATGAACGCCGACCCTCTGGTCCGTAGATTCTTCTCCGCTCTGCTCACACCCGAGGAGAGCGACTTCTCCGTCAATTTTTTCCGGCAGATGTATCAGCAGGACGGCTTCGGCTTCCTCGCAGCCGAATTGCGCGAAACCTCCACCTTCATCGGCATGGTCGGAATCCAGCGAATGAATTTTCCGCTACCAATGGTTGCGCCGCCCGCAGTGGAAATCGGCTGGCGCCTCCAGGCGGATAGCTGGGGAAAGGGTCTGGCCACCGAAGGCGCGCGAGCCTGCCTTGACCTTGCCTTCGAGCAATTTCAGCTGCCGGAAGTCGTCGCGTTCACGATTCCCGCCAACCTTCCTTCCCGCCGAGTCATGGAGAAGTTGGGAATGACGCGCGGCCCCGGGGATGACTTCGACCATCCCCGAATTCCATCCGGGCATCCGTTCCAGCGCCATGTGCTCTATCGCCTGCAAAGGAGCGAATGGACGAAGCACCCCGCATAACGCCATCTCGCCAGCCAACAAGCGACCCCCACCGGGCTCCTCGCACCGCTCAACGATCCTAAAGCCAACACGGCCATATTCCCGCGAAGACATCCGTCCTTCGCTGGCTCAATGCCTGTCTGCCTTGGCCGCCTTCCTCACGCGGGCCTACTGCTCCGCGGGCGCTTGACTGCTCGCCGCGGTCGTAGCCTGTTTCGATTGCAGGCTGGCAACCGGAATCTCCACGGCACCGACCCGGTTACTGGCCGGGTCATGCACGCCGATGCGGATGAAGTAAGTTCCCTTCACCGGAACATCGATCGGCACGGATGCAGTCAGGCCGTGGGCAAGAACATCCGCGTAACGGTCGGGCGGCACGACGAAATGCCCTACGCGTCCGTCGGCGTTCACCAAATCGCCATCCACGTTATAGACCAGCGCGGTAAATTCGAGCGAGCTCTCATACGCGCCCGCAGCGGAGCGGGTCATCTGCACGTTATGGATGTCCAGTCGGGTAGAGAGTGTGAAGCTGCGGTAGGGCGGCTGCATCAGCTTCGGATTGGGCTGGCTGCCGGGGGAGAGCTTGCTGGTGGTGCCGTCCTCGGGAATGACATGCACCTCGAAGAGCAGTCCGCTGGGCTGCGGTGCGCCGTGGAGCATGGCCGCCTGCATGGCGCTGGCCTGTGCCACGGGATGAACGCCATTCTCTTCGGCGGGATTGTCGGC
The DNA here is from genome assembly GCA_963756315.1 of uncultured Acidobacteriota bacterium. Classification (GTDB taxonomy): domain Bacteria; phylum Acidobacteriota; class Terriglobia; order Terriglobales; family Acidobacteriaceae; genus JAKAAZ01. The sequence goes on from CAVWNI010000004.1 coordinate 387,077, forward strand.
GTAGTAGCCGCGGCGATAGCTGAGGCTTAGGCCGGGGTGGTTTACCTTGACGTCGATCTTGTGATATTTGCCGTCCCACTTGCCGGACGGTGGCGTCCACGACAGGGAGTAGTAGTTGGAGCCGAAACTGATCGCGTTCTCAACGGCAGCCTCCAGGTCGCCGTTGTTGTAGAAGGCCTTGCCGCCGGTATCCATGGCCATCTGGTCCATGGTGAACTGCTCAGATGCGTTCTGCTGCGCGAAATCCTTCCCCTTGGCGACAAGTGGCATGGGACCCATGCGGTTGGTGCTCGTAGCGGATTGCGAGGAATCGTTGTCGGGGTCGTTGAAAGTTCCTCGCGCGTCGACCGGATAGACGGCAACCTGGCTGCGTGCGAGCAGGTCGTCAGTCCTGCGGACGGATTCTCCGTAATTGGCCAGGGACTCGGGATTCTGCATCGAGCGCCCCACACCCGGGTTGGGCGTAATGGCTATGGGAAACGACCCCGAGAACCAGATCAGGTTTTTGCGGCCAGGCAGAACAGCGAGATAGCGCGCTAACTGATCCATGGCCGCGAAAGTACGCTCCACCCTTTCTGTAGTCTGATGGGTCTGCACTACCTGAAAATTTGCCTGAATGTCTCCAGCGGGGAAGCCCTGCATTGCCAGAAGATTGGCGAGATCATCGACGCCCTGCTCCATGCTTCCCGCGCCGCCGGAGACGGGGTTATCGAGGTGGGCTGAGGCCTGCATGGCAGCTCCTTTGGAATTGACAGCTGCCGTCAGCACTGCTGGATCGGAGGAGAACCCCTGCAAAAGAAAGAGCCGCGAGCCGAGAACGAAGATCGCCATGCGCACCCCGGCCGGCTGTTTGCTCAGATATTTGAGCATCTGCTGCCGGACACGGGCCTGGGCGGTCATGGGCGTGTTGATGGAGTCGAGCAGCAGGATGTTCAGCGGGCTGTCCGGCGAGGCGGTCGTGCGGTTGCTGAAGACGTTCACGCCGAGATCGGCGGGCTTCCGCGCGGAGGCCATTTGCGCGGCCCGTTGCGCCGGCGTGGAAGCGGTGTGTTCCTCAAAGCTCTGCGGCGTGACCGGCTTGCCGTTGTCAGTGATGGTGAAGTCGGAGGCCTTGAGGCCGCGGACCGGCTGATTCTGGCCGTCGAGCACGACGATGTCCTCCAGCACCAGCGGAACTTGCACCTTGAGGGTGAACTCCCTCTGCTGCGACTCGGACTGCGGCCGGGCGCAGGAGCCAGGAGGGCGAGAAAAGCTGCGAGACCGAAGAAAGCCTGAACTCGGCGTGCCTGGGACGCGCGAAGAGCGATCATCATCGGTCTAGCCTTTCCGCCGTGCAAACCGATCTCACGGAGTGGAAAACTATTCGAACGAACTTCCAGACCCGAAGAGCCCGCTCGATGCGCCCCTACGGCTAAACGGGAGAGTGGCGGCAATCCTGAGCGTCAAACCAAGCACCCGGCAGAGAATGTCGTCGCGCGAGGCGCCCAGCGCCATGTTAACGCCAATTCCGTGAACGCGCTCGGCGACATCATACGAGACGACGCCATGCCCGTCTGCACCCGGTCCGCCCGCGCAAGCTGCTGCGCCTCTACGGAAGCCGCACAAACGCAACAAGGCGGCACGAAGGAAACTTCGTACCGCCCTGCTGACTCGCTGTCTGTCCTTTACTTTTCGGCTGGATCGCTTGGCGGACCCTGCTCGTCCTGCTCCGCCATGGCCTTGTCGATGGTCTCGCGGCGCTTGGCACGTGCTTCCGCCCGCTTCTCGCGCTTCTCTTCCAGGATCTTCTCCACGCCCAGCATCTCAACAAATGCCGTCTCCGCGCCGTCGCCCTTTTGAAAGCCGCTGCGCACAATCCGCAGATACCCGCCGTTGCGATCTCCGTACCGCGGAGCCACCGTCTCAAATAAACGAGAGACTGCTTCCCGGGTCTGCAGATACGCCAGCGCCTGGCGTCGCGCATGCAGGTCGCCCCGCTTGCCCAGCGTAATTAGCCGTTCCACATGCGGTCGCGCAGCCTTGGCCTTGGTAACTGTGGTCTGTACGCGATCCTCAAGAATGATGGAGGTCACCAAGTTGCGCAGCATCGCGCGGCGATGGCTGGTGTTCCTTCCAAGTTTGACTCCTGCTTTGCGATGACGCATGACGAATCTCTCTTTTGTGTCAATCTTCGCTGCGCCGCACCCCTCCGCAGAGAGGTGCCGCGCAGTCTGTTGTTAAAAGTTTTCCGGCTCTTCCTGAGGTACGAGAAGATCAGCATCAAAATCCTCGTCATCCTCCTCATCGTCTTCGTCGCGATGTCCAATGCTGCTCAGCACCGCGGCGGGCAGAATACTGGTCGGTCCTGGGACAGGATTGCCGCTTTCGTCAATCCGCATGCCCAGAGAAAGTCCCATCTGCGCCAGCATTTCCTTAATTTCGTTCAAAGACTTGCGACCGAAGTTTTTCGTCTTCAGCATTTCCGCCTCGGTCTTCTGAACCAGTTCTCCAATGGTCTGGATTCCGGCATTCTTCAGGCAGTTGTAGCCTCGAACAGAAAGCTCCAGCTCTTCCACTGAGCGATTCAGGTTTTCGTTCCGGATCATCGGCTCATGCATCCCTGCCGCAGCATCCGCTTCCAACTCTTCCTCAAAGTTGATGAAGATGCTCATGTGATCCTTCAACAGCTTGGCCGCCAGACCGATCGCGTCCACCGGAAGCACCGAACCGTTCGTCCAGATTTCCAGCGTCAGCTTGTCGTAATCCGTGATCTGACCCAGGCGAGCTGCTTCAATCGTGTAATTCACCTTCCGTACAGGCGAGTGGACGGAATCCACCGGGATGAAACCGATGCCCAGATCGGAATCGAAATTCTTATCCGCCGAAATGTATCCGCGTCCCCGCTTCAGGCGCATTTCCATATCCAGCTTGCCGCCTTCGCTTACCGTCGCAATGTAGACATCTTTATCCAGAATGTCCACGTCGCTGTCGGCTTCAATCATGCCGGAAGTCACAATCCCCGGCTTGTCCGCGCGCAAATAAATCGCCTTGGGACCTTCGCCATTCAGCTTGAAGGGAACCTGCTTCAGGTTCAAAATAATGTCGGTCGCGTCTTCGACTACGCCCGGAATCGACTGGAACTCGTGCAGCACGCCTTCAATGTGCACGGCCGTCACGGCGGCGCCTTCTACAGACGACAACAGCACACGCCGCAAGGCGTTGCCGATGGTTGTGCCGAAGCCACGTTCAAATGGCTGCGCGCTGAACTTGCCGTACTTTTCGGTCAATGTCTCCAGGTCGACTGAGAGACGCTTCGGTTTTTGAAATCCACGCCATAACATAATTGTTTGCCTAGCTTCCTGCACGGCGAGCGTCGCGAAGCATTCTGCAACGGCCGTGCCTGTTCTCCTCGGTTTAGGGTTGTGCCGCTGGTCGCGGCGTGCCACAGTCGAACCTGCTCAACCGTGGCCGTACATGGTAGTTCTGAACCGTGCCCCCGGAAATGTGTTCCTTACTTGCTGTACAGTTCGACGATCAGCTGTTCGTTCACCGGCAGGTGTACATCGTCGCGCTTCGGAAGTGACAGTACTTTGCCGCTCAGGTTCTGCCGATCGATGGTCAGCCAGGTAGGAGCTGCGCCCTGACCGCTGTAGTCGCGAGCAACTTCAAACACCGGCAACGCCTTGCTGCCTTCACGAACCCGAATCTCGTCGCCGACACTGACCTGGTAGGAGGGAATGTTGACCTTGCGGCCATTCACTTCCACATGACCGTGACGTACAATTTGTCGCGCCTGACGGCGGGAGGTCGCAAATCCCAGGCGGAACGCGACGCTGTCGAGACGACGCTCGAGCTGCTGGATGAGCAGCTCGCCGGTGACGCCCGGTGCAGCGTTCGCCTTCTCGTAATACGCGCGAAACTGGCTTTCGAGCGTAAAGTACATACGCTTGGCCTTCTGCTTTTCGCGCAACTGCAGGCCATAGCCGACAATCTTTGCCTTGCGATCCCGACCGTGCTGGCCAGGAGCGAAATTCCGCTTCTCAATGGCGCACTTGTCGGAAAAACACCTGGGACCCTTCAGAAATAACTTGATGCCTTCGCGACGGCAAAGGCGGCAGACTGCTCCGGTATAACGTGCCACGATATTCTCCTAAGTTCAGAGGCCGACCGGTTTACGGGTTGAACCCTTCGTCCCGGTCCGCAATAAATAGATTGCTGCGTTTCAGCCCATAGCCCCAGCGAGATATCCGCCTGAAGCCACAGTCTATTAGTTTACACGCTTTTCCTGCGCTTTCGGCGTGTTTTCCGCGTTCGGTTTACACGCGGCGACGCTTCGGCGGCCGGCATCCATTGTGTGGAACCGGCGTCACATCCCGAATCGTGCGCACGTCAATCCCTGCGGAAGCCAGCGCGCGAATCGCAGATTCACGGCCCGAACCCGGTCCACTCACCCGAACATCCACCGAGCGCATTCCATGTTCCCGCGCCTGGCTCGCTGCATTCGATGCAGCCTGCTGCGCGGCAAATGGTGTTCCCTTACGCGATCCACGGAACCCGAGCGATCCAGAACTCTTCCACGAAACCGTGTTGCCCTGCCCGTCCGTAATGGTCACGATGGTGTTGTTGAACGAGGCTTGAATATAAACCACCCCGTACGGAACCACCTTCCGTTCCCGCTTCTTGAACTTCTTGTTCTTGGCGGCCTTCCCGGCAGCGCCTGCTTGTGCTTTTGCCATTAGGTCTTCGCCGTCGCTTTCTTCTTGCTGGTCACTGTGCCCTTGCGCGGACCTTTGCGGGTGCGGGCATTCGTATGGGTGCGCTGTCCGTGGACCGGCAGATTCCTGCGATGCCGTAGTCCCCGGTAGCTTTGAATTTCAATCAGCCGCTTGATGTGCATCGAGACGTCTTTGCGCAGGTCGCCTTCCACCTGGCCTTCGTCCTCGATCACCTGGCGAATGCGATTGACCTCATCCTCGCTCAGATCCTGCAGCTTCTTGAACGCATCCACGTCCGCAGCCTTCAGGATTCTCAGCGCCCGAGGGTCGCCGATTCCGAAAATATATGTAAGCGCGATCCGTGCCTGCTTGTTGCGCGGCAGATCGACGCCAGCTATACGTGCCATGAATTTTCCTTCTCCAGCTTGCTCGGAACAGCTTCACCGTTCGGAGCGGTTATGCTCGCAGAATGCTGAATGCCCATCCTGGAGCGGTCAACGGCAGGTACCGGGTTCCTCGCAAGCCTTTCTACGGCTAACTCGCCCGATGGATGCCGGCACGCACAACGCAGATTCTTAGCCCTGACGTTGCTTGTGCTTGGTGTTTTCGCAGATCACGCGCACCACCCCGCGGCGGTGGATGACCTTGCACTTGTCGCAAATCTTCTTTACCGATGCTCGAACCTTCATGCTGCCCACTTCCCTTGTTGTGATTCCAGACTTTGTGCCACCGCTACTTGTAGCGATAGACGATGCGCCCGCGATTCAGATCGTACGGGCTGAGCTCGACCGCAACTTTGTCGCCCGGCAGAATGCGAATAAAATTCTTCCGCATCTTCCCGGACACATGCGCCAGCACTTGATGTTTATTTTCCAGTTCCACTCGGAACATGGCGTTCGGCAACGTTTCAACCACCGTTGCCATCACTTCTATCGCGTCTTCTTTCGACAATCGCTGCTCCAACCCTGACCCCCGGGTTCAGGGCCAATCTCTTCGAAAACCTTGGTCGATTCCTGCCCACTCATCGGCTTCTGCCCGGCAAGCCGCTACGCTGTCAGAACCTCTGCGCCCTCTGCCACCACGGCCACCGTGTGCTCAAAATGCGCGCTCAGACTGCCGTCCACCGTTACCGCTGTCCAGCCGTCCTGCAGCACCCGCACCTTGTGTTGCCCGGCATTCACCATGGGCTCAATCGCCAGCACCATGCCCTCACGCAGTTTGATTCCCTGCGTCCGCCGGCCGAAATTCGGGATTTGCGGCTCTTCATGCATCTCGGTCCCAATCCCGTGTCCGACAAAGTCCCGCACTACGCTGAATCCTGCCTCTTCCACCACTTCCTGCACCGCCGCGCCTACATCGCCCAGCGTCGCACCCGGTCGTACCACCGCAATCGCCGCCTGCAACGACCGTTCCGTCGTGTCCAGCAACTTCTTCGCCGATGCCGAAATCTTCCCCACCGGCAGCGTCGTCGCCGAATCGGCATAGTAGCCGTCGATGATCAGTCCGCAGTCCACCGAGACCACATCGCCCTCCTGCAAGGTACGCTTTGCAGAAGGTATTCCATGGACCACTTCTTCGTTCACCGAGGTGCACAGCACGCAAGGATATCCGCGATACCCCTTGAACGCTGCCACCGCCCCGGCTTCGCAATCCCGGCTTCGGCAATCTTCTCCAGATCCATCGTCGTCATGCCCGGAGTAATGCTGTCCCGCAATACCTGCAGCACGCCCCGCAGCGCAGCCCCACTCCGCCGCATCTTGCCGATTTCCTTTGGAGTCCGAATCACAATTGCCATTCCCGTGCTAACTCCGCAGACGCACGATCGCGTCCATGATTGCCTGCGTAATCTCCCCTACCGCCAAATCTCCATTCACCTCGGCAAACCTCGCCGTCCCATGGTAATGCTCGATCACAGGAGCTGTCATGGCTTCATACGTCCGCATGCGCTCTGCAAACACTTCTTCCGTGTCGTCCGGCCGCTGTACCAGGGCCGTTCCATCCACGTCGCATGCGGTCTCATGCTCAGGCAAACAGAAGTAGATGTTGTAGGTACGGCCGCAGGTGGGACAGACGCGGCGGCCAGTAATACGGCGCAAAAGCTTAGTATAACTGACCTGAATGCTCACAGCAATCACCGGCAGCGGCTCCCGCTCGATGCTCAGTTCCTCATCCAGCCATATCGCCTGCGGCAACGTGCGGGGAAATCCATCCAATATATAGCCCCGCCGCGTGTCCGGCTGCCGCAGCCGATCCAGAACCATCGCCTCCACCATCTCGTTCGGGATCAGGTGACCTTGGTTCATCACCTTGCTCATCTCCCGTCCCAGCGGCGACACGCTTTTCTGCGGATCTTTCTGCATCTCACGCAACAAATCGCCGGTCGAGATCTGCGGAACCGACCATCTCGCCATCAGCTGTTTGGCCTGTGTTCCTTTTCCTGCTCCGGGCGCACCCATCAATAGAATCGGGCCGGGAGTGAATAACTTTGTTGCCGCCTCCATTGCTGAACCCCCCTCAATTGCCGGGGCTACCATGACCGTCTGCCGCGAATTCTTCCGCCCTTACCCGAAAAACCTTCATAGTGACGCATAATCAGATGGGCCTCCACCTTGTTGATGGTATCCATTGCCACCCCTACCACAATCAGCAGCGAGGTGCCGCCAAAATAAAAATTCACACCCAGCCCGTTCGTTACCCAGGTGGGAAGCCGATCGAAAAACCCTCCGACCAGCCAAAGATGGTTCAAATGAATCCCGCTGATCATGAACTGCGGAATCAGCGAAACCACAATCAGGTACAGGCCGCCAACCAGAGTCAGCCGCGTCAGTATGTCGTTAACGTAATCCGCCGTCCGCTTGCCAGGCCGGATGCCAGGAATAAATCCGCCGTACTTGCGCATGTTATCGGCAATGTCGTCCGGGCGGAAAATGATCGAGATATAGAAATACGCAAAGAACAGAATTGCCACGCAGTAGAGCAGCTCATACATCGGCTCGCCTACGTTTAAAGCATCAAAGATCGGGCGGAAAAATCGGCTGTCCTGGAACGAGAAACCAGCGATATTTGCATGCGCCAGCAACATCGGCGCCGACAGAATCGAGGCCGCGAAAATCACCGGCATCACCCCGCCGGCGTTCACCCGCAACGGTAAATGCGTGGACTGGCCACCCATCAGCCGGCGTCCCACAATCCTCTTCGCGTACTGGACAGGAATTCGCCGCTCGCTGCGTTCCACAAATACGATGAATGCCACCACCGCCAGCATGATCGCCAGCAGCAACAGCACAGCAGGAATCGTGAACCCGCCCCAGGCCTGATTCTGCACCTTCGAAACCAGGTCCCCAATACCGTTCGGGATGCCCACAACAATACCGGCAAAGATCAGCAGGCTCATTCCTTCGCCAATGCCGCGATCCGTAATCTGCTCGCCCAGCCACATCACAAACGTCGCCCCGGCGGTCAGCGTCAGAATCGTCATCAACACAAAGCCCGGGCCGGGATTCGTGACATAAGGAACGCTTCCCGATCCATGCACCAGCGTCAGAGCAATCGCAAACGACTGCACCACAGCTAGAAACACCGTCATGTAGCGCGTCCACTGCGTGATCTTCTTGCGCCCCATGTCGCCTTCTTTTTGCAGGCGGGCCAGCGGTTCATACACCACGGTCAGCAGCTCGAAAATAATCGCTGCCGTAATGTAGGGCATAATCCCCAGCGCAAATACCGTCAGGCGGCGCAGGTTGCCGCCGCTGAACATGTCAATCAGACCCAGGGAGCTGCTGCTGTTCTGCGCGAAGAACTGCTCCAGCAGCTTGGTGTTGACTCCCGGCGTAGGGACGTGAGCACCCAGCCGGTAAATCGCCAGTATGAATAACGTGAACAGCACCCGCTTGCGCAGGTCAGGAATTCGGAAGATATTGAGAAACTTTTCCAGCATGCTACTCCTGCTTGTCTTACTCGCCGATCAGAATTGCTTTCCCACCGGCCTTTTCGATCTTCTCCTGAGCCGACTTCGAGAACTTGTGGGCATGCACAGTTACGGCGACCGTCAACTCGCCCACACCCAGCACCTTCACCAGCGCGTTGCGCTTCCGTACCAGCCCCAGCGCCACCAGCTTTTCATACGTCAGCTCATCCTGCGCAAATTCCGCAATACGCTCCAGGTTCAAAACGGTGTACTCGGTGCGAAAGATGTTGGTGAATCCGCGCTTCGGCAGGCGCCGGTGCAGCGGCATCTGTCCGCCTTCAAATCCGCGCATCAGGCTCGAACCCGACCGCGACCCTTGCCCTTTATGCCCGCGCGTGGAAGTCTTGCCCATTCCCGAGCCCATACCGCGGCCGATTCGCTTCTTGCCGGAGTTCGCCTTTTTCGGTGCCCGCAAGTTGGATAAATTCATCATTTCCTGTCCTCAATTCACCCCTGGAATTCTGTCGCCCAGCGGGGATGCAGCCAATCTTCAATGCTATGCCGGATTCCCTAACCCAGTATCCGAACCAGGTGTGGAATCGCCTTTACCATGCCGCGCACCGAGGGGGTATCTTCACGCTCGACAACCTGCCGCAGCCGCGTGAATCCCAGCCCCTTGACCACTTTCCGGTGCTTGTCCGGCGTGCAGATGGCGGAACGGTAATACTCGATCTGGATTGTTTTCTTGTCTGCCATTGGATTACAACTCCTCTACCGGCTTGCCGCGCAGGGCAGCCACATCCCGCTTGTCGCGCAACTGCACCATGGCCGCGAAGGTGGCCCGCACTACGTTGTGCGGATTCGCCGATCCCAGGCTCTTGGTCAGCACATTCTGGATTCCAACAGAAGTCATAATCGCGCGAACAGCCCCGCCCGCGATGACTCCCGTGCCCTCGGGTGCCGGCTTCAACAATACCTGCCCGGAACCGAACCGCCCCAGAACCTGGTGCGGAATCGAGGTGTCGGTCATGTTCACGCGCACCAGATGCTTCTTCGCCGCTTCAATGCCCTTGCGGATCGCTTGCGGCACTTCCTTCGCTTTTCCGGAGCCGAATCCCACCACTCCGGCAGAGGCGTCGCCCACCACTACCAGCGCCGCGAACGACATATTTTTGCCGCCCTTGACGACCTTGGTCACGCGATTGATCGAGACCACCTGGTCCTTCAGGTTGTATTGCCCGGCTTCCAGTTTCTTCTTTACGATTGCCATTCCGTCTATTTTCCTTTCAGACTGCGGACTGAAGATGCGTCCCGTCTGTCACATAACCGTTAGAACTCGAGTCCCGCTTCGCGCGCGGCATCCGCCAGCGCCTTGATGCGGCCGTGATACAGATATCCGCCGCGGTCGAACACCACTCTCTTGATGCCTTTTTCCTTGGCCTTCTCCGCGATTTGCTTGCCGACCTCTTTGGCAGCCGCTACATTGCCGCCGGTTTTCAGCTTCGCGGTCACGCTCGAAGCCGACGCCAGCGTCGTGCCGCTCGCGTCATCGATCAGCTGCGTGTAAATCTGGTTCAACGAGCGATAAACGTTCAGTCGAGGACGTTCTGCCGTCCCCTGCATCTTGCGGCGAATGCGCGCATGGACACGCTGACGGTTTCCATTGCGTAGAATTTGCGTAATCATAAACAGTGTTCCTTCCTAAAAGCGGAAATGCCCTGCATCCCCGTTCGGTCGTGAAATTTACTTGGCGCCGGTCTTGCCAACCTTCTTCTTCAGCTTCTCGTCCGAGTAGCGGACGCCCTTGTTCTTGTAGGGATCCGGCTTCCGCAGCGAGCGCATGTCCGCCGCCACCTGGCCTACCTTCTGGCGATCGATTCCGCTGATCGTCACCCGGGTCTGCTTGGGATCAATGGCCACAGCAATCCCGGTCGGCAATGGAAACTCGATCGGATGAGAATATCCCAGCGTGAAGACCACCGTGTTCTTGCCCTTCAACTCCGCGCGATATCCAATGCCTACGATATCCAGGTCACGAGTCCATCCCTGGGTCACACCGCGCACCGCATTCGCCACCAGCGCGCGCGTCAATCCATGAATCGCAGCCTGCGACTCGTCATGGCGAACCACGTGCAACTGCCCATCTTTCTCTTCAAAGCTCAAGCCGCCCGGAATCGTCTGCTCGACCTTGCCCTTCGGGCCTTCCACCACGACGGTATTGCCCTGCACCGTGTACTTCACGCCTTTGCCTAACGCAATCGGCTGCTTTCCTATACGCGACATCGTCTGATTCTCTTCCCTTCGGCTTGCGAGTCCCGCGCGGCTGATGCTTCCGTGCGTTCCACTGCAGCCCGGTCTATCCGTTGCAATCCGCTTACCCGATTACCAAACTTCGCAGAGCAGCTCTCCGCCCACGCCTTCACGGCGCGCCTGGCGGCCAGTCATCACGCCCTTCGGCGTGGTGATGATGCTGATTCCCAACCCACCCTGCACCCGCCGAATTTCATCGCGATGCACGTACACGCGGCAGCCTGGATGCGACACCCGAGCCAGCCCGCGAATCGCTGCCTGGTTGTTGGTGTCGTACTTCAAATACACCCGCAGAAAACGCCGGCTGTTTTCTTCCGTCGCCTTGTAGTTGCTGATGTAGCCCTCTTCTTTCAGAATACGGGCTATCTCAAGCTTTAACTTCGAGGCCGGCACGTCCAGCTTCGCATGCCGCGAATGAATCGCGTTGCGCAGCCGTGCCAACAAATCGGATACTGGATCGCTTACACTCATCGTATCTCCTTGATCCCCCGTTCGCCCGCCTTTGGCGGGAACCCGCGAGGACCGTTCCTGCGCCCGCTTGAAATGGAGGCGCTTCGAATAACTATTTCGACCTGTCATCCCATGTGGCCGCGGCCACACCGCTTACCAGGACGACTTCACAACTCCGGGAATTTCGCCGCGCAATGCCAGGCCGCGGAAACAGAGCCGGCAGATGCCGAACTTCCGTAGGAACGCCCGAGGCCGTCCGCATAGATTGCACCGATTATGCTGCCGCGATGAAAATTTCGGCTTGCGCTTGTCTTTCACTCGTTTTGCTGTAGTTGCCATCGAACTTGTCTTGTCCTCTCGCCTTGTTTAGGCTGTCAGCCGAAACGGGATGCCGAAGTGTTGCAGCAATGCCCGCGCCTGCTGATCGTCTTTCGCCGTCGTCACAATGGTGACGTTCATTCCCTTCAACTTGTCGACGCGGGAGTAGTCGATCTCAGGAAAAATCAGCTGATCCCGAATCCCCAGCGTGTAATTGCCGCGTCCGTCAAAGCTCTTGGTCGATACACCTTTGAAATCGCGCACCCGGGGCAGTGCCGTCGAAATCAATCGATCCAGAAACTCGTACATCTTTTCGCCCCGCAGCGTAACCATGGCCCCAATCGGCATGCCTTCGCGCACCTTGAATGCGGCAATCGACTTCTTCGCGCGCGTCACCACCGGCTTCTGTCCCGTGATCAGTCCCAGGTCGACCATCAGCGGATCCATCACCTTGACGTTCTGCGTCGCTTCGCCCAGCCCCATGTTGAGAACGATCTTCTCGAGCCGCGGCACCGCCATCGTATTCTTCAAGCCCAGCTCTTTCAGCAGTGCCGGCTTGATTTCCTTCAGATACTTATCTTTCAGTCTGGCTGCCATCTTCCATCCATCCTTGCGCGTTGCCTTGCAATCCTAAAATTACTTCTTCGACTCCAGCGTCTGTCCGCACTTGCGGCACACCCGAACCTTGGTGTCGCCTTCAAACTTGAAGCCCACCCGTACCGGCCCGCAATTGCCGCACACCAGCATCACGTTGGAAATCTGGATCGGATTTTCCTGCTCCGCGATTCCACCCTTGATGTTGCGCTGCGGGTTCGGCTTCACCGTCTTCTTCACCATCATCACGTGCTCGACCAGCAGCCGGTTTTCGTCCTGCATCACGCGCAGTACCCGGCCCTGCTTGCCGCGGTCTTTTCCCGCGATCACCTGCACTCTATCGTTGCGGCGAATCTTCAATCCTGCCATGACTCTCGTCTCATTTCCCGTCGCATCGGAACCGGCCATCTCCGCCCAGCCCCCGACCGCGTTTGTAAAATCAATTCCAGCCGCTTCCCTTACAGAACCTCGGGAGCCAGCGAAACAATCTTCAAAAATCTCTTCTCGCGCAATTCCCGAGCCACCGGCCCGAAGACGCGCGTGCCTACCGGCTCTCCGGTCTCGTTGATCAGCACCGCGGCATTCTGATCGAAGCGGATATACGTTCCATCCCGCCGGCGATATTCCTTCCGCGTCCGCACGATCACCGCCTTCACCACTTTGCCCTTCTTCACCTGACCATCCGGCGAAGCTTCCTTCACTGCCGCAGTGACGACGTCTCCCAGGCCGGCCTTTCGTCCAGTGGATCCGCCCAGCGGCAGGATCACCTGCAGCTTGCGGGCGCCGGAGTTATCGGCCACCACCAACATTGTTCTCATCTGTACGGCCATGATCGTCTCCTAAAAGATTCCTGCTGCCCGTTCCCGTTCCAATATCTCCGCCGGCTTCTACACTGCCTGCGGAATCGTTTCTTCTGCCTGCGCCAGGTTCGAACGGCGCACAATCTCTTCCAGCTGCCAGCGCTTCAGCTTGCTCAGCGGCCGCGTCTCACGAATGCGCACGATATCGCCCATCCTCGCCGTCTTGTGCTCGTCGTGCGCGTAAAACTTCTTGGTCGTCCGCATGGTTCGCAGATATTTCGGGTGCGCTTTGCGCATCTCCACCTCGACCACAATGGTCTTCTGCATCTTGGTGGAAACCACCTCTCCAACCTTCTCGTTCCGGTGGGAAACTGCCGCAGCTCCCGCCGCCGTGGTTGCCGTCGTCTCTTTCGTGGGTTCGCTCATTGCTTAACTGCCGCCCTTCTTTGCATTCGCCTTGCCGCGCTTGGCGGCTTTCACTTTGGTCTTGCCTGCCGACTTCGCTTTGCCGGCGATCTTCGACGTCCGCTTGGTGTTCCGGGTCGAAGTCTTCTTCGGCGCCTTCTTCGACTTCGGACCCTTGGCCGCCGCCGACTTCTTCGCCGACTTTTTCGCCTTCCGCTTGGGAGCGGCTTCGGTCGCGCTCACAGGAGCTGCAATGCCCAACTCGCGCTGGCGCTCCACCGTCTTGATGCGCGCAATGTCCTTCTTCAGCTCGCGCAGCTTCTTCAGCCCCTCGTTTTGTCCCATCTTCATCTGGAAGCGCAGGCGGAAAATCTGCTCCGCCGACTGGTGCGCCTGCAGCACCAGCTCTTCGTGATCCAGATTTACGATCTTATCCATTTCCATGATTCAATCCTTCATCTTCGGATGTTTCCGGCGCCCTCGGCCCCATGCATCCTCTAAAAAGCTTGCTAAATTCGCTACGACTTCTGAGTCGTCGCTGCCACAGCATCGTGGCGGGAAACAAACAGCGTCTTCATCGGCAGCTTGTGCGATGCCAGCCGCATCGCTTCCTGCGCCACTTCCCGGCTGACGCCTTCCATCTCGAACAAAATCTTTCCCGGCTTGACTACCGCAACCCAGTGATCCAGCGGTCCTTTGCCAGATCCCATTCGAACTTCCGCCGGCTTCTTGGTAATCGGCTTGTCCGGAAACAGGCGCAGCCAGATCTTGCCGCCACGCTTGATGAAGCGGGTCATCGCCACACGGCTGGCCTCAATCTGCCGGTCCGTAATATGCGCGTGATCGAGCGTCTTCAAACCAAAGTCCCCAAACGCTAGCTCCGAACCGCGCCAGGCCTTGCCGCGGTTGCGGCCCTTCTGCTGCTTGCGGAACTTCACCTTCTTCGGCATCAACATAACGAAATCCTTTTGAGCGGTCTGCTCGCACTGCCACTTCCAAAATCCGTCCTAGAAAATGCTCGATCCGGCCCGCGGTTCGCGCTTCTTCTGCTGATAGATATCGCCGCGATACACCCACGCCTTCACGCCGATGATTCCATACGTCGTGTGCGCTTCGGCAAATCCGTAGTCAATGTCCGCGCGCAAAGTATGCAGCGGCAACCGACCCTGCAGATACCATTCCGAACGCGCGATTTCCGCACCGTTCAAGCGCCCGCCCACGCGTACCTTGATGCCGCGACAGCCAAATCGCAACGCCGAGTCCACCGACTTCCGCATGGCGCGCCGAAAGCTGACGCGCTTCTCCAGCTGCAGCGCAATGTTCTCCGCCACCAGCTGTGCATCCAGTTCCGGCTTGTTTACCTCGAGAATGTCCACAAAGACTTCTCGATTGGAGCGCTTCTGCAGGTCAGCCTTCAGCTTCTCGATCTCCGCGCCCTTGCGCCCGATAATGATGCCGGGACGCGCCGTGCGAATGATGATCCGCAGCTTGTTGCCTGGCCGCTCGATTTCAATCGAGCTGACGCCGGCCGACTTCAGCTTCTCTTTCAGTTCGCGCCGCAACAGTACATCCTCGACCAGCAGGTTCGAGTAACCCCGCTCCACGAACCAGCGCGACTTCCACGGCTTGTTGACACCCAGCCGAAACCCGTAAGGGTGGACTTTCTGACCCATATTGAATCCTTCCCGTTCGCTACTTCGATGACTTCTTGGCGGCCGTCTTCTTTTTCGCCGCAGCTGGTTTCGCCGTCCGCTTGGCCGGCGTCGACTTCTTGACCGCCGCCTTCGCACCCGACTTGGTCTTGCCCTTGGCGGCGGGCTCTTCCCCAACCGTCTTGGCCAGTTCCGGACGCTTCTTTTCCGCCACCGTAATCAACAGATTCGCCATGCGGCGTTGATACCGGAAGGCCCGTCCCATCGGTGCCGGACGAATCCTCTTCAGGCGCGGCCCTTCGTTCGCCACCGCCATCTTCACGTAGAGATTGTCGACATCGATGTTCAATCCGCGCTCTTCGCTCAGATAGTTGGCATTCTCCAACGCCGAGCGCAGAACTTTCTCCACCAGCGGCGCAACCCGCTTCTTGGTGAAGGCCACCGTCTGCAACGCATCTTCGACGCGCCGGCCCTTGATCAAATCCAGCACCAGCTTCGCCTTTTGCGGCGAGACTCGCTGAAATTTTGCTTCTGCTCTGAATTCCTGTGCTTCGTATTGCATCGCGTGCTGTGCCTTTCCCGCCCTTACCTGGGTTTGGTGGCCGTCTCGGCCTTCGCCGAAGAGTGACCTTTGAACGTACGCGTAGCGGCAAATTCGCCCAGCTTGTGACCAACCATGTTTTCCGTCACATATACCGGAATGAACTTTCTGCCGTTATGCACCGCAATCGTGTGCCCGACCATCTCCGGAAAAATCGTGGACCGGCGCGACCAGGTGCGTACCACCTTCTTGTCATTCGCCTTGTTCATCGTCTCAATCTTCACGATCAAGTGAGTGTCGATGAAGGGTCCTTTCTTTGTCGAACGTGCCATCGCTTCTCCTTCAAACTTGCCTGCGCGCATTTCCCGCGCAACGTTTCAGCCGCTAGCGGCTGTTTCTTTCCCGCTCTTGCTTACTTCTTCTTCGGCCGGCTGACGATCATGCCGTCAGTCCGCTTATTGTTCCGCGTCTTGTAGCCGCGAGTCGGTTGACCCCACGGCGTCACAGGATGACGGCCGCCGGAAGTCTTGCCCTCTCCGCCGCCGTGCGGGTGGTCGACAGGGTTCATCGTCACGCCGCGATTCGCCGGGCGGATTCCCTTCCAGCGATTTCTTCCTGCCTTGCCAATCGAAATATTCTCGTGGTCCGTGTTCCCCACCTGCCCGATCGTCGCCATGCAATCGACCAGCACCTTGCGGGTTTCGCCGGAAGGCAGTTTCAGCAGCGCATAGTCGCCTTCCTTGGCCACCAGCTGCGCTGAAGCTCCAGCGGAACGAACCATCTGCGCGCCTTTTCCCGGCCGCAACTCCACATTGTGCACCGTGGTGCCTGCCGGAATGTTCTTGAGCGGCAGCGCGTTCCCCACCAGGATGTCGGCCTCTTCGCCGCTCATCACCGCCTGGCCAACCTGCAATCCAATGGGCTGCAGAATGTAGCGCTTCTCCCCGTCCGCGTAGTGGATCAGTGCAATCCGCGCGGAACGGTTGGGGTCATATTCAATGGTTGCCACGCGGCCGGGTATTCCCGACTTGTCGCGCTTGAAATCAATCAGCCGCAGCTTTCGCTTGTGGCCGCCGCCATGGTGGCGAATCGTCAAATCGCCCGTGTTGCGACGTCCGCCCGTCCGCTTGCGTACGGACGTCAGCGGCTTATAAGGGCGATCGGTCGTCAGGTCATCGTTGACCACCGTGGAGGTGAAACGCAGGCTCGGAGTGATCGGTCGGTATGTCTTGATCGGCATCGGCTATTCTCTTTTTTGACATCGACCTCTGTGCAAGAGATCGGCATCACATTCAAATCTTGGTTCTGCTGCGAAAAATCTCGCCTACAGGCTGTTGATGTACTCCGGCATCTTCTGCCCGGCCTTCAGCCGGACATAGGCCTTCTTCCAGTCCGACCGGTAGCCGCTGAAACGGCCGCGCTTGCGCTCTTTCCCGGCAAAGTTGGCAGTGCGAACTCCCTCCACCTTCACCTTGAACAGCGTCTCAACCGCCTGCTTGACTTCCGTCTTCGTGGCTCCGGGGGCAACTTCAAATACCAGCGTGCCTTCCGTTTCCTTGGCGCCCAGTCCCTTTTCAGTAATTACCGGGCGGCGAATCACTTGATATACGTCTGCCATCAGGCCACCTCCGCCGCGGCTGCCAGCTTGCGCTTGGACACCGTCTTCTTCAACGCTTCGTACAACTGTTCCATCGCCGTCACCGAGATGATCGCGCGCTCGTATTTCAGCAGGTCATAGGGATGCACTTCGTTGCTCAGCACCAACTCCACGCCATCCAGATTGCGCGCGCCCAGCATCAGGTTCTTGCTCAGCGTGGTGCTGCTCTCGACCAGCAGAGCCGTCTTCTTCGCTTCGAGAGTGGTCAGCGCGGCGCGATAGAGCTTGGTCTTCGGCTCTTTCAGCTCCAGGCTCTCCACCACCGTCAAATGTCCGTCCGCCAGCTTGGCGGCAATCGCGGAGCGCAATGCGCCCAGCAGCTTCTTGCGTGGAAACGCATAGTCGTGCGAGTGCGGCACCGGTCCGTGTACTGTTCCGCCATGCCTCCAGAGAGGCGAGCGGATTGAAGCCACGCGGGCGCGGCCCGTTCCCTTCTGCTTCCACAACTTCTTGCCGGAACCGGACACCAGCTTGCGATTCTTGGTGGCGTGCGTGCCCTGACGCAAGGCAGCGCGGTAATGCTTCACCGCCTCCCAGATCAAGTCCTCGTTCACCTCGGCTGGACCAAAGACTTCATCCGCCAGCTCCAGGGTTCCGACTTTTTTCCCGCCCAGATCCACTACGTCAATGTTTGCCATTGCTCTACTCTCTCGAACTGCTTTACTTTTTCTTGCTTGCAGAAGCCTTCTTCGAAGCCTTCAACGGATCCACCGTGGTCGCGCCGCTGAATCCACGACGCTCGCGGGGCGGTTGCTTCGCCTTGGTGATCAGAACGTATCCCTCGCGATGTCCCGGGACCGCGCCTTCCAGCATCAACAAATTCTCTTCTGTGTCGATGCCGCGAATGCGCAGGTTTCTCACCGTCACGTTGTCGACGCCCATGTGACCCGGCATCCGCATGCCCTTCATGACCCGCGACGGAAAGGAAGACGCGCCGATCGATCCTTGCACCTGGAACATGTGTCCGTGCGATTTCGGTCCGCCGCCAAATCCGTGCCGCCGTACCACGCCTGCGAATCCTCGCCCCTTGCTGGTGCCCAGCACATCGACAAATTTTTCGTCCGCGAAAATATCCACCAGCACGCGATCGCCGGCCTTGCTGCCGACAGTCTCTTCGCCTTCTGCTGCCTTGGCTGCCACTTCAATCGGAACCTCGCGCAAAATCCGCACTGGAGGAACATTGCTCTTGCCGAAGTGACCCGCCATCGCCTTGTTGATTTTGGAGCTCTTCACAAACTCAACCAGGCCAATCTGCGCCGCGTCGTAACCGTCCTTCGCCTGCGTTTTCATCTGCGTAATCACGCACGGACCCACCTGCACCACGGTGATCGGATGAATTTCTCCGTTCTCGTCGAAAACCTGGGTCATGCCGATTTTTTTTCCGATCATTCCTGCAACTGCCATCGTTTTCTCCCCTCATCATGCGTGCCCTTGAGCCCCGCACTGTAGGTGTTCCTGTTTTTCCGCCCTTTAGGGCGAGTTGCCTGGACGGCCAGTCCCGGCCAGCGCTACTTTTCGAAGGCCTTGATTTCCACGTCGACGCCGGCGGGCAGGTCGAGGCGCATTAGCGCATCCACCGTCTGCTGCGTCGGCTCCAGAATGTCGATCAGCCGCTTGTGGGTGCGAATCTCAAACGCCTCGCGAGACTTCTTGTCCACGTGCGGCGACCGCAAAACGCAATACTTGTTCTTCACCGTCGGCAGCGGAATTGGCCCTGCCACCTGCGCGCCCGTCCGTTTGGCCGTGTCCACAATCTCGCCGGTCGAAGTATCCAGCACGCGATAGTCATACGCCTTCAGGCGGATGCGAATTCTTTGTCCAATCATGGCTACTCTCTTCTTTCAATCCATCTGCAACCGGGTGCCCCAGGTCTCGCTTCTGAGACCTGGGTTCTTCCCTTACGACTTACTTCAAAATTTCAGCAATCGCGCCGGCGCCTACCGTGCGTCCGCCTTCGCGAATCGCAAATCGCAGGCCCTTTTCCATCGCCACTGGAGTAATCAGCTCAATCTCCAGCGACACATTGTCCCCCGGCATCACCATCTCCGTGCCTTCCGGCAGCTTGGCCACGCCCGTCACATCCGTCGTGCGGAAGTAGAACTGCGGCCGATAGCCATTGAAAAACGGTGTGTGCCGCCCGCCCTCTTCCTTGCTCAACACGTAAATCTCCGCCTTGAACTTGGTATGCGGCGTAATCGAGCCGGGCTTGGCCAGTACCATCCCGCGCTCTACATCTTCCTTGGGAATACCGCGCAGCAACAGCCCCGCATTGTCTCCCGCCAGGCCTTCGTCCAGCTGCTTCTTGAACATCTCGACGCCCGTGACCACCGTCTTGCGCGTCTCCCGGAAGCCGACAATCTCCGTATCCTCGCCCACCTTCACCTTGCCGCGCTCAATCCTTCCCGTCACCACCGTCCCGCGGCCGGAGATCGAAAAGATATCTTCAATCGGCATCAGGAACGGCTGGTCGATGGCACGCTGCGGCATCGGCACGCTCTTATCCACCGCCTCCATCAGCTCGTCGATCTTCGCTTCCCACTGCGCTTCCCCGTTCAACGCGCCCAGCGCCGAGCCCCGAATCACCGGCACATCGTCGCCCGGAAACTGGTACTTCGACAGCAGCTCGCGCACTTCCATCTCCACCAGGTCAATCAGTTCCGGATCATCCACCGCATCGCACTTGTTCAGAAACACCACAATGTAGGGCACTCCCACCTGCCGCGCCAGCAGCACGTGCTCCTTGGTCTGCGGCATCGGTCCATCGGTCGCCGCTACCACCAGGATCGCGCCATCCATCTGCGCCGCTCCCGTAATCATGTTCTTGATGTAATCCGCGTGCCCCGGGCAATCCACGTGCGCATAATGACGATTCTTGGTCTCGTACTCCACATGCGCCGTCGCAATCGTAATGCCGCGCTCCCGCTCTTCCGGCGCGTTGTCGATCGTGTCGAAAGAACGAAACTTGTTGTTCGGGTTGTGCTTCGACAATACCTTCGTGATCGCCGCCGTCAACGTCGTCTTGCCATGATCAATGTGCCCGATCGTCCCTACATTTACGTGCGGCTTCGACCGGTCAAACTTTTCCTTCGCCATTGGTAGCCCTTATCCCTTCCGTTCGATCGTGAAAATTTCGTGCTATAAAAAGATCGCAAAAGTTTTGCTTGAAAGCTTTTACTAAAAGATCTATGCCTTGCTCTGGCTCCGGCCAATAATCTCATCGCTGACCGAGCGCGGCGCCTCTTCATACCGGGCAAAGTGCATCGAATAGGTCGCCCGGCCCTGCGTGGACGAACGCATGTTCGTCGCGTAATTGAACATTTCCTTCAGCGGCACGCTCGCCTTGATGACCTGCGAACCGCCGGAGTGTTCCATGCCCTCAATGCGTCCGCGGCGAGAGTTAATGTCGCCGATAATCGTGCCCATGTGCTCTTCCGGAACCGTCACTTCGACCGCCATCACCGGTTCCAGCAGCACTGGACTTGCCTTGCGCGCGGCTTCCTTGATGGCCAGCGAGCCCGCAATTTTGAACGCCATTTCGTTCGAGTCCACATCGTGATAGCTGCCGTCGTACAGCGACACCTTGATGTCCACCATCGGAAAGCCAGCCAGAATTCCGCCTTCCAGCGCTTCCCGGATGCCCTGATCGATCGGCTTGATGTACTCGCGCGGAATCGAACCACCGGTAATGTCGTTCTCGAACTCGTACCCTTTTCCAGGATTCGGCTCGACGCGAATCTTGCAGTGGCCGTAGTTGCCCGAACCGCCAGTCTGGCGAATGTACTTGCCTTCCGCATCTGCGTGCTTGCGAATCGTCTCGCGGAACGCGACCTGCGGCGTGCCCACATTCGCTTCCACCTTGTGCTCACGCTTCATGCGATCCACAAGAATTTCAAGATGCAGCTCGCCCATGCCGCTGATAATCGTCTGCCCGGAGTCTTCATCCGTGCGCACCTTAAAGGTGGGATCTTCATCCGACAGCCTCGACAGCGCCATGCCCATCTTTTCCTGATCGCCCTTGGTCTTCGGCTCAATCGCCACCGAAATAACCGGCTCGGGAAACGTAATCGCTCCCAGCGCAATCGGAGCACGTGGATCACACAGCGTATCGCCCGTCTTGATTTCCTTCAGCCCCACACAGGCGCAGATGTCGCCGGCATAAATCTCGGAGATGTCTTCGCGCTTGTCGGCGTGCATTTTCACCAGCCGCCCCACGCGTTCCGTCTTGCCCGTACGCGGATTCAGCACCGTATCGCCCGTCTTCAGCGACCCGGAATAGATTCGAATAAAACTCAGCTTGCCGAATTGATCGTTGATCAGCTTGAACGCCAGCGCCGCAAAGGGCTCGGAATCTTCCGGCTTACGGATCAACGTAATCGAGGGATCGGAGGGATCAATGCCTTCCACCGGTGCAATATCAACCGGGCTGGGCAGATAATCAACCACTGCATCCAGCAGCGTCTGGATGCCTTTGTTCTTGAATGCGCTGCCGCACAGTACCGGGAAAACCTTCATCTCCAGGGTCGTCTTGCGGATGGAAGCCTTCAGCTGCGCCGGCGTCGGCGTCTCGCCTTCCAGAAACATGTGCAGCATGTCGTCGTCGTGCTCGGCAACCGTTTCGATCAACTGCATTCGAAATGCTTCGGCCTTCTTCTGCAGATCGGCGGGAATTTCTTCCACCGAGTATTTCGCGCCCATGGTCTCGTCATTCCAGACAATGGCCCGCATCTCGACCAGATCCACCAGGCCTTTGAACTTCGCTTCCGCGCCAATCGGAATCTGAATCGCTACCGGACGTGCGCCCAGGCGCTTGCGGATGGTCTCAATCACATGCTCGAAGTCCGCGCCCGCCTTGTCCATCTTGTTGACAAAGCAAATCCGCGGAATCTTGTACTTGTCGCCCTGCCGCCACACCGTCTCACTCTGCGGCTGCACCCCGGAAACGCTATCAAACAGCGCCACCGCGCTATCCAGCACACGCAGGCTGCGCTCCACTTCCGCCGTAAAGTCCACGTGGCCCGGGGTATCAATAATGTTGATCCGAATATCGCGCCAGGTACACGTCGTCGCAGCGGAGGTAATCGTGATGCCGCGCTCCTGCTCCTGCTCCATGTAATCCATGGTCGCAGTTCCTTCATGCACTTCACCAATCCGGTGAGTGATGCCGGTATAAAACAGGATGCGTTCCGTTGCTGTCGTCTTTCCGGCGTCGATATGCGCCATGATTCCGATATTGCGGCAACGATTTAACGGTATTTGACGGGCCACGGTACCATTCTCACTTCGCGGAATTTCTCCCGCAGTTGCTGTTACGGTTCTCTTGTCGCTATCGGCGCGCTACCAGCGATAATGCGCAAAAGCCTTGTTGGCTTCCGCCATGCGGTGCACGTCTTCCTTCTTCTTCATTGCCGCGCCGCGACCATTGGCGGCATCCAGCAATTCATTCGTCAGCTTGTCGACCATGCCCTTTTCCCCGCGGGCACGACCATAGGTCACCAGCCAGCGAATCGCCAGCGACGTCCGCCGCTCAGGGTTCACTTCAATCGGAACCTGGTAGTTCGCGCCGCCCACACGCCGAGTCTTCACTTCCAGCAGTGGCTTGCAGTTCTCCACCGCCTTCTTGAACAGCTTCAGCGCTTCATCGCCGCCGCGCTGCTCCAGGTTCGTCATGGAGGTGTAGAAAATCTTCTGCGCGGTCGACTTCTTGCCATCCCACATCATGGAGTTGACAAACTTCGTGACCAGCGTCGAGTTATAGATCGCGTCCGGCACGACTTCCCGCTTCGCAATGTGACCTTTTCTAGGCATAGCTGCTTTAATCCTTTTGCTTACTGGCACTACAGATGCTGCCGGTGCCCCATTCAAGGCGGTCGCCGCGGCGACTGGCTTGAGTGGGAGATAAATAATCTGCTTACTTCGCCGCAGCCTTGGCACGCTTGGCGCCATACTTTGACCGGCTCTGCTTGCGATTGGCCACGCCGACCGAATCCAGCGTTCCCCGAACCACGTGATAGCGAACTCCCGGCAGATCCTTCACACGGCCGCCGCGAATCAGCACAATCGAGTGCTCCTGCAGGTTGTGGCCGATCCCGGGAATATAGGTGGTGACTTCAATTCCATTGGTCAGACGAACACGCGCAACCTTGCGCAGTGCGGAGTTGGGCTTCTTCGGCGTCTGCGTATACACGCGGGTGCAAACACCGCGCCGTTGCGGGCATCCCTGCAACGCCGGGCTGGCCGTCTTGTACCGCGGCGCCGTCCGGCCTTTCCTGACAAGCTGACTAAATGTAGGCAAGAACAATCTCCTTGAATACCGTGCTGCATGGTTCTTAAAACTTTTCACCCCAACATCACTTTGGGTGCCCCATTCAAGCCGTCTTTTGGCTTGAGTGGGATGGAACGATCTCCGTCCCGCGAAAACTCTTGTCATCCCTCGTTACGCTACTGCTGGCGTCAATTACGCTGTCGTCCTGAGCGAAGCGAAGGACCTCGCGTTTCATCCCTCATTCGCCGCACAACCTGCCATCTTGGTGCCCCATTTAAGCCGTCTTTATGGCTTGAATGGGATGGGACGATCTCCGTCCCACGAAAACTCTTGTCATCCTGAGCGAAGCGAACGACCTCGCGTTTCATCCCTCATTCGCCATACAAGCGGCCCGCCCGCACAACGACGGACTCGCTATTTCCGCACACGCGCGATTTCTCGCACTGGGCGGAGTTGCATCCAAATTCTGTAGTCTGACTGAAACAACGACGGTGACCGGCTGAACCTGCTTGCCCGCTCCGTTTCGCTGTTCTGCCCCGCATAGCCCGCCAGGGTGGCCGGTGTCGCAGGTGCAAAAGGACGAGTATCGAATCCGCTGTTCCGAAAACTGAAACCGATGCAATCCGCTGTCGACTGCCAGCGGAACTGGACGGCGCCTCCCACAGGCACACTACCGTCGCTCGCCAAACTTCACAAGAATATCAAGGGATCTCTACAGAGTCAACTGGACTTCCCATCGTGCGGCTATAACTGCTCGCCGTCAATCGAATTCGATTGTCGCGCCACTCTGCAATGTAATGTGATATCGGCCCATAACGCTCCGGATCCGGCCCGTGATCCAACACCTATCACCACACTTAGCGACTTTTAAATACGGGTAGGCGCTAAGGTCGAGGTGGGCGCTAACCCACGTAGGGGGCCTATCGCTGGCGGATGTCTGATTATCATCCGACGGAGAAACAATCCTAAAAGAGACGTACCAACTCTCATTTTCTCCGCCATCGTCCTTGCTCATGTCGTCGAACATGGCTGGCCAGTGGATCGGAAAGCCCTCGTATTTATTGGTGAGGTGGTGACGGTCGTAAGGGGTTGCGTTTTCTATAGAGTCCATTATCTCCCAAACAGTTGGGCGCGATGACTTCCTCCCCTCTGTACCATCGGTTGCGAAGTTTCCCTTGGGATCGGGTGGGTACAAAATTACGTTCTGCGTAATGTTACTTCCCGAAGCCGCTAAGCTATGACCACCAACACTATTTCCCACGTTAGCAAGGGCATTCGAATCAATGATTCCATCAATGTTTGAATTCGTCCGCCGTGTAACCCCCGACGCTTTGCCTCTCTTGAACGCGGCAGTCGCTAGAAACGGCACAATTACCGCTGCAACCGCACCGACCGCAGTCCACCAAGGAGCCGTCAAGAGGGAAGATGTCGCGAAAATTAGAAGAAGCTCAACCATAACCTAGCGACATGTTACATCTGCCGTCCTCGGGACTTCCGCGGAAAATATTAGGTGGGCGGATGGCGGGTGGCCCATTCAAGCCGCATTTGGCTTGAGTGGGATAGGTATAACTCTCGTGCCCCTCACGCCCGCTTCCGCTTCGACTCCAAATCCCGCAACATCACACTTCGCAGCAGAGCATTCAACCGGGATTGATACCCCTCCGCCCCCTGCTGGCGCAGCCATGCCAGAATATCCGCGTCGATTCTCAACGTGATCTGCTTCTTCACCGGGCGATAAAACTGATTCGGCACCGCATTTTGCCAGAACTTCTCCGTCAATTCCGGCAGATCGGACACATCGATCTCGCTGTCAGACATCGCCGCCACCTTCGCCAACTCGCGGTTTCTTCCAGGCATGGCTTTACACTCAGCCGGCGTTTTTCTTACGATTTTCTTCATACCGTTCTCGCTCCTTTCCTGTGGCTTTTCGCGCTGGTATGATGCGGACCGCTTCATCGGATTCTCCCTCCTGCACAGTGTGACCCACCAGCAGCACAACCACACCTTCGACCATGCCAATCGTCTGCCATCGCGGCTCACCATCCTCGACCCGATCCTGCTCGGCCACCGCGTAAGGATCGTCAAAAACCTCCGCAGCAAGTTCAAAGCTGACGCCATGCTTGCGTCGATTGCTCTCGGCCTTCGCCTCGTCTCACTCGAACAAAATCATGCCTGCCAATATCATACTTCATTTCTGTAGCTACACATTAGCATGACTATTTCCACCTTGCCTCAACCCGCCCTTCGGCCCGAAAGAAAATGAATTGCAACCCAGCGCAGCTTTGACTCCGCACCCTCAATAGTTCGAGTATGAAATCATCACGGAGGTCTCACCATGACGATTGCCCCTGAAATTGGAAGACGGGTGCCGAGCGCGCTCTACTCGGTCGTAATGATCGCCGTCATCGTTGGCGTCGATGTCGCGTTTTTCAGAAATCGATTTTGGGAACGCCTGCTGGCCAATATCGGCATCGTCCTGATCTTCGCCGCTTTCTACTTAAGATTCCTCAAGCATCCATAAGCGAAACGCAGGGCGCCCCAATCTTCCGCAGCGAGACATACGATTGAAATCACCGCACACTACAGATGCGCGAGTCGCCATCAGGCATCTACACACGAACCATCCACCATCGTAGGGTCAGAGGCTGGACGTTGATTCGCGCGTCGGGGCCGTCATTCCCGTTGCTATTCAATGACGAACGATTGAGTTATATATACCGCATTCATTCAATGTCCGCGTCCGACATAAATTTGCTGAGGCCGCATGAAAAACTTCTTACTCCTCCTCTTTGCCCTGGTCTTTGTCCTCCCCGCTTTCGCCACCGTCACCGTTAGCAGTCCGGCTCCCGGCTCAACCGTAACTTCCCCGGCGCATTATGTCGCCTCCGCCAGCACCACCTGCGCGGCCGGCGTCGGCTCCATGGGCATTTACGTCGACAATAAACAGGTCTACTCCTCCCATGGCGTGGCCCAGATCAACACTGAGTTGAGCCTCAGCCCGGGCGCACAGCACACCGTCGTCGAAGGAGTGGGATAAGTGCGGCGGAGCATCCTACGCCACCGTCAATCTCAACGTCTCCAGTGGCAGCTCCGGCACCGGCTCTGGCCAGCCCGGTGTTACTGTCACCTCGCCGACCCCCAACAGCACGGTCACTTCGCCCGTCCATTATGTCGCCTCCACCGACCCCGGCCAGTAACGCGTCGCTGGGCTACGACCCATGCGCTGCTTCCGACGTAGGCCCATAGAGTTGACGGCCGAACGAACTCCCCGTCAACACCGGTCGCCATCATCAAGCGCCTTCCCCATGCGTCGCCCCGCGGGATTGATCACCGCGGTGTGCCCGGAGTATGCTGGTCGCGTGCGTTAGTCTTTCTCCTGATCGGAGGCGGATATGAAACACGCCGGCGCAATTTCCCTCGCGCTCCTTCTTGGTTCGATGACGACATTTGCCTGGAGTTCCGGGCGGAAAACCTCACAACCGGTCGTTCTCCAATCCGGGCAGCCCAGCCTCAACTGCCCCGTCGATATGGACGCCGGCCAGCAGATCGGCATGACCCGGCCGCAAAATGTGGCGCCGGGCGTTTCTCGGCAGTTTGCCAGCCCAGCCCAGAATCTTCGCCTGACTCTGAAAAATTCGACGTTTCAAGAAATTGTCGCGGTCCGGATTACCGCCTACGGTGTGAATTCCAAAGGTCAGTTTTCACCGGCGCAGCTGGCGGCAGACGATTCCTCCGCCATCAACAGAACCGTCGAGCTGAAACTCACGGTGGACCCAAAATCACAAACGTCCACCGACCTTCGCCTGCCGGATTTCACCTCGGTGAGCTATATCAGCGTCGATTCCATCCGCTACGCCAACGGTTCTGACCTGGCATTCCTCCGCGGATCGAACCTGCCACGTTGTTCCGAACGGAGTGATGTTAATTACCAGCCGGTGACGCCTCAACCGCCGACGGACACCACGCAAGCCGTCGGACGGCCGCGCTTGCCCACTTCCGCAGGTGACGCCTGTCTATTTCTCTAGGAATTTCTCTTCCCGCGTTGCCCACAGAACGCCGGCGACCACCTGGGCCACGCCGACGCACCGTGTCATCGTCGGATGACCGGCCATGAACCGCATCAATCCCCGCCACGGCTTTGGCCCCACGTTCCATGCCTGCGCGTCCCGGTGAGGTCGCACAATCGCCATCATCCCATCCCCAATCAACACCATGGCACTGAAATGTGACAATCTTCGAGTGTCCATCCTGACCCCCTCCTCGTTTTCCGTTCTCCTACCTAAGATGCAGTCCAACCTATGGAGTCACTGTTAACGGCCGCTCCAGGTCGAAGGTCAAAACACTCTCCGCCGGCAGCACCAGGTCTTTGTTCCCTGTAAACGCGCTGCCCGCGGCGCCGCTGCCGCCGCCAACCAGCCCGCCGATCAGCGCTCCCTTTCCGCCGCCGGCCAGGCCGCCAATCAACGCGCCAAGACCCGCGCCCCCGCCGGTCAGCACTGCCGAGCGCTTGCCTTTCCCCTGCTCCACCCGTTCCACGTGACTGGTGTGTACCGTATAGGTCTGTCCATCGGTTCGAATGGTTTCCAGCCGGATCGCCAGCACAGCCTGGCCTTTGAAATGGCCCAGCCCCTTCGATTCCGTCACCACTCCCCGCGCCCGCGCACCTGCGGGAATCACCGTCTGCCCGTTCACCGTAATCGGGCTGACCAGCGTTCCGGTGAAAGGGTCGCCCGTCTGGGTACTCTTGGTCGAAAGCGTCTCCCCGAGACGAACTCGAACCCGAGTTCCTGTCGGCACCACGATCGGCTGAGGAGCTGCCGGCGGAGCCTGAGCCGCGGTCGCACCCGGCTGCGATCCGGCAGGGGGCGGGGGCGGAGTCGAAGAACCTGCCCCCGGCTCGCCATTCATGCCCGGCTCGGACGCGCTCGGCCCACCCACTGTCGTCGTCAAATTGTTCACCACCGTTCGCACGCCCTGCACTTTCGCGGCATCGTTGCCCGCCAGTTCGCGGGAACCCGGTCCACCCACGTTGCCGGATAAGGTCACGGCACCCTGATTGACTGTGATTCCGATCTGCTGGCCTTGCAGCGCCGGATCGGCTGCAATCTGCTTCTGCACCTGGGTGGCCAGCTCAGCATCCGTCGGTTTGTGATTGCAACCGACACTCAGGCAAACCACCACCGCCAACGCCAGCGGCAGAGCCACAATATTCCAACGAGACCTGCGGGTCATAACACCTCCAACTCAGCAGATTTATTGATTTCTGCGTGGCTGTCAAGAATCCAACCCCTCGCGCCAATTCGGTGCGCATCCATCGCCTGCCTTGTGGGATGCGTACGAAACCCCAGGGTTGGTGCTGCGCACCGCGGAATCTTTCAGCCGCGCCCGTCTCGAACCTCGGCCGATCTACTCACTCCAAGGTTCGCGCGCTATACGGCCGCCTCCACGGAATTCAACTCCGGAGCCGGCCTCCGCCGATGCGTCAGGAAGTAGATCAGCAGCATTCCCCCTGCAGCCGAACCAACCACCACATCGATTCCCGGCATGCCGCGAACGCCCCAATGCGCGTACCCTTTCCCGTCGATGAACACCATCGCGGCCACCGGCACGTTTCCCAGCGAGTTGATGATCGAGTAGCGCGCGCTCCCGCTCTTCCCAGAGCGGCCGAGAAACTCCAGCACCACCGCCGTAAATCCCGCGTAACATGCCCCAATCGTAAACAAAAACAGCGTTGCCCCGCCAAAGTAGATGACCGGCCGCAGCGGGCCCAGCCACAGGATGGCCAGCGTCGCTTCGTTCACCAGGCACACCGTCAGATAGGCTACCGGCGCCCGCACCCGCGTCGGAATCAAGGGAAATGCAATCGCGCCCGCCGCCATCAGCAACGAGCCTTCCACGCCGTTGATCCAGCCCACCTGCCGTCCGCTGATGTGATAATCCGCCGCCAATCCTGGCAACAGCTGAATCATCGCTCCGCTGCCCATGGGAAACAGACAAGCCAGACTATAAGGAATAGCCTCCCAGCGCAGAAATGTGGCCTTCGCCTCCTCGGCAATGCGGGCAAGCGTCTCCTTGAACCCGTGCTCGCTGACCACGCGCTGCTCCGGCGCTGCCAGCGCCGCCAGCCCCGGCAGCGCAATCATGGCGGCCGCCATCCAGCCCAGCGCCCCGTCGTGCATGCGTTCCGAAAAAAAAGTCAGTACAAATAAAGCCGCCGCCCCGAAGCCCAGAGATCCGCTCTGATAGAAGCTGCCCGCCCGCCGCCGGCCTGCTTCGCTGTGCAGCTCGCCCATCATCCCGCCGCACCCTGCGACGATCAACTGCCCGATACAGGCGCTAAGAAACATCAAGGCAACAGCGCTGTTACTCGCCAGCAGAGGTTGCTGAAATGCCAGAAACATGGCCACCGCCGCGGTGCCTGCCGCAACCATCACCCAGGTGCGGCGGCGCATCCAGAAGTCCGTGATCGGGCTCCACAGAAAATAGATCACCTGCGGCACGTTCAGCAGCGCGATAATCTCCGACGCCCTCGCTAGGCCGACGCCCTGGCCCCGCAACAGGTAGGCCAGCGCCCCTCCACCGATAATGCCGTTAGAGATGACCGCAATGGGCGCGATCAGCAGGCTGAACAACCACGGGCGTTCCGGCGGACCGGCCAGTTCTCGCTCGCCCGTGTGCTTCGCATCTCCGGTAGGCATCGACCCGAGAGTATCATGCGCTCACCCGGAGCATGCCCGGTGATTCGACCACCTCGGAGCATGTGCGCAATCGCCACTGCGCTCCGCAGATAGAACAGTCGTCCTCGGCGTAGCGGAGGAGAATCCTGCGGTTGTCGGCCACAACGACAGTTGGAATCTCTATCGTGCCGGAAAATTGAATTGTGGCGATCAACACTCGCCGTTCGGATATTTATTTCATGGGCCCGCGGCAGATCATCGTAGCCACGTACGCGGCGCCAAAACCGTTATCGATATTCACCACCGTAACGTTCGGCGAGCAGGAGTTCAGCATTCCCAGCAACGCCGCCAATCCGTGGAATGAAGCTCCATAGCCCACGCTGGTCGGCACCGCGATTACCGGAACGCTGACCAATCCTCCCAGAACGCTGGGCAGCGCTCCTTCCATTCCCGCGCAGACAATTACCACGCGCGCCCGCTGCAGCGCCTCACGCTGCCCCAGCAAACGATGCAGCCCCGCGACTCCCACGTCATAGATCCTGTCGACTTCCCCGCCAAAAATATCGACCGTCACTGCTGCCTCTTCCGCCACCGGAATGTCGCTCGTCCCCGCACACACGACTGCGATCTTCGATCCAGCCACGACCGCCGGCTTAGCCGTCTGACGAAGAGTAATCGCCCGCGGAACGGGAAAATACTCGGCCGCCGGAACTCGCCTCTGCACTGCGGCAAAGGTCGTCGCGTCGGCGCGGGTGGCCAGCACATTCACTCCACTTTCCGCCATCCGTTCAAAAATTTCGCCCACCTGCTCGGCGGTTTTTCCGGCAGCAAGAATCACCTCCGGCAGTCCGGTCCGCAGCGGCCGGTGGTGGTCCAGTTTCGCGAACCCAATATCTTCAAACGGCAACCGCGCAAGATTCGCCGAGGCAGTTTCCGGAGAAATCAGGCCGCTTCGCACATCTTCCAGCAGCCGCAGCAGCGTGTCTTTATCCATTCTCGATTCACTTTCCGGTTGGGTTCTGTGGTGCCGACTGATATGCGGCCAACGCCGCCTGCATCACTAGCTTCAGCGGGATCGAATGCGTCTCCGCGCAGCGGCGGCAATCCTCATACTCCGGCGCCGCATTCACTTCCGCCCCGTTCAGCAACCCCAGTTTGATCCTGACCTCGCCCCACGCCGTCTGCACCGGCACAAACCTGCGCTCCAGGCATGCCCGGCGTTCTTCGCGAATGCGCACTCCCAGCGTGCTGGTCTCGCGAAACAACAGCTGCTGCAACGCCTCCACGTGACCCCGGTCGCACAAAATCGTGACCAGCGTCGCCAGTCGATTCTTTTTCATGTGCACGGAAGAACACATCACATCCAGAGCGCCGGCCTGCAACGCCCGCTCCGTAAAATCTCCCAGCACCTGCGGATTCAAGTCGTCCACCGCGGTCTCCATCACCACCACGATATCGCCCGAGACCGCATCGGCCGCCGTCGTCTCGCCCAGGCTGAGCCGCAGCACATTCGGAAAACGCTTGGGATTTCGGCTACCCGCTCCGTATCCAATTTTGTCCACCCGCATCGCCGGCGATGGACCGAAGCTGGAGTTCAGTGCGCGCACCAGCGCAGCCCCAGTCGGCGTCACCAGCTCCATCTGCATGCCGGAGGAATACGTCGGCGCTCCCTGCAGCAAATCCATCGTCGCCGGCGCAGGCACCGGAAATGTGCCGTGGGCGCATTCCACCATGCCCCCGCCAACATTCAGCGGCGAGCATATCCATGCCTCCGCGTTCAACGCATGCGCGCCCACCGCGCCTGCCACAATGTCCACAATGGAATCGACCGCGCCCACTTCGTGAAAATGGATCGTCTCAATCGGTACGTTATGGATCTTCGCTTCCGACTCGCCCAGCAATTCGAAGGCGCGAATCGCAATCTCCTTGGCCGCGGCAGCCAGGGGCGCGCCTTCAATCAGCTTGCGAATCACGCTCAACGAGCGTCCGTGTGCATGCGCCTCATGGTGGTGGTGATGATGGTGAGAATGGCCGGCATCCGTCACCGCGTCCGCGCTCCCGCCATCCACCAGCACCTGCACTTGAGCCGCGGAGATTCCGCTGCGATCCACCGTTTCAATCTTCAGCGTCGCGCCCAGGTTTAGCGACTGAACCGTCTCGGCCAGCAAGTTTCGATCGACCCCGGCATCCACCAGCGCGCCAAGGAACATGTCGCCGCTGATTCCGGCAAAGCATTCAAGATACGCAATTCGCATAAAGTCCCACGCCTGCGCCTGCTGTACTTCCCTGATCACTGCGCAGCAGCCACAGCCAGATTATTGAAAATTTGCCGGTTGAATTGTTTCTACAGGAAGGATGTCATTCATCGATCCCGAACGATAGCCCTCGCAATCGAGCGACACAAACTTGAATCCCAGCGCGCGAAATCCAGCAGCCATCCGGTCCATCACATCCATCGACAGCGCTCGCGGCATCTCATCGCGGGCGATTTCGATGCGTACAATTTCCCCGTGAAACCGCACCCGGAACTGCCGAAATCCCATCCGCTGCAACAACGCTTCGCCGCGTTCCACTTGCTCCAGAACTTCCTTCGTCACCGCGCGTCCATACTCAATGCGCGAAGCCAGGCATGCCGACGCCGGCTTGTCCCAGACCCGCAAGCCTGCCTGCTGCGCCAGCGTGCGGATGTCCTGCTTCGTCAACCCCGCCTCCGCCAGCGGCGCCAGTACGCTATGCAATTTCGCCGCCTTCTGGCCCGGACGAAACTCGCCTCGGTCATCCACATTCATGCCATACGCCAGGTGTTCGAATCCTGATCGCTCGCGCTCCTGTTCCATCACCGTGAACAGTTCATCCTTACAGTGAAAGCAGCGCGTCGCATCGTTCTTCACGTAGTCCGGATCATCCAGTTCAGCAGTCGCCAGCACCCGCAGCGGAATCGAATGTTCTCCCGCGAAACTTACCGCGTCGTGAAAATGCGCGCGCGCCAGGCTCGGGGAGTCGGCAATCACCGCCAGCATCCGCTCACCCAGCACACGATGTGCCGCGTAGGCCAGATACGCCGAATCGATGCCCCCGGAATACGCAACCAGTACGCCGCCCAACTCGCGCAATCGGCTCTCCAGCTGCTCCCGCTTCTGCTCCAGTTCCGTCACTCCCGCAAATCCCTTCTGTCGCCTATCCCAGCCACTGGGGATTTTGATACGTTCCGTCAAAATTATGCGTCGTCTTGTATTGTTCAAACTTTCCATTCTGCGCTACCGCAGCAGTTTTCTGCAGAATGGCAGCCACCTCGCTCTGGCTCAGCGGCTTGAAGGTGCGCGCCGTCTTCAGCGCCTGATCCAGTATCTGCATCGAATCGCAGCCAGTAATCACCGTGGTCACCGGAAGATTCATTGCATACCGCAGGCATTCCACCGGCGTTGCTGTATCGCTTTGCAAAATGATTTTGTCGCCCATCGGCTTCATCCCCAGCGCGCCAATGTTGTGCTTCTCCAGCACCGGCAGCACCAGCTTTTGGAAGCTGTCAAAGTGAGCGTCCATCACGTTCAGCGGCATCTGCACGGAATCGAAAGTAAAGTTGTGCTGGAACGCGACATTCAGCATGTGCAGGTGCATCTCGGGACTCTTGTGCCCCGTGAATCCAATGTAACGAATCTTGCCGGCCTTCTTTGCCGCCAGCAGCGCCTCCATGCATCCCCCCGCCGCAAACACGCGCTCCGGATCATTCATGCGGATAATCTCGTGAATCTGCATCAGGTCGATATGATCCGTCTGCAACCGCTGCAACGACTCGTCGATCTGCTGCGCCGCCGCCGCTTTCGTGCGCCCGTCCAGCTTGGTCATCAGGAACGCTTTCTGCCTGTACCCTCCCTGCAGCGCCTTCCCCATCCGCACTTCGCTGTCGCCGCCGTTATAGTCCCACGCGTTGTCGAGAAAATTCACTCCATTGTCCAGCGCCGTTCGCACAATCTGGATCCCCACCGCCTCCGGCACATCCGGCCGTGCAAGGTGATAGCCACCAATCCCCACCATGGAAAGCCGCTCGCCCGTATGTCCCAGCACGCGATACGGAATACCATCCCGGCTCTCCGCCAATCCATTCTTCGACCCAACCGCCGAAACGGCAGCCATCGCCGCCGCGCTCTTGATGAATTCGCGACGCTTCATATCACCCTCTCCGGAGCTCCCGCCGCCTTGAAAGTGATTCCACAGGTCATGAGATGCGTCGGTTCGATCGGCCGCAATTACACATCGTTCCCACGATGAAAGAACGGCTCCACGCCCGCAGCCTGCTTCAACAATGCCTGCTCTTCTTCCGGGTCCAGCGGCTTGTACCGTTGCGCAACGTCCATGGCCAGGCGGAAATACGCTTCCTCGCCCGGAGGTATCGCAGCCGTGATCGAATGTCCCAGCGTAAAGCGCAGTCCCAGCGACGCCTGCTGCGGAAAGTCCGACGGCTCATACCAGCATTTTGGATTGGGATGGCTCTTCTTCTCGTCCGCCGGCCACACTGTCTTCGCCATGCTCTTGATCGCCAGCATGCCAACACCCTTTTCGTTGGCCTTCTGGATCACTTGCGGCCCGAAGTTTGCCTGCGACACCAGTACCCAGTTGATGGGGAACAGAACTGTATCGAACGGATATCGATCCATCGCCGCCACTGCCGTCTCCACCGAGTGCGCGGAGAATCCAATGTAGCGAACCTTTCCTTCCTTGCGCGCCGCTTCAAATGTTTCCATCGCCCCGTTCGGTCCCAGCACCTGGTCCAGCTCCGTCATCTTGGTCAGCGCGTGGAACTGGTACAGATCGACATGGTCCGTCTTCAACAACTGCAGCGAATCTTCCAGCGCCGCGCGCGAGCCCGCCTTATCCCGCTTGCCTGTCTTACAGGCCAGAAAACTCTTCTGGCGATAGGGCGCCAGCGCTGGCCCCAGAAGCAGTTGCGCATCGCCATAACTGGGCGCCACGTCAAAGTAATTCACGCCGCGATCCACCGCCTCCGCCACAATGCTCTTGGAAGCAGCCGGCGTGCTGTTCATCACCACAATGCCGCCCATCCCGATAATCGAAAGATGGACATCCGTCTTGCCAAGACGTCGCCTGGCAATAGGCGCTTCACTGTTTGCGGTGTCGGTCGCCGCCCAGGCCTGGGGGAGCTTTCCCCCACTGGCGGCGATTGCTGCTGCGATCGTTCCTTGCTTGAGAAAGTCTCGACGTTCCATAGATACCTCCTGGGGTTGTCATCGACTAGAGCGCAGGACGCGCAAGAATATGATTCGATTGTCTCACAAACATTTCGCCTCACAAGGCGACCATGGTTTCAGCATAGTCTGTATCAAGACCGCATTTCTACCCGGTCCGCGTCGTCGCACTACAGGTCAAAAGTCAATGACACAGCCATTTTCCCGCCGCACCGGCTGGAACCTTCAACAGACCCCGTACGCCGCTGCCCTCGATTCCCTGCGCGGCACCACCGAGCCTTACTTTGATCTCACCGCATCGAATCCAACCACCTGCGGTTTCCAGTATGACGATGCCGGAATCCTGCGCGCCTTCAGCCGTCCGGAATCCCTTGAGTACCAGCCCGACCCGCGCGGCCTCGCCGTAGCCCGCGCCGCCGTCACCCAATACTATGCCGACGCCGCCTCCGCGCAGGTTACGCCGACGCAAATTTTTCTCACCACCAGCACCAGCGAAGCCTACAGCTACCTCTTCCGCCTCCATTGCGATCCCGGCGCGGAGATCCTCATCGCCCAGCCCAGCTATCCCCTGTTTCAATTTCTTGCTGACCTCGACGATGTGCGCCTCGTCCCCTATCCATTGTTCTACGATCACGGCTGGCATCTCGATCTCGCCGCCCTCACCGCTCGCCTTACCCCGCGCACCCGCGCCATAGTCGTCGTCCATCCCAACAACCCGACCGGCCATTTCACTCCCCGCGCCGAAAGGCTGGCGCTCGAACGCATCTGTCAGCAACACAACCTCGCCCTCATCGTCGATGAAGTCTTCCTGGATTATGCCTTCGACTCCACCGACACCACGGCATCTAGCCCGGCCAGCTTTGCCACCGGCGAGCATCCCGTTCTCACCTACGTCCTCAGCGGATTGAGCAAGATCGCCGGCCTGCCCCAGATGAAAGCCGCCTGGATCGCCGCCTTCGGCCCGGATTCCCTCCTCGCCGAAGCCGCCGGCCGCCTCGAAGTCATCGCCGACACCTTCCTCTCGATCAACGCTCCCGTCCAGCATGCTCTGCCCTGGCTGCTTGCCGCTCGCCACTCTATCCAGCAGCAGATTCTCGCCCGCGTTCAGCAAAATCTGGCGACACTGGATCGGCAGCTTGCCGCCGTCCCCTCCATCTCGCGTCTTCGAATTCAGGGTGGCTGGTACGCAGTTCTGCGGGTTCCGGCCTTGATGTCCGCAGAGGCGTTGGCGATTCGTCTGATCGAGCAACAGCGTGTCGTCGTCCATCCCGGCTATTTTTATGGGTTCGATGGAGATGGATGGATCGTTCTCAGCCTGCTTCCGTCGCCGTCAGAATTTGCGGAAGGAATGACGCGGTTGCTGCGCTCAACCGCCTGACGAGATAACCCGATTCATCTGCCACGCTGGAAATCGCTAAGAACGAACCAGGAACGGATTGGTCTCTCGCTCTTCGCCGATCGTCGTCGCGCCGCCATGGCCGGGCACCACCCGCGTCTCGTCCGGCAGCGTCAGCAGCCGTTCTTTCAGAGAGCGCAGAATCTTCTTCAAATCGCCGCCGGGAAGATCGGTGCGCCCAATCGATCCGGCAAATAGAGTGTCGCCGGCCAGCAGCAGCTTCGGCGTCGGCAGGTGCAGGCAGATGCTGCCTTCCGTATGCCCCGGGGTATGCATCACTTGAGCGGAGTGTCCGGCAATTGTCAGCGCTAGCAGGTCGCTCGCATCCACGTCCGGCGCGACCACTTCCGGTGCCGCGACCCCCAGCCAGCCTGCCTGCACATCCATCATCTTCAACAGCGGCAGGTCCTTTTGATTCATATAGATCGGCGCGCCGGTCAACCGCTTCAACTCGACCGCCCCGCCCACATGGTCAATGTGCGCATGGGTGATGATGATCTGCTCGACGGTGAGATGGTGGCGTTCCAGAATAGCGAGGATTTTGTCAATATCCTCGCCCGGGTCGACAACCGTCGCCCGAAGCGTCGTTTCATCCGCCAGAATGCTGCAGTTGCAGCCCAGCGGTCCGACAGGGAAAACTTCGTGAATCATACGCAAGCGGCCATACTGGAATCACGCGACACGGATTTACCGGCAACCCCTTGGACACATCACCAACCGCGTCGGCCGCAACTTCCCTGCTGTCCGTGCCAACGTCGTCCGGCCGTAGTCCTTCTCGCTCAGCTATTTGCCGGGTTTCGCCGGGGCACTTCCTGTATGCGCGGGCGCCGTGGCCACCCCATGCAATACCGACTGTCCCGTACTGCGGCGGGTCACCAGAACAGTCAGCGAAATCGATGTCAGCGCAAAAACAATCGCCGCCCAGGTCGTCACCTTGGTCAGGATATTCACGGTTCCGCGCGGTCCGAACGCCGTCTGCGAGCCCTGCCCGCCAAACGCGCCTGCCAGGTCCGCGCCGGTGCCCGGCTGCAGCAGAATGATGCCGATCAGGAGAAAACAAACAAGAACGTGGAGAATCGTCAAAAGATAAATCATAGGGTCACTTTCAATCGGAAAACTGGATACGCAAGCGCCGCGAAAACCTTACTTTTGGTGCGGAAGGGGGGACTTGAACCCCCATGCCTTTCGGCGCCACCCCCTCAAGATGGTGTGTCTGCCATTTCACCACTTCCGCAGAATGCGCTAAAAGCAACTATACCATCGCCCCGCACCCTTCGCAGACCCCGCCCAAAAGTCAAACTTTGTGCTTGAAATCCGCGGGTTTCTTGGATTAGAGTTTAGTGATCAATACTGAACACCTTACTGCCTCTGGTTTCCATAGACTCGGCATTACTCCTCCCCCAGAAGAGGAGCTATGCAATGGTTACCAACACTCGAAATGCAGCGTATCCGCACAGACGCAATTTTGACGGCTCGTTCGACTCGATTTGCACAATATGTTTCGCGACCGTAGCTCGAAGTCAAGATGAAGCCGCATTGGAAATCGACGAAAAAAGTCACTCCTGCGAAGAAGCCATCCTGGATGGCAGGGGGATTTTTACGCCGGCCGTTGCCCGTCACTTCGACGGCACTGCGGCGTGACTAGTTTTCCTGGGCGCACCGGTCAGGTTCTCCATCCCCCCCAGTGCCTGCCTGTGTGCACCGTCTCCAGCTTCAAAGTTCTGCCCCGCATCCCTGCGGCCAATCCACGCGACCGCTGCGCCGGCCAATCCATCCCCGCGGCTACGTGGCCTGAAATCGTCCGTCCTTGCCGACGTCAGGATTCCGGGCATACAGTGTTGGGTTAGATTGCGCAGCGATCCCGTCGACCTCAATCGTCGAAGGCGTCCAGGAGTCGCTGGCGCTGATTGATGCATCAAACTTCGTGGAGTTTCCATGATCGCCCGCTCACGCTCTTGCTTCACTCTTTGCCTTCTCCTCCTCTGCATCGCAGCGGCAGCCGCACAGCAACCCGCGTCGCGCGCGCTGGAACCGGTCCCGCAGAAAAATCCGTCCTCCCGAACAATTCAGCTCAATGTCGTCGTTTCCAACCAGTCCGGGCCGCCCGTCGGCGGTCTCCAGCAAAATGACTTTACCGTCCTCGATAACAATGTGCCCCAGGCCATCACCTCGTTCCGCGCATTAAAGGGCAGCCAGCAACAGGTCGAGGTTCTCATGGTCCTCGATGCGGTGAATACTCCATATGAGGCTGTGGCTCGCGAGCGCATCGGTGTCGACAAATTTCTCCGCTCCAACAATGGCCAACTCGCGTATCCAACCCGGCTGGCGATTTCGAATGACAAGGGCGTTCAACTGCTGCAGGCCTTCAGCCTGGATGGCAATGCCCTCGACACATTAGCCGACCACGCCATGACCGGCCTGCGCATGGACCCACTCGATACCGGCGTGTACGGAGCTATGCAGCGCTTTCAGACCTCCATCAACAACTTCCTCCAGTTCACCAACTATGCGGCCACCCTCCCGGGTCGCAAACTGATCATATGGATCTCCCCCGGCTGGCCACTGTTCTCAGGCCCGAATGTCCAGATCAACGGCAGCAAACAAAAATCCTTCTTCGATTTGATTGTTTCCACCTCCAACCGGCTCCGCCAGGAGAACATTACCGTCTACAACGTCAATCCATGGGGCGCCGAGGAACCCATGCAGCAGACTTTTCGGTACGAAGAGTTTCTGAACGGCGTCACCAGCCCCAAAGGCATCCGGACCGCTGATCTCGGCCTTCAGGTCATTGCTGTGCACAGCGGCGGCCTGGTGCTCAGCAGCCGGGATGTTTCAGGCTTGCTGGCAAACTGCATCGCCGACGCCGGCGCGTACTATCAGTTGTCGTTCGAGCCGCCCCGCGCCGACGCCAAGGACGTCTACCACCGACTGGATGTCAGGGTCGCGCAACCCGGCCTTACCGCCCGCACCACCACCGGCTACTACTCCAACCCTTGAGTCGGCGTTACGGGCGGCGGGACAACGTCGCCTCCAATCTCAACATCCTAGCCAACAGAGGTGACTGTCCTTGTCGAACAATGACAATGCAATCCGCGCCGTGCGGTCGGTGATTCGAGTCCTGCATGACGGACAAAAAGGCCTGGCTGCCATCGGCAGCGAGCTCAAAGATGAAGCTGCCAAACATTACTTCCTCGAAGAAACGCAGGTTCGCGCGGAGTACGCGGCCGAATTGGAAAATGAACTGCATCGCCTCGGTGTTCACGATGTCAACGAGGGCGGCACAGCGATCGGCGCCATCGAGCGTGCCTGGGGCGATCTGAAGGCTCAACTCGGCGGCAGCGACCATACCCTGCTTGAAACCGCCGAGGAAGAAGTCCGTCAGACGGAAGCGAAATATCTGGAGGCTTTAAAAGAGACACTGCCCGGCAATGTTGCAGAGTTGCTTCGTCAGCAGCGCCTCCACATTCTCGATTCTCACGACAAAATTCGCGGCCTCCGCCAGACGGCCTTCAGTTAGTCCGCAGCCTCGAAGCATGCCCAGGCAACGCATCGCCTTCTCGCGCTGCCGGATCGAATCGTCAGTTATGGGTAAGGTTGGCTCGGTGCGCGTGGGAATCTCCGGGTGGACCTATCCGCCATGGCGCGGAGTTTTCTTCCCTAAAAAACTGCCTCACAAGCGCGAGCTGGAATTTGCCGCGAGCACATTCCGCACCATTGAAATCAATGGCACGTTCTATTCCCTGCAGCGGCCATCCAGCTTTCAGGCGTGGGCCGATCGCACCCCTGAAGACTTTGTTTTCTCCGTCAAGGCATCCCGCTACATCACCCACATGCGCCGCCTTCGCGATATTGAAGTCCCCCTGGCGAATTTCTTCGCTTCTGGAATTCTCAAGCTCGGCCCGAAACTCGGGCCCATCCTGTGGCAGTTTCCCCCGAACTTCAAATTCGTTCCCGCGCTCATGGAGGAATTTCTCCAACTGCTGCC
This sequence comes from uncultured Acidobacteriota bacterium, assembly GCA_963756315.1. Classification (GTDB taxonomy): domain Bacteria; phylum Acidobacteriota; class Terriglobia; order Terriglobales; family Acidobacteriaceae; genus JAKAAZ01. The sequence continues at coordinate 427,929 of CAVWNI010000004.1, forward strand.
GAAAAATACTCAGGAAGCCGTCCAGCTAGGCAGCCGCCATGATCACCGCGTGGATGGCCGATCGTTTCTCGAATCCGATCGCACCCGCTCGCTGCGACACGCCATTGAGATTCGCCACGCCAGTTTTGTCGTCCCGGAATTCATCGCCTTGCTCCGCAAATACAGGGTCGCCCTGGTATGCGCCGACGCAGTGGAGTGGCCTCGCCTCATGGACGTGACCTCCGATTTCATCTATTGCCGCCTCCATGGCTCGAAGGAGTTGTATGCCAGCGGCTACGGCAACAAGGCGATTGAGCAGTGGGCCGAACGGGTGACAGCCTGGGCTACAGGAGGCGATTCAAACGACGGCGACTTTGCCTCCACCAAAAAAGCCGCCAAACGAAAAACCCGGGACGTCTACGTCTACTTCGATAACGATGCCAAGGTCCGTGCCCCCAGGGATGCGAAAAAATTGCAGGCTCGCCTCGCTACGCTTCTCCCCTGAGTTTTCCTGCTCACCCGCTTACTGGGTCGGCTGGCTAAAGACAACCACAGATCCAAACGATTGCACCTTCCCCAGCTTCTCCGAATATTCCGCAATCTTCTCCTTCGCCTCAAGGCATTGGAGACAGATCACCATGCACACCGGCGGCGCAGACGGCTGCGCATACCGGACCGAAGAGTTCTCAACATCCACGTACCGGATGTGAGGCGCGCTTCCGTCTTGTTCGAGCAACGCCATCATGGGATATTCGAAGTGCAGAAGATTCGCGTCGATCCCGATGTCGCGGCACTTCGAAGCCCTTGCCGCGTTTGCCGCGGCGATCCACGAGCCGGCAATCTCCCGATGAGAATCGAAAAAATACACCTGGTCCCGGGGCGTTGTCAGGATGCTTCCGCTCAAGCCATGTCGGGTGATCAGCGGCCGGGTTTCATTCATCAATGCCAGCGGCAACGCCATCAGCAGGGTCAGCACGCCGATCGAGTTGATCGCCCATCTGGGTAGCGATTGCGTCAGCACCACGGCGGTGAAGGCCGCACCCAGCTCGAACACCGGAATTTGATACCTCGCGTTCCACGGCGACCAGCGCAGCAGCGCGCAATACACGACAAACGCTCCCACCGTCCCCAATCCATACCAGCGCACTGCGCTGCCATAGCGGCGAAAATGCGCCACCACCAGCACACCGGCCAGCAAAAACAGCGCCATGTGAACAGGATTTTCGCTGAGCACTTCGTTGAGCGGATGGAACCGAACCGCAAAGCGAGGCGTAAATCCCAGTTGCGACGCCACAATCTGCCCACGATCACTCGGGTCGACTCCGAGCGACCGAATCACTGCGGAAAACATTCGCGTGGAGATGCCATTGATTCGATCGCTCGGCACACCTGTGTTCAGCGCGACATTACGAACCACATTGGCCGCGGCCAGCGCTGGCGAGATGCGCGCGTTGCCGAACATTCGCCCATTCACGTCGCCCACGCCGTAAAAGTACGGCAGCCCCAACGGAGAACCGCTGAACTGATAGTTGCGCACCCACAACGGAATACACACCAGCGCACCCAGGGCCGCGATTGCCGGCAACCGCATCAGAAACCGTCGCTGCTCCGCTGCCTTCCACGTCAGGATGCAGACCACGATCATGGCTGGCAAGAAGGCGTAGGACGTTCCCTTTGTGAATACCGCCAGGCCCATACTGGCGCCAATCGCCAGCGCGTACGGCCAGCTTGGGCTCCGTCGCCAGCGCAGCATCAGGTATGCGACAACCATGATCCAATAAGCCGCTACGCAGTCGTTCTTCGTGCTGGAGGCCCCAAGAACAGCGGAAGGTATCGTGGCGCTCAGCACGGCTGCCAGGATTTGAGCCCGCCGCCCCCCGCCTAGCTCCCTGCTCACCAGCGTGGCTCCCACGATACATCCCAGGTAGGCAAACCACTGCACCAGAGCCAACAGCCGGTCGGACCCGTCCAGCAGATGCAGATGCGTCATCACATATTCCGCGAACGGGGCCTGACACAATTGCGACCAGTCAATGGTGGGATAAAACTGAACGCCGCGATTGTTCATCCATTCCACCACCCGCGGCAGGTGGTACTCCATCGCATCCCAGTTATTGGGTGCGGATATCACGGCAGTCAAAGCTACGAATGCGGAAATTGCAACGATCGTGATCAGCGCGATCCGATCATCCCAGCATAGAGACCTATCAACCGCCTTTGCGTCCGCCGTAGTCGCGCTCGACCGCGAATCGACCCGGGCCTTCCAACTCCACGCCACGCACAGCAACGTGAACCCCAGCCAGCTCCATGCAACGCCGGTTCGAGTGAGAAAGCGAAATTGAGTCAGCGCTTCGGTGGTGAAAGCCAGGAAGAGCGACCAGGGAATCGTGGCATATACCAGCGATTCACGCCAATCATTCTGTTTGCGATGAAATCCCAAAGCTAACATCGCAAACGCAACCAGCGGCAGAATTGCAAGCATGCTCTCTCCTTACCCCGTCTGTTCTGGTCGCATTCGCTGCGGCCGGACGAGGTACATCTTGGGAGGGAGAGGCGACTTTCGTTCTATTCGTTGTAGTGGAGCAGGCTGAACACGTCAAGACCTTCGAAGCGTTCCCGCCCTTTCAAAAAGTCCAGCTCAACCGCAAACGCCAGTCCCGCAATATTTCCGCCCAGTTGCCGAACTAGTTTCACAGTCGCTTCCATGGTGCCGCCCGTGGCCAGCAGGTCGTCCACGATCACCACCCGCTGCCCGCTCTCGATCGCGTCCAGATGAATTTCCAGCGCGTCCGTGCCGTATTCCAGATCATAGGTGACCCGCGCCGTTTTCGATGGCAGCTTCTTCGGCTTGCGCACCGGCACAAACCCCGCATTCAGCCGGTAGGCCAGCGCCGGGCCAAAGATAAAGCCGCGCGCCTCAATCGCCAGCACCAGGTCGATGTCCTTTTCAAAATAATGGGCGGCCATCGCGTCGATCAGCATGGCGAACCCGGTTTTATCTTTCAGCAGCGTTGTGATGTCATAAAAAAGAATGCCCGGCTTGGGAAAGTCGGGTACCGTACGAATCAATTTCTTCAAGGGTTCACAGTCGATATACAGTTGCGACATCAGTTCACCACGCTCCTTCAATCTCAAACGCTCGCAGCTTGTCCGCCTCGGCTTCCGGCCAGGGCTGCTGCTCAATGCGATCCACCCGCGAACCGCGCGAGCCTCGCTTCAGGCTCGCATACAGATTCCGCAGCTGCTCCTCGCCGCCTGCCGCCATCACTTCCACGTCGCCGTCGGCCGTATTGCGCACCCAGCCGCGCAGGCCAAGCTGGTAGGCCTCCCGCTGCACAAACCAGCGAAAGCCCACGCCCTGCACTCGACCTTTGACAAGGAAATGACGCACCATGGCCAGCAAAGGCAGTGTCGCAGATGGTAGGAGAATTAGGCAACTTCGCCCTGCAGAGCGCTTACAACACCCCCGGAATCAGCGCTTTCACGCGCTCTTTATAGGCGCTGTACTGCTGCCCGAATTCCTCCTCCATAAAGCTCTCTTCCGTATGAAACTTGATCCAGAAACCCGTCGCCATCACAATCAGCGCCAGAAAACAGCGCACCTCGCCAAAGACGATGGCCGTCCCCAGCACCGCCAGCAAAAGGCCGGAATAAATCGGATGCCGCACGTAGGCGTATGGTCCGCGTATCGTCAGCGTATGATCCTGTTTCACCGTGACGCTGCTGCTCCAGTTGCCGCCCAGCGTCAGCCGCGCCCAGATGGCAATCAAAAATCCCGCGACCGTCAGCGCCAGACCGACACCATCGACAACTTCGGTCCCCGGCACCACCCGCCATCCAAGAATGCCCACGCTGAGAAGGGGTGAAAATAAAAGCACGTATCCGGACACTGCCAGCAGCAGCTGAACTCGCCGGGACTCCTGACTCTGCCGCCGCACCGCCCGCTTGGCCGTCAGCGCCCCCACGGTCCACACCGCGAGAAGGGCAATCCACATGCAATCGACGATAAGGTGCGCGCTCATCGCAACCCTCCAGCGGAACTTCAACCGCTCCTACAATATTTCCCCTTGATGGCTCCGTCAACCACAACCGACAACGCTGTCGCCGTTCAAATTACGTGAGGAATCAGCGCTTTCACCCGCTGCCGATAGGCAGTGTACTGCTCGCCAAAGGTCTCCACCATGAACCGCTCCTCGGTTCGCAGCTTCAACCAGAACGCCAACGCCACCGCAGCCAGTTCCACCACGTTCACCATTAGTCCCACCACCATCGCCGTGCCCAGCAATAGCAGCAGGATGCCGGTGTAGATCGGATGCCGCACCCACTCATACGGTCCCCGCGTGATCAGCGTGTGATTTTCTTTGACCGTCACCGTCCCGCTCCAGTTGCCGCCCAGCGTGACTCGCGCCCAGATCGCAAAACCCAGGCCAATCAACATCACCATTACGCCCACCCATTGCACCGCTGGCGGAGTTGGGAAGAGATGTCGATACAGAATTTCAATTCTTCGATCGACGATATAGAAGGGCGAGACCGCCAGCAGAAGGATTCCCACCTGCAGCACGCTGGAGCCCGCGCTCTGCCTTCGAATGCTGCGCTTCTGCGCGAAGGAAGCCAGCACCCACACGCCAAGGAAAACAATCCAGATCCACTTCACTGCCGCGTAAGGACTCATTCATCCCCCCGGTTCCGGCACAACCTGCCGTGCTCCGTACTACGCAGCAGGCAGGCATCGGGTTCCGTAGAAGATGGATCGCATTAGCGGCAGAAATTTACGCGCGCGACAGGTAGGCGCCTTCCGCGGTATCCACGCGAATCTTTTCGCCTTCGTTGATAAAGGGAGGTACCTGCACCACCAGCCCGGTTTCCAGCTTCGCCGGCTTGGTTACAGAAGAGGCCGTCGCCGACTTCAACCCTGGCTCCGTCTCCACCACCGTCATCTCCACCGTCTGCGGCAGGTCGATGCCCACCGGCACGCCATCAAAAAACGAAACCTTGATCGGCAGGTTCGCGATCAGATATTCCACCGCATCCCCCAGCGTTTCGCCGTTCAAATGCGTCTGCTCGTAATTCTCCGTATTCATAAAGTAGTAGTCATCGCCATCGGAATACAGAAACTCCATCGCGACTTCATCCACAATCACCCGCTCGATCGGGTCCGGCGAGCGGAAACGATGCTCGTACATCGCGCCGGTGCGCAGGTTGCGCAACTTCGCCTGGATAAACGCCCGCAAATTGCCAGGTGTCCGATGCTCTACCTTGAAAACCGAATGCAATTCACCATTGTGCTTGATGATCATGCCAGGACGTAGCTGAGTGGCGGGAATCGCCATAAATACACTTGCTCCTTCATTAACTGTCAGAATTTTGTCGGCAGCAACACCGCCGCCCAACGTTAAGGTCAACCCTTCCAGTGTAGCCCAGCCACGGCAGCCTTGACGTCCGCTCAGCAAACCTCACGGGTTGACGGATGTGCCGCCCCAGATCTCAGGTTCCACGTCGGCGAGGGTCTCGGTGAAGTCCCATCGATGACCAAAGAAGTCCTCTGCATCATACTGGCGCTCGCCGTACATGTGATCTGTCGGCTCCGTCAGGATTTTGGCGCCCGCCTGTCGCGCGCGCTCGCAATGACGCAGCGCGTCCTCGATCCGTACCTGCATGGTCATCGAGTGGTTCGGCACGATGTTGCCCTCGGCGATGGTAAAGCAGCCCTCGCCGGCCCGCATTTGAATCCGGTGATTCGCTATGCGTAACCGCACCGTGAAACCGAACGCTCTGCCCAACCATTCCGCCGCAACGCCGGGATCAGGGTAGCGCAGGACGGGAATTACCTGGCATGGAGGAACAGAACGGTTGAGGCGCAAGGGCAATCTCCGAGACAATCCGCGCTCAGATTAGCATGGCAAGCCGCCGTCGTTTCTCAAGCCAATCATCGACAATTCCAGGCTGGCCAGGAACTCCGGCGCCTCACCCTTCGTATCAGTGGCATATCGCGTTGGAGGAGATCGAATTTGTCCCTGCGCCCACGCTTCGTATTCTTCGCTGTGATTCTCGGCCTTGCGCCCGTCGCCATCGCGCAAAGCGCGCCGCTCGACAAACAGCGGATGATTCAAGTGATCCAGAATTATGTGGATAACAAAAGCTTCATGGGCGACGTACTGGTCGCAAAGGGCGACCACATCGTTTTGAAAGCTGCCTACGGCTACGCCGACCTTGAGTGGTCCATTCCAAATACCGTCGACACGAAGTTCCGCATCGGATCGCTCACCAAGCAATTCACCGCCGCCGCCATTCTGCTGCTGCAGGAACGAGGGAAGCTCAACGTGAATGAGCCCATCAAGACCTACCTTCCTGACGTTCCCGACGCATGGCGAAAGGTGACCGTTGACAATCTTCTGACGCATACTTCCGGCATCCCGAACTTTACCGGCGCTCCAGGCTTCAACGCCTACGAGCGCCAGAACCACACCCCCCAGGAAAGCATCGCCCTTGTTCAGGACAAGCCCCTGGACTTTGAACCAGGCACGAAGTTCTACTACAGCAACACGAATTACGTTCTTCTCGGCGAAATCATCGAGCATGTCTCCGGGATGCCGTATGCCAGCTTCCTTCGCCAGAACATCTTCATCCCCGCCGGCATGACGGAGACCGGCGTGGATGTTGATTCTGCCATCCTCCCCGAACGAGCCCAGGGCTATGACTCCACACCGGACGGGTTCAGACACGCCGACGCCATCAGCATGACTGTCCCGTTCTCCGCAGGCTTTCTCTATTCGACCGTGGGAGATTTGCTCAAGTGGGAACGCGCCCTCTTTGCCGGCAAAGTCATCTCCGCCGCGTCACTGCGCTCCATGACCACCCCGAAGCTCGGCGACTATGGGATGGGCTTATTTATCCGCACTGCAGACGGCCATCCGCTCATTACCCACGACGGCACGATCCAGGGTTTCGAAAGCTCGCTGAACTACTACCCCGAACAACAACTGACAATTGTCGTACTGGGCAACGTACGCACCCTTGCGCCCCGAAAAATCGCGGCTCAGCTCGGCAAGGTCGCCTTCGGCGAAAAGGTCGTCCTCAACTCCGACCGCAAAGTCGTCGAGGTCGCGCCCTCCACCCTGGCTCAATACGTCGGCCACTACAGCGCCCCGCCTTTCTCCACGACGCTCAGTGTGGAATCCGGCCATCTGATCGCAACCGCGCCCAACGGGCGAAAGTACACTCTCTATTCCCAGTCCCCCAGCTACTTCTTTCTCAAGGAAATCGACGTGCAATTCGAATTCGTTCGCGATCCATCGACTGGAAAGATCGCGGGATTCACCATGACTCAGGACGGACAGGTCAAGCAGGTGAAGCGTGATTAGCGGTAGCCCCGGCGTCCACGTCCAGAAGCCCGCAATGTCGGCCAGTCGTGCCCAATTCCAAAGCCGTGATGACGCCAACAACCTGGAGCGCCCCATTTGTCATCTGCCGGTGCGCCGTCATTGCCGCGACCGCAATGTTTCATGGCGCGTCCCGCAATGCAATGGCTTCGTGAAAACTCTTCGCGCCGCAAGCCACAGATTCCCCGCTATCCGGGACTGTTGTGGGTCTTTTGAAGTTGCCGGGCAACAACGGCGCGCCAATCGAACTCCTCGACACGAGGTATCCGAATCGGTCGAGATTGTCCTCCAACTGAGATAACGCTCGGTCATCGCCACCTGGATCCGAAGCAACCTAGGCGGTCAACAGTCGCCATAGCTTCGATCCAGACATCCACCAGGACGAAACGTTCCAATCTGCCGACAACGAATGTGTGGCAATCCGCCGACCCCGACGCGTTTCCGGTACCCATTGCAGCAGCGAAATGATACCCTCCGGGTTACCCGTATTCCGACCGGAGTCCGGTGTCTACCTTCCCCACAGCAGTTTTGTGCTTTTCCGTAAGCCGCGCTTGCCCGCAGCACCGTCGCCGGCTTCCGTGTGTCTGAAAAAAAATACCGCGCTCCACCGGAGGAATCACCGAATGACGCCTCACACTGAAATAAGCAATTGCGACGCATTGAAAAGTTCAGTTCGTGGCACGGTTCATCTTCCGGACGGCGACGGATATCATGCGGCGCGGCAGGTCTGGAACGGAATGATCGACCGCCGGCCGGCAGCGATCGTCTGCCCCGCGGGAGTCGCGGACGTCATAGCCGCCGTCCGGTTCGCAGGCGAAGGTGGGCTGCCCGTTGCCATCCGCTGCGGCGGTCACAATGTGGCGGGAACCTCGGTCGGCGATGGCAGCATCGTCATCGATCTTGCGCGGTTGAAGTCGGTTCGCGTCGATCCCGTCGAGCGCCAGGCGCGCGCAGGCGGCGGCGTTCTGTGGTGCGAATACGATTACGAGACGCAGGCCTTTGGACTCGCTTCACCCGGCGGCGCCATCTCCACCACCGGCATTGCCGGACTCACCCTTGGCGGCGGCTACGGTTATTTGTCGCGACGCTACGGAATGGCCTGCGACAACCTGCTTTCCGCCGACGTGGTCACTGCCTCCGGCGAACTGGTAACAGCGAGCGCCGATTCCCACCCCGATCTTTTCTGGGCGCTCCGCGGCGGCGGAGGAAACTTCGGCGTGGTGACGTCGCTCAAATTTCAACTGCATCCCGTCCGGGAACCGCTGGGCGGCTTGATTGTGTTCCCTTTCCACATGTCGAAAGCCGTATTGCAACGATTCCGCGACCTGAGTCTGGAAGCAAGCGACAACCTCACCCTAATGGCCGCAATCATCCCATCCCCGGATGGTGGAAAATTCGTCGCCGCGTTGGTGAGCGACATAGGAAACCAGGGCGAGGGCGACCGCGCCGCTCGCGCCTTTCGCGATCTGGGATCGGTTCTCATGGATACAGTCGCGCCCACACCGTACTGCGCGATGCAGCGGCAAGTGGATGATTCGTATCCCAAAGGGCGGCGTCACTACTGGAAATCCGCATTTGTGAAGACCCTCCCGGACGACGTGATCGACCTGGCGATCGAATCTGCCGACACTTCGCCTTCGCCGCTGAACGTCATCATGATCGAGGTCTACGGAGGTGCAGTTGCCCGCGTCCCCGGCGACGCAACCGCTTTCGGACACCGCGACGCGCTGTTCAACCTGGGCATCCTGGCCATCTCCGACAATTCCGCCATCGACGCCGAACAAAAGGCGTGGGCCCGCGAGGCTTGGCAGAAGGCTCTTCCGTATTCAACCGGAGGCGCGTACGTCAATTACATGTCGGAGGGGGAAGACGTGCATTCGGCATACAGCGACGCGCGATTCCAGCGCCTTGCCAGGATCAAAGCGCAGTACGATCCCGCGAATCTGTTCCGCTTCAATCAAAACATTCCGCCCGCGAAGACGTAAGCCTTCCGGCGGCACATTTAGGCATCCAGCCGAAACAGTCCATCGTCGAAGCTCGATCCCTGAATCTAATGGCACTCCCCGCGGTCTCAAGGCCTCACAATCATTTCGCCTGAATCGACCTGTGCGAATGCAAAAGTTTGTTAATTTCGTAGCCCACCAGCAGCGCGATTCCAGCCATATACATCCACAGCATCAGCACGATGATGGCGGCCAGGCTACCGTACGTGGCGCTGTAATTGCCGAACTTCGAAACATAGAATCGAAATCCAATCGAGGCGGCCGCAATCAGAATGGTGGCCACCACATTGCCCGGCGAAATAAACCGGAACTGAACATCCTCATCAGGTCCAAACCGGTAAGCCACGGCGAGCGCCAGCAGCGACGCGGCTGCAATGATGATCCAGCGCACCGTCGCAAAGAAGATTCGTAATGCATGGCTCCAACCGATCATCGACGCCATCCACGACTGAATCGCCCCTCCGAATATCACCAGCGACAGTGTCCCGATCGTCAGCAGAGCAAAGAAAACCGTCATAAGAATTGCGATCCCCCGCGCTTTCCAGAACGGCCTCCCTTCCTTGACGTCGCAAATCGCGTTCAGTTGCTCCGTGATCGCGTAGACGCCGCTCGAACCCGACCAGAGCGTAAAAATCAGCCCGAACGTCACCAGTCCTTCCTTTCCCCCCGACCTGGCATACCGGATGGTCCCATCGAAAAGGTTCGCGGACTGCTCTGGCAGAATCTGGTGGAGCAGATCCAGAATGGCCTGCTGCAAATGAGGGATGGAGAGCGAAGGAAGCAGCGACAGGACAAAGATCGCCGCCGGGAAAACTGCCAGCAAAAAGAAGAACGCAAGAATGGCCGCGCCATTAAGGATGTCGTCGTCCTGAAATTCACGCCACAAACTCTTTGCGAAATCTATCCAGCGCCTGTGACCTGAAATACTCATTACGGCAAACTTCCCTTCGACTCGAACGGCATCTACATATCATCCATAGGATGGTCTGAGCCCGTCCAGCGATATCATGTCCATCGAAACGATTCGCGCCACGCAGCAAAGGTCTCTCGCCCGCGACCTGAGCGTTCTGAATTTCGGCTTTTGCTTGTCGTGGCAGCGTTGTTCGCGAATCGCGGCCGGTTCCTGCTGCGGCCATGTCCACATCGCAACTGAACTCGCGTCATTGACCGCGAATTTGCAGTTGCGGCGAACAGGCATTCGAGAATGGATTGGCGATGAATGTTCCCATGTACCCGGATACAATCACGGTTCCATCGGAATTGAAATGCGAGGAATGGAATTCTCCCTCAGGAAGATCGTTCAGCCTTCGCCAGTTTCTTCCGCTATCCTGGCTCACGTACACACCGGTGATCGCGGTCAGCACTTCTCGATTCGGCCTCGCCGGATCTACCTCGATCCCATAGGCGCGAATGTTCGGACCCACCTGGTCTTTCATCCGATGCAAAAGAAATCTTGCCTGCGTCACCCGCGTCACTACATCCGCGCTCACCGGGTTGTACACTCCCCAGCACGCCGCCAGGTGCGGCCCACCCACGGTGCTCATTCCATGGATCGCAGAATCCGGCCCCACACCCTCCACGCGGTTCCACTGCATTGTGGTCAGGTTCAGCCGGTACGCCTGATCGCCCGTGCCCACATAGAGAGCCCCTGGATGCGATTTTTCCGGATGATCGAATTCCATCGAGAAAATGTCCAGGTCGGTCGGCAGATGCGGCAGCGTCCCATCCTCGATCCACGAACCGCGACGATCTTTGTGGTACGTAAACAGTTGCGGGTTCAGGTCGAAGTATCCATACCCGATGATCATATGTTTTCCATCGGCTGTGATTTCGACCACCCCGGCCCGTACCGGATCGCCCGGCTTCTTCGGAATCCGTATCGGCGGTGGACGATTCGGAACGTGAGGCCCCGCGATGGTTTTCACCAGCGCATCCATGCTGCCGGATCGGGGAATCACCTGGAACGCTCCCCGCTGCGTCGTGATCACAAAATCCGTTCCGCCCGGATCCACGCCTAACCCGTTCCGCAGGCCCTCCGCGATTTTTGCATCGAAATATTTTGAGCTCAGTCGCGCGACCGGCGTCCAGGTCACCCCGCCATTGCTCGACTTCGACAGATAGATCGCCCGCTCCTGCCGTGGAACCCTGCTGTCCAGATCCGCCGTCAGACCCCACACCACATTGGCATCCTTGGCCCGGCGATTGGGATCACTCGCCATCGTCTCAATAAAATGACTGGCGAACTCATGACTTCCAGGAAGACTTCTCACCGGATAAATACGACAGCTGTCTAAGTCGTCCCGCGCAGTGTCCCCGCCATCGCCATCCAGACGGATGGAGCCACGGCCCATTTGTAGTGGAGAGTTGGAAATCGGCGCTTCGATCGCGGAATGATTCGCTGCCACCGTTGCGGTCTGCGAAATCTGTCCCCACGCCATCGCGGGAGCAGCAATCAACAACAGACAGAATGCCCGTATCAGCCCCGGCAGCGCGCCATCGCTTCTCCGGCTGGGCGCAGCGTTCGCCGCCAACGTCTTGCTGCCCTGGCCCGCGTCCCGCCACTGCTGACCACGGCCTTTCCATCTGGCGTTGTCAGACATCCCTCGAACTCCGCTTGGCGCTGCATCGATATTCCGGCTGTCATTCCCGCCGAAACCGCCTGCTTGGGCGCAGTGTACGCCCCCGCGGTCATCATCTCAGAATGAATTTCTTTATCAGCGACAGACTTCGCTTTCGGCTCGCAAACAAAGCGTCCCTCGCATCGAACTCATTCGACGACGACGCGGCGCTCTACACGCAATCGCTTTACCAACATTTTTTACAGAATTGACGTGTCATTGCGCGAAACCTTCGGCGATCCATCCCGCAGCCCAAAGAGCTCCTCCGAAAAATGTGGGAAATACACCGAAATAGACCACCAGCACCACTACACCCGGTGCGTCCGTCGCATTGGGCAGCACCCGCATCGCCACGATCCCAATCATCCCAACCAAAGCGATCGCGATACCGATCAGCGTGATCGTTCTGCCGACTTTCTTGATCCGCAACGCGCCTTCCAGAGCGGCCATGGAAATTCCTCCGATGGGACGCAATTGTACATCCACCGACGGACGCAAAGAATGTAGGCGATTGAACTACACGCTACCCAAAAATCTTCGCGAAAAATCTTCCAATCTTATGAAAGAAACCAGACTTATGTTGTGGTTTCGGCGGAGGAGGCGCTTGCGCAATCATCACCGGACCGCCGGAAACCTCCGGCCCAAACCCCGGAGCAGGCGCAGAAGCCACCGTAGCGGCGCTATCCGGCGTGGCCATCCCGGAAGCTGTTCCTGTCGGCACCGTCTGCTTCGGCGCGGTATACGCCAGCGTGCTCGTCACTTCGGAATGAATTTCTCCCGGCGGTACCACCGGCTTCGTCGGAGCAGCGGGCGTTGGCGCCAGGCCTTCGCTCTCCGCCCAGGGAAAAGCCGTATCCGCCGGCGTCGAACTCGGTCCGCCAGGATTGCCCGGCTTCACAGCTGCACCGGCGGCGTTCGCTGCAACCGCCTCGCCCGGTTTCGCTGCCGACTTCTCGGCCTCGCTCGCAGTCCCCGCGCTCGCCACAGAAATCGGCGCAGCAGCCGGACATCCGCAGGGCTGCGTCTCGTTATCCACCACGTTGCGCACACTGCCGCGCTCAAACATCACCCGCTGGTTCGCCTGCACGCGGTAGACGCCGGGTCCAATCTGTTCGCTTACCGTCAGGTAGGGCGCGTTGTCTCCGTGGTTACTCACGCAAGTGTCGCCCGCTTCGTTCACCCGGATGCGAACATCCGCCTGCCCCGGCCCGGAAAGCAGAATGCGCAGATCCGGCGTCATCACCACGTCGGAATTTTTTCCCAGGCTGTAATGCGCCTCAATCGCGCCATGGTCCAGCGCCAGCAACAAGGGGCTGTTCGGGTCGACTGCGCTGTTTTCCTGGGATAAATGAAGTTCCGTCGTGGCGCACAAATCCAGCTCGCCGCCCCGCGTCAGATGGATCGGCAGCGTCACTTTCCCCGCCGTGACCGTGCTGCCATTGCCCAGCAGCGTGCTGTCTCCCCCCAGCGTAACCGCGCCCGCCACGCGAATCTTTTCCGCCGTTGCCGACACGTCGATGTGCCCAATCGTTTGCTGCGCAACCGCCGCCGAGCCGCCCGCCTGCGCCGCATTCTGCTGCGCATCCGCACTAGCCGCGCCTGCCGCCAGCGCAAGCATCATCAGAGTTTTAGCGCACGAAAGCTGGCGCAGACCAACCATCCATCACTCCAGCTTCAGAAAATTTGCCAGCAGCCGCTTGCCGTCGTCCGTCAGCACGCTCTCCGGATGAAACTGCACCCCTTCAATCGGGTAATTGCGGTGCCGCACCCCCATGATCAGCCCCTCGGAGCGCGCCGTAATCTGCAACTCCTCCGGCAGCCCATCTTCCGACACGATCAGTGAGTGGTAACGAGTGCAGATCATCGGGCTGGGAATACCGCGAAAGATCGTGCGGCTGTCATGTTCCACCGCACTTGTTTTTCCGTGCATCAACCGCGGCGCGCGAATGATCCTGCCTCCGAATGCAGCTCCAATTGCCTGGTGCCCCAGGCACACGCCCAGGATAGGAACCTTGCCCGCAAAGTGCTTGATCAGTGGAATGCTGATGCCTGCTTCCTGTGGCGTGCAGGGTCCGGGAGAAAGCACAATGCGTTCCGGCGCCAGCGCTTCGACCTCTTCCACCGTTACCTGGTCGTTGCGCCGCACTTCCACCTCCGCGCCAAATTCGCCCAGAATCTGTACCAGGTTGTAGGTAAACGAGTCGTAGTTGTCGAGGACAAAGATCATGGATGGCAGAGACACTGTATTCAGGATATCAAGGGTTGCTTCAATCCTCGCGGCACTGCTTCAGATGCGCACAACTACAGCCCGATATCAGCGGGTCAATTGCATTGGCCCCAGGCCGTATCGGTGTAGAACTCAACGGAATACCATTGCCTCTCCAGTCGACGAACACGGGAGACTCCGCAGAGTGTACCGCTGAATTTGCCGGAGGAATGCCTCAAGGCCGCCACCGAAAGCGTATCGCCGGGATCGAAAACCAGGTAAACCTCCGTATCGTCTCCGCCAAAACCCCAGCCATCCCACTCGATGTGTTTCAGTTCTCCGTCTCCGGAGCTCGGTTGTGCCAGCACATCCGCCTTATATTTTCCCGAGTAAAGGAACCATCGCTCGACGGTGCGCAAGTCGTACGATTTGATGAATAGCCCTGCTGTGACTGCACAATAAACAACCAGCATCGACAACACAGAAAGGCTCAGCCGAGACCTTCTTCGGATCGCGAACACAACAGCCGTTACCAATAGGATGAAGAGGACGACGGGTGCCGCAACCACGATATAAAGGATTTCACCGACATCGTAGGCATAGACCGTGAACGGCAGAAAAACAATCACCGCGCCGAGCTGCGGCATACAGCGGCAACCGCCAGTGGAACCCATCCCCCGCACGCCGTTCTCCCACCATGCCGCCGCCTATTGGCTTCGCGCCCGCTCAATGGCCCGCACCACGGCTTTGGCCTTGTTAATCGATTCCTCGAATTCCTTCTCAGGAATCGAATCCGCCACAATGCCGCCTCCTGCCTGGATATGCCCTTGCCGCCCGCGCATCAGCAGGCTGCGAATCGCAATGCAGGAATCGAAATTCCCCGAAAAATCCGCATAAAACACGCTGCCGCCATAAACCCCGCGCCGCGCGGGCTCCAGCTCTTCGATAATCTCCATGGCGCGAACTTTGGGCGCGCCCGTCAGCGTCCCCGCCGGGAAGCACGACCGGAATGCGTCCACCGCCGACAGCTCATGCCGCAACTTGCCTTCCAGCGCGCTCACCAGGTGCATCACGTGCGAGTAGCGCTCGACAAACATCAGATCCTTCACCTGCACCGTGCCGTATTCGCTCACCCGGCCCACATCGTTGCGCCCCAGGTCCACCAGCATAATGTGCTCTGCCACTTCTTTCTCATCGGCGCGCAACTCAGCTTCAATCCGGCGATCTTCCACTTCGTCATTGCCGCGTGGCCGCGTCCCCGCAATCGGGCGATACTCGACCGTGCGCCCATGCACCCGCACCAGCAGCTCCGGCGAAGATCCGGCCAGGCTCGTATCCCCGGGCCGACGCAGCCCCATCCGCAGGAAATACATGTACGGCGACGGATTCACAATCCGCAGCGCGCGATAAATCGAAAACGGATCCACCCCGGGATCCACATCGAACCGCTGCGACAGCACAGCCTGAAAAATGTCTCCCGCAGCAATATAGTCCTTGATCCGCTGCACCCCTGCCAGATAATCTTTCTTGCGCGTACGCGGTTTCAGTTGCAGCTTGCCGCTCGCGCTGTGGCGAGCTGGTTTGGGCAGCGGCTTGGCCAGGCGACGCTCCAGATCATGCAGCCTGCGGACGGCATTTGCGTAGGCCGCTTGCGGCTTGTACCGCTGCAGATCCGCCGTCGCCACCAGCAGAATCTCCTGCTTCACGTGGTCGAACGCCAGTACCGTGTCGAAGAACATCAGGCACGCCTCCGGCATGCCCAGCTCGTCCTTCGCAATCTCCGGCAGCTTCTCGATCAGCCTCACCGCATCGTAGGAAAAAAAGCCGACCGCGCCCGCGGTAAACGGCGGCATCCCCGGCAACCTTGCCGACGTGTGCCCGGCCAGGGAGTCCCGTAGCAGTTCGAATACGTCTCCCTCGCTGGACTCGATATGGTCGCCCGTCTGGGTTGTGATCTGGTTGCCATGCGCGATGATCTTCTTATAGGGACGAATCCCCATAAACGTATACCGGCCAACGTTTTCGCCGCCTTCAACCGACTCCAGAAGAAATGCCTCCGGCTCGCCCGTAGCCACGCGTAGAAAGGCTGAAACCGGTGTTTCCAGGTCCGCTGTCCAGGACTTGCAGATGGGCACCAGGTCATGGCTCCGGGCCAGGCGCTGGAACTCAGAGAGCGTAGGTGTGATGCTGGCTTTCGTCGACATAAATCAACGTCATCGTACACGTTTCAGCGCCCATCCGCTTCAGGATTTTTCAGCGACGCGTCCCGGCGCGCCTCCAAAAGCGGGTTCCCGGCTCATTCCCTTCCCTAACTTAACCCCAGGTGTCGACCCGGCCGGCCTCCCCCCAGCCGCCTCGGGCGAGTCAACGGAACTCCGAATTGGCACTCGGGGCAGCATTCGACCCGCACGCCATCCACGCCCTGTGGATTCGCCTCGAATGCTGTCCGCATGTTCGTGAACCAATCTATTTTGGCTGAACAATCAGGGTATCGGGCCGCGTTATGGTGTAGGGCGAACCCGGTGCCTCCGTGGCGCTCGTCGGAGTCACGGTAAAGACAAACAGCTTGCCGGCGCTCGTGCCGATCGCGTACAGATGGTTGTCGTTGTCCCAGAAAACTTGATTGATCTCATCCGTGGTGAGCCGGCCTGTGTCGACGGTGGGACGATCGCCGCCATTGAAGTGAAAGATCTGCAGCCCCTTGGTGCCGCCTACGGCCAGCAGTTTGCCGGAGGGAGCCATGCTCATCGTTTTCACCCGCACCACCGCTGTGCGCGGCATATCTTCTTCCGTGCTCGCGGTCATCAGGTTGCCATTCGCTTCGTCCACCGTGTAGCTGGCGATCTGGTCATCGCCCGTTCCGCCTGCGCGGGCCGCATAACCCGGGGCAACCACCGGCTCCATATCGAAGGCTACGTGGTTGGTGCGATCTGCCGTCGCATACCAGGGGCAGTACAACTCCCCCTCCGGCGCCCTCGGCAACCCTGCATTGATGCTGATCTGGACCAGAGAACCGTTCTCGCGCCGCTGATAGCCCTCAATTGAATCGACATCAAATATGCAGGAAGCCTCATACGCATACACATTGTTCCCCGTGAAAGTCAGAGGATACAAAGTATTCAGGTTCGGCAGCGTTTCCGACAAATAACCTAATTTGCCCGTGGTTCTTTCGATGCTGAGAGACTGAAACCCATCGTCGGCGCCGGAGCAATCCGCGTCATAGATGAACGGATACAAAGTCGCACCGGTATGGTCAAGCACCAGTGGACCGGGGCTGGCGCAGATGCTGCCCGCAAACTTCTTGACGTCCGTTGTATCCACCAACTTCAGCGAGCCATCGTCACTCAGCAAATACGTACGGATGTCGCTGGCATCTTCGGCCGCGTTGCTCGAAGCAAACAGATACTTGCCGTTCACCGCCATGCTGGATACGTTGCTGTTGGGGAAAGGCGAACCGGGAACTTCGGTCAGCTTGCCGCTGGCCTCCGCTGCGTAGCCAACAACACGATTAACATGTCCCGCGGAATCGTAATTGCTGGTCACGTAAACAAAGGCTACCGGATCGGTCGTCTTGGAGGGTGCGGCAAGTGACGTTCCGACACACAGTGAGGACAGGAGGCAGAGGAGGCTCAGCAATCGACGCAACATGGGGGTTCCTTATCACGACTTACTAGCTATGGATGCGACCCCAATCCGCCCAGTTGCATCGTGACAGCAAGCCCTTGATCGCCATGGTTCCATCGGCGAAAAGCTCAGATCCCGCACCGCCCCCATGCTCCGCATAGCGAAGGACCTGTACATTTCTCTTCCTCAACTCCCCGGGGTTTTTTCCTACGCGGGCAGCTCGGCAAGCCGCACCCCGGCGGTGGCCGCATTCCATAAAAGAAATACGGCGCGAGCATCTCACAGGGATGGCCGCGCCGATTTCGACAAGTCCAGGGGTATCACTTTGGAATCACGATGCATTGCCGAATCGAATCCACTGGCAATGACGTCTATCTCGTTCTCTCGCACAGTCGTGGTTCGACCACGATCGAACCTTGGCGGGTCGGCGACGGCAGGAAGAATCGACGCCCACCTGGTTTCCTACGACCGGCAGGCGATTTCGCCATTCATTCCGTCGGGATAGAAGCCTCCGGAACATTTCCCTCCCGCGTAAACAATATTCAGTACCTCAGCGGGCGTGCGCGGAATACTCAATCCATTCGCGTCGACATCGTACGGGTGACTCGAGGTCGGTGGAACATCATGGGAATCGACCGCCGGACTGCTGACACCGGTCATGATGCAGACCGCTCGAATCGAGCCTGAATGTTGCGCTTCGGTCGACAGAATCGCCCCCGCCGCAGCCAGGTAGGCGCTGCTGGTAATCAGCGGGGCCGCACCCAGATAGGCGCTCACGCCCACGTCCTCAAACTGCCGCGCCAGCTTCAAAAAACTGCTTAGGTTCGAGAATCCGTATCCCAACGCATCCAAGTTGATCGCCGGCTTTTTTGCCGCCCCCGCGCCAAGAGCGCTACGCAGATACAGCACATGGTCCTGCTCGTTTTCGCGGAGCGCTGTCGCCAGATACGCAAAGTTGCCGAAGCTCGATACCCTCGCGCCGCCGGTCGTCGGTCCGGTTTCATCGCTCGACTTGAGGATTCCCCGCTTCACCAGGTTGGCCCCGTAGGTCGCCATCGAGTAAAACTCGGCTTCCAGATATTCCAGGTTCAATGCGAAGTTTAGAATGTCGCCGTCGCTGTAAGAAGCGGCATTGACTTTCTGCTCTGTTGCTCCAAATTTGCTGCCGATGATGGCCGCTCCCGCTAACCCAATTCCGGTGAGGCCCACGTTTCTGACAAATGCGCGACGGTTGAAGGTAGATACGGTGGAGTTGTTTTCCTGCTCGTTCGTTTTCATGGTTTTTTCCTCTGGTGCGGGTGGTGGTACGACCCGTGTCAAGCCCTTCCGCTCAAAGCTGGAGCAGCTGGGCCGCAAGGTAGCGAGGGTGAGTAGAAGGAGTCCCGACAGGGGACATCGCCGTTCGGGCTCATGCGATGGAGCAGGTCACTGGACCGGAAGCTGCGGCAGCCAGGAGTCCTCCAAATCGAGTACGCTGGCGCGCTCAACTCGGATGGGCTACCCTCAAAAAATCTTCAATCAAGAAATGCAGGCCGCGACGGAAGGCGAAAGTTCATGCCGTGCGCCTCGACACCGATTGCCTCGACACCAATGGCCCGACAAAAAAAATCCACGCAAGCAAGCCTCCCTGAAACGAATCAGCATGGAGCGTCACCATCCGAGTAGGAAAACAGCTGCCGGCTGGCGGGAACAGCGAAAGGCCAGTTCAATCCCCAGCCGAATGTTGAATACGCGGTACTGCTCCGGACCATCCCGACGCAACGGTATTGAATATCACCGATCCAGGCGTCCCGCGGTCCGAATCATCGCAGCCCGTGGGAGGACGATATGGCTTGGTTGGGTCGAAAGAAACTTGCATTCATTCCGTTGTCTCGGACAGGCATTCAGCCGCCGGACGTCATACCACCCGACTGGTCCGATCAGATCATGCAACGGTTGTTCTACGATCCGCCGACCAACTCGACAACCGGCGCGCCGATTGCCGGCGTCGACCGATCCGTCCGCGCCTACTTCCACACCGTATCTTCCGGACTGGCGGATTTCGACGTCGTCGTCCTCCCCGCGCAAACCATCGCGGAACAGAACGTTCCACCCGACGCCCTTGAAGCGACCATGGGCGCCCAACTCAGATCCCAGGGCTTTGTCGGCGCTGCGATCGTGATGCTGGGTGGGCCGGGCGGCGGTTCGACCTCTCAGCTTTCGAACTTCGCCTGGTCTCGTTTTTGCATGTCCGATAATCTCGGGAACTGGGTGGGTGAGCTCCTGCACCAGACCAACTTGTGCGATCTTCCCGACCTGTTCGATTTTGCCGGATCCTATCCGTCCGGCGATAACATGGGTCCCTATGATCAGGAGGCTGGCTATGAAGCCACCCACCTCTCCGCCTGGACCAAACGGGCTGTGGGATGGCTCGACCCCTCGACCGTTGCCATGCACCCCGGCGGAGTTGCGACCTATACGCTGCAGTCGGCGAGCCTTATCCAGCCGCCCCCCACCGGGAGAGTGGCCGCGATCCAGATCGGTACCGCGGTCCCTTATCTTATGGTGGAAGCACGCCTGCGGGCCGACCAGTTCGACGTCAACATTCCCGACGAAGGCGTAATCGTCTACCGCGTCCAGACATCCGATCCGCTGGGTAATGCGCAGAACAACGCCGCTCCCCTTGCCCTGCTCACGAAAACCGCTATCCCGGCCGGACAGTCATTCACCACAGACGCCGTCACCATCAATGTTGCCGGCGCCGTGCTCGGGGGTGCCTTCTCTGTCCAGGTTGAAACAATCGCGAGCGGGCAGTTGCTGTCCTACGGCGACTCCGGCACTGCGGGAAATGTTTCCGATCCCGCGATCGTCGGCTTCGGCGGATGGCTGGCCTTCCAGTTTCTCTTCGCCGGCAAAGATGTGTCCGGCAACAACCGCATCTACGCAGTCAACCCGAGCGGGCAGTTGCTGTCCTACGGCGATTCCGGAACTCCAGGGAATGTCTCCGACCCAGCCACCGTCGGCTTCGGCGGATGGCAGGCTTTCCAGTTTCTCTTTGCCGGCAAAGATGCCCCCGGCAACAACCGCATCTATGCGGTCAACCAGAGTGGGCAGTTGCTGTCCTACGGCGATTCTGGAACTCCGGGAAATGTCTCGGACCCGGTGATCGTCGGCCTCGGTGGATGGCACGACTTCAAGTTTCTCTTCGCCGGCGCGAATCTGTCTGGCGCAAACCGCATCTACGCGGTTAACCAGGCCGGACAGTTGCTGTCCTACGGGGATTCCGGAACTCCGGGGAATGTTTCGGCCCCGGTGATCGTCGGCCTTGGTGGATGGCAGGCTTTCCAGTTTCTCTTCGCAGGCAAAGATGCGTCCGGCAACAACCGCATCTACGCAGTCAACCAGGCCGGACAACTGCTGTCCTACGGAGATTCCGGCACTCCAGGGAATGTTTCAGCTCCAGTGATCGTCGGCTTCGGTGGATGGCAGGCTTTCAAGTTTCTCTTCGCAGGTGCGAATCTGGCCGGTGCCAACCGCATCTACGCTGTGGTTTCCTAGCCCGGGTACCCTTCGCTCGATAGGCTCGAACGCCAAGGGTATCGCAGTTTCTAGAAATCCCGCCTTGCGGGAGCTTCAATCGGAGCGTTCGGTCACTTCATTTTCTTGATGTCGTCAGAAGGAATCGGGCGCTGCCAGAAGTCATCCAGAATACCTTGCGGCCCCGGCGGAACCTCGATCACCATGGGACCGTCTTCCTTGAGATCGAGGTAGGCAAGGGCGTAAATGACATCGGAGTTTGGCCACCTCCAAAAATTCTCAAACCTGCACGCGAACCTTCCTTTTCGGCACCACCCCAAAATCCGGGAAAATTAAAAGTTTTCCAAAGCCCTAGAGCGAATATAAAGAGAACATGAGAATCGAAGCCGTGAGTGATGACCTCACAGCCCTGAGTGTGGTTTCAGACAAAGGGAATCGTTGGCCATCCAGAAAAATCAATGAGCCCGACCCTGTCGCCGCTCTTGGACGGAAGCCGAGGCTGCTTGATTTGTTCTGCTGTGCCGGCGGCGCCGGCACGGGATACAGCCTGGCTGGATTTGATGTTGTCGGGGTGGACATTAAGCCTCAGCCGAATTATCCATTTCCATTTATCCAGACTGACGCCCTAAATCTCGATTCGAAGTTTATCGCGACATTTGACGCAATCCACGCATCGCCTCCGTGCCAGTCCTACTCTGACCTTGCAAAACGAAACGGCAACGCCGATGCGTGGCCGCGTCTTATAGACCCCATTCGGGACGCGCTCGTGTGTTCTGGGCTTCCATACATTATTGAGAATGTTGAAGGAGCACCATTGCGCAACCCCGTGGTGCTTTGCGGCACGATGTTTAAGGGTTTGAGGGTTCTTCGCCATCGGCTCTTTGAGACGAATTTCGCGATTCTGACGCCGAAGCACGGGCCGCATCCGAAGGTCCACACATTCGACAAGAGGAAGTCGCATTACGGTAAGACTGACGATATGCGCGACTTCGTTCAGGTCACTGGCGGCGGCAACTGCACTATAGCCGCGGCCCGCGATGCTATGGGGATCGCCTGGATGACCAAGAATGAACTCAACGAGGCCATTCCTCCCGCCTATACGCGATTCATCGGCAAGCAACTGCTTGCGTATTTACTGACGACCAAGCGAGCTGAACCTGGGCTGCAGCGCAATGCGTAAACAGGGATCGAAAGAACGGATTCGGAATTTTCTGCTCGCGAACGTCGGGCGCGTAATCACATCAATCGAGATACGAGATGCAGCAGGTTCCAATGTCAGTGAATGGGCGCGCCGTGTGCGAGAACTGCGGGAAGATGAAGGCTGGCCGATTCTTACGCATAACGATAACGCGGGGCTGAAGCCGGGGCAATATCTACTGAAAGATGCACCGCCGACGAAGTCGAATATCAGTTTTTCACGAAGCATATCTGCAAAACTTCGCGCGGAAGTTCTGGATCGTAATGGTTTCACCTGTCAGATGTGCGGTCTGACACCCGGTGAGATTGATCCGGAAACTGGACGCAAGGCTCGGCTCCACATCGGACACATCGTAGATAAGAACATCGGCGGCAGAGAGGAATTATCCAACCTGCGGACGCTTTGTTCGACCTGTAACCAAGGTGCGAAAAATATTACCGCCGAGAAGCCCACCGGACTTTGGCTCCTGTCCCAAGTTCGGCGAGCTGGCCAAGACGAACAACTCGCTGTCCTGAAGTGGCTCCGCGAAAAGTTCAAGCAGTGACGATGTATGAATCGCAGCGAGAACATGCGAGCAATCCGGGGCAAGGACACCGGGCCCGAAATGGTGGTTCGGAGCCTCGTACACAGACTCGGCTATCGCTTCCGCCTACACCGACGAGATCTTCCGGGAAAACCGGATCTTGTGTTCCCGGCGCGGCACAAAGTGATCTTCGTTCACGGATGTTTTTGGCATTCCCATGCTTGTAAGAGTGGACTTGTTCCCAAAACTAACCGCGGGTTCTGGCTGCCGAAGCTCCGGCGGAATAAAGCGCGAGATAGGAAGAATCTCGAGGCCCTGACTCAGCAAGGCTGGGAAGCCCTAATCATTTGGCAATGTGAACTGAAGAACAGCAGTACCGTGGGTCGAAGGGTGAAACTGTTCCTAGGCAAGACAGGAAATCCGAGAGAATAACATCAACTTCCTCGATAAGCTATCGGCGTGGAACCGGTTCTAATGGCCATCCTGGGAAGATCGATGATTGTACAGATTGGAAAACAGGTGATGCGTGACCCGGTAGCAATCGCACGACGCCGACTCTAATTCGGAACGATTCAAAATTCGAACGCTTCCACGCTTGTATTCAATCAATCCGCTGCGCTGCAAGGTGCCCGCCACCATGGTCACCGTGGTGCGCTGCGCACCCAGCATCTGCGCCAGAAACTCTTGTGTCAGGTCGATTTTTTCTGACTGGATGCGATCCTGAACCATCAACAACCATCGCGCCAGCCGTTCTTCCGCGCTGTGCAGCCGGTTGCATGTGGCCAGTTGACCGAGACTCAGCACCTGCTCCTGCACGAACTCCAGGATGCGCATGCGAATCTCTTCAGAAGTTCGAAATATCTGCGCCAGCTTGGGAAAAGGAATCTTCACCGCGGTCGCCGGCAATTGAATGAAGCATTCCGTCGGAGCCAGCGCGGGCCCCAACAGCTGGGTCGCGCCCACCAGGCCCTCCCGGCCCACAACCCCTACCTCGGCCGTTTCTCCGTCCGTAGTGGAACCAACAACGGAGGCAATGCCGGAAGTCATGAAATAAGCGTCCGTCGGAACGCTTCCGGCGGTATACAAAACGCTTCGCAGCGGAAGAGTGACAGGACTAAGGTGGGCTAGCAGCAGCGTCCGGCTTTCCGCGGAAAGCGAAGCGAGCAAAAGATTCTCGGTCGGGCCAGGCATCACATGTCCTTCGTCAGCGCGCAAAGGACCGCCAAAATGGGCAGAAAATTACGTCTCTGATCGCAAACTGGGCTGGTTTTTAATTTGCCCTCGGCTCGAATATACTCTGGAAAATAAAGAAGTTATGTCGGCTACCGGACAGATATGGCGGCCGGTCAGTAAAAAGCCAACTTCCCTGTCCGATACTGTCGTGCTGGGCCGATGAACGGGGTGGTTAGGGTCCTATCGACCCGTGCGCGCGATCAGGAAATGTCGCATAGGCGACATTGCGACCCCCCGTCGCATCCAATTGAATGTTCGACGATTTCTTTGTCAGTACAACTGGTCTGCGGGGCGAACTGTCTCCTTCACATTGGCGCTAGCTAAGCGGCGTCCTCTCCAGCGTCTGGGCGGGAGGGCTTTGTGCATGAATCCACCATCATCGCAGACCGGGACCTGGACTCGAGGCTCAGAATGCTGAGTGAGGCTTTGAGAACAGCCGAAGAACGCGCCACTGCCGGTCAACTGGCATTGGAGTTGATGCACGAAATTAGAAATCCGTTGGAAGCAGTCGGTAATCTTACATATCTTGCTTTGACCGAGGCGGACAACCCCGAAGCCGTGCGGTCCTACTTGCGCCGCATGGAGGAGCAGTTAGCGACCCTGAATCAAATTGCCAGCCAGACGCTCGGATTTGCCAGGACTTCTCTGGCCCCGCAGGCGGTTCGGCTTTCGACCCTGGCGGAAGCAGCGCTTCGCATCCATCAACGAGCCATGCAGGCCAAGAAAATTCGCGTGGTCAAGGATCTCCCCGAAGAACTACAGGCGGAGGTTTACACGACGGAGATGTTGCAAGTCCTTTCAAACCTTATTGTTAACGCGCTCGACGCACTTCCCCCCAACGGCACGCTCTGCCTTCGCCTGAGAAAGCGCAGGGGCGAAATTCACTTCGTCGTTGCCGATAACGGCCACGGCATTCCCATAGAAAACCGCCATCACGTGTTCGAACCGTTCTTCACCACCAAGAAACTTGCGGGCACCGGACTCGGCCTGGCCTTGTCCAAGAGAATTGTCGAGCACAACCGAGGCAAGATTTCCCTGCGCAGCAGTGTCCGCCCCGGCAAAAGCGGCACCACCTTTAAGATTTCCCTGCCTATTTGACTGCTGCGGATTTGGGGCAATTTCCCCGGTCCGGCGGCGCGGAAATTTAGTTGCCTTAGCAACTATCATGGCGAAACTGGTTGCTAAGGCAACTACTATTCTCCGGCCGCTTGGCCGTCCTTTTCGCCACCGGAATTCCCCCGCCGCGCAGGTCGGAATGCCCGGGCAATTCGCTGAATTCCCTGCCGCACGAAAGTGTTTTGCAGGTGCGATTCCCGCCTTGCCGGACTTGATCCGTCAGGCCTATACTCATAAGTTTGGGAATTATATACTTGACTCCCGCGAGGTAGTTAAGTACTATTGATTCATGAGCCAGAGCACGATCAGCACATTTCAACTCTTTTCCTTGATTCCGGATGCGGAAACAGCGCGGGTTTACCTAGAAGAACGGCTTTGGCCGAAAGGCACAACATGCCAACCTGTGCGGGGCAGGATCGCATCACAGTTCGCAAGGGCGGCTTTTACCGCTGCAATAAATGCAAGCTGGATTTCACGGTTCGGACGGGAACGATTTTTGAGCGTTCGCATGTGCCACTGCATAAATGGATTTATGCAATGTATCTGATGGTCACGGCGCGCAAGGGTATCAGTTCGATGCAACTGGCGAAGGAGATCGGTGTCACGCAGAAGTCAGCCTGGTTCATGTTGCAGCGGTTGCGCGAGGCGTGCGGTGGAGATGCTGGCAAGCTGTCTGGCACGGTTGAGATTGACGAGACGTTCATCGGCGGCAAAGAGCGCAATAAGCACGAATCCAAGAAGCTGAAAATGGGACGTGGCTTTACTGGCAAAACTGCGGTGATGGGTTTGCGTGAGCGCGGCGGTCGCACGCTGGCCATGACAATCAAGGGCACCGACAAACAGACATTGCAGAATGCCATCATGGACAACGTGGAAGTCGGTTCAACGCTCATCACGGATGAGCACGCTGGATATGCGGGAATGGGCGGCGTGCTCTTCCAGCATGAGACGGTGAATCACATTGGCGGTGAATATCGGCGCGGAGCGATTTCAACGAACAGCATCGAAAGCGTTTGGGCGGTTCTGAAGCGCGGAATCTACGGCGTCTATCATCAGGTGAGCGCCAAGCACCTTGGCCGCTATGTGGATGAGGTTTCATTCCGCCTGAATGCCGGAAACGTGAAAGAGCACACGCTAGCGCGGTTGGATAGCTTCGTGGATGCCGTAGACGGAAAGCGGCTCACATATGCAAGGTTGACAGCATGAAAGATATGCCCGAAGTGCTGAATCAAATTACAGATAGGGTATTGGCGTATCGGCCTAAGCCAAAGTCCAAGGGCGCACGCAAGCGAAAACGGTTGAAAGCCAAAATTCAGAAGAAAGAAAAACCCGCCTGAAAAGGCGGGTTTTCTATTGGAGACAAAAGTGAAGACTAATCAACAAGTAGTTAATTTACCGGCGTGCCCGGAGCAACCGGTAACAGAGGCTCCGCTACCCTTTTCAGTGCCGCTACAAGTTCTAGGGCCATTGGAGGCGTCAATGCAAACTGGATCACTCGTCGCTCCGTTCTTTCGAGTTCCTCTGGCGTCTCTACATACAGCATCTGAACAAGTACGGCTGCTCCTGCGACGGGAAGTATGTTCCAGCCTGTCAGCGGCTTCATAATCACATTACCGCCGCCATCAGTTTCAAATTTGGTCATTGATTTTGGAACCTCCAGCTAGCAAGGATAGCAGCTTGCGGGAGTCAAGTATATAATTCCATAAGTTTGGCCGCAATTGGATTCGCAGAGAACGCATGCGAAGCGGCCGCCGGTTATGGAGAATGGAATGGCTACTGTAACGATTGCGCAGGAAATGAATCCCTGGGAAGCGCAGGCTGCCCGTTTTGATTTTGCCGCACGCAAGCTCAACCTGGACGCAGACTTGTGGAAGGTGCTGCGTTCGCCGAACCGCGAAATCATTGTGCATTTCCCGGTGTTGATGGACGACGGCCACGTTGAGTTGATGACTGGATTTCGTGTGCATCATTCCATCGCGCGCGGGCCCGCGAAGGGCGGCATCCGCTACGCGCCTGACTTGACGCTGGACGAAGTACGCGCGCTGGCCAGCTGGATGACGTGGAAATGCGCGGTGGTCAACATTCCCTTCGGCGGCGCGAAAGGCGGCGTAATTTGCGATCCCAGGAAATTGTCGCAGGGCGAACTGGAGCGCATCACACGGCGCTACACGTCGGAGATCATTGAATTCATCGGGCCGGAAAAAGATGTGCCGGCGCCCGACATGAATACCAATGAGCAGACCATGGCGTGGATCATGGACACCTACTCGATGCACATGCGCCAGACCGTCACCAGTGTGGTGACGGGCAAGCCCATTGAACTGGGCGGCTCGCGCGGCCGGCGGGAAGCGACGGGCCGCGGAGTTCGCGTAGTTTGTCTGGAGGCTTTGCGTCATTTGAAATTGCCGGTGGAAGGTTGCCGCATCATCATTCAGGGCTTCGGCAATGTCGGCTCCAACGCCGCCCACCTGTTGATGGATGCGGGCTGCAAGATCATTGGCATTGCGGAATATGATGGCGGGCTCTACAACGCGAATGGCATCGACATACACGCGCTGAGCCGCTACCGGCAGGACCACGGTTCCGTGGTCGGATTTCGCGGAGCCGAGGCGGCGGAATCCGTGGAGTTGTTGACGAGCGCGTGCGACATTCTGATTCCGGCGGCAACGGAGAACATGATTACCAGCCGGAATGCGGCGAAAATTCAGGCGAAAATCGTTTGCGAAGGGGCGAACGGGCCGACGACCGCGGTGGCCGATGAGATTCTGGCCGACAAGGGAGTGTTCATCGTTCCCGATATTCTGGCGAATGCGGGAGGCGTCACGGCGTCATATTTCGAGTGGGTGCAGGACCGCCAGGGATATTTCTGGAGAGAAGAAGTGGTGAATGAGCGGCTGGAAGAAATTTTAAGCAAAAGCTTCGAGCATGTCGTTCACTACTCCCACACGCATGGAGTCAATAACCGGATCGCTGCATACATGCTGGCGATGGACCGCGTGGCGGGCGTGATCCGGCAGCGCGGATTCTACGCGTAGATTCTTCGCATCGCCCGCATGGCAACAAGACGCGTCCGGTTTAGCCGTGGACGTGGGAATGTTCCTGATAGCACTTGAGAACATCGGCTTGCGACACGACACCTTCGAGCAGGCCTGAAACCGCGCGATTGACGATGGGCAGCAGCGGCCAGCGATGGAAGTGGGCCAGTGTCTCATTCAGGGGCAGGTCTGGATAGAGATAAGGCACGCGGTCCTCGGGCAGCAACTGCTCGATGGGCTGGTTGATTCCCGTGGTGGCCTGCATGATTTTTGCCAGGTCGGCTGCGGGCAGAACATACCAGCGATTGCCGGCACACCGTATGAGAGCCACGTCTTCTTTTTCCTGCTGGAGTTTGGCCGCGATTATGGCTGGCGGGTCGGAACCGGCGAAAACCTGGCTCTCCCACGGACGCAGTGCGTCCTCAATGCGCAGCGTGGTTTCTTCACGGGCTTCTTCCATGGACGGAAGGTTCAGCCCATCCTGGAGCGTGAACGTTTCAAAGATTGGCACCGGTTGAAGGCTGCGCGCGATCAGGTAGGCCAGGGTGTTGGCCAGGATGACAGGCAGAACGATGGAATAGTTGCCACTCAGCTCAAAGACCATGAAGACACTGGTCAAGGGGACGCGCAGGAAGCCTGCGAACAAAACTCCCATTCCCACCAGGCCATAAGTTCCAACGGAACCCACCAGGTGCGGGAAAAAATGTTTTTCAAACATGCCGACGGAGGCGCCTAGCATGGCGCCGATAAACAGCGTCGGGGCGAACATGCCGCCGGGGGTGCCGCTGGAGAAGGAGACGGTGGTGGCGAGAATCTTGAGGATCGCCAGGGCCAGCAGGACATGCCAGAGATATTGGCCATGCATGGCATGATCGATGGTGTCGTAGCCGGCACCCATCACCTCAGGAAATCCGAAAAAACCGACAGCGCCGACCAGCAGGCCAGCGACAGCCGGCTGCAGCATCTGCGTCCATTCTGGGCGAGAGCGCAGCCAGGGACGAAGGATGGCAAGCAGCCGTGAAAACAGGACGGCCGCGAAGCCTCCTACGACGCCCAGGGTGGCATACGCCAGCAGCTCGCGGTTGTCGCGCAGGGTGACGGCGGGAACGCGAAACATGGGTTGCGAGCCCCAGAATGCGCGGGCAACGACCACGCTGGAAACGGCGGCCAGAACGATGGAGCCGAGGACCGCCGCGCTCCACGCGCCGATGACTTCCTCAATGACAAACAAGATGGCCGAAATGGGCGCGTTGAAGGCCGCGGCCAGGCCGGCTGCCGCGCCAACCGGGGCAAAGAGACGAAGCCGTTCGCGAGATAGATGCAGCCGCCGACCGATCAGCGAAGCGATTCCCGCGCCGATCTGCAGCGAGGGATCTTCCGGCCCCAGGGATTGTCCGGAACCGATGGCCAGGGCCGAGGTAATGAACTTGCCGACCACGGTGCGGAATGAGATGTACCCGTTGTAGACGTAGAGGGCGGCCTTGGTTTGGTTGATACCACTGCCCCGTGCCTGGGGGAAGATG
The DNA here is from genome assembly GCA_963756315.1 of uncultured Acidobacteriota bacterium. Lineage (GTDB taxonomy): Bacteria > Acidobacteriota > Terriglobia > Terriglobales > Acidobacteriaceae > JAKAAZ01. The sequence continues at coordinate 457,885 of CAVWNI010000004.1, forward strand.
TACTTTACCAACGCGCCGAGCAGCAGGCCGACCAGCATGGGAGCCAGCAGCAGGCGGTAAAGGCCGGGATGAGTCACCGAGCCCAGCAGCAGGACGTTGAGCCATTCAATGGCCATGCGGAAGCACACGACCAGCAATCCCGACAGGACGCCGATGAAGATGGAGAGAACGAGAAACAGGCGGTCTCCCCGGGTAGGAGCTATGTGCTGGATCTCGGCGTCGGTTAGCGGGACATGGCCGACCGAGGTGGATGCGGCTGCGGGAGGCGCCTGGGTTGCGAAGAGGGCGCCGGCGCGGCTGAAAACGGAATTTGCGGTTGGATCACTCACTCTGTCTTATCCGGGGTTTGGGTCAGTTGTAAGAGTAGCGCATCATCTCCGGTGGGTGCGCCGCATAGCCTGGCGGTGAGGACCTCGGTCTGGCCGGCCCACGTGATCAGGTTTTGCTGCAAGGAAGGGTTGTCGCTCAAAGGCTTGGGAGCAAGAGAGTCCGCCTGGGCCCACTGCGTCCATTGGGTTCCCAGGGCAAGCAGATCGGCATTGTCCGCATTGGCGTCGTTGCCGGCCTGCAGATGCTTGAGACAGCTTTGGTAGCGCTGATGGGCGATATCGGCCATCAGAAGCACGCGGTCGGCGCGTTGTCTCTGGGTCAAGCCGTCGAAGGGGATGAGCTGGGACATTCGCTGGTAGGTCGCCAGCTGTTGTTCGGCGGAATGCTTCTGCTCCGGAGTGACGTCCGCGGGGTATTGGCGAGCCTTCGCCATATAGCGATCGAGTGCCTGCAGGGCGTGTTTATATTGGCCCATGGAGGCGGCAATCTGAGATTCGGTAAGCAAGGAGGCAAGGACTTCGGAAGGGCTGGCATTGCGGCTGCGCTCGACCCGCTGAAACGCGGTCAGGGCATCGGAGGGATCCTGGGCCTGCTGCAAGAGATTGGCGATTTGGAACAGGGCGGGGATATTGTCGAGCGAATTCCCCTCCGCGGCGAGCAGTTGCCCCTGGGCATCGTTGGTCCGGCCAAGCGATAGCAGATAACGGGCGAGTTCGAGGCGGATATCGCGGCGGCGTTCGGTTCCTTCCGAGAGCCAAAGACCGTTCAAGGCCGACTGGTAATACTCGACGGCCTGCTGAGGATTCTTGCGCCGGACGGAAAGCCGGGCAAGCTGCAGATTGATATATCCGTCGCCGGGTTCCGCCTCATGCAGGGTCGAATAATACGCGAAAGCCTCATCCGTACGCCCGGCGGCGGCCAAGGCCTGGGCCAAGGCCATCTGATACTCCGTGTTGGCGGGGGAAAACGACAGCGCGGAGCGGAAGTCTTCCACTGCATCCGCGGGACGACCGGCCATGAGGGCGGTCTCTCCACGGGCAAACCATCGTTTCTCGAGTACGCGGCGATGCTCCTGAAACGAGGTGAAGAAAAAATACGTGACAACAGCGATGCAGATCGTAATCAGGACGAGACTGAGCAGGGCCAGACTGTCCTGGAAGATGAGTCTGCGGCGCAGAATTCGTTCCGCTGGGGTAAGGTGGAGTTCGCTATCTGCGGTTCTGACGGTCGGCATAATGTTGGAACGTAGACATCTTTATTATCTCTAAACTTAGGCTCGATTCGGACGCTTCCTTGGCTTCGACTTGATTTTGTTGAAACGCTGGACAAACAGATTCAATTTGAGGTCGCACCCGCACGGGTCGGATCTACCGCCGGAGGGTGATACGCAAGCGCGAATCCGAACGGGCCGGAGATGCTTGAATTCCGCGTCGATCGAGAGCGTGCTATCGCGCGATAGACGGGAAAGAGCAACCCTCCAGACAGCGGCTCGAAATGCAAGGAACGGACCGATTCTTCCACAGTCCGGACTCGAATTCATCTCCCATTCATCTTGTGTTTTCAGGATATTCACGCAACCCTGTGAAACTAATCGAGGTGTCATTCAGGATCCCCACCCGAGAAGCTTGTTCGCAAGAGGCACCGCACTATAAGCCATGAGTCGATGCCGGTTTGGATGGCCATCGTACTTCCTGGAATTTTCAACAACCAACTGAGAGGCTGAATGAAACATCGACCAGAAAAGCTGAAAGCCCTGATTCTTGCGTGCTGCGTAGCGACGTTGCCGATAGCAGGCACGGCGGCATTCGCACAATCGAGTACAAGCACAACGAGCAAGAAGCATGCGCACACAAAGCCATCGAGCATCCAATCCCAACTGAATGAGATGCGTGAGCAGTTTCAACAGCAGCAGCAAGAAATCGATCAGTTGAAGCAGCAACTGCAAACTCGCGATCAACAATTGCAGCAGGCGCAGGACGCAGCGCAGCAGGCGCAACAAACTGCTCAGCAGGCCCAGTCGCAGGTACAGGCAGCACAGCAAAGTGCGACGCAGAGCAACGAAGCCTACACCAACCTGCATCAGGCAGTGCAGAACGTGCAGTCGCAGGCGGAACAGGCCCAGCAAGCCGCAGCCATGGCAGAAGAGGACCAGAAGAAGCTCAAGGCGGCGGTCACCCATCCGGATGATATTTATTACAAGGGCATCACGATCTCGCCGCATGGCAGCTTCGTGGCGGCTGAAACGGTGTGGCGCAGCGGGGCAACCGGCGGCGGCTTGAACACCGCATTTACGGGCGTGCCGCTGCAGTATTCGCCAGCCGCGCAACTGACTGAGTTCGACGGTTCCGGTCGGCAGTCGCGTATCGCCATCAAGGCTACGGGCAAGTTGGCGGACTGGACCATGACGGGATACTACGAGATGGACTGGCTGGGGACCGGCATCACGTCCAACAACAACCAGTCGAACAGCTACGTGGTTCGCCAGCGGCAACTGTGGGTTGACGCCAAGATGAACAATGGCTGGGATTTTTCCGGTGGCCAGGGATGGTCGCTGGCGGCTGAAACTACCCAAGGCGAGACCCGTGGAACGGAGATCCTGCCATCTACCATCGATCCTCAGTACGAAGCGGGCTTTGTCTGGACTCGCCAATACAGCTTCCGGGTCGTGAAACAGTTCGGCAATAAGCTATGGCTGGGCGCTTCGGCGGAAAATCCCGAGACGCTGAATCCGGGCGGCAGCAATCTGCCGACCAATATTCTGATTGGTTCGGGTGGAACGGGGGGAGGCCTGTACAACTCGACCGCCAACTATTCGTTCAACATTGCGCCGGACATGATCGCCAAGGCGGCTTTCGAGCCTGCGCCGGGACAGCATTATGAAGTGTTCGGCATTGCGAGCTTCTACCGCGACCGCATTTATCCGACGATTGGCACGCCGTACAACGATACGGTGACAGCCGGCGGAATCGGCGCCAGCGGAAGAGCGACGGTGCTGGATAAGAAGTTGGTGCTCGGCCTGAAAGGGCTGTATGGCGAGGGGGTTGGACGGTACGGTTCGTCCCAACTCGGGGATGTAACCTTGCGGCCGGATGGCTCAATCTCTCCGATCCACGGCTTTTCCGGCCTGAGTACGGTGGAGTTTAATCCGACCAAGCGGCTCAACATTTATGCCAACTATGGTGGCGACTATCTTGGCCGCGACTATACGATCAGCGGGGGCAAGGAGGTCGGCTACGGCATCTACACGGCCGACATGTCAGGCTGCAAGATCGAGGGTGCATCCACTGCGGCGTTCCCGAGTTCGGATCCGTCCACCCCGGGCAATTCCACCAACAAGTGCAGCAACAACAACAAAGATGTGTCGGAGTTCACGGTTGGGTACTGGTTCTTTATCCACAACGGACCGAAGGGCGCTCTGAAACAGGGCTTCCAATACAGCAACATGCGTCGTGACCTGTGGTCTGGCGCGGGCGGCACGCTGAACCCTGGCGGCGGCGCACATGGCAATGACAACATGGTGTTCACGTCGTTCCGTTACTACCTGCCCTAAACAACTCGCACGACAGAAGACAGGAAGAGGCGTGGGATATTCCACGCCTCTTCTTTTTGTGCCGGCAAGGTTCGGTTAGCTGATCTTGGCCAGTTGCTGGGCATACAGGGGATTATTGGGAAATTCCTTGGCCAGAGAAGCGAGCAAGTCGCGCGCCTTTGCGGTGTCTTTATCTCGCATGGCGGCAACCGCCAGCAGGAGTTTTGCCAGGGGCTTGAGGTAGTGACCATCGCTGGCGGTCAACTCGAGATCGTGTTCCCCGAGGACCTTATTGGTTTCGCCGCCGGCCATTTGCAGGAGCCAACGAACGGGTGCCGGCTTGAGGCCGAGAATATAGTTTTCCATGCCGACCGCGAGATAGGCGTCGTAGGCGTGAGGATCGACCTGGAGGAGGCGATGGGCGTAGGCGCTTCCGGCCTTGGTAAATTGAAAGCCGGCTAAATCGCGGCGCTCCAACAGGGAGGCATAATCCGCGCGCAGTCCAAAGGCGAGCGTTTTTGCGAATAAGGCCGTGGCATCGTCAGGATGCTTGCTCAAGATAGCATCCGCCAACTGATCTGTTTTATCGAGAGCGGCATCGAATGCTTTTTTTACGTTCGGGTCCGGGGTGTCTTTCTTATGCTGGAGATAGTTGGTGTCGTTGGTGAACAGCTGCATATCCAGAACGCCGGTTCGATCGAACTCCGAAAATAAATAGCCGGCGGCGTCGGATACCGGCCCCATGGGATCCTCGGGATGCTCCGCCATGTACTTCGCGAAAATGGCGTGCGCCTCCGGGAAGTGGAGGTTGTACATCTCGTGAAAACCTGAATCCAGGACCGCGTTGGTTTCGACTGAATTTTCCTGTGACCACGCGGGATGCGCAATCGCTGCGCCAAAGATAAGTGCCATGACAGGGATGAGATATTTTAATTTCATTGCAGTTCTCTTTAGATTCCAGTTCCTTGTGTCGAGTGGTCTGACATTCCAGCAGCCAGAATGATGACCTGTTTGTTTCGGGACCCGTGTTCGTCGCTATTAAATATAGGCCCAAGCATGCCTTGGGAGGCGAATTCACCATAAAAAACCTAGTTTGCTCCTGGACACCCTGCTAATTATGATCAGGCCATGCTGACAATCGGACTTCCGCAGAACGTCTCCGAAGAGTTCCTCACAGGATTCCCCACGGACAAGGTCGAACTGGTCCGTCTGCCGCCGCGCCTGGACCATGATGTGGACGTCGAATTCTGGATTCCGCCCATGTTTGGGTCGCAAGCCACGGAGATTTTCCCGCATCTGCGCGGAGTAAAAGTGGTGCAATGCCTGCGCGCCGGTGTGGATTGGATTGTGCCGTGGCTGCCAAAGGGAATCATTCTGTGCGACGGGCAGGGACTGCACAGCATCCCGGTAGCGGAATGGGTGCTGGCGGCGATACTCGGCTCACTCAAGCGGTTCCCCGAGTATCGCGATCATCAGCGAGAACAATTCTGGGCTGGGCAGGCACGGCCGAAGGAAGGCGCCGAGGGTGGAGACAAGACGTCACGAGATCCGACGGCGAACGGACGCCAGTACTCCTACCGCATCCTAGGAGATGAGCTGCACAAGAAGAGGGTTTTGATTGTGGGGTACGGCGGCATCGGCAAGGAAGTGGAACGCCTGCTGCAGGCATTCAGTGTGGAGATTTTGCGTGTAGCGCGGACGGCGAAGCCGGGTGTTTCGGCCATGGGTGACCTTGCGAAGTTGCTTCCCATAGCGGACGTGGTGGTTCTGCTGGTTCCGCTGACAGAGCAAACCCGCGGCCTGATGAACGCCGAGATGCTGAGGCGAATGAAAGCGGGGGCGCTGCTGGTGAACGCGGCGCGGGGAACGATTGTCGACACGGATGCGCTGCTGGCGGAGCTGCAGGCGCAGCGTATCCACGCGGTGCTGGATGTAACGGAGCCCGAGCCTCTACCCCCGGGCCATCCCTTGTGGTCGGCGCCGAATTGCTTCATCACGCCGCATGTCGCTGGATCGGTTACCGGTTTTGCGGCGCGCGGAATGGAATTTGCCGCGGAACAGGCGCGACGCTATATGGCCGGCGAGCCGCTTGAAAACCGCGTAGGTGACGCGGGCTACTAGAGCGGCCTGCAATTACCTCCCGGGTGGAACCGCGGCTACTCGTGGCTTGCGAGGACCTCGGCAAGGTGGACGGCTCGGCGGTTCGGAAAGTTGTGCGATCTGTTCGCGGCAGCTAAAACCATTCGTAACAATCACTGTTTCTTTATCGGCGCGTTCGACGGCCGGAAGCAGAACCCGCTTCGCCAGTATCGTCGAGACATTGTATTTATCCTTCTCGAAGCCGAAGGGACCGGCCATGCCGCAACAGCCGGAGTCGAGCATCTCCACCTGCGCGCCGGAAGCATTCAACAGCTGGATCTCCTCTGACATGAAGGGCTTTTGATGGCAATGGCCATGCACCAGGACGCGTTGCCCGGAACGGGAGGGCGGCTGGTAGTGATCGGCCCTGGTTACAAGAAATTCACTGAGCAGACAGGTGAGACTCGCGAGTTTTTCGGCGCGCGGCGCGTAGTGGGGATCATTGGCCAGCAGGCCACGCGCTTCATCACGGAAAACGCTGGCGCAGCTGGGTTCAAGGACGACGATGGGAGTTTCAGCCTGCAGTTGCGGCTCCAGCGCATCGAGGACACGCACCAGGTAGCGCCGGGCGCGATCGAGCATACCGAAGTCGTACAACGGCCTGCCGCAGCAGAGATGGCCACTGGGCACCTGCACCTGAAATCCGGCTGAGCCCAGCACCTGCTGTGCGGCCAGCGCAGCCTGCGGATAAAAATAATTGTTCCAGGTATCCGGCCATAGCAGCACGGCCGGACGCGAGTCCTGTGTCGCAGCTTGCCCGTGACTGGACTGCGAAGTAAGCGAACGCACGCTGCTCTGGAATGTTTGCAGCGCAAACGCCGGAATGGTGCGCTCCGGAGCTATGCCGATGACGGCCTTGACGAGATCTCGCACGAAGGGGAGTTCGCCAGGCAAATTCGCGAGGCGCGGGATTGCCGAAGCGAGATGCGCCCAGCGGTCCATCATTCCAAATGCGTAGGCATGAATGGGACGGCGGTGGCGCTCATAATAATGCGACAGGAATTCCGCTTTATAGGTGGCGACATCGACATTGACGGGACACTCGTGCTTACAAGCCTTGCAGGAGAGGCAAAGCTCGAGGGCATCTTTGACGGCTCGGCTTTGCCAGCCTTGCGGGCGCAGATCGCCCTGCAACATTTCCCATAACAGGTGGGTTCGGCCACGAGTGGAATGCTGTTCTTCGCGGGTCGCCATATAGCTGGGGCACATGGTTCCCGCATCTTCTTTGCGGCAAGCGCCGACGCCGACGCAGCGGAGGGTGGCGTTGGAAAAAGAACCGCCGTCATCGGGAAATTGAAAATGCGTCTTGACGGGCGTTGGACGATACCCGGCGCCGAGGCGAAGATTGTCCTGCGGCTGGTACACGGCGATGGGATCGGCGAGTTTGCCGGGATTCATCTTGTTGGTTGGGTCCCAGATGGCTTTGAATTCGCGGAAGGCCTGGATGAGTTCCGGACCAAACATTTTCGGCAGCAGCGCAGCTCGGGACTGGCCATCCCCATGTTCGCCGGAGAGCGACCCACCGTGTGCCAGCACGATGTCGGCAGCCTCGTCGATGAAGTTGCGATATTTGCGGATGCCGGGCTCGCTTTCGAGATCGAAGTTGAACCGCATGTGGACGCAGCCCTGACCGAAATGGCCGTAGAGGGGCGAGCGATAGCCATAACGCTCTGCGGCATCCATGAGATTGCGCAGGTAGCTACCCAACTTTTCCGGGGGAACGGCGGAGTCTTCCCAACCCTCCCAGCCAATGGGTTCGCCGGGAACGAAGACGGTGGCGCCGAGGCCGGATTCGCGCACCTTCCAGACACGTTTGGCTTCCGAGGCGGAGTAGAGGCGGGCATGAGAGGCGGCGGATATCTTCTTGTAGTCGTCGACCATGGCATTCGCCTGAGCCGTAGCCTGCTCGATGCTGTCTGCGCCGAACTCTGCGAGCAGGTAGCCGCCGCCGTCGGGAAGCAGTTGAAGGTCGTTGACGACGAGATGTTTGCGCCGCATGAATTCGACCAGCAGGCCGTCGAATCCTTCGAGGCCGATTGGTTTGTGTTGCAGGACGAAGGGAACGTGATCGGCGGCAACGAAGGCATCTGGAAATCCCATGCCCACCAGGACGCGGCAAGGCGGACTGGGCATCAGGCGCAGGGTGGCTTCGAGGACGGTGACGCAGGTACCTTCGCTGCCGACGAGAGCGCGGGCAACGTTGAAGCCATTTTCCGGGAGCAGATCGTCGAGGTTGTAACCGGAGACGCGCCGAGGAATTTTCGGAAAACGCTGGCGGATCAACGGGGCGTAGCGGTCGCGAATTTTTTGCAAGCCGGTATAGATTTCGCCGCGGCGTCCGCCCGCCTGAAGGATGGCGGCGAGTTCGTTGTCGCTAGTGGGGCCCACTTCGAGCACAGTACCGTCGTAGAGCAGCACGCGCATGGACTCAATATTGTCGACAGTCTTGCCGCCCATAAGCGCGTGAACGCCGCAGGAGTTGTTGCCAATCATACCGCCGAGCGTGCAGCGGCTGTGGGTGGCGGGATCGGGGGCAAAGGTCAGACGATGTCTCTCGGCCGCTTCGCGAACGCGATCGAGCACAATGCCGGGCTCGACGCGAGCCTGCCTGGTGTTGGAATCCAGCTGCAGGATGTGATCGAGATACTTGGAAAAATCGAGCACGACGGCAACGTTGCAGCACTGGCCGGCGAGGCTGGTGCCGGCGCCGCGAGAGAGGATGGGAGCGCTGAATGTGCGGCAGACAGCGACGGTTGCTTCGACGTCTGCCGCGTCGAACGGCAGCACCAGACCGATGGGAACCTGACGATAATTGGAGGCGTCGGTGGCATAGAGGGCGCGACTGCCGGAGTCGAAGCGGACTTCACCTCGCACCGACTTACGGAGCGTAGCCTCGAGTTCGCCGTGAGCGAAGAATTGTTCATGCGCGTGCGCCGGTTTTTGTTCGACCAGTATCGGAAAACGCCATCCACCCATTTCAGGCCTCTATCTTTTGGACGTCGATGCGGTGTCTCCGCATTCGGCGCGTCGATTTAACGTGCAAGCGGCGGGTTATTCCAGTCGTCTACGACTACGCCCATATCCTGAAGTGCGTTGATGGTGATCTGTTGATGGCTGGCGAGCCATGGCTGGTTTTGCGGCGTTTCCTGTTCTGCGCCGACGGCGACGACGCGCCCGTAGGGCCACGCACCGTCTGGAAGGGAGGAGAGCGCCTGCGGCAGGTCCGCCAGACGAATATTCAACACTTGTTTTCGGGCCACGGTCAGCCGGGTGATTCCGCCGCGATCGATGGAGCTGGAGTTTTCATCGGGCAAATAGATGCGCAATTGGATCATGTTCCTTTCCACGGAGAGCAATGGATTTCTCCATTCGCTTTCCTGAGTGACGGCGAGGTAGGTGCTCTTCAAAGGCGGCGGGATTTGACTGAGGTCCTGACGGGCGGCGCGTTTGGACGCATCCCAGGACGCGGCATGACGGGACATATCAAATGAATTGCCTTGTCTGCATCCGCCGATTGGGAGCAAGCCAAAGCTTGCAACCGCGGCCAGACAAGTAAGTCGGAGAAAGGAGGCCCGCATCGTTTTCAGGATATCAGCGCGGTGGTCAGGTTCCACTGTCTAGCGTCCCTGCCAAACCGCAGGGCGCCTGGCGAGAAAGGCTGCGGTTCCTTCAGCTTTGTCGGCGGTGCCGCAGGCGATTCCGAATAGCTCGGCTTCGAGCGACAGGGCTTCGTCGAGAGGAAGGTCGTAGCCGCGATCGACTGCCTGCAGGCTGTAACGCACGGCCAGGGGCGCCATGGCGGCGATGATGCGGGCGAGGGTTTCGCCGCGGGCCAGCAGCTGATCGGGAGCGACCACCTCATTGACAAGACCGACGCGAAGCGCGTCGGCGGCGGAGAGGATTTCCGCGGTGAGAATCATTTGCAGGGCGACACCTTTGCCCACCAGGCGAGACAGCCGTTGGGTGCCTCCGTAGCCGGGGATGAGGCCGAGTTTGACCTCGGGCTGGCCGAGCTTTGCGTTCTCGCCGGCAATGCGCAGGGTGCAGGCCAGGGCAAGCTCACATCCGCCGCCCAGCGCAAAGCCGTTGATGCAGGCGATGACAGGTTTGCCGCAGGTCTCGATGGAGCGGAACACTGCCTGGCCTCGCAAGGCAAGTTCGCGGCCTTCCGCGGCGTTGATTGCGGCCAGTTCCTGAATGTCGGCTCCGGCGGCAAAGGCTTTTTCGCCGGCGCCGGTGAGAATGGCGACGCGGACGGATTCGTCATCGCGGACGATTTGGATGGCCGATGCCAACTCGCGCAAGGTGGCGGCGTTGAGGGCGTTCAGAACCTTGGGACGGTTCAGGGTGAGGAAGGCGATTCCGTCGCGAATTTCGAAGAGAAGATTTTCAAAGGACTTTTCCGATGTCACGGCTGGCAGACCTCGATACGATTTTCGTGAAGACTGCTGAGTCTACCAATTCCGCCATCTACGCGTAAAGATGGCGGCAGTGCCGGCATTCGGCGAGCTCCGGGCGCGGCGTTGTACCATCGAAACATGATCAAAGGAATCACACTGGTGCGGGCGGCGCGCACAACGGCCGAGTTCGACACGCTGGCGAGCTTCTTCGGGGCGCTGGGTTTTGAGCCGGGGAAGGCATGGACCGACGACGAAGGTCGCAGCGCGCCTTTTCTGGCACCGTTGGGGAATCTGGAATTTGTTGCCGGAAAACTACCCGCGACGCCGGAAATTCTGATCGAAGTGACAGGGCTGGACGCCGTGTATGCCGTGGCGAAGAACTGGGCCGCTAAGAGAGACGCGTCGGAGGGCGGACAAATAATCTCGGACATTGCGGCGACCCATTGGAATTCGAGGGTATTTACCGCCGAACCTGTGCCAGGGATGATGTTTGGATTCTGGGAATCGGAAAACCCGCACCATGGGAAGCCGGTCGCGGTTGAAGGAGATCTGAGCGCCGCAGGAATGAGATTTGGGATTGTGGTGGCACGCTGGAACGCGGTCATTACCGATCGGCTGTTGCAAGGCGCGCTGGATGCGCTGCTGCGCAGTGGCGCGAAGAGAGACTCGATTACTGTAGTGCGCGTGCCGGGCAGCTGGGAGATTCCTGCGGCCGCTCGCCTGCTGGCCGATAGCCGGCAGGTGGACGCAATTGTGACGCTGGGGGTTTTGCTGCGCGGCGACACTGCACATTATGAGGCGATTTACACGGAAGTATCGCGGGGCATCGGGCAGTCGCAGCAGGAGACCGGGGTGCCGCACTCGTTTGGCGTGTTGACCTGTGAAACGTTGGAGCAGGCGCTGGACCGTGCCGGCGTGAAGATGGGCAATAAGGGATTTGAAGCCGCGCTGGCGGCAATTGAAATGGTGGCGGTGAAGAATAAGATCGCAACTGTTTCAGTTACAGATGTCGCGGCGGGCAGGTAGAACGTGGGCAAACGCCGAAAATCCCGTGAAATCGCGATGCAAATGCTGTTTCAGTCGGACCTTGGCCGCCAGAACGCGGAGGAGGTGCGGCGGACGTTTTGGCAGGCACGGGAAAAGGTCGACCCGGACACGCAGGGATTTGCCGAAGATATCTTTCGCGTCGCGGTGGAACGGCAGGAAGAGATTGATACCTACATTGCCACGGCCAGCGAGCACTGGCGCCTCGAGCGGATGGCGGCGGTCGATCGCAACCTGCTACGGGGCGCCATCGCGGAAATGCTTGCCTATCCGGCGACGCCGCTGCCTATCATCATCAACGAGTCCCTGGAAATTGCCCGCATGTATTCGGCGCCGGAATCGATCCATTTCCTGAACGGCATACTGGATGCGGTGGCGCGGGCATTGCCGCGCACCGCCAAGCAACTGGCTCCGCGGCCGGCGAAGCAGACCCCGAGATAGAAGGGCCTTTCGGGCGATCGATTCAGGCCACTGCAATCGTCAAAAAAGCGAGTTGAATGGATACAGCCGCTCCTTTTCAGGAGCGGCTGCGCTTTGGAACGGCTCTAGTTTTTCTGTGCCGAGGTAATGGCTCCCTGGGTAGGACGTGGCCGGGAAGCAAGGAACAGAACCGGCACGGGACTGTTCTGGGTACAAGCCAGGAAGGGATGCGCCGGGGCGTTGGTGGTGGTGCCGCAGGTCAGATTTGGGTTGATTTGCTGGGTATCCGTCAACGTGGTGGTGTTGATGAAGTGAACCAGATCGTCGCCACTGGTGGAGACATAGAAGGTATTGGTATCGGGGCTGAACGTACCGCCGATGGGGGCTCCGGCCTGGCCGGTGAGCGCGACGTTGACCACGCTGCCCGTGGTCGTTTGCCCGGCAGGACAGTTGCCAGCCGCAGACTGCGCGGGGGTGCACGGAATCTTGTAGGCCGGCAGCGTGCTGTTACTCCCGCCTGGAGTAGAGGGCAGGAAGGTGACGAAGGCCAATTGCGAGTTCGGCGACACAAGCACCTGGTCGATAGACCCGATGTTGGGAGTTGACAGGCTGAACTGCGTGGGCGTGCTGGGAAACTGCAACGGCGTTTTCAGTGGACATTGGCCGACGGGAATGGATACGGCAATGTCATTGAGCTGCCCTCCGCTGGACGCGGTTGCGCCAATGATGTGGTAGCCATCCGTAGTGGCGGCCAACTGATCGGTGGCGGCGGGCACGGTGGCGGCGTTGGGATAATACTCCGTGGGATTCACGGCGGTGGTTGGATCTGCGAGACCGGTGGGTGGCGGACCCGCGCTCTGAGCGGCATTATTCGGCCCGATTGCGCAGTAGCCAAACGCGGTGGTTGTGGAACCGGAGGCATAGGCGCCCACTCCAGGGATAGTGACGGCGACGCCGGTGGAGTCGATGGGGCAGTTGCCGGATTGACCATTCTCCGTGCAGACATGCCAGCCGGTGAACTTGGAGTAGGTATAGAGCGTATTGCCGCCGACAATGTAGACCGTCTGGCTATCCTGAGTGAAGGATGCGCCGTAGGGCGGATTTACTTCCACCGAGGGATCGATCGGCTGATTGTTGGAATTGCATGCAATGGTAGGTCCGGGGGCACCGAAAGCGATCACGGACGATTCCGTGGCAACTGTCGTGCCTGTTGCGGCAGCGGCAGGGGTATAGAGATAGAAGAGCTGCCGGCATGGGTCGTGGATGACCACGAGACTGTCGTCGGGAGCGACACCGAGGACGGTGCCGGGAACGTTGGTGGCCTGCACCGAAAGCGCGGCACCGGTTACCGGAGAGATAGATGCAATCATGAGTTCCGCGGAGCTGCCGAAGAAGAGATTGTTGCCCAATTCGTCCATCACCATCGAGTTTGGCTGATAGGGCAAACGTATGGGCGTTCCAACGGACCCGCTCTGGAAATCTACGGGAACGAAGTTATAAGACTGCGGGCTGGACATATAGAGAATGTTGGAGCTTGGACCCGGAGTATGCACGTCGACCGGGTTGCTGGCGATGGGCAAGCCGGAGCTGAGGTTCGCGATTTCATTTTGTGGCGCCGGATTACAGATTCCCGGCAGGCACTGGGCTACGATGGCCGCATCACTGGGATAAACCGGCGCCACCGAACCGGAATTGCTGACCGGGATATTGATGGGGTCGTTGGAGGAATAAATCAGCGAAAGACCGGTGATCGGATTGCCCTGGGTGTCGAGAACGGTAGTCGTCAGGGGCTGAATATTGTTGGTATTGACGGTGACACTTGTCTGGCCGGTCGTACCTACGGAGAGCGCAATGCTTTTCGGCGGGCAGGTAAAGAAATATCCCGCGGTGCTGGTCGTCTGCGCAACGGTGGCGGAAATTACGGTTCCACCGGGCTGTTGCGCCGTGGCGACGCCATTTTGATCGATGGAGACAATACTGGTGTTCTGCGGGTTATAGGTTAGATGGCCGGCATTGCAGGTAATATCCTGGGTTCCGCTGTAGACGGTGGCGGCGAGCTGCGCGGTGTGAGTTTGCGACAGGCAACTGTTCAGCGCGTAGACGGGAGCATTTTCCGGAGACCCGGTGCTTGGATTGTTGGGGCATGAATGCACGGCACTGCTGCCGCCAAGGATCACGCTGGTGACCGGTGGGTGGACAAAGACGGGAACGGGATTACTGGTGGCTCCGCCGCCACTGGCGGTGACATACGCGATGCCGCCGTTCGCCTGATAGACGGCGCTGCCCGGCTGGGGTGGGATGCAGGTCGTGAAGTTGGGAATGTTATTTCCGGAATTACGATTCCAGGTTCCGCCGCACACCCTTCCGGTAGGAGAGATATCCGCCATGGCAAGGTTGGTGGTGCCATAGGTGTACGAGCTTAGAGTAATGGCGGTTCCCTTGCAGTTAAAGGCAGCCGGAGCAAGGGTGTTGGAAATCTGACCATAGCTGAGGGAGAGTCCATAGGTGGCAGGCTCCATGGTGATGTTTGCCACGGCGCTGACCAAGGGGCCGCTCTGAAAGCCGCTGCAGTAGTTCTGGCCATAGTCATGAGCGCAACCAGTGGTTGAGAGACCGACGGGTAGGGATAGAGCAAGAAGAACTGCAAAAAATACGAACCGCCGCATTGAACCTCCCCGCCGCCGCTTGGCGCGGACTGGCGGTTACTGAAAACAGCTATCGTGACGCGAGTCAGATAATTCATTTTAGGGCCCCGGTGCGCCTTCGGCAACCGATGCAGGACCGAAGACGCGAGTTTATCGTGCAGTGGAGGCGGCACGCCGCGTTGGTAGTTGTCGATTGGCGGCGAGCGGATGGCTGGACCGCATCGACCAGGGAGCGCCCTATTGCGCCGAGGGAATCCGGATGGCGCGGGCGCTGCAATCTCTGACTGCCTGGCAGGCGATGGGCTGCAAATTTTTGCTGAGGCAGAATTCGACGGCGGATAAATAGCGGTTGTGGCAACTGACGGCAATATCGTCGGCTGAAAGACCGGGGTTGGCGTCGATGAACATTTGTTTGATCTCGGTCGCGCTCATCGTTGTGGCGCGGTTGGGGCTGACCAGCGATGCCGGGATTTTGATGGAGGCGTAGGCCCTGCGGATCACCCCGAAATACTGGTTGGCGGTGAGGCCGGAGCAGGTGCCGTGGGTGGACCATTCATGTTGAACGAGGCGCGGGTCTGGCATGATGTCGAGCATGCTCGCCGGATTTGAGAGCCCAGGGGCGCTGGAACAGGCGGACGGCCACTGACCGTTGTTGAACTGCGGCCACAAGCCATGGACAACAAACCCGGGATGACCTCCATCGCATTGAGGGCTGTTGGGATGGCCGTGGCAATATTCCGGAGACCAGGAAAGGGTGAACAGATAATAGTCGAAGTTCGCAGCCGGGTTGTTGGTGTTTTCTGCGGTGGCGCTGGCGATTCTGTCCTGGTGTGCGGCGGTTGCGGGAAGGCTGGCCGGCTGTTGGCAGCCCGACAGCATCATCCACGAGAACGCGCATAGGGAGAGCAGGCATCGACGCAGCATATTTCCTTTTCGAACTTCGACGACCTATGCGCGAAGTTTAATGCACGAGCTCCAGGACGGGCTTCCAGGGTTTGTCCTGTGACTCAGCGACGGGTTTACAGGTGAGCACGCCGTCGAAGGTATTGACGCCATCCTGCAAGCCGCTGTCGGCCTGAATCGCGGCCTGTGCGCCCATCTTCGCCAGCCGCATCACGTAAGGAAACGTGGCATTGGTTAGCGCCAGGGTGGAGGTATGCGGTACTGCCGCGGGCATGTTGGTCACGCAATAGTGCACGACGCCATCGAGCACGTAGGAGGGATCGCTGTGGGTAGTGGGCCGGGCGGTTTCTACGCAGCCGCCCTGGTCAATGGCAACGTCGACGATGACGGCGCCCTTCTTCATGGTAGAAACCATCGCTTTGGTGACGATTTTTGGAGCGGCGGCGCCGGGGATCAGGACGCCGCCGATGACCAGATCGGCCTCGCGCACGGCGCGACTGACGTTGTAGGAATTGGAGGCGAGAGTGTACACGCGACCATTGAAGATGTCGTCCAATTCGCGCAGGCGATTCAGGTTCATGTCGATGATGGTGACTTTTGCACCCATGCCCATGGCGACCTTGGCAGCGTTGGTACCGACGATGCCACCGCCGATGACGCAAACGTTTCCGGGAGGCACGCCTGGAACTCCTCCCAACAGAACGCCGCGGCCACCTTTTTCTTTCTCAAGATGGGCAGCGCCGACCTGCACGGACATGCGGCCGGCGACTTCTGACATGGGCGTGAGAAGAGGGAGCGCGCCGGATTTGTCGCGGATGGTTTCGTAGGCGATGCCGATTACTTTTTTTTCGAGCAGTTTGGAGGTAAGGACGGGGAGAGGTGCAAGATGCAGGTATGTGAAGAGGATGAGGCCCTGGCGGAAATAGCCGTATTCTTTTTCGATGGGCTCTTTGACCTTGACGATCATGTCGGCCAGTCGCCAGACGTCGTAGGCTGAGCCAACGATTTCCGCGCCGGCAGACTGGTATTCGTCATCGGGAAGCGACGACAAGTCCCCGGCCCTGGTCTCGACGAGGACCGTGTGGCCTGCTTCCGTCAAGGCTTTGACGCCGGCAGGAGTCACGCCGACGCGGCTCTCGTGATCTTTCAGTTCCCTCGGAACACCAATGATCATTGCTGCTCTCCTGGAAAATCGTTCCGTTCCCTAGTCAATCTGCGCACGCTGGAGCCGGTCGGAATAGTCCACGTAGACGGATTTCCACGTGGTGTAGAAGTCCAGAGCTCCGATACCGCCTTCGCGATGGCCGTTGCCGGTCTGCTTGACGCCGCCGAAGGGCAGATGCACCTCGGCTCCAATGGTGGGCGCGTTGATGTAGACAATGCCGGTCTCCAGGTCGCGCATGGCCTGATAACCGCGGTTCACGTCGCGAGTATAGATAGATGCGGAAAGTCCATAGGAGACGGTATTCGCGATTTCGATGGCCTGTTCGAACGAGCTGACCTGCAGCAGGCTGACGACCGGGCCAAACACCTCTTCCTGCGCGATCCGCATGGTGGGCTGGACGCCGGACAAAATGGTGGGCGCGAAGAAATATCCGGCTGCGTGGGCCTTCCCCTGCAGGCGCTTGCCGCCGGTCAACAGCGTGGCGCCTTCCTGCAGGGCAATCTCCACATAACTTCGGCTGGTCTCAATTTGCTGTTGATTCACCTGGGGGCCCATCTGCACGTCTTTCTGCAAACCATTGCCGACGCGTAACTTTTCTGCCCGCTGGACCAGTTGCTGCGTAAACGCCCGGGCAATCTTCTTATGCAGGAGAATGCGGCTGGTCGCGGTGCAGCGCTGGCCGGTGGTGCCGAACGCGCCCCATAACGCGCCTTCCACGGCAAGGTCAAGATTGGCATCGTCCATCACGATCATGGCATTCTTGCCGCCCATTTCGAGCGAACAGGGCTTCATGCCGGCGGCAGCGGTCTGACCAACCCGGCGGCCGACTTCGCTGGAACCGGTAAAGCTGATGGCGGTTACATCGGGGTGTTCGACGAGGGGCGCTCCCGCTTCGGGTCCAAAGCCAAACACGACGTTGACGACGCCTTTCGGCATACCGGCGTCCATGAGTGTCTGGACCAGATTCAAGGTAGAGAGCGGGGTGTCTTCCGCGGGCTTGATGACACAGGTATTGCCGCAGACGATGGCCGGGAAAAGCTTCCAGGAGGGGATGGCCATGGGGAAGTTCCAGGGCGTAATCATGCCGCAGACGCCGACCGGGGCGCGCAGGCTCATGGCAAATTTATTTGGCAGCTCCGAGGGGGTGGTTTGGCCGAAGAGGCGACGACCTTCCCCTGCCATGTAGAAGGCGGTGTCGATCGCTTCCTGGACGTCGCTGCGCGATTCGACGAGGACTTTTCCCATTTCGCGGGTCATGTCGCGGGCGTACTGTTCCTTGCGCTCGATGAGGAGCTCGCCGGCGCGAAAGAGGATCTGCGCGCGTTTTGGGGCGGGCACGAGACGCCAGCTTTGGAACGCATCTTTCGCGGCAGCCACGGCATCGGCGACGTCATCTGCGCCCGAAGCCGGAAATACGCCGACCAGATCGCCGGTGTTGGCGGGATTACGATCCTCGAACGTTTGGCGCGTACGGGCGCCGACCCATTTGCCGCCGATCAGGTTTTTCGCTTGCCTGGTTGTGTGTTTTGCGGCAGCCATGAAATTCACTCGTTTTCCAGAGCAATCCGATCCTTCCGCAGCGCGGTGAGATCAATTTTCATGCGGCGGTTTCCTGACAAAACGGCCACGCGAAGATCGATTTCCCGAGTTGCGAGAACGGTGCGATTGCTCGATCGATTTGAAACAGCGGTCAACCGATAGAGCATACAGCAAACGATGCTTCCGGCACGGACGGAGGCTCTATCGGGACAGCGTGGACGGGGACGACTTTTTGCTGCGAACTCGACCGATGGCGACCGCCAGCAGGCCCAAGCCGAGAAATGCCAGGAGAATTGCCGCGGCATTGACCAGGGCGCGGGGATAGCCGAGCGCTCCGACATCAATGAAGTAGTACGGATACCAGCCGGAAATGAAGCCGTGGAGCAGGGTGTACACCATGTACGCAATGGGATAGGCGAGCCACTGGACTGCGTGGGGCCAGCGCAGGGTCGCTTTGGGCACGAAAATTGTCCAGAATCCGACGTAGAGCACGGGCACGACGTCATGCAGCAGCACGTCGGCAATTTTTTGAGCGCCTTGTGGATTCCACAGATGTCGCAGCAGCAACGTGTAGGTGATGCCAACGACTGCGATGTAGACCGCGATCGCGGATTGAGCAGATGGGCGAGCAAAGAATCTTCCGGGCGCCGCGGCCGGGGCCAGGAGTGGGAGACTGAGGTCGACAGCAACGAGAAGATTGGAGAGGATCGTAAAAAAACTGAAGTAATTGACGAGAGCCCGCAGCCAGTCTGCCTTAGCCGCAGTGGCGATCATTAAAAAGAGCTGCAGGAGCAGTGCGAACCAAGCCACAACCGCAATGACTGCCATGACGGTGCGCGTTGTAGAACTCGATGAAGTATCGGCCATGGCCACCTCATATTCGTCGGAGACGGGCAGGTCGGGCAGGCATTCGCCTTATAGATACCTTCCCCGATTCCCCGTGCGTGCGATACATCCGCAGGGTAACCGACAAGGCCGTACAATGGGAGATACCAGCATTCCCCAAAGGGCTTGTACAACACCGAATGTCCTCTAACGGCTATCACTCACGTTCCTCGCGCAGTCATAATCTGCGTTCGCTGTTCAGCTTGTTTTCAAGCGACCTGGCCATCGATCTTGGCACGGCAAACACGCTTGTTTTCGCAGCTGGCAAGGGCATTGTTGTTAATGAGCCTTCAATTGTTGCGCTGAATAAGGTAACCGGCGAAGTGGAAGCGGTGGGCAAGGAAGCGAAAGAGATGCTGGGCAGGACGCCGGGCAACATTGTCGCGATCCGGCCGATGAAGGACGGCGTGATCGCCGACTTCAAGGTGACGGAAAAGATGCTGAATTATTTTATTCAGAAAGCGCATGGCCGCAAGATGCTGGTCCATCCGCGCATCGTGATTGGAGTTCCGTCAGAAATTACGCAGGTAGAAAAGCGCGCGGTAGAGGATTCAGCGTACCGGGCGAAGGCGAGCGAAGTGTACCTGGTGGAACAGGCGATGGTGGCGGCGATTGGCGCCGGTCTGCCGATTACCGAGCCGGGCGGCAACATGGTGGTCGACATCGGCGGCGGCACGACGGACATTGCCGTGATTTCGCTGTCGGGCATCGTTTATTCGCGTTCCGTGCGCATGGCGGGGAACCAGATGGACGAAGCCATCATGAATTATCTGAAGCGCAAGTACAACCTGCTGATCGGCGAGCGCACCGCGGAACACATCAAGATGGAACTTGGCTCCGCGTATCCGCTGGACAAACCGGTGACGATGGAGATCAAGGGACGGAACCTGATCGAAGGCGTGCCGAAAACCATTACCATTGACGACAGCGAAATTCGTGAATCTCTGGCCGAATGCATCAGCACGATCATGAATGCGATACGAGTGGCGCTGGAACGGACGCCGCCGGAGCTTTCCGCCGACATCAGCGATCGCGGCATCGTGCTGACGGGCGGAGGGGCGCTGATCAAGAATCTGGACAAACGCATTCGCGAAGAAACCGGGCTGCCAGTCTCGGTGGCGGATGATCCGTTGGCGTCGGTTGTACTGGGCACAGGCAAGATGCTGTCGGATTTCCGATTGCTGCGCAAGATCAAGATCGATTAATTTTTGCCCTCCCCGAACACCCGCCGAGCTGCACGATAGAATTCTTGGCTATCGCTGCGAATCGGTGAAATGCGTTCCACATAGACGTTCCGTAAAGAACGCCTATGCACAGTGAATGTTCGCTTGGATGTACCTCGAGCGAGCACGGTCTATCATCGTCGCAGCCTGTTGCAGGCCTCATGGAATCCTTTCTCAGTCGAAACCGCAATTCACTGGTGCTGCTGGCTGTCGTACTCGCGCAGTTACTGGGTCTCGCCGTGCAGGTGCGACGGCCGGCGGCAGGCAGCAACGGCCAGCAGACTCGACTGGCGCGCTATTGGGTGGTCAGCCTGATTTCACCTTTTGAGCGGGCATTTTTATTTGTCGGACATGGATTCAGCCACACCTGGGAGGGTTATCTGGATCTGCGCCATGTGCGAGCCCAGAACCAGCAACTGCAGGCGGAACTGAACCGGATGCGGCTGGAACAATCTTCCCTGGCCGAAGACGCGCGGCAGGATATTCGACTGCAGAAACTGCTGGGCTTTCAGCAAAACTACATTTCGAAGACGGTGGCGGGCCACGTGATCGGAACCAGTGGGACGGACCTGTCGCGCGTGGTGTACGTCGACAAGGGCTTCGACAACGGTATCCGTGTCGATATGCCGGTGATCACTCCCGATGGAGTTGTGGGGAAAGTTCGGGCGGTATTTCCGCATACGGCGCAGGTGCTGGAAATCAATGATCAGACCAGCGGGCTGGGCGTGATTCTGACACGCACCCGCCTGCGGGGTATTCTGCGTGGAACGACGGATGGGCGGACCGAGATCACGGACATTCTGCCGGACGAGCGCATTCAACCGGGCGAACAGGTGATCACCAGCGGCGGCGACCAGGTGTACCCCAGCGGTCTGCCGGTGGGGGTGGTGGAACGCATCGTGCCGGATCCTGAGCAAAACTCCGATGTGGCACTGATCGTCAAACCGGCCGTGAACCTGTCGCGCCTGGATGAAGTGCTGGTGATCACGCAAATGCAGGACACCGTTCCTTCCGCAATGCAGCAGGATGTATCCACCAGCGAGCAGAAGGCCGCGGACGTTCTGGCGCAGCGTCTACCGGGCGCACTTCCGCCGCCGACGGTCGGCCCGGATGGAAAACCGCTGGATGCGAATGCACCGCCGCCACCGGTGCGACCGCCGGCGCCATTGCATCCGGACCGGTTTACGCCGGGTGCGACTCCGCCGGCGCAGGATCTGACTCCTGGCGCGGCCTACCATAAGCAGATGTTTGCGCCGGAGCCGCCGGCGGCGACGGCACCCCAGGGCAGCACAGCCCAACCTTCCGCAGCAGGATCCAAACCGAAAGCAAACCCGACTCCAAAGACTCCACAGGAGCCGCAAAACTAGCGATGTCACTCTTGCATCCGAGCTCGCGGCGGGAGATGGAGGAACACCGATTCCATCCGCTCGTCTTGATTCTGGTGCCGTTGCTGGCGATATTTTTTCAGGCGTACCTGCCGCTGCGTTTTCCATCCGTCGGATTCCTGAACATTCCGGTGCTTATCGTCATTTATTTTGCGGTCTCGCGACGGAGTCCGATTGGTGGAACGCTGCTGGGGATGATCGTCGGGATCATCCAGGATGCTCTGACGCACCTGCCGCTCGGAGTTGATGGCATTATCGACTGCATTCTCGGATATTTAGCGGCGTCGATCGGACTGCGCATTGACGTGGACAATCCAGGAACGCGTCTGATCATGAACTTTACTTTCATCCTGCTGGCCAGCATTTTGCATGTGCTGATCCTGCGCCGCCTATTAGGTATCCACGAACAGTGGTATGGACTGCATGAGGTGGTTCGGGCGGTGGTCAACGGGTTAATCGGTGTGGTTCTGTTCGCGCTTCTGGACCGTCTGCGGCAGCGCCAGTAACCCCCCAATCCGGAGTATTCTGAAGGCACATCCCCCACCATGGCAGGCCCGGTCAACAAAGACGACAAGATCTCATCGATCAAGCTGACGGCGATCCAGTACGTCATTGCGTTGATTCTCGTCATCCTGGTGTCAGGTCTGTGGAGACTCCAGGTGCTGGGCGCGCAGAATTACCGGGCACTGGCGCAGGCCAACCGAATTCGGAAAGTACCGATTCTGGCGCCGCGCGGGAAAATATTTGATCGCTACGGACGACTGATCGTCGACAACTATCCTTCGGTTACGTGTTTTCTGGTTCCCGAGCAGGCCCACGATCTTGACAGCGATATTCCACTGATCGCCGAGGGACTGCACATGCAGCCCGACCAACTGCGGGCGGTGCTGCAGCGCTATCGGCATCAGCCGAAGTATCAGCCCATCCCGCTGCAGCAGGACATCACGCCGGACGAGCAGGCTTTCATTGCGGCCCACGCCAATGAATTACCGGAGCTGGAAACAATCGAAGAGCAGCGGCGGCTGTACCCCAGCAATGGATTCGCGGCGCACCTGATCGGCTACGTTGGGGAAGTTTCTGAAGACATGCTGGATGATCCGCGCTATGCCTTCTACCAGCCGGGAGACGTGGTCGGACGGTCGGGGGTGGAGGAATCCTACGATCCGATCCTGCGTGGTCAGGACGGTTCACGCGATGTGATTGTCGATAGTCACGGACGCGAACTGGGGGCGCTCGGCATCGAACCAGCGGTGCCCGGAAAATCGATTCGATTGACGATCGATCTGGATATCCAGAAAGCTGCCGAGGATGCCATGGGACAGCGGGAAGGCGCGCTGGTGGCGATCGATCCGCGGACCGGCGACGTGCTGGCGATGGTGAGCCGGCCTACTTTTGATCCCAACGATTTTGCCATTCGCATCCATCGCAAGCAATGGGACGCGCTGCTGACAAATCCAGAGAATCCGCTGATGAACAAAGCGATCCAGGCGCAGCTTGCTCCAGGATCGACGTTCAAGATTATCGAAGCGATTGCCGGCCTGCAGGAAGGAATTGCGGAGACGCTGAAAGTGGACTGCCACGGCGGGGCGGTCTTCTACGGGCGCTATTTCAAGTGCTGGATATCGGCCCGGCATCAGTCGCACGGAATCACGGACATCAGCAAAGGGATCTATCAGTCGTGTGACGTGTTCTTTTACACGCTGGCCGAAAAGCTGGGAATCGATAAGATCGCGTACTGGGGTCACAGGTTCGGGCTGGGAGAAAAGACTGGTATCGACCTGCCGAATGAGGCATCCGGGACTATGCCGTCTCCGGAGTGGAAGATGCGGAACTACCATCAAAAATGGTTTGCCGGAGAAACCATCTCGGTGGGAATCGGACAAGGGGCGATCGCGGTTACGCCGATCCAATTGATACGCGCCATTGCAGGCATCGGGTCCGGCGGAATTCTAAAGCGTCCGCACGTTGTTTTCCCGAGCGAGATACCCCCTGACCTACGGACCTATTACCAGAGCCAGTTTCCCGGTTCGGGGGATCAAGTGATCCACATCGATCCAGCTAACTGGGAAACGGTGACGGACGCGATGGCGCAGGTGACGACGTTTGCGGGAACGGCGGGCATGGCGCATCTGGATGGCATTGATTTCGCCGGCAAAACCGGGAGCGCCCAGATTGTGAGCAATGCATACAAGGCGTCGGTGGGTGGCGGGGCAAAACTGAACGATACGGCCTGGTTTGTCGGAATGACGCCGAGAAGGAACCCGGAAATTGCGGTGGTTCTGATGTGGCAGAACGGTTCAGAGGGATATCTGAGCGCACGACTGGCGGCGCGCGTGATCGCGGCGTATGTCGACAAGCAGCGGCGCGAAGCCGATAACCTTCCCCCACAGGTTGTGAGCGTGGCAAAACCCGCGCAGGCAAATCCGCAGACCGCGGTGCCGGCGGTGGAGCAGAAGAACGTGGCTCCCGCGGCGGGCACGAAACAGAAGGTGACGGGCGGTCTGCGTCCCAAGCCGGATAAAAATCAACAGACCGCGTCTAGGAATCAAGCCCCTGCGGAAATGGCTGCTCTTTGGACAACTCCGGCGAATGCACCGGGCGGCACTCCTGGGGCGCAAATTCCCCAACGGGTCGCTGCGCTGTTTCCGCTGCCTGCGGGAACGACGCTCCACGCCGGCACTTTCCTGCTGCCAGTCCATGGCACTCCGGTGACGTCGCGTCCGCTCCATAAAAAGCCAGCGACATTCGCCGGGACGGCGGATCACAGCAAATCGCAGCCGAAGGCAGGCGACTAAACCATGCGCCGTTTTCTTTCCTATCACGATTTCGACTGGACCCTGCTGGCATTTGTGCTGGCTTTGTCGGTGATCAGCGTGCTGGAAATCTACAGCGCGACGCTGCACACGAAGTTTATTCACTTCGACGAGAAGCAGATCCTGTGGCTGGCAGGCGGGTTCGTCAGCATGTTTGTGCTATCGCTGATCGACTACCACATTCTGCTGGATGTCGCGGTCTGGGCGTATGGGATCTGCCTGATATCGCTGGCGGCGGTGCTGGTCGTGGGGACGAAGGTGCTGGGCGCGCGGCGCTGGATTCACTTGCCGGGCGGAATTCACTTTCAGCCGTCGGAATGGGTCAAGCTGGTGCTGATCGTGGTGCTGGCGAGATTCTTTACGAATCTGGGCGGCCGTGAGCTGACCTGGAAAGACATTTTCAAGGCGATGGCGATTGTCGGAATACCGATGCTGCTGGTGTTGAAGCAGCCGGATTTAGGTACTGCGCTGACGTATGCGCCAGTGCTGCTGGTTGGGTTGTTTCTGGGTGGCATCCGGTTTCGACAGGCGGCAATTCTATTTCTGGCTGCCTCGCTGGCCATTGTTCCGGCCTGGTACAAGGTGTTGAAACCATACCAGAAGCAGCGACTCACGAGTTTTTTGCAGCCGGACAACGATCCCCGCGGCAGCGGCTATCAGATTCGACAGTCGCTGATTGCGGTTGGATCCGGCGGCATCTGGGGACAGGGTGCGGAGCATGGAAGTCAGACGCAGGGCGATTTTCTTCCCATTCCGTACACGGATTTCATTTTCGCGGCATTTTGTGAGGAGCATGGATTGGCAGGAGCTATCTTAGTCTTGCTGTTATACTTTTTGTTGTTGATGCGTTTAGTTCAGAACGCTCAAACCGCCGCTGACCTGCCCGGCACATTGATTATTATGGGGGTCGTGGCCGTGCTGATTTTTCAGATCGCGGTCAATGTGGGCATGGTGATCGGATTTATGCCGGTGACCGGTATTCCTTTGCCCCTAATGAGTTATGGCGGTTCATCGGTGCTGTTTGCGTTTCTTGCATTTGGCATCGTCATGAACATCCGCATGAGCCGCTTTGTAAACTAGCCGTATCCCTGGTGCAGAAGAGGAAGGGCGCGCCAGGCAAGCAAATTCGCGCATCCGCCGTCCCTAGCGGACCGGCTGACGGCATGGATGCGACAAGAAGTTTTTCTCGGTAAGGCAGATTCCAACCGAGACCAGGCAGGTTTGATCGAATGCACGCAGTGAGAAACGCAACTGGACTGGAAACGGCCCCACCCCTTTGGGGGGAAGTAGTGGCCACAAAGTCCTTGCGTGCCGTTCTTTCACGTCGCAGTCAAGATTCTTCGCTTCCATCGCCAACCCGCAGTCGCGGGAGTTACGTATTTCCCTGGCCTAAAGCAAGTTTCCCGTCGGCAGCGTCATCAGAACACACCCTCGATCCAGCCGCCCTAGTCAAGGTCGCCGCGCACGGAGTACGCTAGCGCGCAGAAATCTGCCTCGCCATACCCCTGAGTCCGCGGCCGGAAAGGCTACGGACTGGAATGAGGCAGCATGACGAAAGAAATTTATATATCCAGCACCCCCCACGAAACCAGGCTGGCGGTTGTCGAAGACGACCAGTTGGCGGAAATCTACTACGAACGCGAGAACGAATACACACTCGCGGGATCCATTTACAAAGGCAAAGTCACCCGAGTACTTCCTGGCATGCAGTCGGCCTTCGTCGACATCGGCCTGGAGCGCGATGCTTTCCTGTACGTCACCGATTTCGCTGAGGAACAGGAAGACGGTGAAGAGTATGTACCGCTGGCGCCGGGACAATCCCGCAGCCAGGGACGGTCCACTGGAGGTCACTCCAACGGCGGGCGGGGCGCAACAGAAGGTGACGCTCACGCGAATGTCGAAGAATCCGGAGTCCGTTCTTCGGGCGAGCGAAGACCGGCGGGGCAGCCGGCTCGCGAAAGTTCGAACGCGCCTGGCAGTGCCGCGGGCGACGAAGAAGGACCGGGCGGACGTCGCTGGCGTGGACGGCGTGGACGGCGACGCGGAAGGGGCGGATCGTCGGGACAGGAACGGCCGTCCTCAAACGGCCAGGGCGGATTTGCCGAAGCGCAGCGGACTGAGCGGGCCGAGTCGACACCATTCGAAACGGAAGCGGTTCCAGTCGGCGAGGAATTCGAACAGCCGCACCAGGATTTCACGGTTCCGTCGGTAGCGCCGGAACGTTTCACGACGCCGCAGGCTGAGCGTCCCCGGTCGGAACAGCCCAGATCTGAGCAGGTTCCGATGGTGCTTCCAGGAGAATCACTGTCCAAATATCGTCGCGGCGAGTCGGCATCCGCGGCCCAGGCGGTCGGATCAGTTTCCGCCGAGCGAGAAGCATCTGCAGCAGCTCCCAAGCCGACGTTCCAGCCATCGACCATGGTCGTAGGTCCGCTAGCGTGGGATGGCAGCGAAGTGTTGCCAGGAGAATCGCTCTCGCGCCACAAGCGTGCGCGCGGCGCATCTTCTGCGGGCGAAAGCTTTTCCTCTCCGGCGGCCGAGTTGGGTCCGGTTGTTGAGGAAACGGCGTCAGCACCTGTAGTGAGCGATACGCGGGCAGACAGTACGCCCAGCTTGCCCGTCGCCGAGTTCGAAGAGCCTTCGTTGGTGCAGCACGAAACGACCCTGGAAGAACCCTCGCTGGTGCAACACGCGACCGCCGTGGAAGAGCCTTCGCTGGTGCAGCACGACACGGCTCCGGTAGAAGTACAGGAATTTGAGCCGTCGGAAGCTTCGGCGTCCTATCGCGTCGATCCAGCCAGTCCGAGCGCGTACCGGCAAAGCAGTGTAGCCGAACCACCCGCAACCGAGCCGACCGTAGAAGCAGAGACGGCACCGGAGCAGGAATCTGAGTCGCTTGCCGAACAGAGGGAAGAAGCGGACTCGCAACTGGAGCCGTTTTTCGGTGAAGCTGCTTCGATCGTTGAACGCGTGCATGTGCGGGAGACGGCACCCGTTGAGGCAGTTCACGGCACCTCGTCGGCGACAGAAGAGAATTCGACCGAGGCGGCAGAGAGCGCGCAGGACGAGGAGGAAGAATCCGATCATGACGATCACGTGTTTGACCCCGGCCTTGGAAATCTGGAAGAAGAAACAATCGACGAAGAAGAGCCCGAAGGATACGCGGCGCAAAGCCTGCAGGACGAGGCGGAGTATGACGATCTGATTGAAGAGACGCTGGACATGCAGATGGACAGCGGCCTGCTGAGCGAACTGGTGCGCGATCAGCACATCGAACAGCGGACAAGATTCGTGGACGAGAATGGGGATGCGGAATCGGCGGCGCCTGGAACTGAAGAGGACACGTTCGAGGAAGAGAGCTTTGGGGCCGAGCTGGGAGAGATCGAACTGGAAGATGCGACGGGCTCGACCGATGAGGACGGGGAGAACGACGAATCGGCCCAGGCGGATGCAGTGCGCAATCGAGCGAGCGGAGGCCGCAACGGCAGGCGAGGAAGTCGCGGCCAGCAGCGCCACGGCGGGGGTGGCGATCGGCGGATGCGTCGCGGTACGGCACAGACCAGCAATCTGCCGGCAATCACAGAACTGTTGAAGCCCAACCAGGAAATCCTGGTGCAAATTGCGAAGGAGCCGATTGCCCGCAAGGGGGCGCGCATCACGAGTCACATCGCATTGCCGGGACGATTCCTGGTGTTCATGCCCACGGTGAATCACGTGGGGGTCTCGCGCAAAATATCGTCGGATGAGGAACGCCAGCGGCTGAAACACATATTGTTGAGTGAAAAAGGCGCAGCGTCGGGAGGATTCATTGTCCGGACGGCGGCCGCCACGGCGAGCGAAGAAGATCTCCGGGCGGACATTCGCTTTCTGCTGACACTGTGGGCTGAGATTCGCCAGCGCACGGAAAATGCCAAGCCACCGGCCTTGATCTACCACGACCTGAGCCTGGTGGAACGGGTGCTGCGCGATCAGGTGACGGACAATTTTTCCTCCATCTGGGTCGACACGGAAGCGGATTATGAGCGGGTGCTGCGGTTCCTGAATCGCTTTGAGCCTGCCCTGGTTCGACGCGTCAAGCTGTACACCAAAGACACGCCGCTGTTTGAGCAATTCGGCATTCAGGAAGAAATCAACAATGCGCTGCGCTCGAAGGTATGGCTGAAGTCGGGCGGTTCGATCGTCATCAACCAGACCGAGGCGCTGGTGGCCATCGACATCAACACCGGCAAATACGTTGGTAAAACAGCGCGGCTGGAAGACACCATCCTGAAGACGAACCTCGATGCCATTCCGGAGATTGTGCGCCAGATTCGCCTGCGCGATCTGGGCGGGATCATTGTGATCGACTTCATCGACATGGATGAGCGCAAGAATCGAAACAAGGTGATGCTGGCGCTGGAAGATGCATTGAAGTCGGATCGCGCTCCTTCCAAGGTTCTGCAGTTCAACGATTTTGGGTTGGTTGCGATTACGCGCAAGCGGGTTAAGCAATCGCTGGAGCGCACGCTTTCAGTTCCCTGCTCCGTTTGCACGGGGACGGGCATGGTGAAGGGACCGTTGACGGTATGCAACGAGATTTATGTCGAATTGCGCAAGATGTATCGTCAGATTGACCGCGGGGATGTTCTGCTGCGCGTGAATCCGGAGGTGGTGAAGCAGTTGAAGGCTTCGAACGGCCGCTGGTTGAGCGAGATGGAAGAGATGTCCGGCAAAACGGTAATCGTGAAGAGCGATGCCAGCCTGCATCCGGAGCAGTTCGACATCCAGTAGCCGGGCAGGAATGAAGGGAAGCGGTCGGAATTCAGCTCATCGAGTCGAATTCGGACCGCTTTCCCGTCTACTCAAAGGTGCCAGGGGCCGAGGCATTTTGCGGTCCTATCAAAACGAGCAAATGCCAGTGGTGGGTAAGGCAAAAAGGGTGGTGTCCGCGGTGGCACGATCTCCGCAACATTTTTCCCGCGCTGGCGTCTAACGAGGCGACGGGGCAAGAACTGCCTCGACCTTTGTGTAGATTTCAGGGGCGGCCGCGGAGAGCATCTTGCGAATCGCACCATGCATCCGATTGAACAGATCGCATCCACAATAAGAGTTCAAAGTATCGGCACCAAACTATGGAGGGAACAAGACCATGATGACGGCGAAAACAGCTTTCCGCAAGACGTTGAGGTACGTGGGGTATGTAGCGCTTGCATGTGGGTTGCCGATCACGGTTGGCCTGCAGGCGCAGAGCTATTCCAGCTCCACAGTCAGCTACAACTCCCAGAACAACTATCAGTACAACAATCCCTACAACCAGAACCACTACAGTCCGCCGCCGACTCCGCGGTATACGCGCGAAAGCTGGACGAATCACTGGATTATCGAAGGCGGGGGTGGAGTTACTCCTGCGGGCGGCGACACGCAGAACTATGCCAACGTTGGATGGAATATATTGCTGGGCACCGGCTATAAGTTCAACGACCGGCTCAGCCTGCTGGCAGAGTGGAACTTCAACCGCATGGGCGTTCCGCACAGCCTGGCCTACGCCTCGGCTCAGACGCCTTACGGCAATGAGCATATCTGGACTACGGATCTGAATCCGAAATTCGACTTCATTCAGCACGGAAGGACGGATGCGTATGTGATTGGCGGTGGCGGATTTTCGCGGGCGCTCACCTCGTTTACGTTCCCAGTCTATGTTCCGTGCTACTACTTCTACTACTATGGCGGGTGCGTCGGCGATGTGACGGTTGCCCAGACTTCTACCAATCAAGGGAATCTGGATATCGGACTTGGGGGCGAATGGCGCGTGTCGCCGTATGACCGGGGAAAGATATTTCTGGAGGCGCGATACGTGAAACTTCTCAGCCCGAACAGTTCCCTTCCGCCCGGAGGCGGGGCCGTGCTGGTACCGGTGACTTTCGGCTATCGCTGGTAGGTTGAACTCTGCATCGAAAAAAGCGCGCTCTTCGGAGCGCGCTTTTTTTGACTCTACACGCCCACGGGAAACGGCTTCGGCGAGGACTCGTCGGGGTTGGCGACACCCATGCGGAAACGGTCAAACATTCCCTGGGTCACGCTTAAGAAAGCTGTGTAGCCATAGCCGAACATGAACAAGAACAGGAACGGGATGGTGATGTAGTTCGCGTTCGATATGGCGTACCAAATGGTGAGCGCAAAGTACGCACTGATCAGCAGTTCCAGCACTGGAAGAAAGCCGAGGCGCTTACGATACTTGGCCGCCTGGGATTTCTCTCCGCGCTTTTCGACTCGATATTTCGGCGTTCGTTTGAATGGGCTTTTAATCCCGAACAGAGCCTCCATCACGGCCTTGGCATTGGTCAAGGTGAGACCGATGCCGCCCAGTGCCAGGACAAACGGCAGGTACAGCAGGGCGCGATACCATTTGCCCGGATACAGCTCCTTCTGCGAGATCAAATAGAACGACGATACCGAAAACGTCGATGCCATAAAGAGCGGCAAATCGATATAGAGCATCTGGAACCATCCCTGATAGAAGCGGATGATCATTGCCGGCATCAGCAGAATGGACAACAGAACCATCAGCGGATAACTGATGTTTGCCGTCAGGTGATAGAACGTCTCCAGCTTGATGTGAAAAGAAACATCGGAGCGAAACACCTGGGGCAGAATTTTTTTCGAGGTCTGGATCAGGCCTTTCGACCAGCGAGCCTGCTGCGTTTTGAAGGCCGTCATTTCGATGGGAAGCTCGGCGGGACATTCGACATCCTGCAGATAGCGGAAGCGCCAACCCTTCAACTGCGCGCGATAGCTGAGGTCAGTATCTTCTGTGAGCGTGTCATGCTGCCAGCCTCCGGCTTCGTCAATGGCAGTTCTGCGCCACATGCCGGCGGTTCCGTTGAAATTGAAAAACACGCCGCAGCGGGAGCGGCCGCCGTGCTCCAGCACAAAATGACCATCGAGGAGGATGGCTTCGACCTGGGTAAGGAAACTATAGTCGCGATTGAGATGGGTCCAGCGGGTCTGCACCATGCCGATTTTCGAGTCGGAAAAATGATGGACCACACGCATCAGCCAGTCGGGTGAAGGCACAAAGTCGGCGTCGAACATGGCGATCAGTTCGCCTTTGGCGGTTTTCAGCCCATTGTCGAGGGCGCCCGCTTTGTATCCATGCCGATTGGTGCGATGGATGTAGACGATGGGTTGCGCGTCGCCGTGCAATCCGCTGCGGTAACGCTCGACGACAGCGGCTGCCACCTGCTGAGTCTCGTCGGTGGAGTCGTCGAGAACCTGAATTTCCAGCCGATCGCGCGGATAGTCGAGACGGCAACAGGCGTCGACCAGGCGGTCAATGACAAACTGCTCGTTGAAAATGGGAAGCTGAACGGTGATGAAGGGCAGTTCGGTGAATTGCTGCGGCGCCTCGCGGGTCTTGTTCTTCTTGTACCTGTAATACAACCAGACCAACTGATAGCGATGCACTCCGTAGAAGGCCAGAATGATCATCAGGAGAAAGTATGGGATCAGAAGCGAGGCGTCAAACCAATTCCAAACGTAGAGATGCCCGAACGTCTGATTGGCGACCTGCTGCTCGTGCAGGTAATGGAGCAAGCCGTGGCGGGGCGCGAAAAGCAGGGCGCAAAGGTCCGCTCGACCCATGATTGCCGAACCAGAAATTAAGCCACCATTCCCAACTGAAAAAAATGGAGTCAACAGCATGGCCGCAAAGTGGGCCTCCACAAAAGTAACCGCAGGCTTCATTGTACGTGAGGGCCAACGGGCGGCACGTCGACGGAACATCGTACCGGCGGATTGCGAATGACGATCGTCCCTTGCTTCGGTAGAATTCGCAGCAAGTGACAGTCTTCACACCCAGTACGATTGCGGCCCTGATCATCGCGGCAAGTTTTGCCGCAGGATTGAATGTCTACGCCACGGTGCTGACGCTGGGACTGCTGGCGCACGCGCACTGGGTGGTATTACCGCAGGGACTGGAAGTACTGGGGGACTGGCCGGTGATTGCCGTAAGCGGGGCGCTGTTTGCGGCGGAATTTGTCGCCGACAAGATACCCGGGCTGGACATGATCTGGAATGCGCTGCACACGTTCATCCGCGTGCCGGTCGCGGCTTTGCTGGCGTATCGAGCCAGCGCTCACCTGTCGCCGGAAATGCAATTACTGGCCACTGTAGCGGGCGGGACGATTGCGTTGGTCGCGCACAGTTCAAAAACCGCGGTGCGGGCTGTGGTGACTCCAAGCCCCGAACCCGTTTCGAACATTGCGCTGAGCACCGGTGAGGATGGAATCGCGATTGGCCTGACCTGGCTGGTCACTCAACATCCATGGACGGCGGCCGGAATTGCGATTGCACTGACGCTGGTGGCGCTGCTGATGGCGAGGTGGCTGGTGAACGCGCTGCGGCGCACCTGGGGAAGGCTGCAGACGATTTAAACGTGGCCGCCACGGCGCCGCGGGTCAAGTCAAAAGAATGGCCCACGCCAGCAAAACGGCTGCGGCAGCATTGATGAGGAAGGTTCGGACCCAATGCGTCCGGAGTATCTTCGACAGGTAGGCGCTTTCGGGACCGAGGGGATCGTGCGCCAGTCTTGCCTGCCAAGGGTCCCCAGAATATTGCCGTCAGGATCAGGCTGAGCGCCTGGCAAAGAAACACTCCCCAGATTCCCCAGATCGGCGAGCCTGCGGGATGGTACCAGAGAAGGGCCACGCTGCCGCAGAAGGCCAGTCCAACCGGCATCAACACCCAATAGGGAATCTTGCGCCAGTGGACACGCTGCACTTCGTGGAAGCGAGCTGTCCCCACCAGCTTCCACGACCGGAAGATATCGACCTCATGCGCCCAGATGGTGCCGACGTTATAAAAGCCGAGCACGACATTGAGAAGAAGAAAGGTTTTTGGATTCATGGCCGAAAGGAGAATCCTCTCGTGCTTGGTTCGCGTTAGTTCAAGAACATGGTGCGATAGAGGGTGTCGCGCTGAACTGGCTTAAAGCCGGCATCACGGATCACGTGGCGCAGTTCCTCTTCTGTGGTGTGGTTCGCCGTGCCAGCGGCCCTGACGACGTTTTCTTCGAGCATGACCGAGCCCACATCGTTCCCGCCGAAGCGCAGGCCCATCTGCAGCACCTTCAGGCCCTGGGTGACCCAGCTGGACTGGACGTTGAGAATATTGTCGAGGTAAAGGCGCGAAATGGCGAGTACTTTCAGGTATTCGACCGAGGTGGCCTCGTCCCAGCCGCGTCCGCCGAGCGCGGTATTGTGCGGTTGAAAACTCCATGGGATAAAGGCCGTGAATCCACCCGTCTCGTCTTGCAGGCGGCGCAGGGTTTCAAAGTGATTCACGCGCTGCTCAAATGTCTCTCCCACTCCAAACATCATGGTCGCGGTGGTGCGCATGCCAAGCTGATGGGCGGTGCGATGGACCAGCACCCATTCGTCGGTGCCGCATTTCAGGCGCGCAATGCGATGACGGACGTCGTCATCGAGAATCTCCGCACCGCCGCCAGGGATGGAATCGAGACCGGCATCACGCAAACGCGCGATCGTGTCGCGGACGGAGAGCTGGCTATATTCCGCGATGGCCAGGATTTCCGAGGCGGAGAAGCAGTGCAGCCAGATGGAAGGAAAGCGCTGTTTGATGCCGGTAAGGAGACGCTCAAACCAGTCAATTTTGAGATCGGGATGCAGACCGCCCTGCATCAAGACGCCGGTGCCACCCATCTCGACGGTTTCGCGAATTTTTTCGTAGATGGTATCGAAGTCGAGGATGTAGCCTTCGGCGGCGAGTTTGCCTTTCAGCGGGCGATAGAACGCGCAGAAGCTACAGTACTCGGTACAGAAATTGGTGTAGTTGATGTTGCGATCGATGATGTAGGTGACAACGCCTTCAGGATGCAGTTTGCGGCGTAAGGCATTGGCCTCCATGCCGAGCCCAATGAGATCGTCGGACTGAAAAGCGTCAAGTGCCTGCTGGCGCGTAATCCCCATAGAACTAGTTTACCTGCTTGCACCGGAACGTGAAAACCGAACGTTGCGACGCGCGCTGGCCTATCTGACATCCGCAGCGATCTCTAACGATGGCGTTGCTACTGTGGCTGTATCTTTCCTTTTTCGTGGACCTCAGTCGCGGCCTCTTCCGGGTGAGATACGGGATCCGGACGAGGGGTCTCCGGAGTGCGGGATATTGATCTGTATGCCGTTTTCCTTTGCTCCATCTTGCGGATATCGTCTGGACTGGAGACGCCGAAGATGGAGAGTGCGCGACCGATCTTACTGAAGATTCCGTTGGACATTTCACGCCTGCTCTCGTTTGATAGTGTAGTACCCAGATCAGGTTCTTGCTGGACGAACCAACGCAAGAACTTTGTATGCGCATCGAAACATTCAGGAAAACCAAACTATGCGACCTATGTTCACGAATCCTCCTCGTACTGGCGCAATTGCGGCCGTGTTCCCTTTCGTTCTATTGGCTATTGGCGGGTTTACGGGACTGCGCGCACGGGCGGCGGATACACCCGCGAACGCGCAGCCGGATCTACTGGTGTTCACCAATGGCGACAAGCTGACGGGGAAGCTGGACCATGAGACCGGGGGCACGGTATTTTTTGACAGTGATAGCGCCGGGATGGTGCAGGTTCCGTGGAGCAAGCTGAAAGAATTGGAGACCGGCAAGCAATTTGCGGTGATCGAAACAGGCGCGCCGGTGGGGCGGAAGAAGGCGAACGTTGACATCCCTGTGGGAACGATCGCGATCCACGGAGACACGCTTACCGTGAACACGCTGCACGGCACCCGGCAAATACCAGTCAAGAGTGTCGCCTATATCGTCGATCAAGCGACATTTGAGAAGAACGTTTTTAAGAAGCAAGGTCTGACGCAGGGAATTACGGGTTCGGTGGGTGCCGGCGCCAGCACGGTGAGCTCCACACAAAACAGCGTCAGCATCAATACTGCGATCGTTCTATCGCGAGCGGTACCGCCGGTGGCGTGGATGGCACCGAGGCAACGGACACTGCTGAATTTCAGCAGCAACTACGGGAAGGTGACACAGCCGAATACGCCTACGGTGAAGACCAACATCCTGCACGGAGGCCTGGAAGAAGACGAGTATTTCAGCCCTCGCTTTTATCTACTGCAGCAAGCGACCTATGACCATAACTTTTCCCAGGGTCTGGATTTGCAGCAGCTGTATGGAATTGGCGCGGGATACACGGCAATCAAAGATGCCAAGCAGGAGCTGGACCTGACGGCGGTGATGGATTACACGCGGCAGGCATTTTCAGCGACGGATTCGACGCCGGCGACAAACACCAATCTGGTCGGCACCAGTTTCGGAGACAGCTACATCCGTAAATTTCCCAAGAAGATTCTGTTCACTGAAATTGCGGCTTTCAATCCGGCATGGAACAGCCCGGCGGACTATTCCGCCAACGTATCTGTCGGCGCGACCTTTCCAGTCTTCAAGAACTTTGGATTTTCAGTGGGCGCGGTGGACAGCTATTTGAACAACCCGCCTGCAGGGTTCAAAGGAAATTCCGTACAGTTCAACACTGCGCTGACCTACACCATCCAACACTAGACGGCCTGCCGGAACCAGGGCCGACGGCGCACTACGACTCGCTTGTATGGCTGAGAAATCGCGGCTCTAAAATGTCAGCGGCTTAGCGAGAATATCCATGGCGGGCTGGGGCAACGGCTTGTTGGCGCTAGCCAATAACTCGCTGACCTGCCACATTTGCGTGGACGAAAGGACCTGATCGAATGCCGGCATTCCGGTCAGGCGAATGCCATTTGCCACCTTCCAATAAGTCTCGCCGACCGGATCATCGCTGACGCCGACGACACTGCGTGGGCCATGCGCTTGCCAGAGTTGGGGAGCCCGGGGATACATGTGTGAGGCGACGGTGGAATTCTGGCTATTCAATCCATGGCAAAATGCGCAATTCTGTCGATAGATTTGCGCTCCCGCGACGAGGTTGTCGGCAGTCGGCTGAATGGGCACCGATTTCGGCATGTCCTTCTGCAGACGATTGTGCAGTGGCGCGTGCACCAACTGTCTTTCTAAGGGTAGCGAGGGATCGGCGACGGCGACTGGAGGGTTGCCAAAGCGGAAGTAGCAAAGCACGCTGATCGGTAGGATAACCAAGCCAATCAACAGGCCAATCAAAAACCTCATACACACTCCCAAGGCACTAAATTTTCATCGTGAAGAGCGAGGGCGGGCTCGCCTCTCTCCTCAGAGTAAAGATAGACTACAGATGTTCCGCAACCCTAGTAAATGATTTCGATGATTTAATGGAGACTTAGGAGAAAACAGTGTTGTCTCAGTTCACCCGGAGAGCCATCCGCTTTCCTATGTCCATTTGGACGTCCATTTTGTCCAGTGCCGCTTGTGCAGGTTTCCGTTCCACTTTTTCGGCTACCGCATCGTTCGCCCTGCTGCTGCTGCTGTGCTGGGCAGGCACTCCACTGCAGGCGCAGAGCACGGCTCCAGACCAGGAAGCGCCCACATCAACGTCGCCCCAATCCGCGACGCAAACGACTGAATCGAGACGCACGCTGGAAAACCGGCGTATGGAGACCAAGCGACGCCGTGAAGCCCAGGTCGTGACCGACACCTATACGCATCGCTGGGAGATCTACGCGTACGGCGGATATATGCGTTTTCGACCGGGCCCCAATATTCATAATTCCGGCATGGGCGGCTGGACATTAGGTGCGACTCGTTATTTCACTCCGCGGTGGGGCATCACGGTGGATGCGCGCGGCTACTATGGGAACAACTCCCTGGGTGCGGTGAATGGAGGGGGATACAACACGTACAACGCCAAGTTCGCGGTCTACCCTTTCACGATAGGCCCGCAGTATCGTTTTTACGGCAGCCCGAAGATTTCGATTACCGGTGCGATTCAGTTGGGAGATATCTACGGATTCTTTGACAAGAACACAGGGCCGTTCGCACCGCCGCTGGTTGGATTTTATCCAGCGAGCAATGTGGGCGCGGCCATCGCCAGCGTGAACCTGGATTACAACCTGAGTCCGGGCCTGGCGGTAAGGATCGCGCCGAACGTGTTGTTTGACCATTTCGACGGCAACACGGACCACAATCAGGGATTCATAGTGGGGTTGGTTTATCGGTTCGGACGGCAATAGGCGCTTCAGGCGGCAGAAGGTTTGTTCGATTCATAGCAATACATCAAGACCGCGGCTCGCTGCGGTCTTTTGTATTGGGGCAACAGCGTGAAGCAGTGAAAGTTCGGAGCGTGCCGTCTCTAGGGTTTGGAGTTGACCTGATCGCGACGTTTGGCGGCCTTGAGAGGAAGTTGAGGCTCGGTCATGCGCCGGGGGTCGAGGATTTCGGCAATTTCTTTTTCACTGAGGAGCTTTTTTTCGCGTGCCAGATCGACGATGGTTCGTCCGGTGGCAACGGATTCCTTGACGATTTCCGCGGCTTTGGCGTAGCCGATGTAAGGATTCAGCGCGGTCGCGAGGGAGACGGTGCTTTCGGCATATTGCTGGCAGCGGGCGCGATTGGCGGTGATGCCGGCGATGCAATCGAGATCGAACCGGCGCAGCATGTTGGTGAGAATGGTGATCGACTGCATCACGTTGTAGGCCATGGTCGGCATCATGACGTTCAGTTCGAGTTGGCCAGCCTGCACGGCGTACGCGACGGCGGTGTCATTGCCGATGACCTGAAAGCTGACCATGGCGGCGAGTTCTGCCATCACAGGATTGATTTTGCCGGGCATGATGGAGGAGCCGGGCTGCAGGCTGGGGAGAACAATTTCCGCGAGGCCGGTGTTGGGCCCGGAGGCGAGCAGGCGGAGGTCGTTCGAGATACGGATGATTTCCAGCGCGAGCGAGCGCAGCGCGGCGCTGACATCGGCCATGCAGGCATTCGACTGCATGGCCCAGCGCATGTCGCGGGCGGGTGTGAGTTTTTGGCCGGAAAGCTTGGCGAGTTGCGCGATGGCTTGGGCTCGATATTGCGGATGTGTGTTGATCCCGGTGCCGACGGCGGAGCCGCCGAGGCCGAGTTCGCGCAGAGTTTCGGATTGCTGCGCGATGTTGGCGCGCGTTTTGCGGATGGCGACGGCGTAGGCGGCAAATTCCTGGCCGAGACGAATCGGGACGGCATCCTGCAAGTGCGTACGTCCTGACTTGAGAATGCTGTCGAACTCTTTGGCTTTCTTTTCGAAGGTGCCGGCGAGCGAGTCGAGCACGGGGTAGAGCGTTTCGAGCGCCAGCAATGTTCCCAGGCGCATGGCGGTGGGAAACACGTCGTTGGTGGATTGACCGTAGTTCACATGGTCGTTGGGATGGACGTGGGCGTACTCGCCGAGCTTGCCGCCGAGGATTTCGTTGGCGCGGTTGGCGATCACCTCGTTGGCATTCATGTGGAAGCTGACGCCGGCGCCCGCTTGAAAAACGTCGACGAGAAACTCCTCATCCCACTTGCCGTCGATGACCTCTTGCGCGGCTTTTGAAATGGCGTCGGCACGATGCGCCTCAACCACGCCGAGCTTTTTATTGGTCTCGGCGGCGGCACGCTTGACCAGGCCAATAGCGCGGATGAGCAAAGAGTGGGCGCGCATGCCGGAGATGGGATAGTTGTGGACGGCACGCGACGTTTGGGCGCCGTAGTAGGCGCGGGCCGGAACCTCGACGAAACCGAGAGAATCTTTTTCTTTGCGGGTTTTTGGCATCTTCGACTCCAATCGACCGCTGGCCCCTTGTGGCATTTGGTTAGGTGACGACGGCCACATGGGGCTAATGGACGCGACGGTCTGAACTAGTATGTTCGACTTTCTTTGAGGAAAACACCAATCATTATGGCCACGATTCGCCAGCAGGATTTGATTCAGAGCGTCGCCGACGCGTTGCAGCACATCTCGTATAGGGGTTTTGTTGACTCCGTTGCCAAACAGGGAACGTAGGGCGATTCGAGGTCGCGAGATCGGCGTTGAAAACCGCTCCGGCGAGTGCTACAAACGGGTATGGACAAGACGGTGCGCATCTTCGACAGCTTGGAGGAGATGAAGGCTGACGAATACCGATATTGGCAGAGTCGCCCGGTCCATGAGCGTATGCGCGCTGTAAAAGAACTCACCCTCTCCGCGTATGCAATGAAAGGGCCGGGCTGCCATGTTCGACGACTTCAAGGACCTGTTGTCTGCCTTCAACGCTCACGGGGTTAAGTACCTCATTGTCGGCGGCTACGCGGTTTCTTTCCACTCTCAACCCCGTGCAACGAGAGACCTAGATATTTTTGTCAAGGCCGATCCGGCGAACGTGCGCGCAACGTATGCGGCGCTGGCGGCATTTGGCGCACCACTCGGCGGAATAAGCGAGAGCGATCTTGCGGACCCGAACAAATTCATCCGCTTTGGAGAACCTCCAGTTGCGGTCGACCTTCTCCCCGGCATCGACGGCGTAAATTTCGATGAGGCGTGGGAGAGACGGATCGGCGACGTGATCGATGAGAAAAGCGGCCTGACCGTATTCTTCATTGGCAAAGACGATCTGATCGCTTCCAAGCTTGCGGCGGGGCGATTGCGCGATCTTGCCGATGTTGAGGAAATCCGCGCCGCCGTAAGCCAGTCTGAGCACGGCGACACATAGCGCCGACCTAGACATGCAAACGGGGATGCAACCCGATTCCGGAGCGACGATCCTACCGTTCGGGGCGGCGGGTGCAACATTCTGATGTGACCGGGGCCACATGGGCCATCAGTCTCAACGGTCTAAACTAGTATGTTCGACTTTCTTCGAAGGAAAACACCAATCATCATGGCCACGATTCGCCAGCAGGATTTTATCCAGAGCGTCGCCGACGCGTTGCAGCACATCTCCTATTACCACCCGGTCGATTACATTACCAACCTGGCGCGCGCGTACGAGCTGGAGCAGTCGCACGCCGCCAAGGATGCGATGGCGCAGATATTGATCAACTCCCGCATGTGCGCGGAGGGGCATCGGCCGATTTGCCAGGACACCGGGATCGTGACCGTGTTTGTGAAGGTGGGCATGGACGCACGGTGGGACCGCACCGACATGACCGTAGAGGAGATGGTGAATGAGGGCGTGCGCCGCGCGTATCTGAACCCGGACAACGTGCTGCGAGCCTCGGTGCTGGCCGATCCGGCGGGCGCGCGCAAGAATACGAAGGACAATACGCCGGCGGTGGTGAGCCTTTCGATGGTGCATGGCGGCGACGTGGATGTGACGGTGGCGGCGAAGGGCGGCGGGAGCGAGGCGAAATCGAAATTTGTCATGCTGAATCCGTCGGACTCGATTGTGGAGTGGGTGGTGAAGACAGTGCCGACAATGGGTGCGGGATGGTGCCCGCCGGGGATGCTGGGGATCGGGATTGGCGGCACGGCGGAAAAAGCAATGCTGATGGCGAAGGAAGCGCTGATGGAGCCGATCGACATGCAGGATCTGATCGCGCGCGGGCCGAAGAACCGGCTGGAGGAGTTGCGGCTGGAAATCTACGACAAGGTAAACCGGCTGGGGATAGGCGCGCAGGGATTGGGCGGGCTGACGACAGTGCTGGACGTGAAGATTCTGGATTATCCGACGCATGCGGCGAATTTGCCGGTGGCGATGATTCCCAATTGCGCGGCCACGCGACACGCACACTTTGTGCTGGACGGCAGCGGACCGGCGACGCTGGAAACGCCATCGCTGGAACACTGGCCGAAGCTGACGCAGGATGTATCGAAGGCGCGAAGAGTGAATCTGGACATGGTAACGCGGGCTGAGGTGGCGACGTGGAAGCCGGGTGAGGTGCTGCTGCTGACCGGCAAGCTGCTGACCGGACGCGATGCGGCGCACAAGCGCATGACGGACATGCTGAACCGCGGCGAGAAGCTGCCGGTAGATTTTACGAATCGATTTATCTATTACGTGGGCCCGGTCGATCCGGTGCGAGAAGAAGTGGTGGGGCCGGCAGGACCGACGACCTCCACACGGATGGATCGGTTCACGCGGCAGATGCTGGAGCAGACTGGACTGCTGGGCATGGTGGGCAAGGCGGAGCGCGGGCCGGTGGCGATCGAAGCGATTCGCGATCACAAAGCGGTATACCTGATGGCGGTTGGTGGCGCTGCTTATCTGGTGTCGAAGGCAATCCGGGGCAGCCGAGTGCTGGCGTTTGACGATTTAGGGATGGAAGCCATCTATGAGTTCGACGTGAAGGACATGCCGGTCACGGTCGCGGTGGATAGCGAGGGTAGCTCCGTCCACCACACCGGACCAAAGGAATGGCAGGCCAGAATCGCGGGAATTCCTGTGCTGCAGTGAAGAAA
The DNA here is from genome assembly GCA_963756315.1 of uncultured Acidobacteriota bacterium. Taxonomy (GTDB): domain Bacteria; phylum Acidobacteriota; class Terriglobia; order Terriglobales; family Acidobacteriaceae; genus JAKAAZ01. Next base: position 499,595 of record CAVWNI010000004.1, read on the forward strand.
TCTTTCGGAAGACGTTTCTAGCCGACCTGGTTGTAGTGCTGCGCGGCTTGCCAGCCGATTTTTGAAGCGGGCGCGAACTCGAGGTCACGAACTTCCGCTCCCCGCCGGCCTGCCGAACCACTGGGACCAGATTTTGGCAGGAGACGATTCGTTGCGGAAAGAAGACAGGCGGTGAGTTCCGGCAGGACCTGCGAGACACGCGAAGCGAATATGGCTTGAGGCGTGATCGAAATTTCTGTCGATCCGGCAATCACTGCACTGACAATCTCGCGGGCCGCGGCCTGTGCGCTCGCAGAAACGCCGGGAATATTTGCCAGCAGACTGAACCATCGGTACTCGCGAGGTGCGTCGCCTGAGAAGAGCGCGTTGAGATGGGAGCCGGTGCGCATGAGACCCGGGCAGACGGTGAGCACACGAATTCCCTTCGCGCGCAGTTCGGCATGGAGCCCCTGGGAAAACCCGGTGACAGCAAATTTGCTGGCGGTATAGGGAAGCAAATGCGGCACGGCGACCTTGCCGCCGAGCGAAGAGATGTTCACGATCGTTCCACTGCGGCGGTCGAGCATCTGCGGCAGCACCGTCATCGAGCAATGGATACCGGAGAAGAAATTCGTGTCCATGACGTCACGGAAATTTTCGATGGTTTGAGATTCAACCGGTCCTACAGTGATGACGCCCGCGTTGTTGACGAGAATGTCGATGCGGCCAAAGTGTTCGGTTGCGCGTCGCACAAGAGATGCGGCTTCTTCCGGTCGACGCAAATCGGCAGGGACGACGAGGATGCGATCCGGCTGGATCGCTGTTCTTTCGAGAAGAAGCACGCGAGCCCGCTCGAGTTCTTCTGAGTCTCTGGCGGTAAGAACAAGCTTTGCGCCGTGATGGGCAAACTCTTCGGCGAGGGCGAGGCCCAGGCCGCGAGACGATCCGGTGATGAGGACGACCTTGTCATCAAGCCGCCTGGATTCGGGGAGCAGTTTTGATTCTGGAAACGGCTTTGATCCAGGGGCCTGCTTCGACACTCGTTGACGCTGCAATTGAATGAGCGCGGCGGCAATGGCTCCGCCAGTGAGAACGGCGGCGCCGGCCAACACGGAACCTGCAATCAAAGCTACACTTCTGACTCTCATGAAATTTCCTCGCTTGTGCGTTCACTATCCATGGATGACTTGAGACGATGTTTGTATGCCCCGGGAACCGATACTTGTCGTCATCGGAACGGCAGGATCAAGTGAGAGGGAGCAAACTGAACCGGCTGGCAACCTCCCTATTACAAGCCTGCAATCCTAACTGTACATGGGACGAGAAATCTTCCAGAATTGGATGACTGCAACGGAAATGCGTGGCCTGTTCATCTCACACAACGTGTAATGGGGAGATGAATTTGCTGGCGACAATGGCATGGGTGTCGATAGCGGTGGCGTTTGCCTGTGCGTTGTGGATTGCGATTGATGAAGTGCGGGATTGAAAGAAGCGATGTAATCGTGGGTGGAGAGGTCTGCCGGCCGGCGAAAATTCTCATCGGCTAGTCTTGGCAAACGCGCGAAGGACAGCGCAACGGGTAAATTTTGCCACAATGCTTAAATAGAAGCATGAGCGATGCTGCAAGTGATGCTGTGGATGTACTGGTGATTGGAGCGGGCCCGACGGGACTGGCGTGCGCCATCGATGCGCAAAATGCCGGCTTCCGCACGATGCTGGTGGACAAGGGCTGTCTGTGCAATTCGCTATTTCATTACCCTTCCGGGATGACGTTTTTCACAACGCCGGAACTGCTGGAGATCGGCAATGTCCCGTTCAGCAGCCCCAACCAGAAGCCGACTCGTCAGGAAGCGCTGGAATATTACCGCAAGGTGGCGCAGCATTTTCGTCTCAATATTCACCAGTATCAGCATGTCGAGCGGGTGGAAGGAAAGGCTGATGATTTCACCATTCACTGCAGGGACGCGGCGGGACGCCCACGGATTTACCGTACGCGCGCCCTGGTGATCGCGACGGGATACTATGACCGCGCCAACTACCTTGGGATTCCCGGGGAAGAGCTGTCGAAGGTCTTCCATTATTACCAGGATCCACATCCCTACTTTGATCAGGATGTACTGGTGATCGGCGGCAAAAACTCCGCCGCCATTGCAGCGCTCGACCTATGGCGGCATGGAGCGCGGGTGACGCTGGTCCATCGCGGCGCCGGCATGCACAAGCACGTCAAGTATTGGATTCTTCCTGACATCGAGAACCGAATTTCGCATGATGAAATCCACGGCTATTTTGAAACGGTGGTGGAGGAGATCGCGCTCGATTGGGTGCGTATCCGCACACCGAAAGAAAGCCTCAGGCTGAAAAACGATTTTGTCTTTGCGATGACCGGATATCATCCAGACTTTGCGTTTCTGGAGGAGCTTGGCATTCGGCTGACGGGCGCGGACCGCACACCGGCCTTCGATCCGCAGACTCTGGAAAGCAATGTTCCCGGCATTTACCTGGCTGGCGTGGTGGTGGCGGGAGCACGAACGAGCGAAATCTTCATTGAGAATGGGCGCTTTCACGGCGCGCAGATCGCGGCTGGATTGCGGCACAAGCTGCTGGACGCACAGAAGAATTCCTAAAGATCTCTTGCGCTTTCCAATTCTTGAGTTTGCGGGTCGCCAGCGAAATCGCGCTCCAATACAATAGAACAATCCTCGATGCCGCGCCTGATTCCACGGACGATTCGATGGCAGCTCATCCTGGGCACTGCGTTGTTGCAGTGCCTGCTGGTGGCGGCTGTGTTCGGATACGTCTATCACCAGGAACGGGATAGCCTGCGCCACCGCACGGCAGAGCGGCTCGCCTACCAGGTACATGTACTGAGCGCCGCCGCCGCGGCGGAAGTGAAGGATCAGCATTTCGCTCACCTGCAAACGATTCTGGATGATGTGGTGATGGCTCCCGCCATACGCGCGGTTCGCATCACCGATCTTTCCGGCAACACTCTCGCCTACAGCGACGAAAGTGGGCATGGCGGCTATCCACCGCTGTCGGCCTCTGAGCGCGGGCAGGTGGGGCCGCACACCACGGCCTCGGTCTTCGAGAACGGAAGCGATGGAGTGATGGCGGTTCAGGACATCGACGTCGACAACGCGCCGGCGGCCCTGGCCTGGGTTTACCCGGACACATCAGAAGATCAAGTCGACCTGTCGAGTCTTTTGCGTTCAGCGCTGATCTTTGCCCTGTTGGCGATTGCCGCGAATGCGCTTTTTTCGCTTCTGCTGGCGCGATCTGTTACTCGACCTTTGCGCGGACTATTGCGTGGCACCAAGCTGCTGATTCGCGATCCTGAGCGCAGCGACGTATTTCCATTGAAGGTCCGCTCAGTGAACGAGGCCGGCGAGCTGACGCGCTCATTTAATACCATGGTGGCGGCGCTGAAAGAGCAGCGCGCGGGACTGAACGAAACTCTGGCGTTGCTGGATTCGATGCTGGCGAATGCGCCCATCGGTTTTGCTTTTTTCGATCGCAAGCTGCGCTATGTGCGGATGAACCAGTTTCTAGCCGAGATGGACAGTCTCTCGATCGGACATCACCTGGGCCGCACCGTGCAGGAGATCTTCCCTGGGACGCCCGGAGTTGAACTGGCCGCGGCGATTGAGCAGGTTTTTACCATGGGGGAGCCTGCACGCGATCTGGAGCTGCATGGCGAGTTGCCGACGGATCCTGGGAGCAAGCGGATATGGCTGATCAGTCTGTATCCGGTGCGCACGGGAGGCGATCTTCCGAGCGAACCCCGTGATGACAGTTCGCGGCGTACCGAAGTCATACCGACGACGCCAATGGTCCGCTGGGTTGGCGCGGTGATTGTCGACGCAACAGACAGGAAACTGTCAGAAGAACTGTTGCGGAGGACAGAGAAGCTGGCGGCGACGGGGCAACTTGCCGCTTCGATTGCGCACGAGATCAACAATCCGCTGGAGGCGGTCACCAACCTGCTCTACCTGCTGCATCAACAGCCGCTCGATTCTGATTCGAGATATTACGCCGACATGGCACAGCAGGAGATCGCCCGGGTTTCGCACATCACGCAACAAACTCTGCGTTTCTATCGCCAGTCGTCCAATCCTTCCGCGACCAACCCGGCGGAGTTGCTCGACTCTGTATTGGGCCTTCACCAGGGACGACTCGACTCGACCAGCGTGAAGGTCGACCGCCGCTACCGTGATCCGGCTGAACTATTCGCCTTCGGCGGAGAGATGCGCCAGGTATTCGCGAATCTTGTCGGAAATGCGTTGGACGCGATGCCGCAGGGGGGTCGGCTGCTGCTTGAGGTTCGGACATCCAGGGCATGGGACAAGCCAGAGAATCAAGGGGTGCGAATCGTCGTCGCCGACACAGGTTCGGGCATGACGGAAGCGGTGCGGCGACGGATTTTCGAGCCGTTTTTTACGACCAAAGAAGTTACCGGGACGGGGCTGGGATTGTGGATCAGTTCGGAAATCATCGCGAAACACCAGGGCACGGTTCGGGTGCGCACCCGACCGGCAGACGACCCTGGTGGAAGCGGCACTGTCTTTATGCTGTTCTTCCCTTTTAACGGGCTTGCGGAGCAGGCTGGAGCGTAGGAGCTCGACGGGAATCCGTGGGGCTGGCGATGACGAACCGGGTTGTGCCGCTCTATTTACGATGGAACAGGCGACATCCGGGTTGATTCGAGAAGTCTCCAACGTCGAATCGTTCGGATATCGCCAGATGGAAGGAAATGGCGGAGCTGATTAAGGTTTGAGGTCCACCGGAGGTCCGCTGACGCGCTTCGCCTTAATATCAACGGTGACCTCGACCCGGTCAGCGATCTTCATGAATGGAATGCCCTTGTTCATTCCATAATCCTTGCGGTCGAAGGCCATGGTTCCAACGATCTCGCCGGACCCGGTTCCGATACCCGAAACCGTCAGGCTGAGGGTTTCAGGTTTCGACACTCCCCGAATCGTGAAATTGCCCGGTATGTTAAAGGTATTTGGGCCGGTCTGAACGATGCCCGTCGACTTGAAGGAGATGACTGGATCCTCATCCACGTCAAAGAAGTCTTTGCTCTTCAGCTTGCCGTCCTTCATGCCGCTGCCGGTATCCACGCTGGCCGCCTGAATTTCGATATCTAAAACGCCGGTCGAGACCTTGGGAGAAGTAAACGTCAGAGAGGCGTTCCACTTGTCAAATTTGCCGGTGAGATCGACCGAGGCCTTGACATGAAATGTGACCTTGCTTTCTTCCGGGGTAACTTTGAAAACAGGAGCCTGGGCGTGAGCGAGGGGGGTAAGCAGCGCGGTGGACACTATGGCGGAGAGGACGACGAGTCGCATGGAACCTGATCGTAGGCCTTGATTTACGAGCTGTCAATAGAAACCCTGGCGAGGGCATTCTGCACGCGCCAGACCGGTGAAGTGTTTCTTTCCGGGGGCAGGCCAGTGGCTATGTCTGGCAGGAAGGCCCCAGGCCAAGGACGCAAGTTTGGGGCCTCGGCATGTAAATTCTATGAATATTGAGGACCAGCAATCAATTGATTGTAAATTTGAATGAAGCGCATAATGCTTGCAAGGCTCTGAACGGCGCGCAAAATTGCGAGGGCAGCGAACCAGGAAAAATGGCGTGAATCTCCCTAACTCCATCACGATGAGCCGAATCTTTTGCGTTCCGCTGCTGATTTGGCTGCTGTCGCGCACCTTTCCATTCCATGCGTTTTATGGCGAAGCGGAGATTCTGGCCTCGGCGCTGTTCATCCTCGCCTCCATTACTGATGGAGTCGACGGCTATCTGGCGCGAAAGCGCGGACAGATAACGACGATGGGAATGCTGCTGGATCCACTGGCCGACAAGCTGCTGGTGACGGCGGCATTTATCGCCCTGGTGGAGTTGAATCCTCGAATCGTCCCGGCGTGGATTGCGGTGCTGGTGATCGGCCGGGAGTTTCTAGTGAGTGGGCTGCGTTCGATTGCGACTACGGAAGGTTTCACGATTCAGGCCAGCGACCTGGGCAAGCTGAAGATGGTGACACAGATTGTCGCTGTGGTTGCCGCCATTCTGGATCACAGCTGGACGGTGTGGCGTTTTGGCTGGTTTATCCTGCCGGTCCATATTATCGCGATCATTGCGGTCTACTTTATGGCCCTGGTCTCGATCATTTCGGCGACCGACTATTTTGTGGCTTTCTGGCGGAAGATCGAGCGTGCCTCCGTGACGCGGCGCCGAGAGACTTTCATTATGAGCAGGAAAAAAGACGTTTCCACCGTCGACCGCTTTTCCTGATTCCGTTTTTGGCTCAGTTGCGTCCATAAGAGTGTGGGCCGAAATCGTCGCTTTTGTCTCCTCCTTACAGCGAAGCCCACAGAAAACCCTCGTGGCTGTGGGGCCACGAGGGTCTTTTTTTAATCGAACGGAGCGCAGTTGCGACGGACAGAGAGCCTCTAGGCGTAACCGTGAGGCTGGGCCGGACCGCGATGAGTTCCGTGGATGAAGTGATACGGCGGCCATGGACCGGACAACATGATCTGGCAGTCGCGCATCGTTTGGCTGGCGCTGGAGTACTTGTTCTGATAGCGGACGATACTTCCGTGCTCTATTAGATGAGCAATGTCGAGCAGCATTTTTCCGCTGTCCGTGCGGCGGCAGGTGATGTCTTCCTCGAGAGGGGAAAACATGCGATGAACCTGGACGAAGACCGCTTTTGCCTTGGTCTGGCGCTCGCGTTGGACGGTTGCCGCCTCGCGAAGCCGAGACAGATATTCTTTACCCACACAGGGTGAGGAAACATACCTCGGCGAATCGGGTCCAGCATCTTCAAACACCACTTTCAGGTGCATCTCCGCCTTGCCGCGAAGACGTTCCACGTTGGCGTTGAAATGGCGTTGATTGCTGCGAACCGAGCGACGCAAGGCGTCGTCATTGGGAAATACCGTTCCGAATCGGAAAGGCAGGACGGTTGAGTGTTCAAAACAGCTTGCGATCACGCGGGCGTGATCGACGGCGGATTTCTGGTCTAATTTGTCTTCTGGGGAATGTTCGCTGACTACAACTGCGAAGTCACTGGCTGGATAGAGAAAAATTTGATTACCTAAAACGCCGACTTGCGCGTCTAACGGAATCGGTTTGCGATGATGAGCTAGTTCTGGAAATGCTTGTTTTTCTGCAATGCAATATGCATACCACGCCATACTGAGTCACCCCATCACGCTGGCACGCGCCGCTCTGCGGAACGTGCAGGCTGAAAGTTTTTATTCTTTCAATAGCATCGTATTCGGTCTCTCAAGAAAACGAACATGTACAAGAGGGCTGGAACTGCACCAACCCTGCATCATCCTAATCCTGATTATGGAAATTCGGCAACTAATTCAAAGGGGAAACGAGAAAAGCGGGAAGTGTGAGGATTCGAGTGGGTCGGCGCGGCGCGATCGGGCTTTATTTCTTGTTGAACGAAACGATCGCGGGCCTGGAGATGAGGCCGACGCACCCGCAACTGACTGTGAAATGGACGCAGGACGGAGCGAATCTCCGCAGGGGCGCTGGGTTGCGGCAGATGCCGGGTTCTTAATGCCCCATGCCGTGGATAGCCTGTACCAGCTTCAGAACAAACATCAAGGTCAGCAGAAACAGTCCTGCCACAGCGGAGTTGCGCACCCATCCCGCCATGACGCGCACCTGGTCGGCGAGGTCGAGCTGATCTTCAGAAAGATTGGTAAGCGAGTGGTTGAGTTCCGCAGCGTGCTCTTCCAGCCTCTCGAGGCGGCGTTGCTGTTCCTCGATTGCGGGGGTTACGTCGACTTGCACTGCCTGTAGAGCTGCCATATGTTCCTTCAAGTCATGTCGCAGGTCATTGCGGATGTCGCTGCTCAGGGTCAGTAGTCCGGGAGCAATCGCCTCACGTTTAGGAACCATCATCCGATCGACCAGCGGAATCATCCAGGCAAGATAGGGAAGCATGTCACCACAAATTCTCAGCAATTTACGAAACATAGGATTTTTATCCACCAGGCGGCGTTGATCGAGACGGTCCTCTCGTCGTCCGGTGTCTCCTCTCTTGATCATCTGCACGTTAAACATCCTGTTTTCCTGCCTCGGCGCGAGAACGCAAGGCATGCGTGACGACGCGCCACATATCTTCTCTGGGCGCGGGCTTGCCAGTCCACAGCTGGAATTGCTCCGCTCCCTGTTGAACGAACATCTCCGCTCCCGTAATCACAGCCAATCCTTTCGCTCGAGCCATGCGCAGCAGGGGGGTTTCCATGGGGCTATAGACCATGTCGAACACCAGCTTGGCATTCAGCTCCTTCTCTTCCAGGACGGCCTGCTGTTTGCTGCCATCCATCCCCACGGACGTCGCGTTAAGAATGACGTCAAAACTGGTTTTCGCCACCTGGTCACGCCGAATGGTCTTCGCGTCTGCCTCGCGCGCCAATTTTTGCGCGGTCTGCGGAGTACGGTTCAAAATGAAGACGTCGGCTCCTTTTTGCTTCAATCCGAAGACAGCTGCCCGTGCCGCTCCACCGGCTCCCAGCAGCAGAATCTTCGCCTTTCTGAGATCGATTCGTTGTTCGAGGGGCCGGACCACCCCGGTTACATCCGTGTTGTAGCCGATCAGCTTGCCATCTTGCGCACGGACTACGGTATTACAGGCGCCAATCTTCTGTGAGAGCGCGTCGGTCCGATCAAGATGTTTCATTATCTCTTGCTTGAACGGCATCGTAACGCTAAGTCCCTGCACAGGAACCTCACGAATCAACACCATGAGGTCGGCAAGTTTGTCGGATTGCAGGGCAAGATAGACCGCATTTACTGTTTCCCGGTGAAACGCGGTGTTCATCATAATGGGCGAAAGAGACTGACGGACGGGATCGCCGGCAACTCCGTAGACTCTGGTTCCGGCATCGACCTGATCGGCTCGATAGACCTCAATGAGGGTGCGGGCGGCAATCTGGCCGGGCGCTGTTTCCTCCCCAACCGTAGCTGCGGCAAAGGTAAACCGGCTGCCGGCGCGCAGTCCCAGCACTCGGCTGATGACGCCGAGGTCCCCCATACAGATGCCGACAACGTTGCCCTCATCACGTTTCGATTCCAGAAAGCGCATCATGGTTACGTTGTCGGCCAGCGAGCGCGCTGTGGTCACGATCTTGATAAAGTCCGGTTGCAGCGGCCGAATGCGGGCATAAATCTTTTCCAGGTCTTTGGTCGCTTTGAAGTCGTGATACGAGATCAGCAGTGCTGCGCCGTGCCCGCGCAGCTTTTTCCAATCCGCAGGCTTCATCGCCTCGGCGGTCTGCAGCTCTACGTCCACCAGGTCAAATCCGGATCCCGCCGCCTTGGAGAGAATTTCCAGTTCGCCGGCGACGGAGCCGGTAAACTTTCCGCCATTCACTTTGCGGCGACAGGTGGCGACTGCGGTCACCTCACGATGATCTTCCAAAAAACTCTTCAGCTTGGGCATCGCTGCCAGAGGCTTGGGCAGGTAATCCAGGCGGAATTCAATGAGGGTGTTTTCTCGAGCAGCATCGGCAGCTTTTTCCAGCATTTCCTGGGGGGTATTGCCGATAATGGCGACGCAAATGCGGCCGAGCCGCGAGCGAAGGTAATGCAAACCTACATTTTGAGCAGACTCTGTCATCATGTTTTCCCGCACCTTATTTCAGGTGCAACTGCGGCATCCTATCAGGGTTACGGTCAGATGTAACCTCAGTCGTGAGAAATCCAGCATCTACGGTACCAGACTAGTAAGGCAGGCAAAACGTCTAGTTTCTCCCAATTCGCTTCTGTTTGCAAACTTCCGCCCCGGTATCCAAGATGCTCAAGCAACCGGGCCGACGCACAAATTCTTTAGTATGGGAAGAAGCAGATCCTCGCTGGCAACTTTGCCGGCAACTTTATCCCGGAATGGAATCGACCCCAATGCTAAACCACATTTCCCTGTTCGCTCCGCTGGTCCAAACGCTGCGTTCCCTGCCGGGCCTGGGGCCTGCTTTTGTCGGGCTGGCCGCCATGCTACCGGTAGCCCCTGCAAGTCCGGGGGGCAGTCCAGCTTCGGATGATTTGCACGCCTGGGCAGGACTCCTGGATCCTGCCAGCCTACAGTCCTGGGTGAGTCGTCATCTCGACGCCCACAAAGCGGCGGTTGGTCAACTTCTCGCGGTCGACGGGCCGCGCACGGTGAGCAACACCCTGGCGCCCTACGATCGTGCCGTTGCGGAACTGAGCGTGGCGGGGTCGGAAGCCGGCTTATTACACTCTGTTTCCACGGAAAAAAGCGTGCGCGATCAGGCAGAAGCGATGGTGCAAGCGGTGGCAGAGGCGGCGGTACAGCTGTCGCTCCATCCCGATGTATACCAGGCGCTGGCGTCGATGGAGTTATCCAGTGCTGACAGCGCCACCCGGCACTATGTGGAACGCACGCTGTTACAGTATCGACTGGCCGGAGTGGACAAAGATCTGCCCACGCGCCAGCGTATCCAGCAATTGCATGAACGGATCACGGAGCTCGGCCTGAGCTTTGGACGCAACGTGCAGGAGCATGTCAACACGGTGGTGGTGACCGACGCGGCGGAGTTGGATGGATTGCCGGAGGATTTTCTTGCTCGGCACGCGCCGGACGCCGAAGGCCGCCGCATTCTGACCACCGACTACCCGGACTACCAGCCGGTGATGACCTTTGCCACAAGCGATTCCCTGCGGCGGCGAATGTTTCTGGCGTACAACACCCGAGCGTATCCGGCCAACAAACAAATCCTGATGGAGATTCTAGCCACGCGAAAGGAGTTGGCGAAGACGCTGGGCTTTGCCACCTGGGCGGACCTGGCGACGGCGGATCAGATGATGGGATCGGCGGCGAATGTAAAGACATTTCTCGCCCAGCTCGACGCCGCCTCCAAGGCGGGCGCAACGCGAGAGTACGGCATGGTGCTCGAATTCGCGCGGCAGCATCGGCCGGGGTTGACTGCCATCGACGCGGCCAGCGCAACGTACTGGTACGAACAATATCGACGCTCCGCCTTCGACTTCGACTCGCAGTCGGTGCGGCCGTACTTCCCATATGAGCGGGTGCAGCAGGGCATACTGGACACGGCTGCGAAACTTTTCCACGTGGAGTTTCGCCCGGCTCCCAACGATGGTGCCGATGCTGCGACCGTCTGGCACTCCTCGGTTACGGCGTGGGATGTCTATGATCGGCGCGCGGGAGACAAAAGGGGCGACGGCGGGCGCGAAAAGATAGGTCGTTTCTATCTCGATATGCACCCCCGCGAAGGCAAGGACAAATGGTTCTCAGCGTTTCCGCTGGTACCAGGAATCCGCGGCGTGCAGGTTCCGGAGGCAGCGCTGATTTGTAATTTTCCCGGCGGAAATCCTGATCCCGCGAATCAAGATCCGGGACTGATGCAGTATTCCGATGTTGTGACTTTTTTCCATGAGTTTGGACACCTGATGCACGCAATCCTTGGCGGCCACCAGGCGTGGGCCGGGGTCAGCGGCATTGCCACGGAAGGCGATTTTGTCGAAGTGCCTTCGCAGCTGCTGGAGGAATTTTTTCGAAATGCCGGACTGTTGCAGTCATTCGCTCGACACTACGAGACCGGGGAGCCCATCCCGACGGAGCTGGTTGCGCGCATGAATCGGGCAAGCGCATTTGGCCGCGGCAATGGCGTGCGGGGCCAGCTGTTCTACACGCGATTTTCGCTCGATCTGCATTGCCTGGAACCATCCACGATCGATCTGGACTCCGTAATGCACGCAGGCTACACGGCGGCGCTTCCTTATACATGGATGGAGGGCAACCGTCTCTACACAAGCTTCACTCACCTGGTCGGTTATTCCTCGAACTACTACACGTATTTATTCGACAAGGTGATCGCGCTCGATTTTTATCGGCAATTCGACGCAAACAATCTGGTGGAAGGGCCGGCGGCGCTACGCTATCGAAAAGAAGTGCTGGAACCGGGTGGCTCGCAGCCTGGAGAAACGCTGGTTCAGAACTTTCTCCATCGGCCGCAAAGCCTGGAAGCCTTCCAGGCCTGGATGAATGAGGAGTTCGCCGGCTGAGAACTTCGCACACGCAGGGGAAAAAGCCGGGATTTGACGGGCACTATTGAGCTGTCAGCTCGCCCCGCTCGCTTTGGATCACTTGAAGCATGGTGTCGTCGTCGGAATATTTGAACGAAGTCAGATTACGTTCCGCGGCTTGCTGGTCTTCAACGCGATGGAGGATCTCAAGATCTTGCTTGGTGACTGGGGTGGCCCCTCGCGACTGCAACCTTGCTAAAAGGTCGTCGGCGGAAATCGAGTCCTGCTCCGGCTGGTCGTGCAGATATTCGAGGACCTGCTTGGCACCTTCTTCGCCATCGTGGCGTGCAATCCCAACCAACCCGGTGCTGGCGCGTCGCGCCCATCCAACGATATAGGTACCGGGCAGCGGCTCGTTGATGGCGGGGTCCCAAGCTTCGTAGATCGTCTCGGTGGGAGATTGAAGCGCTGGTCTGGTCGCATAGCCATCGGGCCCCATGGGCAGGCCCACCGTAGCATCGTGTTTGTCGCCGATGGCAAAGATCAGTGTGTCCACATCCAGAACCGCGGTCTTGTCGGTCGCCTTGACAGCGGTGCTGCCATCGCTTCGCGACACAAGCACGTTTTCGGTGACGACCAACTTCTGGATTCGTCCGTCGGGCCCGGCAATGATCTCTTTCGGAGAAGAGAGAAAGCGGAAGGTCAGCTTGGGCCTCTCTTCAGGAGTGAAAGTTTTCTTGAGGAATGGAAATGTCGAGTCGCCGAGTTTTTCGACGGACAGGTCCTGATTGCAGACCAAACAGGCGGCGCGAATCCGTTCCAGCTCGCGCAGGAATTCATCACGCTGGATGTGCTCCTCGACATAGGCAATTTCTTTCTTGTCGAATTTGGCCTCGTAGGGACCGCGGCGCGCCACCACAATCACTTCTTCCGTATTGCGGTGCGGACTGTCGCGGAGAAGCCAGCGCATGATATCCGCAGCCACGTTGCCCATGCCGATGATGGCGACGCGCTTTCCCGTTGAGAAGTCCATGGACGCGTACGGAGGCAATTGGTTATAGGCATAGACAAAGTCTTTCGCGGAGTAGACGCCGGTGCAGCTTTCTCCCGCGAGGCCGAGCGCGTTATAGCCCTGCGCGCCGCAGGAAACCACAATGGCCGATGGATTCATGGCGCGCAGATCGTCCAGCGTCAGGTCATATCCGTCGCCGATCTTTACGTGCCCGAAATAGTAGAGGTTAGGCAGCCCAAGAACCTTGGCGAACTGCTTGCGCAGTCCAAACTTCATTTTGTCTTTCAGTGGATAAATCCCATATTCTGCCAGGCCACCCGGTTTAATGTCCCGATTGAAAAGGAACACCTGATGTCCAGCCAGAGCAATTTTCTGGGCGGCAAACAGACCGGCGGGGCCTGCGCCCACTACAAATACAGTTTTCATAGGCTTCATTCCTTCATACCATAATCTGCATCGCTGCCGCGTGATGCAGATCACAAATTCGCCGGATCGACGTGACCCCGGAATTCGCCGGGGACGGGGTCGTCATAGGGATAGCTTTGGCGCCCACTGTTTGTTGGACGATTGACAGCGGACAAATATGCGCATGGCACCGCGCAACTTCTGTATGGGCCGTAGCGTATATATAACTACCGGATTCAATCCGGAGAAAAAGTTACAAGTCGGAAACGACAGGACTTATCCGCGACACTGGAGAAGAAGAAATGCGAATTCATTCTAAACTTGCGCTTGCTTTAGTTACTTTTGCGGTCTCGCTGCCGCTGGCCTTTGGCCAGAGTGCGGCCCCGAGCGCCGCACCTGCACCGCTTCAGTCTCCGGCGGCGCCCGGTGGGCAACAGTTTCGGCACCACCCCATGCATTCCCAACATATGGATCGCCGAGGTCCGTGGAACCCAGCCGGAGGTGAACGCGATCACGGCGACTGGAGGGGAATGCACCGGCAATTCATGCTGGCGCGACTGGTGAACGATCCGTCGATGCGGGAGCGGCTGGGCATCACGCCAGAGCAGGCACAAAAGATTCAGACGCAGACGTTCAATTTCCAAAAGACCGAGATCAATACTGGAGCGGATCTGGCGGTGAAGCGTCTGGAACTGAGACAGTTGCTCTCTGCTGAAACGCCAAACCGCAGCGCGATTGACCAGAAGTTGAGTGAAATAAGCGCGGCGCAATTAGCCCAGGAAAAGGCCGCGGTGGATTTCCAACTGGACATGCGCACCGCGCTGACACCGGACCAGCGGCAGAAGCTGCTGCAAATGCGGCAGGACTTCTTCCAGCATCGTGGCTTTGGCCCCAAGGGACCGGGTGGCCCGGGGGGTCCGGGACCAGACGCACACTCCCCAGACACAGCCGGATAAATGCGGTGGCAGGACAGGCGGAGGCAGGGGCATTGCAGAAAGCCACTGCCTCCGTTTTTCTGTTCCTCGATACGAATCGGGCGGCCGCGGGGTCCTGGCTATCGAAAAGCGAAAATTACTCGTCTAAACTGATAGGTAGAAGTTTATGAGCGCCAGCCGATTTCGCGATGCCGGGCTCTGCTAAATTTCCGGCCTCAATTTTGTATGCACGCTCGATTCGAAAAGACACGACCATAAAATGCCAAAACAAGCGCTCTCCACCCTGATCCTGCTGCTAGCGGCAGCCCTTCCTTCCGCCGCGCAATCCAACGTTACGCGGACCACACTGAAAAACGGACTGCATGTCATCATCATTACCAACCCGCTGGCGCCTGCGGTCAGCGTGTACGAAAACTACCGGGTGGGTGGCGACGAAACGCCTGCTGGATTTCCAGGGATGGCGCACGCCCAGGAGCACATGATGTTCCGAGGCTGTTCCGGGTTGTCGGCAGACCAGACCGCGGCGCTCTACGCCCAACTGGGTGGGGACAACGACGCCGACACGCAGCAAGATATCACGCAATATTACGAGACTGTTCCCGCGCACGACCTGGATATAGCCCTGCATGCCGATGCGGACTGCATGAAGCAGGCGACCGATTCGGCAGCGGAATGGGCGCAGGAGCGTGGCGCGATCGAACAGGAGGTGGCGCGGGACCTCTCCGATCCCACCTATAAACTGATCACCCGTATCAACGGCGACATGTTTGCCGGGACTCCCTACGCGCAGGATCCGCTGGGCACCAAGCCATCCTTTGACGCGACTACCGCAGAAATGCTCAAAGCCTTCCACGAGAAATGGTACGCGCCGAACAACGCGACGCTGGTGATTGCGGGCGATGTTGACCCCGCGGCAACCATTGCCAAGATCGAAAAGCTTTACGCGGACATTCCCAGGCGCGAGCTGCCAGCGCGGCCGGAGGTGCATCTGCAGCCAGTGAAGGCGGACAGCTTCACGGTGCCGACGGACGATCCTTACATCATCAGCATTCTGGCCTTCCGCATGCCGGGAACAGATAGCCCTGACTATGCGGCGGCCACTATCCTGGCAGACGTGCTGGCCAGCCAACGGGGAGCGATCTACGGACTGGTAGCGGACGGAAAAGCTCTGGGTGCGGGTTTCCAGATGGAAGAGACCTATCGCAAGGCGAGCATGGGGATGGCCTATGTCGTATTGCCATCGAACGGAAACTCGACCGCGATGGTGGCGACCGTACGCAAACTGCTGGCTGACGATGTCGCGCAGGGGCTTTCGCCAGACCTGGTTGCGGCGGCCAAGCGAAGCGAGGTTTCGTCGGCGGAGTTCAATCGCAATTCGATCCCGGGGCTGGCGGATCTGTGGTCGGATGCGGTAGTGAACGAGGGTCGCACCTCTCCCGAGGAGGACGTGGACGCCATCAAGAAGGTGACAGTGGACGATGTGAACCGGGTTGCGAAGAAATACCTGGTGGAGCAGAACGCCATTGTTGGGACGCTGAAACCAGAGCCATCGGGCACGCCGGTTGCCGGCAAGGGATTTGGCGGCGGGGAAAAAGTCATCAGCGCGCCGACCAAGCCGGTGGCGCTGCCGCCATGGGCGAACGCCGAGCTAAGCACGCTGGCGATACCGAAATGGAACCTGCATCCCTCCGACACGGTGCTGCCCAACGGTATTCGGCTGATTGTCCAGACCGATCGAACCACTCCGACGATTACTGTGATGGGACATATTCGTCATCAAGGCAGCCTGGAAACGCCGACCGGACAGGACGGCGTTGGCAGTGTGCTGGGGGACATGTTTTCCTACGGCACAACCACGCTCGACCGAATCGCGTTTCAGAAGGCGCTGGATGATATTGGCGCCAACGAGTCGGCGGGTTCAGACTTCTCCCTGCAGGTGCTGAAACAGTACTTTGACCGTGGAATGTTTTTGCTGGCAGACAACGAACTTCATCCAGGCGCTGCCTGAGCCTGCGTTCAAGATCGTGCAGGAACAGACCTCGCAGTCCGTAGCTGATGTGCTCAAGAGTCCTCACTACCTGGCTCATCGAGCGGAATTGAATGGGCTGTTGCCTGCCCGTGATCCGTCGCTCCGAGAGGCGACGCCGAAAACGGTCGATTCCCTAACCTTGAACGATGTCAAAAGCTATTACGCGAAAACCTTTCGGCCGGATTTGACCACGATCGTGATCATTGGGGACATTACACCGGAGGAGGCTCGGGCCACGGTGGAGAAGGATTTCGACAATTGGAAAGCGACGGGGCCGAAGCCTCCGGTTGATCTTGAACCTGTCCCGATCAATCATCCGACAGCGAAGAACGTGCCCGACCCGGCGCGGGTTCAGGACAGCGTGTCGCTTTCAGAGGAGCTGCCGATGAATCGCTTCGACCCCGACTATTACGCGTTGGAGTTGGGCAATCATGTACTGGGCGGCGGGTTCTACGCGACGCGACTGTATCGCGACTTGCGCGAAAAGACGGGTTATGTGTACTTCGTTTCCAATGCTCTGGCAGCGGAAAAAACGCGGACTGTATTCTCGGTAACGTATGGAGCCAACCCGGGGAATGTGTCGAAGGCCAACACGCTGATCTCGAGGGATCTGCGCGATATGCAGACGACCGACGCCAGTCCGGCGGAGTTGCAGCAAGCAAAGGCACTGCTGCTGCGGCAAATTCCGCTGGCGGAAGCGAGTGAGAGCAGCGTTGCAGAAGGGCTGCTGGGACGCGCGACCATGGGGCTCCCTCTGAACGAACCGGAAGTGGCGGCGGGGCGCTATTACTCACTGACAGCGGATCAAGTGCGTGCAGCCTTCGCGAAACTCATTCGGCCGGACGATTTTGTTCAGGTGGTGCTGGGGCCGCCGCCGCAATAGCCGTTGCAGGTGAACACGACAATGACTCTGGGAAAAACCATTTCGATGGTGAGTCTGCTGGTTTGTTCAATGGCGTCGTTTCCGGTGTACGCACAGGTGAACGTTCAGGACATCATTGCGCGGTCAGTAGAAGCGAACAAAGCGGACTGGAAAGTTGAACCCGAGTACAACTATTCCGAGCGAGACACGGAGAACGGGCACACAAAAACTTACGATGTGCTGATGATTCTTGGGTCGCCTTATCAACGGCTGACGAGCGTGGATGGAAAGCCACTTTCTGATCAGCAAAAGGCGGATCAGCAGCGTAAGCTCGAGCAGGCGACTGCGCAACGGCGCGACGAGACGCCTGCGCAACGGGCAGAGCGCATCGCCAAGTATGAACGCTCGAACCAGCGTAATCACTTCCTGATTGAGCAATTGACGAAGGCATTCGATTTCAAGCTCGAAGGGACACCGACGATGGACGGCCACGCCGTGTATGAACTGTCGGCCACTCCTCGTCCAAGCTACAAACCGCCCAACGATCACGCCAAGGTCCTGACGGGAATGCGCGGCACGCTGTGGATCGACCAAAAGACTTATCAGTGGGTGAAGGTCGAGGCCAAGGTCATTCGTCCTGTGTCGATCGAAGGATTTCTGGCGCGAGTAGATCCGGGCACCCAATTTGAACTAAAGCAAGCCCCGGTGGAAGGCGATATCTGGCTGCCCACGTTTTTCTCAATGCGAGCGCGCGCGAAGGTGTTCTTTCTCTTCTCCCATAACTCGCAAGAGGAGGACACCTTCTTCGATTATCGAAAGGCCTCGGCGGAGAACTACATGGCCGGCGATTCCGCGCCACCTGCAAAATAACAGCAGGGTCCGGTCAGCAGTTGCGGAATGGCGCACGCTCACGAAACGTATCGACGGATGGGATCGGAGTGGCGGCGCGCGGTGGGTCTGGTTGCGCTTTCATCCCGCGACGAGCACATATTTCGCAGGTCTCACGGGACGGCTCCGACGAAAGAAGAAGTAGATCACAATGCTGACGACCGCGGCGTAGGCGCACCAGATCGAAGTGAAGGCATAGGACTTGATCAACATCACCACGATGAGACCCACCAGGTTCAGCCACCCCAGCAACACCAGATCGCGAAAGCCGGAGAAGAACAACGCGCCACAAGTTGCGATCACATACAGCACCGCAACGGTGGTCGTGGTGGTCAGCGCATTGTTGTACACGATGCTGTGTCCGACCGCATAGACCTGCAGGGGATCCATCATCAGTCCCCACAGGATGTAGAGCGCCAGGCAACTTCCCAGGGTCAGAAATGCCATCATGCGCCGTCGCTTGCGCCGGGTTGGTTCGATCAGAAACACGCTGAGAGGCAGCAGGAACGGGAGTAGGCCCTGGGCATAGAGAACGTATGCCGCGGCAGCGCCGTGGAGCGCGGTCTGGGAAAGTTTGCCGTCCAGTCCCAGCCAGACAAAGCCTTCAGTGAACTGGTGCACGGCGAAAAGGCAGGGCATGGCGGCAAACAGAAGTTCTCGACGGTGCTTGACCTCGGCCAACGTGGCTACGCCGATGGTTCCAAGGACGGCGCTCCCGGCAAAATTAGCAGTCGCTGAAAAGCACATGGATCCTCCTCAAAATCAAAGCCATGATACGTGATCCGCTTACTACTGCGAGGTATTATTCGACTATGAATCGCCGACTGCCGCTGTCGACGCTGCTATCGCAAACGCTGATCGCTTACACAATCGAGTTCGACAACGAGTTCGAACACCAGGTGCCCCACCGCACAACGAATCACGGTTCAACGCCCGGTACACATCGCGCGCCCTGGTTGGTGTCGATGGCGATGTGGACGAAGTTCATGCAATTCATTCCGGAGGATGGCATATCGGTCGGTGAATTGAAGCGGGTGCTGGGAAGCACAGACAAGAGCGTGGAAACGTTGTTGACGCGTATGGGAAAGTGGTGGGGTTACGTCACCTTGGAACCGAAGGTAGCGGGCAATCGATCCAAGAAAATTGATTCCGCAGCGTTGGTTCGCCCCACCGTCGGCGGCCGCAGGGCGATTGAGGTGTGGCGGGGCTTGGCGGGCGTCCTCGAGAATCGCTGGAGGAAGCGATTTGGCGACGACGAGTTCCACCGTCTGATCGAATCGTTGACTGCAGTCGTCGGCCAGTTCAAAGTCCCGATGCCGGACAGCCTGCCGATCCTGGGGTACGGGCTGTTCAGCAAGGGACCGTACAACAAGGAAAATCGGGAGGCGCCGGGCAGCGCTGGGGCATCCGAGTTCCGTCTCGCTTCCCTTCTGTCGAAGGCTCTGCTTGCATTCGCCATCGAGTTCGAGCAGACCTCCGAGGTTTCGCTGGCGATCAGCGCGAATGTACTTCGGCTCTGCGGGACTGATCCTGTGCATGTCCGGGAACTGCCGCGTCTGTCCTCCGTCTCGAAGGAAGCGATTGCGATGGCGCTGAGTTTCCTTGAGAAGGGTGGGTATGGGATTGTCGAACCGGAATCCCCTGGGAGCCGGACGAAGATACTGGTGCTCACAGCGAAAGGCCGTGCGGCCGAAAGGGTCTACTCCGAACTGGTGTGGGCGATCGAAGAGAAATGGCAGGCGCGTTACGGCAAGGATGCTGTCCGAACGCTTCGGGAGGCGCTCGAGTATTTTGTGGGCGAGCCGGCTGTGCAGTTATCGCCTTTGTTCCGCGGCCTGGAGCCTTATCCGGACGGATGGCGGTCGGCCGTGCCGAAGCCGGAGGGCCTGCCGCACTATCCGATGATGCTGCATCGCGGTGGATTTCCGGATGGCAGTTGACGAGACGCTGGTCGCGGAAGGCCCATCTGTTGACGGCGTGCTACGACAGCGATGGAGACGACCTCTGGGCTGTTGGCGGGATTGTTCCGTCTGAGGGGAAGAGGCGGTGGTGGGTGATTCCGAAGGTCGCATCGGGATGCCAAACTAAAGTCAATAGCCCCTGAGAATGTTTCCCGCTGATGCGGTTGTTGACGGATTCCGATACTGAGCTTGATTCTCAAATCATCCCCCTTGAGGTACTCAGGTGTCGAAGTCGTCGGTGTTTCGGCGGATGAAATCGAGCGCGGAACAGGGACACGCACAGCGGCCGAATACCTTCCATGAAAAGCTGCTCGACAGTGTCTACGACGGAATCTATTTCGTCGATACTCACCGAAAAATCACCTACTGGAATCAAAGGGGCGGAGCGCCTGACGGGATTTCCGGCGGCTGAAGCGGTAAGCAAACGAGCTCACGGTCGTAACAAGAAAATGCTATGACTGCGGTGGAGTTATGGAAGGAACTAGGGGCTGCATTTGACAATTTTCTGATGCACCTGGACCAGGCAGGGTGCGCCCTGTGCCTGGAAGGATGCCCGCTGGACAAAACCATTGCCGACGGCAAATGCCGAGAAGCTGAAGTTTTTCTCCGTCACAAGCTGGGACACCGCGTTCCGGTTCGTATTCGCGTTGCCCCGATCAAGGCCGAGGATGGCTCGATCACCGGCGCGGTGCAGATTTTCAGTGACATCAGCGCGATAAAAAAACTGGAGAGAATGGCGGGCGATCTGGAGGACCTGGCCTTTTACGACGGCTTGACCCAGCGTGGCGAATCGGCGGTATATCGAAATGCTGAAGATACAGCACGCGGTTCAGGAAGTGGAAGAGTTCCAACGGGTTCACGGAATTGTTCAGATTGACATCGATCATTTCAAATCGATCAACGATACCTATGGTCATCGGGCTGGCGACCGGGTGCTGAAGACCCTATGTGAGACATTAGCAAATTGCCTGCGTACCGGGGACACGCTAGGGCGGTGGGGCGGGGACGAATTTCTGGTGGTAGCCCGGGACGTGACGCGGGATTCGCTGGAGCAACTGGCAGAGCGATGCCGGCGAACGATCGAGGAAATCTCGGTGGAGGTGGCAGCCGATAAGCCACTGGGCATCAGCGTATCGCTGGGCGCAACGTTGCTGCAAACCGGCGATGTGTGCAAATGTCGCATTGGACCGGGCGAACCGGATCAATGCTTGGGTTGAAGCTGTTGCCGGACCCACAATGCGATGGTTGAAGAACAAAACACTAGACGAATCTAGACATAGGATTATGGATACCTCTCGACCCAGAACGCTTCTTTGGATTCCCGAGGTGATCACGAGTTCAGATACGATTCATGACCACAAACTTAAACCGCAGATTGGCATCTATGTGAGAAGGTACAAGCGCGACAAGGGAAAAGATCCTTTGAAACTTGTCTGATGTACGCCAGCAATGCCGGCAAGAATCGGGTTAAAACACGTCGGCTGGACAGAGATCGCTACAGGAGCGCTATGAGCCCCCAACCATAGGAAGGCCAAATAGAATCCGCAGCGAGGCAGGTCGTTCAGTTCCCTTCTCAGGTCCAACGCAAACGGATCTCGACGATTACATACTTGAGATATGATGCACTAAAATATCCAAAGCATCGGCAGTTTTCCACAGATTTCTGTTGTATAGAAGTACTCTTCATAAGGCGATGCTCCTGGCTTGTAGAACCCAGGGAACTCGTTGGAGATCGCGTCGGATCCGGAAAGGACACTGTGATGAACGAACAATCGAGGGAAATGGAGAAGGAGCTTCTCACCCGCTTCGAGCTGGTCGAGATGATGGTGCAGGAAGGCCGGCGCTCAACGGAGTACTGGGGCTGGAGCTTCGTGCTGTGGGGCAGCGCCTACCTGGTCGCGATCGGGTGGAGCGCCTGGCTGGGCACGCCGACTATTGCGTGGCTGGTCACGATGGTGACTGCGACGCTGGTTACGGCTCTTGTCATTCATTCCAAGAAGAAAAAGGGCGAGCTTCGCACCACACTCTCGCGGTCGATCAGTGCGATCTGGACCGCGGTGGGCATCGCGCTGTTCATCTACTGCTTTGGCGTCAGCCTGAGCGGGCACTTCGAAGCACATAGCTACACCGCAGCGATTGAGTGCTTGCTGGGAGTCTCAAACTTTGCCAGCAGCATGATTTTGCGCTGGCGGGGACAGTGTCTGGTGGCAGTGATGTGGTGGGTGGCGGCTGTCGCCACATGCTTTGGTCCTGAAAACGCTATCGGACCGATCTTCATTGCAGCCACGCTGATCGGCCAGGTCGGCTTCGGACTTTACCTGATGGTGAGCGAACGCCGCGACCGCCGCGCCGTGGTGCAACATGCCTGATCTGCCCGACCTCGATCCGATCATCCACGGCAAGCTGCGGCTGGCCATTCTTTCCCTGCTGTCGAGCGTGGAGGATGCGGAGTTCACCTGGCTGCGTGAGAAGACGGGTTCGACGGATGGCAACCTGGGCGCACATTTGTTGAAGCTGGAGGAAGCGGGCTATATCGGCGTGGAGAAAAAGTTCGTTCTGCGAAAGCCAGTCACGCTCTATCGTATGACGGAGGCGGGGCGAATCGCGCTGACCGGCTATGTGCGCGCGCTGCGTACGCTGCTGGGCACTGCATTGCAGAATCAGTAGATGAGACGGTTGCGCTGCCGGGTTGAAGAAGCTTTCCGTCGGCGGATGGACGGCGTCAGGGGAGCGGCTCGGTAATGGTCAAGGACTCGCCGGCTTTGAGATACCCCTTGCGGCGAAACCAGTTTTCCATCGAAACCCTCAATTCCGGCAAAGGCACGCGGGAGCCCGCCTCGAGCCATCCATCGGCCACAGGCAAGGTGTCGTCGAATATCGCGTCGTTGGTGAAATTTCGCATGGCGAAATTATCGATCCAATGAAGGGGACACGGGCGCGACTGCCCGGCCTGGTCCAGGCATTCGATCTTCAATTTGCGCAGAAACATACGAGTTTAGTGTTGCGCCTGCGGACCGGCATTGCGGATTTCATCCGGCACGTCGAACCTGACAAAATTTTCGCGGAATTTCTCCGCCAGCATGGCAGCCTGGCGATCGTAGGCGGCTCGATCTTTCCACATGTTGCGAGGATTCAAGATCTCATACGGAACGCCGGGATAGGATGTCGGAACGCTGAAACCCAGGGTGGGTTCCCGCACAAACTCCACGTCCGCCAGTTGCTCGTCAAGCACGGCGTGGACCATGGCCCGCGTATGCGGCAGGCCGATGCGCTGACCGACGCCGAAGCCTCCCGCTGTCCAGCCGGTATTGACCAGCCAGCACTGGGTTCCATGCTGACGAAGGCGATTGCCCAGCATAGCCGCGTACACCTTGGGCGGCAGCGGCATAAAGGGGGCGCCAAAACAGGTGGAAAAATCCGGGACAGGCTCCGCGCCGAGGCCGGTTTCCGTGCCCGCCAGCTTGGCCGTGTATCCAGAAAGGAAGTGATACATGGCCTGCTCCGGCGTCAGCCTGGAAATGGGCGGAAGGACACCAAAGGCATCTGCAGTGAGAAACAAAATATTTTTGGGATGGCCGCCTACGCTGGGAAGCAAAGCATTTTGGATGTAGTCGATCGGATAAGCGGCGCGGGTATTTTCAGTAAAGTGCACATCGTGATAGTCGGGCTCGCAGGTTTCGGGATCGATGACAACATTTTCCAACACGGCTCCGAAGCGGATGGCGTGATAGATTTGCGGCTCTTTCTCCTTTGACAAGTCGACGCACTTGGCATAGCAGCCGCCTTCAAAGTTAAAGACGCCGTGGGGGCCCCAGCCATGTTCGTCGTCGCCAATCAGGC
Source organism: uncultured Acidobacteriota bacterium (assembly GCA_963756315.1). GTDB lineage: Bacteria > Acidobacteriota > Terriglobia > Terriglobales > Acidobacteriaceae > JAKAAZ01. Next base: position 523,530 of record CAVWNI010000004.1, read on the forward strand.
GGCGGTAGGGATCGGCGGAGAGGGTTGTTTTTCCGGTGCCAGAGAGGCCGAAGAACAGCGCAGTCACTCCGTCCTCGCCCATGTTGGCAGAGCAATGCATGGGGAAGACATCGCGTTCGGGCAACAGGAAATTCAAAATGCTGAAGATGGATTTTTTCATCTCACCGGCATATTTGGTGCCGGCAATTAACACAATTTTGCGCGTGAAGTCGACCAGAATGGCCACGGAGGAACGGGTGCCATCCCGCTCCGGGACGCATTCAAATTCCGGAGCCGCGATGACCGTGAAATCCGGAACATGGCTTGCGAGTTCCTCCGGCGTGGGGCGCAGAAAGAGCTGGTGGACAAATAACGCATGCCAGGCATATTCCGAGATGATCTGGACCGGCATGGAGTAATGGGGATCGGCGCCGGCAAACAGGTCCTGCACGTAGACGTCCCGGTTGACCAAGTGAGCCAGCACACGGTGATAGAGCGCGTCGAACTTTTCTGAGTCAAACGGCTGATTGACCTTGCCCCACTTGACATGGTCGCGGGTGCGGTCATCCTGAATGATGAATTTGTCTTTGGGAGAGCGGCCGGTACAAGCACCGGTGTAGGCAACAAGAGCGCCATTGGCGGCCAGCTTTGACTCTCCGCGGGCGAGGGAGATTGCGACCAGCTGAGAGACGGGAAGATTGCGATGGCTCCTGCCCGGTGTCAGCTGGGCAAGAACAGGCATCTCGTGGACAACTGCTTCAGCCGAAGTCATGGGCGCGTCGCTCCTGGATTTGCTTAAACCCTCCATTGTGTCACGGAACCTGCTTCTGGAAAACCGGCAAGAGCAAATTTGGAGTTCCGGAACTGCTTATCCTCAGGCTACTCGCCGTCTGGCCGAATTGTCGCGAACCTGGGCCAACCAGGCGGCTGCAATTCCAATGATGCTCGCAGGAATGAGCCATGGCTGCGCAATTTCATGAACTTCGTGAACGCTTGCTTCGCGCCGGGGTCGCTTGTCCGGCTCGGCGACATCGAGGAACTTCTGGCGTGGCGATTGCACCAGGCTTTCCGGCATTCCGCATAAGCGACAGATGCGGCAGCGATATCTTTCCCCGATGTTGGAGGGAGGAGTGGCCTAGGTGGCGGTGAGGATGGGGAGGACGGGGAGGTTGCCGGTATTGCCTGCCTCGCGCATCACGACGTCGAGGTGAGCCAGCACCTCATCGACAGTCATCGTGTAGATTTCGCGGCCGTTGTCGTAGCCGTTCTCAATCGACTGCTTCAGGTAGCGACCTGCGATCTGCGCCGCCAGATAATCTGTGATGACATTGCCGGTGCGCTTGCGGAATTCCACCCAGGCGGGCAGCGGCATAGCAATCACAAGAGAACGTCCGTTGACGAGGAAGCTGACGTCGACAGCATCCGCGTGGCGGGTTGCTATGGCAACGATGTTTCCCTTCCACCTGCAATGCAGCTCTTCCCCGGTCCAATGATCGACGGCCTTGAAATCTTCGTACATAGGTACAAGGGTACGTGGGGGAGAGGCAGGGATCAAGCTGCACCGGTATCGCAGCAAAATTTGAGTCGTGGGTGAAATCGGATATTTCAAGGAAGATTCCGGCAGCTTTCCTGCGTTCTGGCCATTTGCGGGGGTGATTTCGGCACATTGGCCGCCGATTCCCGAAATCGAAAAATAATCTCAACCATTCGGCATCGAACGGCGTCCAACAGTGGTTAGTAGCGAAAGTCACGGAGTCAACGAATTATGGCAAATCCCCATACCCCGAATCCGCAGAACAGGCGCCTCTATTTCGAACAGCGCCTTCGGCAGCGCCAGCAAGAGCTGGAGCAGGCCCTGGCCAGTACAGTCGAGCAAGCGCTCGCAGCAAACCCGGATGACACGCGGGACGTCGCGGACCAGGCGGTCGCAGGCTACCAGAAGGAGCTGCTTTTTACCCAAGGCACGGTCCGCAACGCACAACTGCGTCTGGTGCGCCAAGCGTTAGGCCGCATTGAAGACGGCACGTTTGGAGACTGCGTGCGCTGTCTCCAGAGCATCGGCACAAAGCGGATCGAGGCGCTTCCGTGGACGCCCTACTGCATCAACTGCCAGGAGCGGATCGAGCGCGGAGACGTCGAACCTTCGGCTTCCGTGGCTTGAGAATTGCAGAACCCGGCAGAGCCGTTTAATTTTTTCCAATATCCGCGAGGGTTACTGCATGGCAGCCATCGAGGCGCGGAACAGTGTTTCAAAATCCTTGCCAGCATCTGGAGTGCGAGCCAGGGACGATTCGACGCCTTTTTGGGCAAGAGCGCGCGGATAGCCGAGATTGACCAGCGCGGACAGAACATCTTCCGATACTGGAGTGGCAGCGCCAGCGACGGTGGTCGGCGCCAGTTCCTTCAATTTATCTTTCAATTCCAGGACAATTCGTTCTGCAGTTTTCTTTCCCACTCCAGGAATGCGAGTGAGCGTGGCGTGATCCTGTCCATGGATGGCGGCAATGAGTCGTTCCGGAGGCAATCCGCTGAGCACAGTAATTGCGAGTTTGGGGCCAATTCCGCTGATGGAAAGCAACTTTTCAAATAATCGCTTTTCGGTCGCCGTGGTAAATCCGAAGAGCGCCAGCGCATCTTCGCGTACATGGGTGTACACCAGCAGGGCAACTTCATTTCCCTCGGCGGGAAGTGCGGTAAATGTCGGGATGCTGATGGTCACTTCATAGCCAACGCCGGCCGCTTCGACAACCGCGGATTGTGGAGTCTTGGAGAGAAGTCGTCCGCGTAGATGAGCAATCATGGGCCGATTCTAGAGCATCGCGCAGCGGATGTCAGAGGACGGCTCACGCGGAGCCGGGAAAACCTTCAGCGATTGCGGCGATAGTAGATAGAAAACTGATGTCCAGCGGATGGCGGAAAAAGCTGGGCCACGTGACGCAGACGCTCGGCCAGCGCGGGTGCTGTAAGGAGCGGGTATTCGCGCTCGCGCAGTTCGCTGTAGTCAAAGTCGACGGTGAGCGAGAGAAGATAAATGGCAACCGCGTCTGAAAAAGCGGCTTCGAGATACTCCGTGCGCGCTTTTTCGTCGATGGCGCGACTTGCCGGCGCGGGTTCCGGTGCCGGCTTACCCGACCAGAATTTCGGCCGCCGTCGCTTGGTCGGCTGTTCGATGACCTGGCCAGGATTCGACCCGAGTGCTTTGGCGCGCTGCTCCCAGGCATCCTGACTGGTTTCGCCTCGCACATTCGCTTCGGCCTGCGTCCAAACCAGCTGCATGAAGCTTTCGGGGACTCCGGCAGCGTCGACAAAGTGATGACCGGCGTTGATATAAAACTCGAACGAGAGCGCGAAGCGGTCCTGCATGAGACGCGTGGAGATGAAGACGCAATCCGTGCCATCGATCTTGACGTTGCGATGACAGACGGCGGAGTCGCCCAGTTCGGTCGAGAACCCCGCAGCAATCATCAGCTGGGTGGGATCGACCTCCAGGAAGGTGGTCTCGCTCGATTCCGGAGGGTACGAGGCTCCCAGTGTCAGCGGCACAAAATAATAGCGCTTTTTCTGGAGGGCGGCGGCAATCGCAGGCGGCACGGCATCGACCATGCGCGACAGGTCCGAGGCGGGAAGCTGGGTATCGCCGTAGGCTGCGTAGCGGATTTTGTTGGAAGCCTGCTGCAGGGGAGCACTGCGCGCAACTTCAGAAGCGGCCTTCAGTTCGATCTGGGCGATTTCCAGCATGAAGCTGTATTCTAGAGCAGTTCGACGGTCGCTGCACCGGGAGAACGAAGCCGGTACGTACGCGCGTTGCGCGGCGAGTTGGCGGAGGAGGGTACACCGTCACGGAACTGCTTCGACCGAGGGCAGCGCCTCCCGAGAATTGCGAAGGGAATCACGTCATGACTGCACAAAATATCTCGGCCGATACTATTGCGCATGTTCCGGCAACGAAAGATGTCACCATTTTCAAGATCCCTATTGGGAAGCTGGGGCTGGTCGGCAGCCTGCTGACCGGTGGCGCATGCGGATTTCTGGCGTTTTTTGTGACCTTCTTTCTGGCGATCATCGGGGTCACAATTTACGACTCGGCCACAGGGACATCGATGCTCAACCTGACCATCGCCTATCGATATATCGCCGCTCCTGTCGGCATACTGGTGATGGTGGTGGCTCTGACCTATCTCTTGAGCGTGTGGGCTCGCAGCAAATTCTCCGGCGCGGAATAAGTCGGGCACCGTATGGGCATGGTAACGATTCCGCCGAGACGCTTTCGAGCAAGGACAGTCTGAGAGTCAAGCGCGTCATTGGTGCCAGCAGCTGGAAGAGGGCAACATTCTTTTCTTCCCACAGACACCGATCGCACTGGCGGAAGAAGATCTGCACTTTCTGTTGACGCTGGAGCAAACCAGCAGCGGACTGCATAAAAATCTGGCGTACAAGCCGAAGCTGGACCGAATTTCCGGGGCGGATATGAAGGACGCCGACGCGGCGGCCGGCGAGCGCCTGCATCGCATTCTCCGTGACTATTCGCAGCATGTTACTGCGTTTCTTGGGTCTTTTTTGTCACCCTATCAATGTCGCTGGCAATTGGACTATGGCAGTTTTCGTCCGCAAGAGGAGCAGGGGCGGAATCTGCCGTTGCGCCGCCGCAATGACCTGATGCACACCGACGCATTTCCAACGCGTCCTTCGCGGGGCGCCCGCATTCTGCGGTTCTTCAACAATCTTCATCCGACGAAAACGCGCGACTGGATCACAGGCGAACCGTTTCGCACGCTAACACCGCAGTTTGCGCCGCGGGCCATAGCGCTGCCGCGCGAACAGAGTCCGCTGGAGCGTGTGATGGCGCGGGCCGCTTGCGGTATCGGCCTGGGACGGGCGATTCCCGCACTGAGGCGGTCGCCCTACGATGACTTCATGATGCGCTTCCATAACTTCCTGAAGGAAAATGCGGGTTATCAAGCGACGGGAAGGCGCGAGGCATGGTTTTTTCCGCCGGGATCGAGTTGGATGGTCTACACCGACATGGTGCCGCATGCGGTACTAGCTGGCCAGTATGCGCTGGAGCAGACCTATCTGGTGGCGCCAGAAGCTATGGTCGCACCGGAACATTCTCCGCTGGCTGTGCTGCAGACGATGACGGGTAAGCGGCTGGTGTAGAGCGAACCTTGTGCCGTCGAAATACCAACGTCTAAAAGACAGATTCGGCCTTGTCTGCATCCTAGGGGATGGAGATGACATGAACCGAATAACGAAACGAAATGTATTTCATGGTATGGCGCTGTGCAGCGTGTTGTTGCTGGCCGCTGGTTGCAGCAAAAAAGAGGACTTGAAGGTTGATTTCCGGACCGCAATCAACAACTACAGCCAGGGCCACCCGTCGTGCCTGTGGTCCGAGCCGAAGAAGTTCCCGGTGCAGGCAGCAACGGCGGACGACTCGAAAACCGAGGGCTACGATGCGCTCACCGATGCTGGACTGCTGACCCGAACGACGGCCGAGAAGAAGGAATTCATCATTGCCTCGAAGCAAGTGAATAACTACGACATTTCGAGCCAGGGACGGACAGCATGGAACGGCGACCCTACCCAGCCCGGCTATGGAAACTTCTGCTATGGGCATCCGCAGGTGACCTCCATCGACAGCTTCACGACGGCAGAAAATTCCTCGGGCGCGGAAACGGCGCAGGTGAACTATCACTTCAAGATTGCCGATGTGCCGACGTGGGCGCAGTCTCAGGAGATGCAAACCGCGTTTCCGCAGTTAAGCAATGCGGTCGCGGGCGGCCAGCCTGCTCACGTCACGCTGGTGAAGAATGGCGATCAGTGGCAAGTCACCCAGTAAAAACCGGGCCTGCTTGTCGATCAACGATCCATTCGGTTTGGTGCGTGTCGGTAGCGTTCGTGGGGATGGACTCGCGGCGGCTGCCCTGTTTTGCCCAATGTCGCGTTTGCGGATACCTTAAGAGAGGCATTTGGGAACAGCGGACCGATTGAAGGCGAAGGGGGCGACGGCCGAACCATGGCAATGACGAGCGCAGACAGTCGCAACATGGTGACGACGGAGTCGTCACAGGGCAGCAAAACTGCGTTGCCGATGGTAATCACGCTGTTCTTTCTCTGGGGATTCATCACCTGCCTGAATGACATCCTGATCCCTCATCTCAAGAGCCTGTTTACGCTGAATTATGCAGAAGTCATGCTGGTGCAGACGTTCTTCTTCACCGGCTATTTCGTGTTCGCCCTTCCCTCGGGCAAGGTGATCGACTGGATCGGGTACAAGTGGACGATGGTGGCCGGACTACTGGTGATGGCGGTGGGAGCGCTGTGCTTTATTCCGGCAGCCATGGTGCCTTCGTTCCCTTTGTTTCTGGTATCGCTGGGAATTTTGGCTGCCGGGATGACCTTTCTGCAGGTTGCCGCCAATCCCTATGTGATCGTTCTGGGTCCGGCAAAAACGGCATCCAGTCGCCTGAATCTAGCGCAAGCATTTAACTCGCTGGGGACAACGGTCGCGCCGTACATTGGCAGCCTGTTTATCCTGGGGACCGTTCCGCTGGCCGCGAGCCAATTGAAATTGCTGTCGCCTGCGGCAATGCATGCCTACAAAGTGGCGCAAGCGAGCGTGGTGAAGCTGCCCTACACCTTGATCGCCATCATTTTGATTTCTTTTGCCGTGGCGATGGCGTTCTATAAGCTGCCCAAGATCCGCACTGGGGAGGACGACTCGTCCGCAGACGCGCCGCTGCCCAGCATCTGGAAACAGCGCCACCTGGTGCTGGCCATTGTGGCGATTTTCGTTTATGTCGGGGCGGAGGTTTCCATTGGAAGTTTTCTTATCAACTATCTGAGCCGGCCCGAGATCGGCGACATGACGGAGAAGGCGGCGGCTTTGTATGTGGCGTTTTATTGGGGCGGCGCCATGGTGGGCCGGTTCCTGGGGGCTGGAATCACGCAGAAATTGCGTGCGGGACCGGTCTTGGGAGTAGCGGCGATTGTTGCGTGTTGCCTGGTCATTACGTCGATGGCCACGTATGGGCATGTGGCCATGTGGAGCATTATCCTGGTGGGACTTTTTAATTCCATCATGTGGCCGAACATTTTTGCGCTGGGGCTGGCGGGACTGGGCCGGCTGACAAATCTTGGGTCGAGCCTGCTGGTGATGGGCGTGCTGGGTGCGGCGCTGATTCCATTGCTACAGGGCTTCGTTGCTGACAAAATCGGAATCCATCATGCATTTTTTCTTCCCGCGCTGTGTTACGTGTACATCTGCTATTTCGGGTTCAAAGGCTCCCAGGTACGCGTAATTGCCTGACGATCTTCTCAATCGATAACGCACGACGAAACAAATCAACCAAGAAGGAGCCACGGGCGAAGCATGGCCATCGCAACCGGAGGAAGTTCCAGAGTCGTTTCAGCGCCATCAACACCGGGCCGCACGAGCGCGCTGGCGATGGTGATGACGCTGTTCTTTCTCTGGGGATTTATCACTTGTCTGAACGACATCCTTATCCCCCATTTGAAGAGCGTGTTCACGCTGTCGTATGCGGAGGTGATGCTGGTGCAGACCTTCTTCTTTGCTGCGTACAGCATCTTCGCGATCCCGGCAAGCAAGGTGGTCGACTGGATCGGCTACAAGTGGACACTAGTGACGGGACTGCTGGTGATGGCGATCGGGGCGGTGAGTTTCATTCCGGCCGCGATGGCTCCCTCATTTCCACTGTTTCTGGTCGCGCTGGCGATCGTGGCTGGGGGCATGACCGTTCTGCAGGTGGCCGCCAATCCTTACGTGATCGTTCTGGGGCCGGTCAAGACAGGATCCAGCCGGATGAATCTGGCCAGCGCATGCAATTCTTTCGGAACCACGATTGCGCCGTACGTGGGCAGTCTTTTGATCCTGGGCGGAGTGCCGCTGACGGCCGTAGAGTTGAGCCGATTATCGCAGCCGGCGCTGCATGCATATCAAGTGCAACAGGCGGCGGTGGTCAAACTTCCCTACCTTGTGATCGCGGCAATCCTGGTTTCGTACGCGATTGTGATGGCGTTATATAAGCTGCCGAAGATGGAGGTTTTTTCTCCATCGGTCGCGCTGCAGAGCGAGCATGGGCCCAGCATTTGGCATCAGCGGCACTTGCTGCTCGCAGTCATCGCAATTTTCTTCTACGTAGGAACCGAAGTGTCGGTTGGCAGCTTCATGGTGAATTATTTGAACCAACCGTACATCGGCAACATTCCTGAAAAAACGGCGGCCATTTATGTCGCATTGTATTGGGGCGGCCTGATGGTGGGCCGGATCTTTGGAGCCGGCATCACGCAGAGGCTGCGCGCGGGTCCGGTGCTAGGGGTGGCGGCGATCATTGCCTGCGGCCTGGTAGTGACGTCGATCTTCAGTTTCGGCCACGTGGCCATGTGGAGCATTATCCTGGTGGGCCTTTTCAACTCGATCATGTGGCCGAATATCTATGCGCTGGGGTTGATGGGCCTGGGAACGCTGACGAATCGCGGGTCGAGCCTGCTGATGACGGGAGTGATTGGCGGGGCGCTGATACCGCTGTTACAGGGCTTTGTGGCGGATCATATCGGAATCCACCACGCATATGTGGTGCCCGCCGTCTGCTACGCGTACATCTGTTACTACGGTTTTCGAGGATCAAAAATCAAGCGTGCGTCTGGGGCGCCGGCAATTACAGTCGGCGGCCTGTAAGAGGCGCAGTTGCTATGGCGCTGGGATGAACTGCACGAGGTGGAGAAGGAGAATCGGGCCGTGACTCGAAGCTGAGTCTCCACATCGAGAGCATTTTCCGTATTACGGTGAACTTTCTGAGTTCAACCGGGCGCGGCTCTTCTTAACGGAAAACATGCGCCGTCATTTCTTCGGCCCAGACCCAATAGAGAAAATGCGCCGGCGCGCCTATGATGGTTCCGGTGCTTGTCCGCCTGCGGATTCGATGTGCTATTCCCGCGGCTATCGCACACGGTTCTCAGGAGGTTCCTTGGAAAGACGACGGTTCTTGACCGCTTCGCTGGCGGCTACGGCGTTCGCAATGACGAGACGGACGTTTGCCGATATAGGCCGAGGGCCTTGCCCGCGCAGTTACGACTTTCGCCGCACGATCTCCAGGGAGGTGTTGGACAACTACCTGTCGCGATCCATCACCATGGAAGGCCTGCTGAACGGCCGAGGCGACCTGAACGACAACATCCGCATGCTGAAGCGCATCGGCGCCAAATACATTGGCCGGAGCATCTGCCTGTGGGGCGGCGAAGGCAACCTGCTCGCGAACTTCGAGCGGGCCCGCCAGCAAATGCCGCAGGTGCGCACCATCTCGCCCGAGACAATTTTCGAGGCATGCATCTTTGAGATTGTCACCACCGAGGTGGAGCAGGTGCCGGTGCCTGACTGGGCGTTCACCGCGCTCGGCCAGCCGGTGGAGAAGCGCAACTTCCGCTACGAGGCGATGCTGTATCCACTGCCGCAACGCACCCGCTCGTGGAGCAAGAACGCGGGCGTACCGGACGTGAGCCAGACCGAGACGCAGCTCTGGTTCTACTTCCTGGCAAAGTCCTACATTGACCTGGGATTTGAGGGTATTCACTGGGGCCAGATGGAAATCATGGACAAGAACGATGCCCACCTGGACCACTACAGCCATGTTTTCGATCTGGTGCGCCGCTATGCTTCTCGCCATGCCCGGCGCGGTATGGTGCTGTGCAATGCACACGTGCCCAGTGGGGGCCTGGTGCGGAACGGCGAGCTTCTGCTCGACTTCCATGCATTTCCTCTGCGCATCAAGGAGGTCCCCGACAAGCCGGAGGAGGCGATTCTACAGGTGGGCTACGTGGACAGCATCTACTTGCGCAGCAAGGGGGGACGCACCTACAGCGGCTGGACCTGCGACCATCTGCCGTACCTGGTTGAGCTCGATAATTGGGGTGTCAGCAAGTATCCCGGGCAATCGGGAGAGACAGCTGGACGGCAAGTACCTGGCGCGTTCTGGGTCTGGGGATACGACGAGATCTCCTGGTTCGCCAACCAGAGCCGCACGTACCGCGCGCAGTGGTTGCGTTACGCCTGGAACTGGGTGAGGACAACGGACCCGAACGGCTACCTGGAAATGCCGGGCGCGCGGACGGAGACCTCGCCGCTGAACCACCGGAAATGGTACGAAGCCAACGACCCCAGCCCGGCTGTTCCGGACGGCCTGGGCGACGAAGACGCGATTCTCGCCATCTGGAAAAGCGATTCGTGCAGCGCGGTCTGAGATTTTGGCTTTGCTGAGGGGCAGCGCGCGCAGAAAATAAGCTTTGACAAGCGTACCGCATAACGGTACGCTTGATTGCATCATCGTCAGCTTCAAAACACGGCAGATGGAAGAATTCTGGCGCGATGGCACCGGCCAGCGGCTTCCAGCGAACCTCCGGCGAGTCGCGATGCGAAAGCTGAAGATGATCGACGACGCGCAGGCCCTTGAAGACCTGCGAACGCCGCCGGGAAACCGACTGGAGGCGCTGGAAGCCGATCGATCCGGTCAACACAGCATCCGGATCAACGATCAATTTCGCGTATGCTTTCGCTGGCGCGAGGGGAAAGCATACGACGTGGAGATTGTCGATTATCATTAGTTGCGGCGAGAAAGGTAGAACAGACATGGCAAAGATAGCGAAAAAGACAAAGCCGATGTGGGGATGGAACATCCATCCGGGAGAGATTTTGCGCGAGGAATACATGAAGCCGCTCGGCCTGAGTGTCTATGCCCTGGCCAAGGAATTGAAGCTGACTCGTCCGCGTCTGAATGATGTTGTCTTGGAGCGGCGGGCAATCACCGCCGATACGGCGATCCGTCTTGCGAAATATTTTGGGACCACGGCGCAGTTCTGGATGAATATGCAGTCATCGTATGAGCTGCGTGAAGCGGAGAATGCGAATCGCAAGGTCGTGGAGAGCATTGCGCCGCGCCGGACGGATGCGGCGTGAGAAAAACGAATCACTATCATCCCCTGGTAAATGTATCGCTTCCGCAGCATTTGCTTACTTGTGCTACTTCCTGTTCTCACAGTCAATGTGGGTCCACACTCGGAATTACCTCGATAGCAGCAGCCCGCGGAATGTCTCCGGGGAGATTTAAGCTATCGGACGAAACCGACGGAATGCGCTAGCCGGCGTCGAGTGGACTACTCTTACCCCCATTCGCGTTGGAGCATTCCCTTCCCTTAAAATTAAGTGTTTGGTTCGAGCGAGTGTCGTCGAGCATCGAATAACCCCAACATTGCAACGGAACGGAGCATTCCATTGGCTGAAACGATCTATGACGTCGCCATCATCGGCGGCGGGCCAGCCGGTTACACGGCGGCGATTCGCGCCGGGCAGTATGGCCTGAAAGTCGCGCTGATTGAGAAAGAGAGCAAGCTGGGCGGCACTTGCCTGCACTGGGGTTGCATCCCCACCAAGTCCCTGCTGTTTAATGCGGAAGTCTATGACCACCTGAAACATGCGGTGGAGTACGGGATTGAGGGCCTTGGCGAGGGCAAGCTCAACTGGGAGACCATCCAGAAGCGCAAGCAGGCCATCATCGACAAGCATGCCAAGGGCCTGGCGTTCCTGATGAAGAAGAACAAGGTGACCGTGTTTGCAGGTCACGGGCGGCTGACCGGGCCGGCCAAGGACGGCGTGCATTCGGTGGAGGTGACTGCCGAGAGCGGTGCGAATGGCGAGCGCAGCGTTGTAAGCGCGAAAAATGTGATTCTGGCAACGGGTTCGGACGCGAAGATGCTACCCGGCCTGGAGCCGGACAGCCGCGTGCTGACGAACATGGAGATTCTGTCGCTGAAAGAGATTCCGAAGTCCATGGTCGTGATTGGCGCGGGCGCGGTAGGGGTCGAGTTTGGGTCGATCTTCAAGAGTTTTGGCGCGGACATCACGATCATCGAATTTCTGCCGCGTCTGGTGCCGAACGAAGATGAAGACATCAGCAAAGAGTTGGCGCGAGCCTTTCGCAAGCGTGGGATCGAGTCGTTCGCCGGCACCAGGTTTGAAAAGCTGGAGAAGACCAAGAATGGCGTGAAGGTGACGGCGACCGGTGCCGACGGCAAGCAGATGGTGAAGGAAGCCGAGAAGGTGCTGGTGGCTGTGGGGCGCGCGCCGCGCACGCAGGATGTCGGGCTGGAGAAGACAAAGATCAAGCCCGATCGCGGCTTCATCACCGTGAATGAGTGGATGCAGACGGCGGAGCCTGGGGTTTACGCGATTGGCGATATCGTCGCAGGCCTGCCGCAGCTGGCGCACGTGGGCGCGATGTGCGGCATGGTAGTGGCCGCGAAGATCGCGGGAAAATATGCGCGGCCGGTACGACGTGATCGCGTTCCTGCATGCACGTACTGCGAGCCGCAAATTGGCAGCGTTGGCCTGACGGAAGCGGCAGCGAAGGAAAAGGGCTTGCAGGTGAAGGTAGGCAAATTTCCGTTCACTGCCAACTCGAAGGCTTCGATTGTGGACTCCCACGATGGCTTTGTGAAGATTGTGGCGGACGCGAAATATGGCGAGATTCTTGGCGTCCACATTATTGGGCCGCAGGCGACGGAATTAATTGCAGAAGCGGTGACGGCCATCGAGCTGGAAGCAACCGTCGAGGAAATGATGTTTACGATCCACGCGCACCCAACACTGGCGGAAGCCATGCTGGATGGTTTTGGCAGCGTCGAAAATATGGCCATCAACGCTTAGGATCGGCTCGAACCACAACGGGGCTCGGGGCAACATGTCGGGTCCCTGGACCGTCACACTACATCTATGCCCGCCCAAACGAAAAGCTCGCAAACCTGGAACCCGTGTGAATACTCGGCACACGGCCGATTTGTGACCGACCTGGGCGCCAATATTCTGGCGTGGCTCGACCCTGTGCAGGGTGAGGAGATTTTGGACATCGGCTGCGGCGACGGTGTGCTGAGCCGGCAGATCATGGAGCGCGGGGCGCGGGTAGTTGGCGTCGATGGGTCCTTGGAGATGGTCGAAGCGGCGCGGAAACGCGGCGTGCCCGCACAGGTGATGGACGCGACGCAGATGACATTCCAGCACCAGTTCGATGCGGTGTTTTCGAATGCTGCGCTGCATTGGATTCACGATCAGCCGGCGCTGTTACGTGGAGTTGCGCGCGCGCTGAAACCAGGTGGAAGGTTTGTGGCGGAGTTTGGCGGCCATGGCAACATCGCTGCGATTCGGGTGGCATTGCACGCGGCGCTCGCCCATCACGAGATGGCTGAGCTGATGGTGGACGACAACTACTTTCCCAGTGTTTCGGAATACCGTCAATTGCTGGAAGGGCATGGCTTTGCCGTAGAGGCGATGGAACTGGTTCCCCGCCCCACCCCGCTGCCCAGTGGCATGCGCGCATGGCTGACGGTATTTCGCCGAGGCGTCTTCGATGCGGTGCCGCAGGACCTGCGGGAAACGATTCTGCAGGAAACGCTGGAGCACCTGCAGCCAGCGCTGCGCGACAGCGAGGGCAACTGGACTGCCGACTATGTCCGACTTCGATTCAGGGCGCGGATTGGCACGGCGGACGCCGCGTGATGGCCAACCTGCTCCATCTAGTACAGTTGGGTCGCGTCGGATACGACGAGGCATTGAAGCTGCAGCAGGAGATGGTAGCGCTGCGAAAGCAGCAGCAGATCGGCGACGTGTTGTTGCTGTTGGAGCATCCGCCGGTCTTGACGTTGGGCAGAAATGCGAGTCGAGCCAATGTTCTGGCGAGCGACGAAGAACTGACGCGGCGCAGGATCAGCATCCATGAGATTGACCGCGGCGGGGATGTGACCTATCACGGCCCCGGGCAGATTGTCGGCTATCCGATTGTCGACTTGCGCGGAGAATTTCCCGGCAAGAAGGGCCCCCATCTGGGCGCCGTTGAATACGTTCGCTGGCTGGAAGAAGTGTTGATTCGGACCTGCGCGGAGTATGGGGTGTTAACCCAGCGAGTCGCTGGACGCACCGGCGTGTGGACGATACCTGGCGGCAGCATTCCAGAGAAGAAGATTGCCGCGATCGGTGTTCATATTTCCCAGGGAATTACTTCTCACGGATTTGCGTGGAATGTGACGACTGACCTGCGGGATTTTCGGCTGATCGTTCCCTGCGGGATCGCCGACTGTGCCGTTACCAGTCTGGAGGAGGAAATCGACGAACATTCCGGGGCAATGCCGACGATGGAACAAGCGATGCATGCGGTGTCGCGGACCTTCGGGAAAATCTTTGGCAGGCAGGTGTTGTGGACGGAATCCGTGGATGCGCTGCGACAGGCATCTCTAAACAGAAACGCCGGCAAGTCAGAATGATCGCGCAGCGATGGAGAAACCGAAGCCTCTGTGCCCATGGATAGCCACGCCGGGCGTAGACGCGAGATCGCTGTTCAGCATCTTGTCATATAGAATTTAGTTTGGTGCAGAACGGTAGGAAAACCGTCCTATGGCGACTACGAAAATAGAAATTCCATCCCTTACCATCCCTGAATCGAAACCCAAATCCGGCCGTGGGCAAAATGTTGTGGATGCCTGGGCCAAGCAGCAGCCGCCGCACCGAATGATTTGAAAACAAAGGCAAACTGGAAGCAGAACGAAAGCAGGAAGGAATCCATGCCAACGAACGTAGTGATGCCGCAGATGGGCGAATCGATCTTCGAAGGAACCATTACCAAGTGGCTGAAGAAGGCTGGCGAGAGCGTGCAGCGGGATGAGCCCTTGTTCGAGATTTCGACGGATAAAGTGGATGCCGAGATTCCTGCGCCGGCGTCGGGAGTGTTGACGGAGATCAAAGTGGCCGAGGGCGCGACGGTGGAGATCAACACCATTGTGGCCGTAATTGGCGAAAGCGGCGAAGCGGCGACATCAAGTTCCGCGCCGACGATCGACGCGGCGAAAGTGGCCAGGGAAAGCGCCGTTGCCACGGCACCGGAAAAGGCGAAGGAGCCAGTTCCCGCTCCAGCAGCTGCTCCAGCGCCAGCGCCCAGTTCAGGAGCGGGCGTTCCGGCGGATCGATCGAGCGGTGGAGAGTCGTCGACGACGGCGAGCGCGGCGGGCACAAACGTCGTGATGCCCCAGATGGGGGAGTCGATCTTCGAGGGAACGATTACCAAGTGGCTGAAAAAAGTCGGCGACACCGTCCAGCGGGACGAACCTTTGTTTGAGATTTCGACGGATAAGGTGGACGCCGAAATTCCAGCGCCTGCGGCAGGCGTGTTGACGGAGATCAAGGTGCCCGAAGGGAGCACCGTCGAGATCAACACGGTGGTTGCTGTGATTGGCGGCAGCGCAGCGGGTGCAGGCGCACCGGTCGCGGCCGCGCCGGCAGAGAAGCAGGCTGGCACACCACCGACTGCACCACCAGCGGCCGCTCCTGCCGCCTCGAGCTCCGCGCCCAGTGAGATTGGCGAGCATGGCCGGTCTTCGCCGCTGGTTCGACGCATTGCCAAAGACAACAACCTGGATCTTTCGAAAATCAGCGGAACAGGCGCGGGCGGACGAATCACGAAAGAGGACGCACTGGCGTATCTGAGCCAGCAGAGCAAAGGGCCGGGTACCCCGGCTGTCGCCGGCCAGGCGGCCGCAGCTGCACCCTCGGTCGCGCCTTCATTGGCGGCTTCTGCGACTGCACCGGTATCCATACCGGGAGAACTGGTCCCATTATCGAAAATGCGTGCCATCATCGCGCAGCGGATGGTGGAGTCGAAGCACACCAGTGCCCATGTCCACAGTGTGTTCAAGATTGACATGACGCGAATCGTGAAGATTCGCGAGCGTGAAAAATCGAAGTACGAGCAGCGGAACGGGGTCAAACTCACCTACATGCCGTTCATTGCCAGCGCAGTGGTCAATTGCCTGCGCAAGATGCCGATTGTGAATGCATCCCTGGAAGGCAACGCCATCCGTTACCACAAGAACATTAATATCGGCATTGCCGTCGCACTCGACTGGGGCCTGATTGTTCCGGTGATCAAGCAGGCGGAGGAGCGCAGCTTCCTTGGACTCGCGCGGGGTATCGCCGATCTGGCAGCGCGGGCTCGCGCCAAGAAGCTGAAGCCGGAGGAAGTCGCGGGGGGTACGTTCACGATTACTAATCCAGGCATCTTCGGCGAACAATTCGGGACGCCGGTAATCAACCAGCCGGAGACTGCGATTCTGGGTGTGGGGGGACTATTCAAGGAGCCCACAGTGGTGACGGATGCGGACGGCAACGACAGCATCGCTGTCCGTCATATTATGCGACTGACACTGGGCTTCGACCACCGCGTAATCGACGGCGCGGATGCCGGGAAATTTATGGCGGAAATGAAGAAAACGCTGGAAAACTGGGACGGCGATATCGGCTGAGAAATCGCGCGTGCGAAGAAAAGGCGGCCCATCCGGGCCGCCTTTTCTGTTGGCTGACGATTCATGCAATTGTTACTGTTACAATCTGCTTTTTGCTTCAAGGACAGACTGCACGGCTTGCTGCACCGTTACTCCAACTCCGGATAAGTGGCCCATTTTTCGGCCGGCGCGAGGAACGTGCTTTTCATACAGATGCAATCGCACGCCGGGAACTGCCAAGGCCAGATCGAAGCGCGGGCCTGTTTCCGGGTTCGCGTCCAGCCAGACATCCCCCAGCAGATTGACGATGGCCGCAGGCTGGATCACATCCACTTCTCCCAGCGGCAGATTGCAGACGGCGCGCACGGCCTGTTCAAACTGGCTGGTGGTGCAAGCTCTCTCACTGGAGTGGTAACTATTGTGTGGCCGTGGCGCGAGTTCATTCACCAGTAGGCGGCCGTCCTTCGCTACAAACATCTCCACCGCCAGCAGTCCCTCGAGATGAAACTGCTCTGCAATCGAGAGCGCCATCTCTCGCGCCTGCTTGGCGGTTGCGGCGGAGATGTTCGCGGGAATCGCGCTCCACACAAGAATCTGCTGCTGATGATGATTGACGGCGGCGGGATAGACCTTCATCTCCCCGCGAGGCGAGCGGGCAATCATGACGGAGATTTCCATTTCGAGTTCGATGGCTCGCTCGACCACAACGGGGCGCTCCCCCAGCGATTTCCACGCGGCGTCGATGGCATTCGCATCCGCGGGCTGCGAAAACCCGAGCTTTTCCTGACTGCGGCCGTCGTAACCGCCATGGGCGCTCTTTACAAAGCATCGGCCGCCCAATTCCCGCACGGCGGTGTGAAACTGCGCCAGGTCAGACACAGCGCGATACTCGCCCATGGGCAGGCCATGCGCCACCAGCCAATCTTTTTGCAGAATGCGATCCTGAATAATCGCCAGCATCTTCGAGCCGGGGCGGACAGGCGCGTGACGCTCCGCCGCTTCGATGGCAGGGACCGAGATTTGCTCGATCTCGAGTGTCACCACATCGCTTCCCCGGGCCAGGTCGGCGGCTGCCCGAGCGTCATTCCACGCAGCCTCAAAACAAGCATCGGCAATAAAGCGCGCCGGACATGACGGATCGGGGTCGAGGACCTGGATACGATAGCCCAGCGAACGAGCTGCCATGGCCACCATGCGGCCGAGCTGACCGCCTCCGAGGATGCCGATGGTTGCGCCGGGCAGGATGGCTTTGTGGGTGTGGGATTCCATCAGTCGCGAGCTTCCGAGGTGGGTAGAGTTTGTGCCATCACTTCCTGTTTGCGGGTTTCGCGCCAGGCACATAGCCGATCACGCAAAGCACGATCTTGCAATGCGAGAATGGAAATCGCCAGCAACGCCGCATTGGCCGCTCCCGGTTTGCCGATGGCAAGAGTTCCCACGGGAACCCCCCTGGGCATTTGCACGATCGACAGCAGCGAATCGACACCAGCCAGCATGGTCGCCGGAATGGGCACTCCCAGGACGGGAAGATGGGTTTTGGCCGCCAGCATACCAGGCAGATGAGCGGCCCCGCCGGCGCCGGCGATCAACACCCGGAGACCTCGTTCTTCTGCCGTTGAAGCGTACTCAAAGAGCCAATCCGGCGTGCGGTGCGCGGAAACTACTCGCGACTCGTGAGGTACAGAAAATTCCTGCAGAATCTCGATGGCTGGCTGAAGGATTTCGTAATCGCTTCGGCTACCCATAACCACGCCGACCAGCGGAGCTCGTTTCATCCGCTGATTATACGATTTGCGTTGCTGGAATTGCCGGTGCAGCGAGGCAGAGTACGCCAGCCTGGAGTACTCGCTGTCCTTGACAAAGAAAGCGGCCGTCGGCACCAAGCCGACAGCCGCCAGATCCAACCATTTCTTCGCGAGGGGACTATCTGTGTCCGCCACCACCGTGGCCGCCGCCACCGCCATGGCCGCCGCCACCACCGTGGTAGCCACCGCCGCCACCACCGTGGAAGCCACCGCCACCACCACCGTGATACCCGCCTCCGCCGCCATGATAGCCACCGCCACCGCCATGGTAGCCACCACCGCCACCGTGGTAGCCACCGCCACCGTGATAGCCACCGCCGCCGCGATAGGCATATCCGCCATGTCCGTAGCCGTATCCGCCGCGATACCCGTAGCCCCCGCGGTAGCCGTAGCCTCCTCGATAGCCGTAGCCATATCCATGCCAGCCATGTCCCCAGCCCCAGCCGTACCACGGACCGATACCTAAGAAGATGCCGTTATTGAACCATTGCGGACCGTAGTATCCGTAGGGTGCGCAGGTATAGGGGTAGTAGTTGTAGTACCCATACACGCAATTCGGCTGGGCATAGCCATAATAGCCGCCGCCATAGGCCGGCGCGCCGTAACTGAATCCTAGCGAAACCTGAGCCCGCGAGTAGGCAGCGGGAATCAGCAGGACCCCGAGTAAAGCGACATAGCGAAAGAAGCGCATTGAACCCTCCTCAGCAAAGCCATGAAAACCGTTCTGCATTGCTGATTGTACGGAACCCAGGCTGGTGTGACCCGAATTCCTCTGTTGTTAGGAACGCAACTCGGCAAGAAAAGTTGCGCGATTCGTATTTCCTTGCAAGTGCTGAGCTTCCTGGCAACCCGATCCACAGCATCCAACCAGGGTTGAGTAAATTATTGAGCACATCCGGGGGGGTGCTATGCGCTACAAGCAGATATCGGATCGGCCCAAGACTTTTGCGCTGATCTTCAATACCGGAGACGAGATCCTGGCGGAGCTGAAGCGATTCGCAACGGAGCAGAAGTTGGCCGGAAGCAGCTTCAAAGCGATTGGTGCGCTTTCTCGTGCCAAGGTTGGCTGGTTCAATTGGGAAACTAAGAAGTATGAAATATGTGCAGACCTGGACGAACAGGTCGAACTCCTGTCATTGATTGGGGATGTGGCCGTCATTGACGAAACGCCGCAGGTCCACGCCCATATGATTGTCGGGCGGCGAGACGGAAGCGCGCACGGCGGCCACCTGATGGAAGCCTGGGTTCGACCTACGTGCGAACTTATTCTGACCGAGAACCCGGCCCACCTGCAAAAGCACATGGATCGCGCGTCGGGACTTGCGCTGATTCGGGTTTGATTTTTGGACTTCCATCCCATCCTCGCGCCCCGACCGGGCAAAGCGACCGCGCTGGGTGTTGTAGATTCAGAAATCGAGCCTAGAAAAAATCCAGTAAGTGCGCCGATTTACCGGTGGATTGAGCGGTGAGCGGACGGTTGAGGAACTCGATGAGCGGCGCCGCGGCGCGGAAGCGGGAAACAATTTCCTTGCGCAGAGTTGGCTGGAGGGCAGTTTCCGCAGGCAAGGTGGCTGAAACTCCCCACTGGCGGCAAGCGATCAAGTCCGCGGCCGGGTGATCTTTGGGGAAGCCTTTCGGAGGACGACTGAGGCGCAGGCCGTCGAATTCATTCATCAAGCGGCGGAGTTTCGGCGATTTTGATAGACGTCGAAACTCCTCATGATGTTCGAGCAAGTGAGTGCGGATGGCAAGCAATTGTTCTCGTTCCGGCATATAGACGCCCGCAGCGATGACCAATTCCTTCCCGGACAGGTGGAAATAAAAGCCGCCGCCGGACTTCTTTTCCAGGCCTTGCCGCGCCCACCAGGCGGAGACGTGTTTTTTATATGGAGTTTTATCGGGAGAGAACCTGGTATCCCGATAGATGCGGAACATACACTTCTGAGCGGGGCGGATGTGCGCCGGCGCAAAATCGACGAAATCTCCGTTGATTTCTTCAATCAACGCGAGCAGGGGAGCTTTCAGTTCACTTTCGTAGACAGCCTTGCGGGCGTCAAACCAGTCGCGGCGATTGTTGCGCGCCAGGCCGCGCAGAAATTGGACGGCTTGCGGAGAGAAATACGTCGGCATAGGCTGATTTTAGAGCAGTTCCCCCATTCATCTGCGGCGAAGGCGGAGCGGGATGGCGAGCAGACGCTCTACCGTATCTGGGAGGCGCGCCGTGGTTTTCCCGGATCGAATCGCGGCTGGCCGACTGTTGGGCTCAAGGCTGAGCCACTATGCGCATCGCGAGGGTGTCCTTGTGCTGGCGTTGCCACGCGGCGGCGTTCCGGTCGCATTTGAAATTGCACGCGCGTTGAACGCTCCCCTTGATGTGTTCCTGGTGCGCAAACTCGGAGTGCCGAGCCAAGAGGAAACGGCCATAGGGGCGATCGCCTCCGGAGGCCTGCGTTTGCTGGATGAGGGGACAGTTCGCATTCTGGGCATTTCGAGCGGCGAAGTGGACGGAATCATTCAGAAGGAAATCAAAGAGCTGGAGCGGCGCGACCACCTATATCGAGGAAATGGCAAACCGTTGGATGTGCAGGGGCGAACCTTGATCCTGGTGGACGACGGGATGGCCACTGGATTTACGCTGCGCGTCGCAGTAAAAGCGCTTCGACAGAAGGAACCGGGGGAGATTATCGTGGCTGTTCCCGTGGCGTCAACCGCCGCGCTGGAGGACGTGGAACAAGAGGCGGATGCGGTGGTCTGCCTGTATACTCCGCGAGAGTTTTATGCGGTCGGCCAGTGGTACAGGGACTTCTCGCAAATCAGCGATGACGAAGTGCGAGATCTGCTGGACCGGGCCAAAAGACCGGCCGGACAATCACGGTCCTGACGGCAGCGGGACGCCGCTGAATCGCCGAAGTCAAAGCCCGGAGCGGCGGGGGCTGACTTCTCGATTCGGTTACGGGCCACACGATACAATCGAGAG
Source organism: uncultured Acidobacteriota bacterium (assembly GCA_963756315.1). Taxonomy (GTDB): domain Bacteria; phylum Acidobacteriota; class Terriglobia; order Terriglobales; family Acidobacteriaceae; genus JAKAAZ01. The sequence goes on from CAVWNI010000004.1 coordinate 544,623, forward strand.
TCTATGGCCTTTACGGAACAATACGACCTCGTGATTGTGGGAGCCGGTCATGCGGGCTGCGAGGCGGCCATGGCGGGCGCACGCATGGGGTTGCGGACGGCGCTGTTTGCGCTGAACCTGGACCTGATCGCACAGATGTCGTGCAATCCCGCGGTTGGCGGCATTGCCAAAGGTCACCTGGTGCGCGAGGTGGACGCGCTGGGCGGCGTGATGGCGGAAGTGACAGATGCGGTCGGCATCCAGTTTCGGCTGCTGAATACCTCTCGAGGTCCGGCAGTCTGGTCTCCGCGGGCGCAGTGCGATAAGCAACAGTACCGCGTGAAGATGCGCGAGGTATTGGAGTCTCAGCCAAACCTGTTCATCAAGCAGGCGGAAGTGGTCGATGTGGTGCTGGAAGATGTGCCGCATGCCAAGACCGAAGAGCCGAATCGCGCGGTTCGCGGAGTGAAGCTGCGCGACGGACGGATCGTTTACGCAGGCGCTACGGTGATTACCACAGGAACATTTCTGAATGGCCTGATCCACTGTGGCGAAGAACATTATCCGGCGGGGCGCAGCGGGGAGCCGGCGGCAGTTTTGCTGGGTGAATCTTTAAAGCGGCTGGGCTTGCGCAATTGCCGCCTGAAAACCGGCACGCCGCCACGCATCGATGGCCGAAGCATCGACTGGTCGAAATTTGATGAACAGCCGGGCGATGCTGAGCCGACGCCCTTCAGCTTTCGGACCAAGGCCATCACGCGACCGCAAGTCAGCTGCCACATTGCGTTTACAACGACGGAAACGCTGGCCATTATTCGCGAAAATGTGCACCGGTCGCCAATGTATTCCGGGCAGATCCAAGCCACGGGGCCGCGCTACTGTCCATCGATAGAAGACAAGGTAGTTCGCTTTCCGGAGAAATTGCAGCATCAGCTATTTCTAGAACCGGAAGGGTTGCACACGCACGAGGTCTATATCAACGGGATGTCGACGTCGCTGCCGATGGATGTGCAGGCGGCGGTGCTGCGCTCGATCCCGGGCCTTGAGAATGCGGAGATGCTTCGACCGGGATATGCGATTGAATACGACGCCATTGACGCCACGGAGCTAGATCATGCGCTGGCGGTGAAGAGCATCGCCGGACTGTACCTGGCCGGACAGATCAATGGAACTTCAGGCTACGAAGAGGCCGCATGCCAGGGATTGATGGCGGGTATCAACGCGGCGCTGCGCGTCAAGGGGGAGCCGGCTTTTGTGCTCGAACGCAGCGAGGCGTATACCGGCATCCTGATTGACGATTTGATCAGCAAGGGAACGAACGAACCGTATCGCATGTTCACCTCGCGAGCGGAATATCGACTGCATTTGCGGATTGATAATGCGGATCGGCGGCTGACCTGCTACGGACGCAGGCTAGGGTTGATTGACGACCAGGCGTGGGGTGACTTCGAGGCAAAACAGGCGCGGATGCAGGCATTTGCGAAGATGCTGGCGACGTACAAGCCCGACCTGGAACGCTTCGCCGCAGCATCGCCGGAAGTCGGAGCAAAGCTGAGCAATGCCGCCGGGCAAACATACGCTCAGTGGATGAAGCGGCCGGAGGTGACGATCGAATCCTTGATGACAATCTTGCCAGCGAGCCTGCAGCAGGCAATCGCCACGGCATCCGGCGGAGACGCGATCCACCTGGAAACGATCCGCACGGCGATGGCCGCCGACCATGTGCCTGCGCACGTGCGAAATGAATGGAAGGCCGTGGAAACAGAGATTAAGTACGCCGGCTATCTCGACCAGCAGCGAAAGTCGATTGAGCGGATGAAGGGCGCCGAGCACCGCGCCATTCCGGCGTGGTTCGATTACACCACGGTCAGCGGACTCTCACGGGAAATGCAGGAAAAGCTGGGGCGCGTGCGTCCGGGGACCATCGGCCACGCCAGCCGGATTCCTGGAGTGACTCCCGCGGCCCTGTCGCTGATCAATATCTACATTGAGATTCAAGGCCGCGGCCAGACGGAAGCAGCCACTGCGTAACTGCATCGGGAATCCCCCTTCGTGATTCGACAGCGATAGAGGGGACGCTCGGCCCGCGAGCTTTACTGCTGTGGCGGCTGCGTTGAGTTTGAAGGCGAACTTGGGGCGGCGGTCGAGCCTGAATCCGAACTGGAACTATGGTGCATCCCGGGGATATGGAAGCCGAGGTCGTGATTCAGAGGTTTCTCCGGCGAGTCGTCCTTTGATTTTTTCTTGCCTTTCTGACTCGTCTCCTCGATGATCGTGCGTTGAGAATTGATACATTCCCAGCTATTGCGGGCACGCACGTAGACCTGGCTAAAGACACCTCTCTGTTCGACCGGCTTGGTACGACTGAGGCGGCTACCCTGATAGGCGCGGTCATAGGTGCCGTTGGCGACTGCCACATCTCCTACGATTCGAACGCTGACCACCTTCTGAGTCAAAGTGAAATGGGGCGCGTCCTTCATCATCATGTCTGAGATTTGTTGATCGCGATTGGTCACCTCGCCGGTATCTGAAATGTCGATAAATTGCGGAGCGAGCACCAGTTCCAGCCCGTATTGATCATGCTGGGTGGCAGCCTCGTCCCAACGATCGACAACGCTCTGGATTTCGGCAATCTGTTGCGACATGAGCGCAGACGATGCGGACTGGCCGGTATCGATGGGCAATTGTGCACGGCATGGCAGCGGGGAGAAGAGAGCGAATCCGACTACAACTGCGCGCAAAATCGAGAGGCGGGAAAAAGATAAAAAACGCTGCATCGTCAAATCAAAGTCTCCTCGTGCCGCACTGGGGCCAACGGATCGGGGAAACCTGTCGGTTCACTCTGTTGCTGGACACCCCTATATGATACTGCGGGCGCATGGATTTTCCACTTCGCGAGGGTGAAATCCACTGATGGCCGCAGCCGTTTGCCGAGGCTACACTCATAAACAGTGGCCACCCTGTCGCAAATTTCGCTGGAACATGGATTGCCGGCGAGCGTGGATGCGGAACGCACGATTCTGGGCGCCATCCTGCTGGACAATGCGGCGTATAGCGAGGCAGCAGAACGGCTGATCGCGGATGATTTTTCGCTGGATTCGCATCGCAGGATTTATGCGCGGATGGGGGAGCTGATTGACGCGAACCGCGCCGTCGACATTATTACCCTGAGCGAAGAGCTGGAGCGCCAGAAAGAGCTGGCGTCGATTGGCAATCGGGCATACATTTTCTCTCTGACAGAGAACCTGCCTCGGCGACTGAGCATTGAAGATTACGTCCGCATCGTTAAAGACAAATCCATTCTGCGGCAGCTAATGGGGATTTGCTCAACTGCACAGGCGCGGGCGGCGGATCAGAGCGAAGATGCGCTGGACGTGCTGAATGCAACGGAAACCGCTCTGCTGGAGGTTTCCGAACGCGGCATCACGCAGGGATTTTCGAGCATTCCGGAGATTGTGAAGGGGTCGTTCGGCTCCATCGACAACCTATACAAGGAAGGCCGCGAGATTACCGGCCTGGCCACGCATTACCATGAGTTCGACCGCATGACGAGCGGTCTGCAGCCGTCGGAACTGATCATCATTGCGGCCCGGCCTTCGATGGGCAAGACGGCCTGGGCCATTAACATCGCAGAAAATGCCGCGGTGCGCGACGGTAAAGTGGTGGGCGTGTTTTCATTGGAAATGTCGAAAGAGGCTCTGCTGCGCCGCATGCTGGCATCGCAATCCATGGTTAACATGCGTCATATTCAGACGGGATTCCTGACGCGCGACGATCGCGATAAGCTGGTGAGTGGTCTGGAGCGCCTGGCGGCGGCGAAGGTGTTCATTGACGATACGCCGGGCATTTCGCTGGCGGAGATGCGAGCCAAGGCGCGCCGATTGCGCCAACAGGGAGGTGGGCTCGACTTGATTGTCATCGACTATCTGCAGTTGATGAACGCCAGCAGCGGCGGACCGAATGGGCGGCGACCGGAAAATCGCACGCAAGAGGTTTCGACGATTTCCCGCGGACTGAAGGCCCTGGCAAAAGAGATGCGCGTGCCGGTGATTGCGCTTTCGCAGCTGAGTCGCGCCAGTGAGCAGCGCGGCGGCGACAAGAAGCCGATGCTGTCTGATCTGCGCGAATCGGGCTCGATTGAGCAGGATGCCGATGTGGTCGCGTTTATTCATCGGGACAGTTATTACAACCGCGACGAGCAGGGTGAAGAAGATCCCGAATCGAAGAATCAGGCCGAGATTATCATCGCGAAGCAACGCAACGGCCCCACCGGTGTCGTCCATCTGATGTATATGCCAGAGTTCACTCGATTCGAAAATCCTTACAAGGGTGATGATGCCGCCATCCCCAATTACTAGGGCAGAGATCTCTCGCTCACGGCTTGTCGGAAACTTCGAATATCTGCGTTCGCTTCTTTCCCAGGCCACGCCTGGAAAACCGAGCGGAGACTGCGAGTTGCTGGCGGTCGTCAAGGCAAATGCATACGGAAACGGTCTCTCGCCCTGCGCTCCGTGGCTGGTCCAGGCGGGCGCGAAGTGGCTGGGAGTGACATCCGTGGAGGAGGGGGTTGCCGCGCGGAGGCTTTGCCCCAAAGCCCACATTCTAGTAATGCGCGGGTTGCTTTGCGGAGAAGCCGAGGCGCTGATGGAAGCACATCTGACTCCAACGGTCTGGGATAGGGCGCATCTTGATTGGCTGGTCGAAGCAGCGCAGCGCCGGAGATTAGCCTTGGGGAGCGTGCCGGTGCATCTGGAGATTGATACCGGCATGAGTCGCCAGGGTGTAGGTGTCGCGGATCTGGCGAAGTTTTTGGACGCCCTGCAGAACCTGCCGGCGCTGCGGTTGGCCGGGGTCTATACCCATTTCGCATCTGCGGAGATGCTGGATGCGGAGCAGAACCTGGAGCAGAGATCCGCATTTCACCAGGCGCTGGACCAGATTCTCGCTGCGGGATTCCATCCGCGATGGATTCATGCGGGGAGTTCGGCGACCCTGCTTGCACAGCCGCCTGAGTCCGAGTGCGGGCTGGGGCGGACAGCGGGGGCCAAGAGCCTGCTGCGTCCAGGAATTGCGTTGTACGGATATGCTCCTGCTTTTTCGGGGAAGGGAGCCAAGGCCGCCGAAGATGCGCGGGCCCGGCTACAACCGGTGCTGGCGTGGAAGACAGCAATTGCGTCCGTGGGGACGGCGGCAGCCGGAACGACCGTGGGGTACGACGCGACTTTTGTCGCCGGCGCCGACATGCGGCTGGCGCTGTTGCCTGTCGGCTATGCGGATGGCCTGAATCGAAAATTATCCAGCACAACATCGTCTGCTGGAGGCTATGTGCTGATTCGCGGAATGCGATCCCCTATCGTTGGCCGCGTGTCCATGGATTTGACCGTCGTAGATATCACTCACATACCCAACGTGGCGGTTGGCGACGAAGCAGTGATTCTGGGCGAGCAGAACGGGGAACGTGTGACGGCCGACGATCACGCTCGCTGGGCAGACACCATTCCCTACGAGATTCTATGCGCCATCGGCGCACGCGTGCCGCGGATCACCTGCGAATAGACTTCCCGCTGCTAGCATTGAACAAGAATGTTGAGAGAGCTGTACGCACGGTGGATGTACGCCTGGGAAACCGAGCTGACGACGCGGGATACGAATCGCATTGTCCGCCCGCTGGAATGGGGATTTGACTGGCTGGAAGATTGGATCGGCACGCGCAATCTACCCATCCGCGACTCCATCGCCAGCGGAGACCCGGCGCGGCTGCACGCGGCGATGCTGGCGGTGAATGCAAGCATCATTGAGAACTCTGAGCAGTTCTACGGCTACAAAACTCCGACAGATTTTCGGCTGGAAGAACGTCATCCGCAATTGTTTCCAACCAATGTGCGTCCGGAAACTTTGCGCCACGATGCAGAGCTGAAACAGTTGGCCGCCGAGGGCAAGCTGCCCAAGGCGCAATTTCTCCGCTTCACTTCCGCGCTGCGCACGCCTTATCCGGAGAACGATCAGGTGAACGCGCGCTGGTATCCTGCGCCGATTGAAAAACGGAATGGGTCGCCGCGGCGACCGAAGCAAGCCATCATCGTGATGCCGCAGTGGAATGCGGATGCCTTCAGCCACAACGCGCTGTGCACCCTGTTCAATCGCTTTGGAATTTCGGCGCTCCGGTTGAGCAAACCTTTCCACGATATTCGCCGCCCCGCGGAGCTGGAACGATCCGACTACGCCGTCAGCTCGAACATTGGACGGACGCTGGCCGCGTGCCGCCAGGCGGTGGTCGATATTCGCAGCTGCCTGGACTGGCTGGAGCGGCAAGGGTACGAACAGTTCGGCGTGCTGGGCACCAGCCTCGGCTCCTGCTATGCGTTTATCACCAGCGCGCACGACGCGCGACTACGGGTGAACGCGTTCAACCATGCATCGCTATGGACCGGCGATGTGGTGTGGACCGGCCAAAGCACCCGGCATGTTCGCGCCGCCTGTGAGCAGGCAGGCCTGACCCACAACGATCTGGTTCAGTTGTGGAGCGGCGCCAGCCCCATGGTCTACATGGATCGCTTTGCCTGCATCGCGCCCCAACAGCAAAATCCTCGATGGCCGAAGAAGCTGGTGCGAGTGATCTATGCTCCCTACGATCTGACCTTTCTGCGGGAATTCTCGGAGGGTGTTCTCCGGGAGTTTCGCGCCCGTGGTGTGAATTTTGACGCGAAAATTCTGCCCTGTGGCCACTACACCACCGGCGAAACTCCCTATAAATATATTGATGGCTGGTATCTTGGATCATTCGTCTACAACGCTTTCAAGAAGCTCGCGCAACAACAGAGCCACAACACATCGGAGCCACTACCGAAGGAACTGGCAACGCAATAAATGCGACGAACCAATTCTCCTTGGTTTTTGAGGTCAAATGTATAATTCGCCGCATGGCGGGAGATGCGTTCCAGACTGCGCGATTTGAAATTCATAACCCCAGCCGTCACAAGCAGGCGATATTACTCTCCGCCATGCGCAGCTACCACCAAATGGCCAAAGAAATTCTTGATAGCGCGCTGACCAATCCCGATGCGCTCCAGCAAAACTGCTTGGGCAGACCCAATGCCAAGGGCCAAGCCAGCCCGAATGGATTTTCCACCGGTAAATATGTCCGGACCTTGACACGCAAGGGCTGGAATCTTGCTCCGCTGCGCGATTACGCGCTCGCGGACGTTACCGCAGCGCTGCTGAGCTATCTGCAAAAAAATCACAAGGGCAAAAACAAGGCAAATCCGCCTAGCTTGCCTTCGCTCCAAGCCATCTCCCCAGAGGAATACCGCCAAGCCTATCAAGACGTGATGCTGCAAACGGACTTCGTGCCCAAGCCAGAGCATCAGGAAAATATCGACAAAGAGCGCGAAAAGGGGCACCCGCGTGTGGCGCATCGTCTGGAGCGTATCTTCACCGCCCGCGCGGCCACCAAAGCCTTGTCGCAGTTGCTGCGCAAGGTGGACGGACCGCTGCCCCGGCCCATCGAATTCACCCATTGTGAATTCGGCAGAGGATTCTTATTGGCTCGAAAAGACAATCGCTATTATTGCCTGCTCAGGCTCTTTTCTCCCGACCATCGTCACTATGAAAAAAAGACGCTGGAGCCGGGATTTACCAACATCAAGACGGGCGAGGACCTGAGTGGAAAGAAATATCCCGGAGTGACCTTGCCCCTCGCGATGAGCCGGGAGTTTCATGCCGACGAGTATCTGCGATTCGGATCGCCGCAGAGCGCCAAACTGGTTGTTCGGCTAGATGAGCACGACCGGTATCGGTTCTTTATGCACGTCGCGTTCCAGTTTTCTCCAACGCCATTGCCGGTGGAAACGGTGCTGGGCATCGACCGGGGCGCTGCGATCATTGGCTCGGCCAGCATTGTCGGAATGGACGGGGCGCAGCTTGTCGCCGGATTGAATTGCGAAGGTGCGAGCTTTGCCGCGGAGATGCAACGATACGAGCACCGCATTCGCGAAATGCAGAAGCGCGGAACCCGGAAGAAGGGAAAAAAAGGCACCCGGTTCCGGCTGCGCGGCCTGCGCGCCGATGCCATTCTGGGCGAGTACGCCAACCGCGTCATTGAAAAAGCCGTAGAGCATCGTTCGCAGATCGTGATCGAGAAAATCAATCAGGTAAACATGAGCCTGTTCCTGAAGCAGAGCCAGTTTGCCAAGCTCAAACAGATGCTCACCTACAAAGCCAAACGCCAGGGACTGCCCGAACCCGTCGAGGTTCCGGCGGCTTATACCTCGCAAACATGTTCCCGATGCGGTCACAAAGCAAAAGAGAACCGCCAAAAAAAGGACACGGAAGGCCGCGCCATTCAGGACCGCTTTCTTTGCGTGCAGTGCGGGCATTCCGCCAACGCGGATGAAAATGCCAGCATTGTGATTGCCTTGCGCGGGCTGCATCAGCTACAACAAGGAGGTAGATTCCAAAAGTGGTCTGTCTTTGCGGACTGGCTGAAAACGAAATTGGGACGGGACGGTCCGGTGACGGACCAGTAGTTTCGCGGCCCAGGTTCTGGAGACTTGGCGAATGAGCAACGGGCGCAAGCCGGTTCCGTATCCGACCAGCCTCTGGACCGAACCCCCCAGGAGTTTTCATAACCCGGCGGCCATGCCAACGGGTGGGCTTCGCCCAGGAAATCTCCACAAAAAAGGAGCGCCTGCCCACGAAGGACTGCTGAAACGTGTGAGTTTCTTCCGCTCGAAATATGGGGAACTGCTTCTGAAAGCACACGTTGCGGGAATGCGGCTGTTTCGGGGCGTTCCTTCACGGGGGACTGAAACGCAGCAAGACATCCGGTGCTTCCCCAACCGGCTGTTTCGGGGCGTTCCTTCACGGGGGACTGAAACTTAAACTGCACGGACGGCGTTCTCAGTTTCGCTGTTTCGGGGCGTTCCTTCACGGGGGACTGAAACCTAAAAGGTTCCCTTCCGCAGCGAAGTCACGCTGTTTCGGGGCGTTCCTTCACGGGGGACTGAAACTAGCAGTATATGGAGGAAATGAAATGGAGCTGTTTCGGGGCGTTCCTTCACGGGGGACTGAAACCTTTTCAACTCAGTGACGGTGATTCCACTTGCTGTTTCGGGGCGTTCCTTCACGGGGGACTGAAACCAGTGCGATGACACGCTCACGCTGATCTAGCTGTTTCGGGGCGTTCCTTCACGGGGGACTGAAACATGACAGCGTGAGTGCGGTTTGTGCGCTGTGCTGTTTCGGGGCGTTCCTTCACGGGGGACTGAAACCCGCTGATCGACGTACACCTGCCCCTCCTCGCTGTTTCGGGGCGTTCCTTCACGGGGGACTGAAACGCTCTCTCGTTTGCACGCTGGTAGAGCCTGCTGTTTCGGGGCGTTCCTTCACGGGGGACTGAAACAGTTGAAAAGGAGAGAACAATGAGCGATGAGCTGTTGCGGGGCGTTCCTTCACGGGGGACTGAAACAGTTGAAGGCTGAGATAGAGAAGATGCGCAGCTGTTGCGGGGCGTTCCTTCACGGGGGGCTGATAGCCATCCCGGTGGGTTAGAATTTCAGTATGGCAAATGACCGTATGCGCCTTTCGCTCGCCGACTCCGACCCTGAAATTTCCGCCGCTGTCCAACACGAGATTCAGCGCCAGCATGAAGGTCTGGAGATGATTGCCTCGGAGAACTTTGTCAGCGAGGCGGTGCTGGAAGCTGCCGGTTCGGTCTTCACCAACAAGTATGCCGAGGGCTATCCGGGCAAGCGATACTACGGCGGTTGCGAGTATGCCGATGTGGTGGAAAACCTGGCGCGCGACCGAGCGAAACAGCTGTTCGGTGCGGAACATGCGAATGTGCAGCCGCACTCCGGCTCGCAGGCGAATGCCGCTGCGTATATGGCGATCATCCAGCCGGGCGACACGATCCTCGGCCTCGACCTGGCGCATGGCGGTCACCTGACGCACGGTCATAAGCTGAATTTTTCCGGCAAGCTGTATCGCGTGGCAAGTTACGGCGTCCGCAAGGATACCGAGGTCATCGACTACGACGAACTGGAGCAGATTGCCGAGCGGGAAAAGCCCAAGATGATTATTGGCGGCGGCAGCGCGTATCCCAGGACGTTCGACTTTCCGCGCATGCGCCAGATTGCCGACAAAGTGGGCGCATTCCTGGTGGTCGATATGGCGCACTTTGCGGGTCTGGTGGCAGCCGGTGTGCATCCGTCCCCTGTGCCACATGCGCAGATCGTAACCACCACGACGCACAAGACGCTGCGCGGACCTCGGGCGGGACTGATTCTTTGTCAGCAGGACCTGGCGTCGAGCGTGGATCGAAGCGTATTCCCCGGACAGCAGGGTGGCCCGCTGATGCATATTATTGCGGCCAAAGCGGTCGCATTCAACGAGGCGCTGCAACCCGAATTCAAGGTGTATGCGAAGCAGATTGTGGCGAATGCCAAGGCACTGGCTGAATCCTTGATGGCGGAAGGATATCGGGTGGTTTCCGGGGGCACCGACACGCACCTGATGCTGGTGGATGTATTTGTGAAAGGCATGTTCGGCAGCGAGGCAGAAAAGGCGCTGGGTGAGGCTGGCATTACGGTCAATAAGAATGCAATTCCCTTCGACACGAACCCGCCGATGAAGCCGAGTGGCATTCGCGTGGGTACTCCAGCGCTGACGACTCGCGGGATGCGCGAAGCGGAGATGCAAGTGATCGGCCGCTGGATTGTGGAAGCCCTGGAACACCGGACGGACGGCGCCCGGCTGGCTAAGATTCGTGCCCAGGTGCTGGAAATGGCAGAGCAGTTTCCGCTGTACGGATGGCTGCGCGAGCCGGCTGGCGTGGGTGCGAGATAACATCGATTCCAGCCCGGGCAATGAAGCGGCGAAGTCTGGGCTCCCGAGCGCGGGACATGACGAGCCCGGATTGCAGGAAGAAGTTGATCCGAAGATTCCCACGAATCACATCGCGAATCCCCGTTACAATTCAGTTCGAACAGAATAAATATGGCGGCACGGCAATCGTTCTGCGGCTGCCCGCCATCGTATTTGCGTGGAGGTGTGTATGTCTGACAGCATTTTGCCGGTCCTTCTGGTCGCATTTTGCCTGGGCGCATTGACGGGGCTGCGAACCTTCACGCCCGTCGCGGTTCTTGCCTGGACATTGCATCTCCGCTACATGCATATTCCGGGCAGTTCGCTTCATTTTTTACACACCACGGCGGCGGTCATCGTGCTGACGCTGCTGGCCCTGGGAGAGCTGATCGCCGATAAGATGCCCAATACGCCCAGCCGGCTGAAGCCGCCTGGAATGATCGGACGGGTAATCTTCGGATTTATCTGCGGCATGGTGAGCGGGCAAGCGTGGGGTGCAAACTGGGAGACCTGCGCGGCGATCGGCGTGGTAGGCGCGATTCTGGGTGCGCTGGTGGGATATGAAGTGCGGAAGGGATGGGTGCACGCATTCCACTGGCATGACCTACCGGTGGCTCTCATCGAGGATGCGGTCACGATCGGTGGCAGCATCCTGGTGATTTCGCGCGCAGTCTTTCTTTCCTACTAGCGATTGACGAAGGACCTATACGAATCGCACGCCCAAGAGGGATATGGCTTCAGGAATTTCAGCCGATCATTACGACGCGATCATCCTTGGCTCCGGACAAGGCGGCACGCCGCTGTAGAAGGCGCTTGCCAATGCAGGATGGCGCACCGCGCTGATCGAGCGCAAAAATGTGGGCGGCACCTGCGTGAATACGGGCTGCACCCCGACGAAAACGATGGTGGCGAGCGCCCGGGTTGCGTACTTGAGTGGCCGAGCCGGCGAGTTTGGCGTCAACGCACAGGTGAGCAGCGTCGACATGAAGCGAGTCCGCCAACGCAAGGACGATATCGTGGTGCAGTCGCGCGGCAATGGTGAGAAGGCTTTGCTGACAACAAAAAACCTTGACCTGATCTACGGTGAGGCGCGATTCACGAGACCGAAGTCCATCTTCGTCACGAAGAATAATGGTCAAACCTGCTCGCTGACTGCAAACCGCATCGAGTGCAAGGACGATTCACAATGTCAATTGCGTATGCTCCGATCGAGCGGATTTTCTATGGGGGGTTGGTTGAAGCGCTCAGTCCCCCGCGCGACTCGCCGATGCGAGCCGCGCCTCATTGAACGAGAACAGCTATACGATTCGGAGATCCGCTCTAAACCGTCGGAACCGCGATCTCGATGACATTTTGATTTTCTGGAGTCTCCCGGGGATCGGTGACGTAGTGTTCAATGCAGAAGTCATCGCGCATCTCAATCTTTTTCTCGCCAACAATCTGGAACATTCGGCGAGATGCTTCCGGCAGATCTGCAAATCGACCCGTCAAAACAAGCTGGCTGTATTTCCCGCCTTTGAATCGCGTAAATTCCACGCCCTTTGGCAGGTTGCGGGGTTCTTCCGCCACTGATATGCCGGCGCGATAGACCATAGGGTTCATCCTGTATAGGCTGGTATATCCCGTAATTTTGTTGTGCTCCGCAATTGCGTTCGTCAGTTTATGTAGTTGTTGCCAGGCTTCAGGTGCGCTGGCTTGGAATGGGCCGGTTTTTTCCACGAAAACATAATTCATTTCGGGCCAGGTCACAATCTCGGGTTCCTGCGTGAGTTCCATTCTGTTTCTCCTTGGCGTTGCAAAGCCTGATGGCTGGGGGGAATGGCCGCCGTCGAATTCCCAAGTGCCAATTGCAAACGCGATGCGCGGCCGGCATCGCCCACGGGCATCAAGCAGCCGGCGGCATCGGACGTTCATGAATGAGCATCCAGGAAACGCCGAACTTGTCGCGCAGCATGCTGAAGCGGAAAGCGAAAAACGTCTCCTGCATGGGCATGAAGATTTCTCCGCCATCTGAGAGCAGCGCATGGATGCGTTCCGCCTCTTCGTTACTGCCGACAATCAGCGTCAGATAAGCGCTGCGCATTGGCTGATAACTCGGAATGTCGGCGCCCAGCAATTCGGTTTGGCCCAGATCGAGGCGCGCATGCAGAATGGCTTTTTCCTGCCCCGGCGGAATGTTCTTTTTGTCCGGCATTTCACCGAAGGTCATTTTAAAAACGAATTTTCCGCCGAGATGCTTTTCATAGAAACGGAAAGCCTCTTCGCAATTCCCGCCAAAATTCAAATACGTGTACAGCTTCAACGGTGCAGTTGCCATGGCAAGTTCTCCTTAGGTTCCAGGTTGCTCGAAGAGCAATTCAAGATAGCGGCGCAGATGGTCGAGGCATGCCGCCGCAACCTCTGGGCCCCCTTCAGCTTTGGCGAGGATGAACGCCCCCTGGATGACAGCCTGCGTATACAGGGCAAGGCTCATGGCACTCCAGTCGGCACGAACGCCATACTTGCGCATGGCTTCCTCAATATCGGATTCCAATGTTGCGGCGTGATCGGTGATGCTTTTGTCGCAGGCGGCGCGTATCGATGGATGAGTGTCGTAGACTTCCTGCACCATGGTTCCTACCAGACAGGTAAACTCCGGTAATGTGCCTTGCAGAATTGCCTTGCGGAAATCCACATACGCCAGCAGGCGATCCAATGGGTCGGGAAGCGTGTGATAGGGCGCGGACTGAAACAGCCCACCGGTCAAAATTCCCCAATATTCCGCAGCGGCCAGCGCGAGTTCTTCCTTCGACTTGAAGTGATGGAAAAAGCTTCCCTTGGTCAGCCCAGCCGCTTCGCAGACATCTTCAATCCGAGTAGCGGTGTAGCCCTTGGCGCGGATGACTTGCAGGGCCGCATTGAGAAGTTTGGTTTTCGATTCGTGTGGAGTCGCAAAGTCGGACATTTCTCTTCACCGATAGAAAGACCATACCCACCGGTTGGTATGCTTGTCAATCATTTCTTTTCCACAACACAAATCAAGGGAAATAGGCAGGTTGCAGTCCGTTGCGGCCACAAGGGAGGCTTGAAGGATCGCGAGGGCAACGGGAAAATCTGGCAGGCGGCCTGTAAGCCGAATTTTGTCGAGGACGATCATTCCTCTAGGCGCCGCATTACTGCGGGCGCTCGTAGCGACCTACCCGCGGGTTTGGCGCACCGGGCCAGCACGCGCCTGGCAGCCTGCGCCGCCAAGCTTCCCGCCTATTTGGTCTTGCTCCGTGTGGGGTTTACCATGCCTCCGACTTTACAGCCGGAGCGGTGCGCTCTTACCGCACCTTTTCACCCTTACCGCGTCCTTGCGGAGCGCGGCGGTATTTTCTCTGTGGCACTTGCCGTCCCGAAGCCTTGACGCTTCGGTCCCGGACGTTATCCGGCACACTGCCCTGCGGAGTTCGGACTTTCCTCTCCCGGCAAACCTGTTGAGCTTACCGGCAGCGATCGCCCAGCCGCCTGCTACCCCAATGATACGCGTACCGCGCGACGCCTCACCCGTGATCGCATTCGTGAGATTGGCCCACCATGCAGGGGGATGGAACGCAAGCTGCACAGCAAAGATCTGGCACGCTACCAATATCGGGAGCGCGTAACGGTAAACAATATGCATTCGCCGGTTGACAATCAAGTCGCGCGCGATCCCCAGCAAAATCAGCGCATCGACGCCTGCATGGGCCGATTTGTGCGGCATCGGCATCATCGGGAAGCGCGCGAAGGCCGCACCCGTAAGCGCACAGGTCGCGATCAGCACCAGGCGGCGGTGGAACTCCGGCTTCTTGCGCCAAGAGATCGCCAGCCAGAACGGAAGCGCGAACGAAGTCATGTCCAATACCGAGAGGCCGAAGAACGGTTTAATGCCAGCCTCATGGAAGTGAGCAATCCTAAAACGAAACATGACGATGGAGGTCGCAATCCCCAGGACTGGGATCAATACACCGAGCGCCGCGCCGAACCAACCCGTCAACCGATGCAGCTTCACATGACGGGTTCGCACCAGCGCCGATTGGAAGATAAAGAAAACCACCCATCCAGAAAAAACCGCACCATGAACCCACAGAATCCACGGTCGCGGCGGCGTTGCGTGGACAAGGCGGTTGTCCACCGTATGGCCGAAGCCATAGATGACTACTACGGCAACGAGCAGCGACATGCAGAAGTAGAAATACTGGTTCAGAAAACGCGAAACTCCAGAGGGTTTCGTGACGCTGCGTTGCTTCGGAGCTTCCGCGAGGCGAACCTGCTCGGTTGCCATAGCTATACTCCAATCGATCAGAATGAAAAGAAGGATCCTGCTTTGAAAGGGGAGGCCAGAATACCATCGATACACGGGCGGAGCCCTGTTTTTATGGGGGAAGAGGAATTGCGGCAGCGATCGCCCAGCCACCTGCCAACGACTATGGTATCTGAATCGTAATCGAGCGCCAGAGGAATAAGGCTGGAGCCAGGGATAAATTCTGCCGGTCCTGTTGTTATGATGAAGGCCTGCGTAGAAAACAGGCAGCAAAACACCCTACGAACACCTGCGCGAAGGAGAAGTATGGCCACCTATTTAGTTACGGGAGCTGCCGGATTTATCGGCTCGTGGTTGACACAAGCACTGGTGGAGCGAGGCGAGACGGTGCGCGTTCTTGATAATTTCTCCACCGGCAAGAGAGAAAATCTGGCCCCGTGGCGGCAGAAAATTGAACTCATGGTGGTGGACCTGCGCGATGCCGATGCCACTGCCCGGGCGTGCGAAGGCGTGGAAATCATTTTCCATGAAGCCGCGCTGCCCTCCGTTCCGCTTTCCGTGAAGGACCCGCGCACCAGCCACACGGCGAACATCGACGGCACATTCAATCTGCTGGAAGGCGCGCGCCACGCCGGGGTCAGACGGGTGGTCTATGCGGCGTCTTCTTCAGCCTATGGCAATCGCAATCCGTTGCCGCAGGTGGAGTCGATGCTTCCGGGCCCGCTGTCGCCGTACGCGGTGCAGAAGTTGGTGGGGGAACTCTATTTGCGCAGCTATTGGGAAGTGTATGGATTAGAGACGGTCGCGCTGCGATATTTCAATATCTTTGGTCCACGCCAGGCTCCAGATTCTCCGTACAGCGGGGTGATGGCGAAATTTGCTAAATTGATGCTGGCTGGAGAACAACCGACGATCCATGGGGATGGCGAGCAGAGCCGCGACTTCACCTATGTTGAGAACGTGGTCGAAGCAAATTTGAAGGCCGCAACTGCTCCTGCAGAAAAAGTGGCAGGACGGGTATTTAACTGCGCCTGCGGTAAGCCGTACACGCTGAACGAAACCTACAAGCTGATGGGTGAGTTGACGGGCTACAAGAATCCGCCGCTGTACGGGCCGCCGCGCGAAGGCGACATCAAGCACTCGTACGCAGACATTTCCTCCGCGCGGGAAACCCTGGGATATGCTCCCAAAGTAGATTTTCTCGAGGGATTGCGACGCACAGTAGATTGGTACCGAGAGCAGCATCAGGAAGAGTCCAGCAAGGCGGTCGGTAAAGGCGCGTAGACGCCGTCATCGATGGCAGTTTTTCAGCACTCTCCTGTCGCGGCGCGGAGAGATGAGTTTTGTTGAAGAAGTGCATACCATTTCGGGACGGTCAAGTTACTTTAGTTTTTTGACTCCCGCACAAAAGCTCCGATGATTGAGAAAACAAGCTTCAATCATCCCCCCGGTGTTGGATGCGCGCACTCCCTTGGCGTCGGGCCTGCTGCCTTGCGCTTTTCTTGCCGACGGTTCTCGGCGCGCAAGCGCCTACGCGGATTCGCGCTTCGGGCTATTCTTCTTTTTCATCGCAGGGCAGCCCAAGCCAATTACGCGCCCGGACATTCTTGTCCTCCAGGATGATACCGGGGCAATCCGCCGCCGCGCTGCGCCTGCGTGGAATGCAACAGGCATCGGCCATGCCGCATTTGCAATCGAGCGACCAGCCATGGCAACCGCTGGGACCTGAGCAGATCGGCACACCGCAATTTGGCGATGTCACCGGGCGCATCACCTCCATCGCAATTGCCCCGTGGGACGCTTCTGGGAACACTGTCTACCTTGGCTCGACCGGAGGCGGGGTGTGGCTGTCGACCAATGCCGCGGCCGGCGATCCGACCGCGGTAACATGGCGTCCTCTCACAGATGACCCGTCGGCATACTCCGGGGTCAACGTGACTTCGTTGAGTATAGGAGCGATCAGCGTACAGCCAGGCGCAGCGGTCGATGGCGTGGTGCTGGCGGGTACCGGAGACCCTAACGATGTACTCGACTCGTACTATGGCGCCGGGATTCTTCGTTCCGCCGACGGTGGCACCACATGGACATTGATCACGCAGAGCAGCGACGCGTTTTCCGGTGGCCTCACCAACTATAGCTTCGTGGGCGATGCCTTTTCCGGGTTTGCCTGGAGCTCGGCTAACACCAATCTTGTGGTTGCGGCCGTAACAGATTCCTACGATGGCTTCGTCAACAATGTTAATAACAGCAGCTTCAACAGCGGCGCAGGAAACGTAGCCGAAGCGGGCCTCTATTACTCGATCGATGCGGGCCAGACCTGGCACCTTGCGACCATTGAAGATGGGGCAAATCAGGTAATCCAGTCTTCGCAAACCACACTTCCAGGGGAGTTTCCGGGAGTGCCGGCGACGGCCGTGGTGTGGAATCCCATACGCAAGATGTTCTTTGCCGCAGTGCAATTCCACGGATATTATCAGTCGCCCGACGGGGTGACCTGGACACGGATGGAAAACCAGCCCGGCACAGCGTTGAGCACGGAAAATTGCCCGGCGAATCCCGGCACGAATGGAAGCAATTCCTGCACCATCCTGCGAGGGGTACTGGCGGTGCAGCCGGTGACAGGCGATATGTTCGCGCTGACCGTAGGGACCAACGCGCTCGGGTTGAACAATGTGGATGAAGGCTTATGGGAGGATGTCTGTAACGCGGGCCCGGGTGGGTGTGCGAGCCCGATCGTGCAATTCGGAACGAAGGTAGCCGATACGCCGCTCGACGATTCCAGCGGCAATGGCACCATTCCTCAAGGGGCATACAACCTGAGCCTGGCTGCGGTCCCCAACGGCTCGGACACGCTACTGTTCGCCGGAACCCAGGACATCTTTCGTTGTGATATGGCGACAGGGTGTGCATGGCGCAACACGACCAACACGACGACCTGCGTTTCCGGGAAAGTAGCTCCGGCGCAACATGCGATTGCATTTCTGGGTGCGCCCGCTGGACAGACGCTGCCGCTGCTCTACTTTGGCAATGATGGCGGACTGTGGCGCTCGACGGACGGAGTGGATCAAACAGGAGTCTCTTGTGCCACGAGTGATGCCGCACATTATCAAAATCTGAATGGAGGATTAGGCTCTCTCGCCGAAGCGACCGGTCTGGCGAACAGCGAGAGCGACAGCAATGTTCTGCTCGCCGGATTTGGCGTGAATGGTAGCGCGGCAATGACGAACAGCGGTGAGACTATGTGGCCACAACTGCTAAGCGGAGAAGGCGGATTGACCGCCATTGACCCAGCCAATCCGGATAACTGGTATGCGACGTTGGGACCCTATGCTGCGATTGGGCTTTGCACGCAGGGGTCCGCCTGCGCGTCCACAGATTTTTTGGCGGCGATTGGCGCGTCCGAAACGAGTGGCGACCAGGCGCTGCTGTTCGCACCGTTTGCGTTAGATCCAGCAGACAGCGCCAATATGATTGTTGGAACCTGCAGGGTGTGGCGTGGACCAGCGAGTGGCGGCGATGCCTGGAGCACGGCGAATGCAATCAGCCCCATGTTGGACGGAGTTCCAGAGCCGGATTGCAATGGGAATGCATTGATTCGCTCTGTCGCTGCGGGAGGCGCAAATGTACAACCGGGAACGGGGACGGAGAATAGCGGCTCCCAGGTGATCTATGCGGGTATGGCAGGTTTGTTGGATGGCGGAGGTGCCAGAGTTGGTGGCCATGTATTTTCGACAAAAACGGCTAACACAGCGAACGCGACCACAGCGTGGACGGATCTTGCGCTGTCGCCCGTAGCGAATGAACAGAGTTACAACGGGGTCTTCAACCCATACCTTTTCGATGTCTCGTCGCTGTATGTCGACCCGCACGACGCCACGGGCAACACCGTGTATGCGACAATCCAGGGCTTTGGCGTCCCGCATCTCTACTTGTCGACTGATGGCGGCATGGATTGGATCAACATTTCAAAAAATCTGCCGGATCTTCCGCTAAACGGAGTATTGGTTGACCCGAACGACGCCAACGTGGTCTATGTCGCTTCCGACGGCGGCGTGTTCGTCACACAAAACGTCGCGAACTGTGAATTGAGTGGGGGACAGTGCTGGAACATTATGGGAACGGGTTTACCGCTTGCTCCGGCGATTTCGCTTGCATCGACAGTCGCGGGCGGAGGATTTTTGCGGGTGGGTACATACGGGCGGGGAATCTGGCAGGTTCCATTGCTGAGCGGGGTACCGCAGACGACCATGACGTTGGAGCCTGCGGCGCTGACATTTGGTGGCCAAGAAGTTCAGACTTCAAGCAGTGCGCAATCTGTCACCGTTGCCAACACAGGAAGCGTCAACCTTAACGTCAGTGGCGTGGCTGTGACGGGAGATTTTCTGGAAACTGATAATTGCAGCGGCTCTTTGTCAACGAACAGCACCTGTCAGATTCAGGTGACATTCAGCCCTTCGATTTCTGGAACTCGAACGGGAATACTAACGGTATCCGGCAATGTCGCAGGCGGACAGCAGAGCATCGATCTGAGTGGCACCGGCACGACACAATCTCCCATCGTTCTCTTGCCCAACGACGTCAGTTTTGGCGCGCAACAGATCAACACAACGTCGACCGCGCAACAGGTAACTGTATCGAATACAGGCGCGAGTTCTATCACTCTCGCTTCAGAAAGCGCGAACGGACCTTTTGCAATCCAGACCAACACCTGCTCCAACCTGCTTGCCGCGAACACCAGCTGCACCCTGGCCGTAGTTTTTCAGCCGACACAAACGGGATCTGCAAGCGGTGTACTGACCGTAGTGAGCAGCCAAGGAACAGCAACGATCGGAATGCAGGGAAACGGTGAAATCCCTGCGACAGATACACTTTCTCCCGTCTCGCTCATTTTCCCGGCGACCGTGGAAGGTACGGCTAGCGAGCCGCAAACGATAACACTGACAAACAGCGGTGGAATTCCGTTGACTGGGATTGAGGTCGAGACCACCGGGGATTTCGAGGTCACCAACGGATGCAGTTACTCGCTGAACGCTC
Organism: uncultured Acidobacteriota bacterium; assembly: GCA_963756315.1. GTDB lineage: Bacteria > Acidobacteriota > Terriglobia > Terriglobales > Acidobacteriaceae > JAKAAZ01. The sequence continues at coordinate 564,763 of CAVWNI010000004.1, forward strand.
AGTCCGCTTGCACACTAACCGTGCGCTACACCCCCCATACTGCTGGCCCGGAGGTGGGCAGCGTTACTGTCACAGATAGCTTAGGCAATCACATCGTTGCCTTGAGCGGAACCGGCACCGCTCCGGCAACGGACACGCTGTGGCCCACGTCGCTGACTTTTCCCGCAACGATTGTGGGACAGAATGCACCACCGCAAACAGCGACCCTGACCAATTCTGGCGATGTGCCACTGACCCAGGTGACCATTCAATCCGTCGGCGTTGGATTTGGAGAAACCGACAATTGCGCCGGTACGTTGGGACCGCACTCCAGCTGCACGATCACAGCGACCTATCACGCGTCGGCCGCTGGAAATTCGACCGGACAGCTGGATGTGGCCGATGCGAACCGAACCCAGATAATTCCATTGACCGCATCTGGAGAAAGTCCGGAGGAAGATAACCTTTCTCCTGAGTCGCTCAGTTTCGGCGGTCAAGCGGTAGGTACCGTCAGTGCGGCACAGACGATCACGCTCAGCAACAATGGATCAACAACTCTGACTGCGATCCACTTACAGTCGGGCAATCCCGATTTCATGTTCACGACAACTTGCGGAGCAACCTTGCCGGTGGGAAGCTCATGTGCGATTCAAGTTGCTTTCGCTCCCCATGCCATCGGTGCCGATGGTGGCAGTCTAACGGTTTCCGATGTAGATCGGGCGCAACAGATTCCATTGTCGGGAACTGGCGAGCTGCCCAATATTACTCTCATTCCGGGGAGTTTGAACTTTGGGGCGGTTGGTGTTCAGGTCTCTTCGCCAGCGCAATCGCTCTTGCTCAGCAATGGAAGCACCAGCACGCTCACTGGATTATCGATCGCTGTAACTGGGCCATTTTCCGAAACGACCAACTGCGGTGCCAGTTTGCCACCCGGCGGGACATGCACTCTTTCGCCAACATTTTCCCCGACCGTAACCGGCAACCAGAACGGCATCGTCACAGTGAGTACCACGAATGGTGGGATATTGACGGTGCCGTTAGCGGGCGTAGGTATATCTTTTGAACTGTTGCCTGCAAGCGCTACAACTGTGACCGTAGCCAGCGGAAACGCCGCCAGTTACTCTCTGGAACTGATGCCCGTCAGCGGCTCAGCCGGAAATGCAACATTAAGCTGTGGGAATCTCCCGCCGAATTCAACCTGCACGGCTACACCTGGCACCGCTCCGCTGCTGGTTCCATCCAATATCCAGGTCGCGATCGCCACGGGTGTTAGCAATTCAGCACAGGTACGCCGCTCTGGCTTGATGGGAAGGATCCCGTGGCCTCTCGGGGTGGTTCTATTGTTCGGATTGGTTGGCTGGATGCGTCGCCGCCATGTCACGCTGAAACCATGGTTGCATTACCTGTTAATAGCGCTTCTCATAGTCGGAATGTTTGGCGGATTGGTAGCTTGCGGAAACGGCGGCGGATTACTCGGATCGGGAACTTCCACCTCGCTATCCAACAACTCAACGACGCCAGCCGGGACATACATCGTCACAGTCACTGCAGCTGCCGGCGGCCTCCAGAAAACCGTGAGTCTGACCGTGCAAGTACAGTGACATTTCTCCGAGTTTTCTTCCGCAAGAACGTTTACACCCCGCAGACCTGTAAAGATCAACCATAGCCCACCACCCAGAAAACAATGCGACGATCGTTAACATCGAGTGGATCATCCAAACGCTATCCGAATTTAGTGCACGAATGTGGGTTTCGAGTCTTCACACGTTGCATAAGAGAAACCCTCCGACACCAGTTAATGCTTGAAATAGTCGACCGCGATTTGTGCGATTGTCAGAAGGACAAAAAATGCCCCAACTAGCCCTTTCATTCGCTGTAAATACAACTCGTGCTGCTCCATCCTCTGTTCGAGCATTGTTAGGCGCCCTGGCTGTCCCAGTCCAATTAGCGATGCCATTTGACTTTTTAGTGCCGATAGATCCGAAAGAACAGTAACCTCAAAATCATCCATCTGAATACATCCTTCACCAGTTGCGCGATGGCTATTTAAGAAATAGAAACATTGGCAAAGATAGCGCTAGACAGTCGTGAATATAGGGGTGGCTTGGATCCGTCGTACATGCGAATGTAGAACTGCTCTTCATCTGCTGAACGCGTGATCGTAAAGTTCGCGGTGGGGCTGCGGAGAATCAGGTCTTCATCTACGCTAGGTCCGAATGTATAGTCCCGACTCCTGACTTCGAAGCCACCATTAGGCGGAGGGGTCTTGTTCGCATTAACTGAGATCGAGTTGGAAGTGATCGAGGCTATCCGTAGCGCATTTAAGTTCGCGAGATAGGCGCCCGGGGTGAGCTCCGGCTCTTGTGGCAGATAAACATCAGGCGAGAGCGCATCGGTTAACTTCATGGCAATTGTCTCTGCCCAGTCGTTAGCAAACTCCACCGCGTAATCCAATACTTCTGGCCAGCTGCTGGTAGATGCGATTGTCACCTGGCGGACGATAACGTCTACGTTAAAGCCACCCGCAGGAGAGGTGAAGTTCAGTGCATCCCCAGGCCAAATATCCGATTGATCTTGCAAATTATAGTAACGATACCTTCCCTTCCACGCAGCGCTAGGACTAGAAGAGAAATTCAGCAGCGCCTGGCAGGCATTCTCACAGTCCACGGAGCTTCTTGCCGGGGGCCGAACTATATGTCCCACCCACTGTGAAACAGCAGGAGCGCCGGTGCCACCTTCCTGCGGAAGGCCGTTCGTTAAGCGTGCAACAGACGGAGCAGCCACACGATAACTGACGGCCAACATTTCGCCCGGTTGAGGTATCGCGAGGGCATAAAAATGAAGAAATCCATTCCGCAGCACATTACAGTCTGCACCTTGGGTGTTGGATCCGATCCTCCTGGTAAAGGAGGGTCCGCTGGAAGGTGTACTCACAACCCAGATCGTTCCTGGCTGTGTAACCTTGAAATAACCCACGTTACCCTGAAGGTTTACGCTGTTGACGCAGCCGAAAGATGCGATTGCCGGAGAAGTCGAGATGGTCCCGTCGTACAAGATAGTCGAGCCGACGTTGACATAAGGCATCAATGCCATATCCTGCAATTCAAACAATAGCTGCAGCGGTGACTGTACCGTACCACCACCATAGACTTCCGGCCCATTGCTCCCATAGGAGAAGTAGCTATTCATCATCCGCTGCAATTCGCTACTGTGAACATGGATACGCAGAATATAGCTATGACCGGCTTGCATGGTAAAGGTTGTTCCAACTTCGCTTCCTTCCACCAGCGGGATTAGGATCGTGTTGGCGCCGCTTGTTCTCACTCTGTATCCGGCGAGGCAGTTCGCAATTCCGACAGCCCCGGAGTACAGCCCGCATAGCACACCGTCGCTCCCGCTATTCAGTTGGACAAAGCCGGACTCAATTACAATTTCCCCACCTAATTCAACAGGATCGATTGCCGTGAGTGTTGTTGTGCCGTCTGTGCCCGCGCCTCCAGTCAAAGCTAGGCCTCCGCCGCCGACTCGCAGATACCCACCCGAATCATTCACCTGCCAAATCGACGTGTTGAGGCTGGAGGCTGTAAACTCCTCGTCCAGCAGGATCGGACGGATGATTCGGTATGGTTCGCGCTGCAGTTGGAACATGACAGTGGCCCCATCGCCCTCGAATAATTCCGTCACATATTCCACGGGCTCGCTTAGGCCGGTAATGGTGACATCGTTTACGATCTGTTTTGCGTTGGTTGCGCTCAATGCAGCAAAATCAACCGTCCCGACTGTATCGTTCATATTGTGAACCGTGGACCCAACCGGGGCCAGCGTCAGCTGTCCGTTAAGGACGCGATAAGCCGAACGGGCCTGGTTTGCTAGCGCAGCAACATTTTCTGACCAAGGCAGATTGGGCATCGGCTCAAAAAATCCTATTGTTCCGACGTCTTCGAGCCCGTTCATTTGAACCAGTGTCGGATTCACTCGGTTGGTCAAAAGGCTGACCATTTCGCCAGCTGTTTGCCCTAGCAAGGGAGCGGTTTGCGGCATCGCGTCACGGTTCAGCAACCAATCCTCGCTAAGGGCGTTCACCACTACACGATACTGAGGGCCAGTGGAACTATATCCCGAGAAGACCGGTTCAGCTGCCGAAGGCAGGTATCCCGTAAATAGGAATACGCCGCTATCAGCTGTAACTGTAACGAACGCGTTCGTCGCCGGAATCGCCAGCCCATGACTCGCGACATCAAAACGAAGTCGTGCCATCGTGGGCTGATTCAGACCGCGAGTGATCACAACGGCTTTTTCCGCGGCATCGTCGGAGCACAGCGCCCGGGAATAATCGACGGGACCTTTGCCATCCTGATTGTCAATCGTGACCTTCATTCAACATCTCCCTTAATAGCGACCGATGGATCCGTGAGTCACGCTGCTTCACCAAAGATTGGTAGCGGCGGCTGGAATATAACTGCGGAAACACACGACCTGAGCTGAATCGTTCGTATCAGTCACCGGCAGCGCCCGAAACTGTGCCACCTGGGCAACCCGCCCCAGTGTGTCGACCTTCTTCAGTGGCGTGTCCAGTAACCTCACTGTTTCGGTAGCGCTGGATGAAATTTGCAGGCGTGGATAATGCAAGAGAATTCTGTCCCCCTGCTCGCCTGGGATGACAAACAATCCAGACCACTCCTGAAAAAAATTGCTTCCTTCCCGATCGACGAAACCAAGAATGGGCTGTACGGACATACCCGCGGTAGGAGTCCCAGCTATCAACGCCTGCGCCAATTGAAGACCCGTCGCAGTCACGGCAGTCACGCGCCCCACATTAAAACTCACCCGGCGAACATAATTCACATCAGAATTGACCGCGCCTGGAGAGGTGACATAGGCAGAGCTGACTCCGCTCCCCACGTAGCCCGTCTGACCCGTGTAATCAATATCCACAACCACCATTTGCCCCGGAGTAAAAGCTGAGAGTTGATTCGCGGCCAAATTGAGAAATGTTGCAGTGCTCCCGGCTGCTAGCGGCACCGCAGCCACGCTCGCTCCCCCGGACCCATTCGCGACTGCACCTGCTACGGTCGCAAGTAGATTCATTTGTTCAGACCCGGCCGTTACCGCCATTTGCAACTTTCCCCAATTCAGGAAATTGATGAAAACAAGGGAATCGATCTCTGTTCTTACCTGAGACAGCGGGAGGCCGGGTGCACCGCTCCGCAGCGGTACGACCTTCGTTCCAGTTTTGCGTTCGAAAGCGTCGAGCCACCCTAGATCGAGCCACGGCGCTGGCGGAGCATCCAGATTGAAACCTCCACTTTGAGCCGGATCGAAAATTGCGGGAATTCCAGCGACTCGATTAACCGGCGCAAAATATGCACGGACCCTTCGTACTATTGGCGGCGTGAGCGGCAGTGGGATGATCGAAGTGGTGCTCATTGCTCCCCCGGTTCTTCATAGCTGAACACGGAGACCGTCGCGGTTCGTAAGAGCCGGTCTCGTTCAATCTTTACCTGTCCAAATGTCGGCTCAGTCCAAAAGATTTGAGTCTCCATCGGATCCGAAGTTGACGACGAATAGTTGATTTTCTGTGCCGTATTTGGCTGCAGCAAAGAACTGAGCTCAGCGTCCATTTCTGTCAACATCGCGCCACGATCCATGCCAAGATTCGTTGTCGTTCCTTCTGTCATATACCCGATTTCGCACTCCATCTGGAGCAGTACCTCTGACAGATAAGGATCGTTGTGCAGCCCCATCCACCGCAGTACAAATACGTCGGATGGCGGCTGGGCTACCACTAGCTCATTGCTTTCAACCAGAATGCCGGGCCTCGTCACTCCTCGCAGATAAATCGTACGATTTGGGTTTAACGCTGCGAGGCGATCACGCAATGTAATGTAGAAGGTATTCTGTGCGTTTTGCATGACACTTTCTCCTCTTACAACGTTTGGTTCTGCGGTCCGCGCAATATCAGGCGATACAGGTAAGGGCACCCAAATGCCTCGGCCTCGGCGGCGGCTTCGATGACCATCAGTTCGCCGTCTACAAATACACCGGCAGCCATAGTGAATAATTGGTCAGTGGAAGCCAACTGCAACAGGCCTAGTTGGACGTGGACGGACGCCGCGGAGATCAACAATTCGTACTGGTTGGCATTGCCTTCGCCGAGTTTCGGGCGGATCCGACGAAATATAGTCGGAGACAAAGGAATATCTTCGTACGATGGACTCCCCATCCCCAATTGCTCTGCGTTCGAGCCGTTTACCGCATTGGTGGGTAGGCGTAGCAATGCGGTCCTGCCTCCCAGGCAACGTAAAAGGGCGTCGGCAGCACGCTGCGTCCCAGCGGAAGGGCTTCGTACACTTAGGTCGATGCTCATGATTCACCCCAACATCGTGGCCACATACGGCTGCAGCATCGCAGCCACCTGCGGATCAATCAGTGAATTTGAAAAATACTCCATCTGCATCGTGTCGATTTTGCTCGACTTTACGTTGAGTCCCGGCGTTGTCTGCGCATTTTTGACGATCTGTGCACAGGCCACTTGCAACGTATACGGGATCGTGGCCAGACCAGCGGTGTAGACAACATCCACCTCGTTGTAAGGCAGGCCCAGGATGTTCTGAGGAAACGTAAGTTCGCCTGTATTCGGCACTAAATCTACATCTGCGATATTGAGGGTGGCCCAGGCACCCGGCAAACCGAAAACCCAGGCAATCTGCTCGTACGCAGGATCGATCATCTCTCCGCGCCGGGGCCTGCTGTAGCGGGCCTGCACAGAGATCAACGGAGAAGTATTAGGGGCGACGGCGACTAGTGGCAGATAGCTCAAGCGCACAGTTTGTACATGTGCCGTGATGCGCAACCGTTCTTCGTACTGCGTCGGATTTAGGCTGGTTCGATGGCAATATGAATCGATTAAGGCCGAAGCCATCGTGATCCAATCGTCTGTTGTATCCGCCGGAAGACCATAAGTCGCATAGTCGGTCGGCAGCAGGTATCCCATAAGGTGTCCTCCGGTAGCGGTTCGAGGAGCCGCCATTCGCGGCCAGTTTCAAAAAGAACGGCTGACTTCCGATAATGGAAGCCAGCCGCGATAGGAACAATCCGTGCGTGCCAGCGTGCGCGGTCTACCTCTGTACGATGACCTGGAAGTGAGCGCCGGCGCTCGTCATCTTGACAACGGGAGCGCCAAACTTCACGACAACGTACTGTGAAGCCAATGATCCTGGTACGCCGAGTTGAAATACGCGAGGATTCGGGTCACTTAGCCAGTGATATTCGATCAGGTCCTCAGTGACGATATATGCCGGCAGTAGCGCACTTCCCGAGCCGGGTGTTCCCGTGTAACTCAACGACCAGTCCGGGATCAGCGGCAACTCGCCCGCCTGGGTGATCAGAGTCTTCACTCGGAATCCCCCGTTGATCTCCTTGGTGTCGAGCACCACGTTGAACTCGGTCTTCATTTCTCGATCAACCAGATCCAACAACACTGGATTGGCATAAATCGCCGTAGGACGGACAGCGAAGCTGCTGTTCGAAACCATTTGTGCGATTGTCGATTTCAGATTGTCCACAATCAGTTCGGTTGTGGTAATGGTCGTCGTATTACCGCTCGCGGCAATTTGCGACGCTGCTCCAAAGTACTGAGCTGTGGTCGGAGTGCTCAGCGAAGTATCCGTACCGTTCCACAACGCCAGATCATGAATGTGCATCACGCCTTCAATTGTGTCCGCAAGATCTTTCGCCTGGAGGTAGGCGAACTGGCTCTGCTGATTGCCAAGTTCGATATCAAACAGGTTGTAATTGATTTGGGCCACCAACGCCTTCAAAGGCACGGCGCTTTCAATTCGCGATGGGCTCACCAGGGGAGCTGAAATATTACGCGGATCCACAAAACCCGTAGCCGCGGTTGCCTCAGGAATAGCGGTCTCTTCGAAGAATCGCGATGGATGGCCCGTCGCTGGCACCTGTTTGATGCGCTGACCGAAAAGCCCCCGACGACGGACAATGTCGGTAATCTCTGTCTGGTAAATCGGAACTTCAATCGCCCCTGGCCCGATGTAGTCCGCGGCGGCATGGATGTCATGGAAATTGGCTTTCATTCTGTCCTTTCACTGGCCTATCGGCCGTTGTTGGCAATGGATAGATCTCGAAGTCTGGAAGAAGAATGGCTCTCGTTGATCTGTCGTTCTACAAACGAGAACATCAGGCAGGACGACGGTCATCCTCCTGCTCCAAGTAGGGAGCGACCGGCTTAATTGAGCAGTCCAGCCCGCAGTAATTGAGACTTCACCGCAATCCGTTGCTCAATGCTGAGTCCGCTCAGAGCCGCGTCGAGCGAGCCGGCTTCAATCGATTCAAGCGAGGAAATTCCCTGCTTTGCCAAGAGAGATACAGTTGCCGCGGTCACGGTCTTGCGTCCGGACGGGATAGCGGATGCACTTTGCGCCCGCAACTCCGCAATCTGCAAAACTGCTTCATGCAGCTTGCGTTCCAGCTCATAGATGCGTTCACTGCCGGCTCCCTGCGACGAGTTCGGGGCTTGCTCGACGGTTGCGACAATCTTCTGTACCTGACCCGACATGGTCAACTGCTGCTCTTCCAGACGGCTTACTGTCTGTTCGAGCAGGCTCGCGGCACCCGCCAGCCGATCCATCGTCAATGCCAATGCTTCAAGAGAACGTTCTGCTCCCTGTTCCATACTGAGTACTCCTTTTTCTGTGGCTGCCGGACTGTCGCCTTAAGATGACAGCCGGCGCTGGATTATTTTCTGTTCTTCCGGGTCCATCGATACTTCGTCACGCAGCATGGCAGTACGCCGTCAAGGAAACTCCGTGACGGCGCATTACATGGGGTTTCAAACGAAACGATGTCTGCCGATAGGCTGCCTTATCTCGCAGCAGAATCGCCGCCCCGGTGAAGGTCACCCGATTGAGTTTCCATATCGATGCACGCATATCTTCTACGTGCGCATCGGCCAGTTCGTAGGACATTCCCATGCTGCCGGCCGCGAGGTCGTGCAGTTTTGCTTCGACCTCAGGGAAATCACGCGCATACAGATATCCACCTACCAGTAGCCGTTGGCCAACAATATCGGCAGAAGTGAGAATCCCGCATTTGCTGCGCGCATCATGACCATCCCAGTCGGGACGGAAATCAACCGCCATTCCCAGCAACGATGGCAATGCTGCCTCTGCTGCAGTGCGGCTCAGTGTCACGCGGTGGCCGCGTGAACCGCTAGGTGCGCGATCGCTGGGCACATCGACCAGCGTCAGCACCCCTTCAAACGGCATCCGATTCGGGTGCCCTTGGATGGCCGGGAACTCGACCGCCATTGCGTCCAGTTTCATGTGCTCTCCCGTATTTCTCTTGTAGTTGCTGTTGTCGCGCGGTGTGTGGTTGCACGCCCGCAGTTTTGACGCCAACGTCTTGCGGCTATTGGGCGCTTTCCGTGCTCTTGAGTTCCGACTCTGCTTGTTCCAACTGCAGAGTTGGCCCGAGTGGGCGCAGTCCGCGCTGCGCGCGCACTTCATCGACCGTCAGAACACCCGCTTTCAGCAAAGCCGTTTGAATCTGAACAGTTTCCATTTCGTCCCCAACATCGAGATCGTTGAAAACGAATTCAAACTCGCGCCATCCCAACCTCTTGCAAAATAGGTCACGTGTGAAGTGCTCGGCCACCATGCGCGCCATTGGAGCGATCGTGCTGCGAAATGACTCGTCTAGAAGTTCCTGGGCGGTGTTGCGATTCACATCGTTCTCCAGCCCTAGCAACATCGGAGGCAGACCGAAAGCATTCGCAATCATCCGGATCAGAAACTCCTGCCATTGCAGCCGCAGTTCCGCATCCGTACCTCCGCTGAACTTCAACACTTCCGGCTTCTGCTCGCAGGTCAGCAGCGGTACCCGCCCTGTGCCCTCGATTTCGTCTTGCCACCATCGCAGCAAGCGGTTGTGGTGGTCCGGCGTGGTTTCGTTAAGCCACAGCGCATATTGCACAACGCTGTTGCTTGCCAGCCGCCCGGCATACCGATGGGCCGCGAGAAATGTACTCACTGTTTCAAACGCCACTTCCAGCGGACCCAGGCCGAATGGCGTATGAGAGCGCGGATTGACACGGATATAAATCAGCTCATTGTCATAGAGAGGAATCTGGGAGCCCGGTCCGACGCGGTTGGTGTTCTGCGCGTAGCGAGGGGAATTTTGATCTCCATCCCAGTTCGCATTCAGCTGGATCGTCGCTCCATCCACCGGCCATAGAGCGAACGGCCTCAGTGGATCCTCCGTGCGCTCCATCTCGATAGCTCCAAAACCGCCTACGAGTGCATCTTCCAGCGCCTGCTCCATGACGGAACGGAAGGAATCCGAATCATTCGGCTCTTCCATAGTCCGCCGAAGAATCTCCATCCTGGTATGCGCATCGGGAACATCGGCCAGGGTGTAGCCCCGCCGTAGTTTGATTTGCCAGTCCATACTCGCGATCCGATCCTTGATGACATTGATTGCACGTCGCGGGACAGGACTTTCTGCGAAACGCCGCAGGTTTGCGGGTGTTCCTTTGGGTAGCAATGCGTTCGGCGGTCGCAGCGGTCCTAGAACTGAAGGGAGAGGTATCGTCTTCCGCTGCGCTCCGTCGGCGCCGGCGCCCGTCATTTCGACTCCAGGTCGGGAGCCAGGGCGACCCCCTCCGTTCACTGCTTCACTGCTCCAGATCCTGTCGAGCATCGTTTTCCAGCTCACTGTCCCCGCCTTTCTTTCTGTCATCGGATCGATGATGTTGATCTTCCATGGGCTTGTGATCTAGCACTTTTGGACAAACAAAGAGCGTGGCCTGGGCCACGCTCTTTGCTTGTCGAACTTCTCTATTCCTCGTGTACTGTTACATCCGCAATTCTTCGCGCGCCCTCTCGCCGATGCGCGGAAGATCCGCCACTGTCATGACTCGGATTTGGTTCCGCTCCATTGTTTCAACGCCAAATCTGTATTGATCGATCCGGTCCTGCTCAGCCCCGCTGATGAGAATCTCTTCCGAGTTTTTCCCCAGCAGTCCTCGCAATGGTTCCACGATGGCCGTCAGCTCCAACGCCGCATTCTCCACACGCGCGACTCCCTCCGCCATTGGCGGAGCGCTGAACGCAAGCACCTTGGCAGCTTCAAGATCTCCTTCTAGCGAGACCGCATGAAACATACGAATTACGCCATTGGGCCGGTAGCCGCAGTCGATTCGCAGCGGATCCCCAGGTTGCGTATACATCGCTGCCTGAATTCGTTTGCGCATCACATTCCACACTCCGACTGCCTCGAATTGCCGTCGGATCGACGTCGCTATGGCCTGTCGCCCGCTTGCCCGCCGAGCCTCCCGCTGTCTTCTGCTGTCGATATACATGCGGCTCAGCTGTTCGATCTCTGCCGGCATCGAATCCGCCAGGCACGCTTTCGGTTGGGTAACCTGCAGCATGTTGGAAAAGCTTTCCTCCAGCGCCTTCATGATCGCCGCAGTCTCGATTGGCCCGTTGCAGAGTCGTTCTCGGAGCTCATTTTCCAGCGCTTCCAGCATTCCAGTGTCGGCTTCGGGATCAACGCATCGGACACGGGTCCAATCCCGGGTAAATCGCACCAGCGCCGTTTCGGGTCGCCCAGCTTCGCGCAGCACGACTCCGATATTGACGAATTCGTTTTTCACTGCATCCGGAACATACCGGACCAGAAAGAATTCGCACTGCATGCGATCGCCGCTCATTGCCGTTTCCTAATCCTTCCGTCTGGCATGGAGATCTGACTGGCTGGCCACTTCCCAATCATCCCCCATTCGACCCTGCACCATTCTCTATCTTTTTTTGTTCCCGAAACTGTCTTCCACCACTTCCGCTCATCGTTCCCGTCCATTTCGGAAATGGCACCCTTGTGCTATCCCGAAACTGCACAATCAAGTCGCGGACGCGATCTCTCCGCGTCAACAGGGTCGACGTTAATCGTTCCATCTCTCGTAAATCCCCACCGTACCAGATCGGAGGAACGGTTTCCGCAATTTGCCACACGGAATCCGGTTCCAGTACTTCGATCCGGCTCAACCAGGGTTCGAAGCTCGACCAACCTGCCACATCAGCGTATACCCGGTTCCCGCCATAAACGCCTCGCAGCGGCGCATCTGGAAAGCTCCATTCGCCGGCGTGGAAGCAGTATCCCTGGTCAACAAAATTCGCCGCGTATCGCTTCTCCCTCGGCTTTCGGTGGAACACAGCCTGTCTGCCGTTGCTGTTGCACGTCCACTTGTCGATCGCCAACATCCCGGCGAACTCGGCCAGATTCCGCACTTCCGCCAGCTGCTCTTCCGGCAAATAATCGACCACCTGCCCCGGCATCAGCCCGCCCACATACCGCGATCCAAATTGCAATCCAGCCACGCAACGATCCTGGCCTCGACCGTTGTCCATGTAAAGTTCCGGGGTGTTTTCGATCAGCCATTCGCTGACTTCCACCACCTCCGTTGCGGGGACCGATAGCCCCACCGCTTCCGCCAGACGCGTCGCAAATAATTCATTGGCCAGAACCCGCAAATGCTGCGGATTATTCTGAAACTTGACGACATAGAGTTGGCCGTCCGAGCCAAGCATCAAGTGACCTTGGGCTCCTCCTCGCATCCGTCGGATCTGCTGCACCGCTGTGACCGCCACTTAGCGCTACTTTCCTTCAGGTCTTATGCAAACATGTCAGCAACTAGAATTTCGCCTGCTTCCGGATTGTAACCGGAGTCGCGCCCAGCATGTCTCGCCATCGGCGCAATACCCGAACAGAACTCAAATGTTTCCCGGAGGTACCTGCGCCTCAGGTCCTAAGTTCCTCTATCGTTCTATGCGCGGTCGCTCGGTCATCTCTGCGCGAACTTGCAACGCGATCGCCATGGCCATCACACAATCATCATGTGCCCCGCTAGCCGCCCCTGTGCGTCCATCACTCTGCCGCACGAAGGTTCGACATTCCCCCAACAAGCGCGAACTGGAGAAAATCTCAGGGGCGCCTGCCAGCGCCGTACCCAGCAGTGCAATCATCGCCGGTCGAGACACGGATGTTGTCAACCAGCCTGCGTGGCCCCGCTGTTCGTAGATCGCCGGATAATGCTCGACGGTATTCAAATACGCCAGCACAGCCAGGCCATGATTGTTTCGCTCAACCACCACCAGCGCCTGATTGAACTCCAATGCCAGCTCCGCAGACCGTCTCGCCAATTCCTGTGGGTCAACATGCCCTCGGAATTCGGCACACTGCATCCCCGATCGTTGCTCGATGATCTGGATTGACGCATAGTCACCATCCGTACCACCCCCGGCAGGATCCACACCCGCGATATATTTGCGTCCCGCCTGTGGCGGATACCACATCCACAATTGATCATTCAGACGCTTTTCCCATGGTTCATGAACCTGTTGCACACGCTTCGCAACACAATCCAAGTCAAACACGCAATTGCCGCTCGCCAGAAAGCAAGCTTCAGAGTTCTCTGCATATTCTTGCGCGGCCATCTCTCGAAAATTGCTGTGAAGCTGACGCCGAAACCCAATCTGTTCGGGCTCCAACCGATTCCTCAACGCCAGCGTCCGTTCTTCTTCCGTCCACTCGCTTTCCTCGACAGCCGGTCCTTTGTAAGCGGGCTCCATCCACCATGGGAAAAAATGTCGGACCATTCCAGTTTCTTCAGCGCGTTGCCATTGGTCATAGAAATGGCCGTAGGCGCCATTTGGGGTCGATTCCAGGACAAGCTCTCCGTGCGGGACTAGGGCTGCCCGCAAACTGGCCATGGTCTCCGACGCGTTTCCTTTCCATCGCGCCACCTCGGAACAATGGAGATTCTGGATCGTCATGCCGCGTCCTGCGTTTCCATCCGCCGCGCTCTCCACTCGATATTCACTGTCCAGTTCCGGAAACAGTATCTGCCCCCTGTTTACCCGCGAGGCCCGCAATATACCGCTCCGCAGTCCTTCCGGCAGCGACTCGTAAAATCTGTGCACGATGCGAAATAACTGCTCCGCAGCTTCCCGATCGTGCGCCACCTCTACCGTCAAAGTCCCGGGTTGAGTAATAGTCTTGAGAAAAAAACGACCCGCAATCCAGGTGCTCATCCCCATCTGTCGAGCCTTCAGTATGATGTTCCGCTTACCGCGTCTTTTCTCGTAGGCTCGTTGTGCTGCATTCGCTTCGAGGGGAACTGCATTTCCCTTCCGATCGCGAACTTGCAGCAACACCCTGCTCAACCACATCGCCAGAGTGTCGCCGTTCAGTTCTGGGGAGATGGAATCCAATCGCTCTCCCATCCAATACAACCGCTTGCGGTCGCTTCGCCGGCCGGGGCCCGATGCTGTCGCCCCCTCCAATGCAACGAAGTTGCCCGTACGAGTGCCAAACTTTCCTTGTATCGACGAGTTACCCAAAATCTCGCTCCCTGGATTCGCCGGAAGCCGGTCCGTCCAGAAGAAGTCATGCGACCATGCTTTCAGGCCCGATTGCTTCGCTGGGTTTGGCCGGATGCAACATCGCACACACCGGCACCACGCTCGCGTCTGTCCAGTTATCTTCTGGAGTCGGGAGGTTTGCTCCCGGCTTCTGCAGCGGATGACCGCTCGCGATACTCATCAGATACATCAGTCCAGAGCAGTAATACCTATCATTCGGACGGATGACAGGGAGCGCCGCGATCAGCTTACGTGCGACAATGCTGACTTCCTGTCGCCAATCATAACTATCTTCCAACACGGCAAATCCTGCGTTCAGTTCCGCAATCTTTTCCCCATCACTTAAGATCGGTCGTCGCGCCAGCACAAGATCGCCATTGTAGCCTTCGACATAATCGGAAAGCCTGCCCACGTGCACTCCGCGATTCAATGTCGCTTCCAGAGTGAGCCATTGCGTTGCCTGAGCCGGCAACCAGGCCATCAGAACGTGACTAAAAGGCGAACCCGTCATACGCTCGATGCCGATACTCACCGCGTCGCGTCCGGAGCAGAAGATGAGATCCCCTCCCATCAGCAAGCTGTAGAAATCATCCTTGCTCGACCTGGGAAGGTCAGATGCGGCCACGGAGTCAACGTGAATAGCCAAGTTTCCTCCATACCCACTTCCACCCGCTAACGAAAATGTCGTACGAGGGCCCTGTGTAGTCTTCGCTGGCAAATTGCTGCAAGTTCGCCGCGGCACCCAAGCTTGCCGGGGTCATTTCCGTCGCTTCAAGTGCGGCTTTGTCTTTTGCTCCCCACGTGGTCATCATGCCCTCCGATCGTTCGCCTGGCGTGCTAGATTGTTGGCACCGGCGCCGCCAGCGTCGCCAAATCCGGTGCGCCACTCTCGCCCGACATAAACGCAACGATCGCGTCACTCACAGCCGTTTCTAGCGCTTCGATGTTGCTCGACTGTTGAGCACTCAGCCCGGTTTGCTTACTGGCTGCTTGAAGAATCCCAACCATCGCACCGAATGCCGCCAGCGTATCCTGCGTCTTCGTCTGACCGCCCTCGATGGCGGAGAGCAACGGCAGGATCGCGTTCTCAATGCCGGATACCAACAGAGACGTCCCCGGTGGTAATACACCGCCCGCAGTCAATCCAGTCAGCGCTACATTCGAGAACAGTTGCACCAGCGTCAGCCAGTTTGGAGTTGTGGACGTCGGCGTTACGATTGCTGTTGCCATTAGTTTGTCCCCGCCAGCGCCGTCTGGGCCGCCGTCTGTAAACTGGTCGTGTTGGCCAGGCTGGCTGTAACTTGCGCCTGCGTTGCCGCTCCGCTGGAGTAGGCGATGAATAGCGCATCGGTTGAGTTCAAGCTGACCGCAAACGCGTCGAACGCCTGCTTTTCTCCCGGAGTCAGCACCAGGGCCCCGCTTTGAACGCTCGCCGCAATGTCCATCCCAAACTTGTGTGCTGCTTGTAAGCTCGCGTTCGTCGCCTGGGCGAAAGTAAGTGTCGGTGCCGCAGCCGTTCCGCTGCTGCTCACGGTCTTGCACCCCAGGAACGCGTTCCCCCCGAGAATCAGGGCCAGCGATAGAATGCCGCTTGATATGTGTCGTCTCATACTGTCTCCCGTGGAACTGTTGCCGAAGCGGCGGCCGTGGCTGCCTCTTTCGCCTCATGCTGAAACATCGCGATCCCGCCGCCTATCATTCCAGTAGCCGAACTCATAAGTGCGGCCCGCACATCGGATGCACTACATGCACACGCCATCCCGAATGCCCCCATCCCCAGCAATATCAATACAACTGCCCATACCTGGGAACTGATCGAATTCAGGCCATTGACTAGCATCATGACCTACTCCAGTCTGTCTGTTGAACCTATAAGAGGTTTTGTTTTTCCGGCACGCTTTTCCGCGCATATAGAAGGGGATGCGCACATCCTCTGCGAGCTCTCGAATGCCGCACTCACCGTCGTCCGAGTGATAGTGTGCCTGCGATGTATTGTGTTTTTAAAGCCGACTACGATTCCGTCAATGCATCGCCAGAAAGGTGTACGCTCCGGCAGGAGGTACGACACTCGACGCGCTTGCATTGCAGAAATGGAATAGCACAGTATTTGGCGAGCTAGCGTAGCCCCCGACACTTACATTTCCCAATGCCGCCGGCGGTCGAATGGATCCTAAATTGTCCGCCGCGACAAGTCCGCTCACTGTAAACGTCTGATCGCTGCACGATTGGGCCGCCACCGCCGCCGGCACTACCACGCCGGTCGTGTAATAGGCAATGTGCGAGATCGGCGAACCGCCTCCCACCGTCAGACTGGGCGTTGTGATCGAAGCCGACGCTGATACCGTTGGAGAATTCACCGAACTTCCCGCGTTGAGTACTCCCACTGTGAATGTGCAGCTCGTATCTCCAGAACCCGTGCCGCAGTCCACTGAATTGGCAGTCGATCCACGGTACAGATATCCGTCAATTACAGTTGCTCCCTGCGCCCCGAAGCCGTAGGCATAGTTTGCAAACCATTCATTGAAGCCCGGAGCACTCGGAGTATTCGTCGCCCCGATCGCCCCGTTGTCGCTGAACAGGTAGGTACCGCCTACTCCGATCTGCGGCGCCGTTACAGCATTCATCGCGTGAAGATTGTAGGCCTGCACCGTTCCAGCGGGATTAATCATTGGACTATGATTCTCACCATAGCTGGCGCCGAACGTCCAGGTCAGAGTATTAGGATCATAATTGAGAGCCTGGCCGCCGTTCGGCATCAGCAGAACATTGAAATTGCTGTTGACATCGTTGCAGCCAATTGGCGCCGGCTTACAGCTTCCCACCTTGATAACAGACTCGTCAGGAGCCTGGTTTACAACAAAGGAATCGTACCAGTCTCCGCCTAGATCGAATCCCGTACCAGGCGGTAGATGCGTGCCGCCGTACCCAAGATAGCGGTTCTGATCTGTTTGGTTGACAATCGCGAATCCTTGAAACGGAAGCCCACTCAGCAAATAGCCGTAGCTCATTCCATACAAAGCGCCGCCGTTATACATGCGCGGGAGAAACTGATTGACTCCGCGGCCCATATCGTGACCGGTGTAAATCCAGGGGTAATGCGCTTCCATAACTGAATCATTATTCCCAAATGCAACCGGCAACGGCATCGTACTCATCGTGCCATCCACTTTATTCGTAGCTGTATCCAGTACGCTATTCACTCGCACGGCAGGATATAACTTGTACCCAGTGTTGCAGAACGATGCAGTACCAGACGTTGGAGATCCTCCAGTGGGAGTGGTCGGCAAATAATAAGAGAACTCATTTGCATTGCCGGTGACTGAACCCCAACTAACTACATAGTTCCCGTTGTAAGTCGAGTTAGGCGTCGTGATGTTCAACGTCATCCCATTTATCTCTGATAGATCGCCTGAATCAAACGGGACATTTGAAGCTACCACAACCGTGTGGCCATCACTTTGCAATTGAAATATGAACCCGTTCAACGTAAAGCATTCACCGCCGCCGACCATATCGTTTCCGCCCTGTCGATTGCTGACTCCAAGAATCGGCAGGGTATACCCCAGATTTGCTCTCTGACTGATGTAGTAAAAGGTCGTCGCACTCGAAGATCCCTCGACCGGAAATACCTGACTTATCCCGTTGTTATTTCCATCGCCACTGAATACATCCGCCTGCTCTTCCACGCCGTAGCCGCATAGTCCTCCATGCGCAAAGAAGAGCCCATTCAGGTGTGGAAACCGCAGGTTGAGCAACGTGATCTGCTGGGCTGTCGGGTCGTACGTGTAATTCACAGTTTCATATTCCTCTTGGTCCGCAAGACAAGCGGTTCCTGAGGTTGGCAGGTAGCACGCGGCGCCAGAATTTGTAGATTGAAGTGTGGCGGGCGTGCAAAATCCAGAAGGGAGGCCTGTCTGCGGAGAGGTCGCTGAATAGGAAGCCACCACATTCGTAACAACCGACGCAGCCGGGTTAATCATGTTTGGTGCGGATGGAATGAAGCCGGTCGGTTGGCTTCCGGCCGCGCAACCCGCAGATCCTCCCACTCCATTGTTCGTCCCTGCATAACATAGCTGCACCATCGTGGATATAGGAAAGTGTGCTGCGCTATCGGTGGCCGAATCTGGGTTCACCGCACTGTTCCCGCTGGGTCCCGTGGATGCAGAGGCCACATAGGAGGTGATGGAATTGCCAGAGATAACATTTGCCGGATTCGTGTCCAGAAGCGATCGATCTTGCCCTTGAGTGCCTTGCCCAGCCGTCCCGGACGTATGCACCACTGTTGCTCCGACCGGCGCTGCAGCGGTGGTGACGCCTTTATAGATCGCGGTATCCTCGGTTACTACAAAATCCCCGCCATGGCAGCCCTCATCATTACTGGTGTTTTCACCGCCGTCGCAAGTCAACAGCGTGGTCATCGCGAGGCAATCGCCCGTACCGTGACAGTTGACTACATTGTTGATCGCTTCTTGCTGGCCAGACGTATAGTTCGTCGTGGCGAGGGCTAAGTCATCGTAATAAGTCTTGAAGAAATATTCGGGCTGCCCGGAACCGAAATAATTGTCGAAATTGTATCCACCGGCATAATCGGTCGTCTGGATATATTCCGAACCGGCTGCGGTCCCACCGAACGGGGGCCATTTTTGGTAGTCCAGCGTAATTCCAGAGGTTATGCTCTGACCCGCGGATTGATACGGAACTGCCGAGAACGGATTCTCATAGTAATCGGCCGTGACGCCATTCCGCTCATCGTGCACATGCGTGTCCAGAGGCCACGGCATATTACTTATATTGTTTCCATAAAGGAAGGAGCCGTAGCCCTGCGGGTTTTCTCCGTTGCCGTAGGTTGGGTCCACATCGATGGTGCATCCGCTCAACCCTGCGGGCGAGCCGATGGCGCAACTCGTACTTCCTGTCAGATTGGCTATACCGTTACTTAGACCGCCGTTTTGAAATGTGCTGGCATAATACTTACCCTGGAATACGTTCGCCGCGAGTGTCGTTCCAGCAGGCTGCCGGATTACTTGAGTTGATGTCGGGGTCGATGAAATCGCTTGCGTGATTTGTGTTGCCAAAGGCGCAACTGCACCATCGACGTAGCTCTTGGTGGCTGCTTGCATCGCGGTTTGAGGATTAGACTGTAGCTGCAGTGCGCCGTTGAGAGTTCCCCCTGCAAGCGGCAGGTAGCTCCCCAGCATGGAATTGATTTGCGTCGCGGTGATTGTCTGAACCGCAACACTGGCCGGCATCACAACACTGCGGATAGCGGCGACAGTCGTCGTTGGAACACTCGGTATCAGCCAATACTCTTTGCTTACCGTACCATCTTCTAGGTGGTATACCGCCGTGTAATAAGTCCCGGCGGGTGTGGCTCCCACATTCGGCGCCAAATCGAGCGATAGTTGTCCACTCGGGCCAATTTGCGCGGACAGATTACCCGCGGCGACAGTCTTTCCATGCGAAGTCACGAATGCGGGCCACGAAACCAGGATTGTTCCGGCTGCAAATGTTCCGTCCGCGTGATAAACAGTGTCCTGCACCTGTGTTGTTATAACTTGGGCATGGCACGAGACCACGGTCGCTGCGATCCCGAGAACCAAGGCAACGAACCACCGCAAATGCGCTGCTTGCGACCGCATCGGGCATGCGTCTATCGAGCGAGTTCGGTGGTTTCCTGTCCTTATCATCATTTCTCCCCTGGGTTTCTATCTCGGCAGATGACATCTTCGGCCATCGGACTTTCCGGCTTCGGTGATTGCAGGCGCAACCCTTCGAGAAGTGCATCGCATAGTTGCTGCTGATTTAGCTCGCTGGATTGAGGCGACTCGAAGCTATCTAATTCGCACAAGTCTAAAAGTAGTTTGGCCTGCTGGTATCCACCGCTCATTGCCTTGTCAATAAGGCCTTCCAAAATTTTAGGCCATGCGGATAAGACTTGCGATCTCGCTAGCGCGCAATAATGCGTTTTGCCCCGCCTCCGCAATCCAGTGTTTTCCGTTCGACCGTCGATGGTCGGCGAGCCTTTGCGAGCGACTCGTTGCCTCGCAGGAGCGCTCCGGCTCGAGTGTTGCTTCGGCACGTTATTTCACCCTGTCTCAGACGGCACAAAAGTAAATGGGGCAATCGTTTTCGATTGCCCCATTTACGTCTTCACATCGAAACCGCGATAGTTGCAGTACGAACCCGATTCCATTCTCATGGAATCTAACCCGCACTACGCTGATTCGTGTTTCCGTCTTGTGTTGTCTCTAACCTTGAGTTAAGACTACCAGAGCGGAGCGCTATGACACGCCACCGCGACTGCCAGCTAGCTCATTGTTTTGGAGGCACTTGCGTGGGCGATCATCGACTGCTGCTTGACTCGTCCATTGAATCAATTTCCAGCAGGCGATAATCGATAAAGATTTGCGTTAGGGAATCGATCGCTTCCCCGTACCTTCGTACGATTGTCCTTAGACTTACCCGTAGCAACCCAGCTGCCTCACCTTGGGTGTATTCCTGCAAAGCTATACGCCGGATGAGTTCCTGGGAAAAGCTGTCGAGTCTCTTCAGGCATTTCTCTACGTCGTAGACGAAAATGACAGAGTCTTCGAAGCTCGTAACACGGTAAGTGCTCATTTTTCCTCGAAACGCGTCGTGACCAAGCAGCGCAGGCATTCGCCCCACGGTCATAGATAACCTCATATATCTTCGCAGCATGGCTTCCGAGTACTTCCTGTAGAAAGCAAGTTCCGGCTTTGGCGCTGGCTTATCAGGTACATTGGTGAGGTTTTTGACAAGTCGCTTTGTCGAGGACGCTAGGTGCAATTGTTCAGAAGCTTGTAGATCGTAGAGAGCAAAGGCAGCACTCATCACTGACCTCCCTTTGCGCTTAACATGGCGAGAGATATTTTTTCTTTTCGGGGGCGTCCCGTACGGCGACGGCTTAGTGGTAGAGGGAAGTCTGAAAGACGTACCGTGCATTGACGGCAGTAGACGGTAGTGACTGTGCGGCTACGAAGCCAGAGGCGTCCGCATCCCTCACAGATCTTCAAGTGCAGATAAGAATGTGTCATGAGTAACTATTCTCCAAGGCAAGACAAGAATTGCTCTCCTCGAATGGGCGCGGCTTACCTCGCACCTTAAAGGAGTAGTTTGCGGAGACTGCTTAGCCGTCGAATTCTTCGATTCAATACGGCCCAGCGGGCGCGTCTCCAGTTTGAATGTCGATCTCTTTCTCGATGTCGTAGTCAATAGACCAGCGATTGACGGATGGTTTCTCATCCGCAATGGGCTTCTCGGTGAATCGAGCCAATCCGGCACGCCACCTTTGAAGCCCATCGCGACTCAATAAGCTGCCTACAAACAGCTCCGAAATTTGCCCGCATGGCGAGACAAATCGTAAACGGAGACACTTCATCGTGTTGGCCTGGAGTTGGGAGAGGAAGGTCAGCATTTTTCAACCTCGTCGTCTTTTTGGGAGGGTCTGTTCTTAATACTACCGAGGAAAAACTATGTCAATAAAAAGATTGCTTGGAGATAATCAGTCGTCTCAAAATGGAACAGAAGTGGACAAATTCCCATGATTTCGTGTATTAGCAAAAAGATATTTATTGATATCTTTATTATCTCTGTGCTATTGTACGGACATGAATTTCGATGCTCTACGTGAAAATCTGCGACTCGAAATCCTTCGCCGCATCGATCGAGGATTCCTGACCGGTGCCACCCTGGCCAGGGCGACAGAATTCCAGCAAGCTCACATCTCCAATTTCCTCAATCGCAAGCGTTCCCTTAGTCTGGAAGGCCTTGACCGCGTCCTGACGGCCCAGAATCTTTCCATCCTGGACTTGCTCCCCGCCGATGCTCTGCCCAGTGCGCCCGCTCGCGGTCCATCCCTCACCCAAACGATTGCCGTGGTCACCCATACGGCGGCGGCTTTATCAGTCCGCATACAGCCCTCAGAGATCGTTGACACCATCGAGATGCCTGACAGCGTCTACCGTTCTTCCCGGGACCGTCCTAGCCCCGGGAGAGAGCTCTGGCAGCGCTTTGTTGCCATCCGTATCGACGCCCTCCAGGAAGCCGCGATGGAGCCCCTGCTGCGGCAGCATTTCATTGCCGTCATTGACCGCCACTACAATTCGCTGGCCCTATACAGTTCGCAGCTGCCCGCCGTATATGCCGTCCATAATGCCGACGCCCTGCACCTGTGCTTTCTGGAGTTTGAGGCAAATCGGCTCATTCTTCGCCCTCGCAATTACCAGATTCCTGTGCGGCTCATTGAACTCTCTGGCAACGAGCAGGCTGGGGACCACATTGTTGGTCGGGTTTGTTACGTTTTATCGGAGTTTTGAAAAAGCATACCCGCAATAGCATCGTCGCTCGCTTTCCCTGACCCTCTCTCATTCAGGAAGGTGATCTGCTAGCATCGCCTTTGGAGGATTCAAAACTCATGGAACAGCTCCCTGTCGGCATGGGTGTCCGACGCAATGAGGACATCGCTCTCGACCTTCTCAAGTTCGTCGCCATCACCGCCAGCGTCGGTCGACCGACCACGCCTTCTGCCGGCTTTGTAGCAGGCGGCAATCCCAAAACCGAGGACCAGGTGGGCCACTTATTGGATCTCTACTCTCGCTGTCTGCGCGTAGTTGAAGGAAAGTAGTTCGACGCGCTTGTCCACCATGGCGTCATCCCGCGTCGTCGTAGTTGGTGCCGGTGCTTTTGGTCGGAATCATCTACGGGTCTGGCGATCTCTCGAGAATTCCGGGGCGCCAGTCAGTCTCGTGGGGATCGTCGAGCCTGATTCGCGATTGGCTGCCGCCGTCGCGGCGGAATATCAAGTCCCGGTATTCGCCTCTACGAGCGAACTGCTATCCTCGCAATCGCCACCGAATGCCGCATCGATCGCAGTTCCAACTTCACTGCATGCGGAAGTGACATCTCAACTGTTGACGGCCGGCGTGGATGCACTGGTGGAAAAGCCTTTTACCGCTACCCTTCAGCAAGCGGATGAACTGATCAGTCTAGCGCGGTTTCATAAGTGCATCCTTCAGGTTGGACATCTCGAACGATTCAATCCTGCGGTCCGTGCAGTTCGCCCCTTGGTGCATCAACCACTATTCTTTGAGGTTCATCGCCTCAGCGTATTCACACCACGAGCTCTCGACGTCGATGTCGTTCTCGATCTTATGATTCACGATCTCGACATCGTTCTCAGCTGGACTCAATCCCCAATTCGCGAGTTGCATGCGGTCGGACTGCCGATTCTGTCCCCGAACGTCGACATCGCCAATGTTCGGATCGAGTTCGCATCAGGTTGCGTAGCCAACTTCACCGCGAGTCGCGTTAGTACTGAGCGGATCCGCAAAGTTCGATTCTTTCAGCCCCATCAGTACATTTCCCTCGACTACGCTCGCCAGGATGTCTTGTGCATCGACGTGGCCACCACGCACACTGCACAATCGAGCCAATCATTCTCGTCGAACTCGGTAGCGGCCCGGTTTCAGCCCGTGTCGGATCCTCATCCAACCCCAGGATTCGCCATTCGCAAGCTTGACTTCCCCTCGGAGGAGCCGTTGCAACTTGAGCTGGAATCTTTCCTCCGTTCTGTTCGAGAACGAACGCCACCTGAAGTCACAGCGGAAGATGGTCGTGCAGCTCTCGCCGTCGCTTTGGATATCGCAACCGCAATTCAGGCGCACCAATCGCGGGCCGGGCTTGCCTGATCGCCGCCCTCAGACAAACGCTGTCTCGCCTCTGCCTTGCGCAAGTTTGTGGTTCGATAAAGGCTCCCTGAGAAGAAAGTGCGTCACCGAACACTATTAGCAACGCGCTGAAATTGCTGTTCAATCTCACCGGCGTCATCGCAGTCCAGCAACTCGCGACTTTCCTCTGCAGTGCGTGGACGAGCGATTCTCGCCTTTGCCGGATTGAAGACGCGATGGTCTGATGGCAATACCGTAAATGGCGTGAAGTCGGGCTGCCCAGTAAACACATCCCCCAGACCCGCGCTCAGGGCATCCTCGAGGTTTAACGGCCCTATGCCCAGCAGTTGGTAAATGGACTTTTGCACTGCGACCGTGCTGGTCGATACATGAGAGATATACCCCTTTCGAACCCACGGACTGATAACAAGCAGCACACTTCGATGCGCGTCGACGTGGTCCACCCCGCTCTGCGCGTCGTCTTCGATGACGAAGATGGCGGAGTTCTTCCAGATCTCGCTGTGCGAAACCAGATCGACGATCTTGCCCAGGGCAAGATCATTATCAGCAACATACGACGCTCGGTACGGATATCCGTCCCCCGGTCGCGGCTTGGCAGTGTGGTCGTCCGGTAGACGGATCACAGTCAACGCTGGCTTGTATCCATCCGCGAGGCGCCGGAGAAAATCGCGGCGAAATTCCGCATATCGGAACTGGTCTGGGATTCCAAGGTTAAACGTTGGATATAGCCGATCCGTCGAGGAAAACACGGGATTCGGCACTGGAGCGTTCAGCAGAAGTCGCTGCCCTTCCGGTTCCGTACCCTCAGCTTCGTCGCTCCCTTCCAGTTCTAGCCCCTCGCCATAGTTAAGTATCTTCAGCCTGGCATCCGCCACATGTTCCCATAATGAGCCGAACTCCGGCTCATCCTCCGGCATGGGCCCATCCGTTCCTCCAAAGATCGCACGGCGTCCCGGGGCAGTGCTGGTAACATCGCCCGTACGGCGGCCGCCGTAACCGGAAGTCCACGCAATGTTCATCCACGGCGTCGGAGCAATTCCCACAGCCCAGCGGTGTCCATCGGCCGAAACGTCACTATCCGTTGAGAAATGGTCACTGGTGGCGAACCGTATCGCGAGAGCATGCGCATTCGGAGTTACGTCTACGCCGCGGATAACTGGATCTTCATCCGTCCAACCATGGCGTCCATAACGAGCTAGTTCGGCATCCCCATTTGCGCCAGGAAGATCGCCGAAAACTTCGTCGAAAGTGCGGTTCTCGCGAATGACCAGGAAAACGTAGCGAATTGGGATGCTCGGAACGACCACGGAAGACCGGAGAGCTGCTTCATTGTCGGCCACGGTAGTGCGGGTTAGCTCAGAAAGTTCATCGTTAACCTCGCTCAAGGGAACCGCCGACAGGGTGCCGTGCTCGAGTTCCCCTATGTAATAACGTCTTCCGTTGATGTAGTTTGGGCCAGCGCCTTTCCCTTTGTTGTTCAATATGTACAGCTGCGATCCATCCGGCGAGAGGGCAACTGCGGCCGGATACCAGTCTCCCGGAATCTGTCCAAGGACTTGCTTCGAATTCGTGTTGATGACCGCGACAGCGTTGATTCCAGACTCCGCCACATAGAGACGGTCACCGCGGAGCGATAACCCTTGAGGACTCACCCCACGCAGCGGCCTTCCCGCTCGATCGACGAACTCAGATCCCGTGAAAGGCGAGAGAGCAATTCGAGCTTCAATTCTCTTTCCATCTACGCTCACGACGGCAACTTCGTCTTCATGAGAGACGGCGACGTAGACATTCGATTCTCCCGCCGCAATACCGGTCGGCGATGCTCCGCCGACAACGCCACCACGGCGCTCCTGAATCGGCGCGCCCAGCCGCAACCGCGCTTCAATACGCGGAGCCTCCGGATCGGAAAGGTCATATGTCCAAAGCGAGCTACCGCGCGGATCGTTTTCGTCGCCTAACCCGGGAATTTCATGTCCTTCAACCCGCGTCCCAGTGCGTGCGGCTTTTGATGGATACCCGAACGGAGGGAAACGGAGTCCAGTCGCCAACGGATCGTCTCTGTCCAACCCTCCGATGGTCTTGTATTCGAACAGGCCGGTGTTTGTGACGTATAAGTGATGCCCATCCGGCGAGAGAGCAATCGCGAACGGGTCGACTCCCGTGGGGACCGAATTGACTCTCATCCGGCGGTCCGTATCAATCACCACCACGCGCCAGTTCGCCTGGTCGATGACATACAACAAACGCCCGTCTGCCGATAAAACCAGCGAGGCAGCGAAGCTCGACCCGACATACTTTCCAGCCGTCACGCCATCGAGCGAAATGTGGGCCACATGCCTCAGGTCGCCGGTAGAGTAAATATCGATCGCGCCGGAATCTCCGGTGGCGTCATACAGGAGTGTCCCGTCCGGCGAGTAAGCGACGCCCGTGTGCACCTGGACTTGAGGATCATTCTCTTCTCCGGGCGGAATGCGGACGACCTTTACTCCAGGTGTCCCTGGGTTTTCCACAATATTCAACGAAAATGGCCACCCTATGGATGCAGCGACGATCTGCTTTCCATCGGGACGCACCGCCATCGTGAATGGAAATGGAGCTAGCTCGTTCGTTGTTCCGGCGGGAGTGATCAGCCGCCCGTTTGGAAGAAGTGTCGAAGAAACTGAGCCTGTCTGCGCGAAACAAGACGGTCCAGATAGAAGGCAGGCGAAGATCGTGAAGCTGAAAGCATTCCTTGTGAATTTCACGAATATCATATTGCTCCAAACCATCCGCAAAGCGCTAATGAAGCACAGTTGCTGGACAGAGTCAGGTTCGCTCCACCCCCCGGGACGCCATCGACATGGCTCACAGCAACCGATCGAAGCGACTGGTGAAATTGCGCTGACAACTCTCTATTCTCTTGCTAAAGTGACTGCAAGCGATCTTATACGCCAATGATGGGTCGCGATGGCCAAGGCGACTTCGATTCGCAGCCGGCCCCAAGCCAAATCATTCCAGCAGCAAAGGCATTTATGAAGACGCTTCTCGAACCGTCTACCGTGATCAAGCCACGGTCATCGCCCGTTTTGCCCTCCGGCCGCCTGGTTTCCGTCGATGTACTGCGTGGAATCACAATCGCATTTATGATCCTGGTCAACAACGGCATGCGGAACTCCTATGGAGCCCTCAAGCATGCCGAGTGGAACGGATGGACCCCGACCGATCTGGTATTTCCGACGTTTCTGTTCTTGGTCGGCATTACGATTGTTTTCTCCACGGAGTCCCGGTTGAGCCGAGGAGCTCCAAAGCCTTCTATCCTCCTTCATAACCTGCGGCGAGCTTGCATCCTGTTCCTGCTCGGACTCGTGGTCAATGGTTTCCCATATTTTCACCTCAGCACGTTACGGATCTATGGGGTGCTTCAGCGAATTGCAATTTGCTTCCTGATCGCCAGCATTCTATATCTCTGGGATCGACGTCCCATCAGCAAAATTGCCATCGTCGTGGTGGGGCTTCTCGGTTACTGGGTTCTTATTCGTTGGGTCCCCATTCCTGGCTTGGGAATGCCGGGGCGCGACTTTCCGCTGTTCGACCAGAGTCGAAATCTGACGGCATACATCGATCGCCACATCTTCCCCGGGCGCTTGTACAGGGGCGTGCGCGATCCAGAAGGGCTCTTGAGCGACTTGCCGGCCGTGTGTACAACGTTGCTCGGCATGTTGACGGCAATGTGGCTCCGCTCCAAACGCAGCCCAGCCCTCAAGGCTTGGGGAATGTTGGCAGCAGGAGTCGCCGGCATTGCAATTGGGCTGGTGTGGGGCCACTGGTTTCCAATCAACAAGAACCTCTGGACCAGTTCCTTCGTGCTGTTCGCGGCTGGTTGGGCCCTCGTCGGATTGTCGATTTGCTATTGGGCTGTCGACATCAGAAATTGGAGAACAGGTTGGACTTATGTTTGGCTGGTTTTTGGAATGAATGCAATCACCGCCTATGTATTCTCGGAACTCCTCGGCTCCGCACTTTCCGCGATCCGGGTGCATGCGGGCACGGG
The DNA here is from genome assembly GCA_963756315.1 of uncultured Acidobacteriota bacterium. GTDB lineage: Bacteria > Acidobacteriota > Terriglobia > Terriglobales > Acidobacteriaceae > JAKAAZ01. The sequence goes on from CAVWNI010000004.1 coordinate 592,917, forward strand.
AAACGTGAGACTCAGTCAATATTATTTTGCCCACTGTTTAGCGGGAATCCCGTCACCTCAGATCGCGGCTCTGATGTATTCAATCACCATCGTCGCCATTTGCTTTATCCCGGTCGCCGTGCTGTACCACAAGAAAATCTTCCTTAGAATCTGATGTCGAAGGGTGGATCCAACGCCTGACGAGTTGTCCGTGTTCGCCAGCCTGACGTGTCTTTAACTGAGCGGCGACCACCAAGGTCTCCGATATCTGAGGAATCAGGGCAGCACCTGTCCAACTAGATACGGGGAACCCTGATCGACTGCAAACTCATCCAGGCTCGAGCTGAAAATGGATTGTAAACCATTGATTTAACAGCATGATTTGCCTTCCGCTTCTCTTCCGAGACCTAAGCTTTACCTCCGGTCCGAGAATTGAGGAAACCACCCAATTCGTTTGACGCAGCGATCAAGCTTTGCTAGGCTGGTCCATCAGCATCTAAACTACTATAGTGCGCATCCCCCGATCCGCATGAGCGCCCGCTTGTTCGTCTCAAACTCAAAGCTTTCGGGGGCTGTTGACCGTATAGAACCATACCGGCTGAAAGGAGCCGAGCGCCCACGTGCGAAAGCGTCACTACATCGTTTATGTAAGCAGGGATGATCAGGGCCAGCTTCGCAAGGTTCCTATTCCCATGCGCTACGCCTATGCGTTTGTGGCGGCCGCCGTCGTCGGTCTGTTTACCATTACCGGCTTGGCTGGATCCTACGGCAGAATGCTCCTGAAAACAGAACAGTTCAATCGCGTTCGCAGTGAACAGCAGAGTCTCCGGCAGCAGTACCAGCAGCTACAGAAGGACGCCAGGCAAAAGGATATGCAGGTCGCATCCCTGGGCTCGCTGGCCAGTGAAGTTTCAGCGCTTTACGGACTGCGGCAAAGCAAACTCAGCGTGGCCAAATCGACCGTTTCCAGCGCTGCAACCGGCGCCTCGGCTGACAACGACTCCTATTACAGTTCTCTTGATCGTTTTTATGCGCTCCGTGATACTGCGCTTTCCGGCGTCGCGATGCGCGCTCTCACCTCTGGCTTTGGTTCCGCGTCCACGCTTACCAACTGGGTAAGTCTGGCCGATGCCCCGACTCTATGGCCGGTTACGGGTCGCATCACCAGTTCCTTCGGGGAACGCATCGATCCATTTGCGGACGACTCAGCCGAGGGCGAGTTTCATCCCGGAATCGACATCGCCGCACCCGTTGGCACCGCAATTCATGCGACAGGGGACGGGGTCGTTGTTGCGGCCGGCTGGGGTACAGGGTATGGCCGCGAAGTTATCCTCAACCATGGCCACGGCGTGACCACCCTGTATGCACATATGGCCTCGATTGCGGTGATCCCGGGGCAAACCGTTTCGCGAGGTCAGATCATCGGCTATGTGGGCCTCAGTGGTCGCAGCACCGGTGCGCACCTGCATTATGAGGTCAGGATTCACGACACCCCGGTCAATCCTCACCGATATATGCGCGAAACCATCACGCAGATGGCTGAAACGACCGTCCTACCCCAGACAGCCGGTCAGTAGCCCACTCCCAGGCGAATTGCCTCGCCCGCCACGTCTCCACCTGTCCCTGCGCCTCATTCAGGGATAGCTACATAATCCAGCCGCCCCCAATAACTTCCTCGCCATCGTAAAACACGGCAGCCTGTCCCGGAGTAATGGCGCGCTGCGGCTCATCGAAGAGCGCCGTGACCTCGTCCGGCCCCGACACGGTCAATGTGGCCCCGGCCGGCTCATGGCGATGGCGGATCTTTACCTTGACACGTAGCGTGCCGTCCAAAAAAGGAATCGCAATCCAATTCACGCGATTGGCTCGCAACTCCGTCGATGTCAGATCCTCGCTGCTCCCAACGACTACCTTCCTCTCTGCGCCGTTGATGCCGATGACATAGAGGGGCGAACCCGTAGCAATCCCCAGTCCCTTTCGTTGACCAATAGTGAAGTTGTGGATGCCCTCGTGATGGCCTATTACTTCGCCAGAGGTTCTGACCAGGTCGCCGCTGGTATCGGGCACTGACTCGCCGCGCTCAGCCAGATAAGCATCGAGAAACTGCTTGTAATCGCCACCAGGGATAAAACATATCTCCTGGGAATCCGGCTTATTTGCCAGAGCCAACCCTTGCTCACGCGCGATCGTACGAACATCGGGCTTCCGGTAGGAGCCCAATGGAAACAGGCTCCGACTCAGCTGCTCCTGAGTCAATCCGAACAGAAAATATGTCTGGTCTTTGCTGGCGTCCGCCGGCCGCTTCAAAATCCAGCGTCCACGGTTGGCGCAATATTCGTTGCGCGCATAATGACCGGTGGCAATCCGCGCGGCACCAATCTGACGGGCGGTATCCAGCAGTTGGGCAAATTTAAGGTGGTTGTTGCATAGCGTGCAGGGTACCGGCGTGCGCCCGCTTAGATACTCCTCGACAAATGGCTTTACCACGTCCTGCTCAAAGCGCTCCTGCTGGTTCACTACGTAATACGGGATGCCAAGATGCTCGGCGACGCGGCGTGCGTCATAGACATCATCAAGCGAGCAGCAACGGCCTTCACTGCTCTCTGGCATTCCCGGTCTGCCCGCCAGCCGGCGCTGGTTCCATAGTTGCAGCGTCAGACCGACAAGGTCGTAGCCTTGTGACTTCAGCATGGCGGCCACGGTCGAAGAATCGACTCCACCGGACATGGCGACGGCAATGGTTTCAGGTATCGACATCATTACGAAACATCGTCTTTCTTTGATCAACGTTCGGCTGTCACAACAGAAGATGAGTTGGCAGAAAATGCATCGTTCTTCCTATAGAACGGCGAGAGTTCCCGCAGTTTCGAAACCGCCTGCGGCACAGTCTCGATTGCATAGGCGATGTCGTCTGCCGTGGTCAGCTTCGACAGGCTAAAACGCAGGCTGGCGCGCGCCCGCTCAGCGGGCACATGCATCGCGGTCAGCACATGCGACGGTTCGCTGGCTCCCGACGCACAGGCGGAGCCGCCGGACACGGCCAGACCCTTCAAGTCGAGCGAGATGACCAGCGCCTCACCTTCCAGGTGATCGAACCAGATGTTCGTAGTATTCGGCACGCGCGGAACGTTTCCCGAATGCACACCGGCATCACTTACGCGGGCAAGAATTTCGCTTTCCAGACGATCGCGATAAGCCGCGATCTGCTGCGCCGATCCATCTTCCAGGGACCTCGCGGCGATCTCGGCCGCTTTGCCCAACCCCACAATTCCGGCCAGGTTCTCAGTTCCAGCTCGCCGCTGGCGTTCGTGAGTCCCTCCGTACAACAGCGGCTCAATCTTCGTGTCTTTGCGAACGAACAGAACGCCTGTGCCTTGCGGTGCGTGCATTTTATGCCCGGAAATAGAAAGCAGGTTGCATCGAATCTTTTCCACGTCCAGCGATAATTTTCCTGCGGCCTGGACAGCGTCGGTGTGGAACTGAACCCCCGCTTTGGCGGCGATGTTGCCGATTTCCTCGACGGGCTGCATGGCCCCTGTTTCGTTGTTCGCCATCATGACGCTGATCAGTCGAGTGTTGGGGCGAAGTGCGCGATACACCTCATCCGGATCCACAACGCCATTATCGCCGACAGAAACAAACGTAACCTCGCGCCCACACTTCGCCAGTTGCTCGGCAGCATGCAGTACAGCATGATGCTCAATCGTCGTCGTGATTACATGGTCGCCCGGTTTGGTCGCTCCAAACAAGGCCAGATTGTCGCTCTCCGTGCCTCCGCTGGTAAAGACAATCTCGGCTGGCCGGCAACGCAACAATGCTGCCACGCTGATGCGCGCCTGCTCCACCGCTCCACGTGCCCGCTGACCAAAAGAGTGCACAGAACTTGCGTTCCCGAAGCGTTCCAGAAAATACGGCCGCATAGCTTCGAAGACTTCCGGTAGCAGCGGCGTAGTCGCATTAGCGTCCATGTAGACACGACGCATCATCACATACTCCTCTGCTTATTGTACGGCGATCCAGTACCACTAGCCTTTACGGCAGGAACTGCGCAACCTTTTCCGGCCGCGGCGGGGGCGTGATCCAACTGACTGTAAACAAGCAAATCAACGACGCAAGCAGCGCGGGAAAGATGGCGTCTCTCTGCGCGATGGCCGCAGGCAGAGTATGGCGAACAAGACTCGTGTCCCAGAAAACAGTAACAAAGGTGCCAGCCGCAATGCAGGCAACAGCGCCGTAAGAGTTAATGCGTCGCGAATAAAACGCAGCCAGGATCACTGGTGTGAGCGCGGCAGAGTAGATCGTGTAGGCATAGAGTGCCTTTTCCAGAATCGATACGGTGTAGGCCCCTTGCATCAGTGCCCAGATCCCAAGTCCCACCACCACCAGCCGCGAGATCAATAGGATGCGTTTGTTGCTGGCGTGCGGATCCATGTAACGGAGGAAAACATCGTTGACAAGGTTCGTTGCCGGAGAAAACAGATAATTGTTTGCGGTTGAAATAACTTTGGCGAAGACGGCGCCTAGCAGCAGCGCGCCCAGCAGCGCAGGCAGTCCATGGGTTGCCGTGTACGCGATAATTTCGCGTGGACGCTGACTCACTTCTCCCGTGCGATAGAGTGCCGAACCGATGACCGCAATAGCGACGATGATTGTTTCAAGAATCACAGTACCCACAATCCAGCCGACCACGGCGACGCGCGCATCTCTTTCCGTTTTTGCAGAAAAAAACTTCTGATACATCGCCTGATTACCCAGCATCAGCAACATGGTAGGCAGAAAGAATTCCATGGCGCGCGCAAATGAAATCGAACCGAGTACCTCGAAATGTGTTGCCGGGAGCGCGGCGCGCAGGCCGGCCGTACCTCCTGCCTGATGCAGCAAAATCGGCAGCGAGATCAGCAGAGCCACCGTAACCAGCAGGCCTATCGCGACATCCATGTATGCGACCGAAGCCATGCCGGCCAGCCCGGTAAAAACGATGACAAATGCCGCGACGATGTACATGCCCATGGTGCTGGTGATGGTCTGAGGGAAGATCAGGTGCAGGATGTCTCCGCCCCCGCGCAGTTGATAACTCGCGATCGCTGTATACGCGAACAGGATGGCAATCACTCCCAGAACCCGAGCCGACTGATTATAGCGAGCCTCCAGCAGGTCGGGAATGGTGTACTGGGCAAATTTTCTGGCACGCGGAGCGATGAAATAAATCAACAGGAGGCCGGTCCATCCGCCGGCGGGTTGCCACAGCGCAGCAAACCCGTTGCGATAGGCGTTTTCCGCTCCGGCAAACAGCGAGCCTGCCCCAATCCACGACGAAAGCAACGTAAAAACCAGTACAAACGCGGGCAGAGATCGGCCTGCCAGCAGATAGTCGGCTTTCGTCTTCGCGCCGCCAAGCCGCGACACCGAAACGACCAGCAGAGTCAAGACAATGACACCTAGGAAAACGGCGTATAGCGATGACATGGACACCCACACCAGAAAAAGGTGGTTTCAGAACCTGTCCAGTTATACAACGCGTCAGCGCGCGATGTTAAACTCTCAACTGCGCTCTGTTACGCGCGCACCCTTCGCAGGCAGAGCACCCTCAATGACCGCCGAAATGTGCGCGCTCTCCAGGTGGGAAATTAAAATCAGCTTGTAGCGCGAATGTTCGCCGGTGAGTACGACAACTGCGTTGCGCCGGACGCTGAAAACTTCCGCAAAAAATTCCCGCAGCTCTTCGTTGGCGCGTCCGTCGATAGGCGGCGATGCCAGCGCGACCTTCAGCCTGCCATCCTGAATACCAAGAATTCTCGTGCGTTTTGCTCGCGGTTGCACGCGTACCTCAAAGACACCCCCCTGCTGAGTGTCACGCACCTCGACAACAGACCCCGTGATCATTTCGACGGCCTTTCCCCGAAGATCGCCGTCCCAATTCGGACCCGTGTCGCACCCTCCTCTATCGCTACCGGAAAGTCATGCGACATGCCCATCGAAAGCTCATCCAGGGCCACGCCAGGATGCCGCGCGGCAACCGAGTCGCGCAGCAGGCGCAACCTACGGAAATAAGGTCGCACTTGTTCTAAATCGTCGGCAAAGGGCGGAACCGCCATGAATCCTTGTGCGTCAAGATGATGGAAATCCGGTAGTCGCTCAAGAAGTTCGTCCAGTTCGGCTGTATCGGGGATGAAGCCGTGTTTCGACGGCTCCGCGCTCAGCTTAATTTCAATCAAGATCGGCAGCCGCTCTCCAATCTCAGCTGCCGCCTGTTCGACACGCTCAGCAAGAGCAAGGGAATCCACCGCATCAATGCTGTCAAAAATCGGGACCGCACGCACAACTTTATTCGATTGCAAAGGCCCAATGAAGTGGATTCTGGCGGGCAGCGGACCGTCAAACAGACCCGCTTCCACTAATCCCGATCGCTTGCCGAGATATTCCTGTACGCGATTTTCGCCGAAAATTCGGATGCCGCTGGCGAACGCCTCCGCAATTCGTTCCGGCGGATGCGTCTTCGAGACCGCCATCAACTGTACGCTCGCGCGCGGGCGCCCCGCTCGATGGCAGGCGGCGGCTATCTCTTCTTCGACTCGCGCGATATTGTCGGCAATCGACATGAAGAACAGCTTAGCGCCCGTGATCTTCTAGATACTTTTCTGCCTCGAGCGCGGCCATGCAACCACTTCCAGCGGCGGTAATGGCTTGGCGATACCGGCGGTCCTGCACGTCGCCACACGCGAAAACACCAGCTACACGAGTGAAAACGTAGTCGTGCGTGCGGATGTATCCGTCGTCGTCGAGGTCGATCTGCCCCGTAAACATTTTCGCGTTGGGAATGTGACCAATACCGAGAAACATGGCACTGACAGGAAGAATAGAACTCTCCTGCGTCGCCAGGTTTCGTAGACGCAGACCCGTCACCTCTTTTTTTTCGACGCCAAGCACTTCTTCGACCGCGGTGTTGGTAAGGAATTGGATCTTCTCGTGGCCGATAGCGCGGTCCAGCATAATCTTCGAAGCACGAAAATGTTCTCGCCGATGAATTAATGTCACCTTACTGGCGAAGCGGGTCAGGAACAACGCCTCCTCCATCGCGGAATCACCGCCGCCCACCACAGCAATCTCGTGACCAGAAAAAAAGAACCCATCGCACGTTGCACAACTGCTCACACCGTAACCAATGAGGGCCTGCTCACTGGGAAGTCCAAGCCAGCGTGCAGAAGCTCCGCTGGCAATGATTAGCGTGCGAGTATGTAAAATCTCCTTCCCAACTTGTAGCCGAAAAGGCCGCTTGGAAAGATCAACGCTGCTCAGATGACCGAGGTGAAAATCAGTGCCGAAGCGCGAAGCCTGCAGCCGCATATTCTCAATCAACTGCGGACCTTGAATGCCTTCCGGCCAGCCCGGAAAATTTTCGACGAGCGTTGTAATGGAAAGCTGGCCTCCAGGCTCATGCCCCTCAATAACAAGTGGTTTCAGATTGGCGCGCGCCGCATAGATGGCAGCCGTCAGGCCAGCGCATCCGGTTCCGAGGATGATGGTGTCGCGAATTTCGTCGGTCATATGCTTTCACCAGTGTATCGGGAGTGGATGCAGCCCGAACGACGAAAGATTCTCACCGTAATGCTGTGCCCGTATCGCGCACCAAATGCAACCAGCATTCGCATGGTTGCTGCCCGCCAACGCGGGGGTTTGCCTGCAGTAACGCCCGTCACTCTCGGCACCACGCAGACGAGCTACGGCTCCGGGAAACTGAGCTACCAATCCCTCGGGCCCAACTGCAAGTGAGAATAATTCTGTCCCGTCTCCAGGCAGAGCGCTTCGACCACCAGATCATGGTCCGCTCGGGACGGAAGCCCGGAAACTGTCGCCGAACCCACAACGCCGGCATTCTCGACACGGACCGGAAAACTCCCACCATGGGCCGCATATTCTGAACGCGGGAGACCATGCTTTTCTGCCAGATCGGTATTCTTCTGTTGCAAATCCAACCCTATCGCATAGGAACTGCGAAAGAATCGCGCCACAACATTGCCTTTCCTGCGCGCCCAATCCGCATTATCCGGGGTACTTCCCGCTAATGCGCAATAGAAGAGCGGTTGGCCGAAACGGCGGACGTCGATCACAATGGGCAGGTCACGTCTCAGTGCCAATTCGCGAATGGTTGCACCGATACGCCAGGCCACCTCGTGGTCGAAGCGAGACAGAACCAGCGTCTCCTCCTGAACAGCGAGCTTCAATAGATCGTCGCGAATGGCCAGGGACGCAACTCCTTCTCCGAACCCATATTCCTCACCCGAGAAATTCTGCCTTACGCCGATACCGGCTCACTGACTGTCACCTTCACCGGGGTCAGCCAGTTGAATCTGTCCGGCCGTTTTCCAGTCGCAATTCCAAAGTATTCAGCCGCCAATTGCTTGGTGACGGGACCCGCGAGGCCATCTTTGACAAGGACTCGATCGATGGAGCGAACTGGGGTCACTTCGGCCGCCGTACCTGTGAAAAAGACTTCATCAGCAATGTAGAGGAGCTCCCGCGGAATAGGTTGTTCGACGACAGGAATTCCCATATCCCGCGCCAGGGTCAGAATAGAAGCCCGGGTGATGCCGGCTAAGACTGAGCTGCCGAGATACGAGGTGAGAAGCTGCCCCTGGTGCACGACGAAACAGATTTTCTCCGGAGCCTTCGGACACTAAGCCGTTCACATCGAGTCCGACGCCTTCGTCGTATCCATTCGTCTTCGCCTCCATATGAATGAGTTGCGAGTTCATATAGTTCGCGCCTGCCTTGGCGAGTGCGGGCAGCGTATTCGGTGCCATGCGGTTCCAGGAAGAGATACAGATATCGGCGCCGCGATCTCCCGAGACATATTTCCCCCACGCGAAGTTGCCAATGTAGACCTCAATCGGATTCTTTAGCGGGTTCACGCCAAGCTCACCATAGCCGCGACAAGCAATGGGACGGATATAGCACGGAGCCACGCCATTCGACTCGACCGTCTCCACAACAGCGTCATTCAGCTGGTCCAACGTGTAGCTAAGGTCCATGCGATAGATCTTTGCCGAATCCAACATCCGCTGCATGTGGTCCTGAAGCCGGAAGATAGCCGCCCCCTTCTCCGTCGAATAACAGCGGATCCCTTCGAACACCGACGAGCCGTAATGCACGACGTGGGACATCACGTGGATTTGAGCCTGCTCCCAGGGAATAAGTTTTCCGTTGTGCCAGATATGTTTCGTCGGCTGTATTGGCATGCGTGAATCTCCTTAGTGACAACGCGAGTCGCTGGTTGAGCTTAATTATATCGACGCTGCGGAAGTTTCATCCAGGAAGCGTCTGCGTTCGCTCTATATCTCTTGCATCAAGCCCTCACCCCGTCGCAGCGTCCTTGCGAAACGTCTCGATTGCAAAAACTTCACGCCTGTTTGAAGGACGAGATACGGTCAGGAGTGCGGATCGCCCCGCCCAGCAGTTTCCAGGTCGATCTTCTGCCAGTCGCCTTTTTCGATTCCGGAGCGAATCTGCGCGGGTGTCCACCCTTTGCGACTCATCTGATATGCGTAAAACCCTTCTTTGGCGCAGGTGCCGCACTCGGCACCATGAAGACCTTCAAAACAACTGCGCAGACTGTGATGCCCCAGAGCCAGATCGCAGCGGCAATAGCACGGGAGTTGATACAGCACCTTCGAGATCTTGGCGGCATCCTGATACACCTTTACCTGCCAAGCCAACTGAAAATTAGGCCCAGTTAATTGCCTTCCGTGAAGGATAGGCGGAAGCACCGCGGATGGAGCGGGTGCGGCTCTGTGGAATGCCGGCAATTCGGCACTTGGGCTCGTCCATTGTGCGTGGGCGCCCACGCAAACGAGCGCAACAGCGACAGTCAACCAAACGCGGCTATGCATGAGATGAATGACTCCTGAAGGGTACTTCTAAATTGTACGACCGTATCAACATACGCTATCCGACCCAGGTGGGGACCCGGCCCTCCCCATCCCGTCCGCCTGCGAGACTTCCTTCTGCGACTGTGTTCTGGAATTCATACATGTGACCACGGTAATTCGTTACTGAGCATCCAAGGTTACTTGCCGGAAAATTTGGATCGTGGATATCGGCCAAAAATGCTACGGTAAAGGGATATCATCAAGTCGATTCGGTGGCTGAGACAGACTGTCACAGGATTTTTCCTACTCACGCAATCATTCAACAGGAACTTCTACTCTGAATTCTTATGTTTGATTTTGCCCCTCTGCCGGATTTACTGGCGCTGACGATTCTCGTCTTGGTGTTCTGGTCAATCCTGCGAAGGCGGGCCGGGGGCAAACTGCAGGCATGGCTCGTGGGTTGGGTGTTTGTCCTGCTCCACTTTGCAGTTCGGCTGTTCGGTGGCAAGCCTGGTGATTTGCAGACAGTTGCGTACGCAGTCTCATCGATAACTCTAGTGCTGGCCGGCGCCGCATTTATCTACGCGGCTGGGGGCGCCCAACGCAGCATTCGACTCCGATGGATCACAGGCACGGGATTGTTGGCAACACTGCTCTATATCCTGTTTCTCTACCTGAATCTCACATCGGTCTTCTACTATTACGGCCTTGCCGCAATCTTGTTCGCTACCGGTGTCGCCGCCCTTTTCCGCGATCCCAACCGGCCCACCAACGAGCGTAATCAGTATGCCTTCTCCGTGTTTTTTCTGGCATGTGCCTTGGGAGTTCTGGCACACCTCCGGCAACAGGACTACGGCCTCGACTGCATCCTTTTTGCGGTGTATTTGTTGGCCGGGATGCAATATTGGCGGAAGTTTCCGCAAAGGACCACCGGTTCTACGACGGCCGTCGTGGGTCTGGTGGCATGGGCGATGGTCTTCCCCGTCTCCGTTGCCCTGGAATTGCTCCGACCCAACCTTCACATTCAAGATTCCGTTTGGAACATTCCAAAATATATCGTAGCGATTGGTATCCTCTTGACCTTACTCGAGGAACAAATTGATCACACCAACCACCTAGCGCTGCACGATCCGCTGACGGGTCTCCCCAACCGACGCCTCCTGGAAGATCGCCTCACGAAAGCCATCGAGAGAGCGGAGCGCAATGAAGCACGGGTCGCGGTGCTCCTCATTGATATGGATAATTTCAAACAGATCAATGACACCTACGGTCATGCCGTCGGAGATGAGGTCCTCCGGATTGTCGCCACGCGCCTTCAAATGCGCATTCGCAAGGCGGATACGATTGCGCGCGCAGGCGGCGACGAGTTCATGGTCATCGTTTCCGACCTGCTGCAGCCCCACGGCGCCGAGGTGCTTGCAGCCAAATTGATGGCAGACCTGAATGAGCCCATTGTCATGGGAGCGGCCCAATTGCCCGCAGGTGCAAGTATCGGCCTCGCCATTTATCCCGATGACGCCCAAACCCCCGAAGCACTTTGCGCGAAAGCGGATGCAGCCATGTACCATCAGAAGCGCAAAACCAGGTAAATGCAACGGTTCGATCAGTTGTTGTCCCGGATTTGTGGGGAATCAGTGCCCTTCTTCCGAGCCGCCAGTGTTTAACCGGCCATTGGGCAAAAAAGACGGCACGAACGGTAACTTGTTCGTGCCGGGAGGCCAGTGACGCAACTTTCTGAGGATGGCGCGCCCACGTCGAATTTCCAACGGCGCCGCTTCTTCCTCGACAACAATAGGATGCCACAAAAAACCTGACGATGCACGCAAAATATGCATTTTCCATATATTTTTTCTCCAGCTATTCCAAATCCCATAGAAATTGGGAGGATCACGAACCCGACAAAAGAGGCGAATCCTCACCCTTTATTATTGATTCTAAAGTGATATACCTTCTTGTAGCACTGGTGTGCCATACTAGCAGAGCCTTGAAAATTGGTGCAGAGCTACCGAGCCGCAAAGATTCATGAGAGAGAGCGCAGCCATGAAAGTTTTCCGTGAAACACACCCCGAAACGACGAAATACCAGCCGGAGAGTCCAACGCCGTCGGGCGGATCGATGGGCCGCGGGCGCTGGTCAACGGCCTTTCTCATGGCCGGATCAGCGATCCTGGGGGCCACGGCTGTCGCTTTTTGGAATCGCCGAACCATCGCCAATATGCGGATTCAATTCCTGGCGGACTCCGAACAGCCGCAAGCTCCATCCCGAGCCGACGAAGAAATCCTGTGACCGTCCCACCGAAACTACATAGAGATTTTCAACAGATCCGGGGTGTTTTCAACAATGGACAGGTTGCGAATTCCGACAGATGAGAGTACTGTCATGACTGGGCACGAAGAACTCCCCGAGCCCATCGAGATATCTAGCGCAGAATTCGTAGGCTAGCGGAACAGAAAGCCAGATCCAGGCATCTTGTTCGCTCTACCATTCCCATAGATAGCCAAAAGATTTCTCTCGCCGATCAGGCTTTCGCAGCTGAAAAGGCGCGCGGCGAATTGCCGCTCAAGGTTGAACGGCAAAAAGGTGAGCTCCGGTTAGATGCTCTGCGACTGGGCCTTAAGAAAAAGATTCGCTGAAGATTGACATTGGCACTTAGAATTTGATAGTCTGGTTTGGTCGCGCAAAAAATAGGAATCGGCGCTGAAAAGCGAATTTCTGGCGCGCAAAGTTCGAGGACCTGCTGGAATCATCCGGCAGCTCGATCCAAAAAGAACTCGCTCAGGCGAACCTTCTTAAGGATCTTTGACAATTGGTTGAATATGCCAGTCGTGAGATGACGATGAAGTTGTGGTTTAGTCATTCTCACCAGTATAGGCTTCGCAGCCTTTCGAGCGCTGCGAAGTAGCATCTTGCTCTTCGACCTCCGTCGAATCAAGATGCATCAGGTTTCAAACGAGAGTTTGATCCTGGCTCAGAATCAACGCTGGCGGCGTGCCTAACACATGCAAGTCGAACGAGAAAGTGGAGCAATCCATAAGTAAAGTGGCGCACGGGTGAGTAACACGTGACTAACCTACCTTTTAGTGGGGGATAACCTAGGGAAACCTGGGCTAATACCGCATAATACTTACGAGTCAAAGCAGCAATGCGCTGAAAGAGGGGGTCGCGGTCGATTAGTTAGTTGGCAGGGTAATGGCCTACCAAGACTGTGATCGATATCCGGCCTGAGAGGGCGCACGGACACACTGGAACTGAAACACGGTCCAGACTCCTACGGGAGGCAGCAGTGGGGAATTTTGCGCAATGGGGGAAACCCTGACGCAGCAACGCCGCGTGGAGGATGAAGTCCCTTGGGACGTAAACTCCTTTCGATCGGGACGATAATGACGGTACCGGAAGAAGAAGCCCCGGCTAACTTCGTGCCAGCAGCCGCGGTAATACGAGGGGGGCAAGCGTTGTTCGGAATTATTGGGCGTAAAGGGTGCGTAGGTGGTTCGGCAAGTCTTGTGTGAAATCTTCAGGCTCAACTTGAAGTCTGCACAAGAAACTGCCGGGCTTGAGTATGGGAGAGGTGAGTGGAATTTCCGGTGTAGCGGTGAAATGCGTAGATATCGGAAGGAACACCTGTGGCGAAAGCGGCTCACTGGACCATTACTGACACTGAGGCACGAAAGCTAGGGGAGCAAACAGGATTAGATACCCTGGTAGTCCTAGCCCTAAACGATGATCGCTTGGTGTGGCGGGTATCCAACCCTGCCGTGCCGAAGCTAACGCGTTAAGCGATCCGCCTGGGGAGTACGGTCGCAAGGCTGAAACTCAAAGGAATTGACGGGGGCCCGCACAAGCGGTGGAGCATGTGGTTTAATTCGACGCAACGCGAAGAACCTTACCTGGGCTCGAAATGTAGTGGACTGGGGTAGAAATATCCCTTCCTAGCAATAGGTCGCTATATAGGTGCTGCATGGCTGTCGTCAGCTCGTGTCGTGAGATGTTGGGTTAAGTCCCGCAACGAGCGCAACCCTTATCTCCAGTTGCCATCATTCAGTTGGGCACTCTGGCGAAACCGCCTCGGATAACGGGGAGGAAGGTGGGGATGACGTCAAGTCCTCATGGCCTTTATGTCCAGGGCTACACACGTGCTACAATGGCCGGTATAAACCGCTGCAAACCCGCGAGGGGGAGCTAATCGGAAAAAGCCGGCCTCAGTTCGGATTGCAGTCTGCAACTCGACTGCATGAAGCTGGAATCGCTAGTAATCGCAGATCAGAATGCTGCGGTGAATACGTTCCCGGGCCTTGTACACACCGCCCGTCAAATCACGAAAGTGGGTTGCACTAGAAGCCGGTGCGCTAACCGCAAGGGAGCAGCCGTCCAAGGTGTGGTTCATGATTGGGGTTAAGTCGTAACAAGGTAGCCGTAGGAGAACCTGCGGCTGGATCACCTCCTTTCTAATAGAGAACGTCATGGCACTTGTTTACTTCCGCGAATGCGGACTGCGAGAGCAGCGTAAACAGGATGTTGTCATGTACCCCTTCACAAATGTCCTGACACGAGTGAAGGGAGCTTGAACTAAGCCCTCTATTCTTCTCTGATTCAACATCGATGGTCAGAAGCAGCGTAGCTGCTTCGCATATTCAACCAAGTCCTCGAAAAGATTGACTGAAAGCAAGTCTGAGTACCCAATTCGAGTACCCGGACCCGCGTTCGAGCGGCGCATTCACGGTTTCGTGCCGAAATCGCACGTTCCTATGTGGGCCTGTAGCTCAGTTGGTTAGAGCGCACCCCTGATAAGGGTGAGGTCGGTAGTTCGAATCTACCCAGGCCCACCATTGTTGCTTGGGGCTGTAGCTCAGCTGGGAGAGCACCTGCTTTGCAAGCAGGGGGTCACCGGTTCGATCCCGGTCAGCTCCACCACGTTCCAGTTGGGATTTCAGTGCATCTTTTCAAGTCTGTACCAGGTAGCTATTGCAGAAAGCTCGACGCTTACTTCCCTGTCCCATTCGGACGGCGTAAGTTGCGAGCTTTCGGCAAGTCTGCCCTGCAGACTCGACCGAATGCGTCTTAGGACGCAGCGCTCGGAACAGAGCGTCGAAGATATTTGACAACAGGATAGATTGGGTAGTTGTAACTACAAGGCTGAGCAGTGCTTTGGCTTTCGAGCTGAAGTGCTAGCGAAGTGTTGAGTGTCTTTAGATATTAGGAGTGACATGCTGCGATAGGTATTTTCTATTGCGAGTATTGTCACCAGGCGAATAACAGAAACTAACCGCTCTGCAGCGAATGCTGTGTGAAGTTAGTTTTATGGTCAAGCTACTAAGGGCGCACGGTGGATGCCTTGGCAGAAACAGGCGATGAAGGACGTGGTCAGCTGCGATAAGCTCCGGGGAGCCGCAAACAGGCGTTATATCCGGAGATCTCCGAATGGGGAAACCCACGGCGGTAAAACCGCCGTACGGCTCACTGAATACATAGGTGAGTACGAGCGAACCCAGGGAAGTGAACCATCTCAGTACCTGGAGGAAAAGAAAGAAATCTCGATTCCGAAAGTAGTGGCGAGCGAAATCGGAACAGCCCAAACCCGTGGCATTTCGGTGCGGCGGGGGTTGTAGGGTCCGCAACAGTAGAGTTACCAATCCAGCCATTAGTCGAATCCTCTGGAAAGTGGATCCATAGAGCGTGACAGGCGCGTAGACGAAAATGGACTGGACTCGAAGCGGATACCTGAGTAAGGCGGGGCACGTGAAACCCTGCTTGAATCTACGGGGACCATCCCGAAAGGCTAAATACTTGTTTCTGACCGATAGTGAACCAGTACCGTGAGGGAAAGGTGAAAAGTACCCCTGCGAGGGGAGTGAAAAGTACCTGAAACCGTGTGCCTACAAGCAGTGGGAGGGCTATGCTCCGTAAGGAGAATGCCTGACCGCGTGCCTATTGCATAATGAGCCGGCTAGTTATTCTTGTCAGCAAGGTTAAGCGTGAGCGAGCCGCAGCGAAAGCGAGTCTGAATAGGGCGTTCAGTTGGCAGGAATAGACGTGAAGCGGGATGATCTACCCTTGGCCAGGTTGAAGGTGGGGTAACACCCACTGGAGGACCGAACCGGTGTTTGTTGAAAAAAGCTCGGATGAGCTGAGGGTAGGGGTGAAAGGCTAATCAAATTCCGTGATAGCTCGTTCTCTCCGAAATAGCTTTAGGGCTAGCCTCGGATGATTTGCGACGGTGGTAGAGAGATGGATGGACTAGGGGGCTTTCCGGCTTACCGAATCCAACCAAACTGCGAATGCCGTTGACAACCAGTCCGGGAGTCAGACAGTGGGGGCTAAGCTTCATTGTCGAGAGGGAAACAGCCCAGACCGCCTGCTAAGGTCCCAAAGTTACAGTTAAGTGGGAAAGGAAGTCGGAACGCCCAGACAGCCAGGAGGTTGGCTTAGAAGCAGCCATCCTTTAAAGAAAGCGTAATAGCTCACTGGTCAAGCGGTCCGGTGCCGACAATATAACGGGGCTAAAACTGTACACCGAAGCAGCGGATGCACACCTATGGTGTGCGTGGTAGGAGAGCATTCTCAAGCATGTGAAGTCAGACCGAAAGGACTGGTGGATGTGTGAGAAGAGACCCTGCCGGCATAAGTAGCGATAACGGAGGTGAGAACCCTCCGCGCCGAAAGTCTAAGGTTTCCTGAGGAAGGTTAATCCGCTCAGGGTTAGGCGGTCCCTAAGGTGAGGCCGAAAGGCGTAGCTGATGGACATCCGGTTAATATTCCGGACCTCCCATGATTTCGTTATACGAAGGGGTGACGCAGAAGGATACGCAGGACCCTCTATGGCTATAGGGTTCGATGCGCGTAAGGTGGTTCGACCAGGCAAATCCGGGCGAGCATAACACTGAGGCGCAAAGCAGTAGGCCGAATGGCCGAAAGCTGCCGATTCCACGCTGCCAAGAAAATCCTCTAAGGAGAGATCACGGGAACCGTACCACAAACCGACACAGGTAGACGAGGAGAATATCCAAAGGCGCTCGAGTGAAGGCTTCTTAAGGAACTCGGCAAATTAAACCCGTAACTTCGGGAGAAGGGTTGCCCCGGTAGCGTGAAAGCGCGAGGGGGCCGCAGTGAAACGCGTACGGCGACTGTTTAACAAAAACACAGGTCTCTGCTAAGTCGAAAACGACGTATAGGGGCTGACGCCTGCCCGGTGCCGGAAGGTTAAAAGGAGGAGTTAGTCGCAAGACGAAGCCCTGAATTGAAGCCCCGGTGAACGGCGGCCGTAACTATAACGGTCCTAAGGTAGCGAAATTCCTTGTCGGGTAAGTTCCGACCTGCACGAATGGCGTAACGATCGTACGACTGTCTTAAGGAGTTGCTCGGCGAACTTGTAGTACCGGTGAAGATGCCGGTTACCCGCAGCTAGACGGAAAGACCCCGTGCACCTTTACTATACCTTTACTATGAATTATGGTTCTTGCTGCGCAGAATAGGTGGGAGGCTTTGATCTCGGACTCTTGGGTTCGAAGGAGCCAACTGTGAGATACCACCCTGCGAGTGCTGTGATTCTAACCTACCTCCGTAATCCGGATGAGGGACATAGTAAGGCGGGTAGTTTGACTGGGGCGGTCGCCTCCTAAATTGTAACGGAGGCGCGCGAAGCTACACTCAGACTGTTTGGAAATCAGTCGTCGAGTGCAAAGGCATAAGTGTGGTTAACTGTGAGACCTACAAGTCGAGCAGATGCGAAAGCAGGCCTTAGTGATCCGGTGGTTCTGTATGGAAGGGCCATCGCTCAACGGATAAAAGGTACGCCGGGGATAACAGGCTGATCATTGCCAAGAGTTCATATCGACGCAATGGTTTGGCACCTCGATGTCGGCTCATCGCATCCTGGAGCTGTAGAAGGTTCCAAGGGTTAGGCTGTTCGCCTATTAAAGCGGTACGTGAGCTGGGTTCAGAACGTCGCGAGACAGTTCGGTCCCTATCTGCTGTGGGCGTAGGAGATTTGAAGAGGGCTGTCCTTAGTACGAGAGGACCGGGATGGACGAACCTCTTGTGTTCCAGTTGTCTTGCCAAAGGCACGGCTGGGTAGCGAAGTTCGGTTGTGATAACCGCTGAATGCATATAAGCGGGAAGCACGCTCTAAGATGAGATCTCCCAACCCAAAAGGGAAATGAAGGGCCCAGGAAGACCACCTGGTTGATAGGCTGGAGGTAGAAGCACAGTAATGTGCGTAGCTTACCAGTACTAATCGCCCGTTCGGCTTGACCATAAGATTAACTTCGCACAGAATTCCCACAAAGAATTCTTGCTGAAGATACTCAACGGTCAGCCAAGTAGTTTGACTTACCCCAATCTATCCTGTTGTGAAACATCATCGTCGTCTCGATGATTTTCTCAGTTTGCCGGTGAATATACCGCGAGGGCAACACCCGTTCCCATCCCGAACACGGAAGTAAAGTCTCGCTGGGCCGATGGTACTGCATTTTTGAGTGTGGGAGATTAGGTGATCGCCGGCATTAATCTTTAAAGAAGCCACCCTTCATCGGGTGGCTTTTTTATTGCCTCTAAGTCAGCATCCGAGCTCTCTCTTCCACCCTCTCCTGACTTCCCTGCACCATGAGATCCCGGTCCCCGGCGCCACACTTGAATCTCGACATGACAGGTCGCTCCGACTTTTCGAAATCCCGGCCTGGAGACAAGGCGACATCTGCACGAGAATGTTGGATATTCGTTTCACGCATTGCTAGCCTTTCCGCAATTCGCGGAGCGAACGGCAGCAGAGTCCACGGCTCTGAGAATTCGATTTGGAATAGAACCAGGGAATTATGATTCGCGAACCCAACAGAATCTGCATCGCATTCTTTTTCCTGGCTCTATCTCTCGCACCTGCAATATCCCAGCAGATTGCCCCAGACCTGGTTCTGCTCAACGGAAAGATCTTTACCAGCGATGCTGCTCATCCATATGTGCAAGCTCTCGCCATTCGTGGGGAACGAATTATGGCGACCGGAAACTCGATGGAACTCCAGTTGAAGGTACCTTTGCACCGCGCGACAGTCATGCCACGGTGGGCTACTTCGTTCTGCACGAACAGTTGACGTTTCCAAAAGATCAGCTCGCAAGTATGTTGCGGGAGACGCTGCAGGACCACGGTCAACTAATGCTTCACGTTTCGTCCTATCCGCCTGCGGCGGCGATGGTGGATGCAATGCAATCCACGGGCGGAAAGCAGGTTTGGGATAAACGGCGACTGCGGTTTGAGCACGGCGACGGATTGACACCGGATTTGATTCCGCAGGTGAAGGACCTGGGGATCGTGGTGGTTCAAAATCCGTCGCACCTTACCGTCGAGAATCTGAATCCCGATCTGCGCGGCATCTTTGACACCTTGAAAGTTCAGCCATTGCGCTCGTTGCTGGCCGCGGGCATTCCCGTCGCGTTGGGTTCTGACGGACCGACAAACCCATACCTGAATATCATGTTCGCCACCCTCGACCGAACCGGCCATCCGAAGCCATTACCCGGGAACAAGCAGTCGTCGCCTACACCCTGACATCGGCATATGCCGAATTTGCCGAAAGAGACAAGGGCAGCCTGGAACCAGGGAAGCTTGCTGACTTGGCAGTTCTTTCGCAGGATATTTTCACGGTCAATGCCTCGGATCTACCGAAGACGGAATCGCTGCTGACCATGGTGGGCGGAAAAATTGTGTATGACGGAAAAGTGATTGCACACCAGTAGTAGGTGGCTGGGAGGAACGCCCTACGATTCCCTCTCCCCTGCCTCGTTGAGCGTGATAACGAGTCTCCGCTTGTTTTTCAGGACAAACGTTTGCGGTCCTCGCTCTCCAGGAAAACGTAGAACATTCTCAACGCTTCTGCTAATCTACTTGCGCTATGCTCCACTTACTGCTGGTCTGGTTACTCAGTTCTATCGCTCTTCTCATCTGCGCTTACATCGTGCCGGGTTTTGAGCTCGCCGGCTTCGGCAGCGCGCTGATCGCGTCCCTGGTTGTCGGCTTCTTGAATGCCACTGTGGGATTTTTTCTGAAACTGCTGACCTTCCCGCTGAGCATTCTGACCCTTGGACTCTTCTTCCTGGTCATCAATGCCATCATCCTGTTGCTGGCCAGCGCTTTCGTACCTGGCTTTCACATTCGAGGCTTCATGCCGGCATTCCTGGGCGCTATCGTCCTGATGCTGGTTCGCCTTGCCTTCCGGCTCCTTATGCGCGCGTAGTAATCCGCATCTCAAGGCGACGAGAAGACTCCCCCGCGGGAGTCTTCTCGTCGATCTAGGCAAATTAAGGAAGCTTCGTGAGCTCCACTTGAACTTGCAGACTGTGTGTGCTTCCCGTTATATCGAACTGGCCAATAATAAATGGGCTTATTCGGTGAAAGCCAATTGGAAGCATCCGCCTCAAATACGAAGGGCCAAGCGCTGATCGCTTGGCCCTCGGAGTGTCCATCCCTGAATCTACAGTGCGGAAAATTTTCACTGCATCTGTTGCAGCTTCTGGGCGGCGATCTGCCCCGCTGTTGTCTTCGCGTCCTTGTCCTTTAACTCCGCGTAGATTTCCTTTGCGTGCTCAGGGTTGGTCGCCTCATAAATGCCGGCCAACTCCAGCTTCGCCTCACCTGCGGGAACTGTAGTAGTGGGATGCGCAATGAGACGGTTCAGCAATTGAACCGCGTCCTGCGTCCTTCCACTTTGACGATAGAGACTCACCAGGGCCAGGTCCGCAAGCGCGGCCAGGTTTTTATTCCCATGATCGTCCACTTTCTTCAGCGCAGCTTCAGCCTCCGCCGTCTTTCCCATCTCCATGTAAGTCAAGCCGGAAAAATAAAGTGCGTTCTTGCCTGCGTCCGTGGAGCCAAAACTATCCGCCACCTTCAGGAACTCGGCATTTGCGGCTTCAGCTCGCGCTACGCTGGATGGATAGGTCCGCACGCCAGGCTCCGCAGGGTTGCCCGGCTGGGTCACTGGAGCACTGTAAATGTCCATCGCAGATCCAAACGCGATCGACGCTTCGTTCTGTCGATGTTGGTAGAAGAGCGTGCTGCCAATTCCAATGGCCAACACTGCCGCCAAAATTGCGGTGAACAGAATTGCTTCCGACTTATGGTCTTCCAGCCAACCCAGTGCGCTGTGCGCTTGGTCGATCAGAGCATCGTGTTTAATTGCATGACGGGTTTGCGTATCCACAGAGTTAAGTCGATTTCCTTCGCGGGTAAGAATGCTGGCAACTGTACAGGCATAGTGCTGCTCTTTAAGTGTAGCAGTCGCAAAAATCGCGCGCAATCGCGTCGATATCGCGATCGCATCCATGTTTTTTCATGTGTCAGGCCCGATCCCGCAACCGTAATTCGCCTACCGACTTTCAGACCGAGTCTAGGGGGTGGATGGCGCAGGGTTGTTGTCGGGGGAAACGGGAACAGGGGCGGTATTTTTCTGCGCAGATAACAAGCTTCGCACCAAGCGGACTGGAACCACGGCCTGCAGGATCGCTCGCTTCCCTTTCTGCTCGACCGTAATGCTATGCATGAATGAGTTCCAGTCTGCCGTTGTCGCATCCTGTGATCCGATGGATACCTGTGCCGACCGCATCACGCCCAGCGCCAGGTTCGCCAGCCCCGCCGACTCTTTCGCGGCGTTTTCCGTCGCCGCGATCTCTTCCAGCCGCAGGCGGATGGACCCTAAATATCGAACTGAACCGATAAATGTGGCGTCCACCGGCAACGATACCGGAAGGCCAAACACGTTGAATTGAAGGCCAGGTTCTGTCGGCGCGACTTGGCCGATTCCCCACGCTTCCGACAGCAATGGGACCTTAGAATAATACTTGGTAAGCAGCGTGTCCCCCGTAAACGGTGATGCGGCTGCATGATACCGATCAATGATGGAATGGATTTGCTCCGCCGTCGGCGTATTCGAGACCGCCACCAGGTCATATCCCAACACCACAACACGCACCGTACGTCCATCACGCGAAAGTGAGTAGATCTCGTGCCCGGCGTACAGCTCCGGAGCGGGCGCCTGCGCCGCAAGATAAGCAGTCAGGCGCTGCCCATCGAATCGTCCCTGGAATACCTCAGAATAGGCCACAGCCCCGTTCGGGCCGTTTGAATCCGCCATCCGATGAATCGCGAAGGCCGCCTGATCGAGATCGCGCTCGAACTCGATTCCCGTCGCATCAATGAACTTTTGGTAATCGGGGTCGTGGGCCACTGGATGTTGATCGAAGCGAGTCAGCGCGCGCAGCGGCTGTAGATTAAAGTAAACAATCGCGTCCGCCTCAGGAAGGAGGCGAGCCACTTCTGGAGGCGCTTGTTTTCGGAGATAAGCAGCAAATAGGAGCGCAGCCACCAGCGCCAACGCAATTGCCAGACTGATCCATGTGCGTCTACGCATAGGTGAAGATACACCTCATGCGACGCAGGCGGGTAAAGTGGGTACGTCTTCGGCCAATCGAGTCGCTCATTGACGTTGCATCACACCGCAATGCGAGAATCTGAAATGCGAATATCCTCTGGCAAACGGCGAAATGTGATTACGAGCATAGCACTAATCCGCCGCATGCAGGATGAAACGTTCCTCGCACACACGACGACGAGGTTCATTCTGCGACGCGCGTGATCTCTAGTCCCTGACCGACTGGCAGCGTTACAGATCTCGCTCCCGGTCGGGATCGCGCATGCGCTATATACTCGTCGAGCCGATGAGAAACGACGTTGTCGGCGACGATGATGCCGCCAGGATTCATCCGCAGCATATCGAAAAATCGGATATAGTCATGTTTCTCGCAATCGATCAGCACGAAATCCAACTCACTAAGCTGCGGCAGAGCCTCTGCGGCATCACCCAGGCGAAAATCCACGAACGGACTAAGTCCCAGCCGTGCGATCGTCTGTTTCGATTCCGCCTGCCGAATCGGTTCAAGCTCAAGCGAAACCAATCTCCCCTGAGTCGTCTGCGTCGCGGCCGCCAGGGCAATGGTGGAAATGCCGCTGGATCCGCCAATTTCGAGCAAGTTTTTAGCCCCAACTCCACCAGCCAAAGCGCACAAAAATTCCGCGCTCGCCGGATTTAGATTGCGATGGCACTCCGAAAAAGGTACGCCTGTTTCATCCTGCGCTACCTTACGCGTCCACAGGCGCTGAATCTCTGCCCGCTGATTTTCATTCAACATGCATCGGCCTCGATCGACTCGTGCAGCCACGGCGCCTGCTTCTTACTCCGCCTTGACCGCTGCCTCGGCCGCCTGGAAACCAATCTTCGAGTGTTGCCCGTCGCAAAAGGGCTTATTGACCGAAGCGCCGCACCGGCATAGCGCAACCTTCTCTTTTCCGCTCAAATCGTAGCGCGTTCCATTCGCGTCCGTTAGGTTCAGCTCTGTCAAATCGCCCGTGACCAGGTACGGTCCATTCTTAAGTGCAACTGCTTGAATCGCCATGCATGTCTCCATTGAGAAATTTAAATTTTTTCGGCATCCCGCACTGCATATGTGATGCTGTCCAGTGATCGGCCCGAAAATAGAATCAAGCCATCCGCCGAAATGCTTCACGACAACAACATCGGTTTCAACTTCATTCACTGAATCAGCGTCGGTTCCTCTCCGTTTTCTTTCTCTTCCGGAGGAATCACGACGGCCGCTGCTACCTTGTCCGGCTCTTCCAGATTCAGCAGCCGCACGCCTTGTGTAGACCGGCCCGCCGCGCGCACCGTCTTGGTATCGATGCGGATGATTTTTCCAAACTGGCTTATCACCATCAGCTCGCTGGAATCGTCTACCAGTTGAATGGAGCAGACTTTTCCATTCTTTTTCATTGTCTTCAGATTGATAACGCCTTTGCCGCCGCGCGTCTGCAGACGATACTCGTCCACGTCCGTGCGCTTCCCATAACCATTGTCGGTCACGGAAAGGATCAGGCAGGCGCACTCCGCACCGCCGTCGCTCTTCTTGCGTTCCTTAGGAGTTACCGCAACACCAATGACGTAGTCATCCTTGGCTAGATCAATACCGCGAACCCCATAGGCAGGCCGCCCCATCGAACGAACGTCATTTTCATCAAAACGAATCGCCATCCCATCGTGCGTTGCCAGAAACACAATCTGATGGCCGTCCGTGATCCTCGCCGCGACCAGCTCATTATCCTTATCGATGCCAATCGCGATAATTCCCTTCGACATCACATTTGAAAAATCCTTCAGCGGCGTCTTCTTCACCGTTCCCTGCCGCGTACCGAAGAAGATGAACTTCCCTTCTTCCTCCAGATTCCGCACCGGCAGAATAGCGCAAACATTCTCGCCCGGCTGCAGATTCAGCAGGCTGGCCATGGCCTTGCCTTTGCCGGCTGCGCCCACATCAGGAATCTCATAGACCTTCAGCCAGTACACCCGACCGGTATTGGTGAAGCAAAGCAGATATGCATGCGTGGAGTCGATAATCAACTGCTCGACAAAATCTTCCTCCCGCGTGCGCATCCCAAAGCGTCCCGTCCCGCCGCGGCGCTGTTGTCGATAGGTCGAGATGGCCGTGCGCTTCAGATAGCCGGAATGTGACACCGTGATCGCCACTTGCTCGTCGGCGATCAAATCCTCCATCTGCAACTCGGCTGTCTCATCCAGAATCTGAGTGCGGCGGGCGTCACCGTATTCCTTCTTCACCGCTTCCAGCTCTTTCACAATCACGCTACGAAGCTTTCTCTCGCTCGCAAGAATGGACTCGTACTCCGCAATTCGCTCGCGGACTTCGGCAAGTTCCTTCAATAGCTCATCGATTGATAATTGCGTCAGGCGATAGAGCTGCAATTCCAGAACAGCGTCAATCTGCCGATACGTCATGCCGGCTTCGACTGCCAGGTTCGTCGTGTCCTTGTCTAGCTTGATGACAATCTCTTTGCCCAGCGAGAAACGGTGAAGATTTTCCCGCGCATCCGCGCGCGAAGAGGATCCCCGAATGATTCGGATAAACGCGTCCAGGTTATCCAGCGCAATCTTGTAGCCTTCCAGGATGTGTTCCCGCTCGCGTGCCTTCTTCAACAAAAATGCTGTACGGCGGCGCACCACATCTACGCGGTGATCGAGGAAGTGACGAATCGCCTGGGGCAGTCCCATCTCCCGAGGCTGGCCGTTGACAACCGCCAGAAAAATCATCGAGAAACTGTCCTGCATCTGCGTATTCTTGTAGAGCTGATTCAGCACAATTTGCGCTTCCGCGCTCCGCTTCAACTCAATCACGATGCGCATCCCGTCGCGATCGCTCTCATCGCGCACGTCGCTGATATCGTCGATTACCTTTTCATTCACCAGATCTGCGATGCGCTCAATCAGCTTTGACTTGTTTACCTGATACGGGATTTCGGTAACGATGATGGCCTGCCGACCTTGGTTGAGGTTTTCGATCGCCACCCTGGCCCGCATCAGGAAGCGGCCTCGACCGGTCCGGTACGCCTCGGTGATTCCGTTTCGGCCATAGATAAATCCGCCGGTGGGGAAATCAGGCCCCTGGACGTGCGCCATTACCTCGGCCAGTCCGGCGTGAGGATTGTTCACCATCTCAATGGCGGCGTTCACGACCTCCGTTAAGTTATGTGGAGGGATATTCGTCGCCATTCCAACCGCAATCCCGCTTGATCCATTCACGATCAGCGTCGGAATGCGAGTCGGCAGCACCACCGGTTCAAATGTGCTCTCATCGTAATTCGGCGTAAAGTCGACCGTATCCTGATCGATGTCCGCCAGCATCTCTCCGGCAATTCGCGTCAGTCGAGCTTCTGTATAGCGCATCGCCGCCGGTGGATCGCCATCCACGGAGCCAAAATTCCCCTGACCATCCACCATCGTGTAGCGCATGGTGAATGGCTGCGCTAAACGCACCATTGTGTCGTAAATCGATGCATCCCCATGAGGATGGTACTGACCCATCGCTTGTCCCACGACCTTGGCGCACTTGGTGTATTTCTTGTTGTACTGCAGGCCCATCTCCTGCATCGTGTACAGAACCCGCCGATGCACCGGCTTCAACCCGTCCCGTACATCGGGCAATGCCCGCCCGATGATCACCGACATCGAGTAATCGAGATACGACCGGCGCATCTCATCTTCGATGTTGATGAAGATCATGTGTGCCGCGCCAGGACCGGTAGGGCCGCCCGGAGGAGTTCCACCACTGCCGCTACCATCGTTGCCGTTGTCGCCTAGAGGAAGTTGCTGGGGAGTTTGATCGTCTGCCATTTTTTCCCGTAAATTGCTCTTGAATTGAGCCGAAAAGCCTCTCCAGCGTCCTCAATTAGGGTCGGCCGGATGGAACTGAAGGTCTCTATATAGGATACCGTGTTTCCAGCGATTCAGCAGGATCGGACCAACAAACTTGCCCGTCCTCAATCGTGAGATTCGCCACTGTTTTCGCTATGAAATGAGAAGTGGCAGAGTCACCAGTGTGAGCGTAACCTGCGCCAATACGATTGCCCCCATCAACCACAGAAACATCCGCCGATGGCCCGATTCCAGCATGTCCGCGAACACTCCGCCGATGAATGTCAACAGGAACGGAAGCGCCCAGATCCATGGTTCACTCCGGACACCTGTGGTCTCCAGGGTCAGCAATAGGATTGCGATGATCAGCGGCGTAGTGTTCCCAAAATACCGCGACCGACGGTGGAATAGGTAGATGGCAGCCGCGCTCAGCGCCGCGATTGTAATCCCGGCATTCGGCAGGCTCTTCATCATGTGCAATCCCCCCTGCCTGCTTAGCCAGATTCGCGCGTCTGCGCTCTGAAAAACATAGCTGAACGCATCCAGATGGAACGCATACGACGAGACCAGGATGAGAAATGCTCCCGCCGCCACCATGGCCAACACGGGAATCACCTCCGCGCGTCTATCTTCCGCCAGATACAACATGAAGCCCAAGGCCAGCAGAAGCCCTAGAATCGCTGCCACCACGTGCGCCGTGGCCGTAAGGCCCAGGGCCACCGTCAGAAGGATCAGCCGTCGGGCGCCACTTTCTCTTCGGCCCTTGCATCGCATGGGCCAGACCAATCGCGGTATAGACAGCCCCGTACAACCCCCACGCTGCCAGAATCTCATTGTTCGGCCGCACGCACGCGCGGATCATCTCGGGAGAAAAGCAATACAAGGTCAGCGCAAGAAAGCCGCCCTCATTGCCATACAGCCGCCGCGATACCCACCAGATGCCACCCCCCAGCCAGACTCCGAACAAGATGAATGGCAACCGCAGCAACAGCAGCACGTCCCCCGCCAGGTGCCGCATCTCCCAGGTCGAAACGCTGCTCGGCTGACCGAGAAGAATGCGCTCCAGAGTCAGTGGTAATCCGGCAACCCTGTAGGCGAAAGTCCCGTCGCTGATGTTCCCGCAAGACGTCAGATATCCGGCCAGCGGCGAGGGCCTTTCCCAAAGCTCCCGTCCACAGCGCGCGTACTGATAATCGAGGCCAGTCAGGGTCTGGTGGTGGACCACCCACAGACACTGCACAACAAACAGCAGGAGCATCGCAGCAGCCAGCATCTGCGGTCTGTGGATTTCAAACTCGGGCGCACGCATGGTCTGTCCCTGAGTTTACTAGACTCGATTTCGGCGGCCATCACGTCCGATCACCGGCCGCCAGCCGCGGCACCAAAACCCTGGGCTCTCGTTCCCACCCATTCACCAGCGTTGCATCGCTTCGCCGCTCACGATACCATGCGCTTGCATGGAGCTGAATCGACCATCCGACCGCATTGTTTCCGCCGAGCCCCTGGAGGACGACCTCGCCATTGATCTAAAGCTGCGCCCGCAGCGGCTGAATGAGTTCATTGGGCAGCGCAAGGCCAAGGAACAATTGTCGATCGCGCTGGAGGCGGCCCGCAATCGCGGCGAAGCCCTCGATCACGTTCTGCTCTCCGGTCCCCCAGGCCTGGGCAAGACTACCCTGGCCAACATCATTGCCAATGAGCTAGGCGTCGCCTTTCAACAAACCTCGGGTCCCGCTATCCAGATCCAGGGCGACCTGACCGCCATCCTGACCAACCTCAAGAAGCAGCAAGTCCTGTTCCTCGATGAAATCCATCGTCTGCAGCCGGCTCTGCAGGAGAAACTGTACACCGCGCTGGAAGACTATAAGCTCGACATCATCATTGGGCAGGGGCCCGCCGCTCGCACACACGTGATGGATCTGCATCCATTCACATTCATCTCCGCCACCACTCGGCCCGGACTGCTCGCCTCACCGTTGCTCGCCCGCTTCGGAATTTTACTTCGCCTGGATTTTTATACCGACGAGGAACTTCGCATCATCGTCCATCGCTCCGCCGAAGTGCTGAACGTGCCCATCGACGAGGACGGTGCGGCAGAGATAGCCATGCGTTGCCGCGGCACACCGCGGATTGCCAACCGACTTTTGCGCCGTGTCCGCGATTATGCCCAGGTCCGCGCAGGTGGCCACATCGACAGGCCCACGGCCATGGCCGCGCTCAATCTGCTGGAGGTAGACGCGCACGGCTTCGATGAAATGGACCGACGCCTGCTGCGCACCATCATCGACAAATATGATGGCGGCCCGGTTGGCCTGAATACTTTGGCGGCAGCTCTGGCGGAAGAGGAAGACGCGCTGGAAGAGGTATACGAGCCTTTCTTGATCCAGATTGGCTTTCTCGATCGCACCCCGCGCGGTCGCGTCGCCACCCGTCTGGCCTATCAGCATTTTGGCCTCGAGCAACCCCGCCGGCAAAGTCAGCTCTTTTAACTAATTTTTAATCTCGCCTTCATCAATCGGCTCACCCGGCCACACATTCCGTCGATTCGACACGTCGAATCCATGTCGGCGTGTGGAATCGCCACGATCCCTCCCCTACAATGAAAGATAGATTCCACCCGATCACCGGCTAAGGACAATCCAACCGATTGAAGCGACGAAGTTTATGTGGTCCGCTGATGGCTCTGGCAGTGTTCTGGTTGTGCCTTTGCTTTTCCGCGTTGGCCGCCAACAGCGGAGGAACTCCAGCCGGGGATCCTTTGGCGGCAGACTCTCTCCCCTCCGCACCCGAACTGTCCTTGAATCTTCCCACGCATGGCTACGTGCGCCATCCGCCGCATGTCACCGTCCCGCAGTTGGATTCAGCCCCTACTCTGGCTGACTTCCTGGTGACGCAACCCCGACCCAATGTCGTGCGCGAGATGCTCCGGGTCAGTCACTTCGTGCAGAGAAATCCGGAAGATGGCAAGCCCTCCTCTGAGCCAACCGTCGCCTACCTCGGATATACCCACAAATATTTCTATGCGGCTTTCGTTTGCCACGACAAGACCCCGAAGCTGATCCGCGCGCACATGCTCGCCCGGGATTCTTTGGGCGATGACGACAACGTTGAAGTATTTCTGGATACGTTTCACGATCAACGCCGGGCATTCATCTTCCAAACAAATGCGCTTGGCATTCAGGCAGACGCGCTCTACAGCGAACAGACTGGCTTCGACTACTCCTTCGATACGGTGTGGGATACATGGGGTAAACGCACTTCCTACGGATATGTCGTGTTGATGCGGATACCCTTCAGCAGCCTGTATTTCGCCAAGGCTTCTCCTAACGAGCCGCGGACCTGGGGCATCATCCTGGAGCGAAACATAGCCCATGACAATGAATCTGTGTATTGGCCACGGAACACTCACAACGTGGCGGGACGCTTGACCCAGGACATCGCCGCCGACGGCTTCATGAACGTCGCGCACGGTCAGAACTGGCAGTTGGAGCCATATGTGCTGGCCCGCAATCTACGCCAACTCAATGTCATCGATCCGCTCAACCCGTATTTTCAACACAAGCATCTTCAGGCGTATGGCGGCCTGGACGGTAAATTTATTCTCCGTAACAGCCTGGTGCTGGATATTACCGTCAACCCGGATTTCAGTCAGGTCGGCATCAACAATCCTGCCACGCCCAATCAGCGATTCCCTCCCTACTTCCCGGAGGTGCGTCCATTTTTTATAGAGAACAGCAGCTACTTCATGACGCCCGTCAATTTGTACTACACCAACAACATCGTCCTGCCACAGTATGGCGCGCGGCTCACGGGCAAGTTGGGCTCTTGGGCGCTCGGCATCCTGGGCGTGGATGATCGCAGCCCGGGGGAGGCGGTTCTCCCCGGAACTCCGGAGTACGGCACCCGCGCCCAGTTCTATGTTGGCCGAGTCAATCATGACATTGGCTCGCTGTCAGATGTTGGTGTCATTTATGCCGATCGCGAGTACTTAGGCTCGTTCAATCGCGCCGGCGGCTTGGACTATCGATCGCGACTGAAGAACCGCTGGACGTTGACTGGTGAGTTCATCTCATCGGCAACACAGAATCTGAGCAACGACACCTCGGGAGAACAGACCTGCGAAAATCTTAGTTTGACTTGCAGCGGTCAGGTCTATTCCCAGGAGCTCAGTTACTCCTCACTCCATCAAAACTGGTGGGTCGCCTACAGTGACACATCCGCCGGCTATGTCACCGATACCGGATTCTTTCGACGTCCGGACGTGCGCGAGCCCAACGGTTACTACAGCTATACCTTCCGTCCAAAGAGCGGACCTATCCTTTCGCATGGCCCCGGCATATACACGGAGCGAATCTGGGACCACACCGGATTACCACTCGACTTTTATATCAATCCCGCCTACAGCGTTAACTTCAAGTACCGGACATCAGTTTCCGCCGACATTGATCTGGGACAGGACCGTCTGCGTCCCATAGACTATTCCGCCCTCCAGCATGACGTGGAATATCACAGCCATACCATGGGGGTAAATTTCTATAGCTCGCCGCTGCCTTATATCGCTGTCGGTGGAGGAGTCTATACCGGTACGGTGATCAACTATTCCCCCCCCGCGGACAGCGGTCCTGACCCGGTGAATGTAACCTCACCGAATCTGAATGTGGAAGTGAAGCCGATCGGCTCCATCGATTTGAACAACAGCTACGTCTACACGCACTTCACCACTCTGGCCAACGGCGCCGTGGTGTACGACAACCACGAACTGATCTCACGCTGGAACTATCAGCTCACGAAGGCGATTTCCTTCAACCTCATCGGACAATACATTTCCACGCTGCCCGATCCTCAATACACCAGCCAGACAAACTCAAAAAACCTGTTCGCAGATGCGCTATTCACCTATCAGCCGCATCCCGGGACAGCCATTTATTTTGGATATATCGGTAATTTTGCCAATCTGGATCGCGCTCTCTGTACTCGCGATGCGAACAACATGTGCGATACCAATGATCCCATCCTGCCGACCACATACTCCTCGCTGATGAATGACGGCAAAACGATCTACCTCAAGATGAGCTACCTCTTGCGCTTCTAAGTCGCCGAACCTACTCGATTGGGATCACCAGGTATTGCTCGATTTTTCCGTTCGGCATCTGATAAGTCGTGACCTGCACACGAGTGGTTGCAAATACGACATCATAGGCGCGGAAAGTCATGCCGCCACGCAATTCCTCCGAGACTTGGCGAAATTCGAGCGGCGCGCCCAGGGGCTTCAGACTCGATTCGAAATCATCCAGCGCCTCGGCATCAAAATAAGCATTGCAATTGCGCGTAAATAACGCCCGGTCGATTTTTCCGTTCTGCAGTCCCAAAAATATCTCCTCCGCTTGCGCTGTACTTGGACTCGGTTCCCCACCGGGCGGCTGGGCAAACAGTGCCACCAGTCTGCGCGCAATTGTATTCGCCGCGCCCACCGCCTCCTGATTCGTCAGGACGGCAACAGCGATTTTGTCGCTCGGCAATACCACGTTTTCGCTGGTGAATCCAGACACCTCGCCACTATGGGAGATAACCGGACGCCCATCACGTCTCCGGATTTCAACCCCCAGACCGTAATGCGTATTGTCACCATTCTTCAATCGCACGGGTGTCAACATTTGCTGGTACGACGCGGGTTGTAGCAGGGATTGATCCATTAGACTGATGTCCCACAGCAGCAAGTCGCGCGCAGTCATGGCAAGCTCACCCGCCGCGAACATCCACCCTGTTCCGTCTCGTGGCGCGGGACGCAGTGGCCCCAGCGCATAGCGAATGAAACCATGTGCGTCGGCCTTACCCAGTTCGTGAGCGTCAGAGTTCATTACACTATGCATGCCAAGCGGTCCAAAAATCTTCAGCTGCAGAAACTTCATCAGCGGAATCCCGCTGACAATCTCCACTATTTTTCCGGCAATCACGTAATTCGTATTGCTGTATTGCCATTCTGTTCCCGGGTCAAAGTCCAGAGGCTTTTTGCCCCAGTCGTCCAGAATGGCGTCCGCCGTGGTTGCATGCTTCATCGGCAGCATCGAGTAATCTTCCGCATAATAGTCCTGATAGCCGGAGGTGTGCGAAAGCACTTCGCGCAGCGTGACCTCATTGGCACGTGTCAAGCCAGGCAGCCACTTCGAAATCGTGTCATCCAGGGAAAGCTTGCCGTCCTGCTCCAACATCAGAATGGCTGCAGCCGTGAACTGCTTACTGATCGAGCCAATGCTATAGCGCATCTGCGTCGTGGCATCCACCTTCGGATCAAGCTCTGAGTAGCCATAGGCCTTCAAATATGCGATCTTGCCATCCTCTACGATGCCCACCGACGCGCTGGGGACACCGGTTTGCGCCAGCACCTCCTGCGCAATGGCGTCTACCTGCGCCTGTTTGGCGGCGGGCAGCGTGTCCTGGGCGAAGATAGCGAGCGGATCCAGCGTCCAGGCCATAACCAGAATGGACAGGAGGAAGCAATTGCATCTTCGGCCGGGAAGCATCGATGGGGTCATTCGAACTCCTGCAACATATGAGATGGTCCCAAATTATGAGCCGTGCTCACTCTCTGCTCGCGAACCGTGACAATCCTAGTAAACTAACCCTAGGATCAGCAGTCAAAACCACGACGGAAAGTTCGACCCATTCAATGAAGCTTCCTCTTACGGCCGCAATAGAATCTGCGGCAAAGACTGCCGGCTTAGTCGTTTTGTCCACCCGCGCCGGCTCGGATCTCCATGGAGAGCCCACCACCTGTTTTTCCTTCGGTCTGCATTCAGATACCGCCGAAAACCGCACGCTGCGCCTTGAGCTTAGCGATTCTTTCGACGGCAACCAGCCCTCGCTCTTGCCTGGGTTGACCAGCTATCTCAATGAAGCGGCCTTCCGTCTGCGCAATCCTCGACCCGACTGCTATGTCACACTGGCTGGATTGCCAATCCGATTCGACGACTTCAGCTGGCCTTTTCATCGCTCCACCTCCGGCTCCGACACTTATGTGGTTCATGGCGTTGCGCATCTTGAAGACGGTGCCGCAAGCCCCCTCCATGCGAAGATTGCCGCCAGCATGACCGTCACTTTTGCCGAAATTGTTCCTGCACCCGAGCAGCCCTACGCGGAAACTTTTATTTATAACGCTGTTCGCAAAACCCTCGACCAGGGTCAGATGGAAATGATCAAGAGCGGTAACCGTCAGCCGGTTCCGGTCACCACGCGCTACTACAGTCGCTGGCAGAAGAAGTTCGTCTTTTCCGACACCGACGATGAGAGCCGGGCGGACTTCCTGGCGTTGAAATTGTATTGGCTTTCTGGCGTATTGGGTGGCAACCAGCCAGTCTGGATCGCTGACCCTCGGGATGCGCAGTATCTCAATACCGACACCCAGCATTTACAGGACGCCGCGGCTTCATTGGCGAGCGAGGGCTTCGCAACGCTCAGCAATGACGCGCCGTTCGCCGTCGCCACCCCAATGTTACTTCAACGAGCTGACCACTATCACGCGCTGCTCGCGGATGCTGTCGCGCGAACCAAGCCCGCCTTCAATGAAGAAATGCGACACGGCCACACCAATATGTAGGCGGCTTCTGCCTTCCGCAACAATTCGGATGGTTCGCCACGCCAGTGAAATTGCAGGTTCGAACCATCAGCCTGAATAGCAACCGGTGGCCTGACCCTAGTGCCCCAACTGCTTGTCGAAATAGGATGCCATGATCTGGTCGGCCTCCTTGGTCTCGGGTAGGCCCGGATGGTTCCAGAAGGCATGAGGCAGGCCTTCAAATACGACCAATCGCGCGTCAACGCCCGCACGTAGAAATGCACGGTGCAGAATGGTCGTTCCGCTCAACAGCATGTCGCGTTCGCTCGTGATGAACAAGGTCGGCGGAAAACCCGTTAGATCTGCATAGATTGGTGACCGCACAGGATCCTTTAGATCCACATGCGCTGGTTGGGCGCTGGCAGCAGAGTGGGGCCGCGACTGCGGCATGGTCAAAGGTCCGGCCAATCCGAATAGACCGAATATCGACTGCGAATCGCCGCGCCGGCTAAAATCTCCCAAACCCGAAAAAATACCCATACAGCCAGGCAGCGGTAATCCGAGTTGACGCAGCCTGACAGCGACCTCTGGCGTGAGAATTGCCCCTGCGGAAGTTCCGTAAATGCAAATGTGCTGCGGCTTGTAGGTCTTGAGCAGCTCTTTGTACACAGCAATGGCGTCATCCACCTGTGCAGGAAATGGATGCTCCGGCATCAGGCGATATAGCACCGCCACCACTTCGGTTTGCGTCAGATTAGCAATCGGAACTGTCTCTGTCAGTGAGCCGGAGTCCGAATCGAAGCCGCCGCCATGCAGGTTCAGCAAAACCCGCCCACGGTTTTGTTTCGGAATTTCGAGCGGTGTGATGATTTTGACTGGCACGCCACCCACGGTATCCTGCCGCACGTGAACAGGGTACATTGCCTCGAACTGCGCCCCGCGGGCCGCTTGCCAGATATCGGTCTGCTTGCGCCGCTCCGCCAGCGTCATAGCCCCCAGATCCGGCGGAGCTTGGCCAAGAAAGGCCTGAGCCTCCGGACTAATTGTCGTCGGGATCGGTACGACACGGGTTATGTGCGCCGTACCCTTGGCGTCGATATAACTCGTGTCTGTCTGCGGAACCTGGCTCGGATTCGTCCCGGAGTTGTTCTGCTGAGCCACTCCAGCCGCCTGTGCCAAGGTTGCGAAACACAATGCAGTGGCCACAGCGGCCAGCCCTTCCTTGATGCAGAATCGCCGAAGTCCAGACATCGCCACCCTCCTCGTCTGTAGAACTTTACGCCTCGCCTTGGGCGAGTCGCAGCACCCCTCTTGCCATTTACCGGACGCCCTCGATGCATCAGGCGACAAGCACTCCAGCCGACCGGTACACGCTCCCACCATGGCTGGTCTCCACAACTGGCAGCCGCGGCGTGGTCGTAAGGACCTCGATGTTTCCGTCACGTAGCACCACCGTGTCTTCAATTTTTGCACCCTGCAGACTCGGGTTCCACGCCATCCCTTGCTGCTTCAGGACCCGCTCGCCCCCGCCCGGCCGGGCCACCCATTCGCGCTCCCAATAACCGGTGGCGCCGCCTTGATGGTGCAGCTGCTCCTCATCCCGGTGTCCTTGCTCCGCATATGCGCGCTGCGCCACTGTAAATAATTCATCCGCCGTCGCCCCTTCTCGGGTAGCATGCAGCAGGCTCGCGTTCACATGGGCAACAGCCGCAAACTTCTCTTCCAGCTCCGCTGGCATTGCGCCAAAATGGACATATCGCGTGATAGAAACGCACAATCCCCAACGCCGAGCGCAGAAGTTCAGCATCCCGAAATTCCTCAACACCCCTTCCCTCGGAACTGCGTGACGATATTTGCGAATCCGCTCATCCGCCGCGGTCAACAATACGGATGGCATAATACTTTGCGCCAGCAGTCGTCGGCATACCATCGACTGCATGGTAGGTTCCGTCATCCCAGGACGCAATTCCAGAAGAGTGTCGGTCGTCGCCTCCGCAACATGCTCACCAAGCCATCGATACCGCGCTATTTCACCATCTGTCAGCGGCAGTCGCAAAGGTTTCATCGAAATAGCGGGAAGTCCAACCGCCCCGTCGTCGCTGGCAACGTTTCCGCTCCCAACAATTTTCTTTACAGATGCCTGCACGTCGTTCGCATACCAGGGTTGGATAACCGGCTGGTAATCGAGATGGACAAACTCTTCCTCTGCCAGGCGCGGCGCCTCGTTGTTCGTCGTCAGGTAATAGGAATTCCCATCACGGGTGATCACCAAGCTGCCAACTGCAATTTCCCGCGGTATTCCTACCCGCATCTCGACCAACCCGGCGGTTGCCCAGGCAATGTTTTCGTGTCGCGATATCAAAAAAGCGTCGAGCAAGTTTTCCCTAAGAAACTCCTGCAGTACAAAACTCTTTTGCTCAAGTTCCGCTTTGCGTTCCTCAGGTGGGAATAGCATGTTCTGTTCGGTGCTCTCGTTCTTCACGTGGAACCTCCGCAATTCTCAACACATCGCCCGTGGTCTTCTATGGCTGCGATGTTGCGCTGTCCGTCTTCTCTCCCAGGATCGCGACACCGTACTCCGGCAAGACCACGCTGCGCAGCGTCCCACCTGCGAGCAGATTCGTCATGGTGTGCGGCAACGATATCGTTTGCGAGCTACTGGAGAAGTTCTGCATCAGGAAAATCGTCTCATCTGGCTTCGTGCGCCGCTCCACCTCCACTCCGTCTGGAACCGATAGAAGATCTGGCTTGACTCCACTCATGTTCAGCATCCACTCCGCCGCACGTCTCATTCCATCGTCATCCATCCAGATGCCAATGTAGGTGATGGTCCCTCGTCCCACTTTGCGGGTAATGGCGGCTGGAGATCCATCGAGCCAGCCATTGCTCTTCTCGTAACGCATCAGCACGTTTACGTCCGCAGCATTCACCTGCAGCCGTTCCGCATAGAGTTGACTTTCGTTCGTTCCCCAATCTCCGCTGACAGGAACAGAGTGGATCAGTGCGAAGTACTGCTCTACGCGTCCGCCCAATATTTTTGTGAGCGGTCCAGGCTGCCGCTCCTGCCATCGCGAATTGTCGCCGTCCTTCATTCCCGAACGTTGCCCCAGAACCAGGTTCCCTCCCTGCGCGACGTAGCGCATCAGGTTGTCTACCACGGCTAGTGGCATCACGTTCAGCCCCGGCGCTACAACCAGCTTGTAACGGGAGAGATCATCTTGTGGGGAGACAATGTCGATCGAGTTGCCAAGCTCATGGAGCGGCTTGTAATAGCTCATCAATTCATCGATCGGATTGTAGTTCGGATTTTCTCTCTGCCAATTGATGGTCCACCGGCTTTTGTAAGACTGCAAGATCGCTACTTGCGATTGAATCGTAGTCCCCTTGATTGCAGGACCGACCTCTTCATATTCACGGCCCACATGCGCAATTTCCTCATACACAGGAGTGGGCGTGCCATCGACTCCTACCAGGACTCCCTTGTGATTCTGCTCCTGCCCATTCAGCGAATCGCGCCATTGCCAATAGCTTGTCGTGTTCGCTCCATGTCCAATGTCCTGCCAGATACCGGCTCGCATTTGCCCTTTGGCCATGTTGGAACCCGCCGTTGTCTCCATGACCCAGAAGTTTTGATCTTTGAACCCCCGCGTCAGATCATTGGTCGCCGCGTTTTCTACCGGGTTGAATGGATTTGCCCAATGGCCCAGCGGATCATCCCAGGAAGCAAAATTGAGATCACGAGCGACGACGTACGCATCATATCCGTCAAACCAACCCATCATGTTCGTCGTGATTCCCTGCCTCGGGTCAGCGTATTCACGTATAGCGTCGATTTGATTTTTTTGGTAGCTCCGCCAGGTGTCGCTTACAAATTCCTTCCAGCGCAGCATAAGTCCCGGGTTTCCATGCGCATTGGGAATCGGAATCTGGTCCCAGTTGGTAAACGTCTGGCCCCAGTACGCCATCACCAGGCGCCGATTCAGCGCATCGAGCGACCCATATTTTTGCCTCAGCCAGTCCTGAAACTGCTTGCGAGTATTCTCGTCATACGAAGGAAAGTTGTACTCGTTGTCGATCTGCCATGCGATCACATACGGGTTGTGCCCAAAATGTTTCGCCAACTGCTCGTCGATTCCCCGCACCAACTCACGATATTTCGGATCTGCAAAATTGAAATTCGCCCGCTCACCCCGTCCGATTCGCTGTCCGTCTTCCATCACGCGCAGCGTCTCGGGATATTTCTCCGTGAGCCACGCTGGAGGTGTCTGGCTCGGAGTTCCAATCACCACGAAAATCCCGTGCCGCCCGGCGTCGTCGATGGCTCGCTCCAGCCAGGCGAAATCGTATTGACCCTCTTTCGGTTCGATTCGGCTCCACGTGTACTCACCCAGGCGAACCATGTGCAGGTGGGCCTTTTGAATCAGCTCAAGATCACTATCCCATCGTGACTCCGGCCATTGCTCCGGATACCATGCCGCACCCATCAGCAGCGCAGGCGGCGTTGGCTTACTCACCTGTGTCTCTCGTCGGTCTTGAGAGTATGAGCAGTAACATACGGCGATCACGAACGAAACCACACCCAGCAGGCTAGTCAATCTCCGCCGTCTCCACACCTCATCGATCCTCATTGTTCCCTCGTCGCAGTCAGTTCAAATCGCCCTGCAGAGCCAGTAGTATTCCCAGTCGAACCTATCCACCCCCACCCGGCGCGTCCAACTCCCCCGTTCGGTACTTCTTTCCTAGAATGAATAACGCCATTGTCCCCAGCAACGGCATAAACGCGATCATGATAAAAACCGGCTTGTACGATACGCGTTGCACCATGACCCCGGTGAGAAGAGGGAACAGTAGGCCGCTTAGACCGCCCGAGACGCCTGTGAGACCCGTGGCTCGGCCAACCGCCTGGTCAGGGAACAGGTCTGTGACCGCGCCAAACATGTTTGCGGACAGAAAATTATCCGCCATCATCGCAATTCCGATCATGAGCAACGCCGGAAACGCGTGGCGCAGGTAGGGCACAAGCAGACTGCTGATGCAGACCAGACTGCTGCCATACATGGTGATTTGGCGAACATGGTAGATTTTGATGTTTCGTTTTTGCAGCCATCCAGCTGCCCATCCGCCAAAAACCCCACCCGAATTCCCTAAGAAAAATGGGATCCATCCTAGAATTCCAATCTGTGTCAGCGACATGTGACGGACGCTATACAGATAGCTCGGAATCCAATACCAGTAAAACTGCATCACGGGACCAATGAAAAATCGGCACATCATCACGGCCCATGCAGATGACTGCCTCAACAGGTCGCGCACCGGTATCTGTGTCGCTCCCTCTTCGACGGAAGCGGGTGCCGTGTGGCGGGGATAAACAAACCACCATAGAGGAACCCAGATTGCTCCAAGAAGCGCCGGAACTACAAACGCTGCTCGGAATCCGTACCGCTCCATCAGAAAGACGATGAGCGGTGGCGCAATCGTGGCGCCAATCATGCTTCCGCTGTTGAAGATGCCAATGGCAAGGGTCCGCTGGTCCTGAGAAAAGAAGCGCGATACCGCCTTCATTCCACCTGAGTAATTGCCCGCCTCGCCCGTCCCCATCCACAACCGCGTCGCGCCCAACTGGAATCCCGTGCGAGTAAAAATCTGGGAACCCGTCGCCGCAGACCACCACAAGACGGCTGCGCTGAGGCCAAGGCCCGCACCAATCCGGTCCATCAACCATCCCATCGGAAATTCGCTCGACATCATGCCGAACTGCAGGGCGGCGACAATTCTCCCGTAGGCTTCGCTTGAAAGGTGATAGCTCGCGCGCAAAACCGGCGCCAGTACAGATAGCGTCTGGCGGTCGATAAAATTGATGACTGTGATCGAAAAGATGAGTGCTAAAACAACCCATCGCCGGCGCGACTTGGTGAATGCCTCAGAGGTGTCTGGCTCCTCCTCTGGGAAGTTAGATTGAATACCCGCCAATCCTGCCTCCGACCCTGGTTACGGAACTAATTCCGTGGCTAGCCGTCGCCACGCTACTCGCCAGATTTACTTAGGCGCAGCAGGACAACTCCATGTTTCGGCACGATGGCCGTGTAAGAATCGCTCACGCCAGCCATGCTCGTGTGGTTCCACAGATCGCGCACGGCAGCCTGCCCGCGCCAGCCTATCTTTGCCCACGGAACGGTCATGGTCGCCGCCTCGCTCGTCCGGTTAAACATTCCAACAGCCATGGCGCCCCCTTGCAGTGGTTTCGTCCAGACTTCCAGCGGACCTGTAGCGTAAGCTCGGTCTCCCTGTATGCCGAGCGGGTCCTGATCGATCGCGATCACTTCCTTGTTGAGCAGGATGCTTTTCGTCACGGGCGACATGTTGGTCAGATCGTTGCCGGCAATCAGAGGTGCTGCAAGCATCGCCCACAGGCTGAAGTGGGTCCGTTCCTCGTCGGGCGTCATCCCGCCGTTGCCGACCTCGAGAATGTCAGGATCGTTCCAGTGGCCCCGGCCTGCATAAGCAGAGAGCCCCGCCTCGCGGAATCCGATCGATGTCATGCGCCCGTAATTGTCGCTGATATCACCCGTAGTCCGCCACAGGTTTCCGCCCACCTGCGGCCCCCATTCCCACACCTTCCCCCAGCCATATTGACATAGGCTGAAGACGATTGGGCGACCTGTTGCCAGCAAATCCCGGTGCATCTTTTCGTATGCGGCTTTCATCAGGGCATCAGATTTCTGCAGGTCCCCATTGGACTCTTTCTGCATGATGCCTCGAAAGCTGCACAGATCGTACTTCAGGTAATCCACTCCCCACGATGCGAACATCTTGGCGTCCTGCGCTTCGTGCCCGTAACTTGCTGGTGCGCCCGCACAAGTCTCCGGTCCAGGTCCGGTATAAATACCAAATTTCAGCCCTTTGGAATGGATATAATCCCCCAGCGCCTTCATGTCTGGAAAGCTTGGATTGGGGTGAAGAACTCCCGCAGCATCGCGATATCCTTCCCAGCCTCCGTCGATATTCACATACACGTAGCCTGCATCGCGCATGCCGCTCGATACCATTGCGTCCGCCTGCGCCCGCACCAGGGCATCCGAAATCGCATGATGAAAATGATTCCAGGTGCTCCATCCCATCGGTGGAGTGGCTGCCAGCGTTCCGGTCTGACCACTTGCGCAACCTGCACTGAGACAAAAGATGGTGACAGCGCGGATCAAGAGCTGATTTTTCATTGTCGCGATCTCACGGTACAACAGCATCGACGATGGTATTCATAACCGGAATCTAGCCGAGTTTGTCATACCACGGGGACGCAGATTTCAGAATCCGATTGATCTGTTCGATATTGTTCGCACCCTGAGTGTTCAACCAATCCTCGAAGGCGGCCGCGCCCTGTTTCACGAAGATCGGTACTCCATCCTGCCACGTCGCACGCCCGCACAGAACTCCGTTGAAATTTATGCCGCATTCCACAGCAAATTCCAGCGTCTCAAGAAATACTGGGCTGCTCACTCCAGCGGACAAATAGACAAAAGGCAATCGTGTCGAGGCCGCCGCGGCTCGCAAATGTTCCATCGCTTCGGCGCGGGTGTAAGCCATCTCCCCTTGGAACGCCCGCGTGCCTTCGACATACTGCATTTGCACCGGAACTTCCACCTTCAGCACGTCCGCACCATATCGTTCCTGGCTGAACTCTTTCATCGAACGAAGAACAATTTCCGGCTTACGCTTGGCATACGCCAGTCCCTTCTCATCCTCGCCATGCACGTCATATCCGATAAACTCCAAGAACAACGGAATGTCATTTGCACGGCACTCGGCGCCTACGCGCTCAATCCAGGCATGCTTCTGCTCATTGATCCAGGCATCTTCGAAGGGCGTGTAGTACACCAGAATCTTGATACTGTCGGCGCCCGCCTCCTTCAGACGGAGCACTGACCACCCTTCTGTCGCCGTAGGCAGTCGTTCCGGATGATCCACCGTGTAGCCTGCCTTTTCATAGGCCAGCAACAACCCTTTGCCATGGATGTGCTTGGTCGCGGGTAACCCATAGTGCACGTCTAACAGAATTGAGGAAGCATGCTTGGTGAGCGCCTCGGCCACCAGTTCTTTAAACTGCACCATCATGGAATCGGGTGGTTCCGCTCCCCCCAGTTCTTTCGCCAGCATATTTTTCAACAGACCGCGCTGATCCATCG
The DNA here is from genome assembly GCA_963756315.1 of uncultured Acidobacteriota bacterium. GTDB lineage: Bacteria > Acidobacteriota > Terriglobia > Terriglobales > Acidobacteriaceae > JAKAAZ01. The sequence goes on from CAVWNI010000004.1 coordinate 634,732, forward strand.
CTGCGGCTGCGATCACACCGCTCTGGTCCGATACGGCTTTCAATCCGGCCACTTTGCCGGGGGTCAAGCTGCTCGACATTTTGCTCTCCTGCTCTTTTCAGAATCCGTTCAAGAATAAATAGTTTTTGCGGCGCTGGCTGGACTTGCCAATCCGAAGACCCTTCGCGCAGCTGGTACAACACGCACTTCGACACGCAGGCGCTCGTTCCTGGGTCCGTCCGCTTCACAACGACTATATTTATGCCAATAGATAGATGTCAATCGATTGCGGGCGATTAACAGTTCTCCGTCGCATGGCAGACCATCTTGACAATCGATGACAAAAGATTGTAGCGTCGGTCATGGTCGGGTATAGCTTTTAGCCGCCATGTTTTCGAGTCTGCAAGCCTGTTGTGTGTCGTTCGCGGCGCAGAATCTCTTGTCGACAAGGAATGACACCAATCAGTCGACGCAGAAGGTCTCTATTTTGTGCGGTTTCTCGCACACTGAGTTGATTTGTCGTGCGATTTGCTACACGTCCTTCGGGGCGCGGGTTGAGCGTGGGGATGGCAAGGAATGAATGTGGAAAATCTACTCGTAGTCCAGGGCGGTGGTCCGACTCCAGTCTTGAACGCGACCCTTTCGAGCATCCTGAAAGAAGCATCCCAGCACAACAAGATTGGAAGAATCTTCGGCTCCAAATCAGGAGTGGCGGGTATCGCGCGAGGCGAAATCATCGACCTCGATGATTTGCAGCCCGCCGAGCTGAATCAACTCCGCATGACTCCGGGAGCAGCCCTTGGGTCTTCTCGATCGAAACCATCCTCGGCCGACCTGGAGTTGATCGTACAGAACCTGCGGCGTCTCGACGTGCGCCACTTGGTTTTGATCGGCGGTAACGGCACCATGCGCGGAGCAGAAGTCATTGGCCAGTTCTGCAGCGACGCCGGATTTGACATTCAGGTCATCGGAATTCCGAAAACGGTCGACAACGACATCGCGGCGACCGATCGCTGCCCGGGATATGCGAGCGCTGCCCGTTACGTCGCGCAATCGACTCGTGACTTGGGCATGGACATCCACTCCCTCCCCCAGCCTGTATCGATCTTTGAGACCATGGGAAGAGACGTAGGCTGGCTCGCTGCTGCTTCCTCGGCAGCCAAAGTCGACGAAAACGACGCACCCCATTTGGTCTATTTGCCCGAACATCCATTCGAAACAGAAAAGTTCCTCTCCGCTCTGGATCGCGTCGTCGCCCGGCTAGGCTGGGCAGTTGTTGTCGTGTCCGAAGGTCTGCGAAATTCCTCCGGAAATCTGCTCTACGAAACCCTCGATCCTTCCCAGGTGGATGCGCTTCAGCGGCCTCTTCCCGGCGGCGTCGGCCAGTTCCTGGCCGGCATCGTGGCCAGCCGGCTGAAGATTCGTTGCCGTTCTGAAAAGCCAGGCTTGCTCGGCAGATCTTCGATGTTACATGTTTCCCTTCGTGATTTGCAGGATGCAGAGCTCGTGGGTCGAGCCGGCGTTCGCGCTCTGCTCCAAGGCCATTCGCAGGAGATGGTTGCTCTCCGCCCGCTCACCGCCTTCGGCGATACGGGATATGACCTGGTGCCGCTCAGCGCCGTTGCCGGAAAGAACCGTCCAGTTCCGCAAGAGTGGCTTTCGTCAGCAGCAACATCCGTCAATGACAGATTTCTCGATTACATTCGTCCGTTGATCGGCGACCTGCTCGCCTATCACCCGCACTTCGAGGCTTCGTCCAGCCTTTTTGGAGTTACCTAGTATGCAGAAATCTACAAATCAAGATTCTCCCCGCAACATTGGGGTGGTGATGCTCGGGCGCAAGCGCCCCGGCTTCGATCAGGAATGGAACAAGGTCGTATATCAACATAGTCTCGCCGCCCTCAATGAGCTTGGCTTTACCTGTATCGGAGCAGATAACCCGGTCGTAGATGACCAGACCCTCCACGTTTCTCTCCAGAAGATTCATCCCGCGAAATGCGAGGCCCTGATTGTTCTGCAGCCCTCCATCGGAAACGGCCAGCTTGCACTCACTGTTTCTCAGCATTGGCCTGACCCGGTCGTCCTTTGGGCCACTCCGGAACGACCCACGGATGGAAAGGTCAGCTCGTGCTCTCTCGTCGGCCAGCACCTATGGGCCTCCGTATTGCGGCAGGCGGACCATCCATTTGAATTCGTCTATGGAGACTCCGGGGACGCTGCGGTCCGTGCCGACCTGATTCGCGCCATTGCTCTCTGTCGCACTTTCGCCCGTCTGCGACAAGCGAAGGTTGGCGTTATCGGCACACACGTCCCTGGGTTTATCGATCTGGCAGCAGATCCCTTCCTGTTGCGCCGCGCTATCGGTATCCAGCTCCATCCGCTCAGCCTCCCGCAGTATATCGATCGTGTTCGCGCAGTCTCCGAGGACGCCGTAGAAAAAGATATGCAGCAGGTACGCGCCCTCGGACTGCGGGCTGTCAACGTCGCCGATGACACTCTGGATATCAATTCCCGCTGCTACCTCGCCATGCTCGACATCATGCAGGAAGAGAGTCTCGACGCACTGGCCTTGCAGTGCTGGCCAGAGATTCCCAATATGCTCGGCCAATGGCCTTACCTGGCCATCTCACGTTTGAGCTCCGCCGGCCATGCCGTTTCCATTGAAGGCGACGTCGACGGATCCATCGGCAGCTTGATGAGTTCTTCCCTGGGACTGGGACCCGGGTTCCTCACCGACTGGCTGGAGCATGACCAGTCCACCATCTTCTTCTGGCATCCTGGCATGGCGCCCCTGGATATGTGCCACGCCATCGGTACGCAAGATGGCCCCACCCTCGGAGCCCACTTTAATATTGTCAAGCCGTACGTGGTCGATGGTCAGCTTCGACCCGATCAACCGGTCACGATCACCCGCCTCTGGCGTTGCGATAACGAGTATCACATGACCGCCTTTGAAGGACACTCCATTCCCCCGCGCCGCAAAGTAACGGGCAATAGCATCCTGGTCGAAGTTGACGATCAGAACGTTCCCCGACGTTTCGACGCACTCATCCACGCCGGTATGCCCCACCATGTTTCTCTCCTTTTTGGAAATTATGCGGAGACTTTTCGACGACTCGCTCGACTGCTGCAAGTTCGCTGGCATGAGTAGAATTTTCCCGAAACCAGTTCGGAATTCAACGGTCCGGATTGTTATCGATTACGATAGTTTACAGATAACCCAGGCGGTGTACTTCCGCTCGGAGATCAATAGAAATGCTGGATTCTCAGAAACATATGTCCGAGGGAGAACAAATGAAATCCCGCGTTGCTCGACATCACGTTCGTGAGGAAATACAGCGCCGCATCCTCTCCGGCGAAAGTAAGCCCGGAGAGAGACTCAGCCAGCAAAGTTTGGCCAAAGAGCTCGGTGTCGCCCAGGGCGCCGTCAGAGAATCGCTGCTCGAACTCCAGTGGCTCGGCCTGGTGGAATCGGTCGATCATCTCGGCGTATTTGTCGGCAACCTGGATGCCGGTCGGATCTGCGAGGCCTATCAGATTCGGGAGTGTCTGGAGGGTTTGGCGGCACGACTGGCATGCGAACATGCTGGCCGCTCCGACATCACAGAATTGCGGCAGATGGCAGAAAGAGTTTTTGAACTCGCACACGAAAACAAGGCAGAAGAGATGGGATCCCTTGATCGCCACCTCCATTTCCACATCATCGAACTATCCCGCAATGCCATTCTGCTGCGCCTCGCCGAAACGTATCGAGTCCTGGGGATGACCGTTCGGGCTTCGCGTGAACCGCAGATTATTTATGAAGAACATCTACAGATTATCGAAGCCATTGAACACAACACTGCCGACGAAGCGGAACGCATCGCCCGGCAACACGTGGCTGGAGCCAGGAAGATGATTGAAACCCGAGCCCGGCAGGGTACATTCGTCCCCAACTGGGTTGGCTAGATCGGCATACGCGTCGTCGACTGGCGAATACGGCATCGTCCTCGGTTGAGAGATGCTGAGTGAAGGATTCGGTAACACGATGGAAATTGGCTACGAAAAAACACGCAAGCTTTACCTCAATGGCAAGTGGGTAGCAACTGACCGTGAGATAGAAATCGTAAATCCTGCTACGGAGCAGGTCTTCGCAAAAGTTTTTGCCCTCGATAAAGCACAGCTCCAGTTGGCTCTCGACGCAGCAGAATCTTCCTTCGCGGCCTGGCGTGGCAGAACCGCGAAAGATCGCGGAATTCTGCTCCACCGCGTGGCCGACGAGCTGAAACGGCGTCGAGACGAAATCGCCCGTACCATCACGTTGGAAAATGGAAAGCCGCTCGCCCAGAGCAAGGGCGAAGTCGATATGTCCGAAGACCATCTGCGGTGGTTTGCCGAAGAAGCACGCCATTCTTATGGGCGAACCATCCCTAATCAGGTGCAGGGCAAGCGGCACCTGGTCGTAAAAACCCCGATCGGAACTGTCGGCGCGATCGCTCCGTGGAATTTCCCCCTGGTGCTTTCAGTTCGTAAGGTTGCTCCCGCAATGGCGGCGGGATGCCCCGTAATCTTAAAGCCCGCTTCTCAGACACCGCTGTCGGCGATCGCACTGGCGGAATGTATGGAAGTCGCCGGCATTCCCGGCGGCGTTTTCCAATTGGCCATCGGCAAAGCTTCCATGATCGCCGATCAGTTCCTCAACAATCCCGTCTGTAGAAAAATCAGCTTTACAGGCTCCACTCAAGTTGGCCAGGAGCTGATTCGCGGTGCTGCCAACTCCGTCAAACCTCTCTCGCTTGAACTGGGCGGCTTGGCTCCCGTCCTCATCTTCGACGACTGCGACCTGGACCGCGCCGTCCAGGAAACCATCATTGCCAAGTTCCGCAATACCGGCCAGTCCTGTATCGCAGCGAATCGTATTTATGTGCAAAAGACGATCCACGACAAATTCGTCGAGAAGTTTGTAGCCGCTGTGAATCGGCTAAAGACCGGAAATGGTCTGGACGACGGCATGGACATCGGCCCCCTGGTCAACCAATCTGCATTAGACGGAGCCTTGGCTCAGATCGAAGACGCAGTGAAACACGGAGGAAAGGTTCTCGCCGGTGGCAAGCGCCTGAGTGGAACTCGTGGCTATTTCCTGGAGCCGTCTGTAATCGTTGGAGCCCAGGATCACGCCGTCTGCATGCAGGAGGAAACCTTTGCGCCCGTTGCACCCATCACCACCTTCGATACGGAAGAAGAAGCCATCAAACGCGCTAATCAATCTCCATACGGACTCAGCGCCTATGCGATGACCAGCGACATTGGGCGCATGTTCCGCCTCTCCGAACAGATTGAAGCCGGCACACTGGGAATCAATGATGGGGCGCCCACCACCAGCCAGGCCCCTTTCGGAGGAGTCAAGCAGAGCGGCTGGGGACGCGAGCTTGGCACGGAAGGTCTTGAAGCATTTTTGGAAACCAAGCATGTCTCCATCGGCGGTGTCTAAGAATCTCCTCGCAGTTGACATATTCAGAAAGAAGGTCAAATCGCATGATTCAGTTTCTTGTGCATGACACCGCGGACGACGTTGGAGTCGCGGTCGTGGATATCGATGCCGGCACCGATTGTGCCGGGCGAAATTTAACAACGAATGATTCCTTGAAAGCCAAATCGACCGAACAAATCCCTCTCGGCCACAAACTTGCCCTGAAAGATTTTGCCGTCGGAGATTCGGTTACCAAGTATGGCTGCGTCATTGGAAGAGTCGTTCAGCCCATCAAAGCCGGTCAACACGTTCACGTCCATAACGTCAAAACAAAAAGGTGGGCCTAGTCATGGCTAAGCATTCAATCTCCGCGTTCCGCCGCGAAAACGGCCGGGTCGGCGTACGCAATCACGTCATCATTCTGCCCGTGGACGACATCTCCAATGCGGCTTGTGAGGCAGTCGCAAACAATATCAAAGGGACACTCGCCCTCCCGCATGCTTATGGCAGGTTGCAGTTCGGCGAAGACCTGGACCTGTTCTTCCGCACCATGATTGGGACCGGAAGCAACCCGAACGTCGCGGCCGTCGTCGTCATCGGAATTGAAGCCGGCTGGACCCAGCGCATTGTGGATGGAATCGCCAGGACAGGAAAGCCCGTTTCGGGTTTCTCGATTGAAGGCAAAGGCGACATTCGTACCATCGCCGAAGCTTCTTACAGAGCGAAGGAGTATGTGCAGTGGGCGACCGAGTTGCAGCGCACCGACTGTGACCTGAGCGAGTTGTATATCAGCGTGAAATGTGGGGAATCCGACACCACGACGGGTCTCGCCAGCTGCCCCACTGTCGGGAATGTGATTGACAAGCATTGCGAGTCCGGCGGCATCGCCTCCTTTGGAGAGACCACAGAATTAACCGGCGCCGAGCATATCGTAGCAGGCAAAGCGGCGAATGAATCTGTGCGGAAAGATTTTATGGCGGCATTTGAGGACTACACGAAACTCGTCTTCAACCAGAAAGTGGATGATCTTTCCGAGTCTCAACCGACCAAAGGAAACATCGCGGGTGGCCTGACGACGATTGAAGAGAAGGCCCTGGGCAATGTCGAAAAGCTGGGCAAGCGGACGCAATTCGTTGGCTGCCTCAAGCCGGCCGTCGCTCCTACCGCTCCCGGCCTGTGGTTCATGGATACTTCCAGCGCTGCGGCTGAGGCAGTCACCCTTTGGGCCGCTTCCGGCGCGGTCATTCATCTGTTCCCCACCGGACAGGGCAATGTCATCGGGAACCCAATCGAGCCGGTCATCAAGCTCTCCGGCAATCCCAAAACAGTTGCCACCATGAAGGAGCATATCGATCTCGATGTTTCGCCCATTCTCCAGGGAGAAATGACTTTGGATCAGGCTGGAGACGCCTTGATTCAAGTTATTGTTCGAACCGCGAATGGCCGATTTACCGCTGCCGAGGCACTGGGGCATCGCGAGTATGTTCTCACCAAACTGTACAGAAGTGCGTAATCGCAACCTCTGACACGATTCGCCAGGCTGTATTTGAGGGAGCTTCGATCATGCCAACATATTCGAAACATGAACTAGAGACCTTGGCTGCAAGCTTGGCGAACGCCGTCGGTGTTCCCGAAAGGGATGCGAAGATTTTTGCCGAGACGCTCATCGACGCCGACATGCAAGGGACCGCAACCCACGGAATCTCCAGACTGAATATTTACCTGCAACGGATTGAAAAAGGCCTGATCGATCCCAAAGCGGAGTTGAAAATCGATCGTCAGATTGGAAGTATTTTGACGCTCGACGCATCGAATGGCCTCGGTCAAGTGCAGGCGCGAAAAGCCCTTGACTTACTCATGCCGTTGGCCCGGACAAGTGGAATTGCGGCCGCGACCATCCGCAATTCGCAGCACTTTGGCGCCCTGTCTTACTATTGCAATTTAGCGGCAGACCAGGGCTTTGTTCTTCTCGCCATGACAAGCTGTGAGCCTGCCATGTCCCCTGAAGGTGGCTGCCAGGCATTCTTCGGCACCAACCCCATCGCGGCCTCGTTCCCCACCGGAAAAGGATTCAACGTCAAAGTTGACCTGTCCACGTCCACCATTGCCCGGGGAAATATCATTGCGGCGCAAAAAAAGAAGATGCCCATTCCCTTGGGATGGGCCCTCGATCGCCAGGGAGAGCCGACCACAGATGCCCAGGAAGCGCTGCTCGGCACGGTTCTCACCATGGCCGGCCACAAGGGCTACGCTCTTGCCCTCATGGTAGAGGCTTTTAGCAGCGTTCTCTCCGGCGCGGCCATCGGCCCTGCCATCGGTTCCATGTATAAGGACTTGGACCGCAAGCAGGACGTGGGTCATTTTTTCTGCTTGCTCCATATCCCTGCCTTTATGGATCTGGATGAGTTCACACAGCGCATGGACCAGACGATTGACGGCATCAAGTCGTGCACCAAACGTCCGGGAGTCGACGAAATCCTTGTACCCGGCGAACGATCGTCGCGAAATACGAAAGCGAACCGCGAGCGGGGCATCACTCTCTCCAAAGAGATTCTCGCGGAACTCGAACCATGGTGTACCCGACTCAATGTTCCTTTCCATTATCAAGAGGCGGCTATCTAAGCGATGCGAGACATCCTGATTTCTGAGAATATTACGCGGACCGGCCGTGGACGCGCTCAGCACCCGCTTCGACGTCACTTGCCTGCCGGAGCTATGGAAAGACCCCGATGCACTGGCGGCCCAGATCCATAGTTTCCGGGCTCTTATTGTTCGCAATCAGACACGCGTCACCGCCGCTCTATTGGCTGCGGCTCCAAATCTGAAGGTCATTGGGCGCGCCGGTGTCGGGCTGGATAATGTCGATGTCGACTACGCCACCAAAGCCGGCATTCTGATCACCTATACGCCCGATCAAAACGCGATCAGTGTTGCAGAGATCGCAATTGGCCAGATGTTGTCCCTCGCCCGCTCGATTCCCAATGCAAGCTACGACACCAAGGGTGGCAACTGGAATCGCCAGCAATTCATGGGCATTGAGCTATATGGAAAAACCCTGGGTATCGTGGGCGCCGGTAAGATTGGCTATCTGACTGCCAAACGAGCGCAAGCATTTGGAATGAAGATCCTCGCCTATGATCCGTTCCTCACTCAGGACAATGTCTACCTGAGCGAGCTGAATGCCGAGCTCGTCGAACTCGACGAACTGCTGTCACGCGCCGACATCGTCTCCTGCCACCTGCCGACAACAGCCCAGACCATTGGCCTCCTCGATGCGGCTCGATTCAGCAAGATGAAGCCAACAGCCTACTTCATCAATACTGCTCGCGGAGAGGTCGTTCGCGAGGCGGACTTGCTCGCCGCACTGAAGGCCAAGCAGATTGCAGGAGCAGCCCTCGATGTCCGCGCCAAAGAGCCACCCGAACCCGGCGAGTTGGAGCTTCTGCCAAATGTAATCCTCACCCCCCACATAGCTGCATTCACCCGTGAAGCTCAGCTGCGTGTAACCAAAGCCATCTGCGAGGATGTTGCTCGCGTGCTCGACGGTAAGCCAGCCCAAAACGTCGTGAATGGACATCTGCTCCGCTGATCTGTCGCTGCGGAGTACCACCAGGGGCGGGGCCCACTGTTAGCAATCTTCTGACTGCATCGTTTCGTAGCAAAAATAACCTCGACAAAAAAAGAGCGAATCGCCTTCGCGATTCGCCCCTCTTAGTCATCCCCCTGCGAATTCAGCTATCGATTTCGGTCCAGCCGCCTTCAAAACGTCAGCTTCAACGCAAATTGGAAGACGCGTGGAGACCCGGCGTTGTTGTTCGTGCCTTGAGCAACCGTACTCGTTATCTGTCCGTAAGTGCCTGACGAAAGCGAGTTAACAGGGTTGGCAAAGTTCGCGTGGTTGAGCGCATTGAAAACCTCAGCCTGGAACTGGGTCTGTATTCGAGTGAAATGGAATATGTCTTTGAAGACCGAGAGGTCCACGTCGGCATACCCAGGCCCGCGCAGGCTGTTGCGGCCAACATCACCAAAGGTCCCAGTTGTTGCCGGTACAAACGCGGCGGTGTTGAAATATTCCTTCACCTTGCTCACGCCCGCAGGCCGGGCAGGGTTCCCCACCTGGTCTGCGTAATCGTTTCCGACTCCAGACAAGGATCTATCTGTTCCGCTAACAACGTTGAACGGATAGCCACTATCAAGAGACAGAATCCCGTTCAGCTGCCAGTTGTTCACGACCGCGCTCTCCCATCCCTTGACGTTCACCTGGGGAGTGAGATAGTTCGCCGACAGAACGAAACGGATTTTCTGGTCGAAATCGGCTGGCCCGCGCCCACTGTTCAGGTTGTAAGGATTGGGCGGTCCCGCATTTCCTTCCGTCGCGCTCGAAGTGTTGTCGATCGTTTTCGACCACACCAGGTTGGTAAGAAGCGTCAGCCCATTGGTTTGGCGCCGCGTAACGTTGACTTGCAGCGAATTGAAATTTGCATATTCGTAGGACTGCGCCAATTCCACTGCGCCCAGTCCCGGATACAGTCGGCGCGAGTTTTCATTGCCCGACCGTGGAACACGGCGTCGGCGGAGTACCGCAGTTGCCAGGAATGTAGACCGCGGGATTGAATTGCCGCGAACCCATGATGTGCCGGCTGCTGTCTCCCACGTAGGCAACTGAGACGGCGGTTTTGCTGCCAAGCTGCTGCTCGTAGGTGAGATTGTAGTTCTGCGTTACGGCGACTTGGGACTTGGGATCGAGCACGCCGCCGGAAACCGGTAGCTCGAAAGTGTAATTCAAGAATTGGTCCGGGCTAACGTGCTCGCGTGGGAATGGATCGCCGCCAGGATACCCCGCGTAGATGTCATCCCAGGCAGGCGCCGGAGCTGGATAAACCAGGTATAGGTCCACGGGCTGCATGGCATCGGTTCGTTGATACAGCAGTCCCTCCGGAAAGCCATAGAAAACTCCGTAAGCCCCTCGTAGGACCTCTTTGCCATTGCCCTTCATGTCCCACGCGAAACCAACCCGCGGCGCGTAGTCGTTCCAGTTTTTCCTGAAGACTGATGCCTCTAGGCCGGTGTCACCTTGGAAAATCAGGCCCTGCGGGGCGTCCGGCGCAATCTTGGAATGAAACCCTTGCTGAAAACCTACCAAGGTATCGTTCAGGTCGATTGGCGGCAGCCACGGATCCCAACGCAGGCCCAGGTTCAGCGTCAAAGTCTTCGTCGCTTTCCAATCATCCTGCACGTACACCGAAGGCCGGTTTTCACGGAGATACGCTTTACGGCCGTTGTCCTGTAGAAATTGGGACTCTAGACCAAGATAAAAGTCCGCCACTGCCGAGCCTGACCGCACGCCACTGAACGTGTTATCGCCAGGCGTGTAGGAGTAATCATCCATATCGATTCGATCCCGCTCGAACTCGGCACCAAAGCTGATGGTGTGCGCGCCTTTCAATTTCACCATCGCAGCTTTGTAATCAAAGGACGTCGAATCCTGGGTAAGCGCGCCCCCTGAAAAGATATTGACAAACCCGGAAATATTCGCGCGGATACCCGGAAAGATCGACTCCCCGGGAGCGCCAAGCGGTACGTTTTGCCCCAGGTCCTGCAAAGACTGCAAGCCCGGCGCTTCTGGAATTTGGGTGCGCGCGAAACGGCCCGCACTGAAAGAGAATGTGCCGGTGAGTGACGGACTGAAGAGTTCTGTGTCCGAAATAATTGCCGATTGATTACGGAATAGGTTTAACGCAAAGAATCCCAGTGGCGCATTGAATGGCCTTTGGAAGTTGTCCTGATTGTAAAAATACCGTCCAATCAGGTGGTTGTTAGGATTGATCACCTGGTCGACCTTCGCCAGATATTGTGTGCTGTCAGTATTCGCATTCGCCGCGGAGTTGAAGACGCCGGTCGTCGGATTGGAAGCCAGCGGCTGCAGGTATTTCTGATAAAGCTTGTAGGACAAGGGATCTGCTGGCGTCGGAATGTGGTTAAGCGGGTAAGCCACACCGGTTGCCGGGTTGTGAATAACCGTCTTCGGCAGCAACGCCGAAAAGTCTCCATTCATCTCCGCTGCCGTTGGAACCGTAATCGAGATTGGATTCGGAGACGACCGCACCTGCAAATCTTCCGCTGAAAAGAAGAAGAAAGTGTGGTTTCTCATGATCGGTCCGCCCACAGTTCCGCCGAACTGGTTCAATTTGTACGGAGGAACCGTCTGCTGGAAATAATTCCTGGTATTCAGCACCGTGTTGCGCAAAAATTCATAGGCAGATCCATGAAACTGGTTCGTTCCGGAGCGCGTCGATAACTGCACCAGAGCTCCCGCGCCGCCATATTCCGCACTGTAGTTGGACGATTGGATCGTGAATTCCTGCAGCGCATCCGGGTTGGGCAGGATGGGGACGGAATCGAAAAAGCGGTCAGTGTAGATGGCGCCGTCCAGTTGGTAGTTATTCTGGGTGGCGCGCAATCCATTCACACTCAATCCCGTGTTGTCCTGTTGTCCAGACTCCGTTCCTGTATTCGTGAGCACCGTGCCCGGGGTCAGAGCCGTCAATTGCAGCGGATTGCGACCGTTCAGAGGAAGATCCTGCATCTGCTTCTGATCCACCGTCGTCTGAATACTCGACGTGTCGATTTGGATGAGTGGCGCTGCCGACGTCACTTGAACAGACTGCGATGAAGAGCCAACGGTCAGGGGAATTTCCAGTGCGAGCGTTTGTCCTGTCAACAGTACCGTCCCGCTCCGCTTCTGTGTTTTAAAACCTGCCTTGCTGATCACGAAATCATACGACCCAATCGGCAAATCCGGGAGAACGAAAATGCCGTCTGCGTTCGTTACTTGGGTTCGGCTCAGCGAGGTGGAAGTGTTGGTCGCGGTGATCGACGCACCGGGAACGACCGCTCCCTGTGGATCAGTGACCGTGCCGCGAATACTTCCAGTCGCCTGAGCGAATAATCGCGTTGCTCCGCAAGAAAGCAGGATCAAAAGTGAAACCCCAACTAAAAACTTGCGCACTGTAGAAACCATAGATTTTCCCTCCAGAAAAACTATCCCCTTCATTTCCTTTTCCCCGACTACTTCTCTTTAAACTTGCAGCGACCTACACCATCTCTTTCCGGGAAACGATCTTATGAGACCAATACGAACGCAGCGCCATTTGCACCGGAACGGAAGCGTCGATACCTGCCTCCACGGAAGCATTTACTTTCGTGCCGGTAATCACGGCGTCCAGGAAATTCTTGGTATGCGCACGTTCCAGACTCTCCGTGGAACTGACGCGTACTGGTGCCCCGTGATTTGGCGTAAACACATAGCCATCGCGGGCTAGGTCCAGCGTTCCTTCCGTGCCCTCAAAGAAAACGGACGGATCATTGTTGCGAATGGGGAGTACAGACGACTCAAAGTTGAAGTTCCAGTTGTCGTACTGAACAATCGCGCTCACCGTGTCTGGATTGACTCTGCCGTCGTGCAGTTGATAGATCCCGCCCAGGGCGACTGCATTCGTGGGATCCGGATCGTCCAGCATCCATTGCGCCACGTCGACCCAGTGCGTCATGATGTCCGCTAATAGGCCGTTGCCATAATCCGGAAAATAGCGCCAGGATGTGTACCGAATCGTCTCGTAGGGTACATGCGGCGCCGGCCCTTCGAACAGCACCCAGTCAAGCCCTGCGGGTTTGGGTTGATTGATGATGTGACGGGTTTGCCATGGAAAGTTGTGCCATACTCCTCGGGCAAAAACGACGTTGCCAAGTTTTTTCTCAGCAAAAATCTCCTGCTTGGCGCGCATGTAGTGGGCGCCACTGCGCTGCTGCATGCCACACTGAACCACTTGTTTATACTTGGCCGCTGCCGCCAGCAATGTCGTCCGTTCATCCCAATGATGCAGCGTCGGCTTTTCCAGATATATGTCTTTCCCCGCTTCCAGAGCGGCCGTTGCGATCGTTACATGCTGATGGTCCGGTGCGGAGATCAAAACCGCATCCACGTCTTTTCTGGCAAGAAGCTTCTCATAGGCAATGAAGCTCGCTGGCGGGGAAGCATTCCCGAGCACCCGAGAAACAAACTTTGACGTCTGAGCATCGTAAACATCGCAGACAGCTACCACTTGGACGCGCGGATCTTTGAGGAAACCTTCGCCTGTCACAATCGTTCCGCGACGCCCTAGTCCAATCACGCCAAGCCCGACCCGGTCATTCGCTCCCAGGACACGGCCATAGGAGCGGGCACTCAAGGCTGCTGCGGTTGCGGTTCCCGTGTACAAAAATTCACGACGATTCATGCGGAAAATACTCCTTGCATAGCCTTGAACGCCGGCTCCATACCAGCCGAACCATATCCTCGATCACGCCACAACCAATGGTGCCTATCTGAGCGAGCAAAGTAAGAAACCTTTTGAAGTTACCGGGGTCAATGACTCATCGATTCAGCTGCCCCCGAACTTTATGTGTAATTTTTTCCTTCGGCAGGAGTGACTTAGAGAATGCAGGGGAGGGCAAAACGCAGCCGGCAAACGATGCGAAACCCGTACGATTTGTCCTCGTGTTATCAAGCGTAGATTCGGTACTTATGCACATTCAGTGAGTTATTTCTGTGACAACCGTCACGGTCGAGGATTATATGCAGCCGTGAAAATCATTGTCAATAGATAATTATCGATAGCTATAGATTGACCAATTCAGGTGCTTCGTGTTTCAACAATTCGAGCCATCAACACAAAACCCACGCTCTTTTGGAGTCGTGGGTCGCCGGATGTATCCAAACTTTGCGATGTGACCGCTGCGTGTTACACAGGTGCAAAATTCAGAGCGCGCCGCCCACGACTGCCCGTCCGGCATTCGCAACGACAGCTACACATGCTCTGAATGAAATAATTCATCGTCTTGAGTTGTAAACCTACCGAAGAAAGTCAGAGCTGTCAACCAGGATGCAAAGTTCTTCCCACCCCGCACGCTATTCCCGGTATTGATAACCCTCGGCCAGTTCCTTGAAATTTGTTGTCTGCTCCGTCATCCACTCCTTGCTCCGACCCAGTTCGGCGGCCATCAATTCTGCCACGCGCGGCGCCGCTTCGTTGGCAGCCCGAGCGTCCAAGAATAAAGAACAAGTGCGCCGGGCCAGCACGTCTTCGACCGTCCGAGCCATCTCGTTTCGGACAGCCCAAACAACCTCGCTGGCTCGACTGGGAAGTCGCGGGTGCAGCCGCTCCCGCAACTCTGGGTTCTCGGCCTCAAGCTTCTCGATCAGCACCTCATCGCTTCCGTACGCAGAAGCGCCCTCACCATGCGACAGGTCTCCATCGTTAGCAGCGATCCATCCGTGCAATCGCAGGTCGCTCGTCCTGCTCGGCCGCAGCGGAAGCCCTCCTGCCCGGGCCGCCACATCGACAGTGTCTTCTCCCATCCGCCGATAGGTTGTCCACTTCCCTCCCAGCACCGTCACCAGACGGGTTGGCGAAACGAAAACAGAATGCTCGCGGGATAGAGATGCCGTCGACGTCGCTCCCTGCTTGCGAATCAGAGGTCGCTGCCCCGACCACATGCTTAATATCTCTTTAGGCGCCGGCCTGCGCCCAAAGTAGCGAAAAATTTCCTCCATCAGAAATCTGCGTTCCGGCTCCATCGCTCGCGGTTCCAGCGACGGCCCTGCTACGGGCTCATCGGTCGTGCCCACCAGAACAGCCCCATGCCAGGGGATGGCAAAAAGCACCCGCCCATCCGCGGTACGTGGAATCATCAGCGCGTCTGCGCCGGAAAGAAATTCCTTCGGTAGAACAAAGTGGGATCCCTGGCTCACCGCCAGCAAAGGTGGAGCGTTCGGCTCATCCAGTGATCGGAGCGCATCCGAAAAAACTCCCGTCGCATTGATCACGACTTTAGCTTCCACTTCGAATCTGTCACCGGTCTCGCGGTCTTCCGCCACTGCGCCGACGACGGCGCCGTTGCGCTCGATCAGTTTCTGCACGCGCGCCTGATTTAACGCAAATCCCCCTTGCTCCTCCACCGTCAGTGCAAGAGCAAGTGCCATGCGCGCATCGTCAAATTGCCCGTCGAAATATTGCACGCCTCCGCTCAAAGCTTTCACCGCGAGTCCGGGCAACGCCGCTATCGTTCGTTCCGCAGAAAGTACCCGGGATCTTCCAAAGCTAGCCCGGCCAGATAGCGCGTCGTACAGTTTTAGTCCCACACCGTAAAACGGCACCTGCCACATGCGTTCCGCGGGGATGATGAAAGACTGGCGACGGACCAGGTGCGGCGCGTTCCGCAGCATCCGGCCCCGCTCCCGCAGTGCCTCCAGCACCAGGGATATATTCCCCTGCTGCAAATAGCGCACCCCTCCATGCGCCAGCTTCGTACTGCGGCTGGAGGTCCCCTTGGCAAAGTCTTCCTGCTCCAGCAACAACGTGCTATACCCACGTGTCGCCGCATCGAGAGCGGTTCCCAGGCCGGTTGCTCCTCCCCCGATTACAAGTACATCCCAGGATGTTCGAGTGCCAATCTCTTGCAGAGTCTGTCGACGATTCATGCGTTCTCTATCTCGATTCTGATTCGCAATAATGCATTTCGTGGGAACGGCTCACTCACTCGTGATGCCCCAACCTTGTGCGCGCTCGATTCCCCTTTTCCAGCCTGCCAGTCTGCGTTCTCGTTCGCCGCCATCTAACCGCGGTTCAAATCGCCGCGATTCGTGCCACTGACGGGCAACCTCTTCCACATCCGGCCAGACGTTCGCCGCCAGCCCCGCCAGGTAGCAGGCTCCCAACACCGTCGCCTCTGCGGTCTGCGATCGCACGATTGGAATATTCAAGAGATCCGCCTGCATCTGCATCAGCAGGTTATTCGTCGAAGCCCCTCCATCCACCCGAAGTTCCTGCACGCGCATGTCGGCCCCGGCCACTTCTGCATCGGATTCCATGGCCCGCACAATGTCCGCCACTTCCAGCGCGATTCCTTCCAGGGCCGCTCTGGCTATGTGTGCCCGCGTCGTGCCTCGTGTCAGCCCGAATATCGCGCCGCGAGCATGGGGATCCCAATGCGGCGCGCCCAGACCCGTCAAAGCAGGAACGAACACCACCCCGCCGCTGTCTGGAACCGAGGCCGCAAGTGCCTCAACCTCGGGCGCGCTGTTCAGGATTCCGAGACCATCTCGCAACCACTGGATTGCTGCGCCCGCAACAAAAATGCTTCCTTCCAGCGCATAGTATGTTTGCCCCATCCGTCGCCATGCAATGGTCGTGAGCATCTTGTGTTTGGAAGAAACTGGCCGGCGGCCCGTTTGCAACATCAAAAAACATCCGGTGCCATACGTATTCTTCGCCATCCCTGGCCGAATGCACATCTGGCCAAACAGTGCCGCCTGCTGGTCGCCCGCAATACCTGTGATCTTGATTCCCGGGACCAGTTCACGAGTCGTCGCCAGATCTCCGCTTGAGTCCACCACTTCCGGCAACATCGAACGAGGCACGCCAAAAATCTCCAGCAACTCCTCGTCCCACTGCAGCGTGTGAATATTGAACAGCATCGTACGCGATGCATTCGTGACATCCGTAATGTGCCGGTGGCCGCCGGTCAGCTTCCAGACCAGCCAACTATCCACCGTCCCAAACGCCAGCTGCCCGGCCCACGCCTGCGCCTTTGCCCCGGGGACATGATCAAGAATCCACCGAATTTTGCTTGCCGAAAAATATGCATCCAGTACCAGGCCTGTCTTGTTGCGGACTGCCGTTTCCACCGACACCCCGTTCGCGTCATGCGATGCAAGTTCGCGGCAATACTCTCCCGTGCGACGATCCTGCCATACGATTGCGTTCGCGATCGGCCGCCCTGTCGCTCGTTCCCATACGATGGTTGTCTCGCGCTGGTTGGTAATTCCAATGCAGTGAATCTCCGATGGATCCAGCCCGCCCTCGCTCAGTAAAGCTCGTACCGCTGCGGCTTGCGAAGTCCAGATCGCCTCCGGGTCCTGTTCCACCCACCCGGGCTGTGGATACATCTGCGGCAACTCCCGCTGCGCAGTGCGGATGATCGTCCCGTCGGGCTGCACGAGGACTGCCCGCGAGCTGCTGGTGCCTTGGTCGAGTCCGAGAATGACTTTCATGCTCCTCCGTCAATCCATCTGGAAAACTAGTTGCCTAGGCAACTACTTCACGCACTATGGTTGCTAAGGCAACTATTTTCATTTATCCACGCAACACCTTGGAATACGCCAGGGCACCATCACGGAGCGTGTGCACGTTGACAATCGATAGTAATCGATTCTAGGATGCCCGTGACTGTCAACATCAAAAAAAACGAGCGCAGATGACAATCCTCAAATCCTGCCTCCGCCATCACCAGAGAGTTCGCCCGACCAAAAGAACAATAAGGAGAGCACCGATGCACACCAGAAGAGAATTCCTGACCGGCGCGTTGGCTGGACTGAGCGCAGTCGCCGCAGGTCCTTGGGCTTTCGCCGAAAATTCAACGCCGCCGCTAGGAGTACAGCTCTATACCGTACGCCAGTTGGCGCAAACAGACTTGGCGGGCGTTCTGGCCGCGATCCGCAAAATCGGCTACACCACGGTGGAAACATTTGCAGCGCAGTATAAAATCAGCGCCGCAGACCTGCGCAAAGCCATTGTGGACGCGGGCCTCAAAGTGCCGAGCGGGCATTTCGGCTACGACAAGTTCGGCTCCAGCTTTGATTATGCGAAGCAGCTTGGACTGAAATATATGGTCTGCTCATCTGTGCCCGAATCGCTGGGCAATTCCGAAGACGGCTTCAAGCGCGCCGCCGACCAGTACAACGCATGGGGAGAACAAGCCAGAAAGATGGAAATGCAATTCGCGTTCCACAACCACAACTCCGAATTCCAGACTTATGGCGGAAAGACAGGCATCGAAGTATTACTGAAAAACACCGATCCCCATCTGGTGCAATGGCAGATGGATTGTTATTGGGTCGCGCAAGCCGGTCGAGATCCTGTCGCCATGCTCCACAAATATTCCGGACGCATCACTACATTGCATTTGAAAGACCGCAAAGCCGGCGTGACCACTTCTCTCGAAACCGGCCCAGGCTCCCAACATTTCACCGAGGTCGGCAACGGAACTCTGAATTGGAAACAGATTCTTCCTCTGGCAAAAAAAGAGGGTGTTCGCTACATGTTTGTAGAACAGGACACCACAGAACGGCCGCCCCTGGACAGCTTGAAAATCAGCTACGACAACATACAAAAATTTCTAGCTTAAAGGACTTCCAATCGTTTCGCATTTCGACGTGCTTGCCATGAATTCCTCGCCCCGACAAAATCGGTAAACCGGACAAGAGGAACCCGCCTCTATTCGGTGTCGGGGTTAGGAAGAATGACATTCCGAACCACTTCATTCATCTCCGCACAGGCCGCAATGAATTGCCTCAATGTCCTGCGCGAAGAACCGAAGGTGTCAAACTCCGCGTGGGATAACCCATTCTCCGTGTAGGCACGCTCAAAGTCAGGAAATTTCTTCAGGAGTGTGTTGACTATTTTTGGATCGACTGGATTATCCATCCGCGGAATTACTTCAATATCGCTGGCGTTGTACCGACGCTGCCAGGAGTACGGCGGAGAAATGACCACGTCGCCGCCAATGAATTCACTCCAATGCATGTGGTTACGGAATGCGGCCGAAAGTAGACGTATCCGATATCCGCGCTGACGGTAGATCTCATACGCTTTCTTGAATACCGCGACTCCGGCCCACTCCAGATATCCCGGGTCGATGGAAAGATTCTGCTTCTCCATCAAAACTTTCAGCCAGTCATCCAGCCGCCCCACCATGATGGTGCAAACCGGCCCCATCGTCGCAATCTCCAGCCCCTCAGCTTCTCTTCGCTTCAAACCGCGCTCCACGGCTTCTGCCACTGCAATGGCTTGTGGCAGCGTAAAGCTGACGGTTGCGTTAATGCTGATCCCGCGATAGGTCGCTTCCTCAATCGCGATGATGCCGGCACGCGTGGCCGCAATCTTCACAATCATGTTCGGCGCCAGCCTGTTGAATTTCACCGCTTGGGCCACGATCGCATCGCTATTGCGATACGTCCTGGGATCTGTCTGTATAGACAGTCGACCGTTGCGCCCATGCTGGTCGTCGAAGATCGGCTTCAGCAGTCGCGCCGCATTGGCGGATATTTCTTCTACGATCATCCATGCGATTTCGTCTTCTGTTGCCTGCGAATGGGTCTCTGCAAGAGCCTGAATACGAGGCTTCCATATTGCCATTTCCTTCTTCAGCACGGAAACGGCAATGGAGGGATTGCAGGTGGCGCCCACCGCTCCGTGCTCAATGGAGTAGCGAAGCTCTTCCACAGAGGCCGAATCATTCCACAGACAGGTCGGTGTCGTCTGCGTCATTTGAAAAAGTGGACTCTTAAATTGGAGCTGCGCTTCCATTGGACTCATCCATCCCCCAGAAATAGAAAACGTGTGCAATGAAATCCTACCATTTGCCGATAATTCCCATCAACAAGTTGGCCCAAGTTGCCGTATTTCTGCAGAAATCCGCAGTTTGAAAAACTTTCTCCCCTCGGGTACCATACACACGTGTTCAAAGCGACATATTGGTTCGCATGGTGTGTCCTGCTCTGAAGTCAATGAGCCGACACATGCGAAGAGGAAAAGCACATGAAATTACTGATTCAGCCTGAAAATGGGACCACCACCGAGTGCCCTGGCTTTGAATTTCTCAAGCTAAACTCACTCCAGCTCAGCCCCGGCAAACAATTCCACGCCGATACCGATGATTGCGAACTCGGCATCGTGCTCCTGGGTGGAACATGTTCCGTACAGTCCTCGCGC
Organism: uncultured Acidobacteriota bacterium; assembly: GCA_963756315.1. Lineage (GTDB taxonomy): Bacteria > Acidobacteriota > Terriglobia > Terriglobales > Acidobacteriaceae > JAKAAZ01. Next base: position 654,970 of record CAVWNI010000004.1, read on the forward strand.
GGAAATTGGAACAAGGTTGGCAGGCGAGCCAATGTATTTTCCGGAATGCCCTATGGCCTCTACCTGCCCATCCAAACTTCGTTCACGATCACGGCAGATTCAGAGTGCGATATCGCACTGTGCTATTCGAAAGCGGAAAAGAGCTATCCACCAAAACTCGTCACGCCTTCCGACGTCGCGGTTGAGATTCGCGGTGCCGGCAACGCTACGCGGCAGATCAACAGCATCTTTCCGCCAGATTTTCCAGCCGATCGCCTGATCGTAGTCGAGGTATATACGCCCGCCGGGAACTGGTCCAGCTACCCGCCCCACAAACACGATGTTCACAACCCTCCCGGCGAAGTTGATCTGGAAGAGATTTACTTCTATCGCATCGATCCGTCGGACGGTTTTGCCATTCAAAAGGTGTATACCTCCGACCACCATCTGGATGAAACGATCACGGTTCGCAACGGCGAAATGGTGCTGGTTCCAGAGGGATATCATCCCGTAGTGGCAGCCCATGGATACAACGTGTACTACCTGAACGCGCTGGCCGGCTCAGCTCGTTCGCTTGCCAACTCGGAAGACCCCGATCACCGCTGGGTGCGGCAGAACTGGCGCGACAAGGACCCCCGGGTTCCTGTAGTTTCGATGCAAATGGAGAACTGAAAACTTTTCTGGGGAAAACCTGAATGCACACACGCTACATCACCATGGGCCAGGCTCTGGTCGCTTTCCTGAAAAATCAATACGTCGAGCGCGATGGCCACGAGAATCGCTTTTTCGCCGGCGCAATTGGCATATTTGGTCACGGCATCATCGCCGGCGTCGGACAGGCGCTGCAGGAAAGTCCGGACTTCCCCTACTATCTCTGCCGCAGCGAACAGGGCGGCGTCCACATCGCGACCGGGTATGCCAAGGCGAAAATTCGCAAAAGCGCATTTGCCTGTCTTTCCTCCATCGGGCCCGGCGCAACCAACATGCTCACGGGAGCCGCCACCGCAACGGTGAATCGGATTCCCGTGCTATTGCTTGCGGGCGACATCTTTGCCAGACGCAACGTGGCGCCGGTTCTACAACAACTGGAGTCCGATCAGTCCCAGGACATCTCTGTCAACGACGCGTTTAAACCGGTATCTCGGTATTGGGATCGCATTTACCGGCCCGAGCAGCTCATCACATCCTTACCGGAAGTCATGCGCGTGCTGACTTCGCCTGCGCAGACCGGCGCTGTGACGCTGGCCCTGCCACAGGATGTTCAAGCAGAAGCTGCCCACTACCCGGCGGAAATGTTTGAAAAAAGGATCTGGCATATCGCGCGGCCCGAGCCAGAACCTGCTCTGCTTACCAAAGCGGTCGATTGGATTCGCAAAGCAAAGCGCCCGATCATTATCGCCGGCGGCGGCGTTCTTTTTAGTGAAGCCAGTGATGCCCTTGCGAAGTTCAGCGCAGCGACTGGAATTCCAATAGGCGAAACCCAGGCCGGCAAGGGGTCGCTGCCTTTCGATCACGCGCAGAACCTGGGCGCAGTCGGTGTCACCGGAACTCCGGGCGCTAACATCGCCGCTCGCGAAGCTGATTTGGTCATCGCGATCGGCACACGGCTTGCTGACTTCACCACGGCATCGAAAACGGCGTTCCAAAATCCCGCGGTTCGATTCATCGGCATCAACGTGGCGGAAATCGATGCGTTTAAGCACGCGGCCCTCCCGCTGGTATCCGATGCGCGCGTCGCGCTCGAGCACCTGACCCAGGAGTTATCCGGTTTCCATATCGACAGTTCCTACGCAACCGCCATCACAAACTGGAAGGCTGGCTGGGAAGCCGAGACTGACCGGATCTACGCGCTTCGGTACGGCCCCCCACTGAGCCAGGGAGAAGTCCTCGGCGTGCTCAGTAAAGCTGTAGGGCCGGAAGATGTCATTGTCGCCGCCGCCGGCAGTTTGCCCGGCGACCTGCATAAACTTTGGCGCACAGAGCGTCCCTCCGGCTATCACATGGAATATGGATATTCCTGTATGGGCTACGAAATTGCCGCTGGATTGGGCGTCAAAATGGCTGATCCTGCGCGCGACGTATTCGTCCTGGTTGGCGACGCATCTTTCCTGATGCTGTCTTCGGAGATTGTCACTTCTATCCAGGAGGGCTACAAGATCAACGTCGTCCTCTTTGATAACCATGGTTTCGGCAGCATCGGCAACCTCTCCAAGTCGGTTGGGTCGCATGGATTTGGTACGTACTATCGCTACCGTAATCCAGACACCGGCCAACTCGACGGCGAGAATCTTCCTGTTGACTTTACAAAACTGGCGGAAGGCTATGGGGCTCGTGCCATTCGTGCGACAACCCTGCAAGAAGTCGAAGCCGCTCTGAAAACGATGAAGTCGGAGAGTCGCACCACGGTACTGGTCGTGGAAGTAGATAAAGATGTGAGCGTAGGCGGATACGAATCCTGGTGGGATGTGCCAATTTCCCAGGTGTCACAGAGCAAGAGCATCCAGGAAGCTCGTGCAAGGTACGACGTCGCAGTCGTGAAAGAGCGGCACTACGAAATCTCAATACCGGAATTGAAGGATTAAGAATGACTGAAATTCAGAACTACATTGGAGGACGCTGGCTGCCATCGTCCCTCACCAAAACCGAATTGTCCAACCCTTCGACTGGCGAGCTGCTAGGACATCTGGCCGCCGGAACAGAAGAGGAAGTAGCCGAGGCAGTGCGTGCGGCCAGTGCTGCGTTTCCTGGCTGGGCGGCGACGCCGGCACCCGACCGCATCCAGTTTCTATTCCGATTCAAGCAGCTTCTGGAAGAGCATTTCGATGAGATTGCCCGCCTGGTCACTGTCGAAAATGGAAAGACCCTTGGCGAAGCCAAAGGTGAACTGCGTCGCGGCGTCGAAAACGTCGAGGTCGCCTGCGGCATCCCGATCCTGATGCAGGGCTACAACCTCGATGACATTGCGCGCGGCATCGACGAATTCATGACGCGAGAGTCCTTGGGGGTTGTCGGCATCATCACTCCGTTTAACTTCCCCGTGATGATTCCTCTCTGGTTCTTGCCCTACGCCATTGCCTGCGGCAACACCGTCGTCATTAAGCCGTCGGAACGCGTTCCATTCAGCATGCTCCGAGTCATGAAATTGCTGGAAGAAACCGGCCTGCCGGCGGGCGTCGTCAATCTCGTCAACGGCGGCAAGCCGGTGGTGGATGCGTTGCTCGATCATCCGCAGGTTCGCGCGATCAGCTTTGTCGGATCAACGCCCGTAGCCAAGTACATCTATTCTCGTGGCAGCGCCAATGGAAAGCGCGTGCAATGCCAGGGCGGCGCCAAGAATCATGTTGTTGTGCTGCCCGATGCAGATGTCGACACCACAACCCGGATCATTGCGGACAGCGCCTTCGGCTGTGCCGGGCAACGCTGTCTGGCTGTTTCTGTAACGCTCACGGTTGGAAAGGCGCGCGACTGGTTTACCGATTCGATTTCCACTGCGGCTGCCTCGCTAAGGGTTGGCGATGGTCTGAGTCCTGAAACTCAGATGGGACCCGTCATCACCTCTGCCAGTCGAGATCGCGTGCGCTCGCTGATTGAAAAAGGTGTCCAGGATGGCGCTAAACCTGTCGTGGATGGCAGGCAACTGCAAGTCAAAGGACACGACCAAGGCAATTTCCTGGGTGCGAGCATACTCGACGGTGTGCCGGCCAACAGCGAACTGGCTGACACAGAAATATTCGGGCCGGTGTTGAGCCTGGTTCACCTCGACACGGTGGAAGAGGCAATCGACCTGATCGCGCGCAGCTCTTACGGCAATGCGGCGTCCATCTTCACTTCCAGCGGCGCGGCTGCGCGCCAGTTCAGAAAATCCGTTGCCACCGGCAATGTCGGCATCAACATCGGCGTAGCTGCTCCCATGGCCTACTTCCCGTTCAGCGGATGGAAGAGCAGCTTTTTCGGTGTCATGCATGCCCAGGGACGGGATGCGATTGAGTTTTACACCGATAAAAAAGTAACCATTGAACGATGGCCAAAAAACTGGTCCCGCCAGTTTTAACCTGACAAATCGAGAGAACACTCGATAAGGAGAGATATGTCGATACGCATCGCGACTGCCCCGGTTAGCTGGGGGATTTTAGAAGTGGAAGGCTGGGCGCGCCAGCAAACCTACGCCGAGGTTCTGGATGAAATGGTGCGGGCTGGATATGTCGGAACCGAATTGGGTCCGTACGGCTTTCTTCCAACCGATCCCGCTGTACTTCGCGCAGAACTGCAAAAGCGAAACCTCTCACTCATCGGGGCATTTGTTCCGTTGCCGCTGAAGGACCCGGCCAGGAAACAGGAAGCGATGAGGTCCGCAGTGGAGGTTGCAGAATTACTCTCTGCCTGCGGCGCGCCCTTCGTCGTACTTGCAGATGAGCTGAATACGAGCCGCATGAACGTCGCCGGATCTGCCACCAGGCAAGACGGTTTGAACCAAACTGAATGGAAGGGTGCGGCAGCGCTTATTTCAGAAATCGCGAGCGTCATGAAAGGCATGGGCCTGCGCAGCGTTTTTCATCATCATGCGGGCACATATATCGAAACGCCAGAGGAAGTGGCTCAGCTTTTAAGCCTGACAGATCCGTCCCTGCTCGGCATATGCCTCGACACCGGCCACTATCTCTACGGCGGCGGCGACCCGGTGCAGTTTGCCCGCGAGCACGCATCGCGCATCTGGCACCTGCACTTGAAGGATGTTCACCTTAACATTCTGAACGAGGTGCGTCGCAACAAAATCCCCTACCTGGACGCCATTCGTCAGGGCGTTTTCTGTGAACTGGGAAAAGGCGATGTGGATTTGGTCGGCGTCATTCGTGAGTTGGAAAAAGCCAATTTTGATGGCTGGGCCGTTTTCGAGCAGGATATCGACACCACATTGCCCAACGCTGATCCGTTGAAAAGTGCGGTTGGCAGTCGCAATTACTTGCGCGAATTCGCAAGTCTCTAGAGCGTGGGCGCTCCTACCTCGGAAACATCGAAAAAAGGAGCGCACCGCTTCCCGGAGGCCATCAAGGCTTCTATGCGCTCCACCGACTGAATCCCGCCGCGAGCTCCCACGGCGGTGCAATTCAACGCCCCGGCAGCGCAGGCGAAGTCCAGCTGACGTTCCAGCGGCCAGCCCTGCAGCAGAGCGTACACGAATCCAGCACGGAAAATGTCACCGGCTCCCGTTGTATCGACCGCACCAATGCAAAAGGCGGGAGCGTAATAAACTCGCTTGCCGTCATAGGCCAGCACGCCGTCTTCGCCCATCGTCGCAGCCGCCAGCTTGCACCCGAATCGCCGATGCATCTCGACCAGAGACTTTCTTAGGTCAGGTTCCCCTGTCAATTGTTCCGGAAGATCCCTGGACACGATCAGATAATCAATCTCCTCCAGTAACGGCATCACGCCTGGGTACAGCTTATCCAGGTCCGCGATTACCGGGATACCAGCCTCCCGAGCCCAGCCCGCTGCCGTGATCGCGGCAGACGTATCATGCCCGTCGATGTGCAGTGCTCGCGCGTCCAGGATCCATTCTCGCTGGAGCTCTTCCGGTCGAATCGTCAGGCGGTCATCACGCTTCCATAGAACAGTTCGCTCTCCCGAGTCTTCGACCAGGATGAAGGCCTGCTGGCTGGCGCATCCCGGAGCGGTCAGAATCCGGGTGTCCACTCCGAGCCTTGAAAATTCCGCGCGATGCAGGGCGGCAGCATTATCATCGCCCAGCTTTCCGACATACCGGGTTCTCAATCCCCATTGCTGACAAGCCACGATCGAACTGGCAACCTGACCGCCCAACATTACGCTGGCGGAACGAAACTCGACTTTGGAACCGGATGACGGGCAATGCGCGAGAGGAATTACCGTATCCGTGGCATTCAATCCAACTCCAACAACGTCCATCTAGGCCACCTTCATCTTTTCAACCGTTTATATGGATGATATCCGGGCTTGTAGCAACCGCCAAATCCGCCGCGAAATTGCCTTCGTGCACAATGCCAATCCAATTGACTTGCAATCTGAGTCCTTTTACTATGAACACGTGTGCAATGATCTCTATTAAAGATATCGCCCGTGCAGCCAATGTTTCGCATTCTACTGTCTCCCGGGCTCTTCGCAACAGTCCGCTGGTAAACCCTGAAACCAGCCAGCGTATCCGCGCGATTGCCCAGGAAAAAGGCTATCGGGTCAGCGCCGTCGGGCGAAGCCTGGTAAACCGGCGAACCGATACCATCGGCGTGGTCGTTACCAGCATCGCGGACCCGTTCAATGCCGAGGTTGTCAGCGGTATCGAGGAAATTGCACTCACCCACGGTTACTCCCTGCTGCTTGCGACCTGCCATTCCGATCCCAACCGAGAAATGCTTGCCGTGCAGTCGTTTTACGAGCGCCGCGTGGACGGCATTTTGGTAAGTTCCTCCCGGGTAGGCTCCCTGTACAGACCGATGCTTGCGGACATGAAAGTGCCCATCATTTTTATCAACAGCCATCATGCGGACGAGGACATGTTCTCGGTCACTATCGATAACCACAACGCCGGGTTGCAGGCTACGCGACATCTGGTGCAGCTGGGACATAGACGCATTGCTTACCTTGGCAACCAGTTTGGCCTGCAGGCGGATACGCAACGGTTCGCCGGCTATCGGAGTGCGCTGGAGGAGGTCGACATCGGCTTCGATCCGGAATTGGTTGTGCATGGCAATGGCGGCCCTGAGAATGCCAAGAGTGCCACGGCCCGCTTGCTCGCCCTGGCAAATCCGCCCACAGCGCTGTTTTGCTTCAATGACATGAGCGCATTCGGCGCCATGTGTTCCGCCAGGGAACAGGGATTGGCAATTCCCTCCGACCTTTCCGTTGTGGGCCTCGACGATCTTCTTCTCTCGTCCTACACCGAGCCCGCTCTGACCACCATTCGCCAGCCGAAGCACGAAATGGGGCGTCTCGCGGCGGGAACACTTTTTCAATTGCTCTCTGGCAATAGCCCGGAGCGGTTTACCTCCATGCGAGGTGAATTGATCGTCAGGAAGTCGACCGTTCCTCTAGCGGCTTCTCCCGACGCAATCTCCACGAACTATCAACTGTCGAGCGCTCGAGTGTAACAATTTCTCGGACCAATCTTTGTACCAATAGAAAGGCTGGATCATGTCATCACCTTCACTGCGGTTTGCCGTCCTTGGGGTAGGTCGAATCGGGAAAATCCACGCGGAGAACCTCGCCAACCGATTACCGGGAACCAAAGTCGTCGCACTGTCCGACACTTTTTCTGAACCGCTGCTCGCCCTGGCAGCAGAGCTCAACGTTGCAAAAACATTTACCGATTACAGGCAGGTTCTCGAAATGCCGGAGGTCGATGCCATCGCCCTCTGCACCCCGACCAGCACGCATTATCAAATCATTCTCGATGCCGCGGCTGCGGGAAAGCATATCTTTTGCGAGAAGCCGCTTGAACTGTCCCTGGAAAAAATCGCTGCCATCGGCAAGGCCGTGGAAAAGCATGGTATCCAGCTGATGGTCGGATTCAATCGCCGCTACGACAGCAATTTCCTCAAGGTTCGCGAAACCGTAAAAGGTGGGAAGGTTGGAGATCCTCATTTGTTGAGGATCACAAGCCGGGACCCCGGACCGCCGCCCGCCGAATACATCCGCTCTTCCGGTGGCATGTTCCTGGACATGACGATTCACGATTTCGACATGGCTCGCTACCTTCTGGCCAGTGAGGTCGTCGAACTGTATGCTACGGCGAACGTATTGGTCGATCCAATTTTCCGCGAACTCGGAGATTGGGACACGGCCGTGATTACCTTGAAATTCGCAAACGGAGCCATGGGCGCCATTGATAACAGCCGCAAGGCCGCCTATGGATACGACCAGCGAGTGGAGGTGTTCGGATCCAAAGGAATGATCGCCGTCACCAACAATACGCCTGACAACCATGTCTTTCTCGACAGCGAAGGTTCGCATTCCGCATTGCCGTTGAATTTTTTCATGGACAGATACACGGAGTCTTATCGCCGCGAAATGCAGGCCTTTGTCGATTCGATCCGCAATAAAACTCCCGTGCCAGTGACCGCGTTCGATTGCCTGATGGCCGTAACCATGGGGATCGCAGCGCGTCGTTCTGTCGAGGAAAATCGTCCCGTGCGGTTGGCCGAAATCATTGAAGAATATCCATGAAGAGCGGCCAACTCGATAGATATTGCCCCCGCCGAGCCGCTTATCGCCGGCCCAGCCATCGGCAAACGGAGTTTGTCATTGACCAGGCAATCGATTCAACCGATCGTGGCTGATCGCGCAACGGAGATCAAGGAAAATACCGATGGCCAACGCAACACAGCAAGCTCCGCTACCCACTCTGGCAACAAATGAAACCGAGGACCTTTCCTCCCAGACAGTGACACGCGGAACCAACTGGATTTTTACGATCGTCGTGTTGAGTTTCCACCTTGGCGCGCTGGCGGCGTTTTTTTACTTTCGCTGGTCCGCGCTGGTTGTCTTTCTTGTCGTGTGGATCTTCGCGGAGAATGTCGGAATCGCAATCGCATATCATCGCCTGCTGACTCACCGCGGATACTCGACTCCAAAATGGGTGGAGTACTTCATCGCCACCTGTGGCACGCTGGCTCTTCAGGGCGGCCCTATCTACTGGGTGGCCGTCCATCGTATGCATCACAGGTATACCGATAAGCCCGGAGATCCTCACTCACCGCGCGATGGCAAGTGGTGGTCTCATATGGGATGGATTCTCAACGGGTCTCTCCACAACCAAACCGAGGCGCTCAAGCAGTATGCTCCGGACCTGGTTCGAGATCGTTACTATCGCTGGTTGAATCGATACCATTGGGTTCCATTGACGGTGCTTGGCATTTCCTTGTTTGCCTTTGGAGGATGGTCCTGGCTCCTGTGGGGTACAGCTTTGCCGGTCACCATCGGCTTCCACGTCACCTGGATGGTCAATTCCATTACACACCTATGGGGTGGGAGACGTTTTGCCACCAGTGACGATTCGCGGAACAACCTGTGGGTGGCTCTGCTGACGGGGGGCGAAGGATGGCACAACAACCATCATGCCTTTCCCGTTTCAGCTCGCCATGGGTTGGCCTGGTACGAGATGGACATCAATTATTATGGAATCCGTCTGCTTGAACGATTCGGCCTGGCGAGTCACATCAAGGCCGCCAGCCTGACATCGGCAACGGAAGCGAAAATAAACGCAACATCAAACTAGAGGATTGAAACTCCGCCGGAAGCTGGACGAGAGCTGAGATAAGGCCTTTATAATCAGCCGCATCGAGCTCTTCCTCTGGCGACCTGCGCTGCAATCCGCGCAATACTAGAGGCGAGTTGGACCTTCGCCCGAAAGAAAATCAGGAACCTTTCCTGTTTCCCATTGTCTAACTTAACAACTGGCGTAGGAACTGGTTTTTTGGCTGCTGCCATGTCGATATGGCCAGGCCACTTGAGAACATACCGATTGCCTGTTAGTGTGGAGGTGAACCGCATGTCCGCGGCTTTTACCTTGGGAGATCTGGCTGCTGGAATCGCACTACGGGCGGATGATTCCGTCCTCACCGCTGAGCTGCAAGCCGGCTCGGAAGAGGCCTTTTCTCTCTTGATCGGGCAGTATCAGGCCCCGGTCTACAGCTTGATTTCGCGCGTTCTGAACGATCCGTCTGACGCTGCCGACATTACTCAGGATGTTTTTATCAAGGTTTTTCGCGGCATTCGGAGTTTCCATGGAGATTCGAGCCTGCGTACCTGGATTTATCGGATCGCATTGCGTGAAGCCTCGAACCAGCGCCGCTGGTGGTCTCGCCACAGAGGACGGGAAGTTACGATCGAGACAAAAACAAGTGGAGCCGATCAGACCACATCCACGTACCTGAAGGATATGCTGATCGACGAACATGCCTCCCCGTATGAGTTGACTGAGCACGAAGAACTCCGGGCAAAGGTCGAGGCGGAATTGAGGCGGCTTCCGGAGCCGTTTCGCACGGTGGTTATATTGCGAGACCTGGAAGGCCTGTCGTACGACGAGATTGCGGAGATTCTTGGAACTCACCTGGGGACTGTAAAGTCCCGCCTGGTACGTGGGCGCGCCATGTTGCGGCTCCGACTGTGGCCGTTGATCGCTCAGGCGCATCCATCGGAGAAAGCTTCCAGCCGTCCGCCCCACGGATCGAACCAGTCGATCGATAGCCGTATTTGCGAGGAGGCCGTATGAGTGACTGTGGTTTCATACGATCACAGTTCTCGGAGTACCTGGATGGCGCGATATCGGGTACCGCTATGCATTCCATCGCCACCCATCTCGCGGGGTGCGAAGCCTGCACGGCTGAGTTCGCAGAGTGGCGAGCCCTGCAGAGGATACTTTCCAGCACCGGTGCAGCTCGCCCGCCTGCTGACCTGGGCCTGCGCCTTCGAGTGGCTATTTCGCAAGAGCGTGCCCGAACGACGCGGAGACGCCTGGACCTCTGGCATGTGTATTGGCAGAACTCGGTGGCTCCCGTGCTGGTCCGGGGCGCAGCCGGGCTAGCCTCGGCGGTTATCCTGCTGGGCGCACTCGCTCTCATGGTTGGCACAGTGGCCGCGCCTCCGCCTGTGGCGGCAACCGAAGCCACTGCGGAGACCAGCAGCACACCGCAATTCTTGTACACAGTCGGAGGCACCGACAGCCAGGCCACATTTCGTCGTCCCGTGGTCGTGGAAGTCGAAATCAGCCAAACCGGCCGTGTGTATAACTATCAGGTTGTCTCGGGTCCTGCGTCGAAAGACGTTCGCGACGCGCTGGACAACATGCTGTTGATGAGCCGGTTCACGCCAGCGCTTTTCTACGGCTCGCCCGTCCCCGGCCGCGCGATTTTGTCGTTTTCCGGCGCTTCGGTGCGCGACTGACCGGCCAGAGATCCTTCAGCCACCCGTTCGATCAAGCGTCCATTGGATACAGCTCGACTTGGCTCGGGTGTTTGTTATTTATCGCTTGCGGCAAGCCGTTTCGAAGGCGTCGCGAAGACCGTTGATCGAGATGAATCGCGCTTAAAAAATTCCCATCTAATCTATTTGGGGTTCTATCCGAGGCAGAAGATCGCCGTCCACCTGTGGTATCCTAAACAAGAATGGGGACGTGCGCCCTGGCGTCATTGGTACGCCTAAAAGTTGGCCTGCCGTCGCGGCTTCAAGCCGCATCCAGAATTGTCTCGCCCACGGACAAAAGAACTCTCAAATCAGCATCTCCAAAAGAGGGGCACCCTTGGCTATTAACGATAAATTCGAAGACGACATTCAGAAGCTGATTGAAACCGGCAAGGAAAAAGGCTATCTGACGTTCGGTGAAGTGAATGATTTAATCCCGGGCGAAGTAAATTCTGCCGATGATCTGGACGACCTGATGACCACCATCGGGACTCAGGGTATTGATCTGCTCGAAGACCAACCTAAGGTCGCCGCAGAGCACGATGACCTGGACAGTGAAGACAGCGAAGACGTTGAGCTGGACCTCACCCCGGGAGCGATGGAAAAGACCAACGATCCCGTGCGCATGTATCTGCGTGAGATGGGGACCGTTCCTTTGCTCACACGGGAAGGTGAGGTAGAAATCGCCAAGCGCATCGAGCGGGGACAGATGCGGGTGATGAAAGCCATCTCGCGTTCTTCCATCGTCACCCGCGAGATCATCGCACTGGGCGAAGATCTGAAGCGCGGCGTCCGCAGCATCAAGGAAGTGGTCACGTTCGATGAAGAAGAACTCACCGAAGAGATTCTTCAGGCGCGGACGAAACAGACCACTGCCAGCATTGACACTCTGGTAAAGCACTACAAGAAAGCCCAGCAGTTACGCGAAAAACTGGACACCATCCACGTCAAGGAGAAGGGCAAAGCCCGGGAATATCGCCGCGTTCGCTGGTCGATCGGGCGAGAACTGGTGCGAGTTTCCCGCGTCATTCGCGAGCTGAAATACACCAACCTCGAGCGCAAGCGGCTGCTCGACAAGGTCAACAAAACCGTGGACGTGATGCGCGCGCTCGATCGCCAGATCAGAACTCTGGACCAGAAACACGAACAGTCCAAGAGCGAGGAAATGCGCAAAGAGTATCGCCGCCAGCAGCGCAACTGCAAAGGCGATCTGGAAAAGCTGGAGATCGACGCCGGCGTTTCTGTGGCGGAATTGAAACGTACCCAGCGCGAGATGATCCAGGGCGACATGGATGCCGAGCAGGCCAAGCGCGAACTGATTGAGGCGAACTTGCGGCTGGTCGTTTCCATCGCCAAAAAATACACCAACCGCGGGTTACAGTTCCTCGACCTGATTCAGGAAGGCAATATCGGCCTGATGAAGGCGGTGGACAAATTTGAGTATCGTCGCGGTTACAAATTCTCCACATATGCCACCTGGTGGATCCGCCAGGCGATTACGCGTGCGATCGCGGATCAGGCGCGTACGATCCGCATCCCCGTGCACATGATCGAAACCATCAACAAACTGATTCGGACGTCCCGCCAACTGGTGCAGGAACTGGGACGTGAGCCAACTTCAGAAGAGATTGCCAAGCGCATGGATATTCCTGTCGCCAAGGTCCGCAAGGTGCTCAAAATTGCGCAGGAACCGATCTCGCTGGAAACGCCGATCGGCGAGGAAGAGGATTCCCATCTGGGAGATTTCATTGAAGACCACATGGCCGTTTCCCCTTCGGATGCCGTCATCAGCGTCAACCTGAAGGATTACACCGCGCAGGTGCTGCGCACCCTCACTCCCCGCGAGGAACGTGTGATCAAAATGCGATTTGGACTGGAAGACGGCTCCGAGCACACTCTCGAAGAAGTCGGACAAAGCTTTCAGGTGACTCGAGAGCGCATCCGGCAGATTGAAGCCAAAGCCCTGCGCAAGCTCAGGCACCCCTCGCGCTCGCGCAAGCTACGGGCGTTTCTCGATGGTGTTCGCGAAGCATAACTGCACGAGTCGATTTGCATCATGGAAAAGGCCGCTCGATGAGCGGCCTTTCTGTTTGAGCAATTTCTGAAAAGCCCGCGTCACGTCGAGCGCCGTTCTTTATTGACTGGAATCCAACGGCGTCAAAATGATCTTGCTGGCCTCGCCGCTCTTCAGTAGATCCATCCCATGGGCAAACTCGGCCATCGGCAGGCGATGCGTGATAACGGGCAACAAATCAAGCTTCCCGGACCTCAGCAGCGCCTCCATTTGAAACCATGTCTCATACATTTTGCGGCCATTAATACCAACAACCGTGGCTCCTTTGAAGATAATGTCGCGCGCGAAATCGATCTCGACAGGTTTTGCAGGGATACCCAGCAGCGAAACTCGGCCGCCAGTCCGCAATATCTCAAAGCCGAGCCGCATGCCATCGGCATGGCCGGACATTTCCAACACCACGTCGACGCCGATCCCGCCGGTTGTCTTTGCAATCTCTGCGGCTACGTTGTCCCGCGCGGGATCCAGAACGAAATCTGCATGCATCTCCTGCGCCAGTTTGCGACGATGTTCGTTCACTTCCAGCGCATAGACAACGGATGCGCCACAAGCCCGCGCCACCGCAATGGCGAACAATCCAATCGGCCCGCAGCCGACAACCGCAACACTGCGCGCCGCAATCTCTCCTGCCAGAACTGAGTGCACCGCGTTGCCCAGCGGGTCAAGGATCGAGCCGTACTCTCGGGGCAGCGCAGGATCCAGCTTCCAGATGTTCGATTCAGGAATAACGACGTAGTTGGCAAAGGCTCCATTGGAATCCACGCCGATAATTCTTACGTTCTGGCATACGTGCGCCTGCCCGATGCGACACTGCAAACACTTTCCGCAAGCCACATGCATCTCTGCGGAAACAAAGTCACCCGGCCGCACGGTGGTGACATCTTCGCCGACTTTGGCGACCGTGCCGCAGAACTCATGCCCGGGAATCAGAGGTGGGCGAAGACGTCCCTGCGCCCAGGGATCCCAATCATAAATATGAACATCGGTGCCGCAAACGCTGGCAGACTCCACCTTCACCAAAACATCGCTGGGCCCATAGGAAGGGATGGGAACTTCGCGGATTTCGACGCCAGGATGTGCTCCTGTCTTGACGATAGCCTGCATGGTTTGCGACATGTTTTCTCCACAAGAAAAACCCGGCCCGGAGGTCAGAGCCAAAACACTGTAGTGTATCAGCAGAAAAAGCACCGACGGGCCGCAACTCACTCCGGCGCGGGTCGAGGGTCACTTCCTTCCGCGATTGCGTCTCCGCCGAGCATTTGTTCTTCCACCCGCCGGATAGCTTCGCCCATGATCCCCTCTTCATCGCCGAAGCCATTCAGCCAATGAACATTCTTCTCCCCTCGGAACCATGTCATTTGTCGCTTGGCGTAGTTGCGATGTCCCTGTTGCGTCGCTGCAATGGCGTCGGCCAGCGACAGATCTCCACGCAGCAGCATGACAGCCTGCTTATATCCGAGCGACGTCAAGGGTCGGCAATCCGCGCCGTAACGAGCCAGCAACTGCTCCGTCTCTTCGACCAGGCCACGGGAAAACATAGCCCCCGCCCGCCGATCGATCCGAGCATACAGTTCGCTACGCGGCGGGTCGAGACCGAGGCGCAGGATGCGGAATCCTCGCAACGGATCGCGTCCCGCTTCCCATGCAGCCGACATCGGCTGCCTCATCGCAAGTGTGACCTCAATAGCACGAATAAGTTTCGGCGCATCGTTGGCGTGAATGCGGGTAGCCGAGACGGGATCGACCCGGCGCAATATCCGCGCCAGGTAGCCGGTGCCGCGTTCTTGCTGCAGTTCCCGCAGCCGCACCCGTAACGACTCAAATCGCCGCGGACCGGGAAATAAGCCGTCCAGCAGCGCTCGCAGATAGAGACCCGTTCCACCGGCTATCACCGGCAGGCCACGACTCTCCGTGATTGCACGGAGGCTGCTACGGGCATCGCGAGCGTAGTCCCCAGCCGTGTAGGGCTGGTCGGGTGAAACGACATCGATCATGTGATGGCGGATTTTTGCGCGTTCCGCCAGTGAAGGTTTCGCGGTTCCAATTTCCAGCTCGCGATAGACTGCGACCGAATCGCAGCTGACAATCTGGCCCGTAAAATGTTCGGCCAAGTGCATTGCGAGGGCAGTCTTGCCGCTCGCGGTGGCACCGTGCAGAACTACCAGCCACGGGTGCGGAGCGTCTGTCTCTTCATCCGGCAGAAAACCGGACTGGTTCACCTGATCCTGCGGATTCGCGGCCATCGGGCTCTCCGTACGCGGCAGAAAAGGGTGTCGACTACCACAGCCTCCACCAGCCAGCCAGAACGATCGCATGCCAGCCTGCTCGCACCGCACAGAAAGCAATGATCGCCAGGGCGATCCATACCAGGCCGACCGCCTGGCGACGTCGCACCGCAGGTTCCGCAGGAGCGGTCATTGGCGGGTGTACTGGCCCGTATCCTCGTTGTAGAGGAAGTAGAAACGCAAAGCTAAATAGGGCCCTTTGAATTGTTTCGGCAGCGGTGGAAATGGTCCCGCTCCTGTGATGCCGCCCCAGGCAGCCCGATCCAGGGACACGTCGCCAGAAGGCAGGATCAGTTGCATCTGCTTGATGCTGCCATCCGGCATGATAATGAATTGGATTGCGACTTTACCCTGCTTCAACAGCGGGGGGCGAGCTGCCTCAGGAATCAGCAAATCCCAACTCGACTGCGTTGCCTGGACCACCTGGTGAAGATATGGACCAAAGTCAACACCCATGGTGTCGCTCAGGACTTCCACTCCGGACTGCACTCCAGAATGCGCGAGAGGGGCATTTTCGCCGTTGTCGCCGCCGTCTCCATTGGATCGGGCCGCATTCTGCTCCGCCTGGCGGATGATGTCGCCGACCGACATGCCGGACTGATTGGAAGCCTGGTTTTGTTGCGACTTCGACTGCGTTGGTGTATGCGGCTTCTCCGGCATCTCCAAACGGCTTGCGCTGGGCGCCGAAGGAAGCGGTTGCGTAGGCTGGGCGGGCGCGACAGCACGTGCCTGCTGCTGCGGTTGCGCGGCCGGCTGGCTTGGCTGTTGTGCTCTTTGCTGCGGCTGCGGCGGCGGGGTCGGCCGACCGGCCCGGCGCATAGCCTCCAGTTCCTCGATCGTCTTTTGATCGAGCGTGGGATGCTTCGTCTGGGCGATGTGATTCTGGTCTGAAATGACGTTCGTCGGCGGAGGGGGCTTCTTCACCAGCTCCGGCGGCATACTCAGGTACACCATGTCCTTCTGTTTCTCCGGAGTTTCCTGCATGGGATTCACCACCGTGGCAGGCCGGAGAAATTTCATCCGCGGGCCATAGAAAATCCACCAGAAGACCAGCAGATGCAAAATCAGCGAAACCCAGATGGCCTCGCGCACGCGGGCAGATAGCCGCTCCCCCTCTAAGGTGTCGATAACATCGAGCAGCTCATGGGGTGGAAGAGAATCGTAACGAGCGCGCAATCGATCGAACTTCGGCTCTACGGAGTTCTCAGGCGGACTGGGAGGCGTTTCGGTTGCGGCCATCAAAATTCGACAACACTGACCCTAGAATAGTTTCCACGCGGCAGGCCAGCGTCCACATTGCGTACTCGTCCCCATTGTCTCATTGTTTGCCTGCTCGGGCCCCTACTTCTGTAGGGTTTCCCCGGAAGGTAGAATCGCAGATGTGAACGCTGCCGTCATCACCGTAAGTGACTCCTGTGCCGGGGGTCTGCGCGTAGACCGCTCCGGGCCCGCCGTCGTCGACCGCCTTCGCCAGGCCGGGTTCAGCGTGGACCACAGCCTGGTTGTTCCCGATGATGTAGCCCGGATTGGACTTGCGATCCGTGAACAGGCCGAGCATGCACGATTGGTGGTCACAACCGGAGGCACCGGGATTGCCGCCCGCGATGTCACGCCGGAGGCTACCCGGGCGGTGTGCGAACGCGTCCTGGACGGGTTCGGAGAACACATGCGCCGCGAAGGATTGAAAAATACCCCCTT
The DNA here is from genome assembly GCA_963756315.1 of uncultured Acidobacteriota bacterium. GTDB lineage: Bacteria > Acidobacteriota > Terriglobia > Terriglobales > Acidobacteriaceae > JAKAAZ01. Next base: position 671,935 of record CAVWNI010000004.1, read on the forward strand.
TGCCCCTATGAGCCGCGCCGTCTCCGCGACCTTGGGAACCACCCTGGTCGTCAATGTTCCCGGTAATCCGCAGGCCGCCGTCCAATCGCTGGAAGCCATTCTTCATCTAATTCCTCATGCACTGGCATTGTTGTCAGGCGACACGCAGCATTCTGAACTGAACCAGGCACCCGAATAAAGAACAGAACACCGGCAGGACCATTCGCATGATAGGAAACCCCTGTAGGATGAACTGATCGCTCCTCGTTAAAACAAGCTATTGCCTTCGGTTACCTTGGGCGACATCCATAGATCGGTACACTATGCACAAATTCTGGCTGCTTCTCCTTCGCTGGAAAATCGCCCTCTTGCTCTTCATGAAGCCCCTCGGCTTCTGGGGCGTTGGCGTGCTTGCCGTTATCGATGCCAGCTCCATTGCCATCCCCATGGATGTGATCGTCGCCGGGTACGTGTGGAACGACCGTAAACATTTCTGGTTGTACGCGATTGTCGGCGCGCTAGGGGCTGCGGTCGGCGCGCTGGTTCCATTCTTCATTGGACGTACGGGGGGAGAATGGGTACTGCTCAAGCGCGTCAAACAGTCAAAATATGATCAGATGCGAGCTCGGTTTGACCGCCACCACTGGCTGGCAGTTCTCGTACCGGCCGCGATGCCTCCACCCTTCCCGTTCAAACTGTTCGCGTTTGGCGCCGGCGTTTTTGAGATGCGTGTGCTGCCCTATATGGCGGCCGTCTTCTTAGGGCGCACGGTGCATTACCTGGTGACTGCCATCCTGGTAATCCGCTTCGGTCCGGAGATCATGACCTTAATCGGTCGGCATTCGCCATTGCTGCTGACAGCTTTTGCCATTCTGGTAGGGGTGTTTATCCTGTATGAAATCTTCCGGCGCCGACGCAGGCGCCGGAACGAACGCCGGGCGGCTGAATCGTGAGTTCTGCCCTGCGTTAAAAGCGGGCAGGACCATGCGTCTCATGCACGGGTAGTTTCACCGATTCGGTATTCAAAATGGGGTTGTCGAGCGGCCCGGTGATTAAGAGCCCGGAAGGTTCAAGCCGCAGATCGAGCACACGGGAAAATGTCACGGTCCCCGAAAGCGACTGAATTGAGTACGCCACCGCCCGGCGGCTCGCATGAGGATTGGGGAGCACGATCTGGCCGGAAGCCAGCACCAGCGTCTGATTGCGAATAGCCCCTTCAGCATGTAATCGTTGGAACTCCAGGCCGGTCGCTGCGTCCGACGACGGGAAATCCGTTGTGGAGCTGGACGGAGATGTTTGTAAGGTCCCGTTTTTCCATTCAATCGAAAAATCTCCCGACGCATTCTGCGCTATTTCTGCCGCGGACCAGCCCTGCGTTTGGAGATCAATCTCCGCGGATGCACCCCCCCCGCCCCACCGCTGGTGCCAGATCCCGGCGACCATGTCGGGCTCGACGTTTCGAAGCCCAACCCGCAGCCTGTATTTGGGCGCTCCGTCTCCCCATTCCGCTGAACCCACGCCGGGCTCGACGGACTGCTCTGGATTGGTCGCTGGACCGCCGCGATCCGCCGGAGCTGTCGTGGCCGGCGTCGTTGCCGCGATCCCCGACAGTGTACCGCCCATGAGCCCACCGGAAACCGCGAGAAGGTCCGCATGGTGACCCTGCAGATGGATTTGCAGAGAGGCATTCGTCAATGAGAGTTTGCCGGCCGACAACTGGTCGGCGTTGAAGGTGCCGGAGATCTCCGGCAAGTCGGGCACACCTCCAGCCCATGGATTGATTCGATCGAGCAGACTCGTATCACCGTAGTTCTGGCGCATCACTGCCTGAAGATGTTCGACGTTCAATGTAGACGTATGCAGCGTAAAGGTTCGTTCGCAGATCGTCCCCGAAATCGGGCAAGATGTTTTCCACCCGACAGCGCCTTCCAACGGAATATGACCATAGTTTCCCGCAATGCCAGTCCAGGCTACGCCCGTGGGAGTCAGGTTCACCTGGGCGGCGGCGACCTGAATCGTGCCCGGAAACGATACCAGTTGCAGAGTCGCGTTGTGAATCTGCAACCGCCCGGTCCACTGGGACGGAACAAACCAGCGCGAAGGGGTCAACCCGCCGGAGGGGCTTGCCGGAGCTTCCGACACTCCAATCGCCTCCGCATTGGCCAATGTTGGCATCCATGTGGATGCGAGCGTCAGGGTTAATTGCGCGCTCCCACGGATCGATCGAATTCCGCTGGAGATGGCAGGAATATTCAGCGCATATGCGAGCCGATTCAATCTGCTCAGGTCTGCTGGGCCAGTTATGTTGAGCACCGGGCCTGCCGACGTTACTGTCCCGCTCACAGCTATGGGTGTCGGTCCTCCCAGCGAAACGTGCGTCGGAGCCAGGTTCCAGACAGCATCTGCAGATATCGTGGCAGCCTCGACCGGCTTGTGTTTCGCCCTGTTCGGTTGCCCTGGAACAGTAGAAACGCTTTCAACTTTCGAGCTGACTGGAGCCGAGGATGTCAGTACCAGCGGCGTCAGGTGGAGAGCATGTTCAAGATGCGGCAAACCCACCGTAAGCGCAGTCGAGTGTGCTTCGCCGGTACATGCCTCCAACGTGTCCAGACCTCGCCAATCGCAGTCAACGGCCCCGTTCACCTCTCCCGATGCAGTTACGTCCGAGGCGACCCCGGGGTGAATATGACGCAACAGTTCGACAACGAAGCCGGCAGAAATGTTTTGCAGCGCGATGCGAGCGGATGCTGGAGCAGGCGGCCCGGGAAGCGATGGAATGATCGAAGCGCTGGAATGCGATGGATCCCGAAAATTACCCTGTAACAACAGATGTCCACCCCCCAGCGGCACATCGCATTGCAAGGAATCCTGCAGTCGGTCGCCATAAACAAACTGCGCCTGGCAGTGGGTGGCCAGGTCCAACTCCGACGATGGAACGAACTCGGCTCGGCGAAATTCCTGTACTTCGATATCCGTGGTGACCAGCAGTTTTGCCAGCGTGCCCTGCACTCCTGCTGTCCCGTCGACGTTACCTCGCCAGCCGCGGTCTTCGCCGTGAAATAAGCGGCTGATCTCTCCCAACTCCACCCGGCGCCACTCCAGGCTGGCGCGGATGGGAGCATCCATCAACGCAGTCGCCTTTCTTATCGAGGCTTCCCCGATGATTTGGCCCGTATCCGCGGCGACCAGATCCGTTCGCACCGGCTGGGCCTTGACGCGAACACGCCATTCGCTGTCCGACTCTTTCCAGAACGCGAGGTCTGCTCCTTCCAGAGAAAACGGAAGTTTTTCCCGCCCCAACTTAAAGTTGATGCGCGCGTTCGTCGCCGCCACGTAGGGAAATGGCGGAGGGTGGACCGATGACGGGGCACCGGGCAATTCCAGTACGGACGAATTGCGTATTAAAGATGCAAAGTTCCACTCTCCCTGATCATTGCGGACAAGATTCAGGCTGGGCGCATCAAAATGCAGGCTGGCGATTTCCACCCGACCATGCCATAGCGTGCTGGCCCGCAGACTGGCGGTCACGGTTTCTGTCGTGATGACCGGCTCCGCTCCAAACGCCGGCTCGGAGGCCACCGTCAGGTGATGCAACACAAACGCAGGTCGAGGGAACAGCTCAAGCTCCACTGAACTGGCATACACAGGACGCCCGAGGCCGGCGCTGATGGACTGCACTATTCCGCGTCGAAAGCGGTTGATGTTGATAAATGGCGGCGCCACAATCGCAAGCACCAGCATTGCAAACGCGATCAGGATCAGGATCCGTGCGCGGCCTATTCTCCCTTTCGGCGTCGGTGGGTTTTCCATCTGCATATTGGCGAACTACTCTATGCGATGGAACATTCGGTGCCAGCGTGTTTGATCGAAGAAGTGCACCAGGATGTGTCCCATGAATCCGACCCGATCGGCGATCGAAGTTTTGTCTACCTGGTCAGCAGGGGTCACGAAGGACCAGTACACAAATAAAGGTCGCCCAATGATGTTCTGCCGCGGAACAAAACCCCAGTAGCGGCTGTCGAGCGACACCATGCGGTTGTCGCCCATCGCGAAATAATCGCCTGCGGGGACCACCAGATCACCGTTCTGAATATAGTTCGGCAGGTTCAGCGCCCAGGTCGCGGTCACCTCCGAGTCCGGCGGGGGCGGCACGGCCGGGAAATCATCTCGGTACGGATAGTATTCGTCGTTCGGGTTGCCGTCGTCGGAGGGAAGTGTCGCGAAAGGCATGTTCTGCGCCTTCCCGTTCAGATATACGATTCCGTGTTCCAGGTGAAGGTGATCCCCTGGAATCGCAACCACACGCTTGACCAGAAACAACTTGGGTTCACCGGGTTTGTAGAACACGATGATATCGCCGCGTTGGATGTTTCGGTAGTGAATGAATGGCGCCCAGCGGGTCGGCGGTGCAAACGTAACGCGGTCCACCAGGACGTGGTCGCCAATCAGAAGAGTCTTCTCCATCGAAGATGATGGAATCTCGAAATTCTGAAAAACGAACGTGATGATAAAGAGACCTACCACCAGAACGGTGCAGATCGAAGCAAAAAACTCAAACGGAGTCTCTGTGGGTTGAGGATTGGGAGGGTTTTGCGCAAGTTGCTGACCGGCCAATGTTTTCTCCGTGGATGAGGTGCTAACGAATCACATGGAAGATTCGGCTCCAGCGGGCTCCGCCAGCCAAACTATTCCACCAACCGTGTTCGTGGGCAAGTCTATCACTGGTGAGACCGGTGATTTCCGACCTGCTTGCTGTAACTACCGAAAAATAGATGAGAAAGGGTTCTCCCACAATGCCCTGATGCGGAACCAATCCCCAGTAGCGACTATCCAGACTGTCATTCCTATTATCGCCCAGAACAAAATACTCATCGGGCGGAATCAGAAGTTGGCCGTGATGGACACTCTGCTGCATCTGCATCCACCATCGGCTGCTCACACCGGGATCGGTATAAATCGAAGTGGGAAATTCGTCTCGAAAAGCATTTGCGTAGCTGGGAAGATAGAGCGCGTACGGTTCGCTCTGGTAGCGTCCATCGATGTAAACCAACCCGCGGTGCAAATGAACCTCATCTCCAGGCACCCCGATCACACGCTTCACCAGATACATTGAGGGGTTAATCGGGTAATGGAATACGACAATATCGTCGTGTCGAACCGGCTCGTATGCCAGCAGCGGCTTCCACGGGCCCGGAGTGGCAAAGATGACCTTATTCACCAGCAGAAAATCGCCGATCAATAATGTATTTTCCATTGAACCGGAAGGAATCCGATAAGGCTGCGCGATAAACGTCAAAACGAACAGCGCGCTCACCAGAAAGGTCAACGTGGTTTGCATCAGAATCAGCACTTCGTGATGATGCGGAGTGCGAGCGGGCGCGTGACAGTCAGGATTCTGGCGGAGCGGGTCGACTGCCGTCTGTCCAGGAGCATCGACGACACTCGACTCGGCCTCCACCGAGGGTGACTCGCCGACAGATCGCACAGGTTCGTCGGTCATTTTGTCTTTCCCACGTCGATTTTTCCGATTGCCGGCGTCTCCTGCTGAATCAATTCCGCGTTCAAAGTCGCGGCTGCGCGCAGATGCTGCAGTGCCAGCCGAGCGGCTTCCTGTTCAGCATCTTTCTTTCGGGCGCCGGTAGCCGAAGCGAGGATCCGCTCCCTCTCTTCTGCCTCCGCCGGTTCGAGACACTTCACCGCAACGACGAAGCTCTTCCTATGGTCGGGACCTGTCTCCGAGGTGACCTGATACCTGGGCTGACCCAATCCATGCGCTTGAAAATGCTCTTGCAACATGGACTTATAATCGCCTACTTCTCCCGCGCGCGCCGCCATTACCACGGATGCCAGCGTCTCATCGAGCAACAGGGTTCGCACCAGCCGGACAGCTGGCTCGAGGCCTCCATCCAGATACACAGCCGCGATAACCGCTTCCACCGCGTTGGCCAGGATCGCAGCTTTCTTTCGGCCGCCACTTTTTTCCTCGCCTTTGCCGAGCCGGAGAAACTCTCCCAGCCCCACGTCCTGTGCCACACGCGCCAGGTGCAAACGGCTGACAAACTGGGCCCGCAGCCGGGTGAATGCGCCCTCGCTGAACTCTGGATATGTGCGAAATAGATGCTCGGAAACTACAAGGCCCAGAACGGCATCACCCAGGAATTCCAGTTGCTCGTTGTCATCGCTCGGGTGATGGTCCGCCTGCTCTTCGTACGCTACGGAACTGTGCGTGAGCGCCAGATCAAGCGCGGCCGGATCACGAAATTGATAGCGAAGCAATTGCTGCAGGCGCTCCAGCAATGCCGCACGACCGGTGGCCGTAGGCGCAGAGTCTCGAGCTGCTGCTGGGAGCGCGCCGGTAGGCGCGGATTGCTGACTCGGGGAGCCGGATCGGTTGCGGGACAATGCCGTTTCGTCTCCTCAGATCAATCTTGGCGAGAGTCTCACGCAACCATCTTCGCGGTCCGCCTATGGTTGCCAGGCCGCGTTCAATGGTCGCTAGACGCTCCGCCGTTCGGACTGCTGTCCTGTCCGCCGGGCGCATCCTGCTGGGCTGCCTGCGGAGGAGCGAACGGCGCCTTCAGGCCTGCTTCCGCTGCTTGCTTCGTATCCGGCTTACCGTCACGCGACTGCATTGCGGCCTGATATTCCGCGATTGCCGCTTTGCGATCCCCTTGCAGATCATCCAAACGACCCAGATAGATATGCGACCACGCGACGGTTCGCAGATCGTGAGAAATCTCTGCCGCCTGGGTAAACGCTTGCACGGCAGCATCCATCTGTCCGCTCATAATGTCGGCCCGCGCCAAAATGAATTGTGCACGCCCAGGATTATCGGTGTGATCGGCAAGTGCCTGCCGGGCGAGGCGAGCCGCCGCCGCGCTGTCCCCGTCGACGAGCTTATTTTCCGCGTCGTCGAGCATGACCGACTGCGGTGGCGCGACTGGCTCGGTAATATCTTGATCCGTGTGCGATGCAAACACAATGTCCTGCACCCGTCGCTTTTCAATGCCCACGTTCATACCGTAGATCATGATCCCCACCATCTCCTGCAAGGACGCCGGGCTGTCCTGAAAGCTTCTCAGCTGATCGTAGAAATACTGGGTCAGGATGAAACCCTGGACCATGTCATGCTGGACCGCCTGCCGCCTCACTTCAGCATCGGCATGTTCATAGGCATTCTCCGCCTTGTTGACAGCAGCCAGCTGGTTGCGAGAGATGTGCGCGGGAATCTTGTAGACGGGGACCCCGGTGTCCATGGTCTGCGCTTCCATGGCACGGATCATGCACTCCGTAACCAGCGTAAGAATGTCGCTTTTATAGATATAAGGAAGAGGCGAGGGCTGCACCAGTTCCAGTATCGGCATCAGTTTGTCGATAGGTTGAGAACGCGCATAAATCAGCGGTTCCAGCACAAATCGCAGATACGTGTGCTTGACCGGATTCAGATCAATGTTTCCATTCACCGGGGAAACCACCACGATGTAGTCGCCCCCGTATACGCGGGCGTTCACCTCGCCGGGCGCAATCAAAGGCTCCAACAGTACCAGGAACCGCCGAGGGCCGTAGGTTGCGGGTGGCTGCTTCAAATACAGGTCCATCTGCACCAGCATCTGTCCCACAGCCACGTGGGCCTTCACCACTTCCGAGTCATATGCAGCATGGTTCAATGCCCAGATCAGATGGAGGTTGACGGCTTGAGAAAAGTCTCGCAGCAGAGGAAGAAAACCGATGAGAGTCGCCGCGTCGGGAGGCAGATCGGAGGTGGCGACGTTCGTCGTCAGCTCTGGCGGCGGGCTCAGAAACAACGCCAGTGAGACGTACGCCGGAATATTCAGATTGTTGCTGCTCAGGGAATGGCTACGGACGAAGCCGCAAAGTCGGTCGCGACTGTTGCGCGCGTCCGTCGATTGCTGCAGCGCCTGGTCCATGTCGTCGCGCACTTTCTGGCGCAGAGGATCGGACACGGCCAGACCCTGGTTGTAACCGCATGCGTTCAACGCCGCCATCACATCGAAGAGCGATTCGGAGATTTCCAGCGAAGTGGCTGGGGCGGTCGGATCGATAGCCGCAGGAGTTGCCTGTGCATATCCTGCGCTGGGGTGCGGAACGTCGGAGGAATCGCCCGATGGGGGCGGTGTGCTCCAGGATGAACCCCCGGGTGGTGGTTGCGAGCCTTCCGACGACGAACTCGAAGACGGACTGGGAGGAGGTGTTTCGGTCGACGAGGCCTGCGCCCATACGGTGACCGTCAGGGCTGAGAGCCCAATCCAAAGCCCAATCACCCGAAAGCTGATACGTACTGCGCGCATATACCGCATGGTAACTTTCTTGGGAGAATTTCTATTCATATTCTCCAGCAGAAACCAACTTCAGTCTATGCATCCGCCGGAGGCACGGTCAAACATATCGCGCCACTGGAAGAACAGGAACTGTGTCGACTTGACCGATAAATATTCGCAGGATTTCTCTCATCCTTCCCGCAAGACCCGATCCAACTCGATTTTCTCGGCCATCAATCCCTGCACCGCTGCGGCATCGTTGCGCAGCTCCGCTTCCGCCAGCGAACGGCGCAACTCCCGCTGCCGCCTTTCAAGACGGCTGTGCCGCAAGGAATGGCATGCGTTCTCGACCTGCTCGGGCTCGATTTCCTGCGAGCCGTTCATCAGCGCCGCTGCCAACAAATGACGGCTGGCTTCGTCCGCCGCCAGATCGAACGGATTGGAGATTGTCTCCTCCACAGCCACAAACGCTGCCAGAAGCGCTGCGGCGGCCAGCCCGTCATACAGCGCTGGATCCGCGATCAACTGCTGCCGAGCGGACTCTCGCGCAGGCACGCCGACAGGCAGAGTGAGAGCGCGCAGAAGCAATTTTTCCGCCTCGCTCCATCCTGGCGTTCCCGACGACTGAGAGCGCACATCCGTACGCCGCGCAAATGCGGCCTGTTTCAATTCCTGCCGCAGCAAAGCGGAATCAATGGCGAGCTTTTGTGCCGCATCCGCAGCGAACTCATCGCGCGCGATGCGGCTGGGGATGTGCTGCATGTGCGGCAGCAGAAAATTCAGCGCCTTCACTTTGGCGTCCGGCGTGACCGGCGGAAACAGCGTGCGCGCCCGTTCAATCAAATAGTCGCTGTGGCGCCGTGCCCCGCGTAGAGCTGCAATGTAGGCTTGTGTTCCGCGCTCGCGCACATAGCGGTCAGGATCCAGACCACCCTCCAGCGTCACCACCTTCACGCTGAATCCTTCCTCAATCAGCAAGGCAATGGACTTTTCCGCCGCGTTCGCGCCCGCCGTATCGGGGTCGAAGTTCACTACCACCTGCCGCGTATGACGCCCCAGCAATCGCACCTGTGTTTCGGTGAAAGCGGTACCACTGGTCGCGAGCACATTCGTGATTCCCGCCATATAGACCGAAATGCAGTCCATTTGCCCTTCCACCAGCAAGGCAAATTCAAATTGCCGGATCGCCTGTTTCGCTTTGTCCAGATTGAACAGCACGTGACCCTTCGTAAAAAGCGGGGTCTCCGGCGAGTTCAGATATTTCGGGCCCGCTTTTTCGTCGTTATCGAGAGACCGCGCGGTGAACGCAATCACCCGCCCCGCTTCATTACGAATGGGAAACGTAATCCGCTTGCGAAAGCGTGCATACATCGGGGCGCCCCCGCCTTCTCCCTGGTCTTTCCAGGAAAAAAGTCCGCTGCCACGCAAAACTTCATCGTCGAAGGAAGACTGAAAGCGGTCGCGCATCGCGGAGTAGGAATCCGGTGCGAATCCGATTCGAAACGCCGTAATTGCTTCCGCCGTAAGACCGCGGTGGGTCAGGTATTCTCGTGCGCGCGCCGCTTCCGGGCTCTGCATCTGGTCTTCGAAGTATCGGCAGGCCTGGTCATGGATTTCTAACAGCTTCGATCTGAGTCGCGAGGCCTGTGCTTCCTCCGGTGAGGAAAATTCGCGCTTCGGCAGTGGTATGCCGCACTTCTGGGCGACGGTGCGCACCGCCTCCGGAAAGCTGACATTCTCCATCTTCTGTACGAAAGTGAACACATCGCCCGACTGCCCGCAGCCGAAGCAATGGAAAAACTGCTGCGTGGGCTGAACATTGAATGAGGGCGTCTTCTCTTTGTGAAATGGGCACAACCCTTTGAAGCTTTGGCCGCCGCTCTTGGTCAGGCGAATGTACTCGCCAATGATGCGGACGATGTCGGCCTGCTGCTTGACGGATTGGGCAAAACCATCGGCCATGGGAAGGAAAGCGATCCCGCAACCACGAGTGTAGCTCGGATCGTACTCTCGAGGAACAGACCCTTGCCTATGTCCTTACTGGGAAGCTTTGCCCATTCAATCAATTGACCGCGCACAATTTGTTGCCGGGAAATCCATCATCCCGGCGGACACGCAACGGAGCGGAGAATTCTGCGCTTTTCGGATCCCCGCTCCGTATCGTTGACTCCAGTCATGACGGGCTTCGAAACTAGCGATGCCGCGCCGCGCTCGCCTTGTCGGCCCCGTTGCCTCGGCTTGTTGCGCCCGAGCCATCCTTGGCCAGATGCGCCGGCCATTTCGCGACGTGCAATCCAAATGTCCCGATCCAGGAGCCAACCCCGTCCCGTCCTTCCTCGCCGTTGCCGGTGGAATCGTTGTAATACTCGTCCACGAGTCCCGGCGTGGGAGCAAGTTTGCCAATCGAGAATTTGTCCTTCCCCAGGCTGTCGAGTGCAGCCTCGAACGCTTTCATGTGCGTGATCTCCCGCGTCATCAGGAATTGCAGGGCGTCTCGACTACCGCGGTCGTCGGTCAGGTTCATCAGGCGCTCGTAGGTGATCTTGGCGCGTGCTTCCGCCGCAATGTTGTTGCGCAGATCCACTTCCAACTGGCCCGAAACCTTCAGGTAGTTGGCCGTCCATGGGTTGCCCATCGAGTTCAGATAATTCAAACCGCCGCCTCCCGTCAACGCAATCAAAGGTTCGGCTTCGGCGTCCGCCAGATCATCCTTCATGGGCTTCATATGCATACGGATAAGCGCGCCAACCACCTCCAGATGGCTCAGCTCTTCCGTGCCGATATCCATCAATAAATCTTTCCGTTCCGGGTCATCGCAGGAGAAACCCTGCACCGTATATTGCAGAGCTGCAGCCAGTTCGCCGTTGGCGCCGCCGAACTGTTCCAGCAGCATGTTTCCAAAACGAACATCGGGCTCGTCGACATTGACCTTGTACATTAGATTTTTCACGTGATGATACATACCATTTTCCTCCGGGGGTGGGATGGAATTGAAAGCGCTGCGGTGAGCGGCAAATCCGAACATGCCGCAATCGGATTGATAAGTCCTGCTACATACTCAGATGCTGCGGCCGCCATTTGCGGCAACCAGCCCGATCCCGATCGCGTTGTGCCTTCCCCCTTCTTCTTCACGCCGACGCCATAGGATGCTCTAAGATAAGCGGGTGCAGTCTCTTCTCTGCGTGGAGCATCTCTCGATCACATTTTCCTCCGACGCCGGGCGCCACACGGCTGTGGACGACCTCACCTTTTCAATTGCTTCCGGGGAGACACTGGCACTGGTCGGCGAATCTGGATCGGGAAAATCGGTGACAGCGCTGGCAATACTCCGCTTACTCGACCCGCGGGCAAAGGTCACAGGCCGCATTTCATTTCGCGAAGAAGAATGGCTGCAGCTTCCCGAGCAGGACATGGTTGCACGGCGAGGCCGCGATGCCGCCATGGTATTTCAAGAGCCGATGACTGCGCTGAATCCGGTCATGTCAATCGGAAAGCAAATCGCGGAAGCCATTCGCATCCATCAGCGCGATCTTTCCCGCAGCGCTGTTCGCCAGCGCGCAATCGAAGCGTTGGAGTCGGTTTCTATTCCCGAGCCTCGCCTCCGTTACGACGACTATCCCCACCAATTCTCCGGTGGCCAGCGGCAACGTATCCTCATCGCGATGGCGCTGGTCAATCGCCCCAGCCTGCTGATTGCGGATGAGCCGACGACGGCTCTGGATGTCACCGTGCAGGCCCAAATCCTGGAATTGTTGCGCGAACTGAAGGAGCGTTCGAACGCGGCGTTACTTTTTATTTCGCACGATCTGTCCGTGGTCGCCCAGATCGCACAGCGGATTGCGGTCATGCGCAAGGGCAAGATCGTCGAAATGGCGACCTGCGCACAGCTGTTTGCCGACCCTCAGCACCCATATACGCGCAGCCTGCTCGCAGCCGTCCCCACCATGCACAGCGATCGCAATGCACCCCTTGCCGCGATGGAGATTCCCGCTGCCGCGCTCGAAGGCCCGCTGGTCGAAGTCTCCACCGGGCACTGGACCCGCGCCGCGGTATAAGTTCACCCGCGCACCTGCACAGCAACGATCCGTTTGACTCTCAGGCTTGTAGCGGGCTCAGATCCTCATCGAATACGGCTCTTCGATTCTCGGGAGCAGGTAGTTCGTCTTCAGCATCGTCCGGAGCCTCCAGAAAAGCGCCGAAGAGAGTCTCGTACATACCTTGCCGGCTCGCTAACCGCTTGTGCCGAGCCCGCAGAAACCCGAAGCGAAAGGGAGAACATCGCTCCGCCTCGCTAAGAAACTCAGGAGAAAAGAATGTATGCGATTCCGCAATCGCTCCTACGATGAGCGATCGCCAGCTCATCCGCAGCAAATCTCGCAGCATGAGGGTTCCGTGGGGCAAGCCGTCCATCCGCTCTCCGACTCGCTCGCTGAAACTCAACAATTGCATAACCAGCGAATCGAGTGGCCTGCCGTGCGCAGCCGCAAGCGAGAACAACGTCATCGAACCGCTCTCCATATCCTGACGGACGTCCTGCAAATCGTCTCCTAATTGCAACAGGACGCCCCACTCAAATGAAAATCGGCGCTCCTGCTCGGTCAGCCAGCCACGAGCCAGACACGCATCCGCCAGCACAGAACTGCCACCTTTCGCGCAGCTCATCCGCAGCACTTCGCCTTCGTCGCAGCCCCTGCGTTTCCCCAGTTGCGCGATGCTCGCCTCCTGGGCGCGATGGATCGCCAGCAAACAGTCGAATACATCGGGATAGTTTTCGCGAGGGTATTGCTCTTCGATCAAGCCAACCAGGGTCCATATCGCAGCTTCGCGGTCGTTCCGAGCCGTAAGCGTCTCGCCGCGAAGCCGCTCACGAAAACGTTGACTGAATCGCAGCTTTGCGGCTGCGGATATGCCTGCACCATCCAGATAGTTGTCGCTGTACGGATAGAGCAGGCTGTATCCGAGAATCGATGAAGTGATCCCTACCGGCTCGCCGAGCAGCGGCTGCAAACCGCATGCCGTCCAGGCGTTGCGGCACGCCTGCGTAATGTCCATCATGCTCAAACTGGCGTCGAACCGCCGCGCCCACCGGGCCAGCTTCGTCCCCACTGGCAGAAATTCGTCAGTAAGCAAATCAACTGCTTCCTTTTCCAGGCCAAGCGCCGTCGCAGAGAATCGCGCGAATACAGTCGTAATTCGAGCCTGGGTTTGCATTCGTTCCTTCGTGCTTGCTGGAGATCGCCGGACTTCACCCTCGACCGCGCGCAATGCTTCGTCGTATGCCTTCTCTCGCTTCTGCTGCTCTCGCGGGCAGTACTGCGAGCCGCCGAGAGCCAATCGCCCAGCGCCGTCGTTCCAAACTCCAATGGTTTGCGCGACCTGCGCTTCCACCCACGGCCAGCTATAGAGTTTCTCCATCCCGTTAAGAATTACGACAAGCCGAAGGAAACGGTTCCATGAAAAAATCAAGCCAAAGCGCTGTGCGGCACGGCTAAAATCTGACGCGACCCTTTCAGTCCGTTCGATACGCATCAACCGATCTCTCGATTTTCAGAATCCAAGTGGATTATGGAACTTACCTACACGCCAGTCTCGCGAGGCGACATTGAGCAACTTTGGGCCACGGTCGCGGGCGGTACTACAGAGCCGATGCACGGCATCTTTGGACCTTCCTCCATCAGTTGGAAGATCAATCGTGAGTCGGCGCTGTTTCTGGGCGCGGGTCGGGCTTCCCTGCTGCAACTCGCTCATCCCTGGGTGGCGGCCGCGCTCGATCAGCACTCCAATCTGCGCTCCGACCCGTTGGCACGGTTTCACAACACCTTCAAGGTCGTCTTCACAACCATCTTCGGTACGCTGCAGCAGGCGCTCGCGGCTTCACGCTCGCTTTACGCCTTGCACACTCGCATCCAGGGGGCGATCCCCGTTGCTGCCGGGGCTTTCCCGCGTGGCTCGCATTATCAAGCCAATGACGTCGATGCCCTGCGCTGGGTATTCGCGACTCTGGTAGACAGCGCCATGGTTGCGTATGAATGCGTTCTGCCGCCGCTCTCCGTTGTTGAAAAGGAGACCTATTACGGCGAGAGCAAAACGCTGGCGATGCTCTTCGGCATCCCTGCCAGCGCCTTGCCTGCGGATTGGCCTGCGTTCGATCGCTACAACCGCGCTATGTGGGCATCCGACACTCTCGCCGTAAACTCACTCTCGCGCAACATGGCGCATCGCGTACTCCATGGACGTGGGTCCTGGATACCCGTCCCTCCCTGGTATCGTGCGCTCACTGCGGCATGGATGCCGGATCGCCTCTGCGAAGCATTCGCCCTGCCCTATGGCGAGATGGAAAAACATGCCGCCGCCAGGGCGATCCATTGGCTGCCGCGCGTCTACCGTAAAATCCCTGCCCCGGCAAGGTATGTCGGGCCTTATCACGAGGCGTGCGCACGTCTCAGGAATCGGGACGTCGGTCCGGTGACGCGAGCCAGCAATCGCTTCTGGATAGGGCAGTCGAGGATGCTGTATCGAGATGATGGCGCAACAACTTCGCCCCGGGGATCGTTCCTTTGAGTTAGCGAGTCGCGATGCCGTCATTTGTACGCCGGCAAAATCCGGCGTATCCTGATGTTCGTTACGGGCGGTATCCCGCATCTGGCCGAAATCGGCACACTGGGAACTGCACTGGAGATTGCCATGAGCTTGACCGAACCGCGCAGCGTGAACGCTGCCGTGCCTGCCTCGACTTCCCTGAAAGTTACCCTCCCGACGCTCCACGAAAAGAAGCGCAATGGCGTGCCGATTTCCGCGCTGACTGCTTACGACTACGCCATGGCTCGGCTGGTTGATGAAGCCAGCGTCGACCTGGTGTTGGTGGGCGACTCCCTGGGCATGGTGATGCTCGGCTATGAAAGTACGCTGCCTGTCACCATGGAAGAAATGCTCCTGTTTACGCGCGCAGTGCGTCGTGGTGTACGGCGGGCTCTTGTAGCCGCGGATATGCCCTATGCGTCGTATCACGAGGATGTAAGTCAGGGCGTGCGCAATGCCTTGCGTTTCGTAAAAGAGGCAGGCGCGGAAGCGGTCAAGGTGGAAGGCGGACGCAATCGCGTGGAACTGGTGTCGCGGATGACGGATGCCGAAATTTCGGTGATTGGGCATCTCGGCTTGACGCCACAGTCGTTGCATCGCATGGGCGGATACCGGGTGCAGGGCAAGACCGTGCCTGCCGCAGAACAGCTGGTGGAAGATGCGTTAGCATTGGAAGCAGCCGGTGCCGCATTGCTGGTGCTGGAAGGCGTCCCGCGAGAGGTCGCCGCGCGCATCACCACGGAGTTGAGCATCCCTACGATTGGCATTGGAGCCGGCCCAGAGTGCGACGGCCAAATCCTGGTACTGCACGATCTGCTGAATCTTAGCTTCGCACCCGCCGCAAAGTTCGCGCGCCGTTACACAGACGCCGCTTCGCTGATTCGCAATGCGGTGGAAACGTATCGCAAAGATGTGGAGACTCGAAGCTTTCCAACCGATGCGGAAAGTTATCACCTGTCCGCCGAAATTCGCTCAGCCTTTGCTCGAGGTGGTGCGGCTCGGGCCGCGGTTGCGCCAGCTACGATTCGGCAGCCTCGCAAAGCGTAATTTTTTCTGGTCATGCAAATTATTTCAGACATCGCAGACCTTCGAGCTGCCCTGCGGATACTGCGCGCAGGCAGCGACCCGCCATCTGCCCGCAGCGTCGGTTTTGTTCCCACCATGGGCGCGCTCCATGCCGGCCATCGTTCACTGGCGCAGATAGCGCGCCAGCGCTGCGACATAGTCGTCGCATCGATCTTCGTGAACCCTACCCAGTTCGGCCCCAACGAGGATTTCAGTCGCTATCCGCGCACTCCGGACAGCGATCACCAGATTCTCCAGACCGAGCGCGTCGATGTCGTCTTCACTCCGACAGCAGAGGTGATGTATCCGGAGGGCGCTTCGACGTTTGTCGACGTCGAGAGCGTGAGTGACCGGCTTGACGGAGCCTCCCGCCCAGGGCATTTTCGCGGAGTGGCCACCGTGGTGGCCAAGCTGTTTCATATTGTTCAGCCGGATTATGCGTTCTTCGGACAGAAGGACGCCGCGCAGGTGGCCGTACTGCAAAAGATGGTGCGCGACCTCGACATCCCCGTCGAGATGGTGATTTGTCCCACTGTACGTGAATCCGATGGCCTGGCGATGAGCTCTCGCAATCGCTATCTTTCAGCCGCAGAACGGCAGCAGGCGCTAGCACTCTCTCGCGCGCTGCAGGCGGCGCAGACGCAGGCCGAACGCGGTGAACATAGTGCGGCTGTGCTGCTGCAAACCATGCGCGCGATCATGGAGGAAAAGGCTACGGTAGTCGTGGATTATCTCGCAGTCGTCGATCCCGAGACACTGTTGCCCCTGCGGAATGTTGCGGCAGGTGGGTTGCTCGCCATCGCGGCGCGCGTTGGGACCACGCGGCTCATCGATAATATTTTGCTACCGCCCCCGGGCGGAAACACAGGCGTGCCCGGCAAGAAAAAATCGTAGCGGCCAATCCGCCGCCTTGCTGATTCCAATGCGCGGCGTCACGCGAATTTCACCACATTGAAAATCATCTTCCACTAAACCTATCCGGCCACCGGCGATGGTTAGATCCAGGCCGTTATCTGCCGCGCGAGTGATTCCCAAGGCCTGGCATAGCTTGCCGGGCCCCGAGGTCAGCTGATCGATACCCGCCGATTCATTCAACCCGCGATTGCGCCGCATTTGCGCGATGCCCTGCAACGGCTCCAGCGCGCGCACCAATACGCCGCCGGGATCGCCGACAGGCAGGCAACTGACGTTAAAACAAGCGTGGAGCCCATAAATGTTGTAGATGTACGCGTGACCAGGAGGGCCGTAGAGAACCTGGTTGCGGGCGGTGCGTCCGCTGGCTGCGTGCGCGGCAGCGTCATGCTCCCCGAGATATGCTTCCGTCTCCACGATGCGTCCCGCGAGTGGACCGCCTCTGCCTCGGCGCACAAGGATTTTTCCTAGCAACAAGCGGGCCACTAGCTCCGGCGAAGCGTCGAATAACTCTCGCGGCAGCGCTCTCAAGGCCGTCGGATCGAAAGTCAACCCAGCATGCTCAGCTTCACGCGCCGGCTTTGGCATACTCGCGCAGTGCTTCCAAAACTTCTTCGGCGTGGCCCTCGGGCTTGACCTTGGAAAATATCTTCACCAAACGCTGGTCGGGGCCGATGAGAAACGTGGTGCGCTCGATGCCGAACACTTTCTTGCCGTACATATTCTTTTCGCGCATCACGTCAAATTGATTGCACACTTTCTCGTCGACATCGGCGAGCAGCGGGTATTGAAGATTGTATTTCTCCTGGAATTTCTTCTGTGCTTTGGGCGTGTCGCGAGAGATACCAAGCACCGCCGCCCCCGCTTTCTGCAGCTTGCTGAATGCGTCGCGAAATCCGCATGCCTCAATGGTGCAGCCTGGCGTATCCGCGCGAGGATAGAAAAACAAGACCACCGGCTTACCGGCGAAATCTGTCAGCTGCACGGCTTCATCATCCTGGTTTTTTAGGCGGAAATCAGCGATTTTGTCATTCACCTTCATCGTGCACACCTCAAGTTCAAGTCTGCAGCTCTAGCTTTTCAGCGGCGACAGTTTTTGCAGCCACGCGCGAAATTCGTCGCCCAGGTCTTCCCTCTTCAGAGCGAATTCCACCGTTGCCTTCAGGAATCCCAGCTTGTCGCCGGCGTCATAGCGCGTACCTTCGAAGCTGTAGCCATAGACCTTTTCATACTCCAGCAACCCGCGAATGCCATCCGTCAACTGCAGCTCTCCCCCCGCTCCCAGGGGAGTCGTCTCCAGCAGGTCAAAGATGCGGGGCGTCAAAATATAGCGGCCGATGATCGCATTTTTTGAAGGCGCATCTTTCATCTTCGGCTTCTCCACCAGCGCCTTCACTTCCATCACCCGCGAGTCCAGCGAAGTCGGAACCGCGTCGATCACGCCATAGGAGGAGATCGCCGGGCCCTCCACAACCTGGGTGGCGAGAATGCTGGACTGTACCTTGTCGAATACGGAAACCATTTGCTGCAGACAGGGCGGCGTCGCATCAATCACGTCGTCCGGCAGAATCACGGCGAAGGGTTCATCGCCAACCAGATCGCGTGCCATCAACACGGCATGGCCCAGGCCCATCGCTTCCTTTTGCCGGATGTAGGCAACTCGTCCAAGGTTTGAAATCTGGCGTACCAACGCCAGCAGATCCTGCTTGCCGCGCGACTCAAGTTGATGCTCCAGTTCTACGCTGATGTCGAAGTGATCTTCAATTACGGTCTTGCCGCGACCCGTGACGATGATGATCTGGTCGCATCCAGCGGCAATCGCTTCCTCCACACCATATTGAATGATGGGCTTATCGACGACCGGCAACATCTCTTTGGGAATGGCCTTGGTGGCGGGCAAAAAACGTGTGCCCAATCCCGCTGCGGGAAAAACTGCTTTGCGGATTTTGCTCTTTGACATGTCGACTTGCTCTCTCCAGGTAATTGCGATAGCGCAGCAGCGTCAACTGCAAACCTGCGATCGTATCCAGTATCGCAGTATATGCATTGCGACTGCCCTTCGCGCTTTATTTATTTCGACTATGAGATGAGCGTCTTCATCCTCTTGTTGTCTGCACAGAAAACGCTACAGAACCGGAGACGAATTTCCCAGGAGGGCGCGGCGCACAATCGGCAGAGGAACGCCGCCCTGAAGAAGAAAATCGTCGTGGAATTTCTCCAGCGAGAAGCCCGCGCCCTGCTTTTTCTGCACATCTGCGCGCAACTTTAGGATCATCAGCTTGCCCAGCGTGTAATACAGGTACGTTGGGTCGCCGGCGCCCCGCTTCGTTTCCACCAGACCCGTCGCACGCGTCTGATAGCCCTCTTTCCGGAAGAAATCCACGGCCTGGTCAATCGTCATTCCCTGGGTGTGCATCTTGATGCCGACGATAAATCTGGCGTCGCGCAGCAGCGCATCGCCCAGCTGGCCCAGGCGAATCAACTTCGCTTCGCGCACATCTTTGGCTCCCCACCCGGGCTCCCCATAGCCTTCGTCCAGCATCATCTGCTCGCAATAATGCGCCCAGCCTTCTACGTTGCTGTCGGAGTAGAGCATCTTGCGCACCCGCGAATGGATCTGCGGCATAAATAAGAACTGCACATAATGGCCCGGGTATGCCTCATGGACCGAGGTGCTGACAATCGTCCCAATGTTGAACGCAGCCATGCTTTCGGCGCGCTCCTGCGGCGTTTCATCCGCTCCCGGGACGGTGACATTGAAATAAGCTTTGTGGGAACCAGTTTCATACGCACCCGGTGCATCCATCGACGCGAAAGTCGTCGCGCGCATAAATGCTGGGGTATCTTCCAGCGTCGGCTGCACGTCGGAAGGGATACTGACGATTCGCTTCTCGCGAATGAATTGGATCAGATTGCTGAATGTATTCTGAAATTTCCCGAGTAGCTGGTCCGGAGCCGGATGGTCCGCCTGCAACTCAGCCAGCACCTGCATGGGAGTTTTATTGGGATCGAGTTCGTGCGCAACCTGGCGAAACTGCTCCTGGTTCTTGTGCAGATCGGCGTAGGCAATTTCCAGCAGGCGGTTCAGCGGAATGTCGACCATCTCGTCGTCGCGCAGCTTGGCGCTAAATGTGGCCGCGCCGATTCGGAAATCTCCATTGGATTTTGGCAGCAGATCCGTCTGGACCCACCGTTGATAGCTGGTCAGAGCCTCGATCACAGCCGCGTTGGAAGCGTGGAACTCGCCCAGCAGCTTGGGGTCTCTGACAGTGGTGAACGCGGCCGGAATATCAGTTTGAAAAAATTCGATAATGCCCGGCAACTGCTCGAGCGCAATCTCGGTAAAGATTTTGGGCGGATTCGCCAGGTTGGCGCGCGCAGCCTCCAGCGCCGCAGGCATTTGCTT
The DNA here is from genome assembly GCA_963756315.1 of uncultured Acidobacteriota bacterium. Lineage (GTDB taxonomy): Bacteria > Acidobacteriota > Terriglobia > Terriglobales > Acidobacteriaceae > JAKAAZ01. Next base: position 692,155 of record CAVWNI010000004.1, read on the forward strand.
CTCGCGTGCGATCAATGCCGCCAGCCTAACTTCCGCAGGCGCGTAATTGCGCTCGATAATCGTAAACGCGCTGTTTGTGATGCCGCTCGAATAGTAGTCGGGATCATTCCGCCATGATCGGATCGTTTCCAGAGATAGCAATTGGCTGCGAATCGTGCCCAGCAGAAACTCGCGGTCTCCTTCGTCCCATTGGTTCAGGTTCGCAGCCGGGAAGGCGGCGACTTTTTTCTCGTAGGTGTGCAACGCTGCAGCTTGCCGATCGACGCCCGCGCGAGAATAGTCTTCCAGCTGGCTGTCGTACTGATGCAGTCCAGCGCTGGTGCCGTCCGTGGGGTTGAAGGGTAAATACACGGTGTCAAAGTACGCATCCACCAGGTGTGTCCATTGCGGATTATGTCGCTCGTTCGTCGGAGTCATGATTGTAGATGTGGCCCCCGAAAACATTGTGCTGACCATCAGCATACTTGCGAGCACCAACAGGCGCGAAAAACGCAGATTCATGGCTGCTACCTTAATCGATAGTGGGAAAACGGCAGTATAAACGATGCTGGCAACGGGGTAGGTCGAGGAGAGAGTTTTGACAGAACGACTCCAGGGTCAGACACTGATCGAGTACGCGCTGTAGGGGAGAAATTCTAATGAAATTTCTAGCAGGCGTTTTGACCATCGCTGCCGGCGTGGCGCTGATGCCCTTCGGCTTGGCACAGATGTCCAATAGCGGCGCGAAGAAGCCGATGCTCAGCCCGGCGGCCAAGGCAACGGTGCAGTTGGATGGGAAACAAATCACTGTCGAATACAATTCGCCCTCCATGCGTGGGCGCAAGATTTTCGGCGGCCTGGTTCCCTACGACAAGGTCTGGCGCACGGGTGCGAATCCCGCCACAACATTCAAGACAGAAACGGGCCTGAAGATTGGTACCGCCACGGTTCCGGCCGGCACCTACACGCTATACACGCTACCGTCGAAGACAACTTGGAAGCTGATCATCAACAAGCAGACCGGCCAATGGGGTACTCAGTATGACGAATCGCAGGACTTGGCGCGCGTAGACATGCATCAGGACACACTCCCGCAACCACAAGAGCATATGAGTATCAGCTTCGAGAACACGAACGGCAATTCCACGCAGCTGCATGTCCGCTGGGACAAAACTGATGTGTGGGTTCCAGTGGTCGCGCAATAGCCAGGGCGCTTGCCGATTGAGGGTCACCCCAATTCTGTGACCCTCCGGCGTTATTCGATGCGGACATAGGGCAGATAAACAGGCTCCCAGACATAGGCAAGCAGTTGAGCTTTGAACGTTGCCTCATCCACGGTTTTGGCGACTCCTTCAGCGATCGCTTGTCTCCCCACCGCTTCTGCAACCACAAGGCTGAGCTTGCGCGAATCGGCAAGGGGCGGCAACAGCGGCGCGTCCTTATCCACGCAGGAGGGAGACAACGACGCGAGCGCCTTCGCGGCAGCCATAATCATTCCATCGGTCACGCGGCTGGCGCGGGAGACCAGAATGCCAAGAGCGAGGCCCGGGAAGATATAGGAGTTATTGACCTGCGAGATAGAAACCAACTTGCCATTGACTTCGACCGGAGCGAAGGGGCTGCCAGTGCCGACGAGCGCACGGCCCTCGGTCCAGCGAAGCAGGTCAGCGGGGACAGCCTCGGATTTTGAAGTCGGATTAGACAGCGGAAAAATAATTGGCCGGGGTGTCTGTTTGGCCATCTCACGCACAATTTCCTCATTGAATGCGCCCGCCTGAGTCGAGACCCCGACCAAAGCTGTCACCTTGGCATTGCGAACCACATCGAGCAGAGAAATATCCTCTCCGCCCGAAAGTCTCCAGCCCTTCACGTCCGCTTTCTTGCGCGCCAACGGTAGTTGGCTGGGGCGTATTTCCCTGCCGCCCTCCACCAGCAGACCGTGGCGATTGAAAGCATAGATGCGGCCTCGGGCCTGTTCTTCGCTGAGTCCTTCTTCCTTCATGGAGGCGATAAGCAAGTCAATGATTCCGACGCCGGCCGATCCGGAGCCGAACAACGCGATCTTCTGTTCCTTCAGCGGAATGCCGGTGGCATGCACGGCTGCTAGCAGCGTCGCGGTGGTAATGGCGGCGGTTCCTTGAATGTCGTCGTTGAAGGTGCAGAGGCGATTGCGGTAACGGTCGAGCAATTGCAGGGCATTGCTTCCGGCAAAGTCTTCCCACTGCAGCAGAATGTGCGGCCATCGCTTCTCGACAGCCTGGACAAAAGCCTCAACGAAGTCATCGTACTCCTGGCCGCGGACCCGGCGGTGTTGCCAGCCAATGTAGATGGGGTCGCCAAGCAGGGCCTCGTTGTCGGTGCCTGCGTCGAGCAGCACCGGCAGACAGTGTTCCGGAGGAATGCCTCCAAGAGCCGTATAGAGTGCCATCTTTCCGATGGGAATTCCCATGCCGCCTGCGCCCTGGTCGCCGAGCCCAAGAATACGTTCGCCGTCGCTGACCACGATGCAACGAATATCGTCGTAGCGGGAAGCGGCCAGGATCTGCTGGATGCGGTGTTTGTTGGGATAGCTGATGAAGAGCCCGCGCGTCTTCCGCCAGATCTCGCTAAAGCGCTGGCATCCCTCGCCAACAGCTGGGGTATACACGATAGGCAGCAACTCTTCAATGTAGTGCGCGATCAATGAGTAGAAGAGGGTTTCCGTGGTGTCCTGCAGATCGCGCATCAGGCTGTACTTGGCGAAGCTGGTGGGCTGGGAGTCCAGCGCTTTCTTGCGGCGCTCGCGCTGGTCTTCCAGGGTGCCGATGTGCGGCGGAAGCAATCCATGAAGAGCAAATATATTGCGTTCTTCTTCAGTGAACGCAGTGCCTTTGTTGAGGCGAGGATTCAAGAGCAATTCGTAGCCGGAGAGCCGGGTACGAACAACAGCTTGGTGTGGCGGCTCAACCGCCGAAGATACCGTAGCCACTTCGGTGTTCTCCTTGTCTTCAAAACCTTCCATCTCCAATGCGACGAAGAAACCCCATTCTATGCCTCGCCATTCTCCATCCGCCCTATGGCGCCTTCACGAAACGTGTCGCGTGATCGAGACGCCTGGCGCACACAAGTATCCGTGAGAATGTTTAGCGCACTGCGCGGATACCGGCTTCTGCCGCGGTATTTGCGGTGGGCGGCGCGGCCACGGCTTCGATCAGACGCCGCAGCTCGTTCAGAACATCTGCGGGTATTGTGGCTTTCACGGGGAATCGCAGGACGCCCTCCGGTGTAAACTGGGCGCCCCGCTTGCCATTGCGAGCGACCAACTGCATCAGTTTCTCCGGGTCAATGTCAGCGGTCTCGGTGAAGCGTATGCTGACCATCTGGCCTTTGCGATCCATCTGGGCAACGCCCGTCTGTTCGCAAAGCAATCGCAGACGGCCGGCGGTGATCAGCAGCTGAACCGGATCGGGCATGGGACCGTAGCGATCTTGCATCTCCGCGGCAATGTCCTCGATGACTGTCTCATTTTCCGCCCCGGCAATTCGTTTATACATACGCAGGCGTTGATTTTCTTCCTCAATGTAGCTGGAGTCGATACGCAGCGAAATGCCAAGATTGAGTTGGACTGCCGGGCGCTCCGCCTGGTCTTCACCTTTCAGCTCGCGCACTGCTTGCTCCAGCATCGTGGTATACAGCTCAAACCCCACAGCCTCAATGTGGCCACTCTGCTCACCGCCCAACATGTTTCCCGCGCCGCGCAACTCCAGGTCCAGCGCCGCAATTTTAAACCCGGCGCCAAGATCGGAAAACTCCTTCAGCGCGGCCAGTCTGCGCCGCGCAATATCCGTCAGTTCCCTGTCCGGCGGGATCAACAGGTACGAATATGCGCGGCGATTGGAGCGCCCGACACGCCCGCGCAACTGGTAGAGCTCCGACAACCCATGACGATCGGCACGATTGATCAAAATGGTGTTCGCCAACGGAATGTCCAGCCCATTTTCGATAATGGTCGTTGCCACCAACACATCGTATTCGTGGTGCATAAAGGCCAGCATCACCCGCTCCAGTTCTGCTTCTCCCATCTGCCCGTGGCCGACTCCGATGCGAGCCTGGGGCGTCAGTTCCTGCAGCCGCGCGGCAATCTCATAAATATTTTCGACACGGTTGTGGACGAAATAAACCTGGCCGCCGCGTTCCAGCTCTACTTCAATCGCGGAGCGAATCAGCTTTTCGTCATACTTCGCGACCACAGTTTGAATCGCCATGCGGTCCTTTGGCGGGGTCTCAATCACGCTCATATCGCGCAGCCCGACCAGTGACATGTGCAACGTCCGAGGAATCGGCGTCGCTGACATGGCCAGCACGTCAATCTCTCTTCGCATCTGCTTCAGCCGTTCTTTGTGTCGCACTCCGAAGCGCTGTTCTTCATCGACAACCAGCAATCCCAGATCCTGAAACTTCAGATCTTTCGACAGCAGACGATGTGTGCCTATCAGGATGTCGACCCTGCCTTGCTCCACCTTTTCCAGAATTGCTTTCTGCTCTTTCGGCGAGCGAAATCGCGAAATCATTTCGATGTGCACCGGGAATGCGGCGAAGCGACGCTTGAAAGTTTCGAAATGTTGGAAGCAGAGCACTGTTGTCGGTGTCAGAACAGCGACCTGCTTGCTATCCTGGACCGCCTTGAACGCTGCGCGCATGGCCACTTCCGTCTTGCCATAGCCGACATCGCCGACAAGAAGACGATCCATCGGCATCGTGGATTCCATGTCGCGCTTAATGTCGGCAATTGAAGTGATCTGATCGTCAGTTTCATTGAAGTCAAATGCATCTTCAAACTCGCGCTGAAACTGATTGTCGGCCGAGAATGCTGTGCCTTGTGCAGCCTTGCGAACCGCGTACAGCTTGAGCAGTTCATCCGCCATGTCCGCCATGGCTTTTTTCACACGCGCTTTAGTGCGCGTCCACTGGGCGCTGCCCAGGCGGTGCAGCACGGGAGCGGGCCCGGTATCCGTCGAGCGATATTTCTGGATCAGATCCAGGCGGGTCAGCGGGACATATAAGCGCGCCGCTTCGGCGAATTCCAGGATCATGAACTCAACATGCATTCCATCCTGCGAAATTTCCTTCAAGCCCAGATAGCGGGCGATGCCATGATCGACGTGCACCACGTAGTCGCCAATGGCAAGATCGCGGAAGTCGGAAATAAAAGCTGCCGCATTTGATTTTGATCTGCGCTGGATTGGCTTGGCTGTAACGTCCGCCTCGTCGGAAAGATCGTTCGCACCAAAAACGACAAGCTGCGCTTCTTCCAAGACCACGCCGTTTGAAATCTCCGTTCGCACAATGACGGGAGCCCGCGTGTCGCCGCGCAGATAGCTGGTCTCGTCATACATCGTCTCGCTGCCGGTGTGCGCGCTGCGGCTGCCGATGCGATACGAAATTCCATACTCCTGCAGAATGCTGGCCAGCCGTTCCACGTCGCCCTGGTTTGCGGCTGCCAGAATCGTGCGCGTCTCCTGCGCGGCCAGAGCGCGCAGCTGCTCGACCAGCGCCGGAATGGACCCATGAAGTCGCAGCGTGGGCCGGGTTGGAATTTCTATCTCGCCCAGCGAAGTCGTATCTGTTTCGAGCACATCCACTGTGCCCAGTTGATCGAGGTCGAGCCCGGGCGATTCCGTGACCCGGGTCTGCCATTCCCAGGGCGTCAGATACAAGTCCGCGGGTGGGAACAGGGTGTCGATGCCGCTCCGTTCATGGCGCTGCGCGACCTTGTTCCACCAGCGATCCAACTGGTTCTGCACCATGCCCGGCTCTTCTACGAAAATGCGACACTTTGGAACCAGGTCAAACACCGTTTGGTGCTGACCGGAAGCAGCTACCGCGAAGAATTCCCATCCCGGAAATACATTCGTCCCTTCCGCATGGATGGCCTCGTTCAGCGCGTCATTTTCGCCTTCCAGCCGCCGCCCGCTCAGACGCGTGTGCACCCGCGTCAACAAGGCATTCGTCATGGGCGTTTCCGTCAGTGGCAGCAGGATCGCTTCATCCACCGGCGCCGACGAGCGTTGAGTCTCCGGGTCGAACTTCCGCATCGACTCGATCTCATCGCCGAGGAATTCAATGCGCAGCGGCTCTCCCATCTCCGGCGGATAGATGTCGAGGATGCCGCCGCGCAGCGCATACTGGCCCCGCATCTCCACCATGTCGACGGGCTGGTAACCAACGCTGGCCAGATGGGCGACCAGAGTTTCAGGATCACTCTCCTCGCCCCGCCGGAGCGTGCATGCCAGGTTGGCATAGTGTTCCGCGGAGAAGACGCGATAGCAGGCTGACTCAATCGGCAGAATGATCAGCCGCGCCGCGCCGCGGGCAATCTTCCACAGAGTTACCGCGCGCTGCTCCTGGATATCCGGATGGGGCGAAAGATTTTCGAATGGCAGCACATCGTGGGCAGGCAGGCGCACCACCGCGGACCGATCGAACTCGCCGGTCAAATCGCAGGCTGCCTGCACGCCCTGCTGTAATGCTTCCGCCGCGCGATTATCGGAGACCACGACGAAGACGGGCGCTTTGGACAGCCGGGTCAGCAGTGGCAGGTAGAGGGCGCGCGCAGTAGCGGTCAGTCCGGAAACACGCCGCCGTCCTACGCCGCTGGCCAAGGAAGGGCGCACGCGATCGATCGAGGGAGATTTCTCGATATCCGCAAAAAATTCCCTGACAAAGGGAAGAATCATGAGCAATGCCTAGAGCGTTGCACGGGTATCATTCGCTGCCGGTTCATTCCGACACGGCGTCTCGTAAAGAAAAGCGGCGCGACGCTTGATTGTTTCAATTCCATCTCCAGGAAACCCGGACTAGCGAATTTCCAGAATGTTTGTTTCCTTCGATGCATGTTCCTTGGCGCGCTCGGCCAACTGACCTGCAATCTTGAAAAACGGCGCTGCCCGTTCCGACAGCTCGCCTGCCAGCGAAACTGGTAACCCTCGATCGCCTCCATAGCGAATCTCCGGATCGAGCGCGACAGAACCGAGAAATGCAATCTGGTACTCTCGTGCGGTTCGTTCCACCCCGCCTTTGGAAAAAATATCGATCTCCTGGTGGCAATGTGGACATGTGAAAAAGCTCATGTTTTCGACGATCCCCAGCACATCCACATTCACTTGACGAAACATTTCAATGGCCTTGCGGCCGTCCTGCAGGGCTACGTCGGAAGGGGTGGAGACAATTACGGCGCCCGTCAACGGCACCGTTTGCACCAGGGAGATGACCACATCGCCCGTACCTGGCGGCAGGTCGATGATCAAATAGTCCAGCTCGCCCCACTGCACCTGCTGCAGGAATTGGCGGATGATCTGGTGCAGCATCGGGCCACGCATCACCATCGGCTTGTCGCCGGGAGAAATTGAACCCACCGAGATCAGCTTCACGCCATGGGCCTCAAGCGGCCCGATTTGATTGCCTTCAAGAACGCGCGGTTGATCTCGGCTGCCCATCATCAGCGGCACGTTGGGCCCGTAAACATCGGCGTCGAGCAGCCCCACGCGATTGCCTAACCGGCTCAGCGCAATCGCCAGATTCACCGCGACGGTGGTTTTGCCCACACCACCCTTTCCCGAACCCACAGCGATGATGTGATGAATCCCCGGCAACGGCTGCGGGCCTTGCGGCGCTTGTCCTGACATGGTTCCCATTGGCTCGAAACTCCTTCTAGAGACCTGTTGTGCGACGAATTCGATAGATGACAGCGATTCCCGGCCTACGTTTCACGAGTCCTGGCAAGCCTCGCCACTGACTCAATTGACGGCACCCTTCCCAGCCGTTTCATAGGCGGCACGATTCTGCCGTTTCCGCTCCTTCTCCTGCTCCCGCCTCTGGCGTCGAAATCCCGCATCTTCATACCGTCGCGCTTCCTCGCCGCCCTCGATGACCAACGGCGGAACTGGAACGCGGCGACCGTTGGCGTCGATCGCAACAAATGTTAGATATGCGGACGCGATGTGGTGACGGGTGCCGGCAATTGCGTTTTCCACCCAGGCCTTGACGCCCACTTCCATGGAAGTGTGGAATGCGCGATTCACCGAAGCTTTCAAAATGACCAGGTCGCCGACATGCACGGGCGCAATAAAGTCAATGTGTTCCATCGAAGCCGTCACCACGTGGGCGCGAGCATGACGATAGGCGGCCATTGCGGCCACAAGATCGATAAAATGCATCAGGCGTCCGCCCAGCAGGTGGCTCAAGGGATTGGTATCGTTCGGCAACACTAATTCCGTCATCTCCGACTGGGATTCGGTCACGGAGCGCGCTTGAAGCGAGGATGTCGTGCTCTCTTTCATCGTAGGTTGCTCCTGTCCGCTCTCATTCTGTATGCCTCTGATTTCGCGTGCTTCCGGATGAATGTGGATGACGCCATCGCAAAGAGAACCTTTATTTTACGCTGCGAAAGTCTTCGTGGGTGAGGAGCTTGAGATGTACCCCATGACGCCGTAAGGTGGAGAATGACAGCTGCGAGACAAATCGAAGCACGATATTTTTTGGGCAATCATGGTCATAGACAAAGTGGCGGCATTTACTGAAATTCTGACGCAGGATCCAAACCATGCGTTTGCGCGGTATGGCCTGGCTGTCGAATATGCGCAGCGGGGCGAAAATGACCTGGCGCTCGCGCAGTTCGACGAATTGGAGAAGCGTCACCCCGACTACACTGCCGGGTATCAAATGGCTGCACAAACTCTGATCGCAAGCGGCAACACCCCGCTGGCGGCAGAGCGCTTACGGGCAGGCATCGCATCCGCTCGGCGAACGGGAAACCAGCATGCTCTCGCGGAGATGGAAGGGATGCTCGACGAGTTGACGGAGTAAACCGCATAACGCAGCGATCTGCACTGGTGGCAAAAGAATGAAGATTCCATTGTTCCCTCTCGACCTGGTGCTGTTTCCTGGTGCGCCGCTGCAACTGCATATTTTTGAAGACCGCTACAAAGAGATGATTGGGGAATGCATCCGTCAAAAAGGTGAGTTCGGCATGGTTCGGGCGCGCCGCGACGGATTGGCCATCGTCGGATGCACGGCGTTCATCGTGACGGTGTTGCACCGCTACCCGGATGGCCGTCTGGATATCCTTTGCTGTGGAAAACGTCGCTTTGAAATTGAATCACTGCACGATGAACGAAGTTTCCTTCAGGCTGAGGTCGATTTTCTGCCTGACCAGGAACCTCCTTCTTCGCGGGCTGACCGTGAACAGTGTGCCGCCTTGCACATGGAAATGATCGAGCTGTCTGGAGGCGACGTGACCGCTTTTCCTCAACTGGATCTGAACCAGCCGGTGGCGTTTTTGCTGGCCGCTTCGATTCCCGCCGATCTGGAGTTCAAGCAGGAACTGCTGCATCTCCACTCCGATGGCGAACGTACGGCGCGCCTGGTGGAGTTTTACCACGCGATCCTACCCAAACTGCAACGTGGCTCCCTTGGCTGCAAGACCGCCGTACGAAACGGTCATGTGATGTAGGCCCGCAGAAACGGAACGGCGGATCGTTTTCCAGCCGCGACCCGCCTCTTGCGTTACCATGGGCTTCCACGCATCCAAAGGACAGCATCGAACCAATACACAGCTATTTTTTGCGGTAACCGTCTAAATCGAAGGGGGACATTGATGTCGAATCCGCCAAACCTTCCTCTCACGCTGGGCGAATTGAGGCGCAGCAGCCAGTACTCTGAAGCACAGCTTGGCCGCCGCACCGTGAAAGACGAGATGCGCGAGCACCTCATCGAACGCCTGCGCGCGAAGGACGTACTGTTCCCCGGCATCGTCGGCTACGACGACACGGTGGTTCCGCAGATTGTGAATGCCGTTCTTTCGCGGCACAACTTCATCCTGCTGGGTCTGCGCGGCCAGGCGAAAAGCCGGATCCTGCGAGCGCTGACGACGCTGCTGGATGAAACGATTCCCTATGTTGCCGGATGCGAGATTCGGGACAATCCATACGCCCCTTTGTGCCGCGCCTGCAGAGATCGCATTGCCGAACACGGAGATGCGACCGCAATCGCGTGGCTGCCTCGCGATCAGCGCTATGTCGAAAAGCTGGCTACGCCCGACGTGACGGTAGCCGACCTTATCGGCGATCTTGACCCCATCAAAGCAGCGCGCAGCGGCCAGCAACTCTCCAGCGAAATGAATATTCACTACGGGCTCTTGCCGCGCGCCAATCGCGGCATCTTCGCGCTCAATGAGCTCCCCGATCTGGCCGGCAAGATTCAAGTCGCGTTGTTCAACATCATGCAGGAAGGCGACGTGCAGATCAAAGGCCACCCGGTTCGCCTCGCCCTCGACGTCGCATTGATCTTCAGCGCCAATCCCGAGGACTACACCGCCCGCGGAAAAATTGTCACGCCGTTGAAAGACCGCATCGGCTCGGAGATCCGCACCCACTATCCTCTGACCCTCGTCGAAGGCATTGCCATCACCGGCCAGGAAGCATGGACCGACCGTGGACTGATGAAGACGGAAATTCCCGGCTACATCCGCTCCATCGTGGAGCAGATAGCCTTTACGGCTCGGGAAGACAAGAAGGTCGATCGCCGCAGCGGCGTCAGTCAGCGGCTGCCCATCAGCACCATGGAGCTGGTAGTTTCCAATGCCGAGCGTCGCGCCATCCAGCATGGAGAGTCGCTGGCCGTGCCTCGTGCCGGCGATTTGTACAGCGCGCTTCCCGGCATCACTGGAAAGATTGAACTGGAGTACGAAGGCGAGATGCGCGGCCCGGAAATCGTCGTCCGAGAAATTGTCCGTCAATCCATCGCGCAGGTCTTCGATCACTATTTTGCCGGTACCAACACCCAGCAGATTGAGCAATGGTTCAACCTCGGCGGCACCATCAACATGCAGGATGACCAACCCGCTGCGGACATGCTGGCGGAACTTGGCCAGGTGCAGGGACTGATCGAAACTCTGACGCCGCTCGGCATCCGCGCCAAGGATGCGCCGGAACGCATCGTCTCGGCGGCTGAATTTTTGCTGGAAGGCATGGTCGCGCATCGCCGCCTGAGCCGCAATGAAGAGCGCGGTTTCGCAGCCGCAGAAAAGCACGTGCATCGCGGCGACCGCATGGAACGCGCCGTCGAGGGATCCTCCAGCGAACGCGATCCGGACGACTTGCCCGGACGGCGCGGCCGCAAAGCCTACAATTAGCGTCTCAGAACAACATTTTCCGCAGGCAAGTATGAAGCGCATTCGATACAGCAAATACACGGGCAATCTGGCCGACGAACTAGAGATGGAGTCCCTGCTGGAAGCGCTGTCGGACTTTCTGCTCGATTCCGGCTTTCGCTCTCCCTTCAGCCGCTTTCAGGAGATGCGTAGCGAGCAGACCCTCGACAATTTGCGGGAAGCCATGCGCCAGGCGCTGGAATACGGAGACCTGTTCGACGAAGCGATGCAGCAACGAATCGAGCAGATGGCCGGAGATGGCGAGCTGGAGGAGTTGATCGAACAGCTCATCGCGCGCATGGAACAGGAAAACTTTGTCACCTTCGATCGCAGCCAGCAAGGCGAGCAACCGCCGGGACATATTTCAAGCGGGCCCGGAGAGGCAGGCCAGGAGGCGCAGGCGCGGTTCCAGGTAACCGACAAGGGGCTCGACTTTCTCGGCTATAAGACTCTTCGGGACCTGCTGGGATCGCTCGGCAAGGCATCGTTCGGTCGCCACGATACCCGCGAGCTGTCGACGGGTGTCGAGGTCAGCGGCGGCTCGCGCTTGTACGAGTTCGGCGACACGCTCAACCTGGACGCCACCGCGACGTTAGGTTCGGCCCTCGCCCGCGAAGGCCTCTCTCTCCCCTTGAATCTGGAATACAGCGACCTTCACGTGCATCAGTCCGAGTATCAAAGCTCCTGCGCCACCGTCGTCATGCTCGACTGCTCCCACTCCATGATCCTGTACGGAGAAGATCGCTTTACACCCGCCAAGCGTGTGGCTATGGCGCTGTCACACCTGGTGCGCACGCAGTATCCGGGCGACACCCTGTCGCTGGTTCTGTTTCACGACTCTGCCGAGGAGTTGCCGCTGTCGCAGCTGGCTCGCGCCCAGGTAGGCCCGTACTACACCAATACCCGGGAAGGCCTGCGCCTGTCGCAGCGGATTCTTGCCCGCCAGCGAAAAGACATGAAGCAGATTGTCATGATCACCGACGGCAAGCCCTCGGCGCTGACACTCCCGGATGGACGCATTTACAAAAGTGCCTTCGGACTGGACCCACTGGTGGTCCACGAAACCCTGGAAGAGGTCGCCCGCTGCAAACGGTCCGGCATCATGATCAACACCTTCATGCTTGCCTCCGATCCGGGCCTGGTGCAGTTTGTGCAGCGCGTCACCGCCATGTGCAAGGGCAAGGCCTACTTCACCACCCCGGAAACGCTGGGACAATATCTGCTCATGGATTTTCTTTCCCGCAAGATGAAGACGATTCATTAGTCCGGGACCTGCGCTTTGCCAACCCGCAATTCCGGCGCATAAGCTGCATTCGAAGTTAGCCGACAACTCCGGAAGGCGCACGCAGATGATCGCGCAGCACTCCGGCCAGTTCGACGACCTGCCGCAGTTTGACGACAGTCCCCGGCGGTAGAGCTGGTTCCTCGAGCGCCAGCTCGGTTTGCAGCAACAACCCCGTGATCGTCGTATTCATCTCGCCTTCCATCAGTCGAACGGCGGCCTGCCTCGCCAGCGACAGCTCTCTCTCCCGCCGCTGCAGGGCGGCACGCACCTCCCGTAGCACGCGGTTGCAGCCGGATATGCCCAGATTCACCTGGATGGGAATAGCCAGACCTGCCTGCTGCCAAAGCACTTCCGTGCCCGCGGGGTCGGCCTCCACCATGCTGTCATCCAGCACGATTACAGAAAATTCCCGCCGCCGCAGAGCGGCCAGTGCGGCGCGGCGATTCTCGGCCAGTTCGATGGTCAGGCCCAGTTGACGTCCGATCGTAGCGGCGCAATTTTCCGCGCCCGACATAGCAGTGACCAACAGCACGGTCTGCGTCATGCAATTCCCCCTTCAGGATTTCTGCTTGTGGTGTGGTTGGGCTTACGGGTGGAAGTCGAGAACCGCCTCTTCCATCCGGCGCGTTCCCTACATCTCAGAATCGTCTGCGATGCCGTATTCCTTCAACTTGCGATAAAGCGTGGTTTTGCCGATGCCAAGCAGTCGCGCCGCCGTGAGCTTGTCGCCGTTCAACTGGCGCAAAGTATTCAGGATGGCCTGCTTTTCCATTTCCGCGATCGTCAGAATGCTGGAATCCATGCTGATCGTGTCCTGCGGCGCGGTTTCGGGCGCGGCCTGCCAGTGCATCCGGTATTCCTGCAACTGGGTGGGCATATCGCCCAGGTGCAGCACCGGACCGGAAGAGAGGGCGCACGCTCGCTCAATGGTATTTTCCAGTTCGCGCACGTTTCCCGGCCAATCATAGCTCGCCAGCACCCGCAGCACATCGTCGCTCAGCGTGTAGACAACCCCGGTTTCGCGCCGACGGCGTTCCAGAAAGTGCGCCGCCAGCAGCGCGATATCCGAACGGTGTTCGCGTAGCGCCGGCACTTTCACGTTGACGACATTCAGGCGGAAGAAAAGATCCTTGCGGAACTTGCCTTGTTCCACCATCGCCGCCAGATCGCGATTCGTTGCGGCCAGGATGCGGACGTGGATCGGGACTCGCTGATTGGAGCCGATCGGGCGGATCTCTTTCTCCTGCAGCGCGCGCAGCAGCTTCGCCTGCAGATCAAGCGGTAGCTCGCCAATCTCGTCCAGAAAAACGGTGCCCCCTTCGGCCGTCGCCAGCAATCCTTCCTTGGACCGGTTCGCGCCGGTGAATGCTCCCTTCACATAGCCGAATAGTTCGCTTTCGATCAGGGTGGGCACCAGGGATCCGCAGTCGACCGGAATAAACGGGTGGGTGGCGTTCGGTCCGTTGTAATGGATTGTGCGGGCGACAATCTCTTTGCCGGTTCCGCTTTCTCCCAGGATCAACACCGGATGGGTCGTGTGCGCCACCTTCGACAAAATGCGATAGACGCGTTCCATCTCCGGGCTGCGGCCGATCAAGGTGCCGAATCCATCCGAAGTGCGTAGCTTTTCCCGCAGCCGGCGGCTTTCGGTATCAAAATGCCGTCGCTCGGAGGCGCGCTCCAGCACATCCGTCAATTCGTCCATGCTGAAAGGCTTGGTCAGATACTCGCTCGCCCCGGTGCGCATTGCCTCGACGGCCGAAGACACCGTGGCGTACGCGGTCATCACCACCACGACGGTCTCCGGGTAGAGCGTGCGGATCTCTTCCACCAGGGGGAGTCCGCCCCCGCCAGGCAGTTTCAGATCGAGAAGCACAATGTCGGCCATGTGGGCCTTCAGGGCCGCCCGGGCGGAAGCCGTATCTTCGACACTCGACACAGCGAAGCCATAGTTGCGTGCAATGTCCGAGACTGCAGCGCGGATCGCAGTATCGTCGTCCACTACCAGCACATGCATCATGCTGGCTCGCTCCGCAGGAGGGATTTGGGAGGTAGGGGTAAACATACGGGTCGTTGTTAGCATGGTACTCGGGTTCCTTTCCGATTGGCGCCACAATTGTTGAAGTGGACACCCGGGTTCGTCTTCGACTTCGGCTTTTCAGGCACAACCGCCAGGCGGTGTGGCCGAACAGAGGAGACCGGCATCTGCGATTTGGCTGGGCTGCGATCCGAAAGTGACTCCTCAACCAGCGGCAACTCGACGGTGAACGAACTCCCCTGTCGGGGTTTGGAACGAACTCGTACCGATCCGCCGGCGCGCAGCGCCAGTTCCCGTACAATCGCCAGCCCGAAGCCGCGAGATTGGGGATCCTCGCTCGCAGCCAGTTTCGTCGAAACACCGGAATTGAAAATGTGAGGCAGGAGTTCCGCGGCAATTCCGCTTCCTGTGTCGGAAACGCGCAGCAAGATGGAATGGCTAGAATCTCCATGGCCGTGCTCGAGAACGATCCGCAGCCTTCCCCCATTCTCCATTGCCTCGATCGCGTTTCGCACCAGGTTCAACAGGATCCGTTCAAACTCGGGTTCGCGCAACGCAGTCGGCCCCCCATCTCCCGCAGTCTTGATTTCCAACTCGATCTTGTTCCCGGCCATCTGCCGGAGCAGAGGCAACCGCCGTTCGACAGCGGCGGCCAAGTCAAGGGGCGGCATGGAATCCACTTGCCGAGGAGCCTGCGATTCAGACTGGAGTGCCGACTGCGCCAAGCCCATGAGGGAATCCACCAACCCATTCCCCCGCTCGACCGCTCCGGCTAATTCGTCGAGCCACGGTCGCCCCTCCTCCGTCACCGTGCGCGAGGTGCGCAGTAGATCGCAATACACCTGGAGTACCGTAAGCCAATTACGGGCATCGTGGGCTAAGTGACGAGCTTCGACCGTCGAAGTTTCAGTGTCGGCCGCCAATCGGCGACTGGGGAAGGAATCATCTTGCTGCTGCGGTAGCGCCAGGGTCACCATTCGGTCTCCACTTCATTTCTTGAAACCTGTTAAGGATTCTGCATCTTCGTCCCATTCGACTCTGGACAAACTCTGCGTTTCCGTTTCGCTCTCACCTGCCCCGCGATTCGCTCAAAACTCTCCGGGGCTTTCAATCGGCCGGAAGATCGCGGCCGCCGCGGCCGGACTTACCATTCGTGACGCAGACTTTGCATGACCACGCTGGCAATCAGAACCAGACAAGCAGCTGCGGAAGGAATCAACATCAAATCGAGGAATGTCACGGGGAGTCTCCTTTCTCGGCGCGAGCGCCTCAAGCCACGAACGAGTTTGTCGCTCCGAAACGGGCCTCCCCTTCTGATTCGGAAAGCCCAATCCTTTGCTTTTCAGCCCCGTTCTTGCACCTCTTGTATTCACGTTGCGTGCCAAACTGGACCTTCTCCCTTAACGGTACGGAGTCAACAACTTAATTGGGCACGGCTTCTCCGAACCTCTGTTACCAAAGGCAGCGCCAGTTTCAAAACGACACAACCTGCTCTGCCCTCAACCATCAAAACCACTGCTTATAAAGGAGTTCCGTGAGCTTCCCACCGAAACCCATTTTGAAACTCGGTTCCCACTCTGGGACAGACCCGAAAGCCTTCTTCCCAATCTCGATCGCCGCACGCCTCCAGCTCGAAAATCGCAGAAGTCGATACAATGGATTGCACATGCCCGCTCCTGCTTCCATCCACTTCCGACCCGAAGGTCGAGCCATCGATGCACTCCGTCCACTCCGCCTGACCGTCGATTTCGTACCCACCGCGGAAGGATCGGTCCTGATCGAACTCGGCCACACTCGCGTACTCTGCAACGCCACCGTCGAAAGCGGCGTTCCCGGCTGGCTGCGCAATCGCGGCCAGGGCTGGGTGACTGCTGAATATGGAATGCTGCCTCGCGCCACCCTGACTCGAACTCCTCGAGAAAGCGAACGCGGCAAGGTGGGTGGGCGCACCCATGAGATTCAGCGCCTGATCGGGCGCTCCCTGCGCGCCGCCGTGGATCTGAAGGCGCTCGGCGAGCGCACCATCATTCTCGATTGCGATGTTCTGCAGGCCGACGGAGGCACCCGCACCGCAGCCATTACCGGCGCGGCTGTCGCCCTGGGGCTGGCCGTTCATCGACTGGTCGCCGCGAAAGTCCTTTCCGCTTCGCCGATCCGGCATCTCATCGCCGCCATCAGCGTGGGCATTGTGGACGGTACTCCGCTGCTCGACCTGGCCTACGAAGAAGATGCCCGCGCCGATGTCGACATGAACGTGGTCATGACCAGCGCAGGCGATTTCGTCGAGGTGCAGGCCACCGCCGAGCACAACACCTTCTCCCGTGATCAACACTTCGCGCTGCTCGATCTGGCCGCGCGTGGTACGCGAGAGCTGATCCAGGCCCAGCAGGCCGCGCTCGCGGTTCCGGTACGACCATGACCCGCGTCACATCGAAATCTTCGCCCCAGCGTAAAATGGAGTGGATGAAACTGGAATGATGGACTTGGCCTCTCGAGGCCTGGATAACCCACCGAACCCAAAAGACAAAAAAATCAAGGAGTGTACGACGATGAAGCTGACCCCCGGCAAATTGGCCGGTATGAAAGCCCTCTCCGACGAGCGCGGTGTCATTGCTGCCGCCGCCATGGATCAACGCGGTTCCCTGAAGAAATCTCTGGCCAAGGAAAAAGGATCCGCGGTCGACGACCATGCGCTGGTTGAATTCAAAACGCTGGTCACGGAAGTCCTGACCCGCCATGCATCGGCTATTTTGCTGGATCCGGAGTTTGGACTTCCCGCCGCCAAGCACCGGAACGGCAAGGGTCTCTTACTGGCCTATGAAAAGACCGGCTACGATGCCGCCGAACCGGGCCGTCTGCCCGACCTGCTCGACCATTGGTCGGTGCGCCGCATTCAGCATGAAGGCGCGGACGCGGTCAAGGTGCTGCTTTACTACACTCCGTTCGAATCCAAGGAAATCAACGACGTCAAGTACGCGTTCATTGAACGCATTGGCGATGAGTGCCGCGCCCACGACATTGCCTTCTTCCTCGAAATTGTCGGGTATGACGCCGAGGGTGGCGATGAAAAGTCGATAGGGTACGCACAGAAGAAGCCCGAGATCGTGACCCGTGCCACCAAAGACTTCAGCGATGATCGCTACGGCGTCGATGTCCTCAAGATGGAAGTGCCAATCCAGATGGAATTCGTCGCCGGCACTCGCGCTTTCAAAGGCACTGCGGCGTACACCCGCGAAGAAGCGCTTCAGCTTTTCCGCAAGGCGGCGGAAGCTTCGGCCAAACCTTTCATTTATCTCTCGGCGGGTGTCTCCAATCCGGTCTTCATCGAAACGCTTGAGCTGGCCGGTGAGTCCGGGGCCAAATTCAACGGCGTTCTCTGCGGGCGCGCTACATGGAAAGACGGCATCCCCGTCTATGCCAAGCAGGGAGCCAAGGCCTTTGAGGATTGGCTCAAGACGGAAGGCGTCAAAAACATTGAGAACGTGAACCGTGCGCTGAAAGCCGCGACTCCGTGGCACGAACGCTTTGGCATGTAGTGTCCGACGATCGCTTCCGTCGCTGAAATGAGGATTCTCCCTGAAGGGCCGCATGCCTGTGCGGTCCCTTGGGGGAGCGACGGGATATGCCTCACGAGGACAAGTGCAATGCCATCGAACAAATCAACCCGGCGGACCGGATCCAATGGCAGCGCTGCATTCCCCAACAAATTCGCAGCTTGACTTCATGCCTGCGAGTTCCTAGAGTCGCTGTATGGAAGTGAACCCTTCGACGGACAATCCGCCGGGCAAGGCGAAGGACGCTCCCATGGGTCCGCGCAAAGAACTCGTGCTGACCGCCATTGTTGAAAACTATATTGCCAACGGCGAGCCGGTGGCTTCGCAGTCGATCGCGCGGCAGCAGAATCGTGAAGGCATGAGCGCCGCGACCGTCCGCAACGTCATGGCGGACCTCTCCGAAGCTGGATTTCTGGAGCAACCCCACACCTCGGCCGGACGAATCCCTACCGCGCAGGCATTTCGTTATTACGTCGAACAGCTTCTCCGCCGTAAATCCTCTGCGCCTCACGTGCTACCTCAACCCACTCAGGAGCAAATTGAAGAGAGCTTTACCGGCGTGGTCAACGCCACTGACTTTTTCGCGCGTACCTCGCATATCCTGGCGCTGCTGTCCGGCGGAGTCGGCGTAGGTCTGGGCGTCACCGCGGTCACCGCCGATTGGGAGCTGTTGGAACATGTTCACTTTACCCGTCTCGGCGTTGCGCGCGTGCTTACGGTTCTGGTGACAACCGCCGGGGTGGTGCGCGATCGCCTGCTGACGCTGGAACATGACCTGACTCCAGGAGAACTGGAAACAGCGGCCAACTACCTCAATCAGAATTTTCACGGCTGGGGATTGGAACGCATTCGCCAGGAACTGACCCGCCGCATGGACCGTGAGCGCAATGAGTATAACCAGGTCCTGTGCTCGCTGGAACTCTGGGCCAAAGGCGCCATGGATCCCATGGCCGATCGCAATTCGAAGGAAAAATCCATTTTCATGGATGGGGTCGCCAACCTGATGGTGAATGAGGCCGACAGGCGCCATCTGCGAGAGATCTTTCTTGCGCTCGAAGAAAAGCAACGCATCATCGATCTTTTGAACGCATATGTCGACAACAACCAACCATCCGTTCGCGTGGTCGTCGGTCTGGAGGAAGCCATCCCCGAAATGCGCGACCTTGTCCTGATTGCCGCCCCGGCCCGGCGCGGAGCGGAACATCTGGGAACGGTCGCCGTAATCGGGCCCACCCGCATCCAATATGCCAGCGCCATTGGTACCGTAACCTACATTGCCGACCTTTTTGGACGCTGGGCGACACAGCCGTAACAGACTGCGGCACAGGAACTTTCGAGCCAATCCGCCGCCAGTAACCGTCAATCCAGGGAATCCTCCCCCTCAACTGGTTACAATAGAAGTAGCCGGTTTCCGGAAAGCCCACGCAACCAATCGGTCATGCAAAAAATGACGCTCCTGACCCGGCGCCCGCATCCTTTACTCTTGGAGAGAACCGGAGCGATTCTGAAATCGACTCGCCCGCTCGACTCCATGGATTTGCAAGAAGAAAAATTATGCGACACGACGAATCATTGAAGACACCCAGCCACCAGAAGAATGACAAGAAACCGCCCGCGGCGCCTCAGGAGGTCGAGCCCGTCGAAAGCGCCTCCGCGCCCATGGAGACCATCGATGCCGCCGCCGCTCCCGCACAGGAAGAGCTCGACCGGTTGCAAGCGGAACGCGACCAGCTATTCGATCGACTGGCGCGCCTGCAGGCGGAATTCGACAATTACCGCAAGAGAGAAGCTCGGGAGCGTGCCGAGTACCGCGATTATGCCCTGATCAATACCGTGGAGCAGATTCTGCCAGTGCTCGACAACTTTCAGCTTGCCCTGCGCTCGGAAAGTTCGGCCGAGCAACTTCGCTCCGGCGTCGAACTGATCGTGCGTCAGATGGGAGAAATCCTTCGCTCGCTGGGAGTACAGCCCGTTCCTACGCTGCAAACACAATTCGATCCTCGCCTGCATGAAGCCATCGAGATGGTGGAACGCGAGGACCTTCCCGACCACCAGGTGATGGAGGAAGTTCGCCGCGGCTATACCCTGCGCGACCGCCTCCTTCGTCCTGCCTTGGTGCGAGTTGCCACAAATCCTAAACAGAAAACAGCATGAGTCCAACTGCCCGCGTGATCAAAGCCGATTATTACGAAGTTCTAAGTGTAGAGCGCACCGCCTCTGACCAGGAGTTGAAGAGCGCCTACCGCAAGCTCGCCATGCAATTCCATCCGGACAGAAATCCGGACGACCCTGCCGCGGAAGACAAATTCAAGCAGGCAAGCGAGGCGTACCAGGTACTCTCCGATCCCGACAAACGCGCCGCCTACGACCGCTTCGGTCATGCCGGTGTGAGCAATGGCGCCGGCGACGCGAGCGGCTTTGCCGGCATGCCCGATCTGGGCGACATCTTTGGCGACCTCTTCGGAGAAATGTTCAACATGGGCGGCGGCCGCCGATCCTCCCGCGCCCAGCGGGGACGCGATCTGCAGTATGAGCTCACTCTTACATTTGAAGAGGCCGTCTTCGGCAAACAGAGCGAGATCCACATCCGCCGCATGGAGAACTGCGTCGCTTGCCAGGGAAGCGGTGCCGAGCCCGGGCACGGACCCACTGTTTGCCAGCAATGCGCCGGCCGCGGCCAGGTTCGTTTTCAGCAGGGATTTTTCTCCGTCGCCCGTACCTGCCCTGTCTGCGGAGGAACAGGCAGCCTGGTCTCCCATCCCTGTCAGAAATGCAGAGGAGAAGGCCGCCAGTCCGCCGAACATACCATCAACGTTACCGTTCCCGCCGGCATCGAGGACCGCATGCGTATTCGTTACCAGGGTGAGGGAGACGCCGGCCGCTACGGCGGTCCATCGGGAGACTTGTATGTGGTAATCTCCGTCGAGCCTCATCCGTTTCTCGAGCGAGAGGGTAACAATCTGCACTATGTGCTGCCAATCTCTTTTCCCCAGGCAACACTCGGAACGGAACTGACGATTGCCACCCTGGAAGGCGAGACCAAGCTCAAGATTCCTGAAGGGACCCAGAGCGGAACGGAATTCCGTCTCCGCAACAAAGGCGTTCCCTATCTCAACGATCACGGACGCGGAGATCTGATTGTTCAGGTGGTGGCGCAGGTGCCCAGAAAAATGACCAAGGTGCAAAAGGAACTGATGCGGCAGTTGGCCGAAACCTTGACGGTGGAAAACACGCCGACTTCGCGGAGCTTTTTCGGCAAGATGAAAGACATCTTCCGCTAAAGGCCGTCCGTCGCTCACTGCTACGTCGTAACGACAACTTCTCTCAGACGCCGCTCCACCACGCGCTGACGACGCTCGCCACTGCAATCGCGGCGGTCTCCGTTCGCAGGATGTGCGGACCCATGCTCACCGATCGCCAACCGGCGTCGGCGAAGCTTGAAAGTTCTGCTGGAGTCCATCCGCCTTCCGGTCCGATCGCAGCATAGATCGCTGCCGTAGCAGTCGTCTGCGCCCCTGTTGTCATCAGAGATTCCCACAGCGACTGGGTTCGCTCCTGCTCTGACAAAAGTAAGCGCAGGGCCTCCGGCACTTCTGCGATGCATTGCGCAATCGACATCGGATCGCAGATTTCTGGAATGGCAACGCGACGTGACTGTTGCGCCGACTCTCGAGCAATTTTCCCCCACCGCTCTTTGCGCTTCGCGGCTGCCTGCACCAGATGTTTTTCGCTGCGCTGCGCGATCAACGGAATCATTCGCGCGACTCCGATCTCGGTCAGCTTTTCGATCGCCCATTCCATTCGCTCGAATCGAACGATACTCAGCGCCACCACCAGAGGAAGAGATCCCGCCGCCTCGACTTCCTCGTGCAGAGAAAACTCGACAACGTCCACAGCAACCTGTTCGACAACCCCTCGCCGCACTGTATTTCCCGCAACAATATCGAATTCCTGGCCAACCTGCGCGCGAAGAACGCGCGCCAGATGGGCTGCCTGCGCATCCAGCAGTACGGCGGAATTTTCGCTCCATCGGTCGGCAATCCAGCGGCGTCGAGTCATCTCTTCTCAGCTGAGCCTACTGGCGTGTGCGCAAAAGAACAACCCGTGACTTGGAGAATACTTTTGCTCAAAACAGAAGAGGGAGCGCTTTGCGCTCCCTCTTCTGTTTTGCCTTAACTGCTTCGATCGCCTTACTTCTTTTTGGCGGTCTTCTTAACTGCCTTCTTCGTTGCTTTCTTCGCTGCTTTTTTGGTTGCCATATGAACTATTCTCCCTTTCGATGTGACATCGAGTACTGCAGTCTCGTACCGCAGTTACACGAAGGTATAGTTTTGTGCAAAATTAATGTCAAGAAAAAAATCGCATTCGTGTCGCTTTTTTTCCAAGCGCCGGATTGCGATTCCTTCGAAAATGCAATCGTTTCGTCGAACGGTTAGACGAGAAAGACGAAAATCGCGAGCGTGCATTCTTCGAGAACAACGGTGATTCCTGATACACGCGAGATTTCCGCCGACCGTGACGAGATGTGTTTCACCGCATGAATGCGCGCCGCGATACACTTCGCAATTTTGAACTCCCTGCATTTCTCCACCGTCGAATTGATGTGCGGGGAAACTGGCGAGCCATGCATGCTCGGCTGGCCGTATACTTTTTTCGTTTGCATCAAACGCGTTGCTTGAAATCTGGAGGGTCGGATGGAAGACGTTGTAATCGTAGCCGCTGTCCGCACACCGGTCGGAAAGTTTCTCGGCGCGCTCGCCGATTTTTCCGCCACTCAGTTGGGTGCGATCGTGGTGCGAGAGGTTGTGAAGCGTGCCGGTATCGATCCCTCTCTGGTCGATGAATGCATCATGGGCAATGTGGTATCTGCAGGCCTCGGCCAGAATCCGGCGCGACAGGCCGCCATCTTCGGTGGCCTCGCACCCGAGGTGAGCGCTTTCACGATTAACAAGGTTTGTGGATCGGGACTGAAGGCGGTTGCGCTCGCTGCGCAGGCAATCCAGACCGGCAATGCCGAAATCATTATCGCTGGCGGCATGGAGTCCATGAGCAATGCACCGTATCTCCTCCCGGACGCTCGCAAGGGATTCCGCATGGGCGACAACCGGGCGGTGGACAGCATGATCCAGGATGGCCTGTGGGATACCTACAACGACTACCACATGGGGATGACAGGCGAGAACGTTGCCGAAAGATACGCCATTACCCGCGAAGAACAGGATGCGTATGCCCTCGATTCCCATCGCAAGAGCTCCGCTGCGTGGAAGGATGGCCGATTTACCGCCCAGATAGTTCCGGTCGAAATTCCGGCAAGGAAAACAGGCGAAGCTCCCACGCTGTTCCGCCGTGACGAGTCAGTGCGCGAGGACGCAACCCTGGAATCGTTGCGGAAGTTAAAGCCCGCCTTCAAAAAAGATGGCACCGTGACGGCGGGAAACGCACCTGGCGTCAACGACGGAGCAGGCGCCGTGATGGTGATGTCCGCCGGCAAAGCTGCCTCCCTGGGTTTGCCGCCCATGGTGCATATCCGCGCCCAGGCCAGCAGCGGCATCGAGCCCAAGTGGGTGATGATGGCACCGGTCACGGGCATTCGCAAAGTTCTTGATCGGGCCGGCTGGCAGGGAGATGCCGTCGATCTGTTCGAGCTGAATGAGGCATTCGCCGTACAAGCGCTTGCGGTCTCGCGCGAACTAGGACTCGATCCCCGCAAGGTAAATGTAAACGGCGGAGCTGTCGCGATCGGCCACCCCATTGGCGCCAGCGGTGCCCGCGTGCTGATCACCCTCATCTACGAGCTGATACGCAGCGACCTGAAGAAAGGTGTTGCAGCGCTCTGTCTGGGCGGCGGAAATTCTGTCGCCATGGCCATCGAGAGGTAAGGCCCCAACCTCGTTATGGATTCGACCCAAAGATTTTCCGACCGCGTAGATAGCTATCGCCACTATCGCCCTCGATATCCCGGCGAGATCGTCGATTTCCTGCGCGATCATTGCCATCTCGATCCGCACGCCTCCATCGTCGATGTCGCAGCCGGTACCGGATTGCTGACTGAAATTTTTCTTGCGCGCGATTACGCCGTCACCGCCGTCGAGCCCAACGACGCCATGCGCGATGCCTGTGCCAGTCTGATCCACCGGTTTCCGAAACTGCGGTGCGTTTCCGGTACCGCGGAAATGACAGGTCTGCCTTCGCACTCCGCGGACTTGGTTACCGTTGCTCAAGCATTGCATTGGTTCGACCTTCCGCCCGCCCGCGCAGAGTTTCTCCGCGTATTGCGCCCCGGCGGCTGGTGCGCCATCGCCTATAACGAACGCCGCGTAGGCGGAGATCCGTTTCATGACGGATACGAACGCATCCTCAGAGAGTTCGGCATCGACTACGAAATGGTGCGAAGTAAATATCCGCACAAGCAACGACTTGGCGAGTTTTTCGACTCGGGTGGCACTCGGTCGGGAACCATGCGCCGCGTAACATTTCAGAACGCTCAGTCGTTCGATCTCGACGGCCTACGGGGCCGCATCCTCTCGTCGTCTTATATGCCGCAACCGGGCCACCCGCGCTACACCGCCATGATGCGCCAGATAGAAAAACTATTTGCCCAATGCCAGGATGACGGTCACGTGCGCATGGACTACGACTGCATTGTGAGTTATGGAAGACTGGAATAGCGGCGAACACGGATCGGCGCCCAACGGAGCCATCAGCATTCGATAATATTCAACGCCAGTCCAGCCTGGGATGTCTCCTTGTAGCGGCTCTGCATGTCGAGTCCCGTTCGGTACATCGTCTCAATCACCTGGTCAAGTGACACCTTGTGCGTTCCCGTCTCGTTCATGGCGATGCGGCATGCATTCACCGCCTTCACCGCACCCATGGCATTGCGTTCGATGCATGGAATCTGCACCAGGCCGCCAATTGGGTCGCATGTCATCCCGAGATTATGTTCCATCGCGATTTCGGCAGCATGTTCCACCTCGTCATTCTTCCCGCCGATCGCTGCCACCAGCCCTCCGGCTGCCATCGAGCAGGCGACACCCACCTCGCCCTGGCAACCTACTTCCGCGCCGGAGATGGAAGCATTTTCCTTGTAAAGAATGCCAATCGCAGTTGCTGTCAAAAAGTAGCGCAGGATGCCTTCGTCATCGGCACCCGCAACAAAATTCCGATAGTAATGGGCAACCGCCGGAATCACTCCGGCTGCGCCATTCGTCGGAGCCGTTACCACGCGGCCGCCGGCAGCATTCTCTTCATTTACGGCGATGGCGTAGAGCGTCAACCAATCCATCGGCGCGAGCGGATCGCCGGCTTGCTTCCGAAGCAGCCTGGCGCGCATTTCCGGCGCACGGCGGCGCACATTCAATCCCCCAGGCAGCGTCCCTTCGGTGGTCAGGCCGCGCTCGGCACAACTCTTCATCGTTTGCCAAATGCGATGAATTCCGGAGCGCACATCCATTTCACTGCGTGCGACCGATTCGTTCGCCAGAATGAGTTGCCACACCCGCAGTTCGTTCTGCTCGGCTACCTGCAGTAACTCCGCCGCGCTCTGAAAAGCATAAGGGATGTTCTTAGCCGTCTGCATCGAAGCCTCTTCACCTTCGGCGCGAATGAACCCTCCTCCGACGGAATAGAAAATTTGTTGCCGCAGAATCGAGCCGTCGGCTGCCCTCGCCGTATACCGCATGCCGTTGGGATGTCCGGGCAGCGTCTCGGCGCGATGCCACAGCACGTTTTCCGCTTCATGAAAAGAAACCGCGTGCTGGCCGAGAAGCCATAAAGTATGTTCGGCGCGAACCTTCCCCACAATGTCATCGATTGCCGCTGGATTAACCCGATCCGGCTGTTCTCCGAGCAATCCGAGCAGAATTGCGCGGTCCGTGCCGTGGCCATGGCCGGTCAGCGCCAGTGACCCGTATAACTCCACCGTCACCCGCGCAGTCAGCTCCAGCAGCCCTGCAGCGTCCAATTCCACTGCAAACCGCCGCGCCGCCCGCATCGGACCCACGGTGTGGGAACTGGAAGGTCCAATCCCAATTTTGAATAGATCGAAAAGGCTTGTCATAAAAACCCGACAGAATTGAATAGCACTCTCAGCATACGGCAGCCGCGCGGCGGCAGGCGTCTTTGCAAATTCGCCCCTGTGAGCCGGCTCACCTTCACAACCCTTTCCGCAGTAGTACTATCGATGACAGAACTCCCCCTATGCTCTTCAAGTCTTTTAGCGCCGCCGTGTACGGCATCCACGCCAACATCATCGATGTGGAAGTGGACTTTTCCGGCATCAAAATGGTGGAAGATCGGTTCCACATGGTCGGCCTGCCCGATGCCGCCGTGCGCGAGAGCCGCGACCGCGTCCGCGCCGCAATAAAAAACTCCGGCTTCGATGTCCCGCCCACCCAGATCACCATCAATCTGGCTCCCGCCGACTTGAAGAAGGAAGGCTCCGGCTTCGACCTGCCCATGGCCATTGGCATTCTGGGCGCGTACGGCAGCCTGCAATTGCGCGATCTCAGCAATTTTCTCCTGGTCGGTGAGCTTGGCCTCGACGGCGGCCTGCGCCCGGTGCAGGGGATGCTGCCGATTGCCATCGCGGCACGCGAACGCGGAATCAAGAACCTGCTGATCCCAGCGGCCAATGCGCGCGAGGCGGCCGTGGTCGAAGGCGTCGACGTCTATGGCGTGAACACGTTGCTTGAGGTGCGCGAACTGTTGAACTCGGCCGCCAACGGCGGAATCCAGGCGCAGCCCATTCGTGTGGCCACCCGCGAACTACTCGGCGAAATGCAGCACTTCCCTCTCGACTTTTGCGACGTCCGCGGACAGCAAACTGCCAAGCGCGCACTCGAAGTTGCGGCTGCCGGTGGACACAACATTCTCATGATTGGGCCGCCTGGATCGGGCAAAACCATGCTCGCCAAGAGACTGCCGGGCATCCTCGCTCCGCTCGATTTCGAAGAAGCGCTGGAGACAACCAAGATCCACTCGGTCGCTGGTGTGTTGAATTCTGAAACCGGTCTGGTGACCCAACGACCATTTCGCTCGCCGCATCACACCGTTTCCGATGCCGGCCTGATCGGCGGCGGCGCCATTCCGCGTCCGGGCGAAGTATCCCTTGCCCACAACGGCCTCTTGTTTCTGGATGAGCTGCCCGAGTTTCCTCGCAATGTTCTCGAAGTTCTCCGCCAGCCACTGGAAGATGGCCATGTCACCATTGCGCGAGCTTCCATGTCGCTCAGCTTTCCCGCGCGCTTTATGCTCGCGGCGGCGATGAACCCCTGTCCCTGCGGCTACTTCAACGACAAATCCCGGCAATGCATGTGTACCCCGCCCATGATTCAGCGCTACGTGTCCAAGGTGTCGGGACCGCTGCTCGATCGCATCGATATTCATATCGAAGTTCCGGCGGTGCAATATAAAGAGTTGCGAGGCGGTTCGGCTGCCGAAGGTTCGGCAGAGATTCGCGCTCGGGTGCTCGCTGCCCGCGAGCGCCAGGCGGTCCGCTTCTCCAGCGCCAGCGAGCGGATTTTCTGCAACGCCCAGATGAGTACCCGCCAAATCAGAGCCTATTGCGGGCTTGCCGCCGATGCGGAGCGTCTGTTGGAGCGAGCCATGCAGCAGCAGGGTCTCACCGCCCGCGCTCACGACCGCATTCTTAAGGTAGCGCGCACCATTGCCGACATTGAAGGGGAAGCGGATCTGGCCGTGAAGCACTTGGCGGAGGCCATCCAGTATCGTACTCTCGACCGCAGTTATTGGTCGTAAATCCAAACAGATCGTTGGCCTTGCGCTTTCGCCTGCAACGTCCTCGGGATGAGAACGCGCGGAGCAGAGCTCGGCCGTTTTGGATTTGCCTGTGTAAATCGCGTAACAAAGCAATAAATTTTTGTTGACTGATGTTCTCGGCGAAGCTAATCTTAAGTGTTGGCGAGATTCACCGGTGGGCGACCGTCGCTCAGACGAGTCTTCTATCCCACGGTAAATCCCGTCCAGTCAAGGACTTCCAATATAGGAAACGCCGTCTGGCGTAATCCGTCCTGGCTGCAGACGGTAGTGAATTGGCCACCACGATCACCTTAAAGAGTCGCCAGTGCCCGCAAGAACGAACGCCTACAGCAAACCTCTGTAAAGAAGTCGGTTGTGGATCTCACTACAAAGAATTTGAAAACGACTCAGATTTTCGATCCATCGATAGGTGTGCTACGTGCGTCTAAACCTGTAGGAATCTATTGGCTGGACCGGCAAATACTTCTCGTACCCCAAAGCAGAAGGTTCTGACGGCCATTACTAAACACAAAAAAAGAGAGGTACTGAAAATTATGCGCTCCCAACTAATATTTGGCGCTTTGACCTACGTCCGCAATCGCTACGAGCTGTGTCAGCTCGCTTCCAAAGCGGCTCGCAAGTTGCATAAGCCGACCACCCGTTTGCAGGATACGATGAATGACGTACTGATTCGCTTTCATCATTCCAATCCTTTAGGTGAAGCTACCGTAGCCGTCGAGCAGGTTCGTAAGCAAGAACGTCGCGCAGCGTAAGCTGCGTGCCGTTCCTCCCCCGGCCTGCCCTGCGTTTGATATTCCGCGGTACAAGATAAAAACTCCCTATCCCACACATCTTCCCACTGTGCTTCACCTCAAATCCACCATCCGAAAATCCACCTGAAAATATTTATGACGATTGCAGAACTAAAAGAGAAAAACATCACCGAACTAACGCGCATCGCGCGTTCCTTGGAAATACCTGGAGCCAGTGGCCTGCGCAAGCAAGACCTGATTTTCAGGATCCTGCAGGCCCAGAGCGAAAAAGAAGGCCACATCTTTGCCGAAGGCGTCCTTGAGATTTTGCCTGACGGCTATGGCTTCCTTCGCTCCCCCGACTACAACTACCTTCCCGGCCCCGACGATATTTACGTCTCGCCATCGCAGATTCGAAAATTCGACCTGAAAACTGGCGACACCATCAGCGGCAACGTGCGCCCGCCGCATGAAGGCGAAAAATATTTCGCTTTGGTCAAAATCGAGGCCATCAATTTTGAGTCTCCAGAAGAGACCCGCAACAAGATTCTGTTCGATAACCTGACTCCGCTCTACGCCCAGGAACGCATCAAGATGGAGACGGTCCGGGAAAGTATCAGTGGCCGAGTCATGGACCTGCTGACGCCGGTCGGTAAGGGGCAGCGCGGTCTCATCGTGGCTCCTCCCCGCACTGGCAAGACCATGCTGCTGCAGTCCATTGCCAACTCGATCACCACCAATCATCCGGAAGTCGTGCTGATCGTGCTGCTTATCGATGAGCGCCCCGAAGAAGTGACCGACATGCAGCGCTCCGTCAAAGGTGAGGTCATCAGCTCAACCTTCGACGAGCCCGCGGTTCGCCACGTGCAAGTAGCCGAAATGGTCATCGAGAAGGCCAAGCGCCTGGTCGAGCACAAGCGCGACGTCGTGATCCTGCTTGACTCCATCACCCGCCTCGCCCGCGCCTACAACACCATTGTTCCTCCCTCCGGCAAAGTGCTGTCCGGCGGCGTCGACTCCAACGCCCTGCAGCGACCCAAGCGTTTCTTCGGTGCGGCTCGCAATATTGAAGAAGGCGGCTCACTCACCATCATCGCCACCGCACTCGTCGACACCGGCTCCCGCATGGATGAAGTCATCTTTGAAGAGTTCAAGGGCACCGGCAATATGGAAGTCATTCTCGACCGCAAACTGGTCGACAAGCGCGTCTTCCCTGCCATCGATATCCAACGCTCCGGCACCCGCAAGGAAGAACTCCTGATCCCCAAGGATGAATTGCAGCGCACCTGGCTGGTTCGCAAAGTACTCAACCCGCTCTCCCCCGTCGAAGCCATGGAATTGCTGGTCGACAAGCTGGGCAAAGCGCGCAATAATTCTGAATTTTTGCAGAATATGAACGCCCTGTAGAAAAAATATCTTCGCTGGACACAAGGCGCGGCCAACAGCCGCGCCTTGTGCTTCAATTGCAGGTGTTTGTCTGCATCGTCGCCCCTCACGTTGACGGCAAGCACAGCAAGCGCCAGCTCCAGCGCATCCGCCTCGCCTAAGCGAACCATCGGTTTTCGCGATCACTGCTGCTGGAATGAGGGCGTAATTCGAGCATTTTTCGGCTGACTCAGCTTCGAAAGAAATGCTTGCACCGTACCTAAGCATTCCTTTTCGTTCGACAGAAAGACGAAATGATTTCCATTGGGGATGGTAACGACATCGGCCCCAGGCACTCCACTTTTAACTGATTGCTCCTGCCTCTTTGTCATCGCTTCTAATGTGGTGGAGTAGACCTTCGCATCGGATCGCACAGACACATCGGCACTCGACTCAAGCCAGGCCCCCGGGCTGTGCGGGTTCGAGAAAATGAAAAGGGAGGGAACGAGAATTGCAGTGTACTTTTGCCCTCCAGAAATCAACTTCATGAGCATGGCCCCTCCGGGTGGATTGCGAAAATTCTCTACGGTTCCGTCCGGATTTATTTGCCTCTCTTCGCGAAGTTCTGCTTCTGGAAATTCGAAACCGTTCACGCGGTCATCGTACTTCTGCAACGCCTTGAAGCTGACTAAGTCGGCTGCACCGGGGGGGGAGGTTGAGGTGCCTGGAGCTTCATCATGTCCAAAGCTGAAGCTCCCCTGCCGTCATCAAATGCATAGGAATAGCCAGCCTCGAGATACACAACACCCGCAATCCTATCTGGATGCCGATTGGCCATCCAACTCAGTTCGGCACCAGCGATCGAGTGCCCGACTAAGATCGGTTTCTGGAGTTTGAGGGCATCGATCACGGCGAGAACGTCCTCGCCCAACCGCTCACCTACGTTCTCCGCATCCGCATAGCTAGAAGCGCCGAACCCACGCCGCGTAATCCCGTAAACGTGATTGTGGGTTGTGAGATTGGGGGCGAAGTCATCAAACACATGCGCGGTATCTCCGCCGCCTGCCAGCAGCACGACGGCTCTGCCTGAACCGCCCCAGTCCAGAACTTCCAGCCGAACACCGTCGCCAACAGATATGAACCGAACTGCATGAGGGGAGGGATCTTTCCACGTAGTGCCGGTTTGCGAATAAAGAGGCGCCGTGAAACAAATGATGAAAGCGATGCCGGCGATCAGAAATTGGCGTCGACGCATGAGGGTTCCGGCCTCCATCAGCATTCCAGTACGCTCGAGACCTTCGAGGAGTTCCCTCATTTTCTTTGTGGCCGGAGCGGGATGATGTCGAGAGACCCTCGGCCTGAGCACGGATGCGAGCACGGCTGTGGGTATACTGGTTGGAATTTTGAGATTCGCACGGTGAGGATCAGAAACCTGTGAAGCGACGAGAGTTTTTGAAATCCGCGGCAGCCGCCGGCGTTACAGCGGCTTGGGCTCAACCTCAAGTGGCTTCAGCAGCCGCTCCCCAAACGCCGGCGACGGAACCGACGGACCAGAGCCTCTACCCTCTCGGCCCGGACTCCAAACATCAGCCTGGCGTTCCCAGCGGCAAGATCTTCAGCTTCCCTCTCAATGAATCCAAAATTTTTCCCGGCACGCACCGCAACATCGACGTCTACGTTCCAGCTCAATACACAACCGATCGGCCTGCCTGCGTGCTGGTCGCCCTGGACCAGATTTCACCTACTCTTCCCATCGTCCTCGATAACTTAATCCATGCGAAAGAAATGCCGGTGACCATCGCCGTCGGTCTCCACCCCGGAGAAACACCTTCCTCACCCCCTGCGCAAAACCCTCGGTTCAACCGCAGTTTTGAGTTCGACACCCTATCGCCGGTGCTCGCGGATTTCATACTGCAGGAAATATTTCCAGCGGTCGAACAACACCCGACAGCCGACGGAAATCCGATTCGTCTCTCCGCTGATCCCAACGATCGCGCAATCATGGGTGGCAGCACAGGCGGGATTGGCTCCTTCACCGTCGCCTGGCAGCGTCCCGACGCATTCCAACGCGTTTACTCCATGATCGGCACTTTCGTCGGCATGCGCGGAGGCGACCGCTACCCGGTTTTAGTTCGCAAAACCGAGCCCAAGCCCTTGCGTGTCTTTCTTCAGGATGGCAGCAAAGACGGCTGGCCCGGAGGACTCGAATTCGGCGATTGGTGGATGAGCAATCAGGAGATGGAGCGGGCCCTGACCTTCTCCGGGTACGAAGTGAATTATGCCTGGGGGGTTCTCGGACATAACGGCCGCCAGGGAGAATCGATCCTGCCCGGAGTGATGCGCTGGCTCTGGAAAGATTGGCC
This sequence comes from uncultured Acidobacteriota bacterium, assembly GCA_963756315.1. Taxonomy (GTDB): domain Bacteria; phylum Acidobacteriota; class Terriglobia; order Terriglobales; family Acidobacteriaceae; genus JAKAAZ01. The sequence goes on from CAVWNI010000004.1 coordinate 724,438, forward strand.
CAGTCCTATCCCAGCCGGATCGAGCCAAAACTCCATGCTCCGCGCGGTGCTGCAACCTGGCGAAAACTGGCAGCGTTGTTCGACTGGTCCAGCCAACAAATCGAACGAATCTTCCGGCACTTTGATCGATCAAGGTCCTTCCGTAATAACGGCCCATTTCACTGCAGGCGCCTTGGCAAGTGACTCGGCCGGGAATGTCTATGTCCAGAATCCGTCCAATGGAAGAATCGATCGCATCAACGCGGACGGAATCGCGAGGCCCTACGCCAGGGTCAGCCCTGGCAACAATGGTCTCGCATTCGGCCCGGACGGACGCCTCTATGTTGCGGAATCAGCGCCAGCCAAAATCTCCGCCTTGAACCCGCGCGGACACGCGGCAGTCGTCGCCGAAGGTATTCGTGGCACTCGGTTGACGGTGACGCATGCGGGAAACATCTACGTGACGGAATCAACCGACGGCATGCCCAATTCCGGTAAGATCTGGCTCATTCGTCCCAACGGCACCAAGGCCGTCGTCGCCGAGGGATTGAATGGGCCATCGGGCATTTCCCTTACGCCAGACGGACTCTGGCTGTGCGTTGCTCAGCGCACGGGACATCACGCCTACAGCTACCAGGTGCAGCCCAATGGCGAATTGCAGTATGGCGAGACGTACTACTGGTTCCATGTTCCAGACACCGCGAATGATAGCGGAGCTGGGCAGCTATGCATGGACGGCGAGGGCTCAGCCTATGCGGCCACCCGCATGGGAGTGCAGATCTTCGATCGCAATGGACGAGTCCGGGCCATCCTGCCCGTGGCCGCCAGCCAATTGGTCGGGATTTGTTTCGGCGGTCCGGATCGGCAGACGCTCTACGCCTCAAGCGGCAACGCTGTCTACCGGCGCAGAGTCAAAACTGTGGGTGTGCCGGAATGGGAGGCTCCCATCGTGCTGCCTCCGGCGTCGCCGGGATAGTTCGCACACCGGTGTGAGCGGCCCAACTTCAGAGTCATCCCGCTTTAGAGAGTGTTGCCTACTTCTCTTCCCTTGGGGACCAGTTCCACTCCGGGCTCGACAATTTTCGCCTGAATCTTCCTGAAACCGAACATCACGGCCACCTGCGGAGCGACGTACCGTGTCAGCCACATCACAAAAAGTATCAGCGGTATGTAATGCCCCCACAGCTGCGGATGCACGGGCAGCAGCAACCCTGGTGCGGCGAAGGCAGCATAGGAAACCAGAACCAGTCCCCATGGACTTTCGCGGGCATCCCCAAAGACTCCGTTCAGAATGATGAACGTCAGAAAGTACATGATCGGCATCACCACTACAACACCGGACCAGCCGAATTCGCGATATGCGTCACCAATCGGCGCAAACGCGACTGAGGTTGTGTAGTCTTCCTGACTCGATTCCCCTGTCTCGCGCCCATAGATATTTCCCAAGGAAAGGTTGACACGTCCCGGCCACAGCGCGTGCGGCACGATCATTGCGAAACCGGCAAGCAGATAATCCGGCCCGACGGGCCCGGTATGCTGCGTGATATCGATGAGCCGGTCATCCTGGCAGATCAGCGATTCGCGATCCATCAGGCCTTCCGGATGGTCGTAGCAGAGCGAGACCTGGTTCACGTCCTCGTTCAACTTCAAGGAATCCGCGTACCACGCGTACATCGCAGGAATCGTATTCGGATTTCTCAGCAAACTAATCGTTGCTTCCACCGTACCTGTAAGCGTTGACTGGCGAGTCATGGCCCGGGCGTATTGCGCCCAGGGAAACAAGAAACCTACGGCGAATGCCAGCCAGCCAAGGATGATGATCACTTGCAGCGGGCGGAAGCGGTATTCGAGCGCTCCACAGACCAGAAAATATGACAGAAACGGAGCATACATGCCCTGCTTGGAAGCGGCAATAAAACCAAATCCGGCAACATACAGGATGCTGGCCAGGACAATCCAGTTCATGCTGCGCTGTCCGCGGCTGATGCAAATCTCATAGTATGTGGCGAGAATTGTCGCCATCGGGATGAAGATGTTCAACTGGTTCAGCGCCGTCCAGACAGTTCCGCTGCCGCCGGTGTTGTAATTCGTCAGAAGGATCTGGCTGAACAATCCAATCACCAGCAACCCCGCCGACGTATTCTTGAGGTTTTCCAGATCTCTTGCGGTGAAACGAACAATGTTGCGCCGGGTGGAAAATCTGCGGCTCAGTCCGGCAGCCACCAGGATCCCGGCCCATCCGACCGCGGTCGCCGCAATGGTGATCAGTGGCTGTTCGAAATGACGATTCGACGGCTCCCATGTCAGCACTTTCACAAAGATCAAGCCGACAAACGTGGGGATCGCCATGAAGATGACATAGGCTCCGCTCACCGTCCCCAGACCATTCAGAACGTTGAAGGCAAGGGCGCTGAAAACGATGGCCAGGGATCCTAAAAAAGCGAAGACCGGGTCGGTTCCGTCCAGCAACTGCGCGAACAACAGCAACAACACCACGATCAGCACATGATTGATGTTGATTCGCGTTGGGTAAGGTATGCGCATGGTCCAGATTTCAAGTGCGGTTAGTAGCGAGTATATCAACCTGCCCAGAGGCGCTGCCCGCTCCACAAAATGCAGCCAAACTACCCCGGGTGGTTTTTCGGCGCGCCGCAGTCATCGCGAACGCCGGCCTTGCATATCTCCACTGAAACAGGGGATGCGACAATAAGTTATATGCGCTTTCACGCGGCGCTTCGGGCGCAAACATAATGTTGCAACTGACCCGCGCCGGCAAGCGCTTCGGCCACAAACTCCTCTTCGAAAAGGTCGACTGGCAGATCACCCCCGGGGACCGCACCGGCCTGGTCGGCGGCAACGGCACCGGCAAGTCCACATTGCTGCGAATTCTCGCAGGACTTGACTCTCTCGATGACGGTTCCCTGGAATCAACCGGCGGCATGACCTTCGGCTATCTTCCTCAGGATGGATTGCAGCTGCATGGCCGCTCTGTCTTCGAAGAATGCTTGTCTGCGTTCGAAAAAACACGCGCGCTGGAACACACGATTCAGCAGCTGCATTCTCGACTCGCAGATCTGTCTCCGCATTCCGCCGAATATCTCTCCGTCACCGATCAGTTAGCACGAAGCGACGCTCAGTTTCATGCCCAGGATGGATACACGATCGAGGCTCGCGTCGGTACTGTCCTCTCTGGACTCGGATTCCTCAAGGAAGACTGGCAGAGGAAGACGGAAGAGTTCTCCGGCGGCTGGCAGATGCGAATCGCATTGGCCAAGCTGCTGCTGGAAAAGCCCGACCTCCTGCTCCTGGATGAACCGACGAATCACCTGGACCTGGAAGCGAGAAATTGGCTCGAAGGCTACCTCCGCTCCTACCCCTATGCCTATGTTTTGGTCTCCCACGATCGTTTCTTTCTGGACGTTGCCACCAACAAAATCATCGAGCTTTGGAATCGCGGTCTCTATAGCTATACCGGCAATTATGAAAAATATCTGCAGCAGAAGGCCGAGCGCCAATCTCAGCTGGAAGCTGCCTACCGTCATCAGCGCGACCATATTGAACATCTGGAAGCCTTCATCACCCGCTTCCGCGCGCAAGCCACCAAGGCACGCCAGGTACAAAGCCGCGTCAAGGAGCTGGAACGCATCGAGCGCATCGAGTTGCCGCCGCAGGAATCCGAAATTCACTTCACCTTCCCGCAACCGCCAGCCAGCGGTCGAGCCGTGGCCGAAGCCCAACAGATCAGCAAGAGCTACGGTGCGAAACATGTATTTTCCGATGTCCAGTTCACCATCGAACGAGGGGAGCGTATCGCATTGGTCGGCCCCAATGGCGCCGGCAAATCGACGCTGATCCGTCTGCTTGCGGCTCTCGACGAACCCACGACCGGCCAGATTCGCCTGGGGCATAACGTGGTGCTGCAATACTTCGCCCAGGATCAGTACAAAGAGCTCGACGCCGATGCCCGCATGCTCGATGACATCGGACGCAGCGCACCCAGAATTCCGCAAACAGAGTTGCGCAGCCTTCTCGGGTGCTTTCTGTTCTCAGGCGATGACGTATTCAAGCAGCTCGGCGTTCTTTCCGGCGGCGAACGGAATCGCTATGCCCTGGCCCGGCTCCTGGTCAGCCCGGCAAACTTCCTGCTGCTCGATGAACCCACGAATCACCTCGACATGCGCGCCAAGGAAGTTCTGTTGGAGGCGATTCGGAACTTCACCGGGACTGTCGTATTTGTCTCTCACGATCGCGCATTTATTGACGCTCTCGCCACCCGAGTCTTTGAAATTCGAGACGGAGCCGTCCGTGTGTATGCCGGCAACTATGAGGATTATTTGTGGCAGACTTCGCGGCAGGCCGAAGCTCAACAGGGGCTAACCTCTTCGCCGGATTTGAAGAAATCCCAGAGCAGCCCGCCTGCCGACAACCAAGTCCCATCCACTAGCCCGACAAAGGACGAGGCCCGGGCCAAGCGCATCAATCCCATTCGGCTGCGACAGATGCAGGACCGCTGCACCACCCTCGAAGAGGAAATCCCCCGCACGGAGGCAGCCATCCAGACAATTCAACAGCAGATGGGCATTTATGTTTCCGCGGAGCAATACCAGATCCAGCAGCGTCAAATGGACGATCTTCGCGTCGAACATGCCGCATTGCTTGCCGAATGGGAAGAACTCATCATGCAACTCGAGGAGCAGGCGGAAATTTCTTAGGCCTGCGCGTAGGAAACTATCCACTCCGTCCTGCATAATGCAGATACGTATGGACCTTTTGTGGAAACCGGAAAACTGGGCTGAACGCCTGGATGAGCTCCAGTCCTTTGACCCCGAGCGCAAGGAAGCTCCGCTGCGCCGAGACGTTCGCTCCCTCGGAACCCTGCTGGGCCGCGTCCTTCGCGAACAGGCCGGCGATGCGCTCTTCCAGGCTGTGGAAGATCTGCGCCGCCTCACCATGGAGGGTCGCGAAGCACGCCTGCAGGGCGACGCCAAGAAAGCCGACTCGCTCCTGTCTGAAGCCATCGCGCGCATTCAGAATTTTGACACGGAATTTTCCGAGCAATTAACGCGAGCCTTCGGCTTCTACTTTGAACTGATTAACCTGGCGGAAACAAATCATCGCAAGCGTCGACGCCGCGCACACGGCTTGCACGGCAGCCAGAGCGCACCCCAACCCGGCGAAATGCGCGGCACGTTGCGCCGTATGCGCGAAGCCGGCATCACCGCCAGCGAGGCGATGGAATTCCTCGCCCGGATTTGCGTCATCCCGGTTTTTACCGCCCACCCCACAGAAGTCGCGCGGCGTTCTGTCCTGTTCAAGCGACGCCGCATCGGCGAAACTCTCGAAAGCCTGAATCAGATTCCGTTGCAGGATGAGGAACTTGCCGCCCGCGAAGAGGACATTCTGGCGGAGATCACGGCTCTATGGCAGACCGATGAAGTTCGCAGCCATCGCCCCACCGTGCAAAATGAGATCAAACTCGGTCTCGATTATTACGACATTGCCATCTTCGAAACGCTGCCCCAGCTCTTTGAAGAAATTGCCGGCGCGCTCCGTGACGAATATGGCATCGAAGTCGAGCCGAACGACTTACCGCAGGTGATCCGCTTTGGCTCCTGGATTGGCGGCGATCGGGACGGCAACCCTTTCGTCACACCGGAAGTGACATGGCAAGCGATCACCATGGCCCGCCGCAAATTGATTGAGCACTATTGCGCTCGCATCCAGCTCATCCTCGATCTGCTGACACCTTCAGCGCAGCGGGTGGATCTAACCCCGGCGCTGCAACGCAAACTGCAATCGTATATGTCGCATCTGGAGCGCTCTGGAGCCGGCATCGAGGGTCGCTACCCCCACGAACTCCATCGGCGGTTTGTTCTGTGCATCCGCATGCGACTGGAGCAATCCGAACATGAACTGCGAGACGCCTCAAACTGCGCCGCCTTGCAACCGTATCAGTCCAGCCAGGAATTATTGGAAGACCTGCATCTCCTTCGAGACAGTCTGGCTGAAAAAAAAGGGCTCCGCCTGGCACGTGCGCTGATCGATCCGCTCGTGCGCGAAGTCCGCACATTCGGTTTGCATTTGCACACACTCGATATCCGCCAGCACGCCCGCCAGCTTACCCAGACGCTGCGTGAGATCGAAGAAAATTGCACCGAACAAGCGTCTCAGGAGGACTTCGCCAAGCCGCTTTCGCACGAGACCGCCGATGTCCTCGCTACCTTTCGCGCCATAGCCGAGATCCAGCAGAAGGAGCCCGCGGAGACAATCCAGCAATTCATCATCAGCGGCGCCACCGGCGCGGAAGATGTCTGGCGAGTGCTTCATCTTGCCCGCACCCATCAGGTCTCCTGTATCGCCGGCGAAGATCGAGCCGCCATTCGAGTCGTTCCCTTGTTCGAGTCGATTGAGGATTTGCGCGGTGCCGCCGCCATCTGCCGGGAAATTTGGACCACGCCGGCATATCAGCCCCTGCTGGAGTCCTGGATTCGCCGCCAGGAAGTAATGCTCGGCTACTCCGACTCAAACAAAGATGGTGGGATGCTCACCAGCACCTGGGAGCTGTACAAAACGCATCGTGCCCTGCACGCCGTAGCCCGCGAGTGTGGCGTGGATCTGCGCCTCTTCCACGGCCGCGGCGGAACTGTGGGCCGCGGCGGTGCGCCTACGCATCGCGCCATCTATGCACAGCCCATCGGCGACTTTAACGGAGAAATCCGCATTACCGAACAGGGCGAAGTCCTGCATTGGAAATATTCCGACGTCGTGCTCGCGGAATGGAACCTCGAGCTGATGGTTGCCGCTTCCCTCGACGCCTTGGCGCGTCCAGAGGCCCGCCGTCCAGGCGGACATCGCACCGGAGAGATGCTGCCCGGGTGGGAACAGGTTCTCGATGAACTCTCCGCGGTCGCCTACCGCTATTACCGCCAGAATATTCCCGAGGATGATGCGGTGCTGGAATACTTCGCGGAGGCTACACCCGTCAACGAGTTGGAATATGCCCGCATCGGTTCGCGTCCTGTGCGCCGCAAAGCGCGCAGCAATTTTGGCGACCTTCGCGCGATTCCGTGGGTCTTTGGCTGGATGCAAAGCCGCCATGGCGTGCCCGGATGGTTCGGCGTCGGCTATGCGCTCGAGCAGTCCATCGCACAGGGAAATCTACCGGTCCTCCAGCACATGATGCGGGAATTTCCATTGTTCATCGACCTCATCCGCAACGTGGAGTTGTCGCTCGCGAAAGCCGACTTCCATATCGCCCGGCAGTATTCATTGTTGGTGCGCGATGCTTCGCTTCGGGACGAAGTATTTTCCCGGCTTGAGGCGGAGTATGAACGTACGCGACGTGCTGTCCTCGCTGTCACCGGACAAAAACTTCTGCTCGAGACCAATCCGGTCCTCTCGCGCTCCATCCGCTTGCGCAATCCCTACGTCGATCCTATGAGCTTGATCCAGGTGGAGTTGTTACGCCGCAAGCGCGCCGGAGATTCGAGTGATGGTTTGCAACGCGCCATCGCCGCCACCATTAACGGCATTGCCGCAGGTCTGCGCAACACCGGCTAGCACCCGCAGACATCGCGATGCTTCCGATCGACATCTTAATAAATGGGTAAGAGTTTTGGATGATGGGCGATTCAGAAGCTTGCGGATGTTGGCTATCACCTAGACCGCAAGAAAAAAGGGGCTGCTGACTAGGAGCCCCTTTTGATCTTTTTAGCAGTTGCTTAGTCGGTTTGTTCCTTGCGGGCCTTCTTGCGATTGCGCTTGCGGGCCAAAGCCTGCTTCATGCGCATCTTCTCGCCTGGCTTCATGTAGTACGAGTGCCGCTTGACTTCCTTAATGATGTCTTCCTGCTGCACCTTGCGCTTGAAACGGCGCAGTGCATTCTCCAGCGGTTCGCCTTCTTGAATTTTTACTTCTGCCAAAAGAGATTCCACCCCCCAACGCTCCGGTTGGACACCCTTTAGAATACCGTAATTCCCCCAGATTCGATAGCTCCCCACCGCTGGCAACTGCCGCAATGATGATTGTGCAATTTACACAGACCAATGCTTTGACTACCCTCGTTTCATGAGCAGTAGGCAAATCCAACGAACCATTCGAATCATCGCTTGGATTGGGGCGATTGCCCTCATCGGTTACGCCATTGGAGTCATTTTGGCCAGCTTGGGAATAGATATTCACTGGACGGGACGGCGCCGATGAATGAGGCGATGCCTGGGTGCCCCAGGTCTCGCACCTGAGACCTGGGATCGATGCACCATCAGTGTCCTCGCCGATGACGCGCAAGGATCGGTGTCACGTATGAACGATGTCAGGGAAACGCTAGTAATCGAGTAGGGCAAGTTCACTGCGTGATTACAGGCGTCTCCCACCCGTCGTATTCGCCATTGAGACCTTCCGCCAAGTGGAGCAGTTGGATCGCCGTCTCGTCGATCTCGTTCTGTTCAATCGACTGGACTCGGTACACGCAAATAGAGAAGCGCCGTTCTCCGTCCACTTCTCGCTCCGACTCGACCCTGAAACCTGCATCCCCCGCTGCTTTGCTGAATCGCGACCTCGACTCCGATGACGGGAAGTAAACCCAATGCATTACCTTCCGCGGAATAGACGGAATGTCTCCCTTGCGAGTCAATACGTCCAGCAAATCTCCATTCTTGATTCGCTCAAAGTCCTCAGATTGGGGATATAAGACGTCAAGATAATGCGTCCATCTTGGATCATTCTTCACTCCAACGTCGAACTTGTAGCCCGTGAAGCTCGCCATCGCCGCCCCAACGGCTTCCTCTAAGCCCTTAATTGTCTCGCCATAGAAATACAACTCACGCCGATTCTCCGTCGTGATCCTTCCGCAAAATGTCGCGCCGCAATCTCGACCAAGCTGTAGTTCGACTGCATCCTCAATTTCATAAAGCTTTGGAGCCTCATCGCTCCTCGATAGACCATCAGGCCTCGGCGTCTGCATGTAAACCCACACCCACAACAGCCACGGCTTCTTTTCAATCGGAGCTTGGCCTCGAAGCCCAAGATCCACCATGATTGACGCCGGGCTGCCGTTGACATTGCAAAGATAGGGTCGAAAGTTAGGTCCCATGCGCAGATTCTATCTGGTGGTTCACTGAGGTCGGTGTTCTGAGAAACTTGCCGGCCGGGTGCCCCAGAGCCTGCCCTGAGCGAGCCGAAGGCGAGTCGAACGGGGGTCTCGTAACTGAGCCCTGGGATCGAAGCACCGCCCTGCAAATACCTCGTCCCACTTGGCATTGAATTTCGACCGAAAACAGTAGAATGGTTGCGAAGCGCGAAGAATTTAGGTCGCCCGAAGGGAAAACTTCCGCACCCGCTTATGATTCGTTCCTATCAAGGCAAATCTCCCATCATCCCCCAGTCCTGTTACATCGATTCCTCCGCCCAGGTCATTGGAGACGTCACGCTCGGCGAGCATTCCAGCATCTGGATGAACGCCGTCGTGCGCGGCGACGTCCACTCCATTTCGATCGGCGCCAACTCCAATGTCCAGGACTGCTCCGTACTCCACGGCATGCGCCACCGCTACCCCGTCATCGTGGGCGACTGGGTCACGATAGGCCACAACGCCACCGTCCATGGCTGCATCGTGGAAGACGCCTGCCTCATCGGCATCGGCGTCGTCATCTTGAACAATGCCCGCATCGGCGAGGGCTCGATCATCGCGGCCGGCGCGGTCATTCCGGAAAATACAATTGTCCCTCCGCGTACACTGTGGGCTGGCGTCCCCGGTAAACAGCGTCGCCAGTTGACCGATGCCGACCGCGACATGATTCTCCACTACGCCAAAAATTATCTCGACTATACGAAAATCTATCTGGGCGAATCGTAGGATGGATAGACGATAGGACGCTACCCCATCGCCTTGGATGTCCGCCAAATTCGCGGCGCCATCCCGCAATCGGCATAGCCGCCCTCAAAACCGTACACTAGATATCAGAATCTTTTTTGGAGTGAAACAGCATGGCACACATGGTTCAATGCGCAAAATATAAGGCGCAAATGGAAGGGCTCGACGAACCGCCGTTCGACAGCGACTTCGGCAACAAAATCTATCACAGCGTATCCAAGCAGGCCTGGGGGGAATGGCTGGAGCGCCAGAAAATGCTTCTCAACGAATACCGCCTGCAACCCTGGACCCGCGAGGCTCAGGAGTTTCTGGTGGAACAGATGGATCAGTTCTTCTTTGGCGAAGGCTCGGCTGTGCCCAAGGAATATGTTCCGCCGACTGCATAAGAATTGCGTCCACTTTGTTGCCGGTCGAAAGCCCGGTGTAAACTGTGCAAGACCCTGCGTTTTTTCTTGAACGCGACCGTCGGGACGTGGCTCAGCCTGGTAGAGCACTCGCTTGGGGTGCGAGGGGTCGGCAGTTCAAATCTGCCCGTCCCGACCAATAAAAATAGGCATTCTGGCAGTATTTATCTAAATCTTGACAGCTAATTGTAGGGAATTTTGTAGGGACACCAGCTCACTGTGCAACAGCTGCTGTTTTTGGCTCCGATCGATTTATTTTTCTAGCCCTCAACTAGTTACCGACTATACTTCTCCCGGATGATCGACCTCTTAGCTGGAATACTCCAACGGCACTTGGTTGTCTTGTGTGCGATCGTACTTGTGCCGCTAAAGTGGACGGTCCTTCGAATGTGCGCCGATGCAAAAGGCCAAGCGACCGCTTTGCTATCCGTGCCGGAAGATCTATGCTACGTGGCTTTGGGACTCATCCTTGCGGATGTGGCAAGTTCTGGAGGGGCATTCAGACGTTACTTTAGTAAATCAACCCATCCGACGATGGATATTTTTGTCACAGGTTGTATTAATGTGATTGTGACGGTGGTTATCCATCGCATCTCGATGTGGGGTAATGACCATTTCAACGGTTGGAGAGCTGCTAATTTGGCGCGCGTTCGGAAACCCGGGCCGCCGGGCCCAGCGCAAATAGAGTTGCCGTTGACCGAACTAGATGAAAGCATTCGCATGATCCAACTGCGATATCTAGCTGTATTTTCAATAGCGTATGCGTTTCAGCTAGCAATTATCATCTACTGGCTATCTTGGATAGCCAAAGTTATGCACAACGTCTAATCGAAATGAGCGTCTTATAAATGATAAGGTTTAACGGAGTCAAAATATGAGCACTCCATGGATCGACATCGCAGTGGGCGCCTCCATCTTTGTATTTGGAATTGGATACACGATCCGCAAATTCGCCACGCAGGATCGTCTCGCCTTCACCGTAGTGGCTATTCTGACCCCCCTTGCCGCAGTTGTTGCTGTTTTCCGCCTGTTTTACCTGATCTGTAGAGGTAAGGCTCAATGCGGCCCTCTGCCGGCACGTCTTGAGGAGGCAGAAATAATAGTGGAGCAACAACGCCAACAAATGTTTGGCGGTGAGGTGCGTAAGCCCGCTTTTACAAGATCCTGGCAAAGGGCATACGAACGCGAACTCGAAATGGACACCGAACGCCTTCAAAAGGTGGCTCGGCGGTTCCTAGCGGTCGCGTAGTAAGCCATCTACTGTACGGTCTGCGTCGCCAATGTATCGAGCAGCGCCACCGCATGCCGTTTGGACTCCTGCCGGATATGGCTGTAGTGTTGGCGCATCTTTGCGCTGAGATGGCCCGCCAGCGCCTCTATCGTCGCATCCGGAGTCTGGGTTTCTGCCAGCTTCGAGACGAAACCATGCCGCAGATCATGCATCCGGCATTCGACTCCTGCACTTTTCTTCGCTGTCTTCCAAGCGCGTTTCCAACTCCCAAGCGGCTTGGTTAGGTCGATTTCGTACGGCGTCATCACACCCTTCTCAAAGGCATCCGCATCCGCATAGTGCAATTTCTCACTGGGAAAGATATAGCCTGTCGGCTTGGCATCCGGCCACAACTTGCGCCAATCCTCGAAGGCTTTCATGGCCGCTTGATTCAATGGAATGACGCGGCCTTCGCTCCCCTCCGTTTTCGCCTCACCAACAGTGAACTCTTTCTTTAGAAAATTCATCTGCGACCATCGTGCCAGCCGGAGCTCCGCGCCGCGCACGCCGGTATTCGAGTAGATGACGACGGCATAGAACAAGCTTCGACTGGCGCTGGCCTTGCACGCGGCCAAGAGCTTTTTCTCGTGCTCTGGAGTGATCGCCTTTCCGATGTTTTTGTTCTCCTTCAACATGTGCACGTCGTCTGCAATCGCGCGCCATAGCTTGTTGGACTTGAGGATCATGCGCAGCGTCGACACTTCCATGTTGATCGTTCGGTTGGAGGCGCCTGCTTCCTGCCTGGCGTACTGATACAGGCCGATCTCGCCGACTGTAATATCGGTCAGCAGCATCTTCCCAAATCTCTCGGACAGATGCTTGATGCTGTACGTCTGGATGCGAATGTTTGCGTCACTCCAGTGCGCCCGGTTCCCTTCCTTCCACGTTTTAGCGGCCGTGCGGAAGTTGACAGGCTTATGGCGAACGGGGATGTTGTTGTGCCTGCCGGCCAACTCGTTTCGCTTGATCCGTTCGGCATCAATCGCCACCTGCTTCGTGCGGCTCTTGCTCGATTGCTGAATTCGCTGGCCTTCAAAAACAAACTCGTACCACCAAACCTTCCCTCGCTTAAATACGCTCATGCCTGGTCCCTCCGGCGAATTTCTTTCTTCAAAACTTCCCTTTGCTGCTCAAAATCCTCGATCTTTGCTGCTGCGGCTTTCCGTTGGGCCAGCGACGACGCATTGCGTTCTTTCAATCTCCAAGAGGAAATTTTCGACGTCAGTGCGTGGATTTTCTTGCCTGCGTCCGTCTTCGGTCGTTTCTTCTGTTTGCAGTTGTCACTGCAGGTCTTGCGATCCGTCCTTCCTCCGAAAAACCAATTCTTGCAACCCGGAGCGTCGCATTGCCGGAGCTTTTTCAGAGTTGCTTCGCCCTCACGATCCAGCATGAGAAGCGCGTAGGCCGCGGCGGATTCGCTGGTTTCGAAATAGCGCTTGGAGCGGAGCCGAGAATTGCCCTTCGTCGGGATATCCACACGATGGAACGTTCGGTACCGATTCAATGCCGTGATTGCCCGGAACTTCGATTGAAAGCCGGGCCAATCGTCATCTCGCCGAATCTGAATCCCTCTCGATTCGTCTATCCCGTCAACTGGCTTCCATTGGGGACGGTTGTTCGGCGAGACATCCGCCGCATCCGCGGCCTGGAGTTGCCCGACAATTTCGGCGATCCGGGCACTGGATTCCGCACCCAAACTTAGAAATCGGGCCAGCATCTCGCCTCGCTCCGTGGTGGGTTCCTTCTTTCGTGTTGTCTGATACACGCCTTTTTTCATTTTCCGTGTATCACACGAATATCAGTAACGAGAGCGGAAGTAAACCGCCACAATGGGACAGTTTCGTAACAAGGGGGATGTTGTGGAGAAAACCGATAGGCTGTTGAACGTGCGGGAAGCCGCAGATTTACTGGGGTTGCGACCGAAGACCCTATACCTGATGGCGGGAGAACGCAGGATCGCCTCTGTGAAGATTTTAGGCAAGTCGTTGCGGTTCCGAGAGTCGGCAATTCGGCAAATCATTGAGGACGGAGAAGTGTCGGCGAAGGAGCCGCGTCATTGAGACTCCCTACAAAATCCCCTACTTTTTTGCATGGTTCCAGCTGGAAGCATAGACAAATCGGCCATTCTCTGGCCGCAAGCCCATTGCATGCGCAGCGAAGGCCCGGCCTGGAGTCCCCAAATTGACGACCGCGGCACAGCCCATACGATCTGTGACAACGCTCACCTCGCGGGATTTGGCGATGTTTGAAAAGATCGGCGTCTCTGTCGATCTACTGGAGGCGGCGCACATCGCGCGTGTTTCCGATCGCGAGGCCAGGCAGGACTATGGAATCGTTGGCCCAGCGGCGCGGGACATGGCTGGCATCGTCTTTCCGTACTTCCATCCCCGGACCGGATACCGCACTACTGCACGCGTGCGCCGCGACAATCCTGAAATTGAAGGTGGCAGACCAAAGGCGAAATACATCGCCGCGTATGGCGATCGCAAGAGTCTTTTCTTCCCGCCTGCAGCGTGGAGCTTGTTGCAGACACCGGATACTCAAATTGCCTTGGTCGAAGCTGAAAAGAGTGCGCTGGCCATCACAGCTTGGGCCGCGCGCACCAACACGAACATTCTCGCTGTGGCGCTGGGAGGTGTTTACGGCTGGAGAGGGCGCATAGGCAAGGCCGAGAGCTCCACTGGCGAACGCGTCGACGTATTGGGTCCGGTCTCCGACCTCGAAGCGTGCGATGGCCGCACGGTTTACGTGTTGGTGGATGCCAACGTCTCAACCAATCCAAAAGTGAAAGCTGCGCGCAATGGCTTGGTGAAGGAGCTTCGTAAGCGCAACTGCACGGTTCTGGTCTGCAACCTTCCCGTGGTCGAAGGAGTCAATGGCCCGGATGATCTGATCGCAGTGGTCGGGGATGAGGCGCTGTCGAAGGTTTTCTCCGAGGCCGAAGGAATTGTAGAAGCGCCTGCCGAATACAGCGACGATGCACTCGCGCTGCGCTTCACGGAAAAGTATGACGACCTTCGATATACGGCCGCATACAGCGAATGGCGAAGGTGGGATGGATCGCGCTGGGTCGAAGACGATTCGTTGCAGATCTTCGATCGCGCCCGCTTGGTATGCCGAGAAGCCGCCGGTGAATGCGCGAAGGCCAACGTCGCCCAGCGTATAACGAGCGCCCAGACCGTGGCCGCGGTGGAACGCCTCGCACGATATGACCGTCGTCATGCTGCGACCGTCGACCAGTGGGATGAAAACCTGTGGATTCTGAATACCCCAGCGGGCACTGTGGATCTGACTAACGGAACATTGCGTCCATCAGACCGACGCGACCACTGCACAAAATCCACGGCCGTAGCGCCTGGCGGCGCGTGCCCGACGTGGATAGCATTTCTCGATATCGTCACCGGCGGCGATAAGGAGCTGCAAGCATATTTGCGAAGAGTGTGCGGTTACAGTTTGACTGGATCGATCCGCGACCACGCAATGTTTTTTCTCTTTGGGAGTGGCGCAAATGGAAAAAGCGTTTTCACTGCTACTCATAGCGGCATCCTTGGCGACTACGCCACGGTCGCTCCGATTGAATCCTTCACCAGTTCGCAGAATGAGCATCATCCAACGGACCTCGCGGCACTGCAAGGCGCGCGGCTGGTAATTTCCACGGAAACCGAGGACGGCCGCCGTTGGGCTGAATCGAAACTCAAGTCGCTTACCGGCGGCGACAAAATCGCGGCTCGATTTATGCGTCAAGATTTTTTCGAGTTCACCCCGCAGTTCAAGTTGCTGATTAGCGGAAACCACAAGCCGGGGATACGCACGGTGGATGAATCCATGGCTCGCCGAATGAATCTGGTGCCCTTCGGCGTGACTATCCCACCAAAAGAACGGAACCCGAAGCTTACCCAAGAACTGCGTGCGGAATGGCCAGGCGTCTTGGAATGGATGATCGAAGGCTGTCTCGAGTGGCAGCGGATCGGCCTGACGCCGCCGGCGGCTGTGACGCGGGCAACTGTCGACTACCTGGTCGCTGAGGATTCACTGGCCACTTGGATGTCGGACAGGTGCGATCGCAATCCACAATCCTGGACCTCGGCGAAGGCACTTTTTGAAAGCTGGAAAAGCTGGGCTGAGAGCGCCGGGGAGTACGTTGGCAGCCAAAAGCGATTCTCTCAAAACTTGGAGGCCAGAGGCATCCTTCCAGACCGCAATATGGTCGGACGAGGGTTCCGTGGAATCTCCCTGAGGGGTGTCGCATGACGGATATGACGGGACGTCCGGTTATCCCCGTAGGGATTATTTAAAGAGCTTGGATTTTTTCTCTACGGGTATATCAGTTTCTCCTGTCATATCCGTCATGGAAAGGGGTGTATGAAGATCGAAGTCGAACAGCTCGAATGCGAAATTAAGCCACAATTCCAACACTCCATTGAGATTGTCGGCTGGACAAGGGAAGAATTGCGATCCGGCACTGTTTTGTATCGGATGCTGAGTCGCCCGCAGTGGAGTCGCCTGAAGATCCTGCCGGAAGGTGCAGCGTGAGGCGTCGCCGGCGATTCCCGATCGGCTCCCGCGTGCGCCTGGCATGTGCGCCCGAGTATGCCGGCGAGGTGATCGGTTTCGACGGGGATGCCATTTTGGTCGCCTTCCGCTTGGGCGAGCAGATCGCAACCGGTAGACACAGCCCGGATGCACTGGAGACCACCGAAGGACAGGCCGCATGATGACCAACGCCGAACTGCAAAAATTCTTCCCGCTCCACAGCCGCGTGCTCTTGAAATCCTGTCCACACGGCGAACCGGGAACGGTGATCGGCTTCGATCGAGGCAAGATTCTGGCTTGCTTCCGTGACCTGGAATTGACCGGCAGGCATACCCCGGATCGGTTGCTCTTGGTCGAGGGAAACGCCGCAAAAAGCACCAGTTTGGAGACGGATACCCTACAAAATTCTCTACACTTCGCGCATGGAAGCGAGGAAACTGTATGACACAAATACCTTTAGAACCTGCCAATCCATTGCCTACGAGGCGTAGGGCTGGCCTGAAGGCTGGGACTCGCGTGCGCGTGAGTTGGGGTGCTTTTCCCCGCGAAGGAACTATCCTCGCGCGGTCCGGCGACAAATGGAAGGTTCATTTTGCGGTGCAGAATCTGATCCGGTTTTGCGGTGCGAAGGAGTTAGAAATTGCCGACGATTGAGCGCCGATGCCCGGCGCAAAACATTTCATAGCAGTTCAGCCGAAAGGAAAACACCGATGGACTCAAAACCGAGTTACGCCGATACGATTCAGCCAATCCCGACAGCCCTGCCCAATGACCTTGCGCCGAGCGCGAACGTGCCGAATCCGATCCCCGCAGGCGTTCACCCACTGACCACGCCGGCAGGCCTGCGCGATGTGCCTGGTGCGGAATCGAACCGGAACCCAGCCGAAAGGAATTGACGATTTGCCAGCCAAAAGGCAGGACGGAAAACGCACGCAAGTTAGTAAGGCGCGGCAGCGCGAGATTGCGATCGCTGCGCTGATGATGACCAGCGGACACGCTGAAGCGGCGAAGCGGGCTGGCGTCTCCGCACAGATTCTGCGGGGATGGTTGCGAGAACCGGCCTTCATCCAGCAGTACCGCACTGCCGAGCGGAATTTGATCGAGACGGTCCGCGCGCGGTTGCGGGCTGGAATGGTTCACTCGATCAGAATTTTGCAGCAGATTGAAGACGATTCGAACGCCCCACATGCGGCCAGAGTTGCCGCCTCGAGCGCGCTGCTCAAGTACGGACTGCGCAGCATTCGCGGCGCGGATTCCAGCCCCAGAAAGTGACTGACGGTGCCAGACGATGACGACTCCGGAAGCCAAGTTGCGGTTTAAAGAGCGTGCGATTGCGGCTCTGCTGACATGCCGGACGATCAAGAAAGCCGCGGAGGAGGCCGACGTTTCCGAGCGCACGATGCTGCGCTGGATGAAAGACCCGGCGTTCCGCGAGGAATATGAGCGGGCGAAGCGGGATTTGCTTTCCGGCGCCATCAACCGGCTGAGGCTTGGAAGTTTCGATGCAGCGATGAGGCTGCACAGGACGGTGCTCGACAGGAATGCTCCGGTGGGAGTTTCGGTATCGGCTGCCGGACGGCTGCTCGACCTATTGCGGGAGTTTGCCCGAGACGAGGATCTGTCCAGCCGCGTCGACAGACTCGAAGAACTTCTGAAAGGAGATTGAATTGGCCAGCGAAATTGAGCGGCGTATCGAGGCGCTGGAAAAGTCATTCGGACAAACGCCGGTGATTCTTCACTTCGGGCCCGGCACAACGCAACGCCAGATCAAGGGAACGACGTCGCACTTTTTCAAGTTGATGGAAGCGGCCGACGCGCGCATGCGAGCCCAGATGGCCGGGGAAACTCTTCCGTCCAGCATCTTCGACGCGGATCTGGACGCCATTCGCGACGCGGGAAGCATCGACAGCACGGATCACTTACACGAGATGTTGCAGGGCCGACTGCGCGGGCCGGTTGCGCGCGGCGTCCTCAACCCAGACTGATTTACAGGAGAAAACACCATGGACGATGTTACTGAAATCGATCTACAAGTGCAGCGCGCACAATTGGCGAGCGAACGGGCCGCTATTGCGACGCGCGAGTTGGACATCGAAGAGCGAGAGATTGCAGCGCTCGCAGAGAGACAGCAGACGCTTGCCGGGCAGTGTCGCGTTGCCAAGGACGAGATGGAGCGACTCAATCGGGCGGTTGACGAGGCGCAACATGCTGGCTGGCGAGCAAACGATCAAAAGGGAATAGCGGCGCGTGAGCTCGATGCATTCAAACGATCCTTCCCGTTGGCTACCAGTTATCCAACGAGCGAGGAAATTGCCGAGTGGAAGCGGGTCGAGGCAGAGAAAATCGAGGCTGCACAAACTGCGGATCGTCGGGCTGCTGAGGCATGGAATTTATGCTCGCAGCTTCAAGTTCAACGTCGTGCGGCAGTTCACCAATTCATTGCCCTGGCCGATCCCGAAAGTGATCTTCGCCACCAGTTGGCGTCACGGCGCGAAAAGCTGGCACGCCGAAAGCCGCGTCCGGTTGCGCCTACATCGGGACCGCCGCCTGCAACGCCTGACAGTATGACTATCGAATTTGATCGGGACGGCGCGCACCAAATCCGATGATCGCAAGTTCGGGCAGCGGTGGTCTGGTACCCACCGATCACTGCCCGGAGACCGGGGAAAGACGAGATGCCCCTCTGTCTTCCCCGTTTCCAAGTTCGGGCGGCGGCGGCCATGCCGGCCGACTCCATCGAGGTTCGTGCGACCTCGATTCGCTGCCCGATTGGGGAGACGGGAAACGGACCCGCCTCCCCGCTTCACTTTCGCAAGCGAGGTTTTCATGGATTATTCAAACGTGTCGGCAGCCGCAATCAGGCGGCGTGAGCGCACACAGGCAGAAATTTCGCGGCCATCGATGATCCGCGAGTGCATTTGTCCTAACGCTGGCCTGCCAGATGAGCGCGGCTACATCATCACGTCTCCGTCGTGCATCATCCATCGTCCGCAGCGCTCATGGGGCTGCGTTCCAATTCCACGACAACCCACTCAGGAGGAATTGCGTGAGGCTGCGGCCGCCCTTGTCGCGCAGCGCCAAGCCGCGATAAGAAAACAGAAAATGAAGCGGCAGTGATACCCGCCATACCTACGGTTTCCCCGGACACGCGCCGCTGTCGATTCCGCGATAGTTTCTATCACCCAGGCCCGGCGATGGCACACAGCCGATCTGTGCCCCGGTATACTAGGCATGTAGCAAGTTGTTTGAGGCGGGGGTCCATTGTAGGTATTTTTGTAGGGACCCTACACAGAAAATGGCGGTAAATGGCGGTAAGAGCTTCCGACAGGAAATCGATGAAATGCCGCATTAACACTGAACAAAACGCACATTATGGAAAATAGCAGGACACCCCGGAAAACATAGGGTATCCGCTTGGGGTGCGAGGGGTCGGCAGTTCAAATCTGCCCGTCCCGACCAATGAAATCCTTCGCTTACAGCGAGCGCAATTTTGAGCGCTCCTGCACCTGTGGCGCGAGTTGTATCGCGAATCCCCCTCGTCGATAGCAGCCTCTCCAACGCAAGCCACACTGCAGATGCCTTCACCGTAACGATCAGCCCCAGGCTCCATCGACTACACCCCACAGTTAGCTGGGGTGGAGAGTCATGGCTGGCCAGCCGCTGAGGAGTTCGCCAGCTTATTCACGTACATCGATTCGTGAAATGGCGGCAGCCAGGTCGTGTAATGGATCGGAGGAAAATTGGCCCGGACAAAACACCAGGCAGGAAGAGGATAGGGAGGGTTCTTGAACCAGGGGAACAGGATGAAGTATTCGGGATCGATCGCCGGCGCAAACTTTGTGAATCCGTTACGACAGTCCTCAGGGATTCTGGAAAACGGCTTAGGGTTATACGCGCCGGTCGGTACTTTGATTCGCGGTTCATGGATGTGCCCACCGTTTTCGATTTGGACCCAGCCGTCGGATGGAAAGCCGGCCTGAATGGATTTCCTGGGAACGCCCGAGTCTTCTAGCATCTGCATCGCGCGTACCTGCGCCCTCGATTGCGCATAGAAATCGTGAGTTCCAGCAACGGAATAAGCGGCGTACACAACTAGCATGAGGACACTGACAGCGGGTAGTCTCGGGCCGATCCTCTCCTGATACAACTTGAGCACGACGACGAGGATGAATGGGATCAGTCCCACCATGTACCTGTCCTGGATTAAATCGAAAGCTCCACGGGGCATCAAAAGAAGAACATAGCTCAGCGAAAACGGTCCGATAATCCACGCAATTTCATGCCAGGAAGTTCCGGCGCTGCTCGCGGAGAGCGGCCCGCTCCGTTGCGTCGGTCCACTCGGCTTGCGATCCAACTCCCGCTCCAATGCGATACTCCCCGCGGCGACGACGAAGAGAGAAATTGCGAACCGTATCCACAATGAAAGGTCGGGAGTCGTGCCGAACATGCCTGGAAGAAGTGCGGACTGCTCCGGCAGCAAGTACATCAGCCACGGCATGAGCCAGCTATTCATCCTTCCCATTGCATTGGCGACAACTTCAAGCACAACGAACAACGCAAGAACTCCGCCAATGCGGAGCCACGCATTGCGCCCTAATTCGCGTGCGGACGGCAACCACGCCACGGTGACGGGCAACAGGATGAGGAGGAGACAGAGAAACATCTTGACCAGTTCAGCGGCCAAGTGCTGAAACGTCTCCCAGGTGATCTGTGCCCAGATAATATGTTCCGGCACCGAGTAGGGCTGGCTATTAAACCAATGTAGAAAGATCAGAACCGAGACGAAACTGAAACTCCACAATATGACTCCCGTCAGTTTCATGCCGGGCCGTTTTCTCAACAGCCAAACCGTCGACGGCACCATGACCAGGGCACCGAGCCACGCAATCTGGCGCACCGTCCCAGCCGCAACATTGAAAACGGTTGCGGACACAAGCCACATGAGGGCAGCCTTGTTGTTCGCAGTTTTGACCGCCTCCTGGCACATATACAAGCAGACGAAGATGATCAACATGCCGGGCACGTCGGTCATAAAGCTGACAGCCGAGGGCATGAAAATCGGCGACAGTGCGAATGCCAGAGTTCCAAAAATTGCATTATTGGAGTTGACGCCGAACCGACGCAAAATCTGGTGCAACAGGTACACGGTGGCTGCGTCGATTGGCAGCATCGATAGTCGCATTCCCGTAAATGAAAATCCGAAGACCTTGATAAATAGCGCGCCCCACGGGATCAGCCATCCGAGCATCGCTGTCGCCCAGCCGTTGTAGAGGATATGCCCCGTGCGAGCAAATTCAAGTGCCGTCTTGTCGTACGAGAACTCGTCACTGAACGGCATGTTTGCGACAGGGTAAGTGAGCAACGCGCATACAGTTACGATTACGACGCAAAACAGCGCGTTCCGGTTGGAGTGAGAAGTCTCGGCCGATGAAACCGGAGCGAGCACCGCTGTCGTTGACCCGGTGGTTCGATCGTCTTCATGCATGCGTGTGGAGGCGCTCATCTCTTGAAGCTCTTCACCGATCGAGCCATATTGCGGCCCATTCGCACACTCTCTGCGATGCCGCGGTCTTCGGGATAGTAGTAGCAGGTATCCGCAATCTGCAACCCGCCGATCGGGGTTTGAATTGGCGGAATCTTTGCGGCGAATCCGGGCTCGCAAATTGGTTGTCCATGTCGAAGGCGTCCCACCTTTGTGTCGATGACGTCCTCCCGCTCCAAAGACGGATTTATCCGTCGCAAACACGCAAAGGCTTCCTCGCAAAGCCTGTTGTCGGGCCAGGAAAACTTGGCGTTTGTTATTGGCATGTAATACGGAACGTACACGATAGCGCCGTCGCCGACACTTCGCAGATTCGAGAATTCGATAATACCGGGAATTTCGATGCCCTCCTCCGAAATGTTGACCCAAAAATGAGGACTCACTGAGCGCCTTAGCCTAAAAATCACACAAATCACTCCAATACTGTGAATGGCCTGGTAGCGAGCTTTCAGCTCAGGAGGCAAGTCGGGTACCATTTCGGGAATCAGCGGGATCGGAACCGTGGAGATGACGTCATCGGCCGCGAAATGTTTGGCTGGGGTGTCTACACCGGTTACTCGACCATTTTCGATGACGACTCGCCTAACCGGCGCATTCAGGTGCACTCGGCCGCCAAGCTGATCGATCGCATGCAGTAGGGCGTCCACCAGGGTTTTGGAGCCTCCGTCAATGTAGCCCAATTCCTCTTGCATGATGTTTTTTCGCGACTTCCCAACCCTGCGAATCCGGGTCCATATCCATGCAGCCGAGATGTTGTTTGCGTATTCGTAGTACTTGAAATCCAGCAGCGGATGCCAGAATCGGTCGTAAATGTCTTTTCCGCAGTAGCGTGTGATCCATTCTCTTGCTGACAAATTTTCCAATGCAGGCCAGCGATCGCGATGCGTGCAGGCAAAAACAAAGAATCCATATCGCAGCTTGCTGATCAGGCTGACTCCGGGAAGCTTCAACAAAGAAATCGGATCGCCCCAATGGTGCAGTTGCCCCTGGCTGAAGAATCCCATCGTGGTCGACACCCAGCACATCTTGTCCTGGATTCCCAGGTCGGCCAGCAGCTCAAACGTTGGGTGGTCTGTTTTGCATACAAAATGATAGAAACGTTCAATGGAAATGCCGCCAAAGTCAAAATGTGCGGCCATACCGCCGGGCTCGGCAGAAGCTTCGAGAATATCCACTTCAAATCCATTCGACAGGGCCTGATATGCGGCTGCCAGTCCCATGACACCCGCACCAATGACTACAACCTTCCGCATCCAGCAAATCCCTGTCAGCCATCGTGCTCGCTGATCCTTAAGTGATAGAAATATTAAGTCTAGCAGCCGTCGCCGCGTGGGGAGCGCGGTGCAACTCCTTAGATTTCTAAGATGCTAAAAGCCCTCCAAACGAGGAATATTCAATTTTCGGAAGCTTGTGTCCAAAATGCCCGGCGGCGACAATGTTTGTCCGGCGAACCATAGGAAAATGGGACCGAACTCCACCTCGCCCGCTTCCCCCCAATTACGTAGACTTTTATCTCCCTGTTGGCGTACATTAGCGCAATCCGCGCCCTCCCGCAGACCCCCGTGACAAGTCTGTCCGGTTTCAGGAGGGTGTAATCCATGAAGCTCTATCGATTCGGCGTCCTCGGTCTTAGCCTGCTCATCCCGGTCGCTGCACTGGCTGATTTTCAATATCAGGAAACCACGCAGATCACCGGCGGATCGATGCTGGGTCTCATGAAGATGGCTGCCAGGTTTAGCCATCAGGCGAAGGAAATCGGCGAGCCGACGGTCTCGAATGTCTATGTGCAGGACAACCGTATGGCCCGTGTAGATGCGCACAACATCGAGATCATCGACCTCGACAAAGAAACAATTACCAATGTCGATCTCGACAAGCACACCTATACCCAAATGACATTCGAGCAACTGCGTCAGCAGTTCCAACAAATGATGCAGCAGATGAAAGATCAGAAAGCACAGCAGCCCAATGCTCCTGCACAGCCGCAGGCGCCGGACAACGTCCAACTCCAGTTCAAGGTAGACGTGCGCAACACAGGCGTAACCAAACAGGTGAGCGGCATTCAGGCCAGCGAGTCAATCTTGACCATGCAAATGATTGGCACCGACACAACCAACGGCCAGCAGGGAGCATTTGCCATCACCAACGATATGTGGCTCGCGCCCGACATTCCCGGTTATGACCAGCTGCGAGAGTTCTACAGGAAAATGGGAGTCAAGATGGGCGACATGTTCAGCCCCGGCAGCTTGTCGGCTTCCATGGCGGCTCTGCAGCCGGCTGCGGCCCAGGGAATATCCGAGATGGCGAAAGAGGTTTCCAAGCTCAAGGGAATTCCAGTGCAGCAAATCACTCGTATGGG
This sequence comes from uncultured Acidobacteriota bacterium, assembly GCA_963756315.1. Lineage (GTDB taxonomy): Bacteria > Acidobacteriota > Terriglobia > Terriglobales > Acidobacteriaceae > JAKAAZ01. The sequence continues at coordinate 748,396 of CAVWNI010000004.1, forward strand.
CGCCACGGCGAACGGAGAGCCTTTGCCCGCTGCCAGTGAAGCTCCGCTGCCGCCCACCCCTTCCGCACCACCGCCACCTTCCGCGGGAGATGTCGCACAGGAGTCTGCTTCTTCGGCGATTGCCAGCAAGCTGGGGGTGGCCTCGGAATTGGTGGCTTTAGCGGATTCGGGCACAAGAAGCAACCGCCGCCGCCGCCCCCTCCAGACAACGATTCAACTACTGCTCAGCAAACGCCAACGGCCACTGTCCTGATGGAATCGACGACGGAGATTGCGTCGTTCTCTTCTGCGCCAATCGATCCGGCCAAGTTTGACGTGCCTGCCGGATTCACCCAAGTGCAGCCCCCAACGGCGAAGTAACTGTGCCGGGTGTACTGGCTTGGTTTGGCGCCGAACAACCGTCCAACATAGCTAGCCGTTGCTTGCCGCGTGAATCGCCAGCAACCTTTCCAACAATGGCTTCAGATTTTTCAAGTCCAATGCGTTCGCGCCGTCGGACTTCGCATGGGCCGGGTCATCGTGAACCTCTAGAAAGATCCCGTCAACACCGGCGGCAACAGCGGCCCGCGTCAGCACCGGAATAAATTCCGGCTGCCCGCCGCTGACGCCCCCCTGGCCCGAAGGCGTCTGCACGGAATGCGTGCCGTCGAACACAACCGGCGCGTAATTCCGCATCACCGCGAGCGAGCGCATATCCACCACCAGGTTGTTGTAGCCGAAGCTAGCGCCCCGCTCCGTCAAGAACACTCGCGCCTGGTCGCTGGTCGAGCGAATTTTCTGGACGGCGTACTGCATATCCCAGGGCGCGACGAACTGCCCTTTCTTCACGTTCACGGCCCGTCCGGTCTTCGCGGCGGCAATCAGCAAATCCGTCTGGCGGCACAAGAATGCGGGGATCTGCAGCACGTCCACATCCTCGGCCACGCGTTCGCAATCGTGCGCGTCGTGCACATCGGTCAGCACCGGCAAGCCAGTCGCCTGGGCAATACTCCGCAGGATTCTGCAACCTTCTTCCACCCCGGGTCCGCGAAAACTCGTCGCCGACGTGCGATTCGCTTTGTCGTAGCTGGCTTTGAATATGTACGGAATTCCAAGATCGCCGGTAATGCGCTGGATGGCGTCCGCCATGCTGCGCGCGTGCATTTCGCTTTCGATCACACATGGCCCGGCAATCAGAAACAGCTTTCCCGCGCCAACGTGCACAGTGCCAACTTCAAATTCGTAGTGCTCGGGCTTGTCCACAGAATGATCAGAACATAAAAGGTTACAGAGGAGAAAGTCCCCCATACAACCCGTATATGGCAGATGCCAGACCCAGCGCCACGCTTCCGAACATCAGCAGCGGCAGATCCACCACAACCGAAATCGAAGCCAGGACGATCGCGATCTGCAGCCCTCCGCTGGCAACTTCCAGAATGTCTTTTCGCCGCAGTTGCTGGTCGCGCTCATGCTCCACCGCGTGGGCACGCTGCATCAATTGCTCCATCCCGTCCGCGCCCGGCTCCGATCGCATCCGGGAGGCGTTCGCTTGCGCCGCCGCAATCCGCGCTCGGATCGCAGGATCGGAAGTCGCCCCGGGCAGGCTTTCCAGCTCCTCAGCTTCCGCGTTCAGCACCGCATGGCGCACCGACTTCGCCTGGTATTGCGCCCATGTGTCGCTGGCTTCGATGTGGCTGGAAAGATAACTCGTCTGCGCGTCCTTCTCGGCGAATTCCGTCAGCGCCAGAAACGCCGCCATAATCGCAATAATGATGGCCGCTCGCCGGTTGTGGCGTTGCCCTTCATGCCCCTCAGTCGCGTGTTCCAGACTCTCATGCGCTTGCTCAAATTCCTCGCTCATCGATTCCTTCCCCAGTGCATCGCGGGTCTCGTATCCGCTCCCATGTTGTATCAGAAAGTGGGTGAGATAACTCGAAGGCACGCAAATCGTCGCTTCTCATCATTCGTTCGGACCAGCAACAGTCTTGCCATCATTGTGGACCAAGACAGGTCCCCGTGGTATCATCCGCCATCATTCGATTCCCATTAAAAATTGCAGAATCCCGTCCCGAATACCGATTCAACGCTCGATCTTCTCGCGCTGATCTCCTCATCCAGCCAGAAACATCTGCGCTTGAATTCGGCCGTGCCGTGAGTATCTGAATGTCCGAGCGGCTTAACCATATGCAGAAAGAAGGGAAATGACCGTGGCTCAGGATTCGATCGTACGAAATCTCTACTGCTCTCTAGTCGCCTGCGTTCTGCTGATGGGCGTTGCGCCTGCCAGTCATGCCTGCACCGGCATCACTCTCTGCGCGACGGACGGCACTGTTGTTCACGCGCGAACCATGGAATTTGCCATCGATATTCATTCTGATGTGTTGGTGATTCCGCGCGGCTACGCTCGGGTAGGCTCCACGCCCGACGGCCAGCAAGGCCTAAAGTGGTCTTCAAAATTTGCCGCCGTTGGAACCAATGGCGTGGGAAAGCCGTTCCTGTTTGATGGGGTGAATGAAAAAGGTCTCGCCGCTGGACTGTTTTACTTTCCCACCGCCGCCGGTTACATGCCGTACACGCCGGCTGATGCGCATAAGACCCTGGCACCGTGGGAGCTGGGTTCGTGGATGTTAGAGAACTTCGCCTCCGTCGACGAGGTGAAGGCCAACCTCAATAAAGTCACCGTCCCGGCAGTGGTCTATGAGGGGTGGGGCTTTGCTCCGGAGGTCCATTACATTGTGACCGATGCCACGGGCAAGAGCATCGTCATCGAGTATGTCGGCGGCAGGCTCAACGTCTATGACGCTCCCCTGGGTGTGCTTACCAACTCGCCGACTTTCGATTGGCAGATGACGAACCTGCGCAATTATGTGAATTTTTCGATGACCAACGTCCCTCCAGTGAAACTGGGCTCTGTTACGCTAAAACCCTTTGGCCAGGGCTCGGGAATGCTGGGGCTTCCGGGCGATTTCACGCCGCCCTCCCGCTTTGTTCGCGCAGTCGCATTCAGCCAATCTGTTTTTCAGCCGAAGACCGGAGACGACGCTGTTCTTGAAGCCTTCCACGTACTGAATCAATTCGATATTCCAAAGGGGGCCGCGCGTGAGCACGAGAAGGATGAACATGGAAATGTCCTCGCCGACTACACCATCTGGACAGCGGCCAGCGATCTGCATACTCGGCGGTTCTATTTCCGCACCTACCAGAACAGCCAGATCCGCATGGTCGACCTGATGAAGATGAATCTCGATGCCAAAGACATCGTCAAAATTTCGATGAAAGGCGATGAGACAATCCACACTGTGACTCCCGGCGAGTGACACATCGCTCAAAGCGCCGGACACGAACCGACAAACAGCACATCCGATAGGGGCAATTCGCCCGCGTCGCGGCCAATTTTTTCACATCCTTCCCTCAACAATCGGAGTAAAGTCGGCAATTAGGGAGTACGACCATGAACCGCTTGAATTCTCGCTCCACAGTTCCCCTCGCCATCGCGATTTCCCTTTCGTTGTTCCTCACGGCCTGCAGCAAATCGAAGACAGCGGCTCCGCCAGAAAATCAGCCGGCTGGCCAGTCGGCATCGGCGCCGCAGCCGCCTTCCAGTCAACAGGCTCAGCAGGCAATGCAGCCGGCAGTCCCGGCTCCCGCACCGGCTCCAGCCCCACCGCCACCACCCCCACCGCCACGCATCGTTCCGTCAGGCACCTCGCTCTCCACCCGCATTTCGAGTGATTTGAGCTCCAAGACCAGCACTTCCGGCGACCGCTTTCACGGAACCCTGGTCAGCTCAGTTCGGCTCAATGGGAATGTCGTCATCCCTGCGGGATCGGCGGTGAGCGGCGTCGTCGTTACCGCTCATTCCGCCGGCAAGTTCAAGGGCGCGGCAAGCCTCGCGGTTCGCCTGGTGGCCGTCAATGTCAATGGCCGATCCTACCCCATCACCAGCAACACAATCAGCGTGGAAACCAAGGGGAAAGGTAAGCGCACCGGTGCTATGGTGGGCGGCGGTGCCGGTGGCGGCGCCTTGATCGGCGGCCTGGCAGGCGGTGGAAAGGGCGCGTTGATTGGCGGCCTGGTGGGCGCAGGCGCCGGCACAGTTGGCGCTGCGGCTACCGGAAACAATCGCGATATCTCGTACCCCGCCGAGACTGTGCTTGCCTTTCGACTCAGCAAAGCTCTGAATCTGGATGCGGGCGCGACAGCAGCCAGCGGTCAACCCCCAACCGAGCCGGCGCCTCAGTAGGTCGACTATCCGATGTCGTGCAACGAACAGGCACAGGGGGTAGGCCCCGTGCCTGTTCGTCTTGAATCACACCTCGCACCTGGTTGCAGTAGTTTGGCCCCCGGAAAGCTCCGCCACCACACTCCCACGTAAAGCAATGCTTCACCTAATCGTGATCTGGGATCTGATCTGTGCCCGCATGCCTCGAATACCGGGATACAGTGCATTTGCAATCGATGCTCCAAGTATCCGTCGTTCGAATTCAACCATCGCTCCGGTATGTTGGGGGGGCTCCGAAATGTCGGAGTTGATTCCGCTCGCGATGATCCGCAGACCCTACTGCGGTGCCTGCGAAACTCCTGGAATTGGCGCCTCAGATTGCCCCACGACAGGGCGTTCCTACTGTCGTTTCAGCCCCTTGCCTGCCACCGGACCCCAGGCCTTCGGGGTTTTGGCTCGCCTCCGCACGGGACAGTTAGCAGCGGCGTAATTGGCATGTAGCTTGCACTCGCAATAGAACCTAACTTGCATTGGGATATCGGCAGGTTACGTCTCGACAGGCCACGAGCTAGCGGCGAGTCTCACAGTCCTGTGCGGCAGATCGCTTCTCCAGCCGGCGACATCGCGAATGAACCTTGGTTATGACACTTTGTTTCCGGCTTCCGGGATCTCAACATTGCTCATCGGCCGGTACACATCCCGATCACTACGCACTAGAAAGACACGGAACAAGTCGAACCAACCTTTCCTGAGGAGGATGCAATGACGTACAGCCCGAAAGTTCGCCGGACGCTATTCCTGACGGCCCTTGTGACCTTATTCTTCTCGCCGCTGGCGCGCGGGCAGGATGAGCCGCAGCAAGCGAGTTTGCAAACCCCAGCCGCCACATCCGCTCCCATGGCTCCTGCCCCGGCCCCTGCGGCGACGGACTCCGACGATGCCTGGCACTTCGCTGTCGCTCCGTATATCTGGTTCGCGGGTATGCACGGCACCGTAGGTGCGCGCGGCTACGATACCAGCGTCCATGCCAGTTTCGGCGACATTTTTAGCTACCTGAATATGGGCCTGATGGTTGCCGCCGAGCCCCGATATAAGAAATTCTCGGCGCCCGTCGACTTCATCTGGATGAAGCTCTCGGACGATAAATCGCTGCCGTTTCAGATTGGCCCGACTTCCATCAAGACCAAGATCAACGAAGACCTTCTCACGCCCAAGGGAGCTTACCGCCTTGTGGATGGGAAGATGCTCAAAGTCGACGGAAATCTTGGCATCCGATACTACCACCTGGGCACAACTCTTACCTTCGTGCCCGGCACTTACCTCGCTCCCGTCTACCAATCCGCAAACTGGGTCGACGTTGTCTCCGGTGCAAGAATTCAGGCTGCGCTGTCACCCAAAATGACGGCGACAATCTTTGGAGACGCAGGCGCCGGCGGCGCGAATCTCGACTATCAGATCGGAGCCTTCCTGGGCTACAAAGTGAAACCAAAGATAAATCTGCAGGCCGGCTGGCGATATTTGGCAGTGAATTATCGGCCACAGTCAGGCTTCGTCTATGACGTTGATACCAGCGGCCTGTTAATTGGGGTGATCATCAACCTAAAATAGGCCCCGGGCGCATCCCGCAGGAATCTAGGCGATGAAATCTTCAAAGAAAATGGAGCGCTTCTGATGATTGCTGATCATCGCCATGTTCCCCTCCGCAATTGTCCATAGAACAGTTGTGTCACATGCGGAAATGTGGCGTTTTCAGCGGTAGTGGCGGCAGGCAGCAGACAGACAACTGCCGCCTTTCCTGCGAGCGGCCCGTCCAACTTTGATTGCAGCTTCTGGCCTCACCGGCGCATGGCATCGTATGAAAGCAGTTTGGCCGAGCACGTCCCTGATCCATTCGACTTGCGCGTGCTTAACCGCCACCGGCAGGTTGAGCTTCAGGATCCAATCCAAAATAAAGGAATAAGGCCCAACGCCGCCAGGCCTGTCAGCAGAACGAGACTCTGTATTCCGGTTTTCCTGTCGCCCAGGGTATATGCGTAGACGCCCTTCACCACGTTGTTGCTCGCCGCGGCAATTAGAACCGCGGCGGCCGCAACTTTCACCGCCGTCAACGTCCCCGCGGCCTGCGTCATTCCCATGATGAATGGATCCACATCCGTCACCCCCATAATCGCGGCCAGGGTATTCACACCCGCTTTACCCAGATACGTCACTGCCAGCTGGGTAGCGATCAGCATCGACAGAAACAACACCGCAAACAGGAATGCCGTCAGCAGGTCGAGCGGATTCTTGGGCTCAAATTCCCTCGACACCGCCCCAGTCTCCGCATCGGCGCGACGAGTCCATAACCAGCCCCCGCCCACCCCGACACCGGCCAATACTAAAAATGGCACGGTCAGCAGGGACATCAGCTGTCGATTGAATATCGCCAGCAGCGCGGCCAGGCGCAGGTACATCACCCCAGACGCAATCAGGATGCTTCCCGCAAAAAGATTGGCATGCTTTTCCCGCGCGGATCGGCGCGCCATCACGACCGTTGTTACTGTCGAGGAATACGCTCCACCTAAAATCGCCGCCAGGACCACTCCGCCCCGCTGCTTCGTCAATTTCTGCAAAACGTAGCTTCCATATGAAATCGTGCTGACGGCAACCACGACCAGCCACGTTTTGAACGGATTGATGTGGAATTTGCCAAACTGTTCGTTCGGCAGGATCGGCAGAATGACGCCCGCTAGTAGCAGAAACTTCGTGAAGGTAAGGATTTCCTGCGCGGGAACGCGCGCGGCTAGCTTTTCCAGCACTTCTTTCAGGTCGAGGAATAGCAGGCACGCAACGCTCAGTGTCGTCGCCACCCAGAAATGACCGTAGCAGATCAGCGCTCCCGCCAGGAATGTCGCCAGCCCCGACATCTCCGATGTGACACCCGCGACCGTCGCGCAGGTGAGTTTGTGCCAATACGACAAAAGTAGAAATCCGGCGATGACGAGAAATCCGATTGTCAACGGCAGCAGCTGCGTACCGGCGAGCAACGCAAGAGAGTAGCCGATCAGTCCGATCAGCGGAAAGGTTCGCACCCCTCCAAAGGAATACGAAGTCCCGGAGGCTTTGTGCTCCTCCCGCTCGAGCCCGATTAGAAAGGACAAAAACAGGACCAGGACAATCTTGAGAGCTTCGGGATGGAGACGCGAGTAAAGTTCCACTGGAGTTTACCGTCCCTCGAATCAGCGATTGACCTGGGATGAAGCAGATGTTAGCGAGCCTTGAAACCGCCTTACAAATTTCTCTTTTGCTGCTGCACACAAGATAGTGTGGTTCCATGAAACGCGCAATTGTTCATTTCGCGGATGCCGACGCGCCCCGCTGAACCTTTGTCACCGGAACGCGGATGGTTTCAAGAATGCCGCGCAGTATCGCCGTAGGTGTGGGCGGACATCCGGCAACGGTCGTGTTCACGGGCAGAATGTTGGCCACAGCCCCGCGACTGGCGTAGCTGGTGCCGAAGATGCCGCCGCAAGCCCCGCAATCTCCAACGGCCATCACCAGTTTGGGCGCCGGCATAGCATCGTAGGTGCGTCGCAATGCCTCTTCCATGTTGACCGAGACGGGGCCGGTGACCAGCAACAGGTCGGCGTGGCGCGGACTGGCGACAAAGTGGATGCCTGCGCCTTCCAGGTTGTAATACGGATTATGCAGGGCCTGGATTTCCAGCTCGCAGCCATTGCACGAACCGGCATCCACGTGACGAATGCAGAGGGCGCGTCCGAGGATCGCCAGCAATTCCCCCCGCAACCCGTCCATCTCCAGCGAGGCGCCATCCGAGCCTGATTCCAGCACCGGCAAGGGTTCGGTCAGCAATCCCGTGCGCGCCATGCGTGAAAGCGTGTTCCACATACTCTCTTACCCGTCTTGTCCGCTATAGGACAGGTTGAAAGATTTGTTGATCAGCGGGAAGTCTGCCACGATGTCGCCGATGATCGCGTATTCAATCAGTGGCCAGTTCTGCCAGGAAGGATCGTGGGCATGGCAACGTCGAATGGAGCCGTCCGGGCCGGACTCGAGAACTACCAGCACCGGGCCGCGCCAGGATTCAATAACTCCCAGCCCCACTTGATACGGCGCCGCCACGGGAACAGGTGCTTGGATCGGGCCTGCGGGAAGCGCGTGCAGAAAGGTCCGGCAGAGACGCAAAGATTCATAGATCTCATCGAAACGTATCTGCACCCGCGCGGCGACATCGCCGGCCGACTGAACCACGCATTTCGTCGCGACTCGGTCATACGGTGACCAGGGTTGGTCCACACGTAAATCGCGGGCAATGCCGGAGGCGCGCGCGACCAGACCCACCCCGCCCAATTTTTCGGCGAGCGCCGGTTGCAGTTGTCCCGTCCCGCGAAAGCGGTCCTGCAGTCCCGCATGCTCGTCATAAATGGAGCGCAGGTTGGCGACGGACTTTTCCAGTTCCGCGTACACCTCCAGCAACAGCGCACACGCCTCGGCAGTCAAATCGACAGCCACGCCGCCGGGAACAATGAAGTCGAGCAGATACCTCGCGCCGAAAGCAATGTTGTTCGCGCGCAGCAGGTCTTCTTTGAGGCGTGAGAAATGAGTCAGTCCGAAAGCAAAGCCCGCATCATTACCCAGCGCGCCTAAATCTCCTAGATGATTGGCCACCCGCTCGTGCTCCAGCGCCACGGCGCGCAACAGTGTGGCACGTTCCGCGCAACAACTCCCGGTCATGGACTCGAGTGCCGCGCAGTAGGCCCAGGAGAAGGCTACGGCAGTATCGCCAGAAATCCGCGCCGCCAGACGATGGCCCGAGCCCTGCTGCATAGACTCAAAAAGCTTGGCGACACCTTTGTGGGTGTAGCCGAGCCGCGCTTCCAGCCGCAGCATCTTCTCGCCCACCACGGAGAAGCGGAAATGTCCCGGCTCAATCGTACCTGCGTGGACCGGGCCCACAGCGATCTCGTGCACGCCATCGCCTTCCACCACCACGAAGGGATACGGCTCAGGGGAGTTAGGATACTGTCGCCTTCCATCTGCATCGCGGCGCAGAGGATAGAAATTCTCCGGCCAGCCGCCGTGACGCAGCCAGCCGCGTTTGTCCGCTTCGCCGGCAGGACTTTCCTCCGCGGCGATGCCGAGCAGATCGTACACCGCGCGCTGCATTCGCTGAGCCACCAAAAAGATGGCCGCGAGACTGGGATAGGTGGGCATCGCGTTCGCCTTTGTCGGTTCGATTGCGTGCTCCACCACCAGCACGCCTTCTGGAATTAGATAGGCCGCGAAAATACGGAAGCGGCCGTCGCGATCGCGATCATCCGATCCCCACAATGAAAGCAATCCCGCCGCGGCTTCGCTCATCGTCGCGGCAAGTTGCAGCCATTGCCGTGCGTCCACACAAACCCGGCTGGCCGCTAGATTGGCGGGGAGCGGGCAGCCCTGGTCCCGCATCAACTCCGGCAAAAATTCAGGCAATTTCATGGGTCATCCTATCAGCCGCGCTGCGGCGCGAAACCACTCTGCCAGGGCAAACGGAATATAGATGCCCAACGTCAGCACCATGGCAAGGTGGATGAAGACCGGCACCAGCGCTGGAGAATGTGGCAGCGGCGGCGCATCGCTTTCACCAAAAACCATCGGCTGAACCTTGCGGAAGATGGCAGCAAAGGCAACTCCAAGTGCGATCAACAGAAATGGCGTTGTCCAGGGATGCTCTCGCATGGCTGTGGTCAGGATCAGGAATTCACTGGCAAACACGCCGAATGGGGGCATCCCAAGAATCGCCAGCGACCCCAGCATCAAACCCCAGCCAATCGTTGGGCTGATTCCGGCCAGGCCACGAATGCCAGCCATCTCCTGCGTGTGCGCTGTCTGCGAGGCGTGTCCGGCGGTAAAGAAAATCGAAGACTTGGTGAGCGAATGAACGGTCATATGCAGCAGCGCGGCGAAGTTTGCAATGGGTCCGCCGATTCCAAAGGCAAATGTGATGATGCCCATGTGTTCGATCGAGGAGTAGGCGAACAATCGCTTGATGTCGCGTTGCCTCCATAGAAAGAACGCCCCAACCACTGCGGAAAGCAAACCGAAAGTCATCAGCATCCGTCCCGGAAGATATGAGCCGATCGATCCCTCGACCAGAACCTTGCAACGGATGACCGCGTAGAGCGCGACATTCAGCAGCAGGCCGGAGAGCACCGCCGACACCGGTGTTGGACCTTCCGCGTGGGCGTCCGGCAGCCAATTGTGCAGTGGGACCAGGCCGACTTTCGTCCCGTATCCAACCAGTAGAAAGACAAACGCCAGTCCCAGCACTCGCGGCTCCAGTTGACCTTTCACAGCATTCAGGTGGGTCCACAATAATGCCGTCATGCCTTCGCGCCCCAGGTCGCGCTCCGCCGCGAAGTACAACAGAATGGTGCCAAACAGCGCCTGCGCAATGCCGACCCCGCAAAGAATGAAATATTTCCACGCCGCTTCCAGGCTGGCGCGGGTGCGGTACAGCGACACCAGCAACACAGTCGACAGCGTGGCTGCCTCCATTGCCACCCACAGCAGGCCCATATTGTTGGTCAACAGCGCCAGAAACATTGCCGCCATAAACAGCTGATACATGCTGTGGTAGAGGCGCAGGCGTTGTGGAGTGAGACGTCCTCGCTGCTCTTCGATGCGCATGTACGGCCGCGAAAAAAGTGCGGTTGTGAACCCGACGAACGCTGTCAGCGCGACTAGAAATACGTTGAAGGAATCAACAAAGAACTGCTCATGCAGCGCCAGCAGTGAACCATGCCGCAGAACACGCAGCACTAGAAATGCGGCGGCGACCAACGTCGCGAAGCTCATCCCGGCATTGAACTCAGCCGCAAAACGACGCGCTCCAAACAGCGCCAGAAGGAGTGCCCCGAGCAGCGGCAGGCCCAGAACGATCATTATCTCCATTTCATTCCTCCTTCAACGCTTCCAGGTGGCGCAGATCGAGGCTGTCGAACTGCTCCCGAATCTGGAAGAAAAAGATTCCCAGGATAAAAAATCCAACCAGAAGATCGAGCGCAATTCCCAGTTCAATCACCATGGGCATTCCGTAGGTTGCGCTGGTGGCCGCAAAAAACAGGCCATTCTCCATCGCAAGAAATCCAATCACCTGCGTAATGGCTTTGCGGCGGGTAATCATCATGAGAAAGGCCAGGAAGATCACCGCCAGCGCAATGCCGATTGTGTTGCGCGTGATGGTCGTAGCCATCAGGCTGATCGGCTGCGCCAGCCCGAAGGCGAAGATGACCAGCACCAGCCCCACCAGCATGGTGGTCGGAATGTTAACCAGCATCTCGCTGTCCCATTGCGCGCCCAGGCGCCGAATCAGCCGGTGCAGGATCCACGGCAGTGCGATCACTTTCAACATCAGGGTGAGCCCCGCGGAATAATACAGTTCCCTGTGGCCGGAGCTATACGCCACCAGGCAAGTGGAGGTGAACAGAATCGCCCCCTGCCAGGCAAAAAGCGTAATCAGGCGTTGCGTGCGCCGCCGCGACAACATGGCAAAGGAGATCAGCAGCAGCAGGCTGGCCAGCAAATTGAGCGACGGGACAATCCAATGCGAATGCGGCATAATCACGATCCCAGCAAAAGGTGAACCAGAAGGCCCAGCACGGCAAGCAAAAATGCCGTTGCCAGATATTCCGGGGCGCGAAAGATGCGCAGCTTGGCGGACAACGATTCAACCAGCGCCAAGGCCGCGCCAAAAACGATCAGCTTTCCAATCAACGCACCTGCGGCCAGCAGCAACGCCCATCCTCCATCGGCCCCATGCGTGGCAATTCCCCAAGGCAGAAACAGCGCAAACCCAATGCAGGCGTAGTTGAAAAGCTTCAGACTGGAGGCCCACTCGATCAGCGCCAGGTGCCGCGCCGAGTACTCCAGCACCATTGCCTCATGGATCATCGTGAGTTCCAGATGGGTGGACGGATTGTCGATTGGGATGCGAGCATTTTCCGCCAGCAACACCATGACAAACGCGACCCCTGCGAAGGTAAGGCTGGGATTGATGGAACGCGGTCCCGCAGAATATGCCTCCACCACACTGGGCAGCGCGGTGCTGCCCGAAAGCAGAAAGGCATTAAACAGGACCATCAGCAGGGCCGGTTCCGCCAGAAAACCCACCATCATCTCCCGGCGGGCGCCCATGGTGCCGAAAGCGGTCCCAATATCCATGGCGGCCAGCGACTGGAAAACGCGCGCCGTGGCAAACAGACCAATCAATGCGATCGCATCGGCCACCCGCGCAAAAGGCAGGTCCGTCGCAACAGAGGGAATGATGGCCGCCGCCAGCACCATGCTGCCAAACAAAATGTACGGCGTCATGCGAAACAATGGCGTGGCGTTCTCCGCCAGCGCGACATCTTTAAGGAAGAGCTTGCGCAGCATTCGATACGGCTGCGCCAGCGGCGGCGCCGTGCGGCTCTGCAGCCAGGCCCGGCATTGCGCGGTCCAGCCGACAAATAGCGGCGCCAGCGCGATCGCCAGCACAACCTCCCCAAATTGGCGCACCATCGTGATCGCGCTCATAGGACACCCACCAGCAGCCCCAGCAGCGTGAGAAAACTGTAAAGCAGATAAACCGCCAGCCTCCCTCCCTGCAAGACCCCAATCGAATCCGACAGCCGCTGGACGGCCCGACCGATCGGCAGGTAAACCATGCGCCACAAGCGGTCTTCAATGTGGATTCGATAGCGTGGGACGCGGTCGGCTGGAGATGGCAGCTCGCGCTCCATGTCGAACGCGCTGCCAAAAATATGCCGGATCGGCTGTCCAAATCCCTCGGCGGTGTCCTGCATCCGCGAAGTCTGCCATGGATAGCCGCAATCCCAGGGCACGGTACGGCGGAAGCGTCCATGAGCCAGCAGACGCACCGCCACAAACGTAATGCCCACCACGCAGACAATTCCAGCCAACAGCAACAGACCGCTATACGAAGCCTGTTGGGCGCTGATCGGGGCGACCCACCAGATGCGGGAACTGAGATTCACCGTCTGGCCCACCAGCAGGCCAGTAACCGCACCCGTGGCCCGCAACGCGATCTGCGGCAGCACCCCAATCGCGATGCAGCCCAACGCAAGCCACGCCAGGCCGATCCGTTCCAGCCAGTTGGCGTCATGGGCCTCCGCCAGCGCCGGTTCTCGCGGCTGCCCCAGAAAGATGATCCCGTAAAATTTCACCATCACGTACGCCGCCAGCGCGACTGTCAACACCAGCACCGCCGCGCCCAGCGGCACCAGCATGTTGATGAACGGGTGGGGGATTCTCGGGGTGAATAAAAACGCCTGCAGCAGTAGCCACTCGGAAACAAACCCGTTGAGCGGCGGCAGACCGGCAATCGCCAGCGTACCCACCAGCGCCAGAGTCGCCACCCACGGCATAGTATGGGCAAGCCCGCCAAGCGCCCCCAGGCTCCTGCGCTTGGTTGCGTGCAGCACATTGCCGGTGGCCAGAAAAAGCAGGCTCTTAAAAAATGCGTGGTTCAGCGCATGGAGTAATGCCGCGCTCAGCGCCAGGGCTGCAAACAATGGCAAACGACAAGCCGCAAACAGAATCGCCAATCCAATCCCGGTAAAGATGATGCCGATATTTTCAATGGACGAGTACGCCAGCAGTCGCTTCATGTCCGTTTTCACGCCGGAAAAGATTGCGCCGTACAAAGCGGAAAAAAGGCCAAGAACCAACACCAGAACGCCCCATTGCCAGAACTGGATGTGCAGCAGGTCAAAGGTGATCCTCAGCATGCCGTACACCGCCGTCTTCAGCATCAGTCCACTCATCATTGCCGACACCGGCGAGGGCGCGGCGGGATGCGCTTCCGGCAGCCAGCCATGCAGCGGAACCAGGCCGGCCTTGGCGCCGAAACCCAGCAGCGCCAGCAAAAAGGCCACCGTCGCCCACAACGGCGTCAGTGAAGCACTCCGCATCGCCTCGAAAGTGAATTGCCACTTTCCGCCCTGCAGCACGCCGAAACAGAGCAACAGGCAAAGAGCGCCCAGGTGCGCCATCAATAGATACAGAAACCCCGCGCGCCGGATCTCAGGCAAACGATGTTGCGAAACCACAAGAAAATATGAACTCAGCGCCATCAACTCCCAGGCCACCATGAAGAAGTAGGCGTCGTCGGCCAAAACGACCAGGGCCATGCTGGCAAGAAAGATGTGATAATGCAGCCCCAGCAGCCCCGGCGCTGTGCCTTCACCGGAACGGAAATATCCGGCGGCAAAGATCGAAATGCCCGCCCCGGCAGCCCCCAATAACGACAGGAAGAAGCCGCTCAACGCGTCCAGGCGCACATGAAACGGCAGATCCGGCAGTCCCAGCGGCAGCACCATTGCCTGCGGCGCATGGCCCGCAACCAACGCCACCCCACCCAACAACGCGACGCCCAACGCAATCACTGCGCCAACCGGGAAAAGCCCGCGAGCGACGAAGCGCAAACTGTGCGGGCGCAGCAGCCCGATCCCGCCCAGCATCAGCCACCCGAGCACTAGCATCAGCGCCCAGGACAAATCATGCCTCTCCAGCGACAGCAGGCAGTTCGATATCCACGCGTCGTGGTTCACGGCAGACTCTTCTTCAGGGTCAGCGACGGCGTATTATCGTTACTATATATAAATATCTTCATGTAATAGACGGAACGAGCCCTCGCGCGTTCCCCCTGATCTACAGCTGGCGGAGCATGTTGCGAACCCCTACCAGTTGCCTGTTGAAAATTTTCCTGGCGATGTCGAGCAGATGAAAAATCTCAGGATCTCTGACCGAATAGAAAACATTCAGCCCCTCTTTCCGCGCAGTCACCAGATTGCGACCACGCAGAATCGCCAACTGCTGCGATAGTGAGCTTTGTTCCACATCCAGCCGGGAGCCGAGCGCGTTCACCGCGACTTCTCCGCCGCGCAGCTCGTCCAAAATCCGGATGCGCAACGGGTGGGCGAGTGCCTTAAAGAATTCCGCTTTGAACTGTGCCAGCTCTGACATGTTTATATGTTAATAAAACAATATAAGAATGTACAGTGCACCTGCCACCTTTAGGCAGCGGAACTTTTAGGAGAGTGGGATCCTGCGTGAGGAAACATTCGCATCCGCGGTGGATGTCGGCTATGGCTGCGGGAATCCAAACATCAACCACGATTGATTGGCTACCCAATGCGGGTACAGCTCCGTCATCTGATCGAACAGCGCCCGGTCGGACGTCGCGGTTTTCTGCAGCCGATCGAAGTCCTCGAGGTAACGCTTGGTGTCCTGGATTGTCGAGGGAGAGTCGGGCGCGCCAGGCTTCTTATGACCGGCGACAACCATCGTCGGGTTCATCGCTGCTAGCCGGTCCAGGTCCGCGATCCAGTTCTTTCGGCTCTCGGGCGTGGTGTCGCCGACATACATGTGGCACTGGTTGTACACAACGTCTCCAGCGGCGATCAAGCCGATCGATGGAACGTGGAGAGACGTCGAATCGGGACAGTCAGTGCGGCCCTGCTCGATGATGCGCAACTCATGGCCCTCGAGAGTGAACGTGTCGTCCTCATACGGCTCTGGCGCAACCAACTTGGTGGGCACTTGCCCAGGAAACAACTGGCGGGCTAGCCGCTCCACTGTGGGAGTGAATGACGACTGCATGGCCTTCACCGTCTTGGGCGTTGCGATCGCGCGTGCGCCCGGGAAGCGGTCGAGTAGAATGCCCAGACCGTAGAAGTGGTCGAAATGGGCGTGCGTGATATAGATGGTCTCGAGGTTGCGGTTGTGCAGAGCAACCCAGTCCGCGACAGCCTCGGCCTCAGCCACCGTCGTCATTGCGTCGACCAGCACCGCATCGTGCTCGCCGAAAATCAAAGTCGACGTGATCGGGTCAAAGCCAAACGGGTCGCCGAAGGGTTTCGGCCGCTCGCCGACCATCGCCTTTCCCGGGGCGGTAAAAACGTTCACAGTAAGCGTGTTCGACGCAACAGGCGCGGTCACGCGCGTGTTCTCTTTCGACCCATTTGTGCCGTCCATTTGCAACCCCTTCCGATCTCAGTGACTGTTCAAGCCAACACTGGCAGAAGCGCGACGGCCAATCCATTGGACGAACGTATCAATCGATACCAAAGTCTCGGTTGGGGCATTGCGGGCAGAAAGCCGCACGCGGCGTGACAGGCAGCGTCAAACGTCAGTGCGGGTAACCAACGCCGTGAGCCCGGCGAGCGACTGCCCGCGAGCCGGGTAAGCTTTTGATAATAAATAAAATGAATTTGGTGGAGGCGGCGGGAGTCGAACCCGCGTCCGAAATCCAAGTCAGTAAAGAGACTCCATGCGTAGTCACGTTCCGATTGTTCTCATGCGATGCGCTCAGAACGGACAAGATACGCATCCCACCAGCCCGTAGATCTCGTCCGACCCACCCGGGCATTGCGGGTCAGACCAGCCTGCTTTGCGACGTCCTTCCCCACCTCACAGGCAAATTTGAGGAGGACGGCTACTTATTTAATTAAGCAGCAAGTGCTAGTTGATTGTTAGCAATTGTGTTTTTGTAAGCGATTACGGGTGCCCACCCCCCGGCATGCCTCTCTACCGCAAACGATCCCGTCGAAACCGTGACGCCCCCTTGGGGTAGCCCTATCCATAAGTTGCGGACCAGGCCAGAAATGCTCGTGGCATTCAAGTACTCCTCCATTATACGCTGGCCTTATTCGTGCCGCAGAGCTACCACCGGATCGACGTTCATCGCGGAACGCGCGGGAACGAGAGTTGCCAAAAGTGCCACCAGCACCAGCATCAGCGCCACCCCGACAAAACTCAACGGATCATACGGGCTCACATTGAACAGGAGGCTCTTCAGCACTCGCGAAAGCGCCAGCGCCATTCCAAGGCCCACGACACCCCCGATAGCGATCAGTCGCCCGCCCTGCCACAGAATCAGACGAAGAATGGTGAACCGGCTGGCTCCCAATGCCATGCGCACCCCAATCTCCCGGGTCCGCTGGATCGCGACAAACGAGACAACGCCGTACAGGCCGAGGACGGCAATCAGCAGCCCCGTGGCTGCGAAAAATCCAACCAGCAGAGTCTCAAACCGCGGCTGGTCCGCCATTTTGCCGACGCTGTCCGTAAGGGTTTCCGTATTCACCGGAACCGTGGGGTCGATCGTTGCCGCCTCGGATCGAATCCATTTCTCCTCGGCGCCCGCGGGCAGCGTTGCCTTCAGAATGACAACTCCGCTGTTATTCCAGTCCTGAGGCACATTACGCCGCAGCCTGTAATACTCCGGCTCATCGCTGGCCATCAGACCGTTGTTCTTCACGTCGGGCACCACCCCCACAACCGTATAGGCAGGATTGTCTGGCGCTGGAGTTGCGGTGTTGAGCCTCAATCGCTGATCGATCGGGTCTCGATGAGGGAACAGCCGTGCGGCGAGCGACTTGCTCAGCACCACGAAGTGATCCGTCGACGTGAGTTCCCCCTCGGTAAAGCCTTTCCCTTTCAGGAGTGGGATTTCCAATGCCCGGAAATATTCCGGCGTAACCCATCGCCATGCGACCGTACCGCCAGTACCTGCGATGGGTCTTTGTTCCCCATCGACTGCGATCGACGCATAGATGGTGTCGCGATGATAGCCACCCGGCGGAAGCGAGTCGCTGACCGCAAGCGCAGTGATGCTGGGACCATATCTCAAATTTCTTTCCAGCTGTTGAAAGAAAGCCATCTCGCTTTCCGCAGTTGGATACGTATTTTTGTCCAGGGTGATACTCGCAGTCAGAACACTCTCTGGCCGCATACCAAGATTCTGGTCTTGTAGACTGCGGAAGCTGCGGTACAAAAGCGTGCCTCCGGCCAGCAGAACCACGCTGACGGCGATCTGCGAAACAACCAGCCCTTGTCGGAAAACTGCATGCGACGCGGTAAACCGCAGGCTGCCGCCGAGCGTCTGAGTATGGGGTTTGTGCAGCGCCGGAATGAGGCCGAAGACTACGGCGCCCAGCAACGAGATCACCAGCGTGAACGAGAGCACCCGCAAATCGATCCGAGCCTTGCTCAGGAACAGCAGGCCGTCGGGAGCCATCTCGATGAAGAAGCGCAAGAGCAACGTTGCAACCATGGATCCCGCGACCGCTCCTGCCATGGATAGCAAAAAAGATTCTGTCAAAGCCTGACTCACCAGCCGGATGCGAGTGGCACCCATGGCTGAACGGATTGCCAACTCTCTTTCCCGGCTTGCGTCGCGCGCCATCAGCATTCCCGTCACATTTGCGCACGCGATTAAGAGCACTGCAATGACCAACCCGAACAAAATCCAGGCGCTAACACGGAAGGCTTGCATCTGGCGGTCGCGAAGAGTCCGTACCCGAAGATGAACTTCCTTGCGAAATGGCGCAGGTGCCAGTCGAAGTGAATAGTCGAATAGCGGCTGCAGCTGCGCCTTGGCTTGCTCCACGCTCACTCCAGACTTAAGCTGCGCAAAAGCCCACATGGGGCGACCAGGATCTGCCCGTCGCTGTGCTGCCACGTCCAGAGCCTCCGGTCGCAGCAGGTCGACGGCCTGCAATCTCGGCATCTCAAAGTCCTTCGGCAAGACTCCAACGATTCGGACGGCACGCCCATCGATATGAATGAGCCGTCCGACTACACTGCGATCGAGGCCGAATCGGCTACGCCATAATGCGTAGGAAAGCAGCGCCACCTTGGGACCAGCGGGCGTATCTTCATCCGCTGTGAAGTCGCGCCCAAGGATCGGACTGACACCGAGAGTTGGCAGAAAGTTGGCTTCTACTCCGGCGCAACTCAGCCGTGCTGGTTTTTCTTCCGTCAGATCGCAGGATTCCGCGCCCGTTTCTGACGTCAAGTCGACAAACGGCCTCTGGTGATCACGCCATTCATAATAGGACCCACCGAGCATGAACTCTTGCGGCTCGATCGGAGCCACCAGACCCACCGACACCAGCCGATCCGCATGCGCATACGGAAGGCTGCGAAACAAAATCGGGTCGACCACACTGAAGACCGCAGTCGTCGCGCCAATGCCAAGCGCCAGTGTCGAGATCACAGTAATTGTAAAAATTGGATTTCTGCGAAATCCGCGCAGCGCATAGCGGATATCCTGCAGCACCGTCCCCATCCACCAGCCGGGCCGCTGCGCATAGGTCTGTTCCCGCGCGCTTTCTAGTCCGCCAAACTCGATCCGCGCCTGTCGGCGGGCCTCTTCCCTCGTCATCCCAGCCGCAATGTTCGCCCGTATGGCTTGCTCCAGATGAAACTGCAATTCTTCATCCAACTCGGCAGACAGCCTGCGCCGGAAAAAGAAACGCAATCGAGTGAGAAATTCGCTCATCGCGCAGGCGCCTCCAGCACCCGAGAAATCGCTGTGGACAGCCGCTCCCAGGTGGCCAATTCCGCTTCCAGCTGTTTTCTTCCTTTGCGCGTCAGCGAGTAATATTTCGCGCGCCGATTGTTATCCGAGCTTCCCCAGTCAGACTGAATCCATCCCTTGTACTCCAGCCGGTGCAGCGCCGGATAGAGTGAACCCTGCCCAATCTGTAACACGTCCTTAGAGATTTGCTGGATGCGCTGCGTCACACCCCAGCCGTGCATCGGCTCCAGCGCCAGCGTTTTCAAAATCAATACATCCAGAGTTCCCTGGAGCAAATCTATGGACGGCGGCACATTTTACCCCTGACGTTCGACAACAGGATTACGCCTCTTCCCTGTCGACTGTCAAGGGGAGCCCACAATTGCCACCCGCCGATGCGTAGGGACAAGCCACCTGCACCCTTGGCCATTCCGCTAGGTTTTGCCCGGCTTTGCGCCCTCCCGCACAAGCGCTTCGGAGTGTTTTAAGGCGTTCATGGAATGCTCATGCGCCTGCCGCGAAAGTTCGTGCGCGGTGAGATGATCGCCTTTTTCGTGGGCGGCAGCTGCGGCTTCGTGGGCATGTGCGGCTAGGTTGTGGAGTTCTGCGAGTCGGTATTGCGGGCTCTGAGGCATGGTGTTCTCCTCTCTGATTCGATGGTATTCCTGCCTCGATCCAAAAGCGGCTCCGGCAAACATGTTGCGTTCCGCCCCCTCGTACCATTGGCCCTGCGAAAGGCCGCTCTATGCTAGCCGCATGGAAGCTGATAAAGATAGTAGTGCCGGCGAATAGTTCGCGGCGCCGCGCCTGGAGACATTAGTGGCGAAGAAAACCCTTTCCGAGCACCAGATTCACCTCATCGCCAAGGCCCTGGCTGATCCGCGACGCCATGAAATTCTGCAGCAAATCGGCTCCAGGAATTGTGCCGTTGCCTGCACCGAGATACGTGAGTGCCAGCCGGTCACCGCTGCCACCCTGTCCCACCACATGAAGGAACTCGAAACCGCGGGCCTTATCTCGATCACCCGCGAAGGCAAATTTGCCCGCCTTTGCCTGCAGCGCGACGTCCTCAACGCCTACCTGGCTCACCTCGCCAAAATTTAAGCGAATAATCTGCACCCTTCCCGCCTTCGCCTCATCAATTAGACAGTTATCGAACTGTCGAAGCATGACGGTTCCCACGGGAGATGAATATGAGCAAGCTCAAGAACAAAGTCGCGGTGGTTACGGGAGCATCGAAGGGTATTGGCGCAGCCATAGCCAAGGCATTGGCGGCCGAAGGTGCGTCCGTCGTCGTCAATTATGCGTCCAGCAAAGAAGGCGCCGATCGCGTCGTTGCGGAAATCGTGGCGAAGGGCGGCAAGGCCTTCGCTGTCCAGGGTGACGTCGCCAAGGCCGCCGATGTAACCCGCATCTTTGCCGAAACAAAAAAACAGTTCGGCACACTCGATGTGCTCGTCAACAATGCCGGCATCTACGAGTTTTCGCCGATTGACGAAGTCACCGAAGAGAAGTTTCATCGCCTGTTCAACACCAATGTGCTCGGCCTGCTTCTGGCTAGCCAGCAGGCGGTCAAGCTGTTCAGGCCAGAGGGCGGCAGTATCATCAATGTCGGCTCCGCCGTCAGCCGCATCACCCCGCCCGCATCCTCCATCTATACCGCCACCAAAGGCGCAGTCGACGCCATCACGGGCGTTCTGGCTCGCGAGCTCGGCCCAAAGAAAATTCGCGTCAACTCCATCAATCCCGGCATGGTTGAAACTGAGGGCGTACACACCGCGGGCTTCATCGGCAGCGACTTCGAAAAGGGAGCGGTCGCGCAAACTCCGCTGGGTCGGATCGCACAGCCAAACGACATCGCGCCCCTGGCCGTATTCCTTGCCTCCGCCGACTCCGGCTGGCTGACCGGCGAGACAATCCTGGCCTCCGGCGGCCTTCGCTAAATGAAAAAGGGGCTGCATGCCGCAGCCCCTTCGCGTTTCGGTTTCGTTTGCCAGGATACTATTTCGGCCGCGTCGCATTGACCATCGGCAAGCCTGTGTCATAGTCCAGTTCCCGCGGTAGATAGCCATCATTTTCCCGCTGTCGCGTCATGCCGGCATTTTTCCATGTCTCCGGAAAATCCGGCCGCCATGGTCGATTGCCCCAGTAGTACCCGCGAAACGGATCGCGCGACACATTCATCCAGTTCATCAGCTTGTCATGCAGCGCATTCCGAATCTCCGCGTGCTCCGCAGAGTCGATCAGATTGTTCATCTCTCCCGGATCAGTTTCCAGATCGTACAGCTCGTCCGTCGTCACCAGATGAACCGAAAGCTTGTAGCGATCGTTGCGCAGGCACCGGATCGGCTGATATGCGCCGAAGCCATCGTGGTCCACTTCGTAACGTCCCCATTCGATGAACACCTCAGTATGCGGCGCAACCCTGGGATCGCGAAAAGTCTCCAGCATCGTCGTGCCTTCCATCGTCTTGGGAACACCCAGGCCAAAGTAGTCCATCGCCGTTCCGCTGATGTCGATATGCGAGACCAGGTGAGGGCACACGGAACCCTCCGGCGCAACTCCCGGCCACTTCACCAGAAACGGAATCCTCGTGATCTCGTCATACATGGCGGGGCCCTTGTCTTGCAGTCGATGCGACTCCAGAAACACGCCATGATCGGCGGTATACAGCACCATGGCGTTCGGCGCGCTCGCTTCTATCTCCTTCATCACCCTGCCAATTTCATCGTCGACAAAAGTGTGCGATCCAAAAAATTGATGCGCCTCAATCGGCGGCTGCTTGCGATGCAGCGAGCCCAGACTCTCCGCCCAGATCCTCTGCTCCGCCGGCTTCGTCGTCAGCGGGTCACTCACATTAGGATCACTGGGAAAAATAAATCCTCGATAGCTGTCGGAATATTCCTTGGGGCATAAGCTGGGGCCGTGAGGTTCGTCGAATGCCAGCACCAGCAGATAATCTTGATCCTTGTGCTGCGCAAGAAAATCGATGGCGCGGTTGGCACAGCGATGCCCGTAGCACATGTCCGCGGTCCACGTCGGATCGTTGCCGGTACTCGGCTTCCGCGATCGTACTCGGTCCGCCGGCGACAACTCCATTAGATAGTCGCGCATGTCGTACCAATACGCGGGGTCCCACCCAGGCGCGGGTCGCCCCGTGCCAAAGTAATCGAAACCATCGCAATGCCATTTGCCCACGAAGGCGGCATGCACGCCGCGGTCATGCAGATGCTGCCCCAGCGTGTGCACCGTATCTCCCAGTGGCATGCTGTTTCCCCACACGCCATTGGTGTGCGGAAACAATCCCGTCCAGATGGCAGACCGCGCTGGCGCACACACCGGCTGGCAATTGTAAGCTTTGTCGAATCGAATTCCCTGCGCGGCGATGCGGTCGAGATTCGGCGTCCTCAGTCCCGTCTTCCGGTAACAGTTCAGCATGTCCGCCCGCACCGACTCGCCCAGAATAATCACAGCCTGACGCGGCTGCTTTCTCTGGCTGAACGCCTTCGTATCCATCAGCGATCCTGCGCCCACCGCACCCGCTGTCTTCAAAAGCTCTCTGCGATTCATGACAGGTTTCAGTGAAGCATTTCGAAAATGGAAATACAAGGGCGGCGCAGCCCGTTCTGGATGGCGAACCTTATTTCAGATCTATCTTCGGGTCGGTTCCCTTGCTCACCACCGTCAATGGCTCAACGCTAATTGCGCGTCAATCGACACGATTCGATTTCTTCCGTCCAGCTTGGCTTGATACATAGCTGTATCGCACTCGTCCAGCAAGTCATGAATCGTGTTCGTGGAAGCATGTCCCCGGTAGGTGGCCACGCCAATGCTCAAAGTAACCCGGATCGTATTCCCCGCCCCAGTGTCTGCCACCAGGGGACTCGTCATCGCGATCGAGTCGACATGGTACCGCAGCCGTCGGGCGACAATCAGTGCCGCGTCCGCGTCTGCTTTCGGCAAAAGCGCCACAAATTCTTCGCCGCCCCAGCGGCCGACAATGTCAATATTCCGCACCGAGTTTCGCAGCTTCTCCACTACCGCGCACAACACCTCGTCCCCAACGCGATGGCCGTAGCGATCGTTGATATTCTTGAAGTGATCCAGGTCGAACATGATCAATGAAAAGACTTCTCCACTGCGCGAAGTCCTCAGCAATTCCTGTTCACACAGCGCGATGAAGGAGCGGCGATTGTAAATTCCGGTTAAGGGGTCGACATTTGCCAGTCGCTGCAGCTGCAATCGAATCTGGTGGCCTTCCATCCAAAACACGCCGAAACCCAGCCCCAGCCCGACTCCCAGAAATATAATCGCGGTTGCCGCCTCCAGCGGGTTCGGCAACTGGGGATGGTTCAATGTTCCGGCGGCGACAATAATCACGCTGCGGGAAACGTTGAAGATGGCGAAGCCGAGCAAAAGCGAAACGTTGAACCAGATCGGCACGCGCATCTCTGCGTTTACGTTTTTCTTCAATAGCCATGCCGTCTCGACCGCCTGTACCGACACCAACACCCCCAACATCACCGCACAAAGATGATCGACGCTGCCCAGGTATTGGAACACTGGAAACACAGCTGCTTGCAGCATGAGCAATACGATCCCGAGCCTCGGCAGACGCGATTCGCTGTCCGTCACCTCCAGAGTGCAGACATGCAGAAAAACAAATGCCAGCAAAATCATGGCATCTGCCACCAGGATCAACGAGTCGGCCGCCCGGTTAATGTCAACCGCGAAGGCCGTTGCCCCCAACGCTCCGCAGGCGAAGGCGGCTCCCAACCAGCCAACTCCCTTGAGAAACGGGTTGCTCAGACGAACGACGAGCAACCCAAAGCATCCGCCTGCGAGCAGGATCGAGCCAACGAGGAGAATGATCTGAGTTTCCATATAGACCAGCAACCGCGACCATGCCCAGTACGGTGAAGAAAGCCAGTTCGCTATGCAAGTGGAGAATGTCACCCAGAGTTTACCTTCGTGGGCAACGCGATGCGAGTGACCAAAGGGTTATATCGACGGAACTTTCTCATTTTGGGAATGTCGCCGCGGATCCTCGCAGGAAAGCACAGAGTCGCCCACCTCTCGGCTGTTTACAAACCGGATGCTTCTACTTCACGCTCCCCGGCGCGCGCCCCACCGCCGATGGCAGATTGCCATTTCGCCGCCTGCCGGCTCCGGCGCCTGCAACCTCCTAATGTCTTAGTTGACAAAATTGTGCTGGGCGCGTCTAAATATACTAATGGCTTAGGAGTTGAGGAGGTCATGTGGGACCGAAACGCGCGAAACAGACTTTAACGCCACTGGAACTGAAGATCATGCAGACTCTTTGGACCGCCGGCCCTTCCAAGGTGGCAGAGGTACAAAGCGCTCTGCAGGCAGACTTGGCATACACCACCGTGCAAACCATGCTGAACATATTGCTGCGCAAGGGTCAGGTAAAACGCACCCAGGAAGGCAAAGCGTTTCGCTACCACCCGGTTGTCAGCCGCCAGCGGGCAACAGGAGGCGCGATTGACGATTTGATCCGCCGCATGTTCGGCGGGTCTGCCGAAGCTCTGTTAATGACCATGGTGGATGCTCGACAGATAGGAGCCGGCCAACTGCGCCGCCTTGCAAAGAAAGTGGCCGAGGCGGAACGCCGCGAACGAGGGGAGAAGCCGTGATCGAACGTGCGGTTCTCGAGTATGTCGCCAATTCCATTTGGCAGGTTCCCGTTCTTGCCGCCATGACGTGGATTTTCATCCGCCTCAGCAAACCGGGCCCGCGGGTCCAGCACTCCATCTGGTGGATGACACTGGTGCTCTGCATTCTGCTGCCGCTGTGCAAGCGCTCACAGGTTACGACGCCCCGGGCCCTCACCAACTCTGGAATGCTCTCGGCAGAAACTCAGACGCCTCAGATCCTCAAGCCCGCGGAAAACCTCGACCCGGCGAGTAGTCCTACTCTCGCAACACCAAATGCGCGGGCCGCCCCAGTGCCATGGCTGCCTTTGCGCACCCTCCAGCTGACCCAGCGTGCGGTGGATTGGTTCTTCGGAATCTATCTCGCCATTGTTCTGTCCCGCCTGATCCAACTCGTCTTCGGCTGGCGAGCCGCGCGACAACTGGTGATGCATGCCGGCGACAAGTCCCTGTCCATCGCGGAGCAAACGGCTCTGCAGCAATCCTGCGCGAAATTCCGCGTCCCGCAACCAAGGGTGCTGATCTCCAAAAACATTTCAAGCCCGATGACCATCGGCGCCATGCGCCCCGCACTTCTACTGCCGGATACCTTCGCCGAAAACGCCGACGGTGAACTGCTGGCCATCATGTGTCATGAGCTGGCCCATATCCGGCGTCGCGATTATCTGGCGAATTGGATTTGCCAGTTGGCGGCCCTTCCCATTGCCTACCACCCCGCCACCTTGGGTGTGCAGCACAGGATTCGACAAACTCGCGAGCTCGTCTGCGACAGGATGGCGGCCGACGCGATGCACTCTGCGACCGGATACGCGCGCTGCCTGGTCACGCTGGCGCAACGAATGTTGGATGGAGAACGATTGCCGCAGCCTGTCCAGTCGGCGGGGTTGTTTGACCACGATGTACTGGAGGAAAGAATTATGCGCTTACTGGAAAAGAAACCTGGAATGACTGCGCGAGCAAAAGGGCTTCGCATCGCCGGCGCGGTTGCGTTGGCCGCCTGCGCCATCTCTCTGGCTGCGATCTTTCACGTGACCCCCACCGTGGTCAATGCCGCGGTAACCCCTCCTCAGACGGCGAAATCTGCGGAGACCAATGCGCAAAGCTCCATCGCTGCCCCCTACCCGAAAGCACCCGTACCCCCAGCGGCTCCCATCCATGCAGCAGTGCCTCGGGTGGCTACAGTTCCCGCGCCGCCCGTCGTAGCAGTCCCGGTTTCGGTCCGTCCCGTGCCGGTTACGGTGTCCGCGGTGACCGCAATTCCTATCAGAGTCCACGCCGTAGTTCGGCTGCAGGTCGCGACCCCGGCCCCGATGCCTGCTCCTCCGGTTTCGCCGGCCCCTAACGCCCGGCCAGCGCCCAGTATGCCGTCGCCGCCAGCAGAGAATCCGCATCCCATCGCAATTCCACAGTCCGATCAATTCGATTTGACGCCGGAACAGCGCGCCCAGATAGAGCAGGAGATGGCCGCCGCGAATGCACGGATTCAGGAAGCTACCAAGACCCTGCAGAGCCCGGAGTTCAAGCAGCAGATGGCAGACATCCAGCGGCAGGTCGCCGAAGCCGGAAGGAAATTACAGAGCGCAGAAGTTCAACGCCAACTCCACATCGTCGAAAGTCCCGAGTTCAAGCAACAGATGGCCGAGGCACAGCGACAGATGGCAGACGCCACCAGAAAACTGCAAAGCAGTCAGGTCCAGCGTCAACTGGCCATCGTCAAGAGTCCCGAGTTCAAGCAACAGATGGCTCAGGCGCAGCGACAAATGGAGGAAGCCGGCAGGAAATTACAGAGCGCAGAAGTCCAACGCCAGCTCCGTCTCGTCCAAAGCCCAGAGTTCAAGAAGCAGATGGCGGATATGCAGCGACAACTGGAAGAGGCGACCAAAAGACTTCAAAGCAGCGAAATGCAACGTGAGTTAAGGAGCACGCCGCAAACACCGCCTGCGCCTCACGTGCCGGCAAACCAGAAAAAGCCCGATCTACCGTAGCCCTGCTTTACTCTTCGGGCGCGTCATAGCAACTGCGCCCCGGCACGCAGCGCGCAAGATGAACGTAGTGTTCATCGGGACCGGCAGAAGCCTGGGTCAGCAGGCACCAGTAGGACGAAGATGCATGTGTCCCAGGCGACCATGTTTCAGGAGACTGCGGCATCGTGCCGTAGGCATTCTTCGTACGCAGGCAGCGGCATGGCTCAGTCTTTGATCCAGCGACAACTTGGGGTGCGCTCATACTCTCATCTCTCCTTTAGCCAACCGTACTGTGCTTAGCCGGCAGCGCTGGGATCGCGGCCCATCTGTCCGGCAGCCAGCAGAATCGTGCGATAAATCGCCACTGGAAACAGCTGCACTTTGTATCCGTTCATCGAAAGCGGCTGCGCGCCTTCCATCGCTGCTTTGCCTGCGGCCCGGGCCGTCTCCTCTGTGATTGGCTTGCCATTCAACACCGCTTCTGCCTGGGGCGAGCGCCGAACTACGGGCGATGCCGCGCCCATCACAATGGTGGCGCGACGGCAGGTCGTCCCGTCCATTTCCAGCACCACGCCCGCATCCGCCACGGCCCAATCGAAACTCTGCTTGTCGCCATACTTCTGGTACGCGGACCGCACGCCCGCCGCGGGCTTGGGAACGATTACCGCGGTCAGCAACTCATCCGGCTCTAACACGTTGAACTTGGTGGGATTCGCATCAGGCAGCACGTACAGATCTTTCATGGCGACGGTACGCTTGCCGCGCTTGGCGGACGCCAGTTCGACACTCGCATTCAGACCCAGCAACGCCACTGCTGAAGTCGACGGCGCCACCGCCGGACAGCTGCCGTAATCCATGATCGAGTGGTACTGGTTCAGGCCACCGAAAGCGAAGCAGATTTCCTTGCCCTTCCGCAGGCACTGAAAATCATTCGAGCGAAAGTACCAGCAGCGATTCTCCTGCAGCAGATTTCCGCCCAGCGTCGCCATATTGCGAATATGCGGTGTGGCTGTGTGTCCGCACGCATCGGCCAGAATCGTATAGTGCGACTGAATCAGCGGATGTTCGCTGATTTCCGCCAGCGTCGTCAGCGCGCCGATATTCAACCCGTCGGGCGTTTCGCGAATGCCGTGCAACGTGGGAATATTGCGGATATTTACCAGCCTCGGCGGGGTCGCCGTGCCATTTTTCATCCGGTCGAACAGATCGACGCCGCCTGCCTTCACCACAGCGCCGTGGCTTGCCTCCTGGCTCAACTGCGCCAGCGCGCCGCTTTCCGTCGTGCAGTCTGCAAGTACGAACCGATTCATACATTACTCCTTTGCGAGGCAGCTTTACTCAACGTCTCCAGCACCACCGCCGGCGTCATCGGGGTGCTGCGGATGCGAACGCCAGTGGCGTTATGAAATGCGTTCCCAATGGCGGCCGCAGCCGAGATGATCCCTGCTGCTTCACCAATGCCGGAGGCATCCGTCGAACTCTGGCCAATGTAAGACTGGACCAGCCGTACATCCAACTGAGGAATCTCCCACGACCCGGCAATTTTGTACTGATCCAGATTGGCATTCACCATCAGGCCGTAGTTTGGATCAAGCAGACGATTCTCATACAGCGCGTACGACATCCCCTGAATCAAACCGCCGTTGATCTGGTTGATGACCTGCGAGGGATTCATGGGCCGCCCACAGTCGTGCACCGCCAAAAATCGCTTCACGCGAATCAGCCCCAGTTCGGTATCCACTTCAATCTCCGCGACGTCAACGCCGCCATAAGTTTCGTACTTGCTCTTGTCGTAGTCGGGAATGCGCCGCGCCTGCGCCGATACCTCACTCGTGTTCATCTTGGCGGCAGCGCGCCGGAAGCTGACGGGCTGAAATTTCCCGCTCTTGCTGGTCACTTGCCCCTTGCTCAAAACCAGGTCGTCCGCCGTAGTACCCAGTCCGGGAGCGGCGCTGGCCAGAAATTTTTGCGCTGCCTGCCATGCCGCATCACGCGCAGCGGGCGACAACGAAGCGGTCGTGACGCTGCCTCCGGAATTGGGTCCAATCGGATAATTCGTGTCCCCGATTTTTACCGAAACCTGCTGCGGCGGCATCCCAAATTGCTCCGCCACCACTTGCGCCAGCACCGTCTTGATGCCCGTGCCCATGTCCTGCACAGCGGACAGAATCTCTACCGAGCCGTCACGATGCACCCTGACTTCCGCTGCGGAATCCATGTTGATGTGGCGATACCAAACCGACTGCGACAGTCCTACACCGCGCTTGATGGGTCCAGGATCCGCGTTGGGCTTGGGGTTGCGCGATTTCCATATGGCGCTCTCTGCGATAATCTGGCGCTCGACGCGACGCACTGGATTGTCGTCAATCTTGTCGCGCAATTCCAGCGGCTGCATGTTTAACTTCTCCGCCAGTTCGTCGATCGTCTGCTCCAGCGCAAACATTCCCTGCGGATGCCCCGGTGCGCGAAAAGCCGCCGCAGGACCCGCATTGATGAACACATCGTTTTCTTCGGTATGAAGAGCGGTCATCGTATACAGATTGGTCGCCGGTCCGGCACAACCCGCGCCCGTTCCGCATCCCGCGGTGCCATAGCTGATGAGTTGAATCGCGGTCAGCGTACCGTCCTTCTTGGCTCCAATTTTCAGCGTCTGGTCGGAACTAGGACGATTGCCCACAGAGAGATGTTCTTCCTGGCGGTCCAGCATTAACCGGACCGGCGCCCCTGTCTGCTTCGACAACGCGGCTGCGACTACGCCAGGATTTCCCGGGCCAAATTTGGCGCCGAAGCCACCTCCGACAAACTCCGTAATCACGCGAACTTGAGACTTAGGAAGCTTAAAAAATGCGGCCAGTTCTTCCCGCACGCTGGCAGTGCCTTGCGTCGAAGCCCACACGGTCAGCATGTCCGGCTTCCAGTCCGCGACCACGCCATGGGTCTCCAGCGCGCTGTGGGTTTGCACCTGGGTGATATATTTCGATTCCACTACGACATCGGCGTTTTTAAATTCCTGCTCGATATCGCCGTGCGTATGCACGGAAGGCCCGTGGATGTTGCCTGTTTGCGGCACGTTGTGCGGCCCGCCACCACCGCCCGCGGAACCCGCCTGGTCCGCCGGTCCTGGAAACACCTTGGGCGAGTCGGGCTGCCGCGCCATCTCCATATCGACCACAAAAGGCTTCGCGTCATACTGCACCTTCACCAGCGCCGCAGCTTCTTCGGCGATGTGAGGCAGCGTGGCCGCCACCGCCGCAATCGGCTGACCCGCATAACGCACGATGGGATAGCGTGAATCTTCAAGAGAAGGATTGCGCAGCACCGCCGGTCCCAGCACGCGTTCGATCACGAACACGCCCTTGACTCCGGGAACTTTCTCCGCCGCCGAGGTATCGATCGACACCACCCTGGCATGGGGCACGGTTGCATCCACAAACTTTGCATACAGCATCCCCGGCAACTGCATATCGGAGGTGTAGCGTCCGCTTCCGGTCACCTTGGCATGCGCATCCTGGCGCGCCGGAGACTTGCCGATGTACTGACATTCGTCGTTGATCGGCAGCACCGGCGGCTCCGTCGTCGGTACCGTTCGCGGCTCCTGACGCAACGTATACCCTGGAACCCCAACCGGCATCATCACGGTCGCTGTCCCTGCTGGAGCCTGAGTCGCGTCGGCTACCGCTTCCAGCAATGCTTCTCCAGAGGAACTCAATTTCGTCGTCGCCATTGTTTTCTCCTATGCGTTGCTTGTGGCTTCAGCACTGGAAACGCCTGCAGCTTCCAAGGTCGCGGCAAAAATTCTCGGATATGTGCCGCACCGGCACAGGTTGCCGGCGGTTGCGTTTCGCACATCTTGTTCCGACGGCTTCGCATTCTTTTCCAGCAGCG
Source organism: uncultured Acidobacteriota bacterium (assembly GCA_963756315.1). Taxonomy (GTDB): domain Bacteria; phylum Acidobacteriota; class Terriglobia; order Terriglobales; family Acidobacteriaceae; genus JAKAAZ01. The sequence continues at coordinate 779,470 of CAVWNI010000004.1, forward strand.
CCGAGCAGGTCATCACCATGCCCGGAGTGCAGAAGCCGCATTGCATCGCGTCATGCTTGATAAACGCTGCCTGCACCGGATGCATCTCGCCATGCTTCGCCATCGCGCTTTCCGCCAGCCCCTCGATGGTCGTTACTCGATGCCCTACAGCGTCCAGCGCCAGTGTCATGCAACTGTTCACCGGCGTCTTGTCCAGCATCACCGTGCAGCCCGAACACGATCCGCGATCGCATACAACCTTGGTGCCAGTCAGTCCCATATGCACCCGTAACGCATCGGCCAGCGTCGTGCGCGGCTCGATCTGAATGGTTTGTTCTTTCCCATTCACATGCAGCGTCACTGGAATCGGGCCCGGCCCATACTCCTTCACCCCGTGCTGTTCACCGCGCGTCGCGGCCACCGCCTCGCGGCTGAATACCTGCGCCCCTTCCAGCAGCGCCGTTCCAGCGGCGGCAACGCCCGCGCCCTTCAGAAAACCACGTCGCGTGATTCCCTTGGGCGCTTTATTCTCCGCTGCGTTATCGACATCGGTCTGCTGCGGCTTTGCGGATGAAGAATCGCTTTGATCGAAAGGTAGCTTGGGTCCAGACATTTCAGTTCTCCTGACAGGAGTTGTGGAAGGTGCGGCAACATAATCGGGTCTAACGCCTGCCTCAATCTGTCCACGGCAGTATGCCCGATGCGGTAGTGCGATTAGTTTGACACTCAGGCGAAGAACTTGGCAAACGGCATCCTCACACGTTAGACACCACGATGCCCACCAAGGTTTCCATCTGCCAACAATCGATTGCGAAACTTTGCCGTCAACGTTTTCGAGGCTGCGTATTCAGGCCTATCCCCGAGAAAAATTCACCATCCCAACCGCCGTCAGCCCGAAAGATGAAAAGTTGATAAATCTTCTCTGCGGTCGCTATTCGTTCGGCGAAGTTGATACGGCAGCATGCAACACCGGATGGTCCAGTCCCTCAATTTTCTGCCCGGACTTCCCGCGCAGGTCGAAGACCACAATCTCATTCCGTCCCCGCTTCAGCCATGGCGCCGGCATATATAAAGTCTTCTCGGGACCAATATTCCAGAATCTCCCAAGCGGACGCCCATTCAGCCATACTTCACCCTTAGCCAAAGCACGGGTATCGAGAAACGTGTCCCTTGGCGTCGTCACGGTGAACGTCGCACGATAGAAACACGGCCCATCGCATGGCTGTTTTGAGTAGCGCAACTCGCCCGGTGTCAGCATGGGCAGCGGATACATGTCCCACCCGGTCAACACCTTTCCCGCAAGCCTCACCCTCCCCACAATCCCTGCGCGTTCGGCCGGCAGGGCCGGTCCAAAGTTAACCCGTCCAGTATTCTCCACCAGGATGTCTAACCGGGCGTGCTGCGCCGTTATATTCAGCGGCAACTCATATTGCCCCAGCCGACGATCGACCGTACCCGCCAGCTTGCCGTCAATGTAGACCTGCGCATAATCGTGCAGCGTGTCGAATCGCAGTTCGCCGCTCACAGGCTCGGCTATCTGCGTGCGATACAGAATGTATCCGTAGGCCTGGTTCAGCGCTTCCATTGAGAGCGGCTGCTCCGACTGTGTGGGAGCCGGCAAAGTTTTCCATAGTGAAATACTCTCAGCCAACGACATCGCGGGAACTGTCATCGTGGGCGGCACCGCCGGCACAGGCGGCGGCGTGACGCCGGTATCCTTCGCAATAATCTCGCGAAAACGATAGTACTTCGGCGTCGGCCGGCCGCTCTCATCCAGCGGCGCGTTGTAGTCATAGCTGGTCACGTCGGGCTCATAGTTCCTGCCATTCGAGTTGGCGCCGTTCATCCAGCCAAAGCTGGTGCCGCCGTGAAACATGTACATACTCACCGAGTAGCCCTGGCGCACCATCCAGTCCAGATCTTTGGCTTGCTGGTCCACGTCATCGGCACTGTGCGGCGCGCCCCAGTGATCGAACCACCCGTCCCAATACTCGCCAGACATCATCGGCCCATCCGGACGCAATTGTTTCAGGGTTGCAAAACTCTTCTGCGCCTCGCCGGGCCCAAAATTAATCACCGCCGGCAGTTCCGGCAGCGAGCCTCTTGGAACCTGCTTTGGTCCATCCGCCGTATAGAGTTGCGCCTTGGTAAATCCTGCGTCGATCAGCATATGGTGAATGTCTTCCATATATGCGTGGTCGTCGCCATAGGAGCCATATTCGTTCTCCACCTGTACCGCGATGATGGGCCCTCCATTGCCGATCTGCAGCGGTGCCAGTTCCTTACCGAGCCGCAATAGCCACGTCCGCGCCGCCGCCAGAAACTGCGGGTTCCTCGATCGCACCACCATGGTTGGATCCTTCAGCAACCATGCAGGAAAACCGCCGAAATCCCACTCCGCGCAGGCATACGGGCCAGGCCGAAGAATCACATATAGCCCCTCCTGCTGCGCCTCGCGAACAAATTCCGCCACGTCTCTGTTGCCGGAGAAGTCATACACCCCCGGCTCGGGTTCGTGCCAGTTCCAGAAGACATAGGTCGTGATCGTGTTGAGTCCCATCGCCTTCGCCATGCGCAGCCTTTCCCGCCAATAAGCCCGCGGAATGCGCGCGTAGTGCATCGAACCGGAAATGACCTGGAACGGTTTGCCGTCCAGCAGAAACTCCCCATGCCCCGCCACAAACGAATGCGTCGGAGTTTCAGCGCCTGCGAAACCCGGCACGGCCGCGATCACGCTGCACAACAAGAAAAGCCACGCGCATGCGCGAACTCGAATCATCATTCGTATGCTCCTTGACTGGGTTCCCCACCGGTCGGTTCCATCCGCTGACCGGACACGACGCACTTCAGCCCCCGATTCCCCACCCTTGGTATATCACCGTCGCAGAATGGAACTCCAGACGCTCCTGCCCATCATCCTTCTGCCGAATCTGCGACGGTCACAGCCCGCCGTCCGAATTCTTTTCGCTTGCAGATATTTTTCTACGTTTCCACATCGGCTCAAGCTAGACTGATGGCCGAGGAAATCCATCCTAGTTACGAGGAGCCAACGAGAGCCCATGAACACCATGATGGAACCAGGACTCGCGGCGCAGCCGCCCGGCGGGCCCGCAGGCCTCAGCCAGATTGAACGCGTCGTCGATGCCTATGTGGCGCCGACCAAAACCTTCGCCGACATCCGCCGGGACGCGAGCTGGTGGCTGCCATTTCTGCTCGGCATCGTCGTCAGCATCGTATTCGTCATTTCCATCGATCGCCAGATCGGTTTCGATCAGGTTGCCCAGGCCAATATCAACCACAGTGCCCAGGCGCAGGAGAGAATGAGCTCTCTGACCGATGCGCAGCGCCAACAAGCCATGCATACCATCGCCGAGTCCACTAAGGTCATCAGTTTTGCCTATCCCATCTTCACCCTGATCTTTGCGCTGATCGCGGCCGCCATTCTCATGGTCAGCTTCAACTTCGGCCTCGGCGCTCAGGCCCAATACAAACAGTACGTGGCCGTCTGGTTCTATGCCGGTCTGCCTCTCCTGCTTAAGTACCTGCTCGCGGCCATTGCCATATTCGCCGGCGTCAGCGCCGAGCAGTTCGATATCCGTAATCCCGTCGGCACCAATATCGGCTGGTATCTCAGCTCCGATATTCCCTCCTGGGTACGCACCTTGTTTGCCTCGTTCGATGTATTCACTCTGTGGGCCGCCATCCTTTTGATCATTGGCTGCGCCACCATTGCACGCGTCAAGCGCGGCACCGCTGCCTTCGTCGTCATCGGATGGTGGGTGTTGACCATCATTGGCGGCACCATCGCCGCTGCCTATCAGGGATGACCATGAGCGAGTGGGTAAAATTATGCGGCCGCAACGACCTTCCCTCCGAAGGCCATGCTAAGGAATTCAGCGTCGGTGACCGCACCCTCTGTGTGGCCACGGTCGGCGGCAAACCCTTGGCCCTGGACAATGTCTGTCCTCACCGCGGCGGCCCGCTCGCCGAAGGTACCATCGAACGTGGCAAGATCGTTTGCCCCTGGCATCAGTGGGAATTCGACTTGTCCACCGGTGTCGGTACGCCAAATCTAAAAACCATCCCCTACGCGCTCAAACTCGTGGGCGACGACGTCCTCGTGGAAATTTAGGAAGGGCGATCGAACAATATCCTCGAAGCCCGCCCGCACCGCAAAAGAAAATCCTGTCCGTCGTTGAATCCGGATTGCATCTCACCGAGAGTGCCTCGCGGTTCCGTCATCCGGCGTACGCGCCCGGTGGAAGGATGCAATCATGACCGTACCGTTTACCCTCGAGCGCGAACAGTGGGTCCCCGCCGCGCTCGATCAGGTCTTTGCCTTCTTCGCCGACGCCGGCAATCTCGAGTTACTCACTCCGCTATGGCTGCGCTTTCAAATCCTCACCCCGCAGCCCATCGCGATGGCCCCCGGCGCCTTGATTGATTACCGTCTCCATTGGCACGGAATTCCCATGCGCTGGCGAACGGAAATCACAACCTGGCAGCCTCCGCATCACTTCGAAGATCTGCAGCTGAAAGGTCCCTACCGGCTCTGGCACCACACCCATCGCTTCCAGGCTATGGAGAGCGGCACCCTCATCCATGATTGCGTTCGCTACGCTCTGCCCTTCGGCGTCTTCGGGCGCGTGGTGCACGCATTCTCTGTTCGCCAGAATGTCGAAAGTATTTTTCAGTTTCGCGAACAGAAGGTTCGCGAATTGTTTGGCGGCGACAGCAGGGAATCCCAACGCGAATGACCCGATCCCGCGCCTCTCTATTTCGCCCCGGACTGCAGCACGTTCGGACACTCCGTCTGGATCCAGTTGCGGTAGGTCTTGTACCTTTTCTGGTCGAAATGATCCCCTGGGCATACGGGACAGCCCGCCGCCACCCGCAATTGCTCGCTCCAGGAGTGCTTCGTGTGCGACTCCGGCTGCCATAATTCCTGTAAATCGCTTGCGGTTGAAACCAGCGTCACATCCACATCGTCGCCCACATTCCCTCCCCACTTGTCCTCCGGCTCGGGAGCAATGTCGCCGGTCGGCAGGTTCAGGGCAGAAGTGCAGCTGCCGCTCTGGTTGCCATCGCTGCACGTGGCCGAAACACTACTGTGATGCGATTTGCTCTTGGCCTTGTGGTGGGCAGAGGAATTGATCGAATCGGACTCACCCGGCAGCCCTGCGCCCACCGACGGCAGCGCCATCCCTAGTTCGAGCACAGCATCCGCCTCCGTCGGCTTGGACACCACCGTCAGGCACGTATCCTGCGCCAGCTGTGTAGCCCCGGAATCTGCTGTCGTCAGAGAATTGGCGTCAATGTAGACTTTGCGAACCGGCTTCCCGTTCGTCGTGGTGATGGTTCCGGACAGTTTTTTCGCTCTCGCCGGAGTAGCCGCGACAGCCAGCAGCAATGCAATCGCTATGGAAGCCTGGATGAATGCCCGCCGCTTGCTCGAGATCGCTTTCCCCACTCTTCGCAGCATGACCAGGTGCCTCCTGCGCCGCAGCACTATCCTTGCAGCGCCGCCAGGGTCTTGTCCAGAGTTGCAATGTTTTCTACATTCAGGCAGGTCCGGCTCGAATCGATGGAACGCATTAATCCGCTTAGCACCCGGCCCGGGCCCACCTCAATGCAATGGGTTACCCCCGCCGCAACCATTTGCTGCTCGCATTCCACCCATCGAACTGCACCCGTTACCTGGCGAATCAGCGCATCCCGCGCAGCATCGCCGGTCGTCACCCATCCGGCATCGACGTTTGAAACCACACGCAGCGCCGGATCGAGAAATACCGTGCCCTGCAGATCGCTCGCCAGCCTGTCCTGCGCCGGCTGCATCAGCGCACAGTGGAAGGGTGCGCTTACCTTCAACATCACCGCTCGCTTGGCCCCGCGCTCTTTACATTTCGCCGCAGCCAGTTCCACCGCCGCCGCAGCTCCAGAAATCACTGTCTGCTCGGGAGCATTCATGTTCGCCGGGGCCACCACGCCACCGTCTTCCCGCGCGGCATCCGCGCACGCTTCGCTCACCGCGTCCGCCGTCATGCCCAGGATCGCCGCCATCGCGCCCACTCCCGCCGGCACCGCCTCCTGCATGTATCGTCCGCGATTGCGCACCGTTCGCACCGCATCTGCGAACGCCAGCGTCCCCGCCGCCACAAGCGCTGAATATTCTCCGAGCGAATGCCCGGCCGCGTAATCTGTGGTCACGCCCCGTTCTGCCAGCACCCGCAGCGCCGCCACGGATACCGTCAAAATCGCCGGCTGCGTATTCTCCGTCAGCCTCAACTCTTCTTCCGGTCCCTCGAAGCAGAGTTGCGAGAGCGAAAATCCCAGTACCTCGTCGGCTTCTTCAAACACCGCCCGCGCTACGGCAAACTGTTCGTACAATTCGCGGCCCATCCCGACGGCCTGCGATCCCTGCCCTGGAAAAAGAAATGCAAGGGTTGTAGAGGAGTGTAAGTTCGTGATCGGCGTACTCATAATCAATGACCTATTGAAAGCGAACATGGCTTGGATTGCAAGCGCGAGTTACGACACAGTCACCCAGGAGATTTCACTGCAATGGTGAATGGCGATTCCGGCAAACAGACGGGGCTGACTTTCTGCTGAATCCTGATCGTCCAGACGTGGAGATTTTGATTGCTCCAGCACGCGAACCGCTGACCTCACCCTGTCAACCCGCCTGAGTGCGCCGCGCGTCGAGACCGACGTCGCATGTTACGGACAGACCGGCGCACTATCCACACCGCGATCGCCACGCCAAACCACAACACTGTGGCTGCGATCAACACCTCCCACACGGGATAGCGCGGCAGCGTCTTCCAGACAAGCGCAGCAAAAGCGATCAGTCCCAGCGAGCCCATCGTCGCGCCCGCGGCGTCGATGCTTGCGATGGCCCGGCCACGTCGCGTTCCGTCCATTCCAGCGCGCGCCATCTTCTCCTTTTCGTGCTTTTCAATGATGGTCGCGCTGGCAGGAAAAATCGCCGGAAATGCCAGCAACAGCCCCGCGACCTCCGGGCCGAATTTCTTGGCAATCACGCCTGCGGTCGCAGTGATCACACCGCCAAAGAAGAACCGCTCCGCATATTCACTCCAGCTATTTTCCTTCAGCGATTCAACATCAAAACCGATTTTCATGAATCTCGCCTATCGTAGCCACACCAGCCACAGAATAAAAGCGCAGCCAAACCATACCGGCATGGAAGCCAGTGTCGCCGACAGCGCGGAAAACTTCTTGGTCTTTAAGATCAAGCTGACGCAGAAAGAATACAGAAGAAATGCAATCCCGCCTCCGATCATGGAACGGGTTTCGAGCGCCGCATAGTGCCTTCCATCACGCGAGACTGTCAACAACAGCGTTGCCAGCGCAACCGACGGAGCGGCGCCAAACAACCCGGCGAAACTCTTCGGAGAAAACAGGCACCCTAGAAAGGAAAATATCGCGACCGCCGCGCCGCCAATTAAAAACCGCAGAAGGATTTCTGCCAACGCAGCCGCTCCCCTCTCCCCGATCGAAACAGCATACAGGAAGCATGCGGGGGAATCAGTCGCGAAGGGTACGGAGATTGAGCATCTCGCCCACCGTGCCGATCCACGTCAGTTTCTTTCAGGTGAGACCGTGCTAGTCTCCGACGTTCGCCGGCGCGCCGTTCAACGCCACCAAGCCCTGTTCAATATGCGCATTTACGTTGGCCTGGGCAAATTCCGCGGCCACCCGAATCCCATTCATCACGGCACGATCGTTCGACGATCCATGGCCCACAATGCACACCCCGCGAACTCCCAGCAGAGGAGCGCCGCCGTATTCCGACTGATCAATCCGGTTCTTGAAGTGGTTGAATGCCTTGCGCGACAGCAGCGCACCCACCTGCGCCGTTACTGTCGAGGTCAAGGATTCCCGCAGCGAGTCTCGCACCAGCCGCGCCAGCCCTTCCGACGCCTTCAGCGCAACATTCCCAATGAATCCATCGCAAACGACAACATCGGCGTGGCCGTTATAGATATCCCGGCCCTCGACGTTGCCCAGAAAATGAATCGGCAGTCGCTGCAGCAGCGGAAAAGCCTCCCGCGTCAGCTCATTGCCCTTGCCCTCTTCTTCGCCAATCGAGAGCAGGCCAACCCGCGGGCGCGCAATTTTCAGCACCGCTCGTGCATATATCTCGCCCATCACGGCGAATTGCTCCAGATTTTTCGCCTTGCAATCCACGTTGGCGCCCACGTCCAGCAACAGGCTCGGCTTGCCCGTACTGGTCGGCAAAATCGCCACCAGCGCCGGACGATCCACGCCCGGCAGCGTTCCCAGCACCATCTTCGCCGTGGCCATGGCGGCGCCCGTATTCCCCGCCGTCATAAAGCCCGCCGCCGTGCCGTCACGCACCATCTTCAGGCCGACGCGCATCGTCGAATCCCGCTTCGAGCGCACCGCCTGCACGGCCTTTTCGTCCATGCCGATCGCTTCGCTGGCCTGAACAATTTTTATGGAAAGATGACGCGCGCCCACGCGACGCATTTGCTTGGCCAGCAACGGACGCAAGGTGCGCTCCGGCCCAATCAGATGCACCCGTACCGGAAGCTGCCGACACGCCAGGATTGCGCCGCGAATTTCCGGCTCTGGCGATTTGTCGGAGCCCATGGCGTCAAGAGCAATGTCGATCAGCATGGAAGGTTGATTAGCTCTGCTGTTCCTTTACGACCAGAACTTCGCGGCCCTTGTACGTCCCGCACTTCGGGCATGCCTGGTGCGGCAGCTTGCGTTCATGGCAGTTCGGGCATTCGGAAAGCGACTGCGTCTTCAGGCCGTCATGAGAACGGCGAATGGAGGTGCGGCGCTTGGAATGGCGTCGCTTTGGATTCGGCATGGAAATTCCCTTTCCCCGCCGCTCGTGCTCTCTCTCGCGTCGCACGCCATCAACCCTGGCGCTATTCCGGTGAGAGTTCCGAAGGCGGGTAGAACAAACTTGAATTTATGGTTTTCCCTGGCTGCGAACCGCGTCCAGCCGAATGGCTTTGAGCGAGCTCCAGCGCGGATCTGCAGAAGTTGTCGCGCAATCGCACGGATCCGTGTTGCGATTCCGGCCACATTCCGGGCAAAGCCCTTTGCAATCTTCACTGCAAAGGTTTTTGGCTGGAAGCGCCAGAAGGATCTGCTCGCGCAGCACATCTTCAAGCAATAAACCGTCTCCTTCATAGTAGCCGATTTCGGTCTCCGATGTGGAAATTGCGCGGTCGGAGTTGTCCAGATCAGCTCCCGCGGGACGAAAAATCAGGTCGAAGCTGGCGTCAATCGCCTGCTCCACCGGCTCCAGACAGCGCGCGCACGCCACCTCCATCCGCGTGTTCAGGCTGCCCCGGACTCGGATGTCCTCGACAATGTCATGGGTGCCGCGATGCTCCCTCAGCAGATCGGCGCGGCCGGAGGTGTGCAGCACCCCCACCTGCCGCATATCGTCAACAAAATCAATGCTTCCGGGGGCAAGAGATTCGTCAAAATCGGTGGCCTGCCGTTCCAGATCGGCAACGAGGAACTTCATCGCGATGCCTCCAGGCGAGATTTTTTGTGGTGCGGATCGTTCCGGGCGGTGAATTCCTGCAAGCCCTCTTGCTTGAGACTAAGGCCCGCCGGGGTACCCGTCAATTGTGTGAACTCATTTCTCTGGCGGGTGGCCCATTCAAGCCGCTTTCTAGGCTTGAGTGGGATTGGGAATCTGCCATCTTGACGGATCTACTGGGAGTTTGCGATCTCCTCGCACAACGAAGATCCGGATGAAATCACTTCCCCGTACATTCCTGAAACGAGTCCGGAAATTCCTCCTTCAGCGCTGCAATCTCCGGCCAGTCACTAATCTGGATGTAGGGATCACCCCTGCAAGTCAAAACCCTACTCCGTCCTCAAAGCCTGCGATGGGTTCGTAGAGGCTGCGCGTTGCGCTGGGATGAGTCCGGCAACCGCGGCGGCTGCGGTCAGCGTCAGGCTGGCGATGGCCAGGACCGTGATGTCCATGCCCTTGGTCTCGTAGAGCTGGGATTGGATGTAGCGCACACAGAACCACGCGACTGGAACGCCAATGAGGCCGAGACCGATCGCGGTCTGGGTCATGGCTCCGCGCATGATCACGCCGACCACGCTGGAGCGGCTTGCGCCGAGTGCCATGCGGATACCGATCTCGGAGGTGCGGCGGGCGACCGTATAGGCGGTGACTCCGTAGAGGCCGAGAGTGGCAAGCAGCAGGGCAAGGATGCTGAAGAGGGTCATCAGACGAGTGATCATGCGGTCCTGGGTGAAGCGGTCGGCGATCTGTTCATCAAAGGTCTGGAACTTCACCACGGAGAGGTTTGGATTGATGCCGGCCAGGGTCTGCCGGGCGAGCGGCTGCATGTTGTCCATGGGGCGGTCGGTCTCGAGGACGATGGCGCTGGCGTAGAGGCCGGTATCTTGGTCGATGGGGCGCGTGCGTGCATTCTCGGGGATGCGTTGAGTCATCGGGAGGAAGTACATGGCGTGGTTCTTCCAGGTCGCCGAGCTGTATGCGGTGTCTTCGACTACGCCGACGATCTCAAAATCTCCGGAGGACCGCGTCCCGGGTGAGCCGAAGCGGCGACCGATCGGGTTCTCGCCGGGCTTGAAGAATTTTTTGACGAAGGACTGATTGACGACGGCGACGGCTGGTGAGGTTGACGTGTCCTGGGCAGTAAAGCCTCGTCCCATCAGGACCTGCGTGCCTACGGAGTCGAAGTATTCGGCGTTGCCTCTGACCCACGACGCTCCTTCGTTGAGGTAGGGCTGGCCCTGGATTTGCACGCCGTCGCTCGAGTTGTTGGCCTCCATGGGGGTGTTGCTGGAGATGCCCACCTTTTGGATGCCCGGGATGGCGTGAAAACGCTCCTCGATGATCCGATAGAGGGCCTCAACCTGGGAGGGAGCATAGCCCGCTGCCTGCGGATTGAAATGGACGATGTACCGGTTCGTCGCGTTGAGCTTCAGATCGATGTTCCTGAGCTTAGTCAGGCTTTGGATAAACATGCCTGCTCCCACCAGCAGCACCAAAGCCAGAGCCGACTGCAGCACAATAAGGCTGCGCTGCAGAAGCGAGGCTCCGGAGGTGGTGCTGCGCGTCCCGCTACGGAGGGCATCGGCGGGATCAGCTTTGGAGGTGATCCATGCGGGAGCGACGCCGAAGACAATGCCGGTAAGGAGCGAGATTCCGAAGGCAAAGGCGAGCACCATTCCCGATGGGCGTGCGTCGATGGGGAGGTTCTGCGCGCCGGGGAACGCCATGGCGAGAAGCATGCGAGTGCCGGCGTAGGCGACGATGAGGCCGGCCGCGCCGCTGATGATCGAAAGGACGATACTTTCGGTAAGGAGCTGGCGGACGATTCTTGTTCGCATCGCGCCCAGCGCTGCTCGGACAGACATCTCTGCGCGGCGGTTCATACCGCGGACCAGTAGAAGGTTGGCGATGTTGGCGCAGGCGATGAGGAGGACGAGGCCGGAGATCCACATCAGAAGCTTAAGTTTGGAGGCGTAGCTATCCTGCATGTCCTGGATGCCGGCGCCGCCGGGGGACAGAACTACCTTCGCTCTCGCCAGGGCACGCTTGCCTTCTGTGCCAGAGAAGGTAGTTGTGGCCGCGAAGGATTGCCGGACCAGTTCCGACACTTTGGCCTGGAGCGGGGCGATGGCTACACCGGGTTTTACGCGACCGATCATGTAAAGCCATCGCCGGTCGGGCTCATGCACGAAAGTAGCATTCACCAGGACCGGCATCGATTCGATGGGGAGATAAAAGTCCGGCGGCGTACTGGAGAGACGATCGCCATAAAAACCCTTGGGAGCAATGCCTGCGATGGTGACGGCCTTGGTGTTGATCCAGAATGTGCTGCCGATGACAGATGGGTCGCCGGCGTAGTTGTTCTGCCACATGTCGTAACTCATGACGGCGACCAGCGGTGCGCCTTCAACGTTGTCCGCGTTCGTGAAGAGACGACCGATCTGCGGCTGCAGGCCGAAGGTGCGGAAGTAGTTTCCGGAGACGAATTCCCCGTGGACGGGGCGAGCGCTCTCCTGGGTCTTGTCACGTCGAACGATGATTTGACCGGTGCCAGCCTGCATGGCGGCTAATTCTTCGAACTCCGGCGCGCTCTTCTGTAGCTGGTGCCAGGTATCGGTGGCGAACAAAGAGTAGCTGCTGTCGTCCGCCCCTCCAGAGGCTTCCGTTCCCGAGTTAACGCAGCACTCGTTGCTGTTGCCGATACGAACCAGGGTGGAGGGATCAACGACCGGCAGGTTTTTGAGCAGGATGGCGTTGACCAGGGTGAAAATAGCAGCGTTAGCGCCTATGCCGAGCGCGAGGGTCAGAACGGCCGTCACGGTGAAGCCCCGGCTCTTTCGCAGCTGCCGCAGGGCATAGCTCACGTCTTGCAGAAGAGTTCCGAGGAAGAAGCTCGGACGTTGTTCGTGGGATTGTGCTCGCACGCTCTCAATTCCCCCGAACGCCACCACAGCTTTTCGGCGTGCCTCCTGCGGCGTCATTCCCGCCGTGATGTATTCCTGAACCTGCCGTTCGATGTGGAACTGCAACTCGTCGTCTATCTCGCGATGCGGTTTCGGAGACATCAAAAAACGAAGGCGCGTCAACCATTCGTTGAGCATCGATCCTCCTACTTCAGCACTAAGGCGATAGCTGTTGAGATGCGGCCCCAGTCTTCGAGCTCAGCCTGCAGCTGCTTCTGCCCAGTCTTGGTTAGCGAATAGTATTTCGCCTTTCTGTTGTTTTCCGAGGCTCCCCACTCGGCCTGGATCCACCCCTTGTACTCCAGCCGGTGAAGAGCAGGGTAGAGCGACCCCTGCCCGACCTGAAGCGCGTCTTTCGACACCTGCTGAATTCGTTGTGCGATGCCCCAGCCATGCATTGGCTGGAGCGCAAGGGTTCTCAGGACCAGTAAATCAAGCGTTCCTTGCAACAAATCGGTGGCGGCCATGTTCCCCTCGACATTCAACAAGAGAATGCAACATCTCCCTGTCGAATGTCAAGGGGTGCAAATCCCAGCCCTCGCCTCGGTTCGCTTTTCGCGAGTAATTTTCGGGAAATTCTCTCTTGCTTAGCGGTCGAGAATGATCTCTCGCGGCATCATGCTCACGCTGATCGGAGTCGACTCGTTCGTAAGCCCAGCCGCTGGCGTGACCCATTCAAGCCGTCTTTTGGCTTGGGTGGGATAAGGAACTATTCCGGCCGCGATCAGGTGGACCTCGGCAGAATCACTTCCCCGTATATTGCTGGAACAAATCCGGAAATTCTTTCTTCAGCGCCTCAATCTTCGGCCGGTCGCAGATCTGGATATAAGGATTGTCAGGATTGTGCAGCGCGTAATCCTGGTGGTAAGCCTCCGCCGGATAAAACCCCTCGAGCGGCACCACCTGCGTCACAATCGCTTTGGGAAATACCTTCGCCGCGTCCAGCTGCGCAATGTAAGCCTTGCTGATGCGCTCCTGCTCTGGGTTCGCATAAAAGATCACCGACCGGTACGACGAGCCAACGTCCGGCCCTTGACGATTCAGTTCTGTCGGATCGTGCGCCACCGAGAAAAAGATGCGCAGCAGTTGCCCGTAGGTAATCTTCGACGGGTCATACACCACCTGCACCGATTCCGCGTGCCCGGTATTTTCCTGCGTCACCTGCCCATACGTCGCGGTCGCCGCCGATCCGCCCGCATAACCCGCCGTCGTCGCCACCACGCCCTTCACGCGTTCAAATACAGATTGCGTCCCCCAGAAACAGCCTCCGGCAAACACGGCCGTCTGCTTGCCCGGCTTCTGTGCCAGCGCTGCATCCATCTTGGCCGCAGGCACGGGCGTCTTCGCCGCGCTGCATCCCAGGCAAAAAACAAACCCAATCAGAACCGTAAAAATCGTGCTGCGTCGCGCAAAAGAACCTCTCATCGAACATCTCCCCAAGCACTGTTCCCATAGGCGAGCACTGTTCCCATAGGCGAGCACTGCTCCCATAGCCGAGCATCGCTCCTATCACTCAGCCATGAGACGCCGCCTAAGCCCATTCGGTTACAGCCCGCCAGCCCGGCGGAAGCGCCCTCGCACCCCCTGCGGCTACGCCAGATGCTCCCACACCGATGCAGGCTCTTCCAGCATGCGGATGGCCGCGATCCCCGCGGCTCCCGCGCGAACACAATCGGCGGCATTCTCCGCCGTCACTCCGCCCAGCGCGAATACAGGAACCGGCTCAGCCAGCTGGCAGGCTTGTTGCAGTACCGCCAGCCCCGCCCCAGGAAGAACCTGCGGAGGCCTCGCCGTCGCACCTCCTCCGCGTTCGCTCACTACTTTCTCAAATACCGGCGCGAACAAAATGCAGTCCGGCGACTGCCTGCGAGCCGCCGCTACTTCCTCCAGCATGTGGCACGACACGCTGATGGTTGGCGCCTGCGTCCGCCCCGCCGCAGCGAAAATCCTTCGCACCTCCTCCGGCGTCAGCGCGTTCGGCCCCGCGGGCAGATGAACACCGTCCGCATCCGCAGCCAGCGCCACATCCGGGCGGCCATTTACCAGCAGCCGCGTCGCTCGCAATCCCCGCCCCGCAGCGCCGATCGCCCGCGCCATCGCCCGCGCCAACTCCACCGCCTCGCGCGCGGTCAGGTCCTTTTCCCGCAGCTGAATGAATGCCACTCCGCTCGCCGCCCACGCCGCCGTCAGTTCCAGCAGCCGCGCTCGGGCGCCCGCCTCGTTATCCGCATACCGCCCCCGATCTGTGATCGCATACAGCACTTATCCTCATTCCTTGCGTCCAACCAGTGTAGGCCACATCGCTAGTCGCTTTGGTTTCATACGTATGTGGTAGTGTCGAAATTGAGACCGCAGACGGCGCAGCCGCCCGTCCGCGCAGCACGTTACGGCGTCCAATTGAAATCACCGCTGGCCACAACCAGCAGCAGTACCATCGAAACTATGGAGATATTTGACCTGCTGGTCCTTGGCTCCGGCCCCGCCGGGCAACGAGCGGCAATTTCGGCGTCCAAACTCGGCAAGCGGGTCGCCGTCGTAGAGCAGCGCGAGTTTGTCGGCGGCGTCAGCGTCAACACCGGCACCATCCCCAGCAAAACCTTTCGCGAAGGTGTCCTCCATCTTTCCGGCTACAACTATCGCTCCATCTATGGCATGAATTATCGCGTCAAGGACAAGATCACCATGGCCGATCTCGCCTTCCGCGTGCAGCATGTCATCAAAACGGAAGTGGACGTGACCGAGGCGCAGCTTTCTCGCAACAATGTCGAGGTGCTCACCGGCACCGCCAGCTTTGAAGACCCCACCCACATTCGAGTGACGAATTCGCGCGGCTCCAGCATCTACGAGTCCAGAAACACTTTGATCGCCGTCGGCTCCCGCCCCGCCACCAATCCCAAAGTGCCACTGAATGGCCGCAACATCATCAACAGCGATCAAGTCCTCTTCATGCCCGACCTTCCCAAAACGCTGATCGTTGTCGGCGGCGGCGTCATCGGTGTCGAATACACATGTATGTTCGCGGTGCTCGGCGTGCGCGTCATCCTGGTGGAGAAACGTCCCAAGCTGCTCGAATTTGCCGATCAGGAAATTGTCGAAGCGCTCAGCTACCACCTGCGCGACAGCCGCGTCACCATGCGACTCAACGAAGAAGTGGAAAGCGTCGAAGACCTTGCCGATGGCACCGTGGTCGCCAACACCGAAAGCAAGAAACGTATTTCCGCCAACGCCCTGCTCTACGCCGTGGGACGCCAGGGCAATGTCGACGATCTCAACCTGCCTGCCGCCGGTCTGGAGGCCGACGCACGCGGTCGCATCAGCGTCGATGAAAACTACCGCACCAGAGTGCCCAACATTTTTGCCGCCGGAGATGTCATCGGCTTTCCCGCGCTCGCCTCGGTTTCCATGGAACAGGGTCGCATCGCGGCCGCGCGCATTTTTGGCGACGAATGTGTCATGTCGAATCCAAAATATTATCCCTATGGGATCTATACGATCCCGGAAATTTCCTTCATCGGCAAAACCGAAGAGCAGTTGACCGACGAAGATGCACCCTACGAGGTCGGCATCGCATATTATCGCGAGATTGCGCGCGGCCAGATTCGCGGCGACACCACCGGCCGCCTCAAGCTCATCTTCCATCGCGAAACCCGCCACCTGCTCGGCGTCCACATCATCGGCGAAGGTGCCAGCGAACTGGTCCACATCGGCCAGGCCGTCATGGCGCTCAATGCAACCATCGACTACTTCGTCGATACCGTCTTCAACTATCCGACCCTGGCGGAGTGCTACAAAGCCGCGGCCTTCAACGGTCTGAACCGCCTTAGCAAGACGGTGGAGGAGATTTAAATCATGGCAAAAAGCCTTGGCATTCACTTGACTGGCCGCATCGCCACCGGCGTCGTAGAGCATCAGAAACCTTGCTCCCAGCTGTTTCATTTTCCTGAGGATCGCGATGACACCGATTCGCTGCTGGATACGCCGCTCGCCGGTCTCATCGATTTAGTGCGTCAGCAGGCAGTGCGCGCCACCGGCCAGTGCGGCCCCATCGATGCCGTCGGCCTGGCACTGCCGGGAATCGTCCGCGACGGCGTTGTCGAGGATTCCCCGAACCTTGCCCAGTTGAAAGGCGCTCGCATGGCCGAGAAAATCCATCTCGCTTTAAGCGAGGTCGGCATCACCGCGCCTGTAACCGTATTGAACGACGCCGACGCCATCGCCGCTGGGGTAGCCGCGAAACATGATCGTCTGGATAATTTCATTCGCCTTTGGGCGCTCGGCTACGGCGTGGGATTTGGAAGATACCCCTACGCCCCGGGCATCTGGGAAGGCGGCCACTGCGTCGTCACCCTCGACTCCACCGAAAATTATTGCGGCTGCGGCGGCCGGGGCCATCTCGAAGGCATCATGGGCCATCGCGCCATGCGCCTGCGTTTCCTCGACATGGAACCGGAAGAAGTATTTGCCCAGGCGAAAACCGGTGACGCCCGTTGTCGGGAATTTGAGCGGCTCTGGCATCGCGGCCTGGCGGCCGCCACCGCCAACTCCATTCACATGCAGGGCCCTGGCCGCTTCTACTACACCGGTTTCAACGTTCGCTTCCTCGACATGAAACTATTGCAGCACTATTTGCAGCAGATGGTAACGATGAGCCCGCTGCAGAACTACACCCTGGAAATTGTTCCCATGAGCGACGATCTCGCTGTCACGGGCGCCGCCATCAACGCCTCCCAGGCCGCAAAGACGTAGCGATTCTCATTCCGGCAAACTCCAGCGCATTCGACGGTGGCCCATTCAAGACGCTTTTCGGCTTGAGTGGGATCGAAGGTATTGTCAGGTGGCGCACATCGCAACACCCGCTGCAACCTGGGTGCTCCAGGTCTCGATTTGAAACCTGGGATCCTGTCGCGTAATTACTTCTTCTTCGTAAACAGGCTTAGATCAATCGCGCCGGCCATGGCCTCGTATCCCGCATCGCCAGGGTGCAGATGGTCGCCGGAATCGTACTGCGCCGCGAAGTGTAGCGGATTCTGCGGATCGCGCACCGCCTTATCAAAATCGGCAACGCCATCGAAAATCGGGCTGGTGCGAATCCACTGGTTCACTGCCTCGCGCACCGCCTCCCCGTCCTCGGAGTAGTATCCAGCCCCCTGGTATGGAGTCAGCGTCGCGCCAATTACCTGGATGCCGTGCTGATGCGCCTGCGCGGCAATCTGCGCGATTCCCGCCTCCAGCCGTTGCGTCAGGTCGCCATAGGGTTGGTGATCCGTCGCAAATCTTCCAATATCGTTGATGCTTTCCAGAATGATCACGTAACGCGCACCACTGCGCGCCACCAGATCCCGGTTGATGCGCGCCACGGCATTCGGTCCATAGCCGTCCAGCAGCACGCGATTGCCTCCGATACCGACGTCTACCACGCCCAGCACTCCCGCCTTCTTCGTGGCTGGATCCGCTGCCAGACGCGACGCCAGATAATCCGGCCAGCGATGATTTTCGTTCTCGGTCGCGTGCGCACCGTCCGTAATCGAGTCGCCAAACGCAATCACTGCGGAATCTCCCGGCGCATCCACATCCACGCCGGAGACAACATACCAGTGCTTGTGCGTCCAGTCCTTGCCTGCCAGGTTCGCCGCGTCCACTTGGTTGCCCGTCGCTGCGTAGGAGGTTTGCGCAGCATCGGAATGTTCCGTCGACGCCATCGTGTGGTCCGGGAAATAGATGCTCACCGCCAGATCAGTTAACGCCGGAACATCCATCGTGACCGGATCGCTCGCCACCTCCGCTCCCGGCGGAATCACTACCGAAGCGCTCTGGTTGAACGTCAGCGTATGGTCGGTGCCTGCCTGAATACCGCTCTCATCCGGGGTTCCATCCTTGTTGGTGCCGACGCTATCGCTCGCACTCACCGCAATATGCGCCGCCCCAATGTGTAGCGGCTCGCTGCCGAATCGGTTCGACAGCCACACGCGCACCTGGCTTCCGCCCACGCTGCTGTGAACAATCTCGCGCAGCGTTTTCCCTGTAAAGTCAGGGGCGTTGCCCGGCACCGTCGCCACCATGCCCGCACCCCATGTCGCCACCCACGGCGAGCGAGGCTCTGCATTCGCCGCATAGCCGGCCGGGACACTCCATGCCAGAGTCGCCATTGCCACGACAGCGAAGCTGGCGACTCGCCGCCGCAGAATGCTTCGGTCACGCCGCGGAAAAAAGTTCAATGAAGACAGAAACAAGTCCATACGTTCTCCTTCAAAAATACCCGATTACAAATCTATCGCGTCCCAGCCTCACCTGAACCTGATTCAACGCCCTGCCGACTCCGCATCGACGTGTCGCGTGAACAAGGTCAGGTCAACAGCATTGGCCATGGCCTGGTAGCCAGCGTCGTTCGGATGCAAATGGTCGCCGGAGTCGTATTGCGGCAGATACCGCAATGGATTCTGCGGATCGCGAGTCGCTTTGTCGAAATCCACCACGCCGTCAAACACACCGCTGCTGCGAATCCACTCATTCACCGCTTGCCGCACCGCATCCCCTGCTGCCGAGTAATACATGCAGCCCTGATACGGAGTCAGCGTGCCCCCGAAGACCTGAATGCCATGCTCATGGGCCTGCACCACCAGTTGCGCCAGACCCGACTCCACCCGCTGCGCCAGATCGTCATACGGTTGACGATCCGTCGTATACCGGCCAATATCATTGGTGCTTTCCAGCACGATCACATACCGCGCGCCACTCCGCGCTACCACATCGCGGTTAATGCGCGAGACTCCATTCGGACCGTAGCCGTCAAGCAGCACGCGATTGCCGCCGATTCCCACATCCACCATTCCCAGCACTCCGGCCTTTTTCGTGTCGGCATCCGCCGCTAATCGAATCGCCAGGTCGTTCGGCCAGCGTTCGTTCGCATTCCACGTGGAGTGATACCCATCGACGATCGACGCCCCCAGCGCAATCACCGCGGAATCTCCGGGCGCATCGACATCGATGCCGGACAGAACATACCAGTGTCTCTGCGGCCAGTCTTTCCCCGCCAGACTCGCAGCGTCCACCAGATTGCCTGTCGCCGCGTACGAGGTCTGATGCGCGTCGGAATGTTCCGTTGTCGCCATGGTGTGATCGGGAAAATACAGGCTTACAGCCAGATTCGAGAACGCTGGAACGTCCAGCGTAACCGGATCGCTCACCACCTCCGCTCCAGGAGGGATGACGACTGAATCGCTTTGGTTGAACGTCACCGCGCGGTCAGTGCCCGGCTCAATTCCGCTTTCGTCCGCGTTTCCATCTGCATTGGTCCCTGCGCTTACCCCTGCAGCAAGCGCCACGTGAACCGCCCCAACATGCAGTGGCGCACTGCCGAAGCGATTCGACAACCACACCCGAACCCGCCTTCCGCCCGCGCTGCTGTGGACAATCTCGCGCAATGTTTTTCCGGTCAGATCCGGCGCGCTGCCCGGCCCCGTGGCCACCATGCCCGCGCCCCATGTCGCAACCCATGGCGAGTTCCGCGTGACATCCGCAGCCTGCCCATCCGCAACTGCGCACGCCAAAATAGCAATCGACAGGACTGCGAAGCCAGCGGCTCGCCGACACCACGTGCTGCGATTACGACTCGGAAATTTGAAAGAAGTAGGAAAGAAATGCACAACGCTCCCCGAAATGGCCGTCCGAAACAATCTATCAGCATGCAGGCTAGAGGAGCGAGGGGTTGTATTTCAGCCGGCAGTGAAACGCGTTCAGTATTCACGCTGATAGGTGCGGGTAATGCGGTCATGCCAGCAGAGGTTATCCTCGTCGACAAAACACCACAGGAATCCAATTCCCAGCGGCAGCAACGACAGCCACCACGCCCCCAGGCGCAGCCGCAACGTGGTTCGCGGAGGATTTTGATCGTCAAACGTGCACAGCGCGATGTGCGCATACATCATGCCCGCAGTTGCGCCGCTCAGGGAGAAGAACAGCATCTGATACAACACCCACAGCGCCACATAAACCGCCCCCGCCAGTACCGCGGCGGTCAATCCTGTCGGCAGGTGAGGCGTAGCCGCTGCAAACACGGCAAGAAATCCCAGGAAGCCGGCCGTCACCGCGGCAAAGTCCACTGCAAAAGCCATTACGCGGCGATCAATCGACGCAGGATCCACCATGAACGGCACATAGTCGGCGACGCTGGTCTCAGCCCGCCGATGGTACGGCGCCGGTTCCTTATCGAGCGAGATCGAGGCCCATTCCAGACCCCGAAAACTCACCTGCGGCGCAGGCGTCTTCGACGCCGTGGCGGCTGCACTCTTTCGACCCTCACCCAATCCCACACCGCGGGCCGGTTCCTGTCTCGTCGCACTGCGAAGCGGCCCAGTGGATGCCTTTAAGCTCGGCGCCGAGTTTTCGCTCGATTGCCCTTCGGCAACCAGCGGCGCAATCCCATTGGCATTCGCATCGACCTCCGCATCGGTCACCGCCTCTGCAGTTTCCGGTACGTCAGGCAGAAGCATCGCGCCTTGTTCCGCAGTCACCGCCGCCTCGACTTCCGGTTGCACCTCAAAGATGCGTAGCTGCGCGGCATCCTCTTCCTGAAACGGTAAATTCAATTCGCAGGTCGGAATCTCCGGCAGATGCGGGCGCGCGCGACGCGATGAAATCAGCTCGCGTGGAAATTCGATCAGCTTGGAAGGCAGCATGGCCCTCGGCTCGACCAGCGCCGACGCCAGCAGATCCTCCAGCGTGGGTTCGGGCACCGGTTCAGCCTGGTGCAAGCGCATCTCTCGCGTGCGCGCGGCAAACTGCGGCATCACCGCTGTTCCCGGCACCGCCGCAGGCATCGACTGCACGCCGGCAGAGGAACCATCATGCTCGGACGCTGTCTCTGAAGCACTCAGGAAAGGGGAGGGCTCAACATTGTTCTGCGTATCCAGATCCTGAAACAGATTTCCTGCAGATTCCCGCTCGGCTTCCGCGGCTTCCTTCAGTCGCTGCTCTTCTGCGGCCAACTCTGCGGCGCGCGCCGCCGCTTCGGCGGCTTGCGCAG
This sequence comes from uncultured Acidobacteriota bacterium, assembly GCA_963756315.1. Taxonomy (GTDB): domain Bacteria; phylum Acidobacteriota; class Terriglobia; order Terriglobales; family Acidobacteriaceae; genus JAKAAZ01. The sequence goes on from CAVWNI010000004.1 coordinate 800,984, forward strand.
CGGCAGCCAACAATTCGCTGTAGGTGGGCGCGGCGGCATAGCGCGACGCAACCGCGTTCGCGATTTTCGTAGCTCGCGTCTTGTCTGCCTTACGCGCCGGAGACGAAGGTTGTACCGCAACTCGCGGACGATGCGCCCTGTATGCATCCAGACGCTCCGCCACCTCCTGTTTCCAGTCGTCACTCAGCAGCTGCTGCTCGGGAACCAATGGGGACTGTGGCGCGGACAATGCTGTACTCACCCTTTATTCTCCTATTTATAGCCCAAAAAACGGTGCAGTTTCCAAAAATAATTTCGCTCGCAGGATTACCTCCCTGACAAACATCATTAATTCGCGACAGAAACATTTCCGCGACGCATACGCGCATTCGCACTCGATCGGAAAGAAAGTATCGCGGAGAGGCAAGGGGGATTGGGCGCGCCTAACTACAGCACGAAAGCGACGTTGATCCAGGTTTGTCTTGTTGCCAGAGCGGCGGGTCAGAAATCAGGTGGCCAGAACTTTCATCGCAGCAGGAACGTTTACACTGAAAGTGTTCCGGCCAATGAGAACCCGTGTTTGTATCTGTATCATGCTGTTCGCGTTTTGTCATGTGCGAATCCACGCGCAGGCATTGACCCCGCGGCTTCCGCCGTTCATCCCCGGAACCCAGCGTCAAGTCGACGTCGCCATTCAAGCGCCCCAGCCCCGGCAAGCAATTCCCGACTCGACTCAGGACTCATCGTTGCCCGAGGCCCACCCCGCTTCGTCCACCACCGTGCCCGATGCACCCCAGGCGACACTCGCCAAGATTCCAATTGCCGTTCCCATCCCATCGCCGCCCACCGGCGTGCCCGTGACCATCCGCGCGCTTCAGCAGGAAAAACAAGGCGACACCTACCACCTTCGCGGCCAGGTCGAGATCGACTATGAAGACTACGTCATCCTCGCGGACCACGTGCAATATAACTCCCTCACCGGAGATGTAGAAGCTGACGGCCATCTTCAGGTCACAGGCGGTCCGGATCATGAGGACTTCGCCGCCGATCATGGCAGGTTGAATCTGAACCGGCAAACTGGCCGCCTCTACAACGTGATCGGTTCCGTGGGAGTGCTCCACGTAGCCACAGGCAACCCGTTCGTCCCCGGCATCAATACTCCGCCGACGATGATCAGTAATCGCAGCTTGTACACTTCCACCAATCCATTTTTGATTACCGCCAAAGAACTCATCAAGAACGGGCCCGACAGTTACGAACTGCGCGACGGCAGCATGACCTCCTGCCGATTGCCCAAACCCGATTGGCGGATTTTGGCTCCCCATATCGTCGTCGATAACGGCACTGCCAAAGCGAAAAACGCCAATTTCCGCGTGCGCACTTATCCGATTTTGTTCTTGCCGTACGTCACCCATTCCGTCGATAGCACCAGTCGCCAATCCGGCTTCCTGATTCCGCAACTCGAAGTTGGATCGAGCATCAAAGGCACGGTGATCGGCGAACAATACTACTGGGTCATCAACCGCAGCGCCGATCTGACGGTTGGATTTCAGTATTATTCCCTGCGTGGTTTTCAGCAGAACGCGGAATTCCGCTACAAGGGCCCTGGACAAGACTTTGTACACGGCCGCTATAACGGCGTGGAAGACCGCGGACTGGCGCCGGACTATGTCAACCAGGGCGGCCAGGACACCATCGTCATCGCGCGCCACGACATGACCCAATACACGCGTCTCGTCGCCAACATCGAGTACCTCAGCTCCTACACCTACCGCCAGGTCTTTGCGGAAAACTACACCTTGGCGGTCGCTTCTGAGGTCAAGTCATGGGCCTTTTTTACCCATCAAAAAGACGGCTTCGCCAGCACCCTGGATATGGAGCGCTATGAGAAGTTTGCCAGCGACACTTCAGGAGATGAGATTCGCCTGTTGCACCTGCCGCGGATTGAGTTTGACGCCATGGACCACGGCCTCGGCTCGTTTGGAGCCATGGCGGGCGGCGATGCATCGTTAGGATTTCTGGCCCGCTCCGAACCGTACTATCAAGCCCATCACGTTGGTCGCCTGGATCTCTTCCCCCACGTCTCCATGCCGTGGCTCGCGGATGGCTGGACGTTTCGCCCCACCATCGGACTGCGCGAGACCGCATATTCGCACAGCCAGCTATTGGGTCCCATTCCTCCCAATCCGCCGCCCACGCCTCCGGGAGCGCTACCCGGGGAAGATGCCGTGCCCGTCGCCGTGGATGCCGGCATCAATCGCGCTGCTGTAGAGGCCGACGTCGAAGTCCGGCCGCCAGTCCTGGAACGAGATTTTGACGGCCCCTTTCTCGCAAAAAGTTTCGGCGTTGCCCTTCGCCACACCATCGAGCCGGAAGTCAACTACCGATACGTCGCTGGAGTAAAGAACTTCAATAACATCCCGCGTTTCGATGCCACCGACATCTACAGCGATACCAATGAAGTGGAATATGGCGTAACCCAAAGGGTTTTTCTCAAACGCCTTCACCCGGCCCCGTGTGACATCAAACCCGGCAAGACGCAGCCACCGGATCTCGAGAGTTCAGATTGCTCCGCCAACTCACGCCAATGGCTCTCCTGGTTTGTAGGACAGAAGTATTTTGCCGATCCGACCTTTGGCAATGCGGTGATCAGCGGTCGTCGGAATATATTTACGACGACCATGGACCTCAGCGGCATCGCCTATATCACCTCGCCACGCAGTGTGTCGCCCATTGTCTCCCGGCTGCGAATCGATCCCGGCGCCAATACGGATGTCGAGTGGGACTCCGACTACGACACCAAAGCGGGTCGCTGGGCAGCCAGCGATATCTACGTCGATTACCGGCACGGCAATTTATTTTCGGGCCTTGGCCACTCCTTGCTCAACGCCGTCGGTGAAACTCCCGTGTCCCCCGACCAGCCGCCCAATGTTGTCAACTACAACCAGATGCAGGTCTTGCTCGGCTATGGCGCCATCACCAAACCAGGCTTTAGCGCAGCGGCACGCGGCAACTTTACATTGGAAGGGCGAGCGCTCGAGTACGGCGGCCTGCAGGCAACGTACAACCGGAATTGTTGCGGCTTGACAGTTGAAGTCCAGCATTTCGCCCTCGGTACGGTCCGCAACGAGACCTCCACCACCTTCAACCTCACACTCTCCGGCGTCGCGGCTGTCGGCAGTCTTGTGCGCGCCCAACGATTGTTCTAATCGGTTCGAACCATACTCGCCAACGAACCCACGAAATCCGCGCCGGCTCAGCAAGCCTCCCCACCCGACACCGCCCGGATCATCCCGATTTCCGCGCACATCTACGCCTCCGGCGCAGCGGCGACATGGCCCTGCATGTGATAATGGAGTGACATATAGCTGATGGGGAACTCGTTGCGCATATCTCGTTTTTTCATGATTTTCATCCTGGCTGCCGGTATGGGCTGCAAGGCGCAATCCGCGCCCGCCAACAATGCCCTGGAGGCCAAGCTGGACCGCCGGATTGAGCTGACCATCCGCTCGCAATACAATGTTCCTCCGGACTACACCGTGACCCTGGGCCAGCGCAGTAAGAGCGATGTGAGCGGATTCGACACGCTGCCCGTCACCTTCAGCAACGGATCGCAGAAGAAGACCACTGTCTTTCTGATTTCGACGGACAACAATACCCTGGCGCGACTTGAGAAATTCGACCTTTCGAAAAATCCAGGCTCCGATATCAATACCCTGGGCCGTCCAGTGCGAGGCAACCCGGACGCGAAAGTCACGATCGTCAGCTTCGATGATCTCGAATGCCCCTTCTGCGCCCGCATGAATGGAGTTTTGTTTCCTGCCACGGAACAGCATTACGGGAAGATGGTCCGTTATATCTATAAGGATTTCCCTCTTCCAGAACATCCCTGGGCCATGCATGCCGCGGTCGATGTCAACTGCATGGCGGCCCAGAGCCCGGTTGGCTATTGGAACCTGGTCGACTATTTCCATGATCACGGCGCCGAGATTTCCGGCGAGGGCAGCCAGCAGAGCGTCGCGGCAAGCTATACCCGGCTCGACGATGCAACCCGCGCGGAAGGTCAACGCGACAAAGTCGACATGGGAAAACTGAACGCCTGCGTTGCCAAGCAGGACGACTCCGGCATTCGCGATTCCATTAAACAGGGCGATGCCCTGGGCATCGATGGCACCCCAACTTTGTTTATCAACGGAGAACGCGCCGTCGGCGCTCTTTCCCAGGCGATGCTTTGGACCATTATCGACCGGGCCATTCGAGATGCCGGCGAGGTCCCGCCGCCACAAACTAACAGCAATGCAGCCACACCTCCTGCGTCGCCCGGCAATTAGAGGCTTGCCGGCAGTGGAACAGGAGATACAGTTTCAGGCAAGAGCCCGCGGCCGTAACAGCACCCGGCAGACAGGCGAATGGAGAACAGATTGAACGTCATGATGCACCGAACTTTTTCAACTTCCAGCGATGCTTTCTCTCGCAGGGCCCCTCGAGTTGCCCTGCAGCGCCCTCGCCAGATCAGCGTGGCCGCAATGGCCAGCCTCCTTGTCCTCTTCGCGCTCGCCGGCTGCTCACGCACCCCGAATCCGGATGTTTGGGCCACCGTCAACGGCCACCCGATTATGAAGGCGGAAGTCGACAAGTATTACCAGACCAAAATTAATTCCATGCAGCAGCAGCCCACCGCGGATGAGGCATCCATGCTGAAGCTGGATATCCTGCATCAGCGGATCGATGAGGAAGTGATCCGGCAGCAGGCCGAAAAACTGCACCTCGTAGCGACCGATGCCGAGGTTGATGCCAGGATCGCCCAGTTAAAGGCGCCTTATACGGACCAGCAGTTCGATGCCAAGTTGAAGTCTCAGGGAATCACGCTGGACGACGTGCGCCGCGATATCTGGCTGAACATGACCATGGAAAAGGTCATGAACAAGGAAATCGAATCCAAGATCAACATCACCGATGATGACGTCAACACCTTCTACAACCTGCACAAGAGCGACTTCAATCTGATCGAACCGGAGTACCACCTGGCTCGGATCATCGTCACTTCTTCTCCCAATCAGCAGGTCAAAAATCTGCAGAACAGCAAGGCGCGCAACGACGCCGATGCGCGCAAGGAAATCCAGACCCTCCACAATCAGCTGGAAACCGGCGGTGACTTCGCCACCCTCGCCATGAACTACTCCGAAGATCCGAATACCAGCTCGAGCGGAGGCGATATGGGCTTTATTCCGGAATCGCAGCTGAAATCCGATCCCTCTGTGTTCGAGGCAGTCAGCAAACTGCAGCCTGGGCAGATCACACCGATCCTGCCCATCCTCCAGACTGGTTCCAAGCAGCCTGCCGGTTATATGATCTGCAAATTGATCGCCATCGAGCCTGCCGGACAGCATCCCCTCAGCGATCCGCGCGTGCAGCAGATGATTCGCCAGCAGTTGCATGACAGCCGATCCCGCCTCTTACAGGGCGCCTACCAGGAAGTGCTCCGCGATCAGGCCCGGGTCGTCAACTACTACGCGGAAGACATCCTGAAGAACGCTCACTAGAGCAGGGATCGATTCGGCATCCCGACGGGCGCAAAGCTCTTGCGCCCCGCTCCGCGATGCCGCTTACACCACACCGCCAGCATGTAGCCTCCGCGTGCGACCCTCTCCTTTGCGCGGATCGCAACGGCCCCCGCGCAACTCGTCCGCCCGTTCTCCTGACATCATCGTCGGTCGAGGTACTCTCAATTGAAGCGCAATGTCCGCACCGGCACCCGCGCCCGCCTGGAGCAGCGCCAATGCGATTCCGTCCGCCTCTCGCCACGAAGAACGCGCAGCGCGATGTTCTTTCTCGCCGAGCAATCACAAGCTCTGGGATTTTTTGAGCGTCAAACCTCGGCGCATCCAGCTGCGAACCAGCCTCCCGCGAAGGTTTCGTGGCGCCACCGCTACAGCAAAAAACAAGGCCCCCGAATATTCCAGGGGCCTTGCCGGTTAGATTTCCTTACTCGCGAGGGTTATTTGCCTAGCTGAATGCCTTTCTCAACCGCCTCGTTTGCCTTAATCTGATTCGCCTTGCGCGCGGCCAGGCCCTTCTCGACCCATTGCTGCGACATCGCCAGATCAGCTTGGCGGGCTGCATCATCCCCGCACTCGATATCGGCCTTGCGGCGATACGTCAAGGCAAGGTACGACATGGCGTCGTCGTAGTTCTTGCGTAGCTGAACTGCCTTGTTCAGCGAATCCAATCCTTCCTGGATCAGCGGCGCGTTCTCTTCTGCCAGCGAAGCACAAGCCTTCTTGTCTTTGATGGGTGCTCCATCATCGTGCAAACCAAATGACTGACGTACCGGGATTGCGTTCTTATACGCCAGCGTCCAATCGATCACGCCGATGGTGTAATACGCCTCGGCATCGTTTGGATCCACGGCGATAACCTTTTGTTGGTATGCCTTTGCCTCTGCCAGATTTTGAATATTGAAATAGAGGGCGGCAATTCCCTTCAAGGCATTGAGGCTGTTCGGCTCTTTTTGCAGGACTTCCTGGAAATTCTGAATGGCCAGTTGCGCATTCTTCATGTTGTCCGGCGTCTGCATGTTAGGAACAACTTGCTGAGAATACGCAGTCGCCAGATAAAGGCGCGCCATCGGCAATGTCGGATCCAGCTGCACTGCCTGCTGAAAGTGATCGATCGCCTGTTCGTAGCTGGCGGTTTTGAATGCTTCTACGCCTTTATTCAGTTGGTCGCGGGCTTTAAGTCTGTTGCATCCAGTGGTAAGGGCCAGGCCCGCACATAACAACGCAGCCATAACCGGAAGACGTACAATGCGATTCATTCGGATTGACCTCTCCTTACAATCAGTCGACACCCACGCAGGCTGGTACGGCAGGGAGAGCCCGTTGGGAAATGTGTTTTTCCTTACCGTGTGATCTTACTCTGTTTCCTGCAATTGAGAAAGTTCGTAGCCGCCCACTCCACGCCCCCGTTGCGAGTAGAACGCACAGCCTGTTTTCAACCCGCGCTATTGTCCCGCCGCTATCTTGGGGGTGATCACGCCAACGTGATCAACACCGGCTTCGTGGCCGATATCCAGCACGTCTGCGATCGGCGCCCAATCCAGATTCGGATCGCCCTTGATAAACATTACCTTGGTCGCGCGGATAGCGTAGATCTGAGTCAATTGCCCCAGCAACTGACTGTGCTGCACACTCGTCTCGTTGATTTTGTACTGCAGATTGCTGTCGCCCGACCCCAGCACCTGCACCACGATCGTGGTATCGCTTTGCTGTTGATGTTCGGGGTTTTTCGGCGGCTGCGGCACCAGAGCATCCAGCCCGTGCGGGGTGGTCGGCGTGATGACCATGAAAATGATCAGCAGCACGAGAAGTACGTCGATTAGAGGAGTGACGTTCGGGGTCGACGAAAGGCCGCCGACGTTACCACCTGACATTGCCATGAGATTATCCTCGCTTCAAAAATTGCGGCTTGAAATTTGCCTCCGCCGGGGCTGTGCTCGATCCAGTGAACGTTGCGAAGGCCCGGCTCGGCTCCATTCCCCTGGGCCAGACGGTCCCGCCTCAGGTGCCGGGCGTCGGGGTCGGGGTTGTCGGTGGCGTCTGTTGCGACGATGGCGGCGGCTCCGTCAAGAAGCCCACTTCATCTACGCCAGCGGTGCGAAGCGCATCCACGGCATCCATCACGATACCATAGCGAGCACGCACATCCGCGCGAACGTACACGGTCTTGTTGGGCTTGTCCTGGAGCAGGTCCTGGGCCTTCGGTCCAAGATCCGCCAATGTAATCTGGTTCGCCCCCAGGTATACCTTTCCGTCTCGCGTAATCGATACCTTCACGCTGTCTTCGTGGTCGGCGTCCGGCAGCGGCACTGCACTGATCGCCTTCGCCAGATCCACGTTGACCTTGTTGTTCAACATGGGCGTGACCACCATGAAAATGATCAGCAGAACCAGCATCACGTCCACCATCGGCGTAACGTTGATGTCCGAATTTACTTTCTTGCCTTCGTTTCGTACTGCAATTCCCATAGAGAAACTCCCGTGGCCTGCAACTCTTGCCGCAGTTAGGCATTACGCCTGGCCAAAATCTTATCAGGATCAGCCCGGTGGGCCGGCGAAGTTTTCAGTCTTCGCCAGCCGCGACCGTGATTCCTGTGTGCAATCGTTTCCCGAAATGCGAGGTTTTCCTGCTAGCGGCGCGCGCCCTGCTTCAGGAAGTAATCCACCAGCTCGCTGGAAGAGTTGTCCATTTCAACGTCGAAAGCTTCCACCCGGTTGGTGAAGTAGTTGAACGCCATAACCGCCGGGATGGCGACGAATAGACCGAACGCGGTCGTCACCAGCGCTTCAGAAATACCGCCGGCTACCTGTCCGATTCCGGATGTCTTGGAGGTCGCGATCGACTGGAAAGCGTCCAGAATACCGATAACCGTTCCAAACAGTCCGATGAAGGGTGCCGTCGAACCAATGGTCGCCAGACCGCCCAGGCCGCGCTTCAGCTTGGCATGAACAATCGCTTCTGACCGCTCAAGGGCCCGCTGGCTGGCTTCGATCTGGTCCTCGGTCACGGTTCCGCCGCTGCCAAAATTGCGGAACTCCTGCAGTCCTGCCGTTACGACTTCGGCCAGATGGGATTTCTTGCTGCGATCGGCAACTTTGATCGCTTCATCCAGGCGGCCTTCCTTCAGAGCGCCTGCAACTTTCGGGGCGAATTCTCGGGACTGCTTGCGGGCAGCTGAGAAATAAAGGGCACGGTCAATCATCACAGCCAAAGACCACACCGACATGATCAGCAGTAAAAATACCACGCATTTGGGCAGCCATCCCATGTTGTGCCACATGTCGACCACACTGAAGCCGACGGGCTGCTGATCTTGGAAAAACGCGGCCAGTGCGGCCGGGTGAGCGAATTGCGATACTTGTGCGAGAATCACAGGAATTTATCCTCCTTAAGGATAAGCTTGCTTTGGTTACAGCCGGGCTACAAAACTTTTTGTGGGCGAATGAGTGCGAACTTATCATTCATTCAAGGTGAAAACAACACTGATTGTGGTGTCCACGTCGACAGGTACCCCATCCAGCACGGTCGGACGATAGCGCCAGCGTCGCACGGCATCCAGTGCGGCCTGCTGGAGCATCGGCGGTCCGCTGATCACCTTCAGATCCGCAATGCTCCCGTCTTTGCCGATGGTTGCGGCCAGAACGACGGTGCCCTGGATGCGCGCTGCCTTGGCGATCGCCGGATAGGTCGGAGTGATCTCCTCAATCAGCTTGCTTTGCTCGACGCCAGACGAGACTACAATCTTTTTCGGCGGCGCCACCTTCACGGCAGGGCCATTCCCCATGCTTCCCAGGATGCCTCCCAACGCGCCTCCCGAGCTGCCTCCAAGACCGCCCATGCCCTCAACCGCACCCGGCGGCGGAGCTGACGTCTTCACCATGCTGATGGTATGGGGGATCGTGCTGGGCGCTCTCAGCTGTTCTGCCATCGACTCGACATGCACCTGGACAACCTTCACCTCAGGCGGCGGCGGTGGCGGTGGTGGCGGTGGTGGCGGCGGTGCCACCAGCAGGGTCGCCAGTGCCTGGTTAGGCAGCGCTTCCGGATAAATCAAAGGAATCAGGACCAGGGTGATCACCACACTGGCGTTCAAAACTGCCGTCGCGATCATCCAATACTTGCTTTTTGTCTTTATTTTGCCAGCCGACTCAAACATGCTGTCTTCGAACATAACAACCCCCTCGGTACCGTACCGGCAATCCCTATTTTTTCCTTAGACACCGGATGCCCATTGCAAGGTTCCCGGAACCTGAAAAATAGTTGCGCGCATGTCTTTCCGCCGGCACCGGATGCGCTCAGAATTCAGCCGGCTTCCCACCCGGTGTTGCAGACAGTCCGACATTTACGTTCGCGCCCGCTTGCCGGCCGGCAGAGCAGCCGCCTTGCCCCGTCTGGCCCGCCAATCCTGATAAGCAACCAGCATCGGCGCCGCCACCGCAATCGAAGAATAGGTTCCGATCAGGATGCCGATCACCAGCGCGAATGAAAAGCCGTTCAGCACTTCCCCGCCAAAAAGAAACAGAGACAGGACGGTCAAAAACGTCAGGCCGGAGGTCAACACGGTTCTGCTCAGCGTCTGGTTGATGCTCTTGTTCACAATCTCCGACAGAGACGCGCGACGTACCAGGCGCAGGTTCTCGCGGATGCGGTCGAACACCACGATGGTGTCGTTCATGGAATAGCCGATTAGCGTCAAAATCGCGGCCACCACGGTCAACGTCATCTCGCGATTCGCCAGGCTGAACGCACCTACCGTAATCAGCGTGTCGTGAAACACGGCAACCACAGCGGCGACGCCATAGATCAACTCAAACCTGAACCACAAATACACCAGCATTCCGGCCAGCGAGTACAACGTGGCCAGCAACGCCTGCCGACGCAGTTGCGCCCCCACCTGCGGCCCGACAATCTCCACATTGCGCACCGTAAACCCGGACAAGCATGCCCCTTGCTGCAATGCAGACACCACTGAGGGGTCCACCTGGCCGTTCAGCTCAGCAAACGATCCGAGCAACCCGTCCTTCACCTTGTCGCGGTAGTTCAATATTGTGTCTGCGATCTGCCCGTAGTGCACTTCCTCCACCGGCGGATTATTTAGATGCAGGGGATCTGCCTGCGTCAGGAAAGTCACTAGAGATTCTCGCGTTGCGTTATCCAGGTCCAGCTTGCCCGCGTTGGCGGCTCCATTGGCAGCGTAGTTTCGCTGCAGCGTTTGCACGATGGCGGCCCGCCCGGTATCGAGCGCAGCCTCCTTGGTGTCACGCTGCGGCAGCGAAACAATGATCTCGTGGTCTTCCGGATGTCCAAACGTCACGATGCTCACATCATGCAGGCCGACGCGGTCAGCCGCTTGCCGCACGCGATTCAGGTTGGGAGATTGGTCGAACTTCAAATAGATCAGCGTGCCGCCCTTGAAGTCCACCCCCAGCGGCAGGCCGTGCCAGAAGAACAGCGACAGCAGGCCCGAAATGCTGAAGATCAACGAAAAGGCGAGGAAATACCACTTCTTTCCCAGCCAGTCGATGTTTACATCATGAAAAAATTCCACGCCTTGCTCCGATACTTGCTACAAGCTCTGAGGTTCTCTTCCCGCCATGGCTTCGCACACCCGGCGCCCTGCACTTATCCGATCGAAATCGCCTCGCCGCGCTGTCTGCGGTTCAAATTTCCTTCAAAGATGACGCGTGAGACGAATACCGCGGTAAACAGGTTCGCCAGCAAACCAAACACCAGGGTCGTTGCGAATCCTTTCACCGGTCCGGTCCCAAACAGGAACAGGATGGCCGCCGACACAATCGTCGTCACGTGCGTATCAATAATGGTCTGGAAAGCGTGGGAGAAGCCCTGATCGACCGCCGCCGCCGGTGACTTGCCGGCTCGCAGTTCTTCCCGTATTCGCTCAAAGATCAGTACGTTGGAATCCACGCCCATACCAATCGTCAGGATTACTCCAGCGATCCCCGGCAAGGTCAGCGTCGCGTGCGTATATCCCATGAATCCCAGCAGAATCACCAGGTTCAGAATCAACGCCAGATCCGCATTAATGCCCGCGCCGTGGTAATAGAACAGCATGAACGCCAGCACGGCAATCAATCCCGCAATTGCAGCCTCGACGCCATGACGGATGGAATCCGCGCCCAGCGATGGCCCAATCGTCCGCTCCTCAAGAAAGTGAATGGAAGCCGGCAGCGCGCCCGTACGCAGCATCAGCGACAGATTCTGAGCCTCTTCCTGGGTAATTCCGCCACCTTCAATCACACCCTGGTCGCGAATCGCGCCATTGATGGTCGCCACTTCGCGGACTGTATTGTCGAGCACAATCGCCATGCTCTTGCCAATATTCGCGCTGGTGTATTGGTAAAAATGGTCGCCACCGGAAGTCGTCAGCGTAAAGCTGACATCCGGCCGGCCATTGGTGTCCGTCGACGGCTGGGCATCGCGGAATTCCGTGCCCGCCACAACTGGAATTCTGTTCAGCAGATAGTATTGACCACCCGCGCTGGCGCTCTCATCCATCTTCAGCAGCTCAGAATTCACCGGCAACGTCCCGCCGTTCCCCTGCAGCGCGCTCTGTTCGTCGGGATACGGTCCACCCAGCACTTCGTGGATTTCCAGCCGCGCCGTCGATTGGATCACGTCCTTCACCCGGCCCGGATCGTCGATACCCGGCAATTCCACCAGAATCTCATTCGTCCCGGGACCGTATTCCTCAATCACCGGTTCGTTGACGCCCAGGTTATCAATGCGTTCGCGGATGGTCTCAATCGACTGCTGCAACGCCCGCGTCTCGATATCGCGAACCACCGACGGCTTCATCGTCAGCGTGTAGGAGTTATCGGCGCCCGACGCAATGTCGTACTGCGCCGCGAATTGATCTTCCAGCTCCGACCGCACCGCGTTGTCCTTGTCCAGCGGTACGCCGGTCACGCGGATAATCTGCGGCTGCCCCTTCGGGTCGGGCTTGGTCGCCGTCGCCCCGGTCGCGCCGGCTGTCTGCAGGTCTGTCATCATCCGCTGCAGATCGCTGTCGCTGGTCGCGCCTACCGCCTCCGACACCATCACCTGCAATATCAGGTGGGTGCCTCCGCTTAAGTCGAGTCCGAGATGGATGCGGTCAGCAATGGATTGCTTCAGCGCCGTCGGACTTACTCCCTTGGGAATGCCGATGAAGCCGCCGATAAAGACCAGCAGAATGGCGAGGATCAGGATGGTTTTTTGAGTCAGATTCTTACGCATGGAGGTCTACAAAGATGGTACGGAATTGTGGGGAAATTCGGCTGGCGTCGCGCTTCATGGCTTCAGTTGATCCTCGTCCGTGGTGACGCTGGCAACGGCGGATTTGACTACTTCCAGCTTGATGTTGTCCGGGGGGACACGCAGTTGAACGATGTCTTCCTTCACCGAAATCACCGTTCCCCGTAGGCCGCCCGTAGTGGTAACCCGGTCGCCCGACTTCAGCTTGCCCAGCATCGCCTGCCAGGTCTTCTGACGCTGCTGGCCTGGACGAATCATGAACAGATAAAAAACAACAAAAATAAGAATGAACGGCGCGAACGTAGTCAGACTCTGCAGCGGGTTCGCGATGAAAAAAAGAAGCGAGGTCATGCGGTGCTTTCCTCTTGTCTTGCGGCAACCAGTCTTTTTTTAGGAGGCGGGGCCGGTGGTCCAATGTGAAATTCCTGCTGCCGAAAATTGCGGAACCGGAAAACTTCTTCCCGTCCCGATCTCAATCCCCTGCATCCAACATCTACTGGGTGGGTTTCGATCCTCTGAGCGTTGCCCTGAATCTCCTAGCTTACATCATGCGCACGGAGCGTCCGCGCACACGGCTCAGCAGTCCGGCTAGCGTGCCCAAGGAAATAGAATCGCGTACCATCCGCATCGTGTCAAGGTACGCATACAGGTTGTGGATGCTGTTCAGCGCTCCGCCCAGCGGCTCTTGAGACATCGCCAGATGCCGCAGATAGGCTCGCGTATAGCGCGCGCACACCATGCAGCCGCATTCCGGGTCCGGCGGCCTCTGGTCCTCCGCATAGCGCTGGTTTTTTATATTCATCCGGCCCGCCCGCGTAAACAGCAGGCCGTGCCGCGCCGCCCGCGTGGGCAGCACGCAATCCATCATGTCCACGCCCATGGCTGCATATTCCACAATCTCATCCGGATAGCCGACGCCCATCACGTAGCGCGGCTTGTCGCTGGGCAGCAGCGGCAGCGTCGACTCAATCACAGCCCGCGTATGTTCCCGCGGCTCACCCACGCTCAACCCACCAATGGCATAGCCCGGCAGGTCAAGCTCCACCAGCCGCTCCGCCGACTCGCGCCGCAGATCTTCATACATGCCGCCCTGCACAATCCCGAACAGACTCGGCGTCTGGCCATCGAGTTCCGCGGACCAGGGAACTTCTGCCGCGTGCGCTACATAATAATCGCGGCTGCGGCGCGCCCACCGCATCGTCAGTTCCAGCGACTCCCGCGCCCGTTCCCGCGTCGCCGGATACTCCGTGCATTCGTCAAACACCATGGCAATGTCCGAGCCCAGCGCAATCTGCACCTCCATCGAATGTTCCGGCGAAAAAAAATGCGCCGAGCCGTCGATGTGCGAGCGAAACTGCACACCCTCCTCCGTTACCTTGCGCAGATGATTCAGGCTGAACACCTGAAAGCCGCCGGAGTCGGTCAGGATGGGATGCGGCCAGCTCATAAATTTATGCAGGCCGCCCAATCGGCGAATGCGCTCGTGCCCCGGGCGCAGATACAGATGGTACGTATTGCCCAGCAGAATCTGCGTGCCGACATCTTCCAGCACATTCTGCGGAACCGCCTTCACCGTGCCCGCCGTTCCCACCGGCATAAAGATGGGCGTCTCCACCGCGCCATGCGGCAGCGTCATCGTCGCGCGCCGCGCCGTTCCGTCGGTATTGTGGACGCTGAAAGTAAGCGACATGCCTGTTTGATTGTATGGGTACGCGCGTCGAAAACGAGCCGCGTGTTCCGCGTCTCGTTTCCTGGCTCGGCCTCAACGGCACGCGCCGCTAAGGTTCGTCTGTATACGACTCGCAGCGGATCGGGCCCAGCGGAGCATTCAGGTCAGCCGCCGAAATCGTAAACCAGGGCTGCCCTTCGATCTGCTGAATCGCGGCTGCAAACGAACCTTCCGTCGCCTCCCCACCAAAAGGCGGCTCGACGAAATGGATGTCCCCCGCTCCATTGCCGGAGCGCAGAAAGCTGGTGCCGTTTTGTATGTCGAGAATCGGATGACGGCCTTTTTCCGTGTAGAAAATGGAAAAAGCCTTGCCGGTCGTGTGGCTCGATCCCGCAGCCGCCACGACATACAAAGTTTTGTGCCCGGGATACGACGTTGCATCGATCCGGTATCCGAAGCTGAGTGCCGTCGCTCCGGAGCTAGGTAATTGCTTCTTCGCCGTTAAACACGCGGCAGCATGCACCAGCAGCGGCGGTGCCTGCTCCTGTGCAGTTGCCACACAACTTAACCCTCCCAGGCATAGGAGCAGCATGCAGATATTTTTCAAATCGGTTCTCCCCAGTCGCGACCAGTGTATCTGAATGCAGGATGAACCTGCGCGGGGGAGTCGATCGCACGCCTTTTTACAGGAGAGAACAGGGCAAAAAGTACAACAAAAAATCTAACATGCTCAATGCATTCCTCTGCTCCCTTCCCTCGCCAGCGTCGTCGCGAAGGATGGGAGCAGAACTTTTCCCGTGGTCAAGGTTTCGAGCTAATTGCCCTTGTCCATCGAAGCGGCAGCCACTTTCGGGAGCAATCGCCAACTGCAGGCGCGTGCCGCTGTTCAACTTAAAGCTGTGATTGCTGCTGGTGAAGACGCCAGAAACGTCGCTCTTCGCAGAACTGGTCAGACTCACGTCACTCAGCAGTCCAGGCTCCTGCGTTACCGAGTAGTCGCTGGGAATCGTGCGCGGCTGGCTGTTCATGTAGGTGCCCGGAGGCGGTGTGGCAGCGTCGTCGTCATACACCATGGGCGGATAAGCGCCAAGGATCGTCGCCTTGATAGGAATTACCTGCCCATTCCCTACACGCGCCTGGTCGAAAACAATGCTGATGCTCTCCCCGCCATTCGCGCTATTCACCTGCTCCACTTTGCCCATCAGCGTCGCGCCTTTTGGCAGTGCCGTCGAGCCGCCTGCCTTCACATCGCTTGTCAGCTTTGCGGTGACAGCCTGCCCTACTTTGGCATTGCCGGAGTTGAGCGGATGCGTAAGTTGTGCATCGGCGCTGTAAAGGGTTGCGGGCTGCTGCGCGGTTTGCGCCTGCAGCGCTGTATAGCCGGGAATCGCGATCAGTGTTGCCGCGAAGCCCAACGCGTAAGACCTTAGATGATTGATTTTCATAGCTTCACTCCTGGGGAACGTGTGTGCTTTGCGATGAGGGTAGAGCAGGAATGGGGATTGTCCCGTCCCGGCCCGTAGAAATGCTTCTGTGGGGTAGACGTGTCACTCGCGCAGAAGGACTCATCGCGCCGCCATCTGTCTCAGGAAAAGATGAAGCTGGATGAAAGTGACTTTAGTTTTTTTAATCTCCGTGCAACCCGCACGATCCGTGCGCGTGATATACATGGGTTCGTCCACAAAAAACATTCGTATTCTGTGCGATGCGATCTACGCGCCACTCGTCGTCGAGGAGCGAGAACCTTCCGGCGCAATGGCCACTTGCAGCCGCGTGCCGCGATTCAGTTGGACGCTGTGATTCATGCTGGAAAATACGCCCGACACGCTGCTCTGCGCTGAGCTGCGTAATGTAATGTGCTTCAGCGTGCCCGGCTTTTGAATGACGGACTCATTGCTCGAGACCGTGCGCGGCTGAATCGGCAAGTAGGAGCTGGGTCCGCCCGCAGCGTACTCCGGCACCGGAGGATACGCGCCCAGCAGCGTCGCCTTGATTGGAATTTCCCGGCCATTGCTGAGCCGCGCCTTGTCGAACACGATACTGATCCGGGATGGGCCATTCGAGTAGGATCGCTGCACCTGCTGCACACTGCCCACCAGCATTGTGCCGTCCGGCAACACCGTAGCCCCCGTGGTTTTGACATCGGTGGTCAGCTTCGCGTCGACAGCCTGTCCGATCCGCGCCTTGTTGGAGTTCAGCGATTGCGTCAATTGAGCGTTGGCGCTATACAGCGTAGGGTGCCACGAATTCTGCATCGCCGCGTAGCCGGGGATCGTGATCAATGCCGCCGCAACGCCCAAAGCACAAGTCCTCAGATGATGGATATTCATTACTTCACTCCTAGGAAATATGTTTTTCCTTGCAGGAAGAAACTTTCGAGAGGATTGCAGACACGCCGCGCAATGATGGACTCGCAAAAAGTCTTCCTACCCAGATGGACGAGTCCAATCTGCAGGAGTCACCCACGCGCAGTTTTTGGATGCAGTGATATGGAAGTAAATTTCTTTTTTGAAAACGGCGAGGCAACCCCCGCTCGACCAAGCTCGCAATCGCAAATTTCTGCGATCAAAACCAGCCGCGCTTCCGGCTATTCTTTTGCGAAGGCAATGCGCATGGAGCACCACACTGCAAGCAGACTCACCAGCAATGCCAGCGCACTCCACTCCACAGCGACCAGAGCGGACGCTCCCATCAATCCGTGTGGCAGCGCAGACAGAAATCTTTCCATCGGTCGCGTCGCAGCCACAGAATATTCGGCGTGCCCAGCGGATTGAACCCATCGCGCAATCAATCCCACGACCAGCAGGATACAGACAACCAATCCCGGCAGCGCCCATTTCCACGGAAACGGAATCGGCGCCGGCATCGCGGCTTCCTGCTGCACGGCATCCATCACGGACGCGGTGAACCCGGAAGACGGAACAATCTCTTCCCTTTCCGACAACACGCGATCCAAATCGTTTTCGTTCATGCGGTCCCCTTTGGGCATGCGTACTCGCTCGCGGTACGTCGCGCCTTCAGCAGCGACGGCAGCTTGCTTTCAAGAATCTTTCTTCCCCGGAACAATCTCGCTTTCAGCGTGCCTTCCGCGACGCCCAGGCTGCTCGCCGCCGCGGACAGATCCATCTCTTGAAAGTAAAACAAGATCAGCGCTTCACGATATTTTTCCGGCAACATATCCACGGCGCGACGCACCGCCTGGTCGCGGTCCAGCTCCTCCAGGCCGCCATCGATCGCCCGCGGATCTCTGGGCTCGTCCACTTCGTCCAACTGCTTCGAGCCTGCCGGTATCCTTCGCAGCTCCGATCGATACAGGTTGGTCGCCAGCGCAAACAGCCACGTCGAAAACGCGCCTTCGCCACGCCATTTCGCCAGTCCCCGATACGCGCGGAGAAACGCTTCCTGCGCCATGTCTTCGGCTCGCCCGCGATCGCGGCAAAATCTGTATGCCAGGTTGATCAGCGGACCCTGCCAGCGGCGCACGATCCCTTCAAACGCCGCAATCTCCCCGGACAAGACTCGGGTAACGTCGGCTTGGTCTTCCCTCGCGCTCACCCGGCTCCCTTCGCGCAGCATGGTCAATCAGTACGACTTCGCGCTGCGCCTTTCGGTTGCGTTTTCTTTTTTCGCGATTCGCTCACAAAAAAATGCAACCGGCGATCCGCGCCCCCTGTCCCACTCAATGTAACGGAGAAATCCGCAATTGACCTTCACAGGAGATTCCCATGGACTCAGGGGTAGCATTCTTTTCATTTCTGGGTGTCGCCAGTATCGCTCTCTTCACCTTCCTGGCTGTCTCGACCTGGTCCGGCTGCCGCATGTCGGAACGTGAGACCTATTACAAAAACGACATGATCAAAAAAATTGCTGAGTCGCCGGAGCCCGGGGCCAGTGCGGCGCTTGAATATTTGCGCGAGCAACATCGCTTCGCTTTGATGAAACGGCGCGGAGGCCTGCAGTTGGGCGGCCTGGTTACCACTGCCATTGGAATCGGCCTGATGATTTTTCTCGGAGCCATCGTTCACCGCGCTCCCGTCTTCGTCGTGGGCGTGATTCCCGTGCTGATCGGCGTCGCCCTCTTGATCTATGCTCGTTTCATGATGCCGGTGGGAGTGGCCGAACCCTAGCTCGACCGCCCTCCAGCTTCAGCCTTGTACTTGGTCTCAACGGCTCGCACCCGGTTGGCTGGCTGCTTCATCTTCGCGCTCAATAAACCGGACTTGCGGCCCGCGGGAATCTCGCTCCTGGCCCACCAGTCCCGGTTCATCCTGCGAAAAGATCCTTCCTGCCAGCCAGCTTTTCCGCAACTTTCTTCCGTGGAAAGGTACCAGAACAAGCCCCCG
This sequence comes from uncultured Acidobacteriota bacterium, assembly GCA_963756315.1. Taxonomy (GTDB): domain Bacteria; phylum Acidobacteriota; class Terriglobia; order Terriglobales; family Acidobacteriaceae; genus JAKAAZ01. Next base: position 819,788 of record CAVWNI010000004.1, read on the forward strand.
GAAAACATCCTTCCAGAACGCTCCCTGCTGGCTGAAGCAAATCAACCCGCGCCACCCCAGCTTTCTCAGAAGAGCCAGCCGCAATCGCGCCAGGCTCCAGGAAAGTCGCGACAACGACGACGGAATGTCCTCTTCGCGGTGATGCTCGTAGAACAGATAGTTCATCGACTCCGCAGACTGCACCTTAATAAAGTTCTGTATCCCGCGATTTTTCGGATTCGCGGCAACCTCCCGAATAAGCTCCTGGAACTTGACGAAATCCGCTTCCAGCGTTTCCAGCTTCGAAAACCAGTTCACCAGTTTCACTCCCAACGGATCCCAGAGATAATCGTTCAAAAGAAATGGAAGCGCCAGGTGAAACAGTTTCACCACAACCAGGTGGACGCGAAGGTGACACTGATACGCATCCCCCATGCACTCATACAGCCGCGCCGTATCCCGCGTCACTGCGCGCTGAAACGCGGCAATCGCAGTATCGAGATTCTTCGTGAACTCTTCGGTGTCCTCGCCGCGCAATTGTCGTTCGACAATCGCTGCAATCTGTCGGATCTGCACCGACGACAACGCCAACCCCACGCTGTACAGCGGATCAACTGTATCCCCCGCGTCGCCGATAATGTACCAGCCGTCGGAAGAGTAACGCTGGCGACATTCCCACATGTACGAACCGTAGAAATTCGTATCCGCCACCGTGCCGCTGCGCACTAACTCGGCGATCACCGGATGTTCCTGCGCGACGCAAGCCAGAAACTGCTCCATCGTCCGCACCTCGCCGTAGGCAAACACGTCCTTCCGGTAGGTGATGCCGATGCTCACCAGCGGCTGGCCGTCCGAAGAACGCATCGGGATAAACCAGATCCAGTTGCCCTTGCCAAAAAAATGATGCGTCGCGAAGTAAGGAACATAGTTTCGGTGGTGCTGCTTGACGGCGTCAATGCGGCTCAGAATCTCGGGATTGAAATTTTTCAGACGGAACCAGAAAACGCTTTTCTGTTCCTTCACCGTTTCCTGCAGATGGAACTGCTTGGCAAGCAACCGGTTCCGCCCCGTGGCGTCGATAATCCAGCGCGCGTTCAGCGTCTGTGTCTGCCCCGCCGAATCGTGCGCCGTCACGGCGTGCAGCCCGCCGCCGGTTTGGATATCCACCGCGGTCACGGTGCCATCGATCAATTGCACTCCGTTCGCCAGGTTTCGACGCCGCACCTCTTCGTCAAATGTGAAACGGTTAATTTGAAACGACAGCAGCGGTGGCGCCGTCGGGATCTCGTCGACAATGTAGCGCCGGTCTGCCGGATCGTCGATCTTAAGCTTGAAATAATAGGTCAGGCCGTATTTCGGATAATGGTTCTCCACCAGGTATGCGCCCAGACCCAGTTCCAGAAAAAAATCGACACTCACCTCGACCAGGGATTCGCCGACAATCGGCCGATTCTTCTGCGGGCCCTCCACCACGGCAATCCGCAGATCCGGAAAGCGCATCCGCAAATACGCGGCCGCAAGCTGGCCCGTCGCTCCGCCTCCCATCACTAAGACGTCGCTCGTCATGGACCCCCGAGTTTCAATTCTGCCAGATTCTTCCGATACCCGTGCAGAATTACGAGCGGACCGTGAACATTCGCTTTCCATTAGCCCAGATTCCGGGTGGCGGCCACCCGAGCCTTCACCACTTCATCGCGAAAGATGGAGATGAGGTTCTCCAACGTCGCCTACGCTTGCGCAGGAGGCGGAGCCATCGTGAGGCCATGGCGGCGCATGATCTCCGCCATCTTCATGCGGTCTGGCGGACCACCTCCGGCCGTCGTCAGCACCTCACGGGCCTCGCGAAAATACTCCGGGCCCAGCGCGGCCGGCGAAATCACGCACACCGACTTCGCATCCTGGCTTCCGTTGTTATCGAAGCGATGCACCGCGCCCCGCGGAATGCACAGTGCCTGCCCCGGCCCCAGGTCGATCTGCGTTTCATCCACCGTCCACGTCATCACTCCGTCGAGCCCGTAGATGGTTTCTTCGTAATGATCGTGGCTGTGGGCGGGCACGGGCAACCGTTGTGCTGCCGGCACCGTCAGCTCAAACACCGCGACGCTGCCATTCGATTGCTCTCCAGTCAGCAAAAATCGCACCAACAGCGGCCCTATCCGAATCGTCTCATCCGCCGGATTGATACGTGCATCGACCATATGCTGTGTCATCGTCCAACCATCCTAGCATCGAAAGATCGACACCCCTCGCGATCCCATAAGCATACTCGCAGTTAAGAACCTGGGTGCCCCACATCTCGCTTCTGAGATGTGGGATCCGATCGCAGCAAAACTTCTCCCGCCGTCCACTAGCTATCGATCCTAACTGTTCCAATCTCTCCCATCGAGTAATGCCGAAAGCTCGACGATGCCCATTGTTCCGGTTCCTCGACAAGTCCACGTGCGACTGGGTTGCGATGCATGTATTTCAGCTTCTCCACCCGTTTGCGATCCGTGAACACGTTGAAGTCATAATATCGAGCCTGCCAGAACGGCCGCTCGTTGCGCTGAACCGCGACCGAAAGTTTCAAAGCTTGGATTGCCTTCGATAGTGATGCGTTCCGCGGTTCACTCACCAGCAGATGAACGTGCTCCGGCATCGCGACATACCCGAGAACGATGAACTGATACCGAACTCTCATTGTTTCCAAAGACAACTCAAAAATGTTCCGGGCCGTTGGGGTGCCGAGGAACGCGCGCCTCCCGGAACAACTGAAGGTGATGAAGTGCAGATCGCCTGCCTCTTGATACCGAACCAAGCCCTTCGGCATGCCAACATCCTACAATCCCACGTCTCAAACGCGAGACATGGGGCACCCAGCATTTACTTCTTTGGCTTTTCAATGAACTGTTTTAAGTGTTTCGCGCATGCCTTCGATGAGGCGTTGACCCAACTCGAATGCTATTTCTTCAGATGTCCTGGGGTTACCTTGGAGGACGGAAAACATGGGTGCCCCACATCTCGGTTTTGAGATGTGGGAGTTTCAGGCGCCTACTTGAATTCAGGAAGAATTAATTTGCCATGCGCAGCATACGCAGGCGCTCGACACCGTCGAGCGCGCTCCACAGCGCTTTCGCCGCGGTCTCCGCTGCATCCAGGGCACGGTCCGCCGAAGCAGGATCGCGCTCCAGTTCTTTCGTGATCGCCTGCTTCCAGACTTCCGCGTGGTGCACATCAGCCGTCTCATGCACGGTGAAGTACCGGCGGGTTTTCTCATCCGTCTTGTAGTGATCGCACAGGCCGGCGGCCTTCTGTTTCGCAATCTCCGGCACCCGCGACTCATACGCGTACAGCGCCGCCAGGCCGACCGCGGCGTTCTCCTGCTGGATCAGCCGAAAGAAGGTTCCAATCAGCGCCTTGGTCTCCGGTTGCAGTTCGCGTTGACGCACGCTGGCATCATTCGCGCCCATGCCGTTGGCAAAATCCATCCACAGCTCGCTATGCGGCTTGCGATCGGCCGAATCAATTCCTTCCTCATCGACCAGGTTGCGCAATACCGTGCGGCGCAGTTCCGTATCTTCCAGGCGAGAGTGCAACGCACTCAGATATGTCGGAAATGCCGACACGTGGTGCCAGTATTCGGCGGCATATTCGCGCAGATCGTCCGACGTCAGCTCGCCCGCCGTCCAGGCCCGATAGAAGGAATGGGTCAGCAGGTTATAGGGTGCGATGCGGCTTTCTAGAGCGTGGAAGAAATCCGTATTTGCTGGCATGGTGTGCCTCCTTGGGATCGCGTAGAAACTGCGCGCGTTTCCTGCACTGTACGCGATTCTGCGGCCAGTCTCAAGGGGCAGATTCCGGAGTCTTCATTTTGCGCACTTTATGGCTCGACTCTTCCTCGGCGCGCGATATCGCGGCAAGCAACTCCGTGGCGGTTTTGCCGCTCAGCGGATGCCGCCAGTGCGGCGCGATCTCTTCCAGCGGGACCAGAACAAACCGTCGCTCTGTCATCGCGGGATGCGGCAGCGTGAGCGACGGTGTCTCCATCACGACATCGCCATACGACAACAAATCCAGATCGAGCGTGCGCGGCCCTTTCGGTACGGACGCGCCGCGATCGCGACCATGCTGCTGCTCAATACGCAGCAGCGCATTCATCAATTCCTGCGGCGACAGCCCGGTTCGCAGCGCCGCAACCGCATTCAGAAAATCCGGCTGCTCGACCAAGCCGACGGGCGTGGTTTCATAGAACGAAGAAATCGCTTCTACGGAACCAAGCCCTCGCAGCGCGGCGATGGCAGTGCGCAAATGTTCCACGCGATCGCCGAGGTTCGAACCCAGAGCAACATACGCCGTCGCGCCCTCGTCATGCCGCGCTGCAGCCGCCGTCATCGCGCTCCTGGAAACCACTCCACGTACGCATCGCCCTTGCGCCCGGTGTAGATGGCCCGCTTGCCGGTCAGATATACCCAATAGCCGGCCGTGCCCGCCGCCTGGATCTCGCGCAGGAACTGCTGATAGTCGGTCTCTTTGCGTTGAATCCGCCGCAGCGCTTCGGCGACTCCCGCCGGATTCAATTCGGCAGCCACAGCGTGCGCGCCGAAGACTTTCGGGTCGAGCCCGCCTTCGCTTTCTACATGGGAGTCGCCATTCGCGGCATAGTACGTCTTCTCCCGTCGATACAGGTCGGCGTGATAGGCCTCGATGCCAACCGTCATCAGCTTGCCGATCACTTCCGGAAATGTAATGTTGCCCGCAACAGAACGCTCGCTGCATTCGTGCAGAACCTGGATTGTTTCTTGGTTGAACATCGGGATGATTCCTTTCATTTTCAATTCCCGTCGCGCGTCGCGAATCCTCGCGATCAGTCGATGGGTGTTTCTTTAAGCTGCGACTGCGATACGATTTGCTTCATCAGGGCAATCAGCGCCGATCGAGTGTTCTCCGGCAGGTCGCCAAAGAATGCCTCGTCATTCTGATCGGCCAGGGCAGCCAGCCTGGGAACAAGCTTCTGACCCACCGAACTGAGTCGAATCTCCTGCGCCCGGCCATCCGCGCGGCTGTCCTTACGCTCGACCAGATCCTTCTGAACCAGTCGCTCCACCAGGCGCGACACCGGAGCCTTGGTCAAACCCATGGTTTCTGCCAGCGCAGTGGAAGAAGTCGGCGCCGGTTCGTCATAGAGGCTCCGCATCGCCACCCATTCCGAAACGCTGATGTCGAATTTTTCCAGACGCCGGGCAAAGGATGCCGAAACATGGTTGGAAACAAAACGCAGCCAGTACCCGACATGATCTTCGAGACGGCTGACCCGCTGGTTCTTTTGCCGCGACATTTGAGCCCCCTGAAAATTAGTTGCCTTAGCAACTATATGAGCAAGATTAGTTGCCTTAGCAACTAAATGTCAAGTGGAATTTTGAGAGGTGAAAATATTTCCGGAAGGGGTGGCGCAAAACTGGATTATGCGGAGACTGCCGCCGTCCGCAGCAGGGACGGGATCGGCATTTCCTGCTCCATTACCGGAAGGTGAACCAGCTCCCACGCCGAGCGGTCCTGCAACAGTCGCGCAACTAGTGCTGTGTGCATCGCGTGCCCGGCCCGCTCCGCGACCACGTGGCCCTGGATACGTTTGCCGGCCAGCGCCAGATCACCAATCAGGTCCAGAATCTTGTGGCGAACAAACTCATTGGGAAAACGCAGTGGACCATTCTGCACCCCGCGCCGTGTGAGCACAATGGCATTGTCGGGAGATGCGCCGCGAATCAAGCCCATGTCGCGCAACATCTGCTCATCCTCGCGAAAGCCAAACGTGCGCGCCGCAGCCAGCTCGGACGCATAGGCGCCGGTATTCAGATCCAGCTGAAACGACTCTTTGCCGATGGGCGATGGGAAATCGATCGCGTAGGAAACGCTGTAGCCTTCGCCGGGATACACGCCGATGAATTTGCTGGAGTCGTGAACTTCAATCGTTTTGCGAATGCGAAGATATTCTCGGCGGCGGCGCTGCGTCCGTAGCCCGACGGACTGGAATGCTTCGATATAAGGAAGAGCGCTGCCATCAAGAATTGGCAGTTCCAGGTTGTCGAGCTCAACGATGACATTATCAACGCCGTAGCCGACGAGCGCGGAAAGCAGGTGTTCGGTGGTGGAGATCAACACGCCCTGCCGCATTAGACTAGTGGCATAGCTGACCTTGGCGACATTGCGTCCAATGGCTGGAATTTCAAAATCATCGAGATCGGTGCGGCGAAATAAAATTCCCGCGCCGGCCGGCGCAGGCAGCAATCGCAGATGCACCGGCGCGCCGCTGTGCAGGCCGACGCCGGAAAACTCGACCGAGTTACTTATGGTCTGTTCGAACTGCAGATTGCGCCCGATACGAAGCTCCAATCCTCTAAACGCTTATCGTATAAGCAGTCGCGGCCAGATCGCTGTGGTAAAAATACCACACCTTGTGTCACGACTGCACTTTCAGCGGTGCGAAAGTCGCACTCGACGAACGAAAGGATGTTGAGTCATGAGCCCTGTCCCGATGTATGAACCCGGACGCTTATTGAAAGATGCGAAAAAAAGGCGACCTGGAATGGTCGAGCAACTGGAGGAGCTGGTTGCGACGGAGTCGCCGAGCGAGAACAAGGCGGCGGTGGATCAAGCGAGCCGTATGGTTGCGGGCTGGTTTGAGGAGCTGGGCGGAAAGGTCCGATGGCACAAACAGAAACAATTTGGCGATCTGCTGGAAGTTCGTTTTGAGGCGATGGCCACGCGATCTCGACGGGCCGAGAAGGAAAAGCCGAAGCCGATTCTGCTGCTGGGTCATCTCGACACCGTGTGGCCAATGGGAACGCTGGCGACGATGCCGTTTCGGGTGGCGAAGGGGGAGGCCTTCGGTCCTGGCGTGTACGACATGAAGGCGGGAGTAGTGATGGCGCTGCATGCGCTGGCGATGCTTCGCCTGGCGAACGCGCCGGCGGTGCCGGTAGTGGTACTGCTCAACTCCGAAGAAGAAGTTGGAAGTCCCGTATCGCGGGCGGTGACGCAAAACATTGCGCTGGAGTGTTCGAAGGTCTTTGTACTGGAGCCGGCGCAGGGTCCGCAGGGAGCCTACAAAACCGCGCGCAAAGGAGTGGGCGAATATACGATTCGCGTGCAGGGAGTGGCGGCGCATAGCGGCGTTGATTTTGAGGCGGGCCATTCGGCGGTGCTGGAACTTGCCCGTTTGATTGAAACGATCGCTCAGTTCACGGATTTGAAGACGGGGCTGACCGTGAATCCGGGAACGATTCAAGGGGGCACGCGGGTGAATGTGATTGCGGCCGAAGCGCAGGCGGAAGTGGATGTGCGGATCGCACGGATGGGGGATGCAGTGCGCGTGGAGCGACTGTTCCGCGCTTTGCGTGCGGCGGATCGCGCCTGCACGGTGACAATTACCGGGGGAATGAATCGTCCGCCGATGGAGCGGAGCCGGGGCACGGTCGAATTGTTTCGCCAGGCGCAGGAATTGGCGCAGGGGATGGGATTTGCGCTGGAGGAAGCTGGAACCGGGGGCGGCTCGGATGGAAATTTTACTGCTGCCATGGGGATTGCCACGCTGGACGGGATGGGCGCGGTGGGCGAAGGCGCGCACGCTGCGCATGAGTCGATCGTGCTGGACGATATGATGAAGCGCACAGCACTGCTGGCGGCGATGATTGCGGGATGAACCTTCCTCCTTTCCTAAACGCAAACGACCCAGCCAGGACGGCACTCCACACCGTCGATAGTCCAGGCATCGCACAATCCCACATCTCAAAAGCGAGATGTGGGGCACCCCGGCATCCCGGTTTCAATTTGGGTCGGGCAGCATGCTACTCTCACAATGAAAATCCATGGCGGACAAAAACCAGCTCTATTACGGCGACAATCTGAATGTGCTGCGGCGCTATGTGCGCGATGAGGCGGTCGATCTGGTGTATCTGGACCCGCCGTTCAACTCGCGGCAGGACTACAACGTGCTGTTCGCGGAAAAAGACGGCAGCCGGTCCAGCTCCCAGATTCACGCATTTGAAGATACGTGGGAGTGGAACCTCGACAGCCAGCGCGCGTATGAAGGGATTGTCGAAACAGGTGGCCGCGTAGCGGACGCGATGCGCGCCTTTCATACTTTCCTCGGCAACTCCGACATGATGGCGTATCTGGCGATGATGGCTCCGCGCCTGATCGAACTGCGGCGGGTGTTGAAAGAGACTGGCTCGATCTATTTGCACTGCGATCCGACAGCTAGCCATTACTTGAAGATTCTGATGGATGCCGTATTTGGGCCGCAATTCTTTCGAAACGAAATCACGTGGCGACGGACAACCGCACACAACGACCCCAACCAGTATGGAAGAAATACTGACACGATACTCTTCTTTGCCAAAGGAACGTACCTGGACCTGGAATCCTCTTTATGTTCCGTACACGGATGAATATCTTGCTCGATTCAGCGCCGAAGACGCGGACGGCCGAAAGTGGTACGACGATAACCTTACCGGAGCAGGCGCAGGCCCTGCACGCAATTTCGGTGCGAGGGGCGATCTGTCTCCTGCGCCCGGTCGACATTGGATGTACGACCAAGAAGGCATTGACCGCCTCATCGCTGAAAATCGGATTTACTGGACGCGGACCGGCCGACCGAGGGTGAAACTCTATCTCGATGAGATGGAGGGACTCGCTATTCAACAATTGTGGACGGATATTCCCGCCATCAATTCCCAAGCGCAAGAGCGTTTGGGGTACCCGACGCAAAAGCCGGAAGCGTTGCTGGAACGCATCATCAAGGCCAGCAGCAACGAGGGCGACGTGGTGCTGGATCCTTTTTGCGGGTGCGGGACAACGATCCAGGTGGCAACGCGCCTGAACCGACGATGGATTGGCATCGACATCACCCATCTCGCGATCGGCTTAATCAAAAAACGTCTTTCGGACACGTTCGGTGAAGAGATTCGCAAAACCTATGACGTCATCGGCGAACCGAAGGACGCTGCCGGGGCAGCGGCGCTGGCCGAGCAGGACAAATATCAGTTTCAGTGGTGGGCGTTGGGGTTGGTGGGTGCGCGACCAGCGGAGCAGAAGAAGGGTGCCGACCGTGGTATCGACGGGCGGCTGTATTTCCACGACAACACCAAGGGCGACTCGAAACAGATTTTGTTTTCGGTGAAGGCCGGGGGCGTGACGGTATCGCAGATTCGCGACCTGCGCGGGACGCTGGAGCGCGAGAAGGCCGAGATTGGCGTGTTTCTGTGTTTTGAAGCACCGACGCGGCCGATGCTGAAAGAGGCGGCGGAAGCTGGCTTTTATAAGTCTCCGGACGGCAGCAGTTATCCGCGCATGCAGATTTATACGGTGGAACAGTTGTTGCAGGGCAAACAAGTTGAATATCCGCGCTATGCTCGCGACAAAACATACAAACAGGCTCCGCGCAGCCGAGCCGCTGCCGCCGAGAATATGGATTTGCCTCTGGAGATGGCGACGGGTCAGGAGTAGTTTCCTCCCACCCTTCGAGATGAAGCCACGAAGGATGGGGCACCCCTGAATTTTTTATCTTCTCCTTGACCAGTTGGCCCAGTTCGCCTTGCGTAACCGGTCTTCAGTCCCACGGTGTTTGGACTCTAAATCCGCAAGTTTCTTCTCGAGCTCGCGAATATAGGTAAGTACACGCAAGGGCAGCGCGTTCAGTTCCTCTGGGGTGAGCGTCACCTGTTCCGTCATCTGCTGATAATAACGCTCGATTTCTTCGCCTGCCCCTGCCTGCTTGAGCAATGCCCGGAGGGCGTCGACTTCAGCATCGACAACGGAGGCTGGCGCTTCTTGACCGCGCTCCCTCCGATAGGTGCAAACATGCCCGCTATGTAGTCCTTGGAGGGGCTGGTTAAATTCTTTTTCCCATTTCGTAAGATGAATCCTCCGCGGATCGGGCCATCTATCCGCCGCTTCACGGATGGTCATGGTTCGGAGTATGTCTGCCATGTGGTTACGCTACCCCATTTGCACGGGTCAAGGATTGCCGTACGAGTTCTCCGGCAAGCCACAGGGATGCGGGTCTTCTCGGCTAATTCTAATTATTGGTGGCCGATGGAGTCGAGTTTGGATTTGATGGCGAGGGAGTCGAGTGAGACGAGGGGCAGGGCGAGGAGCAGGGTGATGCGGCGATCAAGGGTGGAGAAGGCCTGCTCGTAGGCGCGCTCAATTGCCTGCGGAGTGCCAAGCACGGCGGCGGGATCGGGCACTCCCCAGTGTGCGGTGATGGGCTGGCCAGGCCAGATGGGACAGACTTCTTTGGCTGCGTTATCGCACACCGTAAAGACGAAATTGAGGTGAGGCGCGTCCGGCTTGGCAAACTCATCCCAGGATTTGCTGCGCAGGCCCTGAGTGCTGAAGCCGGCAGCTTCAATTTGTCGAAGGGCCCCGGGGCGCACTGTTCCCGACGGATGGCTGCCGGCGCTGAAGGCGGTGAAATGCGACGCGCCTTTGTGGCGCAGGATCGCCTCCGCCATAATGGAGCGGGCGGAGTTGCCGGTGCAGAGAAATAAAACATTGTAGTGGGGCATGTTGTTTCTCCTTCAACGCTGGTTGGCGAGCGGGTTTCAATTGTCATGATGCGAGCATCGCTTTGTCCCACCCTGGCGGCAAACAACGCGGCGAGGATGGGGCAGCCAAATTCCGCTGGCTATGCGCAGCAGGTCGAGCCGCAGCAGGATCTGGCGGCCTTTGATTGCGGCTTGATGGCATAGACCTTGACGCTGGCGGCAGCCGCATTGACGTCGTATTGCGACAGCAGCGAGGCGAGTTCCTGGTGCAAGGACGCAGGTGCGGTGGTGGTGGGCGTGCAGCACGAGGTCTCGATCACCGCGAGCGGATTGGCCGCGGCGTTCGCGACGAGGTCGGCGTCTGCGTCCATGGTGGGAGAGCAGCAGCCAGCCTGATTCTCGACTTTCGCGTAGGCATTCAAGTCGCGTCCGCTATCGACAATTTCAACATGCTCAAAACCGGCGGCGAGCAGGCCGTTGCGGTAATCCTCGATGCGAATGGCGCCCGCGATGCAGCCAACGTAGGCGGCGACGCTGCGGGAGACAGCCTCAGGAAGTTCGTGCTTCAGAGCGATATCGCTGACGGCGAGGCGGCCGCCGGGTTTGAGTATGCGCGCGATTTCGCGAAAGACGGCGGGCTTGTCGGGAGCGAGGTTCAGGACGCAATTGCTGATCACACAGTCAACGGAAGCATCGGGCAGGGGAATTTTATCGATGGTGGAGAGATAGAACTCGACGTTGTTGTAACCACCGGCGGCAGCATTGGCGCGGGCGCGGGCGATCATCGCGGGCGTCATATCAACGCCGATGGCGCGACCCTGGGAGCCCACCATTTTCGCAGCGAGAAAGACATCGAGACCGCCGCCGGAGCCGAGGTCAACGACAACTTCTCCGGGTTTGAGATGCGCGGTGGCGGTGGGATTTCCGCAGGAGAGCCCCATATTGGCTGCGGCGGGAATGGACGTCAATTCCTCGGCGGTGTAGCCGAAGGCCTCCGCGACAGCCTTGACGCCGGCGTGATCGCCGGACAAATTGCTCTCGGCGACGGCGGCGTACTTCGATTGGACGGAATCCAGGACTTGCTCTGCCATATCATTCTCCCTCTAGAACATATCTTCCAAAGCGAATATATGCGTTGCACACATATTCGTCAAGGCGTATAAGTAAAAGCGTGATGGGAAAATCAGAATTCAATGTAGAGCGATTCTTTCAGGCGTTGGGCGACAACACGCGGCTGCGGCTGCTGAACCTGATGGGAGAGCAGGAAATTTGCGTCTGCTACCTGGTGGAGATTCTGGCGCAGTCGCAGCCAAAGATTTCGCGGCACCTGGCGTACCTGCGCCGCGCGGGTATAGTGGCGGCGAGGCGCGAGGGCAAGTGGATGCACTATCGTATTGTGATGCCGCCGAACATTGGGGCCGCCCAGGTGCTGCGGCAGACGCTGGCGTGGATGGGTGAGGATCGGAAGATGCTGGCAGATCGAACTCGACTGTCAAAGGCTTGCTGCGGCACGAGGAAGTTTGCGGCGCTGGAAGGCGCGCCGGTTCCGGTGCTGCTCGAACCTGCCTGCGCATGCGAGGCGCGGACATGACGGCGAATGTGCTGGCCACGGAGGGGCAGGTATGCGCGCCGCACCAGCGTAAGCATTTGTCGTTTCTCGACCGCTGGCTGACTCTATGGATTTTTCTCGCCATGGCGATTGGGGTGGCGATTGGACATTTCATTCCCGGCTGCGCCGCGTTTGTAAATCGCTTTCAGGTGGGGACCACCAATATTCCGATTGCGATTGGGCTGATTGTGATGATGTATCCGCCGCTGGCGAAGGTGCGATACGAGAAATTGCGTTATGTCTTCCGCAACCAGCGCGTGCTCGCCCTGTCGCTGGCACAGAACTGGATCATTGGCCCGGCGCTGATGTTCCTGCTGGCCGTTGCTTTTCTTCGAGGAGAGCCAGCTTACATGCGGGGCCTGATCCTGATCGGTATCGCGCGCTGCATCGCGATGGTGCTGGTGTGGAATGATCTGGCGGAGGGCGACACGGACTACGCGGCTGGGCTGGTGGCGCTGAACAGCGTCTTCCAGGTGCTGTTCTACAGCGTGTATGCATGGGTCTTCATCACTGTGCTTCCGAAGTGGTTTGGCCTCGAAGGCAGCATCGTCCATATCGGAATGGGTCAGATCGCGAAGAGTGTGGGGATTTACCTTGGGGTTCCATTTGGAGCGGGGATCTTAACGCGCTTGATTCTTATCCGCGCGAAAGGGGAGGAGTGGTATCGGACGCGTTTCATCCCCCGGATCAGCCCGCTGACGCTAGCCGCGCTGCTGTTCACGATCCTGGTGATGTTTTCAATGAAGGGCGATCTGATTGTGCGGTTGCCGCTGGACGTGGTTCGCATCGCGATTCCGCTGGTCATCTACTTTCTGATTATGTTTCTGGTGAGCTTCTGGATGGGCAAGCGGCTGGGCGCGGATTACGCGCAGTCTGCGACACTTTCATTCACGGCGGCGGGCAATAACTTTGAACTGGCGATTGCGGTGGCTGTGTCTGTTTTCGGACTGAACTCCGGGGAAGCGTTTGTGGGGGTGGTGGGTCCGCTGATCGAAGTGCCGGCGTTGATCAGCCTGGTGAACGTAGCGTTCTGGATGCGCAGGCGCTACTTTTCGATGTGAATATTTCTGCGTGAAAAAGCAATGGGCCCTCGGGGGAGGGCCCATTCTGCTTTTGGGCTGGCGACTATTCGCGTTTAGTGTCCATGCCCGTTTTCGCCGTGACCGCCGTGGTCGCCGTTTCCACCGTGGTCGCCGTTTCCGCCGTGGTTATCGTTTCCGCCGTGGTTATCGTAGCCGCCGCGATGTTCATTCCCATGAAACTCATGACCGTGATTGTAGCCATGGAATTCGCCATGCTCGCCGCGAGGGGGATATCCGCCATGGTAGCCGTGATGCGGATCATAGTGATTATCTACATAGCCGTGGAAGCCATGCGGACCGTGGAACCATGGGCCTGCTCCGATGAAGATTCCGTTGTCAAACCAGGTTGGTCCATAGTATCCGTAAGGGGCGCAATTGTAGGGAGCATAGTCAAAATAGCCATAGGGACAGACGGGCTCCTGTCCTACATTCACGCCAAAGTTCAGGGAAACCTGGGCCTTCGCCGGGGATGCAGCGAAAAATGAAAGCCCAATCACAACCATAAAGAGTGCAAGGTACTTGCCAATACGCATTCGTTCACCTCAGCTTGTTAGAGCGATGAGTGAAGAAAAAAGTTGTGCGAAAAATCTGTTTTGCAATGTCAAAGAAAACAAGTACTGCGAAATGAGAGTTATAGCGTGGGTCGAAAAGAAAACTTCTGGCGCGCGGCTTCGATCATTGTGTTGACCAGCGCGAGAGGCAGGCCGACCACATTGAAGTAGCAGCCGACGATGCGCGGAATCCAGCGGCTGGCGTAGCCCTGTATGGCGTAGGCGCCAGCCTTATCCATCGGCTCCGTGGTGGCGACGTAGTCGAGAATTTCATGCTCTGACATGGTGAGCATAGTGACGCGGGTGGTTTCGGCAGCAACCTCTACGCCGTGCGAAGAGATGAGTGCGACTCCGGTGATGACTTGATGGGTGCGTCCGGCAAGGAGACGCAACATGCGCGCGGCATCTGCATCGTCGGCAGGCTTGTTGAGGATTTCGTGATCGCAAACAACGACGGTGTCCGCGCCGAGGACGAGGAGAGGATCGTCGGGTGAATCCGGATGCTTGTGCGCGCGGAAAACGGCCTCAGCCTTTTCGCGTGCCAGCCGCTTGACGAGGTGGATGGGATCTTCACCGGGGCGAGGATCTTCGACGACCGGGATCGATTCCACCTGGAAGGAGAAGCCGGCTTGAGTGAGGAGTTCGCGACGTCTCGGCGATGCGGAGGCAAGGATGAGCATGAGATCTTAGAACAATTTCACCGTGAGTGCAGGATGGATGTCAAAGCGCCTGCTTCAGTCGACGTGAACTTCCATGCCGCGGGTGGTGTGGGAGCCCCAGGCCATGTGAGGCGTATTGTGGGCTGAGCCGAAGCGACCGAGCGGACCGAGCAGGATGATGCCGCCATGCCCGCCCAGCCGGTGGAAGAGGTAAGCGATAGCTTCCTCGGCGGCCTGCGCGGGAGGAGTTCCCTGTTGAACGCGATCGACGGCCCACTTGCCGAGCACCAACTTCATAATGGGCTCGCCCCAGCCGGTGAGCGAAACTGCGGCGGACTGATTATCTGCATAGCATCCGGAGCCGATGAGGGAGGAGTCGCCGACGCGGCCGGGAGCCTTATTCAGTGTGCCGCCGGTGGAGGTAGCAGCCGCGAGATTGCCACGGCCGTCAAGCGCGACGGCGCCGACGGTGTCATGGGACGCGGTCCCGGGCGAAGCGCTGATGGGAAGTGAGGCGGAAATGCGGTCGGTGGTGTTGCCGGCCGGCGCTTGCCTGGATTGGCTTTGGGCTTCAGCTAGGTGGCGACGTTCGCGATCGATGACCAGCTCTGCGTTGTCAATGAGCGCCATGCCGTGTTCGGCAGCGAAAGATTCCGCACCAGGGCCGACGAAATAGACGTGCGGGCTGAGATCCATGACCAGACGGGCAGCATGGATCGGGTTGCGCAGTCGCTCGACACAGGCGACGCCGCCGCTGCGCAGAGTAGCTCCATCCATGAGCAAGGCGTCCAACTGCACCCGGCCGTCGCTGGTAAGAAAGCTTCCGCGCCCGGCATCGAACGCCTCGTCATCTTCCATGACAGCGACAGCGGCCTCAACGGAGTCGACGGCGGAGGCACCTTTTTCCAGCAGCGCGTAGCCGACCGAAAGGGCGCGCGCAACGCCGCGTCGATGCGGTTCGATCAGATCCTGCGGAATGTCCCAGGCGCCGCCGTGCACGGCCAGAACGGGTGAAATTTTGAAGCTCACAGAATTCATTGTAGCTGGTACCGCGATGGTTACCGTCGTGGCGGAGACCAGAGAAGACGGCGCGCGCCGCCGCGAATTGCTGCGCGAACTGATTCGCTCGAAAACGCTATTTTTCGTTGCCAAAGAGCGCTACGGCTGATATTCGTGATGTGCCTACCATGCAAGAAAAGCACGCGCCGCGACGATGCCTCGGGTTCCTGTTTCCCCTGTTGCTTGTGTTCACGCTGCCGGGTGGAGCGCAGAGCGCGGCGGTTTCGGCTGCTCCCATCCAGCAGATCACACTGGGCCAGTCCACGGCGGCGCTGAATGGGCCATGGAAATTTCACACTGGCGATCAGCCGGAGTGGGCCGATCCCGGCTTCGACGACTCTGCGTGGGGCACGATGGATCTGACGCCGCCGCCCGGATCTTACGATCCGATCACCGGCAACAGCGGGTTTGTTCCGGGATGGACCACGCGCGGATACCCTGGCTATGCCGGCTATGCGTGGTATCGACTGCGGGTGAACATACACGACAATGTGCAGCGTGGCGAAAGCGGCGGCCTGGCTCTTAAGATGCCGGAAAATGTCGATGATATTTACCAGGTGTTCGTGAATGGCCGCATGGTGGGAGAGTTCGGCCGCTTCGCGCCACAGGGCAATACTCTGTACATGACGCAGCCGCGGGCCTTCCCGCTTCCGGCGGATCTGGGCAATGGCCCCGTGACCATTGCGATCCGCATGTGGATGTCGCCGGCCACTCCGCTCTACGATCCAGATACCGGAGGAATGCATGGAGCGCCGGTGCTGGGACGGTCTTCGGTGGTGCAAGCATTGCTGCGCCTGGACTGGGATGTGCTGGACCGCGCAAACGAAAGCGATTTCCTGGAGATATGGATTTTGTTGACGGCCATGCTGGTGGCCCTGGCGCTGTTCTGGATGGACCGGGATGAAACAGCCTATATTCTGTTGGCGCTCACCTGCCTATCTCTCGCCGTCTACCCTTTTTTGATTGTCGCGGGATACTACACTACCTGGGTCAACTCAACAGCAGAAGTGTTGCTTCGAGATTTGATTCCCGGGCCGCTGGCGATGGGATTGTGGGTTCTCTTCTGGGCATATTGGTTCCGCTTGGATCAGACCGGCCATATTGCGCGCGTACATCGGACGGTCTGGACGCTGGTCGGTTTGCTGCTGCTGGGCACCAGCATGTTGCGCGCGCCGCTCTACGGCAGCGTGGTCCCGATCCATGCCATCGTCTGGCTTTCGCCGATCACGCTGGTGTTGAAGCTGCTGCTGGGAGCTTTGCTTCTGTGGGTGACCTACGAAGGGATTCGCAGGGACCGGACCGAAGGCTGGCTGGCGTTGCCGGTGGTGTTGCTGGTGATTGTTTCGCTCTATCAGAGTGAGTTGCTGGTGCTGCTGGTGCCGGTGTTCTTTTTCCCATTTGGATTTGCGATCGATATCAGCCAGATTGCGATTGTGCTGTCGCTGGGGATTATCACCGTGCTGCTGTTGCGACGATTTTTGCGATCGCAGCGAGAGCGTGAGCAATGGAAACTGGATATCAAACAGGCGCAGGAAGTGCAGCAGGTCCTGATCCCAGAGGAATTGCCGCATGTTCCAGGGTTGACGATTGAAAGCGAATATCGACCGGCTCGGCAGGTGGGTGGCGACTTTTTCCAGATTCTGCCCGACCCGAGCGACGGCAGCGTACTGATTGTGGTGGGCGATGTGACCGGCAAGGGATTGCAGGCGGGCATGCTGGTGGCGCTGATCGTGGGCGCAATTCGCGCGGAGGCGGCACACGGCAGCGATCCGCTGACAGCGTTGAACGCGTTGAACCAACGGCTGTGCGGACGTGGCCAGGCGCACGCAACCTGCCTGGCGCTAAGGATTGCCGCGGACGGCAAGGTGAAGCTGGCGAATGCGGGACATTTGCCACCGTATCTGAACGGAAACGAGTTGCCGATGGAAGGCGCGCTGCCGCTGGGAATGACGGAGAGCGCGGAATTTTCGGTGATGCAGTTTGCACTGGCCGAGGGCGACACGCTGCTATTGATGTCTGATGGCGTGGCGGAGGCGCAGGACGAGCAAGGCCAGCTGTTCGGGTTCGAGCGTATCGACGCGATGCTGCGAAAGCAGGTGAGCGCTGCGGAAGTCGCCGCCGCCGCACAGGCGTTCGGGCAGGAAGATGACATCTCCGTTCTATCGGTCACGCGCCGGGGCTCGGCGGACCCGAAGGTGGGCCCGATGCGCGATCTGGCGATGATTTAGCGCGCCAGGCTTACCGAAGGATCTGTTTAGCCGGCCAGTGCGGCGGCGCGATCGGGATCGATGGTGAGAATCGTGTCGGTACAGGTCAGCTTGAAAACATCCTGCAGTTGTTTGCGGGGCGCAACCAGGCGCAGTTGGCCGCCAACGGTCTTCATTCTTCCGTAGAGGAGCATCATCAGGCCGAGGCCGGCGCTGTCGGCGTATTCCACCCCGGACAAATCGAGGACCAGCTTACGGGTGCCATCCCAAGCCAGCTTGTTGATGGTGGATTCGATTTCGTGCAGGCGCATGCCGAGCGTCATCCGCCCGGACAGGGTGACGACGACGGTGGTGGCGTCGATTCTCTCGACTTCAGCGTTGAGGTTCATAGGGTGCCAATCCCTCCAAGGCGGAGCATGCCTGCAAGCATACCGTATGCGATTTTGGTTGGGGAGGTTAGCGTACGGGGGCGAGGTGCCGGGTTTGCTCGTATGTATAGCGAATGCGGTGAATCACAGTAATGGTGGAGAGAACGGCGAGGACCCAGAGGACGGGCGCCATCGCTCCCCAGCGATTGAAGAGGGCGCCGAGAATGATGAGGACGACGCGCTCGGGGCGTTCCATGAAGCCGACTTTGCAAGAGCCGATGAGGGCTTCCGCACGGGCGCGGGTGTAGCTGACCATGAGGGAGGTGACCATGACAAAGGCGACCAGGAAAACATAGAACAGACGATCTGCGCGGGCGTAGTAGACGAGCAGGCCGAAGAACAGAGCGACGTCGGAGTAGCGATCGATGACGGAATCGAAAAATGCGCCAAAGACGGTGACCTGCTGGGTCTGGCGTGCAACGCGGCCATCCACCATGTCGAAGATACC
Organism: uncultured Acidobacteriota bacterium; assembly: GCA_963756315.1. Taxonomy (GTDB): domain Bacteria; phylum Acidobacteriota; class Terriglobia; order Terriglobales; family Acidobacteriaceae; genus JAKAAZ01. The sequence continues at coordinate 838,336 of CAVWNI010000004.1, forward strand.
GGCGCCGATGATGACCAGCGCGGCATAAACGAACATGCGGACGTTGTTCTGGGAATTGGCGTAGCCGAAGAGGAAGCCGGCGCCTGTATTGATCACCAGGCCCATGAAGGTGAGCACATTGGGTGAAATTCGCGTCAGAGACAGCCCATTCACGATCTTCTGGAGAATGTAGCCGCAACCTTGTCCGAACGCGCTTGTCCAGGTCATTTCATTCCGCCATTGCGGCATGCTGCCGCTACAGGATGCAACTACTCCTTAGCATCGTGGATGGTGATCAGTTCGAGAATCTCGAGCTCGCGATTGCCGTTGGGGGTGACAACGGTGGCGGTGTCTCCTACCTGCTTGCCGACCAGGCTACGACCGATCGGCGATGTGGTGGAAATCAAACCTTTGCTCACGTCGGACTCTTCGCTGGTGACGAGCTTGTACTCAATCTTCTCGTCTTTGGAAGAATCATAAACCAGCACTTTTGAGCCGAAGGCAGCGCGGTCGCGAGGAATGTTCGAGAGGTTGACCAGAGAAAGCTCAGCCATACGCTGCTTGAGCTGACCAAGGCGGGCGTTGACGAAGACCTGACGCTGCTTGGCCATGTGATATTCAGCGTTCTCGCTAAGATCGCCGAGGGAGGCGGCTTTCTTGATTTCGAGCGGAAGTTCGTGCGTCAGTTCATGTTCCAGCTGGCGAATTTCAGCTTCCAGTTGCTTCTTAATATGTTCCGTCATGAGACCATCCGGGACCGCATAGATACAGCAAGAGGCACGTGCAATCCCTGACAAGGGGATGCTACAGCATCGGCTTGTTGCAATTTCATTATTATACCGGTCGAGCGGAGTGTGTCGTGGGTCTGGGATTCTGAGCGGATCCATCATCTTCCGACAAAAGAGGCAGGTCAGGCCGGGCGGATGACGCGGGAAAAACGGCGCAGGATCTGTCATGAATGCAGCGGTTGCTGATCCCTTCAGCAAAAAGTGCAGCGCTGCCCGTCATCCTGAGAGGAAGTGTCTGTCCTGCTCCCATTCATTCAGTTTTTGTTGCCCGGCTGAATCGGTTCGGCTTCGGGGCTGAGGGGGTGTGCGGTCCGGGCAAATTCAAATACCTCTTCTGGCTGTGGAGCGACGAGGGAGTCGGGGCAACGGAGGCGGGAATCCTCGCTTTTGGAGTCTGCTCAAGATTCCTGAAAAGCCTGGATGCCGGGAGCCGGAATTTCGGAGATGGGATGGCTCAGGGTTTCCGCCGATGCGGGTTCACTTTGGCCGCCCCGAGGCGTGGTACTTTAGTAACTTTGCAAGAGGTTACTTTCGGGGATTTTCGGGTTCGGATCAGGTTACCAACAATTTTCAACCCACCGCATTTCGTCCAACTTTTGGCCGTTTTTTGCCAGGAGAGGGCCGAGTCGCGAACGTCCCCTGAGGCGAGATCTTGACTCCTGGCAAGTCGCTGCGCCACCTGACTCCAGCTGTGCTGGAAACCACCCCACAACAGGCACGTGATGGAAATCAACGTGCTGAGGTACTGTATGAAACTCCTCCCCTACACCATCGTGATAGCTTTTATATCCACGGCACCCGCGTTCGCAGGTGTGACCATCAACAGTCCGCAAGCCGGCGAGAATGTCACCTCACCTTTCTCGCTGCAGGCGAATGCGACAGCTTGTTCGAACCAACCGATTCGTACCATTGGTCCTGACTCTTTATCGCCGGATTCGGCCGAACAGAGCAGATGAGGATACGGAAGTATCCACCTATTCCTGGTGGATACTTCCGGGGTCAACAGTCTGGAGAGGCTGGTGGGCATCGAGCCAGCTTTGCAGGATGAGGACGGCGGCGACCTGGTCGATCACGTCCTTTCGGTCGCGTGCGCCTCGACCGACGGCATCGAGATGGCGGTGAGCCTCGGCGGTACTGAGACGCTCATCCCAGAGATGGACAGGCAGCTCGAATTCAGCGCGCAGGCGGTCGGCAAATTTCTCTGCCGCGATGGCCCGGGGGCTGCGATCGCCGGAGAGATGGATGGGCCAGCCGATGACGATTTCCGCGCAGGCGTAGCGCCGCAGCAAGCGACCGAGGGAACGCAGGTCATTGCGGGGATTGCTGTGGACGATGGTGAGCAGGGGCTGCGCGGTCAACCCCAGTTCGTCGGAGATGGCGACGCCGATGCGCCGCTGGCCGTGGTCCAGGCCGAGGATTCTGGGGATGGGCAGCGGTACGATTTGCGAGGGCGGCGACGGCTCCACGTGTGTGATGGTACCCGAAATGCAATGAGTCGCGATCTGGAAGTACGGGGTACCGCCTACAATACAGTAGACAGGCTTTTTCGATCCCCTGGAGTCCGTGGCCAACGTGCGTGTTTTTGTCTTGTTTCTTCTGGTACTGGTGCTGGCCACCGCAGGTGCATATTACCTGTTGATTCTTCCGTTTGGACCGACGACGGCGCGGCTGGTGACGATTGCGCCGGGTACATCGGTGAACGGGATTGCGTGGACGCTGCAACAAAACGGCATCATCCGGAACCGATTTGCTTTTGACGCAGTCGCGCGGGTGCGGCGGAAGACGTTGAAGGCTGGAGTTTATCGGTTCGATCATCCTGCCCCGTTGCTGGATGTGTATCAACGGCTGCGCGTTGGAGACGTGTACACCATTGCGCTGACAATCCCCGAAGGCTACAACATGTTCGACGTTGCGGACGCTGTGGCAAAAGCGGGCCTGGGATCCCGCGATGTCTTTCTGGCAGCTGAGAGGCAAGACACGGGCCTGATTCGGGACCTGGATGCGAAGGCGCCGAGCCTGGAGGGGTATCTGTTCCCGGACACGTACAAGCTGGCGCCGACGATGACGCCGGATCAGATTCTGGGAGAAATGGTCGAGCATTTCCGCCAGGAGGCGCGCAGGCTGGGGCTGACCCAGAACATTTCGGCGACGGTGATCCTGGCGTCTTTGGTCGAGCGGGAGACTCCAGTAGGGACCGATCGACCTCTGGTTGCGAGCGTATTCGAAAATCGACTGGCGCAAAATATGCCGCTCGATACGGATCCGTCGGTAATTTATGCGGCGTTGTTAGAAAAGCGCTACCGTGGAACAATTTATGCATCTGATCTAAAGGCCCAATCCCCGTATAACACGTATACACATGTGGGATTGCCTCCCGGACCGATCTGTAACCCGGGTATTCCCTCGCTGGAAGCTGCGATGCACCCAGCGAGCACGAATTTCTTATATTTCGTGAGCGATCCTGCGAATCCGGGCCATTCCCGCTTTGCATCCACGCTGGAGGAACACCAGAAAAACGTGGCGGCCTATCGCAAGGAGCAGGCGAATCAACCACAAGGAACTGGCAGGTAATTTGGAGCGAGTGGCGGCGATCTTTTCAAGAATTGATTTCGGGGCAAAGCGCGAAAACCACCGACGCAGCTATGGACGTGTATGGGTGGCTATACTTGCGTCTTTTCAGGTATGGATGCTGAGCGGCTGCCTGAAACACACCTTTGTTCTGGAGCGGCCGCAGGCACCCCGAGTGGTGTTGACCGCTACCGCGGAGCAGTTGATTCAATCTCTGAACGAACGGTACGACGCCATCCATTCGATGAACGCGACGGTATTATTCCAGGCGTCGGTGGGTGGAGCAACGAAGGGCAAGGAGACGGATTACACCTCGGTGCGCGGGTACATTCTGCTGCGGGAGCCTTCGATGCTGCGGGTTCTGGGACTGTTGCCGGTGGTGGAAACGCGGGCATTCGACATGGCCAGCGACGGAAAGAACTTCACCCTGCTGATTCCGCCGAAAGATGAGGCCATCACAGGCTCGGGTCCGGTGACAACTCCATCCTCGAATCCGCTGATGAATCTACGACCCGCGGTGTTTTATGATTCCCTGCTGATCGGAAAAATCGGGCCTAACGATCTGGTTTATGTAACCAGCGATACGGGAGTGGTGCGAGATCCACACACCCATCGCCTGATGGAGGAGCCGGATTATGAGCTTGGCATTTTGCGGCGGCTGGGAACGAGCCAGCAGCTGCTGCCGGAGCGGGTGATCCACATTAGTCGAACCGATCTGCTGCCCTACCAGCGGGACCAGTATGACGCCAATGGCGTTTTGGTGACGCGCACGCTCTACAGCAATTATCAGACCTTTGATAATATCCCGTATCCCACCAAAATCGTGATCAACCGGCCGATCGATGGCTACCAGATAACCCTGACAATTGAAAAGTTGACGTTCAACCATCCGCTGGCAAACGACCAATTTCAATTGAAGATTCCGCCCGGAACCAAGATTCAAACGCTGCCGTAGAAATGCGCGGAACGCGAAGAAGGTTGGCGCGGTGAGGGCAAATCCGGCGCACTGACAAAGAGCGCAGGGTCGGGCATGGGTTTATCGGATCGCGGATTGGCGTTGGCCAGGTATCATCCCGCGACCAAGGCGGGTTCCGCAGGTGTTCGAGACACTTCGCTGGCATTGCGGACGATGCGCAGCACCAGGATATCGTCCTGCTGACCGAAGGCTTGGGCGGCGGCGGCCACTTCGCCGGCAGTGATAGGCTTTTGCAGCATGCCGTTGACCCGGTCAAAGCCGAAGAGCTGACCGTGCTCATCCTGTGCTTCGACAACGCCGTCGGACATCAACAGCAGGGTGTCGCGGGATGCGAGCTGGAAATGCATCACGGAAAACTTGGCGGTGGGAGTCATACCCAGCGGCAACGCACCTTCCATCGACAATTCTTTTCCGTTGAGATACGGCGGCAAATGTCCGGCATTGGCCAGAGTCACGGCGCCATCGGAAGCGATGCGCAGTGCGAGGCAGGTAGCGTGCGCCTGACCGCGACCGCAGAGACGCTGATTGAGCGCGTTCAAGGCAGTCAGCGGATCGGAGCCATGTGCGGCCTCGGCGCGGATGGCGCCGACGATCAGCGCCACCAGCATGCCGGCCTGCAGGCCTTTGCCGGTGACATCGCCGACGACGAGCAACATGCTGCCATCGATTGGGTGAGGCAGGATCTGGAAAAAGTCGCCGCCGACTTCGCGGGCGGGACGATATTCGCTTTCAATGGTGAGGCCCGGAACATGCGGCAGTTCTTCCGGAATGAGGACCTGCTGGACTTCCTGCGCTTGCCTGACGTCCTGTTCCAAGGCTTGTTGCCGCCGCTGCGAGCTGCGGAAACGGCGCAGCAGAACGATGGAGAGGCACAACAGAACCGCGAAAGAGGCGATATCCGGCAGAGTCACCAGGATGCCAAATGGGAACCACGCCGTTTGGATGTGCAGCAGACGCAGCTCAGGATCAAGAGCGGGAATGGCATAAAACAAGACCGCCAGGCAGAGCATCCAATCGATCCGTTGCGCGCGCCGGATGCCAAAATAAGCGATCACAACAAGCAGTACGATGGCGGCGGTGCTGGTGGCGAAGTTGTTTACGGTCTGGGCGGCGAATACACGGTGCGACCCGAATCCGCCCAACAGCAGACTCTGAAAGAGCAGGCTTGTTGCAATGTCCCAAAGGATCAGAGAGCCGATCGTGTTCCGTATCCACTTCTTATCCTGCAGGCCGAAATACGCCCACCATGTCATTAGCCACAAGCCGATATATACCGAAAACACAATCGAGCCCAGGACGGCCTGCTGCAGGGCAGCCATCCACTGTGTGATGGTGCCGGCGAAAACAATCATGTAGTACAGTGTGCCGGCAACACAGGCTGCCAGTGGCCATAGCAGCAGCTTCTCTGCGCGGTCGAACACGTACAGCATGAGAATCAGCAGGGTAAAAATCCCGAACACAATGGCCCCCAGCAGGGCATAGCAATAGGACCGATAAAGGCCTTCCCAAGCGACGTGATAGGCCGCGGTGATCGCGCTGGCCAAACCCAGGATCGGCGGCCCGTGCATACCTCCCGATTGCGGTTGCAGCAGCGTGCGCGGAGCCATGTAAAAGCGAAAGGCGATCACTGTCGTCCCGTCGGGATTTTGTTGGACGACACTTGCGGGCAAGCTGAACATGAGTGGACGGGAGTAGTAGATGGAGGGAATGGGCCCGACAAAACTTCCGAAGGAGCCGACCAAGCGGCCATCGGTATAGAGCTGATAGCTGTCATCGACATCGGTGGGAGCCAGCAAAGCCAGAGGACCGTCAGCGCCGGTAATACGAATCCGGATGCGATACCAGGCGTAGCCGGCATAGCCGGAATGTCCCTTGGCCGTCCATCCGGGAGAAAATCCTCCAGTGCCCATCATGGGATCGATGGATTCCTGTTTCGCTGCGAGACTCACGGTCTCCCAGCCGGAGTCGTCAAAATTCGGATCGGCCCAGCTGGGATTGTCTCCAATGTGAAACTTCCAGGGACCGGTGAGGGCGACCACGGAGTGGCCGAGCGCGACCTGCGTCGTGGGGGCGGCGGCTCGAGACGCGTTCTGTGCCGGGAGTGAAAGCGAGAGAACTAGAAACGACAGAAGGACTGCATAGGTCTTCTTCATGCGAGGACCGCCTTCCTGCTTGGCGTACGTGTGACCGATAGTACAGAAATATCGTCTTCCTGGCCAAATTGCATCGCTTGATGGGCGACCTGTTGCGCGGAGGGTCGCGCAATGAGCAGTGCTGCGAGGCGATCAAAGCCGAAGAGCTGGCCATCTTTTTCGCTGCGCGCTTCGACCACGCCGTCTGACATGACGATGATGACCTCACCGTCATCCATCTGGAAGGTCTGGGCCTCGTATTGCAAGTCGGGAAGCATGCCTAGCAGGGAGCGCGCCTGGCATGGACAACTCTTTGCCATTCACCCACGGGGGCAGGTGCCCGGCGTTGGCGACGGTGACGGTGCCGTCGGCGTCGAATCGCGCGCAGACGCAGGTAACGAAGCCGCTGTTCAAATTTCCGGTCAGCTCCTGGTTGAGCCGGGTGAGGATTTCGTCCGGCTGGGAAGTTTGCCTGGCAATTGCGCGCACCGCGCCCACTGCCATCGAGACCACCATGGCGGCGCGGAGTCCCTTGCCGCTGACGTCGCCAAGCACGACAATCAAGCCGCCGTCGGGCAGCGGCAGCACCTGATAGAAGTCTCCGCCGACCTGGCTGGCGGGCAGGTAAGTTCCCTCGACACGATAGTGGGGGCTGTGAGGGAATTGCTCCGGCACCAGCAAAGCCTGGACTGCCTGGGCCTGCTGCAGCTCTCCTTCGATGCGCTGATGCTCCCGCCACTGGCGCACAAACCGATACACCAGAATCGCGAGCACGGAAGCGGGCACCAACATGACCAGGATGTCACTGAAGATCTGCGAGAACCGGCTGTGCGAAGGGCCATTGGTCAGCACCAGCCAAATAAACAGAACGGATAGCACCAGGCCGGGAGACAGCATCAGCCACGCTTGCCGTCCCAGCTTGCGAATCCCGGCGACAGCCATCCAGAGAAGACACGCCAGGCATGGGAGCAGCGAGACTTCAACCACGGAATACAGAAATGCCGAGAGGTTGGCGGAAGCGATCCACTCCCCGTTGAGGATGAAGGCAGCATAGGCGAGAAACGGGAGAGCGCCCACGATCAGGTTCGTCGCCAGCAGGGCGCGGCGATCCTGAAGCTCCAGCAGCCATTGCAACGTCAGCAGACCGAACAGGAACACACTCCCACTGAGCAAGTCCGCAACAAAATACCCTGACTGGGTGAGCCATCCTGTGGACGAGAAACCGTCCAACACGATCAAGAGGCCGGAGAAACTAAATGCCAGTAGTGTGAGGGCGGCCCAGAGATATTCCAGACGCTTTCGATTGTAGAAAAATAGCACCAGGGAGATAAGACCGACGAGAAGATACGGCACCACGCCGGTGGCGGCGTTGACTGTGTTGCGCAGTTGGCCCAGCCGCAGCACGAGCTGTTTGATTCTTTGCGCAGTTGCGGTGTGGGCAACGAGCGGCGCGGCGCGCAAGCCGCCGTTGGCGGCGGGACGCTCGAACTGGACGAGGGGCATGTCCCAGACACGCAGTGCGAGGACGTGATCGCCAGACCTGGCAAGCGTGGACGGAATTGACAATACTTGCGTGCGGCAAATGAAGTATGCCCACCGTCGAGAAGGATCGCCGTATGCGCCGATCTTTTGGCCATCCCAATAGACGTCTTCGGCGGAATCGATGCATGGAACCACGAGGGCGATGGAGTCAGATGGACGATTGAGATGGAGATGAATGCGGTACCAGCCGTATCCCGATTCGCCGCGATGACCATGCCCAGCCCAACCCGGATCAAGACCATTCTCGGACGATAGCAAAGAATCGGACAGCCCCTCCACATCCAGCGTGTAGTCTTGCCAGCCTGCGTCGTCAAAGCCGGGCTGTGCCCAGGCGGGATCGTCCCCGATGCGAAATTTCCATGGTCCCATCAATGCCAGCGCGGAGTGGCCCAATGTGATCTGCAAGGCGCCGTTGTTCGCCGGCGCGGCGGGAACCTGACCGGATGCGACGGGCGCAGGAGCGCTCTGCGCGGCGGCGCGCAACGTGAAGAGAGACGCCAGGGCAAGAGCGAGCCAAACGCGACGCATAGGCAGGTGCTTCACAAATATCAGCCACGTCCAGGTTTGGCAACGGAGAAATCATCGAGACAGGACACTTGTGATAACGGACTGCGCATGCGGACGCAGAGAGAGGCAACGCTGACGCAGAAGAACGGCTTAGCCCGCGGTCGCAACCTGGGGCGGGGCGACTGGCTTTTTCCTGAGGAGTTTCAAGGCGGGCGCGGTCATGGCGGTGGTGATGAGCGCGACCAGCACCAGAATGGTGAACAACTGGGTATCGATAGCGCCGGCCTGCAGCGCGAGGTTAACGACGACCAGGTCGACCAGTCCGCGGGTATTCATCAGGAAACCGAGCAAGAGGGATTCGCGAGGCGGCAGATTCGATTTGCGCGCGCCAAAGTAGGTTCCGCCGACTTTGCCCGCAATGGCGACGGCAAGCAGCACTAAAAACCAGAACAGAACATTCTTACCGCCAAGATCGCGAAACTCCGTGTGGATGCCGGTGACCGCGAAGAAGACCGGCAGAAGCAATACGGAAACGAGCGGATGAATAGTTCGCTCCAACTGGCGATGCCAGTGATGCAGGCGGGGAATGCACATGCCGGCCAGGAAAGCGCCGAACAGAGCATGGACACCGAGGCGTTCGGTGACGAAGGCGCAACCGAGAATAAAGACGAGGAAGACAGCGAGCAGCACTTGAGAGATGTTGGGCGCGCCTTTCCAGCGGACCAACTTGTTGAGCGCCGGGCGCACCACGCCGAGCAGGAAAATTCCGAACAAGACCAGCAGAAGCATCTTCAACAGCATGATCCAAACGGACGACCCGGCGGAGTCAATCATCAACGCGACAGCCAGCAGCATCCAGCCCAGGACGTCTGCGATGGCGGCGCAGACCAGGGCCAGCATATTGAGTTTCGCGTCATCCGTTCCCTGATCCCGAAGCATGCGGGCGAGGACGGGAAAGGCGGTGGTGCTGAGTCCGACACCGACAAACAGCAGAAAGGCTGCGAAGTTGGCGTTGACCCCGTGGAAGTTGGGATACATGACGACTGCCAGTCCGCATCCCAGCCCAAAGGGAATGACCATGGAGAGCAGGCTGATCTTCATGGCGGTGTGACGCTGCCGCCAGACGGACTCAAAGTCGAGATTCATGCCTTCGAGAAACAGATAGAGAACCATGCCCAGTTCACTGACCAGAGAGAGGTCATGCAGAGAGGTGGGAGGAAACAGGCTGGCAATCAAATGCGGCATGGCGTAGCCGAAGACAGAGCGCCCGAGGAGAATGCCGCCCAGCATTTCGCCGACGACGCGGGGCTGGCCGAGTTTACCCAGCAAAACACCGCAGAGGCCGGTGACCAGCACGATGACGGCGATTTGTAAGAGAAACAGTGCGAGTGCGCTCATAGAAAAATGGAATGCCTTTTCAAGTTGTATCAGGATGTTTGAGTGGAGTGTCGTGACGGGAAGTTTCGACAGCCGATATTTCTACCGCGACGATGTGAAATGACAAAACTGCAGCGGCGGCACGGAGAAATTTGTACGAATACACCGCCGTCAATGCGACGGTGAAGCAACGGCAGACAGCGTGGGCAGGTTCTCGGCTTGAGAGGCGAGGACCTGCTTTTTTGGTCGCTGAAGAAAGTCTCGGCGCCTGCGTGGTGGACAAGGGCAGGGACTATTTGTTGGGACAAAATCCTTCTGCACGCTGGATAAGCAACTCGCGAAGAAATCTCAATCTCACATTACAGCGGAGTCCAGGAGTTTTGCAGTCTCAACCCGCCGTGTATCTTTGGCTTTTATCCTGCTAGCCATCGCCGTTTTCTCCGCAACCTGCTTCGCACAGTCAACCACGGCCTACGTTTATGTAGGCACGACCAAGGGAGTGTATCTTTACGATGCCTCCAGCAGTGGGGCTCTTACCGCGGTTTCCGGATCGCCGTTTTCGATTACCGGCAATGCCTTCGGCAGTAACGGAAGCTATTTTCTGAGCCTGGACACAAACGACGTTCATTCCTATTCCATTGCATCGAACGGAGCCATCCAGGGGCAAGTCTCGCAGATCAATACGCAAACCTACTTCAGCGAGCCCAACAGCGATTGCGGCGGGACAGCGGGTGCGGAATTCGACCACACGGGTCAGGATATCTATGTGCTGCTGGGATTGAACGGCTGCCCGACACTGCAGAGCTATCAGATATCCAGCGCGGGCGCACTTAGTTTTCTCGATTCCAGCAGCTTCGAGGGTGGCACCGTTAGTCCGTATACATTTCCGCCGGCCATCACCGCAGATGACCAGTTCGGGTACAGCGGCCGGTATGTTGGTTTCTGCACTGAGGACACGGATGTTTTCCAGCGGCAGAGTAGCGGCGCGATGGTATCGATAGGCGCCGCAATGAATTTTCCCACCGCCCAGCCGGATTATGGGTATCAAGCCATGCCTGCTCTGGCTGCCGACCCAGCTAACCACCTCGCCGTTGCCTTGCAGCCGTCACAACCCTGCGGACCCTACCTTCCGGTTCAGTTGGCCAGCTATACGGTGCAGTCCGACGGCAGCCTGAACACAACCAACATCCTGCAGAACATGCCCACCCCCAATGTCTACCCCACGGTGATGAACATGTCTCCCTCGGGCCAGTTCCTGGCGGTTGGGGGTGATCCGGCGGCCCAGAACGCCGGCTCAACCGCTCCGCAAACACCGGGCTTGCAGGTCTTCCATTTCAACGGAGGCAGTGCCATCACAACCGATTCGGGAACACTCACCACGGCTCCCATTGACGAGATTCACTGGGACAACAGCAATCACCTGTACGCCGTGAGCAATTCCACCGGGAAACTGTACGTGTATACCGTCACATCCGCCGGTGTCACAGCGGCTCCGGGTTCACCCTACAGCATTTCGGCACCGAACGCTCTGGTGGTTGTACCGACTTCGAGTGGTAGTTCGAGCTGCGCTGCTCCGACTTCGCCCGGCGTCAATATCTGCGCTCCGGCCAGCGACGCCACAGTCGGTTCGCCGGTGGAGGTCGAGGCCACGGCCAACGTCACCGGAACCATTTCCAGTACGCAACTTTGGGTCGATGGGGTCAAGAAGTACTCCTCCGCCTCGAAATTGCTCGACACCTTCGATCAGCGTGGCTGCCGGCAGTCATCGCTTTGCTGTTATCGCAACCAATACGGCCGGCCAGAAGTGGGAGAGCGTGGTCGACGCCACGGTGGCAGGCAGTGGAAGTTGCGCGGCCCCCTCGTCGCCCGGCGTGAACATCTGCCTGCCCACCAGCGGCTCGACCGTCAACACGCCGGTTCAGGTTGAGGCAGCCGCCCTTGTCACCGGAACTCTCGCGAGTACACAACTGTGGATCGATGGAGTCAAGAAGTACTCCGTCGCCTCCAGTTCTCTCAATACTTCAGTGAGCCTGGCGGCGGGAAGTCATCGTTTCGCCGTCCTCACCACCAACACGGCGGGGCAGAAGTGGGAGAGCACAGTCAACGCGACCGTAGCCGGCGCCGGGGTTTGCATCACGCCCTCACCGGATGCAGAGACCGTAACGATTTGCGAACCGGCGAACGGCTCGACTGTCAGCTCGCCCGTGCAGGTCGAGGCGCTGGCGAGCGCCAACTCGGATTTGGATTTCGTGGAGTTGTGGGTGGATGGGGTGAAGAAAGACCACGTGGCCTCGAGCACACTCAATACTTCCGTGACTCTAACGCCGGGCAGCCATCGCTTCGCGGTTCTCGCCTACTATGCAGGAGATCAAACAGTTCCGGAGACCGTGGTCAATGCAACGGTGAAGTAAGTGCAGACGGGGTGAGTGCAGCCTTCGGCACCGGCTGGGGACTGCGTTCGTTCCGGATTGGAGACCAAAGGATTTGCAATACGTTAACCTATTAAGAATGAGCATTTTACTGATCGAAGTGCTTCCGTAAACCGGCAGAACAGCCGAGGCTAAAGGGTCCGAAGCGGCCTCCGATGGAATTTCCATGTGAAAACATGACAGTATTTCACTCATATTTTCTTCCTTCATGTGCTATAGTATTTGCAGGTGAGCGGACAGGGTTGGGGAGCGTCGCCCTGCCGCGTCCCACTTAATTTCGATCAACCTTTCACCAAGCAGGAGGAGAAATTCCATGGCCATTACACGTTGGACACCGTTCCAAGATATGTATGCACTGCAGAACAGCCTGAATTCGCTGTTGCGCGAAGCGAACCGCGGGGAGGACGAGACGTTGTCCTCGAGCGCCTTTGTTCCGCCCGTCGACATCTACGAAGATGCGAACCATATCGTGCTGAAGCTGGAGGTTCCGGGAATGAAGCTGGAGGATTTCGACATCCAGCTGGAGAACAATGCGTTGACGGTTCGCGGCGAGCGTCGCTTCGAGAAGGAAACCAAGGAAGAGAATTACCACCGCGTCGAGCGTCGTTATGGCAGCTTTGCGCGCGTATTCACGCTGCCCAACACCTTGGATCCGGAGAGCGTGAAGGCGAACTATGATGCCGGCGTCCTGACCATCGAGCTGGGCAAGCGTGCCGAAGCGAAGCCGAAGCAGATTAAGATTTCGGTCAGCGGAGCCAACGCAGCGGGCGGTCCAAAAACCGTCGAGTCGAAACCAACCGAGTCCAAACCTGCGGCATAATAACTTCGAGGCAGGATTCGGATGGACTTGATTCATCTGACACAGGGCAGGGTGTTCGCGGAAATGCGCGACTCCTGCCCTGTTTTCTCCATCCATATTGAATGATTTAGAAATCACAAAAGAAAGCAGGGCACGTATTATGGCCGTTCGCTGGGACAAACTTACCGTAAAAGCGCAGGACGCCGTACAGACGGCCACCAATCTGGCCAGCGACAACGGCAATCCAGAACTGCAACCGACGCATTTGCTGTTGGCACTGCTGCAGGACAAGGAGGGCATCGTCACGCCTGTATTGCAGAAGGCCGGCGCCGATCCAGAAGCCCTGCGCGCCCGACTCGAGAAGGCGCTCGCCACATTTCCAAAAGTTTCCGGCGAGGCGAACCAGGCGCAGCCGTCCAAGAGCTTTCTGAAGGTGGTGGAGCAGGCATTTCAGGAAGCCTCGAACTTTAAAGATGAATATGTGTCGACCGAGCACCTGCTGTTGGCCATCGCGCAGCAGAAGAATGATCCGGCGCAGATGGCGCTGGCCGCAGAAGGAGCGAGCCACGATGCAATTCTGCGGGCGCTGACCACGGTGCGCGGTACGCAGAGAGTAACGGATCAGAACCCTGAAGCGAAGTTTCAGGCGCTGGAGCGCTATGCCCGCGACCTGACCGAGCTGGCGCGTCGCGGCAAGCTGGACCCGGTGATTGGGAGGGATGAAGAAATCCGCCGGGTGGTGCAGGTGTTATCGCGCCGCACGAAGAACAACCCCGTACTGATTGGCGAACCGGGGGTGGGAAAGACGGCGATCGTGGAAGGGCTGGCGCGACGGATTGTTTCCGGCGATGTGCCGGAGGTGCTGCGTGACAAGCGAGTGATTTCGCTGGACCTGGGGGCGATGCTGGCGGGGGCGAAGTATCGCGGAGAATTTGAAGATCGACTGAAGGCGGTGCTGAAGGACATTGAGGATGCGCAGGGTGGCATCATTCTGTTCATTGACGAGCTGCACACGCTGGTGGGCGCAGGCGCGGCGGAAGGCGCGATCGACGCGAGCAACATGCTGAAGCCGGCGCTGGCGCGAGGCGAGCTGCGGGCGATTGGCGCGACCACGCTGAATGAATATCGCAAATACATCGAGAAAGACGCGGCACTGGAGCGGCGGTTTCAGATCGTGTATGTAGGCGAGCCGAATGTCGAAGACACAATTGCGATTTTGCGCGGCTTGAAAGATCGCTACGAGACGCACCACAATGTGCGCATCAAGGATTCTGCGATTGTGGCGGCTGCGACGTTGTCGCACCGGTATATTTCCGACCGCTTTCTGCCGGACAAGGCAATCGACCTAGTGGATGAGGCGGCGGCCTCGCTGGCGATTCAAATTGGCTCAGTGCCAACGGAGATCGATCAACTGGAGCGGCGGGCGACGTCGCTTGAGATTGAGCGGACGGCGTTGAAGCGGGAGAAAGACGCGAACTCGAAAGAGCGGCTGAAGGAAGTGACGAAGGAGCTGGCGACACTGCATGAGGAGATTGCGGCGTTGCGCGCGCATTGGCAAAGGGAGCGGGGCGACATAACCCGGCTGGCGGAGTTGAAAAAGCAGGTGGAGGCGTTGCGCCAGGATGCGGAGGAGCAGACGCGGCGGGGAAATTTCGAACGGGTGGCGCAAATCCAGTATGGTGAACTGCCGAAGCTGGAAGCTGAGCTAAAGAAGCTGAACGCCGCGCAGGAAGGCGCTGCCGGCGGCCCGCGCATGCTGAAAGAGGAAGTGGATGAGGAAGACATTGCGCGCATCGTGAGCAAGTGGACGGGGATTCCGATTTCGAAAATGCTGGAAGGAGAAGTGCAGAAGCTGGTGCAGATGGAAGACCGTCTGCGCGAGCGGGTGGTGGGGCAGGACGAAGCACTGCGGGTGGTGGCAAACGCGATTCGCCGGTCGCGAGCGGGGCTGAGCGATCCCAAGAAACCGATTGGTTCGTTTATTTTTCTGGGACCCACAGGTGTGGGGAAAACGGAAACTGCACGCGCGCTGGCGGAATTTCTGTTTGACGATGAGGCGGCAATGACCCGCATCGATATGTCGGAGTACATGGAGAAGCACGCGGTTTCGCGCCTGATCGGCGCTCCTCCCGGCTATATTGGCCATGACGAGGGCGGACAGTTGACGGAAGCGGTGCGGCGCAGACCCTACTCGGTGGTGCTGTTTGACGAGATTGAGAAGGCGCATCCGGATGTGTTCAACGTGCTGCTGCAGGTGCTGGACGATGGGCGACTGACGGACTCTCGCGGCAGGACCGTGGACTTCAAGAACACGGTGCTGATAATGACCTCCAACCTGGGCGCGCAGTTTCTGAACAATGAGGCGCTAGAAAACGAGACGTCCTTTGACGCGGCGCGGGAGCAGGTGATGCAGATTCTGCGGCAAAGTTTTCGGCCGGAGTTTCTGAATCGCATCGACGACATTGTGATTTTCCGGCCTCTGGGCGAGGAGCAACTGGAGCATATTCTGACGCTGCGGATTGCGGATCTGAACCGGATGCTGGCTGACCGCCGCATTGTGGTGGAGATGACGGAGGCTGCGAAGCGGCAATTGTTCCTGACCGGCTACGATCGCGCTTATGGAGCTCGGCCGTTAAAGCGCGCGATTCAGCGGCTGATTCAGGACCCGCTGGCCATCAAGATTCTGGATGGCGAAGTGGTCCATGGCGATCACGTGCTGCTGGATGCGGATCCGCTGCATAACCGGCTGGAGATTAAAGTGCTGGCGCGGACGGAAGTAAATCTCGGTTAAGCAAGAATCCCAGGTTTCGAACGCGAGACTGCGGACAGGCGAAGCCGATTACATCCATTGCTGAAGAAGGTCGTGCATCAGGCGAGTTCCTTGGGCCTCAAGCGCCGAGCCGAGTTTGCGAGTGTCTTCGCGGATCTGGTTCGGCGCTACGCCATTGACAGCGAGTTCGCAGGCATGGCCCACGAGCCAGCGCTCCACCGTGGAATGGCGCAGTTCCGGATGACACTGAAACGCGAGTGCATTCTTTCCCCAGGAAAATATCTGATTGGCGCAGACGTCGGTGGAGGCGAGCAGACACGCGTCCGGTGGAAGATCGAAGGTGTCGCCATGCCAATGGAACATGCTGGTGGCCTGCGGTGCGAGACGGCGGACCGGCGTGGTCGCGGCTTGCGGCATGAGTGTCAGCGGCTTCCAGCCAATCTCTTTTTGCGGCGCGGGATAAACTCTGGAGCCGAGCGCCCTGGCCATGAGTTGAGCTCCGAGACAAATTCCCATCACCGGCAAATCGCGGGATAAACGCGCTTCGAGGAGGCGGATTTCTTCGCGAAGAAACGGATAGACGGATTCTTCATACGCGCCGATGGGTGCGCCGAGTACGACGAGCAGATCCGGCTCGATGGCGTTAAGGGCGCTGAGGTCTTCCATTCCGGCTTCGACGTAGCGGACGGTGAAACCCTGCTGGCGGAGGACGGACTCGAAGGTGCCGAAATCTTCAAAACTGACGTGTTGGAGGATGAGGGCTTGTTTTGGAGGTGAATTCATTGGGATGATTCGAGCATATGGTTTCGATTGGGGTAGGTTCAATACTTATTTGAATGCGGCCGATGGACCGAAGAGCAGCATTCACAGGTCATAGTCGAGTTCGGCGGCGACAGCCAGCAGGGGCATCAGCCAGTCGACCAACTCCTGATGGACAGGATGAGTGAAGTAGGCGGTGAGCGCCGCTTGATCGCGGAACTTCATGACGCCGCCGTGGGTGAATCCCTGGGAACGCGGCGAAGTGTTCGCGTTGTAGCTGGTCTCGATGAGGCCGGGGATTTGTCCCTGCAAGGCGCGGATTTTTTCGGTGGCCTGTCGTTTATCTGACTCGGTGGCCTGCGGCTTCCATTGAAAGAGAAATGCATGAAGAATCATCGTGAATCCCCCAACTGCGTTCGACAGAGCACCATCCCCTCATCCCCCTCCCCAATTTGGGCGCTGCACGTCGCCGTGCCGCTATATAATAACTATTATATAGCGGTTGGATGGGGGGATCGAGTGCCAAAACTGAAAGTTACGACAGTGGGTGCATCCGCCGGAATCATCCTGAATAAGGAAGTAATGTCGCGGCTGAAGGTGAAGAAAGGCGATTCGCTCTACCTGACAGAAGCGCCGGACGGCTACCGGATCACGCCCTACGATCCCGGGTTCGAGCGCCAGATCGAGCTCGCCGAGGGCATCATGCACGACGATCGGGAGATTTTGAAAGCACTCTCCCGGTGAAGCGTTGGCGATGGATTCGCGCGGACGTTCTGTATGCTATCCACGATTACCAGATTGCGGAACACGGCGGACTCGGCGGGGTGTTGGATGCGGACCGCGTGGAAGCGGCTTTGGCTCGTCCGCGAAACCTGGCGGCATATGAAAAGCCGGATGCGGCCGCGCTGGCTGCGGCCTACGCCTGTGGGCTGCTGCGCAATCACGGATTTGCCGATGGCAACAAACGCACGGCGTGGGTGGTGGCCCGGGTGTTTCTCGCGGATAACGGATTTCATCTGCGGTTCGATGCCGCTGAGGCGGTGCGGACGATGGAGTCGGCTGCCGCCGGAACGCTCAGCGAGCAAGAACTTGCACAGTGGTTTCGGCAGAGAATGCTGCGCTCCTGAATCAGCTTATTCGTGAGGCTTTGGGGTGGGATTCTCAAATGTTAGTTTGATGGTCTGGGTATCGTTCCGATTGTGATCGAGGTTGCCGCCGGCGGTGACGAGGGAGATGGGCAGAGTCGCCGAGCCGCTGAAGTCCCAGGTAACCCCGTAGGCCAGCGTGACGGTGAGCGTTTTAAACCTGGCTGCGCCGACAGACTGGGTCAGGTTAATTTGTTGGGCCGCCTGCTGCAGGGTATCGATCAGATCCTTAGAAAAATCGTGGGGACCGGGAGCGAGCGATCTTTTGGGAGCTGGCGGTGGGACCTCGTAGGAGAAAGTAACGTCGTTGGTGGATGAGGATTGATGGGTGGCACCGAGCGAGAAGATGAGAATGCCGAACTTGAAGCCGCCGGTGGTGGAGGTGACTGTTTTGAAATCGAAGTCGGCCTTGGCGAGGCTGGGAAGAGCGCCTTTCAGGGTACTGGGGTCGTCGTTATACTGTTCCAGGGTCAACGCCACTTTTTTGGCGACCAGGCACAACGGGATGGGAGTTTTCTTGGGGTCTACATCCTGTTGCCGGGGCGCGACGCACAAGTCGGCACAAGCGGGAAGAGACAACGCAACGAAGCAAACGGTCAGCCCAAGCCACTGTTTCATCAGACGACTCCTTGGTCGCAACGACGGCTCCGGCGCTGTTGCCGCCGGAGGGGCATCGCAATTTCAAGAAGACTAATCCCGCGGGCGACGGATTAGCAATCGAATTCGCCGGGCTTAGAAGGACGGCGGCCGCAGTGCTCGATCCAATTCCTCGCCCAGGCGGACCACAATTGCGGGCAGCGCTGCCACATCTGCAAGCGAAGTGCGAAAATTTACGATGCAGGCGCGCAAGGCGAAATTCCCACCGATGACGGCATTCGACAGATAAGCTTCGCCGCTGTTCTGCAGGCGCGTGAGCAGCGCTTCATTGAGCTGATTGAGATAGGGCGCCACAGTCTCGTCGCCGATGTTGAGATCGGGCGGGACGTAGCGAAACGTGGTGATGCTGAGCGATTGAGTGAGAGCCTGGAGCGCCGGATATTGCGAGATTCGCTGAAAGAGATCCTGGGCGAGGCGAATGTCGTCGGAGATCATTTGGATGTAGCCGTCGCGGCCGACCTGTTGCAACATCAGCCAGACTTTAAGGGCGCGGAAACCGCGTGAATTCTGAGGACCGAGGTCAAAGTAATTGATGGCCTCTGTGCCGAAATGATAGTAGGGGGGGTGATAGGCAAATGCGTCGCGCAATTTCTCTGGATCGCGCACCAGCGCACATCCTGCTTCCAGCGGAGCATAGAGCCACTTATGCGGATCGACGGCCACCGAGTCGGCCAACCGCAGACCGGCCAACTGCGCGGAGGCATCGGGCAGAACCGCGGCCACGCCGCCATAGGCTCCATCCACGTGGAACCACAGGTTAAACTCGCGGCACAGTTCGGCCAGTTCGATTAGGGGATCGATCGCGCCGGTACTGACGGAACCGGCATTGCCGACGAGCAAAAACGGCGTGTCGCCGTCTGCCAGGTCCTGGGAAATTTGTTTCCGCAAAGATGGAACGTCGATCCGCATCTGGTGATCCGCAGCAATCCATCGAATCGCCTCCGTGCCCAAGCCGGCAATGTCGGCGGCTTTCTGAATCCATGTATGCGTGTCGTTCGAGCAGTAGACGCGCAGGCGGGTGCCATCCATTCCCCGGGTACGCACATTCTTACCGGCATGGGCCTGTCGAGCAGCAAGAAAGCACACGAAGTTCGCCATGTTGCCGCCGCTGACAAACAGACCTCCGCAGGCAACGGGATAGTAGATCATCTCTGCGACCCAGCGAATGGTCTGAGCCTCAATCTCGCTGGCCATGGGCGACAACAGCCACGCTCCGACGTTGGGATTAACCGCGGCCGCCAGCAGGTCGCCCAGCACGCCCAGCGGCGCAGGAGGGGATGTAATGTATCCCCAGAAACGCGGGTGTCCATTGAAGAGAGAGTGGTCGAACAGCAAGTCGGCCGCATGATCCAGCAGCTGCGCCGGATCTGTGCCGTGCTGTGGCAACCCACGTGCCGCAGCGAGAGCGTGGCGAATCTCTGTCGGCGATTCTCCAGTGGTCACTTTTCGCTGAGGAAGCGAATCGAGAAAACCGGCGATGCGGTCGACCAGAGCATGCCCGAGAGAGCGAAATTCTTCCCCAGTCATCTCGAGCGGAGAGATTCGTTTGCTATCGCGCCGTTCGTCGTTCATGGCGACCCTCGCAAGAATTTGTTCGATGATAGCCCACGCTGGCCTGGGTGCGGCGTCTTCTCGCGTCGACGTCGAAGTGAATGTCAGCGCTTGCGAGCGAGGGCGACACGGGGAATATTTTGCAGGTCGGGGATGAATTCGATAGAGCCCCAAGATTCACCGCGCAACAGAGCGCGAACGGCATCCCGCTGGCCGTGGCCGATTTCCATGATGAGCCAGCCGCCGGAGACGAGCAGCGGGTTGGCGGCAGGGATGAGGCGTTGGTAAAACTCCATGCCGGTGGGGCCGGCGAAGAGCGCCTGCGCCGGTTCATAGTCGCGAACTTCTATTGGCAGCGCTTTGCGTTCCAAGTGGGCGATGTAGGGTGGATTCGACACGATGGAGTCGAAGGACTCGCCGGAGACAGCGGCCAGCAGGTCGGACTCGACGAATCGAACCTGGTTCGCGACCTGGTTCCGCTGAGCGTTGCGGGCGGCGACTGCCAGGGCGGCCGGGCTGATATCGAGCGCGACTATTTCCGCGTTCGGCAAAGCGTGGGCAAGAGAAACCGCGATGGCTCCCGAGCCGGTGCCGACATCGGCGATGCGTGGAGCGGGAATGTCTTCGAGGCGGGCAATCGCGGCCTCGACGAGATGCTCTGTTTCAGGCCGGGGGATGAGGACATCCGGACCGACATGAAACGGCAGGCCGAAGAATTCCTGCTCGCCGGTGAGGTATTGGATCGGCACGCCGCGCGAACGCCGCTGAATCAGCGCGTTGAAGGCTTCTGTTTGAAGCGCGGTGAGGGGACGCTCGCGATAGGCATGCATTTCGGCGGGCGCGATGCCGAGGACATGACGGAGCAGAACCATCGAGTCTTCGCGTGTGTGTTGCCCCGCGAAGTCAGCTTCATCGAGAATGTCCGCGCCCCAGTCGATGGCATCGCCGACCGTCATCGACTCGGCAAACATGCCTCTCATACGACGGCGGCATCGTGTTTGAGCCGCTCCGCTTGATCATGCGCGATGAGCGCGTCGACGATGGGCTGTAGCTTACCTTCCATCACTTCACTGAGTTGATGGATGGTAAGGCCGATGCGATGGTCGGTGAGCCGGTTCTGCGGGAAGTTGTAGGTGCGGATTTTTTCGCTGCGATCGCCGGTGCCGACCATCTGCTTGCGTTCCCTGGCGAGGGCCTGCTGTTGTTTTTCCATTTCAACCTCATAGAGGCGAGAGCGGAGGACACGCATTCCCTTTTCGCGGTTTTTGATTTGAGATTTTTCATCCTGGCAGCTGACCACGGTGCCGGTGGGAATATGGGTGATGCGAACCGCGGAATAGGTGGTGTTGACGGACTGACCGCCGGGGCCGGAGGAACAGAAGGTGTCGATGCGCAGGTCCTTGGCTTCAATCTTGATATCGACATCCTCGGCCTCCGGCAACACCGCTACGGTGACGGCGGAGGTGTGGACGCGCCCCTGCGTTTCCGTCTGGGGGACGCGCTGCACCCGGTGGACGCCACCTTCAAACTTCATCTGCGAGAAGACACGCTCGCCTTCAATAATGGCGATCACTTCTTTCATACCGCGCACGCCCGACTCCGACATGGAGAGGACTTCCACCTTCCAGCGATGCAGTTCGGCAAAGCGCGTATACATGCGAAAGAGTTCGGCAGCGAACAAGGACGCTTCATCGCCGCCGGTACCGGCACGGATTTCGAGAATCACGTTCTTCTCGTCGTTGGGATCTTTCGGCAAGAGGAGGACGCGAATTCGTTCCTCGACGGCGGGACGTTCAGATTCCAATTGCGCGAGTTCTTCTTCCGCCATGACGCGCATGTCAGGGTCCGGTTCGCTGGCCATGGCCCTGGCATCGGCAATTCCCCGCTCGATGCGCTTGAGGTCGCGGATGCTTTCGACGACGGCTTGCAGATCGCGATGCTGCTTGGTGATTTTCTGATATTGCTGCTGATCGGAGACCAGCGCCGGGTCGGCCATCTGAGCAGAAAGGTCGTCGTAGCGGGCTTCGATTTGTGTCAGCCGTTCAAGCATATTGGTATCCATGGCCGGATTTGAAGGTCGCCGAGACCGGCCTGTTCGGCGGAAACTGAGAGAACATTGAGGTACAGAGGGGACGAGCGGAAAAAGGTCGTAAGGCGGCGGGAGCCGCTAATAGTGCGTCTCACCAGAGGTGCGGATTGCGAGCGAGGAAGCCGGAAACTGCTGCATTCGATGCATACCTGCTCTATGGTAGCGCGTTTTCTGGCGGCAAATATGGATGAAGAAAGGAGGCGCGGTGGATGGCGGCAAATGTGGCTCGATGGATAGAGTTTGCGGCCCTGTGTGAAAAGCTGGCGAGCACTCGAAGCAAGCTGGCCAAGCGAGCGGCAATGGCGGAATATTTGCGCGGACTGGATGCCGCCGATGCCGGTGTGGCAGCGCAATATCTGACGGGCGCGGTGTTTCCGGAGACGGATGAGCGCAAGCTGCAAGTGGGCGGGCAGATGGTTGTGCGCGCGCTGGAAACCGTGAGCCGAGCCGATGGCGACCGCTTTCATGGGGTCTATCGCAAGCATGGCGACCTAGGATCAACTGCGGAAGAATTGTTGCAGACCGCGGCCGCTGGCTCGAAGCATCTGACGGTGGCAGAGGTGCGGGTACGGCTGGACTCGCTTGCGATGGCGCGCACGCAGGCTGCGAAGTCGGCGCAGTTGGTGGATGCACTGCGATCGCTGAGTCCGCTGGAGGCGAAGTATTTCATCAAGCTGATTACGGGCGACATGCGCATGGGGGTGAAGCAGAGCCTGGTGGAGGAAGCGATTGCCGTGGCGACGGAGCAGGATCTGGAGGCGGTTCGCCGTGCGGAGATGTTTCTGGGAGATCTGAATGCGGTGGTGGGACTGGCGCGGCGGGACGAATTGGCTACCGCTCAATTTCAGATGTTTCATCCGCTGGGATTTATGCTGGCAACGCCGGTCGCGAATGCGGAGGAAGCGTATGCGCGGTTTGGCGGGAGCGAGGAGCGCGAAGACGGGAAGGCTCAGCCTGCTGCCCAGGTGGAAGACAAGTACGACGGGATGCGGGCGCAGGTGCACTGCGGGGATGCGGAACAACCCGGGCGGGTGCGAATATTTTCGCGCACTCGCGAGGATGTGACGGCGAGCTTTCCGGAGTTGGCGGACTGGTTTTCCGCGGTGAAGACGCCGGCGATTCTGGATGGAGAGATCCTGGCGTGGGATTTCGACGCCGAGCGCGCGCTTCCCTTCACCGCGCTGCAGCCGCGGTTGAGCCGCAAGCGTGTGACAGCCGCGATGCGCGCGGAGGCGCCGGTCGTTTATATGGCGTTCGATGTTCTGCTGGAGGGTGAGGAGTTGATGCTGCAGTCGTCGCTGCGGGTTCGAAGGGCTCGACTGGAGGAGTGGGTGACGGCTGCGCTGCGATCCGTCGATGCGCGAACGGTGGGAGTGGCAGGTGCTTCTCTGCAGGGATCGCTATTTGCAACCGAGGCAGTTACAAACGCGGGCGGAGACGAGGCAAGGTTGAAGCTGGCGCCGCTTACCTATGCAATTTCACCTGCGTACATCGACGAGGCGTTTACCGCGGCGCAGGCGCGCGGGAATGAAGGCTTGATGTTGAAATCTCTGGAGTCGACGTATCAGCCGGGACGGCGCGGGTCGGCGTGGGTAAAGCTGAAGCGGGAGCTGGCAACCCTGGATGTTGTGGTAACGGCCGTCGAATACGGGCATGGCAGGCGTGCAGCGGTGCTGAGCGATTACACGTTTGCGGTGCGAGACGGTTCGGAGTTACGCAATGTGGGAAAGGCTTACAGCGGGCTGACGGATGCGGAGATCGCGACCATGACGCAATGGTTTTTGGAGCACACGATCGAATCCGAGGGCGGTCAGCTCATCGTGGAACCGCACATCGTGCTGGAAGTGGCGTTCAACAACGTGATGCAGTCGGAGCGGCACGATAGCGGCTACTCATTGCGGTTCCCTCGGATTTTGCGCCTGCGGCCGGACAAGCCAGTGGAGGAAATCGACACTGTGGAACGAGTGGCGGAGATTTTTCAGTCGCAGCATGCGGCCAGGTAAATTTACGCCGCTCGTGTGTTACGGGTTGCGGAGTATCCTACGGTCACGTCAAAGAGCGTCTCTCCCCCCCTGACGCGATGTAGCATCAAAGATTTTCCATACCTGGAGGGGTGCGTCGTGGATAAACCTCAAAATGAAAAGCGGAGTTTGCGGGAGCTTTGGAACGAGTACTGGCTCTATATCGTCGCACTGGCGACTTCAGGTGTCTGCCTTTACCTTCTCCACCACTACCCCGACAATTATCCCTGGCATGGCGCGTTTGAGGCTGGCTTTATCGCCGGCGTTCTTACTTTAACGGTCGATCCGTTCGTGAAAAAAAGGCTGGCAACGGAAATCAACAAGGACATTTTCTATCACGTTATCGGTTTTCGGCTCCCTGAGCCGATGCAGGACAAATTGCGCAAGTATTTGAACGGGCTGAGGTATTACAGAGAGTGGCTCTCGATCAAGGTGACCGCGACAGACATCGTAAATGACGATGTAACGATTGAGGTCGAGTTAAAGGGCCGGTCGCTGATGCTCACCAGAACCGCTTACTTCCAGAGCCTGTTGTTCGAAGAAGCAGAGCGAGAGGTGGTGGAGGAGATGTGGGCGCGACGTCCCGGATCAGACAAGAATCTTGTCGACTTGAAGGATGCGCCGACCCGAACGATCCCCTCCGAGCATATGACCCATTTGTACAAGGGGCCCGAGGTGAAACTCGAAAAGGGTGACATCGTGGACACTTACATCAAGTTCACGCTTAAGGGCCGGAAAACAGACTATTGGGTACATACGTTCGGAACGACAACTCTGAAAACCGACGTAACACTGGTTCCTTTGAACGGGATGGAGATGTATGTTTCCCAGCCGGAGCGAGCGACCCCGATTTCCGCAAATGAGTTCGACTACAACGAGGTGTTCATCATTGGAGAAGATCTCCACATACGCTGGAAAATAACCTAAACAGCATCCATTCCCCCATCGCTTCTTGCTTCGGAGGAATCCCACGGCTCGCAACCCTGCAGGTAACCGGGCGGCAAGGAGGGAGATGGCATGAAGTCAGTGGGAGTGGCTGTGGGAGTGGGCGATCGCGGCGAGCAAGGATTCGTCGGTGGGGAGGCAGCCGTCTTCGACAGCGCAGCCGGCGTCATCGCGCATCTCGAACTGGATGGTGGTGTGATGGATTTTGAAGTGCTCCAGCAACTCTCGATTGATGTCGGCGAGGATGCGGCGGCTTTCGGAGGGAGGAATATCGAGAATCGTCACGTGGCAGGCCAAGGCGGTGAGGTGGGATCCAAGACTCCAGACATGAAGATCGTGGACGCCACACACTCCTGGAACGACCTGCATGGCGCTGCGAATGTCAGTGAGCGAGAGATCCTGAGGTGTGCCTTCGAGCAGAATGTTCAGTGTCTCGCGCATGATGGATAGAGACGACCAGAAGATGAGCGCGGCAATAATCAGGGACAACATGGGATCGATCCACTGAATGCCGGTGAGGGCGATGGCCAGGCCGCCAACGATTACCGCAGCGGTGGAAAGCGTATCGCCGAGCATGTGAATGAAGGCGCCACGAATGTTGACATCGTTACTGACGCGGGACAGCATCCAGGCCAGGACGCCGTTCATGACGACGCCGACGGCGGCGGTCGCCATCATGAGTCGCGGTTCGACAACCAGAGGATGCAGCAGTCGCCCGACGGCTTCGACGGCCAACCAGGCGGCGATGCCAATGAGGGCGATGGCATTGACAAAGGCGGCGAGAACACCGGCGCGGCGATAGCCGAAGGTTTTCTGGTCAGTGGCCGGCCGCGAATGGAAGTAGACGGCGACAAAGGAGAGCAGCAGGGCCAGAAAATCGGATGTATTGTGGCCTGCTTCCGAGATGAGCGCAAGGCTATGGGCACGCAAACCGACGAACAATGTGAGCAGAATGTAGGCGAAAGTGAGGACCAGCGAGACGCGCAGGATTGTCTTGGTTCGATTGTTGGCCGGCGCGTGGACGTGCATACCTTATTTTACCGCTGGTGGGGTTGAAGAATGCGTGTCGGCGGCCTCCGTTGGGATGTGGGGCTGGGAGGGGTGTGGGTGCTGCAACCCGCTCCAGGTTTCTGCAACGATGATGCTGTTGGCGGGATTTTTCGGATCATAGCGCACGGATGCGGGCCTGCCCAGGCAGGAAGCGTCGACCGGCTCAGTAGTTCCCAGAAATGTCACGTCCTGGGCAGACTCATAGCTGACACCGGCGATGTAGTAGCGATAATGCAGGGTGCCCAGATCGCTGGAATCGGGCCGCTCAGACCAGTCGAGAACGGAGCCATCAATGATGCGTCCCTGACGCACCAGCAGAGTGCGACGTTCTCGCTCTTTTTCTTCCGCGGACTTGCGATGGGTGAGGACCCACCAGAGAGCGACACCACCGATAGCAGCTACGGATGCTGCGGTGGTGGCCAGGACAGGAACGTGGTGCGTCAACCAAGATTGCATACGATGCTCGTCGAAGATATTTGTACTGATGCGAGCTACGTTTGAGGATAGTCGAATTGGGCGGTCCGCGGGTAGGGCTTCGACCAAAAGTGGTAAACAATTGCCTTATAATCGTAGTTGACGATGTTCGACTCCTATAAGCAAACTGCCCTGCGTTCTGACGCAGCCGGCCCTTCCGTTTCCCGCCGCAGAAGTCTCTCCAGCCAGCGATCTGGACCCGAACGAGCGAGAATTCGCTCGACGACGGTCTTGTGCGTTCGCCGCAACGATCGAGTAGTGATGGCGGCCGATGGCCAGGTGACGCTGGGGGAAAGCGTCATCAAGCACACGGCGCGGAAGATCCGGCGGCTCTACCAGGACAAAGTATTGGCTGGATTTGCCGGATCCACGGCAGACGCGTTTTCTCTGTTCAGCCGGTTTGAGGCGAAACTGGAGCAGTATGCGGGCAACCTGGGGCGATCTGCCGTGGAGCTGGCCAAGGACTGGCGCACAGACAAGATGCTGCGCAATCTGGAGGCGCTGCTGGTGGTGGCCGATCTGCATCAGACGTATTTGATCAGCGGCGCGGGGGACGTGATCGAGCCGGATGAAGGCATCACGGCGATCGGAAGCGGCGGCTCCTACGCGCTGGCGGCGGCGCGGGCGTTGATCCAGAACACGGAACTGCCGGCGCGGGAGATTGCGGAGAAATCGTTGCGCATCGCGGGCCAGATCTGCATCTACACCAACGATCAAATTACCATCGAAGAACTGTAGGCCGTGCCGGCCGGGCCGCGAGGCGATGGCCGGGACCGAGGAGTGGATATGGCCATTTATCTTCCAGGAATTGAAGAAGACCAGGCGCTATCGCTGGATGAAATGACGCCGCGAGAGATTGTGGCGGAACTGGACAAGTATGTTGTGGGCCAGCACGCGGCGAAGCGGGCGGTGGCTATCGCATTGCGGAATCGCATGCGGCGCCAGAAGCTGGGGCCGGAGCTGGCCGACGATATCATGCCCAAAAACATCATCATGATCGGACCCACGGGCGTTGGCAAAACCGAGATCGCCCGCCGACTGGCGAAGCTGACAAACTCCCCATTTTTGAAGGTGGAAGCGTCGAAGTTTACCGAGGTTGGGTATGTGGGCCGCGATGTGGAATCGATGATTCGCGATCTGGTGGAGATTGCCATCGACATGCTGCGCGAGGAAAAGCTGGAAGAAGTGGAAGACAAGGCGGAACTGAACGCCGAGGAGCGCCTGCTGGATCTGCTGTTACCGGCGGCGGCGGTGCCGATGCCTGCGCCATCGCCAATGGCGGCAGCGCCAGCCATCTCGGCAGTTGAAGACAGCAACGATAACACCATTGCCTTCCCCAGCCCGGCGCAACCGGCCGCCAACGATTCTCACCAGCGCACCCGGGAAAAGCTACGAGCGCAGTTCCGCGAGGGCAAGCTGGATGAGCGGATGGTCGAGATCGATGTTCGCGAGCGCAACAATCCTTCTTTTGAGATCATCTCCAACCAGGGCATGGAAGAGATGGACATTAACCTGAAGGACATGCTGCCGAACATTTTTGGCCAGCGCACCAAGAAGCGCAAGATGAAGGTGGGAGAGGCTTTCGAATATCTGGTACAGGAAGAAGAGCAGCGGCTGATCGACATGGATCAGGTGACGCGGGTGGCAGTCGAGCGCGTGGAGAATTCCGGCATTATATTTCTGGATGAAATCGACAAGATTGCCGGGCGCGAGGGCGGACACGGACCGGATGTTTCTCGCGAAGGCGTCCAGCGGGACATTCTGCCGATTGTAGAAGGAACCACGGTGAACACGCGCTACGGCATGGTGAGCACGGACCACATTCTGTTCATCGCCGCGGGAGCGTTTCACGTATCCAAGCCGAGCGACCTAATTCCGGAATTGCAGGGCCGCTTCCCTATCCGGGTGGAACTGCAATCGCTGACCGTGGAAGACTTTATCAAGATTCTCACCGAGCCCAAGTCCTCTCTGGTGAAGCAGGCGACAGCGTTGCTGGAGACCGAGGGGTTGAAGCTGGAATTTTCTCCTGAGTCGCTGGCAGAGATCGCGAATTTCGCATTCCGCGTGAATGAAGCCACGGAAAACATTGGCGCGCGTCGCCTGCACACGATCATGGAGCGAGTGCTGGACGAGATCAGCTTCGACGCACCGGACCTGGCGCGGCACAACCGTTCTGGCGGGAAAGCCCCGAGCGAAGCGCTGCATTCTGACGCGGCTCATGGGGACGCGACGGTGACGTTGGCTGCAAGCGCGGAGCGCACCCAGGACTACAAGCCGTCGGCCACCATTCCGCTGGTGGAACGCGACGGAGCCGATGGCAACGAGAAAGTGATTGCCATTGACGCTGCCTACGTGCAACACATGGTCGCCTCGATCGTGAAGGACCAGGATCTGTCGCGGTACATTCTGTAGACCAGTTCTCCTAAGGCGTCGGCGCATGGCAGATTCCCAGAGACGGACGATTCTGGCCGCGGTTCCTCTCGTCGGCACGCTGTGCGCAATAGCAGGCGCGGTTGATGTCATCGCCTATTTACTTTTCGGCAAGATTTTCATCGCCAACATGACCGGCAACACGGTGTTGTTTGCCGCGTCTGTCGTTACACGCGACTGGCGAGAAGCAGCGCTACGGTTCGGCGTGGTGATTACATTTCTGGCAGGCATTTTGATCACACACGCGGGACTGCGTCAGGCCAGAGCGGGGCGCGCGCGCTGGAAGAAACTGGTCACGCTGGCGATTGAGTTTGGAATCCTGAGCTGGCTGGCGTTGATACCGCATCCTGACACGCTGCGCATTGTATTGCTGCTGGTGCTGGCCGCAGCGCTGGGAATGCAGAACAACGCATTCCATCAGATCGGTCCGGTGAAGCTGAGCACCGCGTTCATCAGCGGAGATCTGGAAAATCTGGGCGAGGCGATTGCCGAATCGGAGGATCTGAGCCGGCGGGAACTACCGGGAAAGCACAGGGAAGCGCTGCTGCGGGCCGCGATTTTTTTTACGACATGGGCTGCCTATGGAGCGGGAGCGCTGCTGGGTGCCTATGGCGCTCTCCATTTTGCGGTGAGGGCACTGTGGATACCGGCAGCATTGGTCGTTCTGGCGGCATGGATGGTGCTGAGGCTACCGGCCGAAAACCATTAAAGGCGCAGGTAAGCGAAGTCCCCTTTCTTCTCCAACAACGGGATTGCTGAAACCATGCTGGGAACGACAATGACACCCGGGAGCAGGTGAGCGAGCAGGTCCTGTGCGACCGATTCCGGAGTCGCCTGCAGTTTGAGCCGTTTGACTGCATAGTGAGCTGCGCCTTCGGTAGCCATGTGACAACACAGCAGCTGAACGCCGCGGCGCTGGATGGCCTGGATCGATGAGTCTGATTCGATGGCCTGGGGGTTGTTGGGGTCGTCGGAGGCGTAGTGGCCGTCGAGTGACATGGTGGAAGTGTAATAAATGTTCCGTTGCGCGGGCTTGCCCGTCTTAGGATCATTGATTCCGTATCCCACTCCAAACTGATATTTTTTCCAGGCCTCATCGTCAAAATTGAGCAGAGTCGCGTGCGCGCGGAGGGCGGCGACGACGAGAATCTTGTCCTTCGGGATGCCGAATCCCCGCTCCAGCCCGGTCAACGCGTTATGGACGTGATCGGTCAGCATCTCTCCGTCGGTGCTTGTCATATCGAAGAGTTGCTTGACGGTTCGCCGCGCTCGCAGCAGAGCGGTGAACGGCGCCGCGTTCCATTCGCTCTGGCTATAGAACCAATCAGATTCAGGCTCGGGCGCATTCGGTGCTTGTGCTTGCATACGGCGCGGCAGCAGACCCAACATTGCGGAACCGAACGCAGCGGCGGAGAGGAAGTTTCTACGAGTCACTCCTGGATTGAGCATGAGACTAGATGTATCAGATGGAAGGGCCTGTCTAACAGGGGCAGCGTTCCTTCCCCCTACTAGAAATGGCGGCCCAGGAAACCATTGAGACCCTGGCCGGGCTTCGATCCCCAGGTCTGGTAGAGGCCGAGGTAGGCGTAATTCTCCGTTTGTCCGGCGACGGAATGTCCGTAGCAAAAGAGAATTTGCAGGCCCGGATTCTTGATGTAGTAAAAACCGCCGAGGTCGATCATGGTGGCGGATTGGGTCTGCGGGGTGGCGAGACCTTCTGCGGCGTGGGAAAAAACTTCGCCGCCCAGCGTCCAGCGCTTGCCAATGTCGCGCTGGAGCAGCCATCCGCCATACGGAAAGCTGTTGTATTGGGTTTGATGGACAACCTGATAGCCGGCTCCGCCGTAGGTGGTCCAATGTCCCCAGCTTTTTTGCACCCAGATGGGCAGCTTGTACCAGACTCTGCCCACGCCCAGCCCATTATTGACGTTGCCGGTGGGGACCTCCAGCATGGTGAAGGTTCCGATCTCGGGGCGATGTTTGGTTTCCTTGATGTATCGGATCTTGGCGCCAAGTTCCATATCGGTGAGGCCGTAAGCGCTGGGGCCAACCGCGCTTGGATAATAGACGGGATTGTTGGAAGGAATGATGGCGCCCCAGGGCAAAATGACGTGCAGTTGCACGTTGGGGACGGCACCCCAGTTGAATTCGAACGCAGGACCCGTGGGATCGGTTTCGACCGGCGTGCTGGACACCATGCCGAATTGATAGAACTCGTAGTGACGGAAGTCGACCGGCTCGGGATCGTCGGTTTGAAATGGCGGACCCGCCCACAGGGTGGCGGCTGTGAGCAGGAAGATCATCAGCAAAAGAAATCTTTCGGGATCGCGTCGGAGCATCATGGATTCATCGGGGTCAGGCTATTTACCGCGGATAAAATCCGCGAACGGAGGAAAGGTCAGGAGAATTCCAAGCGCCAAGAGGATGAATGCGGTTGCAGTGACCTTTGTGATGGCGACGGTCTTGTCCTTCCAGCGAAGCGACAGGACGAACCAGGTGACGAGCCACAGCAGGAGGGCGGCGGTGGTGACGCCGGAGAGCGGCCCCGTCGGCCGGTAGAAGGTGAAGAACGCCGCCACAGACCTGGATGCATCGGCGATCACAGCGAAGACGCTGAGGGTAAAGCAGCCGACCGCGGCGGACAGAATCGCAGCGGCGGCGGGCCCGTTGGGCAGGGAGGGTTTCGCAGAGCGGGAGGCGATTTGTTCATCCTGCGGCGGAGGCGTCAACGGTTATCTCCCCGACCACCGAATTGTTGCACCGCCGTTCACGGGAGCGTGCTTGTTGATCATGGCGCCAAAATAGCCGGCCACCCCGGCTGCGATAAAAGCGGCAATGACAAAGACGAGGACTGCCCTGCGAACCTGCGGATGCTCTCGAATGGACGAGCCGTACTTCGTCGCCACATAGGCAGCCATGGTCATGGCGATGGCTGCGAACCAGGCAATGTGCTCTTTCCATTCCATACCAAGATTGTGCCATCCCGCGGTGGCGGCGGACGACTTCAACAAAGCCTGCGGAAATTGCGTGAGGTTGGTGACACCAGCCGGCGGAATGGCGCGATACCACGGGTAAACCAGGTACGCTCCGGACAAAACCGCGGCCCAGCCGCAAAGCACGGTGCAGACGAAGTAGATGCGTCGGAGCCAGAGGCCTCTGGGCGTGAGTTCAGACGGTCGCGTTTCATAGAGAGAACGGCACAGTTCGACCAAGACTCCGCCAATTGCGAGGAGAAAGAAAACACCAAAGAGCATTCCGTGGAGTTGCGTGATGAGCGCACGAAAAGAAGTTTCCATAGAGGCTCTCCGGAGTCAAGGTTGGATGGACGAGCCGAGAGTTCGTCCAACATTCCAGCCATCCTGACATCCTGCAGCATGCATGTGAAGGACAGGTAAATTTTCGGCTTCAGATTTCGTCGTCTGATACTACAGCGTCGGCACAGAGAAGGGGAAGAGTATTGATCGGAGATAGGCGGGCGCCGATTCGGCGAGCGTGGGGGAAGGCACAATTAAGGGAAGGCGCGCCGCTGTCGCGACACGCTGTGAAAGCGCGAAATGGAGGATTGGATGCCTACATCAGCAGTTTGGGGGGTGGAGTTGGATTGCGATGGGGCAGCAGGCGACGGCGATCGAGCTCTTTTCGCACGTCGGCCAAGGCATCGGCACAGGCGTCGAAGGCTTCGGCGAGACGGCCGAACAGCGGAGCTTCCTGCTCGAACTCAAACAAATTGAACTGGGAAACGATGAAGTAGCTTTCTTTGCCGGCGCGACGGAGCGCCTGCAAACTCTCCTGCTGATTGCGGCGCAGCCATTGAGCGGATTCTGGAAACATGCCGGCAAAGAATAGACTAAAGTCGCCAATGTGCTTGCGCACTTCACGTTCTCGCGGGAAAGAATACGCCTCGCCATACACGGGATCGGAGGCGACGAGCATGTCGCTGACTTCGCGCAGGGGACGGCCGCGCTGGTCGCGGATGCGGTAGAGTTGTTCGGTTTCGGCAAAATCGGTAAGGATTCCAGCCACATAGCTGGAAATTTCGGCATCGTTGACTTCGGAAGTTTGGCTGTAACAGCCGTACACGATCTCCTCGAACAGCTTTCGCAATGGATTCTCGGCAGGCATCGGATTCGCAGACATGGGGTAGCTCCTATCCGTGAAATTTTCTGATGCACGTTCTGGACTTCGTGTTGTAAGCCAGGGCGTGTGCCGTGGCGCTTTGACGTTCCTTTCCGAAAGGACTCTCAGCAAGTTAGTGAGTACTGTACAAATTTTCACGAGAAATTCAAAGAAAAATCAGCCGTGAGGATGCAGTTCGTTAGCAGTCGCTAGGATGGATTGCGAATCTTGAACGCGGCAGAAGAGAAGAGCCGAATCCGAAAGGGCGATACAACGCCCGGTGGGAATCGGCTCTTGCAAGTGAAATTTCCTATACGGCTAGCATCGTCGCGGCGACGTGGATGGAGCACGCAAACTGACTTAGTGGGCGGCGCCGACGGTTTGCTGTTGATTGGCGCCCAGTTCGGTGAGCCGCTTGGCCAACAGCGATTCCAACTTTTCGAGGGCAGCGCTGAAGCCTTCAATGCCCTCTTTGAGTTTGTCGTGGGCCATGCGATTTTCCGCATGCATCTTGTCGAAGGTCTGCTTATCGATGGTGATCTTTTCGATCTGCATAGTTTTTGCTTTGGCGGGGTCGAGTTTGCGCGGCAAATCTCCCTGCGCAGCTTCCAGCTCTTCGATTAACTTGGGCGCAATGGTAAGAAGATCACATCCGGCGAGCTGCTGAATTTCGCCGATGTTGCGGAAGCTGGCACCCATGACGACGGTTTTGTAATCGAATTTTTTGAAGTAGTTGTAGATGCTGGTGACGGATTGCACGCCCGGATCGTCCGCTCCCTGATAGTCTTTGCCGGTGTCTTTCTTGTACCAATCGAGGATGCGACCGACGAACGGGGAGATGAGTGTGGCGCGCGCTTCCGCTGCGGCGACGGCCTGATGAATGCCGAAGAGCAACGTCATATTGCAGTGAATGCCTTCTTTTTCCAGGATCTCTGCGGCGCGGATACCTTCCCAGGTGGAGGCGATCTTGATGAGCACGCGCTGCTTCGACACGCCGGCGGCTTCGTATTGCTGAATGATTTCCCGAGCCTGCTGTAAGGTTGCGTCGGTGTCATAGGACAACCGGGCGTCAACTTCCGTCGAGACGCGACCAGGGA
This sequence comes from uncultured Acidobacteriota bacterium, assembly GCA_963756315.1. Classification (GTDB taxonomy): domain Bacteria; phylum Acidobacteriota; class Terriglobia; order Terriglobales; family Acidobacteriaceae; genus JAKAAZ01. Next base: position 872,537 of record CAVWNI010000004.1, read on the forward strand.
TGATCTTCAAAATGCGCTTGCCAAAGTCAACGGCAAGACCCTTGAAAGCGAGGTTGGCGACATCTTTATCCTTGGCTCCATTGCCGAGTTTTTTCTTGGCAGCGAGCAACACCTCATCCATGATGGGCTGGTATTGCGGCAGCTGGACCGCGGTGGTGATGAGCGAAGGATTCGTAGTAGCGTCCTGGGGCTTGATCTTCTCGATTTCCTGAATTTCACCGGTATCGGCGACAATGACGGTCATTGCGCGCAGCTGTTCAAACTGGGACTTGGACATCGTTTCCTCCTGGGCGGGTCTTCCGCAGCCAAATCTGTCTACAGATCGCCTTTATTTATTCGATGCTTGAATTCGTCGGTGGAATCGTATTCGCCGACGATTCGATGGGGATTCATGGAGAGCATCGGTTGCCTGCCGCCGACGCTTCCCGGATTCTCCTCCAGTGTAATGCGGATTCGCCGTGACTCGTACCGCGGCTGGCGAAGAGCGCAATGTCCCAAGGATCAAGGGATTCCTACCGCCGGATGTGGAGCAGACGCTAATTGGAAGTGGATGCCTTGAAGTTGTCTGCCAGCACCTTCAAAATGGCCTGCGGCTCATGACTTGGAATGACAAAATCCACGCCATCGAGGGCGAGGTCCGGAATGGGCGAGAGGGCGATGATGGGGACGTCCGGCCGAATTTCTCGCAGCTGGCGTACGACGCTCTCAAACGACAGATCCGACAAGTCGACGTGGACGACGACGGCGTCGACATTGGGGAAGCGCTGAAAGAGCTGGATGCCGGAGGCACCGCTATAGGCGGTGAGTACGTTATGCTTGGAAGTTTCGAGAACGAGCTTTCGTGCCGAGAGTCCTTCGGGTTGTTCGATTTCAATCATCAATACGATCACGCGCATTCTACCTGCCCTGGATACCGTAGCTGCCCGGGGACAACCGCAGCGATTAAGAGTTTAAGCTTCGTCCATACATCATACCGCTCAGGCTCTTCCACAGGCGCGGGGCCAAGGGCGGCGAGACGGTCCTGCGGAAATGGACGGCGTGGGGTTGGTTCAGGCATTTTCGGCAATCACAGGATTCCGCAGTACTCCGAGGCCCGCAATTTCCACTTCCACAACATCGCCTGACTGCATGGGCCCGACGCCTGCAGGGGTTCCGGTAGGGATTAAATCGCCTGGATTCAGCGTCATGGCGGCGGAGATATAGCGCAAGAGGACGGCGAGATCGAAGATGAAATCGCTGGTCGACCCATGCTGCTTAACCTGGCCATTGAGGCGGGTGGTCACGGTGATGCCGGCGCTGGGATCGACGCCGTCGGAGACGATGGGGCCGACCGGGCAAAACGTGTCAAACCCTTTGGCGCGGGACCACTGGCCATCCGATTTTTGCAGATCGCGGGCGGTAACGTCGTTCACGATGACATAGCCGCGGATGTAGGAGCGAAAATCTTCGTCGGCCCGCAGCTTATGGCAACTGCGAGCGATCACGACGCCCAGTTCGCCTTCGTAATCGACGCGCTGCGAAATCGCCGGAAGACGGATCGCGCCGCCCGGCGGCAGCAGGGACGATGGCGCCTTGAGAAAGAGCAGCGGCTCTTTCGGGGCCTCATTGCCCAGTTCAGCCGCATGGTCGCGATAATTGCGGCCAATGCAGACGATCTTTGAAGGCGTGACGGGCGCGAGCAGCGTAAGGGTCGAAAGCGGACAAGCTGGAAAATCCTCAGATGACAGAATTACGCTCAGGTCCTCCGGGGGCGGGGCAATGACGCGCTCCATCCATAGCTCGCCCTGGCGCGAGATGAGCTGGCCGTACTGCGGACCTTCATCCGTTTGGAAGCGACAATACTGCATGGTGGACCCTCCTTATCGACTGATTCGTGATGGCTTTATGACGCCGGAACGGTGACTTCCACGGACTGTGACCGAGCGCTTTCATTCCCCGACGCGTCCACTGCGGTGACGGCGTAGGCATAGGTGTGGCCGGGCTCGACATGCAGATCGCGGAACGTGGGGGCAACGACGGAAGGGACGTCGGGCGCGGGGGCAATCTGCTGCATCGATTCGTTTTGAGAGACGTCCTGACGATAGACGCGATATTTTGCCAGGTCTGGCTCTGTATTGGCGGACCAAGACAGGTCGACTTCAGCGTGGCCGTTATTGATGGCCGCTGAGACCGGTATGGCAACGAGACGAGACGGAGCGCGGGGCGGAAATGTGTCCACCGTGGTTATGTCGGCGGACGGGGAGGGGGCGCTGGCGACTTGCACCGTTTGTGCGTCTACCTGTCGCTGAACGACTCGGCTGACCGTATAGCTGTAGTGACGACCAAACAGAGCACTGGTATCGAGCGCGATTCCCGGATCTGCCAGTGCGGAGGGCTTTTCGTTGCCCGCGGGATTGAGATTGACCCGCAATTCCTGATGCTCCGACTCGACAGTCCTGGGAAGCAGGCTGGCGTTTTTGGTCGCCGTGGTTTTGGCAGGCTTGGTGGCCGGTATCAAGGTTCGGTCGATCTGAATGGCGGTGCCCACGGCGAGGTTCGAAACGGGCTGCCAATGAAGGACGACTCCGCGCTCAACGACTTGCAATGAGAGATTTTCGACGGGCGGCGGAGCCTCGCCGGCTAGCACCATGACTACGTTGGAAGGGCCGGCCGATCTGCCGTGCTGGTTGATGCCGAACAAGCTGTACCGCAGAGGCTGAGGCGGCCCGACCGACAACGTCGCGGGCAGGGCGTCGATGTACTGAGCCGGTTTGCCGGGCGCAGCGGGAACGGTCGCGATGGTCTGGCAAGGAGCAGTCTGGAGTTGACGGCAGACGCGCAACTGCACCGGCGCTTGCAACTTCAGGCCGTCGGTGCTCTCCTCGGGCGTGCTCCACTGCAGGGTGACCTGGTTGGCGGCGCGGCTGGCGGCGAGATCCGTAATGGGCTTGGGCAGGTGGAGTGAGGGAGGTTGTGGGGCGGCGACCATGCCACAGCCTACCAGCGAAATCGGCAAGCAAAGCCCGCACACCCATGTGAGAGGTGAGAGACAGGCAGCCCGCATGAGACGTGTTCGCCTGGGAGCGATGGGAGACTGGGGGCAGACCGGCTGGCCGAGTGAGACCGTCGAAACGCCCCGCTTCAAGAAGAAACTCATGCGATTTTCAGCGTAGCAGAGTTCCTACAAGTGGATACCGGCGGCACGACGGACGGCGTGGCTTACGATGGCAGAATTTGCTGCAAAGCATCCTGAAGGGTGGGATGCCGGAATACGAATCCGGCGTGGAGCAGTTTCTCGGGAATCGCGCGGGTACTCGACAGCAGGGCGGCATCGGCCATTTCTCCGAAGGCGAGTCGTAGAGCGAATGCCGGCACCGGTGCGACAGCGAGCCGGTGGAGGTGGCGGGCTAGAGTCAGCGTGAATTCGGAATTGGTGACGGGGTTAGCGACGACATTGACGGGGCCTTGAAGGTCTTGCTGATTCATGCAGAACTCGACGATTTCAAGGACAGTCGGAAGCGAAATCCAACTCATCCACTGGTGCCCGTTGCCGAGGTTGCCGCCCAATCCCATGCGAAAGACGGGAAGCAACTTGGCCAAGGCTCCGCCCTGGCGCGCAAGAATGACGCCGAAGCGGAGATGGACGACGCGGATTCCCAGGTCGGTTGCGGCGCTGAGCTGCGGCCTCCCACTCGCGAGATACCTGTGGCAAAAATCCTTTGCCGGAGCTGGATTCTTCTGTCAGGATTTCATCGCCACGGTCGCCGAAGAAGCCGACGGCCGAGGCACAGAGCAGCACCTCCGGCCGATGGTCGAGGTGGGACAGCAGTTCGACCAGCGAACGGGTCGTGCGCACCCGGCTTTGGCGGATGGCTTGTTTTTTGGCGGCTGTCCATCGGCCATTCGTGAGATTGTCTCCCGAAAGATGAATGGCAGCGCGAATGCCGCTGAGTCGCCGCATACCCGGGCGAAACTCGAAGTTGTACGGATCCCAGAAGTAGGCAGAGCTGCCGGGTTGGGCAGTGTGCCGGACCAGGGTTGAGCAAGCCACCCCTTGAGCGGCGAAGTGGGCCTGGAGAGCTCCGCCAACCAGCCCGGAAGCGCCGGAAATGAGTATCTGGGGAAAGATATCCATAGAGCGGACAGCAATGTCACGTAAGCGAGACCGTCCAGAGTTTGATGCGAAAAAATTATCGCTCGCCAGATGGGTTCTTGACGGCATGCGCAAGGGACCAAAAACGTATTGATATGATAAACATCTATTTTTCCCCTATAAAACATGATCGCATGCGGGGTGGTTGGCATCCAAAGTGCATGGAGAACTTTACGATGAAAGAACCGCATGTTGCGGCTAAGTCAGCGAGCCAGGTCGATCCGGAGACCGCCGAGTCGTTTATTGGGGAGAAAAAGATTGGCGAACGAATCAAACGACTTCGTTTAAAGAAATCCATGGGGCTGGTCGAGATGGGGAAGCATACGGGTCTGTCTGCCAGCTTCCTGTCGCAACTGGAAACTGGCAGAGTGGTTCCGACGCTGCGGAACCTGGCAAGAATCGCCATGGTGTTTAGCAAGGATCTTTCGTATTTTTTCGATCCTGAGCCGCGCACGCTGTTTCGCATCCATCGCCAGTCGGAGCGCGTGCGGCTGCCGCAGAGCGGGGTAAGCGATCCGACATACTATTTTGAGAGCCTGGGATACCTGGTACCGGACCGCACCCTGGACCCCTACCTGGCCGAATTTATTCCGTTGAAAAAGAATGTCGAAGTGCGCTCGCATGTCCATCCCGGCTTTGAATTTCTTTATGTGCTGAGCGGGGAGATGGATATTCGGCACGGGAGTCAGAGCTACGTCCTGACACCGGGCGACTCAGTGTATTTTGACGCGAGCACGCCACATAGTTATCGCTGTGCAGGAACTGAAGTTGCGCGGGTCATCATTGTGACGCAGCACCAGGCAGTGTTAGCGCAGCCGTCGATGAATCTGCGTCCATTGGGAACATCTCTGGGGGGAGCGTTCCGCAGCGGTTCGCCCGCAGCGCCGGAAAAGCCGCCGCAGGAGGAACGCAATGGTTCGCTGCATTCCGGGCGGACGGTACGGCCACGCGAAAACCATACCGGCGCAGACGAGGCAGAATCGCTGAGCTGATGCACCCTGGTTCGAATGCGCCGGAAAGTCCTCAGCTGAGGAACATGGCATCTACATCCTGCCAGGTATCGACGCGGCGATAGCCCGGTGTGTGGATATTGTGAGGCGCAGTAAAGAGTATGCCCTCCCCCTGAAACGCGGCCAGGTTGCGAGGCATGTCGTCGATGAGGAAATCGGCGTGCAGAATGCTTTTGTCTCCGCAGAAAACAAAGTTTTGCGGGGAGAGAAAATCATAGTGGCGGCGGAGCCAGCGATACTTTGAACCGAAGGAACTGGGGAAAGCCATGGCTGCGGTCGCGATGAAAATTTCGTATCGCCGGCTCATCCGCAACAGCACATCCTGACTTCCGGCAATGACGGGGATGTCCTCAAAAAAACCATCGCCGAGCAGATACGAATCGATGATCTCTATCTGTTGCGGGGGGAGAACCTGCCAGAGCCATTTGCCCTGAATGTCCTGCTTGGTGAGTGAGGTGTTTTGCTCGCGGCTGTAGCGGGCCAACAATTCGCCCAGCGTATCGGCCATTACTTCATCCATATCGACGGCGATTCGTTGCATACGGAGGAGTCGTTAGTCCTCTCGCGCCAAAGGGCCCGAGCCGGTGGCCTGCGATGGCGCGGCACCCTTGGCGAGGCCCGCCGGTTTTTTGGATGGAGGAGGAAGATGGACGGCATCGGTCAGGTCGATGGCGGGGTTGTAATACAGGAAACGTCCGCAGGACTCGCAGAAATGCACGCCGCCCTGGCGAATCTCATTCCATCGCTGGGGTCGGAGCATCATCTGGCAAGCGGAACAGCGCTGTTGTTCGACGCTGGCGACGGCGAGCTTGCGCGCGCTCGAAATGCGATCGTACTCAGATAGCAACTCCGGCTCCACAGTTTTGCGCAGCTCATCGCGTTCACGATTCAGCTCAGCCAGAGTTTCCTTGCCTCGAGCACGGCCGAGCTGCGAAGTTATCTTCTCATCCTCCAGCGCCTGGAGCTGATTGGCGCGGGTCTCATGCAGCAATCTCTGCCGGACCTCAAGCGCTTCGGTCTCCATGAGACTGGCGAATTCGAGTTCATCGATGCGGTCGATTTCGTGTTTGCAAAAGGCGATCTGATGTTGCAGGGCCTTCATCTGGCCATCGCTCTGGACGTCGTCCAACTGGGCCTGATAGCGGGCGCTTTTCATGCGAAAATCTTCTGTTTCTGATTCCATGCGCCGACGCAACGCGGTTTCCTTTGCGAGCGCCATGGCATTCTGGTCGAGCAAGCGCGCGGTATCGACTAGCGCGGCTTCCCTGACCTCCACGCGGCTGGAATAACTGGCCAACTGAGTATTGAGTTCGCGGGCCTGTTGTTCGAGTTCTTGCAGATGAACGAGTTTTGCAAGCTCTGCGTGCATAAGAGAAGGGTAAAAGCGCAGTCTAGCACGGACGCAAACTTTGCCGCTGACAGAGCGGGAAATTGTGACCACGAAACCGCCAAACAGTCGGGATGCGTGGGAGCCGGCAAGAGGATGAACCTGTTGATGAGAATTTGCGCGGGTTGATGGTCGTTACAATAAATGCTGGAGTTTAGCCGATGCGAAGATGGCTAGTGCTGACGGGCTTGTTCCTAGCGGTTCTTGGATGCCTGGCGCAAACTACCGATCATGGCGGCAAGGCCTGGACGGTGGAGGATATTTGGCGGGGCGGCGGCCCGCTGGGCACTCCTCCGGGAGAATTTCTCTGGAACCCCGACGGCGCGAGTGTGACGTATTTATCTGGAGACTTCGAACATGGTCAGCCGGATGATGTGATCACGGTAAACGCAGCCAGCGGAGCGGCTTCTGTGCTGATACCGGAAACCAGGCTGGCAGCGATCTACAACGTGAGCAATGATGAGCGCGACCGCGACCACCGGGCGCGCTATGGCCTGTCGAGCTATCATTGGTCGCCCGATGGCAAGCAACTGATCTTCGACAACACTGGGGCGTTATGGCTTTACGATCTGCAGAGGGATGCGGCCACACCGATAGCCGACACGGGGGCGGGCAGCGGCGACGATCCGAAATTTTCGCCGGATGGGCAGTCCATATCCTTCATCCGCGACCACAATCTGCATGTGATCACGCTGGCTGGGCGGCGTGATGACGCGCTGACGAACACGACGGCGCCGACCCTGTTGAATGGCGAAGTGGATTGGGTGTATGAAGAGGAGCTGGATGTACGCAGCAACTACTTCTGGTCTCCAGACTCGAAGCACATTGCGTATCTACAGATGGATGAAGCCGCGGTGCCCGCCTATCCGATTACCGACTGGCTGCCAACCCACAGCACGGTTGATCAACAGCGATACCCCCAACCGGGAGATCCAAACCCGTCGGTGCAGGTCGGTATTGTGGCGGCGAGTGGCGGAGATACGGTGTGGCTGCATGTGCCGGTGAGCGACCACAACGACTACATTCCGCGGTTTGGCTGGCTGGATGACGGCCACGTATGGATTGAAGTGCTGCGCCGCGATCACAGGCACATTGAAATTTATTTTGCCGACACCAAGAGCGGAGCGGTCCGCAAGGTATACGCGGAGACTGCGAACAAGTTTTTCGACGAAGCCTACGATGTACATTTTTTGAAGGATAGTCAGTTTCTGTGGGGCAGTTGGCGGGACGGCAATACGCACCTGTATCTCTACCGCTATGACGCGGCCGACCCCATGGAGAGCGATGCAACGCTGGTGCGGCAACTGACGCATGGTGATTGGGAAGTGCTGAGCGTGGCTGGGGTTGATGAGAAGCATGGCATCGTTTACTACACCTCCAATGAGACGGACCCGCGACAAGAGATGCTGTGGGAGGTGCATCTGGATGGCACCGGGAAAAAACTGGTGAGCACGATCCGCGGTGTCCATCGCATTACGCTGTCGCCGGATGCTTCCCATTACGTTGATTCGGTTTCGAATCTGTTGCGGCCGCCAACGGTGAGCGTTTGCGGTATCGCTGGTTCCTGCACTCCCTTCTGGCAGTCGCGCTCTCTCGACGGCTATACGCTGGTGGCGCCCATCCTGTTCACCGGCAACGCAGTCGACGGGACGACGTTGTATGGCGAACTGCTGCTGCCGCCGGATATGCACCGGGCGGCGAGCGTGCCGCTGATTGTGAATGCCTATGGCGGCCCGCATGCGCAAATCGTCCGCGATGAGTATGGCGAAGCGGGCTCGGTGGGCGAACAAGGAACGCTATTTGATCAGCTGCTGGTGCAACACGGTTTTGCCGTGCTCCACGTAGACAACCGCGGATCGGGAAATCGTGACAGAACGTTTCAAGAAGCCGCCTACCGAAATTTTGGCCCGGTGCAGTTACAGGACCAGCTGACGATGCTGGACCAAGTACTACAGAAGTATCCGCAGGTGGATGCAAAACGACTTGGCTGGTGGGGCTGGAGCTGGGGCGGAACATTTACCCTGTACGCGATGACTCACTCCGACCGCTTCGCAGCAGGAGTCTCTGTGGCTCCGGTCACCAACTGGCGCCTATACGATTCCATCTACACGGAGCGCTACCTGGGATTGCCCGATGAGAACCAGAAGGGCTATGAGGACGATTCCGTAATCAACAGCGCGGAGCACCTGCATGGAAATCTGTTGATGATCCAGGGTACAGGCGATGACAATGTGCATATGCAGAACACCATCCAGATGATCCAGCAATTCGTAACTGCAAATGTGTCTTATCGTTTGCTGCTCTACCCTGGCAAGACACATTCGCTGGCCGGAGCGGCCGCGCGAACTCATCTATTCGACGCCATCCTGCAGCAATTTGAAAGCACTCTGCGGCCGACGGCCGGCGGCAATTAAACGAGGAGTTCCACCGTGCCCCATCCCGCTGACAATCCGCATACCGTCGATCTGGTGCGCGGGCGCGCCATGGTGGGTGATTTTGAGTTGACCATTTGCACGGATGGAACTTATTTGCTGGACGGCGGAGCGATGTTTGGGGTGGTACCGAAGCCGCTGTGGGAAAAGCGGGCTCCAGCGGACGAGCAAAATCGAATCCTGCTAGGCGCGAACACGGTGATCGTCCGCACCGGCCAGCACACGGTCGCGATCGAAACAGGGCTAGGCAATAAACTGAGCCCGAAGATGCGGGACATTTACAAAAGCAGCGAACTGCTGCCGAAAAGCCTGGCGGCGGCCGGGGTACGACCGGATGAGGTCGACATCGTGATCAACTCCCACCTGCACTTTGACCATTGCGGATGGAACACGATGAAAAACGACGCCGGCAAAATTGTGCCGACATTTCCAAACGCGCGGTATTTCGCGCATCGCGGCGAAGTCGAGCACGGACATCAGCAACTGGAACGCGATCGCATCAGCTACATCAGCGACAATTACGATCCGCTGATTACATCCGGGCAAATGACGCTGATTGAACCGCAACAGTCCGGCAGCATGATCAAAATTGTTCCGGGAATTACGTGCGAATTATTTCCCGGCCATACGGCGCAGTTGATGGCAATTCATATTGATTCCGGAGGCAAGCGGGCTACATATATCTCTGACCTGCTGCCGACGAGCGCGCACCTGGATACGACCTGGGTGATGGGCTACGATCTATATCCGCTGACCTGCATTGAAGAGCGCAAACGTTTCTACCAGCGGGCAATCCCGGAACAGTGGCTTGTCCTGTTCACCCATGATCACGACCATCCTATGGGAACGGTTCGGGTGAATGAAAAGGGCAAGCCGACGTTTGTCGCTCGAGAAGACATTTTGTAACTTACACCATTACATTAACGGGTCTCAAACTGTTTCAGAGTTTCGTCAGCAACGAGGTACCGACGGGAGATCCCAATCCAGTGCAGGCATCCCAGCCGGGGCCGGCCTTGTATGCACCGTTGTTGCCTTGGGTGATGTCTCGAAATGCGGGACTGCCCAACAGCGGGTAAATCTGAGGATTCAGGAACCCAACAGGCTTCCCCAGTTTCTGATTGAGCAGCGCGATAAGGCCGGCCCACAAGGGCGCAACGGCGCTGGTGCCGCCGACAACCTCAGTTTCGCCATCGACCTGAATGGAATAGCCGGTCGCCGGCGCGGCATCTCCAGCAACGTCGGGCAGACCGCGACCACCGCTGCCGGAAGCGGCAGGAACCTTGGCATTTTCCTGCCAGGTTGGCAGGGCAAAGACTGCGCTGACTCCGCCGCCGGTGGCGCCACCGTTTTGCGCATCATCATTCCAAACCACTTCATTGGTTAACGTTGTTCCGCTGACGGTGATCTTCGTCCCTCCACAGGCGAGCACATGAGGGCTGGATGCGGGAAAGTCGACATGATTCGATCCGTCGCTAACGCCGTCTGTTGAGCCATTATCGCCACACGCAACTGTGATAGTTACACCGAGCGCTGCGGCTGACTGGCAGGCATCGTCGAAGGCGGTCATCGCCTGCTGAGTCCAGCTCGATTCGGGACCACCCCAGCTGATGGAGATGACCGACGGATGGTTGGTTGTATCGTGGACTGCGGTCGTGAGGGCATCGAGAAATCCCTGATCGGTATTGGGGGTAAAGTAGACGGCAATTTTTGCTGCGGGAGCGATGCCTGCTGCGACTTCAATATCGAGCATCACTTCGCTGTCGGCACCGTTAGGGTTGGTGGGGGCATTCTTTCCTCCATCGACAGGAACGGCGACCACCGTGGGAGGAGTAATGTTTTGATTCTGGAAATATTGTTGAATGTCGGCGGTGGTAAAGCCGCCACCCAGCTCGATAATGCCGATGGATTCGCCGGCACCATTCGCGTCCGTGGGAAAGCTGTAGAACTCCGCTACCTGACTGCGGCAGATAGCTCTGGGCGCTTGCGGCAGCGGGACGCAGGTCTTTCAACTTTCGCAGATGTGATTTCGCCTGGGGGCGAGTATCGAGACCGAGCACGGCATCGATGAGAGGCGCGTACTCTTTCGGCAAACTGATGGCGGTTTTGTGGATGTGGCAGCGATGGCCGTTGTATTCGACCTGTTGGATTTCAGTTTGAAATGCCTGCTGCATCTGCTCCACTGTTCCGGAGAGCACGAGAGTACGGCGGTCGAGGCTCGACGCAGATTCATCTGCAGACAAGCCATGTTGCGATGCGAATGCACGCAACTGATCGAAGGCTGCGGGATCGGCGGCGTACTTGCTGGAAAATTCTTCCCGGGTCAGGTGGCGCCCCCGAAGGCTGCGAAGGTCGAGCGGCTGCTTGCGTTTCACAATAAGGGAAGCGCGTATCGTCTCAGAGGCTGGGGTGGCGCCAGTCACGCGCGCACCTGCGGGAAGTTCGCGATTTCGGAATGGCAACGTAACGCGCGAAGAACGATCCGGGGTGGAATGCATCGGGGGTGCCTCCAGTCTTGATTCTTATCTTAGAGAGATGCGAGACGAGGACCGACGGTTGGAGAAAGGCTGATCTATCCTGGTCGCGGGTCGGATAGCACCCGGTCTCCGTGGCTTGGCGGCTGGGAGATGACCAGAAAGTGCAAATCCGTTGTGCCTCGATTGAAAAGTTGATGCGGGATACCTGGCGCCACTTCCATGCCTTGCCGTGCTGCCAGGGGATGCAGGCGTCCATCGACTTCCAGCACGCCATCGCCCGCGAGAATGAAGAAAAACTGGCGAGCCTGGTGATGGAAATGACGAGCTTCGCTGGTTCCGGGCGGCATGCGCTCCTGAATGATGGCCAACTCCGGGGTGCGCACCAAATGCCAGCCATCACAATTCTCTCCCCACACGTAGTGGAGTGCGGTGGCTGTAGAAGTGGGCTCGTTTGGGATCATTTCGGGATATTACCGGAATTTTTGGAGCAGACCCAAAGGGCGCATCCGATGCGCCGGGTTGACCAGGCTGGATGAAGGCGGGAGCGTTTTGCGAGGCCCGAGGAAATCCGTCGGGAGGGGGCCTTTTTGACTACATCACATGGCGGCGGAACAGGCAGTCTTCCTTTTTGGAAGGACAGAGCCAGCCAGCGACAGCGCATCCGAGCAGAATGGCAACGCTGACGCCGCCAATTACCACGGCCAACGCTGGTTCAAGACCTTGCCACCACCCACTGAAACTTGCCACATTGGCCCACGGCATAATTGTTCACCTGTAGTAGCGGGGTAGATTCTCCTGTCGAGTAGGATTCCATTGTACGAAATTGGGTTGACCGTGCAATGAAAAAATGAATCTAAGGCTTTCTCTGTGGAAAATCTTTCGATCAGTGTGAGAGATAGCCACGTAAATGCATAGTTTTGCCACGACGGAAAAAAGTGAACTGGGAATTTGCGCAGCCCACTTTTCGAGCGCACAATGGAGGCGAAGGATTAGCGAACCCGATGACGCCTTCCAGCCCGAATTCCGACCAAATCCGCAGCGCTGATGTCCAACCGCGCGTTCGCTGGCTGTTCCTTGATCTGAATTCTTACTTTTCTTCTGTCGAGCAGGAGATGAATCCCGGCCTGCGCAATCGACCGGTAGCTGTGGTGCCGTTGATGGCGGACACCACTTGCTGCATCGCGGCCAGCTACGAGGCCAAGGCGTTCGGCGTGAGGACTGGAACGCAGGTGGGCGAGGCCAAGCGCATGTGTCCGGAGCTTGTGCTGATCGAGGCGCGGCACGACCTCTACGTCGACTACCATCGGCGCATAGTGGAGGCCGTGGAGAGCTGTGTTCCGGTGTCGTCGGTACGGTCGATCGACGAGATGGCCTGTGAGTTGATGGGGCGCGAGCAACCTCTGCTGGCGGCAATGGACCTGGCCCGGCGCATCAAATCAGCGATTCGAGAAGGAGTTGGGAACACCTTGCTGTGCTCGATTGGACTGGCGCCGAATCGCTATTTAGCCAAGATCGCTTCCGACATGGAAAAGCCTGACGGGCTGATCGCGCTGACGCAGGATTTGTTGCCGCACGCATTGCTGCGACTGACGTTGCGCGACCTGGTGGGGATCGGCAAGCGTATGGAGCGGCGGCTGAACGCACACGGGGTCCAAAGCATGCCGGACCTGCTGGCGCTAACGCCGGAGCAGCTTGGGCAGGCGTGGGGCGGGGTGCAGGGGGAGCGGCTGTGGCATTGGCTGCGCGGCCAGGACTTTCACGATGCGGAACTCGAACACGCAAAGTCAGTAGGACACGAACATGTTCTGGCGCCGGAGCTGCGCACGCTGGAGGGCGCCTATTCTACGGCGCACAAACTGTTGCACAAGGCGGCGATGCGATTGCGCATGCAGAAGCTGTGGGCCGCCGGAATCTCTCTGTCGCTGCGATTCACGGTGCCGAAGGAGTCGGCTCGCGGGGTGCATGGATCTGGAATTCCGCAGCAGACATGGGGAGCACAGTTGCGCCTGGTGGAATGTCAGGACTCGCAGACCCTGATCGAGGGCCTGCAGAAATTATGGTCGATGCGACCCGTGGGTGCGCTGTACGAAAAACCGTTCCTGGTCAGCGTGACGCTGGTGGACCTGGTGCCAGATTCGCTGCACACGCTGAGCCTGTTCAGCACGCTCGACCGGGAAGCCAGCCGCGACCAGCTGGCGGCAACGATGGATCAACTGAACCACAAATACGGGACCGAGACGCTGTACTTTGCGAGCATGCATATGGCTCGAGCCGCTGCCCCGACGCGGATCGCGTTCCAGACGATTCCGGATCTGTTCTAACGCCGATCATCAACCCGGGCGTCGATCGTCTCTTCCGCGCTCCTGACCGTGTTGCGGAGCGGGTCGAGATTCTTTGCTCGCATGCGGCGCAGACTGATGTTCCGGAGCAGGATGCGATTCCGGACGGGGTTGAGGCGCGGGCCGAGATTCGGGGCGTGGCTGCGGGGCAGGGCGAGACTCCGGGCGTGGCTGCTCAGCGGATCTCGATTCAGGCCTCGGTTGAGGCGCGGGGCGACTCTCCTGACGCGGCTGCGGAGCGGGTCTTGATTCAGGTCTTGGTTGGGGAGCGGGTCGAGACTCCGGGCGCGATTCGGGCGCAGGTCGAGTTTCCTGACGTGGCTGAGGTGAGGGACGAGATTCCGGGCGGGGCTGCGGGGCAGGTCGACTCTCATTGTGGGCAGGCTGTGTGGGGCGAGCCTCCTGGTGCGTGGGCCGAGGTTCAGCGGGACGGTTTGGCGTCGGTTTGCTGTTGTGCTCGGCGGTGGGATGGCTTGCATTCGTTGCCGGCCTGCTCTGGGGATTGCGACCGGCGGTGTTCGCCGGGTGACCGCCACTGGTGGGGCGCGCACCGGTCGCAGGATGATAGTCCTGTGGTCGAGCCGCCGGGGCTGTGCGCCCATTGTTCACGGGCCGCGTGGATGCCATCTGCGCGGGTTTCCCGTTGTTCACCTTGGCAAACTGCGCACGATTTCCACGCGCCTGCTGTACCAGCTGTCGTTGTGCCGGTGAGGCTCCATAGTGGCGCGACTGTGCGGCCCTGGTCTCGGAGGAAGTGGGTCGAGCATTCAGGCCTCCATGCCCACCGTTATAGCTGACGCGGTTGTGGTTGCTATAGGTGACATTGTGGACGTACACATTGTGAATGTTGCTGTTCACTCGAGTGATGGAGCGGTTGTAGTAGAAGGCGCCACGATTCCAATAACCACCTTCGTAACCGGTTCCGAAGTAGCCGTAGCCATAGTTGACGCCGCCGTAGAAGCCGATGTAAGGGCCCCAATACCCGTAGTGCCAGCCGTAGCGGCCGCCCATGTAGCCCCAGTATCCCGGCGTCCAAAGGGCTCCGATGTATGGAGCAAGTACCCACGCTCCCGGAACCCAGTAATAGCCCACGGAAGGATCAAAATACCAATATCCAGGAGTCCAGATATAGTCGGGGCCGGGGCAGTAGGGCTGCTCGTACTCTGGTAACGGAGGCGGCGGTTCGGGAGCGTAAATGGGTTGCTCGTCCGCAGAGTCGTCGTAGCTGCCCTGGTCATACTGCGGCTGATCGTAGCCGGCCTGATCCCCT
The DNA here is from genome assembly GCA_963756315.1 of uncultured Acidobacteriota bacterium. Classification (GTDB taxonomy): domain Bacteria; phylum Acidobacteriota; class Terriglobia; order Terriglobales; family Acidobacteriaceae; genus JAKAAZ01. The sequence continues at coordinate 887,581 of CAVWNI010000004.1, forward strand.
GGCGGAGGCGGAGGTTCATTCTGGCTGTATTGTTGCGGCGCGGCGGGCTGACCGGCGTAAGACCCGCTGGATGAAGCGTCAGGGGTGGGCGCCGTGCCACCGGCTGGCGCCATGTTTGCGGCGGCCGGGTCACCCGGATCACTTTGATTTGAGGCCTGGGAAGCGGAGTTCGATGTTTGATTTCCGTGGCAAGCCGCAACGCCAAAGGTAAGTACGAGAGAGAGAAATGCTCCAACGGCTGACTTCCTGTACATGTTCATGCGATCTATCTTCATATCCCCGGAATTAGGATGCAGATTTGAGTCCTGCTGCGGCCCTGGCCGAGAGATTGAAAAAATATTGTCGGCTGGCAACCTTACGCGATTCGCATGACAGGCCGGAGATTGTCAGGGCCATCGAGGCACAGTAGATTGATAGACGCTCAATCCGTTCCCTTTTGTACGACGTGAAACAAGGAGATGACATGTTTCGACTGCCCCAGTTTCCGAACGTTCGGCCACGGCTGAACGCGCGGATATCTGCGTTCGTAGGTTTTGGTGCGCTATTGTTTCTAGCTTTGGGTAGCGGAGCTCAAACGACCGCAGGCAACCCGGCTGCGCCGTATATGAATGCTTCGCTGCCGATCGAGCAGCGCGTGGATGACCTGGTGTCTCGCATGACGCTGGAAGAAAAAGTTTCGCAGATGCAAAATAGCGCTCCTGGCATTCCGCGGCTGGGCATTGCTGCATACAACTGGTGGAGTGAAGGCTTGCACGGGGTTGCGCGGTCCGGCTATGCGACTGTATTTCCCCAGGCTGTGGGCATGGCGGCCACGTGGGATGCACCGCTGATCCGCGAAGAGGGTCACGTGATTGGGATGGAGGCGCGCGGACGCTATAACTCCGCCGTACGAGAGGACAATCACTCGATTTACTTTGGGATGGATTTCTGGGCGCCGAACGTGAACATTTTTCGCGATCCACGCTGGGGACGCGGCCAGGAAACCTACGGCGAAGATCCATTTCTGACCGGGCAGCTGGCTACGCAATTTGTCGAAGGACTCCAGGGAAACAATCCGAACTATTATCTGGCGATCGCCACGCCCAAGCACTTCGATGTGCACAGTGGTCCGGAACCGCTGCGCCACGAATTCAACGTGAATGTATCGCCACATGATCTGGAAGACACATATTTGCCAGCGTTTCGCGCCACCATTGTCGAGGGCCATGCCGATTCGCTGATGTGTGCTTATAGCGCGGTGGATGGAGTTCCCGCGTGCGCGAGCAAGATGCTGTTGCAGACGATTTTGCGCGGCGATTGGAACTTTCAAGGCTATATTGTTTCCGATTGCGGAGCGGTTGGGAACATTGCAACCGGCCACAAATACGCGCCGAGCGTGGAGCAGGCCTCGGTGGATGCGGTGCGCGCGGGAACCGACCTGAGCTGCGGGAAAGAATATTCCACGCTGGTGCAGGCGGTGCACGATGGGCTGATTCAGGAAAGCGAGGTTGACACAGCAGTGAAACGGCTGATGACGGCGCGGATCCGGATGGGAATTCTCGCACCTGCGAAAGACCAGCCGCTTCAATCTCTCGACGGATCGATTGTGTACTCCGCGGAGCATGCGAGTCTTGACCTGCGCGCCGCCGAGGAGTCGATGGTGCTGCTGAAGAATGACGGGGTGCTGCCGCTTGCGGCCAGGGTGAAGACAATCGCCATCCTCGGACCCAACGCATCTTCGCTGGCAGCGCTGGAGGGCAACTACAACGGCACGCCGATCGACCCGGAAACACCGCTGGCTGCATTCAAGCGGCTGGAAAAAGACAGGCGCCTGCGGGTACTGGATGTGCAAGGGGCGCCGTACGTGGAGCAATTATCATTGCCGGTTCCACCAGATGTGTTCCGCACCGCGGAGGGGGCTGAAGGACTGCAGGCGAAGTTTTTTCGCAATGCGAATTTTTCGGGGCCAAGCCTGACGAGGGCCTCGGAAAACATCGATACCGACTGGGATGCGGCGAGTCCCATTCCAAATCAAATTCCGCGCGACGCATTTTCTGTTCGCTGGAGTGGCACGTTTACGCCGCCGGCAGCCGGAGATTACAGGTTTCAGGTAAAAGTGAACAAATGCCGCCACTGCACCGAGGTGGAAGCCTACACCGTGTGGTTCGACGGGAAGCAAGTCGCATCGAATGCAACGCAGAACTCGGTAGGACAAGACACAGCTGACTTCCACGTAAGCTTCGCCGATACCAAACCTCACGCATTCCGGCTGGAGTACGAACATCGGTCTCCTCTATTTCACGGGGGAATCAGTTTCGACTGGTGGCCGCCGGTCGAAGTACTGCGCCAGCAGGCGGTCGCGGCTGCAACGAAAGCTGATGCGGTGATCGCGTTTGTTGGGATTTCTCCGCGTCTTGAGGGCGAAGAGATGCCAATCCACATTCCCGGGTTTGACGGCGGCGACCGTACCGCAATTGATTTGCCGGACGTGCAGCAGCAGATGTTGCAGGCTGTCGCGGCCACGGGAAAGCCGTTGGTGGTGGTGTTGATGAACGGGTCGGCGCTGGCCGTGAACTGGTCCGAGCAGCACGCGAACGCAATTCTCGAAGCATGGTATCCGGGAGCGCGCGGAGGCGATGCGATCGCGAATACCTTGCTGGGAAAATACAATCCAGCGGGCAGGCTGCCGGTCACTTTCTATACATCGACTGCACAGCTGCCTCCGTTTGAAGATTATTCGATGACGGACCGGACCTATCGCTATTTTCACGGAACGCCACTGTATGGATTCGGATATGGATTGAGCTACTCGAAGTTCAAGTTTGGCAAGCTGCATATATCGACGAAACATTTACAGGCCGGCTCACCGCTGACGGTGGATGCAGATGTGACGAATACATCGAAGATCGCGGGCGATGAGGTTGCCGAGCTATACATGACTTATCCCCCGTCAAAAACCGCGCCGATTCACGCACTGGTTGGCTTTGCACGCCTGCATATCCCCGCGGGCGCCACACGCCGGGTGCGTTTTACGCTGGATGCGCGCGCATGGAGCGAGGTGCTGGCCGATGGCACACGCGAGATCTTACCCGGAAGCTACACGCTGTTTGTGGGAGGCAGCCAACCGGAGGCGAATTCGGGTGGAGTTTCGGCGGACGTGACGATCGAGGGCAATCAGGATGCTTCCGCGATGACGCGCTGCGCCTAGAACGGCGGCGATTTGGTGCGATTGTGTAATTGGCAACAGTGATGATTGCGAGTCGGACTAGAGCGCGCCGGCGATCTGTTCGAGGATGGCTTGCGCGGCCTGGGCCGGATTGCCGGCCTTGCTAATTGGCCTGCCGACGACGAGCTTACTGGCGCCATCGTGAATTGCAACTGAAGGAGTTGCAATTCGCTTCTGATCGCCGATTGCCGCTCCAACCGGGCGAATGCCGGGAACAACTAACTGCGGGCCCGCGCCGAGTTCCTGGCGCAACGCGCGAATCTCCTCTGCGGAGCAGACCAGGCCATCGATTCCGCTGGCCGTGGCCATACGCGCAAGGCGGAGGACCTGATCCGCAGCGGAAGCATCGATACCGGTTGCCGCTAATTGCGCTCGATCCATGCTGGTCAGCACGGTGACGGCAAGCAAGCGCGGCGGATTGGAGGACAGTGCCGCAGCTTCCACGGCGGCACTGAGCATCGCCGGGCCACCCGCGGCGTGAACCGTGAGCAATGATGCCCCAACTGAAGCGGCCGAACGAACGGCGCCTGCAACAGTGTTGGGGATGTCATGAAATTTCAGGTCGAGAAAAATGGAGAAGCCCTGCGCTTGAAGTTCCTCGACGATGGCGTTGCCAGCCGCGAGATACAACTCAAGGCCAACTTTTACCCAGCGACAAGTTCCGCTGAGTTGCGACGCGAGATCTCTGGCCTGGGCTGCGGTGGGAACATCGAGCGCAACGATCAGACGGTCCTGGGCGAGACGATTCTGGGCAAGACGATCCAGCGCGGGCGAGGCTGTTGACGCTGGGCGGGTGGCTTTCATTGCTGTGATTGCTCCACAGCGCGGGCGAGACGGAGAACGGTGGCTTCGTCGAAGTGTTTGCCGAGGATTTGCGCGCCGATCGGCAAACCAGCCGACGAGTTGCCGCAAGGAACAGAGATACCGCAGATTCCGGCGAGATTGGCAGTCACGGTGTAGATGTCGGCCAGGTACATTTCCAACGGGTTATCGGTTTTTTCTCCCAGGCGAAAGGCTGGAGTGGGAGCGGTCGGGGTCAGAATCGCGTCGACCTGCGAGAACGCGGAAAGGAAATCACGAGTCAGGAGGGTGCGGACCTGCTGCGCCTTGCGATAGTAGGCATCGTAATACCCTGCGCTCAACACGTAGGTGCCAAGCAGAATGCGGCGTTTGACTTCTTTGCCAAACCCCTGGTCGCGGGTTTTGCGATACATGCTGTTGAGTGAGTTTGCGTCGTCGGCGCGCAGGCCGTAGCGAACGCCATCGAAGCGGGCGAGGTTGGAGCTGGCTTCCGCGGTTGCGATCACATAATAGGTAGCCACGGCATAGCGCGTGTGGGGCAAAGAAACCTTATGCAAAGTGCATCCGGCGGCACGCAGCGTGTCGGCGGTCTTTTCGACGGCGGCGCGGACCTCTGGATCGAGGCCTTCGGCAAAATATTCATCGGGAATGCCAACGCGCAAACCTTTCACAGGGGTGTCGAGCGCGGCGGCGTAGTTTGGTACGGGCTGATGGGCGCTGGTCGCGTCCATGGGGTCAGGACCGGCAAGCACACCGAGCAGGATGGCTGCATCTTCGACGGTGTGAGCGAAGGGACCGACGCGGTCGAGCGAAGAGGCAAAGGCGATAAGGCCGTAGCGAGAGACGCGGCCATAGGTTGGCAGCAGGCCGACGACGCCGCAGAACGAAGCGGGCTGGCGAATGGAGCCTCCGGTATCGGTACCGAGCGTGGCAACGGCCATGTTGGCGGCAACGGCCGCCGCGGAACCTCCACTCGACCCGCCGGGAACCCGATCGAGAGCGCGCGGATTGTGTACCGGGCCGTAGGCGGAGTTTTCGTTCGACGAGCCCATGGCGAATTCGTCGCAGTTCAATTTGCCGAGCAGCACAGCGCCGGCAGCCGCCAGCTTTGCCACCGCAGTGGCATCGTAAGGCGGACGATAATTTTCCAGGATTTTCGAACCTGCCGTGGCCGGGGCTCCGCGCATCACCAGGACATCTTTAATGCCGATGGGGACACCGGCCAGCGGCAGCGCTTCAGTATCGGCGAGGTCTCCGGATTGGACGAGCTCGTCGATACGATGCGCCTGTGCGGTAGCGCGCTCGCTGCTGAAAGCCAGCCACGCGTGGATTTTCGGGTCTTCAGCGGCAATGGTGGTGTAGTAGGAATCGGCCAGCGCGACGGCGCTGATTTCACCGCTCGCAATGGCGTGACGGGCAGAGCGGATGGTATGTGGGGCGGCCGGCGCAGCGGTGATGGAATTCGACTTCAGTTCTGCCATTCTTTTCCCTTACGAAAACGGTGTCCGTGCTACGTTGCAAGTCGCGAGCCACTGTCGATCGCTCAACGCTCAATCACCCTGGGCACCTTAAAGTATGTTCCGTCGGTCTCCGGAGCGGCCGCCATGGCCTGGGCGCGATCAAGTGACGGGCGCGGAGAATCGTCACGCAGCACGTTGACCGACGCGACGCCGTTTTGAGTTTCGGGATCGGCATTCAAGTCGGCATGCGCGGCGGCATTGACCTGCGTCATGGGTGGAACATCCTGAGTGTCGAGTTCATTCAACTGCGCAACGTGGCCGAGAATGGCATTCAAGTCACGCAGCATTCCCTGCTGCTCTTCTGGGGTGAGTTCCAGCTGCGCCAGCTCGGCGACGCGCAGGACTTGCTCGAGCGGCACGGGCTCCGCGAGTGCGTTATGGGCGCCTGGATCTTCCGCCTGAATCCTGGAGTGCATCCTTTCGCGAGCTCCCTTGGGTTGAAAGTGAGATTCCTTTTAGTCAGTATAGCGAGAACCTGATGGAACAATGGCGGAAGCCTGATTTCAACTGTGTAGCGGAATGAATCGCGGTAGAATCGACGTACTTCACAATGCATGAAAAGCTCGCATTGAAGCGGGTTTCGAGAGTAGACCCGGCCAAAAACCGGCAGAAATCGGCCAATTCCCCAAGAAAACTGGAAAAAACCGGAGAAAACCTGTGGAAATACGCTATTTTCCGTTGACAAATCTTGCAGAAAGCCGCAAGGTAAACGGCGGAAGGGTTTCTCAAGACCCGCATCAATGCTGTCGATCTTTGTATTTTATGCGAAGCTGGACAGGCGACGATGAGGTCGACAGAAGTCAAAACAAACATGCAGTGGGACACCCACTGCTGTAATCAGGAGGAAGACAAACTATGGCAGCAGGCATGACCAAAACAGCGCTCGTTCGGCATCTTGCCGAGAAGCTGGAATTGACGAACAAGCAGGTAGCAGGATTTCTGGATCTGCTGGCAGAAACCGCAGTAAAGGAAACCAAGAAAGTGGGCGTTTTTGTCATTCCAGGACTAGGCCGCCTGGTGAAGGCGGAACGCAAAGCCCGGATGGGCCGGAATCCGCAAACTGGAGAAGCCATCAAGATCAAGGCCAAGACCGTGGTCAAGTTCCGCGTGGCCAAGGCCGCCAAGGATGCGATTGCGCCAGTGCGCAAGTAACGGCCGGAGAGGCTAGAATCAGGGCAATCCGCAGTCAAGCGGCAAGTTTCATGGGAGCCGATGCTGCCGGAGCGCAGGGCACAGTTCAAGGCTGGCCCTGCGCTTCATCGCGTCAGGGGAAATTTTGCGTGAGCGGTGGTTCTCATGGCCCGCCGGAGGCTGTTACTTTTTAGGCGGCTATCGAACGGCGGAAAATGCGCTCTCAGTCTGAGGCCGCGCAGCGGAAGCTCATATGAGAGGTGGAGCTGTCCGGGGTATTGGATGTACGGGCCGCGACGCGATAGCGATTGCAGTAGGATTTGTGGCAGAGGAATGAGCCGCCTTTGATGACGCGTTCTGTACCGCTGGGCGGCCCGGTGGGATTGTCGCGATCCGCGGTTTGATGAAAGTCCGGACTAAACCAGTCGGCGCACAACTCCCAAGCATTGCCGGTCATGGAGTAGAGTCCATAGCCATTCGGCGGGAAAGCGGTGACCGGGCAGGTCCCGGAAAAACCGTCGTCGGCTGTGTCGTGCTGGGGGAAATCGCCCTGCCAGATGTTGCAGCGATGTTCTCCGTTTGGCCGCAACTTATCTCCCCAGGGATAGAGCTTTTGGTCGAGTCCGCCCCGCGCGGCATACTCCCACTCCGCTTCTGTAGGTAAGCGCTGGCCGGACCATTGAGTGAATGCGACTGCATCGTTCCAGGAGACATGGACGACGGGATGATCTTCGCGCTTCAAAATGTTTGATCCTGGTCCCTCGGGGGCGCTCCAAGCGGCGCCGCGAACTTTGCACCACCACGGTGCTGCCTGAACTCTGTCTTCCACCATCTCAGTGAATCTGGCGCGGGGAATGTGCAGCCAGAAGACGAACGACCAGCCATAACGCTCTGCATCGGTACGATAGGCGGTCTCTTCAACAAATCGGCGAAACAGCTGGTTGGTTACGGTCGAGCGGTCGATGGAGAATGGGCGAAGGGTAACCGCGCGCACGGGACCCTCACCGTCCGCGGCAAAACCTTCGGCAAAATCCGTGCCCATACGAAACGTGCCACCGGGCAGAGAGACCATGCGGGAACGCGTCTCGGTGTCCAACGTCTTCGGCGAAGCGGGGTTGGTTGACGCGAGCGATGCAGCGGACGGGCGATCCGACGGGCGATCTGCGGAGGGCGTACAACAGCCGCCTTTTGGCTTCCGATCCGCGGCGTTGGTCTCGCAGGAATTCATGTTCACACTTCAGTCTGACAGTTGAAGCTCCGAGACGGCAAGATGGTGCAGGCATCATGCCTCGAGCTTGAGCTTGTCGCCTAGTTCCTGCTGCAGGCCGGTCAGTTGTTGCACCAGATCAGCCTTGACCTGTGCCGATGCCGGATCCGCAGACAGGTCGTGAATCTCCCAGGGATCATTCTCGATATCGAAGACCTGAGTTTTATGAATCTGCGGATAGACGATCAGCTTGTGGGTTTTGGTCCGGACCATTCGCTGGAAGCCTTTGTAGTAGCTGAACATTGCCTGGTAAGGGGGTTGACCCTGGCCATGCATGAGCGGAACGAGGCTGGGAAATTCCACGCTGGCAGGAATCGGGACGCCAGCGAGATCGCAGGTGGTGGCATACATGCAGTGCTGGTATACCATTTCGTCGATTCGCTGACCTGCAGTCACGCCGGGGCCGGCAATCATCAACGGCATGCGGACGCTGCAGTCGTACAGATTTTGTTTGCCCATCAATCCGTGCTCGCCCACCGCCAACCCGTGATCGGCGGTCAGGATGACGTAGGTATTGGAGGCTTTGCCGGATTGATGGAGCGCATCCATGATTCTGCCTATCTGCTCATCCATAAACGTGATGAGAGAGTAATACTCGCGGCGGTGCAGCTGGACGTCCGCAGGGGTTCTGGGAAAGGGCGCGAGCATTTCATCTCGTATGTAGTAATCTCCCTGGTCGAATGGATGCCTGGGCAGGAAATTCGGAGGAACCTCGATTTTGTCCTGGGGATAGCGGGCGAGATATTCCTTTGGCGACTGACGGGGATCATGCGGGGAATTGAAGCCCAGATACATAAAGAACGGGGTATTGCGTTGAGCGGCTTTATTCAGCAGATGATCGATGAAGCAATCGCTGTATAGAACTGCCGCGTGCTTGATTGTGTCCGGAGTCCGGTTCGCCCAGAGCTGGGTGTGAATCCAGTGGCCTTTCAGGGATTCGTCCCAAGGCTGCCAATTGTCTCCAGGCCTCGGACGGTCGTAGGCCGGGCCACCTTCGGGAGTGGAGACGAGCATGCCGGGGGCAACCGGGCCCATTTCCTTGAAGCTGCGCTGCAGGACCGTAGTGTCGAGATGCCACTTTCCGCAGATATAGGTGTCGTAGCCGGCGTTACCCAGAGTCTGGCCCCAGGTAGGGACTTCGTCGATTCCGGCTTCGGCATGAAATGCGGTCAGTCCGCTGTTCAGCATGGTGCGACTGGGAAGACACACCGCGCCGCTCCACGATCCCTGGTGGAAGCAGTGGGTGAAGGCGCATCCGGAAGCCGCCAGACGATCCATGTTCGGGGTATGGACCTCCGGATTGTTTAGGCTGTGAATGGTGCGAAACATCAAATCATCGCAAATGATGAAGAGAAAGTTGGGACGGTCCGAGGGAGGCTCGGATCGATGCTGCGCGATAGAAAGCGCCGGGCTAAAGTTACTGGCGGCGATCCCGCTGCCCACCAAGCCAAGAAACTTGCGACGATTCATGAAGTTTTCTCCTGCCAACGCGTCTATCTATGCGACGCGCCTCTAGCCCCAAGGTATCGCCCGAAAGACAACTGAATACTATGTTTCACAACAATTCATTGTCAATGCACAAAATTGGACGAGAGTGAAAGCCGAGTCGCAGGGTCAGGTGGCGTGCGGACGGACTCGGGACAGTCCCTTGGCGCACTTAGGTTGCCTCACGGCGGCCCCACTCCCGCGAGTACTTTTCCTTTGTTCAACTCTGCTGGTGAAGGGGACCGAGGCCTTGTTATTTCACGGGTGAAGCGATGTTTCTGAGACTGATTGACGCGGGAAGGCGGATGAGATGGGTGGGGCCGAGTGCAGGCGCACGGAACAGGGCGGCGACTCCGATCTTGGTCCCAGCGCGGCTGCGCGGAGGTTCCTTGAGAGCTCATTTCCGGTTCATATCGATCCACGCTCGAGGAACAATTGCCTTGACAGTTTTGTTTGCCGTTCCCTATGATTCGTAGCTGTCCAGAAAACGCCGACATTTTCGTATTGAGGTTGTAGACAATGAATCGACAACATGGAAGCTTCTGTTCTTCGATGGTGGCCAGGGTCCGCATTACATTATTGGTGGCCTTGACAGGAGTTGGTCTGCTGCTGAGTTCCGCCAACGCGAACGCCCAGCTCTCCTCTGCGGCGATCAATGGGACGGTGCGGGACACGACAGGCGCGGTGGTTCCGGACGCCCAGGTGAATCTGCGGGAAGAATCGACAGGCGCAGTGCGGACGACGCAATCCAATTCGGTTGGTAACTACGCGTTCATCGATGTTCATCCGGGCAGCTATACCTTGGAGGTCGTCAAACAGGGATTTTCCACCGCGAAGCAAAGCCCCTTCGTACTGTACGTGAACCAAACTGCGACGTTCAATTTCTCGCTGTCTGTGGGTACGCAGGTGCAACAAGTCACGGTTGCAGCGGCTTCGGCGCAATTGGAAACGTCGACGGCGAATTTGGGAACTGTCATCAACTCCACCGCGGTCAACTCGCTCCCCCTGAACGGGAGGAACTTTACACAGCTGCTGACGCTGACACCGGGATCGAGCCGGGCGGACACAGGGCAGGGCGCGGGAGGCGGGAATGCGATCCTGATCGGCTCGTTCGGCTTCCCATCGGTGAACGGACAGATGAACCGCAGCAATCTTTACCTGTTGGATGGAATTGTTGACCAGCAATTCTGGTTCAGCGAATATGCGGTGCAGCCGATCGTGGATGCGATCGATGAGTTTAAGGTTCAGTCGCACAACGATCAGAGTCAGTTTGGCGGCGTGATGGGAGGAATTGTCAATGTGGTATCGAAGTCAGGAACGAATCAATACCACGGCGACCTGTGGGAATTCCTGCGGAACGACGCATTCGACGCGCGCAATCCACTGCTGACCTCCAAAACACCGTTAAAGCAGAATGTGTATGGAGCTACGTTCGGCGGCCCGGTCATATTTCCCCACTACAATGGGCGGAATCATACATTCATCTTCGGCGCATACGAAGGAACTCGCATCAATTCGGCAAATGAGCGACTCTACAATGTCCCGACTCAGGCAGAGTTGAACGGCGATTTTAGTGCGATTCCGCAACAGCTGTACAACCCATACACGACTACTCCTGACCCTCTAAATCCTGGTAAGTACCTGCGCGCGCCTTTCCTAGGCAACAATGTCTCGTCAGAGATCGATCCGACCATGCAGACGCTCATGGAGCAAATGTATCCCGCGCCGGTACCTCTTGTCTCCGGATTCAATGGTGTCGACACCACACCGACGCTGACGCGCCAGAATAACTACAGCGTGCGGCTGGATGAGGATTTCAATCCATCGAATTCAATCTGGGGACGACTCAGCCAATCTCACGCAACGCAAACGTCATCCGGCGGATTCCAGGGGCTCGTGAATGACAATGTCAGCGACGCGCAGAACTGGGGCGTGGGCTACCTGCACACCTTTGGCGCATCCGCCACACTTCAGCTCACGGCGGGACATGTATGGCAAGAGTATTCGACCACCACGTCCTTTACGCATCCGGTGTCCACGAGCGGATTCAACCAATTCTTCGCGTGCGGTTATCTTGGACCGATGCCCTGCCTGATTCCGGTGATTGGGGTGACTGGCTACGCAGGCGGAGGACCGAGCTATCTGGACGATAACGACGGCGATATCTATGAGTGGAGCGGTAACTTTACAAAGCTTGCGGGGCGGCATACCTGGCAAGTCGGGGCCATGTTCAGCAACAACTCCGAAAGTGTGTTGAATTCGAACGGCAATCTTGGTTTCTCAGCATTTCAGACCTCCAACCTAGAGAGTCAGGCAAATACCGGCAACGCGCTGGCGTCGTTTCTGATTGGAGTTCCTAACAACGGCGAACGGCGAAACAATCTTAAGCTACCTAAAAACGGTTGGGTAAACGGTGTGTATGCGGGAGACCAATGGAAAATTACTCCTAAACTAACCATGAACATTGGAGTGCGGTACGACTGGGATATTATGCCGAAGCTGGCAGCTAATCCTACGCAATCGAACATCACGGGCGCGCTGAACTTGCGCAATGGAACCTACATCCTTAGCAAAGACACCGAAGGTCTTGGCTCGTGCGCGACATTGTTAGAGGCGCCTTGCATTCCCGGAGGCGTTCTACCTCCACATGTGATCCAAGGAACAAGCCAAAGCCTGATCAACAACCAGATTGACAATATCCAGCCACGCATCGGGTTCGCGTATCAGCTCGACCGGACGCGCGTGCTGCATGCTTCCTACGACCGTGTTTATGATGACTGGTCCGGCATTATGCAGATGACGCAGAATGAAGGTGCATTGTGGCCATCGTTCGGATTGGACATCACCAGCAACCTGAATTCGACCACCGTGACTACGACGGCAGAGAACCCTCTGAACCTACCGGCGGGGCAAACCCACACACTTCCGCTGGCGAGTCCATTTATCCAGTCAGCGAACTTTATCGCCCCTTATTTGAAAAACCCTTACTCCGACCAATGGAATTTGGGTATTCAGCAGCAGCTTGGAGCGGTATCGATGCTCAGCGTGAACTACGTGGGATCCCGCACTACCCACATGCCGTGCTGCGGTTTTTACAACGTGGCCGTTACACCCGGTCCGGGGACACCGCAGCTCCGCGCGCCGTTTCCCTATATCACGCCGACGCAGTATGAACAAAGCAACGGGTCGAGCAGCTACAACGCTTTGCAGGCGCAGCTGGATCGGAGACTCTCTTCCGGCCTGGCATACACGATCAGCTACACCTGGTCGAAGACGATCGATGTGGCCTGCGATGGTTACTTCGGGGCAGAGGGCTGTTTCATCCGCAATCCATACAACCCGGCAGGTGATCGCAGCGTGGCCGGTATCGACATTCCTCAAATGCTGACGGTCAATGTCACTTATTTCTTGCCTTTCGGTAGAGGACAAAGATTTCAAACTGGCAATCGCGTCGCCGATGCAGTGATCGGAGGATGGCAGATCAATGGGATCGCGACACTGACCTCGGGGAGTCCATACACGATTTCATACTCCGGCGATGTTGCGAATACAGGGAACAACTATCAGGGCGTCAACCTGGTAGGGGACCCGCACCTGTCCAATCCGACAACTGCCAAGTGGTTTAACACCGCGGCGTTTCATGCTCCGGCTCAATATACGTACGGAGATCTGGGCAGAAACACGATGCGGTCGAACTGGTACCGGGATCTGGACGTTTCCATCTTCCGCAAATTTTCAATTAAAAGGGTGCAAACAGAGTTCCGCCTGGAAGCATTCAATGTGACGAATACGCCGGTCTGGGCAGCTCCCGGCGCGACCCTGAATAGCCCAACCTTTGGAAAAATATCTTCAACCGCAAGCACGCAACGAGAATTGCAGCTGGCATTGAAGATTTATTTCTAGATGAATGCGCAGCCAAAGGCAGCCTGGGATAAGGACGGTCATTCGATGGGAGATGGGGTTCTGTGGATCGGCGTGAGTTTATTGAGTTGATGACAGCGGGGATTGCGGCCGGCACCACGGCCTCTCCCCTAGCATTTGGACAAGGACGCAAACCATCTACACAACCGAATTTCCTATTCATCATTGCTGATGATTTGATGTATCGCACGGTTCACTCGCTGAACAACGAGGAAATCCAGACCCCGAATTTTGACCGGCTGGCAGCTTCCGGGTGTGCTTTTACGCATTGCTTTCACCAGGGAGCGTGGTGCGGCGCGGTGTGCGTGCCCAGCCGCACGATGTTGAACAGCGGACTATCAGCGTTCCATGCTGAAGTGGGTCTGAACCGGGTCCACACCTGGGGCCAAACGATGGGCGCTGCCGGATACGATACGTACATCTGCGGCAAATGGCATCTCGATCCGACTGTGTTGCAGCGCAGCTTCAAAGAGATGGGGCCGGTAGGTCCGGGTTTCCTGGCTCCCGGATCGGATTTCTCCACCGACATGGGCAGTGATCAAGATGGAGACCACAAAAATCCACCATTTGTCGATGACCCTGCCTACTATCGACCACGTCCCGGAGATAATTGGGATCCATCCGATACTTCTCTGAACGGTCAATGGCTACACAAGAACATTGTGGACATTGAGCGATCGCCGGGGATTGAACATTCCAGTGCAATCTACGCGGATAGCGTGATCGACCATTTGACGAAGAAGGCGGCGAAACGCGACACACCGTTTTTCATTTATCTCGGGTTCAACGCACCGCACGATCCACGGCAATCGCCGAAGGAATATCTTGATTTGTACCCGCAGGACAAGATGGAAGTTCCTCCCAACTTCCTTCCAGAGCACCCATTCAACCTGGGATCGGATACGTTCTTCAGAGACGAATCGCTGGCACCGTTTCCTCGGACCAGAGAGGCGGTGCAGCTTCACCGGCGTGAATACTACGCCATCATCAGCCACATGGACCACCAGATAGGGCGCATTCTTGACGCATTAGAAACATCGGGTAAAGGGTCCAATACCTATGTCATCCTGACAGCGGATCATGGATTGGCGGTTGGCGAACATGGCTTAATGGGTAAGCAAAATCTTTATGACTGCAGTATTCGCATGCCGCTGCTCGTCACCGGGCCGGGAGTAAAGGCGGGAACGCGCGTGGATGAGTTTGTGTATCAGCACAGTATGTATGCAACCACCTGCGATCTTGCCGGGATACCGATTCCCGCCTCCGTCGAGTTTCCGAGTATTGCGCCCTTGCTTCGCGGAGAACCGCAGCCTCTACACGACGCTGTCTTCAGCTATCACCGTCACACGCAACGGACCGTGCGGACCAAGACGCACAAGCTGATTGTGTACCCAGAGGTTCAGAGAATTCAGTTGTTCGATATCGAAAAAGACCCTTGGGAAATGCATGATTTGGCTGAGGAGGCGGAGATGGCTTCGCTTAAGGAACAGATGATGCAGCGGTTGCAACGTTTTCAGAAGGAGCTCGATGATCCATTGAATCTGGAAGATCCTCTGCACGGCGTTTGGCATGTGATTCCTTCCGCTGCCAAGGGGTAGGGCGCACCGACGCTGCGGGTCACAAACCGACTCAAGAAGGGGCTGGTCTCGCGCCAACTTTTCTTTGAACCTGCGGCCTGTGTAGACACTGATCAGGAAACCATATGACTTTCCGAGGAAGAATTCGCGGCCTTGTTCCAATTCTGCTGCTGGCTGTGCTGCCGGTGGGTGCGCCAGCGCGTGGATGGGCGAAGTCGTCTCATCAAGGGATGGTGACGGAGAAAGTGGAGTGGACCTGGGCGGAAAGACCGGATGCACCGAATCCCGCGTTGCCCAACGTACTGTTATTGGGGGACTCGATTACTCGGGCCTACTATCCAGAGGTGACGGAGAAGCTTGCCGGTCACGCGAACTGTTATCTCTTTGCGACATCGGCGGCTGCGGGCGATCCTCGATTAGCGGGCCAGATTCGGGATTATTTTCGAATGGCTGGAGTCCGATTCAGTGTCATCCACTTCAATAACGGCATGCATGGGTGGGGTTATACAGACGCGGAGTACGCGGACGGTCTGCCGGGACTACTGAAAGATCTACGGGCCGACGCTCCCGGAGCGAAATTGATCTGGGCGAGCACGACTCCGGTGCAAAATGATTCGACGACCGGCGGAGCGACGAATGCTCGCATTAAAACGCGCAACGCTGCTGCCGCGAAAGTGATGCATAGCAACCAGATTCCAATCGATGATCAGTACACATTGATGGCGGCGCATTCTGATTTGCACAACGGGGATGTGCATTACACCCCGGCCGGAAGCACGGTGCAGGCCGACCAGGTAGTGCAATTGATCCGTCAAACCTTGGGTAGTCGGTGAACGAGAAAGTTAGCGGGGGAGGAGTTGACTTACATGATAGATCGCAGAGAATTTTGTCTTGGCCTGGGAGCGTTGTCCACGACGCTGATTTCGCCGTTCCACGTGGGGGCGCAAGAAACGGCGACACCGGACAGCGGCCAGCATCCGGTGGAGCCCGCGAAAGATGCGATGACACAGGCGCAGCGCGATGCGCGCATGGCATGGTGGAACGAGGCTCGGTTTGGCATGTTCATCCATTGGGGTTTGTATGCCGAGGCTGCCGGATATTGGAACGGCAAGCCCGTTCCCTTTCTGGGGGAATGGATCATGAACACGGACAAGATCCCGGTCGCCGATTACCAAAAGCTGGCCGCCAATTTTGATCCGACGAAGTTTAGCGCCGAGTCATGGGTTTCAATGGCAAAGGCTTCGGGGGTGAAGTACATCGTGATCACGGCCAAACACCATGATGGATTCGCGATGTTCAATTCCGCCGCGAACAAATTCAACATCGTCGACGCGACCCCATACAAGCGGGACCCGCTGAAGGCGCTGGCCATCGCGTGTCACAAGCACGGGATCAAGTTTGGGTTCTATTACTCGCAGGATCAGGATTGGACCGCGCCGGGAGGTGCGGCTCTGCGAGGCGGACATTGGGATAAAGCGCAGGATGGCAGCTTCGCCGAGTACATCCATACCAAGGCGATTCCGCAGCTGAAAGAACTGCTGACCAACTATGAAGCGGAAGGCGCGCCAGTCGAGATTTGGTTTGATACGCCGACCAAAGATATGACGCCGGAGCTCGCGGGTGAAATTGTCGCTCTACTGAATCAACATCCGAACGTGCTTTGGAACAACCGGCTGGGCGGAGGATATTCCGGCGATTTCGAGACTCCGGAGCAGCACATCCCACCTCAGGGTTTTCCAGGAAAGTCATGGGAAACCTGCATGACGATCAATGACACCTGGGGATTCAAGAGGGACGACACGAACTTCAAGTCGACGGAGACACTACTTTGGAATCTGATCGACATTGCCAGCAAGGGCGGTAATTACCTGCTCAATGTCGGGCCGGATGCAACGGGCATAATTCCGGAGCCGGAACAAGAACGCATGCTGGCGATGGGCAAATGGTTACAGGTGAATGGGGAGGCCATCTATGGGACGCATGCAGGGCCGTTCGCGAAGGAGCACGGTGCGTACAGCTCGACGGAGAAGGACAAAAAAGGAAATCCCGTGTGGGTACCGGTGTGGGATTGGCGAGCGACTGGCAAAGGAAACAAAGTGTATATCAGCATCCTGCGATGGCCGGGCAAACAATTGGTGCTCCCGGCAATGGACGCCCGAGTGACGCGGGCCTACATGCTGGCGGCGGGGAAACATGCTGGGCTGAAGTTTTCGCAGGGCGCGGACGGGGTGACTGTGATGTTGCCATCGACGGCGCCGGATGCTATTGCGAGTGTGCTGGTGCTGCAAACGTAGCCGTGATCAATATTGACGATTGAGGAAGGCGAGGAGGTCGGCGGTTAGTTTGTGGATGAGCTGATCGATTTCGTGGCTGGGTGGGCGGTTGGGACGGGATGAGGCTGGCAAAGGTGAGGCGGGAGGCTTGGCCGTCTCGGCCGTGTCGTTGGCATTAATGGCATCGCAGAGGGCCAGGCGCGGATCCGGCAATCCCAGCTTTTTCTTGATGGCCAGCAGGTCCAGAATCTTGTCGGGAGGAATTTCGTTGAGCCGGGGCGACAACTGCGAGGCGATCATGACGGTTTTGCAGTAGGTGTCGACCACCTCGACATACCATTCCGCGTGGGTGACCGTGTCGGCCCAGCAGACGACGCCGTGATTGGCCAGCAGAATCGTATTGTGATCTTGGACAAAGGGAAGCACGGTTTGGGCAAAGGCGCGGGTGCCTGGAGTTTCATAGGGCGCCAGGGCGACCGGCCCGATAAATACTTCCTGCTCCGGGATCAGGTTGCCCTGCGGCACCACCCCGGCAACGGCGTGGGCGGTGGCGTAGGGAGGATGGCAGTGGATGACGGCTTTGGCGCCGGGCACAGCTTTGTAAATCTCCAGATGCAGCAGAATTTCGCTGGTCTGGGGGCGGTCGCCGCAGACCTGAGCATTGTCGAGGTCGACCAGCGAAATGTCCTCCACGCACAGGTCGCCCTTGCTGCAGAGCGTGGGCGTGCAGAGAACATAGTGGGGAGAAATACGGACGGAGATATTGCCGCCATTTCCATCGACATATTGCCGTTCCCAGAGCTTGCGGCCCATGCGCACCATCTCCTGCTTGAGGGCGGTGGCTTGCGGAGAAGAGAAAATCTGCTGCGGTTCGCCGGCCGCGGGCAGGGTCGAGGGAGAGGCCGCCAGGCAGTCCAAAACAGCGCGCCGAACAATGCTTGCAATATGACTGGGATCGAGCGTTTCCATGGGTTTTTCTGAAGTCAACTGTCAGTATATTCCCCATTATAGTCCGCGATAGACCACATTAATTCATTCTTGAACTCCATTCGATTCAGGGATACTATGACACCGATGAGACAGGCAGAGCGCCAACTTAAGGTTCAAGAATTGTTTGCGAGCGAGGAGTTTGCCAACTTCGAAGATCTGTGCGAAAGATTCCACGCTTCAAAGTCAAGCATTCGCCGCGATCTGATTGAACTGGAGCGCAAGGGTGTACTCCGAAGGGTGCATGGAGGTGCCATTTCTCTTCAAACCCGGGATGAGATGCTTGATTTCAAGCGCCTTTCCGTCAGCTGCCCGGGTGAGAAGGTACGGATCGGAAAAGCAGCGGCTTCCCTGGTAAAAGATGGCCAGACGATTATCTTAGGAGGGGGATCGACGGTCGCAGAGGTAGCGAAGAACCTAAGCAGCCGGCTGATCCAGATTGTCACCAACTCCATTCCCGTGGCGCAAGTTTTTTGGGACAGCAAGCAAGCCGAGGTGACGCTGACGGGGGGTTATCTCTATCCCCGGCTGGGGGTACAACTTGGACCTATCTGCGAGAGGATGCTGAATAATGTGTCTGCCGATCTGCTGATTATGGGTATCGGGGGGGTGACGGCTGCTGGAATCAGTGATTCCAACAGCCTCATCGTCGAGTCGATTCGGGCCATGATCCGGGCTGCGCGCAAGGTGATCATTGTGGCCGATCGATCCAAGTTTGGACAGGACTCGATGATTCAAGTGGCGAGTCTCAGCGACATCGACCAGATCGTTTCCAACAAAGAGCTTGATCCGGAGTTCCAGCAGATGCTGAAAAGCAATGAAATCGACTGCATTCTGGCATAGAGTCGAGGGGCACCTGGGGTGCGCCCGCTCATCTTCCGCACTCTACGTGAGATCGGCGGGATTTGCTGGCCAAAATTAAGATCGATTCCCGTGTTGATCGATCGACCTGGTTCCTTCCTCTGTTCGCGGACTTGCGCTGCCCTGGACCGTTATGTGGCCCCTGCGCACTGTAAATTGAAGAATCCGATCGCCGTGTTCGAATTCGCAACATCGATTAACCGAGTAACAATATGACACTCGCAATCGTGACTCCTGCGGTTACTATGGAGTGGAAAGGTTGCTACTGTCAGTGAGTTGCTGCCGGTACCACATCGACAGCGACGGCGATCGTGATCGCAGACGTGATTGATCGACGGCCAACACGCTTCGGCCAATTGCACGACAGTCGTGACCCATGGGCATTACTCGGAAGCAACGCGGCAGTCCCCACTGTCATCCGCAATTTTCAGGCAGGAACACAACCTATGGGGTGGGCAATCATCCGTAGTTTTCCAGCCATAGCCGTCCGGCCAAGACACCGATTGGGCGCAAGCAGAAAGGAACGATCTAATGTCGAATCGCAATGATACCCGGAGGATTTTCACCAGCCTGTGCCTGTCTGTTGCACTGCTGTGCCTGGCATGTCCAGCGCCAGCAAGAGCTGCGGATAACAATGCCACGGAACAGCAACGAGTCACGGATGCAGGCCATGTGATCAAGGATCTGGTGAACTCGTCGAATGGCATACCGACCAACCTTCTGAACAAGTCATCGTGCGTCATCGTTTTGCCCAGCGTGAAGAAAGCCGCGTTCATCGTGGGAGCATCGTACGGGCGGGGAGTCATGACCTGCCGCAAGGGCCCGAACTTTGATGGACGATGGAGCGCTCCGACGATGATGCAGTCGACCGGCGGCAGCTTCGGGTTGCAGGCTGGCGGGCAGGCAACGGACTTCGTCATTCTGGTAATGAACGATAAGGGTGCACGAGCGCTGATGCATGGAAAGCTGAAGCTGGGTGCGGACGCCAGCATCGCGGCCGGGCCAGTTGGACGAGACGCCGAAGCTGCAACCAACGCGTCCATGAGCGCAGAAATGCTTTCGTACTCTCGAGCGCAGGGAGTATTTGCCGGCGTTTCTCTGGCGGGAACGACCCTGGGGCCCGACGGGGGCGCGAACCAGAATCTCTACGGCAAGAAGCTTACCGCCGATCAGATCATTGATGGGGGCGCGGTAAAAGCGCCAGCCTCAGCCGATGAGCTGTTATCTGTTTTGCAGGCGAAATCACCGAAGAATCTGTCCAAGGGAAAGTAAAGAAGCTCATTTCAATCTGGCGGAAGGGATACAGCGAAGGAGAAAATCCCGGGCTGTATTCTGATTCCGCCGGGTTGGAGTTTCAGCAAGTGTCAGGCTCGTCCGCACTCCTTGTGTGGAACCGCACGAAGAACCTGTTTCACGCCAAGGCGACAAATATCAAAGTACTTTGACGCGGTATAAGACGACGCCATGCGATGGAACCGTCGCCGCAATGGTGTTGCCTGTTTTTTTCGATTTGCCAGTCCACAGGTTTTCCAGCGAATAGCCGCCAACGTTCTCGGAAAGCCCCACGGCAGACGCCGCTATGGAGATTGTCTCCTCCTGATCACCCGTGTTAAACAGACCGACAATTACATCTCCGTTAGCTTCCTTCTTCGCGAATACCTGTTGCGTGCCAGTGTTGACGAGCCTTTTGGCCGCGATCGAGTCCTGATCAACAGCCAGGACAGCGGTGTTCTTGAGGTACTGAAGGTCCAAGGGGTCGAGGTGAGTGAGGTCGACTCCCAGGAGAAGAGGTGACGATCCGAGAGCCCACAGGCTCAACTGAGTCCGACGTTCGACGGGGGTAAGGCCGTCGTTACTGCCATTTCCTACCTCGATGGAGTCATAGTCGTTGAAGCCTCCTGGGCCCGCGTAGGGCTGCCATTCGGCAACGTAGTTGAAGCGCTTCTCGACATCTTTCCAGCTTGTCAGCGGATAGCTGCTGCCGTGCTTCTCGCAGCTATAGCATTCAACGTCGGGCGCGAATTCCCATTGATTCGCGTACTTCATCAATGTTGGGGCAATTTCCTGGGTATAACTCCCCTGGGTGACATCGAGGACCATGGGCCGCCCGCTCTGCCGGATGGCTTCTGACCAGGCCTTGATGTCGGGCCCGTTGTCGTTGCTGATGCCGTCGATCTTGATGTAATCGACGCCCCAGGACGCGAACATGTTGACCCAGGAGTTGATGTACGCTTGCGCTCCGGGCTTGCTGTAGTCGATGCGGACCATGCCCTTGCAGTTGTAGTTGTTCTCCGCGACAGATGGCTCCGCAATCTGGGCAGCGGTGTAGGGCGTGCCTTGAATCGACGTGTTCTTGACGACTGCCTGCTTGGAAATACCGGGCGTAACATAGATCCCGAATTTCATCCCAAGGCTGTGGATGTGATCAGCGACTACCTTGATGCCATTGGTATCTCCTTCGGACGGAAATCTGGAGGGGTCGATGACCCAGCGGCCATAGGAATCGACATTGGGACCCTGAGGGCCCGGACATTGTTCCCAGAAGTCGTCAAGGTTGATGTATTCGTAACCGAGGTGCTGTAAGCCGGAGTCCTTCATGGCTTGAGCCTGGGCTTCGAGCTTGGCGGCTGTCGGTTGCTCGCGAATGAAGCTCCAACTACTCCAGCCAAGCACGGGCTTCCGTTCGAGACCGTTGTTCTCCGCCCCGGCGTTCTGGAGACAGCCCACGGAAGCCCCGCCTACCACGAGGGTGATGACTAGCGCAGCCCTTAGGACATGCATCAATTTCCGCATTGCAACCATCCTTTTTTCTATCGAGATGGGAAAAGTCGGTGACCCATCTCGTAGTCGCGGGCCTGGAACGAAACCCGGATTCGCAAAACTGTGGCCGATGCAAGCGGCTGCAGTGACCCCGGAATCACGATTCGAATCCGCTTCACGCTAATGAGCGCGTCTGGCATGGTCCTATGGTCAACAAAAGCTTGTTGGTCGGAATCATCGCGTCGGCTTTTGCAAAGCGGGTTCCATGAGGACCTTGACCTATTTTCGCAATTCCAAAAGCAGGACCTGGCTCGACCCCATCTCGTCCCGGAGAACCTGAGTGCCAGATTTGAGGTCGAGCCAGCGCAGATTTTCGATCGACCCTGCGAGATTACGCAACGTCGAAACGATCGAGATTCATCACCTTGCTCCAGGCAGCAACAAAGTCATGAACAAATTTCTCCTGCGCGTCCGAACTTCCGTAGACTTCGGCGATTGCCCGAAGCTCGGAATTTGAGCCGAAAACGAGATCGACACGCGTGCCGGTCCACTTCAGTTGCCCTGTCTTGCGATCGCGCCCTTCAAATACGTCTTCGGCTTTTGAGACCGCCTTCCACTCCGTTCCCATATCGAGCAGGTTGACGAAGAAGTCGTTGCTGAGCGCCTGCGGCCGCTTGGTGAAGACGCCATGTTTTGTCTGTCCCACATTGGTGTCGAGGACACGCAGGCCGCCAATGAGCACGGTCAGCTCGGGCGGGCTTAATGTCAGTAGTTGCGCCTTGTCGATGAGCAATGTCTCCGACGGCACGCTGAATCTGCGTTTGAGATAGTTGCGAAAGCCGTCTGCGAGCGGTTCCATGACGGCGAAGGAGTCCACGTCTGTTTGCTGTTGCGAAGCATCCATGCGTCCCGGTGTAAAAGGAACGGTGACGCTGTGGCCGGCATTCTTGGCCGCCTGTTCGACACCTGCGCAACCGGCCAGGACGATCAGATCAGCGAGCGAGACCTTCTTGCCGCCGGATTCTTTGCCATTGAATTCGCTCTGGATTCCTTCCAGCGTCTCCAGCACTTTCGCCAGCTGCGCCGGCTGGTTGGCTTCCCAATCCTTTTGCGGCGTGAGGCGAACACGTGCCCCGTTCGCGCCGCCGCGCTTGTCGGAGCCACGGAACGTAGAGGCCGACGACCAGGCGGTCGAAACCACTTGCGAGATGGACAAGCCCGAGGACAGGACCTGAGCCTTGAGGGCGGCAACGTCCTGCTGATCAATCAGCTTGTGATTGACTGCGGGGATGGGATCTTGCCAGAGGAGTTCTTCGGCAGGGACTTCCGGGCCAAGATAGCGCGCCCGCGGACCCATATCGCGATGTGTCAATTTAAACCAGGCACGAGCGAAGGCGTCGGCAAGCTGGTCCGGATTTTCGTAGAAGCGCCTCGAGATTTTTTCATAGGCAGGATCGACGCGCAGAGCGATATCCGTGGTCAGCATGGATGGCGAGCGACGCTTGGATGGATCGTGCGGGTCCGGGACGGTACCGACGCCTGCGTCACCTTTCGGCTTCCACTGATTCGCGCCGGCCGGGCTCTTGGTCAGCTCCCATTCGTAGCGAAACAGATGATCAAAGAATTGATTGCTCCATTTTGTTGGCGTGGACGTCCAGATCACTTCCAAGCCGCTGGTGATTGTGTCGCTTCCTTTGCCAGTGCCGAAGCTGTTCCTCCAGCCGAGGCCCTGCTCCTCAATGCCGGCACCTTCGGGCTCAGGTCCCACATGAGTCGGAGAGGCGGCGCCGTGAGTTTTGCCAAAGGTATGGCCGCCCGCGATCAGTGCGACGGTTTCTTCGTCGTCCATGGCCATACGCGCGAACGTCTCGCGGATGTCGTGGGCAGCGGCCCTGGGATCCGGGTTGCCATCCGGGCCTTCCGGGTTCACGTAGATCAGGCCCATCTGCACGGCGGCCAGCGGATTCTCCAGGTTACGCTCATCCGAGCCGCCGCCGGTGCGATCCGTCTCCGTTCCGTGCAATTCCTCGTCGGCCACAAGTACGCCCTCGTCAGGGGACTTTCCCTTGCCGTAGCGGATGTCGCCGCCAAGCCAGGTAGTTTCGTTTCCCCAATAGACGTCCTGGTCCGGTTCATATACATCCGGGCGGCCGCCGCCGAATCCGAAGGTCTTAAAGCCCATCGACTCGAGTGCGACGTTGCCGGTCAGAATGATCAGATCGGCCCACGAAATTTTGTTGCCGTACTTCTGTTTGATCGGCCACAACAGCCGGCGAGCCTTGTCGAGGCTGACATTGTCGGGCCAGCTGTTGAGGGGAGCGAAGCGCTGCTGGCCAGATCCGGCGCCACCGCGGCCATCGCCGATGCGGTAGGTTCCCGCGCTATGCCACGCCATGCGGATGAACAAGGGCCCATAATGGCCGAAGTCCGCCGGCCACCATTCCTGCGAGTTCGTCATCAGTGACAGGAGATCTTTTTTCACGGCTGGCAGGTCGAGGGTCTTGAACGCTTTCGCATAGTTGAAATCTTTGTCCATGGGATTGGACAGGGATGAGTGCTGGCGCAGGATTTTCAGGTTCAACTGGTTCGGCCACCAGTCACGGTTGGAAGTGCCTTCACCTGCGGCATGATGGAACGGGCATTTCGCTTCAGTCGACATGCTGTCTCTCCTTTTGGCGAGTTGAGTCCAACGACTGAGTCGGGATCAGGTATTGTTGCTGGGACGGAACGACGTATCCGAGCTTGTGGACTGTTTCCGATTCCGAATCTACGCAGAACGCTTGCACAGTTGAGAATATCGCTACGGCTCGCAATGGTCCATGGGGACGAGGAAAAGGCCATCCGGGAGTTGCAACTTTCGGGTGTCGTCGAGACGAAATGCGAGAGCTGGTTTGCTGGCAGGCTGTATCTCGCGCGTGACCCCCTACGAGACTGATATTATGCAGAAGGCAGGGAAGGTCTTCGTCGCGACAGAATCATGGCCAATTGATCCACAGCGGCGCTCGGGCGGCTACCAGAGACCCTGGCGTGGCCGCTGGAATCAAGGGTCGGCATGGATCGCAATGCTGCCAAGAGAAGGACGAGCGAATTGTAAAATGTAACAGCGGCTTGTTGCACCAGAAGTTGTGCGTTGCAAGCTATCAAGAACAAACGGAGAGGTGGCAGAGCCCGGTTGAATGCACCTGACTCGAAATCAGACATAGTCGCAAGGCTATCGGGGGTTCGAATCCCTCCCTCTCCGCCATCCACTTCTGCAAACTCTACCAACTCTTATTGATCAGTGCGTCCACGGCAAACCCGCCGTTTTCATCTCGTGTGGCGCTAATCGCGACGCGGGGCGAAAGCTGATATTGGCCCATGATCGTCTGATCCTGGGTCGACGCTACGTTGGTCGAGAAGGTGACAAAGAGATTTCCAGTGACTCGTTGCTGAATTGTAACGTTCGCACCGGGAGGACCTTCGGTGGTGCCTCCCGCAAGGACGGGATTGATGGAGAGCTGCGAGATACCTGCAATCTTGGAGAAGCGGCTGGTGATCTGGCTGCTTACCTGCGAAGCAACCAGGGATTCCGCTGCCTGATTGGCGGGAGTGGGGGAATTCGCGCCGGCTTCAGTGGTTTGGCCGAATGCAAGCAGGTTGATGATGTCTGCCGACGGCAACGATGGGTTGGACGAATAATTGGTACGCAATTGATCCACCGGTCCATTGAACCGCATGGAGATGATGTATTGCTGGATGGTTGTGTTGAGAGTGACGTTGACGACTGGCTGCGTTTCCGAGGGATTGACGAATTCAATTGTGCCGCCGTTTAGAACGAACCGATCGCCGTTGAAAATGATATCTCCATTGTTGAGGTTGACGCGTCCCAGAATTACGGGTTGAGCTGCGGTGCCCCGTACTTGCAGATTCGCATTGCCCGCCACGCTGAGCGTCCTGCTGACCAGATTGACATCATTGGCGGCATGAACGGCGACATTCAAACGGAGATTTTGAGCAAATCCCGGCGTAGGTGGGGCAGCCACTCCACTAGAAAACTGGCTGATAAAGTCGGTCAATTCGAAGGCGGGCGTCAAAGATATGTCGGAGATATTTACTGCACCTCCGAGAACGGCGGCATCAGGGGAACCATTCAGCCTGAGATTCGCATTCACGCTCTCGCGTACTCCTTGCGGATACAGCATGCGAACATCTTTTGCCGCTAAGCCAAGATCAAAGTGAACTGTCGGGCGGTAGGTGATTCCACCCTGGGCAGTGAGCGTGCCGCCGCCAACGACGGCCTGAAATTTCTGAATGTTGAGCCGATGCTGGCTCAACGTAAGGACGCCGTTGCCGTGCTGCAGGCCGAGAGGCAAGTCACTGTTGGCGTAGTTGGCGTTCACGATTTCTACCTGGCCTGCCAATCCGGACGCGATGGCTCCATGCGAATTGATATTGAACTTCAGCTCGCCGGAGCTGGTGATGTCGGGATTGAATAATTGCGCAAGTTGAAGATTAACCGTGCCCAGCAGGACAAGTGAGGGCGGCGTATTGCCATTGACGGGAATTGAAGCCTGAAACTGCAAATCCGTATCGGTGCCGCGAATCTGCGCATGCTGCAACACGAGTGTGCCTTGGTCATAGTCGACGTGAATGGGCGCAACGGCGGCAAGCTGAATGTTTTTGCCGTATGCCAGCTGTAACGTGGGAATCACGATGTGGGCCACCAGCAGGCGCCTATTTTTTAGTGGGCCGCGGAGGGAGGCATGCAGTTCGGTCTGTCCGCTGAAGTCTGGCAACTGCGACGGAGCATAGAGAGCCAGCAGCGGCTGCAGGGGAATGGCCTGGGTGTCGAGGGTGGCGTCCGCATCGTACTCGCCGCTAAGGTTTACGCGGGCGTTTGCTCGAATCGAACTATGAACAGCCTCGGAAGTTAAGGCCGCGGTGGCCACATGATTGGCCACATTCACTTGTAAGTTGACGGCGGTGAGAGCCTGTTTTTGAATTTCCAGGTGGGGAATCTGTACCGTCGCGGCGATTTGTGGATTGTCGAATGTCCCTTGTCCACTGGCATGCAAATCCACGACGCCGTGGGTGTCAATATTTTTCGACTTCAGAATTTGTATTTGATCCAGGCGAATCTGTTGTGCGGTGATCTGGCCGACATAACTCTTCTGCTGCGGATCGACGGTCAACTTACTTTGCACGGTTCCGGCGGGAAGATGAGCGACAAGTTCACCATGAATCTTGCCAGCCGTGCCTGAAAAATTCAATCGCGCCGACCGAACCGGCTCGTCATAGATGGTGGCGTGGGTAAGCAAGACATTCCCGTTGCCTGCAGGGTTAAGCTCGCTGCCATGCACCTTTACGTTGGCGCTGAGAGAACCTGTCAGGTGAACTTGCGAACGCGCGAGCCGAGTTAGATTTGCAACGTCCAACTGGGACGCGTCCAGACTGACTTCGATCGGACTAGTCTGCTTGAACGACCACTTGTAGAGACCCGCACTTGCGTCGTATGTAATGCGTCCACCAGATGCTGGCTGCAGGTCTCCATTCCGAAGAGCCACGAAGGAAGGACTCGCGTCCACATCGGTCCGCAGTTGCTGCCAGGATGTTCCATTGACGCGAAGGTTGGATGCCGTCAACTGGCCGGTCACGTGGGGTGCTATCGTCGAACCGCGAACGGTGCCGTGGAACGAAGCAGTACCGGCCAGACCGAGCGCCGGAGCCGGGCGCCCGACAGCAATAGGCCAGAACACATCTGCGATTGTTTCAAGTTCGCCGAGGTCGCTGGAATGAAACAGGAGCTTGAGATCGGACCTGCGGCTGACGGTTCCGTCCATAGTTAGCGAGGTGGCAGGCATGCGGATGTAGCTATTGGTGAGGGTCAGCTGCTGGGTGGAAGCCGCGTATGCACCATGGAGAACACTGTTGACCGGGAGAACTGCGTTGCCGCCGTTCGGTTGATGCGCATCGGCGACTCGTCCCTGAACGGTTGCGTCGGCGTGAAGGACGAGATTGCTAAAGCTGTTTCCCCAGGCGGCATTCGCCTGCGCGTTCATCACGCCGGTGACGCGGATATTCGCAGGCACGCCGGATGTTCGAACGGCCTGCTTCAACTCTGCAAGCGATAAGCGCTGAAGAGAAATTTTCAGCGCAGAGCGGGAATTGCCGCCGACTTGAGACATCTGCCCGAAGCCGGTAAGTTCTCCGCCGAGCAGCTTGGCGCGCAAATCCTGGACGGTAGCGTCGCCATTGGCCAGTGAGTAGTGTGCCGATACGTCACGGATGCGCGCACTCACCTTCGGATTGCGGACATCCAGCTGCCGACTGGTCAGGATTCCATCTAGCAAGAGTGAGTCGATGATCGAGCGATTTGCAGTATCGGCGTAGCGCAATGAACCACTTGTGTTGATGATTCCCGAGGGGACCGATGGATTGTTGAGCAGTTCGCGAAACTCATTGCCATCCAACACTGCTTGATACTGAGCTGTAATGTCGGGGTTGCCATAGTGCTCCAGCGTTGCAGTCACTGCGATTCTGGACGGACCGCTGGTAAGTGTCGCCGTGGTCAAATGAAACGCAGTCGGGGTTGCATTGAACTGCGCATCGAGATTGTGCGGAATGGGTCTGAGCGAGCCGGTGACGAGGCGCCCATCCACATAGCTCAATCTTCCAGAGTATTTTTGCGAATCTGGATCAAATGCAGAACGAAACTCCACGTTATGCGCATCCGCTTCGAGTGGAATTTTTCGATCGTTGTAATACACCTCTCCGCTGTCGAGCACGGCATGACGAATCGCGAGCTGGAACACGTTGGTGTGACTGTTGCCGCTGCTCCTGGGCCTGGGGATATTGGAGTTTCCGTGATCATCGATGAAGACCTTCAAAACAGGATGATCGATGCGAACGCTGTCGAGATACCATTCCCGGTGGAGGATGGAAACGATGCGAACGCCCAGCGCGACATGCTGTACCTGGAGTAGAGGCGGATCAGGATATGGCGCGGCGCCATCGATGGTGAGGCCGTACAGCTCGGCGCTAAGATTGGCGAGATGAAGCGTGAAGTTCTGCAGTTTCACGGGGGTGCCGAGGCGTGCGCTGGCGTCCTTCTGCAGAGTGGCCAGAGCGTAATTGTGAAACCAGACGCTATGGAGCAGGACTGCGATGGCGGCTACCGCGAGCATGACCAGGCCCGCAACGCCGATCGCAGTTCTGGCGACAACCCGTCTCCATCGTCCAGACTGCTTCCCGCGTTTCGACCTTCGAGGAGTTTTGGGATCCGACGGCGGCACGGGAGTGTTCACTGGAGCCTCGCTTAGAATGCCTGACCGATGCTGACGAAATACTGCGTTGCGTTGATTCCTGGAACCGGATTCAGGTTGCGTCCCACGTCGAAGCGAATTGGCCCGACGGGTGTGGAGTAGCGCAAGCCCAAACCTACGTTGTTGGAATACAGCGAGGTGAAATCATGAAAGCCGACGTACGGAAATACGTTGCCGCCATCGTAAAAAGTAACAATGCCCAGGCCTTTCTTGATGGGGAGCGGCATGCGCAGCTCGGTATTGAGAAGCAGTAGCTCATTTCCGCCGGTAGGAACCTGGATGAGGGAACAATCCGTGCTGGATCCAGTACTGCAAACGGGAACCTGGCGTTGAGGGCCTGCGCTATCGAGCGGGAAGCCACGCAGAGTGTTGCCGCCGCCAGTAAAGAACTCTTCGCTGAGAGGCACGAAACTGCCGCCGAAAGGCTGGACCAAGCCAATACGGATGCTATTGGCCCAAACAATTTTATGAATGATCTGTTTGTAGTAGGCGCTTTGAGCGGTCAGTTTGACGAAATCCGCGCTGGCGCCAAGCTTTGTTGAAGTGAAGTCGAATTCCGCCGTATCCAGAACACCTCGATGTTCGTCCAGCGGATTGTCGCGCGTGTCACGGGTGAAATTGGCGGAAATCGTAGAAAGCTGGACATTCTGATCCTCCGTCGGAACGAGCGCGGGGATTTCGATCCGGGTTAGGACCGTGTGACTAAAGCCATATTGCAGGAAGAAACTATTTGCTTTCGATTTGTCTAGAAATCGCTGTACTTGATGCGTGGCCAACTCCACACGGGAGGAAAAGATTGGATTTTCCTGATTGCTCTCGATGGAGAGTGAGGTGGTGGATCTCCATTTCGACCATAGAAAGCTTGGATCGATATAGTATGCGGCGCCACGTTGGTCCAGGCGTCCAGCAAATGCGGTAAGCGAAAACGACGATCCATTTCCGCGCATGTTATTGCGCGTGTATTCGAATGTTCCCCTGGGGCCGTAGAAAGTTTTCTCACTGGTCGTGAAGTTGGAGGGCAGCCCGATGGGAGGAAGATTCGGAAAGGCGACAGTTCCGCTGGGAACACTGCCGCCGCGATCGATCACTTCAAAGCCGAATCCGTAGGTAATCGTGTTTCTTTTCGCCTCGTGTACCTTGACTAAAACATCTTCATTGGTCTGCGTGGTGATTTGTCGTTTGGGATCGACCTCTGCCCAGTCGAATACGCCGGTGTGATCGTAGAGTTTACTCTGCGCCGTGAGCAACTGCGTCTCTGTCAATGGTCTGCGGGGTTGGATGGACGCCACATCGCGGTCGATCAGCCGCTGCTGGGTGTGTTGGCGTCCCAGCGTCAGGACATCGCCGGTGAATACTTGTGGGCCTTCGTCAATGTGGTAGACCACTTTGATGCTGTGCGGATCGCTCTTCGAGACTGCAGTCGCCGTCTCGCGAAAATTCGCGGTCAGATATCCCGCTTCAAGGTAATGAGCGATGATGCTGGAGCGATCCCCCTGTACAAGTTTTTCCGAATACGGGCGCCCTGGCGCGAGTTTGAGCCCCTTGGGTGCAAATTTCGCTTCGGGGAATGTATCGTCGCCTACGATACTCAGCGACTTGACGATGTTTTGCGGACCCTCATCAATTTCGAAGAGAACTTTTACATTTTCGCCGACGCTCACCACCCGGGCCGTTACTTGTACGCTGCTGAATCCTTCGGATTGATAGACTGCCGAGAGATTCCGCACGGTGGCGCGGACCAATTTCTGGCTATACTTGCCATGCGAAAAGAAGCGGGCCCTTTCAACTGTAATGTGAGGCAGTAAGTCGCGGGTCGGCAGACGACGGTTTCCGGCTACATCCGCGGCTATCACCTTATGCTTCTTTTCCTTGGTGACGTCGTAGACAATTGTGTCGGCCTCGGTACCCTTCTGAAAATGGGCGTCTACTTTCACATCCAGGTAGCCCTTGGCCTGGAAATAGGAAATTAGCGCCTGGCGCCCTTCCTGGACCAACTCCGGATCGACGCCCACTCCCTGGTAGACGGGGAGCAGAGACTTGCGGGTCCAACTCCAGAGATGTGCGCCTTTAATCTGAACGTGAACAAGGGGGCCGGTTTGTATATCGAAGTGAATATCCGCGCGGTTGGTGGACGCGTGATAATCGGCTCCAACCAGTTTGACCTGGGCTGCGAGTCTGCCCTGCTTCTCCAGCGTCGACTGAAGATATTGCCTGGCTTTGGTGAGGGTTGTGCGACTGTAATTCTTTCCGGTTCGAATTCCTGCTCCGCGGATGCGCGCGAATAGACTGCGTAGACGGGCGCTCAATTCGGCAGCCTGTCGCTGGGGGACTCCGGCGATGTCAAGCTGGCCGAATTTGGCGCGGCGATTCAAGGTGACATGGAAAATCACGTTGGCGATCGCATGCGCGGCATCCACCTGCACTTCCGGTCGAACCGCAGCCTGAAAGTAGCCCTCCTGCCGGAAAAAAGTCAGCAGATCATCTTGATCCTGTTGAATCTCATTCGCATTAAACGGTGCCTGGGGCGGATAGTTGGCAACTTGAACCAAGCGCGAATAGGCGAATCGTTCCGCACCGGGAAACTGAAACAGACCAAAGTAAACAGCAGGCTCCAATATGAGAAGGACCTGGACGCCGTTGGCTTCCGGCTCGACCTGGAGCCGAACCTGGGTAAAGTTGCCGGACTTCTTGATCGCGTCGACTGTCTGCTCAATCTTCTGGGTTGAAAAGGGCTCGCCCGCGTGCTGCGCAAACAGCGGAGTCAGCTGGCTGACATTCAGCCCCGGACGCCCGGCTATTTCAATTCCCGTGACATTCTGGCCTTCATACGACGCGAGGAGAAGCTTGGTAGACGGTGCTGTTTTCGGAAGCTGCGCGGCGGAGGTCTTGTTGGCGAGGTTCGCTTGACCGAGCACCTGGAAGGAGAGGCTCAGAACGAAGAGCCCGAGAGCAGTCTTCTGTGCCCGATGCAAGATACACCTTTTTGGACCTACATTCGAATGAGCGGCTATGGATGTGTCTCGACAGGTAGCCTGGTCATTTTCCATTGCCGCCAGTAGGTTCGATGCATGCCTACAGCACTTGGTTTGATTGTTGGCGGCATAGACGGTTGATTTGCTGTTGCACTGATGATGAGCGCGTGCGGTTCGTTTCTTGACGTTTTTTCGAACGCAGGCGTACACTGGGCGTCACTTCAACAGCACTATTTATTTACATCCGAAAAAATTCTCAATCCCAGAGCACATGAATAACGATGTAATTCAGCAAAGCAAGAAGGGAAGTCGGCGAATCTTGTGCATGCAGCCGAAGATTTCCTTCCTTCGCAGAGCCGTCAGGACGAATCCGACTGAGTTCTCTGCAGTGGTTCCCCGAACTTTTCGTTTTCTGATGGTTGCCTGCCTGTGTTTCGCGTGCGCAGGAATTACTCCGGCCCGCGGTCAATCAGCGGGAGCTGCTGAGTGGAGCACCGGCAGCTTTGATGCGCAGCGTGATGGATGGCAGAGAAATGAAAGCAAGCTGACACCGGGGAATGCGAAAGACATACGGCTGCTTTGGAAGGTGAAGACCGATAACCGGACGATGGGAATGCATTCCTTTCGGGAGCCGCTGATCGTCGCAGGTATCGATACGGCGAGCGGTGTCAAGACTTTGGCAATTCTGGCGGGAGCCGCAAATGAAATCTATGCCATCGATGCCGACAGCGGCACAATTCTATGGCAGAAGCAGTTGAAATGGGCATCTGACAAACCACAGACGTCGGACATCGACAGCGGATTTATCTGCTCGAAAGCATTGTCTGCAACGCCTGTGGTTACGCCGGCCGGAACAGCGAACCGCTTCCTGTACGTACTGGGGACGGACGGATACCTGCACACTCTGGACCTGTCCACGGGCGATGAGGCAAAGCCACCGATGCAGATGCTACCCGCCCCCTACGGGAAAGCTTACGGCCTGAACCTGATGAACAATGTGGTGTACACAGCTACGGGGCAAGGCTGCTATGGCGTACCGAACAAGTTGTATGCCGTCGATCTGACAAATGGAAAGGCCTTTTCTTCCCCGGTTCGGCAGGGAGGAATTTTCGGGACTGCCGGTCCTTCGATTGGGTCGGACGGAACCATCTACTTTGAAACTGGAGACGGCCCCTACAACCCGGAAACCGGGCAGTTGTCGACGACGGTGCAGGCTTACACATCTTCCGATGACACGCTGACCCTGAAGGACTATTACACGCCGATCAATCATGAATGGTTGACCATTCGGGACTTGGATATGGCTGTGACGCCCGTGGTTTTCCCGTATCAAGGGCGCGACTTGCTAGTTGGTTCGGGCAAGGAAGGCCGCTACTTTCTGATGGACAGCAAATCCCTGGGCGGACCCAACCACTTTGACCCTTTGTACCGCAGCCCACTCATTTCCAATACCAACGCTAACTTCCAGACGGAAGGAACATGGGGCAGTCTCGCGAGCTGGAAAGACCAGGATGGAACGCGATGGGTGCTGGCGCCCATCGGGGGGCCGGTGGCGGTGCCATTTCCAACTACACACGGATCCACGCCGGACGGCGGCGTGATTGCCATGAAATTAACCGACAACAGCGGAAAGATGGAGCTGACTCCAGCATGGTTGTCGCGCGACATGGTGACTGCCGAACCGCCGGTTGTGGCCAACGGCGTGGTATTTGTGCTGGCCGCCGGAGAGTTCACTGGGCAAGCGAACGATGTCGATGGCGGACTGTATAGCTGGCAGGAACGGGTGAAGCGATCGATTCCGGCGAAGTTATATGCACTCGATGCAGAAACCGGCAAAGTACTGTATTCGAGCGGGGACCAGGTAACGTCCTTCCTGCACCAAGCGGGCATTGCGGTTGCAGGTGGACGAGTAATTTTTGGCACGTTTGATGGGACGATTTATTGCTTCGGCTTGCGATAGCTTGTCGGCCTTCGAAGTCCTAAGCCGGGGATTCCCGATTCGAACGTGAACGAGGATTGTTGATTGATGCGAAGATTTCTGGATTGGTCACTCACACTGGTTTTGGTTGTCGCACTGCTGGGGCCGGCGATGGCGCGGGCCCAAGCACGGGGACGCTGGCATGTCGCCGATGGCGATGCCGCACATGACAGCTGGCAAAAAACGGAATCGAAGATTTCGACCACGACGGTAGCCAGTTCGTTCAAATTACTGTGGAAGCTGAAATTGGGAAACCAGACTTCGCAAACGGACGGGTTCAGCGAACCCCTGGCCACTCCCAGCATCATCAGCGCACGGGGATTTAAAGATATCGTGCTGTGGGGTGACTCGAATTCCTTGTATGCGGTCGATTACGCGCTTGGAACGCTTCTTTGGCAACAAGAACTTTCCCGTCGGGTCTGCGGGTTCCAGCGTAGGTTGTCGCGAGTCGCATGTCCAAATCGTTATGGAGCCGCCACATGTCATTCACTTTGGCGCCCGGCGGTCCCACACCTCCGGTTCCACTTCCGAGGCTCCGCCTCCAGCGACTGCGGATCGCTGGATTGGCGCTCCGGCAGCGGGCGGCGGCTTTTCGCTGAAGGGAGTCTACGTGCTGACTGGTGACGGGTACCTCCATGAACAAATCCTGGCGACGGGTCTCGATTATGCGCCAGCGGTCAAGTTTCTTCCTGCATCCGCAGGAGATTTATCCGGCCTGAACATGAACGACAAGATCATCTATACGGAGTCGAATCAGGGGTGCGGCGATGCTCGCAATGCGGTCTGGTCGATCGACCTGAACACGGCGGAGCATTCTATCGCCAGCTATCCATCTGAGAAAGTACGTCCGGCAGACTTGACAGGACCGGCGATCGGATCCGACGGGACCGTTTATATCTCGACTGGCGCTGGTACTTCGGATGAGTCTGGTGGAGTGTATGCAAACAGCATTGTGGCGCTGGCTGCTAAGGAACTGAAGTTCAAGGACGGTACACGCCTTCCGGCAGCGGGAAGGGACGGATGCTGAATGTCAGCCCGGTCGTCGTCCGTTATAAGGATAAGGATTTGATTGCCGGTGCGGGTAAAGACGGCAGCATTGTGTTGCTGGACAGCGAATCGCTGGGCGGAAAGGATCACCACACTCCGCTGGCTGAGACGGGTCAAATTTCCAAAAGCACCAGGAAGGGCGCGTGGGAGAGCCTGGCGAGTTGGCAGGATAACAGCGGCGGCCTATGGATCCTGGCGTCGATCTCGGGGCCGGTGCAGCGGGACGTGGAGTTTGCCGGCACCAACGGATCTGTGCCGCACGGCAGCATCGTTGCCTTTAAGGTGGAGGACAAGGATGGTCGCCCGGTCCTGACACCGGCGTGGATTTCTCGTGACTTGAGAAATCCGGCGCCTCCCGCGGTCGTCAATGGAGTCGTGTTTGCTCTAGCCGGAGGCGACGCTTCCAATCACGCTGTGCTTTACGCATTGGACGGCGCAACGGGGAAGGAACTCTACTCCAGCGGGGACGCGGTTCCTACCTATACACATCTTTCCGGTGTGTCGGCGGCCGATGGTCATGTCTTCTTTACAACCCACGACAATACCCTCTACTCGTTCGGAATTCCGATGGAACACTAGAGCAAAAGGAAGAGACGTTCATGCCAAACCGATCTGAAATACAAGAAGCGCTCGACGCAGGCGCGGGCATTTTAAGGTTGGAGCCCTGTTGGGTACCACGTTCCTTTATGATTCCCGGCAGAAGATTGAAACTGCATCCGGATGATCTGTATGCATTCGGAGGTCATCGGGGAGGGATCAACGAACGCTGGTTTTCATCGACGACAAAGGCTTCTAACGGGCCAGCGACTTTGCCCGATGAGGGACTCAGTTACATTCGAGCCCAGAACGGCAAGAAATTTCTGCTAAAAGAGGCGGTCGAAACAGCGGGAGACTTGCTGCTTGGCGAAGAGGTGATGCAGCGTGAGGGCGGATGGAATCTACTCTGCAAGTTTTTTGACAACATGGGTCCCATTCCGCACCACATGCACCAGAGCGATGCTTTCGCGAAGCTGGTAGGGCGGAAGGGCAAGCCGGAGGCGTACTACTTTCCGCCGCAATACAATCTGACGGAGAACAATTTTCCCCACACCTATATGGGGCTGGAACCGGGAACGACGAAGGAAGACATCCGTCGATGCCTGGAGAAGTGGAATCAGGGGGACAACGGCATTCTTCTCCATTCACGCGCCTATCGTCTGGAGCCGGGCTCCGGATGGCAGGTCAACCCGGGAATTCTTCACGCTCCCGGCTCGCTGGTGACGTACGAGCCACAGGTCAACAGCGACGTGTTTGCGATGTTTCAGTCCGAGGTAGAGGGCCGCATAGTGGATTGGAGCCTGATGACGAAGGACGTCAAGACTGAATTCCATCACGATCTTGATTATCTGGTGAGCATGCTCGACTGGGATGCGAACGTGAACCCCGAATTCGCGAAGACAAACAAGACCTTCCCTCGCCCGGTGAAACCTATAGCGGAGATGGAGGCGGACGGCTATCGCGAAAAGTGGATTACCTACGGCACACCCTACTACTCCGCGAAGGAGCTGACAGTTCTGCCGAAGCGGACCGTGACAATCCGGGATAGCGCCGCATATGGCGTGATCCTGACGCAGGGTCACGGGGCGATTGGCGGTCAGCCTGTGGCGACACCCTCCATGATTCGGTTCGGTGAAATGACGGAGGATGAGGTATTCGTCACGGCCGACATTGCCAAGCAAGGCGTGCAGGTCGAGAATGCAAGTGCATCCGATCCGCTCGTTTTCCTAAAGCATTTCGGGCCCGGCAATCCGGATGCACAACCACTGTGTCGTAACTGAGCTGAGGGATTGTGAGCGCGGTCAGTCAACACAAAAGCCCGGCCATCCATAACGCGATGTGGCCCGGCATCGTAGGAAAGGGTGCGGATTCCGAGCCGCCCATCGACCTGGAAACGATGCTGGACCTGACGGCGGAAGCCGAGGTGGGCGACGTTCGTTTCGATGGAGTCGATTTGTTCCTGGCATCGCCGCATACGGACATTGACTCTACTGACTCTGATCTGAAGCGTCTTGCAGACAGTATCGGCGAGCGTCGACTGGTAGTTGGTTCATTGGTCGCTCCAGTCTGGCCGCCCGCAGGCGGAGGTTCCGCGATGGGATCTCAGGATGAGGTGGAAAAGTTCTTGAGGCAGGTGCGAAAGGCCTGCGCTATCGGCAAAAAGTTGCGCGACATCGGAATTCGCCCGTATGGGGTCATACGCATCGATTCGGCAACTGGGGTGGAAGACTGGGCCAACGATCCTGTGAGCAACACGAAGAGAATCGCGGAAACGTTTCGAGAGGCCTGCGTCATTGCCGAAGATTATGGGGAACGGCTGGCGGCTGAAGGCGAGATCTGCTGGGGTGGGATGCATAGTTGGCGACGGATGGTCGAACTGCTGGAGATGGTGAATCGTCCGCAGACGCTTGGATTCCAGGCAGATATGGCTCATTCGCTGCTGTACACCATGGGATATAACGCTCCGGAGGACCGATTGCTGCCGGAGAATTTCGATTGGTCGCAACACGGTGTGTTGATGGAAGCGTTGCAAAAAGTGACGGATGCGCTTCGTCCGTGGACCATCGACTTTCATGTGGCACAGAACGATGGCACGGTGCGGGGCTCCGGCTCGCACGATAAGACGGGACGCCACTGTCCTGCAAACGATGCCAATGGCAGGATGAACATCGTTGCTGTCGCGGGATTGTGGTTGCGGGATGAGAACGGGATTCCAACCCGCGCCTTCGAACATATCTGCTGGGACGGCTGCATGTTTCCCAACGCAACGATGATGATGCCGGATACATGGAACGACGTACTGAGGACATTGATCGCGGTGCGCAACGCCCACGGATGGGATTGAGCGAGGGAATGGCAGGTTGCTATGGCGGTGAAAAATCTGAACATCGGCCTCGTAGGGTGCGGTTTCATGGCGCGCACCCATTCGAATGCGTACCTTCAGGCGCCGCGATTTTTCGATTTACCTTACCAGCCAATCCTGAAAGCCGTTTGTGCACGCAGTGCTGAACGAGCAGAAGGATTTGCTGAAACCTGGGGTTATCAAGTCGTGGAAACCGATTGGCGGGATCTGGTGCTGCGACCGGATATCGACCTAATCGATATTGCCAGTCCAAACAATACGCACGCAGAGATTGCCATTGCCGCGGCCAAGGCTGGAAAGATGGTGCTTTGCGAAAAACCACTGGGGCGCACCGCAGCCGAAGCCAAGGCGATGGTGGATGCGGTTGAATCAGCCGGGGTGCCGAACATGGTTTGGTATAACTATCGCCGCGTGCCGGCTGTTGTTCTGCTGAAGCAATTGCTGGACGAAGGACGTTTCGGCCGCATCTTCCATTACCGATCGAAATTCCTGCAGGATTGGACAATTTCGAAAGATCTGCCGCAGGGTGGTGAGGGTCTGTGGCGGTTGGATGTGTCGGTGGCAGGCAGCGGCGTCACTGGCGACTTGCTCGCGCATAACATCGATATGGCATTGTGGCTGAACGGACCGATCGTCGAAGTTACGGCGATGACGGAGACGTTTATCAAAGAGCGCAAGCACAACCTGACGGGGAATATTGAGCCGGTTGGAATTGATGATGCCTGCGCATTCTTATGCCGCTTTGCAAATGGTTCGCTCGCTACGTTCGAGGCCACACGATACGCACGAGGCCACAAGGCCCTCTTTACTCTGGAGGTAAACGGAGAGCACGCTTCCGCGGGCTGGGATCTCCATGACCTTCACCGTCTACAGTACTTCGACCATCGCGATGAATCGCGATTGCGTGGATGGAAGAGTGTTCACATTACAGACAGCGACCATCCGTATATGAAGCACTGGTGGGTACCCGGCTTGCAAATTGGATATGAACATACTTTTGTTCACCAGATTGCTGATTTTCTGCAAGCGATTGGGAAGCAGGAGAAGATATCGCCATCCTTTTCAGATGGACTGGCCACGGATTATGTGACCGAGGCGGTGCTAAAGTCTGCGAAGACCCGGCAGTGGGAAAAAGTACAAGCAGCATAGTTATTTCGTATCCGCGAAACGTTGTGAGGAGGAAGACGTTGTCCAGGCATGTGCAAGCGCGTTACGTCATCGTTGGCAGCTGTTTGCTGGTGGCTGCCTGTCTCATCCTCTCAATCCATCTGTTCAACGGAGTGCAACTTGCCGCGGAGCAGATTCCTGCGAGTGCGGGAAGTCAAGCACGCCCGGTTCACCACAGCGGGGGGTTCACGCAGCCTGATCCCATCGACTTTAACGATCACACTGGATGGGTGCAGATTTTCGACGGCAAGACGCTGAAGGGTTGGGACGGATCTCCTGACGTGTGGCACGTGGAAGATGGGGCGATCGTTGGCGAATCCAGTCCCGAACATCCTTCTGGCACGACGAACATCATCTGGCGAGGCGGCGACCCGGCGAACTTCGAACTGAAGGTGGAGATGAAACTCGAGGGCTCCGGCGCAAACGGTGGGATTCAATACCGCAGCCAAAATATCTCTCCCCCGACAGAGAAGGCGCGCGCGCGGAAATATGCCAAGTGGGATCTGAGAGGCTATCAGGCGGATTTCGATTACGGCAACCAGTACACTGGGCAGTTATACGAGCAGGGGACCGGGCGGGGAATTATTGCGTGGCGAGGTCAGATGGTGGAGACGGATCAGGGAAAGCGGCCGCGCCTACTGGCGACACTCGGTACGTCGGACGAGCTCAAGGCCTTCATCAAACCGGGCGAGTGGAATCAGTACGAGGTGATTGCGGACGGAAACACACTGATTCACATTATCAATGGGCATGTGATGGCGATCCTCGTCGACAACGATCCAACATTCAGCCAGTCGAAGGGACTGATCGGTTTCGAGATCGAAGGCGGTGGGGTTGTGAAGATTTCGCAACGCAATGTTTGGTTGAAACAATTGCCTTAGAAAGCGAGGCGAGCTTTTTCCGCTTCGAGCTTCCTGGTATCGATATTGGAGACCTTCTCAAGATCTTCGATGGACTTAAAATCCCCATTCACTTCTCGATAGCGAACGATTGCGTTTGCGTCCTGCGAAGAGAGCGACAATCCAGTCGCCAATTCCGTTGCGGTCGCCTTATTTACATTCACCTTGATCTGGGCAGGTGGAGGGAAATTCTTGACCAGATAGTCCAAAATGTCATTGAAATCGTCGTCGCTGCCTGTTGCGCCGAGGGTCGCCATTTTGGTGATTGTGTTTTCCCATCCCTGGCGGGTTTGTCCGTTTGCAATCACGTTGTCTGGAGAATGACATTTGCTGCAAACGCGGATCAGCGTGTCTTTCCCCGGTCCTGCGGGTAGTTCGGGATGAGTTTGCGGGTTTGCCTGCTGCTGTGAAAGCTGCTGCGATTGCTGCTGCGCGTAGGTTGGCGAGCAAGGAAGAGCGACCGAACTGCCCAAAACAACGGCGAAAATCACCAGGTGCCGCCGGCGAATCGAATTGTCGCGGGTAAATTTGTTTGAATCTGGTTCCAACGAGTGCTCCTCAAAAAGGATCGTCCATTCCATCAGTTTCCCCTTCAGTATATTCAGTTCGTGTCGCCATGGACACGCTGCTAGAGGGCGGTGACACGGGATATGTGAAGTGCACGGCGACCGGACCCTGGGAAGAGAAAGACACAGGTTCAGGCCGCCCGGGTGGGTGATGGGATCATCGCGTCGGTTATTCTCGAATTCGGAGAGGATCGGGTATGAGGCTCGTTGCGACCGCACGGGAATCTCGGGCTCGAACTCCGGAGGATTGCAAGTGATGGCCGTTCGCAGGCAGTGTCCGACGCACATCGCGTATTTGTTTTGCTTGCTGCTGGTAGGATTCTCTTCGCTGGCTGTCCATGCGCGAGCGCAAACGCCCTCCGCTCCTCGGCATGGAGGACGGGGGCAGGCAGGAACACCTGCAGGTGGAAAGCATGGGACGATTCCCGCGCTTTTCATCAGCGATATTCATTTCGACCCTTTCCACGATCCAGCCCGAGTGCAGCAACTTGTGCATAGTCCGGTGAGCCAATGGCAATCCATCCTGTCAGAGCGGCCGTCGCCGGACCAGGCACAGGCGTTCACGGCGCTGCAGGAAAGTTGCCACGCGCGCGGGGTCGACACACCCGAAACACTGCTACGTTCCAGCGTGGCGGCGATGCGGTCACGGCAACCCGATGCAAAATTCATGATGGTCAGCGGCGATTTAATTGCCCATGCCTTCTCGTGCAGGTACAAGACGCTCTTCCCCGGATCGACGCGGACCGAGTATCAGAATTTTGTTGAGAAGACAGTGAGTTATGTGCTGGGTGAACTTCGAGCTTCGTTCCCTCGAATTCCTATCTATGTGGCGCTGGGCAACAATGACAGTGCCTGCGGCGATTACCGCCTGGACGCGGGAAGCGACTTCCTTGCCAACACAGCAGCAATGGTGGCCCAAGGATTGCCTCAGCAGGACAGGCAGAGCGAGATCCGGGAATTTTCTAACGGAGGAAATTACAGCATTACGATGGCGCCCCCGATGGAAAACACTCGACTGATCGTGATCGATGATCTATTTCTGTCCACGAAATATAGTTCTTGCGCGGGGAAGCAAGACGCTGCTGCTGGGGAAGCGGAGTTGAGTTGGCTGCGGAACGAACTTGCGCAGGCAAGACAATCGGGGCAAAGGGTCTGGATTATGGGCCACATTCCTACGGGCATCGATCCGTACGCAACTGCTCTAAGGCTTGGGGCCATGTGCGGCCACGTTCATCCTGTGATGTTCTTATCATCTGCAAATCTTGCCGACCTCTTGATCGAGTATGCGGATGTCGTCCGGCTGGGGATTTTCGCGCACACCCACATGGACGAGGTCCGGCTGTTGCGGCCGGAGGGCGGAGAGCCCGGCTCCACTGGACAGGAGGTCGCGATCAAAATGGTCCCCTCCATTTCGCCGGTCGACGGGAACGACCCTTCATTCACCGTCGCTCGCATCTATCCGGCCACCGCTGTGTTGCAGGATTACGAGGTGACTGCGGCTTCCAACCACACCGGCATCGCGGCGACCTGGTCCACGGAGTACGACTTCGCTAAGACTTTTCATGAGACACAATTCACGCCTGCCGCACTAAACACGATGATTGGAGAATTCGCAGCCGATGGCGCAGCGGCAACTCTGGTAAGTCAGCAATATATTCAGCACTATTTCATCGGAGATCGCTCCGCCGAGCTGAAGCCATTCTGGCCGCAATATGTTTGTGCGTTGGCCAATCACACCGCTGACGGTTATGCTGCCTGCGTCTGTCCGGGAGCCAAGTAATCTGGGTTACACGCCCGGGGGCGAGCCAACGAATGCGGGCGGGTGCAGCGCTCCAGCCTACGAAAGTCAGAGTGCCGGAATCGAACTGTGGCATACACGCGGCTCTGCATCATGCCGGCTAAAGCGATCTTTGCAATGACATCGGCCCGGTTTTCGATTGAAGTCTGCATGGCAGGCAACGATGGATGCAGATTTCTCGCGATTTTGTGACAATGATCACCAACAAATGAGCGCAGGTTGCGCGACTATAGGTTCCACCCTGTACCGGAATGGAGGATCCTTGCAGATTGACACCTCCAAACTTGACCGCGAGCGTGGCCCTGGAAGGTATGAACATGCTTCCATACTGAGCCGGGGCGTACTCGCGGCAAGCAGATCGGCCACACGTTGAACGCTTCGTCGGCGAGAAGCAGGAATACCCGTTGTCACCCTGAATTCGATCCCAGGATGGGCTCCAATGAAGCAAACAGCGAGTGAAGGACCACTTTCAAGTGAAAAAACGATGATTCGCGAAACTGAATCGTCGGAATGCTTGCAGCGCGACGGGATGATCCAGGGCCTGACGGATATTGCGACCGTTGTCGTGCTGGCGGTTGGTCTCGATCCGTCGTTGACGACGACGCAACGCTCAATCTGGAGATCGGGCGGTTACGTTGTGTCTGAAACGGAATCGATCAAAGAGGCGATCACGTGCATTCATGGGGGCGACTTCGATTTGGTGTTGCTGGGTCATCGCCTGCCCTTGCAGGACAGGGAGCGATTGACCTTCCTGATCCGATCCGCGGGTAGCCTTGTGCCCGTGGTGTGCGTGACGAACTCTCCCGGTCAATCGGACACATTTGCGAACGCGACATTCGAGAATGATGCGGACACACTTCTGAGCGGCATCGCCGAAGTGCTAGCTGAGACCGCGAGAAAAATCCCGGCGGTCACGCCGGCTCGCCAGCCATAGGCAATTCAAATTTACGGAGCATTGAGGAGAAGCAGTATGCGTTCTGAACTCGTATTCGGCGCCACGGCGCGTGTCCCAAATCGCTACTTGCTGGCTCGACTGACGTCGAAAACTACGCGTATTTTTCACAAACCGCATGCTCGCCTAGAAGAAACAGCTAACGACGTCCTGTATCTTTTCGCAAGTTCGAACAATGAGGATGCGCTGAGGCCGCCATTGTTCACAATTCAACCGCACCCTGCGAATTGCCTGCCGATGACAGGCCTACCCGGACCCGAGGCAGGTCTCGCGGCGAAGGCGTCGTAAGGCGCCAGGATGCGAAGCGGGACAATCCTGTTCAATTTGGAGGTTCGGTTTGGGCTGCATCCCATTCTTCCTTGATCGAACATTCCAACTCACAGAACTTTGCCTCGAGCACAGGCATGGCATCTTTGACGGCGCCCAACTCGCCGCCTTCGGCCGCGATCTCCATTGCATATGCCACGGCTCTGAGAGCGTCTCCGCCGACGTTGGCGGCGGCGCCTTTCATCGAGTGAGCCTGCAACGACGCGCCGACCGCATCTCCGCTTTCAATCAGATCCTTGAGTGCCTGGATTCTGGTTGGCATTTCTTGCAGGAAGGCCGCAATGACCGCTGCGGCGAGTTGCTGATTGCCTT
Organism: uncultured Acidobacteriota bacterium; assembly: GCA_963756315.1. Taxonomy (GTDB): domain Bacteria; phylum Acidobacteriota; class Terriglobia; order Terriglobales; family Acidobacteriaceae; genus JAKAAZ01. The sequence goes on from CAVWNI010000004.1 coordinate 931,587, forward strand.
CTAAGCGCTGAAGCATTCCCGCACGATCGAACGTGACTCTACCGAGGGTCGCGGCCGTCATTGGCGCAGGTTGATTTGCCGCAGTGGGGATCGCGCGTTTAGCCGCCGGAAGCCAGCGTTTGAGCACCTGTCGCAACTGCTCCAACGAAACCGGCTTGGTCACGAAGTCATTCATCCCCGCGTCGCGGCAATGTTCGCAATCGGACTGCTGGGCGTTGGCCGTCATAGCGATGATGGGTATGCCGCGATTGAGACTTGAGGACTGCGGACCTCGTATCCGGCGAGTGGCCTCGACGCCGTCCAAAACAGGCATGCGCATATCCATAAGGACAAGGTCATAGGAACTCTTCGCGAGCGCGCTAACGGCGTCGGCACCATTGGCCACCGCGTCCGCACGTAGACCGAGCTTTTCGAGCATGCCGAGAGCCACTTCTTGGTTGGTGGAATTGTCTTCGGCGACAAGTATTCTTGCGATTGAATGACGGGAGGAGCGCCGAGCGCGGCGCGGCGCCGGGAGAGGCTCCAAGGCAGGAACGGTCGCGGGTTCAACGTTCGGAACCGTCGCTGCCGCGCTGTTGAGAAGGCGGAACAATTCTTCCGGCCGTACCGGCTTGGTTGCACAGCTGGAAAATCCGGTCTGTTCGTGACCTGGCGAGGCGGCACAAGCGGCGACGGAGGTCAGCATCACCATCCGGGTCTCGGCGAGGCTCTTATCCGCCCGAATGGCGCGACCGAGCGCTTCACCATCCATTCCCGGCATCTGCATGTCAATCAACGCTACCCGGAAGGGATCGTTTTCGTCTCGCGCCTGATAAAGCGCCAGCAATGCCGCTGGACCACCCTCAACGACGGTCGCCCGCATGCCCCATCCGGTGGTCAGCGTTCCAAGAATGTCACGGCATGAGGTGTTGTCATCGACGATCAGTACATGAACGCCGTTCAAGCTGGTTGGAGATTGAATTTCCCTCTGTTCGTTTCCAGAAGGATTGCCTCGGCCCAGTCGGACTGTGAAATAGAACTCCGAGCCTTTTCCGATCTGGCTGGTAACGCCGATACTTCCGTTCATCATCTCCACCAGTTGCCTGGAGATGGTCAGGCCCAGGCCTGTGCCCCCGAACCTACGGGTGGTGGAAGTGTCGACCTGGGTGAACTTGTCAAACAGAATGCCTATCTTGTCTTGTGGAATCCCGATGCCGGTGTCGCGTACCGAGAAATGAAGCAGGTAGACGGATTCCCCTTTCTCGAGGACTGAAACACGGACTGAAACCTCGCCCTTTTCCGTGAACTTGATCGCATTGCCCAACAGGTTGGTAAGGACCTGGCGCAGGCGCCCCGAGTCGCCGAGGAGCGGAACTGGAATCGCGGGATCCGCGGTGCAAATCAACTCCAGCCCCTTCATGTCTGCTTGGAGGACAAGAGTGGTTATCACGTCGTCGAGCAGACGATAAAGGTCAAATGCTTCGGTTTCCAGGTCGAGTTTTTTTGCCTCGATTTTAGACAAGTCGAGAATGTCATTGATCAACCGCAGCAAAGCCTCGCCGCAGTCACGCACGATGCCTGCGTAGCGGCGTTGCTTCTCGGTCAAACATGTATCGAGTAGTAGTCCGGTCATACCGATGATGCCGTTCATCGGAGTGCGAATCTCATGGCTCATATTGGCCAGAAACTCACTCTTGGCGAGTGTGGCCCGTTCTGCGTCCAAGGCCAGTTGGTTGGCTCGATGAGTTTCGTTTTCGAGTTGGAGATTGCTGGCCAGTAATGCTTCGGCGGCCTGCTTTTGCCGGGTGATATCCCAATTGGTGCCGATGACGTGGATAGCTTTCCCGGCGGCATCCCTATCGACGAATGCGAGGGCGCGGATGTGGTGGATGCTACCGTCCGGCCAAATGACACGGAACTCGGTATTGAATTCGCCTTCTCCGAGGATAGCCCGGTGGATTTCGTCTTCTCCCCGCTGGCGATCTTCTGGGTGCAGGGCTGCCTGCCAGGCTTCAAAGGCGCCGCAGAACCGATCTCTTGAGACGCCGTAGAGACCCAGCATCTGATCGTCCCAGACAAGCACATTATTTAAGACGTCAAAGTCCCAAATGCCCACGCCGCCTGCGCGTGTAGCCAATACCAGTCGGTCCGCAGTCCGCCTCAATAGATCCTCGGACTTTCTCCGCTCGGTAATATCCTCCGCGATCCCGGCGATTCGAACGATTACGCCGTCCTGATCGCGAACGGGAAATGCCCGATCGAGAATCCATTTCTCATGTCCACCTGGAGTAGAAATTCTGTATTCAGAATCGACGCACTCTCCATGCATCTGCCTCATGAAAGTAGCGTGGACCTGGGCGCGATCGTCGACGTGGATAGCGTCCATCCAATCCATGGGGCTGTCAAGGATGCTTTTGCAGGACCGGCCCCATATGTGTTCGTAAGCCGGACTGATGTAGAGCATTTCTGTACCCGCTGCGTTCATCATCCAGAAAACTTGCCGGATATTCTCTGTAAACTGGCGAAACTTCTCCTCACTGTACCGCAGGGCTTGTTCAGCCCACTTACGGTCCGATATATCCGTACTGGCACCGACGAACCCCAGAAACTCACCATCGGGGGCAAAGCGAGGAAAGGCGCGCGCCTCCACCCACCTGAATTCACCATCCACGCGTCGGGTTCGCATGTCGAAATTGAATGGCGCCCGCATTTCCATGGATTGCTTGAGTGCTTCAGCGAACTCGCGCGCATCGTCTGGATGGACCTGCGAATGCCACCCATCCTGACGCACCTCCGCGGAAGTCAGCCCGCAGAAATTCTGATATGTCTGATTGATGAACAGGAGGCGGCCCTCCGGATCAGTGACCCAAATCCCGACCGGGCAACTGTCGGCCATAACGCGGAAGCGTTCTTCACTGCGATGCAGCGCATCACTTGCTCGTTTGTCCTCTGTGATATCTAAACTGAGACCGACGTGCCCCTGGAATTCATCGGCGGAAGAGAAGCGGGCCGCCGCATGCGAATCGAACCAGCGCCACATGCCATCGGCCCGACGCAGGCGCGCCTGCCCCTGGAACGACTTGCGATCAAGCACGGCGCGCTGAAAGTCCTGTGTGTAGAGGAGCGCATCCTCCGGGTGGATCAGCGCTTGCCACTGCCCGCCCGCCAACTCTTCCTGGCGAACACCAAACGCCTCCCGATATGCGCGGTTGATGAACTGGAGCTCACCTTCTGCGTCGGTCGTCCAGATCACCGCGGGACAACCGTCGGCCATAACGCGGAAACGCTCGTCGCTTTCGCGCAGCGCTTCTTCCGCCCGCTTGCGGCCGGAGATGTCGCGAATCACGGCGGACAAAGCCGTCACTTCGCCGGCGGAATTTTGGATCGGCGCTCCCGATACGGATACATCGATTGCAGATCCGTCTCTGCGAAGGCAGAGACTTTCAAATTGAGAGACAGCGATTCCTCGCGATATCTGGCCGATAAAATGGTCGAGGTCGCCAATTCGTTCAGGCGCCATCATCATGGAAACATCCTCCCCGACTGCTTCTTCCGAGGAATATCCGAACATCAAATTTGCGCCGCGGTTCCATATGAGAATGACGCCCGCGGGGGTGGTGGCGATGATGGCATCTTCGGAACTTTTTACGATTGCAGCGAGGAGCGCTTCGGATTTCTCGTGCGCCCGCTTTTCGGTCACATCGCGCTTTATGGCGATGTACCCAGTTGTTTTGCCATCCGGATCGCACACCGGGGCGATCCGCATCTCCTCGGTATAGAAACTTCCGTCCTTGCGGCGGTTGGTAACTTCGCCGCTCCAAATTTTCCCGGACCGAATAGTAGTCCAAAGGTTCCGGTAAAATTCGGCTGATTGACGCCGAGACTTGAGGATGCGGGGATTTTGCCCTAAAGCTTCCTGCCTGGAGTATCCCGTCATCGCCGTGAAGGCTGGATTCACAAATTCGATGTTCCCGTTCACGTCAGTGATAACGACGCCATCGGCAGCTTGATTCACGGCTTCGAGCAAGCCGGCATAGTCCACTAGGTTTTCTGCTTGACGCACACGCCACCTCAGTCCAAGAAGTCCACATGCTTTCTATCGGCTGACATGGGTTGCGCTTAAGTCTCGCAACGTGCTGAGTTGAGTTGAAATGAACAGCTCCGTGGTGGCAATTATCAGTTCACTCGCTTCTCGAGGCGACGCAGTGGCGACATCCCCACAATGCCTTGATCGCGCGCGCTACGGCGTGACCGGCGGAATGGGAAAAGCGGAAAAATCCATGGAGGGCACCGCATCGTCTAAACTCCCCAGCGATTTCGGCCGATGAACAGATCGACATCCGCTCGTGACCGGATCGGACGGGATTTTCAACACGGCTATGACTTCCCAGACGATGTATGTTGACTCGGTGCTAGAACCGAAAGACGAGAGCTGTGAGACCCATGAAATCGATGTTCTATCCTCGGCCATTCAGGCCTACCGGTCTGCTATGCGCGAGATGGGAGACTGCAGCGAGGAGGCTTGTCCAGGTCTCGGGCCGGACTTGAAGCAGCATCTTGCGAGGTTGGAGGAGGCTCTATCGAGCTCAGTTAGTAGCGAGGCGCTGTCGGCAACGGATCAAGGCGTTCAAAAACACCTGCGAGAGTGGGGCAGAAGTGCTTCCGGGTACTACCGGGAGAAGGCCACCGAGGTGAAGGAGCTGTTGATCGTCATGGCGCGCACTGCGGAGTCGTTCGGCGCACGCGATTCCCGGTACGCTACTCAGCTCAAAGAAGTCACGGGCCGACTCGAAAGAATTGCGACCTTGGAAGACCTGACCGAAATCCGGGCTTCTATCCAGCGAAACGCAGCGGAATTGAAGGCATCTGTGCAGACATTGGCAGATGAGGGAAACCGTGTGATCGCAGAACTTCAGTCAGAGATTACTGCTTATCGTGCCAGGTTGGAAGAGGCCGAAGAGTCTATGTCTCGCGACCTGATGACCGGACTTTGCAATCGGCGCTGTGTCGAGAAGCAGATTGAGCGCCGGATCGGTTCCAGTGTTCCGTTTTGCGTAGCGATCATTGACATCAATGGCTTCAAACATGTGAACGACGAACATGGGCACATCGCTGGCGATGAATTGCTGCAACAGTTTGCCGCCGGATTGCAATCTGCGAGCCGATCCACGGATGTGATTGGGCGGTGGGGAGGCGATGAATTCATCCTCGTGCTGGACGGCAGCCTGCCGGAGGCCTCGGCGCAAATCGAACGTCTTACTGGATTGGTGTGCAGAGACTACAACGTTCACGCAAGAATCGGCGCCCTTCAGATTACGGTGGACGCATCCACCGGCCTGGCAGAGCACGTATCGGGCGAGACAATGAAGGAACTCCTGACCCGGGCGGATACGGCGATGTACGCTCGCAAGAGGGCTGCCCTGGATGGCGGCGGAAATCAACACCTATCGGTGGCGGCGCGGACAGGAGAAGCGCCGATATCCGATCAGCAATGGAGTAACACCGTCAAGAGCCTGGTAGCAGAGGACGATGCCTCGACTCGCAAGCTGTTACAGATATTTCTATCCGGTTTCGGTGAATGTGACATTGCTCTGGACGGGCGCGAAGCCGTTGAGATGTGCCGGCTCACTCGAGCGAAGAAGCAGAGATACGATTTGATCTGCATGGACCTGAGGATGCCGCACATGGACGGGTTGGAAGCGATCCGAGAGATTCGCAAGCAGGAAGAGATCGACGGAGTCGCAGAGCCGGCCAGAATCATCGTGACAACGGCTCACACCGATATTGAAAGCGTTAACGGGGCACTTCTGGGACATTGCGACGCTTACCTGGCAAAGCCTATCGATACTGCGCGGCTGCGAACAGAACTGAGAGACCTCGGCCTGATCGAATAATGGGGTACGCCGATTTCCATGAGGCTAACGTAAAACATATGTTAGCCATAGCTGAAAAGGTTGGAGGCGCGGGTCGGGATCGAACCGACGCATAAAGGTTTTGCAGACCTCTCCCTTACCACTTGGGTACCGCGCCCGACAAGAAGGGTGGAACAAGAACTGCGGCTGCTGGCGTTGGGAAGGTTGGCAGCGACGCGCCGCTGGAGCGGGAGACGGGGGTCGAACCCGCGACTTCGACCTTGGCAAGGTCGCGCTCTACCACTGAGCTACTCCCGCCCTTACTGCATTGAAGTATATCGACATGTTGCATGGCGGGTCAACGCAGGTCCAATACGCTTCTCCGTCCAAATCGGTTAGCGCGCGACATCGGCCTAGTCGTTCGCCTCCAGAGCCGCATGGGTCTCTGCGTCCAGCAGCTGGCCGTCGCGCATATGCAGGATGCGATCGCCGACAGCGGCAGCATCGGGATTATGGGTAATCATCATCACGGTCTGCTTCAGATCCTGATTGGAACGCCGTAGAACAGCGAGTACGGCATCGGAGTTTTTCGAATCAAGATTCCCGGTAGGCTCATCGGCGAGGACAATGGCAGGTCGCGCGATGAGGGCGCGGGCAATCGCCACCCGCTGCTGCTCGCCGCCGGAAAGCTCTGACGGCCGATGATGCAATCGATCCCGAACTCCCAGAAGGTCCGTGAGGTGATCGAAATATTCCCTGTCTAACTTTTGGCTTCCAGAAGCAATCTCGTGCGCCAACAGGATGTTATCCATGGCGGTGAGGGTAGGCAGAAGGTTGAATTTCTGGAAAACGAACCCGATTTTATGTTTACGGAGCCGCGTGCGTTCGGCATCGCTCAAGGTGGCAAAATCTACACCATCAATAAGGAGCCGGCCGGACGAGGGGTGGGTCAAACCGCCAATACTGTAGAACAGAGTGGATTTTCCACTTCCGGAGGGGCCGACAATACTGACAAACTCTCCTGAAGCGACGGAGAAGGAAACGGATCGGAGAGCCTGGACATCGACTTTGCCTGCGCGATATATCTTGCTGATCTGGTCGGCGACAATAACGGGTTGCATTCACTTCCATTGTACCGGTTGGATCGCACAGGGGACACGCGAGGAACTCCTAACGTTCCGTTATGCAACCCCTTGCGCCGCGGCGGGATGGCTGTCATGGACAGGCGAGGATGCGATCATCTTTTTCGGGCCGCGTTTGCGGACCAGCAGAACCCGCACGCGCTCCAGTAATTCCTGCGGCGAGCAGGCGCCTTTGGGCAGAAAAGCATCCGCGCGACTGTTGGGATCGAACTGCTTGATGCTACCGCTGACAAGCACCGCCGGAACCCATGGGGCAATTTCTTTAAGCTTCTGGATTAAATCGTTGCCATTGCAATGCGGCATGACGAGGTCACTAATCACCAGATCGACGCGACCCTGATCGTACAGTTCGACTGCTTCTTCCGCATTGTTTGCGGTTAGCACCCGATAGCCACGGGTTTCCAAGACAAATTTACGAACCGAGAGAGCCTGATCGTTGTCATCAACGCATAAAATTACTTTCTTTGGACGCATTTATTCTCCCTGCTGGCACGACACCGCGCGCTCCCCCCAAGGAGAACAAGGTGGTTGAGCCGCAGTCCGCTGCCAAAATGACACAGCGAGTCTCACGAGCGGCAGGGACGCATCTCGAGAAAACAACGAGATGCAGATCTCCTGTTACACTCAGGACCGTTCGGCTTTTAGCAGCCGGACTGCGGAGAAACGGGAGAACAGACGCATCGTTGCCTGCCGCGCCAGCATCCAACCCGACGAGATCGCGCTTGCGGGACGCAAGTGAGGTTGCGGTCGTCGGCCTGGCCCGTCGCGTATGCGCCCGGCCTTCCGTTTCAGCTTAGGTTTTTTGAATCAAACTAGGCGAAAGAGGTGCGTTGTTGTTTCCACCAACGCTTGCCTAGAGTACGAATGGAATTGCCGTGTGTAAACGGCGAACATTCGGTGAAATTCACGCCATTTCAACCTGAACTTGCACCGGCTTCCCGTACCTGTTGTAAATACGCGGTGGGGCGTTGGTGACGCCTGTTGAAAGCATGTGAATCGCACTCGGAAAAGCCGCCCGTATGCACCGCAAGAGAGGCGGCGCGCACCACCAGTTTTCATCGAAGAGAATTTACACGAGTGTCCAATGCCTCGCTTCCGAGCCGAGCAACGCCAAAGACGGAGATTCGATGATGCAGCCAACCAACCAACTTGCGAGAACCAGCAATAAAAGTCCACTGCTGGCGGCGCTGTTATCCGCGGTCTTCTGTGGCCTGGGCCAGATTTACAACGGACGGATTCTGCGCGGAATCGTTCTGTTTGGATTGATGTCGATTCTATGGGCAATCGGCGCTTTCTTCGGAGCGCTTACTTTTGGGCTGGGAATGATTCCCTTCGCAATTGTGGCGGGAGCACTTTGGATCTTTGGCGTGGTGGACGCCTATGGAGAGGCGTCGAGATCTTCGGTATATTGAATAGCCTACCGACCCGTGCGAAGTGTCCGGAATTTCTCGGGCGACCCTTTTTCAGACCGTAAAAATTAGCATCGCCAATTCATAGTCATGAAGCCCGAGGATCGCGTTGCGCGCCAAGAGCGAATCCGGCTGGTCAGCTTTGAGGAGTTCTTGGCGAATATCTGTGGCGCGCTATCACGAGATCCGTTCAACGATTACGGCGGTGCCATAGGCCAGCACTTCGGTCACTCCCTGTTGAATGTCGTTGGCGTCGTAGCGGGCGCAGATGATGGCATTGGCGCCGTGCTGAGCGGCGTGCTGCATCATCAATTCGAAAGCATCCTCGCGGGTCTTCTCGCAGAGTTGCGAGTAGATCGAAATGTTCCCGCCTGCCAGGGTCTGCAAACCAGCACCGATGGTTCCAAAGATCGAGCGCGAACGCACCACGATGCCGCGCACCACACCACAGTTCCGCACGATGCGGAAGCCCGGTAACTCCAGGGCCGTCGTAACCATACTTGGATCGAGCACGGGATTCATGGACACAACCATCCTCCAAAATGCATTTACGCGGAGTGTACGATGAATTGAATCGAGCCGACCCGGAAAAATCGTTGGCCGATTCGCAGATGAAGGGACTGGAGTGCCATACTGGAAGTTGCCACAGGAGGGCACGGCATGGAAGAGCGCGATTTTTACAACGAAAAACCCGAGCAGCGCCCCCACACATTAACCTGCCCGCATTGTCGGCAGGCTGCGGAGTATCAACTGAATTGGCTGGTACGGCGCAAGAAGAACAGTATTCCGCCTCGCGCTGATGAGCGCGACCGCGCCCGTTTCGCCAAGGCGCAGTCCTACATGGTGTTGCGCGAAGACCAGGTGGCGTGCCAGAATATCCGCTGCCGGAAGCGGTTCGAGCTGGCGGGCATCAAGTCGGTCGCGTTCCTGGATTCCTAGCCCGGAAACTATGGGCAGCGAACAGAACCCTAATAACGAAGCTCGCAAAGAGAGCGACCCGCGAGTATATTTTGCCGCGGAGCGGACGTTTCTAGCGTGGATTCGCACTGGCCTGGCACTGATGGGCTTTGGCTTTGTAGTGGCCCGCTTTGGATTATTTCTGCGCGAACTGGGCATGAGAAATTCTCAGCCGTCCCAGCTTTCGACTCATGCAACCAGCCCTTCATTCTGGCTTGGCACCGCTTTGGTAGTCGTTGGGGTGATGGTGAACATCAGCGCGGCTCTGACACATATTCGCGAGGTGAAGGAATTGCGGACTGGTAGCTGGGCAGTGGGGCGACCGTCCAAGACCGCGGTCATACTGGCTCTGCTGCTGGCCGCAGCCGGCATCGGCTTGGCGATATATCTAGTGTGGGTGCGGTAACGGTTGCATTGCGCGATGTGCCTCTTCAAATTGCGATGAACGCCCGAGCCAATTCGAACGATACGACCGCCACCTTAACTCGGACGCAGTTGGTACGCGATCTTGCGGCACTGGCCGATCCAGCAAAAGCGGCCATAGTTGCGAGATATTTCAAAACGGGACCGGGTGAATACGGCGAAGGCGACAAGTTCCTGGGCATTGCCGTACCCCTGCAGCGAAGAGTCGCCATTCGATATCGTGCGCTATCGCTGCGTGACCTTGCACTCCTGCTGGCTTCGCCCACGCACGAACATCGTTCCGTGGCTCTGGAGATCCTGGTTACTCGATATGAACGCGCCGCGGATAGCGATCATGAGGAAATCGTCGAATTTTATTTGCAGCATACTCGTGGAATTAATAACTGGGATCTGGTGGATATGTCCGCCCCATACATTCTTGGCGAGTATCTGAAGACACGGCCGCGCCGCTTGCTGGCGAAACTCGCGAAATCGAAGTCCGTGTGGGAGCGTCGCATTGCCATCATTTCGACGCTGGCACTCATTCGAATCGGTGAAGTCGCGGAGACATTCCGAATCGCCAAGATTCTTCTATCCGACCCGCACGATCTGATCAGGAAGGCGGTTGGGTGGGCGTTGCGAGAAACGGGGAAAGTGTCGCCGGCTGCACTCCTCGAATTTCTGTCGCAGCATTACAGCTCTCTATCCAGGACCACTTTGCGATACGCAATTGAGCGTTTTCCGCCGCAACGACGGAAGCGAATGCTCGCCGGAAAGTTCGAATCGAGTTGACTGGTATCCTTGAAGCAGACCGCCGAGACGCACTCCGCAGATCAAGGATGTACCGTACGCTTGCCTCCAATCCTGAATGGACAATCACTTCGCAAGGCGTACGGCGCAAGGCCGTTGTTCGACAACATCGCCTTTACGGTTTCTGAAGGCGACCAAATCGGCGTGGTGGGCCCGAATGGTTCGGGCAAATCTACGTTGCTGGAAATCCTTGCGGGAAAGGTTGAGCCGGATGCAGGCGAGGTCTCGCGCCGTAAGCTGGCACGTGTCGGATACATCGCGCAGAACTCCGAATTTGATGATAAAGATACGATCCGCTCTGTACTGGAGCGAGCACTGAGCCGCATTCACGCACCGCAGGCCGAGCGCGAGGCGCGGCTTCAGGAAACGCTGGGGCGAGCCGGATTCGAAGACTTCGAAGTGCGCGCCGCGACACTCTCCGGAGGTTGGCGCAAGCGGCTGGCGATTGCCGAGGCTCTGGTCCAGCAGCCCGATGTTCTTCTGCTCGACGAGCCCACGAACCACCTGGATCTGGCGGGAATCGAATGGCTGGAGAAGCTGCTGCGCAACGCGCCGTTCGCGTATGTGGTGGTGAGTCATGACCGCTATTTTCTGGAAAACGTCGCGCTCACCATGGTTGAACTCAACCGCATGTATGCGGAAGGGATTTTGACCGTACAGGGGAATTACAGCGAATTCCTGGAAAAGAAAAACGAGTATTTGCAGGCGCAAACGAAGCGACAGGATGCGCTGGCTAATCGAGTACGCATTGAGATTGATTGGCTACGCCGCGGACCGAAGGCTCGAACTACGAAATCCAAAGCGCGCATCGACAGCGCGAACAGCATGATTGGAAATCTGGCAGACATGCGATCTCGCAGCCAGACATCGACTGCAAACATCGATTTCTCCGCGACCGATCGAAAGACCAAACGTCTGGTGGAATTGGAAGGCGTCTCGTGCAAGATGGGGGAGCAGGTACTGTTTGACAAGCTGGATTTTATTCTGACGGCCAAGATGCGTCTCGGCCTGGTCGGGCCCAACGGCAGCGGGAAAACCACGCTGCTGCGGTTGCTGCGCGGGGAGCTGCAGCCCGAGGCGGGAGAGATCCGACGCGCGCCCACGTTGCGAATCGTTTCGTTCGACCAAAATCGAGTGCTGGACACCAACTTGACGCTGCGTCGCGCCCTGGCGCCGGACAGCGACTCTGTCATCTATCAAGATCGTGTGCAGCATGTCGCGTCGTGGGCTGAGCGATTTTTGTTTACCAGTGAGCAGTTGAACCAGCCGGTTGAGCGGCTTTCCGGCGGCGAGCGCGCGCGCGTTCTGATCGCCCGACTGATGTTGCAGCCGGCGGACCTGTTGCTGCTCGATGAGCCGACCAACGACCTGGATATCCCGACGCTGGAGATTCTGGAAGAGAGCCTGCTGGAATTTGCGGGCGCGCTGGTGCTGGTAACGCACGACCGCTTCATGCTGGATCGAGTGTCGACGACGGTGTTGGGACTCGATGGTCGAGGGGGAGCGGAGCGATTCGCCGACTATTCGCAATGGAACGCGTGGAAGAATGAGCGAGGCCAGAAGAAGAATTCTGAACTATCCCCGCGTTCGGCCGACGGCGCTGGAACTGCGGGCAGAAAAGCCCCGACAACCCCATCCAACCAGGTCAAGAAAAAACTTTCATACATGGAAGCACGCGAATACTCATCCATTGAACAGGACATTGCCGATGCAGAGGAGCAACTTCAACGGCATCGCGACGCTCTGGAAGAGCCCAGCATTGCACTGGATGCATCGCGCCTGGAAGGGGCCATGGCGGCAATCGCGCAGGCGGAAATGCGCGTGGACGCACTATACCTGCGTTGGACGGAATTGGAGGCTAAGCTGAAATAGCCTTGAGTGTCAGACCCCAAGAATAAACAAAAAAGTAGGGAGTGCAAAATTTTCGCTGCACTCCCTTATCCCTACGAAACTTTTCGTGTTTTAAAGTCAGCCGCGTCGACCGGCCATCATCTCCGCGCCGGCAAATTGCTCCTGAATGGCGCGATTGAACGCCGGGATGTCGTCGGGTTTGCGACTGGTTGTGAGATTATGATCGATGACCACTTGTTCGTCGACCCAATTTGCGCCCGCATTTTTCAAGTCAGTCTTGAGGGAGGGCCAGGAGGTTAACTTGCGTCCCTTGACGACGCCAGCCTCGATCAACATCTGGGGTCCGTGGCAAATTGCCGCCACCGGCTTACCCGCATCAAAAAACTTCTTCACGAATGCGACGGCATTCTGATCCATCCGCAGCTTATCCGGATTCATCACGCCCCCGGGCAACAGAAGCGCATCGTACTCATCCGCATTAGCATCCTTCAATTCACGGTCAACTTTCACCTTGTCGCCCCACTCGGCGGACTTCCATCCTTTAATTTCACCACCGTGGGGAGAGACAACATAGGTCTTGGCTCCGGCTTGCTCCAGAGCTTTCTTAGGCTCTGTCAGTTCCACTTGTTCGAACCCGTCCGTGGAGAGAATCGCGACTTTCTTTCCAGAGAGATTTTCCATGATTTACACCTCTCCTAGATAAGAAGGCAAACCAGCGACAATCGTTGCCGCCGAAACCAATTCGCGGGAAAAATCAGGTCTCCCACCAGAATGTATGAAGACTTGCGCCTGAAACGTCTGTGGGATGTCCGGGTCGAGGCAAAAATAACTGGATATGTTTTTTGTTTGCAATATCGAGCAGGCGCTCGACTGGTTCGCGCCAGGGATGAAACGCCAAGTTGAACAGGCCCCAATGAATTGGCAACAAAAGTTCGCCGCGCAGCGCAATGTGAGCTGCTGCCGCATTTTGCGGTCCCATGTGGATATCGGGCCAATCCTCACCATAAGCTCCTATTTCCAACATGGTTAGATCGAAGGGACCATAGGCTTCACCAATTTGGCCGAAGCCGTGAAAAAAACCTGAGTCGCCGCCGAAGAAAATATTCTTGCGGTTACCCCGGATAACGAACGACGTCCATAGAGTTTTGTTCCTAGACCACAAGCTGCGGCCAGAGAAATGGCGGGCGGGGGTGGCCGTTATGTGGAGGTCATCGTTGAGAGAGGTGTTCTGCCCCCAGTTCAACTCCCGGATCTGCTGGCGAGAAACTCCCCATGATTCCAGATATCGCGCGACACCCAAAGGACAGATCCAGGGGACTCGCTGCATCGAGGACGCCGAAGCCAATCGCTGGACGGTATCGCGATCCAAATGATCATAGTGATCGTGAGAGATCAGCACAGCATCGAGATCCGGCAGATCCCGCAGCGCCAACGGCGGAGCATAGAAGCGTTTTGGTCCGGCGAATGACACGAAGGAGGCGCGGGGGCTCCAGACCGGGTCGGTGAGGATGCGATACCCGTCAATTTCGATCAAGACTGACGAGTGGCCCATCCACGTGACGCGCAAACCGCTGGCCGGGGGACGCAAATAGAGGCCAGGTTCTGTGTGGAAGGGGCCGAGTGGATGTTTCGGGTCTCCCACCCGTTTCTCGAACAACAAGCGGCGGATCATGCGGCCGGCGCTGCCGAGTCGCATTAATTCTGTAGGGACCGGATTAAGAAATTTGTCCCCCAGCTTTTCGGCGGGAGGGAAGACCTTCACGAGAGGATTCCAAGGAGCAATCAAGTTCGACATTGTAAGGCCCAAGGGGGCAGCTTGTTAGATGCCGGAAACGATTGCTTGATGCATCCCCCCGCACCTGGCGACGTCACAGTTTGCCTACCATTTGCCAGCGTTCGATAGCGGATCATCGTGACAGGGCGGCACGGGATTGCAGATACTCCGCGTAAGGGCCCTTAAAGTCCTGGATTTTGTGATCGTCAAAATTCCAGATACGGGTGGCGACTTCATCGATCAGGTCCTGATCGTGGGTGACCAGGAGGACGGTACCTTCGTACTTCTGGAGTGCCTGATTCAGTGCGTTGATGGCTTCGAGGTCGAGGTGGTTAGTGGGCTCGTCGAAGACGAGGAAGTTCGGCTTCTGCATCATCAAGCGGCAGAACAGCAGCCGTGCGGCCTCGCCGCCGGACAACGCCTCGGTGGGTTTCAAGCCTTCTTCGCCGCTGAACAGCATCTGGCCCAAGACACCCCGAATATCTTCTTTGGTTGCTTTCGGGTCGAACTGATGCAGCCAGTCCGCGGCAGTCATGCCTTTTTCGATCGTTGACGTGTGATCCTGTGCGAAATAGCCGATTTGAGCCGCATGGCCCCACTTGACGACGCCGCTGTCGATGTCTTGGTTGGGATTCTCGCCGGTTCTATGTTCCACATGGGGTGCGTGGGCGAGTAGCGCCCGGACGAGCGTAGTTTTTCCCTGGCCGTTTCTGCCGATCAGGCAAATCTTCTCCCCGCGGGTGACCGATGCGGTGAATCCGTCGACGACAATATGGTCACCATACGCTTTTCGAACACCCTCGGCTTCCAGAATGTGTTTGCCAGAGGGGCGGAGCTGATCAAATCGAATATACGGTCGCGCGATGTTCGACCTTGCCAGCTCGCTTGTCTGCAAGCGTTCCACTTCCTTTTTGCGAGAGGTTACCTGGCTCGATCGCGTGCCGGCGGAGAAGCGCGCGATAAACTCGTTCAGCTGAGCAATCTTCTTTTCGCGTTCTTCGTTTTGAGCCTCCAGGCGCGTCCTCACCTGTGTCTTGGCGAGCACCATATCATCGTAGCCGCCGGTGTAGGTGATGATGGTCTGGTAGTCAATGTCCGCGATGTGGGTGCAGACATTGTTGAGAAAATAACGATCGTGGGAAATCGTGATTAACGTACCTTCGCGGTGGGTCAGAAAGTCTTCCAGCCAGTGGATCGAATCGAGATCGAGATAGTTGGTGGGCTCATCCAGCAGGAGAGCCTGGGGATTGCCGAACAGCGCCTGCGCCAGCAGCACACGAACTTTCTGGCCACCCTGCAGCTCGGACATCTTGCGTTCGTGAACCTCATCGGGAATGTCGAGACCCTGCAACAGGATTGCGGCATCGCTTTCGGCGGTGTACCCATCTTCCTCGCCAACAATGCCTTCCAGCTCGCCGAGCCGCATCCCGTCGGCGTCATCTAGCTCATGCTTTGCGTAAATGCGGTCGCGCTCTTCCAAAGCCGCCCACAGGCCTTTGTTGCCCATAATCACCGTATCGATCACTCGATATGCATCGAAGGCATACTGATCCTGGCGCAGGACGCCGAGCTTCTTGGGGCGCACCACCACGCCTTTCTGAGGCTCCATATCCCCGCTGAGAATTTTCATGAACGTTGTCTTGCCCGCGCCATTCGGTCCGGTCAAGCCATAGCGACGTCCAGCAGTGAACGTGGTGGACACATCTTCGAACAGAATCTTCGAACCATAGCGCATGCTTATATTGCTGACGGAAATCATAACTTCCTTAAGTTTTTCACACTTGCAAAGGAAACGTGCGCCAGAAATTGCAAAGGTGACGATTTGCTGCAGCCTGATTTCATTTTCCCGGAAGGGTCGCATATCATGCGAGGGAGTCCAATGCATCGCGGGGGATGTAGTGAATTCAACGCGCGAGCTGGCCCATCCGGAGTGAGTGGCCGAGAGATGGGCGAAAGGGAAACGCAACAATGAAGGAGAATAATCAGCTCGACCTGAAGCCACGCGAAGCGTGCCGGTGGGACCTGGTCAGCCTGGGAGAGGTCATGTTGAGGCTCGACCCTGGCGATGACCGGGTGGCGACGACGCGGCAATTTCGCGCCTGGGAAGGCGGCGGAGAATACAATGTCGCGCGGGGTCTGCGACGCTGTTTCAATCTACGCACCTCCATCGTTACTGCGCTGGCCGACAATCCGGTGGGCCGTTTGATCGAGGACATGATGTTGCAGGGTGGGGTCGATCTGTCGCACGTGCTGTGGATGCCATACGACGGTGTAGGTCGAACCGTACGCAATGGACTGAACTTTACGGAGCGTGGTTTTGGAGTGCGCGCGGCACTGGGCTGTTCCGATCGAGGCCATACGGCTGCATCGCAATTGAAGCCTGGAATGATCGACTGGGAGGAAATTTTCGGCCATGAGGGGGCGAGATGGTTCCATACGGGCGGCATCTTCTGCGCACTATCAGAAACCGCGCCATTGGTGGCCCGAGAAGCGATGGATGCAGCGCATCGCCACGGCACGATTATTTCTTACGATTTGAATTATCGCGACTCTTTGTGGAAAGCGATCGGGGGAAAGAAACGCGCCTGCGAAGTGAACCGCGACTTGGCCAGCCTGGTGGACGTGATGCTGGGCAACGAAGAGGACTTTACCGCGGCGCTTGGATTCGAAATCCAAGGCGTCGATGAGAATCTTGCCGACCTGGACACCGTGCAGTTCCGCTCCATGATCCGCCAAGCCGTTGCCGAATATCCTAACTTTCGTGTCGTGGGAACGACGTTACGACATGCGAGAACGGCGACCCGCAATGACTGGGGCGCAATCTGCTATTACGATGGCGAGTTCTACGAAGCGCGGCCCATGCCCGACCTGGAAATCTTCGATCGAGTTGGCGGTGGGGATTCCTTCGCATCCGGACTGATCTACGGCCTGCTGAGCGGCAAAGGGCCGCAGTGGGCGGTCGATTGCGGATGCGCCCATGGAGCACTGGCCATGACAACTCCGGGTGACACTACGATGGCAACACTGAATGAGGTGGAACGCCTCATGCGAGGTTCCAGTGCGCGGGTCATCCGATAGCCTGTGCGATTCTTGAAACGCCGGCGAATCCCGGCGAATCGGCCGAGCGGAGCGATGAACCAAGGAGAATGACGATGCACAAAAGCAAAATCCTGCAGCAAATGGGCGAACTGGGTTTGGTGCCGGTGTTGCGCGCCTCATCCTCCGAAGAAGCGATCAAGATCGCAGATGCCATTTTGGCGGGCGGCATCAACATCCTAGAAGTGACGATGACGGTGCCCGGCGCGATCCGAGTCATTGAGCAGCTGGCAAACCACCATGGAGACAAATTACTGCTAGGGGCGGGCACCGTTCTCGACGCGGAGACCGCTCGCAACTGCCTGCTCGCTGGCGCGCAGTTTATCGTGAGTCCGGCACTCGACCTACGCACGATCGAGCTATGCCGCCGTTACAGTGTCCCGATTATGCCGGGTGCTTTGACGCCGACAGAGATTCTGACCGCCTGGCAGGCGGGAGCCGACGTGGTGAAGATATTTCCATGCAGCGCTTTGGGAGGCGCGAAATATTTGAAAGCGCTGCAGGGCCCGCTCCCGCAGATTCAAATGATCCCTACCGGAGGCGTTTCACTGAGTACGGCAGAAGAATTCCTCGCGGCGGGCGCGTTTGCGCTCGGGGTGGGCAGCGATCTGGCGGATGCCAAAGCTGCGCGGGAAGGCCGCACCAACGTCATCACGGAGAACGCGCAGAAGTATATTGGCATCGTCAAGAATTTCCGCGGTTCAATCTAAAGCGCATGCCCACATCGTTGCCTGCCATGAACTCACAAATCGCACCGACTACAGAAGAGCTTCGGGAACTTTGGCCTGGTCTCTCTCATGGCGAACGCCTGCAGCGATTCCGCGAGCTCCACACCGCTGAGAAGGCGGACTTTTTCCTTGGTCTCAGCGCGCACGACCAATGCGACCTGCTCCAGCGTATTCCGCAAGACCAGCGACACGTGTGGATACGCCTGCTTCCTCCTGACGATGCCGCAGATTTGATTCAGGAGGCTGGCCCGGAGAATCGCGACGATTTGCTGTTGCTGCTGGATGAGCCGACACGCAAAGAAGTCAGCGCTCTGTTGGCCTATAAGGAGGACGAGGCTGGGGGTCTAATGAGCCCGCGGTTTGTCCGATTGCGGCCAGAATCGACGGTCGATGAGGCAATTTCCTATCTTCGCAAGCAAGCCGAGACAGTTGAGACGATCTACTATGCCTATGTACTGGACCATGACCAGCACCTGTTGGGAGTGATTTCTCTGCGGGAACTCTTCTCCGCGGCTCCGGGCAAATCGATCCGCGAAATCATGCATTCCGACTTGATTGCGGTTCAGGAGGAGGCTGGCCAGAAGCAGGTAGCAGCGGTGATTCGCGACAGCCGTCTGCTCGCAGTTCCAGTGCTCGACAAGCATGCCCGGATGGTCGGTATCGTGACGGTCGACGACATAGTCGATGTCGTCGAAGAGGAGACTGCCCGGGACATTCAAAACGTGGGCGGCACGGCAGCGCTGGACGGCCCGTACCTGCATGCACCATTTTTTGAACTGGTCCGAAAGCGCGCCGGTTGGCTGATGATTTTATTTGTGGGCGAAATGTTTACGGCGACTGCGATGAGCTTCTTCGAAAAGGAAATTGAAGCCGCCGTGGTGCTGGCATTGTTTTTGCCGCTGATCATCAGCAGCGGCGGTAATTCTGGCTCGCAAGCTACAACGCTGGTGATCCAGGCTATGGCGGTGGGAGATGTTCGATTATCCGATTGGTTCCGGGTTATTCGCCGCGAGCTCTTTGTCGGCCTGGCGCTCGGGGTGATCCTGGGCGCAATCGGACTGGTGCGCATCTTCGCGTGGCAGGTGCTCTTCCATTTCTATGGCGCGCAGACACTTCTGCTTGCGCTGACGATTTTATGCGCGCTGATCGGCGTGGTCGCGTTCGGCTCCGTGGCGGGGGCGACGTTACCATTTATCCTGCGCCGATGCGGCCTAAATCCGGCCAGCGCATCCGCGCCGTTCGTTGCGACCCTGGTTGACGTTACAGGCCTGGTGATTTATTTTTCCATCGCCAAGGTCATCCTGCTGGGCCCGCACTGAGGGCTGCGTTGTTCCGCCATACCTCGCTGGGTGCAAAGAGGTGCTCGATAGGGTTAAGAAGATTCGCGCTGAATGCCGGAGGGCGGTTTTTTGGGCGGCGTGAGCGTCTCAGCCTGAGGATCTCTTCGAATCTTATCCAGCGCTCTGCTTACCCGCTGGCGAAGCGGAATCACAGCGAGCATGGCTTCGGCCTTGACCGAGTCGCAAAACGGATGAACGCCCGGAGCAGCGGGGCGCATGTGAAACTTGCGTTGGTAGTGGTTAAAGGCGCGCGTGCGGCCGAGGGCGCGGGTGGTCTCTGTCTGGAAGACGAAGGTGTAGGAAATAGAGCGGCCGGCTCCTGTTTCGACCCAATGGCACGCGTTCTGGGGCTGGTGCATGCCGGTGCCGGCGCGGAGGTGGAACACATGTTCGCGCGCCGGATTGCGCTGTTCCAGTTTGACTCCCCCAATGTCGAACACCCCACGAATGTAGAAGCGTTCCAACTCTCTTTCGCTTGTGTCGTCGGGAGAGTAGACGTGATAGGTTTTGTCGCCTTCAACCTGAGCAAAAAAGCCAATCACGGGGTCAAAATGGATCGGTGTGATGGTCGCGCCTGAAGTGATGAGGATGGCCGATTCCAGACGCGAAACCTCTTCGGGATGAAAATCCTCGCTCAGGCTCGCGATTTGGCGAAAAAGCACGTCAAGAAGTTCGCGGAACCGCAGATCCTGATTCTCCGGCCGCTTGAGCAGGATGCGCAGAGGTGTGGTTCCGAGCTGTTCCAGAGCTTTATCTGGCTTCAGCCCCCCGTGGGGGACAGAGTAGAATTCAGTGCCGCCGGAAGGCGCCCCGGCAGCGATAAAGTACCCGCGATTGGAGGCTGAAAAGACCTCGCAAAGATTCGCCAAAGAATTGAATTGCAGGAGATCGAGGATGTGCAGGTTATGCGCGAGACCAAACGGCTCACGATCGTAGTTCTGCGAAAAGACGGCGAAATCGATGTCCAAGCGGGCACTATGCAAGCTCGCTGGTATTGAATCGCGCGGGGGAGGGGTTGAGTAACTGTTCCGACGACTTTGGGCGCACATCGCCATCTCCGCAGGGGAGGGCAAGGTGTTTGTACCATATCCTCTCGTAAAAATCAACCATTTTATGGAATTTCACGTTACGCCCGACTACGAATGGTCAACGTCGAAATTTTCTACCTGGCGCTTGGCCTTCGATCGTTTCGGCGGAGGATCGCGCGGGGGAATGCCACGAAATATCCTGTTATCGGCGACCGCTGTGGATGCGATGGTTGCACGGATAGTTCCCAGGAGCGACGGCTTTCGCGCGGCGGCTCGACCACAGTCCCGACACTCCGATACACTACCCGAGTCGTGGAATACATATGAAGATTCTGGTTTGCATGAAACAGGTTCCACAGAAGGACGCGCCGCTGAAATTGAATGAAGCGGGAACGTGGATCCGTGAGGACGTCTCGTATGAAGTGAACGAACCGGACGCCTACGCGCTGGAGGAAGCGCTGCGCCAGAAAGAAAAGCACGGCGGCGAAGTGGTGGTTGTCACCGTCGGTCCTGCACGTTCTCAGCAGGTTCTTCGGGAAGCGCTGGCCAAGGGCGCCGACCGAGCCATTCATATTATCGACGATTCATTCTCCGCGATTGATTCCGTGAGCGCCGCCCGCGTTATCGCGGCTGCCATCGAAGGCGAGAACTTCGAGATGATCTTTACTGGCCTGCAATCGGACGACTACGGATTCGCCCAGACAGGTGTGCTGTTGGCAGAAATCCTCGGTTGGCCGCACGCGACCATTATCATCGGCATCGAAAAGACCGCTACGGGACTCCGCCTGAAGCGTGAACTAGAGGCTGGCCAGTATCAGTGGATCGACATTCCACTCCCCTGTGTACTGACCATCCAGAGCGGAATCAATAAGTTACGCTACGCAACCCTGATCGGCATCAAACAGGCGAAGAATAAGCCGATCAGGCAGATGACGCTGGCCGATGTTGCAGGAAAGCTGGGTACAAGTCGGCAGAAAATTGAACGGCTATATATCCCGGTCAAGCCGAAGCAGACAGAAATGCTCCAAGGATCGCCCGGTGAAATCGCGAAAAAGCTGGTCGAGAGGCTTCGCAACGAGGCGCGTGTGATTTAGCTTAGTAGTGTGTAGGTGGTGTGGACGCCGCGGCGTAGCAGGCCCGCGACGCGACTAAGATCCGCAAGGAGAACTATAACTACAATGCCCAACATGTTGTTGCCTCCAGAAGAGCGCGACCTGACGCCTGACCAGGTGGTTGCGCTTGATAAGCGTCGTTTCCGTGGACTGATGTTGCAGGTGATGGGCGGGATATTGGGGATCATGGCCACCTTGCTGACGGTATGGGCCGGCCAGGATTTCACCTATGGACCGGGATGGATCCATCCCATGGGCTATTACATGATCATCGCGGGCACGCTGTCGGCAATTTGTCTGGTGACGGGGACCGCGCTGCGCAAAGGAACGCCAGAATTCGATTAAGCTCCGGATGGAAGATGGGCGGGTCGCCTATGGTGGGACCATGTTGCGCCACACCTTGAGCCCGCGCTTCGGCATGGGCTGACTTTTGGAATCGAGTGTTATGTCTGAAACGATTCTGGTCCTCGCCGAGCAGCAGCAATCGAAGTTGAACCGGGTCTCGCTGGAAACGATCGTAGCCGCCCAATCCATCGCCAAGGATACTGGCTGGCTGGTAGAAATTGCCGTGATGGGAAGCGGCATCGGTACAATTGCAGCCGAGCTGGCGAGCAAAAACGCTGCCAAGGTCTACGCGATTGAATCTCCCCAACTGGCGGCCTACACCTCGGACGCTTACGTCCATGTGCTGAAAGAGTTTTTGTCCGGTCGGCAGCCGAAGCTGATTCTCATGCCGCACACGTACCAGGTGCGCGATTTTGCGCCCCGACTGGCTCTGGCGCTGGACACCACCGTCATTCCAGACGCGGTCGGCTACAAATACGAAAATGGCAAGCTGGTGTTTACGCGGCAGATGTTCCAAGGCAAGTTTGCCGCGGATATCTCCTTTAGCGACGACGGCCCGTTATGGATGGCGACGCTTCAGAATGCTGCTTTCCGCGGCGATCTGGTTGAATCCGGCACCGCATCCGTCGAAACGATTGAGGCGACCGTCCCCGAAGGCGTGATGCGTGTTCAACCGCACGAGATATTCAAGGAAGCCAAGCAGGCTGTCGATCTATCTCAGTCTGAGGTTATCGTCGCCGTGGGGCGAGGCATCAAGGAGCAAAAAAATCTAGCTCTCGCTGAGGAGTTGGCAAAATTGCTGGGCGGCGACATTGCGGCCTCTCGACCCATCTGCGACGCTGGCTGGCTACCTATTGACCGACAGGTCGGCAGCTCCGGCCAGACGATTGCGCCGAAACTTTACATTGCGCTCGGGATCAGCGGAGCGATTCAGCACATTGTGGGAATGAAGGGATCGCGCACCACCGTTGCGATCAACAAAGATGCGGAGGCGCCGATCTTTGAGATCGCCGACATCGGGGTGGTGGCGAACCTGTTTGACGTGGTACCTCCTTTGATTGAAGAAATCAAGAAGGCGAAAGCGGGAGCATAATTCCTCCTCATGGTTCACTTCCGTAGACCCATCGAAAGCGTGGAACGTCCACAGATGGACGCCGATGTGGTCATTGTTGGTGGCGGCCCCGCCGGCATGGCCTGTGCGTTGCGCCTTGCGCAGCTTATCGAGGCACACAACGCCGCCCACCCTGAAATGCTCCTGAGCAAAGAAAACATTTATGTGCTGGAAAAGTCGCGCGAGGTGGGCCAGCACTGTCTTTCCGGCGCGCTACTCGACCCGCGTTCGATGCGGGAGCTGTTGCCAGGCTTTGAAAAAGAAGCCCCGCTGGATGGGGAATGCACGAAAGAATCTATCCACTATCTGACGCGCACTGGCAAGCGGAAATTGCCGTATACCCCGCCGCCGATGCGCGACCACGGCAACTACGTGATTTCGATCAACAGGTTTGTGAAGTGGATGGCGGAAAAGGTCGAGGAAGCAGGCATCACGATCTTTACAGGATTTGCTGCCAGTGAGGTGTTGTTCGACGGTGACGCTGTCATCGGCGTGCAGACGGACGACAAGGGTGTGGATAAGAATGGTCAACCGAAAGCCAATTTCGAGCCGGGGTACGATCTGCATTCCAAAGTCAGCATCTTCTGCGAAGGCGCGCGCGGTTCATGTACGAAGCAGATCGTCCAACGTTATCGCCTGGAAGACCCGCACCACGCACAGGTTTATGGAGTTGGCATCAAGGAGCTATGGGAAATTCCGACTGGACGCATCGCCAAGGGCGAGGTCATCTACACGCTGGGCTACCCGCTGACCACAAAGGAATATGGCGGCGCGTGGATCTACGGCATCGACAGTTCCTTGCTGTCCATTGGCTATGTGACCGGTCTGGATTATGAAGATCCGCGCACGGACCCGCACCATGCCTTCCAATCGTTCAAAGAGCACCCCTTTCCGCGGAGCATTCTCGAGGGCGGCAAGATGATTCGGTATGGGGCGAAAAGCATGCCTTATGGCGGATGGAACTCGATACCGAAGCTTTTTGGCAACGGATGGATGCTGGCGGGCGACTCGGCGGGATTCCTGAATTCACAGCGACTCAAGGGCATCCATCTTGCCATCAAAAGCGGCATGTTGGCTGCCGAGACGGCCTTCGAGGCGCTGCTGGCAGGAGAATCGACGGCGGCGAGGCTGGCTGCCTATAAAGGGCGTGTGGATGCGAGCTGGATTCGTGAGGAGCTTTATGCAGTCCGCAATTTTCATCAAGCCTTCGAGCATGGGTTATGGGAGGGCATAGCCAAGGCGGGCCTGCAGCAAATGATGGGGGGTGCGAACCTGGGACCGGACTCCAAATCGCATCCTGGATACGAGAACATGCGGCATAAGGAGACCCTCAGCTTCTTCGGCGACGGACGCGTGCAAATCCTAGGTGCGGCCGAGGGCGATGGCAAACTGACATTCGATAAACTCACGGACGTCTACTACTCCGGAACTCGGCACGAGGATGACCAGCCGACTCATCTGGTGATTGCCGATCTGAACATCTGCAACGACCGCTGCAGGAAGGAATTCGGCAATCCGTGCCAATTTTTTTGCCCGGCGGCGGTGTATGAAATGGTGGAAACAGCCGGAGCGGGATCATCCGAGAAGATGCTGCACATCAACTTCGCCAACTGCGTGCACTGCAAGACGTGTGACATTCAGGACCCATACCAGATCATCACCTGGGTACCTCCCGAGGGGGGCGGAGGACCGAACTACGACGGCATGTAACATAAAAATTGCTGCGCCGGGAACGATTTGGCGAGGAATTGCCTGCTTCCAAACCAGTCTTCCTGCATCCGATAAGGGTAGTGGGTATGGCCGCAACTGCAACGAATCCCGATGTCCGTTCGCTCGCCTTGCGGCGGCTGACGGACAAGCACGGCCGGGCAATTACGGACCTGCGTGTCTCCGTCACCGACCGCTGCAACTATAGGTGCGTCTATTGCCGCACGGGCACCGAAGGCGCGCAATACACGGAACTGCCGATCGCCGATTATCTACGCATGGTGCGCGTTTTCGTCTCGCTTGGTATTGAGAAGATCCGGCTGACGGGTGGCGAGCCATTGTTGCGTAAAGGCCTGGTCGACATGATTTCCGAGCTGGCGCGGATGCGAACGGCTTTTGCTGCGAATGGACAAAGGCTGGAGACTGGCGCGGGTCAGCCACTCGACATAGCCCTGACCACCAACGGACATCTGCTGGAAGATTTGGCGCGGCCGTTGAAAGACGCTGGACTGAACCGTATCACGGTTAGCATGGACGCCATTGATCACGAGAAATTCGCGCGGATCACTCGTGTCCCGGACAGCTTTGGCAAGGTGCTCGCCGGTGTTCGTGCCGCCAAACGTGTCGGGCTCGAGCCAGTGAAGATCAATTGCGTGCTGCTCCGGGGATTCAACGAAGACCAGATTGTCGAATTTGCGAAGTTCTCGCGCCACGAAGGCGTGATTGTTCGGTTTATTGAGTTCATGCCGCTGGAGGAAGACCGCGTTTGGACTCCTGAAGTGGTCGTCCGCCTGGAAGAAATTCTGGCAGCGCTGAATGGGTTTCGGCGCCTGGTGCCGCTCACGCCGAATACCCCCAGTGAAACGGCACTTCGTTACACTTTCGACGATGGAGAGGGTGAGATTGGCATCATCGCGCCGGTATCGCACCCGTTCTGTGGGCATTGCAGCAGAGTCCGTCTGACTTCTGACGGCAAGTTGAGAACGTGCCTGTTTTCGCAGTTCGATCACGATCTTTATGGGGTTTTGCGGCGGAACGGAGACGACGCCGAGCTGTGCGAGTTCATTCGCCGCACCGTGGACCGAAAGGAAGCGCGTCACCATATCGGCGAGCCGGATTTCCTGAAGCCGTCGCGCAGCATGGTGCATATCGGGGGATAAGCCTGTTCGACGGTCACTGACAGGAAGAATTCGGCACATGTTTCCTGTGCGGTAGAATTCTCCAATGCAGCATGGGATTTTGGAGCGTTCCATTGCAGCGCGAACGATGATGGAGTCGCACGGATCGCGAACCCACCGATTACGCTGAGAGAAGGGGTTCTGCTGGTGAAACCGATTCGTTTCCCGGATGGCCAGCCAGCGCTGGAGATTCAGACGTTCCACGAGGTCGCTCGGGCCTTGACCTCGTCGGTCGATCTCAGCGGGATTTTAAACGCCATCATGCAGCAGATGACCCGCTTCTTCAATCCGCAGGCCTGGTCGCTGCTGGTTTTGGACGAATCGAAGCGCCAACTCTACTATGGCGTGATTTCCGGCGGGCAGACGGACAAATTGAAGAACAAGCGAATTCCTTTGGGTCAGGGAATTCCCGGCTGGGTTGCGCTCCACGGCGAACCCATGATCTTGAGCAGCATTCCCGAAGACCCAGAATTGTCGGACGAGATTCCGGAGAACAGCGGTCGCGTGGAGTCTATCATCTGCCTGCCTCTACGAGTGCGGAACCGCACGTACGGTGTGCTGCAGCTGATCAATTGCCATCCGGAGAACATGGACAACCATGAGATATTTTTTCTACATGCTCTCTGCGATTATGCCGCCATCGCCATCCAGAACGCTCGTACGCTCGAGCAGATTCAGCAACTGACGATTACGGATGATTGTACCGGCCTGTTCAACGCCCGGCATCTCTACGAACGACTGGAACACTCACTGGACCGCAGCCAGAGGAGCCGCAAACCGGTCAGCCTGATCTTCTTCGATCTGGACCACTTCAAACACGTCAACGACACCTACGGGCACTTAAACGGAAGCCGCCTGCTGGCCGAGGTGGGCAATATGGTGCGCGACAGCCTGGGCTTGATCGAAACTGGATACCGTTACGGCGGCGATGAATTTGTTGTGTTGATGCCTCACCAATCGAAGCAGAGGGCCCTGGATCTGGCGAACAGGATGATGGAAAAACTTCGCACCACCAAATTCCTACCGGACTCAGGCTTGAATCTGCGAATTCTGGCCAGTTTTGGAGTTTCCAGTTTCCCCGAAGACGGCCTGGATATTCATGCAGTGATCCGGGCGGCGGATGCGGCCATGTATCACGTGAAGAATACGACCCGCAACGGAGTGGCAGCGGCCGGCCAGTTCCCCACCGGCGCGGCGATCTGAACTCAAGCGCCAGATATCATGGGGCGGCGTTTGCGCCGGCCTTATGGACCGTGATGTCCCCTTTTTCCGCGACGATATTGAGCAGCGGCCCGCCTCCGTTAACCGTGCCGGATGCGACGCTGCGATCACCGGCATTTGTGACGGAGAGCTGAAAGTCTGAATTGATCTCGCCATCCGCAGAGGCGGCCTGTACATTGAACTTCGCATCCTCGGGAAGGGTCACCTGCACCGAGCCATTGCGGTTTTCGAGATTCATCGCGGCGACCGGGTCGAGCACCTTTACCGAGACACTGCCGTTGGCGTTGCTCAGGCGAACTTGCCCGACGATGCGTTGCAAGTTGATATCCATGGCGTGGGTACTGACGGAGACAGGGCCGGTGGCGTTGTCTATTCCCAAATCGCCATCATCGAGAGAGACCGAACCATCGAGTCGCACCAACTGAATATCCGTGCGACTGGAATGGAAGTGTAACGGACCAAGCAAGTGCTGCAGATGCACGTCTCCGAAGAAATCACCGGTGAGGGCGGTAGATCCTGTGATTTGTGAGAGTGTGACATCACTCATTCGTCCGCTGAGCGTCAAATCCCCCTGAACGTCGCTGGCGGAAAAATCCCCGCCGTGCATCGTTGCCTGGAGCGGGCCCACGATGCTGGTCAGTTGCAGATCACCTCGACCAGAGTTGATGGTGACCGCCGCTTTGCGACCTGTAACGGTGACATCCCCATGATCGGACCTGATCTGGACAGCCGCATTTGCGGGTAACGCGATCGTCATGTCAGCGACCTGTCGATCGCTCGAGGGCATGTGGAGGGTTACTACGTTGCCAGTGGATGTGATCAGCGGCTCCAGTTCTTCCATCTCCCGCCTGGCTTCGCTATCGGAATCGCTGTACACCGTCTTGTCCAGGGTCACATGCATCTGGTCATCGGTGCCCGTGGTCAGAGTAACGTCGCCGCGTGCGTTCTGGATGGCAACCGTGGGATTGTCCGGCAATGCGTGGACTATCTGCTCGCTGGCTTCATGTTTGTTACCGAACATCTGGGCGAGATCTACATCGTTTCCCAGCTGCAGCTGGTCGCCAATCGAGCTCCAATTGATGTGATTATGCGAGGCGGCCACGCCAACAAGCGCCAGCAAAATCACCAAGAACACGACACCCCCACCCAGGCGTATACGGGAGTGCCCCGCCCAAGCCACCGATTCCACTGCCAGTAACACTCCCGCGCCGATTAGAAGTAGCGGCCACCAATGTCCATACCAATGCCAGAAGGATGCGGCATTGATCCTGTGCATGGTCAGGAGCAAGGCAAAGACGCCAATACCGATGAGGAACAACGGCCCGAGAATCGACCGGCGCGCGGAGCCGCGATAGGCAGCACGATACGCGGCGCGCTGCATCCGAACCTGCATCTTCCATTGCGCCCGTTGTGCTTTCCACTGCGCGCGTGACTGGGCGTACGGCGGCGGAGGTGGTGGCGGCGGTGAGGGTGGCTGCGGCGGAATCCCCATGGCGTTACCGATCTTCTCTGCCGGAGTCTTCCGGCGCAGGTGAGTGGGGTTGAACGAACGAGCCTGTACCGCGATCACTGGTCGGAGAAGGCGAGGTCCAGGGGGGGCCGGACACACCGGGCGGAACGGGCTGACCCGGCACGGAATCCTGGAGACCCGGAGCGAATCCTTGCGCCGTTTGTTGATCGCGGGCGTCCACGCACCACGCGGCCCGTTCGGCCAGTATGAGGAGACCCAGCACAATCAGGAACAGGGGCCAGCTTACGTTCCAGCGGAGTATATTCCACTGGTTCAACAAGGCGAGCACACCAACAAGGATGATCATCACGGCGGCACGTAAACGGCGAATCTGATACCAGTGATTCATCGCACGCCTCCCGAGGGCGGTCTTTGGCTACGTTGGATCACGAGCCACACACCCAAGGCAATCAGAAGGATGGGCCACCCGTGCCCCAGCCAATGAGCGCTGAGAACGCCGAGATTTCCCAGAAGAAATGCGATACCCAGCACAATCAGCACCAATGCGCCGGTGGGAATTCCGCGCGTGCGCCAGTACTCGCCAGTCGGATCGACGGGACTGGGGGGTATGGGGGGTACCGGGGGAGGGCCGTACCCGGGAACGAATTCGCCCGGTGCCAGGCCTACAGTTCCCACGGGAGGAGTTCCGGAACTGGGGGGACCGGGGTACTGATTTGAAGTGTTCGGGTTGCCCGGATATCGGCCCCAGGGATTGCCGGCGGGAGTCGTTCTGGCGCCGAACCAATGAGCGACGTCGTTTAGTCCGAGCGGATTCGGCAAGGGTAAGCCATCTCGCCTAGCGATCGCGGTCTGATAAGCATCGAAGACCTGGTAAAAGATCCACGCGGCGACCATCAACCCCAGGACACCGTTATAGTGCGCGAAGTCGACCAGCAAGACAAAGATAACGACATGCGCCAAGGCTTTTGCGAACTGCCCGTTGTACATGGCTCCGACGCCTGGAATCCACCCCAGAATAAAGGCAATCCAGGGCTCGGTTCCCCAACTTGGAGGAACGTTGCCAGACGGAAGAGGTCCAGTGTACGGGTACCCGGTGGCGTCGTGGACAGGAGCACCGTAGGCGGCCCCGGCGGCAGCCTGGACACGTGCGGCCAGACAAGGCTCGCAGCTGACGATGTTATTGATCTTGTGGGCGCATTGGGCGCAAAGCGGTTTCCCGCAGAATTGGCAGTAGGAATCAACCGGAGTTTCGGGATGATTAGCGCAGTTCATGCCAATCTCCTTTCTCGCGTAGAAAAGCGACGCAGGGAACAATAAAAAACGGTAGTGGGCGCGCACGCAAAAATCCGCTGTGCGAGTCGAAATGGATACTGTAGTGGGGCCGGCATCCTCTCCATTTGGGCCGACGCCAGGTCCACGGAGGCGTGATTCGTCCAGCTTTCGGTGGATGGTGGTGCGTCTGGATGAAAGGCTGCGTCCAGGCGAGGGCCGGTGATCACAGGCGCCGGATCCGGCTGCACCTGATGCCTTCTGCCCTGAGCTGCGGGATTCGCGGCCAGGCCTTCTCTATGCGACTCCGTTTGATCGTTGCTGGAATCGCGGCTGGACTTCGAAGACCGTTTTGCAGGTTTGTCCCCGGTCTGCGCCGGCTGTGGACTGGTGTCCGCCGCCTGTCGAAGCTGATGGACCCGAGTTTCAACTTCGTAGACGATGCGAAGATTCTCGTAGTACCGCACTACGCGGGCATTGGCCTCAGCGTATTGGCGGGTGACGGCTCGACGCATTGCCTGCGGCTCGAGGTCGGCGGCATGCAGGTTCGTCAGCCTTACCCCCATCAGATTCAAGGTCAAGGAGATGGAGAAGAAGGCCATGGCTGCAACCAGCGCCAGGCGGGGTTCGAAAACCGTTCTGCGCAGCAACACGACGGAGGAGTGCTGCCAGACGGGTGCTGACGCCGCCGATGGGCTTTCGCCCTCGCTCCTGTTGCGTCGTCTCTGGTGATTTCCTCAGCGGTGCGGGCGTACTGATCATCCGTGGAAGAACGGCCTGACAAGCGATGGGAGGTGTCATGGAGCGCACGCACAGCCGCGGGAACACCGGTTGCGGCAGGCGACGGAGGATGGATTGCGGCCGGCAGGGCGCCTGTGGTTCTTGCCAGGATCTTCGCGACCAGATCGGAGGGTGGAACGAGCGACTCCTGTTTCAGCACCAGGAGCCACTCACGACCGCTGCGCGCGAGCCCAATCTTTTCGCGGCAGGCGCCACACTCTGCGGTATGAGCGCGCAGTTGCTCCGCAACGACATCCGTCAAGGTGCCTTCGGCGGCTTCGGTCCACAACAGCTCGACGCCGGCACAGTCGAGTGGGCCGGATTGGGAGCCAGCGGATTTTCTGGGCGGCTCCGTCAGCTTTGCTCCGAATTCGTCCTGGTCCTTCATTACATCACCTGCTTCTTATTACGTTCCAACAGCCTCGCAAGTTCCATGCGACCGCGGCTAATTCGGGACTTGACGGTACCCTCGGGGATTCGCAGGACCTCGGCAATTTCCTTGTAGTCCATATCCTTCAGATCACGGAGAATCACGGCCTCGCGCAGTTCAGGTGAGACCCGTAAGAGGGCCCGCTGAACGAGGGATTGAAGTTCGCGGTCGATGCAGTGCTGCAGGGGGTCGGTATCCTGTCCTTGAATTCTTTCGGCGGCCGAGGAAAATCCTTCTGAATCGTCCCATCCGGCGTCCAGAGAATGGGTGGTCTGTTCGGCCCGGGTGCGGCGGAAGTGGTCGACCAGCAGATTCCTGGCCAGGGTGGTTAGCCAGGTTTGAAAGCTTCCACGTTCGACGTCGAAGGTTTTCAGATTACGATAGACCTTCAGAAAAACATCCTGCGTCAGGTCCTCTGCATTCCCTGCGGATCCAGTAAAGCGATAGCAAAGGCCATAGACGCGACGGTGTTGCGACTCTACGATTTGCTGCCAGGCGTGGTTGTCTCCTTGCAGGCAGCGACGTACGAGCGCGTTGGTTTCTTCTATGGAGTCGGGGTCAATGGGCATCCGCTGTTTGGCTGCGGGTATCCCCTTCGATGGAGAGTGCGTTGCATGGCCCATGTTGCCGCTGCCGTCCCGCAGATCGAATCGGGTGATACCTTTGCGCGGGCATGGCCAAGCCGACAATCCCATAGCAAAGGATACGCAGGCGATCGCCTTTCAGTTCCCTCACATACTACAGAAAAGGGAGGGATCGGGCGACTTTCCTGCGAGAGCGAACGCCGGTGGCTGGATCTACATGTCGTGAGGAACAAAGTCCGAGGCGACCGGATTTTCGTATAGAGAGTAATCACGGCTCACGACCGTAATACCGCTCTCCGTGACCAGGTAGTTCTTTCGATCCTCATTGGCGTCGTAGCCGATTACGGTACCTTCAGGAATCTGGACGTCGCGATCGATAATGGCGCGTCGAATTCGGCAATGGCGGCCAATCCTGACGTGAGAAAACAGAATGCTGGAGTCGACTTCCCCGTATGAATTGACGCGAACGTCGTGAGACAACACACTGTTGCGAACGGTCGCACCGGAGACGATGCAGCCGGCGGAGACAACAGTATTGATGGCCATGCCGGTACGGCCGGGCTCGCCAAAGACGAACTTCGCCGGAGGATATTGGAGAGGGCGCGTGCGCATGGGCCAGCTTTTATCGTAGAGATTGAAGATGGGGGTCACGGATGCGACGTCCATATTGGCGTCGTAGTAGGCGTCGAGAGTCCCCACGTCGCGCCAATAGAGCGCTTCCTGTTTGTTTTCGTCGACAAAGTTGAAGGCATACACTTTGTACTGGCCAAGCATGGCCGGAAGAATATTGTGGCCAAAATCGTGCTGGGAATTTGGATCTTCCGCATCGCGAATCAACGCCGGCAAAAGCACATCGGTGTTGAACAGATATACGCCCATCGACGCATCGACCTTGTCCTGGTTGAAAGGCGAGCGCGCGTTGGTTTGCTGCGGTTTTTCCTGAAATCCGGTGACTTCCCCGGTCTGCGAAACTTCGACTACGCCGAACCGGGATACTTCCGAGGGATCGATGGGCAGCGTGGCCAGAGTCACGTCTGCGCCGGAATCCAAATGCTGGTTCACCATGCGTCCGTAGTTCATCTTGTAAATGTGGTCCCCGGACAGAATCAACACGCGCGCAGGCTGCTCGCTGCCAATGGAGTATATGTTCTGATATACAGCGTCCGCAGTTCCCATGTACCAGTTGGCACTGACCCGCTGCATGGGGGGCAGGATTTCAATGAATTCGCCCAGTTCGTTGGCAACCACCGAACCCCAGCCTTCGCGGATGTGCCGGTTCAGGGAGAGCGCCTTGTATTGCGTGAGAATGTAGATATGGCGCAGATCGGAATTGATGCAATTCGACAGGGTGATGTCGATGATGCGATAGTTTCCGCCGAAGGGCACGGCCGGCTTGGCGCGGTCGCGGGTGAGTGGATAAAGGCGCTCGCCGGCCCCGCCTGCCAGTAAAACTCCCAAAGTATCTCTCATTGGGGGCATTGGATTCGACCTCTCTTACGACCCTGAATTGTAGTTCCACCATCTTAGACCACGACGATCAAAAATGTTCGACGCTTCCGGACTGTGGTCTATCTTAAGATGCAGAAGCGCAACGGGAGCGAACCCAGGGGTGCGGGTTTCCCAAAAGAAACGTTGGCGCGGATCTCGGTCCGCTCGATCGATGGCCATAGAAGTTTTCTAGCCTGCTGCTCCGGCATTGTCCGGCTCTTCGGTAATACGAATACGGAGGGACCGCAAGAAGTTGAGGTCCTGCGCGGTGAACGGGCCGGATTCCGGGGCGTCCGCTTCCGTCTTCTCCGCCGACTCTTTCGCCGTGTCATTCAGCCCGATGGTCGCCTCCAGCATCAGCATCACCTCAAAACCCTCGGCACGGATATTTCGTACCACACCGGCGATTTGATCGGATTCGGCAACGGTTTCATGGATGGCCTCGCCCAGTTGCTCAATGAGATTGCGTATCTTGCGATTCAAATTCAGCCTCCCCGCGCCAGGATGGTCGCGTTTTTCTTACCATACTTCGCTTTCCAGAAGAGGGCAACGTAGTTCGATTCGGCTGCTACACTTTTTCTGTGTGGACAAGGTTCGTCTAGGTCGAAAGCTTGGGATCGGCACTCGCCTGGCCGCAAAGGTTTTGCGCGAGCAGACGGGGATGGCGAGTTCCGGCACTGGTGTGCGGGCGCCAGTTCCGGGTGGAGAGCGACGGCCTGAGGAAAGGCGAGTTCCTGGGCCTGCTGCTTCGCGACCTGCAGCCAGACGTACGCCAGTGCCCGGCGGCGTTGTACGTCAAGCGGCCCAAGGCGGCCGTGGCTTTGGAAGGGCATTCTGGGGGTCGTTTGCCCGCGCCGGACGAGCGCTCTGGCATGAGATAACAGGAGTCTTCTTCGCACTGTTCGCGCTGTTCTTCCTGCAGGGACTTTGGCACTTGCGAGATGCCTGGAGATCGGGGCCTGAACATCGCCACTTCGAGATCGATCTGATCATGACAGTGTTGTTTCTTTATTTTTGCGTCAGCGCGTTCGTCCATTCACGTCGCGCGCCGCGCTAGGTTTCTGGACTGCATACTAAGTGCAGTCGCGAGGTCATCGCCCGATGCCAAACCTCTCCGGAGCAGAAGACAGGAGCCAGCGCTCACTGACTATATCTCAAAATTCGAGTTTTCCCGTGGATCCGATGTATGGTCCAGCGGACCCTGACCTATTGAGGGAGAGCGGCGCAACGGCAGGAAACGAGAGGATCGGTTATCCCGGCGAGTATCCCTATACTCGCGGGATTCAGCCCAACATGTATCGCGGTCGGCTATGGACTATGCGCCAGTATGCCGGAATGGGCGACGCCGAAGAGAGCAACCGCCGTTACAAATTTCTGTTGGCCAGCGGGACAGCCGGACTGTCTGTTGCCTTCGACCTGCCGACGCAAATTGGCTACGATTCGGATGATCCGATGTCGATTGGGGAGGTGGGTAGGGTCGGGGTCGCGATCGACTCCATTGAGGACATGGAGCGGTTATTTGCGGACATTCCGCTGGACAAGATCTCCACATCGATGACGATCAACTCGACGGCGAGCATTCTGCTCGCACTGTATGTGGCCGTGGCGCGTCGCAACGGACTGGATACAAAGCGACTTTCCGGCACAGTGCAGAACGATATCTTGAAGGAATATATCGCGCGCGGCACGTACATTTACCCGGTAAAGCACGCCATGCGCATCATCACCGACATGTTTGCCTGGACCCAAGAACAAGTGCCGGAGTGGAACTCGATTTCCATCTCCGGCTACCACATGCGCGAGGCCGGGTCGACCGCCGTGCAGGAAGTGGCATTCACGCTGGCGAACGGAAAAACCTATGTGAAGGCGGCCATTGCTGCCGGTCTCGACATTGACCGGTTCGCGCCACGGCTCTCGTTTTTTTTTAACGCCCACAGCAATTTCCTGGAAGAGGTGGCAAAGTTTCGAGCGGCGCGACGGATGTGGGCACGCATAATGCGGGAAGAATTTGGCGCAAAGAATCCCCGGTCATGGATGCTACGTTTCCATGCGCAAACCGCGGGTTCGACGCTGACCGCGCAACAGCCTGAGAACAACATTGTCCGCACCGCGGTCGAAGCGATGGCTGCGGTGCTGGGCGGAACGCAGTCGCTGCATACCAACGGCTACGATGAAGCGCTGGCATTGCCGACGGAGGAAGCTGCTCGCACAGCCCTGCGCACCCAGCAGATTCTGGCGTACGAATCCGGCGTGGCACAAACCGTAGACCCGTTTGCCGGATCATATTGCGTCGAGGCCCTGACGGATGGAATCGAAAATCGAGCGCTTGAGTACCTCAAGAAAATCGATGACATGGGGGGAATGCTTCGCGCCATCGAACGGGGATACATACAGAATGAGATACAGAATGCGGCCTATGAATTTCAGCAGGCGGTGGATAGCCGCGCCGCTGTTGTTGTCGGGGTCAACAGTTTTATCCAGGAAAATAACACTCCGATTGCAGTGCAACGCGCGGATGAGTCCCTAGAACGAAAACAGGTTGAACGGTTGCGCGCGATGAGGGCGCGCCGCGCAACGGGCGGGTGGCAAGCAGCCTTGCAGGGCCTGATATACGCCGCGCGCAGTGGAGTGAACCTGATGCCGGCGATTGTGCAAGCCGTGGAAAGCTATGCGACCGTGGGGGAGATTGCCGGGACTTTACGCGGCGTTTTCGGCGAATACCAGGAGACAGTTGTAATCTGAGCGGGAACCGAGGCTGCGCGGCGTGATGCCGGAAGGGTCGGGTTGTCGCATCCAAGTGAGATACACATGAGAATGAAAAGCCAGTTCCGTCGTCGAACCCGAGCGCAGGAGAAGCTGTTTCCCAGCATTGCTGGCCGGAATTCTGATCGGCATCGTCGGCTTTGTCGTTTTTGCGCATAAGGCAAAGAGCGGCGTTTGGGATCATCTGGCGGCGATCGTCACGGGCAGAAGCTTAACGATCGACACCTCGCAACCGACCGTGGTGAATAAGATTCAGCGGTTGCAGCGGCTTGAGACGGTTACTTACTCGCTTGACAAAATCGTGGAGGGCGAGCGGCAAAGTCCGATCCTGCCCAATTTCCTGGTCGGAGATAAATTACTGCTTGTCGTGCACGGCGAGTCTATTGCCGGGGTCGACCTGGGCCAGTTGAAAACGGACGATATCCAGATTCACGGGAAGTCTGTTCAGGTGCATCTGCCGCCATCACAAATTTTTGTGACCGCGCTCGACAATTCAAAAACACGCGTCTATTCACGCACAACAGGACTGCTGGTTCCGGAAGATCCTGATCTGGAGAGTGAAGTCCGCGCCAAAGCGCAGGAGCAGATTCAGCAGGCCGCGCTCGCTGACGGCATCTTAGCCACGGCAAGCAAGAATGCGCAAGCCACGGTCACGTCCATGTTGCTGGGCCTGGGGTTTGAGCAGGTCACTTTCGACTAGAACGGATTTTCTGGCGACGGTAGGGAGGGCCACCCTACCCACGCCAATTTTGCTCGCTGGATCGGCTCAATTCACTAAAGTCTCGTTCTGGTTCGCCGGATGAGGGGCAGGACCTCTGAAACGCGGACATGAACATCGGGGCTCCTGTTTCAGTCGCAGAGCGGCCCGCTGGTGCTTCTCTGAACTGCGAAATGCAAAGGGATTTTCGGGGCTCGCGTAGCTGATTTTGCTACAGTCAATCTAGTCATGCATACTCGGATTTTCCCTTTGGTAGTTCGACTGTTCGACTTTTTTACGATTGCTTTCAGCGCTCTGTTTCCGCTCATCAACCCGTTGGGTTCGGCGATATTGTTCCTTGGGCTGGCCGGCCCCGCGGACGAGGTGGTCTACAAGCGTCTAGCTCGCAGAATTGCGTTCTACACGGTGTTGTTCCTGATGGTGGTCGATCTCGCAGGAGCGGTACTGCTCACGTTTTTCGGCATTTCTCTTCCCGTGATCCAGGTCGCGGGCGGACTCGTGCTGGCATCGATGGGTTGGAATCTCCTTAACGAGCCGGATGAGCCGGTGTTGACGCAGTCGACGGGGCCAAGCTCGATCGAGTCGCTCGATTCCAAAGCTTTCTATCCATTCACGTTTCCATTGACCGCAGGTCCCGGAACAGTTGTGGTCACTTTAACTCTGGCCGCCCACGCCGAGCAGCCGACCTCCATCGACAGCATTTTCAGTCAGATGGGACTTTTTCTCGCGATCATTGTTTTATGCGTCATGGTGTACTTTGCCTACGGTTATGCGCCAGCGTTGGCCCGCAAGGTTTCGCAGCAGACGATTCACGGAGTTCTGCGAATTATCTCTTTCATTCTGCTGGCGATCGGCGTACAGATTTTTTGGCGGGGAGCCGAGGCGCTCATCCAGCAGGCATTGCACATTCACCCCTAGTTACCCCCGCGATCGGCTCTTTATTTTCTGCGGTTTCGGCGATAATTCGAGCCTGGTTTGGCGGGTGAAAACCGCGTTTCCCATTGATTTTTAAAGCAATTCCCGGTAGAATTTGAGATGGTTCACGTCTTAGACCTCCCTTGGCTAAGGTGAACGTTCTTTCTCCCATTGAGACCGCAAACATTCTCGCCAGCAAAGGATTAGCGAATTCATGGCAAAGCGCCGCGGAAACCCAAACTGGGGCAAGCCCGAACCGATCGGTCCGGTAGTCCCCACGGTTACTTCATTTGAACAGGTTGTAAAGGAATATAAGCTGACCCCTGACCAGTACATTCGGTCGACTCGCTTAAGGGAGTGGGCACGCCGGAACAAGAATTCGAAGTACATTCCGGAAGCGCTCCTTGAAGCATGGGGTTTTGAAATCGAGTCGTCGCTCTAGGAACTTCTTCTTCAGAAATGCCACCTCTTTCCGGGGGTGGCATTTCTATTGCTCGCGAAACGCTGCACGATCGAGTAGTCGGTACAATTACTGCAATGGTGGAGCCCAATCCATTTGTCGATGTTCCAACGGCCCTGGAAGAGATCCGGTCGGGGCGGATGATCGTCGTGGTGGATGATGAAAACCGCGAAAATGAAGGCGATCTGACCCTGGCGGCGGAATTCGTGACGCCGGACGCTATCAACTTTATGGCGCGATTTGGGCGCGGGCTCATCTGTCTGGCGCTGACAGAAGACCGCGCAGACCATCTTCGCCTTCGCCCTATGACGGAGGAGAACACCTCGCGCTTTGGCACAGCTTTTACGGAGAGCATCGAAGCGCGGGAAGGTGTGACGACGGGAATATCCGCCCATGATCGCGCTCACACCATCCGGGTGGCCATCGATCCGAAATCGGGAGCCGCCGACCTGGCGCGACCTGGGCATGTATTTCCGCTGCGGGCGCGCCGCGGAGGCGTACTGGTGCGTGCGGGTCAAACTGAGGCCTCGGTCGATCTGGCACGCATGGCTGGCCTTGTTCCGGCCGGAGTCATCTGTGAAATCATGAAGGACGACGGCACCATGGCTCGTGTGCCCGACCTGATTGAATTCTGTGGGGAACATGGCATCAAGCTGTTAACCGTCGCAGAAGTGATTCGTTATCGACTTCAATATGAGCGCAACATCTACCGCGTAGCGGAATCCATGCTGCCGACTCCGTTTGGGGAGTTTCGCATGATCGCATACGAGAGTGAAGTGGATGGCGGAGAAAGCCATATCGCTCTCGTGCTGGGAGATGTGGCGCAGAGCGAACACCCGGTATTGGTGCGCGTACATACGCACTGCCTGGCTGGCGACGTCTTCGGGACGCCTTTGTGCGATTGCCAGGAAGTAGTCCGTCGTTCGCTGCAGATGATAGCCGAGGCGGGATGCGGAGCGCTGATCTACCTTCATAACAATACGAAAGGCTTTGGGATCGATTCGAGCGGTCCCGAGCCGCGGCTGGTGTTTCATCGCGATTTGCGGGCTCGCGAACGGACGGAAGACCGCCAATATCGTACATTGCGTCAAGTCGGACTGGGAGGCCAGATCCTCTCCGACCTGAAGATCCGGAAGATTCGGTTGCTGACGAATACTCCAACTCACGTTCCGGCGCTGCAGGGTTTCAACGTAGAAATTGTCGAGCAGGTCCCGGTTCCGATCGAACACGAGCACATGCAACCTCGCTAGAGTATTGCCGTTCTCTTGACGCCATAGGATCCGGTCCGACGTTTACGGAATGACCCGAGGCAATTCGCTCGCCCAACCCTCGCGCTCCAAATCCGCTTGCAACATCCTGGGGTTGCGGAACAGGAGCGAATGCAATCCCACCTGGCGCGCGCCCTCTACATTTTCCGGTTTGTCATCAAGAAAGAGAGCTTCTTCGGGGCGGACGTCTAATTTTTCCAGAGTGTGCTGGTAGATGGCTGCCAGGGGCTTAACCAGATTCAACTCGCAAGACCAGGTAAGATGATGGAACTCTTCGAGCCAGAGAAAGTTCTTTCGCATATGGGCCAATAGTTCTTCGCCCATGTTCGACAGGATGGCCGTCTTCATTCCGGAAGCTTGAATGCGAGCGGCCCATGCCAGCATGATCGGATCGACGCTCGCCCACATCAAAACGTCGTGCTCGATCAGGGCGTCGATCCGCTCCGGTGTCAGCGAGATGCCGGTATCGCTCGCAAAGGTCTGCCAATAGGTGCGGCCATTCAAGGTGCCGCGGTCATACTCCATGCGATGTTTCCAGTAATGCTCGTCGAAGATCTCGGGCGATAGTCCTGAGATTTCGACCAGACGCGAGCGTGCAGAGGGTTCAGGAGGGCCGGAAAGCACCAGGCCATAATCGAAGATAACCGCGCGCAAGGGCATGTGAGTTCTCTAGGAGGAGCGAAGAGGAGTCTGCGTTTCCTATATCGGAGAGGGTTCTGCGGTCGCCACTTCTTCAAACCCTGGCAACCTGGTTCGCCCTCTCAAGAATACATACAGGGGGAAACGCTTGCGAATCAGTACAGAACAATTTTTGAAAAAGATTGGGGATCCAGACTTGCGCCGCCCACCAGGGCGCCGTCAATCTCCGGCTGGTTCATGAGCGAAGTCGCATTGTCCGGCTTGACGCTGCCGCCGTAGAGAATGCGCATTTTGTTGGCCACCTGGCGGCCCAACGAAATCGCAACTTGCTCGCGAATGATCCGATGGGCCTCCGCTGCAATTTCCGGCGTGGCCGTTTTGCCAGTGCCGATAGCCCACACTGGTTCATAGGCAATGACGATGGAAGCCGCCTGTTCGGTAGCTACGCCAGTCAGACCCTCCGCAGTTTGTCTTAGCAGGATCTCTGCGGTCTTGCCGCTTTCGCGCTCGGCCAACAGCTCGCCAACGCAGACGATAGGAATGAGTTTATGTTTGAGCGCTGCTAGAAGTTTCTTGTTGACAGTTTCATCGGTTTCGCCGAAGAACTGACGGCGCTCGGAGTGGCCGAGGATGACATGAGTGCAACCGGCGGCGAGCAGCATGGGAGCGGAAATCTCACCGGTGAAAGCGCCTTCCTCTTTCCAATACATGTTCTGGGCGCCGATCTGGAGAGTGCTGCCATGCGCGGCGGCAACGACAGCCGCGATGTCGACGAATGGGGGACAGAGAACGATTTCGTCGCGAGTATGGCCTTGAACGAGCGGCAAAAAATGCGTAACAAAGTCTTTCGCCTGATCTGGAGTTTTAAACATTTTCCAATTGGCCGCGATCAAAGGTTTGCGAGTGCTCACGCTGTCTTCTCCGTCAGGGCTTCAACGCCCGGTAGTTTTTTGCCTTCAAGAAATTCCAGCGATGCGCCACCGCCGGTGGAGATGTGGGTAATTTTGTCAGCGACCCCGGCCTTATGGACCGCGGCGACCGAGTCTCCTCCACCGACGATCGACGTCGCCGAAGGGTTGTCGGCCACGGCTTGCGCGACCTGCATCGTGCCATGCGCGAAGGCGGGCATTTCAAAGACTCCCATGGGACCATTCCAAACGATGGTGCGGGCGCGAGAGATTTCGTCGACGAACAGCTGAGTAGTTTGTGGGCCGATGTCGAGGGCCATCCAATCGGTCGGGAATGCTTGGTCGCCGGAGAATATTTGGGTGTGGGCATCGGCGGCAAATTTATCGGCAAGAATGTGGTCGATCGGCAACAGAAAACGCACGCCACGTTTGCCTGCTGCTTCCATTGCCTGGCGGGCTACATCCAGCTTGTCGGCTTCGAGGAGGGACTTGCCCACATCCTGCCCTTTGGCTTTGAGGAAGGTATACGCCATGCCGCCGCCGATCAATAAGGCGTCAACTTTGTCGAGCAGGTTCTGAATGACCTCAATCTTGTCAGAAACCTTGGCGCCACCCAGGATCGCGATAAATGGCTTTTCGGGCCCGGTGAGTGCCTTGCCGAGATAGTTCAGTTCCTTTTCCATCAGCAACCCTGCGGCGGATTGGGAGACGAAATGTGTGATGCCTTCGGTAGATGCATGGGCGCGGTGGGCGCTGCCGAAAGCGTCATTGACGTAGACGTCGCATAGTTTTGCAAGTTGTTTCGAGAAGGCCGGATCGTTCTTTTCTTCTTCGGCGTGAAAGCGAAGATTTTCGAGCAGCAGCACTTGGCCGGACTCCAACATGCGCACCATTTCCTGCGCAGTCTCACCCACGCAGCCCGGCGAGAAGCCCACATTGACGGACTGACCCAGGCTGTGACCAAGCAGTTGTCGCAGGCGATCGACGACGGGGCGCAGGCTCATCTTAGGGTTGGGCTTGCCCTTAGGTCGACCGAGATGCGACGCAAGGATCACCTTGGCGCGATGGCGAAGGGCATATTCCAAGGTTGGAAGAGTCTCACGGATGCGAGTGTCATCCATGATCTGGCTCCCAT
Source organism: uncultured Acidobacteriota bacterium (assembly GCA_963756315.1). Taxonomy (GTDB): domain Bacteria; phylum Acidobacteriota; class Terriglobia; order Terriglobales; family Acidobacteriaceae; genus JAKAAZ01. The sequence continues at coordinate 973,457 of CAVWNI010000004.1, forward strand.
CTTCAGAGAGAGGGACATTAAAGTCCACACGGATCAGGACGTGTTTATGTTCGAGAGATAGATCGCGAATCGATAACTTTGCCATGCGTATGCTCGTCTAACTTTCTAGGTTGGGAACGACTGCTTCCACTTCGATTTCCACGCGCCATGTCGGGTTCAGCAGTTTCGCGACGACAATCATCGTAGCGGCGGGGCGGATCGAGCCGAAGAATTCGCCGTGGACACGGCCAATGGACTCCCAATCCTCAACGTTGGTCAGGTACATGCGGGTTCGCACCACGTCTTCCAGGTGGGCTCCTGCCTGTTCGAGGGTCTTTTGGACGATGGTTAGCACGTGACGGGTCTGACCAGCGGCATCGGCATCGTCTGCGCCCACGGGCCCTGTACCGGACACATGGACTGTGTTCCCGATGCGAACAGCGCGTGAAAATCCGATGATAGGTTCGTATGGGGATGTGCCGGCGATATTCTGTCGCATTGTGCAACTCCGAAGAAAACCAAGGTTCACCGGCTTCCTGCGGTAGTGCGGACGATTCCGCATTCCCACAGGAAGTTATCGGCAGGTCAGGATCGCGCTCTAGAGACCTTTTTTCTGGAGCAGCACAATCAGGTCCACGACGCGGTTGGAGTAGCCCCATTCGTTGTCATACCAGCTGAGCACTTTCACCATGTTTCCGACTACCTTGGTCAGCGGGGAATCGATGATGGAGGAGAGCGGATTGCCTTTGAAGTCAGCTGAAACCAGAGGCGCCGTTTCGAAGCCGAGGATTCCCTTCAGCGGCCCTTCCGCAGCGGCCTTCAGCGCCGCATTCACAGATTCCGCTGTGACCGGTTTTTCGGTTACCACGGTCAGATCGACGACCGAGACCACAGGGGTGGGAACGCGGAGCGAGAAACCGTCCAACTTGCCCTTCAGCTCCGGCAATACAAGATGCAGGGCCTTGGCTGCGCCTGTAGATGTTGGAATGATCGAGAGGCTGGCGGCACGGGCGCGGCGCAGGTCCTTGTGGGGAAAGTCGAGCGTGACCTGGTCGTTGGTAAAACTGTGGATGGTGTTCATCAGGCCAGAGACGATGCCGAAGTTTTCCAGCAGCACTTTTGCCAGAGGTGCCAGGCAATTCGTGGTGCAGGAGGCGTTGGAAATCACGTGATGCTTGGCGGGATCGTATTTGCTCTCATTGACGCCCAGCACAACGGTGAGGTCTTCGTTGGTTGCCGGAGCAGAGATGATGACTTTCTTCACCGTCGGACCGAGGTGCGCCTTGGCCTTGGTGGCGTCGGTAAAGTGTCCGGTGGACTCGACAACGATCTGGGCGCCGACGGAGTCCCAAGGAAGCTTGGCGGGGTCCCTCTCAGCAAACACTTTGATCTTTTTGCCGTCCACGCTGATGAAATCGTCGCCATATTGCACATCGTTGTGCAGATTGCCGAGGACAGAATCATGCTTGAGCAAATGGGCCAGCGTCTTCGGGTCAGTCAGATCGTTGACTGCGACAAAGTCGATTTCGGGATTGCCTAAAGAAGCCCGTAGAACATTCCGGCCGATGCGGCCAAAACCGTTGATGCCAACCTTTACAGCCATTGTAAGTTTCCCTCCTGTTGGATAACGAAAATGAAGATATATAGGCATTGTACGATGTCGGGCGGGACAACTCCGGTGACGGCGAACACAACGGTGAGAATCGGCCGGTCCGAAATAAGAAAAACATGGCGAGGACGCAGATTCACGCGTCGATTCGCGGAAACGGTTGTTCCGGCAGGCAGGAAACCTTCAGTGGGAACGGAGCCACCAGTTTGCAGCATACGCAGCCAATGTGTTACAAGCGCATCATGCGCGATTGGGTGCGCGAAAAACTAATGAGACGTCGTAAGAAGCCGGTGACGAACAATTCCGAATCCACCGGAAAGATTGGTCACGAGATTCCGCAGGACCAGCCAACGCCATTGCAACCGTCCTATCCTCAACCGCTCGAGCATGAGGATGCGGCGCAGGTCCCAGCTCGAGCCGACCGCGCCGAGGAGCGCTCCGGTCAGACCGCGGGTGCGATAGCGCGGTCGGAGGATCACAGCGCGAAACCGTCGGGCAGGCAGTGGAGAAACCGACATGGAAATCGCTCCGAAGGCCAGACCTCCGGCGGCGGAGATGCCAAGGCGGAAGGCGCCGGCAAGGCGAACTCTGCAGCCTCGACTGGAGAACCCAGCCTGGTGCTGGAGACCCAACCTGAATCGCTTGGGCAGCCACCCGCAGAATTGCAGGCGTCGAAATCTCCCAAAGGCTATGTGGTGTTGGCGATTGGACTTCCTGGGTCGGGCAAGACTACGTGGTTCAAGCGCCGCGGGGTGACGCCGCTGTCGAGCGATATGCTCCGCAGCATCCTGTTCGACGACATCACCGAGCAGCGCTATCAGGGGCTGGTGTTTTCGACGTTGCGTTCGTTGCTGCGTGCTCGATTGATTGCCAAGATGCCGTGGAACTATGTGGATGCGACGAACCTTTCGCCCCATGAGAGGCGGCAATGGATCAAGATGGCGCGGAGCTTCGGATACGAAGTTCATGCAGTCTTTTTCGACGTTCCGTTCGATGTATGTATGGAACGAAATCTGCGCCGCGACTACATGGTGAATGAGGCGGCGATGCGCGGAATGGCAGAGCGTCTACGGCCGCCTTCGTTCAAAGAGGGCTTCCACAAAATCACGGTCGTCCGGGTGAAAAATGATCCGGGAACGCCAGTGGAAGCATTCCATCCGCCGGGATGAAGTAGATTTACCAGATGCAAACAGGACCGCACTGGTGCGGTCCTGTTTGCTTTGCGGGGATCGATGCCGCGACAGCGTGGCAACTGCCCTCCCTCCCACATTCGGATAGGGCTGGTTGCCTCATTTTTACAGGTTGAAAGCAATGCCACCGATGAAGTCAGCAGCTACAGTTGAACCGTGGTTGCGGGGCACCCTAACCGAGGTTCCCGCCGAACAGCGAGCCGTCCTGCATGCGCTCGAACTGGCACGGGAAGACATCGCGCGCTGGTGCGCGCCGCTGAGCCAGGAAGAGATGCACGCTCGTCCATACGGGCTTGGGTCGGTGGCGTTTCATCTGCGTCACGTGGCGGGAAGCCTGGATCGATTATTGACGTATGCCGAAGGGAATATCCTGAACGAAACGCAAACGCTTCTGCTTGCCGCCGAAATGAATGCGGAGGGCAGCTCACGAGAAATCCTGACGGAGTTCGAGCGTGGACTGCGCACTGCCGACGAGCGGGTTCGCGCCATCGACCTCACCAAGTGGCCCGAGCCGCGCACCGTGGGCCGCAAAAAGCTGCCGACCACGGTGGCGGGTTTATTGATTCACTGTGCGGAGCATACCCAGCGCCACGTGGGGCAGGCGATTACTACGGCAAAGATCGTCGTCGCGCATCGGGACGCCGCGACGGCTTAGGAGTTAGCCAGCCCGGCGTCAGCTTCGTCGGTTAAGTGGCCCATCTTGTCGCGCTTGACCTGAAGGTATTTCTCAAAACTCTCCTGGGATTCGACAGCGGAAGAGATTCGCTCGATGACACGAATGCCGGCCGAGTCCAAGGCTGCAACCTTTTCCGGATTGTTCGTCATCAGCCGCACTTCCGTGATGCCCATAAGCTTGAGGACTTCAGCGGGAAGCTCGAAGGCGCGGCAATCGGCCTTGAACCCCAGTTCTTCATTCGCTTCCACGGTATCGAGACCCTTGTCCTGCAGTGCGTAGGCCTGCAACTTGGGCATCAGGCCGATGCCGCGGCCTTCCTGCTGTTCGTAGAGCAAAATGCCCGCGCCCGCATCCGCAATCGTGCGCAATGCCAGTTCCAGTTGGAGGCGGCAGTCGCAGCGAAGAGAACCGAAGACATCCCCGGTCAAGCATTGCGAGTGGATGCGGACGATGGGTGGCGTGCTGGAAACATCTCCCATGACGAGCGCCACCATCTCCTCCGGCTCTGCGATCTGGCAGGGGTTCGCCTCAGGCCCAGGTTCTGGATTCTGCTGGGCGCGTGTTCCCACGAAGCCGAAGATGCGAAAATGCCCCCACCGTGTAGGGAAGTCGGCTTCGGCGGCTTTGCGTACGCTTTCAAAGGGCATACTTCGATTATAGGACTCACATTCTTCCCTACGCTTCATCGTGCGGGCGGAGTAAAGTGGAACCGTGATTGACTCCAAGCTGATACTGATCACGCTTTTGATCAAACTGGGCATAGCGGCCGCGGTTTCGAGCGCACTTGCGCGATCGACAGTTTTCAAGGATCTGCTGTTGAGCCAGCGCCGCAGTGCGGGACAGATGCTGGGATTGCTGGCCTGTATCTGTGTCCCCTTAACGCTGGGAGTCTGGGTGCGCGTTGTAGTGCCAAACTTTCTGGCTGCGGACATCTCTTTTGAAGCCGTCATTCTGGTAGCGCTGCTACTCGGCACCACTCCCGCCATTCTTGCGGGGGCATTTCTATCCATACCCGCGGTATTGCACGGCGAATATCTCACGCTGCCATTCAATCTGGTCGTTGCGTTAATCTTTGGCACGTATCGCGCGTTTGTCTCGGCAGAAGATATCTGGTCCTTTTCTCCGTTTGTGGATTTGAGCATCTATCGCTGGATCCGAAGAAATCTGATGCGTCCGCGCGTCGATCGGCAGGTTTTACTGTTGATGTTGATTCTGGGGATGCAGATGATGCGGAACTGGATCTCGCATCTATACCCACGCCGCTTGTTTGCGCTGCACTCCAACAGCTGGTGGTTACTGCTGGCGATTTGTCTCTGTGCTCCCATGGTCGTGGGGATCCCGCTGAAAATCTGGAACGCGATCCGAATCGAACGCAAGCTGAAAGAGCAGGAAAGACTGCTGATGGACGCGCGGCTGGATGCGCTGCAGCGCCAGATTAATCCGCATTTTCTATTCAATACGCTCAACTCCATCGCCTCGCTTGTACGCTTTCGTCCCGAACTGGCAAGGGAGTTGATTGTGAAGCTGGCCAGCATCCTGCGTATCCTGCTACAGGATCGCGACGACCTGATGCCGCTGCGCGAGGAATTGCAGTTTGCCGACGATTACCTGGACATAGAAGTGGTGCGGTTTGGCATCGAGAAGCTGCGCGTAGTAAAAGATATTCCACCTGAGACTCTGGAGATTCTAGTGCCCAGCATGCTGCTGCAGCCACTGATCGAAAATGGCATTAAGCACGGCTTGGAGCCGCGGATGGGTGGAGGCACGATCACTCTGCGTAGTCGACTCCTCCAGGACAAGCTTGTAATCACGGTGGAAGACGACGGGGTCGGGATGCCTGCAGAAACCGGAACGCCTGTTCACCGGAGTGGCCTATTGCAGGCCGGGACAGGCGTGGGGATGCGGAACGTGCGGGAGCGTATGCAGGTTTTGTGCGGACCCGAGGCCGGCTTCGAGATTCTCAGTCGCCCGGGACGTGGCACGCGCGTCATCTTGACCATTCCGCTGACCGCTGCAAATACGGCGACCAGTCACCTGGCGGAAGCGCGCAGTATCGATTCATAAAACGCTTCGTATCTCGGAATCACGCGGGAGGCGCAGTAGGTTCGTTGTGCTTCCTGGCGGCCGGCGAGTGCCATGGCGTTCAAACGGTCGCGATCTTTGAGCAACGCGACCGCCGCTTGCGACATGGCCTCCACATCTCCCACAGGAAACAACATGCCGGTGACCCCATTCTGAATCATCTCTGGTACGCCACCGACCGCGGTAGCAATGGTCGGAACCTGGCAAGCCATGGCTTCCAGCGCAGCCAGCCCGAAGGATTCGAGTTCGCTGGGCATTAACATTAGATCGGCCGCAGGCAGCAGCTGATTCACCTGATCGTGTTTACCGAGGAAGTGGACGCGATCGCTGATCTTCAGAGTTTTTGCCAACCATTCGGCTGAGGAGCGCTCCGGGCCATCCCCAACCATCAGGAGCCGAGCCGGGATTTCTCGAGCGACACCCGCAAAGATCTGAATAACATCTTGAATTCGCTTGACCGGGCGGAAGTTGGACAGGTGAACCAGCACGGCTTCTCCCGGTTCAGCGTATTGCGCACGCATGATTTCGCTGGCGACAGGATCGCGGAGATAGATGTCGCAATTGACAAAGTTGGAAATCACCTCGATGGGCCTGGTGGTGGCAAAAGTCTCTACGGTCTGGCGGCGGAGATATTCAGAAATTGAGGTTACTCCGTCGCTCTCGTCGATGGCATATTTCGTAATCGGCAAGTAGGCGCGATCGGCTCCGACCAAGGTAATATCCGTACCGTGCAGGGTGGTGACAAAGGGAAGCCGTCGGCCGCTACGAGCGAGCATCTGTCTTGCCAACATCGCGCTGACGGAGTGGGGAATGGCGTAGTGGACGTGCAGCAGGTCGAGATCGTAATATTCGGCCACTTCCGACATCCGGGTCGCCAGTGCTAACGAGTAGGGAGGGAATTCAAACAGTGGGTAATTCGAGACCGGGACTTCATGAAACTGAATCCGCTCTTCGCGGCCGCTGAGACGAAATGGCTGGGCATAGGAGATGAAATGAATCTCATGACCGCGATTCGCCAGCTCGATTCCGAGTTCTGTAGCCACGACGCCGCTGCCGCCGTAGGTTGGATAACACGTGATGCCGATTTTCATATGTGAGCCGATCTTTGCCATTTAGTAGATGCGCTTTGAAGACACTCCGCTACTTAATCTCAACCTGATGCTGACCGGACCGATGGAACCAACTCACCGAAGTGCAGGGTCTGGATTGGCGGACTGAGGGCCGCGAGCATGGCAGGCAGCTTTTGCAAGGCGGAAAGCTCAACCTGGCGGGATCGCTGCAGGCGTGTCCGCGCGGCGAGCAGTTCTTCGTCCAAATAGCCGGGATGACAAACCAGCTCCCATGTTCCCTGGGGCATTCGGTTCAACATGGCAAGCAGCGCGGGTTCTTCCAGGGTTCCCGTAGCTGCCACTCCCAGGCAACCATCCGTAGTGACAAACTCTCGCTCGCGGACGAGCTTCCAGAAACTTCGGCGAAGAGTGCGTAGCAAGCGAACCTGCAACACGCGAACAGATCCGGACTGGGGCGCGGCTGACAAACTCCACGAGGGTTCGAATGGATTGCGAATGGCGTGAATATCGCAGGCTTTCGCGGCTCTCATGACTGCATCGAGAACAGGCGGGAACATATGGGTGTGCTTGTGGGTGTCGATGTGGGTAACCGTGACGCCTGCCCGTTGCAGCCGTTGGATTTGAGCGATGGCTTCCTGTTCGATGTGAGCGCGTTCAATGCGGCCCAGGGCAAGGTCGCGCACGAAGGCCCCCAGTGTTGGCCGGAAGCTGGGTTCGCCGTGATTGCCTGCGGTGGAATCGTGCAGGGTAGAAACGGATGCCGAATTCGCGACCGGCCAGCCATCCACCAGTACGATATGACACCCGACTCCGAGGGAACTGTGCTGCATCGATAGCTCGACCGCTTCAGGGAAGCGTGGGGCGCCAGCCATCAAGGTTGTGGACTGGAGCGCGTTCACTGCGTGCAGGTCGGTGATCGCGCGGTTAATGCCGTCTGTCAGTCCGAAGTCGTCAGCATTCACGATGAGGCGGCGCACGGGATGAGTCTATCAAGAAGCAGCTGCTTATCAGCGCCGCACAGTTGCGGCGGGCGGAAGACATTCTGATATGTCGTGTATGTTTCGCTGGATTTGGGCGGCTTGACCGGTCGAAATCCGTTCCATAGACTGATGGAACGCCGTAGAGCGAGCCTTTGGGCGGTTAGCTCAGTTGGTTAGAGCGCCTGCCTTACAAGCAGGATGTCGGGGGTTCGAGTCCCTCACTGCCCACCAAAGTTTCCCAAGTCGCAACCCTTCGATTATTGGCGCGGAAGAAAAAAGCGGTTGTCGCCGACCCAGGGATGGGTATCCTGCACCTGATCGGCCGCTTACATCGCGGGCAGTGGGCTCTTGCTGGGCGCGAAGATGTTGTCCAGCCGGTCCGGGGTGCCATCGACGCGTTGCAGCGATGGATAGCGCATTCCATCGTAGTACGGTATGGCGAATGTCTTGTATTGCTTGTCATCGCGAAATTGTAACTGCAACGGTTTCTTATCGGTTTCCGCCGTCAAGATTGCGTCTGTAAGGATCTTGGATGTGTAGGCGGTGCCATTGACCGATACGATTTCCATATTCGGCGTGATGCCCGCTTTGAACGCGGGGCTGCCCCACCAGACGTTTGAGATCATGCCGGAGGGAGCAGGAGCGCGCCCGCGGCGAGAACCCACCGCAAAGCCCAGCGAAGTGGAGAAATCAGCATAGCCTCGGGTAGTCTCCTCTTTCGCGATCCATTCGATTGGGTTATCCGTGTACACGAGCTTATAGCCGCCCTGGGTGAAGCCATCCATAGGGACCGGGGGGTGCAGATCATAGACCCTTTCCTGGAAAAATGACTTCCAGTCGTAGGGAGCAACCTGGTTCAGGTCTTTTACGACATCGGCAAGTGTGTACTGGTCGGTGATCATGCTGCCGTTATAAATCCCGAGAAATCTCTTGCAGAAATCGTCGAGCGACTTCTTGCCATCCGTCAGTTCTCGAATCTTGGTGTCCGCATCCAGCCAGATCAACTCGCCTTCGGTGTAATAGTCTTCCGGCCGCTGATAGCTGACCCAGCTGACCGGGCTGCGCTGCGAGATGATGGGCTGATTGGTGGTATCAACGAGCGGGCGCCAGTCGCGGCCAGGACTGGCGGCAAAGTTCGCGGCCACACGCGCGAGAATGTCGCGCGTCTGCTCTGGTGTACGCATGCCAGCTCGAGCGGTCAGTACGTTGCCCCAGTACTGGGTCATGCCCTCATAGACCCATAGCAAATCGTCGCGCATCGGCACGTTGAAGTTCGGGGTCCAAAGGTCTGCCGGTCGGCGAAACTTGCCATTCCAGGAGTGCGTGTATTCATGCGCCAACAGGTCCCGGTCCAGAATGCCATGCGGCCAGTCTGTGAGGTAGTTTGCGTGCTGTCCGTCCTCGCTCGATTGGTGGTGCTCCAGTCCAACTCCTCCTACCTTGTCGCTGAGCAGCAATAAGAAGTCATAGTGCTTGTAATGGTGCGAGCCGTAGAGCTTGTCGGCCTCCATGACAAGGTTCTTATGCTCGGCGAATTCCTCTGGAGTCATCTTCAGGTCTTCTGGCGAATCGGCAAAGATGTTCAGGTGCACGATGTCCGTGGAGGACGGCGAGAGATCGACACGACTAAAGTAAAGTCCCGCGTACAGAGGAGAATCCAGCAGCGTGTTGAGCGGCGTCTGATCAAACTGGATGGTATCGTCCCGGTCGGAAGCGGTTTCGAGGGCGGTCGCGTATTTCCATCCGCTCGGCAATTTCAGTGAGGTATCGACGGGAATGTCGCGCGAAAAATACCCTGCCGGATACATCACGACCTCGTTCCATTCGAGATCGGCGATCGCATCTGAAATCTCGATACGGCCAGCGCTGGGCTTAATCGGAGACAGGTAGTCGAAATCCAAACCGACGGTCTTGGCGCCTTGGGGAAGAGGAACGTGGAAGGCATACATGTTGACGCGGTCACGCACCCACTGAACATGTTTTCCGTCCACTGTTGTAAGGATGCCCGCCAGGCTCTCAATGGGGCCTGAGGGCTCGTGATCGCCTGGAATCCATTGCGGGTAGAGCAGCACCATCTGACTGGCGCCGGGAACCACCGGAATCTCTTCGTGCACCTTCTCGATCCGACTGACGTTGTTGCTGAGGTCAACGTTCAGATGGATCGGGCCAACGTAGGGCTTGTCGACCGGCGCCGCGATGGGCGGCGACATGGGGACGGGTTGCGGTTGCGGCTGGGGCGTTGCCTGCGCCAGAGCGGTGGAGATAAAGAAGGCGGATGCAAGCAGCGTGAAGGAAGCGGAACGCATCATGACAAACAGTGTAAATTCTGGTGGAACCAGAATGCCAGAGCAGGCTTGCGAGATCTTCACCATGAATGAGCGGTCTTCGGAGGGTATTCGCGCAGTTGGTCGAGCGGCGGTCCCGCAGGGCCTGAAACAATGCAATCTTCAGCTGGGTTATACTCGGGGGGCCGATGACATCCATCTCGCGAAGTACTCGAAATACGCCGCCTCAATTCCGCATGAAAACAATCCTCCTGCCCGCGCTTTTGTTATGGTTTGGCCTCTTTTCGGCGATTGGCCACGGTCAGACCAGCCCCGCTTCGGCTAGCCAGCCATCGTCCCTCTCATCGGCGGAAACTCATCCCGCGGGACTGTACGATCCAGTCGCGAATCCTCAGGCGGTGGTGATCCTTGGCCATGCCCGGTTTACGGTACTGACCCCCGGCATGATCCGCATGGAGTGGGCCGCGGATGGAAAATTTGAAGATCACGCCACGTTCGTTTTTCTAAATCGGAACATGCCCGTGCCGACTTTTACGCATGTGGTCACGCGAAACCTCCATGGTCAAACACTGTCTCTGAAGACCGATCGGCTGACGCTTACCTATACGCTTGCTCCCAGTGATAGCGGGAAGTTCACGCCGGACGATCTGCAGGTAAGTTTTTTGTTGGATGGGAAACAGGTGACGTGGCATCCCGGCATGCCGGATGCGGGAAATCTTCAAGGCACGACGCGCACGCTGGACGGCGCGCGGGGCAACCAGACCAAGGAGCCGATCGGCCAGGGTCTGATTTCGCGTGACGGTTGGGTGGTAGTGGACGATTCCAATCGTCCGCTATTCGATTCCACCGATTTCCAGTTCAAGCAGGGAGAAAACAGTCCCTGGCCATGGGTATTGCCCAGACCTACCGGCGACCATCAGGATTGGTATTTCTTCGGCTACGGGCACAATTACAAGCAGGCGCTGGGCGATTTCGTGAAGGTTGCAGGCCGGATTCCGCTGCCGCCCCGCTTCGTCTTTGGGACGTGGTGGTCCCGCTATTGGGCATATACAGACCAGGAGCTCAACAGCCTGGTGCAAGGGTTCCACGAAAACGACACGCCATTGAATGTGTTGGTAATCGATATGGGTTGGCATCCAACATTCCAACAGAGTTGGTGGAGCACGAAGAAGGACCAGTCCGGTCAGCCGTTGGGTTGGACCGGCTACAGTTGGAACAAGCTACTTTTCCCGGACCCGACGGCATTCCTGGCCAACATCCATCGAGAAGGGCTGAAAATCACGCTGAATCTTCATCCGGCCGGTGGCATTGAGCCATGGGAAACAAGTTATCCGGAGATGGCGCGCGCCATGGGTATCGATCCGGCGACCCAGAAATATGTCCCGTTCGACATTACGAACAGGAAGTTTGCGACCAATTATTTTGACTTGGTATTGCACCCCCTGGAGAAGCAGGGAGTCAACTTCTGGTGGTTGGACTGGCAGCAACAGAACTACACAAAGATTCCCAATGTAAACCCGACATTCTGGCTGGGCTACGTTTTCTTCACGGACCAGGCACGCGAGGGGAAGCGTCCGCTGATGTTGAATCGCTGGGGCGGCCTGGGGGAACACCGTTATCAAATCGGCTTCTCAGGCGATACCATTTCGGTTTGGTCGTCGCTGGCTTTCCAACCATGGTTTACAGCGACCGCGGCCAACGTAGGGTATGCCTATTGGAGCCACGACATTGGCGGCCACATGCCGGGCGCGGTCGATCCCGAGCTATACACGCGCTGGGTTCAGTTTGGAGCATTCGCTCCGATTTTGCGGACGCATACCACCAAGAATCCTGAAGCCGAGCGCCGCATCTGGGCATATCCCGAACCCTACTCCGGGATCATGCGGAATACGTTCCAACTGCGATATGCGTTGGTTCCGTATATCTACACGGAAGCCCGCCGCACCTATGACACGGGTGTGGCATTTTTGCGGCCACTCTATTACAACTGGCCGGAAGCCGGGGAAGCCTATACCTCGAAGAATGAATATCAGTTCGGCAAAGAGATGTTGGTTGCGCCTGTAACCACGCCGGTGGATTCTGTGTCGCAACTGGCGACCGAGTCGATTTGGCTGCCCAAGGGAAGCTGGATTGAATGGGAAACCGGCAGGCACTTCACGGGGCCGATACAAATTGAGCGCAAATTCTCCATCTCTCAAATTCCGGTGTATGTGCCGGAAGGTGCCATTATTCCCATGGCCCCGCCGATGAGCTACACCGGAGAAAAACCTGTGGACCCTTTGATTCTGACGGTGTTTCCACAGCCGCCGGGAAGCGCCTCGCAGTACACGTTGTATGAGGACGCTGGAGATAACGGCCGGGAATACCAGCAGGACCAGGCTGCATGGACAACAATCCACGCACAACAGAAAGATGGGGACACGATTATCACGGTGGATCCTGTGCGCGGCAGCTATCCTGGCATGTTGCACACTCGAGCATACGAACTTCGGCTTCCTGGAGACTGGCCGCCCGCTTCGGTGACTGCAAACGGCACAACCCTGGAGTACACAACCGCAAACGGAGTTCCAGGATGGCATTTTGAAGGCAACACTTTGACGACGGTGATTACGCTGCCAAGCACCTCAACCGGCGAGCCTGTCGTGGTCCATGTGGAGCGCCCGATGGCTTTGATTCGCCAACGTGCGGAGCTCGATGGCTTCGCCGGAGACATGACGCGTTTGCGAGAGGTCTACAACACGCTGAACAAAACATTCCCGTTGGCGTGGTCGCCCGATGCGCTGGTCGATGTGATGCAAACGGGAGATCGCTTGACCTATCATCCGGAAACCGTTTCGCAGGAGCTCACGCACTTTCATCAGGAATTGCCGAAGGCCGTGGATGCGGTGGACAAAATGAAAGATGCAATCACTCCCGAAGATAAAACGAAGATTGCAAAAATTCTCGGTGAGAACTGGCAGCATTCGATCGTGGCGCATCTTGCAACCTACCAAAGCGAAGTTGCCCGCGGAATCGCTCAGTTGCAGGATGTTGCTCAGCCGCAAAACAGCAGTGGAAAGTAGTCGAACGCCATACTCCCGCAAGATGAGCCGATGATCAAGCCGTCCACCAACTTTAGATCCAGGGTGAGGACCGTCCGCAGACTGACGTCCGCGATCTGCGTGGCATGTCTGATGCTTTGGCAGTTTGTGGGTGAGGGGCGGGGGCAGGATGACACTTACAAAGCAAATGGAACTGGGCTGCTGTCGATCAATACCACAGCTGTTATCCCACGTAGTTTTATTGCGGTCCACGGTCGCCGTTCCCTGCTTGACGGATACTCGGAAAGTGGGCTGGAAGTCTGGGCTTACCCGCTGCAGCTGCTCCGCGGCTATCGAGTAGGATTTCGCGCCGAGGGAACGACGTCCGAGATACCCGGTGAAACGATTCTGCGGCGGATCACCTATCAGCCGGACGCTATCGTGCGCACGTACATCGGGCCAAATTTCATTGTCCGAGAGAAGTTATTTGTTCCGCTGGACACACCGAGCGCAATTATCACATATACGGTGGACAGCCGACAGCCGATCGATGTCGTAGTACATTTCGTGCCAGTGCTGAACCTGATGTGGCCGGCGGCCATTGGGGGGCAGGATACAAGCTGGAATCCCGCCGCCTCCGGCTATGTGATGACGGAGCAGACCCACCGATTTTCAGCCGTTATCGGCTCGACGGATGTTGTATCGCACGACGAGATTTTCAACAGCACAGAATCTTCATCCACACCCGGCTCCCTCGCCTTCACGGTGCGGGCAGGCGGCAACCACGGCAACACCACTTCTACCGTGGTCGTGGCCGCCGGAGACAATGGCACGTCCAAAGATACGGATTCTCTGGTTGCGGCTCTTACGCATTCCGGAGCGCAGATGGAGCAGAGGGCCGTTGACCACTACCGTGACCTTCGGGCAGGCGCTCTTGACATCGAAACTCCTGATGAAACGATCAATCGCGATCTGGCATGGGCGGAAGTCGCAGTGGATCAGGCCTGGGTTTGCAATCCTTATCTTGGGTGCGGCATAGTCGCTGGATACGGGCCATCTCGAGGGGCCAGACGCCCACAGTATGCATGGTTTTTCGCCGGCGATGGAATGGTTGCGGTCGATGCATTACTGAATGCGGGAGAATATTCGCGGGCCCGCGAAGAGCTCGACTTCATCACCAAATATCAGGACCCCAAAACGGGCATGATCTGGCATGAGATGTCGCAAAGTGCAGGCCTGATCGACTGGGTCGGCAAATATCCCTATATGTTTGTGCATGTAGATATCAGCTTTCAATATCTCAATACCGTCGCGGCCTACGTTGCAGCAAGCGGGGACAAGAAATTTCTACAAGACAACTGGCAGCATATCCAGGCGGCCTATCACTATTGCCAATCGCTGATCGACTCGCAGGATGGTCTGCCGCGTATTCCTGAAGGCAAAGAGGGCGGCGATGAACAGGATCGCATGAGCGACGCATTAACGCTTTCCGCCGGTTGGGTACAGGCATCGCAGTCGTTCGCAAATATGGCGACCTGGATGGGAAACGCATCCCTGGCCGCACAGGCGAAGGAGGCCAGCGAGAAGGCGCGTGGAGCCTTTGCCAAGCATTATTGGGACGAGAAGGAGAAATTCTGGATTGATGGATACTCGCCATCCGGCAAGGTGATTCTGAATCGCAGTAGCAGCGGGGATGTCGTTTTTGCCCAGCATCTGTTCAGCGAGGAACGGGAGGCGTCCTTGTTGGATCAACTCGCTTCGCCGAATTTCCAAACAGACTGGGGAATGAGAAGCAATGCTCTCAACGCCGCGGCGTTCGATCCCAACTCCTATGCGAAAGGAAGCGTCTGGGCCGTCGGAACAGCCAACGTCGCCATGGCATTCTGGATGAATCACCGACCGGCCACGGCTTTTCCTATTTGGAGTGGACTGATTCCGTGGTCAGCCCTCGATTCGCTGGGACACATGGATGAGGTTCTAGCCGGCGACTATTATCACGAACAAACAGAGTCAGTGCCGGAGCAGACATGGTCCTCCGCGGCTTTTCTGAGTTCCGCGGTGCAGGGGCTGTTGGGTTTGCAGGTGGATGGGGTAACTCGACAGATCGTTTTCGCGCCTCAGTTCCCGACAGATTGGGATGCGGTGAAGGTCAAGAATATCCAGCTTCCTTCCTCAACGCTCGACCTATCCTGGTCACAAACGAGGGATGGTCAGGAGCTGGAAATCGTCAACCAGGGTGCTCCGGCCCATCTTGAGTACAATCCGGAGATTCCACTTGGCGCTCGCCTTAGCGGAGCCAGCTTGAATGGACGGCCGATTGCTTCTCAGCTGAAAAAATATCCGCAGTCCAATGACGCAACCATGGAGTTGGAGATTCCGGGCGGAACCTCGCACGTGATTCTTGAGTATTCGGGTGGAGTTTCGCTGATACTCCCGCGCGTCCATCCGTTGCTCGGTGATCCCAGCCATACCTTGAAGGTAATTGGCGTGCATCTGGACGGAAACACCTATACGTTGGACGCGCAAGTCGATGACGTTAGTCTTTCGACTTTCCAACTTCGGACTGAGAGAAAAGTGGTTGCAGTCGATGGTGCACGGTGGAAAGCGGTGTCGCCTGAAACTTATGAGTTGACGATCGAGCCGTCGAGCGATTCAAATCATGCACGCGGTTACAGGCCGGTAGTAATTCGGGTCGAATTTACCCCGTCGCCCTAGCCCAATTTGTGCCGGTGTGCTCGAACATTTCCTTGTGCATACGGAACAAGCGTCAAATCGCTTTCAATCGATGGATGAAGCCGAAGACTGCAGGTCTGTTGAATGTGCGGCCCAAGCTGACGGGAGATTTTTCTTGCTAAGGAGTTGATGATGAACCAGGGGAAAGGCTCGATTACTCGCCGGGAAGCTTTGACAAGGTTAGGGGGCGCCGCCTTGGGCTCCGCTCTGGCGCCAACATTTCTGGCTGCTCAGACCAATGCGGCGCAAGCGCACCCTTCTCCAACGGTTGCGCCGAAAGGCAGTGCAGCCGGTCATTCATCTGGCCGGCCTAACATTTTGTGGATCACGGGCGAGGGTGTTCCGCTCAAAGCGCTCAGCTGTTACGGAAGCCAACTGATACAAACTCCGCACATCGATCGGATTGCGAATGAAGGAATGCGCTTCGATAACAGTTTTTGCACCAATGCATTGTGCGCTCCCAGCAGGGCCACCCTTCTTACAGGGAAATACGATCACCTGAACGGAATGATTTCCAATCCGGGAGCGACAACCGGCGGGATGACCCATCCAACCTTTGACGCTTCGCAGGAGACAATAGCGAAGATATTCAAACGCAATGGCTACCAGACGGGCATGGTGGGAAAATGGCATCTGCCGGCCAATCCAGGAGAGACGGGCTTTGATTATTTCGTGTTTAAGCACGGCGCCGGGGGACCCTACTACAACCCGAATGGCTACTTGCGAAATACCAGCTTAGGAAGCACAGAGATTCACGAAAAAAGCTATCCGGGATACATTACCGACAATATGACGGATTTTGCGATTGAGGGGATTCAGCAATTCAAACAGCCCTTCTTCATGATGATGCAATTCTTTAACGATCACAGGCCGTTTGATCCTCCTCACAAATACGAACATATCTACGACAACACACGCATCACGGAGCCGGCGACGTTTTATGACGACTATTCAATGCGGGCAGCGGCGGCGAAAGAAGCCAGGATGCGAATTGCGGACATGCCGGACTTCAATCCCCCGGCAGACCTGACCGAACGCCAACGCAAACAGTGGAACTATCAGAAATTCATGGAGCACTTTCTGGGTACGCTACGGTCCCAGGATGACAATATGGGTCGGCTGCTCGATTACCTGGATAAAAGCGGACTCGCAGAGAACACCATCGTGATCTATACGACGGACCATGGATTCTTTCTCGGCGATCACGGCTGGTTCGATAAGCGTTTCATGTACGAGCAAGCACTTCGAGTACCCTGGATGATTCGCTATCCCGGCCACGTTCAGGCGGGTAGCGTCAACAAAGATTGGGTTGTAAACATCGATAATGCGCCGACCGCCCTGGACCTGGCGGGTTTGGCCGTTCCGGAGGACATGCAGGGTCGAAGCGTGGTGCCCCTGCTGACGGGCAACGCCCCGCCCGATTGGCAGACTTCCATGTACTACCACTATTACGAATTTGCGCCTCCACACTGGGTCTTTCCGCACTATGGAATTCGTACGAGTCGCTACAAATTGATCAGCTATTACACGGTGAATGAGTGGGAGTTGTTTGATCTGGAGAAGGACCCCGACGAGATGGAGAATCTTTTTGAATGGTCAGGGTACAAGGTCCATCCAGCCTATCAGTCGATCGCGACAGAGCTCGTCGGTCAGCTCGAAGGTTTGCGCACCAAATACAAAGACACCACCGGAAGCCCGGTGAAGATGTGGCCCACAAGCAGTTATGATTGATCGCTCGCGTCGTTCTGAGCGTAATCAGAAAAATGATGAAGTGAGCCTGAACTGCCGGCGTTGAGCTGGGTTTGAATCGGAGGATCCAAGGTCGGCAGGCTCAGGCCGACGCTACTGGCGCCGGTTAACGGGGAGGCAACGAAATCGACGGTCGCGCATTGAATCGAAGCACGTCCGGCGATTTTGTATGCCGTTTCGCCTGGTACATATCCGCATCCGCAATTGCACATAACTCATTCGCCGTCTGGCCATCATCCGGGTATAAAGCCACTCCGATACTGCCGGAGACGCGCAACTGAAAGTCCCGCACCGGAATCGGCTGGTCGAGAACCTGTTGAAGCTTTTCGGCCAGTATTTCTGCCCCATTCGGCTGCGAGATATCAGAAACGAGAATCGTGAATTCATCACCGCCGGTGCGCGCAAGCGTGTCGGCTTTTCGAACGACGGAACCGAGCCGCAACGCGGCTTCTCGCAGGAATTCATCCCCTAGGGCATGTCCGTACGTATCGTTGATTTGTTTGAATCCGTCGAGATCGACCATCAATACTGCTGCCCGCATGTGGTTTCGTTCGGCGCGTTCGAGCATGTTTTCCAGGCGATCCTCCAGCAGGCGTCGGTTGGGCAAGCCTGTGAGCACATCGTGGAGCGCCATATGTTCCGTGCGACCAATCTCTTCCTCCAGAAACGTCAACAGCACACCGATGGCAATCATCAGCTTGGGAATGTTTCGGACGGCATCGTTGATTCTTAGATTTGGAAGGTATAGGTGCTGGATCGCCATACCGACCGGAAAGGTGGCGGCTGCCACCAAAAATCCAAGGACCGCCGTGAGTACGCCTGTAGTCTTCTGCTCGAAGCGCTGCCAATATCGAATTCCTGCGAGCAGATAGAGCCAAGAAAGGGTCGCATTAATTCCATAGCCCATCTGTTGGCGAGGGATAAATGCCAAAAGCAACAAGGGCAACGCCAGTCCCATCAAGAAGCTGAAAACGTTGTCTGCAACAGACCGCCTGGATATCATCCGATGGTTGAGGACAGTGATGCTGACAGCCAGCACGGCGACGGTGATGTAGTAGGGCAGCGGGCGCTCGACGTCCCAAATTGCGAGCGCGCTGTAAGTCATCAAGGCGACCGCCCAGGTTGCCATGAGAGGCGATTGGGCTGCCACGAGGTCGAAGCGGGAGGCAGCTCGTACAAATGCGATGCCGGCAAGATCCAAGCTGACCAGGGAGATCATAGCAATCGTCGTCCCCGCAGCACCGCGGCTCACATCCAGCAATTGCGCTGCGAAGTGTAGGACAAGGAATGTCCAGCCCAGCAGCCATGAATCGAGGTGTTCGCCAGCGTGGTGCCGCAGCATCGAGCGGAATACAAACGCCAGCGCCGCGAAAGTCACGAGATATGGCAAAGCGGAATAGTGCAGCATAGCCGGACCTATGGGAGGAGTAGCTTATTTCGCTACATGATAGGGCCCTGTCGCCCCTGTGAGAGCAAATTTTTTCAGGAAATAACTACTCTCGTCTCAGCCACGTCAACCTAGGCTTGCACTGAGCCATCTTGCGCAGCCCGGGAACTGGCTTTGCGGGAAAGATCGAGCATCGCGCCGAAGCGCTACATTCCGCGCAAACCGGCATAGACAGCCAAGCCAGAAGTAAGAGCGGTGACCCCGATTACAATCCACCGATATGTCCCGGACAGACGGTGACCAAGTGGGAGTGCCGTGATTGCCAGGACGACCAGAAAACCGAGGACCATGGGAAGGAGGAACGCATTCATCACTTCCACCCAGATGGTCAGGGCCACCAGATTGGGAATGGCGGCCACCATGACCGCACCCGCCAGCACGCCGAGGGTGAAGACCACATAAAACCATGGAGCTTCCAGGGGATTGTGTTCCAGGGAATGTTTATACCCCGTAACTTCGCCAAAGCCCCACGCAGCGGCAAGGGAAACCACCACAGAAGAAATCATGGCCGCTCCCAGGACGCCAAGACTAAAGAGCAATCGGCCCATTGCAACTCCCATAAAAGGGGTTAGCGCGTGAGCGATATCCCCAATAGTCTTCAGGCTTGTATTTGGGTCAACCTTCCCGATGGTTGCAGCCGTGGCCACCAGCACCGCAGCCATAACGAGCTGGGTGACGACGGCACCGACCGCTGTGTCCCAGCGCGCGTCGCGAAAGTGTTCTGGGCGGAGTCCTTTATCCGCGATGGCCGATTGCTGATAAAAGATCATCCACGGCATAATGACCGCTCCGATATTGGCGGAGACTAGATACAGGTAGGCCGGAGAGGACAGGGGAACATGCAGCAGACCTGTCACGACGTCGTGACCGTGCGGGTGGGCAGCGATCGCAACCCAGAAAAATGCGAACTCAAAAAGGCCAAGAGCAATGGCGACCCGCTCCACGCGGCGGTACGACCCCGTCCAGACCACAAACAACAGGAAGGCGACGGCCAGAGCGAGGCTGATGCCCCGCGGCACACCGAAGAGCTGTCCTACGGCGGCTACACCGGAAAACTCCGTAAGAAGCGCTCCGATGGTGGCCACAGCCAGGCCGACGACAGAAACCCAGGCCCAGCCAGCGCCAAATTTCTCCCGGATGAGTTCTCCGTGTCCCTTGCCGGTGAAGACGCCGAGTCTGACAGTCAGGTCTTGCACCACGAAGAGCACCGGCATCAAAAGAAATTGCAGGAGCAGTAGCTGGTAGCCCCACTGAGCACCACTCTGCGCCGCGGTGATGATGCTTCCCACATCGGTGTCGGCAAGCATAACTACGATGCCCGGGCCCATCACAGCGAGGAAAAGATGCCAGCGCTTCGGAAGTCGCGTGGGGGTGGGGGCCTGGATGTTTTTCACGAAAGGAGCCGAACTCCCGTCGTATGGAATGCGAGATGAGTCTCTTCCATGTCCAACGATCGCGATGGAGAATACAGCGAGGTTGCGTCGGATTGTAGGACAGACCAAGAGATACCCAGCATGTGTCTCCATAGTTTAGAGCAGTTCCACCTGATCCTGGTATGCGGGTGAGAAAACATTTGCGGCGGTTGAGTCCGGCCGGAAACAGACATCATCAACTGCGTTGCGTTTCCCGGCGGCGGAGTCAACACGGAGATGACATCATCGATGGAATACACTAAGCCCCGCCGACACGAAGGAACTTCGATGAATTCAACTGGCGGCGCATCTCGTCCCGAGCATGGGTGAGGGGCGGCGGCGCCAGCGCCCAGCATACGCTTTGAAACGGTGATTCAATAGGGTTTACGATGTGACGCGAATCACTGTACAGGTGACAGCTTTGCGCTACCCTCCAAATGGAAATTGAAGCCGTCTCCGGCCGGGTGTATGTATAGAGACGAGCAATGCAGCGGAGGGAATGATGAATAGAATTCCTGAAATCGCCGCTCCCCCCAACAGTGACGATATACGCCTTGGGACGTGCAAAGCGCAGTTCAGGAAAATCCTAATTGGCATGGATTTTTCCGGGCCCGTCGTCCCGCCTTTGAGCGCTGCGGTCTCCCTTGCGGAAAAGTTTGGAAGCACTCTCTACCTGGCACATGCGGTGCCGCCAATATTGTATGGTCCCGGCACCACGCCGGATTTGCTCGACTTGGACTTAGCTTCGGGTCGGGCTCAGGTCGATGACGCCGTTTCCAAAGTGACGATGGGATCGATTCGCTTCCGGGTAATTGTGGAATTCGCCGAACCCACGGATCTAATTGACGAGGTTGCGCGGTCGCAAGCTGTTGACCTGATCGTCGTCGGTTCCCACGGCGCGCATGGACTGGAAAAGCTGGCGTTCGGGTCGGTTGCGGAAAGTGTGCTTCGAAGAGTTCGTTGCCCTGTGCTGGTTTTAGGCCCACATTGTCAAAAAACACTTTCTTCCATTCAATCCATCGTGTTTGCGACGGACCTTGACCTAGGCGCAATCCGTCCGGCTCAGTATGCGTCTTCGATCGCGGAAGAAATGAATGCCCGTCTGATTTTGCTCCATGTAAGAAAGCCCAGCTTGAAAGGTGAATACGTATCACCCGAAATCGTCGAGAACAGTCTAGCCGGCACATTGCGACAACTTTTGCCTCCCGATGCCGAACTGTGGTGTCAGCCGGAGATACGCGTGGAAGCGGGCAACACCAGCGAGCAGGTTCTCCGGGTCGCGGAATCCGAATCTGCTGACTTGATCGTCGTAGGGGTTCGCGAAAAATCACAACTGGCGGACCACTCCCCCTGGTCCACCCTGTCGCACATCATCCGGGGTGCAAGCTGTCCAGTGTTGGGCGTACGTGGTCATCTTATTTGAGGGCACGCTCGCGACACGAGATCGACGCCGACTCTTGCCGGGCACTACAAGCCATGAGACTGCCCAAATCTGTATGATTGTGATCGTGGTCACTGTACCGGTAAGGCGAATCCCCTAAACTTCAGCCTATAGAGACGCAAGGGGAACAGGGGTCGTTCTAGCGCGCTAGTGACAACGTGCAAGGCGCAGACCTGGATCGCCTGTCCGCTCTGCGGCAATCTGTAAGAAACGACAGTAGAGGATCATGGCAGCATTCGGTAGTTTCGCAATCCTTCTCGGTCTGGTATTTTGCGCCTACAACCTGGTGGTGGGCGCGATTGCACTGCGACAGATCGCGGTTCATCCAGAGACCAACCTGGCGGCGGAGCGTCTCGCTGAATCCGCGCGACGGGCGGGGATTGGGAGTTTCATTGCGCTGAGTGCGGCGGCTTTCGCGCTAGTCTACTGCGCGTTTACCAACGATTTTTCAGTGGCCTACATCCTTCATCACTCAAATCGGGCTCTGCCATGGCCCTATAAGTTCGCTGCGCTGTGGTCAGGCCAGGAAGGCTCGCTTCTCCTGTGGGCCTGGCTGCTGGCGGCGTATGGATTCGTTCTCCGCGTGCGCCATAAGGTCGACGTCAAGCTGACGGCTTATGCCTCGACGATTCTGGCGGCTGTGCAGGTATTCTTTACGTTGCTGATTGTCTTCCCGGCGCCCCCGTTTGCGCTGGTGCAGGGAGCAATACCGGCTGACGGTTTCGGGCTCAATCCACTATTGCAATATCCGGAAATGGTCATCCATCCGCCAATGTTGTACCTGGGATACGTAGGATTCAGCGTGCCATTCGCTTTCGCGCTTGGAGCACTGATGATGCGGTATCCGGGGGAAAAGTGGATTCATATCACCCGGCGCTGGACCATGGTGACCTGGCTGTTTTTGACATGCGGCATCTTTCTCGGCATGCACTGGGCTTATGCTGTGCTGGGCTGGGGCGGGTATTGGGGTTGGGATCCGGTTGAGAATGCCTCGCTGATGCCATGGCTGACGGGAACGGCGTTCTTGCATTCCGTCATGATGCAGGAAAAACGCGGCATGATGAAGTCCTGGAACGTGTGGCTGATCTTCACTACGTTCATGCTGTCGATCCTTGGCACGCTACTGACGCGAAGCGGACTGGTCAGCTCTGTCCACGCCTTTGCCGAGTCGTCGATTGGAACATGGTTCTGGGTATTCCTGCTTATCGTGCTCAGCGTTTGCCTGTTCACGTATATATTGCAGCGCGACCACTTGCAGTCAGAGCATAAGATCGAGTCTTTGGTTTCGCGCGAATCGAGCTTCCTGTTCAATAACTTAGTTCTTCTGGCCGCTTGTTTCACGGTGCTGTGGGGAACTCTGTTTCCGATCATTTCAGAGTATGTGGAAGGGTCGAAGGTTACAGTGGGGCCGCCTTTCTACAATCGCGTAGCCGTTCCCATCGGGATCTTCCTGTTGTTCCTGACAGGCATCGGGCCGGTATTGGCCTGGCGCAGCACGTCCTTCAAGAGCGTACGGCGCAACTTCCTCTGGCCATGTATTCTTGCGGCGGCGACGGCCCTCATCCTGATGGCGACCGGAATGCGCCCATGGCGGGACGTGGGGACTTTGTATTCTCTGATGACCTTTTCGTTGGGGGCATTGGTCGCTACGGCGATTGTGACCGAGTTCTGGCGTGGGTCCCGCGTGATCCAACGCCATACCGGCAAAAATATGCTGTCTTCCGTCGTGCAGCTGACGCGCCGCAACACTCGGCGATACGGCGGCTATCTGGTGCACCTGGGCGTGGCCATAGTGTTCATCGGGCTCGCGGGGTCGGCATTCAACCAGTCCGCTGAGCAGGAGATGGGTTTCCACGATTCGATGACGATTGGGCCCTATCGCCTGGTTTGCCAAAGCTATACGCAGGATTCAAACGCGAATTACGATAGTGAATACGAACTGCTGAACGTATATAAGAACGGCAAATTTCTGCGGCAGATGGCCCCGGAGCGCCGGTTCTACCATGCCAGCCAGCAGACGGAGACGATGGTCGCTGACCACTCCACCCTGGAGCGCGACTTGTATGTGGTGTACGAGGGGGCGAACCCAGACACTAACCAACCTATTATCAAGGTCTTCATCAACCCATTGGTGGCGTGGATCTGGATTGGGGTCCTGGTGATGGCGTTGGGCACGCTGCTGGCGCTGGTTCCGAACATGAGCGCTGAGCAGGCGGCAAAGCCACGGAAGCCGGTAGAAGAAAGTATCGCCCTGCCTGCGGGAGTGGGGGATTAGCGCATGCGTCCAATCGTATCGAACCTTTCGCGCACTTTCGACCTATCGCTGCTGCGAATCTGGGCTCAGCTGACGGTAGCTTGCCTGCTGCTTATCTTTATGGCGGGAGCCGGAGATACTGCGGCGCGCTATAACCAGATTGGGCATGAACTGATGTGCACCTGCGGTTGTAACCAGGTCTTGCTGGAATGCAACCATGTGGGCTGCACCGTTTCAACGCAGGAGGAAGTAGAGTTGCGCGCTGACCTGGACCGCGGCGACAGCAATCAGTTGATCCTGCAAAATTTTGTTCAGAAGTATGGACCGACCGTACTGGCTGCTCCCCCGCAACATGGATTCGACCTGATGGCATGGATTGCGCCGGGATTGTTCTTGTTGCTGGCGACGCTGGGCACAGCATTATTGATTCGCAAATGGAAATTGCATACGGTTGCCATGCCGGAGCGGACGGCGAATGATCCCCACACGGATGCGATCCTGGCTAAGATCCGAAGGGAGACGGAACTATGACCATTTTGGCGTGTGCGGCGCTCTTGATCGGGATCTTGATCTACATTTTCTATCCTCAGCGGAAAACGGAAGAGCAGACGCAGAAGACGCGACTTGAGTATCTGCGAGAGCGCAAAGAGACGATCTATGAAAATCTGCGCGACTTAAACTTTGAGTATCGAGCGGGCAAATATCCGGAGGAAGACTACCAGGCGCAGCGGGCGGCGATGGAAATTGAGGCGGCGCAGGTGCTCTCCGAGATCGAATTTCTAGAAGACGATGTGCCTGCCGCTTGACTCCTTCACTCCTCTTGCATGAATCAAAAAAGGACATCCCATGAAACATAAGAACGTATTTTTGCCGAAGTGTCTCCGGGCAGCATCGGCTGGTTTCACTCCCCTGCTGCTGGCGTTGTTTTTGCTAGGCGGCGCGTCTGTGATTTTAGCCGCACCTATTTCAGGAACCGTGACGAACCAAACAACGAAGCAGCCAGCCGTAGGCGACACCGTGGCGCTGGTACGACTGGGCATGGACGTTGTCGCGCAAACCACGACCGACACCCACGGTCATTTCTCGCTGGATGCGACTGACAGTGATCCAATGCACTTGTTACGCGTGACGCACGACAAGGCTACCTATTTCAAATCTGTGCCGACCGGTACCCAGACGGTCGACGTAGATGTCTACGATGCAGCCGCCAAGGTGCAAGGTGTTTCCACTGAAGCCGATGTGGCACGGATCGAAGCCAGCCCTACGGGCCTGAGCGTGATTGAGAACTTTTTTGTGAAGAACGCTTCCTCGCCGCCACGGACGCAGTTTGGACCACGTGCCTATGAGATTTATCTTCCGAAAAACGCCCAAATTGTTTCCGCAGCCGCCCAAGGGCCGGGCAGCATGCCACTGCAGACTCCACCTACTCCGCTAGGGCCGCCGGGCGACTATAGTTTTGTCTTTCCTCTGCGTCCAGGAGAGACTCGCTTTCAGGTCAGCTATCAGGTGCCCTATTCCGGGACCTTTCAGTTTCAGCCGCGAGTGGCGGGACCGGTCGACAACTTCGCTATCATTCTGCCGAAGAGCATGCAATTTACAGGAACCCCAGCCAGTGCGTTTCAGCCGATCGATGAAGATGTGAAAGTGCAAACGTTCCTCGCCAGGAATGTAACTCCGGAAACCAAACTTTCATTTCAAGTATCCGGCACCGGATTGCTACCAGACGAAAATGGTGCCGGACAGGAAGGCGCCAACAGTGGCCAGGGGAGCGCGCCGCAGCCTGCGGGTGCGATGGGTCCGGAGGCGGGATCACAGGGTGCCGCGGACAACAGCACACGTCCCGGAATCGGACTGGGAACTCCCATCGGCACGCCAGATCCGCTGCACAAATATCAGTGGTGGATCGTGTCCCTGGTCGTGGTTCTGCTGGCGGTGGGCGCGGGCATTTCGCTGAAACAAAGCCGACCCGCGCTGGCGGCTGCCAATGGCGCAACAACATCCTCGCCCGGGACCTCTTCCTCGATTGCG
Organism: uncultured Acidobacteriota bacterium; assembly: GCA_963756315.1. Classification (GTDB taxonomy): domain Bacteria; phylum Acidobacteriota; class Terriglobia; order Terriglobales; family Acidobacteriaceae; genus JAKAAZ01. Next base: position 999,412 of record CAVWNI010000004.1, read on the forward strand.
GCTGGGGGAAGCACTTCCCGCCCGGGACCGCGACCTGACGTAGCCTTCACGACTTCCACCACTATCCCGAGGACCGTCGCGGTGTCATCTCGACCGAACGTGCTGGAAGCGCTGAAGGAAGAACTGTTCGCGCTGGAAACTGAGCGACTAGAGGGCGTGATCGCTCCCGAAGAATATGATCGACAAAAAGCCGCGCTCGAGATCGTCTTGAAGCGCGCCTTACAGCGCGACAGGACAAAAGGTCCAGGAGAGAGCGCCTAGCACGTTCGCCGGATGATCGAGGTGTCAGTTTTTTTCGACGCGTGCTGCTGGTTCAACAAGAGTTGGCTGGAAGGTCATCTTGCCGGCGCGAGGTACTTCCTGAGTAGGGACGATTTGGATAGGCTTCTCGTGCAGGAGAAGTTCAGTGGCCCGCACACGGGGGTCACTATGAAACCAGCGTTGGAAGGCTTTGTCCGCAAGAAGATTGGTAATCGCGAGGAGCGACATGCCTTGATGGTGGACCATCCACGAGCGTACGAGAGTATATCGTTCATCCGTTTCATGCTCGATGTTGGCGGAATAATCGGCCGATTCATAAAAGCCGAGATCTCCCAGCCAGCCTAGTTTCTCCATCTTATGTAAGTTGGCCAGGGCACCTACTGGATCTGCTTCCAGAGCAAGGATGGTGGCATATGGCGCGATTACGAGTGAGTCTTCCGCAGTCGGATTCAATGCTAATGTGGGAACTCCAAAGGCATGATATTGGTAGTTTCCCGCCGCGTCGCGCTGACTGTAGCTTGCTTCGGAGATTCCCCACGGCGTTCGCTTACGTGCGACGTATTCCTGCTGCGCGCGAACAGCCCCAGGTAAAGACTGAGCCAGCAGAGTTCCGGGCGATGTTTGCATCCAGAGGGTTGGCATCAGGTACTCAAACATGGTGCCGGTCCAAGATAACAGGACAGGATTGCCATCGATCATCGTTGTCTTACGGCCAACCCTGAACCAGCTGTCCTGCAGCGCATCGCCTTTGGCAATGGCGAGGAACATGGCGGTACGGGCTTCGGAGGCGAGCAGGTCGTAGCAGGACTCCAGTCGGCAATTTTTTGCGGTGTCATACCCGATGGTCAATAGTCGGCGAAAAGGATCGACCAGTTCCCTATACTCTGTGGCCTGAAACAGACGTTCGCTGATCTCCGCAATGGACTTCAGATTGTCAATCAATGCGCTCAAGCGCCCCTCGCTGAAACTCAGCGCGGCCATGAATTCCTTGGCAAGATTGGGACTTGTCTCACGAGGATCCTGCGCTCTACTCACCCAGGCCGACCTTAGGGCCCGGCAGGTGTCCAGAGAATTTTCCGGCGTGTAAAAATCCAGGGTGCGGCTTTCTTCAACTTCTGACGCTCCGACTAAATTTGCAAATTTCGGGAGCAACCACGGCAGGTACATCTCGATAAATGCGAAAAGTGCTTGAAGTCGAGATTCGATCTCGCCAGGCGGAACCGGGTCGGTGGACAGGTCCAGCGCCAACAGTGATCCGAGCCACGCCTCTGACTTCGCATTCTTTTCTATCCGTACCGCAGACTGGATCTTTGAATGCAGCACCGACGGGGTTCGGACATCGTGAACGATGTCGAACAAACCTTTCCGTAGCGGGGGCAGCATCGGGAATTGGAGCAGCTCCAGCGCTCCCATGCGCAGGCTGCATAAGGAGGCCAAAAAATTCCCGCTGTCGACGGTTGAGGCGATATACGGAGCAATCGGCTCCAGCGTATCCGTGGTGTACCAGTTCAGCAGATGGCCCCGCCACTTGGGGATTCCGTCGAGGGTATGCAGGTTCGCCAGCGTTTGCTCAGCGAATTCCGGCAATGTCAGGTAACCAAGAAGCGCTGCAGCTTGTCGCGCATTCAATTGCAGGCCGGCGTTCGTCGGAGAAATGCGCAATGCCTGCACATTGCCCTCTTCCTGCACGTTGTCTGGAGCGAGGCCGTGATTGGCTTGACCGGAATACTGCGAAAAATAACGCCAGGTACGCCACGCAATCTTCCGTATAAATCGCTCATCCTGGGCGGAAAGGTTGATCTCCAGTCCGCCGGGCGATCGATTGAGCCAAAGAGTAATGGGCTTTGCGAGAGACCAAAGAATCAGAACAGGCAACGCCCACGGCAGCGCGCTCGGGCGAACGGATGAAACAAGAATCAGGAGCACGGCGGACAGAAGCGGAACCAGTCCCATGGTGATCTCGACCGGCGTGCGCTTGCTTCGACCCAATTCGGCCTCGGCCGCAGTTTCCCATTCCAGCAAGCGATTACCGGTGACAAAACTTCTGACCAGGGAACGCACGATGGCGTCGAACATCAAGAGAGTCTGATGAGCAAGGAAGGCGAAATTCAGCGCAGTTGAAAACAGCAGTACGAGGGAATCGCGAATGGCCTGGCGGACGTAACCACGCTGTTCCGCGATGCTGGCCCGAACCAGGGAAAACAGAAACTGGACAAGGACTGGAACGAAGACGACCAAAAGAGTGGCAATCGTCCAATAACGGGCTGTGCCAGGCAGCCATAGCCAGCCAACCACCAGCAAAAGAAAGGTTGCGGGCTCAACGAGACTACGTCGCAAATTGTCAAAAATCTTCCACCGAGAAATGGTGGAGATAGGATTCTGGACAAGCTTTCCAGAATCGCTTGGAACGCGACCCAGCAGCCAGCGCAAGATTTGCCAATCACCGCGGACCCACCGATGCTTGCGTCGATTCTGAGCGCTGTAGTGGGATGGGTAATCATCCATCACCTCGACATCCGTGAGCAAGCCGACGCGGGCATAGGCGCCCTCGATTAAATCGTGACTCAGGAGAGAGTTTTGAGGGAAGCGACGATCCAACACGCGATGAAGAATCTCGATCTCGTACAGACCTTTGCCGGTGAAAATTCCCTCGCCGTAAAGATCCTGATAGACGTCGGAGATGGCCCGAGTATAGATGTCGAAACCAGTTTGGCCAGAGTAGATAGCCGCCAGGCGCGAACGGGCAACGGAATGCACGGCAATGCCGACTCGCGGCTGCATGATGCCATAACCCTGGGTCACGATCCGCCGATGAGGGTCCAGGATGGCGCGGTTGAGCGGATGCGCCATCGCGCCAACCATCCTTTGCACAGAATCTCGCGGCAGTTTTGTATCGGAGTCCAGTGTTAATACGTATCGCATTCCGTTCAGCACGGAAGTGTCGCCGGCCTTGTAAGGAAAGCAATCCATACCGCCCATCACGAGACGATTCAGATCCAGCAGTTTTCCGCGCTTACGCTCCCATCCCATCCAGACGCCCTGCCGCGGGTTAAAGATGCGGTGGCGGTGGAGTATTAAGAAGCCGCCACATCGAGCGTTGGAATAACGCTGGTTCAAGTTGTCAATCAATTGACCAGCCAGCAATACCAAGGGGTCGGTATCGCGGTCCAATGGCTTCTCAACCGAATCCGCCAGGTCTGTGATCAGGGCGAAGTGAATGTTGGGGTCTTGATTGGCAAGGCTACGCACCTCCAGTTCATCAACGAGATCGCGAACCTGTTGCTCGTTCAATAGAAGCGTAGGCACAGCCACCAGGGTCTTGCAGTCGTCGGGAACGCCCTCAGAAAAATCGAGCTTGGGCAATGCCTGTGGCTTGAGGATCGCACTCAACGTGTGATTCATCAGCTCGACCGCCCCCTGCGAAACTGGAAGGAGGAGCAACAGGAACGCGATGGCCAAGCTTCCCAGCGGATTGTAGAGAGGCACCAGAGGCAGGATGATTGCCGCCATTGCCAGCAACGCGATGGTTTGTATCCCGCCGATGTAAAAATCGTCCGGATACGCGCGCAGTACGGAGCGCACGCGATCCAGTACCCGCGGCCGAAAACCGCAGCGCTTCCTCAGCTCCGTCAGGCCCTGATCGACGAGGTAGTAGCCTATATGAGAACAGCGTGCCGTGATGCGTTCGTTGACATTGGGTTGTTGCGACGCATTTTGTGCCATCGCGAGCGCCGTCGCGGCGACTTCTACCTCATTCATGAGAGAACGCTTCGCTATCTCGGCAACGGCGAGGCGGTACATATCCCGGCTTTCGAAATCCATACGCGCATAGGTATTGGCTGGATCCTGTCGCAGGATTTCCTCAAACGGAACCAGAGGTTCCAGAATGTTGACCCACACCGGAAGGCTCACCTCATGCAGGCAATTGAGAGAGGCATTGAGAGCGGCGTCGCTTTCCGGCTGATTGCTGAACGCTCCGGCAGCCTGAGCGAGAATCTCTTCCAAAAGCGCCATTTTTAGCGCGACAGGGAAGGTCCACAGTTCCTTAAGGGTGAGAGGTTCTTCGCTTTGGAATCCTTTTAGAAAAGTGGAGAGGCTGGACAGGCTCCACTGAAATTTCGAGGCGGTGAAGAAAGCCTGTGCGACGCCGACTATCCTAGGAGTTTCGCGCGCAGTAACGCTGCGCGCAAATGGCAGTTTTGCCAGGGTGCGCAAGGAACTCTGAATCTCAATGGCGGCGGAGCGCAACAGGCGCGTGTTGGCTTCCAGGCGCTGAACGCCGGGCTGCGGCTCTTCGGGCTTCGGGACTTGTTCCTGCGGAAGCTGCGCTCGGACCTGTTCGTCGGTATAGCGTGCCAGCGCGAAAACGGAGGCGACCATCAACAGAGCCTGGTCCTTAAACTGCTTGACGTTAGATGGCTGGACCAGCAACCGTTGCCGAGTCGCGAAGGTGCGCCCCTGCACGTTCAGGTCGGTCATGTCGGGAGAGTTCATCGGTAGCTCGCCGCCTGCATTTCAAACATCTCCGCGTACAGGCCGCCATGCTGAATCAATTCTTCGTGCGTTCCTTCCTCGGTTAGCACTCCATGAGAGAGCACGACGATACGATCGGTCATTTTGACGGTCGAGAAGCGATGCGAAATCAGCAAGGCCATTTTCCCCTTCGTCAACTCCGCGAAACGCTGAAAAACCTCCTGCTCGCTACGCGCGTCCAGCGCCGCAGTCGGTTCGTCCAAAATCAACAACTGCGCGTCTCGGAGGTAGGCGCGTGCCAATGCCATTCGCTGCCATTCGCCGCCGGAAAGGTCGACACCGCCTTCAAAGCGACGTCCCAGCTGCTGATCGATTCCTTGAGGGAGACGCGCAATCACTTCGTCTGCCAGGCTCATCTGGGCCGCGTTCTCGATGAGCTCCAAATGGTCGCGTTCTTCAATGCGGCCGACAGCGATGTTGTCTCTGGCTGTCATTTCATACCGCATAAAATCCTGGAAAATGACCCCGATCTCATGGCAAAGGTCTTCCATGTCGTAATCTCGCAGATCGACGCCGTCGATCAATATCTGCCCCTCCGTGGGGTCATACAAACGTGTGATGAGCTTCACGATGGTGGTTTTGCCTTGACCGTTTTCCCCAATCAACGCAACTCGCTCGCCGGGACGCAAACAAAAATTGAAATTTTTGAGGACAAGACGCGTAGTTCCCGGATAAGCAAATGAGACATTCCGGAACTCGACGCCTTGCCGTATTGGTCGCGGAATCTTGATTGCATTCGGCTTGGAGCGGACGGTAGGTTCCATTGCAAAGAAGCCGAGGAGGTCCGTGAGAAATAGAGCCTGATCAGCAACGCCCGAGGCGTTGACGAAGATTTGCTGCAAATTTGCGCTTACCTGGAGAATCGCGTTGATCAATACGAATAAATCCGCGACCCTGAACTTTCCTTCTATCGTGTCCCACAGCGTCAACGCATAGGCAGTGTAGTAGCCCGCAGTAGCTAGCATTGACAGGGCGACACCAGCCAGAAGGCGGCGTTTGGAGAGGTCGACATTCTGTTCGAAAATCGTGTCCGCCATGCCACGAAAGCTGCTCACCAAAAAGCCCCGCAAGCCAAACAGTTTAAGCTCCTTCGCGGCTTCCTTGCTGCCTCCTACATCGCGCAAGTAGTCCATCTTGCGGCGCAACGGCGTCTGCATGAAGTTCTTGGCGTATCCAAGAAAGGCGAAGTGGCTTTCCCCAAGCAATGCCGGAATGGTTCCGGCGATCAGAAGCAGAAGAAGAACAGGAGAATAGCTTGCGATATAAACAGACAAAGTAATCGTCGTCAGCACCTGCTGGGTGAGCGTACCCAGCATCTGAATCATGGCGATGCGGTCGGTTGCCTGCGCCTTAGCCCGCTCCAGCCGGTCATAATAATCTGGATTTTCAAAAGCTGTGATATCGAGCTGTGACGCGTGTTCGATGACGCGAATACTGATGTGCTGCATGTAGAGGTCGCCCAACAGAGCTGTCGCAAAATCCGACCCCTCGTGTCAGGATAGCGGCGAGAGAAGCAAGTCCAAATTCCAAGCCAACGACCCACCAGAAGTGTTGGGGGAGGGGGCTGTGATGGGTCAGGCTAATGACGACTTGATTGACCAGCCAGCGAGAAACTTTCAGAATTGCGACTGGCGTCAAGGCCAGCGCGATGCGCAGAACCATCGACCAAACTACCGTCTTTGGACCGCAGTCCCACACCATTCGCATCACGGGAGGGATGTTGCGCATGGCGGCAAGCCGTGAGCGCCAAGTGTCGCCGTACGATTTGTTCGTTGTAGTTTCTGTCACTGGAGGCCGATGCCGCATCTAAATAAAGTCATGACTCATAGTGCATGGAAGCAGGAATATTTGGACCACGCCAATGCAGATACCCACCGGGCCGCCGGGCACTTTACACTTGAGATGCTGAGGTGTGCCGATACGTTGAGTTTAGATGAGATATGAACCCTTTAGGTTTGCCTTCCGCAAAACCTGCCACAAATCCTAAATAAGTTAATTATGGCCCAACGACCGATTGAATCCTGCGGAGTAATTGGCGATTTACACACCGTCGCCCTGGTGGCGATGGATGGCGATATTGATTGGTGCTGCCTGCCACAATTTGACTCGCCAAGCGTGTTTGCTGCCCTGTTGGATGAAACAAATGGCGGACATTTCAAGCTGGCGCCAGAGCAGGGCGGGACGAATCGGCAGATGTATATGCCGGAAACCAATGTTTTGCTGACCCGGTTTCTTCGAGAGGAAGGGGTTGGCGAAGTCATCGACTTTATGCCGGTGCGCAGGGATAAGAGCCAGCAGAGCGACTCTGTGGGTCATGAGATTGTGCGCATTGCCAAGGCGGTGCGGGGCGCGGTGCGGTTTCGCCTCGAGTGTGCACCAGCGTTCAACTATGCCCGTAGCTCCCATCGCGCCATTCCTACCACCGGCGGAGTTCTATTCGAATCAGGTAAGGATCGCATGGCGGTCATCGGGCCCGGAGAGTGGCAAATTGAGGATGGAAAAGCGATCTTGCAGTTTACGCTGCAACCGGGAGAAACCGCAGAATTCGCCCTTCGATATCTAACCGAGGAAGACGGGACCGACCTGAAAGCCCCTGTGGACGGCGAGCGGCTAATGAACGAAACATTGGAATTCTGGCGCGACTGGCTGTCCAACTGCAAATACGAAGGCCGTTGGCGCGAGATGGTTCTTCGTTCCGCGCTCACGCTGAAATTGCTGACTCATCATCCCACCGGCGCAATCGTGGCGGCGCCCACGTGCAGTCTGCCGGAGGAAATAGGCGGAGTGCGCAATTGGGACTACCGATACACATGGGTGCGCGACGCGGCGTTCACTGTATTTTCCCTGGTGCGTCTCGGTTTCCCCGATGAAGCGACCGCTTTCATCGGGTGGCTGGCGGAGAGAATCCATGAACAGACGGGCGCGCAGGGTCCACTGAACACGATGTACAGCATCGACGGCGAAAGCGACTTAACTGAATACACGCTTGAAAACATGCCCGGCTATCGAAACTCCCACCCGGTCCGGGTCGGCAACGCAGCTTCCAGTCAGTTGCAGCTGGATATATACGGCGAAATGATGGATGCGATTTATCTCTACGACAAGCACGTCTCGCCGATTTCCTACGATCTGTGGATGCGCATTCACGGGGTGCTGCTGTGGGTCGCGGACAATTGGAGGCAGCCCGACGATGGGTTGTGGGAGGTGCGTAGTGAGCGACAGCAGTTCGTGTATTCCAAATTGCAATGCTGGGTCGCTCTCGATCGGGGCATTCGCCTCGCCTGTCAACGAAGCCTTCCGTTCGATCGGGCGAAGTTGGAAACCGAGCGGGATCGTATTTTTGCGTCGATCATGAAAGATGGCTGGGATGAAAACCAGCAAAGTTTCACGCAATCCTTCGGGTCAAAATCTCTGGACGCGAGCAACCTGATGATGCCGATTGTGATGTTCATCGCACCGAAGGACCCTCGCATGCTGAGTACTCTCGATCGAACTATGGAAACGCTTGTGTCCGATAATCTTGTATATCGATATGAACTGGTGGGAGAGCTAGCAACCGAGGATGGTTTGACCGGACGTGAAGGAACATTCAGCATGTGCACGTTTTGGTTGGTGGATGCATTGGCACGCGCAGACCGTCTCGAGGAGGCTCGGTTTATCTTTGAGAAGATGCTGACGTATGCGAACCATCTCGGACTGTACTCCGAAGAGATTAGCTCAACTGGCAGCGCACTCGGCAACTTCCCACAGGCATTCACGCATCTAGGGCTTATAAGTGCGGCTCTGCATTTAGATGAAAAACTGCGGAGGTGAAGGTCATTTCCCATGCAATTGAATCGCAAACTCCCCGCGCGCTTGCAGACTTCTGGGTACCAACCCTAGGCCCATCCATTCAGGATGATGTTTGCCTGTTTCGCCTGTGGGCACGTCCGAATGCCAAGATCGAGTTAGTTCTCGACGAGACGCTGCCGCGCTCAGTTCTCATGGTTGCGGATGCACGCGGAATATATACAGCACGGGTAAAGGGAATAGGTGCCGGTGCGCGCTATTGGTTCAGGATCGATGGCGCGGGTCCCTATCCTGATCCGGCATCTCGCTTCCAGCCGTTCGGTGTTCATGGACCATCGCAAGTCGTCGATCCTGACCACTTCGCGTGGAGGGATATCGAGTTCCAGCCGCCTTCGCTTCGCGAGTTAGTGCTGTACGAGCTTCATGTAGGAACATTCACGCCAGCCGGGACATTTCTTGGGGTAATCGAGAAACTCGATGATCTGCGGAGACTCGGCGTGAACGCGGTCGAACTGATGCCGATTGCGGATTTTGCGGGTGAACGTAACTGGGGCTATGACGGAGTGTCTCTCTATGCCCCTGCCCGCAGTTATGGAACACCGGATGAACTTCGCACGCTGGTTGAGGAAGCGCATCGGCGAGGGATCGCCGTCTATTTCGACGTAGTTTATAACCATCTCGGCCCCGATGGAGCCTATCATTCCGTCTTTGCGCCGCGGTTTTACTCGGGTAGGCATAAGACGCCATGGGGCGATGGCTTGAATTTCGACAGTGACGGAAGCGACATGGTCCGTGCGTATTTCGTAGAGAATGCCATGGCCTGGATCTATGAGTATCGCGCAGACGGACTCCGAGCGGACGCCACGCACGCCATTCAGGATGATAGTGAACTGCCATTTCTGACCGAGTTGACCGGGCGAGTTCATGCGGCTGCGCGCTCGCTGGGAAGAAACATTTGTATCATTGCGGAAGATGAGCGCAACGAACGTAAACTCGTACTTCCCGCAGAGCAGGGGGGTTATGGTTTTGATGCTGTCTGGTCGGACGATTTCCATCATCACCTGCGGCACCGGCTGGCGGGAGACAGCGACGGCTATTACCGAGATTTCGACGGTACGACAGAAAGCATTGCTAAAACGATTCGGGACGGATGGTTTTTCAATGGGCAGTATGCACGTCATTCGGAGCGTGGCCGCGGGACAAGGCCTGACGGACTGAGTTACGAGTCGCGCGTATTCTGCATTCAAAATCATGACCAAATCGGCAATCGCGCCTTTGGCGAGCGACTATCGTCGCAAATCTCATACCCCGCATATCTTGCGGCGAGCGCGCTCCTGCTATTCGCGCCGGAGGTTCCGTTACTGTTCATGGGCCAGGAATGGGCGGCGTCGGAGCCGTTCCTGTATTTCACCGACCACAACAAAGAACTGGGCCGCATGGTCACAGAAGGTCGGCGCAAGGAGTTCGAGCATTTTTCAGCCTTTGCGGATGAAGCTCGTCGCGAAACGATTCCCGACCCGCAAAAAGTGGAAACATTTCAGCGAAGCAAGCTTGATTGGTCGGCACGCCAGGGCCAGATGCAAGCCGCGTGTTTGAGTTGGTATCGAGACCTGTTGCATGTCCGTAAATACCTGTTGTCGAATTTTGAATTTCGTTCATGTCAAGCGTTGAATGAGAAGATGCTTCATCTGCAATGGGAATCAGCTGGCGGCCGCGTTGCTATCGTCGTAGCGCTGGACGGTCCGGAGGCCGCACAGAATCGAGGGTGGGTAGACATGACTTATGGCTTCAGCAGCGAGGACGAGAGCTACACCTCCGATGGGCAGCCAGTTATTTGGCAAGCCAACACGGGTCGGCTGACGGTACAACGAGCTGGTGCCGTCGTTTTGGCCAGCAACAATTTCGCATCCATTACAGGAAACGTATCAGCATGAGCGATCGCAGAAAGGTAAGCGCCACCTACCGACTGCAGTTCACGAAGGACTATCGATTCTCGGATGCCGAAGTGCTGGTTCCGTATCTCCACGACCTTGGCATCAGCCATATTTACGCCTCGCCGATTTTCAAAGCGCGCCCGGGCAGCCCAAGTGGCTACGACATTTGTGATTTTTCACAGATCAATCCTGAACTGGGTGGAGAAGAAGCGCTCAATTCGCTGGTTCAGGCATTGCATAAAAAAGGTATGGGAATGGTGATCGATTTTGTGCCCAATCACATGAGCGCTCACCCGCAATGGAACCAGTGGTGGCGCAGCGTTTTGGCAAATGGACCTTCGTCTCCCGTCTCAGAGTATTTCGATGTCGACTGGTATCCGGTTAATTCCAATCTGCATGGCAAGGTATTGCTGGCGATTCTAGGAAGACAGTACGGTGATGTGCTGGAATCCGGCGAGCTCCGTATCGAGTATCGCGAGGGAGAGTTCTGTCTGCTGTACGGTGATTACAATTTGCCGCTGAATCCACGGCAGATTAAGCTGCTGCTGCGTCATCGATGGGAAGAATCCGCGGCGTCGGCTGACATTGATTCGGCCACCCGTCAGGAATACGAAAGCGTCCTGTTTCATCTGGACCACATTCCCGACTATCAGCAGGCCGGCGCGAAGGCGCGCACCGATCGCGAGCGAGAGACCAATATTGCAACTCACCGGCTAATGCACCTGATCCAGTCAAATCCAGCGCTACGGCGTCATCTGCAAACCGTGATCTCGGAATTCAATGGAATTCCGGGTCAGCCGCACTCCTTCGATTTGCTGCATGAACTTTTGGAACAGCAGCCGTATCGATTGTCGTACTGGCGCACAGCCATGCAGGAAATCAACTACCGCCGTTTCTTCGACATCAACGATTTAATAGGCCTCCGGATGGAATATGGACCGTTATTTGAGGCCGCCCATGCGAAGTTGATTGAACTGGCCGAGCGGGGAGCGATTGACGGAGTTCGCCTCGATCATATTGATGGACTACTTGATCCGCAACAATATCTGTTACAGTTGCGGGCCGCCACCGCCAAGGTGGCATACCCTCTCTATGCGATTGTCGAGAAAATTCTCGCGCGACAGGAATGGCTTAGTCCGGAGTGGCCTGTAGATGGCACGACTGGCTATGAATTCCTCGCATTGTTGAATGGCTTATGGGTGCAAGAGAATAGTCTGCCGGAAATTGACCGGATTTATCTTCACTTTCGGGGACGCGTGAAGCCGGATCGAGATGTCGCATACAACGCCAAGAAATTAATCACGGCTTCTTCGATGGCAAGCGAACTGAATGTGTTGGCCCACGAACTCAACCGCCTTTCTGAGCAGAACCGGCGGAGCCGCGACTTTACTTTGGATGGTTTGCAGGAGGCTCTGCGGGAGGTGGTCGCTTGTTTTCCGGTATATCGCACCTATATTTCAAAACGAGGATTCAGCACCAGCGATGAAATGGCGATCGACGAGGCGATCGGCCAGGCAACGCGGCGCAATCCGAATGTCGATTCCTCTATTTTCGAATTCATCCGGGAGCACATTTGCCCCGCATGCGTGGAAGACGAATCCGAAGAGGGATCCGCCCAGCGCCTTCGGTTTGCGATGAAATTTCAGCAATACACCAGCCCGGTACAGGCGAAGGGCATGGAGGACACGGTGTTCTACCGGTACAGTCCATTGGCGTCGCTGAATGAAGTGGGCGTTGGGACCGGTCGCAAAGCGACGTCTGCACAGGAATTTCACGACGCCAATATGCATCGCATGGAGCTGTGGCCCGATGCGATGCTGACGACTTCGACGCACGATACAAAACATGGTGAAGATGCGCGTATGCGCATCCATGCGCTGACCGAGTTGCCCGCGGAATGGAAAACAAATCTGCTGCACTGGTCGCAAGTCAATGGCACGGCGAAAACCGCCGCGAACGGGCACCCGGCCCCCGATCCGGGGGACGAATATCTCTATTACCAGAACCTTCTTGGAATGTGGCCTCCGTGTCAGGAAGGCGCGGATGACGAGGTCGTCAACCGCATGAAGGCGTTCATGAGTAAGGCGATTAAGGAGGCAAAGGTCCACACCAGTTGGATCAATCCCTCGAACAATTATGACGCGGCGGTGGAGAACTTTGTCGAGCAGACGCTGCGCGGCCCATCTTCTTCGGCTTTTTTGGCGTCCTTTGTGCCGTTTGCGAAGCGGTTGGCGACACTGGCTGCGTGGGGATCGATTTCCCAGGTTGCTCTGAAGTTGATGAGTCCCGGTGTTGTCGACACATATCAGGGAGGCGAACTGTGGGACCTGAGCCTGGTCGACCCAGACAACCGTCGTCCGGTCGACTACGCCACACGGCACGAAAGATTGCGTTTGCTGATGCAGATGTTCGGCGGTCCGGACATCCCACGTGATGAGCGGGTCCGTGCAATATCGGAATTATTCCGGACATGGTGGACGGGCGATATTAAATTGCTGTACATCGCGTCAGGATTGCGCCTGCGCGCGCTCGAATCGAAACTTCTTTCGCGAGGAAGCTACCTACCGCTGCGCGTGGAAGGCCCAAACTCGGACCATCTCGTGGCCTTCGGACGCGAATACCAGGGAAGATTGTTGCTGACGATTGCGGTCCGCTGGTTTGCATCCTTGTTGTCTTCGCCGGAGGCACTCGGAGACCTAAAGAAAAGTCTGGCGACGACTATCATCGAACTGCCAGACTTCGGAAATGTTGATCGATTGAGCAAGATGAGATTCACGAACGTGCTAACGGGGGCAACGGTCCAACCGGAGATAGTGGATGGCGGAGCAAGACTTTGTGCTGGCGAAGTGCTGAGCGCATTACCCGCAGTCTGGATTTTCGGTGCTCCGGACGCGGACGGATAGACTTATTTCCTGCGCTCGCTTGCACGCCGATCCTCCCGGGAGTTTGCATTGAAAACGATTCAAACGGTGGTTGTGCTTCTTCTGCTTGTCGGTGTCGAGCCCGGTCTCTTTGGGCAGTACCGGTATCCTTTTCAAAATCCAACTTCGCCGACAGAACAGCGCGTACAGAATGTTCTGTCCCTTTTGACGCTGCAGGAAAAGATCGACCTGCTGGGGAAAGATCTGAACGTCCCACGCCTGGGAATTTACGGATCTGGGAAAATCGACAGCATACCCGGATCCAGCGGTCAATTTGAGGGACTGCATGGACTCGCGGTGGGGGGCCCAAACGACTGGGGTCGCAAATCACCAGGCGCTCCCGGCCCGTTTGGGGGCACCTCAACGATCCCAACAACCCAGTTCCCACAACCGGTTGGTCTGGGCGAGACCTGGGATCCCGCGTTGATCGAAAAGGCCGCAGCCGAGGAGGGTCGGGAGGCGCGCTACATATTCCAGAGTTTCGATCGCGGCGGTTTGATTATCCGTGCGCCCAACGCCGACCTGGCACGTGATCCTCGCTGGGGAAGATCGGAAGAATCGTATGGGGAAGATCCGTACCTTGTGGGCACTATGTCGGTTGCATTTGTAAAAGGACTACAGGGGGGCAACCCACGAACCTGGCTGACATCCTCTCTGGTTAAACATTTCCTGGCGAACAGTAATGAGGACGGACGGTCCGGATCTTCGTCAGATTTCGATGATCGACTGTTGCATGAGTATTACTCCGCCCCATTCCGCATGGCGATTGAGCAGGGTGGAGCGAACGCCATTATGACCGCTTATAACGCAGTCAATGGAATTCCCATGGCTGCGAGTCCATTGCTGAAAGATCTGCTGATGCAGCGGTGGGGATTCAATGGCATGATCGACACTGACCGCGGCGCGGTCACTTTTATGGTGACCAAACACAAATACTATCCGAACATGACGGACGCCATCGCAGGGTCTATCCATGCCGGAGTGAATCAGTTTTTGAATCCCTATCAGGACGCAATCAAAGACGCCTTGCAAAAGCATTTGATCACGGAGGCCGACATCGATCAGAATTTGCAGGGCGTTTTGCGGGTGATGATACGTCTGGGATTCCTGGATCCTCCAGCACTTGACCCTTATGCGCGAATCAAGGCCGGCGCAGAGCCTGCGCCCTGGAACAAGGAATCCAGCAAAACGCTGGCGCTGCACATTACCCAGGAATCGATCGTGTTGTTGAAGAATTCGAGCCATCTCTTGCCGCTCGACATGTCGTCGATAAAATCGATCGCCGTCGTCGGGCCGCTCGCGAACGTGGTGTATCTAGACGGCTACAGTGGCAACCCTCCATTTGCAATCACGCCAGTCCAAGGGATCCGCACTAAGGTGGGTTCGCGGGTTGATGTTCGTTACAGTTCGGACGACGTTGCCGCTGTTCAGTTGGCGAGAGGTTCCGATGTTGCCATTGTTGTCGTTGGAAATCGTCCCATGTGCCACAAACGCACAGACAGTCTGCCTTGTCCGGATCCTACCGAGGGCCAGGAAGCGGTGGATCGTGAAGAAATCCATCTGAAGCCATCTCAGAAGAGATTGATACAAGACGTTTATGCGGCAAATCCGCGCACCATTGTTGTGCTGGTTTCCAGTTTTCCCTACACGATCAATTGGACGAAGAAACATATACCCTCCATTTTGCACATGGCGAACAATAGCGAAGAAGAGGGCGATGCCCTTGCCGATGTGATTTTCGGAAGTTACGATCCCGGAGGCCGTCTGGTGGTCACGTGGCCAAAATCGATTCAGCAACTGCCTCCCCTGATCGATTACAACATCCGTGATGGCCGCACTTACATGTACTTTCACGGCACTCCATTATTTCCATTCGGATATGGGTTGAGTTACACCTCGTTCGCGTATTCAAATCTGCGGACAACTGCGTCCAGCCTCTCTGCCGGGAAATCGATAAAGGTCACGGTTCAGCTACGAAACACTGGCCAGCGGTCTGGAGATGAAGTTGTTCAAATGTATGTGAAGCACATCCATTCCAAAATCCCGATGCCTGACCTAGAACTGGAAGGATTTCAGCGGGTGAATATTCCCGCCGGAGAGACGAAGACAGTCGGCATGACTTTGACTGCAAAATCACTGACGTATTGGGATACGTCGACGAAACAATGGTCACTTGAGCGAGGTAAAGTCAAAATCATGGTGGGAAGCTCGTCTCGGGATATTAAGCTCACCCAAGTGATCCATGTCGAATAGGGAATCGGGCCAGTACTATTGGTGCTTTCCGCGGCGAATGCATTGAAAGGGAAACCGGACGGCTGAGTTAGGACTGCCCTAGAAAGCCCCGCAGTCTCCGGAGTCGGCCTCGAATCCAACCATTTGCATGGCGTTTGTAATTTCAGTGTTCCGCATGAAGTAGTTCCAACAAAAGCCGGTGCGCAAGTTTTCTGCCATCAGCACGCTGATTCCCAGATCGATGCCCAGTTGATCCTCGGCATACCAGTTGGTCTGCGGTTGAAAAGCGTCAACAAATCCATACCGAGTCCAGGCTTTTTCACCGTACTTCTCCCGGATAGAAAAGAGCACATGGGCACACTCTGCCGGCAAAAAGACCAGGGAGCCTGCGGTTGCGCATGGAACAACCGTACCGTCGATACCGCCAAACTCCGGCGGTCCTCCCCATACGCGATATCCGGTCGGGGACTCGGAAGCGGTGATTCCCCAGAGGTTCTGGTCCAACCATGGAAACTGATGTCCGAGTGTAAGGCAGAAAAGCTGATGCGCACGTGTGGCGGCGATGGAATTGAGGAAATAATTGGCATGTCGATCGCGCAGATTGCGGAAATCGCACCATGCCTGCGCGTATTGGTGAGTAAAGATTGGCGCAACGCCGCTGATGAAGTTGATGCCGCCAAATCCGATGATTGGACGGCTGACAGCGTTCCACGCGCTCGATGGAATGGCGTTGCGGGGTGCGCCGATCGCCATCAGCAACATAGTGAGCAATTCGGCGTAGACGTCCCATCGATACGGGATGAATCCCGATTCCGGCAGCCATCCCATTGACAGGGTATCGCTGCCATTCAACATCCACTTCCAGTCGACCCGTTCGTAGAGCGTGGTTGCCAGAGCGTGAATGCGGAGATTTCCGCTGAAATACTGACGGCATAAAAGAATGCCGCATAGCAGCAAAGATGTATCGATGGATGAAAGCTCTGAGCCAAATAGTCGCTCGCCGCTCTCAATGTCGAGAAAATGGTAGAGAAATCCGTGGACGTGTGGGCATTGTTCCAATAGGAATGCCAGGGTGGTCTCGACCCGTTGTTCGCAGAGAGAAGGCAACATATATTTGCGATGGGCTGCGATACAGAGCGCGCTCAAGCCAAAGCCTGTGGCTGCGATGCTGGCCACGCGGCTGTCCGCTATTCCCACCGCCGGGGCATGGTCTCGAACGAGGCCGGTCAGCGGATGTGCCTGGTCATAGAAATAGGCGGTGCCACGTCCTCCCATATCGTCCAGCATCATATCGACCACGGTCGAGATCTGCGTCAGGGGCCGATTGATGAATTGCCCCGGTGGATGGGGATACTTCTGCGCGACTTCGCTCTCGCGCTTGGGTGTTTTTTCTCCCTCGGCCGCGGATGTCTGCGGTTGCGCGGGCGCTTGGGTTTGCCCAATGACGGGCAGCCCCATCGCCAAACCAGCAGCGGCCGATGCCCCGACTCGGCGTATCAAATCGCGGCGTGTAACATGCTGATCTTTCAATCGGGCAATAATCCTTACCTAACGGTTGGACAACGCGGGACGCTATGGCGCTCTTTGCACCCCGCTACAGCATCCTACTGCTGTTAGACACGGTTCGTCGTCTAAAGGAGCGCTAGAAGTCGTTTTTTGTTCATTGGGATGCAGCAACAGGAAAAAATCCTAGTACCGCAATACCCTATTTAGTGCATCAACAACTTTGCCGACACTAAGCATAAATAACTGTTCCTGCGCGTCGAGCGCCGGGGTGACCGGAATATCCCCCACTGCTACGCGCACAATGGGCGCATCCAGACAATCAAACGCCCGGTCTGCAACCGTTGCGGCAATTTCGGAACCGATGCCAAGCGCGCGAAGTTCCTCTTGCAAAATACAGAGGCGTCCGGTCCGAGAAACAGACTCGAGGATGGTATCGTGATCGAGCGGATTTAATATCCGCAGATCAATCACTTCGACGGTGGCGCCGCTGGCGCGGCACAATTCTTCTGCCGCGCGCAGCGCCAATTGGAGCATATAGCCGTAGGCGACAATCGTCGCATCCTTGCCCGGCCGCCGGATAGCACAGTGGAACAGATCTGCCAGATTGTCCGCACCGTCCGGCAGATCCTCCTCTACGGCTGGCAACTGACAGAGTTTGCTGTGCTCCAAGTAGATGACTGGGTCGTCCTGCCGAATGCCGGCTTTGAGCATGCCCTTGGCATCGCTTGCCGTTGCGGGTGCCACAACCACTAAACCAGGCTCATGCGCCCACCACATTGCATTTGCCTGTATCGGGTAGGCGCCTCCGCCATAACTGACACGAACCGTCACAGGACAGGTCTGCGATCCTCCAGAACGATACCGGAGCTTGGATGCCAATTGGGTGATTGGGAATATCGCCGGGGTATCAAAGTCCGCGAACGTTAGCTGCGCGACCGGGCGCATTCCAGCCATCGCAGCGCCAATCGATAGGCTGACCATCGAGCCTTCGACGAGACGGTGGGCAATGACTCTGTCGGTACCAAACTCTGCCATCAATCCCCGGTGGGCAGTGTCCGACAGCCCGCCCGCGTCTGCGGCAAGGACGACAACGCGGGAATCGCGCTGCATTTCTTCCCTGAGCCCAGCGTTGATTGCTTCTAGATAGCTAACGAGCATGTCGCAAACATCTCAATGGATTGATTGGTTTAGAGTTGCGGGCAGTGATGCTTCAGATCAAGGTCCCGGCTTCGTATGTCGAAGGAGTACAAATGTTCCCGGCGATCGATATGTTCGGGCAGAGGAGCGCTCTCAGCAACCGCGATGGCCGAATCTAACTGTTTTTGGAAGTTTTCCGACAGCTCCCGCATCTCGTCGGCGGGAAACAGTGCCTTGCCGGTCAAATACTGTTCCATCGCGGCGATCGAATCCTTCGGCTTCGGTTCGTTTGCGTCTTGCGAATCTTGGCATTCGGCCGAGCCAACTTCACAGTCGTCGGTCCTGGCCTCGATCAAGGTGGGACCGCCGCCCGTTCTAGCTCGCTCAATTGCTTCTTGTGCAACGCGATACATGGCGACGACATCGCTGCCATCCACGGTAATCCTGGGGACGCTGTGCCCGTTTCCGGTCGAGCGGGAATCGTCTTGCCCAGTCTGAGACTGTAGAGAGAAAAGGTCTGCCGAGACGTTGCTCCAGCAGACAAACACGATGGGCAGGGTGCGCGAGGCGGAAAAATCGAGCGCTTGGTGCCAGAAACCAACCGATGTGGCGCCTGGTCCAGAAAAAGCGACGACTATATTGTCGTTCTTCTTCATATGGTTGGCCAATGCGACGCCCGTGCCTACGCCAACGTAATCGGCGATCGGTGGAGTCGGGACAACAATCGTAAGACCGGGACCGCAGCCACACGCAGATACCGAGCATCCCTTGTCCGGGTCGGTGGAGCGCCCGTAAAGCATAGTGAAAAGGGCGGATAGCGGGATGCCTCTGGCATAGCCCAATACACCGTCGAAATGCGGGAGAACGACCGTATCGTCAGGTCGCAGGTCGATCATGGTGGCAGCGGCAGTGGCTTCCTGGTTACCGGACAGGTGACAATTGCCGTCCAATTTCTTCTGCCGTTCTAAAGTGCGCAGCCGGTCTTGCAAGAGGCGACACCTCAGCATCGTGCCGTACAATTTCATCAACTTATCGTTGCTAATCAATGGGTTGGGGTGGTTCGATCCGGCCGCTGTACCTCTGACCGGTTCCTTTATTTTTCTCGCCATTCCCCGTTGCGTCCTCGTACAGCCAGTGTATCGCAATGACTGACGACTCAGTCTTCTACCTGTTTGCGCCGCCTTTGCGACCTCGAGGGTTGCTTCTCCACCGGTGCTGCACGCATTGTTGCCGCTCGCGCTCCCCAAAGTCGAGCCGATGCGATCGCGAGAGTTAAGGGTGGACTAGATTCCTGCGGTTACGTCGAATATTCGGCATTGATGTGAACGTATTCCGAAGTCAAATCGCAGGTCAAGAAATCACACGTGGCGTCGCCCAATCCCAGGTCCAAGCGAACATGGACGGTTCGGGCCTTCATGGCCAAATGGACGCCGTTTCTGTCAAAGTCTGGCGCCACCTGGCCATTCCGGCACACTGGCAGTTCGCCGATCCATATCGATGACTTGGCGGGGTCAAGTTCCGCTCCGGAGTAACCGGCAGCAGCGAGGATCCGCCCCCAATTGGGGTCGCATCCTGCGAACGCTGTCTTGACCAGCGGGGAATTGGCAATACTGCGTGCGATCCGATCAGCGTCATCACCCGATGCAGCGCCTTCAATCGCCAGTTCGATCACATGTCCCGCGCCTTCGCCATCCTCGATGACCTGTCGGGCCAGTGATCCGCAAATCTGCTTAAGTGCGAGGCTGAAAGCCTCCGACGAAGAATCCTCCACGGAGTTAACGGATACGCCGCTGGCCCCGCTTGCAAGTAACAACACTGTGTCGTTGGTCGACGTGTCTCCGTCGATCGAAATGCAATTAAAAGTGGGTTGAACGGCTTCGTTCAACAACACTTGTAAATCGTGTGGGGCGATGCGCGCGTCCGTAAAGATATAGACCAGCATGGTTGCGTGTGGAATCAGCCGAGGCGCAATCATGCCTGCCCCCTTGGCCACTCCGAACAGGCGGATATGCCGATCGCCTGCCTTGATCTCGACGCTGGCAATCTTCGCACGCGTATCTGTGGTGAGGATCGCTTCCGCAAATTCCTGAACGTGCGTGGGCGTCTCTCCCAGCCGGACAGCAATCTGCGGCAATGCAGCGATCAATTTCTGAGCGGGCAGTTGAACGCCGATAATTCCCGTAGAAGAAGGAAAGATTTCGTGCTCGGAGTATCCAAATTGCTGGGCGGCAGCCTTGCAGACAGCACGGCAATTTGCCACACCTTGCTGTCCCGTGGCGCAGTTGGCGTTGCCGGCATTGACCGCAACGAAACGGACGCGGCCGCCCGACTGTCGGAGATTCTCACGGCCCACGATGACGGGTGCGGCGACCAGGCGATTTCGTGTAAAAACGGCGGCAGCGTTCGTTCCTTCGATAGCCTGGGCGCATGCAAAGTCCGGCTTGCCGCTGGGTTTGACGCCTGCCCGCACCGCGCCGAATCGAAAGCCTGCGGGCGTATGGGCGAAGGAGAAAGTTGAAGATGCGAAAGCCTGGTGCGACATTGCCGTTATCCTCTTATGAATGGGGATGGATTTGGGATCGTCGTTATTTATCGAAATGAGGAAAGTTTCCGTGGCACGAGGCGATGTGATCGTTCTGCACGACCTTTCGCTGCGTGTGGGACAACGTGAGCATATAGCGATCCTGGGACCGAATGGTTGCGGGAAAACCACGCTGATCCAAACTCTGACCTGCCAGCGTTATCCCCTGGTGCGGAAAGATTCGTACCTTCGCATCTTTGGGCAGGAACGATGGGACCTGAGCGAGTTGCGCAGGCACCTTGGAATTGTCGCTGCGGAACTTCCCGGCGAGCGCACTCCACACACCACGGGTCGCGATGTGGTGGTGTCCGGATTTTTTTCGAGCTCGACCCTGTGGCCGCATCTGCACGTGACTTCGGAAATGTGGGAACGGGCCGATGAGGTTCTTCATCTGCTCGAGGTTCAACACCTGCGCAAGAAGCCGGTGGGTCAAATGTCGGCCGGAGAGACGAAGCGCATTCTGATCGGACGAGCCATTGTTCATCAGCCTAAGATCCTGCTCCTGGACGAGCCCAGCAACGGCCTCGATCTGGCCGCGCAATGGGAACTGCGGCATACAATGCGCCGACTGGCGCAGCAAGGAACCGGAATTCTGTTGATCACGCATCATCTTTCGGACATTTTGCCGGAGATCGATCGCGTGGTCATGATGCAGGCGGGTAGAATCGTCGACGACGGACAGAAAGCTAGCTTGCTGACTGCTGACCGACTCCGGCGACTGTTCGAGGTGGACGTGGAACTCGGCGAACGCAACGGGTTCTATCATGCCTGGTAATTTGCCTCGGACGGGCGCTCTAGACTTGTAATGGGACCAGATGCTCTTTGACCCTGACCGGCCCCAAGACAGCTGTATCCGGTAACGTGCCTCGCGCCATCGCGAACTCGTCGCACGCATTGAGCCGCGGACAATTCGCGCAATCCTTGTAAATTTTGTCCGGCAAAGCGGTACGATCCACCTGCTCAAAACCGAAACGCTGAAAAAATCCAGGAATGCGGGTGAACAAGCAGACACAGGGAACGCTGTGACTCTCGGCTTCCTCGAGAAGCGCCACTATCAAGTGCCCACCCGCGCCTTGATTCATCGATTCTTCGTCGACAGCGATGGAGCGTATTTCTGCGAGGTGCGGACCATAGAGATGCAGCGCACCGCAACCGAGAAACTTTCCGTCTTCATTCTCCACGACGGTGAAATCGCGAATGTTCTCATAGATTTCCGCCGGACTGCGAGGCAGCAGAGTGCCGTCGTAGGAGAGGCTTCGAATCAGGTCATGGATCGCGTTTGCATCCGGCAAACGCGCCTTACGAGCCAACATTTTTCGCCCCTCGAGATGCAGTTCTGAAGACTGCATCTGCATCTTCGGCACGATGATTGGACGCAATGGAAGCTGTTTCTGATTCCGTCCCATGAGATAAGCGCAGCTCGGCCAGCGCGAGCGCGTCGTACACCCGGGAACGGGCCGTCCCCCCGATTACATCGTGACAATCGAGGGTCGATTCGAGGCTGATGGCGTCGAAAAAATCCTGCTCGAACGCAGGACTGAAATTTCGCAGTTCCTCCAACGTCAGTCCATCCAACTCGCAACCCCTGGCCAGACCGTGACGCACAGCATTGCCAATGATTTCGTGTGCGGTGCGAAATGCCACCCCTTTATGCACAAGATACGTGGCCGCTGCCATTGCGTTCAGAAAGCCAGCCGTGCAGGCGGCAAGCATTCTATCGGTGCGGAACTGTAGCGCGCCCGTGAATCGAGCGAGTAGAGACAGTAGTGCATGCATTTCTTCGGTTGCCGCGAACAATGCCTCCTGCGTTTCCTGCATGTCTTTGTTGTAGGCGAGCGGCAATCCCTTCAATTGCAGTTCGACGGTGTGGGAAGCCGCAATGATTCGGCCTGACTTGGCGCGCGCAAGCTCAGTGAGATCCGGATTTTTCTTCTGCGGCATGGCGCTCGAACCGGTTGAAAATGCCTCTGGCAGGTCGACAAACCCAAATTCCGCCGTCGCATAAAGGGTGATTTCTTCGGCAAAGCGGCTGATATGCAATGCAATCTGCGCAAGTGCCTGCAAGTATTCCAGAACAAAGTCGCGATCGCTGGTCGCGTCCATACTGTTCGCTGTCGGTGCATCAAATTCCAGCTCGCGGGCAATCATCGCTCGGTCGAGCGGCAGGGTTGCGCCCGCAACCGCACCCGAGCCGAGCGGACAGAGATTCAAGCGCCGCGCGCAATCTTGCAGTCGTGTTCCATCTCGCTGAAGCATAGAGACATACGCCAGTACCCAGTGGGCGACCAAGACCGGCTCGGCACGCTGCAGGTGGGTGTATGCCGGCATGGCCGCGTCGCCCGCGGATCTTGCCTGAATCAGAAAAGCTTGCATCCAGAGATGCAGATCTGCCTGCAATTTCGCGACGGCATCGCGAACGTATAGTCGCAAGTCGGTGGCAATCTGTTCGTTGCGGCTACGGCCTGTATGCAGCTTCAGAGCCGTGTTCCCAATGCGAACTTTCAGCTCCAGTTCGACAAAGTGGTGCACATCCTCTGCGTCTGGATGACCGAGCGGTCCTGAAACTCCGCGATCGTCCGAGGCTGATGCGTTAAAATCCGCCAGGATGCTATCCAGACCGTTCTGGATCGACATTAACTCATCGATGGTGAGAACGCGCAGCTCCGCTAACGCAGTCGCATGCGCCTTGCTGGCGGCCACTTCGTACGGAATCAGCCGCCAATCAAAACGAAACGAGCGTTGCCAGTTGTCGAATGCTGCGTCGAGTGGGTCACGAAATCTGCCCGACCACATCTTCACCGAACGGTCTCCTGTTGACGCTTTTTCAAATGATTCAAGGTGCGCGCCGGGAGCCCAAGAATTCGAATGAAGCCGGCTGCGTCCTTCTGGTCGTAACTCGCTCCCATGGTGAAGGAAGAAAGTTCCGGCGAGTAGAGGGCAAACTCGCTGGCGCGACCCGCAATTCCGATGTTGCCTTTATAGAGCGCCAACTTCACGGTGCCGGTAACAGTCTTTTGGGTGGTCGCAACGAAACCATCAAGAGCTTCGCGTAACGGCGTAAACCACAGGCCGTAATAGACCAACTCGGCATATTTCAGCGCGATCTGCTGCTTAAAATGCTTCACTTCGCGTTCCAGGGTCATCGCCTCCAGTTCGCGATGCGCGGCCATGATCAACGTTCCACCCGGCGTCTCATAGATGCCGCGGCTCTTCATGCCAACGAAGCGATTCTCTACCAGATCAATGCGGCCGACTGCATTGCGTGCGGCGATTTCATTCAACAGTTCAAGCAGTTGCACCGGCTCGAGACGCATTCCGTTTACAGACACCGGATTACCCTGTTCAAATCCAATCTCTACCATCTCGGTACGATCGGGCGCATCTTGTGGTGAGCGTGTCCATGTCCAGGTGCTATCGAGTGGAGCATTGCCTGGGTCTTCAAGTTCGCCACCCTCATGGCTGATGTGCCACAAATTCTGATCGCGGGAATGGATCTTGACGCGGCTTTGGGCTACTTGAATGCCGTGTGCCTCGGCGTAGTCCAGACAATCTTCTCGCGACCTCAACTCCCACTCACGCCAAGGCGCAATGATCGCAAGCTCCGGCGCGAGGGCCTGATAGGCATGTTCGAAGCGCACTTGATCATTGCCTTTTCCAGTAGAACCATGAGCGACCGCCTCCGCTCCCTCGGCCAATGCTACTTCCACCTGATGTTTGGCAATCACGGGACGCGCGATCGACGTGCCAAGCAGATATTTATCCTCATACACGGCACCCGCGCGCACCGTTGGGAAAACGTAGTCGGTCAAGAATTCTTCACGCAGATCCAGCACCACCGCTTTTTTCGCGCCGGTGGCGTAAGCCTTGGCCTTCACCGCGTCCAGATCTTCTCCCTGGCCGACATCGGCGATCATCGCGATCACGTCCATTCCATAATTCTCATTCAGCCACGGGATAATGATGGAAGTATCGAGGCCGCCGGAATACGCCAAAACAACTTTCTTTGCCATGTCAAACTCCTTTTCAAATCTTTAGAACGAGCGCGTCGAACGCTTGCGTGGGCCGCGAGTCAAGGGCTGGATGTCTTTTAGTCTCGAAGCGGTAATGTTGTTGTGGGGTACCAGGTTTCCAGCGGCGTCGAGCAACAGCAGGAGAATTGCCTTCTGCACGTGCATGCGGTTCTCGGCCTGATCGAAGACGACGGACTGCGCGCTATCCATCACTTCATCCGTCACCTCTTTGTTTCGGCGCGCCGGTAGGCAATGCATGAAGACGGCCTGGGGGGCGGCCAGAGACATCATCGCCCGGTTCACCTGATAAGGAGCAAATATCTGCTCACGAAGCTCTGCTTCCGTCTCCTGCCCCATGCTGGCCCACTGGTCGGTGTATACGGCGTCGGCGCCGGAAACAGCTTCGACTGGGTCAGTCACGCAGGTGACAGTTCCAGCCGGCAGGTCATCCGTAGCCGATGACGCCAGGACCTCGGCGGCCGCAAGGAACTCTGACTTTGGGCCATAACCCTGTGGGGAGGCAAGAGTAATATTAACGCCCGTCAGCACAGACGTCAGCAGTAGCGAGTGGGCGACGTTGTTGCCGTCGCCGACGTAGGCGAGACGAAGCCCGCGCAGATCTTCGAATTGTTCTTCAAGCGTGAAGATATCGGCCAGCGCCTGGCATGGATGCTCGACGTCGCTCAACGCGTTGACAACCGGAACACGGGCATACTTCGCCATTTCGGTGATCGTTTCGTGGCTGAAGGTGCGCAGTACAATCACATCGATCCAACGCTCCAAATTGTGCGCAACATCCGGGAGCGTTTCCCGCGCGCCTAAACGCGACCCGGTCTGATCGATAAAGATGGCAGCTCCGCCTAGCGTGTTAATGCCGGTCTCAAACGTCAACCGGGTGCGCAGAGAATCTTTCTCAAAGAACATCACGAGTTGTTTGGCGCTCAACGCCTGCCAGTAGAGTTCGGGATTGGCTTTGACCGCATGTGCGGTATCGAGAATCAGCCGCACATCCACCGAGCTCAGATCGCGGATTGAACATAGGTCGCGTCCGGCTAGCGTGTTCGGTGCATCCGAAGCCGGAATCGAACTGAGATTGCCGGACTCGACGGCAGGCGATTTCAATGCATACGATTTTGTAGTCATGCGCGCGCTCCTTGCGCTGCTGCCGGGGAAGCGGCAACTGCAGACGTGCTGGTTAATATCTCGTCCAGCGCTTGTACGGCCAGATCGATATGGTGGCGCTCAATGATGTAGGGCGGCAAAAATCGCAGGACTGTCTCGCTAGTGCGATTGATCAGGATGTGACGCTCCAACATCTGCGCAGCCACGTCTTTCGCCAAATCTGCACTGGATAGCTCAATCCCAAGCATCAGGCCCATTCCGCGCACCTCAGTGATCGCAGAATGAGTCGCGGCCAGTGACTGCAATTGTTCGAGGAAATATTTTCCCATCTTCCGAATATGATGCAGCATGTTGTCGCGGCGCATGGTATCGATGACAGCGATCGCAACGGCGCACGCGAGTGGACCGCCGCCAAAGGTGGTTCCATGCATCCCAGGAGTAAAAGCGCGCGCAGCTTCCTCCGTGCACAGCATCGCCCCAATCGGAATTCCGCCGCCGAGCGGCTTCGCAAGTGTAGTCACATCCGGCAGGATTCCATAATGTTGATAGGCGCACCACTCGCCGGTGCGACCGAGCCCGCTCTGAATTTCATCGGCAAGCAGCAATGCTCCGGTCTGGCGGGTGAGCCGTCGTGCCGCCGCAAGGAACTCTTTCGACACAGGGTGGATACCGCCTTCTCCTTGCACGGCCTCGATGCAAACGGCGCAAACTTCACTGGAGAACTTCGCTTCCAAATCGGTAATGTCGTCGAAGCGCACAAACTCCACGCCGGGCACCAGCGGTTCAAAGGGCTCGCGATACTTCAATTTGTGCGTGGTGGAGACCGCGCCCATGCTGCGGCCATGAAAGCTATGCTCCAACGCAAGGATTTTCGTGCCCAGGGGATGGCCTTCGGACCGACGCAACGTAGCGTAGGCACGTGCCAGTTTCAGCGCGGCTTCCCAGGCTTCGGTACCGCTATTGCAGAAGAACGCGCGGTCGAGTCCCGTCATTTCCGTTAGACGTAATGCAAGCTCCGCCTGCCCCGGATGATAGAAGAGATTCGAAATGTGCATCAGGTTCCGACTCTGCTCGTCGATGGCGACCTGCACGGCCGGATGACCATATCCCAGCGCATTCACCCCAATGCCGCTCAACAGGTCAAGGTAGGCGATCGCGTTCTCATCAAACAGATGGACGCCTTCTCCGCCAACAAAACAAATAGGGGTGCGATCATAGGTTCTGACCAGCAAATGCGCCTCTGCGGCGCGAATATCTTCCAGCTTCATGCCACCATCACCTCCGTACCTTGTGGGGTTCGCGCCGAGCAAAGGTCTGGCAAGAGCGCAGCCGAGTCGGCGGGAAGGATCCTTACGCGCTGCACGCCGCCCAACAATGCCTCGCGACAAGCTCCCAATTTCGGTAGCATGCCTCCGCTAACGACGGCAGTGCGGGTCAGCTCTGGGATTTGTTTCAGCGTCAGCCATCGCATCACTTCCCCGTCGGCCCCGCGCACGCCCGGAACGTCGGTCAAAAATACCAGCACGTCGGCGTGACAGGTCATCGCGCAGGCGGCGGCCATTTCGTCCGCATTCACGTTATAGTATTCGCCGTCGAAGCCAAGCGCCACACTAGAAATGACGGGTATCGCGCCCATCTGCCAAATCGCCAATAACCACCGTGGATCGGAGGAAGCAATTTCTCCGACAAATCCAAGGTCAGGCGCGGTGCGCTTTTTCCGGGCGCGAAAGACCAGTCCATCGCCTCCCGAAAGCCCGACGGCCGCCTGACCATATTTGCCGATCGCGGCCACCAGTTGCTTGTTGACGCGACCAGCGAGCACCATCAAAGCGGCATCGCGCGTCTCCGCGTCTGTGACTCGCAAGCCGGCTATAAACTCACTTTGCTTGCCCAACTGCGCCAGCGTCCGAGTGAGAGCAGCGCCGCCGCCGTGAACCACGGCGACCTGGTGTCCACCCCGGACCAGATCGACAATTGCCTGCGTGCTACCGCGCAAAGTCACCGGGTTTTCCAGCGACGCACCACCCAGCTTGATAACGAATTTCACTCGAGTCCCTCCTGCTCTGGCCAACCGAAAAGCAGGTTCATGTTCTGCACGGCCTGGCTGGCCGCACCTTTCAGCAGGTTGTCCAGGCATGCGACCACAACCAACCTTTTTCCGTCGCGTGCCAGCGCAAAACCAAGATCGCAATAGCTGGTGCGGACGCAGTATTGAATCTCCGGTAACCTTGCGCCAGACCATCGAACCATGGGGGAGTGCGCATAGAAATCCCGATAACATTCATCAATGACTTCGGGCGCCGTGGGTTGGCACAGATTCACGTAGATTGTCGAAAAAATTCCCCGCGGAATCGGCAACAGATGCGGCGTAAAAGTAATGTCTCCGGCTTGCAGTCCGAGCTGTTCCAGCAGCTCACCCGTATGCCGGTGATTGAATAATGAGTAAGCCGACAGATTATCCGCTGCATGCATAAAATGCGTTTTGGCCGTCGGTGTCTTGCCCGCCCCGGAAACTCCCGACTTAGAGTCGCAAACAATTCCGCGCCCCAGATCGATTCGCTTTTCCCGGATCAGCGGGGCTAGTGCCAAGATGATCGAAGTTGCATAACAGCCTGGATTGGCAATCAATTGCGCCGAGGCGATTTGGTCGCGATGCAACTCCGGCAATCCATAAACAGCCTTCTTCTGGATGGAATGCGCCGCGGCGGGATCTTGATCTTCCAGATTGTAGATCGCTCGATTTGTTGCCTCATCCAGTCGCCATGCCCCGCTCAGATCGACGACGCGAACGCCGTGTTGCAACAGCTTCGGTACCCAGGCGCGTGACTGCTCATGGGGCGTGGCCAGAAATACCACATCGACGTTCTGTTCGCCAAGCGCACTCCAATGAAACGGCACCACGGCGAGACCTCTCGCACCATTGTTGTCTGCAAGTTGCGGATGAAGATCCGTCAGCGCGACCTGAACGCCCTTTTCTTCTTCCGGTCGCCCGAAAAAGAGAGGCGCGCGACCGCGAAGGCGCGGATGATGCAGCAGCAGGCGCGCCAGCTCTGCACCGGCATAACCACTGACGCCGAAAACTGCGGTTTGGTATTGAGATGGCATTATGCTTCCAGTAAGGTCTCCAGGCGAAGGCGCAAGCTACTGGCGTGCTTCTGGTCCTGGCAAATAATTAGAACCGTGTCATCTCCAGCGATCGTACCCAACACTTCCGGAATGTATTCATGGTCAAGCGCGGCCGCTACCGGCTGAGCGCTGCCAGCCGTCGTCCGCAGGACAAGTTGGTTCATCGCTTGACGAACGGCCAGTCCAAAATTTGAAAACACGTCGTTCAGCGAGGGCCTATCCGCTTCGTTCGTCGCGCCATTCGGCACCGCATAGCCATTCGGCCCCTTATAAAGCCTCAGGTCGTGAATGTCACGCGACAGGGTCGCCTGAGTCACATCGAATCCCCGGCGAGCCAGCTTACGGCGCATCTCGTCCTGGCTGAGGACGGGACCTTCGCTGAGAAGCGTCCTGATCGCATTGTGGCGTTCACTTTTCATGGTGTCTTTGGCGGTCGGCGCCGATTCGTCAAGTGTATAACAATACAAACCTGTGCATAAATATGCAACCCCTTTCCGAAGTATTTTCAAGGGAATCGAATTGGGCAGCGACAAATATCCATGAAAGTACAGACGCAGAATTTGACCGATCGTTGCGAGCCGAGTTGGCGACCGGGATGCCGGCGACCCTGAGCACCCCTGAATTGATGCGCTTGACGCACCTACGCTCCGGTCCAAATCTGCCAAACCGCTGTCGAAGTCTGGTATAACGGGCTTGCCACAGCGCGTCGCGGCTGGCATTTCAAGGTCGCACGAGGGATGAGAAGCCGAGGAAATGACATTCGATCTGAAGACGCTGAACGACGTATTTTTTCGTGCCTGCAGTGCGGGTGACCAACAGGTGATGCAATGGCGGGACTTGGCGGGCAAGTGGCACCCTGTGACCGGATGGCAACTCTATCGGCGGGTTCGGGCGTTTGCGGCTGCGCTTTCCGGCTGGGGAATCGTCAGAGGCGACCGGGTCGCGCTGCTGTCGGAGAATCGCTGGGAGTGGGCGGTGACCGACTTCGCCGTTCTTTCGCTAGGAGCCGTTGATGTGCCGCTCTATCCCAATCTGACCGCTCACCAGGTGGCGAGCATGCTGGCGGACTCCGGCGCGCGCGTCGTCGTTGTATCAACCGCGCAGCAGTATGAGAAAGTGGCCGCGCTGCGCGACCAAACCCAGATTGAACGAATCGTCCTGATGGATCAAGCTCCTACCGTAACGCAAGCGGTCTGGTTCGGCAATCTGATGCCTGTCGATGGTTTGAGCGGAGCGCAGGTTAACCGCGACTCCGATTTCGATCGCCGAGCTTACGATGTTCAGCCGGGCGATTTGGCCACCATCATGTACACATCCGGCACAACAGGTGAAGCCAAGGGCGTCATGCTCACACATGGAAACATAGCGTCCAACTTAAATTTTTCGACAGGCGCTTTCCACTGGGGGCGGCAGGATTCATGCATTTCCTATCTACCGTTGTCCCATATCACTGCGCGACATGTTGACTATGCCCTTCTCTGCCATGGCGCAGTCATCTGCTATTGCTCGCCGTTCGATGCGCTGCCGCAAGCACTGAAGGAAATCCGTCCGACAATTTTTATCGGAGTGCCGCGGGTGTACGAAAAGGTTCGACAGGAGGTGGAGCGCCGCGCCCATGGTTCACGCGCGCTCGCCTCGGTCCTGCAGTGGTCGCTGCGCCGCGGAAAAAAGAACCGCGCCACCGTGCTGACTGGGAAAACACCACGAAAGGCGTCGTGGAAGGTTGCAGACCGATTGGTATACCGGAAGATTCGGCAAGGTTTCGGAGGACGGGTCGGTACATTCGTCTCCGGAGGCGCTCCACTAGGACTGGACACGGCCGGCTGGTTTTTGGACGCCGGAATTCGGATTCAGGAGGGCTATGGCCTCACCGAGACCTCTCCCGTCGTCGCATTGAATACAGATCTGCCGATCCGCATGGGTAGCGTGGGAAAACCGCTGGAAAATGTGGAGACCAAACTTGCTGATGATGGAGAGCTTCTTTTGCGTGGGCCTTCCATTTTTCAAGGTTACTGGAACAAGCCAGACGACACGACGGCAAGCTTCGACGGAGAGGGATGGTTTCTAACCGGCGATATCGCCCGCGTGGATGAGGATGGATTCCTTTACATTACCGACCGGAAGAAAGATCTTCTAAAAACTTCCGGCGGAAAATTGATTGCGCCGCAGCCTATAGAAAACCAGCTGAAGTCCGATATGCTGGTCGCGCACGCTGCGATGGTCGGTGATAAGAGAAAATTTGCGTCCGTGCTGATTTCTCCAAACTTTCCAGCACTGGAAGCGTGGTCGCGCGATAAAGGAATTGTAGCTGGCAGTCGGCAAGCGCTGGTCACAAATCCGAGTGTCATCGCTGCCTACCAGCAAGTGGTCGACCGCGTAAATGCGACGCTGGCGAGTTTTCAAACGCTGAAGCGCCTGCACATCGTTGCCGATGAATGGACAGTGGATACCGGCGAGTTGACACCCAGTTTGAAGCTAAAAAGGGCCGCCGTCGAGAAGCGGTATGCAAGGGAGATCGCTGGCTTCTACCAAAATGACGGTTCGACGGGACGATAGCCTGCACTCTTCCGTAATCCAGATACGTCGCTCGCCGAGCCTTCGCGAGCCTGTCCGACGTACAATCTTTAGTACAACTCATTACACATTGAAATTGATCTCCAAGGAGAAAGCATCATGCGGGTTGGAATTTTGACGGGAGGCGGGGACTGTCCCGGCCTGAATGCGGTGATTCGAGCGGCGGTACGAAAAGGCATCTTTCATTATGGAGACGAATTCATTGGCTTCATGGAAGGTTGGCGAGGTGTTCTGGAAAACAAGACTATGCCGCTGACGATCGACTCTGTTTCCGGCATTCTTCAGCTGGGCGGAACGATTTTGCGCACCTCCCGTACTAATGTCCGCAAGAAAGAAGGCGGCATTGAGCAGTGCATCGAAACCATCAAGCGGAATAAGCTGGACGCGCTGATCACAATCGGCGGCGATGATACGCAGGGGGTGGCAAACGCGCTGATTCAAAAGGGCGTACCTTGCGTTGGAGTTCCCAAGACAATCGACAATGACCTAAACGGGACCGACGTTTGCTTTGGCTTCGATACTGCGGTGAGCATAGCGACAGAGGCCGTGGATCGGCTGCATTCAACTGCCGAAGCGCACAGCCGCGTCATTGTTTGCGAGGTGATGGGCCGGGACGCGGGTTGGATTGCCCTCTATAGTGGCGTTGCGGGCGGTGCAGATGCCATCCTGGTACCGGAAAAGCCGATTGATCTGGACGCAGTGATCGCCGTAATCAAGCAGCGTCGCGCGCGCGGAAAGAACTTCAGTATCGTTGTCGTAGCCGAAGGGGCGAAGATGCCGGCGACCGGGGAGGTGGCAACTCACGGCAAAGTGGTGGATGAATTCGGCCACGCCAGGCTGCTAGGGATCGGCCAGTATGTTGCCGACGAGATCGAAAAGCGAACAGGATTTGAGACCCGGGCCGTGAACCTGGGCCACACCCAGCGTGGTGGAACCCCGACTGCCTTTGATCGAATGCTGGCGACGCGCTATGGATCGGCCGCGATCGATCTGGTACACCAGGGAAAATTTGGCCGGCTGGTGGTACTACGTGGTACAGAAATTTCCGACATACCGCTCGCAGATGCCATCGCGAAGAACCGCACTGTTGGAGACGACTTGCTGGCGCTGGCAAGCGACCTGCAGGCCGTGATCACGAAGTAATCGGGCGCAACGATCGAATGTTGACTCGGGCGGCTGGCCCGCACCAGGCTGGCCGTCTTGCTCTTATCGTTGCATCGAGGATTGGGGCAGGAATCAGGCGTGCCACAACCCAACCACTAGGGGTTGGTAGAAACTGCGGCGCGCCAGGTTGTGTTTTCCAGGAATACCCTGGATGATCCCGAGTATTAGGCAGGATACTCCCCTTAATCACCAAGAAATTCGGTTGAAATCCGCAAAAAAACGGCCTATAACCAAAGTCCCCGGCGGATGCAAAGCGAGTGACCCGGGGATATGGGAGAGATCATGGCAGGCTCAGTTCGCAGAAAAATCACCGCCTCGGGCTCTCCGACAGTGCCGGCGAATACACCCCACGCAAACCAGCGCCGGGCCGCACTGACCTTTTCCGACCCGAAGACTTCGCCAAGCAACAATCATGTGTCCTGGGAAGCGCGCGAGGTTATGGACATCCGGCAGGCCGCTGAGTATCTGGGAATCAGTTCCGACAGCCTGTACAAATACGCTTCGGACAATGTCATGCCAGCCTTCAAATTAGGCAATCGCTGGCGCTTTAAGCGATCGTTGCTGGACGACTGGATGGAGCAGCAGAGCTCCACCGGTTTTGAATTGGCACCCGCAAAAGACGCGAAGCCGAAACAAAAAAAGCCCGTCAGTCGCGTCCGCTGATCTTCGTCGCCCTGTCCCATTCGTTTATGGCGGTTGAAGCCGCTTTTTCATCTCCCCTTCGGCGGCAATTAACTCGTCGAGAGAGCCCACCCATCTCACGTCTGCAGGCATAACGGCTGAACATTCTCGCCCAACATTGCGACTGTGCAGAGGCTCTGGCCAGCCTACCCAGCGGGCCGCGCCATTTTAGCGTGCTTCAGCCCGCCTTCGAATTGGTCCTAGTTATCCACGCTTCCACAGCCAGAGACCGAATCTGCACCATTTCTACGCCTTGCGAGCGCGATGGGCGAACTCTACACTAGCTGATCTGGGCGGCTTCCATTTCCAGGCGGAGCCAAACTTAGTCGAGAGTTTTGTCTGCGGAGGAAGATTGGCATTGGTCCGGGCAAGTGTCGATCTTGCAACGGATTTCAAAGGTAACACAATTAGTAGCGGTATAGACTTGACAGACGCTACCGACAGCGGTACTTTCCCTCTACGGGCTTTTGGCAGGTCTGGATGGATTCTTGACTGGATTGCAACGGGAATAGCCGAAGTCACTTGCAAGCCGGAATCGGACCGGTAGGAATTTCCAAGGACTTTCCCCTCTTTTCAGGACTGTGCATCGCAGCAACACACGCAATTGAACGAGGAGAACCATCAGCTGGTTTTCAAAGCAGGAAGGCAATGCCGGCATCTTATTTTCAAGAGGGCCGAGAATACGCTCATACATTCAATCTCAGGAGATGTCCCCAAATGGCCGAATCCACAAAGACGCAAACACCCTCTGCAGCCACAAGAACGGTTGATGCCGTCGCCGTCCCCAAAAATGCCGCCAGTTCGCCTGGATCCGGGGCCGGCCTGCAGTGCAAGCGGTTCTTCAGCCGTCCGGATGTTTCGCCTTACGATGAGCTCCAGTGGGAACGGCGTACCGCGTCGATTGTAGATTCCAAGGGCAACAGCATTTTTGAGCAGAAAGATGTGGAAGTTCCAGCCGACTGGTCAATGACTGCGACCAATATCGTTGCCAGCAAGTACCTACATGGGCAAATCGATACGCCGCAGCGAGAGACTGGGGTGCGCCAGTTGATCTCGCGCGTTGCTGAGACGATCAGGGATTGGGGCATGGCCGGTGGCTACTTCCGCACCCCCGAGGACGCATCCATCTTCCATGATGAACTGGCGCATATGTTGCTGACTCAGAAGGTCGCGTTTAACTCGCCAGTATGGTTCAACGTGGGTTGCGACCGATTAGAGCCGGATTCTGAAGCCCAGAACTGGCACTGGAACCCGCACACCTGTGCGGTCGAATTCTCTGCAACCGGCTACCGCAACCCGCAATGCTCGGCTTGCTTTATCAATTCCGTGAAAGACTCTCTTGACTCCATCTTGACGCTGGCGAAGACCGAAGGCATGTTGTTCAAGTGGGGTTCGGGCACGGGAACCAATCTGTCCACCATTCGCGGATCCACCGAAAACCTTTCGGGAGGAGGGGTGGCTAGTGGTCCGTTGAGTTTCATGCGGGGCTTCGATGCGTTCGCCGGTGTGATCAAGTCTGGCGGCAAGACGCGCCGCGCGGCCAAGATGGTCATCCTGAACATTGATCATCCGGATATCGTCGATTTCATCGAATGCAAGTCGAAGGAAGAGGCCAAAGCGTGGACGCTGATGCGCGCGGGCTATGACGGATCGGGCCCGGACTCGGAAGCGTTTACTTCGATTTTCTTTCAGAATGCCAATAACTCCGTGCGCGTGAATGACGAATTTATGCGTGCCGTGTTGCACGATGATGAGTTTTCGACGCATGCCGTGAAGGACGGCACACCGTTCAAGAAGTACCGGGCGCGCGATCTGATGCACAAGATCGCAGAAAACACCTGGCACTGCGGCGATCCTGGGATGCAGTATGACACCACCATCAACAAGTGGCACACGTCCAAAAATACGGCGCGAATCAATGCGTCGAACCCATGCTCGGAGTACATGTTCCTGGATGATTCGGCATGCAACCTTGCCAGTTTCAATTTGATGAAATTTGTAACTCCTGCGGGCACATTCGACATCGCGGCGTACCGACACGCGGTCGATATTTTAATCACGGCAATGGATATCCTTGTGGACAGCTCAGGCTATCCCACGGAAGCGATTGGTCGCAATTCCCATGACTACCGGCCGCTGGGATTAGGGTATGCGAATCTGGGAGCGCTGCTTATGGCTTTCGGCCTGCCCTATGACTCCGATGCGGGACGCGACTTCGCGGGATGTTTGACGGCGATCATGTGCGGCCAGGCGTATCTGCAATCGTCGCGGGTCGCGGAGCAATGCGCCGCGCTCGATGCAGCGACGCCGCTAACACAATCGATCGAACGGCAGGGCGGGGCGTGCCCTGGCTTCTACGTGAACCGCGAGCCCTTCCTGGATGTGATACGGATGCATCGGGCGGAGGTCAACAAAATCGGCCGCTCCCGCGACACCCAAGAACCGTTCAGTGTTCCACAATTGGATGAGTTGATCGATGCGAGCCGCGATTGCTGGGACAAGGCACTCGCCCACGGCGAGAAGCATGGCTATCGCAATTCGCAAGTCACCGTTCTGGCCCCCACTGGGACCATTGGCTTCATGATGGACTGCGACACAACCGGTGTGGAGCCCGATCTGGCGCTGGTCAAGTACAAGAAGCTGGTTGGCGGCGGCATGATCAAGATCGTGAACAATACTGTACCAGCGGCGCTGTTCAAACTGGGCTACGACAACGAAGCGGTCGATGCGATCGTCAGTTATATTGACGCGACGGGCACCATTGAAGGGGCGCCCGGGCTGAAGCAGGAACACTTACCGGTATTTGATTGCAGCTTCAAGGCGTCCAAGGGAACGCGCAGCATTCATTACATGGGCCATGTGCGTATGATGGCGGCGACGCAGCCGTTTCTCTCCGGCGCCATTTCAAAGACGGTGAACTTGCCGAACGATGCCAGCGTCGAAGACATTGCCGAAGCCTACATCGAATCGTGGCGTCGAGGGCTGAAGGCAGTTGCGGTCTACCGGGATGGTTCGAAGGGAACTCAGCCGTTGAATGTGACGGACTCGGTGAGCAGCGGAAACTCGACACTCGACGCAGTCGCTGAGCAACTGCTGCAGGCTATCGCATGCCTGCCGATGGATACTGCTGCAGTGGAGGCATTGGCGATGCAACTGAGCGCCAATGCCACGGAAAAAGTCCAATTGCCGGCATCCAGCCTGGAGACGCTGGCCCGCGCGACCATACAGAATGCCTCGGCAGTGGTGCTGACCCAGCAGGATCCTGCCGCACCACCGCGCACGGTGCGCCATCGCCTGCCGGAGGAGCGGCCTTCACTTACTCATAAATTCTCTATTGCCGGACACGAAGGTTACATCACCGTCGGCCTCTATCCAAACGGCCAGCCGGGAGAGATATTCATCAAGATGGCGAAGGAAGGCTCGACGGTCAGTGGCTTGATGGACGCTTTCGCCACAGCGATTTCACTTTCGCTGCAGCATGGAGTCCCGCTCAAAGTACTCTGTGAGAAGTTCTCTCATCTGCGTTTTGAGCCGTCAGGCTGGACCGGCAACGAGCAGATCGGTTTTGCGAAATCGATCATGGACTACATCTTCCGCTGGCTGCAGCTGCGTTTTCTTTCGGGGACGCAGTTGCCGCTATTCGCGGGACTGGCGGCGCAAGCGGCTGCGGCAGAAATCGAAAGGACTTTCGTGCCCGAGCAGCATCGGACAACGCGGGGCATGGGTGCCACATCAGCTCCTCAAGGCGGAATTCTGCCGGAAATGCATGGCAGCCACGGCCAAGGAGAAACAAGCCTGCGAATGGAAGACCGAGGTTTGATCCATGCCGCCGACGCGATGCGCAGTTTTGTTGACATGGGGGATGCTCCCACTTGCCATACCTGCGGCGCTATTATGATTCGCAACGGTAGCTGTTACAAATGCGTAGAGTGCGGCTCGACCAGCGGCTGCAGCTAGGACCATTCCCATTCTCATTGGCTAAGACTCGAGTCCGTTCCACTGACCTATAAGGCTGTCGCCTTGTGGGTCAGCGGACGGGATGGCCTTGCAATAACATTCCATTCCTAAGTTGGGATTAAGCTTCCCACTGTTCGCTCTTCTGCTGAACCATAGATGCGGCACTGAATCCGCCCGGCGCTACGACTTCGCTTCACACGCGACTTCCCATTCTTTGTCCCAGCCCAAAATAGTTCCCGCATACCGTTGAAGCTGCGTCGGTTCCCGAAACGGATCGGAACCGTCCGACTCTCTAACCTTTATGTTGCCTCACGTCGATAGTGAGAACATACGGGGACGAATTTCCTATCAAGGTACTGATCGCAACCATTCTTGGCTGTCGACATGGCGCGTTCGTCCGAATGATCGTGCGGGGATGTCCGCGCGAAGCGGGTTTCAAAGTCTGGGAGTTTGGTGAGCCGGGTGATGAATTTTCGCAGGGTGCCAAGGCGTCCTCCTGAATTCCGGCAAATCTTTGGGCTACCCAACGACGAAGAATAAAGGCGAGGGAAAAATGACAGAGGGGC
Organism: uncultured Acidobacteriota bacterium; assembly: GCA_963756315.1. Taxonomy (GTDB): domain Bacteria; phylum Acidobacteriota; class Terriglobia; order Terriglobales; family Acidobacteriaceae; genus JAKAAZ01. The sequence continues at coordinate 1,037,506 of CAVWNI010000004.1, forward strand.
CAAAGCGGGAGGAATTGTATGAGGCGGTGTGCCGAGCTACGGAACAGGTTTTCGGCACGATGCTAAATCTGGAAGTTGAGGCTGGCAAGCCGCAATTCGAGCATGATTTTCCAGAGCATTTCGACGGCGTTGTATCCTTCGTCGGCATGGCCGGCTCCTGGCAGGGTAAGGGAAGCCTTTCATGCAGCGCAGCCTTCGCCCGGCGAATCGCCTCCAGTTTCCTAATGATGAACTTTCCATCTGTCGATGAACAAGTGTTGGACGCAATTGGAGAGTTAACCAACATCATCATCGGCAATGTAAAAGGGACGATCGAGCAGTACGTCGGTCCCTTGGCAATGAGCACGCCGACCTCCATCGTGGCGAAGGATCTGACCGCTCATTCCCTGGGGAGATACAAATGGACGGTCGTTTCGTTCCGATGCGGACAGGACCGGCTTGACATCATGCTGCAGCTCATACCGCGGGACCACGCCGTTCCGGAAGCGGATATACGCCGGAAGGTACTCGTTGGATTGTAACGGTCGGGAGGAATTTCAGTGGATGAGGAAGAGATCATCAAAGAGTTTCTGGTCGAGAGCATGGAGAACATCGCGCGACTGGAACAGGAAATCGTCGAATTGGAACTTCGACCGGCGGATCCGAAGCTGCTGGCGGGAATATTTCGCACGATTCACACCATTAAAGGCACGTGCGGGTTTCTGTCGTTTTCTCATCTCGAATGCGTGGCTCACATCGCAGAGAATCTCCTTTCGCAGTTGCGCAGCGGCCAGCGCAGCCTCACCGCGGATCTAACTTCACTGATTCTCGAGACGGTCGACATGATCAAGCGCGAACTTGCGCAAATTGAGTCTTCAGGGAAAGAGAGCGGTGAGGCATACGAAGATCTGCAGCGAAAATTGTCAGCGGCATGCGAGGACAGGACCGAAGAGCGTCGCGCGGAGCGAACGGTTGAACTAGACAACTCGTGCGATGCGAAGAGCGAAGTCGACGAGACCTCGTTCGATACGTCTGTGCCGAACGCTGGTGCCGAGATTGATCGCGGGCCGGCGCGAGGTGCTGCGATAGCGGATTCCACGATACGCGTCGATGTGGTGCTTTTGGACAAGTTAATGAACCTGGTGGGCGAACTGGTACTGGCGCGCAATCAAATTCTGCAATTCGAATCGCACCATGAAGATCGTGCCCTGGATGGGACGGCGCAACGTCTGAATCTTATTACCACCCAGCTGCAGGAAGGGGTCATGAAGACCCGGATGCAACCCATCGGAGTGGTGTGGAACAAACTGCCCCGGCTGGTCCGCGACCTTGCTGCGTCCTGTGGAAAACAAATTCATCTGGAGATGGATGGTGCGGAGACAGAACTGGACAAAAGCATCATTGAAGCCGTCAAGGATCCGCTGACCCACATCGTCAGGAACTGTTGCGATCACGGCATTGAACTCCCAGCGGAGCGGGCACGCAACCGCAAACCTTCACAGGGGAGACTTTCGCTGCGTGCATATCACGAAGGGGGCCAGGTCAATATTGAAATTGCCGACGACGGGGCAGGGATCGATGTCACCCGGATTCGGCAAAAGGCCATCGAGAGAGGCTTGATCCGCCCAGAGCAGGCAGAGCGACTCAGCGAACGTGAGGCCCTGAACCTGATCTTTCTGCCGGGATTGTCAACCGCCGAACAGGTTACAAGTATTTCGGGCCGCGGGGTGGGCATGGATGTCGTTAAGACGAACATCGAGAAGATTGGGGGGATCGTAGACTTGTCCAGCCGCCCCGGCGAGGGCACGACGGTCCGGATTAAAATCCCGCTGACTTTGGCTATTATTCCCGGTCTTGTAGTGAGTAGCGGAGGCGAGCGGTTTGTCATTCCGCAGGTCAGTCTGCTGGAATTGCTTCGTCTCGAGGGCGAAGCAGGACGCAAGCAAATCGAGCGCATTCACGGCACACCTGTATACCGTCGCCGCGGCACTCTGCTACCGATCGCCTATCTCAACGAAGTGCTTCATTTGCCGATCGCGAGCGCAGGCGAGGTACTCAATATCGTGGTCCTGCAGGCAGAGGACCGCCAGTTTGGCCTGGTCGTCGACGAAATCAATGACACGCAGGAAATCGTCGTCAAACCGCTGGGGAAACAGCTGAAGGGGCTCATCTCCTACTCCGGCGCGACGATTATGGGAGACGGCAAAGTCGCGCTCATTCTCGATGTGCTGGGGGTAGGACAGATTTCCGGGCTGTTTACTGAGTCCCACGACCAGACCCGCTCGAGCGCCGCCCGCAGCGAAACGTCGAACGACGACCGCCAGAGCTTCCTGTTATTCAGCGCCGGAAAGTTCCGGCGACTCGCGGTGCCGCTTTCCCTGGTGGCAAGGTTGGAGGAATTCCCGGCTTCCAGGATTGAACGCGCAGGCAGCAAGATGGCTGTCCAGTACAGGGCCCGCATTCTGCAACTCACACAGCTTCCTTCCATCCTGGAGGAAGGTTCAGTCCCCCAGGAACTGGCCGATCCGGTTGAGGTCATCGTCTTTTCTGAAGGCGACCACATGACGGGGTTAATCGTTGACCAGATCCTTGACATCCACCACGAAAATATCAGTTTGGAGAAGCCCACAGGTCCAGTTCGCGCGATGGTAAATCGGCAGAACAGCCGGGATCGCGCGAATCTATTCGGCTCCGCAGTCATCGGCGGTAAGGTTACGGACTTTCTCGATCTGGCGACGGTGTTGCGACGAATCGACGAGAACTGGTCGGAGGAAAAGGACACTGCTTTCAACCTGCGAACAACAGTGTTGCTCGCAGACAGCAGCAGTTTCTCCCGGGGCCTGACGCGTAACTACCTGGAATTGGCGGGTCACCGCGTCATGGAGGCCCGCACCAGCAGTGAAGCCATGGACAAACTGGAGCGGCCCGGCGTGGGCGCCGTGATTGCTTCCTTCAATCTTTCTTCCGGTGTCGGCAATGGCCTTGCGAAGCAAATGCGCAGCCATCAGGAATTCGCACGCATTCCCATCCTGGCACTGGGGGGCTCGGCTGCCGACGCAGGAATCAAGGAAGATGATCACTTTGCCTGCTGCGCCGATAGGTTTGATCAGAGGGCGGTACTCCAATCATTGGAAAAATTGCTACAGGCGGCCGACCGCGCCGAACCGGTCCAAAGCGAAGTTACATTGACCGGGAGTAGAAAGTAGCCCTATGACAAGTCACGAGCGCACAACGAACCCGGCTGCAATCGCCACCGACACGCGGCAGTATGCCACGTTCTACATTGCCGACCAATACTTTGGGATCGAAGTCTTGCGAGTCCAGGAAGTCCTGCGGCACTTAGAGATGACTCCCGTACCGATGGCTCCGGAGGTCATCCGGGGACTGATCAATCTGCGTGGCCAGATTGTTACCGCGGTCGACATGCGCCGGCGGATCGGGCTCAAGCCCCGTCAGGATGGCAAACCTCCCATGAATATGGTGGTCCGATCGGACGATGGCGCCGTCAGCCTGCTGGTGGACGAGATCGGCGACGTGCTGCAGGTTGGAGCAGAAAGCTACGAGCCCGCGCCGGACAGTCTATCTCGCGAACAACGCCAAATGATCCAAGGGGTACATAAGCTGGATGGGCGATTGCTGCTGGTATTGAACACAGACCAAGTTTTGCAGACCCAGGAATGTACCTGAGGCATCCCGCTTGCAGCCTGCCCGGTACCTCGGACAGCGACGGACGCGCGGCGGCAATCGCCGACGGGAATCGCGATTTACAGCAACGATACAGAATTCATAGGAGATCCACCATGACGCAGAACGGAAGCATGACACACAACGGAGCAAAGAAGTCGGGCGGCACTGCTGTCCTGGATGCGGAGCCAGTTCTGATCACCTCCCTCGATGGGATGAAGAGCGCGTTGGATGGCCTGGGCACAAATGTTTTCATGGCCAATCGCAACCTGGAGATGGTGTACATGAACCGTCGGGCTGAGCAGACGTTGAAGAACCTCAATTCGGCACTGGAGAGCGAGTTCGGTATTTCATACCTTGATTTGCTGGGTAGTAATATCGATCGCTTTCACGGCGCGCGCACCAAACAGATCCGCCGCCTGCTCAGCGAGCCCGAGAACTTGCCGCTGGTCAAAGAGATTACTTTCGGGGACCGGATCCTCACACTGAACGTGAACGCGGTGATCGATGAAAGCGGCGAATACGTCGGCACGGTTGTGAACTGGGAGGACGTCACTGACATTCGACTCTTGAATGTCGATATGTCCGGACAGGTCGCGGCCATCGGTAAGGCGCAGGCAGTCATTGAATTCCGACTGGACGGTACGATCATGACTGCGAACGAGAACTTCCTGAAGGCCATGGGCTACACGCTAGACGAGGTGAAGGGCAAGCACCATAGCATGTTTGTGGACGAGGCCTTCCGGCAGAGTGGCGAATATCGTGAGTTCTGGGCCAAACTGAACCGCGGCGAGTACCAGGCGGCGGAGTACAAGCGCATCGCAAAAGGCGGCAAGGAGGTCTGGCTGCAAGCCTCTTACAACCCGATCCTTGATGTAAATAACAAGCCGTTTAAGGTGGTAAAGTACGCCACCGATGTGACCGAACAGAAGTTGGCGAACGCCGATTTCGCCGGCCAGATGGAGGCGGTCAGCAAAGCCCAGGCAGTCATCGAGTTCAGGCTGGACGGCACGATCATCACCGCCAACGAGAACTTCCTGAAGACCATGGGCTACGGGTTGGACGAGTTGAAGGGCAAGCACCACAGCATGTTTGTGGACGAAACCTTCCGGCAGAGCAGCGAATATCGCGAGTTCTGGACAAAACTGAACCGCGGCGAGTATCAGGCGGCGGAGTACAAGCGCATCGCAAAAGGCGGCAAGGAAGTCTGGCTGCAAGCCTCCTACAACCCCATCATGGACTTGAACGGCAAGCCCTTCAAAGTAGTAAAGTACGCTACGGACGTGACACAGCAGAAGCTGTCTGCCGCCGATTTCTCTGGCCAGATCGCCGCCGTAAACAAGGCGCAGGCGGTGATCGAATTCCATATGGACGGTACGATCATCACCGCCAACGACAATTTCCTGAAGACGCTCGGGTACACGCTGGAAGAAGTGAAGGGGAAGCACCACAGCATGTTTGTGGACGAAACCTTCCGGCAGAGCGGCGAATATCGCGAGTTCTGGGCAAAACTGAACCGAGGCGAATACCAGGCAGCGGAGTACAAGCGCATTGGCAAGGGCGGCAAGGAGGTTTGGCTGCAAGCATCCTACAACCCCATCATGGACCTGAACGGCAAGCCCTTCAAAGTGGTAAAGTACGCCACCAATATCACGGAGCAGGTCAAACTGATTCATGAGGTAGGGCGGACAGCGACGACGTTGTCGTCGTCGGCGGAAGAACTGACAGCAGTCAGCCAGCAGATGAGCGCCAATGCTGAAGAAACCGCGACCCAGGCGAACGTTGTATCGGCAGCGTCCGAGCAGGTAAGCAAAAATGTCCATACGGTAGCCAGCGGAACCGAGGAGATGAGTGCGAGCATCCGGGAGATTGGGAAGAACGTTCATACTGCCGCCAAGGTAGCTTCCTCGGCGGTGAAGATGGCGGAATCCACCAATCAGACGGTGGCCAAGCTCGGCGAAAGCAGCGTGGAGATTGGCAAGGTGATCAAAGTGATCACTTCGATTGCCCAGCAAACGAACCTGTTGGCGTTGAATGCCACTATTGAAGCTGCTCGCGCCGGAGAGGCGGGAAAGGGTTTCGCGGTGGTGGCCAACGAAGTGAAAGAACTGGCCAAGCAAACAGCCGCGGCAACCGAGGACATCAGCCAAAAGATCGACGCCATACAGACGGACACCAAGGGTGCGGTAGAAGCCATTGGTCAGATCGGCGGGATCATCAATCAGATTAATGACATTTCCAGCACCATCGCCGCGTCCGTGGAAGAGCAAACCGCCACAACCAACGAGATGGCCCGCAATGTCTCCGAGGCTGCTAAGGGAAGCTCAGAAATCGCCGGCAACATTACTGGAGTCGCAAAGGCGGCTCAGGAGACAACCACCGGCGCCAACGACACACAAAAGGCGGCAAGAGAGCTCTCCCGAATGGCCGCCGATCTGGAGAAATTGGTTTCTGGCTTCAATTATTAGACAGCGGGATCTGGCAAAAAGCTGCGAAAGGATAGCGAGGCGCGAATCGTATGGTCAAAGCGATGGTAGTGGACGACTCACGCACAATTCGTCTGATTCTGACGAAGATGTTATCGGAGCTGGGCTTCGAGGTTTGCCCAGCGTGCGATGGGAAGGAGGCGCTGGAAGTGGTCGAGCGGGAAAATGCGCAATTCAGCGTAATTCTTGCGGACTGGAACATGCCTGAAATGAATGGCTTGGAATTCGTCAAGCGAGCTCGGTCCGATCAGCGCCTGGCTTCTGTTCCTATCATGATGATCACCACTGAAACGGAAACGCGGCAGGTGATGGCAGCGCTCGAGGCAGGCGCAAATGAATACGTGATGAAACCTTTTAACCGGGACATCATCGCTGACAAGTTGCGCTTGCTGGGGGCGCTCGAGTAAGGCGGAGTTCCTCATGATTACTCAGATCACTCATTCGAAACACCTGGTCAGCAAGGGAGACCGCATCCGCGTCCTGGTGGTGGACGATTCCGTTGTAATTCGACAGCTGGTCACCCACGCTCTGCAGGGCGACCCGGCTTTGGAAGTGGTGGGCACGGCATCGAACGGATCGATCGGTTTGGTGCGAGCCTCGCAGCTCAATCCCGACGTGATTACGCTCGACGTAGAAATGCCGGAGATGGATGGTCTGGAAATGTTGCGCCGTCTCCGGAAGACCTCTCGAGTGCGGGTAATCATGTTCAGCACGCTAACGGAACGGGGAGCAGCCGCCACTATGGACGCCCTGTCGTTAGGGGCTGACGACTACGTTACCAAGGCGGCCAACGTTGGCTCGCTGGATCTGTCGTTGACCGCGTTGCGTGCTGAACTGGTGCCGAGAATTAAACAGTTTTTCACCGTTGAAGAAGAGCAAGCGGCTTGCATGTCGCATACCTCGTCGAGCGGGGAAGCCGAAGGATATGGAGGCTCGTCGATTTCCTCTGGGACACGCACTGGCGCGGCAAAAGTCGTGGGCATCGGCGTCTCCACGGGAGGACCTGCCGCACTTGGCTCCATCATTCCGACATTGCCAGCTGACTTTCCATTGCCGGTTTTGATTGTCCAGCATATGCCAACGCTGTTTACCAGGCTGCTCGCGGAGCGTCTACAAACGCAATCGAAATTGAATGTGTCCGAGGCTGTCGAAGGCGATCTAGTAGAAGCGGGGCGGGTCCTGATCGCGCCTGGGGACCACCACATGCGGGTACGAAAAATTGGCAACCAGGTGCTGGTTGCGCTCGACCAGGGGCCGACTGAGAATTCCTGCCGGCCGGCCGTCGATGTGCTATTTCGCTCGCTTCAGGAAGTCTACGGTCCGACGACACTGTCCGTCGTCTTGACGGGAATGGGGTACGACGGATTGCGCGGCGCCGGTGTCCTGAAGGCCAATGGGGCGTCCGTCATCGCGCAGGATGAAGCCACGAGCGTGGTATGGGGGATGCCCGGAGCTGTCGTCAAAGCCGGACTGGCAGATTCCGTGGTTCCACTCGACGGAGTGGTGCCGGAAATTTTAAGAAGGGTGAGAGGACAGTAGCCGCTTGCGCCCTGCGAGATAACTGTCTCTGGAATAGTCGCCATGACAAATGAAGTTTCCGGTTCCACAATCCTTCTCGAAAATTACCGATACCTGCAGAACTTCATTCGCGAGGGATCGGGCATTGTGCTGGATGACAACAAGCACTATCTTCTAGAGTCCCGTCTTATGCCGGTGGTGCTGCAGGAAAGCCTGTCATCTCTCGACGACCTCTGCACGGCACTGCGACGCAATGGCAATCTTCCCCTGCATCGAAAAGTGGTTGAAGCCATCACGACCCATGAGACTTTTTTCTTTCGGGACGTCGCCTTGTTCGACGGGTTCCGGACAGCGATTCTGCCAGGCTTGTTGGCGCGCTCAATTCCTACGCGAAAGCTGACTATCTGGTCGGCAGCTGCCTCGTCGGGGCAGGAGGCCTATAGCCTTGCTATGCTTCTGCTGGAAAACGGGTTGAGCAATTGGAATGCGGAGATTTTTGGAACGGATCTCTCTGAGCAAATACTCGCGAGAGCCCGAGAAGGGCGGTATCACCAGTTGGAAGTGAATCGCGGGCTGCCCGTCAGCTATCTTTTGAAATATTTCGACCATCAACACCTGGATTGGCAAGTCAAGGATCATGTGCGCAGTATGGTCAGGTTCGAGCATTTTGATTTGCGCAACAACATGCGGGATAAAGGGCCATTCGACGTGATCTTTTGCAGGAATGTGCTGATCTATTTCGACGTGGAAACCAAGAAGAAGATCCTGGGACAATTGCGCGGCGCCCTGGTTCCAGGCGGCTATTTGGCGCTGGGAGGAGCAGAGACCACTCTCAACCTGGACGAACAATTCACTCGCGTACCTGCTGGAGCAGCCGCCTTTTATCGAGCCCCCGCGTAATCGCTCTGATCCTGATCGACGACACCGGCGGCGGAACAAAGGTGCGCCAAACGTCCGCCGAAGCAGCGCCAGAGCCGACTGGATCAAGTTCGCCCGCGAGACAAAAGCCGGCGACGTATCGCGCCTGTCCGTTTGCCCCTCACGGCGCAACTCCACGTATTCACGCGCTGACCTGGGCTCCCACAGATCCTCCCTCCCGCTGACAATGCCCGTCGTCCCTACGAACCTCTCCTCAGACAAGAGAATTTACTGCGCGCACAGTGACGGTCGGACCCGGCTTTCCAGAACGGCTTCAACTCCGAAACGTCCTCGCTCTACACGGCAAGAACGAGTAGATCGACTGTTACTACCCTGAATTCTTGTCAGAATAATGAGCGTCAAGACAAAGACGTGGCCGTCCAGTTGCCCGGAACAGAAGGCAAACGATCGGCTTCATCGCGAAGAAGAAATAGCGCAGTACTATCGGCCTGAAAACTTCGACCATCAATATGATTGCTTTCCATTCGGGTAATTTTCCTTGGTTTGTTCCAAAATGGGATTACCGCCGGCTCCCCTCCCTCGAATTTTCCATGGATTCTGACTCCCCATCGTGCAAAGTAAGGACACGTTCATAGAAGAAATCTGCGCAGCCCAGGAAACTTCCCCGGTGGTATTACACCGATACAGAGGAAGCCTGGAACTGCAAAAATTTGCACTTTCCCCGAAAGGGATTTCTGCCGATGCGAGTTCTAATAACTGAAGATGATCGTGCGCTTGGCAGCCTGCTGATGCGCACGCTGCAGAATGAAGGTTACACCGCAACGTGGGTTCAGGATGGCGAAGCCGCGCTGGTCGAATGGCAAGAGGCCCAGTACACGCTGCTTCTGCTCGATCTAAACCTGCCCCGCAAGGATGGCCTGGAAGTTCTACGGGTTATACGGCAAACCAGCGACGCTGCCGTGTTGGTGTTGACTGCACGCAATTCTCTTGAGGTACGTTTGCGTTGCCTAGAACTCGGGGCGGATGATTTTCTGGCAAAGCCATTTGCACTGCGAGAACTCCAGATGCATTGCCGCGCCTTGGTTCGGCGCCTACGGTCGAGCGCCGGTTCCCAGCTGAGGTGCGGCGATCTTGTGCTCGACCGCCCCAGTCGCAGCGTCGAACGGGGCGGCCGCTCGATCGAACTGACGTTGAAGGAATTCTCTCTGCTGGAGTATCTACTGGAACATCGTGGAGAATGCGTTACCCGCGTCGGCCTGCTGCAGCATGTATGGAAAATGCATCCGGATGTGACAACCAACGTTGTCGACGTCTATATCAATTACCTTCGCCGCAAAGTCGATGAAGGCGCGGAAAACAAACTGATCCATACGGTGCGCGGAAACGGATATGTTCTGCGTAACCCTTCCCCTGAAGCTGCCTGACACCCTTTGCTGTCGTGCAATCTGTTGTACTTTTGCCTGCCGTTGTTGTGTGAGGAATGAAGAGATGCAAACTCAAAAGCTTGTTGAGCCCCGCGCGGTTGAATCCCGGACCGCCGTTCTGGTAAGTGCCGATGCTTCCTTTCGTCAAAAGCTCGCTGAAACTCTCACGGGGATGCGCTGGAAGGTTCGAGAGGCAGCCGGTGGCGCCGAAGCCCTCTGCTATTTAGAAGAGCGACCCAGCGAAGCTCTATTGCTCGATTCGTGGCTGCCGGACCTGGAGGCGGGCGATTTCGCGGAACAACTTCGAATCCAATACCCTTTATTGGATCTTATCTGCGTCAACGAGGCAGAGCAGATGCTGGGAAAACCACGGTCTGTACGCAGGCCAGAGTTGCTGTACGCGCTGCGGCGGGCGCAGGAAACTACGACCGGTGTGTGGCCGCTCAAGAAAGGCGATCAAGAAGCACCGCCCCGACCCATGGCACCTCGTGGAATTCGTTCACCGGAGGCCCACGGGATCAATTTTGCGGGAGGTTTTCTATCCAGCAAACCTGTACGGATTTTGGCCGATGCTCCAGAAGGTGGCTCCTCCCGCAGCCCGACGGAAGAGACGGACGCCAGGACAGAGATGATTCCGGGGGGAGGCGCATTCACGTCGCGAATCCTGACCACGGAGAGCGTATCGGGTGTGCCGGTTGCTGGATTGCCGGGTCTGCTGGGCGGCAGTGTAGAAATGCAGAGACTCGCTCACTTTATCCGTCTGGTGGCTCCGCGCAAGACCACCGTGCTTATCGAAGGACCGACGGGTAGCGGAAAGGAGCTCGTGGCCAGGGCCGTGCATCGGTTGAGCGCACGGGCCAACCGGCCTTTCATCATACTGAATTGCGCAGCCATCCCCGAAGCGCTTCTAGAAGCGGAGCTGTTTGGCTATACGCGCGGAGCGTTTACCGGCGCGGTACAGGCGCGGACCGGTCGCATGGAAGCGGCACACGGGGGGACATTATTTCTAGATGAAATCGGCGAGATGCCGCTGGCGTTGCAGGCGAAGGTGCTGCGTTTTCTGGAGGCGGGCGAACTGCAGCGCATCGGGGAAAATGAACCGACACGCGTGGATGTGCGCGTAGTAGCGGCCACGCATCAATCCTTGCTGCAATGCGTGGAGGAGGGGAAATTCCGAGGCGATCTTTACTTTCGCCTGGCGGTCTTTCCTATTCAAACGCCGTCACTCGCTGAGCGGCCCGGAGATATTCCGGAGCTGGCGATGCATTTCCTAGAACAGTTGGGTCAAAGTGGGCCTTCGAAAACATTCGATCCAGAAGCGCTGGAGAAATTGTGCGCTCAAGGGTGGCCCGGAAACGTGCGCGAACTGGCCCACGTCGTCGAACGAGCCTACATCCTGGCCGAAGATCGCCCGCAGATATCGGCTGCTGAAATCCGCGTGCGGTCGAGGGAGCGGATGCCGGGAGAAGGCAAAATCTGAGAATTCTCTTACCTGTTCGGTGCGTCTTGAGACTTCTTCGTGCATATCGGCTGGATAGAGTCACACTTTAGGACAACGCACGGAAACTTTTCGGTGAGAATGTCTCGGCGAGTTTCCGGCTCACGAATTTACCGGAGACGAGCCGCTCGAAGCGAGGCTTGAAGAAGGGGGGATGCCATGGAAATCACGACGCCGTTGATCGATGTCCTGGGAAAGTTTCTCGACCTGACGAGTACCCAATTCCAACTGACGAGCAGTAATGTAGCCAACCTGGATACACCGAATTACCGCACGGTGGGCATCGATTTTGCTGCCGAGTTTTCCGCGGCGGCCTCTCAGGCTCTGGCGTCACGCCAGGACGGTAGCAATGGCCAGCCGGCGACAACATTGGCGGCCGATGCTGCTGGCAGTACTCCCACGGTGCAGAAGGTTGATGGGCTGCTGGAACGTCCCGACGGGAACAATGTTTCCATGGATCGGGAAGGGCTCGACCTGGCGAAAGAGCAGCTGGATTACAAAACCGGTATCGAGTTGCTGCAAGAACAGCTGTCGGTGATTCGCAGCGCCATCCAGGCGCAGTAAGTTCGATCGAGGGCGACCCAAGCGAGAGGATTGTCGATGAACCTGTTTGGAGTGATGGACATTAGCGGTTCGGCACTGGAGGCGGAACGGATGCGCGCCGAGGTTGTATCGGCGAACATGGCGAATGCCAACACCACTCGCACAGAAAGTGGAAAACCATACCAGCGACAGCACGTTGTGTTTCAGACCGAGGGAGTGGATCAGCCCCAGGACTTCGCGCAGGCATTTCTTTCTACTGGAACCTTGCAAGGACAGCAAAGTGACGTGGGTGAAGGCGTGAAGGTTGCAGCCGTAGTGAGCGACACCGAACCGGCCTTGCGCCGCTACGATCCTGGCCATCCGGATGCAGACGCCAACGGCTATGTGAGCTACCCGAATATCAATCCATTGACCGAGATGGTGGATCTGATGGGAGCGCAACGCGCGTACGGCATGAATGTTTCTGCAGTGACTGCCGCGAAAGGCATGATTACCTCCACGCTCGATCTTTTGAAGTAGGACATGCAGGATTTGCAACGAGCTGGTGAGCACGACGAACGCGAAGCAAGCGAACAAGGAAACCAGGCATGACGGCAATTCCAGGTATTCAGATCGCGGCGCAGCAGATGGCGACCAGTGCGGCCGCATCCAACAAGGCCGCATCGAGCGTTTTGGCCGGAAGTGAGGCTTCGTCCTCCTACCAAACCCCCTTCGCGGGGATTTTACAGGATGCGATTGCGAAGACGCAGCAACTGGAGACAAATGCCGCCAATTCGGTCACAGGTCTGCTGTCGGGCAACGGTGTGGATATCCATACCGCCATGATCGCGACGGAAAAGGCCAATCTTGGATTTGAGATGATGCTGGCCTTTCGCAACAAAGCGGTCGCGGCCTATCAACAGTTGATGGGGCTGCAGTTCTAGGCGCGCGGCTACTGCAAAGACGGGACACAGCATGACGGAAAAGGCCACAACACCACCGGCATCCACCTCTCTTACCAAGACCGGCATCGAGGAGCGTCTAACCGCGAATACGCAGGCGCTGCGTGCGCGCTTCGGAAGCATGTCTGCTCGCCAGCGCTGGGGATTGTTTGCTTCTCTTGCGGTGCTGATGGCCGTCGGCGCAGGGATGATCTGGCTGGCATTCCGACCGGACATGCGAGTGCTGATGAGCGGATTGGAGGCGCGTGACGCCCAGCAGGTTGAACAGGAGCTCATGCAGGCCAACATCCCGTACGACCTCACCCCGGATGGCGCAACCGTCCGCGTTCCCGCAGCTTCCTTAAACCAGGCGAGGCTGGCCATTGCCGGCAAAGGGCTTCCCTCCAGCGGACGACTGGGCTTCGAGATCTTCGACAAGCCGAATTGGGTGGGTTCGGAGTTCGACGAACGCGTGAACTATCAGAGGGCGCTCGAAGGGGAGCTGGACCATACCATCGAATCATTGAACGCGGTTGAACAGGCGCGAGTGAATCTTGTGCTGCCGCATGACTCGCTGTTTACCGATGACCAGCGGGACGCCAAGGCCAGCGTGGTGCTCAAACTGCGCCGCACGTTGAGTGATGGTGAAGCGCAGTCGATCCGAAGCCTGGTCGCCGGCGCAGTCGATACTCTGAAGTCGAGTCAAGTCACGTTGGTGGATGCTGACGGCCGTCAGCAATTCGGCCCAAAAACGGCCGGTGCAGAAGAGGCCCAGTATGAACAGGCACTGACCAGTAAATTGCTCGAGACCCTGACTCCGGTGGCTGGCGAGGACAACGTACGAGCGTCGGTAACTGCGAATTTCGATTCCGGCAGTGAAGACGACGTGGACGAGGTGTACGACCCGAACAAAGTGGCGACACTTTCGACTGACCGCGCCGAAGCTAGTTCCGGCCCGAATGGGCAACCTGCGCCGGGCGGAGTTCCGGGGACTGCGAGTAATGCCCCGAACGTCAAACCGCCCGTCTACCCCCAACAAACGCCGCCGATGGAAAACACGAAGAGGGAACAGGACACCTACGCTGTGAGCAAGTCGGTTCGACATCGGATGCAGGGTCCGGGTGAATTGCGTCGAGTTACGGCGGCAATATTGATCAATGACCGCCGGTTGATCTCCGCTGACGGGAAGCATGTCACCTGGGTGCCGCGCACACCCGCGGAGATGCACGAAATCCAGCAATTGGCACAGGATGCAATTGGTCTGGATACTGCGCGTGGCGACCAGGTGACCGTACAGAATCTTAGCTTTGCGACCAATACGACGGCTGCCCCTACGGGCCTGGCAACCCGATTGATGGCTCACGCCGGCGATAGCATGGGGTTTGTTCGCTATGCAGTCCTGTTCGCCGTCTTCGTGTTGGTATTGATCTTTATCGTGCGACCGGTCCTCGGACAACTGAAGCAGTTGACTTCCTCTGTGCAAACTTTGCCTGCAGCTCACGGACAAGCACCGCTGCTGACATCGGCGGGAGGCCCCCAACTGGACCAGACAGATGAACTGAGCTTCGAGAGGCAGCAGGCGCGCGCACAGGTGTTATTCGACCGCATTTCGGATTACGTAAAAAATGAGCCGCAACAGGGCACTCGACTGCTGCAAAGCTGGGTCCGCTCGGCGCATAAGCCCTGAATCCGTCGAGACTTGAAAGCACCGGTAGACGGATGGCTTGATCACGCAGTTAGCTGGAGCGGAAAGTGAAGGAGACGGGAGATATGTCGACAGCGAGCCCCACACCTCAGGTTCCAGCGCAGGCCGCCCCTCCACCGCCGCTTCCCGTGGAGAACAAGGAAAGGTCTGCGCACCACGACCTGCCGCCATTGCGGAAGGCGGCGGTGCTGATGATTACCATTGGCGACGAACTGGCGCGGGCAATGTATCAACATCTTTCCGAGCGAGAACTTCAGTTGCTGACCGAAGAAATCGCCTCGGTCCGCGACGTGAGTCCGGAGTTAGCGACGGGGGTACTGGAAGAGTTTCATCAGCTGATCGAGACGCAGCAGTTCATGGTCCATGGCGGTCTGGAATACGCGACCAAGCTGCTGGTCGACTCGTTCGGAAAGCAGCGAGCTGGGGATCTTCTGAGCCAGGTGAAGAATGCGCAGGAGGCTCAACACAGCGATCTGGCCATGTTGCAGGAGGTTGATCCCCACCAATTGAGCAAGTTTCTAGAGGGGGAACATCCCCAAACCGTTGCACTGGTTTTGGCGCATCTCGACCCGAAGCGAGCGTCCCAGGTGCTGCAGCAACTTGCCGACGGCCAGAGAGTCGACTCGATACGACGTCTGGCGGAAATGCAGCAGTTTTCGCCGGAAATGGCGCAGAAGGTTGCATTGGTCTTGCACAAACGGCTACTGTCGCTCGGGGATACCCACCGCAAATCCTACTCCGGTTTCAAGGCGGTCGCCGACCTGCTGAATCGTCTGGACGCTTTGAGCGCCCGCGCGATTCTCGAGCAGATTGAGAAAGACAATCCCCAGCTTGCCATCAATATTCGCAACCTGATGTTTACGTTTGAGGATCTCGTGACGGTCCCTGCGGCCAGCATTCGTGAACTGATTTCGCAGGTCGACAAGAAACAACTCGCGCTTGCGCTGAAGGGAACCAACGCCGAACTGAAAGCTCATCTCTTCAAAGCGCTCAGTTCGCGGGCCGTCGAGATGCTGCAGGAGGACATGGAGGTCCTGGGGCCGGTCCGCACCCGCGAGGTCATGCAGGCGCAACAGGAAATTCTGACACTGGCTAGAAAGCTTGAGGCTGATGGCAAGCTGATTCTCGCTGCAGAAAAAGAAGACGACCTGATGGTCTGAGCGATTCCGAAAAAGATATTCAGGTCTGGGAATTTCGCGATCGAACCGCAATGTTCTTGCATGATGTTCCAGCGGTAGCGAAGTACCGAAAAGGAGAAATGGTGGCAGCGACTCGAGCAATACCAACAAACCTGAAGGAATCCGATTCTCCTGACGCGTCCCCCCTGGAGCGACTTCAGTATCGTTCCGTGCAATCGGGCCAGAGCCCTAGAGCAGCTTCGTTGAGAGATTCTGTCCTCACCGGCTCGACCACCGTGCGTCCCCCCGTTGCCCTGTTCCCGCCCCATGCAGACGGTTTGTTTGGAATAAAAGACGGCCAAGATTCCGCAGAACGGCGCTCGGAGTCTGAGACGGACTGGATGCGAACGATCGCAGAACTGGAGAGGCGCAGGGCGGAAGAAAAACGTGAGGCCGCTCAGGCAATCGCCGCGGCCGAGGAGTCGGGGCGCCGCGAAGGAAGACTCGCTATGGAACAGCAAGTGGCCGTCGAACGGCAGCGGCTGCAGATGCAAGTTACGGAGACGCTGGAAAGATTCCGGATCGAGCGACAGAATTATTTTCACGACGTCGAGGGAGAAGTCGTGCGGTTGGCCCTGGCAATTGCCGCGCGAGTGTTGCATCGAGAAGCTCAATTGGATCCGCTACTTCTAGGGGGTGCGGTCCGAGTCGCGCTGGAAAAGTTGGGGGATTCCACCACCGTGTTGGCGCGCGTTCCACCTGCGGACGTGGCCCGGTGGAAGGAATTTTTTCGCTCGACGGCGAATTGGCGCAGCCAGCCTGGGGTCCTGGAGGACCCCTCTCTTTCGGCGGGAGAGTGCGTCCTGGCAACCGAGCTTGGCACGATTGAACTGGGCGTGCGAGCACAACTACAAGAAATTGAGAAAGGATTTTTCGATCTGCTCGATCGCCGGCCCACGGACGGCGGTGTGAATGCGCCTCCAGCGAACCGGAATTCTGCATAACTGGGAAGACGCGCACGGGTGTCACGTCGCGGAAAGGAGAAACAGAACGATGTCGGAATCGATCCTGCCGGATGGATTAGGAGTGGATGCCATCGCTCTGTTCGAACCTGCCGCGCACCCTCTCCGCAATAACGCAGCGGAGCAGCAAAATCAGCAGGCATCAGATTCGAAGACGATATCCAAGCAATCCACATCCTTGATCGAACCTGTCTCCCTGCCGGAAGATCGCTGGGAGCCGAATTCGGGCGAGGATCATGCCGAGGATTATCCCCAGGGATGGAAACAAATCCTTCCTCGAGAAGAGTACGCGTTAGGCGAGAACAAGCCGGGCGGGGATCGTAACTCACCTGATTCCGAGCCCATCCTCCAAGCCTATTTTCGCCGACTGGAGAAACGACCGGCATGGCGCTGGCATGGGCGTGTGGTTGAAGCTACAGGTCAGACGATCGAGTCGGAAGGGCCTTTCTGCTCGGTGGGAGAATGCTGCGAAATCTTCGATCGGGAAGGGAACAGCCATCCAGGAGAGGTGATCGGCTTTCGTGGTTCGCATGTCCTTTCGATGACTCTGGATTCTCCTGACGGGATCCGCTTCGGAGATAGCGTAGCTGCGTTGGGAGACACGCCGAGCATCGACGTAGGAGATGATCTGCTGGGTCGCGTGTTGAATGCCGAAGGGTACCCGCTCGACGGCGGACCGAGACTCCGAGTGAAGGAGAGTTGGCCGCTGGAGCGGGCGATTCCCCAACCCATGGATCGGGTGCCGATTCAGACGCGGCTCGGGACCGGGCTGCGCGCAATCGACGGGCTTCTCACAGTAGGACGCGGACAAAGGGTGGGAATCTTTGGGGGTTCCGGGGTTGGCAAGAGCACGCTGATCGGCATGATGACCCGGAATACCGGCGCCGATCTGACCGTGGTTGGGCTGGTAGGAGAGCGCGGTCGAGAAGTTCGCGAGTTTCTCGAAGACAGCCTCGGCGAACAAGGCCGGAAGCGGTCAGTCGTGCTGGTATCAACCAGCGACCAGTCGCCGCTGCTGCGGATGCGGGCGGCAATGGCGGCGACCTCCATTGCCGAGTTTTATGCCGCACAAGGGAAACACGTGCTGCTGGTGCTTGATTCTCTGACGCGCTACGCGATGGCGGCGCGGGAGATCGGGCTTGCGGCAGGCGAGCCACCCACAGCGCGCGGCTACACTCCGTCCGTCTTTCGCCGACTGGCCCGGCTGATCGAACGTGCTGGTCAATATGCTACCGGCAGCATCACCGCATTCTATACGGTGTTGATGGAAGGTGATGATTTGCAGGACCCGCTCGTCGATGCGGCCCGATCGTTTCTCGACGGGCATATCGTGCTGTCCCGCGCGATGGCTTCCGAGGGTTGGTATCCGCCAATCGAGGTTCTGGAATCCATCAGCCGTCTGATGCCGGCCGTCACCACACCCGAGCATCGGGAACGTGCCACACTGATTCGACAACTGCTCTCCTCCTACGCCCGGTCGGAAGACCTGGTGCGCATTGGCGCTTACAAAGCGGGAGCCGATCCCGATCTGGACCGGGCGCTTGGGGCCCGTCAGAAACTGCGCGCGTTTCTTGAGCAGAAACCGGACGAGCGGGCTTCGTTCGAAGAAACATTCAGCCAGATGCTGGCATTAAAAATCTAATTAGAAAGCGAGGTCTGGACTTCATGGCGCATGCCCTGCGGCGCATCGTGCGGTTTCGTCAGCTGGCGGAAGAACAGGCTCGTCTTGAAGTCGAACGAGCGGCCCAGCTGGCCCGCCAAGCTTCTGCTGCCTGTGAGGAGCAGACTGCTATTGAGCACGAACAGCGCTGGACACTAGCTAAGAGCTGGACTCGGCTGGAGAGTCCCAGTTCGAAGGGTGACGGAAAGACCGCAGCCGATTCAACGCTGGATCCGCAGCGCGAAGTTGAGGGAAAGGCTTGGCTAATGGAGGAGGCAGTGCTTGAGTTTTCTGGCTGGAAGCTCATGCGCCTAGAAAAGGTCCGCGAAGCCGAATTGCGCCGAATCGAACCCATGATCGAACTTTACACCGAGCGCCGGCGCGAACTTCGTCAGACGGAGCAGCTTCTCGAGCAGCAGGCCAGGACTGACGCGATGGAACGGGACCGGAGGGAGCAAGCGAGGACCGATGAATGGTTCCTGCAACGCACACTGATGCGCAGACGCGGCACTCCAGGACGATTTCAGGAGCGGGGCAAGGAAACAATTCCCGACGAAGACCCTCCTCGCGAAAAATAACAGATTCCTCTTCGGCAATTCTGAGCCAATCCTTATCGATCTCTCATTCCCTGAAGTGACCTTTGGCACGACATCTGCACTGCTTTCCCTCAACAGGAGATCATTTCTGCATGAGTTCACTATCCCATATTGACGCGGCGATCCCGAGAAGCGTGTTGCCTGTAGCGGCGACCACGAGGCCCAGCGTCGATTCCCAGGGAAGTGACTTTGCCGTGGTCATGCGGGCCGCATTCTCTCCTGCACGTCGACCCACGCCTGCACCTCACCTTTCGGCGATGAACTCGACGTCTTCTCGACGGCAGCCCGATACCTCACAGTCCAACTCCGGAACCACTACAGTTGGTCCGGTAGGCGACGCCACCTCCGATGCCATTTCAAATGCGGCCGAGGACACCCAGGTTCTCAGTCATCAGGCCTCGGAAATCAGGGCAGATTTGGATGATGAAACCTTCCCTTCATCATCTCCAACCCCAGCGCCAGCCTCCATTCCGACGGGGACCGGATCGACACTGAAGCAGACCGGGATTATGCCCTCTACGCGAGTGAAAACAAATCCTCATCCATCGGAAACCACACCCACGAAACCTAATGGGCTCGATATGGCTGTCCTGGCCAACTCCACCGCTGCAGCAGCGCCGATTGTGGCCCAGTCTTCGGACCTGGGAATGAAAGCTCTACAGTCCCTCGCAGGCAAGGACACGAACGCGAGCGTGACTATCGTCTCGAAGACCACCGACACGGATACCCTGACAAAGAATTCTCATGCTTCCCCTGTGTCGCCCTATCCAACGCATGCAAATAAAGCCGACGCCACGACTGCAACTCTGCATCAGCCCGTTCCCGAGAGTCAGACAACGGATCGGATTTTGGCAGATGGAGCTGGCGCTGCCGACCAGACACCAGCCAATGGTCCTCAATCCGTCTCGGCCCAAGAAGCACACGCTGCGCACGCGGCGCAAGGAGGTGCCGCTACGCCGAGAGCAGCCTGGAATTCTGCGGGTGGCGCGGCTACGAATTCTGCATTGAATGCCACTCAAGCTATCGAGTCCGCAGGAAACACGGACGGAAATTCGACTGCTGGACAAACTCAAGAGAGCCTGGCAACAGGCCTACCGGGCGGGTCTACCGATTCCGGGGTTAAGGCGAAAATAGTCGATGATTCGGGTGCGGGCTCCCCGGAATCAGCGGGCAATACCGGCAACAATGGCGACAACGGAAATGCACCCTCGAATTCGAAGGTCAGTGCCGGAGCCATCGCCGGTTCCACAGTAGCGCCAGCCTTGCTCACGAGCGCAACAGCCAAGGGAAACGCAGGGGCGCTCGCACCCTCCATTTCTTCCGGTTGCGGAACGGAGCACGAACCTGCTGCAGGCCTCAGCCTGGGCCTCTCCACCACCCCCGGTCTTTTTCCCGGCGCCAGTCATGTGAGCTCTACACAAAATCCAGCAATTTCCAATCCGGGCCCGGCGACCAGTCACGTAACGCCTTCGGATGCCTTTGCTGCGTTGGACAATGCGACAGCGGGTGAGCGCGGGGTCCTGCTGCATGCCGCGCCGCATCAGGTCGCGGTGGGCATCACCGACCCGTCGTTGGGATGGGTGGAAGTGCGAGCGGAGCGAATTGCGGGCCAGATATCGGCCACCTTGTCAGCGATCTCGGCCACAAGTCATGCGGCGCTAACTTCTGTGCTGCCGACGATGGCGACCTATTTGCAGGATCACCACACGGGAGTGCACCAGGTTCACGTGGAAACAGGTATGGGGAGTGGTCAACAGGGAGCAGGATCGCAAGGACAGCCATTCTCTCAAAACGATGCGCCGGGTTCTTCCGAAAGTGCCGCGATCGGAGATCCAGGTTCCAATGGCTGGGCGGTGGCACCGTCAGGCGGTGGGCTCATCACCGCCTCCACTCAGGCAAACGGTGCATTTGTGGAAGGACATCATTTCAGCATTCATGCATGACGGAATCACAAGATTTAAAGGGGAGGAAACCAGAATATGCTCTTGCTCAGTTTGTTGGACCACGTGAAACAGGTTATTGCTTCGCCTTTTGAGTCGAAGCCCCAGGCACAAACGCAAGGAAAGGGGGTCAACGCGATGGATTCGTCCAGCACCGGAAGCACCGCTGGCACGACCGGCTCCGCCAGCGAAGCGACAATTACCGCCAATGATTTTTTAACCCTGCTGGTCACCGAAATCCAGAACCAGGATCCGACGCAACAGACTGACCCGATGCAGTACATAACGCAATTGGTGGGGGTGAATAGTTTGGAACAACTCGTCGAGATCAACCAGACGCTCACCACCGCGACCGGCACCGGCACCACGCCGACCAGCCATGCAGCCAGCAGTGCCACTGCAGTTACGGCCGCGGCAAAGAGTGCTTCACCGCTGGCATCGACAACCCAGGCCGCAGCCGCCGGGCATCTTCTGCCGCTGGGCAGCAATGTACAACTTCCTACCTCCTCGGAAACCGCGGTGGCGCAGGCGTTTACCCACGCATCCGCCCTGCCGACGCAGGTACTACCTCCCACGCAGGTTCCCCTCAACCCGGAAGTGATGCGGGCCCTCGAACATTCCATTCCCGGGGCAACTCTGAGCGGGTCCTCCCTGCCAGCGCTTGGGGCCGCTGGGGCGGGTGGCGCCATTCCATGAGACCGACAGGATGGATGTAACAGCATGTGGTGGCTTACCTGGGCAGACAGGTCCGCAAGTTAAGAAGGCACTTCACGAACGCGGGCATTATTTTCAGACATCCAGCATTTTCAAGGAGAAGACCGATGGCATCATTTTCCATTCCACTGACAGGATTGAACGCCGATCAAACGGAGCTCAATACAATCGCCAACAATATTTCCAACCTGAATACGACCGGATTCAAATCGCAGTCCACATCGTTTGAGGATCTGTTTTATCAACAAGTCGGCTCTTCCGGTTCCGGAGATCCAGTTGTGGCGGGTCAAGGAGTCAAGGTGGCGGCCAACTCGACCGACTTCACGCCGGGCAGCATCAATACCACTGCGGGCAGCGCTAGCGATGTTGCCTTGACCGGGAATGGGTTTTTCGTGCTCAACAACGGAGGCACCCAGGAATATACCCGCGCGGGTGACTTTCAAACAGACCAGAATGGCAACCTGACGAGTGCAGACGGTCTCGCGGTGATGGGGTACCCCGCCAGCAATGGGGTAGTCAACACGAATGCACCCCTGGCCGCGATTCAGATTCCGCTTGGCGCCACCCAACAGCCGCAGGCCACGACGCAGTTTTCTCTGAATGCGACGAACCTGAATGCCAGTGCGGCACTCGGTACCGTCGTCCCGGCCCAAGTGACTGTGTACGATTCGCTGGGGCAAAGCCATGTGGCTACGGTGAACTTCACAAACGCAGGCACCAATACATGGGATTATGCCATCTCGCTGCCGGCGGGCGACTACAGCGGAACGACCGCCAACACCACTGGTACCCTGACGTTCAATAGCAGCGGGCAGCTGACGACCCCCGCTGCCAACGTTACAGGCATCAACTTTGGAGGCTTGACGGACGGCGCCAGCAATCTGAGTTTTAACTGGAACCTTTACGACACGAACAACGACCCAACCTTGACCCAGGCGGCGTCAGCGTCGACGGTGGGTAGCACGACGCAGAACGGATATTCGAGCGGAAGCTATCAGGGATTTTCGATCGGCTCCGACGGCACCATCTCGGTGCAGTTTTCCAATGGGCAAACGCAGGCCGTTGGCCAGCTAGCCCTGGCCATGGTCAACAACGAGCAGGGCCTTTCCCGCACCGGCGACAACAACTTCACAGCTACGCTCGCCTCCGGACC
Source organism: uncultured Acidobacteriota bacterium (assembly GCA_963756315.1). GTDB lineage: Bacteria > Acidobacteriota > Terriglobia > Terriglobales > Acidobacteriaceae > JAKAAZ01. The sequence goes on from CAVWNI010000004.1 coordinate 1,060,345, forward strand.
GGCAACCGTAGGCGTCGCGGGTACGGGTGGGCGCGGCACTATGGAAGGTGGGGCACTCGAGGACTCGAATGTCGATATCTCCAGTGAATTTTCCAATTTAATTGTGGCGCAAAGCGCCTATGAGGCCAATGCCAAATCGGTGACAACGTTTGATACCGTCACCCAGGCCACCATCAACATGATTCAGCAGTAATCTCCGCAGCGGGCCCGGGGTACGCTCATGCGACCTCGCCTCGGGTCCAATGCGAACCTGTCGACTGCCCCGCAACCCACTTTACAAAACTGAGAGCTTTCTTACTTTGCTCGACACTCTTGTGGTTCCATTCCTGCACTTCTTGCAGATGTTATGGCAACCGCAACATCTCTCGCGTTCCCTGAGCCCACACTGCTGGAGTCGGCCGGTTGTCGGGCTCGATGCGAGCCCGATTTCGGCGTTCCCTCTCGACCAAGAACATCAGGAAGTCGCTCATCGTGGTGCGGAGGCGAACCGGAAAGCGCCTTGGGCGTAGGTGAATCCGACGCCGATCGCAGGCCAGACTCAGCAAACTCGAGTGGCCAGGATGTATTTCATTTCGATTCTTGAGCAGTTCTAAGGAATCGAGATTCGGAGAGACGCTCGCGGACTGGAGAAACTGACCAATGGAAGCTTTGCAAGAAGTGAGTGCTTCAAGCGATGACCTGGCGGAGACGAACGCCTCTGCGCGGGAGTCACTATCAGCCGCTATTCCACAGCGTAAATCGTGGCCTGCCGTGGAGTGGTTGCCGATTCAATTAAGCGTCGCGCTGCCGGTGCTTCGATTTTGCGTAAGAGATTTGCTTTCGCTCGATCCTGGCCAGGTGATTGCCACCGCATGGCCGCACGGCGATGATCTTCCACTCGCAATTGAAGATGTTCAACTGGCCTGGGTTGAAGTGGAAGCCGTGGACCAGGAGATGGCCGTGCGCATCACGCGCCTCTTATGACGAAATTTCGTCGGCAGCGTCCGGCGTCGAAGAGATAACGGATGAAGGGGAAAATGCGCGATGGTCAGGGAGACGGTTGCAATGTGGATGCCGGCGGTAGATCTGGCAGGAGTGAAGGGCGGAGCGGTGAATCAAGTATCCGATGCAGCCTCGAACTGTGAAAACGTAACACTAGCCAGGCGAGGCCAAACCATACCACGCTGGCAACGCTGGATGCCATCGCTGACGAGTATGCCGCCCCTCGTACAGTTCGTCCTGCACGCCGCTCAATGGTGTCGCGCGAAATGTGTCCCCGGGGCTAAGCAAGGCGCACAGTTGCGCCTGGTCGGACAATTGACGCTGGGGGCAAAACGTCACTTATCGCTGGTGGAAGTTGGTGGTGTGCAATTTCTGGTCGGAGGCGGCACAGAACACGTAACTGTCATTGTGCCCATTTCGACTCCGACAGTCCCGCTGACGGGAGATACGGGCGAAGTCCGCGAAGAGTTGCAGCCATGAATCTGGCGGTCCTTCTTCTCCTCACTCCCGCGCCGTTGCTCGAACCCACGACCAACGGCCTCCGGATAGCCGGTAATGGCACGGTGCCGTGGACGATCATTTTTGTTCTGACGTTTCTCACGCTGATCCCTGCTCTGCTGCTTTCCATGACCCCGATGGTGCGCCTGCTGGTAGTCTTCCATTTTTTGCGGCAGGCCCTGGGCACACAAACCGCGCCCAGCAATCAAGTTTTGATGGGCCTGGGATTGATGATGACCTGGTTCCTAATGCATCCAGTGTTGGTGCAGGTCGATCAGCAGGCAGTCGAGCCATTTCGCACCGGGCAGATAACAGGGACCCAGGCACTGGAGCGCGGAATCAAGCCGCCAGAACTCTATATGTTGCACTATGCCCGGGAAAAAGATCTGGCGTTGTTTGCCTCCGCTACCATGGCGGAACGGCCCGCCAAGCCGGAAGATCTACCCATGCGTGTGATTGTCCCGGCCTACATGCTTTCCGAACTCAAGGCCGGCTTTCAGATCGGGGCAGTCCTCTTTCTTCCCTTTTTGCTGGTGGACCTGGTGGTCGCCTCAATCACGACCGCCATCGGGATGCTGCAACTTCCTCCGGTGGTGATTTCCACTCCGTTGAAGATTCTTTTGTTCGTGATGGTTGATGGATGGAATCTGTTGGCGG
>CAVWNI010000005.1:0-231537 GCA_963756315.1 uncultured Acidobacteriota bacterium
TTCGCCTGGCGCTAAGCCCCAGGCTGAATCATTGGTGGGAAGTTCCCCTCTACGTCGACGCCGTGGGACTCACCACGTCGCCGATTCCCTACGAGGGCAGCATCTTTGAAATTCAATTCGATTTCATCGACCACAACCTGATCATCACCACCGACCAGGCGGCCAGAAGAACGCTGCGGTTGGAACCAAAGTCGGTGGCCGAGTTCTATCGCGAATTTATGGCGGCTCTCCATTCCCTCGGCATCAACGTCAAGATCTGGACCATGCCGGTCGAGGTTCCCAATCCGATTCCCTTCGACCAGGACACCCAGCATGCCTCGTATGACCCGGAGTATGCGCACCGGTTCTGGCGAACTCTCGTCAGCTGCGATTCTGTTTTCAAGGAGTTTCGCGCCCGGTTCATTGGCAAATCCAGCCCTTCGCATTTTTTCTGGGGAAGCTTCGATCTTGCCCTCACGCGATTCTCCGGGCGTCGCGCGCCGGAACGCGTGGGCGCCGATCCCGTCACGCGGGAAGCCTATTCGCATGAAGTGATCAGCGCGGGATGGTGGCCAGGGGGTGGGGACATTGCAGGCCCAGCTTTTTATGCGTATGCCGCCCCGGAGCCGGATGGGTTTGCCGATCAACCGGTCCAGCCGGCCCAGGCTTTCTATCATCCACAGCTGAAGGAATTTCTACTGATGTACGACGACGTGCGGCAGTCCCCGGCGCCGCGGACCGCGCTGCTCGAGTTTCTGGAGAGTACCTACGAGGCGGGAGCGAATACCGGGAAATGGAACCGGGAGGAACTGGAGAAATCTTCCACCTGAGGGGTGCCGAGGGAGGACTTCAGACCTCGGCTGAAAATTCGTTGCCTTAGCAACGACTTTGCTTGTTTTGTGCGTTTATGGTTGCTAAGGCAACTAGTTTTCCACAGCCTGGCGAGGTAGTCCCGCCGGGAGAGAAAATGCCATGTTTAAGAAAATTGCAGTCGCGTTCGACGAATCGCCCGAGGCGGCTCGGGCCTTTCGCTCTGCATTGGATTTAGCCCGGCTCGATTCCTCCGAACTGACGGTCATAACGGTCGTCGAGGATCTGCCCGCTTATATCAGCTATGTGTCGGCCGTGGCCCCGGACGTGCCGGTGTTGCTGGCAAATCAGCGGCATGCTTTCTACGCGGACCTGCAACGCCAGGCCAGGCAAACGGCCGAGGCAGACGGCATTCATCTCAGAACTGAACTCATTGAAGGGCAAGAGATACAAGGATTACTTCAAGTAATAGATAAGGTACGACCTGACCTGTTAATCATCGGACTTCGACGGGAACCGGGAGGGTTGAGCGGATTTATAGGCGGAACTGCGCACCAACTGGCGCTGCATGCCCGCTGCAACATTCTGGGAATCCGCTGACGATGCTTCCCTACGCGCTAGTTGATGGTCATGGTTGACATGTACATCTGGTAGCCGGCAGTGCCGCCGTCGAAGAAGTCTCCCGTGAACAAGAGCGTCGGCGTCAACCCTTGATCGATGGTGTCATTCAAAATGACGGGATTGTAATATCCCTGGGTCGGCCAATGGGTTGTATTGACCAGCGACCACGGCCCCCAGGGGTGCGGCGCTTCATACACCAGCCAGGTCGTGTCGAAAGTTGTACCTGGGTTTCCGGCGCCATTGGGATAGAAGAAGGTGAGCAACAGATAGCGATTGAGTGCGGGCACATATTGCACGTTGGCCGTTCCGAGCTCGCCGTAATTAGAAAGAATGGGTTGTGCGTTTGCTTGCGTTGAAGTCCAGCCAGCATCGAGCGATCCATCGCCGCCGACGTAATATTGATAGTCGCCCGGCAGGAGCCGCGAGATTTTTGCACGCGGAACCCGTGCCAGGTAATAGGCGTTCCCGCCGCCGTTCGAGGGCCCACCGCCGTTCCATGCGCCTTCGTTGGCAATCAAATAGATGTAGGCGTTGGCATTGTCATGGCGATTGATCGGCGCGGTGTAGCCGAGGGTGCCATCGTCGGCGCCGTACATGACAAACGTCGCAGCACCAAACGCGCTGGGGCTCGAACCAAACATGGACGCACTTGGCGGGCTGGTCGGATTCCCGTTGGCATTGAATACAGTGGGAGTCTGGAAGTTGTTCCAGCTTTGGCCCTTGTCGGGGCTCCATGCGATCTGCCCGGCATTCTGTTCCAATACGATGTGGTCACCCTGCAGTTGGCGGCCGAGCGCAATATAGATATTTCCAGCCATGCAGAACAGACCCGAGTCCTTTTGGGAGCGATTGTCATCTCCGGTCCCGGAGCAGCATAGACCATAATTCTGCATGAAGTCGGTCGTCATTCCAGCCAGTGGCGATTCCGAGGTAAACTTCCCAATCGACAGTGAACTGCTGGCCAGCGAGTTCACGGGGGCGCCGTTTTGCTGCCAGGGTTTCTTCATATCCCCCACAGTGAAGTAGGTGACGCCATCGTTCGATTTGCAGTTATAGAAGGTGTCGGCGCTGCCCTGATCCGCGGGATCGATGGAGTTGTAGCTGGCGATCGGCCCGAAGGAGACGCTGGAGATCGGCGTGGTTGCATCCGGGGCAGTCGTCGCGATCGAGAATGTCGCTGTCGCCGATCCGGAAGAGTTTGTCGCAGTGATTTGGCAATTGTAGGTGGTAGAAGGAACCAGGCCCGCCACCACGTTCTGCTGGCTGGTTGCACTGACCAGACTGTTATCTACTGCGTCAATGGTGTAGCTGCGCGGCGTGGTTCCGCAGGCCAGCGTCGAGGTCGCCGCGGTCTGCACCTGGTAGGCGGCAACAATCGTGGTCGCATCGCTGCTGTAGGTCAGGCCGGAAATTACCAGGCCGGTTTTTGTGTCGTTCGGCGGAGTGATCGTCGAAGCTGGTACGCTGCCCGGCGAACCACAAGCCGTTAAACAAACCAATAGCAGAAGCAGGGGAAGACGTTCGATATGCATGCAAAATTGTCCGGTAAAGCTTCATCGATTCGGCCAGCGCCATGGTTCCGCCGAAAATGGGCGGTTCAGCACTTGGTGCACAATCGAAGGGATCAGTATCAAGACCAATTTAGTTCCGAATGAAACGATTTTGTCATTACAAGCTTGGATTTTCAGTGACCTTAGTCACCTATCGTTGAGCCAAGCTTACCTTAACTTTATTGTTTTTTATGTGAAGGATACATCGATGTGTTCACAAAATTGAGAAGAGAGTAATTACTTCAGTACCAAGAGGAAACGGGAAGGTGGACCGCTCGCTGAGGTCGGGGCAGAAGCACGTGACAATGTTCCACAAATCCGCGAGCACGAGGGCTATTCTGCGGGGTTAATCGCATCTAATGGAATCACTTATGTGCGTTCGCCGGCAGGGGAAACCAGGCGAATCGGCTTGCGGGAAGCATGCGGGGACCTATCCTTGGCGAGATGCCCTTGACAGTCCGCACATTGCTACATTCCTGGAGTCTGTGAAACAGTTTGCCAGCTGCGACCACGGGAACCAACGGCACAGTTGCATCCGAAATTCTAAAGGAAAGGCCAGTCGTTCCGTGCACGACGCTTTATGAGTACAATCGTGGTCGAACCGTGTGCTGTGTGACGCTTCCATGCTCGATTCTTTAGAAAACAGGACCGAAACCAGCGAACGGAAACGGCAACTGCAGCTGCGCGCCGAGCGCGCGGAGCGACAATTGGCCGAACTGCTTTCGACGCTGCCCTATGGCTACGTCAGCATCAATCGCGACTGGATCTTTACCTTCGCCAATGAGCAGGCTGCGGAAGCCACCGGCAAAGAACCGGAGCTGTTTCTCGGGCAGAGCGTCTGGAGCATGTGGCCGGAAGTTGTCGGCACGAATGTTGAAACGCAATATCGGCAAGTGATGGAGACGCGCGCCGCGTCGCATTTCGAGTATTACAGTTCCGTCGGCGACTCCTGGACCGAACTGCATGTCTACCCCATCGAGCAAGGGATTGGCGTTTATTTCCAGGACATTACCCAGCGCAGACGCGCGGAAGCAGCCTTGCAGGCAAGCGAGCGCCGCTATCGCGTCTTTACCGAACTGAACCCGCAGCTGATCCTGATGGCCGACACTGCCGGCCAGGTGACCCACGCCAACCAGCGACTGCTGGATTACACCGGGATGTCGCTGGAAGAAACCTGCGGCGAAGGCTGGCGCAAGGCAGTGCATCCGGACGATGAGTTGAGGGTACTGCAAAGCTGGATGGAAGCGCTGGCGGCCGATCGCGACTTTGAGGCCGAGACCCGCATTCGCCGGGGATCGGATGGAGCCTATCGCTGGTTCTGGGTGCGCGGCTTGCCGGTTCGCGACGACCAGAATAAGACGCTGTACTGGCTGGGCGTCTGCATCGACGTGCATGAACACCGGATGGCCGTCGAAGAGCTGAAAAAGAGCCAGCAGGAAACCGAGCATCAGAGGCTGGAGATGGAAACGGTGTATCGCACCGCGCCCATCGGGCTGGCTTTGTTCGATCCGGTGGAATTTCGCTACTTGCGGCTGAATGATCGGCAGGCGGAAATTGTGGGGCTGCCGATGGACGAGATTCTAGGCAAGACATTAACGGAAATTGCGCCCATTGAAGGCCTGAACGAAATGTTTCACCAGGTGGCGCAGGGCAAGCCGATCGCCAACCAATTACTGGAAGGCGAGCTGCCCATGCGGCCCGGGGAACATCGTTATTGGCGGGTCAACTATTCCCCTGTCTACGCTCCAGATGGAACCGTTCTGGCGATTACAGCCGCTTCGCTGGAAATTACCGAGCAAAAACAAGCGGAGACAGCGCTGATCCAGAGTGAGAAGCTGGCGGCTGTGGGGCGGCTGGCCAGCTCCATTTCGCATGAGATTAACAACCCGCTGGAAGCAGTGACCAACCTGCTCTACCTGGCAATCCATCATGACTCGCTTCCCAGCGAGGTACGGACCTATCTGCAGACAGCCCAGGCTGAGCTGACGCGAGTGTCGCAGATTGCCACGCAGAGTTTGCGCTTTCATCGCCAGACCATGCACCCCGCCTACGTCGATCCAAAGGAGTTGATCCAATCGGTGCTGGATCTGTATCGGGGAAGATTGGCCAATTCAAATATCCGGGTGGATTTCAAACTGATGTCGACCAAGCGCATCCAGTGTTTTGAAAATGACATCCGCCAAGTCTTGAACAACCTGCTGGCCAATGCGATTGATGCGATGCGGCAGGGAGGGCGGCTGGTACTGTGCAGTCGCGACGGGACGGATTGGCGGACCGGGCGCTCCGGGGTACGCATCACGGTGGCGGACAACGGGCATGGCATGTCGGCGATGGTGAGAAAGCGCCTGTTCGAACCGTTCTACACCACCAAGGAGATGCGTGGAACCGGTCTCGGCTTGTGGATCTCCCGTGAGATTGTGGCGCGTCACCGTGGATCGCTGGCGCTCAAGAGCAGCGAGAAGCCAGGCTGGAACGGAACCGTATTTTCGCTGTTTCTGCCCGACGAAGAAAGCTTCTCAATGCCAACGCAATAACGGCGTGAGGCAATGATTTCGACTTCCGCGCATCCGATTTCGTCTGTTCAACCCCACTCAAGCCAGGAAGCGGCTTGAATGGGCCACCCGCCAAGCCGTAGGTGTGTCGCGGTCGCGTCAGACACGCCCTTCCAGCGATCCCGCGGTCAGCGGCGATGGCTTCTCTCTTGGTGCAGGCAACTTCACTCCCTTTAGCGCCAGCCACAGCGCGGCCGCCAGCTCCGCAAAAAAGTCCGGCACCACAAATGCCGGGTCGAGCGCGGATCTCGTGTTCGGCAAGAGAATAAAAAGAAAGCAGCACAACAACATCTCTATGCAGCAAAACAGATAAAGGCCCGATATGACTCTCGGAATATAGCGCGACCGGTACAACAACCAACTGTGAATCCCCGCACCCAGGCAAAAAAACAGAAGCCCCATCAGCGATAGACGGCTACCCAGGTCGAAAAAGATAAGCGTGAGCGCGTGCAGCTGACCGAGACTCAAGAGCGACATCTCGTGCGGGTTACTGAGCAGGTCCAAGCCTACCAGGATGGACGAGACGCCCACGCCTAGCACGAGCGCGTTCGCAATCCGCCAAAACGAACCGAGCAGCGCCAGGGTTGAATTCACGGGCCTAAGCAATGCGTAGAGGGCCAGCGCCAGTACCACATCGCAATTCAGCATCACGATCCCGCAGACCTGTCCCGCGCGGAATGCTCGTTCATGCGCCAAAATGTTGCGTGCGGTCGCCGCCGCATCTCCAGCCAAAGTCAGATGACGGCCAAAGACAAACATCCCCGTCAAGCCGCTTATCATCACCAACAGCAGGGTGAATCCAGCTATTCGCGCTGCAAGTCGTTGCGACGCTTCGGTCGTACTCTCTGCCATGACCTTACCTCGTGAAGTCGTTTAGGCGGCCTGGTGGTTTGCGTTGCCGCGTTGAGGAGAGCGCGTCTCCGGATACTGTAGTCCACATGGTTTCTCTACGCGAACCGAAGCTGAGGAGTTCCGTCGCTATTGCCTATTTGCTAGGTCCTCACAAACGCCCCAGTGTCTCGGAGCATTTCTGGAATGGTGGTAAATCGCCGAGGCGTCCATCGACGTCATGATTCCCCGCAGAAAAGTATCCAACCGCTAGGTTGCAGCGATCGGAAGCACGGTGTCCATTTTGGTCATCCTTAGCAATCCCCGAACGCGGGGGCTCGCGTCCGTGATGCTCAGTCGAATCCCGTTGCCCTGACAGCGGACGTAATGGCCGGCCAACATGCCGAGGCCGAGCGAATCCATGTAGGGAGCCTCCGCCAGGTCAAAGATGTGTACGGGCGGGTACCCATCGCGCGGCGGCGATTCGAAGAGGTTGCGAATGGCGTCCGGGGATAGGGTGGCGTACATACCGTGCGCGGTGAATGAGCCGGAGAATCGAAAGACCGTGCCGTCGGTTTCGCTTTCGGCGCGGTCGATGGTCAGGCTTGCACCCCTCCATATTTGAGCTTGTATCGTTGGCATCTTTCTTCCCTGCGATCATGCGGCTGTCTGACACCTGGGGGATCCCGTGCAGGAGAGCCACCTGAAGTTTGATCGAATATGGGGCGTCTAATGACGCATGCCGCAAATCGGGCTGCTGTATGCGTGTGAGCTTATTTTTGGGGGACAATCCCAGACGACATGCCCTCGGACACGCCGCGCTATCGCAAGACTGTTTCGCGGGTGCAGGCGACCATGCCGGGTAGTTCGCTGTCGATTCTCAGGCGATAGATGCCGTCGGGCTCTTCAGCGGGAAGCTCGCTCCCATCCTCGAGGGCTTGAAAGACACGCTCTGGATGACGGTCCCACAGTACCTCGACCGCCTCGCTGGAGTCTGCTTTGCACTGGAGCACTGCGCGTTCCGATTGCGAGACGGCGCGAAGCAAGGGATTGGGATGGGCACGCAGTGAGCCAAGGAAGTCGAGGCTGAGTTCCTCGACATACGGTGACGTGGGATGATTGTCGAAATAAAACGCGACGGTCGGCTCGAAAATGCCGAGACGCTTGAGCAGTCGTGAAGTGAACCTGCATTGAGCTTCCAGTGCAAACACCCGCCACCAGAGAGCAATTTCGCGGACCATCGCGAGCTGGGGCGAGCCTTCGACCTGGCGCAGATACGGGTCGACGGGCGAGGCTCCGCGGTTCTTGATGAGGTCGAGAAGGCCGCGCTGCTGAGCTTCGAGCGTCATCATTGGATTGCCTGCCGGATACGCGTCAATTCTGCACAAATCGCGTCATGGCCGAGGAGAGGGACCGCCTCTTTCAGGAATTCAAAGGTGACGGTGCGCAATCCATGCGCGCGGCGGATGATCTCCAGCCCAACCTCCAGACTCAGGTCGCTGGTGATGGCGGAGTGGATATCCAGATGAAATCCCTTGTGCTGGACGCCGCCTGCAAGATGAAGTTCGCGGACCGGTTCGAGGTTCAGCTCGTCGAGAAAGGCGACAATGTCCAACCCCTGATTCATGGCGTCGCATTCCAGGTTGTAGGCATCCAGAAGCAGCCCGCACCCGGTGCGCGAGGTGATGGCGTTTAAAAAACCTGCGGGGGTATATTGCGCGGGAGAGTCAGGCAGCAGATGGATGACATGTTCCAGGAGGAAGGGGACGCGATAGCGTTCCTGCAGAAGCCGGACACGCTCGCACACCAGGTCGAGCGCCTCGTCGGTGCGGGGTAGCGCAAACATGGTGCCAACGTTTTCGCCCGCTACGACGGTGTAGGCCAGGTGTTCGCTATGCCATCGAAGGTTAAAGCGCGCGAACAGCTCGTCGAGCAGACGCAGATAGTCTTCTTCCCAATGATCGAAGGATCCGATGGAGAGACCGATGCCATGGGCGACGAAGGTCACGCAGGACTGTACGGCCCGATACTCCGCCAGCACGTCCGGGCGCAGGGACGCGCGTTTTCCATCGGAGCGAGCGATGGTATCCGGCGAAATCTCGATGGTGTCGACCAGCGGGACGATGCGCTCCAGCAGGGCGATATCGTCGCCTTCATAGGTAACGGCCAGCGACGGCGTGGAATGGGATTGCATTTGGACGGCGGCGCTGGCCATGGTGGGGTTCCCTTATGCGCCAAAGCCGACGGACTGCACGCCCGGAAGCTTCGAGATCTCGGTGGCCTCAACCGGCACGCCGCTCAGTCGCAGATCAATTCCCAAAATCCCGCAAGCCCTGCATCCGGTGCGTCCAACAATGCTGACGATGATGGCCTGGAGTTGCTCGAGGGAGATATTTTCTTTGACCGTTACGTGGATTGCGCCTTGCAGTTTCGGTCCGTCTGGCATGATGTTTCTCCTTTAACGACTTCATTTCAGGCATGGGAGCCCGGAAAGCCCCCGCGGCGACGGCTGAAAAACCCCCACCTGCAATGGCTCACACCCAATGGTGCGGTTGGATCATGATTCGTTACAGAGATTTCGCAGGCGGCTGAGGTGATCGGCAACAGGCGGCTAAGTTTGCGACCGATATAATGCCCGCATGTATACGCCTCAGGCTGGAATCTTTGCCCTTGGAACGTCTTCCCATGCATACCTGGAGTTTGATCTTCTGGACGCGAAGCAATGGAAGGAGTTCGCCTCTACCATTTCCGCGATCCGCGAGCCGCGGACAACCACAGGCGGGGTGAATTTCGTCATCGGATTTCGGCCGGAAATGTGGCGCAATATCGATCCGGAGGATGCGCCCGCGGGGGTGGAAGGCTTTAACAACAACATCCAGGGAACAGAAGGGTTCGTGATGCCGGCCACGCAACATGACGCGCTGGTGTGGCTATCCGGCAGTGCGTACGACATTATCTTCGACATGGCCCGCTCGGTGATCCATGACCTGGCAGGTCAGGCATCGATCGGGGAGGAAACCTCGAGCTGGTCCTACCGGCACGATCGCGATCTGACCGGCTTCATCGACGGGTCGGAGAATCCGACGCTGCTCGACGCTCCCATGGACGCGCTGTTGCCGGATGGAGTTCCTGGCGCTGCCGGCTCCGTCCTGCTGCTGCAGAAGTGGAAACACAAGACCGCTGAATGGGAAGCTCTGCCGGTCGACAAGCAGGAGCTCATCATGGGACGCACCAAGGCCGACAGCACGGAACTGGAGAATAAGCCAGCGGACTCGCATGTGGCGCGAACGGATCAGGATGAGTTTGGAAACATCTTTCGTCGCAACATGCCGTACGGAGGCGTCGACGACCATGGCACCGTGTTCGTCGGATTCAGCGCCGACCAGAAGCGGCTTGCCAAAATGCTGGACAGCATGGCGGGCCTGGTCACCGGCACGCGCGATGCGTTGACTCGCTATACCGAGCCGCTGACCGGCTCGTATTACTTTGTGCCTTCCGTCGAGAGTCTGCGGCGCTTACGTTAGGGCGTGAATGGGCGTATCCCCGGAGTTGTGGCGTCTGATTGGGTGTCGCGGCTCTATGATAGAGGCAGGTTATGGTGGGCGACTCCAGCAGCGACGTCGAACACTTCCCTGTTGCCAAGGGCGCGGATGAATCGCGTCCATCGTTTTCCGGGAGCGGGAATGAAGCCGTACTGCTGCGAGTGGAAAACCTGCGCAAGGAGTATCGCAGCGGGGGCCAGCCGCTGGTCTTGTTCGATGAGCTGAGCATGACGGTGCGCCAGGGCGAGATGGTCGCGATTGTTGGCGAGTCTGGTGCCGGGAAAAGTACATTGCTGCACCTGCTGGCAGCACTTGATCACCCATCCTCCGGTGACGTATACTGCGCCTCAACCTGGCTAGGAAAACTTACTGCGGGACAGGCAGCCACTTTTCGCAACCGCGAGATTGGATATGTATGGCAACTGCACTATCTACTGCCGGAATTTACGGCCCTGGAGAATGTGGCCATGCCCCTGCTGGCACGTGAGGAAGCCAAGACGACCGCTTTCGCCAAAGCGCGGGAACTGTTGGGCGAAGTGGGGTTGAAGGACCGAACACACCACCTTGCCGGCGAACTATCCGGTGGGGAACAACAGCGCGTTTCGCTGGCACGGGCACTGGTAACCGAACCACGCCTGCTGCTGGCCGACGAGCCAACCGGCAACCTTGACAACCGTACGGCCGAAGCCGTGTTTGGCCTGCTGGAACGGCTGCACACCACGCATCGGTTAACCTCCATCCTCGTCACCCACAACATGGAAATCGCCAGACGTTGTGGACGAACGCTCCGGCTGCACGAAGGCCGGTTGCACGAAGTCCGGCTGCACGCCAGCGGGCCGGAAGTCGCGTCTTTCGAAGGACCTACTGCAACTTCTGAGACGTCGGGGCATCCAATTGTTCGTACCGCATTTCCTAGTGAACGTACCACGGAAACGGCATGAGCCAAGGGGGGAATATGTTCGAACGGTACACGGAGAAAGCGCGGCGCGTGATCTTCTTCGCGCGCTACGAGGCGAGCCAATTTGGCTCACCTTACATTGAAACTGAACACCTGCTGCTTGGACTCTTGCGCGAGGATAAGGCGTTAAGCAATCGCTTCCTGCGCTCCCATGCATCGGTCGAATCGATCCGCAAGCAGATCGAGGCGCATACCACCATACGGGAAAAGGTTTCCACCTCAGTCGATTTGCCGTTGTCCAACGAGTGCAAACGGGTTCTGGCGTATGCCGCGGAAGAGGCAGAGCGGCTGTCGAACAAGCACATTGGAACCGAGCATTTGCTGCTGGGACTCCTGCGCGAAGAAAAGTGCTTTGCTTCTGAAATATTGCTGGAGCGTGGGTTACGGCTTTCGGTGGTACGCGATGAACTGGCCAAGACGACGCAGGAGCGGGCTCCGCAGGCGGCGCGCAATCGTGAATCCAGTATTCTGGCCGAATTTTCGCGCGATCTGACGCAGGCTGCGCTGGATAACCAGTTGGATCCATTGGTGGGACGCGACGCGGAAGTGGATCGCGTGATCCAGATTCTGTGCCGCCGGACCAAAAACAATCCCGTGCTGATTGGAGAACCGGGCGTGGGCAAAACAGCGATTGTCGAAGGTCTGGCGCAGCGGATTTCGGACGGAGACGTGCCCAGCTTTCTGGCCGACAAGCGCGTGCTGGGGCTGGACCTTTCGCTGATCGTCGCTGGAACAAAATATCGCGGCCAGTTTGAAGAGCGGCTGAAAACCATTATGAAAGAGCTGATGGAGAATCAGAACTCCATCATCTTTATCGACGAACTGCATACCCTGGTCGGTGCGGGCTCGGCGGAAGGATCGCTGGATGCGGCGAACATCCTGAAGCCTGCGCTGTCGCGCGGAGAGATCCAATGCATTGGCGCCACTACGCCGGCGGAGTATCGCAAATCGATTGAAAAGGATCGCTCGCTCGAACGCCGGTTCCAGGCCGTGAAAGTACCGCCGCCGAACGAGGAAGACGCGGTGAAGATCATCATGGGGATCAAAGATCGCTATGAGAAATTTCACGCCGTCAGTTACACCGACGACTCGATCCAATTTGCGGTCTATCATTCCAGCCGCTACATTCCGGATCGTTTTCTACCGGACAAGGCGATCGATCTGATTGATGAAGCGGGGGCGCGGGTGAAATTGCGCCAGACTTCCCTGCCGGAAGAAATCACGGAGATTCAAAAGCGGATCAAGTTCATTGTGCATCGCATGGAAAACGCTATTGCGAATCATGAATTTGAAAAGGCGCGGTTCTATTCCGATGAAGAACGCAAAGAGCGCGAGAACCTGCGCGCGCTGCGCGACAAATATCATCTGGATGATTCGACAGCGGGCGTGGTGACACGGGAAGACATTGAAGATGTCGTCAGCCGCTGGACGGGCGTGCCGGTCACTTCCATTAAAGAGGAAGAGACGCAGAAGCTGCTGCGGGTGGAAGAGGAACTGCACAAGCGGATCATTTCGCAGGAGAAGTCGATCTCGGCGCTGGCGCGGGCAATTCGCCGCTCCCGGGCTGGGTTGAAGTCTCCGAACCGGCCGATCGGCTCGTTCCTGTTTCTGGGGCCGACGGGCGTGGGCAAAACGGAAGTGGCGCGCTCGCTGGCGAATTTCCTGTTTGGCAGCGATAAGGCATTGATCCGGTTCGACATGTCGGAATACATGGAGAAGCATTCGGTCTCGAAGTTGATTGGATCGCCTCCGGGCTACGTGGGGTATGAGGAAGGCGGCCAGCTCACGGAACGCGTGAAACGCTCACCGTATTCTGTCGTGCTGCTGGATGAGATTGAGAAGGCGCATCCGGATATCTTCAACATCCTGCTGCAGGTGTTTGAAGATGGGCAGCTGACCGATGGTCTGGGCAATACGGTCGACTTCAAGAACACGATTCTGATCATGACTTCGAACATTGGAGCGCGGCATCTGCAGAAGCGGCAGGGGCTGGGCTTCCAATCCAACCTGGAGGACACGGTTGCGGAGAAGGTCGAAGACCTGGTGAAGAATGAAGTGAAGCGGACGTTCAATCCGGAATTTCTGAACCGGCTGGACGAGGTCATCATCTTCCAGGCCCTGACCGACAGCGATCTGATCCAGATCATGGAATTGCTGGTACAGCAGTTGAATGCCAACCTGGCGCAAAAATCCATCACGATTTCTGTGATGGAGGATGCGAAGAAGTGGATTCTGGAGCGCACGCTGGTGGATCGCACCTATGGTGCGCGGCCGCTGCGGCGGGCTTTGCAGCGGTATGTGGAAGATCCTTTGTCGGAGGCATTAATTGCCGGCAATATCCAGGATCGACCCGCATTCCTGGAAGTCTATCTGGATAACAACCAGTTGTTCTACCGGCCCATTGGGAAAGAGGGCGAAGAACGGACGTCGGAAGGAATTCTGCTGTTCAGCAACTAGAACCTCTGCGGCAGGCATCAAAAAAGGGAAGTTCCGCCATGGCGGAGCTTCCCTTTTTATTCAGCCAATCTTAGGGTCCGATGATGCCTACAACCCTGACGGCTGTTTGTGGGCTCGCGGCCCGCACTTACGCGCGTCATCGCCGGCTGGCGACAAGCAACGCGGCTTCCTAAATAAATCCCGATACTTTGTTGGCTACCGAGCTGGCCTTGGAGATCGTGTCATCCACGACTTCGCGTCCGCGACGAATCGCGCGCTCTGCCTGTTTGCCGTATTGCTCGGCTTTCTCGCTGAATTCGTCAGCAGTGCTTTTGATCTGCTCGGTTGCATCTTCCAGTCCGCGCTTGATCTGTTTGCGGGTTCGGTCGCCGGGTTGCGGAGCATAAAGTAGTGCCACGGCAGCGCCGGCTGCGACTCCCACGCCAAATGCCATCCAAAATTTCCAACTATCCATAATGTGCTCCCGACTCGCATGCCACGCTGCGGCTTGCGTACCGATTTAAGTTGCTAACTGAGTATATTAGAGCACCAAACTGTGGAAACGGTTGCCATCTGTTGAAGTCCTGGGGGCGCCGTACCCGGGCGGGTATCCCCGGGGCGGAGCGGCGCGTGAGGGAATCGCAGATCGACTGCGGAATTGGCTTCTGGCGCGACACCGGGGCGGAATTCCAATACGATTGCATGAACCCCAAATAAAATTACGGTAAAGCCTTTCGCATGCGGGAAAAGTTTGAATTCGGCGTGGTGTGGCTGCTGCTGAAGCTGCTGGCATGGCAGCCGCGGCGACTGGCGCGGGCGAAGGGAGCCGTCATCGGCTGGCTGGCGTATCTGCTGCTGGGGCGATTGCGGCAGGCAGGCATGACGAATCTTGCGCTGGCTTTTCCGGAGATGTCTGTCGCGGAACGCAAAAAAATTCTTCGCGCCATGTACAAATACCTGGGCTGGCAGCTGGCGGAATTCTGCCACATGTCTCGCTATACGCTGGAGCGGGCGAACCAGTTTATTCGCTATGAAGGGCTGGAGAACTACCTGGCGGCACAGCAGCGCGGTCGAGGTGTGCTGGTGCTGACGGGACATCTGGGCGCGTGGGAGCTTTCGAGCTTTTACCACTCGCTGGCAGGCTACCCCATGAGCATGGTGATTCGCCGGCTCGATAACCCGTGGATCAATCGGCTGGTCAATGATATTCGCACTCAGCATGGCAACAAAGTGTTGCCCAAGGATGATTTTGCCCGCGGCCTGATTGCAGCGATGCGAGCGGGAGACACGGTTGGCGTGCTGATGGATACCAACATGACGCCTCCGCAGGGCGTGTTCGTGGATTTCTTTGGGCGTGCGGCTTGCACCGCGTCGGGCGTGGCACGGGTGGCGTTGCGCACAGGCGCGGCGGTGCTGCCCGGTTTTCTGGTCTGGGAGCCGGCGGAGAAGCGCTACGTTCTACATTTTCTGCCGGAGCTGCAACTGATCGATACGGGCGACGCGGAGAGCGACGCAATTGCGAATACGCAGATGTTTACGACCGCTCTGGAGGATGTGATCCGGCGATACCCAGAGCAATGGCTGTGGGTGCATCGCAGGTGGAAGACCCGACCGCCGGGTGAGAAGCCAATTTACTAGGATGGATGGCTGCGTGCGAGCGGCCCGTGACCAACCTGTGAGTTGGGGCGCCGCAGACACTCTAAAGCCCGGCGACGTGCGTGTAGGCCAGCTCAGCGATCAGGAGACTGATCAGCAATATGATCACCGATAGAAAAAACCAGCGAAGGGTCTGATTGTACTCGGTGACTTCATCATCGATCACGCGCAAGGATCTCCACAGCGCGACAAACTCCAGCACGATGGCGAGAACGAGCAGGACGGCCGCGATTATCGAAGCGACGCTCCAACGCCCTGGCACCTCAAATCCCCAGTACCGCAAAAAAAGGAGCGAGAAGCCGAGCACTACGGTGATCGAAGTGATGATGCCCTGGCGATAGCCGGCGGGGAGTGGTCTGCCTGAGTGTTCCGGAAGGGGCTCCGACTGCGTTTTCTTCGACTGATTCTGGACCATGTGTCCCCTTTGCGGATTGCGCCGCTACAACGTCACACATACGAGCTTCGCACTCACCTGATCGTAAAGTGGTGAGAAACGAAATTCCAGGATGGTGCGCTATCAGGATAGCCTCTGGGTGGTTTTGACCTGGGATTGGAATGGTTCACGCTGCCAGATTGGCTGGGCTCGGCTACCATAACGCTATGCTGTCGCTGCTCGAAGTCGCCGAAGCTTTGCACGCCGAATGCCGACCGCGGGAGTCCGCGCGCAACACGCGGGTGAGCTGCGTGTCCAGTGTGCGGAATGCCAGCGCGGTCTCCCTCGTTTTTGCCGAGGGACAATCTACGTTGGAGGAAGCGCTGGCGTCGGACGCCGGGGCGGTGCTGGTCACGCCGGAACTGGCCGCATCCGCTGGCTCGACCACGAAACCGTTGCTGATATTGGCGCAGCCACGATTGGCCTTTGCACGTGCCTGGCGACTGCTGGGAGACGCCAGGAGTGCGGGCGGCGTGCATTCCACGGCCATTGTCGGCAAGGGCTCCGACGTCGCCGGGGATGTTTCGATCGGACCGTATGCGGTGGTGGGCGAGCGGGTACAGATCGGCGAGCGGGCGGAAATTGGCGCAGGGTGCGTGGTGGCCGACGGAGTGAAGATTGGCGCGGACTGCAGATTGTTTCCGCGGGTGGTGATCTACGGCGGAGTGGAGTTGCAGGACCGGGTGGTTGTCCATGCCGGCTGCGTGTTGGGGTCAGACGGTTTTGGCTATGTGTGCGACGCGGAGACGGGCGCCTACACGCAATTTCCGCAACAGGGCAGGCTGGTGATTGAAGACGACGTGGAAATTGGCGCCAACACGACGATTGATCGCGGCGCGCTGGAAGAAACTCGCATCGGGCGCGGAACGAAGCTGGATAATCTGGTGCATGTCGGCCACAATGTGCGCGTTGGACGCAACGTGGTGATGGCGGCGCAGACCGGGATTTCCGGCAGCAGCGCCGTGGGCGACGGAGCGATTCTGGGCGGGCAGGTGGGAATTGGCGAACATGCCGAGGTGGGCCAGGGTGTGATTCTTGGCGGAGGCGCGGGAGTCTTGAGCAAAAAGAAATTGCGCGGCGCGGGAATGGTCTTCTGGGGCCGGCCTGCGCAGCCTTTGCGCGAGTACCTGAAAGGGCTGGCAATGGTCTCGAGATTGTCGCGCAAAGCGAAGGACTAGAACCTTTTGACTGGCGGGGACGCGAGCAGCGTTCTATCCCGCATTTCGCTGGTGCGCAAATCCCAGGTCTCAAAATCGAGACCTGGGGCACCCGCATCCCATAGGAAAGAAAGATTGGGCACCGTGGCGATTGTCGTGGTCGGCGGACACACGCGAAATATTGGGAAGACATCGGTGGTGGCGGGGCTGATCGCCGCGCTGCCGGACCTGGAATGGACTGCGTTCAAGGTGACGCAGTTCGGGCACGGAATCTGCTCCGCGAACGGAGAGCCGTGCGATTGCGAAACGGATGCGCATACCGTGGCAGTGACTGAGGAGCGGTCCGCGGAAAGCGGAACCGACAGCGCTCGATTTCTGGCGGCGGGCGCAGTGCGATCGCTCTGGGTGCGGACCCGGCAGGGTCAGTTGGCGGAAGCGATGCCCCGAGTTCGAAAGGAGCTGGAGCAGGCCCGGAATGCCATCCTGGAGTCCAACAGCATTGTTCGCTTTTTGAAGCCGGATCTGTACCTGACGGTGCTGGACCCGGCGATTGGCGACTTCAAACCGTCGGCTCAGTATTTTCTGGACCGGGCAGACGCGGTGCTGTGGAGCGGAGGAGGAATGCCTTCCGGGTCAGCAGAAACTGCGTGGCCGGCAGCCTTGCTGAAACTGGCGCGGAGCAAACCGCAGTTTATTTTGCAGATGCCGGCATATACCAGCGAAGCGTTGACTCAATTTGTGGCGCAGAGGATATCAGTCGCCGCGCTAAAACATCGCTAGTAGATATGGAAGTCGACTTCGATATCCATCCGGACGGCGACGGGCTTGCCATTGAGCATGGCGGGTTTGAAGCGGTATTGCTTGACAGCTTCCAGCGCTTTCTCATCCAGGCCCATGCCGAGCGGGCGAATCACCTTAGGATCGCGGGGATTTCCGTTGGCATCGACAACGACTTCCACGATGCATAAGCCTTGATACTTTGCCATGCGCGCCTGGTCGGAAAATTCCGGTTCCGGCGCATAAATAGCCACGGGCGGACTGACACCTCCACCGACGCGATAAATCCCACCGCCGTAGCCGCCGCCCTGTCCTGGGCCGACGCCGGCGCCCGAGCCGGAGCCGACGCCGCCACTGCTACCCGATCCAATGCCGCCGTTCACGCCGGTACCGTTGGAAGCGGGTCCGCGCACGGTGGTCAGCGGATCGCCGAGGTTGGGCATGGCGCTGTTGGGCAGGTGAATATTTTGCGGCATCACCACCGTGGGCTCGACTGCGAGCTTGGGCTTGGGATTGCGAATGACCTCATCCGGAGGAACGAACTGTACCTTGGCGATCTTGGGCAGCTTGCCGACCGCGGCCTGAAGCAGATCACGATCTCCGCCGCCCCCGCCGCCGCCGGTGGGCTGAGGACTGGGGCTGAAGGGAAGAAAAGGCGTGACGTTGAAGTTTGGCGGCAAAATCACCTGAGCCACCACCGGCCTTTTCCGGTGGGCGAATAGCAGGATCAGAATGATCGCGACGACGAAAACATGGATGCCCACCGACAGCAGGCTGGACATGCGGTCCCGCGGCCGCGCCATTGGGTCCCGAACCGCGATGGCATGAGATTCAAGCTGGAGAGGCGGCAGTTTTCGGGGGAAGAAAATCTCGCGAAAATCTTCGAAGATGCCGGTCCAGATCGGCTCCTGATGGAATGGGTCGGGCACGGGGACAGGCTTGGATTTGAGGTGCAGAACGGGCTGGGGCCTGGGGAAAAAGCGGGCACGGATGTTTTCCGTGAGCGAGTGCCAGAAGGAATCCTCCACCTCGACCGCATGCAGCAGAGAGATTGGTCGCAGCTCTCTCGTCCGGTCCGGCTCGATTTCAGGTGGTATCAGAAGCTGATTCGACATCCATTACCCATTTTCGACCGCA
The DNA here is from genome assembly GCA_963756315.1 of uncultured Acidobacteriota bacterium. Taxonomy (GTDB): domain Bacteria; phylum Acidobacteriota; class Terriglobia; order Terriglobales; family Acidobacteriaceae; genus JAKAAZ01. The sequence goes on from CAVWNI010000005.1 coordinate 18,437, forward strand.
CGCGAGACGGGGACGCCCACGTAGCTGCCTGCTTTAATTATGCGGGATGCGGGCCATATTTGTCGTCTGCGCCCAGATCCGTCGCAATTTCCAAGGCCTTCGTTACAAGGATTCCTGGCCAACCAGCAAGACTCAACGGGTCGAAATCAGTTTTCGGTCATCTAACAATGTGCTGATATCGATAACGATACTGCTTTAGACGGCGGAGCAGTGAAATTGTTTCTCTCTGCCGGGAATGGGCCGAAGCCGCATTTCCTACTACTGCGATCGTTTTATCTACTACGACTGTACTAGATTCGGTCGTGCAAATCAAGCAATGCAAGGAAAGAATCTGCGGGAACAGCCATCGACGTTGTCGATCGGAATCGATCGATGCGTGGGCTCATCGTTCCAGAATGGAACCAGCGCTGTGGAAAAAAGCGGCCTGCGGTTATCAAGAACGATACGGATACCCGTAACGATAATGCTTTCGGCGCTTCACGGGTGAATCGGTTTCGATCCGGGCAAATGGCCTGGGCAAAACATTTATCATAGAGATGTACAAGCATATTTGCGTTGGAGAAACGAATGTCTGCTGGGCCGGATTTAAAGGCGACCCTGAACCTGCCGCACACGGAATTCCCGATGAAGGCCAATCTGCCGCAGAATGAGCCGAAGCGGCTGGCCGCCTGGGAAGAGTCGCAGTTGTACGCGCAAATTCGCGCGGCCCGGAAAGGGGCGCCCATCTATCTGCTGCATGATGGGCCGCCGTACGCGAATGGTCCGATTCACCTGGGCCACGCGATGAACAAATGTCTGAAGGATTTTGTCGTGAAGTCGAAGACCATGGCTGGGTTTGACTCCCCGTATGTGCCGGGATGGGACTGCCACGGGCTGCCGATTGAGATCAAGGTGGACGAACAGCTGGGGCGGAAGAAGCTGGAAATTGCGCCGATTGAGGTGCTGCGGGCCTGCCGCGAATATGCGGCGAAGTATGTCGATCTGCAGCGCGAGCAATTTATCCGGCTGGGAGTTTTTGGCGACTTCAGCCACCCGTATTCGACCATGTCGAAGCGCTACGAAGCGCGGGTGCTGGAGACTTTTTTTGAATTTCTGGAAGCGGGCTTTGTCTACAAAGGATTGAAGCCGGTGTACTGGTGCATCCATGACCGCACGGCGCTGGCCGAAGCGGAAGTGGAATATGAGATGCACACCAGTCCCAGCATTTACGTGCGCTACAAGCTGACCAGCGATCCGGCGGCACTGGATCCTGCGCTGAAGGGCAAACAGGTCAGCACGATCATCTGGACGACCACTCCCTGGACGCTGCCGGCGTCGGCGGCGGTGGCGTTTCATCCAGACTTTGAATACGCGGCGCTGGAGTCGGGCGACGACGTATTTATTGTCGCGGAATCGCTGGCAAAGTCGGTTGCAGAGGCCTGCGGGCTGAAAGGCGTGCGCGAGATTGCGCGCTTTCCAGGCAAGAAACTGGAGCGGGTCACCTTTCAGCATCCATTCCTGGATCGCAGCATTCTGGGCGTGCTGGCCGACTATGTGACGGCTGACCAGGGAACGGGCGCGGTGCATACAGCTCCTGCCCACGGTGCGGACGATTTTTATACGGGCGTCCGCTACGGGCTGGACCCGACATGTGATGTGGACGGCGCCGGGCGGCTGCACCATGGATTGCCGGAGTACGACGGCAAGAAAATTTTCGCAGCGAATGAGCCGATCATTGAGCTGCTGCAGACTCGCGGCGCGCTGCTGGCGCGGCTGAATATCGAGCACTCTTACCCGCACTGCTGGCGCTGCCACAACCCGATCATTTTTCGCGCCACGGAACAGTGGTTTATCGGGATGGAAACGGCCATGGAAAATCCCGATGGCTCGGCGGCAACGTTCCGCACGCGGGCGCTGGACGAGATCAAGAAAGTTCGCTGGGACCCCAGTTGGGGAGAAGAGCGCATCTCCAACATGATTGCGACGAGGCCGGACTGGTGTATCTCTCGCCAGCGCATCTGGGGCGTGCCCATCGCCGTGTTTCTGTGCGAGAAATGCAATCAACCGCTGCGCGATCCGGCGGTGTTTCGGCGCGTGGTGGAACTGTTTGAAGAAGAAGGCGCGGATGCCTGGCATACGCACTCGACGGAGGAGATTCTTCCGCCCGGCACGATTTGCCCGACGCCGGGATGCAGCGGCGATCAATTTAGAAAAGAGATGGACATCCTGGACGTGTGGTTCGATTCCGGCACCAGCCAGGCGGCCGTGCTGGGCGAAAAAGCCGGCTTTGGATTGACCTGGCCTGCAGACCTGTACCTGGAAGGCGGCGATCAGCATCGCGGATGGTTCCACACTTCCCTGCTGCTCTCCGTCGGCACCAAGAATGCTGCGCCGTATCGCCGCGTGGCTACGTGCGGATGGACACTCGATGAACAAGGGCGGGCCCTGTCGAAGTCACGCGGCAACTTCATCGATCCCGGAGAAGTGGGCGACCAGCTTGGGGCGGACATTATTCGCCTGTGGGTGGCGTCGGTAGATTTCCGCGAAGATGTGGTCGCTACGATTCCGCTGCTGAAGCGACTGGCGGAGGATATCTATCGCAAGCTGCGGAATACGTTCCGCTTTTTGTTAGGAAATCTGGGAGATTTCAATCCTGCCAGCGATGCTCTTCCATTTGAGCAGTTGCTGCCGCTGGATCAATACATGCTGGCGCGAACGGCGGAGTTGACAGGGAAAGTTCTGCGCTGGTATGAAGAGATGGAATTTCATCGCGTGTATCACGCGATCAACGAATTTTGTACAGCCGACCTGAGTGCGATGTATCTGGATTTGCTGAAGGATCGGATGTACACGTTTGCGCCCAATGATCCTGCGCGGCGGTCTGCGCAGACTGCGATTGGACGCATCACGGAGGCGCTGGTCCGTCTGACCGCGCCTTATTTAAGTTTCACTGCAGAGGAGGTATGGCAATATCTGCCCACAGTGAAAAGTCGTGAATTGAGCGTGCCACATGCGCTCTCCTCGCGGCAGCATTACCCGGGTCCCCCAGCCACAAAAAACGGCCGTGAACCGAGTGTTCATCTAGCGCTCTTTCCACGGCCGCAAGATCTAGCTCCACCAACCACGGCAGAATTACTTGCGGACTGGAAGCAGCTGTTAGCGGTTCGTGACGAGGTACTGAAAAGCCTGGAAGAAGCGAGGAAAGAGAAGCGAATTGGCAAGGCGCTGGAAGCGAAAGTGCGGCTAGCGGTTCCCACCGGCCTGCGACCATTGCTGGAGAAATATGAGTCCAGCTTGAAGGAACTGTTCAACGTATCGCAGGTGGAGATGACGCCTCTGGCGGAGGAAAATGGAGCTGCAGCGCTGCGGGTGGCGACCCTGCCGGCGGACGGCGCGAAATGCGAGCGCTGCTGGAATTATTCCGTGCACGTAGGTGAAAGCCAGAAATGGCCCACGGTCTGCGAGCGCTGCGTAGCGGCACTGGAAGCAATCGGAGCTCCGGCGATGACGGAGGCCGTGACCGCCGCAACGGCGATGAGCGATACGAAGGGCGGGCAATGAGCGCAGGTTCCGCGCGCGATCCGCGCCTGAAACTTCTTTTGATTTCCGTTGCAGTCTTCGTCGCCGACCGACTTACCAAACTTTGGATCCTGAATCACATTATTTCCGGACAGGAAATCAGCATTATTCCGGGATTTTTTCATCTGTCGCACGTGTACAACAACGGTGCGGCCTTCAGCTTGTTCTCTGATACTCCATCGCCGGACAAAATTCGCTGGATGCTGATCGGGTTCTCCCTGGTCGCGATTGCCATTGTGCTTGCCGTGTTTATGAAAGCCGGACGGCGGGTGAATGGAACCAGCATCGCGCTGGCGCTGATTCTGGGGGGGGCGATTGGAAATTTATACGACCGGTTGGCGTATCGTTACGTGATCGACTTTCTTGCGTTCAATATTTTCGGCTATCATTATCCGGATTTCAATGTTGCGGATTCCTGCATCGTAATTGGCGCGGCCATCCTGTTGATGGAGGCATTGCGCGCGCCGAAGTCGGCGTTCGCCGATTGAGCGGCAATCCCACGCAAGGATGGATGCATGAAATTATTTTGTTGCCTGTTGCTGCTGGTTCCTTTCGCTTCCGCCCAAACCAATCCTCCGGCGACACCTTCGGCTGCGACCTCCGCACCACCTTCGCAGACTGAGGCATTGCCGCCGACACCGAAACAGATTGCCCATATGGAAGAGATGCTTCAGGATTGGCCGGATCTGGCTCGCTATCGCGCGGCCAATGCAGCGCTGCCTGCCACCCGCGCCGGGTGAGAACCGCGTGGTGTTCATGGGCGATTCCATTACCGATGCTTGGGGCCGGTCCACCGGAATCTTTTTTCCCGGCGAGCCGTATGTGAACCGCGGCATCAGCGGCCAGACAACGCCGCAGATGCTGATTCGATTCTGGCCCGACGTGATTGCGTTGCAGCCCAGGGTGGTGGTGATTCTGGCGGGAACGAACGATGTTGCGGGCAATACCGGCCCGTCGACGCCGGAGATGATCCAGGATAATTTCATGGCGATGGCGGATCTGGCGACGGCAAACGGGATTCGGGTCGTGCTGGCGTCGATTTTGCCGGCAGCCGATTATCCGTGGCGGCCGGGGATCGATCCCAAGCCGGTGATCCGCTCGCTGAATGCGTGGATGCGCCAGTACTGCGCGCAGAAGGGCTATGTGTATCTGGACTATTACTCGGCGATGGTCAACGCGGACCAAGGGATGAAGCAGGAGTTGACCATCGATGGAGTACATCCCAACGCAGCCGGTTATGCGGTGATGAGCCCGCTGGCAGAGAAGGCGATTGCCGAGGCGCTGGCAAAGAAATAGCAGCCCACGCGCCCGTTTCTATTTCTCCATGTCACCGAAGGCGAACGTGCCCAGCAGGAACGGGTGGGAGACGGGCGGCTTGGCCCTGGAAATGTCGACGGGATACGGCGCCGCCGTAATCGTAGGAAATCCCCAGACGTTTGCCGGTTTGCAGATCCACCACCATTTTGCCGTAGACATTCTGACTGCCATCGGGAGATCGCAACATCTGCGTGCCCGGCTCAATGTAGACGGGAAAGGGCGCGAGGTCCTGGGCCTGCGCAGGACGCGGTTGGCGCAAGGGCCGGAGGGCGATGGCAATCAATGCGATGGCGATGACCAGCAGCAGGAGATTGGTGGTTGCGGGATTCTTCATGGCTCGCTCCTTCAGGATCCGTCAATAACGCGGCCGGCCAGGGAGTCGGAAACTGGCATCCGGCATCGAATCGTCTCGACAATCCCATCCTAGACCGCATCGGTAGCATTTCCCGGCAGGCTGTAAACTAGAAAGATGCGGTGGTGTGCGTTTTGCATGCTGCCAGCCCCCTTGCAGGTAGCCAGACCCGATGGATCGCATCACCGTTCGCGGCGCGCGCGTTCACAACCTGAAAAATATCGACTTTGAGATTCCGCACGGCCAGTTGACGGTCGTGACCGGCGTTTCCGGTTCGGGGAAATCTTCGCTCGCATTCGACACAATTTACGCGGAGGGGCAGCGGCGCTATGTCGAATCGCTTTCGGCTTATGCGCGGCAGTTTCTGGAGCGGATGGAAAAGCCCGACGTTGACCAGATTGACGGGCTGGCCCCGGCAATCGCCATCAAGCAGAAAAACACGACGCGGAATCCGCGCTCGACGGTGGCGACGGCGACGGAGATTTACGATTACCTGCGGCTGTTGTACGCGCGCTGTGGGACGATGTTCTGCCTGACTTGCGGTGGAGTCGTGAAGCGCGACAGCGTGGATGAAATTGCCACGGCGATTCTGGCGCTGCCGGAACGCAGCCGCATCCTGGCGCTGTTCCCGCTGGTATTGCCGGAAGTGGGAGATGAAAGCAAGAGCGCGGCGGCCAGGAAGAAGGCGGCGAAGAAAGCCGCACGGGCGACGAAAAAGAGCGCAGCCAATCCCACGAAAAAAGATGGCAAGCCGGTGACCAAGGCAGAGGCTGCGCGGGTGGCGCTGGCGGCCGCTTCGCGAACGGCGGCGAAGGTGAATCGATACGCCAAGGAATATGTGCCGGATGCGCCGGAGTCTCCTGCGGCGACGCTCGATCCGCGCCGGCAGCGGCTGGGCGAGTTGCGCCAGCGCGGCTTTAATCGGCTGTATCAGAATGGAAACATCTACGAATTTTCTACGCCCGAATCGCTGCTGGAGCTGGATTTTTCGCAGCCGATTTTCATTCTGATCGATCGCATTGTTGTGTCGCCGGATGCGCGGGCGCGCATTGTGGATGCGGCGGAGACAGGTTATCGCGAAAGCGGAGAAGTGGTATTTGAAATTGTTCCGGATGCCGGCCAGAACGGGGCAGCGCCGCGCGATCGCGAGCGGCTTCGCTTCTCCGGGGCATACGCCTGCAAGCATTGCAATCGCGTGTATCGCGAGCCGGAGCCGCCGCTATTCTCGTTCAACAACCCATATGGCGCGTGCACGCGCTGTGAAGGTTTCGGCAACACCATTGATTTCGATCTGGACAAGATCATTCCTGACAAGACACGCACGCTGAACGATGGCGCCATCGATCCTTGGGTGCGGCCAAAATATCGGCCCATGTTTGGCGAGCTGCGGCGGGCGGCGAAAGAAAGAAATCTTCCGCTGGATGTGGCGTGGAAGGACCTGGAGCCCGAGCAGCAGGATTTTGTTTTGAACGGGGATGGGTCGTTCCCCGGGGTGCGAGGATTTTTTGAGCTGCTGGAACGGAAGAAATACAAGCTGTATGTTCGGGTGTTCCTGAGCAAATATCGCGGCTATGCGCTGTGCCCGGAATGCAAAGGCAAGCGGCTGCGGGCCGAAGCGCGCGCGGTGCGCATCGACGGACGCGACATTTGCGATGTGACGGCGCTGACCGTAGGAGAGGCGCAGGCTTTCTTCGCGCAGCTTCGCCTGAGTCCGTCGCAGATGGAAGTGGCGGGAAGAATTCTGGAGGAAGTTCGCCAGCGGCTGGGATTTTTGAACGATGTGGGATTGGATTATTTGTCGCTCGACCGGCTGTCCTCTACGCTTTCGGGCGGAGAGGCGCAGCGGGTGCAGCTGGCTACGTCGCTGGGCTCGCAGCTGGTGGGCGCGATGTACGTGCTGGATGAGCCTTCGATTGGACTGCATCCGCGCGACACAGGCAGGCTGATCCATATCCTGGAGGGCTTGCGCGATCTGGGGAACACAATTCTGGTGGTCGAGCACGATGCGGACATCATTCGCTCGGCGGATTATCTATTGGACCTGGGCCCAGGCGCAGGAGAACTGGGCGGCAAGCTTCTTGCTGCGGGCACGCTGCCGGAGCTGATGAAGTCGCCAGGTTCGCTGACTGGGAAATATCTTCGCGGCCAGCTTTCGATCCCGATTCCGTCGCGCCGCCGCACCCCGGGCGATGCGTGGCTGCGGCTGACGGGAGCGCGCGCGCACAATTTGCAATCGGTTAACTGTGAAATTCCACTGGGAATGTTGACCTGCATTACGGGAGTTTCCGGTTCAGGTAAATCGACGCTGGTGCATGACGTGTTGTATGGCGCGCTGGCGCATACTCTGGGCGAAAGCGAGATTGCGGACCCTTCCCATTTGTATGACACGCTGGGCGGATCGCATTTTCTGGATGGAGTGGTTCTGGTCGATCAGTCGCCGATCGGACGAACTCCGCGGTCGAATCCAGTGACGTACATGAAAGCGTTCGATGGCATTCGCGAACTATTCGCTTCCCTGCCCGATGCAAGACGGCATGGTTATACGGCGGGATTCTTTTCCTTCAACGTGCCTGGTGGTCGCTGCGAAGTCTGCCAGGGCGATGGAACGGTGACGGTGGAAATGCAATTCCTGGCGGACGTTGAGTTGCCGTGCGAGGAATGTAATGGGACGCGATTCAAGGCCGGGGTGCTGGACGTTCGCTATAAAGGCAAGAATATTCATGACGTGCTGAACATGACGGTGAAGGAAGCGCTGCAGTTTTTCGCCGGGCATGTGAAGATTCAGGATCGCCTGCGCGTGCTGGACGACGTGGGGCTGGGTTATGTGCGGCTGGGGCAGTCTGCCACAACGCTTTCTGGCGGAGAAGCGCAACGAGTCAAACTGGCCGCGCATTTGGCCAACGCGAAACCGGCAGGGGGACATGGCGGCAAGCGAGGGAGAAATCGACTGCTTTATATTCTGGATGAACCCACGACCGGGTTGCATTTCGATGATGTCAGCAAATTGCTTTCGGCGCTGCGCCAGCTGATCGATAACGGCGGATCGCTGCTGGTGATTGAACATAATCTGGACGTACTGAAAGCCGCGGACTGGATCATCGATCTGGGTCCGGAAGGCGGACGGCGCGGCGGCAGGATTGTTGCCGCAGGAACGCCGGAGCAAATCGCGGCGACTCCAGATTCGCACACAGGCCAATGGCTGGCGCGGGTGCTAAGGCCCGCTTCGCAGAGCGCTGATCTGGTCGCGGCAGGAAAATAGATGATGCAATCTGTTGTTCTTCAATGTGTATTGGCGGCCGCTCTCTTGCAGGCCACACCGGGATTGCAGGCGCAAACCGCGCCGCTTCCCCCTGGAACTTCCGAGCCCACGGTGGATGCTCCCATGTCGGCAACTACGTTGCTGTCGCTGGCGGAAAATGCCATTGCACTGGGGCAGTACGACAAAGCACTTCCTCTGTTGACCAAGGCGCAAGGGCGCGAGCCGGAAGGTTCGCTGGAAGTGGCGCGCATCTTTTACGACCGCGGCTACATTGAACAAGCGCAGCACCAGTTGGACGCTGCGGCGGCCGACTACCGCAAAGCAATCGCGATCGATCCCAAGCAATTTGAGGCGCACGCCGCGCTGGGCCGCATCCTGGCACAGCAGCAGCAGTGGAAGGAAGCTCGCCGCCAGCTGGAGCTGGCGGCCAAGTTGCAGCCGGCAAGTGGAGACGAGCCGCAGGCGATTGCCGGCGTGGCGCGCACGCTGGCGCGGGTCGATGAAGAGATGCATGACCCGGCCGCTGCCAGCGACGCGCTGCTGGCCGCGATCAAGTTGACGGGAGAACAGCCGGACGATACCTTGCTGGCCGCGCAGTTGGCGGAACAGGCGGACAACTACCCTGGCGCCGAGCAGGAGTATCGAAAGCTGCTGGCCGAGGATGCGACATCGATTCCAGCGGCCGAGGGACTGGCGCGGGCGTTGATTCGCGAAGGAAAATTTGCCGATGCGGAGGCGGCGCTGCATCCTGCGCTGCTGCAGGAGCCCAACGATCCTACGTTGCTGTCAGAGTCGGCAACGGCACTGGCGGGCGAGGGAAACTCGGCGGCTGCAATCCAGCAAGTGGAAACGCTGCACCAGCAGAATCCGAATCAGCCGGCGATCACGCGCATGCTGGCGGATCTTTTAAGCGGAGCGGGACAGGCCGACAAGGCTGAGCCTTTGTACCAGCAACTGCTCGCAGACGACGGAAAAAACCCTGACCTGCTGACGGCGGCGGCAGAAAATTTCACGCGCGAAGAAAAATGGGGACCAGCAGTCGACGCGTTTCAAAAGTCGCTGCAGATTCAACCCGAGCAGGAGGACGCATGGAGTGGGCTGGCCTTCGCGGCATGGAAGTACGGAGAATATCCGCTGGTGCTGACGGCGCTGGATCACCGCGCGCAGACCTTGAGCGAGGGCCCGGGAATATTGTTCCTGCGCGCTACGTCGCTCGATCATCTACACCGCAAGAAAGAAGCAATCGAATACTATCGAAAATTTTTGAGTGCGGCGCACGATCAGTATCCCGATGAGCGCGCCGAGACACGGCAACGATTGATCGCTCTCGAGAGATAGCCAATGTTGCTTCGCGCCGCGGCGGAGTTGGATCAGCGCCAACCCTGCGAGTGCTGCCCACTGTAATCCTCGGTCGAAATTCTCTACAATCAAATCTGAACCAAACGCAGAAGGGAACCTTGACTTGACTGCATCCCCCCCAGCTCTGCTTCCCATGCTGGAACCTGAACCAACGCATCCCACACCCGCGCTGCGCTTACAGGAAATTTTTTCGACCGAGTATCGGCAGCTGCGCCCGCGCGCGCCTATGCCGCAGTTCGACGTGAGCTTCTACCCGTTCACGGGCGTGAATACGACGATCCGGCTGCGTGACGGGAAGGCGTTTGTGCGGCTATCCGACATGCTCGAGGGCGCGCCGGACAGCGTGACGCGCGCGATTGCACACATCCTGCTGGCGAAGCTGTACCGTAAGCCAATTGAGCCGATTCACGCCAACCGCTATCGACGGCATCTGGGCAGCGAGGCGGTGATTCGGCAAGCTGAGCTGGTGCGGCGCAGTCGGGGACGGAAGAATGTATCCACGGCACAGGGTCATTACTACGACCTGGACGAAGTGTTCGACCATCTCAATCGGCGATTCTTCAACGGGCTGCTGGGCCGCCCAGTGCTGACGTGGAGCGCGCACTCAGCGCGGCGGCAACTGGGCCATTACGACGCGGCTCACAATACCATTGTCGTCAGCCGAGTATTCGACCGGCCGGAGACGCCTCGTTACGCGGTCGAGTATCTGGTATTTCACGAGATGCTGCATTTGAAACATCCTGTCCGAATGCGAGGCGGACGGCGCTGCGTCCATTCGCGCGAATTCCAGCAGGAAGAAAAAATGTTTCCGCAACTAGAACAGGTGAAGGAATTCCTGAAGAGGTTGTGAACGCCGCGCCGTGGTCCGGGGCCGCCGAGAATGGATCGGGGCAAGCCAAGGTCGTGCCGCCCTTAGCCTGCGGCGCACGACGGTGGGAGGCCGGCTACGTGGAGACAGTATGGGTGACCGTCTTGTGCCTGCGAGCCTGTTTGAGGGTGTGGGAATGCCGTTGCGCCCATAGGATCAACACGACGCCGGCGATCACAGAGCCGATGCTGGCGACCTGGGCATTGCTCATGCCGAAATAGATTTTCGGATTGATGCGAACAAACTCCACCAGAAAGCGGGCCAATCCGGTCCAGACCAGGTACTCGCCGGTAATCATTCCCACCGGCTTATCGACCTTCCCCCGCTGCCACAGATACCAGGCGATCAGCAGCGCCGCGATGAATTCATACACCGGCGTAGGCTGGACACGCTGCACGGTGGGAACCAGTCCATGGGGAAAGCTGACGCCCCACGGCAGAGAAGTGGGGATGCCATAGTCGCCGTCGCCGGAAGTGAGACACCCCAGGCGGCCGACGCCGTATCCGATGGCGGCAGCGGGCGCAGCCAGATCCAGCATGCCGAGCGCGCCGACCTTGGCGACGCGACCCTGCCACATCAAGACCAGAATGGCGGCGACCAGGCCTCCGAACCAGGCGAAACCGGCACGATCCAACAGCAGCTGCATGGGAATCTGCATCAACAAATGAGGCGTCTCGAAGACATGCCACAGTTTTGCGCCAATGATGCCGGCCACAGTCGCGAGCGCGGTGACATTGACGGCATCCGCCTCAACGCCTTTGCGCTGGAAATTTTTGTACAGCACCCAGCAGCCGGAAACGGCGGCCAGCCAAAGCAGAATGCCAAACGTGCCAATCTCAAATCGCCCGATGTGAATAAATGGATACATGCAGAGAAAGTTCCTATATTTCCAGTATAAGATACATGGCTGAATCGGTTTTCCGAGCGACGCCGATTCCATACTCGCCATGGCTCACGCAACGTTCAAGATTCCGTCCTACAATCAAGTGCAAGATTCCCCTGACATGACTGAGCGAACCAATCCTCCTGACCTCGAGTGCTTGCTGACGCGCCAGCAGATCCAGCAGCGTGTCGAAGAACTGGGGACGGAGATCAGCCGGGACTATCGAGGACGATCGATCATTCTGGTGGGCGTGCTGAAAGGCGCGGCGACATTTGTGGCAGACCTGGCCCGAGTCATCACGGCGGAGTGCACCTTCGATTTTCTGGCGGTAAGCAGCTACGGAATGGCGACGCAATCGAACACCGTGCGGCTGATCAAAGATGTCGACCAGTCGATCGAAGGGCAAAACGTCATCCTGGTAGAGGACATTCTTGATACCGGGCGAACGCTTTGTTACTTAAAAACTGTGCTGCTGGCGCAGCAGCCGAGTACATTCAAGATCGCGGCGCTGCTGGACAAACCGGAACGGCGTCTGTGCTCCATCGAAGCGGACTACGTTGGTTTCAGCATTCCGAATCGTTTTGTGGTCGGCTACGGGATGGATTTCGCCGAGCGTTACCGCAACCTGCCGGACATCTGGGTGATGTCGCAGGAGGAGTAGAGTGGGGGCGCGGAACCGGGTGGTGTGTACGCATTATTTCGTTTGATTTCGTTCAAGGTTGTCGCTCCCTGTGGATCGCGACAAGCGAATGAACACAGTTGTGGAATACGTTCTGTCTGGTTATGCGGTACCTTGCATCCAAACAATTAGTGAGGAACCTAATAGTATGAGTGCGTCCTCTTTTCCTGAAGTTGCAGATGAATTTCAACTGTCTAGTTTTGATGTTGCTGCCTTCGCCGCGAATGCTTTGCATGACTGGCCAAGCCTGGCCGGTACCCTGGATCACACCCTGCTGGCGGCAGACGCTACCGCTGCCGATGTGCTGCGCCTGTGCCAGGAAGCGGTTCACTATCGATTCGCCTCAGTGTGTGTGAATCCATGCTGGATCGCGCTGGCACACAGCACACTGGCAGGTAAAGGCATACCGGTGGGCTCTGTTGTGGGATTTCCTTTGGGAGCTTCCCTGACCCACTGCAAACGTGAGGAAGGCGAGTCTGCGTTGCGCCTGGGAGCACAAGAACTGGACATGGTAATCCAGATCGGCGCATTGAAAAGCGGCGACAACACCACGGTGCAGAATGACCTGCGCACCATGGTGGAGCTAACGCACGACGCAGGGGCTCGCATCAAAGCCATCCTGGAAACCTGCCTGCTGACGCTGGAAGAAAAACTGCGCGCGTCGGAAATCTGTGTGGCGGCCGGTGTGGACTTTTTGAAGACGAGTACCGGATTTTCCACCGGCGGCGCAACCACAGCCGACGTGAGCCTGCTGCGTGGAGTGGTGGGCGGCCGATGCGGAGTGAAGGCGGCAGGCGGCATACGCACGCTGGAAGCAGCCCGCGACATGCTGGAAGCCGGCGCCAGCCGTATCGGAACGTCTTCCGGCGTAGCTATTGTGGAAAGCTACATGGAGCAGCAGCGGGCGGGCGAGAGTATTGAGGCTGAACCGAGCGCGACATCCTCGCATTAGGATCAGAATCGACGATCGCAGCCGCGAAAATCCTGTGGAACTCATCATGCCCTACTGCGCTATGCTGAAGAGCAGGTCATGAGTTCAAATAAACGCAAATCCGCATCCGAAAGCACCGCGCCGGAGTCGCAGGGGGCTGCGTCGCAGACGCCTGCCTCGACCGCGAAGGCCGTGGCGCCGCCAACGGGCGCGGAACCCAAGGCGACTGCCGAGCCGAAAGCTGCAGTGGAGCAACACGCGTTTGAGGGCGACTATCGCCCAGCGTCCACCGAGCCGGCACGCACTGAACCCAGAATCGATTCCCTGCAGATTGACTTCCTGACGCGGCTGGCGGACGCGCTGAATACTACCCTGGATCTGCAGACACTGCTGCATCGCGTGGCCGACCTGGTGCGCGCCGTCATCGACTACCGCATCTTTGCGATCCTGCTGTTAAATGACCGCACCAATGAGCTGCGCATACGTTTCCAGATCGGCCACTCGCCAGAGATCGAGCGACTGCGGATTCGCATGGGCGAGGGCGTGGTGGGACAGGTGGCCGAACGCCGTGAGGCTATGCTGATCAACGACGTGAGCGTGCTTTCCAATTACATCGATGCAAACTCCGAAGTGCGCTCGGAACTGGCCGTGCCGCTGGTGACAAAAAATCGCGTCATCGGGGTCATCGATATTCAGTCCGAGCAGCCGAATTATTTCCGCCCGGAGCATCTGCACCTGCTGCAGCTGACGGCCTCTCGCGTGGCGATTGCGGTGGAAAATGCACGGCTGTACACGCGCATCTCGCGGCAGGCGCAAACGCTGGAGTTGCTGCATGAAATCAGCCGCGAACTGACCTCTATTCTGGACCCGGAGCAGTTACTGGAGAGGGTTGGCAAGCTGTTGCAGCGCGTGATTCCCTACCAGATGTTCGCCATCTGGATGCTGGATGACAAGCGGAATATGCTGGTCCACCGCTTCTCGATTCGATTCGGCAAAACGGACCGATCATTTTCCGAACCGGTACCGATCCAGCGTGGACTGATTGGAGCGGCGGTCAGCACGCGCCAGACAATTACCGTGGGCGATGTTCGGAAGGATGCGCGCTATATTCTGGTGCACGCGGAAACGCGCTCTGAGATGGCGGTGCCGCTGATCTATAAAGGCAAGGTGCTGGGCGTGCTGGACCTGGAGCATACGCGGCCGAACTTCTTTACCGATGACCACATCCACGCGGTGAGCACACTGGCCTCGCAACTGGCGATCGCGCTGGAAAATGCGGGACTGTATCAGCGGCTGGCGCAGGAAGAACAGCGCCTCGAAGAAGACCTGGCGATGGCGCGCAAAGTGCAATTTCGCCTGATGCCGCAGAGCGTGCCGGCGCCCGTCCACGCAGAACTGGCGGCGCGTTTTGTGCCGGCGCGCACCATTGGCGGCGACCTGTACGACTTTCTGGACTATGGCGACGGTCGCACCGCGATTGTGCTGGGAGATGTGAGCGGCAAGGCGGCCGCGGCGGCGCTGTATGCGGCGCTGGTCAGCGGCATCATGCGATCGCTGGCGGCGCAGAAGCCTTCGCCGGCGCAGATGCTGGCGGCGCTGAACGAGCAGCTGCAGGAAAGAAAACTGGACGCGCAATACGTCACTTTGCTGTTTGCGATCTGGAACGATAACGACAAGACGCTGCAGGTTGCGAATGCAGGTGGCTGTCAGCCGCTATTTTGCCGGGCAAAAGGCGTGGAACCGATCCAGGCGACCGGCATACCGCTGGGCATGTTCCCGGATGTGGAGTATGAAGAGTTCACCTTATCGACCCAGCCGGGCGACACGATCGTGTTTTACTCCGACGGTATGATCGACGCGGAAAACGATCAGGATGAAATGTTCGATATGGATCGGCTGCAAGGGGTGGTGAAAGAACATCGTCACTGCTCGGCAACGACCATGGTCGCCAACATTCTGAAGGCGGTGTCGGACTTTCAAGGACCGGTGGAGCACTTCGACGACGAAACCGTGATCGCGCTGCGCGTTATTGATCCGAAGAAGCCGGTGAATTGCTGAACGCTGCCAGACGGATAGGTTCAGGCGCGTAACACAAAGCGGAAACGCATGTCTTCGCCGTACCACATGATGTAATTTGTTCCCCAGGCATTGTTGAACAGATTGCAATGCATGCCGCTGGTAAGGTCCGGCTGGTCCTGGGAAAAATTGAGCGGAGACTTGCTGCCCATGGCAATCAAGGGCGAATCCAGGGGCTCCACGGTGAAAGAGCCGTCTTTATCTGTGTAGCTGAAGTGACTGGAAACCGCATGCATCTGGCGGCCGCCGCCACGAGCGACATCGAATGGAGACACCTGCTCGCCGGACTTTTCGAGCATCCATCCCTGCGGACTGGTAACCACGGGATTGAAGGTAAGCCACAGCGATTCCGGCATGCGCGTGGCGGGCTTCTGCAGGCAATAAAAATTCAGATGAATGACCGGCTCGGCGTCCGGAAGCAGCAATTCCACATAGATTTTCTGGGGAAACGCGGTGCGGCCTGACTGCTCCGCTTCCGGATCGCGGAGTTCGAGATGGCCAAGGAGACGGTGCCCCTGGTCATTTTTCTCGGCGCGCAGCTCAACCAAGGACGGCAGCCAGTCCTGATTTTTGGCGCCAAAGCGTTCGATGTTGGGCTTTCCAAAATCTTTCTCGGCCCAACTTGCCTGCATGACAAGATACCTGGCGCGGTAGTCGGAATAATCCTTTTGAGAAAGCGTTTGATAGGAAAACAGCGCCAGGGGATGATCGGGCGAAGCCCATTCGCGTCCGGACTTCTTGTTACGCAGACGATGAATCGCTCCCGTCTTTGCGTCCAGCTGGAGCACAAAGTGAGGCGTCTCGATGTCCTGCCCAGCAGTGACGACGGATCCGCCTGGCATCTGCGGTTCCTGTGCTGCAAGGTTTCGCACAGCGTCCTGGGCCTGAGCGCGCAGTGGTGCGGGCAGGGCTGTAACTCCATCGAAGAGATCCTTGCGCTTTTCTTCCCAACTGAACGCGACCACCTTGTAGTTTTTCGTGTCCAGCATCTTCTTGAGATCCTGCGGCGTGTAGTGATCGTAGTCGAGCCAGGTTTTGGTATCGGTTCCCCAGGTGTGCTCCGGCTCCAGAATCAGGCTGCGCATCAAGGCGATGTCGGTCGCATCGCCCGAGCGGAATTTTCCCTGAGAAATCCAAGCCTGACGAAGACGGGCAACTTCGCGGTATCGGGCGACTTTCAAGGGGTCGCTGGAAACGCCATAGATCCACGTGTCGCCGATTTCCTGCGTGACTATCGGTAATTGATTGCGATAGGGTTCGACGGCATTGGCGATTTCCGTAAGGCCGCAGGCAACGATTTCAGCGTTGGGAAACATATGGCCGAGTTCCGAGTAGATGGCGACAATTTCATTGGGCGCATTGGGACCGCTATTGTCGCCGCGCACTGCGATGACGATGGCGAGGTCTGTGCCCGGCATCTGCAGAAAGGTTCCATAACCCTGGTGGTACATGACGATGAGCGACGATCCGCGCGTATCCTTCCACAGAAAAATCGGAGGGACATCGGCTCGTCGGCTGGCATCGTTGACGCCGATGTCAAGAAACTTGACCCCTTGCGAAGCAATCGGAGCGATCAAACCGCGCGTGTGGCCAGGTACATCGGTCATCTTGGCGCCGGTGGTGGTGTGTCCGAAGCGGCGGTCCAGAGACTGAGACAGAGCAATGCTGCCGGAAATC
The DNA here is from genome assembly GCA_963756315.1 of uncultured Acidobacteriota bacterium. Taxonomy (GTDB): domain Bacteria; phylum Acidobacteriota; class Terriglobia; order Terriglobales; family Acidobacteriaceae; genus JAKAAZ01. The sequence continues at coordinate 35,396 of CAVWNI010000005.1, forward strand.
ATCGAGGCATCCATCATCTCGGTCTGCCAGTTCAAGGGGATCGCATGCCAGGCGATGTCGCCGGCGGCAATCGCCTGCTCCATTTGGCGACGGTCGGCGGCGGAGGCCTGCTCCAGATACTCGTACAGCAGCCAGGAACCGGTGGTCCATACATAGCGCGGGCCGCCGGTCCGGCGCATGTCGGCGGCGACGCGAATGGCATCCGGGAAATAGACGGAGAAATACCAGTCGATGACGGCCTTCTGCGTGGAGATGAAGCCAGCGTCGAAGTGGCATTTGAACATGACCAGGACGCGCTTGACGTCCAGATTGGGCGTGGGCGGGTGGGCTTCGGCGGGAATCGCGAAGGACGTTCCCTGCCCCAGTACGGACGCTCCGCCCAATGCCACTACGGATTTGATGAAATCGCGACGCTGCATGTATCCGCCTCTGAATTTTGAAGTTAGAAAAGCAGGATCATTCTACACACATCTCTATCGCTGGGGTTGAAACGGCGAGGGATGAATCTTTCAGTTCGCCGAAACGCCGGCGCCGGTCGCATGGTTGACTAAGGGCGGCTCCGCGGGACTTGGCTGCGGTAGCTGGCGAAGGCGATGCAGTTCCTGAGTGAGCAGATCGCGTTGAGTCGGATTCACGCTGGGCAACTGCAGGTAGATTTCCAGCTGGTCGGCGGCACGCGCAGTATCGCCGGTGGCCAGCAGTGCGCTGGCTCGCAGCAGATGGAGCGGAGCGAAATCGGGCGGCGCGGAGAGCGCGGCGCGATTGGCCCAGTCCAAACACGGTTGCAGGTGTTGCAGGCCGGCCTCTGCCCGGGCCCACTGATACGCGACCTGCCACGTCTCCTGGTCTTGTGGACTGACGTGGCCGAGCGCGATGACGGCGTCGGAGTATTGGGCGAGGTAATTGTCGGCGGTGGCGAGAATCACCCATGCTTTTTCTTCCGCTGCATCGATCTGCAAAGCCTGGGCAGCTTCTGTTCGCGCACGATCGAACTGCTGCTGTTTTAATGCGGCGGTGGCCGCAAGGGCGGCGGCGTCGGCAAACCTTGTATCGGTTTGCAGGGCGCGCAGCGCATCTTTTTCTGCGGGAACGGCGTGGCCCTGATGCAATTCGCGCACCGCTCGGTTGTAGAGTTCCATGGCCTGCGGCTGAATTCCAGACTCCGTCATCGCGCTGGAAGCGGGGGAGATTGCCTGCGGAGCGGCGCCGAGATTCGCCGATTGCATGGGTGTTTGCTGCGCCAAGGCTTGGGGGAGCGACAGGCAACCCAGCGCGATGGCAATTGCAATTCCCGCCTTAAAGCCATTGATTTTCAGCATGGATACCTCGATACCGGGCGGCTCACGTGGGTTCCCAAGCCGTTGTCTCTCGCTGTTTTCATGGTGCGGCGATGACGCGAAATTCCCACGAAAGAATCCGCTCGCGGTACGATGAGATTTCCGGTTTGGTTCAGCCGTTCTGAAATGGAACGCCGGTCTGCGCGCGTAAGGTCTTGTGGATACCGCACGGCTGAGGCTGAAAATTTGAAGGAGAAATTTCTTTGTCGCCCATGGAGTCATCCGCTTCGTCATCGCCCGCATCGACGCGCGTCGTTCGTCCCGCCAGCAATGTGCGAGGCAGTCTGCGGTTGCCCGGGGATAAAAGCATTTCCCACCGCTATGCCATGCTGGCGGGATTCGCCGAGGGCGTTTCCCACCTGACAAATTTTTCCAGCGGCGCAGACCCGCACAGCACGCTGGCCTGCGTGGAGCAACTGGGCGCCGGGGTCGAGCGCGGCGAGAATGGCGTGATCACGATCAGCGGTTGTGGGGGCGTGTTCCAAGCGCCGCGAGCAGAGCTTGACTGCGGCAATTCCGGCTCCACGATGCGGATGCTGGCAGGACTGTTGGCGGCGCAACCCTTCAACAGCACGCTGGTCGGGGATAACTCCCTGAGCCGGCGACCGATGGAGCGGATACGCAGGCCGCTGACCGCGATGGGAGCGAAGCTCGATCTGACCGAGGGTCATGCGCCGGTCACGATCCACGGAGGTCCACTGCACGGCCTGGATTATGAGACGCCCATCGCCAGCGCGCAGGTGAAAACATGCCTGCTGTTTGCCGGACTGCAGGCGAGCGGAACGACGCAGGTGCATGAATCCGTACATACCCGCGACCATGGAGAGCTGGCGCTGCGCGCGTTTGGCGCCGAGGTGGAGCGGAGCCGATTGACGGTCAGCATTCAGGGCGGACAGAAGCTTCACGGCATGGATGCGAGCGTGCCTGGGGATTTATCTTCAGCGGCATTTTTCCTTTGTGCGGCGGCGTTGTTTCCAGAGTCGAACCTGGTACTGGATGGGGTAGGGATGAATCCCACGCGTGCCAGCCTGCTGGATGTTTTGCGAACCCTGGGAGTGAAGTTGAATGTTCTGGAGCTGAGCGAGCAGCATGCGGAACTGGTGGGCACGTTGCAGGTACTGGGAAATCCTACAGGGCTGCGCGGCGTGGAGATCGATGGGGCGCTGTCGGCGCAACTGATCGACGAGCTGCCGGTGCTGGCGGCAATTGCGCCGTATACGCGGGACGGAATTCGCATCCGCGATGCGCGCGAATTACGGGTGAAGGAGTCGGACCGGATCGCCCTGGTGGCGAAAAATCTGCGCGCCATGGGAGTCGAGGTAGAGGAATTCGAAGATGGACTGGACGTGGCCGGTGGTCAGACGCCGCACGGCGCGGAAATCGATGCCGGCGACGATCATCGCATTGCCATGGCATTCGCCGTGGCTGCATTACGCGCCGCGGGGGACACGGAAATCCATGGAGCAGAGTCGGCGGCCATTTCGTTTCCTGAGTTTTTTGAATTTCTGGATCGCATCACCCAGCGATAACGCGGATTGGTTGCAAACGGCAAAAGGCCAGGTCGTAGCGACCTGGCCTTTTGCACGATGGAACGATGGCGGAACGCTTACGATCCTTGCGGAGTGCCGGTTGCCGGCGGAGCAGCAGAGCCCGATGGATTGTCGGTCCCGTTGGGCGGGTTCGGCGTCTGGCCGGGATGCAGGGGTTCTGGCCTGGCCTCCGGCTGGGGTGCTTGCAGGCCGGGCACACTTGGTTCCTGCGAGATATTTCCAGTGGCGGCATCGGTGATGCTGATGTTGTATTTCTGCAGCGTATCGGCAACCAGTTGCGAGAGCGCTGCGCGATCGACAGCATACGTAGTCTGAGCGGCGATCAAGTTATCCTGGGCGGTTTCATAGTTCCGCGTCTGCGACAGAACGTTGGCCGTGGTGGATGCTCCCAGGTGATATTTTTTCTGCTCGGCATCCAGGCTTTGCACCGCGTAGCGCAGGCTTGCCTCGACAGATTCAACCTGGGCGCGGTCATTCTGCAGCGCATAGAGCTGATTGGTGACCTGCATGCGAAGCTGGACGTACAGCTGTTGCAGGCGCATCTGCGACTGGCGATATTCCAGCTGGGCTCGAGCCTCCTGCGCCTGGGCACGCCGATTTCGGAGGGGCACGTCGAAGTTGAAACCAATGCCTTTATTGGATCCGGAGCTGTTGACCAGGTTGTTGAGCACGGTTGAATAAGGAATTTCCAGGCCGGGTGAGCCGGCGCATGGGTCATAACCGAATCCAGGAATCACACCGCATTGGACCAGCGGGTTCTTCGATCCGCCGATCGCCTGCGCCCCGTAGAATCCATAAACATCCAGCACCGGCAGCAGCGCGTTTTTGACGGACTTGAGGGTAATCTCCTGGTTCTTGAGCGCGAGAAGCGCTTCCTGCACATTGGGGCTGTCGGCGTCGGCTTGCTTCACCAGGTCATCGACCGACATGTCTTCCTCGGGCGTCCGCTCCAAAGAAACGCGGTCAGTGGGAACGATGGGAGCGGAGGCAAAGATGGGATCGTCGAGGTTGCGCGCCATCGCCTGCTTCATCACCAACTGCTGATATTCGAGCTTGGTTCGCGAAGTGGTCAGTGCCTGCTGGTCGCTGGCAACCTGGGCCCGCGCATTGACGACATCGAGCGGCGCCAGGGTGCCGATTTGCAATTGCTTTTGATCGTCGGACAGCAGCTGCGTCGATTGGTTCAGTGCGCCTTCCTTGGCTTTCTCATCCTGATAAGCCCCGACCAGACCCCAGTAGATGTTTTCAATCTGATCGATGGTATAGAGCAGTTGGGCGCGAAATGAAACATCGGTAATGCGGCGGTTATTCTTGGTGATCGCGATGTAGCGTCCATTGACGTTCCAGCCAAAGCCTTGCAGCAGGTGCTGGGTAATCTGCGCGTTGAACGTGGAGTTTAATGTCGGGCTGTAAAAACTGCTGAAAGGCGAACTCTCATCGGTGGTGGAACGATTGTTGTTGAACGTGATCGACAGCAGTTCCCCCGGCAAAAATCCCTGGCTGTAGCCGAAGTTGTATTCGTCCACATTCTGGTTCAGCCGGAACGAGCCGGTAATCAGAGTGGAGGTTTGGGGAACGTAGGACCGGGACAATTGCACCGTGCCGGTCAGAGTTGGATCAAGCGGTTCCAGGGGCACATCCAGCGGTCCTGCGCCCAGCGTAGAAGAAGTGATTCCATTGGGACCGGAGGCGGCGCCGCCGGCACCGACGGAAGTGCCGCCCGGACCGCCGCCGGATGCACCTGCCGTTTGAATGGTCGTAGCGGAAGTCGAACCGGCCGAGGCGGTGGAGCTGGTCGAGCCGGTGGTGGCAGCCGGAGCCGAACTGGCCACAGGGCTGGTGCTGCCACCCAGCGTGCCGGTCACCAGGCCGCTATTGACGCCCAGGTACGCGAGTCCGGAGCGGGCGCGCAAAAGATCTGTATCCGCGATGTCGAGGTTATAGCGGGCGATGGCGATATCGAAATTATTCTGGAGCGCGAGCATGATGGCGTCGTCCAGGCTGAGATAGATTTTGCCGTCGCGATAGAGAGAGTCGAGCAAAGAACTGTTGGTCAGGCGAATCGGCGGAACCGGGGTGTGGACATAAACGGAAAACGGATCCGGGAATTGTGATTTCCCCCTGGAATAATCGTGAGTTGTAGGGCGCAGAGCGTAGGGTTCAACCGCGATACTTTGGGGCGGGTTGGGGGTGGCGACTGTCGCTGCCGCGGTCGGAGCATTGGGCACCGGCTGGCTGGGGCTCGCCGGGGGCGCGGCATTGTTCGAACCCTGCGACTGAGCTCCGGCGATGGGGACCACCAGATTGAACAGCATCAACCCCGCGACCAATGCACTCTGCAGATCCTTCGTCTTCACGTTTGCCTACCTTTTCTTTGCCTCACAAAAATTTTCAGTTCAACACTTTATAGCGTTCAGCGCCCCCAGGCGCGAACGGATCCCAGGAGTCCGGACCGCTCCGCGAATTCCATCCAGCCGATCTGCCGTGCAATGCACCCATACAGATGATTCGAAATGCCGCCAGGCTTCCGAAACTCGCGGTGTATTTCGCCGGCGAACCGTCCAGTGGTGTTTGCCGGAAGCGATAAAACAGGCATTCCCTGGAGCGAGCTGATGTCACATTCCGCGCGTTCTATGGATTGGGTACGAGATTGCCGGCTGGAATGTTCCCGTCGATTCCCTAGCAACACGATTCCTCAAGTCCGCTGCAAAGCTTCGCCAAAACCGGGCGACACGACGCCGAATATCCAAGCCACGAACGCAGGCGTCATGCGACCACAGCGTGTAACTCGATTGACTCCGTGTACTCTGTTAGAGCGGATTTCCAAGAGCAATCGATCGCGCAGTCGATCGGACATTGGCTTTTCTTCGCGGAAAAGACGCGCCATCCTGCGTGGCCTCGATGTGCACCTGAGAATATCTGCTCTGTCGAGGTTGAGTATATCGCAGCGGTACGGACCTCCGCGGGCCATGCCAGCGATGAACTGGCACCGGCGAGACGAGACGGATGAAAGAAAGTATCGATCGGAAGGAAAGCAACAACTGGAAATTGACGCTGGCATACGATGGAACGGATTTTCACGGCTGGCAGATACAGCCGGGAAGGGAGACGATCCAGGGAGTGCTGGCAGAAGCTGTTGCTGCGATTACCGGCGAACAGGTGCTGCCGCAGGGATCGGGAAGAACCGATGCGGGCGTGCATGCACGGGGACAGGTGGCGAGCTTTTCGCTGGCGGCTGCGATCCCGGCAGAAAATTTTCAACGTGCACTGAATCGCATTCTTCCAGCAACGATTCGCATCCTTTCCGCGGAGCGGATGCCGACAGAATTCCATGCCAGGCACAGCGCCGTGGGCAAGGTTTACGAATATCGAATCTTTCATGGCGCGATTTGCCCTCCATGGCTGGCGCGCTCGGTGACCTGGTGGCGCTGGCCGCTGGATTTCACTGCGATGCAACAGGCTGCGCAGGCATTCCTGGGCGAACATGATTTCACTTCGTTTGCCGCGTCGGATCCGGACCTGGCGGCACGGAAGGACAACGACACCGAACCGCTACGATCGAACGTTCGTAGGATCGAGCAGTCGGAATGGCGGCTGGAGTCAATTCCTCTTCCCGAATGGTTGTCCCTTCCCGTGCCGGATGCGGCGGCTACCACGATCGCGGGGTTCGATGCGGCCGATTCCGACGATTTGAAAACCGGGAGGGCGGCGACCGGCGCAGCGGAAATTCTGACGTACACGGTGCGGGGGAACGGATTTCTTCATCACATGGTTCGCAACCTTGTCGGAACATTTTTGGAGGTCGGGCGCGGCCGAATGACAGCCGGAGATATGGTTGGCATTTTGCATGGCCGCGATCGCGCCTTGGCGGGTCCGACGGCGGCGGCCAACGGACTCTGCCTGATGAAGGTGCTGTACTGAGCCGGAGCGGCGACCACATGCAATCCACTGCACGGCACGATCTTCGGTAGACTGAAAGCGGTCGACCGCAGGCAGGGACCGGCTTCGACTACGCGTTCCGAATTTCTCATGCCGCCATCTGTTGCCATCTCGACCTTTCAGGCCATCAGCCAGTTAGCTGGGCAGGCCGCCGTCCACCGCGCCTTCCAGTGGTTTCATTTGCAGGAGATGCAGTTGCGCGAGTGGCATCGCAAGGTGGCGTCAATCCCGGCACCGCCTTTTGGAGAAGCCGCCCGAGCGCAATGGGTTGCGAATCAATTTGCAGCGCTTGGGCTGGAAGATGTCGGCATCGATGGCTGCGGCAACGCGCTGGGATGGATGCGCGGCAGCGGCAAGATGCAAGCGGGCGAGGAGATAGGCGCGGAGGGTTCGTGCACGCTTTTTTCCGCGCATCTGGATACAGTTTTTCCGGCGGAAGCCATCGGCGAGCCGGTACAGGAAGGCAGCATCCTGCGAATCCCTGGAGCCAGCGACAACTGCGCCGGCATCACGGCTCTGCTGGCAATCGCTGCGGCTATGCGCGCGGCCGGCCTGAAGCCGGAGAGCGACATTCTATTCGCGTCGAATGTGGGGGAAGAAGGGGAAGGCAACCTGCGCGGTATGCGATATTTATTTTCGCAATCGCCGCACGCCGCGCGCATTCGCTCCGCGGTGATTCTGGACGGCGCGGGCACCGACACGATCGTGACCCAGGGGCTGGGCAGCAAGCGTTTTCGGGTGACCATCAGCGGGCCTGGCGGCCACTCGTGGACGGATGCCGGCGTGCCCAACCCAATCCTGATTCTGGCGGATGCACTGGCGGCCATGGGTCGCATCCCATGGCCCGAGTCACCACGGTCCACGTGGAACATCGGAGCCATGGAGGGAGGCACGTCCATCAATTCGATTCCACAACGTGCGGAAGCGCGCATCGATACGCGGTCAACAGACGGGGCTTTGCTGTTGCAGCTGGAAGAGGAATTAGTGAATGCGGTGACAACCTCCGTGGACGAAGCGAATGACGCGGCGAGAGATCGATCGAATGCGAGTCATGGGACGGGACCGATTCAGTTTGAGATTGCGACCATTGGAGAGCGCCCCGCTGCGTCGCTGCCCAGGGACGCACGAATTCTGCGGACGGTGCGGGCTGTGGACCGGCATCTGCAGATCCAGAATCACTTCAGCACGGCTTCCACGGACGCAAACATTCCGCTATCGCTGGGTGTAGACGCCGTGAGTCTGGGCAGCGGCGGCCGAGGCGGAGGTGTGCATACCCTGGAGGAGTGGTTCGATGCGGCGGGACGCGACCTGGGCCTTCGCCGCATTCTTCTGCTGCTGCTCGCGCTGGCCCAACCCGAGGCATAATGCGGGTCCGCGCCGGCAGAGACCAACGCCCACACTGACCGATCGAATCGCCCATGACAGATAAAGCATCGCCAAGAATCTCGCGCAACCTGCTGGCGCATCTGCTGATGTTTGCGGTGGTGATGTTGTGGGGCGCGACTTTTGTGCTGATCAAGGAAGCGCTGGCCGATATTGCGCCGCAATGGTTCAATGCGCTGCGCAATATCCTGGCGTTTGCCTGCCTGGCGCTGGTCTACCGCAAAGAGTGGAGGCACCTGACACCGTCGGCGTGGCTGTTTGGGGCGGCCGCCGGTGGAAGCCTGGCGATTGGATATGTATTCCAGACGCAGGGGCTCGCCTACACCACGCCCACCAATTCCGCCTTCATTACGGCGCTGGTGGTGGTGATGGTCCCGCTGATGGCGACGGTCCCGTGGCTGCGTGCCCCTGGCACTGGTGCGCCGGGCTGGCCGGCCTGGGCGGGAGCACTGCTGGCGCTGTTCGGGGTGGCGCTGTTGACGGCTCCAGCCCATGCGCGATGGACGTTGCTGTTCGCGGGGAGCGGCAAGGAGAGCCTGGGGAATCTGCTGACACTTTTTTGCGCGCTGGGATTTTCACTGTACGTGATCGCGCTGGCGCACGCATCCGGAAGGGTTCGCTTCGAACAGCTCATCCTGTTACAGATCGGGTTCGCCATGGTTTTCCTGACGGCGGCGGCCTTCCTTCTGGAGCCGCCTCGGCCGGATGCGCTGGCGCATGCGTTCTTGCCGGGAAGCCCGCTGATGCAGCCGCTGGTTCAAGTTGCCCTGGTGGTGACGGCTGTTCTGGGAACGGCCGTGGCCTTCGGCGTCCAGACCTGGGCCCAGCAGGTGATCCCGGCGGCCAATATGGCGGTGATTCTGACCCTGGAACCCGTATTTGCATGGCTGACGGCGTTTGTCGTCCTGCGGGAAAGGCTGGAACCGCGCCGCTGCATCGGAGCGCTGTTGGTGCTGTCCGGGATCTTTGCTGCCGAAATCCTGCCGCGCTGGCGGCAGCGGACGCGACAGGACGACGTTGGAGCCACGTTGGAATAATCGCGGGGGGTTATCGACTAGGTAAAACTCTGCAGATCGTTGTTACACTTTGCCCTAATAATGCGTCTAATGGACTAGAGCATGAGCTCTGCCGGTCGCCGTTTGGTGGATGCCGCCCACGGAGACGCTATACTGGTCTATTATCGCCCCCAACCAAAGCATTTCACATACAGCCGTATAACGAGGTTCGACCACACATGAACGCCTGGAAAGTCTGGATAGAGAAATTCCGCTCGCGCCGCTTGAGTTTTACCTTCGCGATTTTAGCGACACTGTCTGCCGGCATCCTGATCGGGTCCGTAGTAGCCCATGGTGTCGATGGGAAAGAAACGAACGTTGACAGTTCGGATGCGCAACCGCTACAGATTCCCAATCCGGTCAATCTATCCACGGACTTCACCAAGATTGCCAAAGAAGTGGGCCCGGCGGTGGTCAACATCAACACGGTTTCCTATCCAAAGAATTCCAGCGGTCATGGGTTCCAGGGCAGCAACCAGGAGCCGGATGACAATACTCCGGACGGTGGGGACGACCAGGGCGGTCAAGGTGCGGCGCCGGGCCAGGGACGGGGTCAGGCACCCGGACAGGGCCAGGGACAGGGCCAGGGCCAGGGCGGCGATAATGGCATGCAGGATTTCTTCAATCACTTTTTCGGTTTTGGCGGCCCGCAGGGGCCGGAAGGCGAAGCTCCGGATGGCGGCGAGCGCGAGGCGCTTGGCTCCGGTTTTATCGTTGATCCGCGCGGATACATCATCACCAATAACCACGTGGTCGATAAGGCCGATCGAATCAATGTGAAGCTGACCACGGATCCTGTCGGGTATCCGGGACATCCAGCCAAGGTAGTCGGAGTCGACAAAGACACCGACATCGCGGTTCTGAAGATTACCGTGGATCATCCCCTCCCCACCATCAAACTCGGCAATTCCGAGGGAACCGAAGTGGGCGACTGGGTGATTGCGATCGGGAGCCCGTTTGGCCTGAATCAGACGGTGACCGCCGGCATTATCTCCTCAAAGAACCGATCGATTGAGCCCGGAAACCCTGGCGAGTTCCAGCACTTTCTGCAGACGGACGCGGCCATCAACCCAGGAAACTCGGGCGGCCCGCTGGTCAACATGGACGGCCAGGTGATCGGCATGAACACCGCCATTTATACGCAGTCCGCGGGTAATGAGGGCATTGGCTTCGCCATGCCGTCCAACTCGATCGCCAATGTCTACAACCAGTTGATCGGGCCGGAGCATAAAGTGGTGCGTGGATCGATCGGCATCAGCTTCCAGTCCATCGTTTCGCCTGCCGTGGCCCACGTTTACGGCTTCAAGAACGGCGTCATCATCAGCTCGGTCCAACCCGGATTCCCAGCTGCCAAGGCCGGACTGAAGGCGGGAGACATCATCGTGAGCATTGACGGGCGACCGGTGAAGGATGGCGATGATCTGATTTCCGACATTGCTTCTCGCAAGCCAGGCAGCACGGCGACGCTGGGATACATCCATGATGGCAAGCAGGAGACGGCAACGATCACCATTGCCAATCGTGCGGACATGATGGCGGCACTCAACAACCAGACTGCGCCGAACGGCAGCTCGAACGGTCCGCAACAAAACGGGACCAGCAAGCTGGGCCTGACGGTGAGCAATATACCGGCAGACATGGCGTCGAAGGCGGGAATCCCGGGCGGTGTTTTGATTCGAGCCATCCGTCCAGGCTCATTCGCCGACAGCGTGGAAGGTCTGGCTCCGGGCGAGGTGATCCTGCAGATGAATCGCCAGCCGGTTGAGAATGTGCAGCAGTTCCAGGATTTGGCCTCGAAGCTGAAATCCGGCGACGACGTGGTTTTCCTGATCGTCGATCCCGAGCATGCCAACCTGGGTAACACGTACGTGGGAGGAACGCTCCCATAGGGCAATCAGTTCAGTAAGCGTTGAAATAGCTAGACTTAAAAGAGAAAGCCGGCAGGCGCAAGCGATGGGCGTCCTGCTGGCTTCCCGTTACTGGAGATTAACGATACGTGCACAGCGGGATGCTTCCCACTTGCTTCCCGGGGTGCGGGTATCTAAAATTAACGTACTCTTGACAATCATGTACCCTCCCCCATTAACCCGCTTGGCAGCGACTGCCGGGATTCTGGTCCTGGCGCTCAGTGTGGCTGGAACTGCGTTTGCGTCCACGCAGACAACCACGTCGAAGACCCATAGCACGCATCCCCACCATGCAACGACAACGAAGCGAACCAAGACGACCAGCCACAGCGCTTCCCTGCACCACACTTCCTACAGCCATACAGCTCATCGCCAACGGACCGGGCATCATCGCTCGGAAGTTCTGGGTCAGCGCACCATGGATCCCCAGCGCGCGATTGAGATCCAGCAAGCATTGATCCAGGCACACTACCTGAGCGGCAGTCCGTCCGGGCAGTGGGATGCGGAATCGCAGGCGGCCATGGTGAAGTATCAGACGGACAACGGTTGGCAGTCGAAGATCACGCCCGACTCGCGCGCTCTGATCAAGCTTGGACTGGGTCCGAAGCGGGATGCAGGGGAATATTCGTCGAGTCCGTCGGGCATCTCCAAGGTTCCTGCCGCCTCTTCGACCGACACGATCCGCACCATGGCTACGTCAGAGATCCCCATGACGTCCAGCAACTGATCGCCTCCACCTGATTTGTCCGGGCCGGATGACGACCGGTAGCCTCCCACGCGTTCCGACCTACGCGTTCATTTTTCTCCGCTATTCAGGAATGCTCGCTCGACGGCCAGCAGGTCACGCATGGTTTCCCGCCGGCGGACGAGGCGGTGTCGATTGCCCTCCACCAATACCTCCGCGGCGCGGGGGCGGGAATTGTAATTGGAGCTGAGGGACATTCCATAGGCGCCGGCATCCAGAATCGCGAGGAAATCACCAGCGTCGACGGCGGGCAATTCGCGGTCACGGGCAAAGAAGTCGCCAGTCTCGCAGACTGGACCGACCACATCCACCACGGCGGAAGGCCGGTTCTGCTGGCGGCGCAGCGGCAGAATCGAATGGTGCGCCTGGTAGAGGGCGGGACGAATCAAGTCGTTCATGGCGGCGTCGGTGACGACAAATGTTTTTTTGCCATTGCGCTTGGTGTGCAGAACCTGCGCCAATAGAGCGCCAGCCTGGGCGATGATGAACCGGCCCGGTTCCAGCAACAACTCACCATCAAATCCAGCCAGCGCGGCGCGCATATGCTTCGCATACTCCAACACAGCGGCTTTGGGATCGAAGAACTCGGCGTTGGCCGGGCTCTTTCCGTTTTCCAGGGCGTCCTCGCTCTGATAGGAAATGCCCAGACCGCCGCCTGCATCGATATGCCGAATCTGGATTCCGTCCGAGGCGTGCAATTCTCGGACCAGCTGAACCACGCGCTGCAATGCCTGCCCAAAAGGCTCGGCGCTGCGAATCTGAGAGCCGATATGCACGCTGACTCCGATGGGGGCCAGGTAGGAACTGCGAGCGGCGCGCTGGTAGAGCGCGGCAGCGTCAGCGATTGCCACTCCAAATTTATGTTCCGTCATTCCGGTGGAAATATAGGGATGGGTGGCGGCAAAGACATCGGGATTGACCCGCATCGCCACCGGGGCTCGCTTGCGCAGGTGACGGGCTCGCTGCTCCAGTAGCTCAAGTTCCGCCGGGCTCTCGACGTTGAAGACGAGGATGCGGGCGGCCAGGGCGGCATCGATTTCGGCAGCCGTTTTGCCGACACCGGAAAACACGACGCGGCCCACGCTGGATTTGGCGGCCTGGCGAACGCGTTCGAGTTCCCCGCCGGAGACAATATCGAAGCCAGCGCCCGCGGCCGCCAGCAGGCGCAGAATGGAAAGGTTCGAGTTGGCTTTGACCGAATAGCAGACAGTGGCCCGCATCCCGGCAAACGCCTCGGCGAATAGCTGGACGCGACCGAGCAGGTTGTCGGCCGAGTAGACGTAGAGTGGCGTTCCATAGGTGCGGACCAGCCGAGCCAGAGGCACGCGATCGCACCATAAATCCCGGTCTTGCGCGCCGGCGTAGTGAAAGGGACGAGTAGGAATTTCCTGCAATCGATTCACTGGGCTCAACGGGCTTCCCTCGTAACACGGGCGGAATTGTGGGGGTGAAATTCGCGATCGAGAAACTCTGCAATCAAGGCTGCGACGTTTTGCGGCTGCTCCAACGGCGCAAAGTGGCCAGCATCCTGCAACAGATGAAGCTCGGCGTGGGGCGCTTGTTCGGCGATGACGTGCATTTCTGCCGGCGTGCTGCCCTGATCTTCTCCCCCGGCCAGCACGAATACCGGCGCATCGATGGTCGCTAAGGTGGGGACAGAGTCCGGTCGCTGCATCAGTCCCTGCTGCACGGCCAGCATGGCTGGGAGCGAGAAGTCGTCCATCATAGCGCGAGCGGCCGCACGGACTTCAGGATGAAGCCGCTTCGCCGTGGTACCCACCAGTGTGTCCGCGGTTCGGTCGAAGAAGGCTTGCAGTCCGCCAGGCTGTTGGGCGGCGTGCATCGATTCGCGGCGCTTTTCGCGGTTGGCTTCCGTGTCCGGCTGGGGCTTGCCACAGGTGATTGCCAGGGCGGCCATCTCGCGCGGAAAGCGCCGCCAATATTCATACAGCGTGTAACTGCCGATGGAGCAGCCAACGAAGGCTGCCTGTCGGATTTCCAGGGCTTGCAGAACCGCATGGGTATCGTCGGCCAGCTTGTCCACCGTAACGGCGCCGGAGCCCAGGCTCGATTGGCCATGGCCGCGCAGATCGATCAGGGTGAGGCGGTATCGGTCCGCCAGCAATTCCGCTACGGGCAGCCAAAAGGCATGGTGGACCGGTGTGGGATGCAGAAGGATGACGTCTGGGCCTGTCCCCAGGATGGTGGCAAACAGACTGGCTCCGTTATGTTCAATTTGCACGGGCGACTCGAAGTTCCATTTATGTCCAATATAAATGGCGAGCGACGAGTTCTCGGGAAGATATGGAAAAGAGAAGAATTGGATGAGAGCGCATTTGCACGCAGACCGCCGCGCGCCCTGCCCTGACTACAGAAGGATGGGCGCGCCGTGACCGGATGACACCTCTCAATGAGAGCGAAACAACCTCAATACGTCTGCGGGTTGGACGGAGGCGGAGGAGGCGCCACCGGCGGAGGAGTGAAAGGAGCCTGGGGCATGAGCGGAATTTCTTCCGGAATCAACATCCAGGCTACGAGATAAGCAATCTCCATGACGGGAAAAATCAGTACTCCCAGCAGGACCGTGATGACGCGGGTGGCGGTCAGGTCCCAGCCGTAGCGAACGGCAAACGCGGCGCAGACGCCGGCCATCATGCGCAGGCCGCGGGGCCGGTACATGGTATTCAAAGGTGATGCAGTAAAGACGTTGGCATTTGCAGACGCGCCGCAACTTGGGCAGAAATTCGAACCCGCCGGCAAAGGCTTTCCGCACTGATGACAAAACATGATCTTCCCCCTGGGCGATGATCTCGCCGCATTTGCTTTCGCACCACCCGGACTTGCAGGTCATGCCGGAGATGGAGCCACACTAAAGGGTACGCAATGGATGGCCCGACGGTTCCCACGATTTTTGACCCGGTCCATGGTCATTTGCCCCGATACGGCGAGGCTTCCAGCTTGGTCGCCACCTCTGCCTGGTCGGAATTTCCCCCCAACGCGAGAACAGCATCATACTGCTTTTTTGCCTGTGCATGGTTGCCTAACAAATCCATCATCTCTCCGGCCCGTAGGTGGGCGCGACGCTGCATCAGGGGAGAGGCGGTGGGCTGGGCGGCGGCACTCTGATAGGCGGCGGCGGCTGTGGCGATCTGGCGCTGCCCGCGTGCGGCTTCTCCCAGGCCGTAGTAGGCCATCTCCAGGTGGGGATCGGGATAGTAGCGGCCGGGCTGACTGGCGCGCAGCAGCAGGGCCTGATAGGCAGCAATGGCGCGCGTTCCCTGTCCTGAATCCTTCAGCAGATTTGCCTGCTCCAGCGCGAACAGAAAATTATGCGGATATTGCTCCGCCAGGCCATCGATCACTTCAATTGCCTGGGGATACTGTGCCTCCCGGCGCAGAAAAATGGCGAGCGCGGTGCGGGCCGAAACGGAGTTGATGATGCCTTCTCGACCCACCAGGCGCAGTTCGCGGAGACCTTTCGATTTCGAACCATGGATGCCCACCAGCCCGGCCAGCACTTTGAAGGGAAAGGCAAGGCTGCCAAGAACGTAATCGTGCACACCGACGATCAGATAACAATCGATATATTTGGGATCCCGCTTGAGAACCTCATCGTCGTCGTCGCGGGCCGACATGGCCATGCGCAGAGCTGGAACATATTTCTTTTCGACCATTCCGATGTAGACGGTTTCCAGACTGGTGGCCAGGCCGCGGGCAAACAGGGCGTCGACGTCGTTGGGGTTGGCCGCCAGCCTGCGATTGCTTAAATCGAGCGCGTGCTGATACAGGGAATTAATCTGGGCGGTGACCTGTACATTTTCCGCAACCGGATGCTTGCCGGACAGAAAGCCATCCTGAACATAGAGGGTGGTGTCGAGCAGGTCGAGGCGATACAACTCGCGAAACACGGCGATGTCGAGCACGTAGTCGGCTGCCATGGGGTCGGTGGGATGTTCCGCGGCAATTTTCACAAAGAGGATCTGCGCGGTGGCATAATCGAGATCGTAAAAATGCTGATACGCGGCTTGCACCTGCGGGTCGAGGTTCAGCGGATCTGTATCCGTGCCGTTGGGGGCACGCACCGCGGCGGAAGCGAGCAGCGTACAAAAAGAAAACGTGACCGCAAGCAGGCAGAAACGGCTCCGCCAGAAGAAGCCGCTGCGCCGAGCCTGGAGCGGGCGCGAGGCGGAATTCCAGGGACGAAAATTGTCGAATGAAGCTTCGTGAGAATTGGCTGGAAAAACCTGCGGCATAAGAATTGGGCGAACATTATCAGTTTCTGGCCTGCCCGGGGAGTCGCGCAAGTCGAGCTCGTCCTTTATTTTCATCTTTCGGCCCCTCGGGTTATGTTCTACCCTTGTAGCCGATGACACGAGCAGAGCTGTTAAGCGCCTTGATCCGCCAGGCCAGGACCAACGGTTTCGAGTTCCGCAAGTGGTACGCGACCCGATTGACGTTGCCGTGGTCGAACTTCGCATCGTCTGTCCAGACGCTGTCGGAGGAACGGCGGTACTACGCGTTGCTGTTCGCGCACGACTTTGCCCAGTCGTTCTGGCGTGCCGGCAGCAAGATGTCGTTTGTCGTCCCCACCAGCACCTTCACGCGGATTTCCAAAGACGGATCAATCCGGGTGGTGGAGCGGAAGGGTCATATCCGGCGCTCCGTGATTCCAGACGCGTGGCGATATCACCTGAAAGAGATGGCCGTTGCAGACGATCCCTTGCGATATATCCGAAAATTCCTCTTGATAGAAGAAGATCTGGCGGGGGTTCAGTCTGTCAGCGATGAAGAGGAATACGACGCGGCAAATTCCGTCCCAATCATGGACGACGCCATCGCGGATGAATAGAACGCCAGTGCAGCGATGAGTGGGCTTCGTTCATGCCGCATCACTCCCATTCGATGGTTCCGGGCGGCTTGGAAGTAATGTCGTAGACGACGCGATTGATTCCTTTCACCTCATTGACGATGCGGCTGGAAATGCGCTTCAGCACGTCGTAGGGCAGCGGAACCCAGTCGGCAGTCATGCCGTCCTCCGAAGTAACAGCGCGGATGGCGCAGGTGTAGGCGTAGGTTCGCTGATCGCCCATCACTCCCACGCTTCTGACGGGGAGGAGTACAGCGAACGATTGCCAGATCTGGCGATAGAGTCCCGCGGCTTTGATTTCATGCACGACGATCTCATCGGCTTCCTGCAGAATCGCGACTCTTTCCGGCGTCACTTCGCCGACAATGCGCACGGCCAGACCGGGGCCGGGGAATGGCTGGCGCTGCAGGATATCTTCCGGCATGCCCAGATCCCGACCGATGCGGCGCACCTCATCTTTGAACAAGTCGCGCAGGGGCTCGATCAGTTTCAACTTCATCGTTTCCGGCAGACCGCCGACGTTGTGGTGGCTCTTGATGGTCTGCGAAGGCCCCTTCACGGACGACGACTCGATCACGTCGGGGTAGAGCGTTCCCTGCACCAGCCAGTCTACTGAGCCGGTTTGCTGGGCGATGCGATGGGCTTCCTGATCGAAGACCGCAATAAACTCGCTGCCGATGATTTTGCGCTTTGTTTCCGGATCGGAAACGCCGGCGAGCAGTGAGAGGAATTGCTGGCCGGCATCGACGGCCACCAGATTCAAGCCCAGCTTGCCACGCAGATTCTCCTGCACCTTGCGGAACTCGTCTTTACGTAAGACTCCGTTGTCGACAAACACGCAGGTAAGTTGTTTGCCGATGGCGCGATCGACCAGCACTGCGGCGACTGAGGAGTCGACGCCACCCGACAAGCCGCAGATGGCGTGGCCGTCGCCCACCTGGGCACGAATGCGTTCTACCGTGGTCTGGATGAAATGCTCTGGTGTCCAGTCCGGCGAAACTTTGCAGATACGAAACAAAAAGTTACGCAGCAGTTCTTTGCCCTGGCGAGTGTGGTGGACTTCCGGATGAAACTGTACCGCCCAGATGCGACGCGCCTCGTTGGCAATGCCCGCGACTGCGTTCGACGA
Organism: uncultured Acidobacteriota bacterium; assembly: GCA_963756315.1. Classification (GTDB taxonomy): domain Bacteria; phylum Acidobacteriota; class Terriglobia; order Terriglobales; family Acidobacteriaceae; genus JAKAAZ01. Next base: position 53,308 of record CAVWNI010000005.1, read on the forward strand.
TTTCGCCGTCAGCAAAAATCCTTCAGGCAGCTGCAACGCTTCATCGCCGTGCGACATCCAGACCGGAAGATGGGTGGGCAAGCCTTCAAATAACGCGGTCGGCAGAACCACTTCGACATCGGCATGGCCGTATTCGCGGCGTTCGGCGGAGCGCACCTTGCCGCCCATTTCATGCAGGATGAAGTGCAGGCCGTAACAGATTCCCAGCACCGGCGCGCCCATGGCCAGCACGCGCGCATCCGCCGGTGGAGCATCCGCGTCATACACCGAACTGGGACCGCCGGAAAGAATAATTCCCGCTGGATTCAACTGCTGGATGGATTCAAGCGATGCGGTACAGGGCAGCACTACAGAATATACGTTTTGCTCACGAATTCGACGCGCAATCAATTGCGTGTATTGAGAGCCAAAATCGAGGATGACGATGGTAGAGGGTTCGGCTGTCTGCTTGGTTTCCATGGGTTATTGCCCAGTGTATCGCAGGCCGCTGAAAGACCTGTATGCGGCAGCCGGTCTCACAGCCGGATTGAAGTCGGCTGCAGTCTGCCTCCGTCCACCCGGCTTCAGCTCGCGAAATTTTGGTGTCTGGGCTTTGCTGCTGAACCAGGAGACGATGCGGCAAAAGCAGGTTGAGTTGGCCATGGCAATGGTTGCAATAGGAACCCTTTTTACAACTCTCTTAATGTAGTAAGACATTTGCAGCGACCTGAATACGCATCTCCTGATGTATGGATCGGGCGGCCACAGGTACGCGCGCTTCATTCAAATTCGAAGCGAGGTTGGAATGAGCAATTTTGATCTGAGCAGACCATGGACGCGCCGTAATGCGCTTTCGTTGGGCGCACGCACGGCAGCTGGAATTGTCGCAGCAGCCAAACTGGGAAGCCGTTCCGTTTTGGCAGAAGCAGCGCAAAGCGATGGAGATTCCGCGCCACCGGACGACGTAAAGCACAAGATCGAAGGAATCATTGGGGCCAAGGGGAAAACTTCCAATCGAGTTTTTTCCATCAGCATTGACCGCAAGGACCTGAAAAACGTCCAACTGCACGGCATACCCATCAAGCCGTCCTTCCAGTTGCATGGCGAACTTTATTTCCAGACGGACAGTAGCGGCCGATCGCTGATGAACGGCGATTTCCCGCTGAAACCAGAAGAAATCGACCCGTTCATCGATCAGCTGATCGAACACGACATCGTTTTCCAAGCCGAACATCAGCATCTGTACGACTTGCAGCCAATAGTGTGGTTCATTCATTTTCGCGCGGCTGGGGACGCCGAGAAGATTGCACGAGGGCTCAAAGCTGCGATTCAGGTTACATCCGTCCCGCTCCCGCAAAAACCGCCGCAGAATCCGACAACCCCGCTTCCTGCCAAGGAGATCGGCGAGATTATCGGAGCTAAACCTTCCGTAGAGGAAGATGGGATCGTGATGTTGAATGTGCCCAGGGCTGAGACAATCCGCCTGGGCGGCATCGTGGCGAGCCCATATTTGAACATAGCCGCTCCCATCGCGTTTCAGCCGCTTGACAATGGGAATGTGGCGGCGGTACCGGATTTCGCCATGATTGCGTCGGAGGTGAACAAGGTGGTGGGAGTGATGCGAAAACAGGGTTGGGATATCGGGTGCCTCTACAATCAGGAGACCGAGGAGCACCCTCAACTCTACTTCTCCCATCATTTCAAGACGGGGAATGCGATCCAATTGGCGAAAGAGATTCGCAATGGACTGAACCAGACAAATTCAAAATTTAAGTAAGGGAGCGTGCGCGACCCGCAGCCTACTGAGGTACGGGCGCGGCCCGATTCGCGGCGCGCCACAGTTCGATGAAGCCGATGATGCGCGCGACCTGGAAGAAATCCGACGCCGCAAGATAGGCTACAGTCACCAAGGCCCACCACACGTAGAGCGAGGTTCCGTTGATTTCTTCTTTGAACGGCACCGGCGTTGCGCAGGAGACCATGGCCAACACCATCAGCGCCGCCTTGACGACGCCCAGCACCAGGTTGATTTCTACCAGCCTGGAACGCAGGCCGCGCAAGGAGCCCCGGCCGAATCGCAAAGAGTTTCGCAGGCTGGCGACGATGCCGGTGTGCTCCAGCAAGGCCAGCAGCGGCGCGATGCTGAAAATCCAGCTGGTGACGGCCCAGAAAAAGAAGATGGCGAAGGAGAGTGCGATGGCCTTGACGAAATACACCACTAAGTCGGGCGCTGGACCGCTGAGCGAAGACCACGCCGCCCAATGCAGACAGACGAACCAGAGGGCGATGCTGGCGCCGAGCACCACGATGCGGAGCAGTTGCAAGACCACCATCATCCACGGAGCGGAGCGCAGGGTGCGGTCGTAGCGGCGCAGCACCAGGGAGCGGCCAAGCCCGGAAGCCAGCGCCCAGGCGAGAGCCAGCAGGGGAACGAGCCAGCGGGCAACTTCTCGAACCGGAGGAAGCAGAACGTCGAGGGTGGCGGAAAGAATCTGCGCCGCCGTCACGCTGTCGATGAGCGAAAAATGCCCGATGCCGGTTCCCGCCAAGGATACCGAGGAAAGAATTCTGAAAGCTTCCCACCCGACCAGCGCCAGGGCGGGAATGCCGAATCCCCATCGCCAGAGCAACTCCAAAGCGAGCAGCGAGGGTCTTTTCCAGCATTCCGCAATGGTGACCAGGAAAGATTGCGTGCCGCGAATCGGCGCAGGCTGTTCCGTGATCTGCGCGTTGGAACGCAGTTCGGACTGTCCGGCTTCAATCTGCTGAATCATGCCCACCTGAACTGTGCGTGCCGTCCTGGCTACCCTGATCACGGGCCACATAGTGTGTTGTGATCAGGACGACTGAACTTCGGCCTTGAACCATTCCATGATTCGAAGGTTCGAAGGACCGACTAGCGAACCACGAAATTAACCAGCTTGCCCGGAAGGAGCACAACCTTCACGATTGTTTTGCCTGCCAGCGCAGCCTCGATTTTCGGGTCTGTCAATGCGGTCGCGTGCAAATGTTCCTGGTCGCTGCCGGCCGGCACAGAGACCACGGATCGCAATTTTCCATTGATCTGGACCGGAACCTGCAAAATGTTCTCCGCTGCGAGTTGATCGTCATACGCGGGCCACGGTGCGCGCAGCAGCGGGGTATCCTCTGCCATCTGCAACCACAGCTCCGACGCCAGATAGGGAGCAAAGGCCTGCAGCATCAACACCAGATTGCGGGTGATCGCGTAGAGCACCGAGTCTGCGACCGCGCCGGCCTGCAGCGCGCTTTCTTCGGCTGTCAGATCGTTCACCAATTCCATAATGGCGGAGATGCAGGTGTTGAAGTGCCAGCGCCCATCAAACTCCTGCGTCAGCCGGCGAAGAGTCTGGTGCAGCTTGCGCATCAGCTGTCGCTCCAGCGGATTCAATGTGGGCGGCAGCGGCTGCGAGCGGCCGGCCAACACGCGCGGCATGGCCTGCGCGGCAAAACGGTAGACGCGCGACAGAAAACGGCTGATGCCGGCGACACCATCTTCCTGCCAGTCCAGATCGCGATCCGGCGGCGCGGCAAACAGTGCGTACATGCGGGTGGCGTCGGCGCCGTAGCGCGCGATCATGTCGTCGGGAGAGACCACATTTCCCTTGGACTTCGACATCTTCGCGCCATTCTTGATCACCATGCCCTGGGTAAACAACCGGTCGACAGGCTCATCGTTTTTCACCATGCCCAGGTCGCGCATCATCTTGGTCCAGAAACGCGAATAGATCAGGTGGAGAATGGCGTGTTCCACACCACCGATGTATTGGTCAATGGGAAACCAATAAGCAACTGTATCTGTGTCAAATGGAGCGCTCGCGTTTTTCGGATCGGTGTAGCGGTAGAAATACCAGGAGGAATCGACGAATGTATCCATGGTGTCGAATTCGCGGCGCGCCAGTCCGCCACACTTTGGGCAATTCACGCGCGCAAACTCCGGCACACGCGACAGCGGGGATCCGCCCTCCTGCGTAATTTCAATTTTGTCGGGCAACAACACGGGCAGTTGATCCTCCGGCACCGGTACCAGACCGTCCTTGTCGCAGTAAATCATCGGAATGGGAGTGCCCCAATAGCGCTGGCGACTGATCCCCCAGTCCTTCAAGCGAAACGTCGTGGACGGCTCGCCAAACCCATTCTTCTGCGCATAGGCTGCCATGGCCTGCTGAGCTTCCTGACAGCCAAGGCCGGTGAATTCCGCGGAGTTGATCAGCAGGCTGTCTTCGCCCGTGAAAGGCAGCAGGGGCTCCGGCTTTCCGCTTTCCTGGTCCTGGCGCGGCAGCACAACAATCTTCATTTCCAGGCCATATTTCTTCGCAAACTCGTGATCGCGCTCATCATGCGCAGGCACCGACATTACGGCGCCCGTCCCATATTCCAGCAATACGTAGTTGGCCACCCAGACGGGAATCGTTTCCTTGGTGAAAGGATGAATGGCCGAGCGGCCGGTGGCGACGCCCTGTTTTTCCAGCACAGCCAGGTCGCCCGATTCGCGCGCACGCTTCTGTTCTTCCAGCAGCTCGCGCACCTTTTTTGCCAGCTCGTGATTGTCCGTGGCAAATTCGGCGACCAACGGATGTTCCGGAGCTAACAGCAGCGAGGTGGCGCCGTAGATGGTATCGATGCGGGTGGTGAATACGGTGATTTTCGCCTGATCCGCAACCTCCTCGAGAAGCGTTTCTGTCAGATTCAGTTTCACCGGCGAAAAGCGAGGCCCGCGGCGATCTTCTTCCCGCGCCACCACGGCAAACTCCACCCGCGCGCCATCGCTGCGATCGATCCAGTTTCGCTGCATGGTGCGAACTTTCTCCGGCCAGCCAACCAGCTTGTCCAGATCGCGCAACAGTTCATCCGCATACTGGGTGATGCGCAAGAACCACTGTTCTAACTCGCGCTGCTCGACGATGGTCTCCTCATGCCGCCAGCAACAGCCGTTCACCACCTGCTCATTCGCCAGCACGGTGGCGCATTGCGGGCACCAGTTGACCTTGCTTTTTTTGCGATACGCCAGACCACGCTCATACAGCTTGAGGAAGAACCACTGGTTCCAGCGGTAATAGTCGGGCAGACAGGTGGTGATTTCACGCTGCCAGTCATAGCTGAGGCCCAGGCGATTCATCTGGCCGCGCATGGCGGCGATGTTGGCCAGTGTCCAGTCGCGCGGCGGCGTATTATTTTTCAGCGCCGCGTTTTCCGCCGGCAACCCGAAGGCGTCCCAGCCCATGGGGTGCAGCACGTTGTAACCGCGCATCCACATGTGCCTCGCCAGCGCATCGCCGATAGCGTAGTTGCGCACATGACCCATGTGGAGCTGGCCGGAAGGATAGGGCAACATCTCCAGCACGTAATATTTCGGCTTGCCGCTGTTCGGCGGTTCGGCCGCGTACAGATCCGGCTGCGCATCCCACTGCGCCTGCCAGCGCGGCTCAATCTCGGCGGGATTGTAGCGCGGAGTGCGATCCGTGGCCGCGGGTGCTTCCGTCGAGGCTGCGTTCGCGGCGGATTGGCTATTTTCCATTGTCGACATCCTAAGTTTGATTCTAACCGGCAGAAAGGGATGAGAGAAATTTGGGCCGTGCCAGCAGCGAGCGCGGGGAGCGGTCTCATCTTCGTGAATATTCCGGTACTCGACCCCCATCTGGACGAGAAATGTAAGGTCAGATTTGACCGGTATGCGGCCGGGACAAAGAGGCTGATTCCGTTTGTCTACTGAGACGCATCAACATCTTCACTTTTCTAAAAGGGCCGTGCGACGTCACACCCGATGCTCAACTGGCGATGAACAACTTCTCGATCCAACTATCTCGAATCCGCACCATTTTCATTGGCAAGCGTCGTGAGAATTTTGTATGCGGCGCTGACTCTTGCATCGATCGGATAATTTTTGTTGGCCAGGATGACGATTCCTAGGCGCTTCTCCGGAATAAAGGCTACATACGTGCCAAAGCCGTTGGTCGAGCCGGTTTTGTTGATCCAAACGTCTTCATGCGGAGCCTCGGGCGGTTGGATCGCCGTGACCGGCGTCGCGCTCAAGGCCATTGCCGAAGAGTTGCCTTCCAGTAGAGTCTTCAACGCAACCGGATAGGAATACTGTTCCCAAACAAGATCCTGGGTCATGGGGGGCGTCTTGAAGTAACCCGTGTGGGTCTCGGTGATCGCCCGCTGCAACCGCTTGTCCATTTGAATCGAGTCCATGTTGGCTTCCAGAAAGCGGACCATGTCGGGAGCCGTCGACTTGATTCCGTACGCTTCAGAGGACAGTGTTCCGGCCGCCATTCGGATCGGAGCATCTTGCCTGGTGTAGCCCTGGGCGTAATCAGCCATCTTCGATTTGGGAACGTGGATGTAGCTGCTCTTCATGCCCAACGCAGGAAATATGCGCTGTTCCATCAGCTTGGAAAAATCCTGGCCCATGCTCTGCGCTGTGATCAGGCCGAGCATTCCAATGCCCAGGTTGGAATAGGTGCGATATGTTCCTGGCGCGTATGCGGGCCGCCAGTGCTTGAAATACTGCATCAACTCATTTCTGTTCCTAATGTTTTCCGGCACCTGCAACGGAAGTCCCCCGGGCGTATGGGTGCCAAGATTGAGAAGACTGACGTTGCCGAACTGACTGTCACGCAGAGTCGGCAGATACTTGCCGGTTTTGTCTGACAATGAAAGATCGCCGGTCACCTGAGCATAGGACGCCAGGGTCGCGGTCAATGTCTTGGTGACTGACCCGATTTCGAACAATGTATTGCGCGTGACAGGCTGGCGGCTTTCCGTTGACGCTACGCCGTAGCAGAACACGTAGGTCTCACCCGCGACTGTGATGCCGACGGCCACGCCGGGAATATCGTATTTCTCCATCACTGGCCGAATAGCGGCGTCCACCTCGGCTTGGATCCTGTGCTGCAGGTCATCCGCCGCGTGACCCATGGCTACGGTTGCCCACATTACAAGCAGAACCGCCGCGGCAATACTCCTGGGCCGGGTTTTCATATCGTCGGTGTTCTCCGATCTTCCGTCCAGCGTCCGCCAAGCTGGATCGAGGTGTAGAAGGACCGCCTGGCAGCGAGCGCGAGCGACCCGATTCCCTGTAGCAATGGTCTAGCGTGCCAGTTCACGCAGGGTGTGGACATTGCGCTCTTCATCGCCGGGGGCGTCGACGGGAGTTTCGGCGATGAAGGCGGCGTGGGCGAACGCGGGTTCGTGGAGAAGGCGGCGAAATGGCTCGAGGCCGATCTTCCCTTCCCCGATGTGTTCATGCCGGTCGAGTTTCGACCCGCGCGCGGCTTTGGCGTCGTTGCAGTGCCACACGCGAACATTCTCGCAGCCGATGGTGCGCTCGATCTGCGCCAAGGTTTCATCCCATCCTGCATCGCTCACGATGTCGTAGCCGGAGACATGGGTGTGGCATGTGTCCAGGCAGGCCGCGACGGGAGCATGCGGGCGAAGATACTCGATCAACTCCGCGACCTGCTCGAATGAGCCGCCCAGGGAATGTTCCGAACCCGCCGTATTCTCGATGAGGATTTGAAACGGAGTCTGCTGCCAGGGCAAGCCGGCAATGGCAGTCTGAATGGACTGGGCTGCCAGCCGCAGGCCCTGGGGACGCGTCATGCCGCGATAGGAGCCGGGGTGGACAACCAGGTATTCCGCGCCCAGAGCCAGCGCGCGCTCGATTTCTCCGCGAAATGCCTGAATGGATTTCTCGCAAATCTCCGACGTCTGGCTGCAGAGATTCACAAGATAGCTGGTATGGATGACCAGCGGGCCGACGCCCAGTTCGGCGCGGGCTGTGCGCGTTAATTCCGCCTGCTCGGCGGTGATTTTCGAGGCACGCCACATGCGCGGGCTGGAGGAAAAGATTTGCAACGTATTCGCCCCCAGGGTGGGCACGCGGCGGACAGCACCGGCAACGCCTCCGGTCGTCGACAGATGAACGCCAATCCATTTGCCGGGCTGCTTTTGTGGCTGCGGGTTGCTGGTTTGTGGATTGAGCTTGCCTGATTTCGCGGCGGTCTTGGCCATAGCCATGAGGATAACCGAGCGCGCTATTTAATTCTTCGGCTTGGCGGGCACAGGATTGGCACTCAGAAAATCTTCAATGCGCGCAATTTCCTCGGGCTGCAGGCGGAAGGTGGCCGCGCCGATGATGCCATCCACCTGGCCTGGATTGCGTGCGCCCACGATGGCAGCCGTCACTGCGGGGAGACGCAGGGTCCATGCAATGGCGACTTCGCCGGGTGACCGGCCATGGGAGCTGCCAATTTCCCGCAGCAGTTCCACCAGCATCAGGTTGCGGCTGAGCTGCGGCTCCTGAAAACGGCCGCTATTGCGGCGCCAATCGTCCCTGGGCATCTGGGCGATGCGCTCGCGGGTCATGGCGCCGGTCAGCAAGCCCGACACCATGGGCGAATAGCTGATGACGCCGATCTCGTGCTTCTGGCAATAGGGAAGAATTTCTTTCTCGACACCGCGGTTCAGCATGGAGTAGGGCGGTTGCAGCGAAGTGATGGGAGCGATCCTGGCAATGCGTTCCATTTGCGGGATGGAGAAGTTGGAAACGCCGATGTAGCGGACCTTCCCTTCTTCCTTCAGCCGGGCCAGCGTCTGCCAGCCTTCTTCCACATCCTGCTCCGGATCGGGCCAGTGGATCTGGTAGAGATCGATCGCGTCCATCTGGAGGCGCCGCAGGCTGCCTTCCACTTCTTTGCGGATGGAATCCCGTTTCAAACTGCGGCTGATCTTGTAACCGGGTCGAAGGAATTTCTTACTCCAAACCATCGAACACTTGGTAAACACAAACGGCTTGTTTTGCCGCCCTTGAATCGCGCGACCCACTACTTCCTCGGAGTGGCCCAGGCCATAGACGGCAGCGGTGTCAATCCAGTTGATGCCCAGGTCCAGCGCGCGGTGAATCGCAGCGATGGAGTCGTTGTCGTCCTGCGAGCCCCAGGCGTATTCCCACCCGCCGCCGCCGATCGCCCAGGCTCCAAAGCCAATGGCGGTCAGCCGCATGTTGGAATTGCCAAGCTGTCGTGTCGGCAACGAGACTGCGTCTACACTTTGCATAATCGTTCGCCATGCGATGCCGCAACTACCGTGCGGCAGGTTCAGCACTCCGAAAAAACAGCGGGCCCGCGGATAAAGCAGGCCCGATGCGATTTCAACAGAGTCATGGGGGCCTGAAAGCTTATCCAGCCTTCTCCAGCAGGGTGACGGAGAGATCGCGCTTCTGGACCATGTCCGCTGTAATCTCGATTTCCCGCACCTTCTTGTTGCTGGGCAGGTGATACATCAGATCGAGCATCAGTTCCTCCAGGATCATGCGCAGACCGCGAGCGCCCACCTTGCGTTGCAGGGCTTCGCGGGCGATGGCCCCGACAGCGTCGGCACTGAAGGTGAGCCGCACATTCTCATACTCAAACATGCGCTGATACTGCTTCATAATGGCATTGCGCGGCTTCACCAGAATTTCTACCAGCGCCGCTTCATCCAGCTCATCCAGAATTCCAATGACTGGGAGGCGGCCGACAAACTCTGGAATCAGTCCGAACTTGATCAGGTCCTGCGGTTCTGTCTGGCGCAGCAATTCTGTGTCGCGCAGGGAAGGAACCCCTGAGCCGGGCTGACCATCGCGATCGGAAATCGCCTTGAAGCCCAGCGCTTTCTTGCCCGCGCGGCGGCCAATGACACGTTCCAGGCCGACAAACGCGCCACCGCAAATGAACAGAATATTGGTAGTGTCGACGGGAGTGAATTCCTGATGCGGATGCTTGCGTCCGCCCTGCGGAGGAACGTTGGCAACGGTGCCTTCAAGGATCTTGAGCAAGGCCTGCTGGACGCCTTCGCCGGAAACATCGCGGGTGATGGAGGGATTTTCGTCCTTGCGTCCGATCTTGTCGATTTCATCGATGTAGATGATACCGGTCTGGGCGCGGGCAACATCGCCATCCGCCGCCTGTAGCAGCTTGAGAATAATATTTTCCACATCTTCGCCGACATACCCGGCTTCTGTCAGGGTGGTCGCGTCGACGATGGCAAATGGAACGTCCAGTGTGCGGGCCAGGGTCTGCGCCATCAGCGTCTTGCCGCTGCCCGTCGGACCGATCAGCAGGATGTTGGATTTGGTCAGCTCTACATCGTTGGTGCGGGTGCGGTTCATCTGGATGCGCTTGTAGTGGTTGTAAACGGCGACGGCCAGCTTCTTCTTGGTGGTCTCCTGCCCAATGACATATTCGTCCATGAAAGTTTTCACTTCCTGAGGCTTGGGCAAGTGAGCGGGGGCGGTGGTGGGCCGCGCTTCGTTCTTGTCGTCTTCCAGGATGGAGTTGCATACGGCAACACATTCGTCGCAGATGTAAGCCCGCGGATAGTCGCTTGGCGAAGAGATCAGCTTGGCTACGGCGTCCTGCGATTTATGGCAGAACGAGCAACGGAGTACATCGTCGGAACCCGCGCGTGTTTTCATTGTTTGCGTCTCCTACTACTACCCGTTCCGCGCCTGGGGTCAGGCTCGATGCGAGTTTACGTCCTTGGCCTGTCAATAATCTCATCAATGATGCCATATTCTTTTGATTGTGGTGCGTTCATAATAAAATCCCGCTCCACATCGCGTTCTATCCGTTCGATGGGCTGACCGGTGTGCTTCGACATCAAACGATTGGTGATCTCACGAATGCGAAGGATCTCGCGGGCGTGAATGTCAATATCCGTAGCCTGGCCCGACAGACCGCCCATGGACGGCTGATGGATCAGGATGCGGGAGTTGGGCAGCGCGAAGCGCTTTCCCTTGGTGCCGGACATCAGCAGAAACGCTCCCATGCTGGCCGCCTGCCCAATGCAATAGGTCACCACATCATTCTTGATGAACTGCATCGTGTCGTAGATCGCCAGCCCGGCCGAAATCGAGCCGCCGGGAGAATTAATGTAAAGCTGCAGATCCTTGTCCGGGTCTTCACCGGAAAGAAACAGCATCTGCGCGATGATAAGGTTCGCGATTTGATCGTCGATCGGCGTACCCAGAAAAATGATGTTATCGCGTAGCAGGCGAGAATAAATATCGTAGGCGCGTTCGCCCCGACTCGTCTGCTCAACCACCATTGGAACTAAACCCATACCGATTCCTATTGCCTCTCTCGCGGTTGTAGGCCTTCCGTATAAAACATCGGCCAAATACCAAAATTACTTTAGGCGGCCAACCTGTCGAAGAGCTGGTCCACTGTTTTCTCTCTACGTAGTTGTTCTCGGATTCTAGTCAGCCCACCGTCCTCCGTCAAACGCTTCCGCAGTACCTCGAGCGGTTCCCGTGCCTGATACGCTAATAGCTGCAATTGCGTCTCAAACTCCTCATCGGTAACCTCAATGTTTTCCGTTTGCGCAATCCGGTCAAGCACCAGCGAACCGCGCACTTCCTGCAATGCGGAGTCGCGCTGTGCGGTGCGCAGCCGCGTGAAGTCGAGGTTGCGCATCTGCTCTGTCGACATGCCCTGCGCCGCCAGCGCGCGCAGTCCGCGCTCCAGCCGCGCATCGATCTGCTGCTGCAATAAAGACTCCGGCACCGGGAACTGAAAGCGCTCTACAAAGGCAGCTACTAATTTGTCCTTGGCTTCGGATTCCATGCGCCGGCGTTTGTCGTTCGACATGTGCTCGCGCAATTTTTCCTTGAACAGGTCAAGGGTCTCGTAATCGCCCATTTGCCTGGCAAAGGCATCGTCGAGATCCGGCAGAATTTTCTTGCGGATTCCCTTCACCTCTACGTCATACGCCACCGTCTTGCCGGCGAGGCGCTGTTCGGTGAAATCTGCCGGATACGAAACCTCAAACTGCATTTGCTGGCCGACCTTGGCACCGCGAAGGGCGCTGCTGAAGGCATCCACTGTATTGGAACCGCCAATTTCCACGTTGGCATCGTCGCCCTCAATCGGCCGAGCCGGCTCGGTCTCACCTTCCGGGCCTGCTTCTCCGGCATGGACCAGTCCGGTGAAACGAATTTGCGCGAAGTCTCCATCGGTCAGTGGCCGATCTTCTTCCACCGGTTCCATGATGGCGTGAGATTCGCGAACCTGGTTGAGCTCGGCTTCAAACTCCGCGTCTTCGACGGTGGTGTGCGGGCGCTCGACGGTGATCTGGTCGTATCCCGTGATGTCGATGGTGGGAAGAACCTCAAAGGCCGCCTGAAATCGCATGGGCTCGCCATCGGCGAGATGCAGGCTGGTGACCTGCGGCTGCGAAACCGGCTGAACACCCTGGTTTTCAATGGCCGCGCGAAACTGTGCCGGAAGAATTTCCTCTAAGACATCCTGGCGAATTGCCTCGGCAAATTTTCTGCGAATCACCGACTCCGGCACCTTTCCGGCGCGAAAACCGGGAATCCGGGCCGCACGGCGATACCGCTTGACCACTGCGGCAAACGCGCGACTTACCTCGTCCGCGGGCACGTCCACGTCGACCTGACGTGTGCATTCAGGGTTGAGGGTGGGAGCAGGCTCGTGATTGTGGTCGTGATGGTCATGGTCATGACTGTGCTCATGGCTCGGGGCAATTTCGGCCCCGGCATGCGGGTCCTGTTCCACCCCATGGCTAAGTTGTTGTGGGACTAATTCCTGGGCGTGTTCGTGCGCACCCGATGCGTCGGATTGCTGAGCGTCTGTGCCAGGATGCGGGGTGGTAGTGGATTCAGTGGGACTCAAGAGGTGTGCCTTCCAAGGTGACCTTGTATCGATCCAAGTTGAACGTATCGTTATCCTTCCGCGTGGGAGCCGGGAGCCATGCCGACAGCCAGCAACCAGTGCAGCCAACAGGGAGGACGACGATGTTTCTATACTCCATGGTAGGTCGTAACGGGGGGCGGGTCAAACGGACCGGGCGCGATTGGATGCGACAGTTCGATTGTTTCGGCCCGCGAGTGAGGCTTCGACTCCGGGATGGAAGTTTCGCCGTCCGCCGGAGCCGACATAGTCGCCGGAGAGTATCGGCACGCCGCGGCGCTTAGACCTATTGGAAATTGGGATGGGGAGCCTGGCCGACCATATCGTTGGCGGGCTGAAATAATTGCAATCGAACCTGCCAGGTGACGGATTCTCCGGGAGCCAGCGTCACCATGCCCGTATCTGTGCCGTGCCATTCACTGCCAAACGGGTCGTTGTAGTTAAACTGCGGCTCGAGAGCGATAAAGGACTTGTCCACGGGAGAATAGACCTGGATGGCGCGGATCTGAGGTGACATGGCGGTGACACGCATGCCGTAGTTTGCACCCAGGTCGCGGATCTCCGACACGACGTACCCCTGGGCATTGCGCTTCAAATCGACAAATGAATCGTCCACCAGTTTGTCCGGCAGCGGCGCGCCTTCCAGCGCAGAAAAGTCATATTGCGTTCCCAACACTGGCGTCAGCGTACCCGTGGGAAAGACGTCGTCATAATTGTTGACATCGACACGCATACTTGCGGGAAGCTGGAGTCGCGCATTGGCGCGGCTTCCGCTGGGAAGTTGAAAATAGGGATGCCAGCCAACGCCGACGGGTTCCGGCTGATCTCCTGTATTGGTCGCGGTCAGGGTTGCGGTTACGGTGTCCTGGTCCAGCGCAACGGTCACCTTGACCTGATTGTCGGAAAACCAGTGGCCATTGGCCGGCATGCGATAGACGGCGGTCGCCGTGGCCGTCTCAGCGTCTGACTGAACGGACAGGTTCTCTGCCTTGGCCGCTACCATCTGGCCATGCATGGCGCACCATTGAGCGCCAGGATTTTTGCCGCGCCAGTTGGCGATCAGCGGCACTCTGCGCCCGTGCCAGGTTGCGGTCACAATATGCTGGCCGGTTTCTTTATCGAGCGTCACCGGACCGAGGATGCGGTTGGCAAATGGGAACAGCAGCGCCCCGCCCATCGAGAAACTCTTGTTCCCGTCCGGATCGTCGGGACCGCCATTCAGGATGTTCACTGCCGCTTCGATGGAGGGCGACGCCAGCAACGGTACTTCGCCTCTGCCGGGAAGGTAGGCAGTAATTTGAAACACATTCATGCCCCGTCCGGGCAGCAGAGTGACGCTTAGGAACTCGGGCGCCGCTCCGACTCCGCTCTGCAGACGGCGCAGTTGGATTGCCTTCTGTCCGCCAACCGCCGGCAGATTGGCCGAGGCGGTCGCCGTGGGAGTGGGCGGGGGCGGTGGAGGATGAGATTTGCAGCCAAGGTTCCATCCAGCCACAGCCATCGATAGCAGCCCAATCGATGCGATCCGTTGAAGCACATACTTTCGAGCATCCATCTTCAGCAAATCTTCGAACCTCTTTCACTCACGCCAACAACAGGGTATCGTACTCTTCCTGGGATAGCCGTCCTGACGCGGGATTGACTTTGCCAGAACATTGCCGCAGCCAGGGATGGTCGCTACAGGGCGCGACGCTTCTTTAATTGGGATGCGAACCGTACAATTTTCGATGTGACGCGAAAGGGCCTGCCAGCGGCTGGCAGCGATAAGCAGAATCGGCTGACTTTGGCTCTCCCGGAAGGGGTGATGCCGACCAGCACCGCTTTTGAAGAGCTCGGCCGGCGCATTACTGCGTGCGAACTATGCCCACGCCTGCGAACCTACTGCGCGGAAATTGCGAGGGTCCGGCGGCGCGCGTACACCGATCAAATCTATTGGGGAAAACCTGTTCCTTCCTTCGGCGATGCCAATGCGCGGGTGCTGGCGCTGGGGCTGGCACCTGGCGCGCACGGTTCCAACCGCACCGGGCGTCCCTTCACCGGAGATGGATCGGGAAACTTTCTCTATCCGGTCCTGCACGCCACCGGCTTTGCGTCCCAACCCCTGGCACATTCCCTGCACGATGGCATGCGGCTCGACGGGCTACGGATTACGTCGGTGATCCGCTGCGCCCCGCCGGGCAACAAGCCGCTGCCCGCCGAAATTAGAAACTGCGCGGCATTTGTGGACGAGGAAATTTCTCTCCTGACAGGCCTGCGCGTGGTGGTTTGTCTGGGGAAAATTGCGTTCGACGGATATCTCGCGCATCTATTGCGACTCGGGAAAATCCCGAGCCGCAAAGGAGTCGTCTTCCGTCACGGAGCGGAGTACGAAGTACCGCAAGGACAGCATCTTCTCGCCACGTACCATCCGTCGCTGCAGAACACGAATACCGGCTTGCTGACAAAAGAAATGCTGCAGCGTGTCTTCGAGCGCGCGCAGATTCTTGCCGAACTGCCTTCACCCATTGCGGGGACGGGGCAGAAATAAACCTCAGCCAACCTCCGCGAGAAATCATTTCTTGCGAAAGTTCCCAGGCCGATTCGCTGTTCGACAAATCCATCACCGGCGAGGAATGAGCTTTCCTCGCCGGTGATGGGGTACGGTGGTTCCGGTGGTGCTATTTGCCGGGGCTTTTGAAGTCAAACAAATCCATCATGTCTCCGATGGCTGGACTGTTCGTCGGTACGTAGGGATTTGCGCCATCCTGTATCGGGTTGGGAAGGTTGTCTCGGCTGCGCTTGGTCAACGGATCCAGACCCCAGTTCGCTTCAATGAACTTGAGAATGGAGACGTGATCGTTGTATTGATGCGAAATGTATCCAGGTTTGGTATATGGGGAAACCACGATCATCGGGATACGGGTTCCATCGCCGAAGAAATCCAAGGGCTGCACGTAGCCGGAGTCATAGTAGCCGCCGCCCTCGTCCATGGTGATAAAGATTGCTGTGGTCTTCCAGAGTTCCGGATTGGCTTGAACCTGGTCGACGATCTTCTTCACAAAACCTTCAAACAGATCCAGTTTGGAAGAAGCCGGATGCCCATCGTCGTAGCCGCTGGGCTTGACGTACGATACGGCCGGCAGGGTACCGTTTTTGATGTCGGCATAGAGATCGACCGTATCTTTCAGATGGGCGTTGCGGACCGCGGCGTTGGTCATAATGGAAGTCGAATACTGGAAGAAATTACAGATGTTGCAGTACTGGTCGGCCGCAGTGGCGTAGTTCGAGTCCGGATTGTTTTTGTAGGTGTTCCATTGATCGCCGAAGTAAGCCCAGGAGATATTGGCCGCCAGCAGCGCATCGCCAATGTTACGGAGTGTTGAAGGAGGAACCGTAAAGACTGTGTTGCCCGCGCTGGTGTCGGTGGAGGCGACCACGCCATTGCCATAGTAGCCGGGGTTGTAGTTATTCAGCAGGTAGTAGTGGCCCGGGTCGCACTTCGGATTCACCTCGTACGGCAGCGAGCTGAGATAGTTGAGGACTGCACCGACGCCGGGCGAGTCTGAATCGGAGCAATTGACGTAGCTGCCTCCGCCGTGGGAAGGCGATCCGTAGGAACCACCGCCGTAACCGTCCTCGGTGTACCAATTGTTCGTGCCCTTCGCGGCATTGGGATTTTCGATTTCATCCACCACGCCCGCATTGACCGTTCCCGCGGCCACCATTTGGTTGTGCGGCGGCTGTTCGGCTTTGCCGTTTCCATCGCTATACCAGATGACATCGCCGGTGCCCATCATGATGTGATTGGCTCCGGTTCCACCCATCACCGCCTGATGGTAGTTGTCGCTCATTGAATAATTGTTCGCCAGGTAAGTCAGGTAAGGAGCGTCTCCCTGCTGGACATTGTAGAAACCCATGGCAGCCGAACCTTCGCCGGTGGACTCCTCGGTGAAGGGCTGCGGCTGCGGCTTGCCATTTGCTCCTGCTCCCACAGTGGTTTCCACCCATGGGAACAGATCGGCCTTGCAACCGCTAGGATTCCATTTCGTGGCATATTCGACGTTGCAATCGAGCTCCTGCCACATTTGAAAGAAACGATGCACTGGGCTGGCGGCATACGCATCGTAAGGAACACCGGGCGTTAGCTGAAACGGTCCTGGAGGCAGATCGTTGTAGTTCAGAACGCGCGTGTCGGGCGTTCCAGATCTTAGGCCAGTGCCGCCGGTTGTCAAGTATTTGTAATATCCGGCTGCCAGACCGTTCTCATCGGTTTTAGCTTCGGCGACTGTGGAAAAGTATGGAGTCGTGGGTCCACCGGCCAGGGGAACAGGAAGCAGCGGGTACAGCGATTTGTTCATGGGGCTGGACTCATAGCCATCGCGATGCGAGTCAACCGCCGAGTATTGAGTGGCCACGGAATAATTCGGGCCTGGTGTTCCATCTGTATTGACGATGCCTTCGGAAAGCAGATTGTGAACCGATTCGCCAGGCTTCGGTTTGTAGGTGGCGAAGACCTGGTCGAAGGTTCGATTTTCACCGATGATCACGATCACGTGCTTGATCGGTGTTCGGGTTTGGATTTGATCGGCGGTATCTTGCGCGTAAGCGGGCATCGAACAGCTCGCAAACACTTGCAGGCCAGCCAGAAACACTGCGCCGCACTGAAGCGTCCATGGGTAGATTTTGGACCTGGTTCGTTGCATGGGGTGGCATCCTTTTGGGAAGGTACTTGAGTCGCGTGCTGATGCGAGAACGCATCGTTGCGCAACGCTTCCACCTTAGCCACCCAAGATGTTTTTCATTTGAACGTCTGGAAAATACCCGTTGAAACCTCTGTTAAAACGCGCACCAAAAATTTCCGGCAGGGGTTGATCGACAGCAGTTACACCAGCGCCCTCTCTACCGCATCGACCAGGTATCGAAGACCCGCTTCGACATCCGTGCCAAGATGGGCGCGCAGGGCGCGACGCTGCCGCTGTTGCAATACCTTCAAATCCCCGGCTGCCTGTGCGTCGATGACCACGCCAAACGTGTATTTCTGGTTCGGGATGGCCAGGTCCCACGCGTGTCCGGCGGTGATCTGAAGAAACACTCCGGTGTTGGGGCCACCTTTGTAATCCTGTCCCGTGGAGTGCAGGAAGCGCGGACCAAAGCCGAGGCAGGTTGCTACATGCTTCTTATCCCGAACTGCATGGCGCAGCAGTTGCAGAGTTTTTTCGTGCTCCCGGTCGCGCTGCATGAATGCCAGGGCGGCGAAATAATCTCCGGGCTTGATCTGCGCGAAATGCGCGCGCAGGTATCCCACAAGGTCCGGCTGCACGACATCCTGTCCGCCATGGAGAACCGCGGCATAGCGGGAATCAGCAAATAATTTGATTCGCCCATCGTCAAAGATCGGCGTCTGCTCCGGTAGCCTGCCGGTGATTTCATACTCATCCGTGAGGCGGCGCGCTTCGATCTTGGCGGCTTCCACGTCCGGCTGATTGAAGGCATCGATCCCAATGATGGACCCGGCGACGGCGGTTGCAATCTCCCAGGTAAAAAACTGCTCCCCCGCGTCGTACACATCCCGCATGGCAAGGCGCACGACCGGCGGGCCTGCCTTCTCCAGCTTTTCAACGCCTGCATCCAGGTGAGCATTGTCCGCACCTTCCAATCGAACGTAAGCGAAGATTCGATCGTCTCCATAACAGTCGGCGGCAGCAATTTCTTCCAGATCGACCGGCGTGATTCCCTTGCCCTGTTTGCCCGTCGACTCCGCAATTAGTTGTTCAAACCACGCTCCCATATCGTAGATCGGGGGCGACGTGAAGAAGGTAATCTTGTCGCGCCCGGCGTTGGCGGCGAGTCCTAAAATCAACCCCAGCTGCACCCCTGGATTTTTCTTTACCTCTGTCGCGTGACAGGCATCGACGGCCGTCTTCGCTTTGGCCAACAATTTTTCCACCTCCAGGCCCATCACGGCAGCCGGAACGATACCAAAATTGGAGAGCGCGGAATAGCGTCCGCCAATCTGCGGATCGCCAAAGAAAATGTGGCGGAAACCATCCGCTTTCGCGACCTCTTCCATGTGCGAACCGGGATCGGTGACTGTGATGAAGTGCTTGCCTGCCTCGGCGCCCACAGCTTCTTTCATGCGGGCCATGAAGTATTGCTTGAGGGCGTTCGGCTCCAGCGTTGAGCCGGACTTGCTGGCCACGATGATTACGGTCCTTTTCAGGTCGACACTTTGCTCTGCGGTGCGAACCTGCGCGGGATCTGTGGAGTCGAGAATGGATAGCCGCGGAAATCCCTCCTGCTGACCAAACGTCTCCGCCAGCACTTCCGGGCAGAGGCTGGAGCCGCCCATCCCGAGCAGCAGAGCATATTGGAAGCCGCCCGTCTGGATGTCCTGCGCCAGCGCACGAAATTCGACCAGGCATTTCTGCTGACGCTCCACAATGTCCAGCCAGCCCATCCACTGCGATTCATCCTGGTTCGTCCACAGAGCAGCATCGCGCGCCCAGAGGCGGCCGATCTTTCCATCTTGCCAGTCCGCGACGGCGGCGGAAAAATCGCGCTCAAGATCTGCGGGAAGCGTATGGCGAATTTCCATCTCGACTTCTTTCATGCAACGGATTCTGGTGCGCACGTCTGGTTCATTGCGACACTAGGATAGATGCCGACATCGACTGACGAGACGCAACGCTATGGTTCCCGAATCTTTGGTCGCGTTCTAATTCAGGTTCGATTTCGACTCATCGCTGAGGAGGTTCGCTCGCAACCCTTGTGCTTGATTCCCGGTTGCCGTGCGAACAGTGCATTGCTAACGAAGGCTATTGGCAGGCCGAAAATAAAACGGGCATGGAAAGTGAAGAGCGAACCCTTCCACCTTTCCATGCCCAGGTTGCGAATAGAACACAATCAGAACTGATAGGTGATCGTGCCGTAAATCATGCGGGGAGCACTGGGATAGGCGTTGATATAACCCTGGGGATAATTTGACCCTGGAAAGAGCGCCGAAAAATATCCCCCGCTGGAGATGTATTCGAATTCGTTGTTCTGCGTATTGGCGAGGTTCAAAATATCGAGCCGCAGGTTGAACGACTGTTTTTTGAAAACAACGGGCGCGTTGAGAGAGAGATTCACGGTGGTGTAGGACGGCATGGTCTGGTTGGTGGGCTGGCCGTTCGTTTGGCAAACTCCGTTCACGATCGTTCCGCAGTTCGACCAGAGGTGTTGCGAACCGGTCGAATCCAACCAGAAGCGTGGCTCGACAATGGTGCGGTTGTGGTGCTGGATGCCGTAATAGACGCCGGCGTTCAGGGTGTAATTGGGAACATAGGACACCGGGAGGCCGTTGTAAAAGGTGCACCCAGGAGCGGGATTCGCAGGTGTGCCGCAGGCAGCGAGCGGGCCGCCCGTGACGAAGGTTGTGAAGTTGGAAGCCTCTCCGGCGAAATTGAAGAAGAAGTGGAGATTGCTCGCCGGATCGGCGTCAAAGAAGGCGTCGACGCCATGATAAGTGGAGTTGCCGCCGCTGGTTTCCTCGACGCCAAGAGCGGTTTCGACGTCGATTTCCTGGTTGCTGTAATTGTTGTGGAAGTAGCTCACCCCGGCAATGAAGTTCCTGAGCCCCGGCGCATGGGTGAAGTGAATCTTGCCGCCAAATTGAGCGTAGGCGCCCTTCGCCAGTTGGTAGTAGGCCGGGTTCACGGCCTGGAACTGCCCGCCGCCGCCGCCGAGTTCGGGAGAGCGATAGATTTCGTCATAGCCGCCGTAGATCATGAGCCAATCCTTGGGCATGTAAGAACCGTCAATGCCGGGTTCAACGGCCGAGCGGCTCTCATGCGCCCCGCACAGCGATCCCTGGTCTTTTGTAGAGCTGCCGTCAGGGGCAGGGGCCGGATTTCCCCAGAGGTTGTAGTAGGGGTCTTGGTTTGGAGTCTGCCCCTGCGGGTACAACGAGCAATGAGTCTGATAGACGGGATAGGGAGACGCGAGGACCGGGCTGGTAGAGGTTGCCTGGGAAAAGTACGTGCTGGGAGCGAAGGTGAAATCACGCGTGGCCTGATCGCTATAGCTGGTGGAGAAGCCGTCGACGCGCACACTGGGAATGATGTGAACACGGGCAATGGGGTGAACGTCGTCCTGGGCAAAGAAGGTTACGTTGTCCTGCCGGAAGTATCCCGAACGGAACTTCGATCCAACACCGACGATCTGCTGGGCGCCGCTGCCGCCATCCGCCGGATTATAGAAAAGGTTGTGCGAGTTATAGAGCTCGGTAATCAGGTAGCCGCCGAAGCTAACGGTGTTGTAAGGCAGAACCTGCGTGAAATGGATCTGGTCCCCAAACATGTTGCTATGCGGGTTGTTCCACTCGTCCACCTGGGCGCCCTGGCTGAGAGCATCGTCGTTGCGCCGGTGAAAACGGCGAATGTGCGTGTACCATGCCGAATTCTCCAGCGTGGATGTTGGGCTGAAATACATCCTCTGGCGCGCATACGTCATAAACATCTCGTTGGTGTCGTACTTGTTATACGAGGCATACGGCAGAGCGCAATAAAATCCGCATCCCGGCTGGCTGAAGTTGATGCCGCTGGTTGGGTCCACCAGCCCGATATCCGTGGTGGGAATCACGGTGGGACGATAGCCGCCGCCCTTGGCATACAGGACACCGAAGGCAAAACTTCCCACCGAGGCTGTCCTGATAGTCTTGCCGAAGACAGAGCCGTTCCTGGTGTGGTTACCGAAGCCATCCGGAGCAATGCGGAAACTGTCGCCCCGCCCCAATCCGCCGCCCAGCACCGTCGACCATCCCTTGAAGTGTCCGGTATTGCCAACGAATGCAAAGTTCTGCTGACCGTCGGGGCCTTGCGTGGCGGCTACGCTCAGGTGGGGTTCCTCTGTCGGTTGAACGGGCGTGAACTCCACTCGTCCGCCAATATCCGTGTACCAGCGACCGTCTGCCAGGCCGGGCCCGTAATTTACCTGCACATCCTGAATCACCAGGTTCTGCGGCATGGTCGCCGACTGCCATAGGCCAGTGGCCGGGTCGGCAACCGGGATTCCGTCATATGTGATGCCGAGCGAACCCGCCCCAATGAAGCTCGTCGCCTCGCCTGCCCAGCCCTGCTGCAGGCCGTTCAGGATGACCGTGTATTTGGTTGAGCCGGTCTGTCCATAACCCATCACGTTTGCGCCGGGAGTGTACTGCAGCATCTGCGCTCCGCCGGCCACGGGGCCAGCCGCGTCCAACTGCTTGCGATCGAGCACGCGCACTGTTTGCGGCATCAGCAAGACGTCTTCGCGGGAGGGTACGGGCGTGGCCTCGGGGTTAACGGTTCCACGAACGACCACGCTGTCGTTCAATTTTGCCACTTGCAGCGTGGCTGTGATGTTGTTCTGGGTCGCCGGCGTGACCTGTTCCGAGTACGATTCGAATCCCGATTTCTCAATGGATATAACGAATGGCCCGCTGGATGCGGTGCTGAAGTCAAAGGTCCCGTCTGGACCTGTTGTCGTGCGGCTCGATGTGTTCGTCGATAAATCGGTTAACGTAACAGCCGCGGAAGGAACTGCTTCCCCGGCGGCGTCATCTACTTTCCCTCGAACGCGGGCAGCTCGACGGGGCGGTACCATTCCTCGGGCACTGGCACAGAACAAACTGCACAGCACGATTCCACACACGACAAGTAATTGACGCACTCTTTCAATCCTCCTGGGAAGTTGGGTTGGGGTCGGGATGGTAATGCCGGTGGATGTTCATTCTCCCGCCACGCGCCTGGAGAATCTAAGAGGGGGATGTGGCAACTGCCACTTCCATTGATGCGTAGCAAAGTTGCGATTGGGTTACACGAAAATGAACATCTCGTTACGATTCCCCGTAAGTAGTTGTGAGCGATGTAGAACGGAGGACCTGGAAAACGGGGGCTTGATTTTTGCGTCTTACAATGGGGGGAGACGACGCCGTTTTGCATGAGTGCTGGCTCGCTCGGAGCCACACCATCCCATCAAACAATTGCAGAAAGCAGGAACAGAAGAATGGACATTCAGACAATCGATCAGCAGTACAGTCAGCTGCAAAACGCTTCGCAGCAGGTGGAACAGGAACTGAAGGATCTGGCGACGAAGCTGCAGGCTGAGTCAGGAAATGGCAATCAACAGGCTCGTGAATGGGTGCTGGATTTGAAGGAAATCGCGCTGGCGATTCAGTCGCAGCAGCAGCAAACGATGAATCTGCTACAGGCGATCCACGGCTTCGTAGCCAATCAAAACCAGGCGTACGGCCAAGGGTATCCTCCGCCCGTGCAAAGCGGCTATCCGCAGTCGGGTTTTTATCAGGGAGCCCCTATGCAGGGTCAACAGCGAGGAGGATTGGGTGGATTCCTGCAGTCCGGATTTGGGCGCGCGATGGAAATGGGCCTGGGATTCGGCCTAGGCGATGACTTGATCAACAAGATATTTTAGAGATTGTTTGCGTCCCGGCGAACGCAACGGTCGAAGCCGGTCGGGGGGACGGTGCAGAGTATGCCCAGCCGCACCGCCGCCCACGCAGGCAGACGGGCCTGCGGATTTCTACCACAAGTTTCTTGGGGGAAACCGCGGGGAATGGATTTTGCTATGCCCGCCGAACCAGTTGCCGCACGCGGCCGCCCTGTTCGGTAATGCCATCCAGGACACCTTCCAGGCGACCCAGCAGTTCATGGCCATCCTGCAGAAAGCCCGGAACATGCTTCCAAAGCTCCTTCATCGCTTCAGGATCCTCGGAGAGAATGACCGCCGCTCCCAAACCTGAAGCTGTCAACGCAGCCTTCTTTCGTCCGGTAAGCAACAATGCAGCCCCGGCAACCAGAGAGCCTGCCGCCAGCGCCCGCAACCAAGTCATTTCCTGTTCCATATTGGATTACTCCTTTCGCAAAACTCTATCAGATAAGAGATGCGTTGGGCTGCCATTTCAGTTGCGGAAAACTGGTACGAAATCTGTATTGCGGGACGAAAACCAATTCAGGAATTTACTTTTGCACGAAACAGTTTGTGCGCAGAAAATTGCATAACGGTGCAAGTTGCGTGATTCAGGGCATTTGGGATGAAACGCGAGGATCGCGAAGCTATTTCTGAACCGCATGCCAGGCCCGCCAGGCATAAATTCCCAGATTCGCGGTGCAGACGGCCACACCACAAATTGTCAGCAACAGTACAGAGACATTGGGATAGACGATCAAACCCACGTAGTGGAGCAGAAAACTTCCGCGATAGGGTGCCCGGCCTGCGCGCTGCTGGAAAAAATCTTCCGCCATGGTCAGCGGGCAGGGCCATGGTCCGATTTCCACCGTGATTCCCCACACCAGCGAAGCCAGATGGAACGCGGTCAGCCAGCGCCGGCCGGATGTCCAGAATGCCCCGAGGATCACCCACAGAATCCAGGCAAGGTGCAGCACGAGGATCAGAACGACGACCGAGCCGTCGAGTTGTGGCGACCTCATGACTCTATTTTTTCATGCTTGCGGATGGCGCTTAATCGTCGTCCGGCGGACCCGAATACTTCTGTGAAAGAAAGAAGTCCGGCGTGTGGTTGGTACGAATATGGGTGTACGGCGCGGGCGTCTGGGTGTAGTCGAAGCAGTCGCTCAAGTCGTCCGCGGTGGTGTCTCGCGTACCCAGGGACGGCAGGCCGAAGATCTCCTCCGTGTAGTGGAGAAAGCTCGCCGACTCATGCGTGACGTGGGAGACATAGCCATGCTTCGCGTACGGCGAAACGACGATGAGAGGAACGCGGAATCCGAGTCCCATGTCGTCTACCTGGGGCGGCGGAACGTGATCATACCAGCCTCCCCAGTCATCCCACGAGATGAAGATGGTCGTGGAATTCCAGAATTTGCTTTCGCCAATAGCGTTGACGATGCTGGCGACCCAGTCGGGACCTTGAGCCGGCGCACCGGGATGGTCGGAGTTGTTGAAGGCGGGCACGATCCAGGTGACTTGCGCAAGCTGACCGTTGGCAATGTCTGTCAGCACCTGAGTCTCGGGCGAGACGATGTTCGTCTTCCAGTCGGGACCGAAGATGATGTGCCGGATGGCCTGGTAGGCGGAGAGGATAAAGTTGGAGTCGCTGGCGGCACTGGGCGCATAGTATCTCCAGCTGATGCCTTTGGCGTCCAGCAGGTCGGCCATGGTCATGTAGTCGAAGCACGGGAAGACACCGGGACCGTCGGTACCATTCGGCCCAATCAGCGAGACAAGCGTGCCGGCAGGGGCATCACAACCCCACGGACCACCTGAAGGATCCTCCGATGCACCGCCGGATTGGCCCGCAATCATGTATTGGTGCGCGACGAAGCTGGGGCCGGTGTTGGACTGAAACATCCGATCGCCGAGGGTGAAATTGCTGGCCAGCGTCCAGTAGATCGTAAGCTCACTGGGATCGACGTAGGAGTAGGGCAGCATGGTGCCCTTGTTGGCAAAGTTATCCATCGCGCCGCCGTCCCACTGCTGCCACCAGCCGGTGTGGGTGTGGTCGATGTCCGGGCCTTTTCCCAGCGGGGTGGGAACCAGCGGTACCGGTACCCCCTGATACATGGCGGTCGTAGCTGAATCCGCTCCTGGGAAGCCATGGAAGAGGTGGTCGAACGACCGATTCTCCTGCATGATGACGACGATGTGCTGGATCGGCGTCGCCGAAGGCGCACCGGACGGGATGACAGAGGAGCCGGAAGATGAGGGGGCCGGGTTGGCGCAGGATGTGCAACTGATCGCCAAGGGTATTTGTGTCAGCAAGACAATCTTGTACAACCAACGCGACATGGTAGTAGCTTTCCGCCTGGGGGCGGCCCATCCAAGAAAATGCTCCCATGGATGGAACGCGGTGCCAGTGATACACGTCACGTAAGCCACGGGATTCGTGTTCTTGTGGGGATTCGGACCGATTGGAACACAACCGGATGCGGTTGTCTATCTGGAATACGCGGACGGTGCCGACAGATCCGGAGTTTCGGGCTAAGACGGGACCGGCGAATTTTTGCCGCACAGTCGCGCCTCCTGCTACGCTCAGACGTTGGAAAGTTTTGCACAGGGAGAGTCTCGTATGAAATTGAAAAATCTTGGTCTTCTTTCAGTTCTTCTCGCCGCCAGCGCGCTCTTGGGGACGCCCAGGATGCATGCGCAAGCGGCCATGGCCGGCGATCAAGCCGCCGCTACACCCGCGGGGGTAATCGACCAGCTGCTGGGCAAGGTCGAAGGGGAAATGGTGCCTCTGGTCGAAGCCATGCCGGCCGATAAGTTCAACTTTGCTCCAACGAACGGAAATTTCCAGGGTGTGCGGACATTCGCGCAACAGGTCCAGCATGTCACCAGCGCGAATTACTACATGTTTGGCGCCGCAGCCTCGCTTAAGCCGACGGATATGCCGGACGTGAAAACGCTGAAAACGAAGGAGCAAATGGTCCAGGCGCTAAAAGACTCGTTCGCGTTTGCGCACAAGGCCATCGCCACGCTGGACCAGGACAATGCGATGGAGACGGTGAAACCGGTCGACGGAATTGATACCCGGGCGGGAATCATGGTGTTTGCCATCATCCACATGAACGACCACTTCGGTCAGATGGTGGAGTATCTTCGCATGAATGGCATTGTTCCGCCCTCCAGCCAACCCAAGACTAAATAAGTTCTCAACACACGCCACGCAGCCTCATCGATGCCTGCAACACCCGGCGAGGACACGGATTATCCGCAAGTCCTCGCCTGCTTCGATTGTCTCCCGGTGTCGTTCCCTTCAATTCTGAATTGCTCCCGAATCTGCCTCTTCCCTGTTCGCTATCCACCATAGCCACGCCGCCTGCGCCCGTGAGTTCCCCGGCCAACCGATCAGTCAACCTTAACCCCATTCCTGACGTCTAATCCTGTAGGTACCGCCCCCATGGCAACTATCCGCACGCTGCTTGTTCTTGCCGCAGACGAATCTCTATGAACAATCACCACATCCAAGGAGCTGTTGAGTCATGGTGAGTCATTGTGCCAATCCGAATTGCCAAAAGCCGCTTCATTATCTGCGCGAGGGAAAAGTTTTTCTATTCTCCGGACGAAATATCTCGAAACGCCAATCCACGCTGAATCGTCTGGAGCATTTCTGGTTATGCGGAGTGTGTTCGCGGGAATGGACCCTTACGATCGATGAAGAGAATAAGGTTCAGTTACTGGCAAAGAAACGGCGCCGTGCCCGGGTAAAATACAGCGCCGCGTTGCCCGCGCCTGCGCTGTAGATTCTCTGATCAAAATCTAAAACTTGTGGATGGACGGCGTTCGGTCAGCCCTTGATAGAGAAGCAGCGACGTTGCTTCAGATCTTGGCCGCGGGTGCAGCGTTTTTTTTGCAGGCTCCGCACTGGCCCAGGCCCGCATCCTGGTACGGGTCGGACCGGTAGTACCCGGCCAGAGAGTAGAAGCGAACTTTCAGTAAATCCTCCAGCATTTTTAAACCATCTTTCAGATAGCTGATCCGGGAACGTTCGTCATGGCCCCAGGTGACGGGTACCTCGTCAATCCGCATTCCTAAACGCAGCGCGATATAAAGGATCTCCGGATCAAATCCCCAGCGTTCGATTCGTTGGCGGGCGAAAATAGTTCGCGCCGCCTCCCTGCGAAATGCTTTAAAGCCGCACTGGGTATCGGCCAGCGGGAGATGCATGATCAAGCGCGTCAGCCAGTTGAAACAACGGCCGAAGAAGCGTCGATAAATGGGTTGACGCAGTGTCTGGCGAGAGCGATCGAGCCACCTGGAGCCGATGGCGACATCCGCGCCATCCGCGATGGCGGCGAAGAGCAACTCCGCCTCCTCGATGGGGGCGGATAAATCGGCGTCGGTAAACATCACAATCGCGCCGCGGGCCTGCAACATTCCACTACGGACGGAATACCCCTTGCCGCGATTGCCAGGGTTTTCGATCAGGCGCAGATTTTGATATTGGCGAGCCGCGGCTGAGACAATGGCTGCGGTCTGATCACGGGAACCATCGTTGACCACCAGCACTTCGGCCGCCCACTGGTGGGTCTGCACGCAGTTCATCACGCGTTCCAGCGTCGCGCCGATGCGCGCCTGCTCATTAAAGGCAGGAATTACGATGCTGTATTGCGGCTCATCCATGAAACCTTCAGTCTGGCGCGGGTTCAGCAAATATTACAAGCGGGGAGCGGATGGCAGACACCCCACCAATTATGGTGGAACATCCCTCTTTCTGCAATCCTAAACCGGAACGCCACGGGCCAACGGATCGGCCGGAAATGCCCAACCTGGGCACGCGAGGAATCAATCCGACGCGCGCCGGATTCAACCCAAAGGCCTTTGGATGCTACACTCGCCGGTATGGAAGAACGCACTGAGACGACGCGGGGGCATTCCTTCTGGTTCTGGCTGAGCCTGGTGGGCGGACTCTTCCTGTTGTTTGTCGTGCTGCTGTGGACGGCGGCATGGTACATGGTTCGATCGTCCGGCACGTCCACGGCGGGATTCAACGGATTCGGCTCCGGCCAAATCGCGGTCGTGGATTTGAAAGGCGTGATCCTTTCAGCGGACGACACGGACGAGCAGTTGGAGAAATTCGCCAACGATGATTCAGTGAAGGCTATCATTCTGCACATCGACTCTCCAGGCGGTGGTGCGGCGGCTTCGCAGGAGATTTATCACGAGGTTTTGCGCATCCGCAGCCAGCACAAAAAGCGGATTGTGGCGTCGATTGAGAGTGTAGGTGCCAGCGGCGCCTACTATATTGCCACGGCCACCGACCGCATCTACGCTAACCAGGCCAGCATCGTCGGCAGCGTGGGCGTTATCATGCAATGGATCAATTACGGCGACCTGCTGAAGTGGGCCAAGCTGAAAGACGTGACGCTGAAGGCGGGAGCGTTGAAGGATGCGGGCTCCCCCACGCGTGATCTGACGCCGGCGGAGCAGGCCTATTTTCAGGGCCTGATCGACAACATGCACACCCAGTTCATTCAGGATGTCGCGACCGGGCGTCGCCTGCCTGTCAGCGATATTCAAGGGCTGGCAACGGGGCAGGTATGGACTGGCCAGCAAGCACTCGGATTGCACTTGATTGACCAGACGGGCGGATTTCGTGTGGCACTGCTCGATACGGCCCGCGCGGTTGGTATCAAAGGCGAGCCGGAAATTGTTCGTCCCCGAGAACCTCATCCCGGGCTGATCGACCTGCTGCTGGGAGCGAACTCCAAGCTCTCGTTTCCGAACCCTGGCGAATTGCAGTCCTTGCTGGAAAAGAGCCCTGGTTTCTATTTTTTGTGGCAATAGGTTATTGCGATACTGATGCGCAATCCCCAGGTTGCATCCTATACTTTGAAAATGAAAGGGCCTGTTTATGACAAAAGCCGATCTCGTAGTGGACGTGATGCGACTTGGGGATCTGACGCGCACCGATGCGGAAACGATCATCGAAACCATCTTTGATTCCGTCGTGGCAGCCTTACGCTCCGGCGATAAGATCGAAATCCGCGGCTTCGGCAGCTTTCGAACGCGGCAGCGCAACCCCCGCATCGGCCGCAATCCCAAAACAGGAGCGCGAGTTGAGGTGCCCTCCAAACGGGTCCCGTACTTCAAGCCCAGCAAAGATTTGCGCGACCTGGTCAACCACCATGCGGAAGGCGGGGATTCGGCTGCGCCTGCACCCGTCGAGCCGTCCTCCACAAATACTCCCGCGTCGTAAAGCGCAATCAGCAGTAGAAATATGGCGGTTGAGGCCGCGCACGCGGCGACAGGTCTCCCTTCTCGTTGGGTGACTGCAGGCATTCTGCCCCAGAGTTTCCCCGTAGACGCAAACCGCGCCGACGACGTTCGGTTCGCGGGAATCATAGCCGCTGTTGAAGTGTTCTAGGCCACGTTTCCACGATTGGTTGCGGTCGCAGTCATGGGCTGCCGACGACTGCTTTCAATGAAACCCCAGATTTTGCGGGCCGCCGCGCGTTCCTCTTCCTGAATGATGCGCGCCAGCCGCTCCGTGGTCACATCCTCGGCGAAGGCCGCCGCGACGGCCAATTCTTCATACATCGCAATTTCGCTGTTCTCGATCCCGAAGGCGACGATAAGGTTCTGGGAGCTTTTCTGTTCCGCCTCGCGGCCGAACTGCGACGATCTCGGCGTCAAGTTGAAAACATGCGCGAGAAAACTTTTCATCGCCGACGCGCTGCCTCCCAGCGCCTCCAGGCGTGCCGTCAGGCGCTCCTGCTGGTATCGGGTTTGGAGGGCATGTTCGGCGAACATGTTTCGTACCATCGGCTGCTCGCTGTCTCTTGAAAAAGACTTGAGTTGGGTTTCAAAATTGCGTTCTGCGGCGATAGCGTCCTGCAGATGATGGAGAATCGCTTCGCGTGAAGATTTGTTTGGCATGGCACCACCTTGTCTCGTCGCAAGCCCACGATCAGGCCGCAAAATTATGGAAGCAAAATAATCTTTCCAATTCCGCCGGCCTCCGCCAATGACTGGGCCTCGCGAATCTCGGACAGTTTCATTTTCCTCTCAATCGGGATGGAAAATCCACCCTTGGCCACCGCCTCGGCCAGCTCATGGAGCCGCTTCGAGTCCGGCTGCGCCCAGACTGGCTGAACGCGAAAACCTTTTCCCTCAGCCTCCTTGGGCGCACCCACGACGGAGGCCAGCACGCCGCCCGAGCGAATGTGGGAGATTAGCTTCACAATGACATCGTGACCGACGGTATCCGCAATCGCGTCCACCTGCCCAAGTGAGGCGATTTCCCGGTCTTCGTCGACCGCAAGGACCTGATCGGCGCCGAGCGACTGCGCCTCCTTGCGCTGGCTGGCCTTGACCCCGGCAATGACTTTCATGCCGTGCTGTTTGGCGACGTAGACCGCGGTCCGTCCCACGTTGCCGGCCGCGCCGGTGATCAATACGGTTTGGCCCGGTTGGGGCTGGACGCCTTTCTCAATCAACTGCGCTCCCGTTAAAACGACCAGCGGCAACGCGGCCGCGGCTTCCGTATCCAATCCTTCCGGGATGCGCGTCAGCGCCTCGGGCTTTGCCACCAGAAGTTCAGCATAGGCTTGATTCACCAGCCCCATGACGCGCTCTCCCGGCTGAAAGCCTTGCGCGCCCGATCCGAGCGATACAACCGTTCCGGCTACGTCGCGCCCCAGAATGGCGGGCAACTTCAGCGGCATCCGCGCCTTGATATCTCCGCGCCGCAGTTTCCAGTCGATCGGATTGATGCTGGTCGCCGCCACCTTGACCAGGACTTCCCCGTCGCCAGGTTTGGGGTCTGCAACATCTTCATAAAAGAGCTGATCGACGCCGCCATACGCATGCAACTGAACTGCTTTCATTTTGACTTCTCCCCAGCCGAACACGAATGCATCTGGTAGGAAGCGCGCGGGGAGGAGACTGTTGCTTGCCATGAAAAGATTCGCCGCCGCGGACGAGCGCGTCGCGAATGTAGAAGATCGTCGCTCCATACCGGGAACGCCGTATCATTTTTCATGCACCTCGCAGTCCTGACGATTGAGTTGAAACTGGAATATGCGCGCTCGCTGAAAGATCGGCGTCAATGTGTTCGAAGCCTGAAAGACACCTTGCGCCATGGCTTCAACGTGTCTGTGGCCGAGTTGGATGAAGTGGTTGTCTGGCAGCGCGCCACTGTAGGCGTTGCGAGCATTTCCCATTCCCGCGACTACCTGCGGGGCCAAATGCAGCAGGTCGAGGAAGCTTGTGTTCGCATCGCTGAAAACCACGGAGCGCAGGTCAGCGACTCTTTTGTCGAATTCTTTCCTGAAGAATGACACTCCGCACACTTGCCGGCGAGAACGGATGTGTGTCGCTCTCCACGCTCGCGACCCGGGTTTTATTGCGGGAGCCTTGTCCCGGAGGAGATGGGCCAGCGCCGGCGACAAATTCTAATTCCGCTTTCTCGGCACAAATTTGATATTCTCATTCGTTTGCAGGATTCTTGCCGGAGTCGTCTTGATCCGGTGGAGTCGAGAGAGGTGACACGATGCCTGAACAACGCGGACGCACCTATCATCAAAATCGCGTGGCGGAAACGTTGCGCGAGGAAATCAGCGCCATGCTGGAAGGTCAACTGAGCGATCCACGCATCAACTTCGGCTACGTGAGTGAAGTTGTGCTGGCGCCCGGCGGAAAGTCGGCGCGCATCTACGTGGCCGTGGATGGCGATGCCAAGGACGAGCAGGAGATGCTGGAGGGCCTGGAAGCCGCTCGCGGCTACATTCGGCATCAACTGCTGCAACGCATGGGCGTGCGCCACATTCCCGAGTTGTTCTTTCAAGTCGACCATTCGGAACCTGTGCGAGCCAGAATTGACGAATTGCTGGGCAGAGTCGAACGGCGGAACCGACAGAAAGAGAAGCTGCAGCGAGAGAACGCACAGGTGACCGGAGCAATGGAACCGGAACCGAGTAAGCGCGGGAGCGAATGACGGATCGCACATCACAGCGAAGTTCCGCTGGAGAGAGAGGAGCCATCGAGCTGCAAGGCCGAGGTATACCCGCGGAGGGGTTAACGGCCGTGCTGGACGCAATCCGGCAGCGGGAACGTTTTCTGTTGACCTCGCATTGCCGCCCGGATGGTGATGCCGTCGGTTCCCTGCTGGCCTTGTGGATGCTGTTGAACGAGATGGGCAAGCGCGCGGACATGCAGCTCTGCGATCGCGTCCCGCTTATCTATCGCACCTTGCCCAGCGCCGAACAGATTCGCCAGGGGACCGCACCGGCAAATGGATCGCAGCCCGAGGCGGTGATCCTGCTTGAATGCGACAGTGTCGAGCGATCGCGCCAGCGGGGTATGGACGACGAGTTTCTCATCAACATCGATCACCACACCAGCGGCAATCCCTTTGCCCGCGTGAATTGGATCGATACCGATGCCAGCGCCGTCGCGGAGATGGTATACCGGCTGGCTGTGGCGGCGGATGTCCACGTCACTCCGCCGATGGCGACCTGCCTTTACACCGCGCTGCTGAGCGATACTGGCTCATTTTGTTATGAAGGCACGTGTGCGGGCACGTTCGCGCTGGCCAGGGAACTGGTCGAGCTTGGCGCCAACCCATCCCGCATTGCCGAGGACCTGTACTTCAGCAATCCCCTTTCCAAGATGCAGCTCCTGGGCACAGCACTGACGACGTTGCATCGCGAAGGGGCCATTGCGTGGCTTTGGGTGGCCCAGGACGACATGGCGCGACTGGGCGCCAGCGAAGAAGATTGTCTGGGCATTGTGAACTACGCCATCGGAATCTCCGGAGTCGAGGTGGCAGTGTTTCTGCGCGAGATGCCCGATCACCACGTTCGCGTCAGCCTGCGCAGCAAGAGCAACGTTCGCGTAGCCCAGGTGGCGGAGCAGTTTGGCGGCGGCGGCCACGAGAATGCCAGCGGCTGCACCCTCGATGGACCCCTTGATTCTGCGATGGAGCGCGTTCTGATAGAACTCCGGCATCATCTCGGCACATTTAACGTGCCCGGTGTCGTCTGAGCCTGCGCCACCCGATTTCTGCAACCTAAAATGTTTTCCTCTTCACCAGCCTGAATTGCCTGGGAGTTTATGGACACGAAGAAATTGTTTGCCGGCGCCCTGCTTCTACTGTGTGGAGTCGCCGTTGAAAAAACGCGCGCCATTCAGATTCCGCAATCCACACCTGGCACGACCGCCATTCAAGCCGCAGATCGGAACTGGTCAGTCTACGGAGGATCAGCGGGGGCGGACCATTATTCCCTTCTGACGCAAATCAACCGCGGAAATGTGTCGAAACTACGCGAAGCATGGCGATACGACACCGGAGAAGAAGGCGGTTTGGAAACTTCTCCCATCATCGTCGACGGGGTGTTGTATGCATACACCCCAAAACAGGAAGTGATTGCGCTGGATGCGGCGAATGGGAAGCTGCTTTGGAAGTTCAATTCGGGCATGCCGGGAACCCAGCCGGATCGTGGCCTGGCGTACTGGGCAAGCGGCACGGACAAGCGGATTCTTGCCGGAGTTTTGAATTTTGTCTATGCGCTGGACGCGACCACCGGCAAGGTGATTCCAGGCTTTGGCGACAACGGGCGAATCGATCTGCGGAAAGATTTGGGCCGCGACCCCAAGCTGCAGTCGATCGCAGTGACCAGTCCCGGAGTGATTTACAAAGATTTGATCATTGTCGGCGGCCGCGAACCGGAGACGTTGCCCGCGCCACCCGGCGACATCCGGGCCTACGATGTGCAGACTGGAAAGCTTCGCTGGAGCTTTCATACTATTCCGCATCCTGGAGAATTCGGCTATGACACCTGGCCGAAGGATGCGTGGAAAACAAGCGGCGGCGCGAACAACTGGGCCGGCATGGCGGTGGATACGGCGCGTGGCATCGTGTATGTTCCCACCGGTTCGGCAGCAGCCGACTTCTATGGCGGCGACCGGCTGGGCAACGATTTGTTTGCTGACTCGCTGATTGCGCTGGATGCGGAAACCGGCAAGCGAATCTGGAGTTTTCAGGATGTTCGCCATGATATCTGGGATAGAGATTTTCCGGCGCCGCCTGCGCTGTTAACGGTCAAGCGCGATGGCCAGGAAATTCCGGCCGTTGCCCAAACTACCAAGCATGGATATGTGTATTTGTTCAATCGGGTGGACGGCAAGCCGCTGTTCCCGATTGCCTACCGCAAGTATCCGCCCAGCACCGTGCCCGGCGAAGTAGCGGCGAGCCTGCAGCCTCTGCCGACCAAACCGGCGCCCTATGCGCGCCAGATGCTGACAGAAGACATGCTGACCCAGCGAACCCCAGAGGCCCACGCCTGGGCGGTGCAACGTTTTCGAACCTTCCGCAGCGATGGACAATTTGTTCCCTTCAGCGTCGGCAAAAATACTGTGGTCTTTCCCGGGTTCGATGGAGGAGCGGAGTGGGGCGGCCCGGCGGTCGATCCACAAACCGGCATCATCTACATCAACTCGAATGACGTTCCGTATACGGGATCGCTGGCCGCGCATCCGCAAGGCGGAGGCGGACGCGCTGTGTACCTGAGTCAATGCGCTGTATGTCACGGAGACAATCTTGGCGGTTCGCCGCCGCAATTTCCATCACTGATCGATATTGGCAGCCGGCTCACTCGCACGCAAATTGCCGCGAGGATTCACGACGGCGGAGGCAGAATGCCGGGCTTCCCGAATATCGAGGGTGACTCCCTGAAGAACCTGCTGGCGTATCTTGCCGGCGGCCCACAGCACCAGGTCGCCGCTTCAGGAACCGAATCCCCCACGACGCCATATGGTTTCACCGGCTACAACAAGTTCCTCGACCCGCAGGGCTACCCGGCGGTGGCGCCTCCCTGGGGCACCCTGAACGCAATTGACCTGAACACTGGAGAGTATGTGTGGAAGATTCCGTTCGGCTACTATCCCGAACTGGCCGCCAAAGGCCTAAAGGACACGGGCACAGAAAATTATGGTGGCCCGGTGGTCACTGCGGGAGGATTGCTCTTCATCGGAGCGACCAGTTTCGATAATCAGTTCCACGCCTACGACAAGGCGACCGGCAAGCTGCTGTGGCAGGCGACGCTGCCGTTTGCAGGCGATGCGACCCCGGCCACCTACGAAGTACATGGACGGCAATATGTAGTGATCGCCGCAGGTGGAGGAAAAGACCACATCAATCCGTCGGGCGGAATTTACGTGGCTTTCAGTCTGCCGCAATAGCTAGGCATACGGACCACGCAACTTAAACATCACACAGGTTCGCGGCCTGCAAAAGACCCGCGTAGGGATCTCCGGCTGGAATAAACTCGTGCGCCACGTAGCCTTGAAAGTTGGCTGCCAGGATTCCGCGCATCACTCCATCCCACTGTACTTCCTGCTGATCGTTTAATTCATGGCGTCCGGGCACACCGCCGGTGTGAAAGTGGCCGAGCCACTGAATATTGCCCTGGATCGTCATGATCAGGTCACCTTCCATGATCTGCATATGGTAGATGTCATAGAGCAGCTTGACGCGTGGCGAATTGACCGCCTGCATCACTTCCACTCCCCAGGCAGTGTGGTCGCACATGTAATCTTTGTGATTAACCTTGCTGTTCAGCAGCTCCATGCAGATGGTAACGCCATTGTCCTCTGCAATCTTTTTGACCCGGTTCAGACCAATGATGGTGTTGCGCGCCCCTTCTTCATCCGAAAGTCCGGCGCGATTGCCGGAGAAGGTGATGACATTGGGCACCCCGGCCTTGGCTGCTAATGGGATGTAGCGGCGAAAGCCGGCTTCAATCTCTGCATGATTTTCGACTCGGTTCAGTCCGTGGGCAATCACGCCGCCACCGGCCTGTCCCATGGTGCAGATGAGTCCATAGCGCCGCGGAACATCATACTGCTCCGGTGGCAGCAGATCGACTCCTTTCAGCCCGATGTGCGCGGAGTATGCGCAGAGATCGTCCAGGCTGATCTTGCTATAGCACCACCGGCAAACCGATTGATGAATCCTGTCTTTTCGTTGGATAGGCGAGCCACTGTCCGGCCACGCGACTGGCGAGCCCGATAGAAGTGCGGCGCCTGCGATTGCGCCCTGCAACATCCTGCGTCTGGAAATGTCTGTCATCGGCAATGCCCTCCAGTCTAGAAAGAATTACTCGATCGGTCTATACGGATGGAGAATTCTTCTTCGGCAACGACTCCCGCAGCCGCTTATCCGCGTTTCCTTCGTTTTTGTCGACCGGTTTGATAGGCTGAGTAGGGTCTTCGCAGATATTCCATGCGAAGCTGAGCGCCTGGACGAAGTGAACGCAGACAAAGCCGACAATTGGAAGAAATACCTGCCTGGAGGAAAATTCTGGCAGCAACTCACCACCGCCGGGGTGGTCGAGTTTGCGATGTTGATTGGCTTCACCACTTTCTTTCTCGGCTACGGCCTGGTTCCCTATCTGGGAGGATCCGTCATTGGGCTTGTCGGCGCAGATGAACCGCGCTACGCCCAGATTGCGCGGGAAATGCTGGCGCGCCACGATTTCATTACCCCGGTGCTTTACGGTAAGCCATGGCTGGAAAAGCCTGCCCTCTACTATTGGCGGGCCATGTTCTCCTTTAAAGACTTTGGTGTACACGGCTGGTCCGCCCGCCTGCCTTCGGCCGAGTTCGCATTTATCCTGATCGTCCTCATCTACCTGCATATGCGCCGTTTTCGACCCGGCGGCCAGCTGGATGCGGCGTTGATTACGGTGTCGTGTGCCGCGATTATCGGATTTGCGCGCGGCGCTTCGACCGACATGCAACTGGCCGCGCCTTTCTGCATCGGCATGCTGGGCTGGTATGCCTGGTATGAAACAGACAAGAAGTTCTGGCTCTTCGATCTTTATTTTTTCGGCGGAACGGCCACGCTCGCCAAGGGCCCGGTCGCGCCCTTCATGGCGTTCTGCATCATTTTTCTGTTCGCCGCGCTGCGCAAGGAATGGTCGCTGCTACGCCGTACCATCTGGTGGCCGGGAATTGTCCTGTATCTGGCCATGGTGTTGCCGTGGTTCATCGCGGTGCAGCATCGCAACCCGGAATTTCTGCGGGTATTTTTTCTGCAACATAACCTGGAACGCTTCGCCACGGACCGCTTCCGGCATGAGCAAGCCATCTGGTACTACATTGTGGTGATGGCGCTGGCGCTGATGCCGTGGCTTGCCCTGGCAGCGCGCGCGTTGTGGGACGCAGTGCAGAATTCCATCGACGAATGGAAGGTCCGCCGCAATCCGGACCGCTATGTCGGCAATCCACGGGCGGGCGATGCATTTCCTGAGTTTCTTGTGCTGTGGGCCCTGTTTCCTGTCGTCTTCTTCAGCTTCTCGCAGTCAAAGCTGCCGGGATACATTCTTCCCGCTGTGCCTCCCATCACGATTCTTTGCGGCGATTATCTGAATCGAATTCGAAAACGCGAGATGGATGTGCCCATGGTGACGCTGCATGCCATCGTCGTGGGGATTCTGGTGGCGACCGCGTTAATGCTGCCGCAAATTCTGGTCCACCCCCATCAAATGCCCCCGCTGCGCGTGATTGTGGCAGCCATCATGGAAGGCGCAGCCGTCGCCATCGCGGTCCTGGTGGTGGTGATGCGGTTTGGACTGGCGCGCCTTCGGATCGCGACACTGGTCCCGGTCGCGCTGATTCTTGTCTTCATGCTGGGCACCCGCAATGGCGTCCTGCTGGATCAGCGTTATTCGGCTCGCACGCTGGCCCACGAACTGCAGCAGTTGCCGGACGCGCCTCACGCGGTCGCGGTTTTCCAGGCGCGGCGCGATGTGCAATTTGGCCTGGCGTTCTATTTGGACGAGCGTGTTTCCAACTATCAGGAAGATGGAGTTCCAGCGCAGGCGCATTTGCTGGTGGTGCAAAATTACTCCAACCCGCAGGAAGAGCAACAATCGCGCGCCGATCTGGAAAAGATGCTGGCCGGCCGGGAATACGAGCCGCTGTTCCTGTATCGTCCCCAGCATTTGACCATCTATCGCGTGGGCCCTGCTGCCCAGGCCGATGGCTCGGACTCTTCTCACCCCTCGCTCGCCCCGGAATGATGCCGTTTGAAATACGGGCGCCAAAACGAGCCCCATTTCTTAAATTCCGGCTTTTCGATGTTGCCCGCGATGCCGTACACTCGCGCAATACGGTTGGTGCGCTCGGCCGCTGACGCGAAGGGAACCCGCCAAGCCAGATTCACTATATTTTCGACCATGACTTCCGCGCTGCAACTCGAATTTTTGGACCTGCGTCATTTTTCCGCCCAGCATCTGCATCCGCTGCTGGAGGAAGAAAGTACGCTGTGGAGCCAGCGCCTGCATTGGGACTACCGAAACTCGGCCAGCCTGGTGCTGCAGTACATTGAATCCCATTTGCTCAGCGGTTATGCAGCGCTGGACCAGGGCCGGGTCTGCGGCTACATTTTCTGTATTTACGAAAACAACAAGGCGGTCATTGGAGACGTCTTTGCATCGCGCAAGGGAGTGGAGGAATCCGCTGCGGTCGCCATTGAGCTGCAGCTGATCGACCGTCTCCTGGAGACCCTGCAGCACACGCCGAATCTGACTCGCGTCGAGTCGCAGCTGCTGCTGCATGCGCACAGCCTGCATCGCGAGCCGTTCGAACGCGCCGATTTTCGCCTGTATCCACGGCTGTTTATGGAACTGGATCTGCATCGGCCACAATTTCCTCCGTCATCGTTCGCAGCCCGCCCACTCGTAATGGAAGGTCCCGGCGGCGGCCACTATCGCCCCTGGAAACCTTCTGACTTCGACCTGTCCCCGCGGGTCATCACCGCGTCCTACGCAGGCCACATCGACAGCGAAATCAACGATCAATATCTGTCTTTGGGCGGCGCCCAGCGGTTTCTGCATAACATTGTGCGCTTCCCAGGCTGCGGGATTTTTGAGGACCAGGCCTCCTGGGTACTGGCCTCGCCCAACAACGATGCGTTGTTTGGGCTGCTGCTGTGCTCCCGGGTCAGTGCGGGCGTGGGACATGTGACGCAGGTATGCGTTCTGCCGGAATTTCAACGGCAAGGAGTTGGGGAGAATCTGCTGGAGCATTGTGCAGCCTCTCTGCGAGCCGGCGGCTGTAATGCGGTCACACTCACCGTGACGGAACGG
Organism: uncultured Acidobacteriota bacterium; assembly: GCA_963756315.1. Classification (GTDB taxonomy): domain Bacteria; phylum Acidobacteriota; class Terriglobia; order Terriglobales; family Acidobacteriaceae; genus JAKAAZ01. The sequence goes on from CAVWNI010000005.1 coordinate 92,570, forward strand.
AACGCCAGCGCAGTCCGACTCTATCGCCGGCTGGGGTACCGCGTGCAGCATCGCTTCGATGCCATGCTTTGGGATAAGAACATGCTTTGATCTGCGCGCCGCAGGATTTTCCCAACCCGGCGGTCAGGTCGTGGAGGTCGCCAAGAATGCTTCAGTGTTTAATCAGCCACATCACCCAGCTGGCGGCGATCGTTCCCAGGACAAACAGGCTGAAGCAATACACGCCGTAGCGGATCATGGCACGCGTCTCTGAGCGTTGTGTAATACCAAACACAACCGAGACAAACAGTGAGAACAGCAGCACCGCGGTAAAGTGAGAGGGAGTGAACATCATTGCTTTCTCCCCAGACGCAGGCTGTGCGCATCCACCGCGGAAATGAAGTTGAGCAGGCCGGCTACCACAATGAACTTGGTGCCGTAGTCCGCGGTGACAACCTGGACGATATTTTGTCCCCAGCCAAACACGGCAGACAGGATATACAGGCCGCCGTTGCCCAGGTCACCTACAAATCCAAGCATATCCAGCACATCGCCGGTGTTGGGGGCATAGACCATGCCGTGCATCGCCAAACCCAGCGCAAACATGCAGGTGATGGAGACAAAGAGCAGAAGCGCGCGAATCCAGCGGCCCTGCATCCAATGGCCGAGTCCCGGCACCAGCCAGCCGGCCAACAGGATGACCCCAGGTGAGAATGGTTTTGAACCGGCCTTGGAACGGGCGGCACTTTCCTTCATGATGGCTTTGGTCGTAGACATCTCCAACGAATATACCAGTTTACTGCACGGCTTTGATCGCGCCACCCGTCGGTATTGAAAGCAGCTAGATGCGAACCAACTCCCGCTGTACACGGCCTGTGACCTTCGCCTCGCCGGGGCGTGTCATCATGTCGATTTCGCTGCGCACGCCAAACTCCGGCAGATAAATTCCGGGCTCGACGGAGAAACAGGTGTTCGGCAGAATCAGGCGCTCATCGTGAGTTTCAAAATTGTCCAGATGCGCGCCGTTGCCGTGAATCTCGGTGGCGATGTTGTGGCCGGTGCGGTGGGTGAAATACTCGCCAAATCCGGCCGCGCGGATGACGTTACGAGCGGCGTCGTCTGCCTGCCAGCCGGCGATAGTCTCGCCGGACGCGAAGGCGTGCTCCACCCGCTGGATGGCAGCGTCGCGTGCCGCTACTACCGTCGCAAAAACCTGCTGTTCGCGCGCGCTGGGCTCTCTGCCCACGACTCCGGTCCATGTGATGTCATAGAAGACGGTGGAGGGCGCATTTTTGCGAGCCCAGATATCAATCAGAACAAAGTCACCCGGCGCGATGGGCAGTGTGTGCTCCGCGGTGGGCTCATAGTGTGAATCGGAGCTGTTGCGATTGACGGAAACATTCGGTCCGTCGCTCCATACCAGATCTTCGCGCCGCATGGCCTCCTGCAGCCACGCAACCATGGCGAACTCCGTAGTGCCGCCGGCACTGCACGCGCTGGCCGATCTGCCGAAAGCCTTCCGCAAGAATTGCGTCGAGAGATTGTTGCGCGGCGTAGTGGCTTGCGATTTGCTTCTCGGTCAGGACCGCTTCAAAGTGGCTGACCAGGTCCGCGGAGCTGACAATCTCCTTGCCTAGCTCGCGGAGCAGTTCCACTGTGCCCGCATCCACCAGCGAAACGTACATGATGGCGTTGCGCGGGGAATATTGCATGGCCAGCCGCGTACTGTTTTCGAGCATCGCCGCCAGCTGCGTTTCCATCTCCTGCCAGGTGGAGTAGACGGCCTTCGCTCCGGGCAGCGGATCGAGCCTTCCCTGCTCAATGCGATGCACCAGCTTCCTGGGCGCGCCATGCGCTGGAATCAGGTAGAACCAGCGGCGCGTGACGTGCAGCGACTCGCTCAAGCCGAGAATGCGATAGGCGATCGGATCGCGATGATGATGATCGTAGAACAGCCAGCCATCGAGCTTGGCCTGTTGCAGCGCGGACTGAATCGCTTCAAGATTCGTCATGAAGGTTTGATTCTAATTTGTCCGATCGCACTCAACTGACCGTTGCTATTCCTTTTCGAACTTGAGCGCTGCGGAATTAATGCAATAGCGCAGGCCGGTGGGCTTGGGGCCATCCGGAAAAATATGTCCCAGATGGGCGCCGCAGCGCGCGCACGTCGCTTCCACCCGACGCATGCCATGGCTGGTATCTTCGTGCGTCTCGACGGAATCAGGCGTGACGGGAAGCCAGAAGCTTGGCCAGCCGGAGCCGGATTCAAACTTGGTGTCGGACTTGAACAACTCCGCATCGCACGCCACGCAGTGGTAGATTCCGTCGTCGTGGTTTTGGTAGAGCGCTCCGGTAAATGCGGGCTCCGTTCCTTTCTGGCGCGTCACATAATATTGTTCCGGCGTCAGCTGTTGGCGCCATTCGGCGTCGCTCTTTTCGATTTTCTTCGGTGGTTGCGCGTTCTCGCTCATCGCTTCCTCACTACTACCAGAGTAAGCTGGACAGCACTCTCATTCAACTCCGTTTGGCAGTCTTCGCCACGGTTGATATACTCACCAAGAAGCCGCAATCGGAAATCTTCATTTCCCTCCACTCGTGTGCAGAATTCCCTACTGGAAAATCTCCACGGCCAGGTAGCTCAGTGGTAGAGCGCAGCCCTGAAAAGGCTGGCGTCGGGGGTTCAATTCCCTCCCTGGCCACCACACTTGGATGACAGCAAGTTGCGGCACAACACCTCCGCGGTCGGCCCGGCTTAGTGCTGACTGCTTCGGGCGGAACGATTTTTTGTCAGCGCGATCAAGCCCGCATTCAAAACCGTAAGTGCTGCCAGCAGATATAAGCCTGCGCGCTGCGAGCCAAAATACTCATCGGCCCATACCTTCACGTTGGGCGCCAGAAACCCGCCGAGATTCCCCATTCCAATCAGGGCAATGCCGCCCGCCGCCGCACGGTCTGCCAGATAGCCGGTGGGGAATGTCCAGAAAAGCGGTTGCACGGCAATGAAGCCGGAGACGGCAACGGAAAGCGCGATCAGGCCCATGCGCGGTCCTGCTGTCGGAAATACGAAGCTGGCGCAGCCAGAAACCAGCAACGTCACAAGCCGCAAATTGGCGATGCCGATGCGACTTGTCTGCCGCATGGGGCAAAAGGTACGTAGCCACCAGCGTGCAAAGCCAGGGTATGGCGGATACCAGGCCGACTTCCAACCCCGCAGGTCGGCGCAGCAGAGCTGATATTTCTGTCGGAAGGTAGAAAATCGCGCCGTAGGTGCTCATCTGAATCAGCGTATAGATCAGCAAAAACTGCATCACCCTTCGATCGCGTAGCATTGGCAGAATCTTCGCGGGTCCTGCCACGCGCCGCTCCCTCTCCTCACCGGTCAGCGCACCCATCAGCGCCTGTTTTTCTTCGGGTGGAAGCCAGGTGGCATCGAGGGGCCGGCTATCCAGATACCGGAACGCCCAGCATCCCAGCAGGACCGCCATCGCGCCCTCCACCAGGAACATCCACTGCCAGTTTTGCAGGCCGCCCCAGGGATGCATTCCGAGCAGCAGCCCTGAGAGTGGACCACCCACAATGAGTGCCAGGGGCACACCCAGGTAGAACAGACCGAGAATTCGCCCTCGAACAGCATTGGGAAACCAATACGTCAGGTACAGAATCGCCCCGGGGAAGAATCCAGCTTCCATGATTCCCAGCAGCAGCCGCAGCAGATAGAACGAGGTGCTGCCTCTGACAAACATGGTGGCCATCGATACCAATCCCCACCCCACCATCAGGAAGGAGATCCATATCTTGGCGCCGATCTTATGAAGAAACAGGTTGCTTGGAAATCCGCACAGCGAATAGCCCACGAAAAAAATGCCGGCGGCCAATGCGTAGGTTGCTTCGGAGATGCCAACAGAGGTCTGCAGCGCCTGCTTCGCAAAACTGATGTTCGCGCGGTCGAGAAAAGAAGTGACGTACAGGAGCATCAGGAAAGGGACCAGCCGCCTGCGGGCTCGTGAGACTGCCCTGTCCACGAGCGCACGGCTCGAAGAGTCGGCGAGCGGGTCGGCGTTCTCGCAGCCATCCGATTCGGAGGAGTGGATTCGGATGGACGAACGGCCGCTCACTTTCATCCCACTCATAGTAGTACCCTGAGCGCGGAATGCGATACCGGCTTCTAACGCAAAAAATTGGCGAATCACCCCGCGCTCGATCGCCGGTTTTCCGGGCCCCGGTGGCCGCGGCGCGCTAACGATCGATCGCAGCCCCGCCTGCGGGAAATGCATTCTCCGTGCGCGCGATGACGGCGCTGGCCATGCAGTTTCCCACCACATTCACGGCCGTTCTACCCATGTCCATCAACGTATCCACGCCTAGCAACAGCAGGATCGGCGTCGTGGGTATATGAATGGAGCTGGCCGTTGCCAGCAGAATAACTAGTACCGTGCGCGGCACTCCAGCCATGCCTTTGCTGGCAATCATCAGCGTAGCCAGCATGGCGATCTGTTGGCCCAGGCTCAGGTGAATCCCGGCCGCCTGCGCTGCGAAGATCGCCGCCATGGAAAGATACACGCTCGATCCATCCATGTTGAAGCTGTATCCAAGAGGAATGACGAAGGACACAATCCAGCGCGGTACCCCAAACTCCTCCATGCGCTCCATCGCCAACGGCAGCGCGGCTTCTGAAGTTGTGGTGGCGAACCCAATGGCGGCCGGCTCGCCAACCGCCGCGACAAATTTCCCGACTGGTATGTGAAATGCGAACAGTATCGGAATCAGAATCAAGATGCAGAAAAGCGCCAGCGCAATGTAGTAGGCGATGACAAACCTACCCAGCGAAAGCAATGACCCCAGCCCCACACTTCCCACCGTATACGCCAGAGCCGCTCCCGCAGCAATGGGCGCCAGATACATAACGATTCGCGTGAGCTGGAACATGGCGTCCGTCAGCGATTGCAGGACGGCAAACAGCGGGGCGCGCTTTTGTTCCGATAGCAACGCTAGTGCCGACCCGAAGAGCAGCGAAAAAATTACCACCTGCAAAATCTGGTTTTGCCCGACGGCCTGCACAATGTTCTCGGGGACGAAATTCAGAATGATCTGCTGCCAGGTCCCGGCACCGTGAACTGCTGGAGCCTGGGTGACCACCGCCTGCATTGCCGGCAGCGCGATCCCCCAACCCGCGCCGGAGATGTGGATGGCCAGCATGCCAAGAATCAGCCCCAGCGTGGTGACCACTTCGAAGTAGATAAGCGCCTTGACGGCGACGCGTCCAACACTGCGCAAATGGCTGTGAGCCGCAATCCCGGTAGTAATGCTGGCGAATAAAAGCGGCGCGACCAGCATGCGAATCAGCCGCAGGAACATATCCCCCAGAAAATACAATTGTCTGGCGACGCGCGGGGCGTCCACGCCGAGTTCGGCTCCTGCCGCCATCGCCAGCAATGTCCACACCGTGAGCGAGGATCGTCTCACCGCCCAGGGAACCAGGCACGCGATGGCGATCCAGCGAATCCCGACACCGAGCGCCGGATGCCCCAGGCGGCCGATGGCAACTCCCGCGAACCATAGCGGGATGCCCACCATGACTAGGGAAAAGTGTATTCCGGATTTCGGCGGTAACTGCGTGTCGGCTGGATTAGACATATCGGGAGGCAGGCGTGTGGCCCCATTCTAAAAGTTCACAATCTATTCTCATCTTTGGCTCAACTGCGAAATCGAAATTGATAAATTCATCGTTGGCAATTGCGGACTTGTTGTACTATTGGGTTCAGACCATGGCCTCCAGCCTCTCCATCCTCGCGTGCCGAATGCAATGCAACTGTTGTTGCAGCAACGACGCGTGTCGGCGAGGGTGCGAGCATTGTAGATAGGTCACCAATTCCTTCTATTCAATCCGCATAAGCAATTAGAACCCACGCCTGACATTGGAGCGTGGGTTTTTTATTCCCGCCTCCGATCGAAAACTACCAAGACAGGAAAGCATTATGGCCAGCACAGTCGCAGTTTCGTCATACGCATCTACCCGTTTGAGCCACCTGCAGATGCTGGAAGCGGAGAGCATCCACATTTTGCGCGAAGTGGCGTCGGAATTTCAAAAGCCCGTGATGCTGTACTCCATCGGCAAAGACTCGTCAGTCATGCTTCGACTGGCGCAGAAGGCTTTTTATCCCGGGCCCATCCCCTTCCCTTTGCTGCACGTCGATACCGGTTACAAATTTCGCGAGATGATCGAATTCCGCGACAACTATACGCGCGAACTGGGCGTGAATCTGCTGGTCTGGCGCAACGAGCCTGCCCTGGCGCAGGGTGCGAATCCGGTAGCGTTAGGAACGCAGCGCTGCTGCGGACTGCTGAAGACGCAGGCGCTGCTCGATGGGCTGCGCGAGCACGGATTCGACGCGGCCTTCGGCGGTGCGCGGCGAGACGAAGAGCGATCCCGCGCCAAGGAGCGCATTTTTTCCTTCCGCGACCGCGCCGGGCAATGGGACCCGAAGAACCAGCGGCCCGAACTGTGGAACATCTTCAACGGAAGAATCCATCCTGGTGAAAGCATCCGGATTTTTCCGCTTTCCAACTGGACGGAGCTGGACATCTGGCATTACATCCATCTGGAAAATATTCCCATTGTTCCTCTCTACTTTGCCAAAGAGCGCAAGATGCTGGTGCGCGGCGACAGCCTGATTCCTGTCGAGCAGTCGTTTGTGAAGGGACTGCCTGGCGAGGAGCAGTGGGTGAGGAGCCGGTTGCGATCGCTGGGTTGCAGTCCCTGCACCGGCGCGATCCGTTCCGATGCGGACACGGTGCCGAAGATCATTGCCGAGTTGGTTTCCTTCCGGTCGTCGGAGCGCGCCAACCGCATCATCGATCACGACCAGGACGGCAGCATGGAGTTGAAGAAGCGGGAGGGCTATTTCTAATGTCGCTGGTGCAGGAGATTCGACATGACTTTTCGATTGAGGCCTTCCTTGAGTCGGAGCAGCAGAAAGACCTGCTGCGCTTTTCAACCGCCGGCAGCGTGGACGATGGCAAGTCTACGCTGATTGGGCGCTTGCTCTACGATTCGCGCAATGTGTATGAAGACCAGGTGCGCGCTGTGACCCGCACTACGAGCGCTAGTGCGAAGACTTCGATCGATTTTGCACAGCTGACCGATGGATTGCGCGCCGAGCGCGAGCAAGGAATCACCATCGACGTCGCCTACCGTTTCTTCGCCACCGCGAAACGAAAATTCATCATCGCCGACACTCCGGGTCACGAGCAGTACACACGCAATATGGCGACGGGTGCATCGACAGCCGACCTGGCCATTGTTCTGATCGACGCCCGCAAGGGCATCCTGCCGCAATCTCGGCGCCATGCATCCATCGCATCGCTATTGGGAATTCGGCACATCGTGGCTGCAATCAACAAGATGGATCTGGTGAATTTTTCTGAGGAAGTTTTCGAGCGCCACCGCGCTGCGCTCGCCGTGCTTGCCGCCCAGCTCGACATCGAAGAGATGCTGGCCATTCCGATCAGCGCGCTCGATGGCGACAACGTGGTCACCCGCAGCGAACGCACCCCGTGGTACGACGGGCCGACACTGCTGGAGCATCTGGAAAATGTGCCGACAGCAGTGGAAGAATCTGGCGCGGCTTTCCGATTTCCCGTGCAACGGGTCACTCGTCCGAACCAGAATTTTCGCGGGTTTGCAGGGCAAATCGCCGGCGGCTCGGTTTATGTCGGCGATAAAGTGGTCGTGCTGCCGTCGGGCAAAACCAGCCGCGTTGAAAGTATCGTCACGTTCGATGGCGAACTCGGCTCAGCATCGGCGCCGCGGTCGGTCACGCTTACGCTGGAAGATGAGATTGATGTGAGCCGGGGCGATCTGATTGCCGCGGCTTATTCCGCGCCCCCACCGACCACGCGATTGGAAGCCTCGCTGGTCTGGATGCATGCCGATCGGCTGGACAGCGCAAAAACATACCTGCTGAAGCACACCAGCCAGACGGTTAAGGCGACCGTGACGCTTCGCCATCGGACCGACATTGAAACGTTCGAAGACCACGCGACCGCCGCGCTGGAGATGAATGAAATCGGCGTCGCCGTCATAGAAACCAGCCGACCGGTGATGGTGGATCCGTATCGAGAAAACCACGTTACCGGCAGCTTTATCCTCATCGATCCCGCGACCAATGCAACCGTGGGCGCAGGCATGGTGCGCACCCGGCTGGCAGCGGAGCTCGAGCAGCGCTCGACCTCTGCCGTGATCGTGCTGGGGAGCCAGCAAACGTTGTTGCAGGAACTGGAGCAGCGTCTTCTCGCTCAAGGCCATGCGGTGGTAACCACGCGCATCACCAACCGCGCCGTGTGGGAATCGCTGCTGCACGCCGGCGTCATCACGCTGGTTGCCTGCGACGGCTGCGAGTCGCCTTCCATTGCATTTCTCCGCCGCCATGAAGGACTGGTTTTCGATTCACTGGATCTTCATCCGCAAGGCGAGCACGGGAGCGCGGAGCAGATTGAGCGCGAATTACATCGAAGAAATATTTTCCCCACGATTACGGAGGATCCACAATGAGCAAGTTTCTCTTAGACAATCCAGTGCTGGAAGACAAGATCGCAGATGCCCGTCATCTTGTGACCGTCGAGCTCGACCGCTCCGCGAACGCATGCGTAACATGCAGCTTCCAGGCTGAAGACATGGTGGTGCTGCACCTGGTGCGCGAGCTAGCGCAGGGAGTGCCGGTATTGTTTCTTGAAACTGGATACCACTTCCGGGAAACGTATGAATATCGCGACCGCGTAGCTGCTGACTGGCAGTTGAATCTGATCAATGTCGTGCCCGAACAGTCCGTCGCCGACCAGGAGGCGCAATTTGGAATTCTGAATCAGACTGCGCCCGACCGCTGTTGTGCATTGCGCAAAGTGGGCCCGCTGTTTGCCTCGCTGGAACCCTACACCACATGGTTTACCGGGCTGCGGCGAGAGCAGGCCAAGACCCGCGCCAACCTGCAACCGTCCGATGTCTTTACCCTGCCCACAGGCAAGAAGCTGCAGAAGGTGAGCCCCTTGACCGACTGGACGACACGCGATGTGTGGCAGTATGCCGCGGCGCACAACATCTCGCTACTGCCGCTCTACGATCAAGGCTATTCCAGCATCGGATGCGAGCCGTGCACCAGTCTTCCCTCCGATCCCGGCGATCCGCGCTCGGGCCGTTGGGGCGGGCATAAGGTAGAGTGCGGCATTCACCTGCAAGGCTAGGTGGCATCGGTATCCGTCATGGAATTTATCCTCGGCTTTCTCATTGCAGCAGCCATCGCGGTTACCGGAGTTGGCGCGGGCACCATCACCGCGCCACTGCTGATCCTGTTCTTGCATGTTCCCATTGCGCTCAGCGTAGGAACGGCACTGGTGTTTTCTGCGCTCGTAAAGATCATCGTGGTGCCCATCCAGATGTGGCGCAAACAGGTGGTCTATCGAGTGGTCGGGCTCATGCTGCTGGGCGGGTTGCCCGGTGTCATCCTCGGTTCACTTCTGTTCCGCGATGCCGTGCGGCACAGTGATCAGAGCATTCTCTACGCTGCACTGGGGTTGATCATCGTCGCTTCGTCCGGCTGGCATCTCTACCGGCATTTTCGTCCGGGGGCAATGGAGCGGCCGGTGCGAAGCCATCCGCGCTGGGTGGCGGCGCTGATGCTACCGATCGGCGCGGAGGTCGGTTTTTCTTCCTCCGGCGCGGGAGCGCTGGGATCTCTGGCCCTGCTGAGTCTGACGCCATTGCAAGCGACACAAGTGGTCGGCACCGATCTCGCATTCGGCCTGGTGCTGTCGCTTACAGGAGGCGCAATTCACGCGATGGGCGGCAACTACGACGGTGCCCTGTTGTTGAAGTTAGTGGTGGGTGGAATCTTCGGCGCAGTGGCCGGAAGCCTGGTTGCACCTCGTTTGCCCAATCGCCAGTTACGCCTGGCGTTGGCCGCCTGGCTGATGATGATTGGTGTGCAGTTCTGCTATCAGGCCGCACAGGCTGAGCAGCGACAGATCACCAGCATCGCCGCGCACTCCCACCATGCCCTGTTGATTCACCATCCCGCAGTGCTTGAATGCCTCTGCCCCACCTGCTTTTCGTCACTCTCCTTCGGCGACCCACGAATCCCCTTTCCAGTGATCGCGGCGGTTGACAGCCCATCGGCAGAGGCATACAAACAGATTGATTGACCACGGTGATGGAGTCCACCTTCAACCGCTGTCCCGCTTGCACCCCGGACAGATGATGACCCCTGACAGGGAATCCTGTCGCGAAGCCACGTCCCGGCATCTTCCCTGATCAAAAACTACCAGGAGTCTGGATCCATGAGCTATACGTGGGTTCTCTTGAAGGTGCGTCCTGCCCCGGCGATGGACGCAACTCTGTCTGCATTTCTTCTTGGAATTGCCATCCGCGCCGAGCACTGTGGCACAACGCAAATTTCTTGCTGCACTGTTGCAACACAACCAATAAAAACTCTCACAACCAACGACCTCATGGTCGAGAAAGCGTAAACCTCATGTCTGAAATTGCAAAGCTTGAAGCTCTTGAAATTCTCGATTCCCGCGGGAATCCCACGCTCGCAGTCACCGCAACATTGGTGAATGGAGTAAAGGCAACCGCCAAAGTTCCCTCCGGAGCATCGACCGGCAAGCGCGAGGCTGTCGAGCTGCGGGATGGCGATAAGGCCCGCTTTGGCGGCAAAGGCGTGCTGAAAGCAAAGAACCACGTCGAGCAAGAAATCCAGAATGTCATCCGCGGGTTCGACGCGGACGATCAGAGCGCGTTGGATAAAAAGCTGTGCGAGCTGGACGGAACACCGAACAAGGCAAGGCTCGGCGCGAATGCAATTCTTGGAGTTTCGCTCGCGGTTGCACGAGCGTCGGCGGAAGATCGGGGCCTGCCCTTCTATGCCAGCCTGGGCAATCAGGGAGCCAATCTGATTCCGGCACCGTGGTTCAATGTGCTGAATGGTGGCAGTCATGCCGACAGCAATGTAGATTTTCAGGAGTTCATGATTTCGCCCGTGGGCGCGCCGCGCTACAGCGAAGGATTGCGTGCTGCAGCCGAAACTTTCCATGCGCTGAAAGCTGTGTTGCACAAAAAAGGATACAGCACCGGGGTTGGAGACGAGGGTGGCTTCGCGCCGGAATTGAAGTCGAACGAAGAGCCCATTGAATTGATTCTGGAAGCAATCGAGAAGGCCGGCTACAAACCGGGCAAGGATCTTGTGATTGTGCTGGACCCCGCGACCAGCGAGCTGTTTGAGGATGGCACCTACGTCTTCGAGAAGTCAGACAAGAGCAGGAAATCGCCGGCACAGATGGTCGAATTCTGGAAGAGTTTGATCCATCGATATCCGGAGATTTGGGGTATTGAAGACGGAGTTGCGGAAGACGATCGTGCGGGCTGGCAACAACTGACCAAAACGCTGGGAGATCGAATCCAATTGATCGGCGACGACAATTTTGTCACCAATCCCACCCTCTTTCGTCAAGGCATCCAGGACGGCATCGCCAACGCAATCCTGATCAAGTTGAACCAGATCGGCACTCTGACCGAGACGCTGGAATGCATCGAGATTGCCCGCGAGAATGGCTACGGCGCGGTGATTTCTCACCGCTCCGGCGAGACCGATGACACCACCATCGCCGACCTGGCCGTGGCTGCGGGTATGGGCCAGATCAAGACGGGATCCACCAGCCGCGGGGAGCGCATCGCGAAGTACAACCGCTTTCTGGAAATCGAACGCGAACTCGGAGCCAGGGCTCGCTACGCCGGTGCCACGATTTACGACCGCTGGCAGACGTCCGTGAAGGTATAGCAAACCGCCGTGGGTGTTGGAGTCCACCGCTACCCGCTCAACTGGGCAGATGACTCCTCGAAGCTTTCACCACTTGGAGGAGTCATGCCCGAATCCGAACCCGATCCCACCACAAAATGTCATCCTGGGGAGTTGAACGATCCCCAGCAGCGACGCTTGCGGATTACGTGCCAATATATCGACAAGCTGCTCAGCGATATTGAGAGCGTTCTTAACGCCGCCGCATCGAAATCACCGTTTCCGCGCTACGTCGTCGACATTACTCCCGCACAATCTCGCGTGATGGAGGATCATATCCACCGCCTACGCTCGCAACTGCTGCGCACGCTCGCCTGGCAACACATGGAGCCAAATCCACCGGAGATTCCGGCGACTCGCGCAGTGCTGACAGACCTGTCTTTCGTCGACATCGCCATTGAGGAACTGAAGCCCGGATACATGCGTGGCTACGGCGCCGTCCCACAGGATGCGGTAAGCGAACTGAACGGAGTGGTCCACGAGCTCCGCTCCCTGGTCGAAGGGATGGAGCGCTATGTGCGCCAGAAGTTCGGCTCGAATCTGGAGGTGCGGTTGCGAAAGCTGGAAGAGACGGGCTGCGATGTGGATCTTTTACGACTGCTGGAGCAGGTCGTCACGCGTCACGGGATGGTCGAGTTTCGGTCGCGCATCGACTTGATCGCCTCGCGGCTGGAGGACAAAAATTTCGAAGTGGCGCTGTTCGGCCGAGTCAGCAGCGGCAAATCCTCGCTGCTGAATGCGCTGCTCGGCACAGATGTGCTGCCCGTGGGCGTCAACCCGATCACGGCGGTGCCCACTCGGTTGCGCCATGGCACATCATTACGCGCCGCGGTGACCTATGGCGACGGAAGAAGCGAACTCGTCGCGATCGAAGAAATTTCTTCCCTGGTCACGGAACAAGGCAATCCCGGCAATCTGCGCAACGTTGTTCGTGCGTTGGTCGAGGTTCCTTCGCCACGCCTCCAGCAGGGCATCGTGCTGGTGGACACGCCGGGACTCGGCTCGCTGGCAAAGCGCGGCGGCGCGGAAACTCTGGCCTATCTTCCTGCATGTGACCTTGCGCTGCTGCTGATCGACGCGGGGGCAACGTTAAACGACGAAGACATTGGAACGCTGCGCCTTTTGTACGAGGCGGCAATCCCGGCCATCGTTATGCTCAGCAAGTCAGATCTGCTGTCCGAGGGCGATCTGAATCAAACCATCCGCTATGTTCAGGAGCAGTTGCAGCACGAACTGGGTCTGAAAATGAGCGTCCATCCTGTCAGTTCTCTTTCCAGCCATTCCATCCTGCTCGATCAATTCTTTGATCGGGAATTGCTTCCCCGATTCGAGCAGGCGCGACATCTCAGAAGCGACTCTGTCGCAAGAAAAATCGCAGCCCTGCGCGACTCGCTGGTCGCAGCACTGGAAACGAACCTCGATCGACAACAACGCCGGGGGCACGCTCCGCCGGTCGATGCGCAAGATATTGAGGATCAACTACGCCTCATGACGGGCGAAGTTGGAGAGCAGCGCACGTTTCTCAATCATGCCTTTCTGCAACTCGCCGAATCGCCCGACACAATTGTCGACAACGTCGCAGACACGGCAGTGCGATGGATGCGAGATCACTCGCACGCGCGCGTCGCTTCCCTGCTGCTTGCAGAATGGATCCAGGATGCCGTTCGACAGGATCTGGAGCGATCGATTGAAAGTACACGCGGTGTCGGCCGGCGCGCAATCGATGCTCTGCACCAGGTCGCGCAGCAAATGGAGCGTACCGACGTACCGGCGCATGACGAGTTCGAAATGCTCTTGCGCGATATGCCGCGCTTCGAGATGGCAGCGCGACCGAAAGACATCAACCCCAGCCGTTGGATGTTCCTGGGAGATGGAGTGGTTCGCTCCAAAATCAGCAACAGCCTGCGGCAAAGCGTCGGCATAGTTTTGCGACAGGAGCTTCATTCTTACGGGCAAGCGCTGTCGCAGTGGAGTCAGCAGCTCGCCGGCAAGCTCGAGTTCCTGATCAATTCCTACGCGGATGCCTATCGGGTCCAGCTGCACCGGACCACAGGTCAATCAAAAGACACGATCGACGCACCGCGGTTACAGGAGGACCTGGCTCGCCTCAAGAATCAGGAAGCGGAGCAGAGTTCCCCGGAATGCGTTCCCGGCGCTGCTAGTGTGCCGAGCCGGCACGCCCCGGATGCTGAGTAGCGGAAGCCGGCAGCGCCCATGCGAACAGAACTGATCCGCTCCCGACCAACACATATTGGCGTCCGTCGAGGTCGTACGTCGTCGGCGAGCTCTCAATGCGCGCGCCCGATCCCGCGTGCCACAGAGTCTTTCCTGTCGCTGTATCGAGCGCAAGGACGTTTCCGTTTCCATCGCCGGTAAAAGTGACCCCGGAGTCCGTGGTGAGCACGCCCGCTCCATCGCCGTTTTGACCCGCTTCATGGGTCCAGCGAATCTTTCCTGTCTTGTAGTCGATCGCCTCCAGAACGCCTTTCCCCCACAGGCTATAGTCCGCGCCGGCCCAGCCGTAGTTGCCGTCGGCAGGCTTTGCGAAGTAAAGGCTGTAACTGGGGTGCGCATCGACAATAAACAATCCCGTCTTCGGATCAAAACTGGGCGATCGGAAATTGGTCACGCCGCCTTCGTCGGGCGCCACCAGACGGCCGTCGGGCGCAGGTTCCTTTTCAGGGTTGGGAATCGGATTGCCCTGCTTATCGACTCCCAGCGACCAATTCACCGGGCCAAACGGAACCGTAAGGAGCCCTTTGCCGTTGGTGCGATCGATCACCGCGAAATACCCGTTGCGCGACGCCTGCATCACCATCTTGCGGGGATGTCCATTGAACTCCCCATCCACCAGCACAGGAATCTCCACAGCATCCCAGTCATGGGTGTCGTGCGGCGACATTTGAAAACCCCACGCCAGCTTGCCCGTGTCGGGATTGACCGCCACGATGCTGCATGTGTACAGGTCATTGCCGGGACGCGTGGAACCATTCAGGACCGGCGTAGGATTGCCCGTTCCCCAGTAGATGAGATTCAATTCCGGATCATACGTGCCCGTCATCCACGTCATGCCACCCGTGGTCGCATTCGGTGTTCCGGCGGGCGGCGTGGCGTTCCATTGCCATTGCGTCTTTCCCGTATCAGGATCAACCGAGCGCAGATAACCAGTCAGATTGTCAAAGTCTCCGGACACGCCCACAATCACATGGTCGCGGACCACCAGGGGCGCCATGGTCGTCCAGTAGCCCTTGCTCACGTCGGCCACTTCCACCTTCCAGCGCACCGTTCCATCTTTCGCGTTCAGGCAGAGCAGGTGGCCGTCGGGAAGCATGAAATACAGCCACTCCTTATACATCGCAACACCACGGTTGCCGATATGATCGCCTTTGGTGGGGGGATTAACGTAATGCCATATCATGTGGCCCGAGCGCGCATCGACGGCCCATATATTCTCCGGCACAGTGAAATACAAAATGCCATCCACCAGCAGCGGCGATGATTTGAGCGAAGCCGTCTGTCGAGTCTGAAACGCCCACGCCAGGGTTAACTTTCCAACGTTCTGGCGGTTGATCTGGGTCAGGCTGCTATGCCGTCTTCCGGAATAGTCGCCATGAAACGTGGGCCAACTGTTCGCCGGCGGATGCAGCAGCATCGACTGGTCGACTCCCTGCGCCCGCAGCGCAGAGGGAAATGCGAGCGATGCAATCAGCAGACCGACTGAAACAAAGAAAGCGTTCTTCACATACCTCATATTGATCCGGGACCTTCTCCTAAGTGGCGTCAATGGGAATCCAGGTGCTCTACTTCAGCGTTTGCAGATACGCCATCAGGTTATGGATATCCGCATCGGTGTACTTGCTAAACAGAGCCACATGCGCATCCGCCGGTGACGAGATCGAATACCGAATGCTGCCGGTTGGCCAGGAATGATACACCCCATCCGCATCGAATAATCCAATGGTGAACTCATCCTGATACGCGAGAGTCCCGGTCATTTTCTTGCCGGAGGCTTCTGTAACAGTAACTGTACTCTTCGCGCCTTTGGGATAGAGCATGCGCTCCTCCAGTTGCAATCCTTGATAGCGCGACGCTATGCCGGCCAGATCTCCGGTCGGGGAGTGGCAGGAAGTGCAGCCACCGGCGCCCTGGAAATACTGCTGGCCAGCGGCGACGTTGCCGGTTTGAAGATCGGAAACTTCAACACCGCGCCGTTTTCCGTTCTGCGATTGCGCCTGGGCTGTCTCCCAGTGGATGAATGCTGCCACGCTGGCGACTTCCGCGGGGGAGAATTTGAACGATGGCATTCCCTTGTCAGGGCGTCCTTCGCGCAGGACCTCGGAGATCTTGCTGCCCGCAACATCTTCCGATACCAGCTTGGACCGCGTAAGGTCGGGACCCGTCTCTCCTCCCTCGGCGTCGCGGCCATGACAAAACGCGCAATTCTGCTGGAAGATCGAAGCACCCGCCTCCGCCTGCGGCGAAGCATGCGCCTGAACTACATTCGGCTTGCCGGCGGAGGAGCCTGCAGCGGGCGTAGCTTGTTCACCGGGCAAGCGATCGCGCGTCGCGCCCGTCGCCGTGGTTGGTGGCTCCGTTTGTTGAGTCTGTGCAGAGCTTTGTACAGAGGCCGCATAAATAGGCAGGCGCCTGGTCTGATAGAGAATGGTTCCAAGGATTGCTGCGAATGCAATAGCCTGCAATTTTTTCATCGTTCTGAATTACCGCTCCTGATCAGCCAGAACAGCTGCGTGGTTATTCTGATGTACGCGACGGAAAGACTACTGCAGCCGGCAATTCCCCGGGCCGAAGTAGACTCGAAGGCTTGCCGGGCGGTCAGCGGTCCGAACCCGGCGAAACTGGTTTTGGATGGGATGCGACGCTGCCTTCCGTCATGCCCAACACCCACTTGATGGCTTCAAAATACATGGTGCGAATATCCGGGTCCTGCCATGCTTCCTCGGTATGGCCCAGCGTGGAATAGAAAACGCGGCCCTTGCCATACATCTTGGACCATGCCACGGGAAAATCATGATCAGCGCGATGCACGCGGGGATTGTTCGCATAGTCGAGCTTGCTTGCATCCAGACTCAGCAGAACATTCACATTGCTTCGCGACCAGTCTTTCACCTGGTAAATCTCGTCATACTTTACAAACGCCTTGGGGAAGTGGCGAACCGCGGGGAAATCCGGAGCCTCGTTGATGATCGGCGCTTCGAACGTTCCCCACGGGTGCTGGTCGAACCAGCCGCCGATCATCTCTCCGTATTGCGGCCACGTGTAGTTCGTGTCAAGCGCCGCATGAATCCCGACAAACCCTTTTCCATCGTCATGAATCGCGGAAATCATGTCCTGCTTCTGGCTCGCATCCATGTCGAGTTCGCCCGTCGTGCTGGCGAAGACGATGGCGTCAAAGTAGTCCAGATTTTTTGCATTTCTTCCCAGATTTTTCTTGGTCAACAGTTCCGTGTCCGTGCGCAGCGTCGCATCCCACAGTCCGCTCTGGCGGCCCATGTTGTAGATCGCCACCATCGCCGCCGTGACAGAGTCGTGCTCAAAGCCCCTGGTTTCTCCAATCACCAGAATATGTTTGACGTGGACCTTCTTAACCTCGGGCGGAGGTGGCATCTCGAAATTCTGGGTCGCCGACTGCTGGGCTCGCAGGGTCAGGCCGAATGCAGCAAAACAGAAAACGGCAAGAGAGAGACAGAGGAAGTTACGAATCAATCGCACAAGATATCTCCTGGTCAGCACATTCTTCCCTGCAGCACGTCCACAACTGGTCAACCGGCTGGATTACACAAAGATTCATGCCGGCGTATTGGATGTTGTCGAACAGTTTCGTGATTGGCAACAGGACAGCAGAGACCGCGGTCGACGCATCGTACACCGCGGTAGAACGCTCGCACAAAGTCTATCCAGCCTCGCTCTCTTTTGGCAACCTACCGCGACGCGTGTCTGGCGCGACTGCACTTTTGGCGGGTATAGTTACCGGTGGCACAAAACTTCGGTGGAAAACATTCGCCCATGAAAAATTACGCACTCACTCTCGTCGCCCTGGTCGCTTGCGGGACTGTTTTTGCCGCTCCAACGCAGCATCCCAAAAGCCCGGTGGATTATGTCTCGCCCAATATCGGCGGCATCGGCCAGCTGCTGACGGCCACGATTCCGTATGTGCAGTATCCCCACGGTATGGCGCGGCTGGCGCCCATCACCACTCCAGGAATTGTGGATCGCTATCTTGCCGACAAGATTTATGGCTTTCCCGCCGGCACTGCGGTCTTGATGGCGTCGACCGGCCCGGTGGGAACCGGAGCCGAAGCCTACGCGTCGGACTTCGATCATGATTTTGAGATCTCCACGCCCTACTACTACGAAGCGGATTTGCAGACCTGGGGGATCAAGGCGGAACTGACGCCGACGCGCGAGGCAGCCTATTACCGGTTCACATTTCCCGCCAGCGCCCACAGCCATTTGGCGCTCACCCTGCGAGACAACGCCGAAATCAGCGTGAGCGGAAACCGGGTGGTGCAGGGAGACGAGCCGGTCGGCAGGGAGAACAGAAGACATCCCGGCGCGAAAGAGAAGACTCGAGAATATTTTTACGCGGAATTTTCCAGGCCGTTTGACGCCTATCAAACCTGGCAGAACGGCAATCTGAGCCAGGATGCGAAACAGTCCGGCGATGCGATTGGGTTTGTCGCGAACTACACCACCACGGCGAACCAGCCGATTGAGGTTCGCGTCGGCATTTCCTACATCAGCGTGGAACAAGCCCACCGCAATCTGCAGCGGGAAATTCCGGACTGGAATTTTGAACAGGTAAAATCCCAGGCGCGAAACGTCTGGAACCAGGCGCTGGGCGCCGTTACCACGGTGGGTGGAACAGAACAGCAGCGCACCATCTTCTACACGGCTCTCTACCGGTCCATGGGCCGAATGACCGACATTACAGAAGACGGAAAATACTGGAGCGGCTACGACAATGCTGTGCACAATGCCGATGGACATGATTTCTATGTCGACGACGGCATGTGGGATACCTTCCGTTCTCTTCATCCGCTGCAGTTGTTGCTCAATGCAAACCGGCAGGAGGATATGATTCGCTCCTACATCCGCATGTACCAGCAGAGCGGCTGGCTGCCTACCTTTCCGTCGGTGGCAGGCGACCAGGCGGTGATGATCGGCCACCACGCGGATCAATTGATTCTGGATACTTACGCCAAAGGCTATCGCGACTTTGACGTCAACGCAGCCTACGCAGGCATG
This sequence comes from uncultured Acidobacteriota bacterium, assembly GCA_963756315.1. Lineage (GTDB taxonomy): Bacteria > Acidobacteriota > Terriglobia > Terriglobales > Acidobacteriaceae > JAKAAZ01. The sequence goes on from CAVWNI010000005.1 coordinate 111,661, forward strand.
CGCAAGAACTCTACCCAGGCCACCATGATTCCGTGGAGTCACGGCCCGCTGACAAGCCTCGACCGCGTGTATTTTGACAAGGGTTTCTTCCCGGCACTGGCCGAAGGCGAAAAAGAAACCGTGCCGGAAGTGACCCCGGAGCGGCGCCAGGCGGTTTCCGTCACGCTGGAGAGCAGCTATGACGACTGGTGCGTCGCCCAGCTGGCCAAGGCGCTCGGCAAGCAGGATGATGCGGCGTATTTCACGAAGCTTGCGCACAACTACAAGAATGTCTTCAATCCGGCAATCGGCTTTATGGCTCCCAGGAGCGCGGATGGACAGTGGGTGGCGAACTTCGATCCTAAATTAGGCGGCGGCCAAGGCGGCCGAGACTACACCACCGAGGTGGATTCATGGCTCTATACCTTCAGCGTGCAGCACGACGTTGCCGGCCTGATTCAGCTGATGGGCGGACGCGATGCTTTCAACGCCCGGCTGGATCGCTTGTTCGTGGAGCAATACGGCGAGCCGAAATATCGCTTCCTTAATCAATTTCCTGATGCCACCGGCCTCGTCGGCCTCTATGCCCAGGGCAATGAACCGAGCTATCACATCCCCTATCTCTATGACTTTTCGGGCGAGCCCTGGAAGACCCAGCAGCGCGTGCGGCAGTTGATGGATATCTGGTACGGCGATGGGCCCTTGGGCATTCCTGGCGACGATGATGGCGGCGAGACCTCGTCCTGGTATGTGCTCAGCGCGATGGGCTTCTATCCCGTCACCCCGGGAAGCCCGGTCTATGAAATCGGCAGCCCGATCTTTGCGAAAACCACGATCCGCATGGGCAATGGCAAGGAATTTGTCATTATCGCGAATCATACTTCGGCGCAGAATAAATATATTCAGTCCGCGGTGCTGAATGGCAAACCGCTCGACAAGCCGTGGTTCCCGCATGCCGACATTGCGAACGGCGGAACCCTGGTTCTCGACATGGGAGACAAGCCGAACACGCAGTGGGGCAGCGCGCCGGACGATGCTCCGCCCTCCATGAGCCAGGAGTAACCTAAAGCACGACCAGGCCGATTTGCCCCGGAGGGCATCCGATTCGCGCTTCCATCAAAACCCTTGATCGAAAGCGCGCCTGGTGGTACACATCTTCCATTATGGAAAACATTCAGCAAACTCCGCAGATCAACGACATCGCTTTTATCGGCGGTGTTTTCGAGTCGGGTGAGCCTTCAACCGTTCCAACAGGATTCGGCTACCGGATGGGCACAGGAGCATGTACAGCTTATGGCTGCACCTGCAAAGCATACTTCTCGGATATCCAGCATGACGGTCACTGCACCTGTGGACACACCGCAGCCGATCACAGTTGAGACCGACGCTTGATCCGTTTTGATTTCTGGCGCATTCACGGCGCTGGGTATCGCAGTTTCCCCTCTTCGATGAGTCCCCACGCTATTTTTTTGCCAAAGCGTTCCTGGCCGCTTCAAATTTTAAGATTGCGTAGCGCCTGCGTTGCGGCGTTGTAGCCGCACATGCCGTGGACTCCGCCTCCCGGTGGAGTCGAGGACGAGCAGAGATAGACATCTTTAGCGGAAGTCGCATATTGCCGCCAGGTGGGGCGAAAAAGAAACTGCCGTAGATTCACCGCGCCACCGCTGATGTCTCCGCCCACCAGGTTGGCATCCATGGCTTCCATCTCCGCGGGAGAGAAAACCCGCCGCGCCAGGATGCATTCGCGAAATCCCGGGGCGAACAGCTCGATCTGCGCCTCCAGCCTGTCCAGCATGTTGAAGGTTGAGCTGTTGGGAACGTGGCAATAGGCCCACGCAATGTGTTTGCCGGCCGGAGCCCGGGTTGGATCGAACAACGTCGGCTGCGCCAGCAGAACGAACGGTCGTTCTGCCGGATGCCCACTGGCCATTGCGGTTTCCGCCGCTGCAATCTCGCCCATGCTCCCGCCCAGATGCACGGTCGCAGCACGCAGGCATTCCGCAGCCTTCCACGGAATTGGATTGGACAGCGCATAATCCACTTTGAAAATGCCCGGGCCGTAGCGATAATCCGCCAACAGCGTGCGATAAACGGGCGATAATTTTCCCTGCGTCAGGCGCAGCAATTGTCGCGGCGTGATGTCGCACAGCGTCAGGTCGCGTGGCGGTAGCTGGTCAAAACTCGCGATGCGAGCCGAGGTGGTGATCTTGCCGCCCAACTGAGCCAGATGCGCTGACAACGCGGATGTGATCGACTGCGCGCCGCCGCGTGGAATTGGCCAGCCGACAGCATGAGCCGCGGCCGCCAGCACCATGCCAAACGATGCGCTGAGCGGCTCGTGGAGACTCAAAAAAGAATGCGCTGCGAGTCCGGCAAATAATGCGCGTGTGCGCTCGCTGCGAAATCTTCGCCGCGCCAAAAAAGCGGCGGGAGGAATGGCAGTCCGTGCGAATCTTGCCAGCAGAAAAGGATGCCGTGGAAGTCGCACCATCGGCCGCAAAATATCCTGCGCCAAACCCGCCCAGTCGCGAGCGAATGGCCCTACCAGATTGCGCCAGGCGCGGCCGTCTGCCCCCAGGGCGGCTGCCGCGTCGTCCAGGTTGCGCTCCAGCACCACGGCCGTGCCATCCTCCAGGGGATGCGCCAGTGGCGCCGGCGAATGGATCCATTCCAGGCCGTAATTTGCCAGCGGCAGCGAAGAAAAGAACGGCGATCCCGCAGCCATTGGGTGAACTGCAGAGCCAAAGTCGTGATGAAATCCGGGCAGCGTCAGCTCCATGGTTCGCGCCCCGCCGCCGGGCTGCGATTCGGCCTCAAATACCTCCACCTGCATGCCCGCCTGGGCCAGCACAATGGCAGCCGCCAGCCCGTTGGGGCCGGAACCGATCACGCATGCTTTTCTGCCCCGGATATCGCGGGAGACTGTGCCCATACATTGAACTCTACTTCGGCGGAGCCATCATGTCTGGACCTTCTTCCCGCACCATTCCGATTTTGCCATCGGGCCCCATCGTCAGCGTGGGTGCGTACGCGCCCAGCAATAGTCGACGCCACCAGTCCCCGGTCGCCTGCTTTTCCGCCATGGTGGTGAACCAATACTGCCACAGCACGGCGCGCACCTCCCGCGGAGGATGATCAGAAAATGGATTTCCTGCAAACAAGGCCAGCACATCCGGATCGTTGGTCAACAACAACTCCTCGGTCCGCGGCACAATTGGATACTGTGTCCAGGAACCCAGCGACGCAAACCACAGATTCCAGTCGAACCGCGGTTGATACGGCGCATAAATGCCCGGAGCCTGGTTCAAAGCCTGCGGCTTATAGCGGAAGGGATACGCGACCCAGGTGTGTCCATCATCCGATCCTTGAAATTCAATCTCGTATCGATTCGGCGTCATGACCGCGAACAAGCCATATTCATTTGCGATGCGAAACGGCTGCAATGCGGTGATTGGCTCGATCGGCAATGGAATGGTGCGCCAGAACATTTGCAGCATGGGCACTGTCGTCGCGTAGAAGATCCAGCCCAGCATCACCGCATTCGCTGCGACACCCAGAGAATGCGCCTGGCGGCGAAGACGCGAGCGCGGACTGGCCGCGGAAGGGTCCTCCATCGGACGTTCCGGATTGCTCTCGCCTTCCGCGGGCGTGTCGCTGTCGGCGGCAACGGGAAACCGCCAGCGCGCGGGTACAAAGCGGATAAGAAAGCGATCATCCAACAGCAGGAATCCCAGCACCAGCACAATGTAATTCAAAAACGCATAATTGGCTGTCAGAATGACGGCGATCTGCCACGGCGTCACAATAAAGAAGCACACGATGCGCCAGCGACGCGGAAGAAACAACATCCATACGATGACCAGTTCCAGTGCCAGCGTGGCCACCACGGTGGCAGCCTGAAACCAATGCGGAAGGTGCTGCACGTACCAGCCAATCCACGTGGGCAGCGGACCATTCTGGTAGTACTGGTCCATGGCCGTCAGGTGGCGCCACTCGGGATCGCCGCTGGCCAGCTTCACGACGCCGGATTCAAAGTAGATGCGGAACCACTCCCACAACAGCAGAAACAGGCTGGCGCGTATCGGCGGTCGCATCCTTCCCCAGCCGGGCAAGAAACCGCCAGGGGCAAAGAAAAGCGAGAGAAAGCCTGCTTCCAGCAGCATGCCATCCGACTGGTAGCCGGAAAAATCTCCCGCCGCGCTCACGAAGGAAAGGAAGCAGACAAAGCAAACCACCAGCATGGCCCGCGGCCAGACGTTGGCGACCACCAGCAGAGAAGCCGCAATGCCCACCCAGCACAGAGCCATCAGCATGTGCGAGCCGCTGGAAATCCACAGCAGCGTTGGCGCATACCAGAACCGCAACGAACCCAGACCGCGCTCCACAGCGGCAAGGTATCCCTCAGCCGGCAGGATGCCCTGGGGTCCGATCAGGCCGCGAATCTGGAAGATGAGGGAGTAGAAGGCAGAAAAATAGATGAGCCCAAGCGCACGCAGAAAAATCCATCGCGAAATATGATGATCAGGCGCGCCTTGCTCGGGGTCGAACCAACTGCTGACCGTATGTGCGGGAGCCCAGTTCATCGACTAGCGAATTATAGAGCCGATGCCGCGCTCCCGACACGCAGATCCACGCGCGGAAAACGAAATCAGGATCAGCCGTGCGCCGTCGTCACACCAGGTGGGGCCGCTCCGTCTCACGCGCCTTGCGGGCAAAGTATACGGCGCCGGCGGTTGCCACCACCGCGCCCATACACCAGGAGCATATCCGGCCATGTTGCGTAATTTGCCTGCGAACCCCGCGGATCGCCATCGTGGCGTCCAGCGCCAGCTTCGCGCGCAGAACTCTACGCACGAAGGGTCTGGAGGGTTTCGCAGCGATCAACAAAGCCAGGGTCAGGCCATAACTGGCCATGCCCAGCACTCCATCCGGAATGCCAAAGCGATATGCTCCCTTGGACGTGACAATCCGCTTGGAGTTGAAGATTCGTCCCGGAGGATCGGGCAGATTCCGCACAATCTTCAGCTGCACCAGCGCTACCGGAGTCAGGGAAGCAATCGCCCCGCAACAGCAGGCGATCGCCATGCCCTTATGGATCGGGCACACCTTACGCAGTGCAACCGAGCTTGCCGGTTGATTGTCTGTTTCCAGCCGTAATGACATTGCCAGTCTCCTTTCGGGATTCCTGCGTCTTTTTCCAGCCCACGACAGCCGCCGTCACCAGCGCGGCTCCGGCAGCCACAAACCAGTTATGATGCAGATCCATGAAGACCTGTGGGCTGAAAGATCGCGCTCGCTTATCGAACGGTCCGTGCGCGCCGTGCCGGCCGGGAACATAGTCCCACAGATTGTTGGGCCGGTCCGGGTCATCCGGGACATTGGTCTGCTGCGCGTCGTACCCGGTATCGCCCAGGTAGCGATCGAGCAATCCGGGAACGAAGATCTGCCCGACGATTGCCTGAACCGTCGGCGAACCCACCCAGTACTCGCGCCGCGGCCGCTCTACCCCTGCGGCATGGACCACAACCTTGGCCGCAACTTCCGGCTGGAAAATGGGAGGAACAGGCTGCGGTTTATCCGGCAGCCGACTTTTTACCCAGGTGAACTGGACTGTGTTCATCGCCGGCATTTGCACTACCGTCAGCTGAACATTGCTTTTGTCGTGGTATAGCTCACACCGCAGCGAATCCGTGAATCCGATAATGGCGTGCTTGGCGCCGCAATAAGCGGACTGCAAGGGAATGCTGCGTACCGACAGCGCCGAACCCACCTGAATGATGGTTCCGCGGTCGCGCGGCAACATCCGGCGCAACGCCGACTGTGTGCCATAGACGTAGCCCAGGTAGGTCACCTCCGTGACCCGCTTGTATTCTTCCGCCGTCATTTCCTTCACCGGCGAAAACACGGACGCCATGGCGTTGTTGACCCACACATCAATGGGCCCAAAGCTTTCCTCCAGCCTGCTGGCCGCTTGTTCAATGGATGGGGCATCACTCACATCCAGGGGCAGCACCAGCGCTTCGCCGCCCAATTGCCGTACTTCTTCACTGCAAGCTTCCAATGCTTTTCGATTTCGGGCAATCAGCCCGATGCGCGCATTCTGTTTCGCGAATGCATGCGCAATGGCACGGCCCAGGCCTGCAGAAGCCCCGGTAACCATCACAACTTGGTTCGATTTCATCCAACTTCCTTTCCTGGGGGCTGCCTCAAAATTGGTCCTCCCAGACTTGTTTCAAACGTCTTCGAGACCGGCTAGCTCCCTACTAGGTAAGATGCCGTTTTATGCAACGAGCTCCATCTCCCACGGCGCGCTTTGAAAATCCGTTAGCACCTCTGCGCCATGGCTTGTGACAGCAACGACATCGCAGTGACGCATGCCCGCGTAGCCATCCAGATAGATCGCCGGTTCAATGTTGAAGGTCATGCCAACTTCCAGAACGTCGGTGGATTTCGGGTGAATCCTTGGAATGCCGTCGTGGTTGGCCGCCAAAAAACCCACTCCATGTCCGGTCGCATGTTTGAAATTTTCTCCGAATCCCCGTCCCGTTAAAACGCCGCGAGCCGCCTTATCAACCTCCGCTGCAACCACGCCGGCGGAGATGCGCGCCAATGCAGCCTGCCGCGCCTCAAAGATGGCATCGCGCATGGCCGTTTGTTTTGCATCCGTCTCGCCGCAGGTGTAGGTGCGCGTGATGTCGGTCCAGAATCCATCGGCTTGCGAATTGCAGTGAATCATGACCAGGTCGCCCGGCTGAATGGTGCGTGTTCGCGTCCGCGCAAAGGCCGCGTGGGCAGTCGCGGAGTTCACTCCCGACATGCAGAAAAAGAATGCGTCGGCACGCACGGGCTCTTTCCGCGCCGGACACTCGGCATACGCTGAACGGAAAAACTCCGCTGCCCGCGGTTCCGCCACGCCGGACCTTAGTTGGCGGCTGCCCGCCGCATACGCCGCCTGGGCGAGTTGGCAAGAGAGGCGCAGGCGATCGAGTTCGCACGGCGTCTTGATTGTGCTCAACCGATCCAGCAGATCGTGCACAGGCACCAGAGTGATCTGCGGAAAGGCATTCTGCACGATGTGGCGCAGCGCATGACCATAGTGAAACTGTGCCAGGTAGGAGGCCGGAGACACTGTTCCCTGCAACTCCACTCCAATGCGCGCGGAATCGAGACCGAGGGATGCCACCAGGTGAGTCAGTGGCTCTGCGATGGCCTCGACAGAATTTGTAATTTTGCTGAGCGATCCCGGCTGAAAACTGATGCGCTCCGCCACCGACATTTGCACCGCGATTTCTTCTTCGTCTTCCGGAAGAAGCAGATGCATGGACCCATCCGCGGTGAACAGCGCAACCGTGTTCCCCATCACCGGCCAATACCCCGTGAGCATCAGCACGTGGCAAGGCACGGAACAGAACACCGCGTCCAGTTCGCTTTCATGAAGCGCTGTCACGATGCGGTCGATGCGGTCTGTGTCGGTCGAAACCTTCGCGGTGGTGGTGGCTGCATCGGTCATGAGGTTAGGTTGGCCAGGCGCGGAACTCCCCGCCCGTATGTCCCTGGGGGTGCGAGATCCCGTCGAATGGCTGGCTGCATCATATCCCGATGATTGGTGTTAAAAATAGATTCCCCTTGGGCAATTAGGTAATCACCCGTCCGTGCCGCCAGGGCCTGAATGGTGAGCCCGGGATTGGCAGAACCTTGCGTCGGCAGGATGCTGCCATCGCATACAAACAGATTGACTATATCGTGGGTGCGTCCGTACTTATCCACAACTGACGTGCGGGGGTCAGAACCCATGCGGGCCGCGCCTACCAGGTGTGCGAACCGGGTCTCCTGCACCACTTCTTCCGCCCCGGCGGCGCTCATCACTTCCATCACCTTGTTCTTTCCGAATTCGATCAACTTCTCGTCATTGTCATGCAGACCAAAGGTAACCTTGGCAACCGGGATGCCGAACCGGTCCTTGGCCTCGGCAAGCTGTACCCGGTTCTCCGGCCACGGCAGAATTTCTCCCAGCAACGCAATCGCGGCCCAATGGTTGTAGTCCATCATGACCCGGCGCAGACCCCAGCCCCACGCGCCTTTGGCGGTCATCATCTGCTTGGCGAACGCAATCGGCAGGGGGCCCACGGTCTGGATCGCAAAACCGCGCGCAAAGTCGCGCCTGGGATCCGTCTCGTAGAATTCTTCTGTCAATGCGTGGGCCGGCGGAGCTTTGTACATGCGCACCAGGTCCTGAAACCTTCCCAGCACGACGTTGCCGGCCTGCGCCATCAAATAGCGGCCCACGGTGTCGCTGGAGTTTGCCAGTCCGTTCTCGTGGCCCGGGCATGCCGAGTTCAACAGCAATCGCGGCGTCTCAATGGCATACCCGGAAACGATGACGGCCCTCGCCCTTTGAAAATGCTCTTGCCCATGAGCATCGAAATAGCTGACCCCGGTGACTCGATTTTCCTTGTTCACATGAATGCGATTGACCATGGAGTCATCGCGAATCTCTGCGCCATTTCTCAGCGCGTCCGGCACATGAGTAATCAGCGTGCTGGCCTTGGCGCCCACCTTGCACGCCTGAATGCAGAAACCGCGATAGATGCAATGCTGCCGATCCCCGTGGGAACCGGAGAGGATGGCGACGGGTCCGCCGATGCTGACGCCGATGCCAAGTTTGGTGCAGCCCTGGATCAGGACATCGCCGGCGCCCCCCATAGGATGCGGTCCATACGCGTAGCCGTGCGGATCGCCCCAGGGATAGTAAGCCGGCCCCGCCACCGGCATTTCCAGCTCGAGCTGCTCGTAATACGGCTTCAACTCTTCATACGTCATTGGCCAGTCGATGCCGACTCCGTCTTCGGAATGAATGCGAAAGTCGGATGGATGCAGTCGCGGCGTGAAGGCAGCCCAGTGCACCGATCCTCCGCCCACTCCACGGCCAGAATTGTTCGCACCCAGCGCCAGCGGATGCGTTCCTCCCGTAATCCGCAGTTGTTCCCAATAGAGATTATGCGAGCCGGCTTCATCGCTGACCCAGTCGCGCTCCGTATTCCAGAACGGCCCGGCTTCCAGACCCAGCACACGAAAGCCGGCGCGCGCAAGGCGCTGCAACAGCACCCCTCCCGCCGAACCGACGCCAATCACCACGTAGTCGACTTCCTCTTCCCCAAACCGCCGCATCGGTACGTCGATTTTCTGGATGGGCCCCAGCGCATGGCCGTTTCCGTTGCGCTCATTGAACAGGTATTTTTTCAGCGGATTCAATGGGTGCCCCCCTGCCCCGGTGTGGCCTGATGCAGGTCATGGCCGCTGATCAGTTCGTAAATATCGGAGACAGAATCCTCAGGCGCTTCCCACTCATAGCGCTGCTCCTTGACTTCCCATGGTTCCGCTTCGCCGCGCTCCAGGCGCATGTAGGCACGCGGATAGGCCGGGCCCCCAAACCCAATCTCATCCCATGCGTACGGATGCGCGTAGTACGCCTCAGCGGCATCCTGCACCAGCAGCATCCAGAAGCGATGCACCGGCATCCGCTCCCAGATCTCGTTCGCCCCCTCCGGCTTGCCATCGTGAATTGTGCGCAACAGCTTGTCTTGTTCGAGCGGGGTCAATTCCACGAATCCGCGCCCGTCCCTGCTTCGTGCCATGGCTTCGATGGCCTGCATCCCCAGACGGTAAGCCTCCTGATCCGGCGGCATACTTTCATATCGGTAGCCGTCGAGCCGATTGGTATGCAGACGCTCATCCACTGCCGGAACAATAGGAATTCTGTACCTCGGATCACGATCGCTCTGGGGAAGTATGTGTTCGAAGATCGCCTCGATCAGCGGAGCCTCCTCCGCAGTGAAGAAATGAAGTTCCAGCGATCGCGCGACACGCTTCAGCACCGTCTGGCGTGTGGCTTCGTCCCAGTTGGCCTGCTCGCCCAGCGTGGAATATCCCGGATAATACCCCGGCTGAACCTGGTTGCGCGGTTTCATGATTCTCTCCGCAACAGGCTCGCCAACAGCCCCAGCATGCCGCAGGCACTGAACAATAGCGGAGCCAGTATGGGCGGCCCATACACGATGTTGTAAAGCAAATGTTTTCTGCCGCCGGGGCGCCTGAATATTCCCCGCGCGTGATAGAAAAATCCCACACCGCCGTCCGCGACCGCAGCCGCGGACAGCGCAGGCAGCCAGGTATGGGCAGCTTTGCGATTGCGCATGGCCGCAATGCAGGCAGCGATCAACATCGGCGACAAAACCACCGGAGTCCATTGCGCCTTGTAGCGGAAATTGTTTTTGTAGTGGGAATAGAAAGCCTCAAAGCCGCTGAAGAATGCCGCGAAGGCGGTGGCCAGGGCCATGTGATTCTGGAATCTGCCCTCGCGTAGATCCTGGGCGAGATTAATTGTTTCGGGCTTTGAAATGCGCTTCCCTGGCAGCGCCTTTGTCCAATGATGTTCGTGCGCGGCGCGCGGAATCCACGCAATGTCTTCGGCAGGATGGTCCGTGTCTTCCCGGCGTAGATAGGAAGCGATCAGCCCGAGATACGCGCTGATGCCAAACAGCAGAGGAGCGAAAACCGGTGGCCCCATGACCATATTCGTCATCGGAAAACGCCAGCCGCCCGGCTTGCGCGCAATACCGCGAAGATGAAAATAAAATCCCAGAACGCCATCTGCCAGCGTGAGCGCCGCAATCGGGCGAAGCACTCGCCGAGCGCCACGCCGGCTCAGGAATCCGGCCACACCGCCGGCGACCAGGAGCAGGCTTAGCGCCACCGGCGTATACATCACTCGGCGACTATAGCTGCCGCGGTAATGCTCGTACCCAACTTCCAGCCCGGTCAGCAGACTGGAAGCACCCGCCAGCAGCGCCAGGCTTCGTTGAAACCGTCCTTCGCGAAGATGTTCGTCCGCTGCTCCAACTGCATGAGAGCTTTCCGCTTCCAATGACTCGCCGGGTCTTTCCACTTCGAGCACTCTTCGTGATTCTGATCGTTTCGTTGTGGCTTTATCCATCAAGTCTCCATGTCTCGTTGCCCGGAAAATTTCGAAAGAACATTCGCAACCTGAATTGCCTGGCCGCCCTGCATGTCCGGTCGAATTCCGCTACACCACCTCACGCACTTTATCTTCCAGAATGGTCTTGATAATTTTGGTGCGATCCTTCTCGCCTTTCAGCAGCGCTTCTCCAAAGTTCTTCGCCTGCTTGGTGGTAATGTTCCCGGGCAGCGGCGGCTCATTGGCATCGACAACGCACTGCACCAATGCCGGTCCGTCGGCATCCAGGGCGCGCCGCAGGATCGTCTCGGCCTGGTCCGGGCGCTCGATGGTGAATCCGGCAACGCCGCAGGCTTCCGCGACCTTGGCAAAATCAATAGGCTCCAGATCCACGCCAAATTCCGGATTGGAATCCTCCACCATCTGCTCCCACTTGATTTGTCCCAGCACGTTGTTCTTGATGACCACAACCTTGACGTTCAGCTTGTACTTCGCGAGCGTCGCCAACTCACCCATCAACATGGTCAACCCGCCGTCGCCCACCACACAGACCACCTGCCGGGCCGGATACGCAACTGCCGCGCCAATGCTGTACGGCAAGCCGTTCGCCATGGTCGCGAGCGAACCGGAAAGAGAAAACTTCATGTTGCCGCGCATTTCAATGTAACGAGCCGCCCAGGTCGCAATCGTGCCGCTGTCGGAGGACACAATGGCGTCGTCGTGCAGCAGTCGGTTGAGCGTGTGCGTCACCACCTGCGGCTTCATGGGCATGTCGGGGCGGGTGCCGCGCTTCTCCATCAGCTCGTTCCAACTCTTCATGCGGTCCTGATAATCCTCCAGAAATCCGCGCCGCTTTTTCTGCTTCAGCAGAGGAAGCAAAACGGCCAGCGTGGCCTTGGCGTCGCCCACCAGTTCCACATCGACCGGGTGGCGCAAGCCCATGCGCGCCGCGTCAATGTCAATTTGCACGCACTTCGCATCTCCCGGCTTGGGCAGAAATTCCATATACGGGAAGCTGGAGCCAACCATCAACAGGGTGTCGCACTCCTTCATCGCTTCCTGAGCGGGCGCCGTGCCCAGCAGGCCGATGCCTCCGATTGCCAGCGGGTGCCGATCGGGAATGACGGCTTTGCCGAGCAGTGCCTTCACCACAGGAGCTCCAATCAACTCGGCGAGGCGGATCACTTCCTCGCGGGCGCCCAGGGCGCCGGCCCCGACCAACATGACCACGCGACGGCCTTCATTCAAAATCGCTGCCGCCTTCTCCAGCGAAGAGTGGGCGGGCACAGGATAGGAACGCTGGAACTTGCCTTCGCTGTGGTTCAGCACGTTCGCGTCGGAACGGTTGTCGTCCTTCACCGGCCATTCCTGGATGTCTTTGGGGATCGTGATGTGTGCCACGCCGCGGCGAGACATCGCCGTGCGGATCGCTTCGTCAACCACCGGCACAACATGCGCCGGCCCCATGATGCGCTCGTTGTACACCGAGACGTCCATGAACAATTTGTCCAGATCCACATCCTGCTGATAGTGAGTGCCGATCAGATCGTGAAATGTGTGACCGGTAATGGCAAGCACGGGATGACCATCGCACTTGGCGTCGTACAGGCCGTTCAGCAGGTGGATTCCGCCCGGGCCCGAAGTTGCCAGGCAGACGCCCAGACGTCCGGTGTATTTCGCATAACCAAGCGCTGCAAACGCAGCCGCCTCCTCATGACGGACCTGGATGAATTTCAATTTATCCTGATGCGTCCTGAGTCCCTCGAACAATCCGTCAATGCCATCGCCGGGGAAACCAAAAATTGTGTCGACGCCCCAGGCAATCAGGCGTTCGAAGAAAACATCTGCCACTAGCTTGCTCATAGATTCCCTTCCCGAATGGTTCTGCTGGCGAGGGCGATTGCTGAATCGCTCTCGGATGAAATACGAAGCTGGATGGATTGAATTGCTGAAGCAACGGTGCGCCGCGACGCCACGGAGCATGGGTCTACGAACCTGTCCACATTCAGTTAGAAGGCAATTCGGCGATGCGAGATGTACCAACGCAACGAATCCTCGCTCGAGCAAGCGAGTGTTGAGACTCGCATTATTGTTCGTCGGTGATTGCATTTGCGAGAGACAACCCCAGCGATGCCGCTGGAATCCCGTTGAATGTGGAGAAAATATCGAGCACCTCGGTTCGTGTCTACACCGTTCCCACCGACGCGCCGGAGGCGGACGGAACAATTTCATGGAATTCAACCACCATGGTCCTGGTGGAACTGGCCGTTGGCGACATGCGCGGCATTGGTTACACCTATGCTGACGCATCTACCGCCAAAGCCGCCGAGCACTTGCTGAAGACATTGATTGCCGGCGCAGACCCGTTCCAGCATCCGGCGCTATGGATGCAGCTACAGCGGGCAGTGCGAAATCTTGGCAATCGCGGCATCGCTGCCATGGCCATCTCCGCCATCGACATTGCGCTGTGGGATCTACGGGCGAAGCTGCTTCATGTTCCCCTCATCCAACTGCTCGGCGCAGCGCGCGAATCCATTCCCGCATACGGCAGCGGTGGCTTCACCTCCTACGATGACCGCCAGCTGGAATCGCAGCTTGGGGGGTGGGCCGAAAAAGGATTCTTCTTCGTCAAGATGAAGGTGGGAACCCATCCAGAGGATGACCCCCGCCGGGTGCAGCTTGCGCGCAAGGCCATCGGCGATCGCGTGGAACTTTTTGTCGATGCGAATGGAGCCTACACGGCCAAACAAGCCATCCACCTGGCGCAGATATTTCACTCGTCGAACGTCACCTGGTTCGAGGAGCCCGTCAGCTCCGACGATCTTGCCGGCCTCGCCTTTGTCCGCAGTCACGTTCCCGCACCCATGGAAGTTGCTGCCGGAGAATATGGCTACACGGTTCCCTACTTTGAAAACATGCTGGCTGCAAAAAGTATCGATGTTCAGCAGGCGGATGCCACCCGGGCACAAGGATTGACCGGCTTCCTCGGCGCTGCTGCTGTCTGCGACGCGCATCAGATCGCTCTGTCGGCACATTGCGCTCCCAGCATTCACATGCACGCATGTTGCGCCGCGCCGCGAGCGCGACATCTCGAGTTCTTTCACGATCACGCCCGCATCGAACGGATGTTTTTTGACGGCTTCTGCGAGCCGCGGGAGGGCCGCATGTTTCCCGACTGGTCTCGACCGGGATTAGGATTGGAATTGAAGAAAGCGGACGCAGACAAATTTCTAGCCTAAAAACAATCTTCTGCTTCGGCGTCGTTCGTCTTGTGTGAAGACCGGCGTTCACCGACAAATCCACAACATTCCACGGATCGATAGAATCGATTCCAGGAGGAACGCCGTATGAAGCTGCAGGACAAGGTCGCCATTGTGACCGGATCGGCAACCGGCATCGGCAGGGCGATTGCCATGGGAATGGCCCGGGAAGGCGCGGCCGTGGTCGTGGACTATGTGGGCAAGCCCGATTTAGCCAACACCGTCGTCGGCCAGATTCGAAGTGCAGCCGGCAAAGCGCAGGCTATCGAGGCCGACATTGCCGATCCCGCGCAAGTGAACAACCTGGTGCAGCAGACTGTGCAAACCATGGGACGGCTCGACATTTTCGTCAACAACGCCGGGCTCGAATACAAGCATCCCTTCACCGACTATCCGTTTGATCTGTGGCAGAAAGTGATTGCGGTCGATCTTACCGGACCGTTTTTATGCGCGCAGGCCGCCGCAAAAGCTATGATCCAGCAAGGCGACGGCGGGCGCATCATTAACATTTCCTCCATTCATGAAGACCTGCCAATGATCACCAACGCGCCCTACTGCGCAGCGAAGGGTGGCCTCCGCATGCTGATGCGCACCATCGCCGTCGAGCTTGCCCCGCACAAAATCACCGTCAACAACATTGCGCCCGGCGCTATCTTCACTCCCATCGACGCGGACGTGGAAGCGAATGCCGTCATCGAAAAAGAGTTGATGGCAGAGATTCCCCTGGGTCGCTGGGGAAAGCCCGAGGAAGTAGCCGGCCTGGCGGTCTTCCTTGCATCCGAAGCAGCCGCCTACTGTACCGGCAGCACATTTTTCATCGATGGTGGCATGATGCGTCAGTCCGGCAGCCTGTGACTACTTCGGGGTCGCATTGAGAGGGCGTTGAGCGAACATTCTCTCCACCCTATTCGAATGAAAATTCAATATGTCCTTCCAGGGCTGGAAATTGCTTCACTGTGATTTCTTGATCGGGCAGACTGTACGGTCTTTTTGAAACTCAACTCAACGCTGTTGTTGGCCGGAACCCGCTTCCCCAGCGCGTCTCCGACTGCCGCAGAGGAACGGCCAACATCGCATAGTAGTTGTCGACCAGGTATCCTTCATAACCCATGGGAGTTCCGTCCCAGCGTCGCCAGTCGTTCGACCGTCCTTCGGCGCCGCGACCCGAAAAGCCGCATTTACCGTATTCGCCCAGCATCTGAAAAAGAATGTTGTCGGCCTCGGCTTTGCGGCCCAGATCATAGAGCGCAGCCAGGGTAAAGAAGGCAAAACTGCCGGTCGCTCCACCATTCTCGTAGTTCTGGAAGCCGTCGGAATTGTCTGGCAGCGCGCCGCAGCCGTAGAGGCCCTTTCCTCTTTTGTCGACACAGTCCTTCAATGCAACGGATATCAGATTGCCGGGCAATCCCATAGCGAACTTGTCATAGCCGACCTGCTTCATCTTGGCCATCAGTTTGTCCATGATGTCGTTGGCTTGCGGCTTCGGCACCAGCCCGTAATGGATCGCGATGCCGCTCACGAACAGGAAGTAGTAGTCGTGCAGTTGCCCGTCGCTGCTGCGCCAGCCAGCAAGGACGCCGGTAGCGGGATCGAAGAAGGTCTTGTAGTACACAGCGCGCAGTTTGACGGCGGCAGCGCGGTACCGTGCCGCGTCGGCAGGTTTTCCCACGCGTTCGGCCATCATCGCCATATCGCCGAGTGAACGATAGGCAAGCGCGTTCGCGTACGCGTCCTCATGGCCGAAGCCGATGGTGTCCCACCAGTTGGATGGCCTGAATTTGGGATCTCCATCCGGCCACGTGCCGGAGTTGCCGCCGACGACGTACTTGATCAATCCATTGCCATCCGAGTCGGTGGCGAGCATGGATTCGGCCCAGCCTTTCACGCCTTCATAGTTGGCGTGGAGCCACGCATCGCTCTTGCCCTCGCGCACGCAATCGGCTGCCGCAATCAGCATAGATGGATAGGTATCCGAAGTTGCAGCCGGGTGGTCCGGCACGGTGGCCAGACCATAGGCAAAGCCCCCGGCCAGCATCCGGTCCAGCGTCTGCCGCACGATATCGAGAGCCGTCAGACCATCCGCCAACGGCGGCGTCAGCGCGGCGATGTCGGCGAACTCGTAATAGCAGAAGGCGCAGGTATCGCTGGCCGTGTTGTTCGCCAGCGCTTGCAGCGACGGATTGAGTTGTAGCGCATCCAGCCAGTTGCGGCGAAACGCGTCGAAGCGCAAGTCGCCTGCAATGCCCGGCACCTCGGGATAGATCGCAGTTACGTCGAGTGTGTAGACGACGCGTTTGTGTTCGAATGTCGCGCCCGGAAGCGCAAAGCATTGCGGTCTGCTGAGGCCGGTTGGACTCATAGGTTAATCCCAGATTGGAAACACTCGTGGTGAGGCGCATCGAACCCTGGCAGGGAAAATTCAACAGCGCCGGAGTCGCCAGCAGGTTGTCGTCTGCGGAACAGTCCGAGCACCGTGCTGTGAACCTGGGCCAGGTCAAAGTGAAAGACCAGGGGGGCCGGTTCGAAGTCCGGCGACCAGTCCGACGTGAGGACAATCCTGCTGCCCGAGAATGCAAAGGTCCACAGGGATCGAGAATCCTCACTGCCCGCTGCAGCGCGATATTCGACCCGCCGCACTCCTTCGGAGATGGAGCTCGATGCGGTATAGCCGCCCAGTCTGCCGGTTGTCCCAATGACGCTGGCGGCGCGCCTGCCTTGGCCCAGGCCATCGACATTCAGGCTCAGAAACTCCGGCGCGACAGGCGATAGTCGAAACTCGATGCTGTCCGAGGCGAAGTGGAAGGCCGCGTCCTCGTCGCCCGGAATTGTGGCAGCGAGAGCGTGCCGAGAAATCACCGTGGCCGCGGTCGCGCCGAAAGCCTTCAAGAAGTCTCTACGTTTCAGCACGTCGACGAGCCCTTATCCTTGTGATCGTTTGTATCGTTCGCCTGCGGCCGCCAGCCGTGGATATCTCACCACCGCCGGGCGGGCGTGGCGTGCGGTCTCATTTTATACTTTCACCGCCGACCGCAATTCCGGCGCCGCGCCGTCGGCAAGCTGGATCGATGGATTCTTGCGCAGAATCTCCATCACCTCGGCCACAATGCGGTCGTCGAGTTCCGCAGCCTGGCGCAGAGGGATGGGATAACTCACTACCACCTCCGCGCCGGCGCCGAAGAAACGCACCCTCGCAGCCGGCTTGGGTACATCCATGTGCACGCCAACCGATAGTTCGATGCCTCGGTGTTGTTGCTCCAGAATGGGCTGATAGCTCGCATACATTGCATTGACAGTTGCCAGCAGCTCCTTTTCCGTCAACTGCACATCGGTCCCCGGATGCAGAGGCAATCCGATCTCGCGCCATGTGTATTCCGTGCCCGGCAGCTGCTTGAACAATGGGTTTGTTTGAAACAGCACCGAGTTCGGAAACACCACAATCCGGCCGGTCGGCGTCATGTCGATGCCGCTGCCCGCAAGTTCCATCAGATAAAAGCGCACCAGGCCAATATCCACCACGTCGCCAGTGACGCTGTTCGCACCGTTGTAAACCACGGTCACGCGATCGCCCACGCGGACGCCATAGCGCCCCACCAGGAAAAAATATGCGGCGACGGACAATATGACCGCCTGCAACGCGACCGCCACGCCGGCGGTGATCAGCCCGGCGTACGTTGCCAGTGAGCTAAAGTCGCTGACGAAGCCCAGAAGAATGACAACCGCCATGCAGAAGCCGGTCACGACCCGGCGCAGGACAAGGAACTGTCGCCTGCGACGCGCATCGCGAATATAACGGAAACTGGCGCGGCGCCATAGCTCGGAGAAGATCCAGATCAAGCCGAGTGCGATCAGAAGAGTGGCAACGCGCAGCAATAGAGAGCGCAGGATCTGCGTGTATTCGTGCGCGATGGAATCGTGCAACTGCTTCAGATTGGCCTGGCTTTGTTCCAGCAGAATCAGCTGCTGGCTCAGGGGCAACGTGGCGCTGGAAATCTGCTTGAAGTGCAGCACCAGGTCCGACATTTCGTGCTGCTTCTGCTGAGGAGTTTCCTGACTGTTTGCCGGGACGACCGGAGTAGATGTGGCCGGCGCAGGTGGCGCGACGTTGGGTGCACTGGGATTGGTGGAACTGCCGTTTGCAGCCTGCCCGTTACTCGTTCCCACGTCGGCCAGCTCAACCTGGCCCTGCTGCAGCGTTGCACGCAGCGCCCCCAGCAGAGGAGCACGAAACTGCAGCGTCGCCGCCTGCAAGTGCGTGGTCTCATCCTCCAGCTGGCTCAAGGAACGCATGGTGCTCATCAGATGAACCATTTCGGCCATCTGCCCGACCAGCCCCTCATTCTCTTGATTGGCAATAATTTGAAATTGAGGCGGCGGTGGCGAGGATGTTTTCCCGGCCGTCTTGGCCGCCATCGGGGATAAAGCGCCCTCCTCGCCCGGAACCGTGCGCTGCAGCGCCTGAATCTTCGCCACCAACTCCGTCGCCGCCCCGTTTGCGCTGGCGGCGGAGTTCATGAAAGAAGTCAGCTGATTCAGGTTGTCTTCTAGCGCCTGTGCCAGTTGCAGTTGGCCTTGCAGTGTGTCCCGCTGCGCCGTCAGTTCAGCGCGTTCGGTCGGTCGCACCGTAGGAATCTTTCGATTCACCTCGTCCAGCTCAGCTTGTAGCGTTTGAATTTGCTGACGTATGCTTTGTTGCCTGTTGAACAGGTTCTGAGCATTGATCGCACTCCCCGCATTCCCGGCGGCGGGCTCAGCGTTGGGAGAGGATTCCCCAATCAATTCGGCCTGTGCCAGTGCCGACTGAAATTCCAGTTTCACCACTTTCTGCGTAATTGCCTGTCCGTTTTCGACATACAATTCATCGCCGGAGCGAGCCAGATACATCTCGGCGCTCTGCCACTGGCGAGACCAGCGCAGCACCAGGTTCAGGTGGCTCAACACCTGGTCTTCAGAATTCGGCGCCGTCATCTGGCCGACGGCCGCGAAACAACATACCAGCGCCGCCAGGCCGGCAAGACCGGCACATTGACTCAGCCCGCGCAAGAAATTGCGTAGAACCCACATAGAATCTCCAGGAAGTGAAAGGGCATTCTTTATGATGCCTTGGATTGGGGAGGCAGAAGGTGGCCGCGCAGAAGAACTACTTGTCGCCGACCATTACTTTTCACGGGATACTACGAAGTCCGGAACCCACAGCAACGCTCTCTTGAATTCTGAGTCCGGCAGAAGCGAAAGGTTTTTTCGCGCCGCTTCCGCATGTGCGTCGGCCACCTGGATGGCATAGTCCAAAGAAGCATTCCGATGCAGAATGGCCAGGATGCGTTCGTGCCCGACCCGCTCGAACCCATGATCTTCGATCACCGCCAGGATGTCGGCGCGCTCCTGAGCGGTGCCGTGTTCCAGCGCGTGCACCACGGCCAGGGTGGCCTTGCCTTCGCGCAGGTCACTGGCGGTCGGCTTGCCCAAAACCGCCTCGTTCGCGGTCAGATCCAGGACATCATCCACAATCTGAAAGGCCAGCCCGAGATTGCGTCCGTACTCGCCCAGTGCCTCTTCCATCGCCGCCGAAGCTCCAGCCAGCACGCATCCCAGTTGCATCGAGACACGAAACAGGCAGGCAGTCTTGCGATAAATCAGCTCGTGATATTCCTGCTCGCTCAGCGCGTTGCCCAGGCTCTCCATCTGCAGCAGCTCTCCTTCCACCATCTGCTGCGTCAGGCTGATCAGCAAATCGAGGATACGGAAATCACGCTCCTCCAGTGCAACCCGGAAGGCCTGCATATAGAGCCAGTCGCCGGCCAGCACGCATTTGGAGTTGCCCCATTGCGTGTTCGCGGAAGGCCGTCCGCGGCGAATGTCGGCGGCATCGATGATATCGTCATGCACCAGCGTCGCGGTGTGCACCATCTCGATCACGGCTCCCAGGCGCACGCTGCTGTTGCCTGCGTAGCCCAGGGCTTTGGCCGCCAGCAGCAGCAGCGCCGGACGAATCCGCTTGCCGCCGCCTTCGCGCAGGTATTCGGCGATCTCGGTTATGGAATCGACCTCGGACGAGGAAAGGCGCGCGAACTCCTGTTCCACGGCCATCAGGTCGTCGTGGAGCAGGTCAAACACCTCTTTCGCCGTCGTAATGGCCGCTGTGCTCAAATTCGTTCCGCCTCTGTTCCCTGCTCGCGTCGAATCCTGTGCCTGTTAGTTGGAGCGGTAATTCGTGAACTGCAGGTCGATGCCAAAGTCGTGCTTCTTCAACATTGCAATCATATCCTGTAATGTATCGCGGTCCTTGCTGCTGACCCGCACCATGTCCGCCTGAATGGTCGCCTGCGCCTTGGCTTTGGAGTCTTTAATCAGCTTGACGATCTCCTTTGCCTTCTCGATCGCGATCCCCTGCTGCAAGGTAACCTTCTGGCGAACGCTGGAGCCCGAGGCTGGTTCGATCTTCCCATAGGTCAGAGCCTTCAGGGAAACTCCTCGCTTGGCCAGCTTCTGCTGCAAAATCTCGGTAACCGCTTTCAGCTTGTACTCGTCGCTGGACGCAAGCTGGATGGCCTCCTCACCCTCCAGTTTGATTTCGGAGTGGGAATCTTTCAAATCAAACCGCGTGCGGATCTCCTTCGAGGCCTGATCCACGGCGTTCAAAACCTCTTGAGCATCTACCTTGCTGACAATATCGAACGAATTTTCGGTCGCCATACTACCCTATCCTTACTGGATTCAATATTCCGCGTTCCCGGTGCCTGTCATTGCGGATTCAACTGTCGAGGCGGTTTCCGGCCGCGTCCCGCGAAAAAAACGATGGAAGTTTTCCGTCGTCGTCAAAGCCATGGTCTCATAGTTCACCCCGCGGACCGCCGCCAGTTGCTCCGCAACGCGCCCCACCAGGGCCGGTTCATTACGCTTGCCTCGATTCGGCACTGGCGCAAGAAAGGGAGCGTCGGTCTCGATCAAGATCCTGTCCGACGGGATTCTCGCAGCTACCTCCCGAATCGGCTGCGCCTTGGGAAAGGTGAGGTTGCCGGCGAAGGAAACGAGAAAACCCATGTCCATAGCATGTTCCGCGTGCCTGTATTCCCCGGCAAAGCAATGCAGCACCCCTCCCAGCCCGGTAGGACGCCAATGCTCGTTCAGCAGCTCCAGTGCATCGTCCCAGGCATTCGTACTCTCCGCGGAAGCGCGGCAATGGATCAAAATCGGCAAAGCGTGCCGCGCGGCCAGATTCATCTGATCCACAAATACGCGCTGCTGCACATCCCGCGGCGAATGGTCGTAAAAGTAGTCGAGCCCAATCTCACCTACGGCGACCACTTCCGTCTCCGCGGCCAGCATGTCCAGTTTTTTTAGCGCCGCTGCATCCGCCAGGCTGGCCTCATGCGGATGAATCCCGGCGCTGACCACAATCCGCGGCATGTCGGAACGGGATCGGTAAGCGCGGCTCAGGTCAAGCGCCTGATGCATCGTATCCGGACCCTCGCCAATGCCGACGGCTAAAATCGCCTCGACGCCGGCATCGAATGCACGCATCAGCATCGCCTCACGGTCTTCCGCGTAGCGGTCACTGTCCAGATGTGCATGCGAGTCGACCAGCATGGTGAGTTCTTTCTCTACTTCAGCCGCGCGCCGATCTCGACGTCTTCCAGAAAGCCCGCCAGTACCGGCTTGCCGTGTTCTCCCACAGAAGCGGCCACGATCATCCCATTCGATTCCAGTCCGCGCAGCTTACGCGGAGCCAGGTTGGCGACGATGACAACCTTGCGTCCAATCAGGCTTTCCGGCGTGTAAGCCTCGGCGATGCCGGCAACAATTTGCCGCCGTTCGTAGCCCAGATCGACTTCCAGCCGCAGCAAACGGTCCGCCTTAGGAACGCGCTCGGCTACGCGAACGATTGCAACCCGCAGTTCCACCTTGGCAAAATCTTCAATGCCGATTTTCGACGCTTCTACCGCAGGTTGCGACGCGGCGTTGACCGCTGGCGGTGTCATCGGCAATGGAAGTGGAACTGGATCGAGAACAGCGCTGACGGAACGCACCTGCGGGCTGGCTACCGCCTGTTGCGAGATAGCATCGCTCTCCTGCTGCGGAGAGGTCGCCGCGGCAGACTGCGACTCATGCACGTGCGGAGGCGGGGGTTGTTCCGCCGACCCGGATGTCTTCGCGTGGAGTAGAGCTGCCTGCTCCGACGCAGCCTCCTGATCCGCTGCGGATTGTGTCTGACGGTCCTCTTCAATTTTCTGCATACGTTCGATCGCCTCCTTTTCGGCGCGGGGAAACACCGGGCCCAGCTCGCCAAGTTTGGTGCCCGGCCGTAGATCGCCCCAATGGATATCTTTCAGGTCTGCCGTTGTAATATCGCCCAGTCCCAGCTGCTTCCAAACCTTCGCCGCCGCATCAGGAATCACGGGATAGACCAGCGCCGTAATGATTCGTATGGCTTCCGCGGCGGTATATAAAATCTCGACCAGCTTCACCCCGCTCTCGATGTCGCCATTGGTCGCCACTTTCCAGGGCGCCTGCGCCGTCAAATAGCTGTCAACCGAAGCAATCGCGGACCAGGCATGTTCCAGCGCGCGCGAGAAATCGAGCCGCTCCAGCCTCTGGTCGAACTGCTCTGCCTGCTGCAAGACAGTTGCCCGAATCTCCTGGTCCGAAGTCACCGCGTCCGGCACAACTCCTTCGAAATACTTTGCGATCATCGCCAGCGTGCGACTGACAAGATTCCCGTAGCCGTTCGCCAGGTCGGCGTTATACCGCTGCACCAGCGCATCGAAAGTGAAGCTGCCATCCTGTCCAAAGACAATCTCGCGCAGCAGAAAATAGCGCAGCGCATCCGCGCCCAGAACATCCAGAACAGTCTCCGCGCGCACAATGTTTCCCCGCGACTTCGACATCTTCGACTGCTCAAACAGCAGCCATCCGTGCGCCACAATGCTCTTCGGCAGCGGCAACTCGGCGGCCATCAAAAATGCCGGCCAATATACGCAGTGGAAACGGCTGATCTCCTTGCCAATCAGGTGCACATCGGCGGGCCAGTATTTTTCAAAATTCGCCGCATCCTCGCTGCCATATCCCAGCGCTGTAATGTAGTTCGCCAGCGCGTCCATCCACACGTAGATCACGTGCTTCTCATCGCCGGGAACAGGTATGCCCCAGTTAAAGCTGGTGCGGCTGATCGACAGATCGCGTAGCCCACCGCGCACAAACGCCATTACTTCATTGCGCCGCGTCTCCGGCCGGATGAAATCCGGATTCTTCTCGTAATGTTCCAGCAGCCTGCGCTCAAACGCGGAAAGCTTGAAAAAGTAATTTTCCTCGCTCACCGTCTCCGTGATGCGGCCGCAGTCCGGGCAGTGCGTTCCCGGCGGCCCTTCGACGTACAACTCGTCCCACACGCAATATTGGCCGGAATAGGTGCCTTTGTAGATGAAGCCGCGCTTCTGCAACTCGCAAAAAAGATGTTGCGTGCCGCGCCTGTGCCGGGCTTCCGTGGTGCGGATGAAGTCGTCATAGGTGAGACCCATGCGGTCCCACAGCCCGCGAAATTCTCCGGAAACCTCGGCCGCAAACTGCTGCGGAGTTTTGCCGGACTTGGCAGCCGACCGCTCAATCTTCTGCCCGTGTTCGTCTGTGCCGGTCAAAAAGCGCACGTCGAAACCGCGCGTCCGCTTCCACCGCGCCAGCGTGTCCGCCGCCACCGTGGTGTACGTGTGGCCCAGATGCGGGCGGGCATTCACGTAGTAGATAGGCGTGGTCAGGAAGAAAGTCGGTTTGCTATCTTGCTTGTTTTCTTGGATGGACATGCCGTTGGCGTTCAAGCTCCTGGCGCGTCCGGCCGCAGAGCGAGTCACCATATATTTTATACCGTGTTCGCCGCTGCGCCTACGTCGGCGCGGTCCGCTTGCGCGGCGAACCTTGCCCACATGGCGCTTCATCTGGATGGCATGCGCCTGGAGTTCGCAGTCCAGCGATGGAAGCTGTCGCAAACTTTACAAATCCGCTAAGGTATTTTCCATGAACTTCAGAGTTGCACTGCTGCAGATTGCTCCTTGTGGCAATGACCAAACCCGCAATCTCGAAAAAGGACTCAAGTTCTGCCGAGAGGCCCGCGCTCTCGGAGCGGACTTGGCCCTGTTTCCGGAATTATGGAATGTTGGATGTACCCAGTGTCCAATCGGGATTACCGAACGCCAGTCGTGGATGGCTTCAGCTATAGACCGCCAGAGTGACTTCTTTCAAAGCTTCGCCGGTTTGGCGCAAGAACTGAGGATGAATATCGCGATTACATACTTGGAGACCCATTTGCCAAAGCCCAGGAACTCTATTTCCATCATCAACCGCGAAGGCCAGGTGGTGCTGACGTACTCCAAGGTATTCATCTGTAACTTTGGTGAAACCGAGCTTCTTACGCCTGGCTCGGATATCGATAGCATCGGCTGTGACGTAAACTGCAGCCCCGGAGATTCCTTCAACATATGTACGCTCAGCGGGGATCAAGGCGAGGTTAAGGTGGGAGCCATGGTCTGTGCTGACAGAGAATTCCCTGAACCAGCCACCTGTTTGATGCTCAACGGCGCCGAATTAATCGTAGTGCCAAATGCCTGTGATTGGGATGAGATTCGAACCGCCGGCCTCAAAACTCGTGCGCTGGAGAATCTTCTGGGTATCGCCATGGCCAATTACCCCATGCCACGGAACAATGGCGGATCCCGGGCCTATTCCTGCGTGGCTTGGAAAAATGGGAAAGCGAAGGAGATGCTCATCGCAAAAGCAAATGAACTAGAGCAGGTTGTTGTTGCCGATTTCGACATGGATGAGATCCGATCATTCAGGAAGATAGAATCATGGCGCATGGATTATCGACTCCAGCGACAACAACCGCCTAATGCCGTATAGCCGCTCACAACCTCTGTTACGGGGTACACGCTTCGCCGGTGTGGTCATCGACGCTGCATTCATCGCGAATCCGTCGCGCACTCTGCTAAAATTCGCTCTTACTCACTCAATCGCTACCAGCGCCCACGGACAACCCTTGTGTATCGCACCTATCGACAATCTTTGTTTGAGCGCCTTCGCGCCGTCCTGCTGGAAAAGTTCCAGGTAGAAATTCCTCGCCTCACGGTCGAGGAACCTCCCAGGGTGGAGATGGGCGACTATGCCCTGCCCATTGCCTTTGAGCTGGCGCGCACCCTGCGCAAGGCCCCGCGCAAAATCGCCGAAGAGCTGGTTGCCGCACTGGGCAGCGTGCCGGGATTTACCGGGTTTGAAGTCGCGGGCGCGGGATACATTAACTGCCGCCTCGACCGAAATACGGCCGCGCATGCCCTGGCGACCGAGATGGAAGCTCTGCCCAACGAGCAGGAATTCATTCTGGTCGAGCACACCAGCATCAATCCCAACAAGGCGGCGCACGTCGGTCACCTGCGCAACTCCATCCTGGGTGACACACTGGTGCGCATGCTGCGCGCGGCCAACTACCAGGTGGGGGTGCAGAACTACATCGACAACACGGGAGTCCAGGTGGCCGACGTGGTCGTCGCCCTGGTCCATCTGCGGCATCTGGATCTTGCGGGAGTCGAGCACTGGATCGAGGAACTTGCCGCGCATGGCGATCGCATTGACTTCGCCTGTTGGGATTTATACGCGTATGTCTCGCAATGGTACGACGCGGAGGAAAGCCAGAAGCAGGCGCGCAAACAGATTCGCCTGGATACTTTGCACGCCCTCGAAACCGGTGGCAACGAAACTGCCGCGATTGCCGACCGAGTCTCGACTGCGGTTCTGCGGCGGCACCTGGAAACCATGCTGCGGCTCGGCATCGAATATCAATTCCTTCCCCGCGAAAGCGAAATTCTGCATTTGCATTTTTGGAACGCCGCCTTTGCTTTGATGAAGGAGAAAGGCGTCCTGTACCAGGAAACAGAAGGCAAGAATGCCGGCTGCTGGGTCATGCGCCGCGCGGGAACCGCAGGCGCCGACGGCGAAAATCCCGACGAAGAAGCCAAGGTGATCGTGCGCTCCAACGGCACCGTCGGCTACGTCGGTAAAGACATCGCCTATCACCTGTGGAAGTTCAATAAACTTGGCCTCGACTTCGGCTACCACCTGTTTCACACCTATCCCAATGGCGATCGCTGCTGGATCTCTGCCGAGCACAACGATGAGCCTGCATCGGAGTTGCCGCACTTCGGCCACGCTGACGCCATCTACAACGTCATCGACTCGCGCCAGGCTGATCCGCAAAACAATGTCATCGAAGCGCTGCGCGGCATGGGCTTTACTCAGGCAGCGGACAACTACCACCACTTCTCCTACGAAATGGTCGCGCTCACACCGCGCTGCGCCATGGAACTGGGCTATCTGGTTTCCGACGAGGATCAGAAGCGCGCCTACATTGAAGTTTCCGGGCGCAAAGGTTTTGGCGTAAAGGCCGACGACCTGATCGACAAATTGATTGCATCCGCGCTGGCCGAAGTGAACGCGCGGCATCCCGACTTAAGCGAAGGTGAGCGGCAAAACATTGCCCGTAAAATTGCCGTCGGCGCGCTCCGTTATTACATGCTGCGGTACACCCGCAACACCGTGATCGCGTTCGATTTTCAGGATGCGCTTAGTTTTGAAGGCGAGACTGGACCCTACGCGCAATATGCCGTCGTCCGCGCCGCCAACATTTTTCGCAAGGCCGGCGTCACGCCGGAGGAAGCGCTTCGACAGTTCGCAGCCATCGATGCGGCGGCTTATTTCACAGGCGAAGATGGCGACAGCCTTTGGGAACTCTGGCTGCTGGCGTCGAAATCCGTGCACGTGCTGGAACGCTGCATTCAGAGCACGGAGCCGGCCTACCTGGCCAAGTACGCCTTTCAACTGGCGCAGCAATTCAGCAACTTCTACCATCGCCACCACATACTGACAGAGAGCGATCCAGCGCGGAAAACATTGTTGCTGGCAACCGCCGCCGTCGCCCAACGCGAGCTGCTTCGCGCCCTCGGCTGGATGGGCATCGAAGCGCCGGATGTGATGTGATCAAAGGTCCAGGCATTGAACTGATTAATTAATCAGTTCAACGGTATACTCTTCCCATGACACGAAAGCTAAAACCAAAAACGACGGCCATTTCCGCGCTTACGGCACGCACCCAGTTGGGCCAGATCATGCAGCGTGCAACCGAGCGCAGAGAGCGCTTCCTGGTGGGACGTCGGGGGCAGCCTGCCGTGGTAATTATGAGCGTTGAAGATTATGCAGACGCCATGGCCCCAGCACCGGGCTGGCTCGAAGCCGCATGGAGACAGGCCGAAACCAGTGGGGCTGACAGTTTGACGACGCGAGAAATCGATCGGGAAGTGAGGGCGTACCGGCAGGCGAAGCGGCAACGGTCGGCGTGAGCGAACGTTTGTTTCGCGTGGTTATGGATACGAATATCGTTGTTTCTGCCGTTCTAAAGCGGAGCGGACTGGAGTCGCACATTCTTCGACTCGCGTTGAATGGAGAACTCAGGCCCTACGCCTCGCTGCCAATTTTGCAGGAGTACGCGGAAGTTCTTGCGCGAGCTAAATTCCGCTTCACGAAGACTGCGCAGCAGCAAATCATCGGAGGCATTGAACGTGCGGCCGTCGTCGTTGCGCCCAAGCCGCACCTCCTGGTTTGTTCTGACCCTGAAGACAACATGTTCCTGGAATGCGCGGAAACCGCCCATGCCGACTACCTGATTACCGGCAACCTGCGTCATTTTCCGGAGGCATGGAAATCGACTCGCGTTGTTTCGAGCCGCCAATTTCTCGCTTCCATTTAGCGGTTCTCTCGATTCACTCGTAGCTGCGCACCCACTCCACAATGCTGCGCAGGGCCACGCCGGAAGGTCCCTTGGCAATCCACGGCTTCGGTTCATCCATCCAGGCAACGCCCGCGATGTCGAGATGCAGCCAGGGCGTCTCATCGACAAATTCTTTCAGGAACATGGCCGCCGTAATCGCGCCGCCGTAGCGGCTGCCGCCGGTGTTGGTAATGTCTCCGATGTGGGACACGATCATTTCGCGATACTCGTCCTCAAGCGGCAAACGCCAGAATCTCTCGCCGGAAACCGCCAACGCCTTCTGGAAATGTTCGTAGGTCGCCTCATCGTTCGCGAATACGCCCGCATTCACCATGCCGAGCGCCACCACGCAGGCCCCCGTCAGCGTCGCCGCGTCAATCAGGTGCGTTGCGCCCAGCTGCTTCGCGTAATGCAGGCCGTCGGCCAGCACCATGCGGCCTTCCGCATCGGTGTTCAACACTTCAATCGCTTTGCCAGACATGGCGATGGCAACGTCGCCTGGTCGGTACGCCTTGCCCGAGGGCATATTTTCCGCGGAGCAGACAATGCCGATCACCCGCACCTTCGGCTTCAACTGCGCAATCGCCCGCATGGCTCCAATCATGGCCGCACCGCCTGCCATGTCGTACTTCATCTTCTCCATGCCGTCGGAGGGCTTGATGGAAATGCCGCCGGTATCGAAGGTAATTCCCTTGCCCACCAACGCCAGCACCGGGCCGTCCTTGGGTGCGTCCTTCGGCTCATAGCGCATCACGATCAGCGCCGGCGGCTCGTCGGAACCTTGCGCGACCGCCCAGAACGCGCCCATCTTCAGCTCTTTGATCTTCTCTGTGCTGTGCACTTCGCACGGCAATCCCTGTTCTTTGCACATCGCGGCGGCGCGTTCGCCCAGAACCGTCGGCGTCATGCGGTTGCCGGGCTCGTTGACCAGCGTGCGAGTAAAGTTCTGCGACTCGCCCAGGATCACGCCTTCCCGGAACGCCGCCTCGACCGCTTTCCTGTCCGCGTTGGCGGGCGCGATCACCGTGAATTGTTCGATCGAGCGATCTTTGCGATCGGAACGATACGTATCCGGATCGAAGTCACCCACAAACGCGCCTTCGACTGCAGCCCGCGCTGCGGCAGCCAGCGAGATTCCCGCGTGTTCCGGCAATGCGAACGAGATCTGGCGGATGCTGCGCGGCTTGGCAAAACGCACCGCTGCTCCCGTGGCCTTGCGGATTTCAGCCGACGAAAATTTTGCGGCTTTTCCCACCCCGACGATCAACAGCCGTTTGGCCTTCAGTTCCCTGGGCCCATGCAGCAACAGCATCTCGCACGGTGTCGCGGAAAATTCACCGCTTTGTAATGCAGGCTTGTCCGCACCGGCAACCGTGGGATCCTTGGTCAGCAAAACCGGCTCGGCGGCAGCACTTTTGTCCTTCGATGTAGAGCCATCCGCGGACAGCACCACCAGCAGTTCGGCTGGGAGCGATTCCAGAGCTTCAAATTTCAGTTCAGTTTTCATTCAGAATTCAAGTTCCTTTCAATATTCGGCTGCTAACGATTCGTTGTGCAGGCGCCGCTACGCATTGCGCCGCTTGCTGGCGGCAATCGCGGTCCGGGCATCGCGGTCATCTTCCCGGCGCCGCTCCGTTTCCCGCTTATCCCAGGTTTGTTTTCCTTTGGCTACGGCCAACTCACACTTCACCCGTCCGTTGCGAAAGTAAAGACGCGTCGGAATCAGCGTGAGGCCCTTCTGCTGCACTTTCCCCAGCAACTTGCGCACTTCCTCGCCATGCAGCAGCAGTTTGCGCGTGCGTAACTCGTCATGGTTCGTGTAGCCGCCGTGGGAGTAAGGCCCAATGTGCAGATTCAGCAGAAACGCTTCCCCATCTTTTACCAGGCCGTAGGAATCGCGCAGATTCGCCTTGCCTTCGCGGATCGACTTAACCTCTGTGCCCCGCAAAACGACTCCGGCTTCAAACTTCTCCATCAGAAAATAATTATGCCCCGCCTGCCTGTTGACCGCGGCATCGCGCTCACCGGACGCAACCGGGTCGCGCGGCTTGGGCTTCTTCGGCGGGTTCGGGACAACATTGGCAGGTGGACGTGGCATGATCGGGCATCTCTCAGCGCTTCTTCTCCATCCGAGTGGAAAGAAGACTGTCTGCGGACCGCACGTGCAGCCAGGAAATGCTGCGCGAATACAAGCCCCGACGGTCTCGACGCAGCGTAGAGTCGCGCTGAATTCCCATGCTAGCACGCAAATCGCGGCAGCCACGTACTCCCCGATTGCAGCACAGCGCCTGAGCCAGCGTCGTACCCTGCGATGGTATATTGGTGGTAACGTCCTGCTGCTTTGGCCGGAACGATAACGTCCGTTGATCGTCGGGAGATCAAAACTGCCAGGATGCATCGAATTCATGCCTTTGCCCTTTCATCTTTTTATCGATCGGGATCCCTGCAACGCCGCAAGCTCGTCCGCGCATTCACCCACATGTCTGCCTGAATCTCCGTTGCGGCGCCCAATGTCTCGCTTCCCTGTCTCGCGCGTGTCGTGTCTCTTCGGCTGGTTGTGCCTTCTCATCGTCTCCTTCGCGGCGCAGGGAGCATTGTCTCCGCTGCATGCTGAGTCCGCGAAGAACTATTTCAAGGCCGGCAAGCAGGCCGAAATCCGCGAAGATTACATCAACGCGTATGAGAATTACCGCCAAGCCTGGCTCGCCAAGCCGAAGGACATGGAATACAAAGAGGCGTATCAGCGCCTCAAATTCCAGGCCGCGTTCCAATACGTCACCATGGGCCGAAAGCTGCGCGCACAGGGTCAGCTCAACGACGCGCTCACCGATTTTCTGCGAGCCCTTGAAATTGACCCCAGCAACGAGGCGGCCGAGCAGGAGGCGCAGCAGGTTCGAGCGCTGATCAACGGCAAGTCGGCGGTCCAGCAGCCCTCCGACCAGATGTCCGTCACCTCGGCGCAGGACCAGCGCGAGCTGCAGTCGCTCAGCGGACCTCTGCAGTTGAAGCCCATTTCCGATGAACCCATCACCATCCACATGGTGGCGGATACCAAAGTGATCTACCAGACCATCGGAAAACTTGCCGGCATCAACATTCTCTTCGACCCCGACTATACGTCGAAACGCATTCCTATCGACCTCGACCGAGTCACGCTGTACGACGCACTGCGCAGCGTTGCATTTGTTTCCCAAACCTTCTGGCGGCCAGTCACCGCCGACACGATTTTTGTCGCGACGGATAACCGGCAGAAACGTGCGGAGCTGGAAGAGCAGGCGGTGCAGACGTTTTACCTTGGCAACATCACCCAGGCGAATGACCTGAACGAAGTGTTGAATGCGGTGCGCAACCTGATGGACACCACTGTGAAAATGCAGGCAGTCCCCAGCCAGAATGCCATCGTCATGCGCGGCACGCCCGACCAGCTGCTGTTGGCGCAGAAAATTATCGACGATCTGGACAAGGCAAAGCCGGAAGTCGTCGTCGACATGGCAGTCCTTGAAGTGAACAAGGACCTGCTGCGAAACATCGGGCTGCAGTTACCCGGCTCCATCGGCGTGCAGTTGCAAGCCTCCACTGCCGCGACGACCGGCACCACCAGTACGACCAGCACCACCAGCACCACATCGACAACCTCCACCAGCAGCGGCCTCACCGTCAATGACCTGGGCAATCTGAATGGAACCAATTTCGGTGTCACCATCGGTGCCGCGACGCTGAACCTGCTGTTGACTGACTCCGACACCCGCGTCCTGCAGAATCCCCAGATTCGCGCCGTAGACGGCGAAAAAGCCACCCTCAAGATCGGATCGAGAGTCCCCATCGCCACCGGCTCCTTTTCGCCCGGCGCCGGAATTGCAGCAGCTGGCATCAGTCCGCTGGTCAGCACCCAGTTTTCTTACATCGATGTCGGCGTGCAAATCGAGATGCAGCCAACCATCCATTACGATGGCGATGTTTCCATGAAGCTCCACATCACTGTCTCCAACATCACCAGCTATGACAATCTGGGCGGCATCGAGCAACCTGTCATCGGCAACCAGGAAATTCAGCAGGTCATCCGCATGAAGGAAGGTTCGGCCAACCTGCTGGGAGGCATTCTCCAGCACACAGAAAGC
Organism: uncultured Acidobacteriota bacterium; assembly: GCA_963756315.1. Taxonomy (GTDB): domain Bacteria; phylum Acidobacteriota; class Terriglobia; order Terriglobales; family Acidobacteriaceae; genus JAKAAZ01. The sequence goes on from CAVWNI010000005.1 coordinate 143,791, forward strand.
AAGACGGTCGGCGGCACGCCCGGGTTGGGTGAGATTCCTCTGCTGAAATACATGTTCAGTTCCCAGCAGACCGAAACCGTGAACGACGAGATTGTTTTTGTGCTGATTCCGCACCTGGTGCGCAGCATGGATATAACTCCGCTCAACCTGCGAACCATCGATACCGGGACCAGTACAAACGTAAGCTTACGCATGGATCAGCAGGCCCCGGGAGTCACCGCCGCCGCCATTACGCGCACCGGCCAGCCGCCGCTTACGTTTGAGCCGAGCACGCCGCCGCCTACCACCGCCGCAGAGGCTGCGAATCAGGCTGCCGGCCAGTTCGAACAAAACATGCAGAGTGCAGGGGAAAACCCGTCCAGCCAGCCCACGACCCCTCCGCTGCAGCTTTCCTTCGCTCCTCAACAAAGTGTCCACAAGGTCGGCAGCACCTTCCAGATGCAGGTGGACTTGACCGGCGGCCACGATGTTTTCTCGGTACCTATGCAGTTGCACTACGATCCTGCGGTGCTCAACCTGATCAATGTCGACACTGGAAATCTGCTCGCGAAAGATGGCCAGACGACGGCGCTGGTTCATCGGGATGACGGCAACGGGGATGTCACCATCAGCACGTCGCGCCCGCCTGGGGTCCAGGGCATTACCGGCAGCGGAAACCTGTGCACACTCACCTTCGAGGCAAAAGCCCCCGGCGACGCCACAGTTCAGATCATCAAATCCGCTGCCCGTAACAGCGCGCAGACGGTCATGCCCGTCCTTGCGGGCTCCCCTGCCGTCGTACATGTGCAGTAGGCTGGGGAAGTAGGGAGCACTCCGCAATGAAGTTGAACAATGTGGATGCGAATCGCCCTCGCGGCCCTTATGCTTGCGAGTCTGCGGTTGTCGCGACGATTCCCGCGGGATACCCGTTCGCTACCGCAGACCACCCGCCGCATTCGTCCCTTCCTTCGGTCGACGACAGGCCGGGGACAACATGGATTGACGCTGGTTGAATTGATCGTCACCATCGCGATCCTTGCTATTCTGGCATCGGTTGCATATCCGATTGCACGGTTCCAGATTCAGCGGCAAAAGGAGCAGGTCCTGCGCGACGATCTTTGGGAAATGCGGCATGCCATTGATAAATACAAAGACGCGGCCGATCGTCACGCGTTTGAAACATCGATCGACAGCTTCGGATATCCGCCCGACCTGGATACTCTGGTCAACGGCGTGGACGTACAAGGGCACACCGTCAGGTTTCTAAGAGAAATCCCCGTAGATCCCATGACCGGCAAAAAAGATTGGGTGCTGCGGTCGATGCAGGACGATCCGGACAGCGATTCATGGGGCGGTCAGAACGTGTTCGACGTGCACTCGGCCTCCGACGGCACGGCACTGAATGGGACAAAGTACAACACATGGTAACTGAGAGACAAGCACTATCGGGCCAACTCCGCAGCATGCTTTTCAAGAAGCGGCGCTGGAATCCGTTGTCGAATGCTCGCTCGCTCGATCCCCGGCAGCGTGGTTTTACGCTGGTGGAATTGATGGTCGTGATGCTCATCATTTCCATCTTGCTGGCCATCGCCGTGCCCAGCTTCATCTCGGCCATCCGCAGCGCCAGGGAAGCTGCGCTGCGCGAGGATCTGCATACCATGCGGGATGCCATCGAACAGTACACCGAAGATAAGCAGGCCGCTCCGCAATCCCTCGACGATCTGGTTCAGGCCGGTTATTTGAAAGCGCTCCCAGTCGATCCCATGACCCACAGCAACACCACCTGGGTCCCGGATCAGTCGGATAGCTACAGCAGCGTCGATCAGTCCCAGACCGGGATCAATGATGTCCACAGCGGTTCCGACCTGACCGGCAGCAACGGAACTCCCTATTCGCAATGGTGACGGGATGGGAAAACAAGACTCCACAATCGCATTGGAAGAGAAGTTAAGCTCGGAACCCCGCCAGGCCGCCGTCTACCGAGGCTACCTCCGCATCCAGGCAAGTGCGGCCGAACGATTTCATAATCGCGCGGCTGACAATCTGGCAGGCCGGCTGGTCCTTTGCGCCAACTTCGGGCTTGAGGGCGCAGAAATGGCGCTGGCATCGACCATCGCCGGTGGCGCATTTCTCGGGATTGATCCCTCATCGAACCACCTGCGGGCGGCGGTGCGCAACGGCTCCTGCGATTTTATGGTGAACAGCCTCGACGAATCCCTGCGCGTGCTGAAAAATGAACTGCGCAAGCAAACCGCGCTATCCGTTGGCCTGCTCGGACTTCCATCGGAGATCTTCCCCGCCCTCGTGGAGCGCGGCGTCCAGCCGGATCTCATCGCCGAAACATCGTCGGGGCACGGCGCGGACACCGCGGCCATTCCCCGCCAGGCATGGCTGCAGTTGATGGAGAGAGGCGCCTGGAACATCCCGGCACACTCGCCCGATGACCGCCGACCAGGCACGCTGGTTGAAGTTGTGTGGACCGCAGCCAATGCGGCGGACATCCGACACCTGGATGAAATCGCGCTGGCGCTGCTGCCTGCGGAGGACCAGGTCCGCCGCAGATGGCTGCTGCAGGCCTCCGCGTGCTTTCGTCGCCAGCTGCCGCTGCAGCGCGTCCTCGGCCTGCATCAGCAGGAGTTGACGGCGTTACTCAGCCGATTTCAGGATGAGGCGTCTGCCGGGAAGCTTCAGGCATCGGCTTCCGTCTCCTGGGACAGCTCGGACGGCGTAGAAGAAATGGTCACACTGCACCCCTGCTGACGGATAGAAGCTGGCGCAAGACTACGCTCAAATCAAACCGCAGCGTTGTCGCTTCTATTCGCCTGCTCTTCCGCCACTTCGTGAATCGTTTTCCAAAGAGCCGCGATGCCGCGCCCATCCTTGGCAGAGCAAACAAGAATGTCATCGGTCTCCAGCGCCTCGCGCAGTCGCCGGGTCGCGACTGTCCGTTGGTTGCCCGAAAGCTTGTCCGCCTTGGTGCCCACCAGGATGCGTGGCCGCTGAATGCTGTCCAGATACTGGGCAAGCATGGCATCGCCCGGTTGCGGCGGCACGTTCATATCGACCAGGCAAACGCAGGCCGCCAGCGTCTCGCGCGTGGCCAGGTAGGGATTGATGAATGCCGGCCATTCAGCGCTGATGGAACGCGAAAGCTTGGCATACCCATAGCCCGGCAAATCCGCCAGAATCAGTTCCGGCCGCACCTGCGCGCCCGCGTGCAATGCAAAAAAATTAATCGCGCGTGTGCGCCCTGGCGTCGACGAGACCCGCGCTGCCGCTTCGCCTAACAGCGCATTGATCAGGCTCGATTTGCCGACATTGGATCGCCCGAGAAAAGCGATCTCCGGTACCGAAGCCGCCGGAAATTGCGCCGCGCTGGTCGCCGACAATAGGAACTTCGTGTGATACCGAACCATAAAAACCGCACCCAATCTTGATTGTCAGGAGGTTGCACCAGGAACATCGTGCATCCCCACGCATTCCCCGGCAAGTCAATCTTCGCATGGGTGGTGGGTAAGAGACGAAAGCATCGTCACGAAACGGCCAGGTACCTGAATCTATAGTGCGGGAAACAGGGCGGTTGCGAAGGCGTGCTCCAGCTCCTCCGGCCTCACACAATCGCGGCCGGCTTGCTTGGCCGCGTACAGCGCGCGGTCCGCCCGGTCCAGCAGTATATCCGGCCGAGCGTCCGTGCTCGGCACCTGGGACGCCACCCCCACGCTGACCGTCAGCCGCATGGGACTGCCCGTCCCTGCATCGAAATGGTGCTCCCGAACCTTCCGGCGAAGTCTTTCCGCCATCATGATGGCGTTGGCCAGATTCACGTCGGGCAACAGGATCGCAAATTCCTCGCCCCCATAACGGGCAGCCAGGTCGCCCGGGCGCCGCGCCAGTTCCCGCAGGATGGCGGCAACAGTCTGCAGGCACTGGTCTCCAGCGCGATGCCCATAGGTGTCGTTGATGCTCTTGAAGTGGTCCAGGTCGACCATCAGCAGGGCCACGGGATGGTCGGCGCGGCGACCCCGCCGCCATTCCATCTCCAGCGCCTGATCGAAACGCCGGCGATTGGCCACCTGCGTCAGGCTGTCGAGTTGCGCCTGCTGCAACACCTGTTCATGCGCCTCGGCCAGCTTTCGCTCGGCATCGACGCGCAGCGAAATATCGCGAACGTTCGCCACAAATGCATTCGGTTCACCGGTAGAGTCGTCGTACAGAGTACGCAGGATGGTTTCCATCCACACATAGCGTCCATCCTTATGCCGGGTGCGATAGCGGAAGGTGCGGCTTCCGCCGCCCTGGTACAACTCCTTCAGCACACGGCGAAATCCAGCGATATCTTCCGGATGCATCCACTCGGCAGGATCCCCATTCGTCCATTCCTTCTCGGTCCACCCCAGCACTTCTTGCACCGCCGGGGAAACATACAAGCGGCGTCCCTCCAGATTGCACAACACCACAATGTCCTGAGAATTGTCCGCCAGCAGGCGATAGCGCCGGACCCCGCGCTCCAGTGTTTTCCGCAGCAACCGCTGGCGATCGACGATGGCGGCAAATGGGACCACCGAGGCCAGCAGCACGACCAGGCAGAACTGCAACAGGAAAATGCTTCGGTGCAGGGTTGCGCCCGACTCCATCCAGAACGGTCCGCTGCCGCGCAGCGTGAAATATGCGCCCACCACGCTGATTCCGAATGTCGCGATCACCGCCCCCAGCATTCCCACCTGGAAGACAACCAGCATCAGCAGCGGCAGCAGCAGAAATGCGAAATGGTACCGGGTTTGTCCGAAGTTCATCATCGACGCCGCCAGGATCAGCAACGCCATTCCGAAGGTGCGATAGATTTGCTTTCCCGCAAACAGCCCGCGCAGGCTGGGATTCCACAGTGCCAGCGTCAGAGGAGTCATCACCGCCATCCCCAGTGCATGACTGGAGAACCAGCCCTCAAAGAGCAGCGCAGACGGAGCTCCCGCATCCACTGCAGCCAGCGTGGCCATCAGCGCCGACACCAGCGGAGCTAGCAGAACTGCCAACAGCATGAACCGCGTCATGGTTGCCGCCGCGGCCAGGTCCGGGAAATGTTCCGGGTGGCGCTTCTGCTCGCGATCGAGCGTCCAGCGTATGCACCGCGCCGCCACCAGAATTTCTACTACATTGCACGCAGCAAAAACGCCCGCCATCGCGATGGAATGCCCAGTCAGGGAAAAAGAAATCGTGCCGCCTACCCAGGCCGCCGACAACCACGCCCACCAGCTTCGAACCGGGCGCACCACCAGCAAAGCCGTCAGTATCCCATTCGCCGGCCACAGGACGGCATCCATCCCCATGTGGCCCTGCAGCACGCCTCCGCCCGCACACAAGAATCCGAATATTGCTGCCGCGACCGCCAGGGCTGCGATCCGCGAAATGCCGTGAAGATGATCCTCCCGTTCGGCGAAAGGCCAAACAGGGTCGACCTCCATCTCCGCGTTTGAGAATAATTTCTGCAAACCAGGCTCCAGCTCAGTGACGCAATCGGACAGCGAATCTTCTTACACCACTCCGCATGGTTCTACTCCTGATATTCGGCAAAATGGCGGGCTTCCTTAAAGAAGCAACGCCTCCGCTCTCCATGCCGATCAGAGACCGCAACGGTTGCAGTGCAAGACTTTTAATTTTGGAAACTGGAAATATCCTATTCGGAATGGCGAAGGGAGGGAGAACTTTGACAGAGTTTTGGAGTTACCTAAGTCGCATGTGTATACGGAAACGTTACCGTTACCCGCAGGCTTCATTCGCGTCCGGCATTCCTGCCGGCGATAGACTTTATCTCCCGGCGGCGGCTTCGTGGGCGCGCAATTCGGCAACAATTTCCGCCGCCGCTTTGCGCGCCAGATCATCCTTCTCGCGCGGAAACGAGATGGCTCCCACGCGCGCATGTCCACCGCCGCCGTAGCGTTCGCAGATCTGCGCCAGGTTCACCATCTCTTCTGCCGGAACCTTGGTCCACGGGTTCGAGCCCACCGCAATCTTGGTGCGAAAGCTCGACCGGCTCAAACCAATGGAATAGGTTGCGTGAGGGTGCAGATAGTAGGGGATGAACTTGTTATAACCTTCCAGCGGATGGTCTGTGATGTCGAAATAAATCGTTCCCCGCTCGCACACTGAACGTTCCCGTATCAACTCCAGCGCCTCGCGGTGTCGCTCCAGCAACTCCGGCAACTGGTCGCGTACAAAAGGCTGCTCAAGAATTTCCCCCAGGCTCATTTCCGTTAGCAGGGGAATCAATCGGGGCACAAATGCCGGGTCCTGAACCGATTCAATCGCCATGGTCAGCTTCATGGCAGGTTGCGCCATGGCAACCGCGCTCTCCGGACTCTCATACCGCGCGCCATCCACAATGTCTGCCCAACGCACCAACTCCGCTACCGGCGTCGCGTCGAACCCAAAGTGGGTCGAGGCGATGTGCGCGATCAAGCCGGTGCAGGAAACATACTCGGGATCGTAAAACTGTCGCTCGCGGATTTTAGGATCCTGCTGCCCGGCGAGAAAATGGCGATGGTCCTCCGGCGTCAGAAATGCGCTCAGATGATGATCGAACCACCACGTCACGGCCGGAGACGGGGAATACTTGAAATCGACAATCGCATTCTCATCGCCGACAAATTCCTGCTCCTCGAACAGCGCGCCGGCGCGATGGACCAGCCCGCGATATTCATATTCTGCTCCCGGGGCAATGCGTTCGCGGTGGAAACGCGCGAACAGCGACGCGGAACATGCGCCATCGAAACATTTGTCATGATAGAAAACACGCACTTTCACTTGGGGACTATCACTCCATTCGCCACCATCCGTTGGCGGCGATATCCTATTAGCCTGAAACAACTAGGATTGCTGGCATTGGACGATGTGTCAAGCCAATGCCCTTCATCTCGTTCCCCGCACGCCGCTCCACACAGCCGATTCAGCGGCCAAAAATCATCTGGCAGAGAATTCTCAAGCATCTCGAAAGCGGCCTTCCTTCTCCGCCGTACTATGGAACAAACGCTGTTGCAAACTCCGTACGATCTGACACAATATCGACCCGCGTGAGGACCATGCATGGAAATCCTTCCCCCTGCTTCGCCTGACAACCTCCCCGAAGCCGGCCCACCGCAGTTCGCCGCCTTCACTCCCGGGCGCAGTCCGGTGTTTTTTGGACCCCGCGGTCTGCGCGCCGGCTGGAGCATTCTGCTCTACGTCGGGCTGCTGTTCTCACTGATGTATCTCGGCGGTTTTGAGCTGAGCTGGTTCGCGCAGCATCTGCATCAAGACGTGCCTGGCAGGGGCGGCGGCGATTTTCATCCGGCCCTGGCGATCGTGTCCGAGAGCATCACCCTGCTCGCAGTGGTGCTGGCCACCGCGGCCATGGCCCTGGTCGAGCAGAAGCGAGTCGGCGACTACGGGCTGGCGGGATTCAACCGCGCGCGCCAATTCCTCGTCGGCCTGGTCTGCGGCTTTGTTTTTCTGTCGCTGTTGATCGGCATTCTGCTGGCCACGCATCACCTGGCGCTCAGCAAAACGCACTTGCCCGTCGGCCGGCTCCTCGGCTACGCTGCGGCCTGGGGATTGTGTTTTCTTCTGGTAGGCATGACGGAAGAGTTCATGCTGCGGGGTTATCTGCTGTTCACGCTGGCGCGCGGCATTCGCTTCTGGCCCGCCGCATTTGTGCTGGCCGCGCTGTTCGGCCTGATGCATAAGGCCAATCCAGGAGAAAGTCCCTTCGGTCTGACCGCCGTCGCCATGATCGCCCTGGTATTTTCGCTCAGCCTGTGGCGGCTTGGCCATCTCTGGTGGGCCATTGGATTTCACGCCTCCTGGGATTGGGCGGAATCGTTTTTCTACGGAACAGCGGACAGCGGCACCGTCTCCGTCGGAAGGCTGATGACCGCGCATCCACTGGGTTCCGTGCTGCAGAGCGGCGGAGCCACCGGCCCGGAGGGCAGCGTGTGGGTCGCATTCGTGCTTCTGCTTGCGGCGCTGTTTGTCTGGAAAACGCAGCCCAACCGAGGCTCGCAATTCTGGCAACAGTAACGCCTGCCGCGCCAGCTCAGTCGGCCACCATCGATTCTCCGGGCAGAATAGGTCGAGTCCGCGGCAGCGCTCCGCGATAGGTGGCCAGTCCCATCATCAGTAATGCGCCGACAAAGACAGCCAGCTTCGCGGTGCTGGCGGCTTGGGTCTGCGGCAGCGTCTTCCACAGCGCCAGCAGCAGCGTCTGCGCCACGGTGACTGCCCACACCGAGCCGTAGAAGTAGCGTCGTTCTCGGCCTTCGCCCTGGGTCGAGCGTCCCACGCGCGGCAGCTTGCCGGCCGCGCCCAGCACCAGGATGATTCCACATACGGGAAAATACGCGCTGTGGTAAATCTGCTGCATGTACCATCGGCCGGTCGCAGCCGCGATCACCAGGCCGCTCAGATTCAGCAGCGCAAAGCTCAGCACCGCGTTCCATGCAAAGGTGTAGCACACCCGCCGATACAGAGGATTCGGCTTGTCTTCATCGAACCGCAGAATATAAGGTCGCGGTTCAGAACCCGGCAACTTCCCGCGAAGCAGCGCCACACCGGTACCCGCCAGCACTGCCGCGAGCCACGCCATGTTCCCCAGTCCAAACCCGTGCGCAAACAAACGGAACGTCAGCGGCCCGGGCGCCAGAAAGAACACCCATATCCAGATCGGCCAATGTGCCAGCCGATAGAGGCGCGTATTCTGCTCACGCATTTTCCGCGCGCCGGCGTATTCTACCCTGCCACTGTATCGCATACGCGTGAGTCTCGCAGAGTCCCCGCAACTGCGTCAATCCGCACGCTATCGCGCTGCATCTAAAGCGGAGAGGTGAAAAATGGAAAAACTAGCACTGTTTGCAGCGCTCCAGGCAAAACCGGGTAAGGAAGATGAAGTGGACAAGTTTCTTCGCAGCGCATTGCCGTTGGTGAATGCGGAGGCGGGGACCGTTTCCTGGTACGCCATCCGCCATCCCGGCACTGCAAACTTCGGCATCTTCGACACGTTCCAGGATGAAGCCGGCAGGCAGGCTCACCTCTCCGGTAAGGTCGCAGAGGCACTGTTCGCCAAGGCTCCCGAGTTATTTGCGAAACCGCCGGAAGTTCAGAAGCTGGAGATCCTGACTGCGAAATAGTCCGCGCGCAGAAGGTTTCAGGAACGGAGAAGTAAAAGGACCCGGTTCACGCACTCTTCGCGCGGATCGGGTCGACTGCCGCCTTCGAGTGTCGCTTGCGTTCTTCAGAAGCGGCGATCGTTGTCTTCACCCGTGAAAGGGATTCCCTCTTGTTCTCGGCAATCTGTTCGTGGGCGCAACCCTCTGCCGCGGATCGCGAGGCCTGAATGGACTGCGTGATTTCCTGAACCTTGCTGAGCGAGGACTTTCGGGTCCAGAGGCTTGAGGAGACATTCGAACGGAAGTGCATTCGCGCGCGCAATTTGAAGCAGTTCGGCGGTTGTCTCGTCGGAAAAAAACAGGACCTTGCAATAAGGGACGCACTCTCGCACCCTGGTTGCGAGGTGGACCCCGGAGAGGCGCGGCATTTCTATATCGGAAATGAGCAAATCAGGCGCATGAGCGCGGGTTGCAGCCAAAGCCTGGAGAGAATCGGTAAAAGCGGTCGCTTCGTAACCGTGATGCCTCAAAATCAAGGTGATCGTCCATGAGATGACTTGCTCGTCATCGACGACAAAAATGCGGAGTTTCTTGCAATTCTCTGTCATGCCGACCTGCTTTCCCGGAAACAGCATCACAGCGCTTCCGCCAGTTACAAGCGCGTGAAAGCCGATTTCGGCACCGGTTGGAGCACATGGTGCTATTGTTGTAGCCTAGTTGAAAGCTCTCCATAGCTGTCTGTTCGGGTTCCGACATATCATCGCCTTTTTTGGATCAGGCGTCCCCATCGGTACGAACATTGTCGCGAACCAACTCTGGCCGAAAGCGAGGTGCGATAGCGGCATGAGCGAATATCAAAACACGCTTCTGAAAGCCTTACCTCCGGAGGCCATCGCGCGCCTGAATCTCCAGCCGGTCAAATTCGAGTTGAAGCATGAAATCGAATATCCCGGCAAAGCCGTCGATCATATTTACTTTGTTGAAGCGGGGATGGCGTCGATGACGACCACGTTCCTGGATGGATCGCAGGTCGAGGTGGGGATGTTTGGATTTGAGTCCGTAATTGGCGTATCTGCGTTGATGGGGACAAAGCGGAGTCTCAATCGCGTCTACACGCAAATCGCCGGGCACGGTTTTGCCTGCAAGCGTGGAGTCGGCGCGGCGTGAATTTGAGCGTGGCGAAGAGTTCCAGCAGCTCGCGCTGCGATATGTTCAGACCCAGCTGCTACAGGCGATTCAGTCGGCCGGTTGCCACGCCAAGCACAATACTGAGCAGCGACTGGCTCGTTGGCTGCTCATCTGCGCCGACCGGGCGCATAGCAACCACTTCAAAATGTCGCAGGAATTTCTCGCCGACATGCTGGGCGGCACGCGTCCCACGGTTTCGATGGTCGCAGGCGCGCTGAAGGCAAAAGGACTGATCGAGTACACGCGCGGAGAGATTCAGATCATCGACGTAGCGGGGTTGGAGAACGCGTCCTGCGAATGCTATCAGATCATCAAAAATCACCTGGACAATTACGCTGAGTTCGGCAGCACAGTGGCGGTTTAGGAGTCGGCCTTCGAGTCGAATCGCTATAGTTGCCTTAGCAACCAGTTTCGCATCATTGGTTGCTAAGGCAACCAATTGGCGGACCGGGTCGCGACAGGGTGTTCGCGCGAAAATCCGCAAATGCGCCACCGAAACCACAGGAATTTTGCGGACTCTTGCCGGTGGTCGAGCGAGCGCCGGCTGGGACCGGATGGACTCTTCCTCTCGCCCAGGAGAAGCTGGAATTTCGTCCTTCCCTGCCCTGCTAGACTGAACACTGATGCCAGTATCCGGGTCGCAATCCAGCCACAAATCCCATTCTCGCGGTCGTACGGCGCGGTGGTTGTTCACTCTGCTGCTGATTCTGCTGGTGGCAGTGGTTCTTGCCTGCCTGCTGGGAACGATATGGCTGAAGCACGCCATGCGCGCCTCTTTGCCGCAGCTCGACGGACGGCTGCAGGTCGGAGGCTTGTCGCATTCGGTGATCGTTCGTCGCGACCCGCACGGCGTGCCGCACATTACTGCAGCGAACATCGACGATCTGGTGGTGGCGCAGGGCTATGTCACGGCGCAGGATCGCTTATGGCAGATGGACGTGCTGCGCCGCTACGCCTCCGGGAATCTGGCGGAGATCATGGGGCCGGCCGCGTTGGAACATGATCGCGCGCAGCGGATTCTTGAGATCAGCCGCGCCGCGGACGCGGCGCTGGCAGCGATGGACCCCGGTGACCGCCGCTTCCTGGACGATTATGCGCGCGGGGTGAATGCCTATATCGCGCAGGCGCAGGATCATCTACCGGCGGAGTTTCGCCTGCTGGATTATCGTCCGCAGCCGTGGCGGCCGCGCGACTCGATGCTGGTGGCACTGAACCTGGCGGAAACGCTGAGCCTGGACTTTCCGACCAAGCTGGCGAGAGAAAAAATCGCAGCCCGGTTACACTGGCCGCTGCTGGTCGATGACTTGTATCCGGTGGGATCGTGGCGCGATCATCCGCCGATCTCGACGGAGCCGCCAATCACCGCGCCGCAAGTAATTCCGCAGGTGCCGCTCGATCCTACCCAGGTAAGCGTGCAGAAAAGCGTGGACGACATTCTTCGACTGGAAACGCTGCTTCCTTCGGCGATGATCCCAGGTTGCAGCGATTGTGCGCCGGGTTCGAACAGACTGGGTGGTATCGGGCGCGCACAGCGTGACGGGCATGCCGCTGCTGTCGAACGACATGCATCTGGACCACACGATTCCGGACACGTGGTATGAGGCGCAGTTGAGCAGCGGCGATTTCAATGTTGCGGGCGTGACGCTGCCGGGCATTCCCTTCGTCATCGTCGGACACAATGGGCATATCGCGTGGGGCTTCACGCTGCTCTACGCCGATATTCAGGATGTGTATGTGGAGCAGACCAACGGCGATACGTACAAAACGCCGCAGGGCGGATGGCAGCCCTTCCAGCATGACCGGGAGGTGATTCGCGTGCGAGGCGGGCGCGATGTAACGCTGGACCTGCTGCGCACGGATCATGGACCGGTCGTGACTCCGCTGCTGCCGCACGAGAAGCGAACGCTGGCGCTGCGGTGGACGGTCTACGATCCCACGGTGGTGACGATGCCGTTTTATCAGATAGACAGCGCGCAGAACTGGGACGAGTTCCGAGCTGCAGATCGCGTTGTTCGGCGGTCCGCCGGAGAACGCAGTGTACGCCGATACCCAGGGCAACATTGGTTATCAGGCGGTGGGCAAAATCCCCATGCGGCCGAACGGATTGGCGCCGGTTCCCATTACCGATGGCAATCACGAGTGGCAGGGCTACATTCCGTTCGACCAACTACCCTCGGTGTACAACCCGCCGGGGGGGATTCTGGCGACGGCCAACTCCCGCATCACGCCGGACGGCTATCCGTATCCGCTAACGCTCGACTGGGCGTCGCCGTATCGCAATGAGCGCATCTGGAGAGTCCTGGGAAGCAAGCCAAAACTGTCGTCCGCGGACATGCTGGCGCTGCAGAACGATGTGCATTCCACATTGGACCAGGAACTGGCACAGCGATTTACGTATGCCATCGATCATGCTGCGCATCCCGACCGTCGACTGCGCGAGGCAGCGGATCTGATGCGCACCTGGAATGGCGATGTGACCATCGCTTCCCCGGCGGCGACCCTTGTGGATGCCGCCCGCGATGCGCTGTGGCCAATGATTTTGAAACCGCGTCTGGGCGATGATTGGAAGCTGTATCGCTGGGGCGAGTCCTCTTATGTCGAGGAAGAGATTGTCACCGGGCAGTCGCGACGGTGGCTGCCGACGAGTTACGGCAACTGGAATGATTTTCTAGCTGCGGCCGTGGATCGCGGCATGACGGCGTTGCATGCGCCACTGGATCTGAAGAGCTGGCACTACGGCGACACGCACCCGGTGGAGGTCGAGCATCCACTTTATGGCGGCATTCCCTGGCTGCGCGGATGGACAGGCACGGGCGCGCAACCGCAGTCTGGCGATGGAACTACGGTGAAGCAGGTGGGGCGCAGCTTCGGGCCGTCCGAGCGGCTGACGGTAGATTTTTCCAATCTCGATCACTCCACGCTGAATATTGTGACGGGGCAGTCCGGCGACCCGTTGAGCCCGTACTACATGGACCAATGGCCCTACTGGTACGAGGGAAAAACATTTGCGCTGCCTTTCAGCAATGAAGCCGTGCAGGCAGCGGCGACGCACACGCTGACACTGACTCCATAATTTGGCGCGCGACGAAATCGCCGGGGACTATTCTCAGGGCGCAAGCTTCGGTAGGATGGAAGCCATGTCCTCCGATGTTCAGAAGATTTTGCGCTCCGGTGTGGAGCTGACCGACCACGCCCTGGAACGTCTACTCCCGGATTCGAACACGATTCCAACCTCCATTCACCGGGCGATGCGCCACAGTGTATTTGCAGGCGGAAAACGGCTGCGTCCGGTACTGTGCATGGAGTCGGCGCGGATGCTGGCCGGGAACGGCGAACTTCCCACGGGGATTGAAGACCTGGGGGCGGCGCTGGAGATGCTGCATACCTACTCGCTGGTGCACGATGATTTACCGGCACTGGATAACGACGAGCTGCGTCGAGGAAAGCCGACGTGCCATGTTGTCTTTGGCGAGGCCATTGCCATTCTTTGCGGGGACGCGCTGCAGACGCAGGCGTATCAAACGCTGGCCGGGCTGCGCTGTCCGCCGGCCGCGACGGTCGCCATTGTTGGAGAAATTGCGCGAGCGACGGGAACGGTGGGAGGCATGATTGGCGGGCAGGTGATGGACCTGGAAAGCGAACACCTGACGCCGACCGCGGAACTGGTGGCCGCGATCCACAAGGCGAAGACGGGCGCTCTGATCACGACCAGCGTGGTGACCGGGGGAATTTACGCGGGCGGGGACGCGAGTGCGGTCGAGCATCTGCGCGTGTTTGGCGAGCGCGCAGGACTGGCCTTTCAAATCATCGATGACGTGCTGGACGTAACGGAGAGTTCTGAACATCTTGGCAAGACAGCGGGCAAGGACGCGGCGACGGTGAAGGCCACGTGGCCGGCGGTGTATGGAGTGGATCAATCCTTGAAAGACGCGCGGGAGTTGATCAACGCAGCGTTTCGCGAGCTGGATGGATTCGGCGCGGATGCGGACCCGCTGAAGGCCCTGGCTCTGTATCTGGTCGAGCGAACACATTAGAGGAATGCGATGAGTTGGTGGAGTGCGGACATTGTGCTGTCCCACCCTAGCTTCCCACGCCACCGAGCTACGCTCGTCGGGGACCCTGGTTTCGCCGGGATGAGGCACCCAGGCAATTCGCGGTGCGAGCATCCTACAGTCCCACATCTCAGAAGCGAGATGTAGGGCACCCAAGCATTGGATCTGCCGGTTTCGCAGGAACCACAAGGTCCTTCACTTCGCTGCGCTTCGTTCAGGAAGAGAATCTTCTGACTCTGTCGCTCTCTACGAAGGGGAAGATTACTTTAGCACCGGGTGAGATCAATGGCCGTCGATCGACGAGATTTCACTCTTGGGCTGTTCCGGACGCATGGTGGCGAAGTAATTCTGTTCTTCCAGGTTGTGATAGAAAATTCCGGCGAGCTCGGCCGCTTTGGGGCCATAGGTGGGGCGGCCGCCTTCCAGAAAGAAAACTGCGACCAGGCGGCCATAGGGCGTATCGGCGTAGGAACCAAACCAGCCGAAACGGGTGCCATGGTCAGAGCAGGTGCCGGTTTTGCCGAGCACAGGAAAATCTTTAAAGTTGGCGAGCACGGTGCGGCCAGTGCCGAACTTGACGACGTCGGTCATGCCAACGCTCATGGCGGGAAGCAGCGGAGCGATGTCGAGCTGGCGCTTCACGCGGGGCTGGAAACTGGCGACCTCCGCCGCAGTTTGCGGGTGCTGGAGGTAGTAAAGGGTGCCGCCGTTGGCGATGGCTGAAATGAGTGCACCCAATTGCAGTGGCGTGACCGAGACGCTCTCTCCAAAGGAGCACATGCGTCCGACGCCACCTTCACTTGCGGGAAGAACGTGATTGGGATAGACACCGAGTTGCTCGCCGGGGATGTTGTATCCCGCCAGTTCTCCCAAACCGAACATGTTGGCGTAATACTTGACGCGGTCAAAGCCGAGGCGACGGCCGAGGGTCTCAAAGTAGAGATTGTTGGAGTGCGCCAGCGCATCGGTCAACGTCATATGGTAATGGCCGCCGAGGTCGACGGGAGTGTCCTGGGTAATGATGCCTTCTTCCAGCGCGGCGAGGGCGACAGACAGCTTGATGGTAGAGCAGGGCTCGGCGCCGCTGGACAGCGCGAGGTGCTGATTGACCATGGCCAGGATGCGGCCATTGTCGGGATTGATGACGACGACTGTACCGTTCATATCCCCGAGTGCGGAGATGGCGGCCTGACGAACCACAGGAACTTCGCCGCCTACGATATCGCCAGCGGTCTGATCCTGGGCGTAGGAACTGGCGGTGAAGCGCTCATAGTAGCGATAATGCCTGCGGTAGCGATGGTGATAGGAGACTGTGCGGACGCGAGGCTTGGCCGATGATGCGTGGGTGGCGGCGGTCCGATGATGGACGGTGTGAGTTGTGCGCAATTTGGTGGAGTGTTTGTGGAGAGTCACCCTGGTCGTGGTGATGTTTGCGGCCAGGGTGCGTGGCGATGACCACAGAACCAAAGGCAGAGCGAGGATCGACAGCAAGGCAAGCCGGGGGAGGGCTAAAGGGAGCTTCATGGGACTGCACCTTCAAACTGTGGCTGAGACTGCATCATCGCAGGATTCGCCCGAGATGGGCAATATCATTTTCGGGAGTATCCCGCTGATACATGCGCCGGACGGTACCCGGGCAGCGCTGCGGAATTCCCTTCTCTCTCTACTTTAGCGGAATCGGGAGGCTCGAAGAAAGGTGGCGAGCGAGATCTGCCGCGGATTCATTCGAGCCTGCTGATGCCTTTGACCCCAGCCCTGCGAACTTCGCCGTTGATGAAACGGATCGGCAAAGTCCGCAGGATACTTCAGGACAATTCATTGCGACGCAGGTACGCCGGTACGTCGAGTTGTTGATCCTCCGCTTCGGCGGCGCGGATTTCTGCGGCTCGGATGTCGGACGGCCTGGGGGTGTGGGCCGCAGGCTGCGGACTGGACGAACCGTGGGTGGGCCGTGGAGCGGAAGGAGGCGGAGCTTCTTCGCGCGCCGGCGGAGGTGCGACGGCTTCAGCCTGCTGCGGCGGGAGGGCCGGGGCAGCGGTTGCCGCGCCATGACGGGCGGAGGAAGAGGAGCGGAGCAATTCTTCTTCGGCGATTTCGCTGGCAAACCGAGGCGCGGCGACAGGGCGGTTGCTGAAGGGATTGGCGGGACGCTCGAGGGGCGGCTCGTTATGGGCGGAGGAGGAGACATCGAGCGGATGGGCAAGATGCGCACCGCGGGATGGTAGGTCGGGCCGGAAACCGGTGGCGATGACGGTGATCTTGATTTCGTCACCCAGGGACTCATCGAGGACGGCGCCGAAAATGATGTTGGCGTCTTCGTGCGCGGAACTTTGAATAATGGTGGAGGCCTCGTTGACTTCGCTCAATTTGAGGGAGCTGGAGCCGCTGATGTTGATGAGGATTCCGCGGGCGCCATCGATGGCTCCTTCTTCCAGAAGCGGCGAAGACATGGCGGCGTGAGCGGCTTCCTTGGCGCGATCGAGACCGCTGCGCATGGCAGTTCCCATGACGGCGTAGCCCATGCCGGACATGGTTGTCTTGACGTCGGAGAAGTCGCGGTTGATGATGCCGGGGATGGTGATGATGTCGGAAATCCCCTGCACGCCCTGGCGCAGCACATCGTCGGCAATGCGGAAGGATTCAAAGAAGCCGGCATCCTTGGCGACGTTGAGCAGGCGCTCATTGGGAATGACGATCATGGTATCGACGCCTTCGAGCAGTTCGGCGACACCGTGGTCAGCCTGGAGGAGACGCCGCTTGCCTTCAAACGCGAAGGGACGAGTGACAACGGCAACGGTGAGCGCGCCCATCTCGCTGGCGAGCGAGGCGATGACGGGAGCGGCGCCGGTGCCGGTGCCTCCGCCGAGACCGGCGGTGACGAAGACCATGTCGGCGCCTTCGAGGGCTTCGATGATCTTTTCTGAATCTTCAATGGCGGCACGGCGGCCGACATCGGGGTTGGCGCCCGCGCCCAGCCCGGCGGTAAGCTTCATGCCGAGCTGCAGCTTGACCGGCGCCTTGGAGGAGCGCAGTGCCTGGGCATCGGTATTGGCGACAATAAACTCGACCCCTTCGACGTGAGCTTCAATCATGCGGTTGACGGCGTTGCCGCCGCCGCCGCCCACGCCGATTACTTTAATTTTCGCGCCCCGCGGGACTTCATCCTGATATTGAATCCTCAGGCTATCGTCGGTTGCAATCTGCCCATGCTCATACAGCTTGATATCGCTCATATGTACGAATCCCTCAATTCGTGTGTTGCGCTGCCGTTGAAATTTCTGGTTCTGATTCCCCGCCCCTGTTGCTAGTTTCGCTGTCGCCCGATATCCGCGCAAGCGACTTGATGCTAAATACTGCCGGCAAAAATGGCCCGCAATCTGGCTCCCATTCCAATGTCGTCGGCGGCCCGCTGCTCGCGCACGCGATGGGTGTAGAGGAGCAAGCCGATCAGTGTGGAAAACTCCGGATCAATCAAATCGTCGGGCATGCGGGAGAGCGGAACGGGCAGGCCGATGCGGGCGGAAGTACGCAGCATATTTTCGGCATGCTCGGCCATGCCGGGCAATTTCGCTCCGCCGCCGGTCAGGACGCAGCCGGAACCCATGGCTTCCAACACTCCGCCCTGGCGCAGACTGTTGCGCAGCATCTGGAACAGCTCGCGGGCGCGGGGCTCGAGGATTTCGCAGACATGCCGCTGGGGCACCTGGCGATACTGACCGGCGCCGGCATCGGGAGCCTGAACCATAATTTGATTCAACTGCGGAATGGCGGTGACGATGGTGTGGCCATACTGCAATTTCAGGCGCTCGGCCTCCGGCAGTGGTACGCGCAGCACGACGGCCAGATCGTTGGTGAAATGGGCGCCGCCGATGGGCAACGAGTCGGTGTGAACGACGGCTCCCTCAAACAACACGGCCACTTCCGTCGAGCCGGCGCCGATATCGAGGACGCAAACGCCGAGCTCTCGCTCGTCGGAGGTAAGGACGGCTTCGGCGGCGGCAATCGCCTCAAAGATGGTGTCGGAAACTTCGATGCCGGCCTTGTTGGAGCAGGTGACCACATTCTGCATGGTGCTGGCGGGGGCCATGACGATGTGGAGATTCACTTCCAGCGTGCTGCCGACCATGCCTACGGGGTCGAGGATGCCGTCCTGTTCGTCGACCAGAAAATCCTGCGGCAAAAGATGGAGGACGCGATACTCCGGGGGCAGATGCACTTCTCTGGCGCGCTCGACGGCGGCGCGGACATCGTCGCGGGTAATCTCTCGCATGCGGCTGCCGAGCAGAATGCCGCCGCGACTGGTGACACCGCGGACACGAGCACCGCCGATGCCGACGGTGGCGCTGGCAACCTGAGTGTCGGCAGCTTCTTCAACGGCCTGAAATGCGCCGTCAAACGACTCCGTCGCCGGCCCCAGGTCCGCGATGATGCTGCGGCGAATGCCGCGCGCGGGGGCGACGGTGTGGCCGCGATAGCGAATGGCGCCGTCGGAAATTTCGCCGCACAGCACGCGCACGTTGGCGCTGCCTGCATCGAGTACCGCGATGTGTTTCTGTTCTCGTTCTGGCATTTCACTCTCTTTCCGCGGTTCTAAAGCCAACCCATCCGCATCGAGCGATTACGTTCCCGGCACCACGTGCATGATCGGATGTACAACTGTGTGGCCACGCTCCGGAGCATGCCGGGAAACTCGCGGATGCGTTGCCGGGCGATGGTGGGTGGCCGGGCGTGGCTTAACTGCTGTCGATTTCGTTGTGGTCTTGTCGCCGGCGGGCGTTGCCGATTCGTCCGCGCCGCTCGCGGGTGAAGTCGCCGGAGGCGCGTCGGTGATGGTCGCAGGCGACGGCGCAGCGGCGGCGGCGTTCGCGCCGGTGTCGAGCACGACTTGTCTGCCATAGCGCATGTCGACGGATCGCAACTGGGGATATTGTTGCAGCCATTCCGCGAGATGGGCCTGATAGGCCTGGTATCGGGCGAGGTAGTCCGAGTCGCCAAAGGAAACGAGCGGATGCTGCGTGCCGCCCAGAAAGATGGCGCGAATGTTCTCCGGATCTGACAAATCAACTTCACTGAGGGTCGATGAAATGTGTGCGCCATCGGCGTCGAGCGCCTGAACAAACTGGCGATACATGGCGATGCGCGCGGCTCGGATGGACAGCGGATCGGAGGCCGAGATGCCATCCAGCACTGGAAAAGAATAATGCTGATCGATGGCGGCGGGCAGATCGAGCAGGACGCCATCGTCATCGACCAGACGCACGGAATTGCCATCGCGGGCGAAGGCAACCGGAGTGCGTTCGACCACGGTAACGCGCAGTTGATTGGGCCACAGGCGCATCACCATGGCGCGGCGCACCCACTTGATGTGTTCCAACTGTGCCTGACGCGTGGCCAGAGGAGCGCGAAAGATGCTGCGGCCAACGTCGGGAGCAAAAAAGGCGAGTGCCTGGGAACTGGTGACGACGCGATTGCCGTTGAGCTGAATGGTGTCTGTCGACTGCAGCATGAAATGACGGTTGTTGAGCAGGAGAGACTTGACTGCCAAGGCGAGCGCCGCGAGCGCGCCCAGAGCGACGACAACAACAACGACGGCCAGCAAACGAATCCAGCGCTCGTTCCAGCCGAAGCGGGAAGCGAAGCGCGATCCGCCACGCCGACGCACCGGAACACGCCGCTGGGAGCGCAGAAAGGGCTTGTCCGTTTCCTGGCTGGCGGGTTGTTCGAGTACGGGCTGGGGAATATCCGGTGTCTCCGCGTGGATTTTTGAGCGAGGGTAGTGCCTGGTCTCCTCGGAGTCGAGCAGCCCGGTCCGTCCTACGCTTGCTGTGTTTTTTGTCACGGCCGTAGCTGGTCGTGAGAGTCGCCAATTCGACTATAACCCGCCGCTGATTTTCCGCGATACTATTTTTGGGTTTCTTCGGGTTTTTTCCGGGTTTCGCAGGTGTTTGCGGTTAGGCGGGGGTTGCATCCCTGGCCGCGAGAGCGGTGAGCAGGAGGGCGGCGGCCTGATGGACGTTGCCCGCGCCCATGGTGAGGATGAGATCTCCAGGTTGGGCGAGGGCCGCGAGTTGCTCGACCGCCTGGTCAAACGAGGAGGCGTAGCGGACATCGGCGCCGTCGATGGCGTTGACCAGCGCCAGGGCATCGACGCCGGGGATGGGGGTTTCGCTGGCGGCGTAGATATCGAGGACGCGAACCACGTCGGCGGAGTGGAAGCAATGGCGAAACTCCTGAAGAAGATCGCGGGTGCGGGTATAGCGATGCGGCTGGAAGAGGACGAGGATGCGAGAAAAGCCGCACTGGCGGGCCGCTTCCAGAGTGGCGCGAATTTCTGTGGGGTGATGGCCGTAGTCGTCGACGACGGTGACACCGCGCACCTGACCTTTGCGCTGGAAGCGCCGCTCGACGCCGGCGAAATCCGCCAGCCCGGCAGCGATTCTGTCGAAGGGCACGCCGAGCTGCACACCGATGGCTACGGCGGCGGTGGCATTTCTGAGGTTGTGCAGGCCGGGCACGGAGAGGGTGAAGGGACCGAGGGCCTCGCCTTTGCGATGGACCAGGAATTGCGATTGATGGCCGACGGCGGATGGAAGAACTTCCAGCCGGAAGGCGGCTTGCGCAGCCATACCATAGGTCAACACGGAGTGACGCACACGGGGCAGCAGGGCAGCAAGCATGGGATCGTCGATGCAGGCGGTGGTGGCGCCGTAGAACGGGACGCGATCCATAAAGCACAGGAACGCGCGCTCCACATCTTCCATGTCGCGGTAGCAATCCATGTGCTCGCGATCGATATTGGTGACGACGGCGAGGATGGGCGATAGCTTGAGAAAGGAGCGATCGCTTTCGTCGGCCTCGGCCACCAGGTACTGGGAGCGGCCGAGGCGAGCGCCCGATCCCATAGTCTCGACCCGTCCGCCGACGACGACGGTAGGATCCAACCCTCCAGCGGCGAGCACAGCGGCGATCATGGACGTGGTGGTGGTTTTGCCGTGCATGCCGGCGACGGCGACGCCATACTTGAGGCGCATCAGTTCCGCCAGCATTTCTGCGCGCTGAATGACAGGGATGGACTGCTCGTGCGCGGCCAGGACTTCAGGGTTGCGGGGGCTGAGAGCGGAGGTGGTGACGACGACGTCAGCTCCAGCGACGTTGGCAGCGGCGTGGCCTTCGAAAATGGTGGCTCCCAGGCTGAGCAGGCGGTCGGTGACGGGGGAACGCTTCAGGTCGGAACCGGAGACGCGATGGCCGAGGTTGAGCAGAATCTCAGCGATGCCGCTCATGCCGATGCCGCCAATCCCTATGAAATGTACGTGCTGGGTGCGGATGAACATCCTGGATGAGAACCTGCCTTCTACTGTAGCAGCGACGGTGGGTTGGAAAACCGGGGCGAAAGACTGGGCACCCTGTTATTGGAATCGGGGCGGGTGGGCGAGCATCCAATGAGTGGCCTGATTTCAGGGCTGGAAGAAGCGGATGAGGGCAGGAAAATGTGGCGGAATCACCACAACTTTCCGGCTGAGATTCCGTTAGATTGAATGAGAGTTGCTGGGCCGGGCCAGAGGGTGGCCGCTCAAAAACCCTCCGAGACTTTGAAGCTCCTGAAGCCACAAAATTTGGTGGATAGCAGGGAGATCAGGTCGGGAGACAGGATATGTTGAATTTTCGCTCGATTTTGGTGCCTGTTCTGGCAGGTGCATTTGTTACAGCCGCCACGGCGGTTCCGGTGCTGGCGCAGCAGGACGGCAGCCCGTATGACAACGGACAACCGGCGCAGCAGCAGCCGTACAATGGCCAGCCCCAGTACAGCGGCCAGCCCCAGTACAGCGGTCAGCCGCAGTACAACAGCCAGACCTATGCCAATGGTCAGGGGAATAACAACGGCCAGGGATCACCTTCGCAAGATCAAATGAACGGACCGGGAATGCCGCCTCCGCCTCCCCCTCCCGATGAGGGCCAGGCGGACAACGGTCAAGATGACAATGGACAGGCAGCGCCGGGGCAGCAGCCGGATGTTTACACCGGACAGGATCAGGATCCGGGACGGGCGGCGGTGCAGCAGGTGGATTCGGCTCCTCCTCCGTTTCCGATCGATGCCTATGACCAGCCACCCATGCCGGGCGATGGCTATATATGGACGCCGGGATACTGGACCTGGAGCGGCGGCTGGTACTGGGTTCCGGGCGTATGGACCTATCCGCCCTATGTCGGCGCGCTATGGACACCGGGATATTGGGGATGGGCCGGAGGCTACTACGGATGGTATCCAGGCTACTGGGGTCTGACGGTTGGATTCTACGGCGGGATTTACTACGGATGCGGCTATTGGGGACACGGCTACTACGGTGGCTACTGGAACCATGGACACTATTACAACAATCGCAACGTAAACAATATTCGCAACACGAGCTACCACAGCTACAACGGCGCACGCGGTCCGAGCGGGTCGAATGGGCACCAGTTCAATTCCTCCAGCTATGCGCGAGGAACGACGGGACACGGCGGGATGAATGAAAGCGCAGCGCGTGCCAATAGCTATGGATCGGTTCACAGCGGAAGCGTGCAGAGCGGCAACCGTGGCGGAACATCAAGTGGCGCAGAGAATCGCAGCTATGGAAATTCGATGGCGCGGAGCAGTGGTGCATATTCTGCATCGCCGACGCGGGCCTACAGCCTGCCACGCGGAAACAGCTATAGCGGCAGCAACGCTTACGCAGGACAGCGCAGCTATGGCGGCAGCGGATACAGCAGTGCGGCCCGCAGTTACGGCGGGGGCGGCGTGAGCGGCGGTGGCTACCATGGCTATAGCGGTGGTGGATTTAGCGGCGGCGGCGGCTACCATGGCTACAGCGGCGGCGGTAATAGCGGCGGCGGATTTAGCGGTGGCGGCGGCTACCATGGCGGTGGCGGATTCAGCGGCGGTGGCGGCGGCGGATTCCACGGCGGCGGCGGCGGCGGCGGACGGCGCTGATCGAGTAATCAACTGAAGGACGGAGAACGGCAACAGCCTGCTTTTAAGCAGGCTGTTGCTGTTTTAAGAGCGCGGCGATCGAGGCGGCGGCGTTGGCGTGGGCGAGAGCGCGGGCATTGTGACCCATCGCGGCCAGGGCTGCGGGATGCTGAAGAAGGCGAATCAATTCCGCGAGGAAGCGCTCCGGGGTCAGTTCCGATTCGACCAGCATGGCGGCGGCGCCGGCCTGCACGAAAACGTCGGCGTTGCAGCGCTGGTGATCGTCGGCGGCTTGCGGAAACGGGATGAGCAGCGCAGGCTTCTGGGCGGCTGCCAGCTCCGCCATGGTACTGGCACCGCTGCGGCACAGCACCAGGCTGGCGGCGGCGAAACGGGCGGGCATGTCATCCAGAAAGGGCTCCACGGTCCAGGAAGAGGACCATTTTCCGCGCAGCTCGGTGGATTGCAGATAGGCCTGGCGAGTGCCTTCCACGTGGCGGCCGCCGCTCTGATGCAGGATGGTGAGGCCGGGGATCGCCTCAAACAAATCGGCTGCGATCTGCGGCACCATGCGGTTGAGCACGCGTGCTCCCTGGCTGCCGCCGAAGACGAGCAACTGCGGAGGCGCATCGATGGGGCGAGGCGGGAGCGAGAAGAATTCCGGTCGCACTGGAATTCCGGTGATCTGGCCATGGTGAAAATAACGCAGAGTGTCAGGAAAGTTGACGGCGGCGGCCTGCACCCATCGACCGATCCAGCGATTGACCATGCCGGGAACGGCATTGGGCTCAAATGCAACCCGTGGAGTTCGGGTGAGGATCGCAGCGAGCATCGCCGGTCCGGAGGCATAGCCGCCCACGCCGAACACGACGTGGGGGCGATGTTTGCGCAGCAGGCGCATGCAGGCCAGGACGCTGAAGGGCAGCTTGGCGGTGGTCGCCAGCTTGGTGGTGAGGCGGACGCGATTGAGCTGGCCGACCTGGATCAGGTCCAAGGGAAAGCCGGCGGCAGGCACAAGGCGAGTTTCCAGGCCGCGCGCGGTGCCGACAAAGCGAATCTGCGCCGAGTAGCTCTCCACCAATTGGCGCGCTACAGCTAAAGCCGGAATCACATGACCGCCGCTGCCACCCCCGGCAATCAAAACTCGCAAACGTCCATTGGCCATGCGCGTCAGTCAATCTCCCGAGTGATGTTCAAGAGGACGCCCATGCTGAGCAGCGTGAAAAACAGCGACGTGCCTCCGTCGGAGATGAAAGGCAGCGTAATCCCTTTGGTAGGAACCAGCGCCAGAACGACGCTGATGTTGAAAAATGCCTGGATGATGATGGTGGCGGTGATGCCGAAGGCGAGGAAGCGGGCGAACGGATCGGTGGAGAGCAGGGCGGCGCGCAAACCGCGATACGCGAGCATGAGGAAGAGGGCGACCACGAAGATGGCGCCAATCAATCCCAACTCTTCGGCAACGTTGGCAAAGATGAAATCGGTCTGGGGCTCCGGGAGGTAGAACAGTTTTTGCCGGCCTTCCATGAGACCGACGCCGTGGATGCCACCGGCGCCGACGGCAATCAAGGACTGCAGGATGTGGAAGCCGGTGCCGCGGGGATCTTTCTCGGGATTGAGAAACGCGATCATGCGGGCGCGACGCCAGGCGACGTGGAAAAGCATGTAATACAAAATCGGTGAGGCGGCAAGCAGCGCGAGAAAAAGATATCGCACGCGCGCTCCGGCGAGATAGAGCATCAATGCCGTGACGATGGCGCAAACCAGGGCGGTGCCAAGGTCGGGCTCTTTCAAAATGAGCGCGATAAACAGAAGGCTGGGCAATGCGGCAGGAATGAGGGCGCGACGCCAGTCATCCAGCTGGTCGACGCGATCCTGGAGGAACCAGGCGAGGAAGAGAACCAGAGCGGGCTTGGCGATCTCCGACGGCTGGAAGCTGAGCGCGCCGAAGCGGATCCAGCGGTGAGTGTTGTGGGAGTCGCGCATTAAAAATGTGGCGAGCAACAGCAGGGTGGTGATGGCAACGCACGGAAAAATAACTGACGGACTGTTATAGCGGCGATAGTTGACGCGGGTAAGGACGACCATGACGACGAGGCCGAGGAGCGCCCAGGCCGACTGTTTGAGAACAAAGGCGTAGGGAGAGCCGTAGCGCTCCTTAGCCATGACCGCGGAAGCGGAAAAAACCATGACCAGACCAAAGAGCACGAGCAGGAGCGTGATGATGAACAGCCATTTATCTATGCCGACACGTTTTGCCATGCTTCCACACCTTGCCGCGCGAGCACATATTGTTTAAAGCACTGACCGCGATGTTCGTAATTCTGAAATTGATCGAAACTGGAGCAGGCGGGGGCCAGCAGGACGATTTCTCCGGACTTGGCCTGAGCGGCAGCCTGGTCCACGGCGCGCTCCAGAGTCTGGCAGGAAACGATGCGAGCGGCGGGGCCAATCTGCCGCTCAATTTTCTCCGCCGCGGCGCCGATGGTGTAGACGGCACGCACCCTTTCTTTGAGCAGCGGTTCGAGCAAGGTGTAGTCGGAGTTTTTGTCTTTGCCGCCGAGGATGAGGTGAATACCGCCGGGAAACGAGGCGATGGCCTTCATGGTGGCATCGACATTGGTCGCTTTGGAATCGTTGTAATATTCGACGCCGCGGATGCGAGCCACAAATTCCAGGCGATGTTCGACGGCGCGGAAGGCGGCCACGGCCTGGCGGATGACGTCGTTGGAAATTCCAGCCAGTTTTGCGGCGCAGACGGCGGCCAGAACGTTTTCGACATTATGCTCGCCCTTGAGCGGAATTTCACTGACGGGCAGAACAGGCTCGGCGGCAGACTGTTCGGTTGGACGCCAGACTACGGCGTCCTGATAGAGAAAACTTCCCTGCCGGACGGGACGGCGGGTGCTGAACCAGAAGACCTGGGACTTTGCGCGCGCGGCCATTCTTTGGGTTTCCGCGTTTTCGGCATTCAACACCAGAAAATCTTCGGCGGTCTGATTGGCGAAGATGCGCTCTTTTGCGGCCACGTAATTTCTCATGTTGCCGTGGCGGTCGAGATGGTCCGGCGTGATGTTCAGGATGACAGCAATGCGAGGATGAAACTCGACAATGGTTTCCAACTGAAAACTGGAGACTTCGAGCACGCTCCATCCGTTTTCAACGCTTTGAGGCACCAGCGAAATGACGGGCAGGCCGATGTTGCCGCCGATCTGCGTGGGCTGGCCGGCGGCGCGGAAGATTTCTCCGCAGAGTGCGGTGGTGGTGGTTTTGCCGTTGGACCCGGTGATGGCGAGAATTTTGCCACGCAGGAAGCGGGCGGCAAGTTCCAGTTCGCCGATGACGGGAGTGCCAAATCCGCGCGCCTGCGCCAGTTCGGGAGTATCGAGGGGAACGCCGGGGCTGACGACGATCCAGTCCTGGCGGCGAAAGGTGAGCAGGCCATGACCGCCGGCCTCCACCATAACTCCCACATCGAGCAGCGCGGGCAACTCGTTGGCGAGAGCCTCGACGCTGCGCACATCGGAGACGGTGACCTGTGCGCCGTGTTCGCGGAGGAACATGGCGGAGGCGAGGCCGGATTTGCCAAGCCCGACCACCAGAATTTTCTTGTGTTTCAATTCCATCATCGACTCAATCTCCGCCGCGATTCGATTGTCCCATGTTTTTCAGTGGTTCGTTTCTTCTATAGGATGCAGGGCGTCAGCGCAATTTCAACGTCGTCAAAGCAAAGAGCGCAAATACCAGGGCAACGATCCAGAAGCGGACAATCACTTTCGACTCCGACCATCCCATAAGTTCAAAGTGATGATGAATGGGAGCCATTTTGAAGATGCGCTTTTTCCGCAGTTTATAACTTCCTACCTGGAGCATGACGCTAAGCGCCTCGAGAACAAACACTCCGCCGATAAAAGGCAGCAGCAGTTCCTGCTTGATGATGACGGCGACGGTGCCGATGGCGCCGCCGATGGCGAGCGAACCCACATCGCCCATGAAGACTTCCGCGGGATGGGCGTTATACCAGAGGAAGCCGATGCTGGCGCCGACCATGGAGCCGCAGAAGATGGTGAGTTCTGAAACCATGGGCATGCGCTGCAGGCCGAGGTAGTCGGCAAACACCACGTTACCGCTGATGTAGGTAAGGACGGCGAGGGCGCTGGCGGCGATGATGGCGCAACCGATGGCCAGGCCATCCAGACCATCCGTAAGGTTGACGGCATTGCTGGAGCCGACCAGCACGATGACGGTAAACAACACAAAGAGAATAAATGCCAGCGGACCAAGATGCGGCACATGGCGGATGGCGTGGAGCACGAGGTCAGGACGAAAGCGCTTGAAGAAAGGCACCATCAGGCGGGTGGAATATTCGCCTTTGCGGCGCAGCAGAAGGAGACAGACGGCAATCAACGAGGCAATGACGATCTGGCCGGTGAACTTGACGCGGGCGGTGAGGCCGAGGTTGCGCTTGTGGATCACCTTGAGGTAATCGTCGGCAAATCCTATGCCGCCAAAGCCGACGAGGGCAAGGACGGCCAGCCAAACCAAGGGATTCGACAGATCGCTCCACAGCAGGGTGGGAACCAGAATGGCGACACAGATGAGCAGGCCGCCCATGGTGGGGGTTCCTGCTTTCTTCTGATGATCTTTGGGGCCATCCTCGCGAATAAACTGGCCGATTTGAAACTCGCGCAACCGGTGAATGAGGACGGGGCCGATCAACAAGCCGATGAGCAGCGCGGTGAGGGTAGCAAATGCAGTGCGGATCGTGAGGTAGCGGAAGACGCGGAATGCATGGATGTAGACGAACAACTTCTGATAGAGAAGCCAGTAGAGCAAAAGACCTCCGCGCTGCCTGGATTGCTGGACGTGCCGTCAACGAGCGCTTTTCTGAGGCTATAGTAATCGCTGTCGCGACTCCAGCGCGGACGCGAAAGGAAAGAATGTGGAGATTGTGTTCCACGATAGGCAATGGCGGAGGAAATTTTTCGGCAACGGGGATTCCTCGGAACGCGCATGGCTTGCGATGGGACGCCCGGCTGTTGTATGGGACTGGTCTCTTTGTATCCTGCTGAGGTGGGGGTGGATGGATGAGTCAAGAGACTGGCGGCATTGGAAACGTGACGCCAAACGCAGAGCTGGTCGAGATGGCGATGGGGTATTCCCGCAGCCGCGTCCTGTGCGCGGCAGCCCGGCTGGGAATTGCAGATGCGCTGGGAGAGGAAGAACGGAGCGTGGAGTACCTGGCGGAAGTGTGTCAGTCGGATCCTGATGGCGTGTACCGTTTGCTGCGGGCTTTGGCCAGCGTGGGGGTTACAACGGAAACGGCGCCGGGACATTTTCGCCTGACTGCGTTCGGTCGACCGCTGCGAAAAGATGTGCCGCAGTCGGCATGGGCGGCGGTGGTCTTCTGGGCAGACCTGCTGGCGGATAGCTGGTCGTTGCTGACGGATTGCGTGCGAACCGGCAAACCAGCTGCGCAGGTGCGGGACCCGAACGTACCCTCGCGGTGGTCGCAAGATCCGCAGGCCAGTGCGATTTTTCGGGCTGTGATGGGTACGGCTCCGAGCGAGGACTATGCCCCGATCGCGCGGGCGTGGGATTTCAGCCAGGCGAGGGTGGTTGCGGATCTGGGCGGCGGTGGCGGATCGCTGATTCTGGCAGTGTTAGGGCTCAACCCGCATTTGCGGGGCATGCTGGTGGATCTGGAACCGAGTGTGGACGCGGCGAGAGCTCGCTTCGCGAAGGGAGATCCTGGCTCCCGATGCGAACTGATCGTCGCAGATCTGATGCAATCAGTCCCGGCCGGCGCGGATGTCTACATGCTGAAACATGTCCTGCACGGGCGCCAGGACGGGGAGGCTGTGACAATCCTGACGAACTGCCGGGCAGTGATTCCGCAGAACGGAAGCTTGCTGATTGCTGAATTCGTCCTTCCGCCGCTGGTCGCGCATGCCGATCGACACATGGAGGGACACCTGATGAGCGATCTGAACATGCTGGCGGTCACGGGCGGTAAGGAACGCAGTGAGCGGCAATGGCGAACTCTTCTGGAGGCGGGGGGATTTGCGCTGCGCCAGGTGCACTCGATCCGCAGCGATGCAGCGAAGGGAGAGGACATCTCGTTGCTGGACGCGGAGCCTATGTGAGACGGCGACCGCGGGGCTAGGTGGTTTCGATGTGGTCGTGGATGTAGCGGTTACGGAATTTACCTTTGGGGTCGTATTGCTGGGTGAGGGCGCGGAAATCCTGGATACGGGGATAGAGCGGAGCGATCTGACTGGTATCCATGGAAAAGACTTTGGCCCAGTGAGGACGCGCGCCGAAGGGGGCAAGTTTGGCTTCAATCTGCGGGAGCAGGTTCATCACCGCCTCGGTTTCGAGCTTCCAGGTGAAGTGGATGGCGAGCGAGGGGCGCTGGTAGGCCGTGCTCATCCAGAGGTCGTCGGCGGCAATGGCGCGGAGTTCGGTGATGTAGAGGTGAGGGGTGATGCTGTCGCGGAGGGTTTCGACGGCGCGGATGGCTTGATAACCCTGATCGAAGGGGAGAAGAAATTCAGTTTGCAGTTCCTGCCCGCTGGAGGGCGTGAAGTTCATTTTGAAGTGCGGAAGTCGCTCGTACCAGGGGCCGACAATGTTGAGCTGGTCGGTACAGGCTTCGGCGGAGTGGCCGGGAATGGGATGAAGTTTTTTGGTTGCCAGGGTGGCGTTGTAGAAGCGGGCGGGAGGGGTGGAAGCGCCGCCCTGATCGACGCGGCGCTTGATCCAGACCTCGCCGGCACGACCGTTTTGCCAGTCGGTAAAGATGGAAACGCTGTAGCCGGCTCCCATGATGTCGGCGAGGTGGTGCTCGAGCTCGCTGAAGGGAAGGTTCTGGTAGACGATCTGGGTCATTTCGTAGCGAGGTTGGACGGCGAGGGTCACGTGGGTGACGACGCCGAGGGATCCGAGGGCCACGACAGCTCCGGGGAAGCGGTCGCCATTCGCAGCACGGGAAAGGGTGCGGACAGTTCCGTCGGCAGCGACGAACTGGATGGCAGTGACCGGAGTGGCGAGATTGCCGTTATGCATTCCGGAACCGTGGGTAGCGGTGGCGCAGGCTCCGCCGACGGAGATGTGCGGCAGGGACGCCATGTTGTGCAGAGCAAAACCTTTTGCATCGAGGATGACTGCCAAGTCGCCGTAGCGAATGCCAGCGCCAACGGTCGCGGTGCGGGTTAAGGGGTCGAGGGTTACATCTGTCAGCTTGAGGGTGGAGATCTGGGCGATCTTTGAATCGGCGATTCCGTTGAATGAGTGGCGGGTGCCGAGCGCGCGAACGCCCGCAACGCTGCGGACGGCATCCTGGACTTCCGCAACGGATGCGGGCTGGAAGACGTTGTTGGTCGAGTAGTGATAATTGCCGGACCAATTGGTTCTGGGGATGGTGGTGTCGGCGAGTGCGTCGTATTCGGGGAATGTGGTCATCATGATCGCTGCAGCCGTGGCGGCTGAGCCCTTGAGAAATTCGCGTTTGTCCATTTGACGCCGCCGTTCGGTTTTGCGGGGATGACTGTCAGCGGAGGCTACAACGACAGAGGAAGCCTTCCACTGGCATCCACTTTACCCGCACGGCTCGCGAACCGTCGAGCGGGACGGGCTGAGGCGGGAGCGGGAGGGCGGGGATGGGGACTTACTACAAAAGCTGCAGCTACAATTCGGTGGGGGTGAATGACGATGACAGATGGACCTGAAAGCGGGACGGAGATTGACGCCACTTCGCGGCGAACTTTCTTAAAGGGGAGTGCGGCGGTTGCCGGGGCGACTGTGGCCAGCTCGATGCTGCCGGGGGCATTGGCGGAAGAGAAACCGCAGAAGAGGCCGAACATCGTTTTCTTTTACACGGAAGGACAGCGGGCGGACGCTCTGGGCTACGCGGGAAATCCGCTGCTGAAGACGCCGAACATGGACCGGATCGCCCGCGAGGGAGTGTTTTTCAATAATTCATTCTGCATGAATGCGTTGTGCGCTCCAGCGCGCGCCGCCACGCTGACCGGGCTCTATTCCCATACCACGGGAGCGTACGACAACAAAACCGCGAGCCCGCTGCCGGCGGACATCCCCATCTTTACGGACCTGCTGCATCAAGCGGGATACGACGTGGCGATGGTGGCAAAAGCGCATGCGCCCAACGGAGTGCGCGAACGCTATTGGGATTATTACTGCGCCTTCAACGCTCCCGTGACGAATTATTATGCGCCGCGATACTTTGAAGGGCGCAAAGGAGCGATGGGCAACGAGAAGACTAACCTGGGAACCTTTCGGAATGATTTCCCGGACAATCCTGCGCTGAACTGGACCGGGGAATATGCGGATGACTTCTTTACCGACCGCGCGCTGGACTGGCTGAAGGAAGAGCGGGATCGTCCATTTTGCCTGCTGCTATGGCATCAGACACCGCATGCGCCATTCTTTCGGCCGCGTCGTTACCTGGACATGTACAACGGCGTGGCGATTCCAAAACCCGCGACCTTTGACGACGACAAGAAGGGATATCCCGGCAAGCCACGCTGCTTCGCCGATGCCAGGAACAAGATTGGAACCATGGAGACGGGAGACTGCGCGCGTTCGCTGGAAGAGCTGGTGAAGGATTACTATGCGGGGCTTACGGCGGTGGACGATAACATCGGCAGGGTGTTGAGTTTTCTGGAGTCCACGGGCCAGCTGGACGATACGGTTGTGCTGCAAAGCTCCGACCATGGATATTTTCTGGGGGAATGGCGCTGTTACGATAAGCGCTTCATGCATGAGCCGTCGCTGCGAACGCCGACGATGATTCGCTATCCGAAGAAATTTCAAGCCGGGACCAGGGTGGATGAGATGATTCTGAATCTCGATTTCGCGCCGACGCTGCTGGAACTGGCGGGTGTTGTTGTTCCGGAGGGGATGCAGGGCAAAAGCCTGGTGAACCTGGCGCAAAAGAAGGAGACGGCGTGGCGCAAGGACTGGCTGTATGAATACTTCGACTATCCCGGCGCGGAACAGGTCCGTCCGAATCGCGGGGTACGGACAACACGCTACAAGTACATCCACTACTTTCTCGACCCGCAGGAGTATGAACTCTACGATCTTGAGAAAGACCCGGGCGAAGTGAATAACTTATATGGCAACCCGGCGCACGCCGACATCCAGAAGCAGCTAGCGGCGCGGCTGGAGGCTCTGCGCGAGGAAACGGGAGACAAAACCAGGAACGCTGTTGTGTAGCGGGCGTTCTTCTACTGCGGTCGAGAGAAAGACACTTGAGATGTCGTCGTGAACGGCGGTCGCTGCGGCGACCGCTGAGGTTTTCGTGATGCGATTTATTTTTCATCCCACCCTGGCTTTGCCAGGATGGGGCACCCAGATGCTTCGCGAATCGGAGAACTGCCCCACTCAAGCCAAAAGAGGGCTTGAATGGGCCACCCGCCTCTTCGGAATCTTCGGATTGACTTTGCCTCCTGGGGTCGGAGTCACATCCTGCCACCCTGATCCCAGACCAGACGGGTTGCTTGGAAGCACTGGCCCGCTCTGTTGTTGGGCCTAAACCTCACAGTCGCGCTCAGTGATCTTTGAGCAGTTGATCCAAGGCTTGCTTATAGCGCTGGTTCTGTGGCAAAAGCGAGTCTTGAGAGTATGTGGTTTTCCCAAAAATACTCGTTACAACAAAATCCTTGCCGATTGACGGGACGTAGAGAAGTATGGAGAACACTTCGGGACAAGAGTGCGGAGCACACCCTTCGAATTCAACACCATCCTCATTCCCGAAGCTAAAGGTCTTCAGCGCGCTTGGATAGCTAACCCGAAATGAATCTGCGAGCTTTCCGGAATGCCAGCGTTCAACGAATTTTCCTTCGCTGGTGGCCCCGTATACAGAAAGCTCCCATCCATCATTGGCGGAAAACCTAGCGACGCCGATCAAAGGCCCCTGTCCGCTCTGTAAGATTTGCAGACTCTGAATCCGGCCTGGCTCACTAGGCAATTCCTGAGCGAAGCTTCGCAGTTGGTCAGCGGAAACACCTGCCTGAGACGAGGCAACTTGCGCCTGCAGGCCAGCGCACGGCACAGCCAGCAGACCGCAGCCAAAAAGCAGCATAACCAAAAGAATCCTAATCATGACATACCTCAGAAGCTTGTTATGAAATCGATGTAGCCGCCAACCGTTCCATAGTCTGGATGCTTGGCAGACAACAATGCACCGCGAACTGCAGGCATTCCTCCCTCATTGAAAAAGTGGCTGGTTCCACCCCTGCCTAGGGTCCACGCCGCTACACCTAGATCAACATTGCCGTTGAAGTGGGAGATGTTACCTGAAAGGAAAGCCGCAGCAGCAGGTATCTGAACCTCGAAATTTCCAATGTCTTTTGGATCAATCCCGTACGCCTTTGGGTCTTGGATCTGGAACAAGCCGCCGTTCGACTGGGACGGATTCAGACTTGATTCACGCATCCCTAAACCAACGAGGAGATTGGGATTTAGCTCGTATTTGCTGCCTGCTTGAGTCATCGCAGCTTTGAATGCGGATGCGTCATACCCATACTTTTTTGAGGCTTTGTCGATTGCCTTACCAGACTTTGACGATAATCCCTGTTGTTGGGCCTATGTTTTTGCCAGCACAAGATCGGTCACATTCATATAGATCGGGGTAATCTCTCCCATCGTTTCGCGTCTGTGTAGAATTCCAGTTGCAATGACTTTATGTCCACGTAGCCTCTGAGCTTCAGCCTCCAGATTCTTACCTTGCGGAAGAAGAGGTAGAAAAAGCCTGAGCCGATTTGTTGATGCACAATCTGTATCGGCCCATTCAGGTCTCTCTGGCGTGCAAGGCGTGTTGACTGGCGTCTGTAACTTCACCACCCAATACACTATCTTTCGATCATTCTTCTTGTCCTCTCCATATCCAGGCGGACCGAAGCCATGTACCAATTCGAGAGTTCCAGCTAGAGCAACTTCATGATCGGTTGGCTCAAGAATTATCTGCTGACCTACAGCCGTCGGAAGTAGTAACACCAGGACCCACAGAACGACGCTAGATTTCAAAATCATTTTGTACATCACACACCCTCGATGATCCTATTGATTTGGGTTTATCTGAGAGACAGAATTTCCGTGAGCATAATACCCCTCCGCCCTGCCGATGTTGGCTATCACGGTTGAAAGTTGCGCGGGGGTCAACGCTGATATTTTGGTGCTCACGGGCACCCCAATCGCACCAGCTAATGTTGCCGCATATTTAACAGGATCATTTCCCTTTAGCATTGGATCTTTCCCATTGTCGGCCGGATTGAAGGCGTTCATCGTTTGTGCAATTGTGGAGTCCGCGTATTTCCCGGTCAGCGTGGCTTGCAAGGCACTCCAACCTGCATCAGGCGTACCGTATATCGCGAATCCAGCATCGCGGCCAATTGAACCGTGCCCTCCTGTTAGGTCACCTGGGTTGTTATCACGGAACGGATGGGTTCCAGATCGAGTAACTTGTGTCCCATCAGCATATGTATACGTCACTGTTTTTCCCTGCACTGAAGCGGTTACTTGTTGTTGGGCCTTGCTCGTCTCAGCGTTGCTATTCTTCTTCGCTGCCTCAGCCAGTTCGCAGGGTGCGTTGGTGGTGTCCGTGCAGTGCCCATCGGCATCGGCCAGGGAGAGCGGATTGTCGCCCACATAGGCGTACAGATTCAGCGTCTGCGGGTTGGTGTAATTGGCATAGGGCACCCCCTGCGGGTTCTTGCTCCAGTCCGGCGTCAGGAACCGGCCGCCCATGTTGCTGCTGTAATACCGGGCCAGAAAATAATCGTTGCCGCTTTCTGTATCCCGTTCCTTGCCGGTGAAGTACAGATGATTCACATCGGAACCAGTGCAGTTCAGCCCATCACCGTAGGGCAGGCTGGTGCATTGCTCGCCCACCGTCACCGTCGAAGCCGCCGTCACCCCCAACTGCATGCGCTTCGTGCCCAGCCAGTCGTTCAGGTTGTAATACCAGCTCGACCCATTGTTGGTCGCCAGCAGTTGCCCGTTCAGGAAAAAGTTGCTATGCAGCGCATCATACAAGCCGTTGGTCTCCATCAATTGCTCGCCGCCCATTCCGACCACGTATTCGTTGGTTGGGTTCAGTCCGTTCGTGAGCGCATCGCAGTTGAATGTGGAGATCGGCCCTTTGGCTACGCGCCGCCCCATCGGGTCATAGACATATTGCGTCATGCTGGTCGGCACCTGATAACGGTAGACGGCGCACACCCGCCCCTCCCCATCGTACAGATACCGGTTGGTCCCATCATCGGTGAGATTGCCTGCCGTGGCGACCGCTGAGGTTTTCGTGATGCGATTGATGTTTCATCCCACCCTGGCTTTGCCAGGATGGGGCACCCAGATGCTTCGCAAATCGGAGAACTGCCCCACTCAAGCCAAAAGAAGGCTTGAATGGGCCACCCGCCTATTCCAAATGCTGAGAGTGTTATGCGCGTATCGATTTCTGCTAAGGTGAGAGGCAGGCTGCAGCCTGATCTACAGCATTCCGCGTGATGCTGTCGAGTCTTGAAGATCGTCTCGTGCAGCCGTTGTTCAGGAAAGGCTGCGTGACGGCCTGCCCCGCGCCATGCGCCTTCAGGAGAAATGCACCAGCCGCCAATTTCGAAGCAAGGAGTCACGGATGAAAGTGCTCAAGTGTGCTATCCCGTTTACTGCTGCTGTTGCCATGGCAATGGTCCTGCTGCCCGTCGCTGGGCACGCGCAGTCGTCCAACCCGGTCACCACCGCATTGAAGGCTTCGCTGGAGCGCTCCTCGCGCAACATGGTCGCGGCGGCGGAGAAAATGCCGGCCGAGAAGTACAGCTTTAAACCCACCGCCGGCTCGCGGACGTTTGGCGGAATCGTGCTGCATATCGCCAACTCGAATCGGGGTGTCTGCCATTCGCTGACAGGCGCGGCCGAGGCGCCCAAGACGAATCTGACGCCGGATTCGCCCAAGGAGCAATTGATCGCCTCGCTGAAGAGTTCCTTCGACTACTGCAGTCAGGCGTTGGAGAGTTTCAACGATTCCAAGCTTGACGCGCAGGTTCCCTTCTACGGGGGTCGCACGGTCTCTGCCGCGACCTCGGTGCTGGCGCTGAGCGACGACTGGGCCGATCACTACAGTCAGGAAGCCGCCTATCTGCGCGCGAATGGCATACTGCCGCCGACCGCTCACGGCGGCCAGCCTTAAACCAGGGTCGGGTCAGGACAGGTACAAACACTCCTACCGTGGGTTGCTGCGACCCGCCAACCAGAAGCTGCGCGGGGATGCGGACCGCGGCGGCGCTGCGACTCTAAGGTTGGGAGGGGCCGGGTTGGGCTGGGCTGGAGGTGGTGGACGGATTGGCGAAGTAGCCGGCGCGGGTGCGGACGGTGAGTTTGCCGGTGCCTTTGGCTTTGGCCTCGACACGGATGGTGCGATAGCCGCCGTTACTGATGGGGTTGGTGGGGTGATAGCCGAGGATGTATTGATGGCGAATGTCGCGGGCGACTTCGGCGGCAATTTCATCCACCTGATCGAGTGATTTGGGAAAGAATGCGATGCCGCCGGTCTGGTCGCTGAGGGTTTGCAGGGCTTTGCGCGCCTGGCGACCGCTTTGACCGTTGGGCTCGTCATAGAGCAGGCCGATGGAGTAGACGATGGGGCCGTTGAGGTCCTGAATTCGCCGAACGGTCTGGGCGAGAGTGGCGCCGGAGCTATTGTCTTCTCCGTCGGTGATGATGAGAATGACCTGCTTGGGGCGGTGGGCGCGTTTGGCCAGATGATCGGCGGCCGCGATGACGGCATCGTAGAGCGCGGTTCCTCCGGCGGAGTCGATGTGGCTGAGTCCCTTTTCCAGAAGACCTACATTGGAAGTGAAGTCCTGATCGAGGTAGGCCTCGTCGGAAAAATTGACGATGAAGGCTTCGTCCTGGGGATTGGACGCTCGCACCAGGTCGATGGCGGCGCGATTGACGGATGCGCGCTTGCCTGCCATCGATCCGGAATTGTCAACCAAGATGCCCATGGAGACGGGAACATCTTCCTGACTGAACGAGGTGATGGTCTGCGGGACATCATTCTCGTAGATGGTAAAGTCCTGCTTCTGGAGGGTGGTGACCAGGTCCTGATGGTGATCGATGACGGTGGCATAGAGGACCACCTCGCTGACTGAGGTTCGGAGGGTGTACTCGCCGTTGGGTCCAGCCTGGACCGCGGGTTGCCGGGACGGGGCGGGTGGAGGCGAATTCTGGGCGCGGTCGGTTGCGGGAGCGGAGGCCGACTGGGCCAGGGCGAAGCTGGCGGCGAATGGAATGTACGCAAGTGCGACCAGCAGCAACACCGGGACGATCGGCTTCGTATGGCGAACGGTCATGCTTTGCCTGACGCGGATAGGCGACCCTCCGGGAGATGCAGAGTTGGATGCGGTGCGGTTCGACCCCACGTGCTGCTTCCACCATAGTCCTACGGGGGGAGTGGAGCAGGCAAGCGCGGGCAGGAGGCTGCTTGTCCTTTCTTTTCATTTGCAGAGCGAGGCGCCGGGGAAAGGAGGAAATGTGTGCTGCGATAGAATTGGGGGATAACAGAGCCGCAGATGATCCGCCTGATTGCAGGTTGCGCCTGAACTGACAGGAGTTCGCCACTACCATGGCCCGCATTTATCCATTTCGTGCCTTCCGCTACAATCCCGGCCTGGTCCACGCCGAAGACGTTGTGACCCAGCCCTACGACAAAATTTCGCCGGCAATGCAGCAGTCGTATTACCATCGCAGCCCATACAACCTGGTCCGGGTGATTCTGGGACTGCCCGAGTTATTCGATTCCGAAGAAAACAATGTGTACACGCGGGCGGCGGAGAACCTGGCGGACTGGCGCGAGGAGGGAGTGCTGACGCAGGACAATGAATCGTCGATTTACGCGTACTCGCAGCGCTATGAAGTTCCAGGCGCGCCGGGCAAAACGCAGGAGCGGCGGGGATTTATTGCGTTGGGCGAGCTGGCCGATTACAGCCAGGGAATCGTCTTCCGACACGAGCGGACGCTGGCCAAGCCGAAGTCTGACCGGTTAAACCTGCTGCGCGCGACCCGCGCCCACTTCGGGCAGATTTTTATGCTGTACTCCGATCCGGGGCTAACGGCGGAGCAACTTCTCTTTGCCAACCCGCCTGCGCCGGACATTGAAGTGACGGATGAATATGGGGTGCTGCATCGGGTGTGGAAGATTTCCGAACCGGGGAAGATCAACCTGTTGCTGAGCGCCATGCAGAACAAGAAATTGATCATCGCGGACGGCCACCATCGCTACGAAACAGCGTTGAATTACAGCCGCGAACGCGCGGGGCAGGCATCGAGCGCCCCGGCTGAGCGGCCGGCAGGCAATCTGCCGCAACCGCCCTATCCAGAAGCGGCGGCCATGATGACGTTTGTGAACATGGATGCCAAAGGTCTGACGATTCTGCCCACGCATCGGGTAGTGCACGGGTTGAAGGAGTTCGACGCGTCCGCGTTTCTGCGGCGCGCGGCGGAGTATTTCGAGGTGCAGGCCATGCCCGCGACCAGCGATACAGCGGAATTGCTACAGCAGCTGGCGGAAGCAGGAAAGACGGGCACGAGTTTTGTCGCGGTCACGCATCGAGGCAATCATCTGCTGACGGCGAAGAAGGCGGCTGTCGAAGCTCGGCTGGCAGATCAACCGGATCGGCAAAGACGGCTGGACGTGGTGCAGTTGCACTCGGTTGTGCTGGAGAATGTGCTGGGAATTTCGCAGCAGGCGGTGCTCGACCAGAGCAACTTACGGTATGTGCGGGAGGCCGTCGATGCCATGCAGCAGGTTCGTTCCGGCGATGCGGACGTTGCCTTTCTGATGAATCCTGTCACGCTGGATCAGTTGCGGGAGGTAGCGTTTGCGGGAGATGTGATGCCGCAGAAGTCGACCGACTTTTACCCGAAGCTACTGAGCGGCCTGACGATTTATGCGTTGGATTGAGCGGGTGGATGAAACGGCGGCGAGGCCGCGGGCTGGGGTAGCGGCTGCAGCGATCGAGGGAGAGAGATCGCGTCCAGGCCGACAGCGATGGGTGAGAGGGTTGGCGTGGGCTGGAATTTTCTGCGGGTGTTTCGTCTCGATGGCGGGGGCGCAGCAGACAGCGACACGACCGGCCACAACACCGCCGCCTTCGACTACAACGCCGACGACACCGGCGGCACCGCCGACCTCTACCGGGACAACCGCGCCGGCGCCGACGCAGCCGGCGGTACCGCCGAGGCCGCGATTTCTGGTGCTGCTGGACCCGGCCCATGGCGGTGCAGACAGCGGAGCTATGCTGGGGACCGCGGATGCGGAGAAAACCTACACGCTGGCGCTGGCGATGCGGTTGCGCGCGATGCTGAGCGCACACGGAATCCGCACCGTCTCTACGCGAGATTCCGATGTGACGGTCGACAATAACACCCGCGCCGAGATCGCCAATCGCTCGCACGCATCGGCATGCATTCTGCTGCATGCGACTACCAGCGGAAGCGGCGTTCATCTGTTTACATCGTCGCTGGCGGCGGTTGCGCAGGCTGATCCTCGCCGAGCGTTTTTACCGTGGCAGACGGCGCAGGCTGCTTACGGAACGCAAAGCCTGCGACTGGAGTCGGATGTGGACGCGGCACTGACCCGCCAGCAGATTCCGGTGCTGGTGACGCGAACGGCGCTGATGCCGATGGACAGCATGGCGTGCCCGGCGGTGGCGATTGAAGTGGCGCCTGAGAACGCCACGACGCCGCTAAGCGATGCGGGCTATGAGGAAAAAATTCTCGAATCCGTGACTGACGCCCTGGTTGCGTGGCACAGCGACTGGAGGCTGCAGCCGTGATTCCCCGCTATCAGAAAATCATTTTGTGGGTGCTACTGGTGAGCTCCGTGCTGATGGCTGCGTATCTGATTCGCATGCGGGCGAGGGCGCAGGATCAGCTGGGCGCGGTGCCGGATGTAGCACCCCTGCCGGTTCCAGTGGAAGCGCCGCCGGTGGACACGACCCTGTTGATCGCCAACGATCAGGATGGAACGCTGGCGCCGGTGCAAGAACAACTGGCGCTACCGCAGGAGACGACCACGCGGGCGCGAACCTTGCTGAACGATCTGTTCGCGGAGTATGCACAGCCGGGATCTCCGCATCCGCTGGCGGCGGTTTCGGCGGTGAGCGACGTGTTCCTGTTGCCGGTGCCGGAGTCGACGACGCCGGGTTCGCAGCAACTGGCGGTGATTAATCTGAGCGGAAGTTTTGTCGACCATCATCCTTCTGGAATTCTGGTGGAGACGCTGACCTTGCTTTCAATTCTGGGAACGCTGCATGCGAACATGCCGCAAATTTCGCAGGTACGGTTTCTGGTGGATGGACATCCCAGAGAAACGCTGGCCGGACACGCGGATCTGACGAGGACCTATTTAACGGCCAATGATGTTCCGGGTTCGGGGACGCCGGATGTCGCCAACCCACAAGGGGAAACCCAGGACCAGCAGAAGCCTGCGGGGAGCGAGCCTTGAACGACTTGAAGACGCGGGATGCGGCGAAGGCGGGGCCGATCCGTATTGGAGTGTTCGACTCTGGATTTGGCGGATTGACGGTGTTGCGGGCGCTGCTGCCGCAGATTCCGGGCGCGGAGTTTTTTTATCTGGGAGACACGGCGCGACTGCCCTACGGATCGAAGTCGAAGGCGACCGTGGCACGTTACGCGGTAGAAAGCGCGCAACTGCTGGAAGCCTACGGCGCGAACTACCTGGTGATTGCATGCAATACGGCGAGTGCGCTGGCGCTGGATGCGATTCGTTCCGCGGCGCACGTGCCGGTGCTGGGAGTGATTGAAACAGGAGCCGACAGCGCCGCGGCGGCGAGCGCGAGCCGCGACGTGCTGGTGCTGGCCACGCAGGCGACAGTCGAGAGCCACGCATATGCAGAGGCATGCGCTGAGCACGGACTGCGCAGCGTGGAAAAAGCGTGTCCGCTGCTGGTGCCGCTGATTGAGGAGGGATGGATCGAGTCCCCGGTAACCCGGGAAGTGCTGCGAATCTATCTGGACGAGGCCCTGGTGAAAGCGAAGGAAGCTGGGCTTGCGCCCGACACGGTGCTGCTGGGGTGTACGCATTATCCGTTGCTGCGCGGACTCCTGGAGGAGTCGTTGCCCAAGGGGATCACGATTCTGGATTCCGCGGAAACGACCGCTGCGCGGGTGGGCCGGGAATTGTCGACATTGCCGGCGTCCGATGCGAACAGAGCAAGTATGGATCTGGGACGCTGTCATTTTTTCGCTACGGACTCGGTGGAGAAATTCCGCACACTGGGAAGCCGTTTTCTGGGCCAGCCCATCGAGCGGGTGGAACTGATCGATCTGGGCGGTTAACGCGGCGAGCGAATGTCGACGGCGCGGCACTGGTATTCTGCATGAAGCATTCTGGCGAAGTTACGAACGAGGGGGAAGCATGTTGCATCTTGAAGGTCGCATCGCGGTGGTTTTCGGTCTGGCGAACAAACGCTCGATTGCATGGGCCATTGCGCAGAAGCTGCACGAGTCGGGGTGCAAGCTGATCATCAGCTATCAAAATGATCGGATGAAACAGGAGGCAGAGGGCCTGCTGGTGGAACTGCCGGGCGCCGAGGCGGTGCAGTGCGACGTGTCGAACGATGGCGAGATTGCGAGCGTTTTTGCGGATCTGCAGCAGCGATATGGAAAGCTGCACATCCTGGTGCACTCCGTGGCGTACGCGCCGGCGGACGAGCTGAGAAACGACTTTATCTACACAACGCGGGAAGGCTTTCGCATCGCGCATGACGTGAGTGTCTACTCGCTGATCGCGCTGTCTCGCGCGGCTGCGCCGCTGATGACGGAGGGTGGCAGCATCCTGACTCTGACATATTTTGGCGCGGAAAAAGTGGTGCCGCATTACAACGTGATGGGAGTGGCGAAGGCGGCGCTGGAAGCGACGGTGCGATACCTCGCGTCGGATCTGGGCAAGCAGAACATTCGCGTCAACGCGATTTCCGCGGGACCCATCAAGACGCTGGCGGCACGCGGCATCGGCGGGCTTGGCGAATTGTTGAAGCTGCACGCGGACCGTTCCCCACTGCGTCGCAACACGGAACAGACTGAGGTGGGCGGAGCGGCGGCGTTTCTGGCTTCCGATCTGGCGTCCGGCATCACCGGCGAGGTGATCCACGTGGACAGCGGCTACAACATTATGGGATTTTGACGCTGATTCTTCAGTTTCAGCGGAATGCGAACACCGTTCGATCCCACGCTGGTTGTGCTGGGATGGGACACGCGCGACATTGGGCGATCTATGAAAATGTCTACGAGGCAGGCCTCGCAGGTTTCAGCGTCAACGTGATTCTGCGCTGGTCGCCATGCAGGGTTTCGATGACAATCTCTCCATCGCTGCGGGCGACGACGGAGGGAAATTTTTCTCCCCACTCGATCAGCAGCACACTCTGGGGCGTCATGAGTTCTTCCATGCCGAGGGTGTCGAGTTGACGCTGATTTTCGATCCTGTACAAATCCAGGTGATAGAGCAGGATGGTTTCGCCAAGGTTGGCATGCTCGACGCTGCGACCTGCATATTCATGAATCAGAGTGAAGGTGGGGCTGGTGACTTCTTCCGGCTCGGCGGCGCTAAGTGCGGCGGCAATTCCCTTCACCAGCGTGGTTTTGCCCGCGCCTAAATCTCCGCGCAGCAGCAATACCCTGGGAGGGTCGAGGAACCTGGCCAGCTCGCGGCCCACCTGAATGGTCTCCTCGGCGGAGTGAGTGGTGAACACGCGAGCCTTCTCGTCGACGGGATTGGGATCGCTCACCTTCTTCCCTCCTGCAACCATGTATACCGGTCGTGCTCGACAGGGGTGTGAATAGCCTGAGAAAGGTGCTGGAGAATTTCAGTCGCCAGCATGGTGTGTTCGTCGTGTTGACGGGCGAACAGGTCGGCAGCCGCGCCGTGCAGCCAGACCGCGCACTCCACCGCCTGCGGAATGCGCTGCGGAAACTGCGCGACCAGCGCGGCGACGATGCCGGTGAGAATATCGCCGCTGCCGCCCTTGGCCAGCGCAGGATTGCCGCTGGTGTT
This sequence comes from uncultured Acidobacteriota bacterium, assembly GCA_963756315.1. Taxonomy (GTDB): domain Bacteria; phylum Acidobacteriota; class Terriglobia; order Terriglobales; family Acidobacteriaceae; genus JAKAAZ01. The sequence goes on from CAVWNI010000005.1 coordinate 187,192, forward strand.
GACGGCGATGCTGCCGTCGGGATGCGCGACCAGGGTGCGCCAACCCTTGAGCACCAGGGTGACATGACGTTCGGTAGCGAAGGCGCGGGCGATGCCGAGACGATCGCGTTCCACGTCGGCGATAGTCGAGCCCAGGAGCCGCGCCATTTCGCCGGGATGCGGCGTAAGCACCAGCGGGCACTTCGATCCATCAAGGGATTCGGCATGACCTTCAAACGCATTCAATCCGTCGGCGTCGAGGACGGTGGGGAGTTCGGAGCGGCGAACCAGTTCGCGGATGAATTCGGCTGTCTCGGGAGCGCGGCCAATGCCCGGGCCGATGGCGAGGGTGGTGATTCCGTGCAACAGGCCGGCCCATTGCCTGGCATCGAATTTTTTCAGGGAAATTCCACCGGACGGCGATTCCTCGAGCAGGAGCGTCATCAACTCCGGAGCAAAACCGGCGACGATGGCGGCGATGCTGTGAGGAATGGCGGCGGTGGTGAGGCCGGCGCCGGCGCGCATGGCGGCGATGGATGCCATGGAAGCCGCACCCGCCTTGCCGGGCGAACCGCCGACCACGAGGACGTGGCCGAAGCGGCCCTTATTGGCGTCGAGGGCTCGGGGCTGCTCGATGATTTTTTTGGATGCGCCGGTCCAGTGCAGGCCGGCTTTGGAAGCGGCGAGTTCAACGGGCGAGCCGATCTGGGCAACGGCGACGGGGCCGCGGGTCAACGCGCCGAAGACATGGGCGAGCTTAGGCGCGGTAAATGTGATGACGGCGTCGGAGCGGAAGGCGTCGGGCGCGGACATGGCGGTGGAGTCGGCGTCCCAGCCTGTGGGAAGGTCGACGGAAACGACGGTGCCGGGATAGCCGGCGATTTTGTTTTTGAGGGCTGCGGGCAAGCCGCGCAGTGGCGGATGAAAACCGGTGCCGAGGATGGCGTCGAGAATGAGATCCGCTTCAGCAGAAGCGCGCTCGAAAGCAGGAGTGGACAGATCGTCTTCCGTGCGGACGGCGAGGATGGATTGCTGGAGCAGTTGGCGGTAGCTGCTGGTAGGCGGCGAGGGCCTCGTTTTGAAGTTGGTCGGGAGTGGCCAGCAGTGCGATGCGAACTTGTTTGCCGTCGGCGTCGAGATGGCGCGCGGCAACTAAGCCATCGCCGCCGTTGTTGCCTTTTCCGCAGAGCACGAGGATGCGTAGCGCCTCAGGAAACTGGAGCGCGACAAACTCGGCGACGCGAGAGCCTGCGGCCTCCATGAGGTCTTGCCAGGAGATGCCGACTTGCTCGACGGTGCGTTCATCGCACTGGCGCATTTCCGCTGCGGTCAAAACATCCATGTTGCCGTTGTACCGGAAGGGTGAGGATTTGCGCAATCTACCGAGCAGTTGGATGCAAGGCGCGGACGCGGGTGATGGATTTTCGGAGTGGGGGGGAAGGTGGCAGAGGGCGAGGAAGGATGGACAGGGCTCAAGTTATTCGGAGGGGAGGAATTGAGCTAAAGGTATTCCAATGCCCTCCGATAAACGAAGTAAGGAAATTTCGATCGAACCGCGAAGGAGAACTGATGCAGATCAGCAGTATTTCATCCATGCCGCCGATTGCGGCGAGCGTTTCGGCGGCCGCGTCGCCACGCGGAGCGGGATCCGCCACGGCCGCGGCGACCGCTCCGTCGTCTGCGACAGCCACGACGCCAGCGACACCATCGTCCAGCGGGGCGGCTTCGTCTGGAAGCGTGTCTCACGGGTCGAGCGGGACACCCAGCGGAGGCAGCAGTGCGCAGGCGGCTGCGCTTTCGGCTGTCTACTCCGACACGGTGGGGGGCAAGAGCTATTCGGGAAGCGTGGAGGAATCGAGCGGGGAGTACGTGGCGTCGGTTCCGAACCTGCCGGGCGCCAGTGCCAGTGGAGCGAGCGTGCAGTCGGCGGAAAACAATCTGAACGCGGTGATCGACGCGCTGGTGTGAGCGAGCGTACTGGGGTCATCGAGCCGACCTGTCCGCTCGTGGTTCAACATGAGATTTTTCTTATTTGTCGGGGCGGCAGCTGGAAAATCGGTTGCGTGGATTTGCATGAGGACGGGACATGCACATCCACGGCGGCCACATGCCATTGCAAGGCGCGAATCTTCCTTCGGCAGCAGCCGCGGAGAAAGCGGCGGCGGCGCGCCAGGCCGCCGAAGTGCGCGGGAGGTTGATGAACAGCGGCCCGGAGATGGACAGTGAACTGAATCCCGGAGCGAGCTGGAGTGTGGGACGATGGCCAGGCGGAAATTCTGGCGGGCAGGAAGGACACGGGCGGGAGCAGAGTGATCCCGGCGCTTCAGCGGGAGCCGGGATGGACGATTCAGGGCAGACGGGTGAGCCTGTATCCATTTGGGCGTGAACGTACCTGAGCGTATGCAGTAGGGACGAGCGACACGCAATATAGTTCGATACTCGGATCGATTGCCGGGTGGAGCGTCAGCAGCGATTTGGCGAGACTGCGGTCGTGTCAACTAGGGAACATACAAGGTTGCGGCCCTTTCATGTCGATTGGGCGAACAATCGATTCACGGAAGGAATGTGCGAAAAAGATTGTTGCAACCGCGGCCACGGGGGCAGACACCGCAGTCATTCCATCCCGTCCGATCTTTTCTTAGTCACGCCTCTGTTTGACGCCTAGAACCTCTCCTGGAATTGGTTGGTGCGGAGGATCTTCTTGCAACCTGGGGTGCTTGCATTTTCGGGGAGGCATTCGGCTAGGTGCAGTGGCGTTCCAGAAGAGGCGGGCGAGATGATCGGGTATCGCTCGGCAAGCGAGAGCAGGTCTTTGTCGCCGATGATGAGGTAGTCGGCGTGCGCCGCCCGAAGGGTGCCCAGGATTGGCCAATCGGTCCGGTCCCGCAGTGTCTTATCCGGTTCGGCGACGGGTTCGACGATGTCTGCCAGGAACATGAAGGTGTCGGCAAGATCGCGAATCTCCGCAGGCGTCAGCGAAATCGGGAGAGCCGCGGCAGCACCCGAACCATCTCATCGAGTATGTACCGCGAAAGAACGACGTCAAGCCCTCCCTGCCGCCAGATGTCGAGGATTCGCCCCGGAAGGCTGCCGGGATAGGCGAGTCCTGAGACCAGGACATTGGTGTCCAGAACGACTCGCATTCGCGCGGTCAGGATCGCTGTTTCCGTGGACGTCGATTCGGAGTTTGTCGTTTCCCGGTTTGGCGTTCGCGGGGTTGTCGTGCCCGCGCTACGACCGCTTCGATTTCCGCTATGCCCTGCTCGGGCGGCACATCCGCGTAGGCTTCGGCAATGCGGCTGCTCAATGCATCGAACCGCTCGCGCATGCGGCGAATGCGGGCAAAAAGCTCCGCGTCGACGAGAACGGCCACCGGCTTGCCATCCTTGTTGATCACGATGCTGTCGCTACGATATTGAACCTGATTGATCATCTCGCCCAGATTCTGGCGGAAGTTCACGGCGGTGACTTCTGTAATCATTTGCAACCTCCTACCATCATGACCAATATGATCATTATGATCGATATGAAGGGTCCAGTCCAGCTTTCAGGTGGGTGCTGTCTAAAATCTTGAGCGGAATTGGTTGGCTCGGTTGAATTCTTCGCGGAGTTCGGGCTGCTTTAAATTTTCGCGAATGGAGGCGAGGCGTTGTTCGAGCGCGAGCAGAGCGGCGGCGATGGCTTCGTCGTTGGTCTGGGCGATATCGCGCCACATGGAATAGGGACTGGCGCCGAGGCGAGTCATCTCATGCATGGCGCGGCCGCCGATGGCGCGGAGCTGGGCAGAGCTGCTGGAGAGACTTCCCTTCTGATCGGCATCCTCCGGGAACGTGTCTTCGAGGAGCGCGGCGAGAGCGGTGCCAAGCATCTGCGGCAGATGACTGGCCCAGGCGCAGATTTCGTCGTGGCGAGCGGGATCGAGATCCAGCATGCGGCAGCCGATGCGGGCGACCCATTTTCGCCAGCTATCGGCGAGCAGCCGACCTTTCCTGGGCGACGTGTTGGGCGCGACGGGCGGGGCTTCGGCAGCCTCGAGTGGAGTGAAGAGCCAGACGGCACCGTGGAACAGATCAGGATCGGCGTGGGCCGCGCCGAAGACTTCCTTGCCCGCCATGGGGTGGCCGGGAAGAAAATACGCCGAGCCGGGAGAAGAAAACTCACTCGAAGCGAGCGCGCAGATTTTTCGTTTGGTACTGCCGACGTCGGTGATGAGCTGATGCGAGTGCAGGACGGGAGCGAGGCGCTCGATCCACTCGAGAATTCCAAAGACCGGCGTGGCCAGCAGGACGCAGTCACTTTCGCGAGCTGCGGCGAGCGGGTCGGAGGCGACGGAGTCGATGGCGCCGTGAGCGCGGGCGATTTCCGCCTCTTCCGGCGCGCGATCCCAGCCGGTGATGCTACCGGGGAATCCATGAGCATGCAGCGCCAGCCCCACGGACGTGCCGATGAGGCCGGTGCCGAGAATGGCGATGCTCTGGATGGATTCTGCCACGGCGCGGTCTAGGCCCGGCTGCCATGCAAGGCGACTTCGCGAGGGCGGGGGCCGATGTTGCGTCCCACGGCGGTGGCAATGATGCGCAGCTCCTCCATCAACTGTTCAAACTGTTTGGGGAACAAGGACTGCGCGCCATCGGAAACTGCCTTGTCGGGATTGGGATGGACTTCCAACAACAGGCCATCGCAACCGGCGGCAACGGAGGCGCGCGCCATGGCGGGAACCATATCGCGCCGACCGGTACCGTGAGAAGGATCTCCCAGGACGGGCAGATGGGAAAGATGCTTCAAGACAGGCACGGCGGAAATATCCATGGTGTTGCGGGTATAGGTTTCAAAGGTGCGAATGCCGCGCTCGCACAGCATGACATCGTAATTTTCGCCGGACAGGATGTATTCGGCGGAGAGCAGAAGTTCTTCGATGGTGGCGGCGATGCCTCGTTTGAGCAGAACGGGCTTGCGAATGCGGCCCAGTTCGCGAAGCAGATTGAAATTCTGCATATTGCGCGCGCCGACCTGGAGTACGTCGACGTAGGGCAGCATGATTTCAATCTGCGAGATCTCCATGACCTCGCTGACGATGAGCAGTCCGGTGGCATCGCCGACTTCTCGCAGCAGACGCAGACCCTCAAGGCCCATACCCTGGAAGGAGTAGGGCGAACTGCGGGGTTTGAAGGCGCCACCGCGGAGAAATCTGGCGCCGGCAGCGGCGACCTGGCCGGCAATGGTAAACATTTGCTCACGCGACTCGACTGAACAGGGTCCGGCCATGACCATGACTTCTTCGCCGCCCACCGAGACTCCGTTGGGAAAGCGAATGACGGTGCCTGAGGGTCGAAAGCCTCGGCCGGCAAGTTTATAGGGCGAGGTGATGCGGTGGGCTTCGGCGACGCCGGCCATCACCTGAAAATCCTGCACATCGAAGACGGCGGGCTGGCCTACGCCGGCGAGTACCGTTTGCTGCGTGCCGGTGGTGCGATGCACATTGAATCCGATTTCGACCATCCGCGCCAGCACGTGCTGGATCTGTTCTTCGGTGGCGTGTTCCTGCATGGCTACAATCATTTCCGTTCTCGTTTCGTCTAATTTTTCGTTGGGTTGGAATCTGAAGAACGTTTGTCTGGCGAGAGGGATGCCAGTTCATCCTTTTGCAGCGCGCGCATGACGTCGATAATGCGCTCGTAAATATGCACGAGTTCGATATCCGGGAGCGGCCCGGGATTGGCCTGGCGAACGTTTTCAAAAATGATCTTTTCGCGGTTGGGCTCGTACACCGGCAGATCAGTCGACCGTTTGAGGCGCCCGATGGCCTGCGCGGCCAGAGCACGTTCGCTGATCAGGGCGACGATCTGGCGGTCGAGCTCATCAATTTTCCGACGCCATTCTGCAATATCCATGTAGCACCTCAAAGCAGGATTACGGAGGTAGCTGAAAACGCTCCGTGAGATTCGCCTGCCTGACAGAAGATAATGTTGTCCATCCTAATTGACTGCGAAGAAATTTTCAGGGAACCGTGGTTTCGCTGGGAATTGGGGAGCGCAGCGCGGCAATAAATTGGGCCACCGCAGCCGGCGCCTGCTGGGGAGTGGATCGCTCGATGAGGCCGACGATGGCGCTGCCCACGACGGCGGCGTCGGCAAATTCCGCGACTGCGGCGACATGGGTGGCGTTGGAGATGCCAAAGCCGAGGGCAATGGGCAGTTGGGTATAGCGGCGGAGGCGACCGACGAGATCGCGGGCATCGCCGGCCAGCTCCTGCTGGGTGCCAGTGATGCCGACACGGGAGATGGCGTAGATGAATCCTTCTGAAACCTCTGCGATGCGGGCCAGGCGGTTGTCGGGACTGGTGGGCGCGGCGAGAAAGATGGGCTGCAAATGATGGCGGCGGAGGACGGCGCGATACTGGTCCGATTCCTCGGCAATGAGATCGGTGACCAGGACGGCATCGACTCCCGCTGATTCGGCGGCGGCGGCAAATTTTTCCAGTCCCATGCGAAGAATGGGGTTGAGATAGGAGAAGATGACGAGGCCGATGCGTGGACGCTGGGCACGCAGATCACGAGCCAGGGCGAGGACATCTTCGAGGCGAGTGCCGTTATGGACGGCGCGTTCGCTGGCTCGCTGGATGACGGGTCCGTCGGCGAGCGGATCGCTGAAGGGCACGCCAAGCTCCAGCACATCGGCGCCGGCATCGATGGCGGCGAGGGCAATCTGCCTGCTGGTGGCGAGGTCAGGATCGCCGATGGTGAGATACACGACCAGTCCGGGATGCTGATGAAATTCAATCGCCATGGATCAGGCTCCCTGCAACTTGAGTTCGCGAGCGAGGATTCCCATGTCCTTGTCGCCGCGCCCGGAAAGATTGATCAACAGAATGTCGGACCGATGCAATGTTGGGGCTATGCGAATCGCCTCAGCGACGGCGTGGGCGCTTTCGAGCGCGGGAAGAATTCCTTCTGTGCGGGCGAGGCGCACGGTAGCCTGGAGGGCGGCTTGATCGGAGGCGGAGACATACTCGGCGCGGCCGGAATCGTGCAGAGCGGCATGTTCCGGACCGACCGATGCATAGTCGAGACCGGCGGAGACGGAGTGGGTATTGGAAATTTGGCCGGCATCATCCTGCAACACGTACGAGTAGGTGCCCTGGAGGACGCCGGGAGATCCGCCCTGAAACCTGGCTGCATGTTCGCCGAGCGCGGGACCGCGGCCGCCGGCTTCCACGCCGATGAGGCGGACATTCTGATCGGGGATGAATTCATAAAACGCGCCGATGGCGTTGGACCCGCCGCCGACGCAAGCCACCACGGCGTGAGGCAGGCGGCCTTCGGCTTCGAGAATCTGGGAGCGCGCTTCCAGGCTGATGACACGCTGGAAATCGCGAACCATGGTGGGATACGGATGGGCGCCGAGAACGCTGCCAAGAAGATAGTGGGTGGTGCGAACGTTGACGACCCAGTCGCGCATGGCTTCGTTGATGGCGTCTTTGAGGGTGGCGGAGCCGGCGGTCACACTGCGCACTTCAGCTCCCAGCAGGCGCATGCGATAGACGTTCAGTTCCTGACGGCGCATGTCCTCCTGACCCATGTAGACGATGCATTCCATCCCGAACAGCGCGCAGACGGTCGCGGTGGCAACGCCGTGCTGGCCGGCGCCGGTTTCCGCAATGATGCGGCGCTTGCCCATGCGGCGGGCGAGCAGGCCCTGGCCGAGGCAGTTATTGATTTTGTGGGCGCCGGTGTGCAAGAGGTCTTCGCGCTTCAGATAGATTCTGGCGCCAGCAAGCGATTCGGTAAGCCTGGAGGCGAAGTAGAGCGGCGTAGGGCGGCCGGCATAATGATGCAGCAGGTAGGCGAGCTCGCTGGAAAATGCAGGATCGCGCTGCGCGTCGGCGTAGGCGATTTCCAGCTCCTGAAGCGCGGCCATGAGGGTTTCCGGGACGTAGCGCCCGCCATAGACGTCGAAGCGTCCGGGAACTGGGGCGGCAACGGGCATTTCGAGCTCGACTTGATTTTTTTCTATCATTGTTATTTTTCCAGGGTCTGCTCTGCTTCATACAAATCCATTGCGGCTGCGCGAGCGGCGCGGATGAATTCCGTGACGCCGGCGTGATCTTTGCGACCAGGAGCGGATTCGACGCCGCTGGAAACATCCACGCCCCAGGGGCGCAGCGTCTGGATGGCGTGGCGGACATTTTTTGGATGGAGGCCCCCGGCGACAATCAAATGCAGGGACGCGGAATGTTGCAGGAAGCCGGCCTGCGCCGCTCGCCAGTCAAAGGGAACGCCGGTACCGCCGATCTTATCTGCCAGCCGGGTATCGACAAGGACAGCGCTGCGATCCGAGTCGGAGCGGGGCTGCGAACTGAGAACGCGCAGGCGGCGCGCAAAGAGGGTGGAATCTCCGGCGTAGTGGACGACCTGGACCATGCGCATACAGTTCTTCTCGAGACGCGGGCGAAGATTTACAGCGTGATCGGCCGACGATTCGCCATGCAGTTGCACGCCGGTCAAGCCGGCGGTTTCGGAAGCAGCCAGGATTTCGTCCATGGGTGCGTCAACAAACACGCCAATTTTCTCGACGGAGGATGGCAGCTCGCGAGTGATCTGTCGAACCGCCTGGGCGGTAACACGGCGAGGGCTCGCGGCAAAGACAAAGCCGACGGCGTCAGCGCCGGCCAAAACAGCGAGCTGAGCATCTTCCAGCGACGTGATCCCGCAGATTTTTACCCAGATGGCAGCCATTTTAGGCAGGAACCTCACGTTCCGTGGATGGGGCGGTCAGCAGATTCACCAATGCCTGGGCGGGATCGGACTGGCGCATGAGCGATTCCCCGATCAAGCACGCGTCAAAACCAGCTGCGCGCAGGCGAGCGATATCGGCGGCGGTGTGGATGCCGCTCTCGGCGACTCGCACGCGACCTTGCGGCAAATGATCGGCAAGTTCCAGTGAAGTTTCGAGGCGCACCTCAAATGTATGCAGATTGCGATTGTTCACGCCGATGGCATCGCAGTCGAGGTCGAGGACGCGGGTTAATTCTTCGGCATTGTGCACTTCGCACAAGACATCGAGATCCTGAGCGTGGGCGCAGCGGATGAGATGCCTGAGAGTAGATTGCTGCAGGGCGGCAACAATGAGAAGGATGGCGTCGGCGGAGGCGGCGCGGGCTTCGAGGATTTGAAACTGATCGAGAATGAAATCTTTGCGCAGGCAGGGGATGGAGACCGCGGCGGAGGCCTGCTCGAGATTGGCGAGGCTGCCCTGGAAAAATTGCTCTTCCGTGAGGACAGAGAGAGCGGCGGCTCCGGCATTGGCGAGGCCGACGGCCAGTGAGGTGACGGGAAAATCCTCGCGAATGAGACCGCGGGAGGGCGAGGCTTTTTTGAGTTCCGCAATGATGGCCGGCTGGGCAAGCGCATCACGGCGCAGGGCCCGGGCAAATCCGCGCGGCGTGTGGGCGGCGGCGCGACGCTCCAGTGCGGCCAGGTTCGCGGTCTGCTTGCGCGCCGCAAGACCGCGCCGGATGGATGCAAGGATGTCGTCTAAGTGCGTAGCCATAGGCGAAGAGACCTTCTTGAGGTTCTAGTGTATAGCGAGCCGTGCAAGGGCTCCAAAATAGCTCAACCATTTATCGAATATTTCCTTCTATATGACGGAAAGCATAGGGCTTGCGCTTCGCATATATTCCCAATCTGAGACCAAGACGCGAGCGGGATGCGAGTCGATGGTGGAGGATCACGTCGCGATAAAAAGAATGGCTGAGAAGCGGGTGACGGGGAGGCGGCGAGGAAAACCCGCGGGTTGAGGAAGCATCCAACATAAGCAGGGAAATGAAAACGATGATTGCACGCGGCCTGCGAGATCCGAAATATCGAGAGAAGTCGAGCGGATGTTTCAGATCCACGCCCAATACCTGGAAGAGTTCCCCAACCTCCCAAATGAAAGGACATACCCAATGAAATTAACCTCCGCCAACATTCAGGACCTACGCGAGCTCTACATCAACAACCTGAAGAAGACGCTCGATATGGAACAGAAGATCACAAAGGCGCTGCCGGACCTGATCGAAAAGTCTACTGACTCGGAATTGACCAGCGCGTTTCGCACGCATCTGGAAGAGACCAAGGGACATGTTTCGAAGGTCGAGAAGCTGCTCGAAAAGAATGCAGGCGAAGCCGAGACGGAAACCTGTAAGGTCATCAACGGACTCACCACGGAGGCTTCCGATACGATCAAGGACGTGACCGAACCGACGCTGCGCAACATGGCGTTGATTGGCGCCGCGCAGCAGGTCGAGCATCATGAAATTGCGGTGTATGGAACGCTGCGGCGCTGGGCTGAACTGCTTGGACTGAGCGATGACGCAAGGGTGCTGCAGTCGATCGAAAAAGAAGAAGGCAACGCCGATCACATCCTGACCCAGATCTCTGAGCGGGTCAATGTGCAGGCAGCCGCGTAAAGAAAAGGCTGAAATAACCCTTCAGGAGTGGTGGTGCGCAGCGCACTGCCGCTCCTGAAGTTTTTTTGGAGGCTGCAACCTGTCTGCATCGCCTGCCGCACGAACTATCTACGTTTGTGACGACTTTTTTTCGTTTCTCATCCCCTAGAAACATTCGTCGACGTATCCTGATTAAAGGCAAAAAGTTGCCACCAACCGGGCTTCTGCGATTCCGCAGCCGGGGGATGAATCTTATTCGGCGTGAGTTCCGTCTATTCATCATTGTCACAGGTGTTTAGCGTCTACCTGAAACGAACGGTGACGCTGTGTGCGGGTCACAACAACAGAGAGAGAAATCTGCTGGAAGGCAAGATACCGAATGCAAAATGACGAAACAGCACAGCAACCCCCTGCTCCACATGTAGGGCCTGACCATCAACTGCCGCCTCCGCCCCCACCGCCGCACCGCTCGCATACCGTTCGCATCCTGGTCTGGATTTGCATCCTGGCGCTATTTGGGCTGCTTTTCTGGGTGGTTCTGAATCACAAGGAAGCGGTGAAGGCGCCGACGGGAAGAGGCGCGCTGATGGGAGGGCCGGTCACGATCACAACCGCGACCGCGACCAAGGGCGACATTGGGGTGTACCTGAATGCCATTGGGACGGTGACGCCGGTCTACACCGACACCATTACCAGCCAGGTGACGGGGTTAGTGACGGCGGTGGAGTACCGGGAAGGGGAAACTGTTCGCCGGGGCCAGCCGCTGATCGAGATCGATGCACGACCCTACCAGGCGCAACTGCTGCAGGCCGAGGGAGCGCTGGAGCGGGACACCAATCTGCTGGCGCAGGCAAAAATGGACCTGGCGCGGTATCAAACAGCATGGTCGCGGAATGCCATTGCCAGACAGATCCTGGAGGACCAGGAGAAGCTGGTGCTGCAATACGAAGGGACGGTGAAGGCCGACCAGGGAACGGTGCAATACGACCAGGTCCAGGTTTCCTTCTGTCACCTGACGGCACCGATTTCCGGTCGGGTCGGATTGCGATTGGTGGATCCGGGCAATGTGGTGCAAGCCAACAGCACGACACCCTTGGTTGTGATTACGCAGATGCAGCCGATCACGGTAGTTTTCACGATTTCAGAGGATGCGGTGGGGGATGTGATGGCGCAGATGCGCCATGGAAAGGCGCTGCCCGTGACGGCGTATGACCGGGGGAACCTGACAAAGATCGCCAGCGGAAAACTGCAGACGGTGGACAACCAGATTGACACGACGACGGGAACGGTCAAGCTGCGGGCGCTATTTCCGAATACGGATGGCGCGCTGTTTCCGAACTTATTTGTCAACACGAAGCTACTAGTTCGGACGGTTCAGGGCGCGACTTTGATACCAAGTTCGACGATCCAGCAGAATGGCGACATCTCGTTTGTCTATGTGATCCGGAACAACACGGCGTATATGCAGAATGTCAAGACGGGGATTACTGATGCCCCCATGACAGCGGTGACGGGGATCAACCCGGGAGATGTGGTGGCCGACAGCAGCTTCCAAAAGCTGCAAAATAAATCGAAGGTAGTGATCTCGAAAACGCCGGTTCCGGCCAGTACGACCGGGCAGAACGTCCCATGAATCCGTCTCGCCCCTTTATCCTGCGGCCAGTTGCAACGTCGCTGTTGATGGCCGCCATCATGCTGGTGGGTATTGTCGGTTATACCCAGTTGCCGGTGTCCGCCTTGCCCGAGGTGGACTACCCGACGATCCAGGTGGTGACGTTTTATCCGGGAGCGAGCCCGCGGGTGATGGCAACCACGGTAACGGCTCCGCTGGAACGGCAATTTGGCGAGATGCAGGGCTTGAGCCAGATGACTTCCACCAGCTCGGGCGCGACGTCTGTGATTGTGCTGCAGTTCGACCTGACCCTGGATATCGACATTGCGGAAGAAGAGGTGCAGGCGGCGATCAATGCAGCGCAGGGCTACCTGCCGTCCAATCTTCCGGCACCGCCAATCTATAACAAAACGAATCCGGCGGATGCGCCTGTACTGACGCTGGCGGTCACGTCGAATACGATTCCACTGTCGCAAGTGGAAGACCTGGTGGACACGCGGCTGGTGCCGAAGCTGTCGCAGCTGAACGGCGTGGGCCTGGTGAGCATCAGCGGCGGCCAGAAACCGGCGGTGCGGATTCAGGCGAACCCGGCGCAGCTGGCGTCGTACGGGATCGACATGGAGGCGCTGCGAACGGCGCTGACCCAGGCCAGTGCAAACGCGGCTAAAGGCAACTTCGACGGCCCCAAGAAGGAGTACCAGATCGACGCCAACGATCAGTTGGTGACCAGCGGAGACTACCGGGACATTGTGGTGGCGTACAGGAACAATGCGCCGGTATTGCTGAAGGATGTCGCCAAGGTAGTGAACGGGGTGGAGAACACCAAGCAGGCGGCGTGGATGGATCAGACACCTGCGGTGATTGTGAACATACAACGCCAGCCGGGCGCGAACACGATCAACGTGGTGAAGAGCATTACGCAACTGATGCCGCAGCTGAAGGCGAACCTGCCGGTCGGAATCGACGTGACCACGCTGACGGATTTGACGACGGGGATCAAGGCTTCCGTTTCCGACGTCGAATTTGAATTGATGCTGACGATCGTGCTGGTCGTCCTGGTGATCTTTCTATTTCTACGGAATTTGTCGGCGACCATCATTCCCAGCGTGGCAGTTCCGTTGTCGATTGTGGGCACGTTTGCCGCCATGTATCTGCTGGGCTACAGCCTGGACAACCTGTCGCTGATGGCACTGACAATCTCTACCGGATTTGTGGTGGATGACGCCATTGTGATGATCGAGAACATTTCCCGCTTTCTGGAAGCGGGCGATTCGCCGATGCAGGCAGCCATGAAAGGCGCCGAGCAGATCGGTTTTACGATTCTTTCGCTGACTGTTTCGCTGGTGGCCGTGCTGATCCCGCTGCTGTTCATGGGCGGGATTGTGGGACGGTTGTTCCGGGAATTTGCCGTGACCCTGGCGGTAACCATCATCATCTCGGCTGCGGTGTCCCTGACGCTGACACCGATGATGTGCTCGCGCATTTTGAAGCACCACACTCCGGCGCAGGAGGGCCGCTTTTACAAAGCGTCGGAGCGCGTATTCGAGCGCATGATCGAATTTTATGGAAAAACCCTGCAGGTGGTGCTGAGATTTCAGACGATCACGCTGCTGGTGGCGCTGGGAACGCTGGTCCTGACGGTATTTCTCTACATTATTATTCCCAAAGGCTTTTTCCCGGTGCAGGACACCGGTGTGATCCAGGGAATTTCGCAGGCATCGCAGACGGTTTCTTTCTCCGCCATGGCGGCAAAGCAGCAGGAGGTGGCGAAGATTGTGCTGCAGGACCCGGCGGTCGAGAGTCTTTCTTCATTTATCGGGGCCGACGGCACGAACACGACGCTGAACAGCGGACGCATGTCCATCAACCTGAAGCCGCTGTCGGAACGGAGCCTGAGCGCTTCCGATGTGATTCGACGGCTGAACTCAAAGCTGGCAAAAGTGGAAGGCATCCGGCTATACATGCAGCCGGTGCAGGACATCACGGTGGACGACCGGGTGAGCCGCACGCAATACCAGTACACGCTGGAGGATCCAGACTCGAACGAGCTGAATTTGTGGACGGACCGGTTTGTGGACAAACTACAGCAACTGCCCCAACTGGAGGATGTAGCCACGGACCAGCAGACCGGAGGTCTGGCGGTCACACTGGCCATTGACCGGGTGACGGCATCGCGACTTGGGATTGCGCCGGGGACGATCGACAACACGCTGTATGACAACTTCGGGCAGCGCCAGATCAACACGATGTACACGCAGCTGAACCAGTACCACGTGATTCTGGAGGCGCAGCCGCAGTTTCAGAAAGATCCGGAAAAGCTGAGCAAGATTTACGTGCAGGCGGGTGCGTCTTCGGGCACATCGGGTCCGGGCGCGGTGTCTACGTTTGCATCGTCGGCGTCGGCGTCGGCGGGCTCGAATGCAACCACGACGGGGGTGCTCTATACGCCGTCGTCAGGGATCCTGAATCCGCCGACGACCGTGTTGAACGCGCGCAGCACCAGCACTTCAGGGGCAAGTTCTGCCAACACGGTATCGAGCACGACGCTGAGCAATGCGGTGCCGCTGAGCGCATTCAGTCATTTCTCCACGGGCACGGAACCGCTCTCAATCAACCACCAGGGGCAATTTCCGGCGGTGACCATATCGTTCAACCTGGCGCCGAATGCGGCCCTGGGCAGCGCCATTACAGCCATTCAAAAAGTGCAGAGAAATCTGCATATGCCGGTGACCGTACAAGCGGCCTTTCAGGGAACAGCGGCTGCGTTCGAGGGATCACTTTCCAATGAAGCGCTGCTGATTCTGGCGGCGCTGGTGGCGGTCTATATCGTTCTGGGGGTACTGTACGAGAGCTTTATCCATCCCATCACGATTCTGTCGACGTTGCCTTCGGCGGGCGTGGGCGCGCTGCTGGCGCTGATTCTATTTCACGAGAACCTGAGCGTGGTTGCCATCATCGGGATCATCCTACTGATCGGCATTGTGAAGAAGAACGGCATCATGATGGTGGACTTTGCGCTGGAAGGAGAGCGCGAGCACGGCAAGGATGCGACCAACGCGATTTATGACGCGTGCCTGTTGCGTTTTCGACCCATTATGATGACCACGATGGCGGCGCTGCTGGCTGGAATTCCTCTGGCATTTGGCAGCGGATACGGTTCTGAAATCCGGCGGCCGTTGGGAATTGCGATGGTGGGCGGCCTGCTGTTGAGCCAGGTGCTGACGTTGTACACGACGCCGGTGATCTACATTTTCTTTGACAACCTGGCGCAACGGTTTGCACGCGCGCGTCACGCAAAGACGGCCAACGAGCCGCAGACGGCGGAGTCGGCATGAATTTCTCCGAGCCATTCATCCGACGCCCGGTAGCGACGACGCTGCTGACGGTGGCGATTGCGATTGCGGGGGCGATCGCATACACGGTGCTGCCGGTTTCTCCCTTGCCGCAAATCGACTTCCCTACGATCTCAGTCCAGGCGGGACTGCCGGGAGCGAGCGCTCGCATCATGGCATCTTCAGTTGCGACTCCGCTGGAGCGGCAACTGGGCCATATCGCCGGCATTACCGAGATGACCTCGTCGAGCTCGCTGGGGTCGACGCGGATCACGCTGCAATTCGACCTGAGCCGGAATATCGATGGCGCGGCAAGAGACGTGCAGGCAGCGATCAACGCGGCGCGCACGTATCTGCCGGCCAACCTGCCGTCCAATCCTACCTGGCGCAAATCGAATCCTGCTGATGCGCCGATCATGATTCTTGGCCTGACGTCGAAGAAGTACGACAAAGAAACGATGTACGACGAAGCGTCGACGATCATGGAGCAGAAGCTATCCCAGATTCCCGGCGTGGGGCAGGTGGTGGTGGGCGGAGCTTCCCTGCCGGCGGTGCGGGTGGATGTGAACCCGACGCAGTTGAACAGCTATGGACTGACGTTGGGCAGCGTGCAATCGCTCTTGAGCCTGCAGAATTCCGATCTGGCGAAGGGGCAACTCTCCGATGGCGCAGTGACGGCGGACATTGTGGACAACGATCAGATTTCCAAAGCGGACCAATACAAGCCGCTGATCGTGGGCTACCACAATGGTCAGGCGGTCCGTTTGTCCGACGTTGCAACGGTGACCAACGCGGCGCAGGATATCCGCAATGCCGGATATCTGAACGGAGTCCCTTCGGTAACGGTCATCATTTTCCGCCAGCCCGGCGCCAACATCATCAAGACGAACGAGGCAATTCGCGCCCAGCTTCCATTTTTGCAGGAAGTCATGCCGCGCGGGATCAATACCACTGTGGTGCTGGACCGAACGACAACGATTCGGGCGTCCATCGACAACGTGGAACAAACGCTGATCGTCTCGGTGGTGCTGGTCATCCTGGTGGTTTTCGTATTTTTGCGGAACTGGCATTCCACGTTGATTCCAGGTGTCGCGGTGCCGGTTTCGCTGATCGGCACGTTCGCCGTGATGTACCTGTTCGGCTACAGCCTGGACAATTTGTCGCTGATGGCGCTGACCATTTCCACCGGGTTCGTGGTGGATGACGCCATCGTGGTGATGGAAAACATTTCTCGACACCTGGAGGCGGGGATGTCGCCGATGGCCGCGGCCCTGCAGGGATCGCGGGAAATAGGACCGACAATTTTTACCATCAGCATGTCGCTGATTGCGGTTTTCATTCCGATTCTATTGATGGGTGGGATCGTGGGTCGGCTCTTCCGTGAATTCGCGGTAACCCTGTCGACGGCGATTCTCATCTCCATGGTGATTTCGCTGACCACGACGCCGATGATGTGCGCCTATGTTCTGAAAGAGCCGAAGAAGGAGAAGCACGGGAATTTGTACCGAGCCAGCGAGAGGGTCTTCGACGGACTGCTGACGACCTATCGGCACTCGCTGACCTGGGTGCTCGACAATCCGTTTTTGACGCTGATTGTGCTTCTGCTGGTGATCGCGCTGAACGTGGTTGTGATCGCCAAAATCCCCAAGGGCTTTTTCCCGCAGCAGGACACGGGGGCCCTGGTGGGGGGCGTGCAAGGGCCGCAGGATGCGTCCTTCTCGGTAATGAACAACTCAATCAAGCAATTGGTGGGGGTGATCAAGGCCGATCCAGCGGTGGCGAATGTAAATGCGTATGTCGGGTCGGGCAATGGCGGTTTCATTTATATTGCGCTGAAGCCATTGAACGTACGCAAGGTGGGGGCGGAACAGATCATCAACCGGCTGCGGCCCAAACTGAATCGACTGCCGGTGGCGTCGGCATTTTTGCAGGCGGCGCAGGATTTGAGGATTGGCGGCCGGTCGAGCAATGCGCTGTATCAGTACACGCTGCAGTCGGACAGCGTGTCGGAACTGTCCCACTGGGCGCCGATCCTGCTGGCGAACATGCGGAAACTGCCAGGCTTTCAGGATGTCAACACGGACCAGCAGAACGGCGGCCTGGAGGAATACGTCACCTATGATCGCGCTACCGCGGCCCGACTCGGGCTAACCTCACAGTCTCTGGATTCGAGTCTTTACAACGCCTTTGGCCAGTCGGAAGTTTCGATCATCTATACGCAGTTGAATCAGTACTACGTGGTGATGGAAGCAGCGCCGCAGTTCTGGCAGTCTCCGGAAGGGCTCAACTATATTTATCCATCGGCGAAATCGACTGGCGCCGTGCCGCTGAGCGCGGTGGCGACGGCCCGGGCGAATACCACGCCGCTGCAGGTGAACCATACGGGACTATTCCCGTCGGTGACACTTTCGTTCAACCTGGCGCCGGGATTGTCGCTAAGCGATGCGACGCGGCTGATTGGCCAGATGCAGCAGAAGCTCAACACGCCTGCCACCCTGCATGGATTTTTTGCGGGCACGCTGGAGGCCTACCAACAATCTCTGAAGACGGAGCCCATCCTGGTGGTGACGGCGCTGTTGGCGGTGTATATCGTTCTGGGCATGCTGTACGAGAGCCTGGTGCATCCGCTGACCATTATCTCGACACTGCCGTCGGCGAGCGTAGGCGCGATGCTGGCGCTGATGCTGTTCAGGATTGATCTGAATGTAATTTCGATTATTGGAATCGTGCTGCTGATCGGCATTGTGAAGAAGAACGCCATTATGATGATCGACTTTGCCCTGGTGGCGGAGCGCGAGGGAGGCATGAGCACCGCGGATGCGATCTTCGAAGCCTGTATGCTGCGCTTCCGTCCGATTTTGATGACCACGATGGCGGCCCTATTTGGCGCGCTGCCGCTGGCCTTTGGCACGGGCACGGGTTCGGAGTTGCGGAGGCCGCTGGGGCTTACCATCGTGGGAGGATTGATCGTGAGTCAGGCGCTGACGCTGTACACAACTCCGGTGATTTATCTCTATATGGACCGTTTGCGGCTGCGAGTGATGGGGAAACAGACAACCACCTTGCATACTCCACTGGGAGACACCATGTAGAGCATGAAGGAATCAGGATGGTTCGATGTTGGCGCCGTGCGGATGGGCTTTGGCGACCGGGGTTGAATGAAGCCGAGCGAAGAACTTTGACCGCGGTTGCTAAACGAAACGATGCGTGGTGTTTCACGAAGGCAAGCCGCCGCGGCGGCACCTTTTACGGCAGTGATCAGGAATACGCTTTAGGAAGCTCGTTATGAAGAAAACAAAGCACGTGGTTTGGCAAGAGAACGATTCAAGCTGCAGATGCGGAACCCTGCCGATGTGGGGAGCGACGCTACTCCTATGCGCACTGGCTGGCTGTACGGTGGGGCCGAAGTATCACCCACCCAAAACCCAGGCGCCGACCGCGTACAAAGAGACGCCTGCCACGCCGCCGGGCGCGGGGATCTGGACGGTGGCGCAGCCGCAGGACGCGATGCTGCGCGGCAACTGGTGGGAAGTATTTCACGAGCCGGAATTGAACGCGCTGGAAGATCAGCTGAATATCGATAACCAAAACATCAAGCTGTACTTTGAAGACTTCATGGAGGCGCGGGCGTTGGTCGGCGAAGCGCGGGCGCTCTACTTCCCGACGGCAACGGCGACGCCATCGTATTCACGTTCGCAATCTTCGGGGAATCTGACGAACTCTTCCAATGCCAACCCGGGAAAACTGTCCAGTCTCTATTCGCTGCCGGCGACTGTTTCCTGGGAACCGGATGTGTGGGGCAGAGTTCGGAACGAGGTGCATGCGGCTGAGTACAACGCGCAGGTAAGCGCGGCCGATCTTGCGAATGAGCGATTGAGCGAACAGGTAACCCTGGCGGAATACTACTTCGAAATCCGTGGGCAGGATGCGTTGATCCAACTGTATGCGCAGACCGTGGAAGCCGACAAGAAGACGCTGGCGCTGACGCAGACGCTGTACGAGACGGGCGTGGACAACAGAATCTCAGTGGTGGAAGCGCAAAGCACGCTGGAGAGCGCGCAGTCGACGGCCACGAACCTTGGGGTTCTGCGGGCACAGTATGAAAATGCCATCGCAGTGCTGGTGGGCAAACAGGCGTCCAACTTCACCATCCCTGTGCGGCCTTTGCCGGCAGATACGGCTCCGCCGCCGATCCCGGTTGGAATACCTTCGCAACTGCTGGAACGCAGGCCGGACATTGCGGGTGCGGAACGAGCGATGGCGTCGGAGAATGCAGAGATCGGCGTGGCCTATGCCGCCTTCTATCCCAACCTGACTCTGTCCGCCAGCGGAGGCACGCAAAGTTCGGCGTTTACCCACTTACTCGACTGGCCCAGCCGTTTCTGGTCGATTGGACCGTCGATCTCAATTCCACTGTTCAATGCATCTTTGACGCCCACGCTCCACCAGTATGAAGCGATCTACAATGCGGACGTCGCCAACTATCGGCAGACCGTACTTACGGCGTTCGGGCAAGTGGAAACTTATCTGGCACAAGTGAGTATCCTGTCGCAGCAAATCCAGCAGCAGCAACAGGCGGTGGCATCGGCACAGTCTGCGCTGAACCTGGAAATCGGTCGATATCAAACGGGACTCGATCCGTACATCGACGTAGTGACGCTGCAGACGACGTTGCTGGCCGATCAGCAGACGCTGGCGAATCTGCACGTGGAAGAGATGACGGGCGCAGTAGAGCTGGTGGGCTCGCTTGGCGGAGGCTGGGATACCTCGCAACTGCCGACGCCGAAGCAGGTGGCGCAGAGTCCGACCAAGGCAGAGACAGCGATTCAGCGATAGAGCGGGGCGCACCGAGTCTTGTTTGCGTGCAATTCCTGAGAAAGGCGTGAGGAGCAATCCGTGGAAAACACCGGGGTCGCGCCGAATGCCAGCTCTGCCCGCCTGCGTCGTTCGCTGACGCTGTGGGACTTGATCCTGTATGGCGTGATCGTCGTGCAGCCGGTCGCTCCCATGTCGGTTTTCGGGGTTCTGAGCGAACGCAGCCATGGGCATGTGGTGACCACCATCCTGATCGCGATGGTGGCGATGCTGTTTACAGCCATCAGCTATGGCCGCATGGCGCGAGTCTACCCTAGCGCAGGGTCCGCATTCACCTATGTTGGCCAGGAGATCAACCCGGCTCTGGGGTACATTACGGGCTGGGGCATGGTGATGGATTACCTGCTGAATCCCCTGATCTGCACGATCTGGTGCAGCCAGCAGGCGCACGTATTTGCCCCGGGTGTTCCCTACTGGGCATGGGTGATTTTCTTTGTGCTTTTATTTACCGGGCTGAACGTCCGAGGAGTGAAAACCTCTGCCCGCGTAAATGCCGGATTGGCTACAGGGATGGGCGTGGTGATTGCGATCTTTTTCGTCGTCGCGGCCCGGTATGTTTTCGGACATCCGCATGCGGGGACGGCCTTCTTCCTGGAGCCGTTTTACGATCCGAAAACGTGGAACTCAAAAGCAATTCTGGGCGGCACTTCGATCGCGGTGCTGACGTATATCGGATTCGACGGAATCTCGACATTGTCGGAAGAGGTTGAAAATCCGCGTCGCAACATTCTGCTGGCGACGGTACTGACGTGCCTGGTGATTGGCATTCTTTCCGCCGTGGAGGTGTACGCAGCGCAGCTGATCTGGCCATCGTGGATGCCATTTCCAAATGTCGATACGGCGTTCGTACACGTGGCCGCGCGAGCCTGGCATCCTATGCTGGCGATTGTTGGAGTGACGCTGCTGGTGGCCAACTTCGGCTCCGCGATGGGGGCGCAACTAGGGGCGGCACGACTGCTGTACGGGATGGGCCGGAGCGAGGCGCTGCCGAAATCATTTTTTGGAAAAGTAGATCCGGAGCGGCATGTGCCCCGCAACAATGTAATTTTTGTTGGACTGATTGCGGTGATCGGAGCCTTCATCATGAGCTTCGGACTGGGCGCGCAAATGCTGAATTTTGGCGCCCTGATCGCATTCATGGGCGTGAATGCCGCAGCGTTTATCCATTACTTTGTACGGGCAGAGGAGAAGAAGCTGACGCACTTTCTTCCTCCCGTGGCAGGATTCTGCATCTGCCTGCTGTTGTGGGTAAACCTGAGCCACACGGCGATTCTGGCAGGGGTGACGTGGATGGCGATCGGCATCAGTTTCGGGGCCTGGAAGACCCATGGATTCCGCAAGAACCTGATCAATTTTGAATTGCCTCCGGACGAGGCGTAGGCGGGATCTACTCCCGAACGACAGCCTTGACCAGATTTCGGGGATGGTCGACATTGCGGCCATGCAGCATGGCAATTTGATACGCGAAGAGCTGCAGCGGGATGACCTCGCAGATGGGCAGCAGATATTCACTGCATCGAGGAACGAAAACGCAATGCTGGCTGAACTGCGGGACTTCCCTGTCGCCGTCGTTGGCCACGGCGAAGACGAGGGCGCCCTGCCGGCGCATATCTTTCAACAACTGAACCACCTTGGAGTAGCGCAACAGCGAATCGCGATCGTTGGGATCGTGGGTTGCGAGGACGACGAGTGGAGTCTCCGGCCCGACGAGGGCATTGGGACCATGCTTCAACTCGCCGGCGGGATAGCCTTCGGCATGGGTGTAGGAGGACTCCTTCAACTTGAGCGCGCCTTCGCGAGCGATAGCGTAATGGATGCCCCGGCCCAGGAAGAGAAAAGCCGTTGCCTCGCGATAGCTGGCGGCGAGGTCGCGAACCTGCTGCTCCCATGCGGGCAGCGCTTTGGCGATCAAGTCGGGGAGAGCCCAGGCTTCGCCGCACATCGAATCCGCAACATTCCGGGTGATGCGGCCGCGCTGGTGGGCGAGGGAAATCGAGAGCAAATAGAGAACGAGCAGCTGCCCGGTAAAGCTTTTGGTGGCGGGGATGGCCTGTTCCGGACCCGCACAAACAGGCAGGCTGGCCTGGGCCTCGGTGGCCATGGAGGAATCGTCGTGGTTGGTGATGGCCGCGGTTTGCAGTCCACGCGAGCGGGCTTCGCGCAGCGCGGCTAAGGTGTCGGCGGTCTCGCCGGACTGCGAAATGACGATGACAGCGGGATTGTGCAGAGTATGGGTAGAACGATAGCAATACTCGCTGGAATACTCGACATCGACGGCAAGGCCGGCAATATCTTCCAGCATGATTTCTCCGGCGAGGCCGGCGTGACGGCTGGAACCACTGGCAGCGACGACAATGCGTTCGTGGCCTAGCAGAGCGCTGTGGGCGGCCAGCATAGGTTCGCGAGCGAGATTGCCCTCGCGGGTGTAATACGCAAGCGTGTCGGCAAGCGCCTGGGGCTGCTCGAAAATCTCGCGCAACATCGCATGGGGAAACTGGCGGCTGGCGGCAAAGCGGGAGACGTCGTTGGCAGGGATAGTCATAGGGAACAATGACGGTACGGGCGAAAGACGGGAACGGCGGCGAATCCTGAATCCAGATACGCTGCGCGACACCGAGGACGCCCTTCCTTATTCTAACGACGGAGTGCGATCGCGGAAGGATTTCCTTACTCCATCTCGGATTCGACCTGAGCCGGGGGACGAATCAACAGGAATACGAAGATGGTGGCGAGCACGGGTAGGAGCCCGGCGGCAAGAAAAGCCGGGCGATAGGAAAATCGATCAACGAGAAAGCCGACGAGAAAGGTGAAGCCCGCGCTGACGAGGCCGGCTGCCAATCCGCTGAGGCCGGTGACGGAGCCTACCACGTCCTGGGGGAACAGATCGGAGGGTAAGGTGAGTCCCATGGTAGACCAGCTGGCATAACCCCAGAGCGCCACGCAGATGAGGGCGAGGGCGAAATATACATTGTGGACGCGGGCCGCGGGAATTCCGGCCAGGATGGGCAAACAACTGGCGAGACAAATCCAGGTGCGGGCGCGGACGACGGACACGCCGCGCCGAATGCAGTAGCCGGAGAGCCACCCGCCGGTAAAGTTGCCAATGTCGGCGGCGACGAAGGGAATCCATGCGAACAGGGCGATGCGTTTAAGGCTGAAGCCGCGGGCATCGCTGAGGTACTGGGGCAGCCAGAAAACATAGAACCACCAGATGGGATCGGTGAGGGCGCGGCCGAGAACGATGCCCCAGAGATTACGATTCTTCGCCAGGCGTCGCCATCGCGCCAGGCCGGAATCTTTCGAGGCCGGTTCGGCGTCGCGGCCGGCCTGGATGAGCGCGACCTCCTCTGCGCCGACGCGAGGATGACTATCGAGCGGATGATAGACACGCAGCCAGACGGCCAGCCAGACGAATCCAAGAAGTCCCGACGCGGCAAAGGCCCAACGCCAGCCGAATGCGATTGCGATGAGAGGAATGGTGAGGGCCGCCAACGCTCCGCCGACGCTGGAGCCGCTATCAAATATGGCGACGGCGAGGCTTCTTTCTTCGCGCGGAAACCATTCGGCAACCACTTTGCTGGCGCCGGGCCAGTTGAATCCTTCGCCGATGCCCAGCATGAAGCGAAAAAACGCGAAGCCGAAGACGGAGCTGGCCAGGCCGGTAAGAATGTTCATGACCGACCACCAGACAGCGGCAATCGCCAGACCGACGCGGCTGCCAACCGCATCGAGAACGATGCCGCCAATCAGCCAGGTGACGGCATAGGAGATTTGAAACGACCCGATGATTTTCGCGAGGTCGGTGTGGGTTAAGTGATATTGCGCCGTAATCAACGGCGATAACACGGAGAAGCTTTGACGGCTGATGTAGTTGGTGACGGTGGAAAAGAAGAGAGTCCAGACAATCCACCAACGCGTTTTGCCCGCACGTCCGGAGAGCCTGGAGCGCAAAGCACCGGACTGCGAGTTATCCAATCTTCACCTCGCCTGGTCGGGGATCAATGGGAGGCGCCCAGAATACCAGGGAACCACTTCACGGCATTGTCGTGATAGAGCTTGCGCAGAATCGGCAGGGGAAGAGCGAGTCCCTGCACGCGTTTGTTGCGATAGAGGATGGTGTCGTCGGTTGCAAGAAACCGCCAGTCGTTGGCGTAGCGATCCTCCCAAACTTTCAATGTCTGCGGGGCGTTGGCTTTGGGGTAGAGCTCGTTATCGGTTCCGTAGATCAAACGATCCTGATATTTGGTGATGAAGGCGATGATGTCGGCGCGCGGCTGCATTTCAACGTAGGGCATGCGGGCAGCCATGTCGACGGCAAAGTTGGGATACTTATCCAAATCTCGCGCGAGGTAGGGAAAATCGACTTCCATGCTGCCCAGGTGGGCACCGACCACACGCAGATCCGGATTGGCAGCCACCAGACGATCGCGAGCGGCCAGGATTGCCGCTTTGGAAGGCGCGCCCTTGATGGCATACATGTAGAGCTGCGGGTGCTGCGTGTAGTAATCGTAGTCGGGCGAATTCGGATTGGGAGCTTCCCAGATGGTGTTGGGATCGGCGAGGTGGGCAATGAGGGTTTTATCGTGCGCCGCGATGTCTTTGAAGATGGGCTCAAAGACAGGATTGTCGGGCATAATGTAGTTCCCTTTGGCGTCCTTGATTTCCATGCCGACGTTCTTCCAGATTTTTACGGCAATGGCGCCTTGAGCAAAGTCATGATTGAGGCCGCGAATTGCATTGCGAGAGAAGTCCGGCTGACTGAACTTAAAGGGGTCGAAGGTGGTGCAGAGAGCGATGTATCCATCACTGTGGTGAATCACGTTCCATGCCTCGCTGCGTTCCCTGTCAAGGTTGGCCATGACTGGGTCGTAGTTATCCACGACGAGGATGTCCAGGGTATGCAGGTTGAGCTTTTTGAGGAGTGCGTACAACTCCGGAGCGCTCTGGAAGATGTGGGTGTGGGTGTCGATGGGGTCGAGGGCTGCGAACTGGTGCAGTTCCTGATCGGTAAAGGGGCCGGTGACGGGGGCGGAAGAAGCGGTTGCGGAGGGGGTGGAGGGGGGTGGGTTTGGCGGCTGTTGCTTGCTGCACCCAGTCGCCACCAGGGCGAAGACCAACGAAAAAGCGATCCTTCTCACGCTTCAACTCCTTTCGATCAGGCCATGCGAATGATGGTTGAGGACCGGAGAGGCCCCTGCGGAAGAGCTATGTCCAGCACATCACGGTGCACTGCCAATCGTCAATAGCGGCGCGATTGAGCGCGGTTGAACCTGGTGGCGGATGCGGGGCGGGGTCGGCATGTGCTGTGCCATGAGCAGCATCCAGTGGATCTTCCGCATCCTAGGGTAGAGGTGAAGGTGGCCGGGTCGCTTTCGCGGATACCTGTGCTTCATCGATTGAAATGTGTACGGCGAAGTTCGGCGTCCTGCGAGCTCGGCGGTTTCGTGTGCGTTGCGAGAGACTATGCCAATTCAGACTGATGGAAATCGAGTGAAGATTGAGCAAGCAATTACGCAGATCAACACCGGCGTCGATGGCTTAGACGATATTCTTAACGGCGGCCTGCCGGCTGGGCAAATGTACCTGATCGAGGGCAATCCAGGCACGGGCAAAACCACCCTGGCTATGCAATTCATTCTAGCGGGCGTGGCGAAGGGCGAAAAGGCTTTGTACATTACGCTGTCGGAATCCCAATCGGAATTGGAAGGCTCAGCGCGGTCGCACGGGTGGGATCCGAAGAACCTGCCGATTGCGGAATTTATTCCGGCGGAGGCGAGTCTGAGCCCAGAGGAGCAATACACGGTCTTCCATCCAAGCGAGGTGGAGCTGGCGGGAACGATTCAAAAGCTGACGCAGATCATCGACGATATGCAACCGGACCGGCTGGTGATTGATTCTTTGTCGGAGCTGCGGCTGCTGGCAGCGGACCCGATGCGCTATCGCCGCCAGTTACTGGCGCTGAAGCATTTTTTTGTGGGTCGCGATACGACGGTGTTGTTGCTGGACGATCGCACGGCCGAGGGCAGCGACATGCAGTTGCAGAGCATCGCGCATGGGGTGCTTCGGCTGGAAAAGATGCAGCGTTCCTACGGGGTGACGCGGCGGCAGATCGAAATCCTGAAACTTCGGGGCAGCGCGTACCGGGAAGGCTTCCACGACTACAACATTGTGCAGGGAGGCCTGATTGTGTACCCGCGGCTGATCGCGAGCGAACACTCGGCGCCGTTCGACGGAGAGCGAGTCAGCAGCATGCTCCCTGCCCTGGATGCGATGTTCGGGGGCGGGCTGAACCGGGGGTCGTCGACGCTGCTGATTGGGCCTTCCGGCAGCGGTAAGTCGACGCTGGCGATGATGTTTGCCTACGCTGCTGCCAAGCGGGGGGATCGAGCGATTGTGTACGCATTCGATGAAGTTCTGCGAACGGCACAAGACCGGATGGAGGGGCTTGGAATACCGGTGCGCGATGAGATTGAACGCGGCACGCTGGCCATGTCGCAGGTGAATCCGGCCGAGCTGTCGCCGGGGGAATTCTCGTGGGGGATTCGCAACGACGTCGAGAAGAATGACACCCGGGTGGTGGTGATCGACAGTCTGAACGGATTCCTGACATCGATGCCGGGGGAGCACGACCTGACGCTGCATCTGCATGAGCTGCTGGCCTTCCTGAATCAAAAGGGCGTGGTCACGTTTCTGATTTTTACGCAGCACGGACTGATTGGCAGCATGGTCAGCGAAATCGACGTGAGTTATTTGTCGGACACGGTCATTCTGCTGCGCTATTTCGAGGCGGAAGGCAAGATCCGCCAAATGATCTCTGTGGTGAAGCAACGGGTGGGGCAACATGAGCGAAGCCTGCGCGAACTGCGCATGAGCAACGAAGGGGTCGAGATCGGCGAGCCGCTGAAGAGTTTTCACGGGGTGCTGTCGGGGATTCCCAACTTCGGGGAACGAGGCGTGTAAATGAGTTTGACTGTACGCGTGATCGCGCCCACAGGCCGAGATGCGGAGCTGGTCGTCAGCGTCCTTCGGGAGAATGGACTGCATGCTGAAGTGCGCCGCGACTTGTCGTTCTTAAGCAGCCCTGCAGGTGGAACTATAGGACCGCTGCTGATCGCGGAGGAGGCGCTGGTGCCGCCATTTTTGCAACAGCTGAGCACACTGGTTGCGGGGCAGCCTGAGTGGTCCGATCTACCGATTCTGATTTTGACCAGTGGCGGCCGGGAAACGAGCCAGAGTCACCGGACGAGCTACGAACGCTGGCGAATTGGCTCGCCAGTTCTTCTAGAACGCCCGATTCGCGCGGCAACTCTGGTGAGCAGCGTTCGAGCCGCGCTGCGGGCGCGCAAGCGCCAATATGAAATCCGCGATACGTTGCGGGATCGCGATGTGGCGCTTACCGAGCTGAAGCAGGAGCGCGAGACGTTGCAGGTGGTGCTCGACAATGTGCCGGTGGGGATTCTGCTGGTGGGACGGACAGGGAACGTTATCCTGGGAAATCGCAGTGCGGCGCGGATCCTGGGTCATTCCATTGGCGACATGCTGGAGGGAATACCGCAGCAACGATGGGTCGTTTACCATCCTGACGGGCGACGCGTCGCAGTGGAAGAGTTTCCGCTTCGCAGGGCCATGTCGAACGGCCGCGCGATCCCGCCGGAAGACTTTTTATATCAGCGAGGCGATGGTTCACTGGCCTGGATCAACCTGGCGGCAGCGCCCATTTTCAGCGAGAGCGGCGCGGTGACGGGGGGCGTGGTTGCCATCTCCGACATCGACACCCAGAAGCGCGCCGATTTCAATCTGCACAGAAGCGACGAGCGATTTCGGCGGCTGATCGAACACTCGACCGTGGGCATGATCCTTGGGGACTTCGAAGGCGGGATCTCGTACGCGAACCCGGCGATTCTGGATCTTCTTGGCTACAGTGTTGAAGATGTAATCGCAGGCAGGCTTCGCTGGGATCAGCTGACACCACCGGAATATGCGGCCGCCGACCGCGAGGCCTTCAACGAGCTTCGTTCGACGGGGACGGCACAGTCGTACCAGAAGGTTCTGCGCGCCAAGGATGGGCGCCTGGTTCCCTTCCTGATCGGTTCCACGATGATTCCGTCACAGCGCCACGGCGGCGGATCGAACGAGATCGCGATGTTTGTGACGGACCTGTCAAGCCAGAAGCAAGCGGAATCGGCGCTGATCCAAAGCGAGAAGCTGGCCGCGGTGGGAAGACTGGCCGCGTCCATTTCCCACGAGATCAATAACCCGCTGGAGGCAGTGACGAACCTGCTGTATCTTGCGCGTCGCAGCATTCACGCGCCCGACGAGGTGGAATCGCTGCTTGATACGGCAGACAAGGAATTGCGGCGGGTTACGCAAATCTCAACGCAGACGCTGAGGTTCCATCGCCAATCGACGAACCCGCGGGTGATCACGTCAGAAGAATTACTGGAGCCTACGCTGGCCCTGTACAGCGGCCGGCTCTTGAACTCCAACATCCATCTGGAAGTGCAGCACCGAGGTGCGGGCTCCGTCGTGTGCCACGAAGGCGACATTCGCCAGGTGCTGAACAATTTGATCAGCAACGCAATTGACGCGATGCGCACCGGAGGGCGGCTGGTGGTGCGAACCGAGAAGTCCCGGGGAAGATCGGAGGGCAATCCCGGCATGCGGATCACGATTGCCGACACGGGCCAGGGTATATCTCCGGCCGTGATGCGACGGATCTACGAGCCGTTCTACACGACCAAGGGAATGTACGGGACGGGGCTTGGGCTCTGGATTTCCCGAGGCATCGTCGACAAGCACAGAGGACGGCTGCAGGTTCGATCGCGAAGCGGTCCGGGACGCAGCGGCACAGTTTTCAGCCTGGTGCTGCCGGCAAATCCTTTCCAGCAACAACGTGAATGCGCCTGAGAAAAGACTGCAGGGCGAGGGATGGTTCGCAGGGGACGGCGACGTTCAGTGCCGTTTGAAATACTGAACCTCCTGCTCGTGCTTCTTCGCCTTCTCGAGAGATGGGAAGGTTCCAAGATTCCGTCTCTTGCCAGTCGACTTATCTTTCTTGCGTGAATACAGGCGGTATTCCCCGGATTTCAATTTGCGAATCATAGGAAAATGGATGCGGGTGCAGGCAGTGGTGTCGCCTGTGGCAGCCGCATTCCAGACTGGTGACGGGGCGAGGGCGGCGGCGCTTCAGGCTGGGCGGCTGGGCTCGGCCGGGCTGAGCGTTTACGCGCTGGGACTATTTGGCGGAGATGCCTGTTATTATTTTAACTAACCAGTTAATCAATGCTATCCAACAGTCCAAAGCGAAGGCACGATCGCGCTGACCAGACGCGGAGGCGAATCCTGCGCGCCGCGGTGAAGGAGTTCAGCACGCACGGTCTATCCGGGGCGCGAACGGATCGGATCGCGGAGTCGGCAAGGGCGAACAAGGCGCTGCTCTACTACTACTTCAAGAGCAAGCAGGGTTTGTACGCGGCGGCGATTGAAGAAGTGGCAGTGAGGGTGATGGAGACCGCGATGGCGGAATTCGACCCAAGCTATACGGCGGGAGAGCGTTTGCTGCGATCGGCCCTGCACCATTTCGACCGGATCCTGACACAGCGGGAGTTCCAAAGCCTGATGCAGCAGGAGTTGGTGCGGTTTCAGAGCGGCAAGACGGGATCAATTCCTGTGCTGTTCAGGACGGCGTTTCGGCCGCTGATCGAAAAAATTCGCGAGGCCACGGAAGAAGGAATACGGACCGGAGAACTGTGCCCGGTGGAGTGGCTGCAGGCGACGTACGCGATGTTTGGGGCGAACGTTTTTTATTTTCTGAGTGCGCCGATGATGGAGTTTGTCCTGCCGATGGAACCGCTGGCTGCGAAGGCACTGAAGCTACGGAGAAAGTCGGCGGTCGAGTTTCTTGGCACGGCGTTGTTTGTGGATCGTGCTGCGGGCAAGAGGCTGGCGGACCGCGTCCTTGAAGACATGCCGATGCCCAGGGTGAGGAATCTTCAGCAGCGGATGGAAAAGTTTCAGGTTCGGAGAAAAGGCTAATGAACGCTCGCAACCGGATTTTTATCATTCTCGGAGTGCTATTCATTTTTTCGCTGTGCTGGTATTTCTTCACGACGAATCGTTCGGGCGACTTGCAGTTGATTGGCACAGTCGACGCGAACGAAGTGGTCGTGAGCTCAAGAATCCCGGGGCGGATCGAGACGCTGACGGTGGACGAGGGCGACCAGGTGCAGGCCGGTGAACTGATCGCCACCATCCAGAGCAATGACCTGGAGGCGGCAAGGAATGCAGCGGAAGCAGCCGCCAACAGCCAGAAATATTTGGTGCAGCAGGCGAGCGATACGGAACACCAGATTGAATCGAGTACGGCCAGCCAGGTGACGACTGCGGCAGCGCAGTTGCGTACAGCACAGGCGAACCTGGTACAGGCTGAAGCGCAGGAACAACACCAGGAAGCGGACACTTCGCGCGCAGTAGCGCTGGCTGCGCAGGGAGTGGTGAGTCAGCAATCGCGGGATGAGATGGTGACATCGCTGCATGCCGCGCAGGCGGCTGTGGTTGCTGCGAGACAGAATGTGGCGGCGGCGCAGGCATCACTGAAGACGGCAAAAGCAAACACGATCCAGGCAGAGGCGCAGGCGAAGGCGGTGGCGGCAAGTCGCAGCCAGGTGAACAATGCACAAGCGCTGCTGAACGAGGCGCAGGTGGAGCTGGGGTATTCGCAAATTGTTGCGCCGATTGCAGGCAAGGTGAATGTGAGAGCGGCACGGCAGGGCGAGGTGGTGGCGGCAGGAACACCCATCGTGACCATCACAGACCTGACGCAAACCTGGGTCTACGCGCCACTGCCGGAGACGGAGGCGGATTCCGTGCAGTTGGGCGATAAGCTCCGGGTGGTGATGCCGAGCGGCGCGACGCTCTATGGGAAGGTAATCGCAAAGTCGGCGGAGGCGGACTTTGCAACACAACGCGACGTGAGCCGACGAAAGCGGGACATTGAGACGATCCGGCTGAAGCTACTGATCGACAATCCCGGGATGCGATACGTGCCGGGAATGCTGGCGGAAGTCTACATACCGAAGAGCAAGCTGGTGGAGCGATGAATTCCGGCGAGCCGGCGAAGGCAATTTCCGTTGAAAACATTGTGAAGCGCTACGGAGAATTTACCGCCGTGGACGGCATCACGTTTCATGTGGACGACGGAGAAATTTTTGGACTACTGGGGCCGAATGGCGCGGGCAAGAGCACGTTGATCCGCATGATGACGACGCTGACACCGGCGACCAGCGGACGGGCAGTGGTGGGCGGACACGATGTGGCGCGCGAGCCGGACGAGGTACGACGAACGATTGGAGTGATTCCGCAGGCGCTGACCAGCGACATCGATCTGACGGTGGAAGAGAATCTTTCCATCTACGCCAAGCTGTATGAAGTTCCGAAAGCCGAGCGCGAGCGCAACATCAACGATCTGCTGGAAGCGGTGGACCTGACGAAGTGGCGCGGGGCGCAGACCAAGACGCTTTCCGGCGGTATGCGGCGGCGGCTGGAGATAGCGCGGGGCCTGGTGCACAACCCTCGGATCTTTTTCCTGGACGAGCCGACCACCGGGCTGGATCCAGTTTCTCGCGTGGCGGTGTGGGAGATGCTGAACAACTTGAAAAATACGCGCAATCTGACCATTCTGCTGACGACGCATTATATGGACGAGGCCGATCGCCTGTGCGACCGCATCGCAATCGTGGATCATGGCAAGCTGGTGGCGCTCGACAGTCCCATGGCGCTGAAGGCGAGCGTTCCCGGAACGAATGTGGTGGAAGCACAATTCGCGCAGGAATCGAAGGAGTGGCCGGCGCGACTGAAGCAACTGCCCGGGGTCACGTCTGTCGAATCGCAGAGCGGCGGGATGTATCGCCTGCTGACTTCCGATGGGTCGCTGACTACGACGCAGCTGGTCGAGATGGCGGTGAACAGCGGCAACACTCTGAAGTCCCTGAGCGTGCAGAGCACTACGCTCGACGATGTTTTTGTTCATTTCACGGGGCGGCAACTTCGTGACGAGCAGGTGAAGGCGCTGGGATTTGTGATGCCGCCACGACCGGGGATGCAGCCATGACGCGAATGATGGCAATTGTTGAGCGGGAGATGCGGAAGTTCTTTCGTTCGCCGACGTTGATGATGGTGTCGATGATGCTGCCGCTGGTGCAGCTCGTCATCCTGGGCAACGCGTTTGGGGGCAAGATCGTAGGCGCGAAGGTGGGGGTGGTCGATTACGATCACGGCTCGGCGGCGTTGAAGGTGCATGAAGCATTCGACGCGGTTGCGGCGAACATCCGGACCTTTACCACGACCGAGTACCCCGATGAACAGAAGGCGCGGGAGGATGTGCGCACGGGGAAACTGGATGCCGCGGTGATTATTCCAGCGCAGTATTCGCGGCGGGTACTGGCTGGAGATTCGCCGCACCTTGGCCTGGTGGTAGACAACACCGACCTGACCACGAGCGGCGGAATCGAAGCCGAGATGCAGTCCCTGGTGGATGCCTTGAATGCTCCGGTGATTCACCCGCAGGTAGTGCAGCAGATTGCGCTGGAAATCGTCGAGCTGTATCCGTACGTGGAATACATGAAGTACCTGCTGGCCGGGTCGATCGCGCTGGCCATGTATGTGGCCGTGATGATCGGCGGGGGAATGCTCTACATCGACGACAAGGCGCGGGGCGTGCATGAGGGTTATCTGGTCACGCCGATCACGAAATTCGAATTGGTGCTGGGGTTGAATCTCGCGGGAACCATCAAGGCGGTGATGTCCGGGATTTCGCTGACGTTGATTGGCTCGCTGCTGGCCGGGCTGGGTTCCATCTTTCATCCAGAGACGGACCTGCTGCTATTGCTGCTGATTGTTTCCACGTCCGTCGCATTCAACGGGATGATGTTTCTGATGATGGTGCGAGTGGAAGACCCGCTGGTACCGCGGGCGATGTTTGGAGTTTTGAATACGCTGCTGTTCTTTCCCAGCGGTGCGATTTCGCCGGTGAAGGGATTTCCGTCGTGGCTGCGGGCGATTGCCGTTGTCGACCCGTTCACCTATGCGGTCCATGGGTTGAAATCCGTTCTGCTGAAGGATGGCGGCTTCGATGCGATCTGGATGGATCTGCTTTTCCTGTTTGGATTTGGCCTGGCGACACTACTGATCGCGACGCCGCTGTTCAAGCGGTCGCTTTAGCGCGGGGAGGCTCCAGTCGGAAATGGGAATGGCGGCAATACCGTAGTTTGGATACCGTTCGATGGTTGAGCGATAACTCCTATATACTCGGCGTACCAGCAACGGAGCGCATACAACCGGCTGTGGATACACATGCTCCCAGATGACGCCAGCGCGTTTCCAAAGGCGCTTGATACGCTTTTCGAGTTATCGCCGGATGCCGTCCTTGTTACGGATGCGCAGGGGCGTATTCGCGGAACAAATGAGCAGGCGCAGGCGATGTTCGGATACGGCCGGGAGGAGTTGATCGGCCAGCCGATTGAGAAGCTGATCCCGGAGCGCTTCCGTGATCTTCATCCTGCACATCGCGAAGGATACAGCGAGCATCCGCGCACCCGCTCGATGGGCGGCGGACTGAATCTGTTGGGCCTGCGGAAAGATGGCGGCGAATTTCCCGTAGACATTATGCTGCGCCCAATGGAGACGGCGGAAGGACCGCTGGTACTGAGCTTTGTGCGGGATGTTTCTTTCCAGCGGATGGCCCAGGAGGCGCTTCGGCGGTCGGATCAGCAACTGCGGTCGATTGTCGATGGCGTGAAGGACTACGCCATTTTCCTGCTGGATCCCGAGGGGTATGTTGCGACCTGGAATCCGGGAGCCCAGCGGATCAAGGGCTATACCGCGGACGAAATCATCGGCCAGCATTTTTCCCTTTTTTACCCCAGCGATGACGCCGAGCAGAAAAAAGCTCGAGAGCAGCTGAAGATCGCCAAAGCCAAGGGAAGATTTGAGGCGGAGGGATGGCGCATCCGCAAAGACGGATCGCGATTCTGGGCGAATGTCATCATCACCGCGATTTACGACCGGCACCAGGAGCTGACCGGGTTCGCCAAGGTGACGCGCGACTTTACCGACCGCAAGCGCGCGGAAGAGGCGTTGATGCTGCAGCTGAGCATGGTCCTGCTGGCGAACGTGGATATCCGCAAGATGCTTTCGGCAATTTCGGCGAGCATTCGGGATGTGGTGCCGCACGATTGCGCAACGCTGGCCTTGCGCGATCCGGTATCGGGCGGACTGCGGGAGCAGTTTCTCGAAACGGGAGAAGGCCACCAGACCAGCCACGCAGAAACGATTATCTCGATTGAGAATTCCCCGGCAGGCTCGGCTTATCGGCTGGGTGAACCGGTCGTGCTGGACCAGATCAACCTGGGTCCATATGCGAAGGAGACGGTGCGCCATTTGACGGAGAAGCAGATGCTGTCCGGATGCTGGGTGCCGCTGATCAACCGTGGGCAGACGCTGGGAACCCTGATGGTGGCCAGCCGGATGGAGTCTGCGTTCACGCAGCGTGAAGCGGATATGCTGGGCCAGATCGCCGGACAGATTGCGATGGCGGTCAACAACGGACTGGCTTTTCGACAGATTGCCGACCTGCGCGACAAGCTATCGCAGGAGAAGAAGTATCTCGAAGACGAACTGAACATGGAGCATCGTTTCGAGGACATTGTGGGGGAAAGCACAGGCCTGCGGCATGTGCTGCGGGATATTGAAACGGTTGCGCCCACCGATGCGACGGTGCTGATCCAGGGTGAAACGGGAACCGGCAAGGAGTTGCTGGCGCGCGCGATTCACCGGCTGAGCCCGCGGCGCGAGCGAACCTTTATCAAGCTGAACTGCGCGGCGATCCCGGCGGGCCTGCTGGAAAGCGAACTTTTTGGGCACGAGAAGGGCGCCTTTACGGGAGCGATTTCGCGCAGAATGGGAAGACTGGAACTGGCGCACGAAGGCACCTTGTTTCTCGATGAGATTGGGGAGATGCCGCTGGATCTGCAGCCGAAATTGCTGCGCGCGTTGCAGGAACGGGAGATCGAGCGGCTGGGCGGGACGCAAAACATCCACGTCGATGTTCGCCTGATTGCGGCCACCAATCGCGACCTGGAGAAGATGGTAGCGGAGAAGCAGTTTCGCAGCGATCTGTATTACCGGTTGAAGGTCTTCCCTGTGCTCTCTCCACCTTTGCGCGATCGTCGCAGCGATATTCCAATGCTGGTGCGGCATTTTGTGGACAAGCACTGCCGGCGCATGGGGAAATCGATCGCCTCGATTCCTGAGGAAGCGATGGAAGCGCTGGTGAGATGGAAGTGGCCGGGTAATATTCGCGAACTGGAGAACTTTATTGAGCGGGCGGTGATTCTGACGCGCGGCAATGTGCTCCACGTTCTCCTGGCGGAACTTGTGAATACAGAAAGCGCTGTGACTTCCGAGGTCGATCCCACGCTGGAGACAGCCGACCGGGAACACATTCTGCGTGTGTTGCGCGAGACGGGCGGAATGATCGGTGGCCCGGACGGAGCGGCCGAGCGGCTGGGGTTGAAGCGGACCACACTGAATTCCAAGCTGAAGAAGCTGGGCATCGAGCGCCGCGACTATATGTAGTCCAAGCGACGAAATGTCGTCTTCGTCACGTCGTCACCTGCGTCGTCGGCAAGGGTCCCATTCCAATTCATCACTCCTACTAAGTCACTTTCAATCATGAAGATGCGCACCGCGTCATGGGAGCGAGATGCGTTTGGCCCGCTGCGTGCCATTCCTAAGTGCATGGCGCAGGCACGAGCCACTTTACGTTACGAATAACGATCCAGAATAATCCGGATTCCGCAGTCCTCAAGTTGGAAGGACGAATCGTTGGCCCATGGGCTGACGAGTTGAGGGCGGCGTGGCACGGATTTGCATTCCCTCCCCCAGAACACCCAGTGACGCTGGATCTCCGTGATGTGACGTATGTGGACGCGAGCGGTATGGAGATCCTGCGCCAAATCTATCGAGAGCAGAAGCCGGCGTTTCTAACCGGAAGCCCGTTGACGGAATCATTTGCAGAGCAAGCCCAGCACAGTACACCAGACACGAGTGAGGAGAAAGCCTGACATGCCGCATACCTATCGAGTGGATCGGACAGACAATTGCAAGCCGTACCAGGCCAGCGAATTTTTCCGGACATTGTCCACCGCGGCATTGGCGGATTTCGAATCCCTGGCAATACGCCAAACCTATGAGCCACGCGAAGTGTTGTTTGAGGAGAAGGATAATCCGTCGCGCGTCTTCGTTCTGTTGGAAGGCCAGGTGAAGCTTTCCATGAACTCTGTGGACGGACGGCGGCTGATTCTGCACATCGCAGGGCCCGGAGAATTGCCGGGGCTGACGTGCGTACTCTCCGGCAAAGAATATGAGATGACGGCGGAGGTGTTATGCCCGTGCAAGATTGCCTCGATGCGCCGACAGGATTTCCTGGGATTTCTGCTGCGGCACCCGGAAGCCTACGCGAGCGTGGCGCGCGACCTGAGCCAGGAGTACACCCGCGCATGCGAACAGCTGCGGACGGTGGGATTGGCTGCGACGGCTCCCGCCAAGGTGGCGCGTTTGCTGCTGGAGTTATGTGGTGGAGTGCAGCAAGCGGAGCGCGGCACCCAGGTGAGACTTACCCTGACCCACGGCGAGATTGGCGAGTGTATCGGCACGTCGCGTGAGACCGTCACAAGAACATTGAGCGATTTCAAAAGCCGGCACCTGTTGGATTTCCGCGGCTCGACCTTGATGATCCACAATCGCATGGCACTGGCCAGCTACGCAGAAGTCTAAGTTGCTGCCCGTACGGATGGCACGCACGGTGTGCACGCGCAGACGGTTAGTAGGGCGGTGGTGTCAGGCCCCAGGCTCGATTCGGGAAGGGGCCAACCTGAATTTCGAGAACTCCGCCGGCTCTGATCTCGGATTCGCGAAGCCAGGCGCGGGACAGCGTTCGACCATTCAACGTGGCGGACTGAATGAAGCAGTCGCGGACCGGATCTCCCTGTACGTCAATCCTGAAGTTTTTCCCGTTGCTCAAATGAAGCACAGCATGTTGGAAGATGGGCGTGGCGAGAAAGTAGAACGGCTGCCCCACGGTCACGGGGTAGATTCCCACAGAACTCAACACGAACCAGGCGCTCATGGTTCCGCCATCGTCATCCATCTCCGGCAATAGACCATCCGGCGTGGCGCGGAATGCTTTCTGGATCACCGGCGTGGGATAAAAGTTATGCGAGCCGTAAATGTTTTTCATTGGCTCCAGCAAGATGCGATGAACGTACAGCTGCGTCCACCAGGGTTGGCCGAGATAGTCGAAGAGGTAGGGATAGTTGATATCCGGCTCGTTGGCAATGGTGAAGAGATTATTCTCAAAAAACTTACGCAGTGATTCCGCGGACGCCTGCTGGCCGCCCTGCAACTTCGTCAGGCCGGGCAGATCATACGGCACGGTCCAGCGATATTGCCACATGGTGCCTTCGTAAAGATACTGATCATCCACCACTCTGGGATCTTTTGGCGGCAGCCAGTTCCCTGCTGAATCTTTGGCGCCAAAAAAGCCGGTCGCGGGATTCCATAGGGTGCGATAGTCGGCGGCGATCTGATGATATTTGCGCGCATCGTCCGAGCGATGCAATATCGCTGCCCATTCGCCGACAGCCCAGGCAGCATAGTCATCATCCAGTGTGCGGGCGGTGTGGCCGGGCTCATACGGCAGCCCATGCCTTCTCTGGTTGAGCCTTGCGGCCAGCGCATCGCGGACCTGCAGAAAGGTCTGGGCGGTCAGCTGGCAATCGCCTTTTCTGATGGAATCGAGGAGGTATTGCTCCGTGCCTTCCATGCGGGTGTTGGGAACCGGCCAATAGCCGACGGCCTGTTCGGAATATCGCTGGGCAAAAACCGCGGCCAGCGAGGCACACATATCGTGGGCCCTGGACTGGTCCAGCAAGGATATGAGAGGCATCTGGGTGCGATACGTATCCCAGAGCGTCCAGCTGCTGTAGTAGCGAAAATTGTCGGATCGATGGATCTTCTGGTCAGTCCCTCGATACTCGCCATTGACGTTGGAAACCGCGGCGGGCAGCAGCATGGCGTGATAGAAGCTGCTATAAAAAACCTTCTTCAGATCCACAGGACCGTCGACGGAGATCTGGCCGAGCGCCTGATTCCACTCGTGCGCGGCGTTGCGGCGGGCGGCCTCAAAGTTCCAGGCTGGAGCTTCCTGATCGAGCCGCTTTCTTGCGTGATCGATGTCAATTTCAGAGAAACCAATTTTCACCAGGACGGGGGTTGACGCGTGGTTGGACAGATGCAGTTCTGCGACTAAATTTTTTCCCTGCGCGGAGGTTCCGGATTGCAGGGCGCGATCGCGATACAACTTCATCGATTGCACGGGAACGCTGAGGGTCATGTAGAAATAGAGCTTGTACCATCCTCCGTTCCACTCTTCTCCGTTGCACATTTGCCGGGTCCGGATGCTTCCCTGCAAGGCTTGCGCCGAGATGCTGGAGATTTCGGCGTCGTCGACGATCTGCGCGCCTCGGCGCAGGTCCAGCAGGAGTATTTCCGGGGAGCCGGAGGGAAATGTGTAGCGATGCAAACCAACGTGCTGGGTTACGGTTAGCTCGGCACGAATGGACGATGGAACGAGCGTGACGGCATAGTAACCCGGGGTGGCGATTTCCGATGCCTTGTCATAGGGCTGAGCATAGGTTGCGGGATCGAGGGAGGCTGGATCACTGGTGAATGGCAGCACGGAGAGGATTCCACCGAGCCCCTCGCAGCCGACGCCACTCATTCTGAAATGCGAGAAGCCGACGATTTTCTTATCCTGATAGTTGTAGCCTGCGTGGGAATCGTGGTTGAGCGAGCTGGGATAGGTGTCGGGCCCTGCAGTGACCATGCCAAACGGCAAAATCGCTCCTGGAAATGTTTGTCCATGGTCGCCGCTGGTGCCGACGAATGGATTTGCAAGTTCCACCGGTTGCTGCGCGACGAGCTGTCCTGTCAGGACGGCAATGATCGCGAGAAAAATGGCATTCCTTATTTGGCGTTTTCCATTCGCTGCAAACTCCAGTCGCACAGGCTCCTCCGCTCCCATTGATCGTAACCCACAGAGGATGTGGCGGGACGGTGCGGGGGACTGCGGGTAATGCATTGGGAGACGGACGGCTGCCTGACCATCGCGGGGTGGTACAGGAGAGGTGTTCGGCCTTTATGATGGCAGAATGCCAAACAAATTACGCTGGGGAGTCCTCAGCACCGCTTCGATCGGCCTGAAAAAAGTGATACCTGCGATGCAGCAGGGCGAGTACACAACGGTCGCGGCCATCGCATCGCGGGACCTGGCGAAGGCTCGGAAGGCCGCCGACGCGCTCGGCATTCCGACGATCTATGGATCCTATGAAGAGCTGCTGGCCGACCCTACGATTGATGTGATCTACAATCCGCTTCCCAATCAGCTGCATGTGCCGTGGACGATCCGCGCGGCGGAAGCAGGCAAGCACGTTCTTTGCGAGAAGCCTCTGAGCCTGACAGTCGCGGAAGCCGAAAGTCTGCTGGCAGTTGGTTCCCGGATGGGGGTCAAGATCGGTGAAGCCTTCATGATCCGTAGCTATCCGCAATGGCTTCGCGTGCGGGAATTGCTGGACGAGCGACGGATTGGAGAACTTCGATCCATCGTAGGATTCTTCAGCTACTTCAACGTTGACCCGGCGAACATCCGCAACCATCTTGAATTTGGCGGAGGCGCGCTGATGGACATCGGCTGCTACACCGTCCACGCATCCCGATTTGCGTTTGGACAACAGCCTACGCGCGTGGTGGGCTGTATTGACCGCGATCCAAAGACGCAGATCGATCGGCTGACTTCGGCGATTCTCGAATTTCCCGGCGGCCAGTCCATCTTCACCTGTAGCACGCAGTTGGTTCCCTACCAGCGGATGCAATTTCTGGGGACTCGCGGACGCATCGAGATCGAGATACCTTTCAATGCGCCTCCCGACCGGCCGACCCGCATTTTCATCGACGACGGCGGAGACCTTTCCGGAAGCGGCATTCGCACGGAAACGTTTCCCACCAGCGACCAATACACGCTGCAGGGCGATGCCTTCTCGCGAGCCGTTCTGGACGGGACCGACGTTCCCGTGCCGGTCGGAGATGCGATTAAGAACATGGCCGTGATCGAAGCGATCTTCCGTTCCGCGAATTCCGGCCGGTGGGAGTCGCCCGAGCGATGAAGGAGGCCCGACGTTCGGAGTGAGTCGAAGAGATTTGCCTACACCAGGTCGATCAGGAGAGTGGAGATGGATCGTCGAGATTGCTTGAAGGGCATGGCTGCAATCGCAGCTTTCAGCGCGCTCCAGAGCGCTCATGCTGCCTCGACGAGCGGGCAGAGTGTGGAGATCGTTGTCGATCCGCGCCGCGCCGGCAAGAATATCGCTTCGCGGTTCATGGGCCTGGGCTACGAAATCTCTTCCGTGTCGATCGAGAATTTTCTAGATCCGGGCAATCATTCCTATATCGCCATGGTCCGGAGGCTGTCTCAGCGGGGCGTCATCCGAGTGGGAGGGAACACATCGGACTACGCGGCGTGGTCGGCAGATGGGACTGCTGTGAGTGCGCCGAAGGCGACGGTTGTGAATCGGCAATCGATACAAAACCTGGCCGGATTTCTGCGCGCTACGGGTTGGACGCTGATCTGGGGTCTCAATCTGGGACAGGATCGCGAGGACGAGGCGGTTGAAGAAGCACGCGGGATTGCAGAGATTGTCGGCGTTCAGTCGGTGATGTTTGAAGTCGGCAACGAACCGGATTTATTTGGACATGCCCACCGCCCCGCGGGGTACGGCTACGAGCAATGGTGGGAGCAGTTTCAGAACTACGCAGGAAAGATCGCGCGAGCGGTTCCGGGAGCGGTGTTCGCCGGGCCGGACGTCGCGGGACACACGGACTGGGTTGGCAAATTTGCGCAGGGCGGAGCCAGGAACGTCCGGCTGCTGACTCACCATTATTATGCTGAGGGGCCACCGCAGAATCCCGCGTCAACGCTGGAAAACCTGCTGAAAACCGATCCCAAGCTAACGCGAATGCTGGCGCAAATGGGGGAGGCTTCGCAGGCCAGCGGCCTGCCATTTCGCATCTGCGAGACGAACTCCTGCTTTGGCGGAGGCAAGCCGGGCGTGAGCGATACGTTTGCTTCCGCGTTGTGGGGGTTGGACTACATGTTCACCCTGGCCGAGGCCGGGTCGGAGGGGCTGAACATGGAGACGGGAATGAATCAGCTTGGATTTGTGAGTTCATATTCGCCGATTGTCGCGGGCGAGGACGGCGGCTACACGGCGAGGCCGCTATATTACGGGATGCTCGCATTCGCGCAGGCCGGGCAGGGACAGGTTCTGCCGCTCGATTACGATGCTGGGGCGCTGAATATGAAGGCGCATGCTGTCGTCGCCGGTGCTGATTTGCTGAATCTTACGTTGATTAATAAAGAAGCTAGCCGGGCCGTTGGGGCGCGGGTGGTGGTTCCGGGTGAGTTTCGCAGGGCACATGTTTCCGCATTGACGGCGCCGTCGCTTGAAAGCAAGAGCGGCGTCGCGCTGGCGCAGGCGATGGTTTCCCGAGACGGCGCCTGGAAAGCGGCCAGTTCCGTGATGCAGCCGGTCCGGGACGGAAAGCTGGAAATTGTTGTTCCTGCCGCGAGCGCGTTGATCGTCGGGATGTCGCGGACGTAGGCCTTAGAGGGAAGTTCGTAGAAGTATCGGTAAGGTAGTCGTGTCTCCGAGGGATTCTTGATCTACACTGGCTGACATGTCGCATACGACGGTCGTGTTTGTGCATGGATTTCTGAGTACGCCGGTGGTGTGGAAGTCTTTCACCGACCGGTTGAAGGCCGACAAGGATTTTCCGGCGGAGCAGTACAGCTTCGTTCCGTTTCAATATCCCACCGAATTCTTCGAATGGGATCCGAGGAAGCGCATCGCAAAAATCAGTGACCTGGGCAGCAACTTTGGAGCGTTTCTGGACACGCGCTGCCCGGACGGCACTCTGATCCTGGTTGGCCACAGCATGGGTGGACTGGTCATTCAGAGCATGCTGGCGCAGAAGATCGGCAACAGCCTGGGTGAAAGCCTGGCGCGCATCCGATCCGTGGTGCTGTTTGCGACGCCGAACCGGGGCTCGGTGATCTTGAGCGATACGCGATCATTGCTGTCTCACTTTCGCTCCAACCCACAGGAAGAAGACCTGCGGGTGCTGAACCCGGACGTGGCGGCGAACAGTCGAGTGATCGAACAGTCCATCCTGGGCGCGAGCGTGGTGAGCAAAACGACCTGTCCAATTCCATTTCATGTCTATTGGGGGTCGAGCGACAATATCGTCTCGGAGGTTTCGGCGCGAGGTCCGTTCCTGGAAGCAGATTGCCTGACGGGCGGGCACAGCGACATTATCCAATGCGGCACCGATCCGAACGATCTGAATTACGCCGCGCTGAAGAATGATCTTCTTCATCCGATTGGCCATCCCGCGGTGTACGAGATGAGCCTTCTGGAAGTCAGCCTGGTGGTGAAGCCAGCGTCCCCGGACCAAGGGATTCTTCTGCGTGACCTTGATCAACCCATCACGATTCACACCGACAACGTGGCTACACGGTCGATGACGTGGGTGTTTCCGAAGGAAAATCGCTGCACTCGGCCGCTGACGAAGATGTATCGAAGCAACGACGGCTACGTGCAGCTGCTGGGGCTTACGGAACCGAACGAGACAGCGCCGGAGAACAACAGCGGATATACGCATACAGGGAAAATGTTCACCTACACATTCTCGCCCGGGCGCGAAACGACCTTTTCCATGCGGCTGACAATTTACAACGGGTTTGGGGTAGGCCAGCGCGAATGGCATGACCATTTGGCGGGAGATGCAAACTGCAAACTATTCCGCCTGACGCTGGATCTTTCCGCCTACCACGATGCCGGGTATACGATCAGTCCGGAACCGACCTTGTATGTTCGCAAAGAGAATGCCACCGACCGCACGTTGCTGGAGGACCGCGGCTCGGAGACGTTGCAGACTCCAGTGGGGTCGCCGACCGCGTGGCTGCGCACATGGGAGATGAGCGACGTTCGGGGCGGCGCGGTCGAACTGGGCTGGGATATCAAGCCCCCGGCGAGCTGACCGGTTCGCGCCAATCTAATGGGCAGTCGAGTCCGGCACGATGGGGGGTGGTTTCGAACCATCCTGAGGTCCGAACATCCAGTCGTATTCCGAGATGCGACGCACATCATTCGCATATTCGCGAAGAGCCATCATCACGAATGCGGCTTCTGCAAACAGGAACATTCCCAGATACAGCAATTGCAGGGAGAGCGCATCCGGTACCGGGTTGACCTGGCTCCAACTACTAAGAGCAACGGCCCGCGTAACGGTGGGGTTGGCCTGGAGGACCTGCGCGACAGACT
The DNA here is from genome assembly GCA_963756315.1 of uncultured Acidobacteriota bacterium. Taxonomy (GTDB): domain Bacteria; phylum Acidobacteriota; class Terriglobia; order Terriglobales; family Acidobacteriaceae; genus JAKAAZ01. The sequence goes on from CAVWNI010000005.1 coordinate 230,914, forward strand.
GGTCGAGGGTCGCGGCATAGCCCACGTAACAGAGAACGCTGCCAAGGACGAGGATCAATGGACAGACATTAAAGAACCATCGAAAGCCGCGCGTAATGCTACCGAGGGCGATGGTTCTGCGCACGTAGAAGAGCCAAGCCGGCAGAAGGAAGCCGAGAATCCCGGCGATCACCGCTAATGGCTTGCGTTGCGACTCATAACAAGGGATGACGTTCATGGCGGTCAGCAAGGGCGCGAGAGCGGCCGTAACGATTGGCATGACGCCCATGTATCCCTTGAAAACATTCGCGAAGGTGAGCAGCCGGTTTTCCTGGGATTGCTGCGCGGTCACCATTGTTTAGGCCTTTCCAGGGACTTCGAATGCGCGGCCCAGCCGGACTTGTCGGGAATTGTATCTTCCGCGCATTTACGCCCTAACGGCGGGGTGAGGATGGATTTTAGCGGGATACAGTCACAACTGCCAAGACAAAAGCGCGGTGCTGAAGTTGAATTCCGATTGCGGATGCAGGTTGGCTATGGCTATGGGTTTGCCGGGGGGTGCCAAGATGCCAAGCCGGAGGTACAAACTTGCCCATCCGGCACACGATGCCCTGTGTATCTATTTGGTTTTTGAGTTTAGTCATT
>CAVWNI010000006.1:0-686763 GCA_963756315.1 uncultured Acidobacteriota bacterium
AAAAGAGTTACTGGAGAATTCGCCTTCAGGTGGAAACCTTTGCCTTTCTATTTGGCCCCGTTGGGTTTCTCGGTGCCGTCGGATGGCTCGCCACGGTCCTCACCTCTCCTGAATGGGCTCGAATCATCCGTGGCCTGGTGCATATCATCGCAACGCGTGCGAAATACGACGACTCGACTCACCGAATGCTACCCGTTTCCATAGCTTAATTTAGCCATGTTCCTTATGCTAAGTTGAATCTCCACTGCGTCCGGGAATTGATGCTGTATGCGGCGCGCAAGGGTGTCATTTCCTACCCGCATTCCCGCTCTCTATTTTGAAATCGATCCAACAAGGTTGAGATCAATCGCGACGTCTTTGTCCGCTTTCCAAAACAGAAAACTTGGATCCTTCAGTCCCCATTGGATGTACGGTACGACAAAATGAGCCTTGGCCGCAGCGGTTGTGCCTTCAAGATGGACGACGATGGGGATGGTGATTTCGTGAGGGGTTCCGAGGAGCGTGAAGATACCAGTCACCTGGATGGTGGAATCTCCTGATGGGGCAATTGCGCCGGTGTAGGACTGGGGTTCAAACGAGACAGTTGAGTGCTGTTCGACCTCCAGGGTGTCATGGTTCATCTTCTTGTCGCGACTGCTATTGCCTGTCTTCCCGCTGCCGGCGAGCACGACCACGGAACCCGACATTTTGGGAGTGCTGCGGTCAAACTCAATTGATCCCGACTGCAGATGGAAGGTTCCATGGACAAGCTCATGAGTAGTCTTGAGCGTCATGTCGACCTGGCTGGCGTCAGGATTGATGACGAAGGTCTGATGCTGGGCAAGGGCGGGTGAAGCGAGTATGACAGTGAGGGCTAAAACTGCAAAGGGTTTCATTGCATCGCTCCTTGGTAGGTTGACTACTGAGAGTTGTTGAGCTTGGCTGGATTTCAACTGGCAACCGGCTGGGTAGCAACCGCAACTGGCTGGGTGACACGCGTGAGTCTAGCGGTTACGCGCATTGCGCCGGGCCAGACGCTGAGGCAGAACGGCAATAGAGAGCGCGCGACTGCATTGTTCAAGCCGTCGGCGGCGATTTCGGCAAGACGCATCTGGGGCAGCATTGCGGAGCGCAGTTTCGGCTGAAAGACCGGCGCCGGTTCCGCGGCAAGATAGGCAGCGGCGGCACGGCGGGCAGTATGCAGGGCGACAGATATGCCATCGCCGGTGAACGAGGGGATTACGGCGGCCTGATCGCCGACACAGTAGAGTCCATCTTCGGTTGTGCGGCGGATGTAACCGTAGGGGATGTGTGTGACGGTGATCGGCTTGTCGAGTAGCGGCTTCGCACCGTCAAGCCGCATCGCGAGGTGGGGACAGTCCCGCTGCATCTTTGCAAGGAGACCCTCCCAGCGAAGACCCGCACGTGCAAAATACCGCCGTTGCACCACGCAGCAGAAGTTCGTAATGCTGTCTTCCACCGGCTGGATGCCACCGTAGCCTCCGGAATAGAGAGTCAACTCAGAGGCGTCCGCAAGGTCAGCGGTCTGGGCGGCAGACAGTTGGAAATACATCTTGAAGGCGACCCACTGGTGGGGGTCCCTGGGACGACTGTGGCCGCGCAGGTCGTGTTTACCCGTGGCGAGAAAGGCGGTTGGAGCTTCGTATGTGGTGCCGTCGTCGAGAGTCGCTTGCCAGAGGTTCCCGGTCGCGCGGCTGAGCGACTGCACACTGCGACCACGCTGAACGCGGACTCCCGCGGCGATGGCTGCGGCAATGAGCGCTGTATCCAGCGCTTTGCGCGTGAGCGACGCCGCGGGAAAAGGCAGCGGAGCCTCCGCGGCGCGTCTGGCTGCGGCAAGGCGAACATAATTGATGGGCACCGCCCCCAGAGAGGCAACGTCGATGCCAAGTGCCTGCAGGTCTTCGAGGGCCTCGCCGCTTAGAAATTCTCCGCAAACCTTATGGCGAGGTGTAGGCTCGCGTTCGATCAGCGTAACGCCTCGTCCCTTTCGAGCGAGCGCAATCGAAGCGGCACAGCCTGCCACTCCGCCACCGAGGATCAGAACTTCATCTTTCAAAGCATTGCTCCTAAATCCACTTGGATCTTCAATTTGTAGAGGTAAATTGCCTCTTCTAGTTGACGATCAAAAAACAGTTTGGGGCGTCATTCTGTAGAAGTTGCTGTTTTGCAGCAGCGAAGCAACCGGCTGGACGGACGCAGATACCGAAGCGAGGATAAGCTGGACTCATCAGAGAATCGGATCCCGAAAGACGGCGAAGGAGTTAAAACGAGATATTTGATGGGGGCAAGCAATCTCTTTGTAACCGCTTTTCTGACGATCATGTTGGGCACCTCAGCTCCGGCAGAACGAATCCCAGTGAAGCATATCCAAGTCCCTATGCAGGGGTTAATGGTGGCGCGTTCCGAGGATGGAAGAACCATCGCCCGGGTGAAGTTTACGCAGGTTGTGCACGCCGACGAAGTAACCATACGCTTGACCTATCACTTTCTGGATGGGTCGATTGATGACGAGACGACAACGTTCAGTCAGCAGGGCACGTTTCGGTTAGTACGCAACCATCACATAGAGAGAGGGCCGTTCTTTGCGAAGCCGGTTGATTTTACGGTGGAAGCGGCAACGGGGATTGCGACCAGCCGCACGACGGACAAGAATGGCAAGGTACACGTCGAGAGTGAGCACATCGACCTGCCGGATGACCTGGCGAATGGGTTCGTTGGAACATTGCTGCTGAATGTGCCGCCGAATACAGCGCCGTTTCGGGTGGGGATGCTGGTGCCGGTCGGCGGCGGACGATTGATTCGGCTTCTGATCTCGCCGCAGGGCGAGCAGCCATTTCACACCGCAGGACAGACCCTGAAGACGACGGTGTTTCGCATCCATCCGGAATTGGGTGGCATCGTGGGCGTGATTGCGCAGTTGATCGGCCTTCAGCCGAAAGATGTGATGGTGTGGGTACTCGAGGGTGATGACCCTGCGGTGGTGAGGATCGTTGGACAGCTGGGTGGTTACGGGCCGGTGGTCGACTCGGAGCTTGAGGGGACCAGCTTCGGGAAATAGGACCATTTGCAGCCGCCCATCTCACTGGCGAGAGGGGGATCACCCACGTTGATGATGGTGTCATGAAAATCTCATGGCCTCCTGTTCGCCGAGGAGGTGCGGCGAGTGGTGAGCTCGTGCCAGCTGAGGCCGAGGTCGACAATCAGCAGGGAGGCCAGAGTGAAGGCGATGACGCCGACGGCGGATAAGACGTCGCCCAGGTGGCTCCAGTAGGCGGGCACAAGATTGAACACGCGGCTGGAGACGAAGGTAAACGTGACGGCATAGGAGCGCGCCATCCACTGGCGATGCACGGAGATCTGCCGGTTGCGCGCGGTGATGTAGGCCGCAGTAGTGCAGACCATCCAGGCGGCCGCCTGCATGGAGGTTCCCGGGAGGCCGGGACGACCCCAAGCGAGAGCGATGCCCGTGAAGGAGCCAACAAACACGGAGATGACGTAGAGGCGGCCCAGAACGCGATGGAACTGAAGGTGACTTTGGCGAAACCGTGTGGAGAACTGGAAGGGGCCGGCCAGAAGAGCGATGGTGCCAGCGAGTGTATGCGGGATGAGGAGATGGCGGTCGGCGATAACCTGCAGACGGTAGGCGTGGTACATCGGATAGTTGGTGATGAGGAGAACTTCTGAGGTAATGAAGACGAAGAGCGTGATGAGACCGAGCGAAACCCAGAGAATAGTCTTGAATCTGGAACCGGTGGAACTAGGCGCTAGCAAGGTGGAAGTTGACATTATTCGCCCCTAAGGTGGTTAGACGTGATGCATTGCGTCACGCGGGCGACGAGGGCAATAGGCTTCACATCTTTTAGTCTAACGAGACGCATCAGAAATACCGGCTTCACTTCCAGCGCCCCACGCACAACCGTCCCGGCCGCCAATGCTGCACGGTCACCGCCTCTCGCGGAATCTCAGCCGCAGCCAGCAGGTGCACCCAATCCTCTTTCCGGAAGGCCCGACGAAACGACACAGGCCCGTCATGCCGCACAAACCAGTGCCAACGCACCCACCCAAACATGCGACTACTCCACTCTGCCCGCTCCAAATCATTGATAAACCAACCTACCTGCACGGTCGCATCCATCCACCTCAGCAGCGTGACGATCTCCTCGTCTTCCAGATGATGTGCAAGCAGCGAGCTCACCACGATATCGACCGGCTTGTTTGGTCGATACTCCATAGCATCGCCGGTAAGCCACGTGATTCCGAGTTCCTTTGGCGTGGACTCTGCTGCTGCGCGTGCCGCATAAGGATTCAAGTCGATACCCGTTAACTGCACAGCAATGCTCCGTCTCCGTGCCCAGACAGCAATCTGCCGCAGCAGATCGCCTCCGCCACTCCCCACATCGACGATGTGTACCGGATCACGCAATCCATGCGGCAACCGCTGCAGCCAAGCGAGCGTCGGCCGATAACCCAGGAGCCAGCGATTTACTTTTTCCAGGCTGCGCAGGCAGTCACGGAAATCCTCATAACTACAGTCACCATCCATCAGCTCCGGCAACTCACTGGGAGAGGCGCGCCGACTGAAGTCGATCTGTGCACTAGACGGCATGGAAGCGCATTGTCTCCGCTGTTAGGCCCGGCCCAAACGACACCGCACATCCACGCTGCCCTGGGTGCGCCTGCTCCATGATTCGCTGCAACACAAACATTACCGTCGCCGACGACATGTTGCCGAAGCGCGATAGCACTTCGCGCGACGCTGCCAGCGCATCGGTTGGCAGTTCCAGTCCCTTCTCGACCGCATCCAGAATTGACCGCCCGCCGGGATGTACCGCCCACAGGTCAATGCCGTCGCGCCCCGTCATCAGTTCTCCCTCATGCAGCGCGCGGCCCAGTTCTCCCGGTATCTGGCCGGAGAGCAGCATATCGAAACCCAGGCCGCGAATCTTCCAGGTGATCAGCCCACGTGTCTGGGGCACGATCACCGCCCTGAAGCCGTCCAGCGCGAAACCCTGCTCGCGAGCTGTAATTAGACTCGCCGCTGCGCCGTCGGCGAAGACCAGGAAGGAGAGCACCTGCTCCAGTTCCTGCGTCTCTTGAAAGTGCAGCGTACACAACTCAAGGTTCAACATGAGCACACCCGCCTTTGGATCTGAGCGCACAATGTGCCGCGCCAGCTTGAGCGCATTGATCGCGGCATAGCATCCCATGAATCCAATCATCGTGCGCTCCACGCCCGGGGAAAGCCCGAGATGGTCGACGATCTCAAAGTCCAGCCCTGGCGCATAGAATCCCGTGCAGCAGGTCACCAGCACGTGCGTAATGCCAGCGCGTTGTTCCTCACTCAGCGCAAGCCGGTCCACGGCCTTCCGCATCAGCACCGGAGCACTCTGCTCAAACACTTCCATACGCTGCGCCGTGTCGGGAAAGTTGCCTGGCCGGTAAAACTGATGCGCATCATGCCGCGAGGATAGGCGGGAATCTTGCCGCGGATCGAGGAACGAATAGCGATGCGCGATGTCTGCGCGGATTACCATGCGGCGAAAGACCGCACGCAGCCGCGGGTTGGCAAGCATTTTCTCCGCAAAGACGACAAACGCATCATGCACATCGTGCTCTGGAACAGCAGTGGCGATGCGGTTCAGGTAAGCAGTAGTCAATAATTCCTCAACCCAATCATAGGAACGATACGTTGCGTGTTTCGGGAAGGCTTGCCGACGAGGGACTGATCATTCAGCGACAGTCGACTATTTGCAACAACAGGCTCCGTATTCTCAATAGAATGCGTGCCGCAGTTTCTCTTTATTTTAATCGTCCATGGACTCCCGCTAAATCAGCCTGCCGATTGATATGGATCTGAGCATTCCTGGCAACGCTAGTCGACCTCAGATCATTCAGCTACTCTGCTATTCGCCTACAACGGTCTTTTGCCAAGTGTGAAAAGCACGTGGAGAGGCGATCCCGGATTTTCTCGCGGTGATCAGCCCTTTGACGTTTTCACTACTGCGGCCACAAGAGAAAGCACTGCGTTGAAAGCTACTCTTAGAAGGTTAAGACGTACCAGCACTTCTAATGTTAGCGCAACCACAGGAAAAATCCACCGACGAGAAGAAATCCCGCCACTACAATCGCAGCGATCGCACAGAGAAGGTACGAGATCCGAACATCTTCAGTCATCGGCCATGAAACATCAGCGCATGGAAAGCCATCATTCCGATCGCCAGCCCGTCTTCTTTTTGCACACGTGGCGAAAAAGCGTATCGCGAACATTTACGGGTGGAAGGAAGCCCGAAGGGACGCCTCGCAGAGCAATGAAATCGCAAACGTCCTGCCGAGATGGCCTGGACAGGCCCGATTTCACGCCGTCTGGCAGAACATCAGCGGGCACTGTACGCAACCATCGAAGTCGCACTGGTGTGATGGAATGGATCTCATCTTGATGGACGATTCTACGTGGGTGTGGTCACAGTTCTGGTCTATGGTTGAGCTTCAACACCCGTTTTCGCGTCCGTTGCGCGGGCAAGGACTGAATTGACCGGGATGGGCGGAACGGGGCGGCCTTCCCCTTCGCTCAGCACCCAAAATGTGTCCTCCGGTTCAGAAGGAGTGAGACAGGCTCGAAGGCGATCCGTCGGCTCGAATTCGCCGTCATCGGCCAGAGCAAATGTTCCGAAGTGCATTGCAACTGCAACCGGCGATTCCAGAATTCGTTGAGCTTCGACGGCCTGTTCCGGAGTCATGTGCACCGTCCCCATAAACCACTCGGGCTTGAAAGCTCCGATAGGTAGCAGGGAAAGCCGCAGTTGTTGAAACCGCGCCGCAATGGCGGCGAAATGTTTTCCAAAACCAGTGTCACCAGCAAAATAGACGTGCCCACCCGCGAGTCCAAGAATCCAACCACACCAGAGCGTGCGGTTACGGTCGAACGGCGTTCTCGCCGAGAAGTGTTGCGCGGGCACGCAATGGAAGTCAACGCCTCTCCAGCAATGTGACTGCCACCAGTCGAGTTCGTATATTTCCTCAAATCCGGCTTTTCTAAGGAGCTTGCCCACTGCGAGAGGGCAAAATATCGACGGACGGTCTCTCCTGAATAGCTTCTTTAAGGTAGGCAGATCGAGATGATCGTAATGGTTGTGGCTGATAAGAATGCAGTCAATTCGGGGCAGGTCATCCAAACGTATTCCAGGGTCACGGTGTCGCCGCGGTCCAAGAAAGGAGATTGGGCTGACCCTGTTGGACCAGACCGGATCGGTAAGGAAGTTGAAACCTCGGCTCTGCAACAGCATTGTCGCATGATTCACAAAAGTCACGAGCAGATCGTCGCCGTTGATACGAGCTGGCGGCTTCGGCCCAGGCACGGTGCCGGTAAATTTTCTCCACGGGCCGATCTTGCGGCGTGCGATCCACTTGAAGAGCTGCGAAAAACCATGGTCCGGCACGCCGGGATTGAAGAAGCGGCCGCGCGCGAAATGATCGGAAGTCTCAGGGTTCCAGGTCATCCGGAATCTTTCTCCAAATCGCTCGATAGCCGGATGACGCAATGGCTTTCATCTGTCGTCGCCAGGTATAGGAGGTGTCCGGAAATCCGTGACAGAAAAGAACGGCCGGCCCGTTCCCAAGCTCCGTTACGTGCAGGGAGATACCATTCGTGGAGACGTCATACTCCTTGAGTTCCATCTTCCCTCCACCCTCCATCATAGAAGATGGGTTTCGTCGTGTGCCCGTCAAGGATACGTAACGACAAGCGCGCTTCCCTTGACTGATTCAGCTGGCGCGAGGTCAAGTCCCCAAGTGACAACAGGGCATACCAAGCTGGGCTGTGAGGGAGGACAGCATTTGCTTCTGAAGGCTCGGAAGGGAGGAGTTGACTACGAAGTTGAGTGCGATAGGTTGGCCGCGGTGGCTTCGCTGCAATCGCCGCTCAGGAATATGAGCGGCGGCCTCGTGGCTTGGTGGGGGTGTAGACGTGGAGGTTGGAGTGACGGACCTGCGCTCCATTTCGATCAAGCGGTCGAGTTGGAGTCGTGTCGGGCGCGAGTGAGTATCGCTCGCGAAGCGCTCGATGGGGCGGTGTCTCCCGGACTGAACTATGACGCTGGTCGGCGCGGCGATCGATGATCAGCGCTTTTGCCTAACGTCCTGAATAGAAGCTTCTAGGCTTGCGAACCTTCTCCTTGCTGAAGAGCATGCCCCAGAGACTCCAGGTCCCGCTCCGCATGCGATTGGCGAAGATAGAGGTCCAACTCCTGATATCGTCGACTCACATCCTCCTCCATCGCCAGTGGATGAGGGCCATATGCTCGCGCCAGTCGCCGTAGGATATCTGTGCATGCCTGTTCGACCAGATGTCGCACGGTCAATGCCCGTATCATCGCACGTTCACGATCCCTGGCGGTCGCATCGATCTGGCGGCCAGCGGAATCCAGGTATGATTCCAGCGCCCAGACAGATGCATGTATTGCGCCGAGGTGAGCCAGGGTGTGTGGATCATTTCTCGATTGATGTGTAGCATAATCGAGCAACCCGGCAGCGCCGCCAGCCCAGCATGCGGCAGGTCCGCATGCTCCGTGCCAGAAGCCTGGACGTTGGAGATACCATTCGGAATCACCAATGAGATCTTGTCGGCACACTCGAGCGCCATTGAAAACCACTGTCGCTGTCTTTGTTTCACCGAAGGCAGCCGTCTTCCAATCGGATTCTTCAAACTGAATTTCGTTTATATTGGCCTTCATATCGATGTCGACAAGCTGCTGCTCGGGAGTGTTAAGAGTCACCAGCGCACGGTCAACGAGGCCTGATCCGCTACAAAACATCTTTTTGCCCCAGACCACGTATCCTTCTCCCTGCTGCTCCAGAGAGAGCGATAGCCCCGGCTTTTCCGAAGCCCAAACCCCATAGACGATATTTGGTGCCGGTTCGCGGCCCGCTTCGCAAAGAATCGCCACTGCGTCCCAGTGCGCTTCTGCCAAACGGGCGAGGGAAAGGTCGGCGCGACCGACTGCCATCAGGCGGCGATGGCGACTGGGAGTATCACCGCCCCCCGGCAGAGGCATCGGATCCTTGATAAGAGAGCGGAGGCGCTCGAGTAACTGTTCTCGCATCATGCGACCAACTCGTTGTGTGCGGCGAGTGCTCCGGCAAATCCGTCGGGAGCCCGTCCGATCCGTCGGCCGCTGGTGACGACCGTAATCGCACTACTGGAAAGTGTTCGGGCCGTGGTTTTTGCCAGACGGTTCCAAAGATCATGATCCTCCCCAGTCTCGAGGTGACTCCATCCGCCAGCTTTGACATATGCATCCGCGCGAACTCCGAGATTGGCGCCATGCACATGAGGATGCGAACCATCAGGATGAATCAAATATTTGCGGCGAAATATCGAGTCGACGCCGGGACGGTGTTCGCAAAATGAATCCACGTTCACTGTTCCCGCTATCGCTTCCACGCCTCCGGACGCGGCGTTGAGTTGATCGAGTAGCCAATTGTGCGGCACGCAACAGTCGGCATCAGTATTCGCCAACCAACACCGTCGCAATGGCCCAGCGACACGTTGAAGCGCAGTGTTGGCGGCCAGTGAGCGCACGCGACCTACTGCTCGCGCTTCTGTGGTGACCACGGTGCCAACGCCAAAGAGCATCCGCTGGGCAATCTCGCAGGTTCGGTCGGACGAGCTGTCGACTCCTACGATCACATCAAAAGTCACTCTAGCTGGAAGCGCGGCGCAAGCGGCAACGATGGAATCGAGGCATCGCGGCAGAAGTTCTTCCTCGTTGCGGGCAGGAACCAGGACGGCCACATGCCAGGGAGAAGAAATCATATCCGCTCCCACCGTTCTAAGCGAAAGCCGGCATGCCGTTCAGCCAGGTTATGCGTTAGTTCATCGGAGCGATCGATGATTTCATGCACTCGATCACCACTTAGCAGATGGTCCGGAGATGAGCCTAACCAATGCGCCGCCAAAAACGTACTTCCCGCGCGCATCCGAGCGACGATACGAACGATAATGTCCTGTAAGGCTCCCTCTTCAAAGTAGTAGCCAATCTCACTAAACACGACGAGATCGAAGTTTCCTATCGGAATCTGATGCGGAAGCGCGCCGCAGGCGATATGCACGTTAGCAAAAGATTGACAGCGCTTCTTCGCTTGAAGGACAGCGGTGGGAGAAATATCCATGGCGTCGAGCCGTTCTGAAATCGAAGCCAGTCGCGCAGTCAGCACCCCGATCGAGCAACCCGGTTCAAAGACGTGCCTATACGTCTTGTGTGCGACACTACGGAAAATTGCCTCGTAGCGATTGAGTTCATAGCGATCGCTTGCGAATTTCCAGGGGTCGGGATCGCGGCGATACATATTTTCAAAAAAGATTTGGCTCGTCGTGGCTGGATTCATGCGGGCAGGTAGATCTCAAAAGGAAGTTTTGCCGGCCATAACAAAGACTCAGGCAGAATTGGTTCTCCACCAGGATGAAAAAGCTGCGAATGATGATGTTTCAACGCTCGCGACTTGATGGACTGCTGGACACTCGTAAGCGCCAAGGAACGGATCGGAAGACCGCGGAGAAGGCCTGCGGTTCCGCGATGCCACGTCCAGAAAAAATAAAATGTGAGCAGCCCGCCGCCTAGTTCCGCGGCTTGTTTCGCGGCACGCCCGCATGCCTCGTGGTCAGGATGAAAGTCTCCGGGCCAGGGAGCCATCACATGTGTCTCTTCAGAAACGAGAGGAAGTAAAGCCTCGACCAGTTCATTTGCGTAGGATGAAACATCACAATCCGGAAGTCCCAGTCGAATGATGTTAGTGGCACTCACACCAAGCGTATGAAGGGCTTTTTCCTGCTCCTGTCGGCGTATTTTTCCTAAGCCGACGTTATCCAAATACGCGTTCTCGCCATCCGTCACCGCGATCACTTTGACATCACGCTCTTTGGACCTCTGCAAACTGATGAAGCCGCCTATAGCGAGAGTTTCATCGTCCGGGTGTGGCGAAATGACGATTGTGTTTTGTTGCGGCGCAGACCACGCGCGAGCAACTGAGAATGTTGATTGCCAGTCGGCTTCATGGCTGAGCGGGATGATCATAGCCGTGACTCGAGGAAACAATGGGGAATCATGCGTCGCTGTCTTGGATGCTCAGTCCTCGGATTCGGGCTGCTGATCTGAAGTGAAAACAATCTTCACCGCATGCAGGCTCGCTGCGAAAGCGACGGATCGGGGTAAGTTTGACTTTTTGCTTTGGTCAACAAGGCCCGCAGCGTGCCATCGCCTCCTTCGCATCCTATCCGAATTAGCGGGATCGAGAAGCTACGGAGGGAAAGTGGAGACCAAATTTGCTGTGGTAACGGGAGCATCGAGTGGTATCGGATATTCGCTCGCAAAAGAACTGGCGAGTCGAGGCTACGATCTAGTGGTCTGTGCGGAAGACGATCGACTGAGTTCGGCGGCCCGGGAACTGGATGGAAAGGGTGTGCAGGTGAGTGTCGTTCAGGCCGACCTGGCAACACGTGAAGGAGTCGATCAGTTGTGGTCAGCAGTTGAGGCTACGGGCAGGCCACTCGATATCGCGTGTATTAATGCCGGAGTGGGTGTGGGTGGACTGTTTCGTGACTCAGATCTGGATGCGGAATTGAATTCAGTGGAATTGAACTGTACAGGAACCGTCCAGCTTGCAAAGTATGTCACTCGCAGCATGCTTCAACGAAACTCTGGCCGAATTTTATTTACCGCCTCAATCGCCGGCGAAATGGTTGCACCTCGAGAAGCTGTCTACGCAGCGACCAAGGCGTTTGTGCTTTCATTCGCTCATAGCCTTCGGTATGAACTGCGCGACACAGGCGTTACTGTGACCGCGCTTCAGCCCGGACCCACCGATACTGACTTCTTCCACCGGGCGGGGATGGACAACACCGAAGTGGGATCGAAGGGGAAGTCTGAGAGCCAGCCGGATGACGTAGCACGCCAGGGAATCGAAGCTCTTCTAGCAGGCGACGATCACGTCTATTCCGCTTCTCTGAAAACCAAACTAGAAGGCATGCTCGCCAACGTGGTTCCGGGGGTCGTTAAGGGTTCCATGCACGAGAAGATGGCGAAGCCATTAAGTGAAAAATGAAGTTGCACGTCCGACCATGGAAAGTCCATTCGAAAATAGGATTGGCTTACGTCAGAGCGGCCGAGACGAACGCGTTGAATAAAACCCCGAGGAGAAAAAAATGCTGAACTCATTGAATGAAAAACCAAACGCCGAGCCTCTACCTGAATCCGGCAGCGCCGGGCTCGATTCTGAACGGCCGATATCTGGCTCCGCCGGAAGACAAGGACGGTCGACGCTGGGTCAGAACCAGCGCGCTCGTCCAGGCGCCGCCGAAGATCTCTATCGGAGATGGCGCGATGTGGAATCCGCTCCGAGTTGGCAGGAAGCAAATTTCGCAGGTAACCCGGACAAGGGATACTACCTCCCACTGGATCATGGGAGTTGGAGACAAAACGTTTGAGTGGGACTCGGAAGTGCTCGCGGACGAACCTGGAAAGCGTATTGCGTGGCGATCCATCGCGGGCGATTCCGACAATGCGGGAGAAGTGATTTTCGAATCAGCTCCAGGAGGACATGGCACTACCGTGACGGTTCTTCAAGAATTCAAACTGGGTAAGTTCGCAAACGCTTGGGAGACATTGGTGGGTCGCAACCCGAAACAGGCAGTCATCGAGAATTTGCGGCATTTCAAAGCACTTGCAGAAACCGGCGAGATCCCCCGCGCGGAGGGCCAGCCACATGGTCCGCGTGGCGCAATTGGCGGAATGAAGAAATCCTTGTACGGCGAAAACATTGAAACCCCGCAGGGCAACGATCGCAAAGCTAGCTAAGAACCGCATCAGAAGTGGAACGAAATCATAACCGGCAGCCTCTGGAATGGAGTGGAAAATGAAAGCCGTATGTTGGATGGGTAAAAGCAAAGTCGAAACCTTGAACGTGGCGGATCCAACCTTATTGAATCCGCATGATGCCATCATCAAAATTACTCGGACAGCGATATGTGGTTCAGACTTGCACCTCTTCGATGGATTTATTCCAACTATGGAAGCCGGCGATATCCTCGGTCATGAATTCATGGGAATCGTTGAGGAAGTCGGTCCGGATGTAACCAACTTGAAGAGGGGAGATCGAGTCGTCGTCCCATTCACGATCGCCTGCGGTAATTGTCTGTTCTGCAAGAAAAATATCTGGTCGGCCTGCGACAATTCTAACCCGAACGCGCACTTGATGGAGGCTGCCTATGGCTACTCCGGTTCGGGATTATTTGGATACTCGCACATGATGGGAGGCTACGCGGGTGGACAGGCGCAGTATGTACGGGTTCCGTTTGCAAATGTTGGGCCACTGAAAATCGAAAATGACCTACCGGACGATAAGGTACTATTTCTCTCCGACATTTTTCCGACAGGGTATATGGCAGCCGAAAACGCTCAGATCGAGCCGGGGGATACAGTTGCCATTTGGGGATGTGGACCGGTAGGCCAATTCGCAATAGCGAGTGCCTTTATGCTGGGTGCTGCCCGAGTGATTGCCATCGATCGTTTGGAAGAGCGTCTTGAATTGGCGCGCTCGCTGGGTGCAGTTACCGTGGACTACTCCCTTGAAGACGTCAGCGTACTGACCGCTCTGAAGGACCTCACTGGAGGCGTCGGTCCGGATTCATGTATCGATGCGGTGGGCCTGGAAGCTCACTCCACCGAACTACAGGGAATCTATGACGAGATCAAGACAAAGCTGATGCTTGAAACGGACCGTCCGAGCGTGTTGCGCCAGGCGATTCAGGCGGTACGCAAAGGCGGGACAGTCTCAATCCCCGGTGTGTACGGTGGCCTGCTCGATAAAGTACCTTTTGGCGCCGCCTTCGGAAAAGGGATCACCATGAAGATGGGTCAGACGAATATGCACAAATACATGAAACCTTTGCTTGAACGGATCGAGAATGGGCAGATCGATCCGAGCTATATCATCTCGCACCGAATTACTCTTGAAGAGGCGCCCGAGATGTATAAACTTTGGCGAGACAAGAAAGACCGTGTAACAAAAATCGTGATCGATCCATGGGCTGGGAAGGCCGCATAGACCTCATCACCCGATTGATTCTGTGGCTTGGCGATCGCAAAAGCGTTTCCATAGGTTGCGAGGTCAGGAAATACATTCCAGCTTCGCTCAGGAAGAGTGGCTCTATATCGCGTGATCGAAAAGGAAGGCGATCATCAACACGGGAAGGTAAACCACTGTAGCCAGCAGCATGCGATGCGCCTCTATCCTTCGCGCCGGGACGGTCGCTCTCGGCTTGAATTGCGATGCGAAAACTCTGCACGATTAGGACCATACCTAGCGCTAAGGCGACGAATCCGAACACTCGCCCTGTCATGTGCATCAACGTTGGAAGCAGGGTTGCGACGAGCAACACAAAAGAATAGGCGACAATTCTGCGACGGGTGGAAATGCCGTTGGGTTCGACCACCGGCAACATGCGAATATCCCCGCGCCGATAGTCATCCGCATACAGTAGAGAGATGGCGTGAAAATGGGGAAACTGCCAGAAGAAGAGAATCGCGAACAACAGCGCCGCCTGCCAGTCTACACGGCCGCGAATCGCGACCCAGCCGAGCAGAATTGGCATTGCGCCCGGAATGGCGCCGATCGCGGTGCACAGCGGGGTCACCTTCTTGAGGGGCGTATAGACCAGGATGTAGACGAGTGAGGTCGCCAGTGTGAGCAGCGCTGCTTGCAGATTCGCGGCGAATGCTGTGAGCGCTGTGCCGCCCACAATCATCACAACAGTAGCAGCGATGGCGTGCGATACGGGGATTGCGCCGGTGACAAGTGGACGCTGCGCTGTGCGCCGCATTTTCGCATCGGTATGGCGCTCTATTACCTGGTTGGCGGCTGCCGTCCCCGCGGCGACCAGGCCAATTCCAAAAATCGCGGCAGCGATCTGCCAGCTTATGGCGCTCTGCGTCGCGTGATTGGTGGCAAGGTAGGCGCCGCACCAGGCCGTGAACATCACCATCGCAGTAATTCTGGCCTTGATCAGTATCAGATATTCGCGCCCTAGCATTGCGGCGCTTTTGGCCGGCAAACTTTTGCGAACTGCTATTGCCGCGTGTGCGCTATCGGTCGCAATCACTGGAGCCTCACTTCCCGCTTCTTATTTATGGCCGGGGCCAGTTGGGAATTTTTTGGATAGGCTCTGAATGATGTACTGAGGATCCATACCACCCTTGCATAGGGGATGACCAAATCCGCTGGGACTCTTTCCATTCTGAAAATCCAGAATCATATTGTCGTTATGTGCCGGGCTAGGGCCCATGGGCACGTTATCGAGAGACAGTTCGTGGCGTACCTTCCACGCGATGATGTGGTCGGTACAGGAAGTGTCGCCGCTGAGACCGAGACCACCGATGATCTTTCCCTGCGAGTTATAAAGAGGCAAGCCGCCGCCAAAGACAATTACTCCTCCAACCGGTTTGCCGATCATGGGATCATTGGGCGTTCCATATGTGGCCGGATCGCCGAAGGCAGCTTTGGCATTTGGCGGCGCGCTGGTTGCCAAGCTATATAGGCTTTCTCCGGGCTGCGATGCGGCGAAGACGTTCGCGGTGGAGAGCGCGTAGTCGTCATTGCTGACACCATTCGCGGTATTCGCTTTAGACGCGGCGATGACGCGACTACCGGGCCATTCCTGGGCAGCGGTGGTTCCGCTATAAACAACCGCACATC
Organism: uncultured Acidobacteriota bacterium; assembly: GCA_963756315.1. GTDB lineage: Bacteria > Acidobacteriota > Terriglobia > Terriglobales > Acidobacteriaceae > JAKAAZ01. The sequence continues at coordinate 15,748 of CAVWNI010000006.1, forward strand.
CTACGCCGTCGCGATTCACGAGAACCGCCCATTCCTGATTCCCCATACCGCCGTTCTTGCTTGAGCCCTGCTTGACGATGGATTGCAGCACTTGTTTCAAGCGAGAGGCACTGGGCAGACCGGGGCAATTTGGCTTGGACTGAGCGATTGAAGGAATACTGACGGTGAACGCGAGAGCTAGAAACCACGCAAAGGAAGCATGGCGCCAGGTCGAGGGGATTTGAAGTTGCATGTCGTACTCCTTACTTAAAAAGTCATCACTATTTCAGCTGTCGAAGGTATGCGACCAGATCGCGCAACTGGCGACCATCAAATGCGGCGAGATCCGGCATTAGGGCACCGGGCTTGAGAGACTGCGCGTGCGTGACCCACGCTTCCAGATATGCGTCGTCGTTCGGGTAGGAATTCGCAGCGATCATGCGCCGACTGCCAATGTGCGTCAGGTCGGGCGCGACAGTTCCGCCTGCCAAGGTACCGCGGATGGTATGACACATTATGCATGGGCCATTCAAAAAAACCTTCTCCCCCGCAATCGCATCGGGAGTGGTGGGTTCCTCTGCCGGCTGCCGCTGTTGCTTGAGCCATTCCTGGAACTCTTCCGGCGGCTGAGCAATGACGAGAAGACGCATATGGGCGTGCTGGGCCCCACAAAACACGGCGCACTCGCCGGCGTAGGATCCCGGATGGCTCGCTTCAATGCGAATAAAGTTCGGATGACCGGGGATGAGATCGACCTTCCCATGCAGCGCGGGCACCCAGAAGGAATGGATGACATCCCGCGATTCCAACTCAATGGTGACGGGCTGATTCGAAGGGATATGAATTTCGTTCGCAGTGGTCACTTGCAGCGAAGGATTGTCGTTGAGGTAATGAACCTCCCACCACCATTGGTGGCCGACCACGAGAATCTGCGGTTTTAAATCGGCCTTGGCAGAGTCGTGGATGGGAAACTTCTTTAGTAAATTCAGGCCGAGGATGAAGAGCACACACAGGACCACGAACGGAAACGCCACCCCGCCGATGGCAATCCAACCCTGTCCACCGCCCACGTCAATGGGAGCATGTTCTTCGAGATTTCCTTTCCGCAGGATGGCGGCCAGTGCAATCAGTCCCCACATCATTGCTGTAATCGCCAGAAAAAGGAAAACCATCAGCCAGGACAGATTCGCGATTCGGTCGGCCGCGGGTCCGCTGCCATACAGCGTGGACTGGGCGTGCCGGCATCCGAGAATCGTCAGAAACAGCGGGCTGATCAGTAAAAGGCGACGCATACTTCTCCTTGCTTAGTGCTGATGGGAACCTACACCGTAGGGCGTGTTGTCGGATGGATTCGCGGTCTCCTCGTTGGCCGGTTCGACGGGTGGCTCCGGTTCTTCTGGTGTGCGCATCGACTTGATGTAGGCGACCAGTTCCCAAATTTGATTCGAGGGTATCTTCGACCCCCACGCCGGCATGCCGTTGGAGCGGCCTTCGGCGATCGAGTCAAAAATCTGATCATCGCGGTCGCCGTACAGCCACGTCTTATCGCGCAGGCTTGGACCCATACCGCCGCCCGCATGTCCGCCGTGGCAACCGGAGCAGTTGTACCAATTGAAGAGTCGGCGACCGTCCTGCAACGCAACCGGGTCGCCGGCAAGTGGATTGACCGCCCCCACCGGCGCACCTTGCGCTCCGGGGATCGGGCCAACGTTGGTGGGCGATGGCGGGGCGCTTGAAGCGGCTGATCGATGGGAATTGCAACCGGCGAATGTAAGCAAAGCCGGCAGCAGGCACCCTCGAACTGCGATACGGATCGTGGTTCGGAAACAGAATGGCATAAGTCAGTACCCCACTCGGACAGTAGGCGGTGTGTCCAGCAAGGGCACGCCGTACGATTCCAGCATTTGGCGGATCTCCGGTTGGCGTCGTTGAATTTCTGCGTTGAGTTGCTGCAACAGCGCCTGATCGCCGCGCCGCACGCCCATGGAAATCGCAAATGTAAACGGCATTTTTGGATCCGGCGAAACAACATCCACCGGAGTTACGGAGAGCGGCACTGAGGCGTGGCGGGCAAAGTATCCAGCCATCGGCCCCCAGGCGATGGCAACGTCCACGTTTTTGTGCGCGACGGCCTGAATCAGATCAGAAGGCGGATTCTTCTCAGAGAGCTTGCCGTAGATGCTGTAGCCGACCAGGTTGCGAACAATTCCGCGGCTCAACAATGCATTGACCGGAGGCAGGTTGCTGTCCTGGTCGCCTGTAATGTGGACGCCGATGCGAAGTTGATGGAGACGCGGATCATCCATCGACGTGAGGTAAAGATGGCTGGCTCTTCGCGTGACGAAAACATAGCTTGAGCGATAGTAGGGGGAAGTCGTGCTGGCAATTGGAATTCCAGAAGGCACGCCCATGACCACGTCGCACTTTCCTGCGTTCAGCGTTTTGCGGAAGAAGGCGGAGCGCTGGGGGAACCAGTCGTAGCTGACCTGCATGCCAAGGTCTTTCGCGACCATTTGGGCGAGATGGTTTTCGAAGCCCTGCTGGGCGCGGTTGGAGAATGGCAAGTTGTTCGGATCCGCACAGACGCGAAGGGTCGTAGTCGCAGCCAAGGTGGCCGAGGTGGAAGCAAGAACGAAAAGAGCGAGCAGTTTAGTAACCGAAGACATAGAGCACCGCTCCTGGTTGAGTGATTGCCTTGATCGGCTTCATAGCGCCAACGGCGCCGAGTGCTGCGTAGGGATCGTCGGTGGAAAGAGAAGGAAGCGCGGTGGCTCCCATCCACCCACCGATTCCGGAGAAGATGGCGATGTATTGTTTACCGTCCGGTCCAAGGAAGGTAATGGGATCTCCGATAATTCCGGAAGAGGTCTTTATTTGCCACAGGATTTTGCCGGTTCGCGCATCGACTGCCCGGAACCAGCCCTCCATGGTGCCGTAGAAGACCAGGTTGCCTCCGGTGGCGAGTACCCCGGCATACACCGGCAACACGGGATCCTTGATTCCCCACACTTCTTTCCGCTTTGCGACGTCCCAGGCGATCAGTTCACCCTGGTAGCCGCCGGGGCCTGGATACATGCGGACGCTAGCGCCGAGGTAAGGTGTGCCGGCGATGTAATTGACGGCGGTGCCCTCATAATCCATGCAAGTGTTATGCGCCGGGATGTAGAGCAACCCGGTTTTCGGGGAGAACGCGGAGGGAATGAAGTCCTTGCCGCCGGTGGAAGACGGGCAAATATCCATGGTGTATTTTCCGAAGTGGGCGCGCTTGTCTTCGTTGATTTCCGGCAGACCGGTTTTCAGATCATAACCATTCGCCCAATTGGTCGAAGGTACGTATTTGTCCGCTGAAAGAATTTGTCCAGTTTGGCGATCGATGACGTACATAAATCCCGTGCGCCCGGGGTGCAGCAATAGTTTTCGTTCCTGACCTTCCCAGGGCATGTCGACCAGGATGTTTTCCATGATCTCGTCGTAATCCCAGGAGTCATGGGGAACGAGTTGATCGGCCCACTTCGCCATGCCGGTCTCAGGATCACGCGCGAAAACAGTGATGGACCAGTGATTGCTTCCCGGGCGCATATCGGGATTCCATACGCCCGGATTTCCTGTGCCGTAGTAGACGAGGTTCAGCGTGGGATCATAGGAAAGCCATCCCCAGATAGTGCCGCCACCGCGTTTCCATTGACCCGGTGTCCAGCTGGTGAGGCCCAGATTCTTGCCTTGATCCTTCGCGTAAAAGGCCTTGAAGTCGGGACCGATGCGGACGTCGGCATCAGAACCGCTGCTCCAAGCGCGCCACAGAATCTTGCCTGTTTTCAGATCGATGCCCGTAAGTCTGCCGCGGACGCCCAATTCGCCACCGCTGATTCCCGTGAGGACAACATTTTTCACGACCAGGGGAGCGCCAGTGATGGTTTCGCCGAGATTGGTGTCGCCCACCTGGGTCTCCCACACGAGTTTTCCGGTCTTGGCATCGACGGCAACTGTGTGGGCGTCGAGGGTGTTGTAGATGATCTTGCCGTCGGCATAATCGGCTCCGCGATTCACCACATCGCAGCAGGCGATGCCGACGGAGCGGTTATCAGGATGCGGCTGATAAATCCATTTCTGCGGAAATCCCGGCTTGGTCAGGTCCAGCGCAATCAGATTGTTGGGATAGGGAGTCACCATATAGAGCGTGTCGCCGACGACCAGCGGCTGACCTTCAAATCCATGGGGAATTCCCACAGAAAAGGAGCTGACCATATGCAGGTTCTGGACGTTGGTTGTGTTGATGATCGACAAAGGGCTGTAACGGGTGTTGGCGTAATCGCCGGCGGGATGAATCCATTGCCCATTGGGTACGGGAGTGATGAGATGAATGCCAGGCAATGCGCCCGGAATATCCGTGGTCATACCATTCCCGGGCTGATCGCCGGCATTGTTTGGATTGTTGCGTGATTTATCTTGCGACAGGGCTGTCGCGGTAGAGAGCAGGAGGCAGATCGCCGCGCAGGAAATCGCGAAATTGACCGTGGCGGCCCATATTCTTTTTGCTCGATCCATGTTCATCCTTTCGCTCTAGCGCAATGTATAGAGATATGCGGCAACATCATTTGCCTGTTGATCAGTAAGTCCTAAATCCGGCATGGCCGTTCCTGGTTCCACGGAAGGCGGATTCTTCAGCCAGCGCACGAGATTTTGAGGGGAGTTGGGGAGCTCGCCCGCGATCATGGTTCGGCGACTGAAGAACATCAGGGGCGGACCCACCAAGCCTTTTGCGTTGCGAATTCCAGGAATGGTATGACAGGAGCCGCAACCCTTCGACTCGATGACTCGCCGGCCCTCCTTTGCATTCCCATTTAGGGAAGCGGGATATGTGGGCAACGCCTGACCACCGGTGCAGCCTACAGAGGCGATGCAGGCGGCTGCCAACAGAAGAGGCGCGGCGGAAAGCCATACATGGGCGAGATTGATGGTGGCTCTCATCGAATCCTCACGCACAAGCTGAGAACGAGGACGGGAATTCCAAGCCAAATCATGCCCATTCCGAGGGTGATGCTGATAAAGACTCCGATGAGGGCGAGGTATTCTCGACTATCTGTGCCTTCCGCGTGGCGGAGTTTGACTTCGCCGGCGAGTCTGCGCCAGTTTCGATACGACATCACTCCTGCGGCAATCGCGATGGCCAGCAAGAGGAAGAAGATCGCAATATTCAAGGTGTGCAGGCCAGTGTGCGTGCTGGCGCCGCCAAACGCTTCATTGTGGATGCATTCCCGCCAGGTGATCAGAACGTCCGATATGCCCAGGCCAAGCCACGCGAAGCCGGCCGCAGAAAATCCGAACCACAGCCGGACCGGCGAGACACCTCGCTGTCGAGTTTGAGGTTCGCTAGCCATGGACTTTTCCGTTGGGGATGATGTTGAGGATGAGGACGACGAAGAAAAGCACGACTGTGCAGAAGTACCAATAGAGCGCCGCCACACGATACGGCCGATAGGGAGTACGAGTGACCGGGCCATAGTGCGGAAGGCACAGCACGTAGGCAAGAATAAGTAGCCCGACAATTACATGCGCGTCATGAAAAAACGTAATCGCGTAGTAGATGGAGCCATAAGAATCGCTATAGGGAGTCAGAGTCTTCCAGGTCTCCAGATACGCAAAGGACTGCACGGCAAGAAAGCCGAGCCCGAGCAGAAACGTACCGGCGAGTGCAATGCGTGCCGCGAAATAATTCTGCCGCCGGACTAGCCGCTCGCCCCAAACAAGCACCACGCAACTAACAACCATGATCGCGAGCATGATGAGTGGAAAGTGGAGCTTCGGAGGCTGGTTCACGGCCCATCGGCTCTTGTTATTTCCCAGGTAGAAATACGAACTGAAGAGGGAGGCGAACAGAGCGGCCTCCGTGGCGATCACCTGCCAGATCGCGAGAACTCCGCGCCCGTCGTCGGCGGCGGTAATGACTTTCTTACCGGTATTTTCGTAGATGTTGACGGTCGTACTCATGCGATCTCCTGGTTCTCGCGGGGCCATAGCCAGAAACAGGCACAGGCGAATGTCAGGATGAGTGCGGCAAGCGCGACCCACAAAAGTTCAAAGACCATCGAGGTAAAAAAGAGCAACAATGACAGCGCCAGCAACAGCGGTGCAATCGATTCTGAGGGCATTTGTGAAATGGCAAACGGCTCGGCATCCAGCCATGTCGTCGATGGTGTCTGTCGTCCATGATCGAGAATCCGGCTGCCGTCAGGATCGTATTCCTCGTCGTAGTCATCCCACAGCGGATGGCGCGATACGACCGTTGGGATGTGGACGGTGGCGTATGGCGCGGGCGGAGAATCCGTATCCCACTCCAGCGTGTCGGCGTTCCAGGGATTGCGGCCGGCGATTCTGCCGGAGCGCATGCTGGTCAGGAAATTGATAATGCTGATCAGAATGCCAACTCCAAACACAAACGCGCCGCATGTAATCAGCATGTTCATCGGACCCAAACCCAGGGCGGCGGGATAGGTGTAGATGCGTCGCGGCATACCGGCCAGGCCAACAAGGTGCATGGGAAAAAATCCTACATTGAAGCCGATGAACATGACCCAGAAACTCCACTTGCCGACGGTCTCGTCCATCATGCGGCCGGTCATTTTCGGCATCCAGTAATAGAGGCCGGCGAAGACCGGAAAAACATTGGCGCCAATCAATACATAGTGAATATGAGCGGGAACGAAGTACGTGTTATGCACCTGCCAGTCGACCGGGATGATAGCGGTGTAGACGCCGCTCAGGCCTCCAATGACCAGGCAGGCAATGGATCCGAGCGCGAAGTACATGGCCGTTGTCATGACCAATCGGCCTTTCCAGATGGTGGCGACCCAGGCGAATACCTGCACGATGGTAAAGATTGACACCAGCATGCTGCCTGCGCTGAAAAAGCTCATCGCCATATCGGACATGCCGGTGGAAAACATATGGTGCAGCCAGACGCCAAATCCGACGACGCCCGTGAGTACGGTGGAGATAGCTACGTAGGGATAGCCGACAATGGGTCGGCGAGAAAAGACTGGAATGCACATGGATAGTATTCCCATGGCAGGAATGAAAATCACATAGACCCAGGGATGGCCGAAGAACCAGAAAAGCTGTTGCCAAAGCAGGACTCTGCCGCCGCCCGCGATGTGAAAGAAATGGGTACCCCAATGCCGATCCAACTCCAAAAACACAAGGTCGGCTGTCAGCGCAGGAAGAGAAAAAAGAATAGCGCCGGAGATGGTTGCCGTGCTGTAGCAGAACAGCGGCATCTTGTTGATGGACATTCCGGGGGCACGCATGCGCAGAATCGTACTGATGAAATTGATGGCGCCGACAGTTGTGGAAACTGTGAGGAAGAGTAAGGCGAGCGCGTAAAAATCCATTCCGCGGCCGGGAGAGTATTGGATGTTGGTATAGGGAACGTACGCAAACCACCCTCCATGCGGGGCCTGACCCATGCAGGGTGCGATGTAGAGGAGAACCGCAGACAGCAGGAAGGTCCAATAGCTGAAGGCATTCAAGCGCGGGTAAGCCATGTCGCGCGAACCGATCATCAGCGGAATTAAATAATTGGAAAATCCGGACAGAATCGGAGCGGCATACCAGAAGATCATGGTAGTGCCATGCATAGTGAACAGCTGGTTGTACATTTCCGGGGTGAGGATGGACTGGTCTGGGCGGGCGAGCTGGATGCGCATGATTAGCGCTTCCACGCCGCCAATGATCAGCAGGATAAATGCGGTGACGAGATACCGCTTGCCGATTTCTTTATGATCTACGGAAGCCAGCCGCCCCCATAGACTTTTTGGTGTCTCCCAGATTTCAGTGAGATGCTGTTCAACGGTCGCGGTGCTCATGCACTCTTCTCTCCGTACCCGTGATCGAACCAGGATCGTGGCCTTTTGTCCGAAGAAGATTCGTCTGCGCGCTTGCAGGCAATCAAACGGAATAGTTCGGTAGATGAGGTACATCTTCTCGCGAGATGTATCGAAAGAGTTTCTATAGGTGTTGCTATAGCAACAGCAGAGAGCGCAAGGAGATTTCATGCGCGATGCCGGGTCCGCGATTTTCTATGGATATATGCGCTGCTATAACTGTGACCGTGCAGAGGAGTTTTTAAGGGCGCGGAACAAGCGGAGGCTTTGCGCCGCCATTGGAAAATCGCATGGTCTCGGCGCGAATTGCAGCGGACGTCAGTCGCTCAGTGAAGCTGGCCAACAGCTGCCAATCGGTCTCGCCAAGCGTTCGGCGCAGGCGAAGTTGCGCCCGTTCCCAATAGGGAAGCGCCTCATCCAGCACCTGCTTGCCTTTGGGAGTGAGGCTGTACAAGCGCCGTCCATTCTTGCCGACCTGCATGCGAACCCATCCGCACTTTCGCGCATTCGCAAGCCGTCGAGATAGTGTTTCCACCGAGGCAGCAATATCTGTCGCAAGATCACAGTGCGCGATTTCGCCACATTCATCAATGTGTCGCAGGATATTGAATTGAGTTGCTTTCAACTGCGTCGGGCCGAGCACCAGATCGTATAGGTGACAGATAGCTCGACTGGCTCGGCGAACATTCACGCAGGCGCAGTTACTATGTCGAAGGTCATTCGCCATTCTTTACTTATCTCTCAGTCTTGAGTTGACCCAAAAACCCGGTGGCCGGAAGGGTAGCCATCGGGCTGGTGAAACTACAATCACCAGATCAAAAAGTGGATCTGAACCATCTGCTTGCTTGCAGCGTGGCAGTTAAAGGATGCAAAGCGAGCGATCAAACGTAGCAACAAAACTTCCAGATACTTGGTGCCTGCCGGAAATCTTTCCTGCAGCGCAATCACTTCTACGAGCATGGATGCAGAGTGCGGCCTAGAAGGTTACTTGGATGATTCAGAAGGGGTTATGTCGGAAATCCGACAATTGTGGCTGCTCTCTTTTCAGGCTGACCTTGCGCGCGATAAACCCGCAGATCTTACTCCGGCGGAAAGAATCACTCCATCGACCAGCCAAAATAATTACAGCCGAGCGGCGAGAAACTGCGCTGTCTTGCTGTCCTTGGTGCGTGCAACAAGTGCAGGCGGGCCGGACACGACAATATGTCCTCCGTCATCCCCTGCACCGGGTCCCATGTCGATCACCCAGTCGCTACTGGCGATGATTTGCACATCGTGCTCAATCACCACTACCGTATTGCCGGCAGTGACAAGGTTCTGTAGCTGGCGCTGCAGGCGTTCAACATCGGCAGGATGAAGGCCAGTCGTTGGCTCGTCAAGCACATAAAGAGAATCCCCACGCTGGGCACGCTGAAGCTCAGTTGCGAGCTTGACACGCTGCGCTTCGCCCCCGGAGAGTTCAGTCGCGGCCTGACCTAAGCGCAGATATCCGAGGCCCACTTCCTGCAGCACTTGCAGTGCGCGGGCAACCGATGCGTCCTCGGCAAAGAACTGCGCCGCGGCGTCGACCGTCAGAAAGAGGACGTCGGCAATGTTTTTTCCGCGGTAGAGGACTTCGAGCGTCTGCGCGTTAAAGCGTGCGCCGTGGCAGGTTGGGCATGGACTGTAGACGCTGGGTAGGAAGAGAAGTTCGACGCAGACGAATCCTTCCCCAGAACAGGTTTCGCAGCGTCCTTTGGCGACATTGAACGAGAAGCGTCCGGCGTCATATTTGCGTCGACGCGCCATCGTAGTAGCTGCGAAGAGTTTGCGCACGTGGTCAAAGAGCCCCGTATATGTGGCCATGTTCGAGCGAGGCGTGCGGCCAATTGGCTTCTGATCGACGACGACCAGGCGCCGGATTTTTTCCATGCCCGAGACGATCCTGCCACCGGTGGTGACAATATTCGTCTGTTCGAGGTCATCTGCTTCGTCCTCTTCAGCGTCAATTCTCTGGCCCAAATGTTCGGCAACGAGTTCGACGAGGGCCTGGCTGATCAGGGTGGACTTGCCGGAGCCCGATACTCCGGTGACAGTTGTAAAAACGCCGAGCGGAATGTTTGCGTCGAGATGATCGAGATTGTTGCGTGTGACGCCGGTGAGTTTTAGCCAGGCCTTAGGTTCTCGAGGCAACGGATAAGTTGGCGCGTTGGAGGGAAAGAGATACTTTCTGGTTTGCGAACCCGCGATGTGTTGAAGACCGGGAGGGGGCCCGGAGTAGAGGATTTCTCCTCCGTTGACGCCAGCGCCAGGTCCTACGTCGACGAGCCAGTCGGCACGACGTACGACATCGAGTTCGTGCTCGACGACGAAGAGGGAATTTCCCGATTTCTTGAGAGCGTCCAGCGCGTCAAGCAGAGCTTCTGTGTCGGCGGGATGAAGGCCCGCGGATGGTTCGTCGAGAATATAGACCACGCCAAAGAGATTGGAGTGGAGTTGTGTTGCCAGGCGCAGTCGCTGCAGTTCGCCTGGAGAGAGTGTTGGAGTACTGCGCTCGAGCGAGAGATATCCGAGCCCGAGATTGAGTAGCACGTCGAGGCGAGTCGTCAGGTCAGCAGTAATCCGTCTTGTAACTTCAGTCTTTTCGGGATTCGCGGCGTGCGCCTTGCCTCCGGTTTTTGCGAACGGTTCTAGAATCGAGCGCAGGCGCTTGAGCGGCAGCGTACCGATCTCCGCGATGTCGTAGCCGGCAAATGTAACGGAGAGAGATTCGGGGCGCAGGCGCTTGCCGTGGCAAAGGTCACATTCCGTGGAGAGCATAAACTTTGCGACACGCTTCTTCATCATCGCACTGTGCGTGTTGGCGAACGTGGTAAATACGTGGCGTTTTGCGCTGGTAAATGTACCCATGTAGCTGGGTTCAGTCTTGCGCTTCAGGGCCTGCCGGGTTTCTGCCGGGGTGAATCCGGCATAGACCGGAACCTGCGGTTGATCCTCGGTGAACAAAATCCAATCGCGGTCTTTCTTCCGAAGATCACGCCATGGGATGTCTACGTTGTAACCCAGTGAGACCAGAATGTCGCGTTGGTTTTGGCCGCCCCACGCCGTGGGCCACGCGGCGATGGCGCGCTCGCGAATAGTAAGTGACGGATCGGGCACCATGCTTTGCTCAGTCACTTCATAGATGCGACCGAGTCCATGGCATTTGGTGCATGCGCCTTCCACGGTGTTCGGAGAAAACGACTCTGCATAAAATAGCGGCTGGTTCGGTGGGTAGTCCCCAGCGCGGGAGTAGAGCATGCGCAGCAAATTGGAGAGCGTGGTCACGGAGCCGACGGAGGAACGTGTTGTGGGCGCGCCTCGCTGCTGTTGCAGCGCGACAGCGGGAGGCAGGCCATCGATGGAGTCTACTGCAGGAACGCTGAGTTGATGGAACAGGCGGCGAGCGTAGGGCGAGACAGATTCGAGATAGCGACGCTGGGCTTCGGCATAGACAGTACCGAAGGCCAGCGAAGACTTGCCCGAACCAGAAACGCCTGTAAAGACAACGAGCGCATCGCGCGGAATATCGACATCGACGTTGCGAAGGTTGTGTTCACGCGCACCACGTACCTGGACCATGCCGTCGTTTTTTGGATTGCCGATCATCCACGACCTCAGGCGTTTCGATGCGAAGGTTTAGTAGCGGGTTTAGTTGATCCTATGGGTACGGCTCCCAGCCACATAATGAACTGTTCCCTAACTCATCTCGAAAGACTAGTGTCCATAATTCTTGCAGTTATTCCGATAAGGCCGCTAGTAGATCAAACGCGCTGACCATTACGATCAATTGACCGGAGACACCCGTAGCGTGCCTGCTACTATTATCCCGTGTTCGAATTTGGAAGACCGAAAACGCCGAGCCAATGGATCGCCCATATTGCGGGAGCGATCGTGGCGTTATTCCTGATCTGTTGGATGCTGTGGGCGTATGTTCTTTGACGCCACCTTCGGCGTTTGTCTGCTGTTCCTGGCTCGCAGCCTGAATACCTTGGCCGCACGGTCGGACCCGGCGCATGTCGCTGTGACGTTTCGGAGTCGCAGTCGTAGCGGGCGCGAGTAGTCGTCTCCAGCGTCGCATGCTCCTGATGCACCGGCGCTGCTCCGTCCACGATGCTTTGCACCAAGTACAAGATCGACGTTCCTGGACCGCCCGTTCCCTTGTTTCCGGCGCGCGTGTCTCGAAAGGTTCGGACAACTTCCAGCAAGTATTCCAAACCCAATCGGAGTCAACGGCACCCTATCTTGGATAGAATCCGATCTGTGATGGCTGATCTCGCGCGCGCCGATGCTTTGAACCGACAATTCGGGATTTCTGGACTTGCACAGGTGATTTCTGGGATGGGTGGATTGCCCAAACTCGAGGTCACGACCAAGGCGGCTTGGGCAGAGATTTATCTGCACGGCGCCCATGTCAGTTCCTGGCAGCCAGCTGGTGCAGAAGAGGTCATTTTTCTCAGCAGACACTCGCATTGGGAGGACGGCCGCGCGATTCGCGGAGGGATTCCGGTCTGCTTCCCCTGGTTTCGGGCCAAAGCGGACGATCCTAAGGCGCCGGCCCATGGATTTGTACGTACCCGGGAGTGGCAGCTCGATTCCGTGATTGCGAAAGACGACGGATCTGTGATCGCGGTCTTGTCGACTGAAAGCGATACTTCCACGCGCCGCTGGTGGCCGCACGAGTTTCGCCTGGCGCTCCGGATCAGGATTAGCACCACTCTTGGTCTCGAATTGACCGCGACAAACACAGGATCGGGGCCTTTTTCGTTTGAAGAGGCACTGCATACTTATTTCCGGGTAGGCCACGCCGAGAGTGTGCGCGTGCACGGCCTCAACGGCGTCAGATACCTCGACAACGTCGATCAGAATCGCGAAAAGACTCAGTTCGGCGACTTAGTATTGAACGGAACGACTGACAATGCCTACCTCAATACCCAGAGCGCTGCGGAGCTGGTTGATCCAGTTCTTTGCCGCACGCTCCGCACGGAGAAAGGGAATTCTCGAACAACGGTAGTCTGGAACCCGTGGCAACAGGGAGCAGCATCGCTTTCCGATTTTGGAGAGGATGAATGGCAGCAGATGACTTGCGTCGAGGCCAGTAACATCCTCACCTCGGCGATATGGCTGGGGCCGGGGGAAGAGCACACCATGAGTGCCAACCTCAGCATCGCGCCAGAATAGAAATTGGTTTCGCGATCGAACCCAACCGCTCGTTGGGGAATACGGGACGCTGCACCCTTGCCTCGCGCTAGCTACCGACAAAGCAGGCGTCTTCCGCTCCCCGTCCCAAGCGGTGCCTGTTCCCGCCCTGCAAGCAGGCGCGCGAAGCAAGGTCCCGATTAGTCCTGCTAAACGCCGATCTCGGAAGCTAACGCCGCCTCCGAGATGCCAAATTGATTGCATCGAAAAGTCCCTGCGCCCGTTCTTCTTACTTGACCAGCTCCTGTGCGAATGCTTCAATCGTCGTTGGCCCATGGAACTTCTCTGTTCCCGAATTGCCAAAGTGGATCCAGCCCGAGTTGAAGCTCTTCACCATTTCGATATAGAGCCCCGTCCGATCAGCTGGCGTACCCATCGCTTCCACAACGTTCTGCCACGTTGCCTCGGGTAGCTGCACGGCCTTCACCTCTCGGCCCAGCGCCCTTCCGAACGCGGCCGCCGTTTCGTGCAGATCCGTTCCACCCTTGGGCCCGTCTACCTCCAGCACACGCTCGCCCGTCCAGGTCTCCTGCAACACTGTGGCGGCCGCCAGGCCGATGTCTCGCGTGGCGACTAGCGGGAATTTGCGATCAAGTGGCGCATAGAAGAACGGCATCTCACCCGTCGCACGGATGTGGTCCAACGCTCCCAGCCAGTTTTCCATGAAACTACCCGCGCGCAGGTACGCCACAGGAATCGGCAGCGTGCGCATCGCCTCTTCCATCAGGTGAGTTGACGTGATCAGCCCTAGCCCGCTCGACTGCTCCGAGCCAATAGACGAAAGAAACACAGCCTTGCCAGGATTCGCCTGTTCAAGCGCCTCATGGATCGCCGCAATCGTACGCTTCTGGTCCGGCAGCCCGGGAGCCGGTGCAAAGTCCGGTGGAATCATCGCGAACACGCCCTCTGCGCCCGAAAACGCCCTTGCGAGCCCCGCCGCGTCGTCATACGCAGATTGCACCAGGTCCACACCGCGATCAGCCCAGGCTTTCCCCTTCCCTGAATCGCGCACCACTCCTCGCACCGTCTTTCCCGCTGCAAGCAGATTTTCCGCCACTGCTCCGCCAACTCTGCCCGTAATTCCCATCACTGTGAACATGTCGCTCACCTCGTATGCAAGTAGATACTTGTATTTAAGAAGCGATGCAAGTTTTTACTTACATGCACCCTTTCTGCGAGAATCCTCCTGTGACCGTCTTCGATCCAAACCGCAAGCGCAACGCGCGTGGCGAGCAGCGCCAGCAGGCTCTCCTCCGTGCCGCCGCCGCAGTGTTCGGTTGTCTTGGTTACCACCGGACCACCACAAACGCGATCGCCAGGGAAGCGGGCGTGGCGCAGTTCAACGTCGACCGCACCGATCCGGGGGCGGTGGACAATCAACTTCAACAATCCACCGATCAGCATGTTTGTCCCCACAACGATCGTTGAATTGGGTACGCTGATGCCCGCACTCGAGACGGATCCGTCCGTAAAGTTCGGAGTGTTCCAGTCGGCGAATCCTGATTTTTTCATCGCCCATCGCGACGCGCCCGGTGCGTTCTGCGACCCGTCCGGCGCGGACGATAGCGGACCGATGAGCATTGGCTAACCTGCGACTCAGGCGGTGTCGGCCTCTGCGGTGGTTGGCAGAGTTGCGGGGGTTGGGGGCAGATCGTACAGACCTTCAGAGGCAACCTCGGATTGGACCCGGTCGATGAGTCGCGCGATGGTGCGGGTGAGATGCATGAGAGACTTCTCTCGCTCTGAGAATGTATCAGCAATAGTGGCTGACGCGGAATCGATTTGCTGGACGAAGCTCACCGGCACACTGGCGCGGTGAAAGTGCGTCTTCACTTGACTGTCAAGGCTATCTGCCATCTGGAGAAAGATGCGCGAACACTCGAAGCGAAAATCATTTTCGAAAATTCTAAATGGCTGCGACTTCGCGTCGATGGCGGCGAAGAGACGGAACTGGAGCAATGGAGCCTCAAGCAGGTAGAAACTGCGTAAAGAGGCCTGCCATCGACGGATCCGATCGCGCGCGGCCATGTCTCCAGCGCGCGCTGCCCCGGTTTCAAAGGGAACAGCATCGGCCTGCGCATTTACCTCCCCGAAGCGACGATAGATTTCTTCGCGATCACGGCGGATTTTTAAAATGTCCGAAGAATTTCCAGCGCGCGGAGTGGAGCTGAGAAGATCCGACAGCAGGCGAAGGTTGACGACAAAGATGCGCACCATTTCATCGCTGGCGGAACGGGGAAAGAGTCGCTCAAAAACAAGCCACATCATGGTGATGCCGAGCAGAACGCCAAGCACCCGATCGCGCCCAACAGTCAGGTCGGTCTGGATGGTGAATTCACTCAGGTGAATCAGGTAGAACGCAAAAGCAAACTGCACGCCCGCATAAGCAAGCCGGGAACTGGAAGTTGCGATCCACGCAGCGACGGCAGTCATGGCGGCAAAGAGCACGGTGAATCCACCGATGGAATCGATGAACGGCAGTATGAAGATCTGCGCTCCCAGACCGGCAACAACGCCGCCCAGAACGAACCCGGCAACGCGAAGGATTTGCTTCTGTCGGGAGGATCCGACAGTGGTGAGTGCGGTAAGCACACAGGTGGTGATCGATGTGGAAAGATTGGGCCAATCCAGCGACGCGTACAAGATGTAACAAAGCATAGCGGCCATCGTTCCAGCGAGAATGTAGCGGAGATGCTCGGGGTTAGAAAAGGCGTCTGGAATGAAGATGCGGTTGGCGGCCGGGGGATCATCGATGGGCTCAAGGTCGGGGTCAGGTGCATGCTCACTACTAAAAATGGAGGGCATGAGAGAAACCATGGATTCGATTTCGGACAGGAGAGGAGTGCCGGGACTTGGCAGAGATTCGAGAGATGTCTCACAAGGCTGGCCGTGGGTGCGAAGGCAGTTGCGAATGTCGGCAACGCTTTGGCCGATGTGCGCAGCACGTTCCCGCAGATTCGGCGCAATGGAAGGATAAGCGCCCGCGAGAGCAGCGGCAAAATCGATCGAGCGAGCGGCGAGTGAAACCAGCGTGGTCATGCGCGCACGATAGAGCTGGGTGACGTTCGAGCGGGCGACGCGGCGGCGGAGCGAACTGGCACCCACCATGGCGAACTGAGCAAGGCCAGCCTGGGTGGCGGGCGAAATAGACCGGCCATCGGCATAAGCTGCCATCAGATCCTGCAGCAATGCAAGGCGGATATCGATGCCATCCACGACGTCGTCGCGACCGGACAGTGCGTGAAACACGACTTCAACGCCCAACGTCACCAGAGCTCCAACCAATGTTGCGCCTACCACCCACAACGTGTTTTCGACATTTAATTCCGGGGGGCCCGGCAGGTACCAGATGCTGACAACGTTGCCGACCACAAGGGCGACGCCGATCGCCACAGCATAGTTGGCCAGGCAGCGCAGCAGAAAGAAAACCGCGAACAGGCTGCAGCCGACCCATAGGAAGTGGGTCTCAGGGGTGGAAGCGAACATACGGGCGCCGACGGGGATGAAGAGTCCTGCAAGCAGCAACGCAACGATCATGAAGATTGCTGAGCGCGTGGTGGAGACCAGATTTTCGCGTGAAAGGAGGAAAGCAGTCAGCGCACCGAGCACGCCTCCGGGAATTTTGAATGTCTCGATCCAGATCATGGTCAGGGTTGCGGAGATGACGATGCGCGCGACGAGTGCTCCTCGGCCGGGATAGGGCGCGAGTTCATTCTTCAGGAAATCGGAGAACCAATTACTGAATTGCTCCTGGTGCGGAAGATGAATTGGCTCGGACGCCATGTCTACTTTCCTGATTCTTGATGGTCGTAACCGCGGATGACGACGGTAGCCGATTCGCCGAGGCGGAAGATGTCCGATGGGTCATTCAGAATGCGGACCCGCACGGGAAAGCGCGAGGCAAGATGTACCCAGTTCAGGGTGCGCTGCACGTCAGGCAGGCCCGGTGCAGTCAGGCGGCCGATCAGATCCGTGTCGGGCGTGACCCCGAATCCGACGCTATCGACAACTCCCTGGTAGCGAAGGGCAGGTCGGGACATGACGTAGACGTCGGCGCGCATTCCAGGATGAATGTGGCGCAGTTGGGTCTCGCGGAAGTTGGCGATGACCCACCAAACTCGTGTGTCAATGAGCGTGAAGATCTGTTTGCCGGCGGTCGCGTAGGCCCCCTGGGAAATGGTGAGGTTAGTGACGCGGGCATCAAAAGGCGAGACGACGTGGCAATTGTCGAAGTTATATTGTGCGGTATCAATGGACGCCTGCTTGCCGGGAAGCTGCCCCTGCAGCGGCCTGAGTGTGGTTACGTTGTGTGTCGCCTGCTGGACTTGCTGATGGCTCTGGTCGAGCATAGCCTGGGCCTGCCTGTATTGGGCCTCCGATGCGAGCAGGCTAGCTTCGGCCAGAGTCAGTTGTGAATGGGCCTGATTCGCAGCCTGCATGCGAGAAACCTCCAATGTGCGGGCCTGATCAACCTGATCTACGGTCACGAATTGGCGCGCCAGGAGTGGCTCAATGCGGCGCAGATTGTCCGACGCGTATTTGAGTTCCGCATTGGATCGCTGAACGAAAGCCTTTGCATTGGCAACAGCGGCTTTGGCTTCTTCGACCGCAGCGCCGGCGCGGGCAAGACTGGCTTCAACGCTTAGGACGTTGGCCTTGGCAACATCCACGCCACTCGACTTGCCGGCAATGAGTCGACGTTCGTCACCGATCTGGCCCTCAAGCGCGCGCTGATCGGAATGAGCGCGAGCGAGGGCGTAGGCATATGGACGGTCGTCGATGTCGAATAAGGGGGCGCCGGCTTTGACCAGCTCATTATCGGAGACATATAGATGCATCACCGGACCGTTGACCAGAGGGGCCATGCCGATATAGTTCGCGAACACTTCGGCGTCGTCTGTGCGCGGGTAGACATTGACCTGGTGAATCACTATCAAACCCGTGATGAAAGTGCATACAATTACCGTGACGCTGATCGAGCGGCCAATGAGATGAAGGCGGGGGTGCGACGGATCAACCGGCATATTCGTCCTCCAATCAGCTAAAGAGAATCAGCCATAGCGCGCAGGCAAAGAACAGAGAGATACACGGATAGACGACGACAGGCCAGAGAATCTCCTTGTCGAGTGAGAAACGGGCAAGGAGACGGTTTGAAATTACCGATAAGATGATGCCTGCAAACAGGCAGAGGAGCCAGGCCGGGAAGAATGATCCGAGTATGTTGAACGTTGGCGAACGCCGGCAACCCCCGAGTTCGATCGCGAGCAGCGCAGCCGGCCAAGTCAACCATCGTTGCGAGCGGTTCACGGGTTGGTTCCACTTCCCTGATACGATTTCGTGATCACGGTGCAGGACTCCAGTGCTGAGTTTGAATCAGGTCACCCGTGCGGAAAGCGAGATTGGTGACCTGGAGTAATACCTGGGTTCGGGCGGAGATGTCTTCAGATCGGGCCTGCGCCAGAGTCTTCTGCGCCGAGACTACATCGAGTAGATTGCGTACGCCATACCCATAGGCTTCGTGCGCGGCTTCATACGATTGCTGAGAGGCGGTCAACAGGGAATCCGCGGCTTTCTGCTGGCGCAGCGCAGTCTGCACATCCGAATAAGCAGCCCAGACCTGGTTGGCGATCTGATCGCGGAGCGAATCGATGGCAGCCTGAGCGGCCTTCTTATCGGCCTGGGCCTGGGCAATACGATATTCGCGACGTGCACCGTCGAAAAGAGTCCATGTCAAATTCAACTGGGCGGTCCAGATTTCACCCTCCGCATAAGTTCCTGGGAGAAGGTCCTGCTGGCCGTAGGCCCGTGCCTCGCCTCCTTCGCCGTCGAAACTGAGAGAAGGGAAGTAGGTCGACTTTGCCTGCTTGATTGAAGCATCGGCAGCCCTTAATCGTGCCAGTTGCCGAAGTAGATCGGGGCGCTGACTGAAAGCGCGCTCGATTTCCTGATCAACGGAATCGGCGATCGCATTAGGAAGCTGGAGTTGGTCAATCTCCTGAACTTTGAAGAGAGTGGTCGCCGTGAAACCGGCCGCGGTGGCGAGATCGCCACGCGCAATGGCGACCGTTCCGACAGCCGCCTGCAAATTGTAGTCAGCCTGGGCCTGCGCCGCGTTGGCCTCCAACTCATCCGGTTTGGTGGCGAGGCCGTTTGCGAGACGCGCACTGGCATCCTGCTCGACGGTCTTCGCATTTTCCAGGCTCACTTCCGCGGCTTCGCGCTGGCCTTCGGCATTCAGAAGCTGGTAATAGGCAGACGCGACTTGATAGATGATGCGGCGATGGGTGTCATTGAAGGCGAAGTCCGACGCCAGCAGATCTGCTTTGGCCGCATCGATTGCCCCACTGCGGCCACCCACGTCGAATACCAGGTATTCAACCTGAAGAACAGGTTCGAATATTCCGAGTGTCTGGCGGTGGAAGTATTCGCCGATGAGCGGAGCCTGCCGGATGGAAGCTGCAATCGCGACGGCGGACAGGGTGGGATAGAGCGCGCCGCGTGCGATGCCCAGAGCATCGGCTCTGGATTTGGCCTGCTCCCAGGCACCACGCGTGTCAGGATTGTGCTGCTCTGCCAGGTCGATCAACTCGGCGAGCGTGTAGGTTTTGTCCACATCCGGAATTCCGGGCTGCGACGTCTGGACTGGACGCTCATTTAGCAGGGACTGAACGTTTCCGGGTTGCCAGATGTTGTCGGATGCAGGCGGCGCGCTTTGCGCGACCAGGCACGGACTTGCGGTCGCAGCGAAGAGTCCGATTGTCAGAAGCCAACCCGTCGATTTCATGGCGTTGAAACGGTAGACCTCTTGAGTAGTTTCCATTCAACATCATCTGTTGTCAGCGATCAAAAAAGATCTATGGATATCCACGAGGGAAGGCGGTCATGAAACTCCAAACCCTCGTGGCGAATACCAGGTTGTCCATTTCGCGAACGGTGATGAAATCCTTCCGTATCCGAGTGATTGAATCATACGAGGGTCTCCCTGTTCAAATCCGCACGGAGAACCTTTCGACGATTTTCGAGGAAGAGAGAAGAGCGAGGAATTTCATGGAGCGATCGGTCTGGTGCTTCGTGTTTTTATACGTGCGAATTTTTTCAAGGGCTGGACAGCGTTCCGAAAGCGGCAGATGGCTCCCGAATTATGGGCAAATCGGCATATGGCCGACGAGAAGCCGGCTTGAAGTGAGGGGTGTGGTGCGCTGGGTGATTTGACGATGACGGTCGAGTGAGAAGAAAAACGAAAATCTGATGACCACTATCTATAAGGAAGAAGCCTCGCAGACGGACTATCCCTGGTGTCGATCCAGGGTAGTCCATTGTAGGGGCAGAAGATAGGCATACTCCGGCGTCGGCCAAATAGAAGAAAAAGAAGCACAACCCCACCTGCAGCCGCCCGCATCCAACTGCCGCAGAGTTGACTCTCAACCTCAAAACGATTTAGGTTGGCGCACAGCCGGAGTGACGATTGCCGGGCCTAAACGCAGGGTTCCCTGCGCTCGCCAAAAAAGAGCTTTCGCCTAATATTCAGGAGAGATTATGAAGAGATCCAAAGCGCCTATCTCTGCCGAACGAGAAGGGATTGCTGGCAGTGGACCGACCGGTAATGGACATGTGGGATTGTTGCCGGAACCTGGCTCCGCTGAAATCGTTCTGATATTGGAGCGAATGCAGGCGATGCGCGACGGTGATTTCTCTGTGCGGCTGCCTGGCTCCTGGACAGGCCTGACGGGGAAAATAGCAGACTCATTCAACCAGATTGTAATGGCCAACCAGAGAATAGCCGCTGAGTTGAAACGTGTTGGCCACGTGGTGGGAAAAGAGGGAAAAACTCGCGAGCGCGCGAAGTTCGATGAATCCAGAGGCGCGTGGGGAGAGATGGAGGTCTCGGTCAACACGCTGGTCGAGGATCTTTTGCGGCCGACCACCGAGGTGACTCGCGCAATCGCCGCTGTTGCTGAAGGCAACCTGACGCAAACGGTGCGGATGGATGTGGATGGGCGTCCCCTGGAAGGCGAATTTCTGCGTTCCGCCAAGATCGTCAATACGATGATTCAGCAGCTGGGTGTGTTCACCTCCGAGGTGACACGTGTGGCGCGCGAAGTGGGTACGGACGGCAAGCTGGGTGGGCAGTCCCAGGTGCCCGGTGTCGCCGGTACGTGGAAAGACCTGACCGACTCGGTCAATTCCATGGCGGGTAATTTAACGGCCCAGGTACGCAACATTGCCGAGGTTGCCACCGCAGTCGCCAGCGGCGATCTTTCGCGCAAGATTACGGTGGATGTCCGTGGAGAGATTCTGCAACTAAAAGAAGCGATCAATACCATGGTCGATCAGTTGCGCTCCTTCGCCTCCGAGGTGACCCGAGTGGCGCGCGAGGTGGGAACGGATGGCAAGCTTGGCGGACAGGCGGTGGTACTGGGCGTCGCCGGTACATGGAAGGATCTGACTGATTCAGTGAACGCCATGGCCGGGAATCTGACTTCTCAAGTGCGTAACATCGCTGAGGTGACGACGGCCGTAGCGCGCGGCGACCTGTCGCGCAAGATCACCGTGGATGTAAAGGGCGAGATTCTGGAACTGAAAGACACCATCAATACCATGGTGGATCAGCTGAACGCGTTCGCCGGCGAAGTGACCCGCGTGGCGCGCGAGGTCGGCACGGAAGGCAAGCTGGGCGGTCAGGCCGAGGTGCCCGGTGTGGGCGGAACCTGGAAAGATTTGACCGATAACGTGAACTTTATGGCCAGCAATTTAACCGGCCAGGTGCGCAACATTGCTGAAGTCGCGACAGCGATCGCCAGCGGTGATCTTTCCCGCAAGATTACAGTCGATGTTCGCGGAGAGATTCTCCAACTGAAAGAAACTCTCAATACGATGGTGGACCAGTTGAATCGCTTCGCCGGCGAGGTGACACGTGTAGCGCGCGAAGTCGGGTCCGAGGGCAGGCTGGGGGGGCAGGCCAACGTTCCCGGCGTTGCAGGAACCTGGAAAGATCTCACAGATTCCGTGAACTCGATGGCAGGCAACTTAACCGGGCAGGTTCGCAACATCGCTGAGGTGACAACGGCCGTGGCACGCGGCGATCTGTCGCGCAAGATCACGGTCGATGTGAAAGGCGAAATTCTGGAGCTGAAGAACACCATCAATACGATGGTGGATCAACTGAATGGCTTCGCTGGAGAAGTCACTCGCGTGGCGCGCGAGGTGGGCACGGAAGGCAAGCTCGGAGGCCAGGCTAAGGTGCTCGGAGTTGCAGGTACATGGAAAGATTTGACGGACAACGTCAACTTTATGGCGAGCAACCTGACCGGACAGGTGCGGAATATTGCCGAAG
The DNA here is from genome assembly GCA_963756315.1 of uncultured Acidobacteriota bacterium. GTDB lineage: Bacteria > Acidobacteriota > Terriglobia > Terriglobales > Acidobacteriaceae > JAKAAZ01. Next base: position 38,158 of record CAVWNI010000006.1, read on the forward strand.
TTGCAACGGCTGTCGCGCGCGGTGACCTTTCGCGCAAAATTACGGTGGATGTGAAGGGCGAAATTCTGGAGTTGAAAGACACCATCAACACAATGGTGGAGCAACTTCGTTCATTCGCGTCGGAAGTCACGCGCGTGGCGCGCGAAGTGGGCACGGACGGCAAACTGGGCGGCCAGGCTCAGGTGCCCGGTGTGGGTGGCACATGGAAGGATTTGACGGACTCGGTCAACTCAATGGCAAGCAATCTTACCGGACAGGTACGAAACATTGCGGAAGTCGCTACCGCAATCGCCAGCGGCGACCTGTCAAAGAAAATCACCGTGAATGTGAGCGGTGAAATTCTTCTGCTCAAAGAAACCATCAACACAATGGTGGATCAGCTGAATGCGTTTGCGGGAGAAGTTACACGCGTGGCTCGCGAGGTTGGATCCGAAGGGCGGCTGGGCGGCCAGGCCAATGTGCCGGGCGTTGCGGGAACCTGGAAAGATCTCACGGACTCGGTCAACTCCATGGCCGGGAACCTGACCGCGCAGGTTCGAAATATCGCGGAGGTGACGACGGCGGTGGCTCGCGGCGATCTGTCGCGCAAAATCACGGTGGATGTGAAGGGCGAAATTCTCGAGCTGAAAAACACCATCAATACGATGGTGGACCAGCTGAATGCCTTCGCGGCCGAAGTGACGCGCGTGGCCCGCGAGGTGGGCACAGACGGAAAACTCGGCGGACAGGCGCAGGTCTCCGGCGTTGCGGGCACATGGAAAGACCTGACAGACAACGTCAACGTGATGGCTGCTAACTTGACGGAACAGGTGCGTGGCATCGTCAAGGTTGTAACCGCTGTGGCCAACGGGGCGCTGACCCAGAAACTGACGGTGAATGCGAAGGGCGAAGTCGCCGCGCTGGCAGAAACCATCAACAACATGACGGACACGCTGGCCACCTTCGCGGATCAGGTGACCACGGTGGCGCGCGAGGTCGGTGTGGAAGGCCGGCTGGGTGGGCAGGCGAACGTGCCAGGTGCGGCGGGCACGTGGAAAGATTTGACCGGCAATGTCAACCTGCTGGCAGATAACCTGACGAACCAGGTGCGCGCGATTGCTGAAGTCGCCACCGCTGTCACCAAGGGCGACCTGACCCGTTCGATCCAGGTGGAAGCCAAGGGTGAAGTGGCGGAGCTGAAAGACAACATCAATACGATGATCAACAATCTCCGTCTTACCACGGAGCGCAACACTGAACAGGACTGGCTGAAAACGAACCTGGCGCGGTTCACCGGAATGCTGCAAGGGCAGCGCGAGTTGTCAACGGTGGGAAAAACTCTGCTCTCCGAACTGGCGCCGCTGGTAAACGCGCATCAAGCCATCATTTATCAAATGGACACGGAGGAAGAGCAGGAACTGGTGCTGCTGTCCGCATACGCCGGCGACGGTTCCGATGGACATCTGCGGCGAGTGAGCATCAGCGAGGGATTGCTGGGACAGTGTGCGGCAGAAAAGCGCCGTATCCTGATCAACGACATGCCGCCGGATAACCAGATCACCATCCGGTCCGGCCTGTTCGATGCGGTGCCGCGGAATATCATCATTCTGCCGGTACTGTTCGAGAATCGCGTGAAGGCAGTGATTGAGCTTGCTTCGCTGAGCCCTTTTACCGCGTCTCACCTGGCTTTTCTTGAGCAGCTGACGGCCAGCATTGGCATCGTGCTGAATAGCATTGAAGCCACGATGCAGACCGAAGGACTGTTGAAGCAGTCGCAGCAACTGGCGACCGAGTTGCAGATGCAGCAGAAGGAACTGCAGCAGACCAACGAGCAACTGGCGCAAAAGGCGCAGCAGCTTGCAGAACAAAATGCAGAAGTAGAACGCAAGAATCAGGAAATCGAGCAGGCGCGGCGGGAAATCGAAGGCAAGGCCAAAGAACTCGCGCTGACATCCAAATACAAATCCGAGTTTCTTGCCAACATGTCGCATGAGCTGCGTACCCCGCTGAACAGTATTCTGGTGCTGGGCCAGCAACTCAGCGAAAACCCGGACCACAACCTAAGCCCCAAGCAGGTGGAATTTGCGCGCACGATCCACGGCGCGGGAACGGACCTGCTGAATCTCATCAGCGACATTCTCGATCTGTCGAAGATTGAGTCCGGAACGGTCTCGGTTGAGGCGGAAGAGGTTTTCTTCTCGAGCCTTCTCGATATGATTGCGCGTCCGTTTCGCCACGAAGCTGAAAACCGACGCCTCAGCTTCGAAGTGCTCACCGATACCCGGCTCGGCCCGAGCTTCGTTACCGACTCGAAACGGCTGCAGCAAGTGCTCAAGAACCTGTTGTCGAATGCGTTCAAATTTACAGCGCAGGGCAGTGTCCAACTCTCCGTGTCATTCGCCGAAAGCGGATGGAGCAGCGATCACCCAATCCTGAGCCGGACGGCTTCTGCTATCGCTTTTGAAGTGAAGGATTCGGGAATCGGCATTCCACAGGAAAAGCAGCGCATTATCTTTGAGGCATTTCAGCAGGCGGATGCTGGGACCAGCCGCAAATACGGAGGCACCGGACTGGGCCTGGCGATCAGCCGGGAACTGGCAAATCTGCTGGGCGGAGAAATTCAACTACGCAGCACACCCGGAGAGGGAAGTACCTTCACGCTATACCTGCCGCATGTCTATAGCGGTCCGTCTGTCGTGGCGGCACAACCGCGGGAATCCAGGGCATTGTCGTCTTCCACGGCGGCTGAATTCTCGCCCAGCGTTCTGGATGAGCTACCGACCGAGCATATTCCCGACGACCGCGACAATCTGCAACCTGGCGATGCTGTGCTGCTGATCGTCGAGGACGATGTGCATTACGCGCGTGCTCTGCGCGATCTTTCTCGCGCGAAGGGATTCAAAGTACTACTCGCGGGCCGCGGCACGGAAGCTTTGTCGCTGGTGCATGAGTTTCATCCCACCGCCGTTTCTCTGGATGTATTCCTGCCGGATATGCTTGGCTGGACCGTGCTGAACCATTTGAAGCAAAATCCTGAAACCCGTCACATCCCCGTGCAGATACTTACTCTCGATCAGGACCGGAGCCATGCCATGGCCAGCGGCGCATTTTCCTACGTCGCCAAGCCGGTAACGTCGGAAGCTCTGGATGAAGCGCTGTCGCGGATAAGGGACTTTGCCGCTCCGCGCCGGAAACGTCTTCTGGTAGTCGAGGACAACCCCGCGGAGCAACTGAGTACTTGCACGCTGCTCAGCTACGACGATATCGACGTGACCGTGGCGGACACTGGCGCAGGCGCTCTGGACGCAATCTCAAAGGAGCCATTCGACTGCGTCGTTCTCGATCTTAAACTGCCCGACATGTCGGGATTTGAAGTTCTGGAACGCCTTCGCGACTCTCACGATCTGAAGGACTTGCCGATCGTGGTCTTTACCGGGAAGGAGCTGTCGCCCGAGGAAGATGCACGACTACGTGTGCTGGCCCGCAGCGTGGTAGTGAAAGGCGTCGAATCGCCAGAACGGTTGCTGGACGAAACCGCTCTGTTTCTGCATCGTGTGGTAGCCAATTTGCCCAAAGAGAAACAGAACATGCTGGATCGATTGCACCGCTCCGATGACGCGCTGATCGGAAAGAAAGTGCTGGTGGTCGACGACGATGTGCGAAATATCTTTGCGCTGAGCAGCGTTCTCGAACGCCGCGGGATGACGGTGGTGACCGCGGATACCGGCAAGGGAGCCATTGCGATGCTAGATACGATGCCTGATGTGTCAATTGTTCTGATGGACATCATGATGCCTGTAATGGACGGTTACGAAACTATGCGGGTGATCCGGCAGAACGATGCTTTCCGGCGTCTGCCGATCATCGCACTTACCGCGAAGGCGATGAAGGGAGATCGCGAGAAAACTTTGGAGGCGGGCGCGTCTGAGTACCTGGCCAAGCCGGTCAACACCGAACAATTACTCTCGACCCTGCGCACCTGGCTTCATCGATAATGTCGGTTTGCAAAACTGGATGGAAAATGGCAACTCCGAATCAGCCCGTCAACATTCTGATGGTGGATGACCAACCCGGCAAGCTGCTTAGCTACCAAGCCATACTGGGCGAGCTGGGGGAGAATCTGCTGTCAGCCAGTTCGGCGAAAGAGGCTTTGGATCACCTCCTGAAGAATGAGGTTGCGATCATTCTTATGGATGTGAGCATGCCTGACCTGAATGGCTTTGAGCTGGCGGACATGATTCACAATCATCCGCGCTTCCAGAAGATCGCGATTATCTTCATTTCCGCCGTACATCTCAGCGACCTGGACCGTATCAAGGGCTACCAGCGCGGGGCGATGGATTACATTTCAGTTCCGATTGTTCCCGAGTTATTGCGGGCCAAAGTAAATCTTTTTGCCGATCTTTATCGAAAGACAAGGCAATTGGAAACGGTGAACGACGAGTTGGAAAAGAGGGTGCTGGCGCGAACGGAGGAATTGCGCGAAAGTGCGCAGCGGATCAGGCACCTCAACGATCAGTTGCAGCAGAGGATCGGCGAGCTGGAAACGATCATGAATGTTTTGCCGGTAGGGGTATCGGTCGCGTCCGATCCGAACTGCCAAGTCACCGTTGGAAACTCGGCCTTGAGCGAGTTACTGGAGATTGGCGAGGGTGAAGATTTTTCACTGAATGACGGCAGCATATCCGTTTACGACATTTATCAGGATGGCAGGCGTCTCAGCTCTGGCGAGCTTCCATTGCAACGCGCGGCCGCAACGGCTGCGACCATTGGCGGCGTCGAACTGGAGATCCGCCATAAGGGCGGAAAGATTAAGGAGGCGCTGGCGAGCGCCAACCCTCTGTTCGACAACTTCGGCAAAGTACGAGGGGCGGTAGGAGCTTTTATCGACATCACGGAACGCAAGCGGATGGAGCGGATATTAAGAGAACGCGCTGAACTGATGGATCTTGCGTCGGAAGCCATTATCGTGCGCGATCTCAAAGGCGCAATTCGCTTTTGGAATTCGGGAGCTGCGGCTTTGTACGGCTGGTCGGCCGAGGAAGCTATCGGCCAGGATTTGCATCGGCTGCTGCAAACGAAATTTCCATTGCCGCTGGAAGAAATCGAGGCGACCCTTCTCGAAGGAGAACGCTGGGAGGGAAACCTGGTCCAGTTTTCAAGACACGGGCGTGAGATCGTCGTCGCCTGCAGGAAAAGCCTGCAAAGCGATGGGAAAAATGCTCATTCTGTTTTGGAAATATGCAGAGATATCACGGCGCAATTGCAGGCGGAGGAAGCGCTGCGCAGGTCGGAAAAGTTGGCGGCGATGGGAAGAATGGCGGGTATCGTGGCCCATGAGATTAACAATCCCCTGGAATCGATCACCAATATCTTTTTTCTGCTGCGGGAACATCCCTCTCTGGATGAAGAGGCACGGAGCTATGCCCGGATGGCGGAGGAAGAACTGTCTCGCGTCACGCATATTACGAAGCAAACCCTCAGCTTCTATCGCGAGTCCGCTCGGCCTATTCAGGTTTCAATTGCTGCCATTCTTGAAGACATTCTGGAATTTCAATCGCGTCTGCTGGAGAAGAGTGGCGTTACGGTTGACCGGCGATATTTCAGCGGCGGGAACGTGCAGGGATTTCCTGGCGAATTGAAACAAGTCTTCCTCAATCTTATTGGCAATGCGATCGAGTCGATGCCCGATGGCGGCTGTTTGCGCATCAGCGTGCGTGAATATTCGGGAAACCACATGCAGCCGGCTGGAATCCGCATTCGCATTTCGGATACAGGCGTCGGCATCAGTTCGGCGGATGCAAAACGGCTGTTTGAGCCATTCTTCAGCACAAAATCGACCAAGGGAACAGGACTGGGCCTTTGGATCAGCAAAGGCATCATTCAGAAATATGACGGCACGATCCGTTTCCGCAGCCTACGTCACTCTTCAGGGAACGTAACCTGCTTCTCTGTCCAGATTCCTGCTTCCGCGCTGCCTGCGAACGGTTTCCAGCACCCGAGATTCGAGGGCGAGCTGGAACCGCAGGCCCGCGTGCGGGGCTAAATTCCAGAGACAAAACGGTACCTTGCGAACCTTGCCTTTTCTCTTTCCAACCTGGAACAGGCGCAGGTCTTAGCGGAATTGGTCGAAGAACTGTTGGGCCACCTGCAGGCAGAACGGTGGCTCCAGCATCCCGTGATATTCCAGGTTGTAGGTGGTGGGATCGAGGACGTTGATATATTTCGCCTGTATTTCCGCATCGACGTCGTGGATTGAAACATTAGTCAGTCCGCGGCTAATGAAGCCGCTGTAGGCAGTCTGTCCGTTGATGGCGAAATTCACAGTTGGATCGCCAGAACCGCCACAGAGGGTGGTTGGCGCGATTGGACTCCAGTCCAGCGTATTCTGCCTGGCACCATCCAGAACGGCGGCATTGTTGGGATTATTGCCGAGGTCCGTGATGTAGGCCGCCTGAAACATTGCAGCCTGGGCTTGAGCGGGTGTGCCTGCGGGGAGCATGGCATTCACCGTTGCTGTGGGCAGCAGCGAGGGAAACAAATCGGCGATGAAGCTGGCATAAGGGGCCCGGAAGACGTCAGAAGTGGTAGCGTACGCGTTGCCGTAGATTTTTTGATAGGAAGCGATCTGGAATGGCACAATCGACTGCACGCCATTGATTGGATTTTTGGCCCCGGCGATCAGGGCTCCGGAGATATTGTAAGGCCCGGCCAGGTGGGCAGCCGCGACCACATTGAATTCTCCCGACGCCGCCTGCTCGATCGCACGCTGGGTCGCCATGGAAGCCTGGCCGCCCTGCGAATACCCCGATAACATGACCTTGTTATTCAGCTTCAATCCAAACGCCGGGGCTGCTTCTCGTGCAGCGCGGATGGAGTCGATCATCGAGCTCGCTTCCGTGGGCGCGTGCGTGTAGGGGTGATAGGGATAGCTGGACTGAGCATAGCCGAGGAAATCAGTTGCCACGACCGCGTAGCCCTGAGCGGCGAAAAACGTCATCAGCATCTGTGTCGATGGATTCGTCAAGTCGGCGTTGGCCTGCATCTTTTCCATCACGGTGGCCCGGCCAAACGCAATCAGCGGAAACGGTCCGGGACAATTCGGTCCGCTCGGAACCAGAACAGCCGCAGATGCGTCGGTCATCTCGTCGGGTTGAACTCCCTGGGTCGTATAGACAATCTGCAGAACCGTCACATTGCATTGCGCGGCTCCGGGCAACCCGGTCAGACCATTCTGCTGTGTCAAGTCATCCAAATCGGTCGTGGTTTCTGCGCCGATCACCGTCGGGGCGCTGAGTAACTTTCCATACGGATTCGGGTCAACGCCGGCACAGCCAGTGACCATAATGAGGAATACGATTGCAATTCCATACCGGCAAAACTTCATTGGCTACCTCGATGACTTGCTGGTGAGGGCCCACGGGGACGAAGATCCGGCGCCGCGCAAATTCCCTCCAAAGTTTCTGATCGGCAAATCCAATCGAAGGGATAGGCAAACCGCAAACTTTCCCGGTCAGCGGACCGTCACCGGCGGATTGAACGCCTGCGCGTGGAGGATGGCGCTGCATCCGACCCCGGCGCTACGCAGGTGAAGCTGGCGGCATCCTCGATATTTCCACCGGCGCCGGCGGTGTAGGCGGCATATTGCGGATACGGACACAAAGGTCGAGTCCGGTTCAAGGGCAGCACGGTGAACGAAGACAAATCGGCGGGAGGCAATCCTGTATTGGAGTTTCCGGCAATCATGGATGCGGGCGCGGTACCGTGTTCGACCCAATCAACGATGGCCGTGAGCGGGTCGAAGCTGTCGAGCGCATGCAAGCCCCCCGAACAATGATTCATGCCGGGCACCAGAAAGAGACGCGCGAAGTTGGAGGCGCCCGGTCCATAAGCGGCGGTGAGATTGTTGTAGTAGTCGATGGTGTCGTACATGGAGAAGACCGGATCGCTCTCGCCATGGAAATAGATAATTTTGCCATTGTGGCCAAGCAGCTTGCTCATGTCGGTTGAGGTTGCTTCCATGTAGGTGACGGCCGATTGCGCGAAGGTTGAGTCGGTCGCATTGACGCCCGAATTCAAGTCATCCATCGAGACGTTGAAGATGTTCATCGCAGGGTTGGGCGGCGTTGTAAACAGGTACATCGCCGAGGCGGCTCCCTGGGTCGTGTTTTGCGCGATATAGGGGACCGAGATGAAATTGTTGCCGAGCATGTAGGGGATGTTGGCGCCGATCGTCCACATCAGCCATTTCGGATCCTGAATGCCCACGTCATACGGCCATGCGGAGTAGAGGGCAACTCCGCGTGAGTCCACTGGCCCCTGAAACACTTTCTGAATCGCGGTGATCTGCGCCGGTAGCAGGCATCCGGGCGCCTTGGTTCCTGCAGGACATTGCAGCCGAGCAATGGTGGCTGGATCGAAGGCTTTTCTACAAGCATCGGTGTTGAAGATCATCCCATCGACTAATCCATCGAGGGCGTCGCATTGCTGCAGTACAAGGTTTCCAACCAGGCCCAGGTCTTGCGGGGTGGCCGCCAGGGTGAGGCTCGGATTTCCATTGCCATCAGGGGGGTCCTGGCCGTTCGCAACCGCTTCGGCTGCGGCGGCAAATTGCTGCGTGTCCCAGGCCTCTGCAATGGCAGCATGGGGCAGGCGAAATCCTGGATCGCCGGCCACCACTCCGTCAAACATGTCGCCCCATTGCTGGCTGGCGATCATGGCTTCGCGACCGCCGTTGGAGCAGCCGACGTAGTACGAATAGACGGGCGCGACGCCATAAAATGCCGCCACGATGGATTTGGCAATCGGGGTCAGCGTGCCGGTCTGCTGATATCCGTAATCATTTCTGGCGGCGGCGTCGAAGCCGAATCCATTGTTCTGATCGGGGCCGGGTCCAAACTCGTCTGCTGCGGTGCCTGAGCTGTGGCCGGAATTCTGCGTGATGACAGCAAATCCCAGGTAAAGGGCCGGCAGGTAGGCTGTTCCGCCGCCGAGAGTCGCACCCACCGCTTCCGCCACTACGCCGTCGTCACCGCTGCCTCCAGTGAAGAAGAAGTCCCCATTCCACGTGGTGGTGGGCATGCGCAGTTCGAACTCAATGGCGTAATCCGCATCCGGCTGTACCGATCCGTTCAAGTTTCCCCATTGATCCATGGCGGGCGCCGGAGCCCCCGTGCGCGCCCCGACGATGCCACGGACGAGGCAGTGTTCCGGCAGGTAGCCGGCGCTGGGAACGCTGGAGGAAACTACCGTGTTCGCAGGGATTAACGTCGCCTCTACGATCCGGGTATCAGGGAAATCCATGGCCAGCAACTGGCTGCACGCAATCGCGGGAGCCGGCGGCAAGACTTTCGCGGTTGTCAGTGTCAGCAACGCCGTGGTGCTTCCACCGGAGTCGGCCGCGGTGACCGTGTAGGTTGCTTCAGGCGTCGCCATGGTCGGAGTCCCACGGATGATGCCAGTCACCGCACTAAGATTCAATCCCATGGGGAGCGCCGGGAACACAGTGTAGGCCGTCACCATTCCACCCGAGTTGGCTGGGGCGTTCGGCGCGATGGGCACATGGACGGGATAGACGACGGTCTGCGAGGTGTAGGTAAGGTCCCCGGGAGGGCGATCATCGATGGTGATGGTCAGGATAGAGGTTAGGCTGCCGGAGGAGTTGCCGGCGGTGACCATGTAGTTTGCCTTGGCGGCGAGAACCGTGGGCGTTCCGCTGATCACGCCTGTGCTCGAATTGAAGCTCAACCCTATGGGTAACGCAGGACTCACGCTGAACGCTGTGATGGGTCCGCCGGTGCTGATGGGGCTGTTCGGTGCGATGGCAACCCCCATGGTGTAGACGGCTGTGCCAGCGGTGTAGATCAGTGACGCTGGCGGCTTGCCGCTGTTCTGCCCGCATCCGCAAAGAAGTAGAAACCAGGTGGCCACGGAAACACCGAGGACTCGCAAGCTCCGCATGGAAATTGTTCCTTTCTCTGCCTCTACCGGTCATCGCGATGGGTGCACACCGCCGACTTGCCTGGAAGTGGTCGATGCTTGTCCTATCGGCATAACCAAGCCATAGCTCAAAGGGATTGACGGGAGCGGATCGCGCCCGCCGTCTTCCACCGTTGCCGATGGAGGGGGGGTGCGGACCCCTTTCTCCCCTTCTTTTCCACGCAATGCTGCAAGCGGAGACCGGCGACTCATCTCCAATCGAAAAACTGCCGATCAAGATACCGAGGGCGGATTCTCAGGATTGGTGATGATGACGAACAGAAATGTGCTGCGAACGTGGCTTTTGATTCTTAGTGCGATGGTCTTTGTGGGATGTGGCAGCAGTTCCTTTCGTCCACCCGTGGTCAATCCCGCTGCGCTGAGCAGCGCCAATGTGAATCTGATTTTTGTGGCCAGCGAGGACCTGGCCTATCAGGCGCCGGGGGACGTGAGCGGGACAACGGGAAACCTGACCAGTCAGGGTCTCGCGCGGTCGCTGTCGCTGGGAACATTTCTAAAGACCGCAGTATTGGGATCGGCCGATGTCACCGGCATTTATGCTTTGGAACCGATGACACATCTGCAGACCGCCGGCGCTCTGCCTGACATGGCCGCGATGGGAACGATTCAGCAGTTTGCCGTAATGAATCAGATCACACTGACGATTGACCAGGGCAGCTCGATCTACTACACGGCCCAAAGCTCCCCGATCAACGCTTCGTACGCAACCGTGGCGTTACCCAGCGGAGTCGCTCCCCCGTTAATCCCGTGCAGCGAGTGCCAGGGTCTCGATTTCAGCGACGTGGGCGGCGACAATGAGGCATTGGTGAGCAGCATTCTGAGCACGCATGCTGCCGGGTTTTATGTCTTCGTCGCACCCTGGGAAACCATTCAGCAACTGCTATCGAAGATCAACACGCAGCAAGGTTACAACCTTGCAGTGCCCACCGTGTATGCCGGCCCCAACACGATCTATGCGATCTCGGTTCCCATTTCCGGAAGCGCCGGGCTGAGTCTCTACAATACAAACGCGAATCCGCTTCCGGCCTATCCAACGATGCCGCCGGGAATCGTTCGAACATCCGTGAGGGGGCAGCCTTTGTTCACCGTGACCGTGACCGGTGGGGTGAATGGCGCGGTCATTCCGCCGGGAATTAACACCAACGAAACGGTGTATTGGATCCGCCATGCGGAGGCACACCCGGAAGACAATTGGGATGACGGCAATTTCGTGGCGGCCGGCCAATGGCGGGCACTCGATTTGCCCTACTCCCTGCAGGGGAAGATACACCCGACGCAGGTGTGGTCGATTGATGGCGCGCAAGTCATTCCCGGAACGGCCGACGTTGCAGGGCGCAGCAGCTGGTCTTACATACGAACCGACCTGACTGTTGAGCCCTACGCGATCGCGAATAACCTGCCCTACAATCTGGCCGCGGGCTTCGACATGGCGGCGCAGAATCCCCCGCAGTTAAGCACGCAGGCGAGCGATTTTTTCTTTACTGGCGGTAGATTCAGCGGACAGAAAATCCTGGTCGGGTGGGAACACGAGCACATCCCGACGACCGTGAACGCGTTGCTGGCCAGCTATTATCCGAACGGCGGCGGGAAATTGGCGCCTACAGTCTGGCCAAACACAGACTATGACACGGTGTGGACTGTGACTATCGATGCACAGGGCAACGTCACTGTAGACGACAGCATATTTCAAGGGATCGACTCGAACCTGTTGCCGAAAACCGCTCCAACGTTCTGATACATGGATTCCTTTGACCTGGGATGCGGTGGTGTTCAACATGGACTGCGCGGCGCGCGAAATCGCTCCAGCCGCAGATAGCAGCATCCCCGGAGTGATTTTGGCTGTTCTTCATGCGCGGTCCATGGGTCATGGTGGAGGCGCATCGATCGCTGCCACTGCGAGCGTCCCTCCCAGGAACTCCGCCAAATTTCCGCACATTATTCACGAACAGTGAATCCCAGTTAACGAAACGTGAATTGACAATCCTAGACCCAACGGCGTATCCATGGTGCCGAAAAGAATCCCTCAAATGCACGCACCCAAGTTGGAATTCCGTCGAGACAACATCAAGCGATTCAGCGATTTTGGAGGCGGTTATGGAATTGACATTTTCGATCAACTCCCACGACAATTCACCTGCGACGGGAAGTCGATTCAGCGTCCAGCGTAGCGTCGAACGCTTGCGTCGCGTGGCCAGCCGCTCTCTGGAACTGCTGTGCCTGTTTTGCGTGCTGGTTCCGGGCGCGATCTATGGTCAGGTGGTGACTGCCAGCCTGCAAGGGACCGTGCTGGATCCATCGGGTTCGCCCATTCCGGCAGCCAGCGTGAAAGCGTTGGATGTGGCCACGGGGGTTGCCAGCAACACACAAACGGACGCCCAGGGCTTCTTCATCTTTCCGTCCTTGGCCATCGGGGGCCCGTATTCACTGACGGTGCAAGCGCCCAATTTCAAGGTCGAGGAACGGTCCGGCATCATTCTTGCGGTCAACCAGCAAGCGAGCGTCAACATCTCGCTGCAGGTAGGAGCAGTGACGCAGAAGGTGCAGGTATACGGCGACGTGGCGCAACTGGAAACGACCAATGCATCACTGGGCCAGGTGATACCGAATCGCTCGATCGTAGATCTGCCGCTGAACCAACGAAACGTTTACTCGCTGATGTTTCTGGTACCCGGAACAACCGGAACTGTTTCGGATGTGTTCAACGGGATGAATCTCTCGGTTGATGGCGGACGTCCAGGCACGTCCGACATTCTGATCGACGGAATTCCCGCGTCGCCGCCGCTGGTGAACCCCATTCAGGGCTTCTCGGCATTTCCTTCAGTGGAGGCGGTACAGGAATTCAAAATGGAGACAGAGAATTACTCCGCCGAGTTCGGACGGAGTGGCAGCGGAATCGTGAATATTATCTTGAAGTCCGGCACCAATCAGTTTCATGGAAGCGCTTATGAATTCCTCCGCAATTCCGCTCTGGATGCGAATAACTATTTCTCGAATCTGCATGGGACTCCCATACCAAGCTTCAAGCGGAGTCAGTTTGGAGCCAGTATCGGCGGTCCGGTTACGATCCCGAAGGTCTACAACGGCAAAGACAAGACATTTTTCTTCTTTTCCTATGAAGGGTTGAGGCAAGGGACGGCAGCGCAGATCACGACAACGGTTCCGACGGCATTGCAGAAAACGGGAGATTTCTCGCAAACAGTGAACTCGGCCGGCCAAAAGGTGATCATTTACGATCCAACAAAGACAGTTCCCTCCGGCACCGGATACGTGCGGCCGCCGTTTCCGGGAAACATGATTCCCAAAGGAGATCTTGACCAGGTTGCGTTGAATATTATGAATTACTACCCGCCGCCGAACGCGGCGGGTACTGTTGCGGGGCAGAACAATTACTTTGCTTCGGGCACCTCTACGGTGAATATCAACACGTACGACGTGAAGGTCGACGAGGTGTTCAACGAGCGCAATCGAATGTTCGTTCGCTATTCACGGCGGAATCTACAGCAACCAGGGACGATTCTTTTCCCGGCCGCCCAGGCGGTGGCTTACGGCGGAGGCAATGCCGCGTCTGAGCCTGAGATTTCAAACAGCGCCGCCATCGATTACACGCTGACGCCCAATCCCAGCTATGTGATGGAATTTCGCTATGGATTTTCGCGCATGTACCTCAACTTTGTAGCCAACAGCGACGGATTCAATCCATCGACCGAACTTGGGTTCCCGGGCTATATCGCGTCGAACGCGGATCACTTACTGTTCCCGGGTATCGCTCCGGCAAATTACTTTACCCTGGGTGATGGCGGACAAGGCGTTTCGAAAGTATCGGCATTCGAGAGCCATTTAATCGGAATGAACAACACCAAGGTGATCGGTGCGCATGTTCTCCAATTTGGCGGAGAAGCCCGGTTGTTGCTGGTGAACGATGACGAATCCGGCGCGTCCACGGGGAACTACACCTTTACGAATGGAATTACGCAAGGACCCAATCCGAACGCTGCGACGTCGACCGGCGGCAATGCGATCGCATCGTTATTACTTGGCGTGGGCACCGGCGTCTATGACATCGATGCCAAGAACGTCGCCACGGCAAGTAAGTACTTCGGGGGATACATACAGGACAACTGGAGAATTACCAACCGAGTCACAGTCAATTACGGCCTTCGCTACGACCTCGATATTCCGCGCACGGAACGGTATAACCACATGGAGACGTTCACGCCGAACATCCCGTCCACTACGCTGGCGCAGGAGACCGGGCTGACCGGATTGACGGGCGGAGTGCAGTTCGTCGGCGTGGATGGCCGGAGCCGTCGCGAGTTCAATCCGCAATGGACGAATTTCAGCCCGCGCCTGGGATTTGCCTACGAAATCGATGACAAGACCGAACTTCGCGCAGCCTACGGTATTTTCTATGGCCCCTCCATGCGGGCCGCCGCCGGCACGGTGGGGACGGAGGGATTCAGCAGCGCGACGACGTACACCGGAAGTCCGAACGGACTGACACCTTCTGTCTACCTGAGCAATCCCTTCCCGAATGGATTGAACCCGATCACGGGAAGTTCTCTCGGGCTGCTTACAGGAATTGGTTCGTCGTTCGAGAATTCGCAGACTGGGGATAACAAGGTTGGATACACCGAAAACTGGAACCTGGATATCCAGCGACAGTTTCCGTTCGGAATTCTTGCTGAGGCAGCCTATGTCGGAAGCCACGGAGTACATCTGAACAAATCCGGTGAGAATGATTGGAATGCGAATCAGCTGACTCCGGCGGACCTGACGCTCGGCTCTAAGCTTCAGCAAAGTGTGCCCAACCCGTTCTTTGGAATTATCGCAACCGGTCCTGAATCCGGAGCGACCATTGCGCGCAGTTACCTGGTTGCGCCGTTTCCGCAATTTGTAGCGGTTGACTTGTCGTATCTTACGGGCGGCTATGAAATTTACAATGCGTTTCAGCTAAAAGTGAACAAGCGCTTATCTCACGGTCTGAGCGTGCTGTTGTCGTATACGAATCAGAAACAAGTGGATGATTATTCGGCGTTGTCGAACGTGGGGAACTTCGGCGCAGGGATCCAGAACATCTACAATCCGGACGGCGAACGCGCGCTGTCGGCGAATAATCTCTCGCAACAACTGGTTATCAGCGGAATTTACAATTTGCCTTTCGGACGTGGGCAGCAGTTTGGGTCCAGTTGGAGTCGGCCCGTTGACACCGCGTTCGGAGGCTGGCAGATCAATGCGATTGTGACAGAGCAAACCGGTTACCCACTTTCCATATCAACCCAAAACACCTCGGCTGCCGGAGGGAACGTATTACGACCGAACCTGACCGGCGTCAGCCCGGTTGAACCGGGATCGGTTAGATCTAAACTGAGCAAATATATCAATCCCGCCGCGTTCTCCCAACCCGCGCCGTTCACGTTTGGCAACGCTCCGCGCACACTGTCTGATCTGCGAGCGCCGGGGATGCATAATATCGATTTCTCTATATTCAAAAATTTCGAAATCACCCATCGCCTGAATGCGCAGTTCCGGGCGGAGTCCTACAACCTGCTCAACCAAGTAGTCTTCGGTTCGCCGAACCAGGTGTTAACGTCTGGCCAATTCGGCGTTATTTCAACGCAAGCGAACGCGCCACGGGAAATTCAGTTCGCCTTGAAGCTACTCTTCTAAATGGTCGCTGGCGGGCCCGGGTAACTCTGGTTGCCTGCGGCGGAGCACGTGCGGCCACATCGCGGAGTGCATACGGAGCGATACAAGCTGATTTACTACTACTACCCGGTTGACTCCTCTCTAGAAACGAAAGAATACGAGCTGTACGAATTGCAGGTTGATCCCGGGGAGCGAAACAACCTGTATGGCAGCGCTGCCCATGCCGATGTTCAGGCACAGCTATGGAAGCGAATGGCGGAACTACGGCGAGAAATCGGAGATCCGAGAGTGACCGATTGGACGGCAACCTGATCTGGAGTGATCCCGTGTGGGTCGCTTCAAGGGTATTTGCGCAAGAGCCACGCGCCTGTTGCGTTGAGTTGGGAAGGAATCGCCTGGAGAGTGGGGCTGACATATCGGTTCTCTACAAATCCAGACGCGGAGAAAATCGAATGAAACTATCTCGCAGCGCACTTGTGACAGCCGGCATTCTGTTGACTGTACCGCCGTATCTGGCATTCGCGCAGGACAGCTTGCCGAAGCCCGAACTTCCATTTACCGGGAAGATCGAGATGGATGCGCGGCGATCTGTTCCAGCATGGCCGCCGGAAACAACAGCCCCCAAAGGCGCGCCGAATATCGTGCTGATTCTGGTGGATGATGTTGGGTTCAGCACGACGTCAACCTTCGGCGGGCCGATTCCAACGCCGAACTTCAGCAACGTGGCCGCTTCCGGGCTGCGCTATAACGAGTTTGCGGTGAATGCGCTTTGCTCACCGAGCCGAGCCGCGCTGCTCTCTGGGCGGAATAGCCACGAAGTGGGATTTGGAACGATTGCGGAGTGGGGAGCGGGATATCCCGGCTACAACACGATGTGGCCGAAGAGTTCCGCCTGTGTGGCCGAAGTGCTGAGAGACAACGGGTACGACACGGCGGCGTTTGGGAAGTGGCACAACACTCCGATGTGGCAAGTGAGCCCGGCCGGACCATTCGACCGCTGGCCGACCGGTTTAGGATTCGACTATTTTTACGGATTCATGAGCGGATCGGACAGTGAGTACTATCCGCGCCTCTATCGAGACACCACGCCGGTTGAGCCGTATTCAACGCCGGACCAGGGCTACTATTTAACGACGGACATCACCAATGATGCGATTCGCTGGCTGCACCAGCAGGACGCTGTCGCGGGCACCAAGCCCTTCTTTATCTATTTTGCGACTGGAGCGACGCATACTCCACACCAGATCCAGAAAGAATGGATCGACAAGTACAAAGGAGAATTCGACGAGGGCTGGGACAAGCTGCGCGAAGAAAACTTCGAACGAGAAAGGAAGCTGGGCGTGATTCCGGAGAACGCGAAGTTGACGCCCAGACCAGAGGGCTTGCCTGCCTGGGATTCGCTCAGCCCGGATGAAAAGAAGTTGCTAGAGCGTCAAGCAGAGGTGTATGCGGGCTACACGGCAGAGGCCGATTATGAAATCGGGCGGCTCTTGCAGGCAATCAAGGACGAAGGCAAGAGCGATAACACCATCGTTGTGTGGATCTTTGGCGACAACGGCGGCAGCGCAGAGGGCGGCTTGCTGGGTACAGATGCCAAACAAATGGATGGAAGGCCGAGAAGCGTGAAGGATCGTCTGGCAATCGAGAATGATCTGGGCAGCGATGTGTACTATAACCATTTCGCCGCTGCCTGGGCGTGGGCCTTCAGTACTCCGTTTCAGGGCACGAAGACGGATGCCTCGCATCTTGGCGGGACTCGCGATCCGATGATCATTTCATGGCCGGCGCGCATCCAGGATGTGGGCGGACTGAGGAGCCAGTTCGGGCATTTAAATGATATTGCGCCGACTCTGTACGCAGTGGCGGGGATCACCGCGCCCAAGTTCGTCAATGGTGTGCGACAAACTCCACTGGAAGGTACGAGCCTTGTCTATACCTTTGATCATGCGAATGCGCCAAGCCGCCACCACGTGCAGTACTTTGCCAGCGTGGAAGGCAACCGGGCGATCTACAAGGATGGATGGTGGGCGGGCGACCGCGTGCGCTTCAGCTGGGAGCACCCGCGGCATCCAGACACGGTGAGCGGCACTACGGAGGACTACAACGTTCACCCGTGGGAGTTGTACAACTTGAGCACTGATTACAGCCAGGCAGATGACCTGGCTCGGAAATATCCTGCGAAGCTGAAGGAAATGCTGCAGCTCTTCGATGAGGAAGCCAAACGCAACCACGTGTATCCGCTGATGCCTGCGATTGCGTTTCTCCCGACACCCTATCCGGCGGGGCAAACCTCTTTTACCTATCGCGCGGGCGTGGACCGGCTCGCCTATGCCATTACTCCCGACCTGATGAGCAAGGCATACACCATTCGCGCGGATGTCGATATTCCCGCGAGCGGCGCTAACGGCGTGATTATTGCACGCGGCGGAAGATACGGCGGCCTTACGCTTTTTGCCAAAGATGGGCATGTCGTATACGAGATCAATTCCTTCGGGAATCGGGCCGGGCAGGTTGTCTCGTCGGATGCTTTGACGCCGGGCGAGGCCCATATTGTGGTGGATATAGTACCGGACAGCGTTGCAGCAGCAGAGGGTTCGGCGGCGACCAACCGATCTCGCCTGCACCCTGCCACCGGCACTCTGCGGATCAACGGCAAGCTTGAAGGTACGGGGCACTTTGCAAATACAAACGTCTATACCGGCGCGGCACAGAAGGAGACGCTGGACATTGGGCGCGATCTTGGCTCGGCGGTAAGTCCGGACTATGAAAGCCCGAACCCGTTTACGGGCAAGATTGAAACGGTCACACTGCAAGTGAATCCATAGATCGATGGCGTGCTTCTGAATTCAACGGTTGCGCGGAGGTTGCGAGCGCCGTGGTTATAGCCTCGTGCCTTGATTTCCTACGATGGTTCGTCCGCGCAACGCCTGGCTTCGAGTTTCCTGGGTCGATTCATGGTCGCGCAGTAGGGGGGGCGGCGAGCGGCGAATTCGGCGGAACATGATACAGTGCTCCTTCAGGTGCTAACGCGCCCCGCATCGCGGCCTGTCGCTGGGGTCATCGACAATTGCCAGCCTACTGCGGTCGGCATACGTTTCTACCGCGCTTGCGGTGGATGAAATTATTTCGACAGAAAGCTGGCTCAGGACAACAGCTTGCTGGGTAATCTCGGGCTCGCACGAAACTAATTGGAAATGAGAGGAAACATGCTTACACGCAGGAAAATGTCTGCCTGGTTGCTGGCGGGGGTCGTTGTCGTTGTGGTGGGCACGGTGCCTGCATACGCGCAGAATGCGCTGCCGGCGCGCGTTGATCTGAACTCCGGTTGGCAGCTGCAGGACAGCGCGAAGGTTACCGCGGCCGGGTCGGCAATTTCCTCGGCTGCGTTCCAGTCTCGAGACTGGCTTGAGGCAACCGTCCCAGGCAGCGTGCTGACCAGCATGGTGAACGATGGCATCTACCCGGAGCCGCTGTATGGCGAGAACAGCCGGCGGATACCGGAGAGTTTGAATAAGACGTCGTACTGGTACCGCGTGTCGTTCATGGTGCCGAGGGATTATGCACACCATCAGGTGGCGGTGCATTTCGACGGAGCGAACTTTCGATCGGAAGTATGGGTGAATGGCAACCACGTGGGCTCGATTCAGGGAGCATTCATTCGCGGGCGGTTCGACATTACGAAGCTGGTGAAAGCCGGTGAAACGGCGGTGCTGGCTGTGCAGGTTTATCCGCAGCCGCATCCAGGGGTGCCACATCAGCACACGATTGCGAACGGTGTGGGAAAGAACGGCGGGATTACTGCCATCGACGGGCCAACATTTTTGTCGACGATTGGATGGGACTGGCTGCCGTCCGTCCCCGATCGCGATACGGGACTGTGGCAGAATGTATGGCTCTCCGCTTCAGGGCCGGTGCTGATTGAAAATCCTCTGGTGACCACGGATCTACCGTTGCCGCGCACAGATTCCGCCGACGTGAGCGTGAGTACCACGGTCGAGAACACATCGGACAAAGAGCAGAAGGGCACACTCGAAGGCAGTTTCGGAGAGGTGAGATTCTCCAGGCAGGTGACGCTGACACCTCACAGTATTGAGACTGTCGCATTCGATCCCAAGACAACTCCAGCGCTGCACGTGGCCAATCCCAAGCTGTGGTGGCCGAACGGATATGGACCGCAGAACCTATACACGCTGCACCTGCACTTTGTGCAGCACGGGAAAGATTCGGACGCGAAGGATACGAGATTCGGCATTCGCAAGATCACCTACGAAATGCCGGGATCGGATAATTTGACGATTTCCGTCAACGGCGTGCCAGTGTTCATTCGCGGCGGCGACTGGGGCCTGGATGAAGCGATGAAGCGTATTCCGCGTGCGCGGCTGGACGCGGAAATTCACCTGCACCAGATGGCGCACATGAACATGATCCGCAACTGGGTTGGACAAAGCACCAGTGAGGACTTTTACGAGCTATGCGACAAATACGGAATCCTGGTGTGGGATGAATTCTTCCAACCGAACCCAAGCGACGGGCCGGATCCCGACGATCTGCAAATCTATCTGGCGAACGTGCGCGACAAAATGCTGCGATTCCGGAATCATCCGTCGATTGCGTTGTGGTGTGCGCGCAACGAGGGCGACCCGCCGCCGGAGATTGCGAGCGCGCTGCTGAAGATGGTTCCAGAATTGGACCCCGTGCGACTTTACCAGCCGAACTCGACTGCAGGCCGCGGCGTGGTGTCGCATGGACCGTATTTCTGGAGGGAACCGCAGGCGTTCTATGTCTTCGACGCGCCGTTCAAGACTGAAACCGGCAGCGTATCGGTGCCGACCCTTGAGTCAATTCACGCCATGATGCCGCAGAAGGATTGGGAAACCATCAACAACGATTGGGCACAGCATGACCTGGCCGAGGGCGCGCAGCACGGCGATGTGTATCCCTACATACTCGCGGGGCGGTACGGTCGTGTGGCGAATCTTGCCGACTTTGTGCGCAAGGCGCAGATGATGAACTATGAAGCGTTTCGCGCGATGTATGAGGGGCGCAACGCAATGCTGTTCCATCCTGACACTGGCGTGCTGACGTGGATGAGCGACCCGGCGCATCCGAGCTTTGTGTGGCAACTCTACGACTACGATCTGGAGCCGAACTCCTCCCTGTTTGCGGTTGAGTCGGCGTCTGAGCTGGTGCACGTCCAGATGAATGAGGCGAACCGGATGCTGCAGGTGATCAATAATCTTCCCCAGCCGATCTCCGGCGCGACAGCTCACTTGTCGATTCTGAATCTGAATGGGAAGTCTGCGCTGGAGCGCGATTACGCGGTGAACGGGCCGGCAGACACAGCGATCGACCTTGGAACGATTCCAGTTCCTGATGAGATTTCGGCGGTTTATTTTGTGCGACTGGAACTTCGAGACTCCGGTGGAAAGGTGTTGTCGCGCAATTTGTACTGGAAGCCAAATCCATTCCAGGGCGAAGATCTGACGCCACTGAATCAGCTGCCGGTCATGCATTTGACCGGGACGGTAGCGCGGCACGATGCCGATGGGCGCGTGCTGCTGGAGGTTACGCTGCACAACCCGGGCGAGACCATGGCGCTGATGACGCACCTTCAACTGCGGCGTAAAAGCTCCGGCGAAAGAGTGCTGCCTGTGTTTTACTCCGACAACTACATTTCCCTGGCGCCGGGCGAGAGCCGCACGGTAACGGTGGATGCGGCGGAGTCTGATCTGCACGGCGATACTCCACTGGTGGTGGTGGATGGTTGGAATGTGGATGTCGCTGCCGTGACCAATGCGGATAGCGCGCTGGCGACGAACGTGGATGCCGAAGTGAGCCACTGGCCGGTGACGGGGCTGCCGATGATCACGGCAGGCTTAGGGGAGCATGAGTAGACGCACCGCTGTCGAGCGCAATTTCCAGCCGGGAGAGCTTGATGTCGCCAGTCACTGACCGGGAGCGGCTGGAACGGTTTTGGCAGGATTCGCTGGAATTCCCTGAGGTGCGGGGCGCACCAGCAACGCGAGTCGCGGAAAACTAAAGCTGCCCGCCGCGTCGTCGATCACGTTGACCTGGCAGGTGTATAGGCCTGGGGGTATTTTCTCCAGGGGCACATCCACCAAAAATCCAACCCCGTTTTGCTGGGGAAGATTCATGCGCCTTGCGACCACAAGCGGAGTTTCCAACGCCTTCACGGAATTGTCCAATAATTCCATGTTGGTGAGTACGCGAATCGAAGCTTGATCGGCGTTGGCCTGCTTATTTTTGGTGGTGCGGTTCGCGGGCGCGGCGGAATCGTCTGCTCTTCTTGTGCCGGCCTGTGGGGTCTGCGCGGGGTCGTAGACCTGGTAGAGCAGGTACATGTGCTGGCCCTGCTGAAAGACGTGGGGCACGTTTGGAATCCATTCGTTCCCATCGACCACCAGCGGATTTTGTGTCTTTTTGGCGAATGGAACCTGCTGGCTGGACAATACGACGGAGCTGAGCTTTACCTGGTCCTTTTTATACTCGGGCACAGTGATGTCGGCCTGGAACGACCCCATGCGGCCGGTTTCATTTTCCCGCACTACAAATTTGATGAGATAGGTGCCCGGCGCGAGCGTGAAGCTGGTGGTGTATTGGATGTTTTTCTGCCGCGCGTCCTGCGCCGTCTTCAACTTCAGCTTGACAGTATCGCGCACGTTGCCGACCTGCATTCCGGCATGGTTCATCACCTCGCCAATTACATCCAACGTGGCTTTATCCTCATCTCCGCCGCGAACAAATGGAATCTGAGAGCCTGGGACGATCAGCGAGACGGGCACGATGAAGTTGCCGGAATGCGTCCAGAAATAATAGGCATCGAGATACACCATCATGTCGGTCGCGGGCAGGTCGCTGGCCAGTTCTTCTTCTAACTGCCGTTCGCGGTCATCGCTGGTGGAATGCTTAAAGTCTGCGGGCGCCCAATAGCCGGGCCGGTATTCCAGTTTGACATCGCCGCGTTTGACACGAATCGTCAGCTTGCGAAATTTTCCATCGCGCGCCAGGTTGGAGGAGCGGAACGCAACTTCGTAATACGCAGCGGTGTCGCGCTGGATGCGCTGGAAGGCGGGAGCAAAGTCATTGGTGTCGAAGAACGCTTTGCCGCCGGTATCGGTTGAGAGCGCCGACAAGGTTTCCTGGGACGCGAAGTTGGAATTGAATTGGCTGGTGACTGCGGCGCCGGAATAGGCAGCGTTTCCGCGCAAACTGGCTGTCTGGGCATCGCCGACGGGCGGCAGCGCCTCCAGCCCGCGCACGTCCACGGTATAGATGGAAAGATTGGCGCGCACGGAGGCGTTAATGGCGGCGTTCAGCGACGCCTGGTTTTCGATGCCGGTGCGAGTGAGGCCGCCGGAGAAAAACAGGAGCGATTTTTTCTGCGGGATGCGCTGCAGAGCCTTGGAGACGGACTCGATTGCATACAGCTTGATATCCGTATTGACGTAGTTGTATTCGCTCTCGTCCGGGGTGTAGGAATCGCTTAGATCCTGGGTTCCGCTGGTTGTGCCATCGCCACCGGCAGCCATACCCTGGCCTTCGTTTCCGTTATAGCGGTTGATCTGGCGCAGGATGAGATTCTTGTCGGAAGTGAAGTCCTGATCGAGACTGAGCGACGTGCCGAGCGACACCAGTGCTACCAGATCGGCAGGCTGCATCTGGTTCTGCACATAGTTTCTGGCGGCGGCGACGGCGCGATCGAGATCCTCGACCTGCATCGAAGACAGGTCAAACATCATCACGATGAGCCGCCGATTTCTCAATGCTGCTTCGTCCACTTGGCCGTTTTTTGAAAAGAGCTGTACCTGTTGCGCCGCGGCGTTGGAGCCGGTAGTTCCACTGACGATCGCTTCGCCTTGCCGCGCCAGATCATCGACATTCTCAAAGTCGAGAGAAAGAATATGTTGCGCCTTGCCATTTTCCAGAACGGTAAAGTCACTGGGCTTCAACCCGGTGACAATCTGACCCGTCTTTTTATCCCGCACCACCACATTGGTCAGCACGATATCGCTGTTCACTTTGAATGCGTAGGAAGCCTGGGTGGCGTCTGAGGCTTGCGAAGAGGCGTTGCTCTGCGCGCGGCCAGCGATCGAGACAATCCCGACGAATGCGGCCAATAGCAGAGTGAAGACCCCAGGGCTGCGATGTGTTCGTGGATGTGTCATGTTCATCTCTCCAAGCGAAGCCGGTACGACCACTAATAGCGAAATCTGGCTAGAAAGAGGATCTGGCGCATGGATGCCGCCGATGTGACCTGGCCGGCCGTCGGCGTTCCAATGTAGCTGTCGACGGTGGCATATTGCACCGCGTTGAATACATTATCGGCGGTCCCGCGGAGTTCCAGCGAACGGGTGCCCCCGAAGTGGATTGTCTTTGACAGCGACATATCGACTGACACGGTTCCAGGACCCGGGATGGAGTTTCGAGATGCGTTTCCGTATTCCGGAGCGCCGGTGGCAGGATTGATGGGAGCGGTGAAGGCACTGAGGTTGAACCAGCGGCGGAGACTTCCTCCGCCTGCGGTGAGCGACGATCCGGGAACTCGATTAGGGCGCTCGCTTCCAGCCGAACCGCGCGCCACGTCGCTGCTGCTGGCCTGGTAACGCGGGGAAAGGGGCAGTCCGGTAGCGAAGTCGAACGTTCCGGAAATCGAGAGGTTGCTGAGTGTGTGGCTCAACCAGGAATCGCTGGTGAAATAGCGGGTATTGGGGCCGAAGGGAAGCTCATACAGCCACTGGCCGCTAACTTGATGGCGTATATCGAACGAGGAATTTCCCTCCTCCGCCAGAATATCCTGCTGATTTTGCGCCACGACTGCAGTGGATTGGCCAATGGAAGAAGCATCGTCGATGGCGTGGGAATAGGTGTAGGTGGCGCCCATGGAAATGCCTTGCTGCAGGCGTTTATTGGCCCGCACCACGAGGCCGTTGTAATTTGAGAAGGCAATCGAATCCTCGTAGTTGAACGAGGGATACGCCGGGTTCAGCAAACCGGTCAATTGCCTGTTGGGCGCGTCGACCAGATCCAGATGTGTACCCTTGGCGCCGTTATAGTCCACGTTCAACACGATGTTCAGGGGCAGGGTATCCTGGACATCGAAATCCCACACTTGGACATAGCCGAGCAGGTAGTTTTTGTTGAATGCAAAGTTATTTGTAATGCCGCTGGGAGTGGTTCCGGTGGTCAAGCCGGTCGCCAGGGTAAGGCTGGGTGGAGACTGCGCCGGCACAATATTCGTGATGGTGTTGGCGAAAGGCGGCTGATAGGAAAGGTTCTGCACCACGGCCGCATATTGCCCGGTGTTGTAGTTGATGCCGTATCCGCCGCGTATGACAACCTGCTTGACTGCCCGCCATGCGAAGCCGATGCGGGGCGCGAAATCTTTTCGGTCCGGGTCGATGACGCTGGCCGGATATTTCCCATTGATGGAAGAGGTGGTGTTGGGAAACACGACCTGGAGTTGTGTCAAATCAGGCGTGAAGGCGAGATTCGTCAGGCGATTATGCTGCTCTGTGTAGGGTGAGTAATATTCGTAGCGCAGACCATAATTCACCGTAAGATTGCTGCGCAGATGCCAGTCATCCTGGACAAAAAGATCGGATACGTGGCCGTTGAAATAGAATCTGCCGGCCCCTTGTTGCAAGGCTGCTTCCTGCGGGAGTCCCAGCAGGAAATCTGCAAAATCCGCGCCGGACTGGGTACCGGGAGCCGGGCTACCCGGCTGGCTGGTCGCAAAGCCGGTGAAGTAGAAACTGCCGGTCACGTCGGTACCGCCCTCGACATCCTGGCGAATTCGGCGATAGTCGCCACCGAAGCGAACATTGTGTGTATGGCCAGTCCAGGAGGCAGTGTCTTGAAATGCGATGGTTTGATTCAGCGTGAATTTGGGAGCTTGTTCGCTGACACCCTGAAACTGTGAAAACACAATATTTGGGACGCCGTAGTTGAAGGGATCGGTGCCCAATCCCTGAATTCCGGCCTGCGACGCGACGTCCGTATTGCCGGTAAAGAAATTACTGACCTGCGAGTTGCTGCGGTTGAAGTTGAGTGCGGCATTATTCGTCCATCGGTGATAGCCGATGACGTAACCGAGGTTCAGAGAGTACTGATAGGTTTGATTGTCGCCGCCCAGTTGCGGGAAGACATTGAGCAGGTCGGAGGCGGCGTGACTGAAGTTGAAGTTCGCATTCACGTTCTGGGTGAGGCCATGACTTGTATCTCCCATGAACGTTCGCAGAAGCGCAGGCAGCGCGCCTCCGCCCCCTGCGGAGCCGAAGTTGTGAACGAAGCGCGCGCCAACCCGCGTCTGATTGGTTTGCGCCGTGGTCAGGTATTGAAAATTCTGCAGACCTGGTTGATTGGGTACCGGGATATATTGCAGCAGCGCAGAAGCCTGCGGACTGATATCTGGAAGCATGTTGCCGGGGAATTGTTGGCCGGTGGCTGGGTTATAGATGGGAACCACCGTGTTCCCCGAGCCGGTGTAGTGGGAAAAATCTCCGTTGCGCTCGGCCAGGGTGGGGACGATGGCATATTGATTGAACGGCGTCGAATTGCGGGTAAGAATTGCGCTAAGGAATATAAAGTTGCTGGTGCTGGGCTTTAAGAGGTGAGGAATTTGCGGTGGTCCGATGAATACAATGCCCGCTGTATTGTCGTTGTACGGCGGCTGCGCGTTGGGCGCTCCTGTCACGGAAAAGGGAACAGCGTCGAGGGCGGAATTCTGACCCTGATAAAAGACGCTCCCATGTGGCTGCGTGGGATTGAAGCGGCGGAAGAATCCCGCCATGCCACCGCCTGCGCCCATACCCCCGCCTCCGCCACGGCCGCCGCGAAAGCCTCCGCCACCTCGTCCACCCTGGCCCGGAGAACGGGACAAATCATTCTGCGCCCGCAGGTCTTGCAGGCGCTGTTGCAGTTGTGACTGATCAATTTCGGCGAAGGGATTGACCGTGCCGGTCTGTCCTTGAATTGCAACTGATTCTGTTGCAATATCCGAACTTTGCGCCGCGCCGGCAAGGCTGACCCCACTTTGCCCATTGTCCAGGGTCGCCGATTCGGCGCCGCCGAGCTGCGCCAGAGCGCCAAGAGCGCGCATTGCCGCGGCATTCTGGCCGCCTCCAGCGCGGCCGAAGGCGCGTTGCCGCGAGCGGGACTCCAGCTCCATTGAGTAATCCAGCGTCTGCTCACGGTTCTGCGCGGTGAGAAGCACTTCTTTTGTTTCGCCTGCAAAGGCGGAGAGTTCAACTCGCACGATGTAACGCCCATACTTCGGGATGCGCATCGCGTAGATACCGCGAACATCCGTAACGGTGGTGTAACGTTTGCCGGTTAGCGTGTTGATGGCCGTGATGGTCACGCCGGGCAGCGGGGTGGTCCCGGACTTCACCTGCCCGCGGACGATGCCTTCCTCTACGCTCTGGGTGGGCGAGGGCGAGCGGGGAGACGATTGCGACGACGCGGTGGAAGCGCCCCCGGGAGGCGCGGCGGGCGTTGTTTGCTGCAGAGCCGCGTGGGGGAAGGACTGCGCGCAGACAGACAATGGCGCCGCGGCGGGCCAGAGGAGCACAGGCAGGAGAAACGCAAATAATAGCTTGCCGAATCGATGGCTCAACATGGCCGCGCGCCGCACCTCGTCAATACGTTTTCGTGCCGGATTCCGGGTCGTGTCGTTCGTTGTTCTACGTTGCGTGCTTTTAGGGCTGGTCCGGTGCCGCGTCCGCGCCTGCGCGTCTACGATACGCCGGGTCGATCACCGTCAACTGAGTGGGAACAAATATGCCGTTCTTGATCGCGCCGGTCGCTCGGATGCCATCTCCCACATGAACATCGAGCAGCGTGACACTCTGTCCGTCCTTGCGGAATGAGGTTGTATCATCGGCTTCGATGACTTGAGTTTTGTGATCCACACGGTTCACGGTGATGCGGGTCTCGTCGATTTTGAGTACTTTGCCGATAATCCAGGTCTTGCCGAGGTCGGCGCGCATTTTCTCTACTGTCGCTGCATCGATATCGGCGACAAAAAGAGCTCGCATCAGATGGGAATTTGCATCCAGCTCACCCGCAGCCACTAACATATCTCCAGCCTGAACATCGCTCATCTTGACCGGCTGACGTTTTTTGTAGATGCGCGTATTGTCGCTGGTATGAACGGTGAAGGTTTGGCCTTCTTCCGTTTGAATAATGGCATCACTGCCGTGAACGGACTTCACTGTACCGCGGACGCTTGGCATATCCGGAAAGGGTTGTGGATCGTCCGTGGAGATTTGCAGGCCGAACACAGGCGACACTAAGATGAGCAGTATCACAAACGAAAACAGACGGCGAAAAGAGACAGTGCAACAGTTTTCTTTGAAAAACATGAGATTCACCAGTACAGAAAAATCGGAACACCGGGCGACGAAGAAGACTCTGTACTTTCCTTATGGAGACGGGTGCGGCATTCCAAAAGACGCAACCGCCCGCGAACGGACTACGAGGCGGCCGATGGTCGACCGAGTTCCGATAGCGCATTCACTCAACTAGGTTAGTGGCCGGCGCCGCTGAAACAAAGGGGCACCCCAGGTTCCTATTGCGAGGAGTGCGCCAAACAGTATGACGGCATCGATACTCTCGCGCCCTTGCTTTGACCAGTACGCAAGGGCATCCAGGTTGAGCCAAAGGGCAAACTCGTCCAGTGTCAGGGCTGCGCCCATGCCGTAACTCAGGGCCAGCAGTCGGCTGAGCAGAATCGAAAGAGAGCTGTCGCCGGTGCCCACTTCTGCCAGTTCCGCGTAGCCGCAAACAAGCAGCAGCAGGATTCCCCAAACAAGGTGATGGATATGCCGGCCGCCCATCTGGACATAGCCGAAGGGCCCGATGTGATGGGTAATCGAGGCGACCAGCAGTCTGACTCCCAGGAAGGTAATGAAGAAACTGATAGACGCCAGGAAGAGTCGTTGGTGCGGCCGCTCAGGAATCTTTTGGTGGATGAGGCGGCCGAGCCCGGTCAAATGAAGAGCCAGCAGGATCAGCGTCGTCGACAAGCTGATAAAGATCAGCAAAATCCAGGACCCGGCGATATGCATATGTCAGCATCTTAATCGGTAATAAGCCAGGCCATGGGCTCCGGAAAAAGATTGCGTGTCCTTACGGCCGCAGGCTATCCTACGAAACAATTGCCAAACCATCCGGGGTGTTTCGATCGACGCACGAACAGGACACCATCGTATCCAACGGAACCTCGAAAAATCGCGAGTATCGAAGAGAGGTTAGAAATGCGCGGAATCAAAGCACTCACATGTGCAGCAGTATTGCTTGTGGCTGTCGCCGTAGCCCCGAAGGCCGACGCGCAAGTTGTTATCACCGTCGGAGGGCCGCCACCTGTTTGCCCCTACGGATACTATAGCTATCCGCCCTATGCGTGTGCCTATCGCGGTTACTACGGGCCAGGATATTTTTATAATGGCATATTCCTGGGAGTGGGGCCGTGGTCTTACTGGGGCTACAACCACGGATGGGGCAGCTATCGATTTCACGGTTCTGGAGGAGGACACTACTACCCGCATGGCTATCCTCCACCGTACAAGCCGCCACCGCCGCATCACGGTGGATATCCGCCTCACAACGGCGGCAGGCCCCCGAGCGGCGGCTATCCACCCAATCATGGCGGCGGTAAACCGCCGAACAGCGGCGGCGGTGGAGGCAAACCACCCAACAATGGTGGTGGCGGCGGTGGCGGCAGACCGCCGAACAGCGGTGGCGGCGGTGGAGGCAAACCGCCCAGCAATGGTGGTGGCGGCGGGGGCAAACCCCCGAGCGGCGGTGGTGGCGGTGGAGGTGGGAAACCGCCGGGCGGCAGCGGCCGTTGATTCGTAGCGCATGATGTGGAAGGACCAAGAAGCGGCGGAGGCCATCAGCTCCGCCGCTTTCATTTTCTGCCTGTGCGCGGATCCGTTATAGCGTCCAGGCGGAGACTAGTCGACAGCACAATCATTTCATGCAACCGATGGATGGAACGGCGCGCTTCTGACCCAGACAAATGAAGAGAACGGCGACCGGAAGGGCGAGCAGGTAGATCGCATTCCAATCGATGAGGAAGCGGGTAATGGGAGCAATCAGGACAAAAGCGCTGGCGTAGACGGCGCCGGTGGTTCGCCACTGGCGGAAGCGCGGCGAGCCCGGAGAATCGATCGAGGGCGACACTGCGTTGGCAGCGACGGATAACTGTTCATTCGCGAATACGCTGATCGGAAGCAACAGAATCGTCAGGTCGTACAGATACAGGTGATAGCTGACCAGCAAACCAGCCAGCAGCGCCAACGGCAGCGATGGCCGCTGCGACATAGCCCACACCAAAACTAAAGCAGAAAAGGCGAGGCCCAAACCCTGTCCCCAGGGTGCGCCTCCGGAAAGGGAATGGAGCAAGCCGAACAGGTTCGGCATCTGGATGGGAAATATGCCGACCCTGGATTGCGCCGCGGCGGTAGAAATTCCTCGAGACATGTCTGCGAGGGAATGCACGTAGTTCAGCAGAACTCGTCCGCCGGTCAGGTAGAGTGAGATGGCCAGAAGCAGGACTCCTCCGGTAAGAAATCCTGCGACGAAACGCCAGCGACGCCAGATCAGGAAGAGCAGGGCAACCGGCAGCACGATCTGGAATTTGGCCAGCGCCAGCGAAAGTACGAGTCCGGCGAGGAATCGTTTTTGGTGCTGGAGCGCGGAAAAGCTTGCGCAGCAGAAAAGTAGCAACAGGATCGATAGCTGACCAAACATGAGCGCAATGCCGACGGGAAGAAACGACAGGAACAAAAGTGCCGGCGCCGGCTTCCAGCGAGAGGACAGCGCGGCCAGGTGGGGACGCATAATACGGACGGCAAGTCCGCCAAAGACAAGGTTCAATGCAAAAAAGATAAGGTAGGAGACTCTGAAACCTGGCCAGGAGAGCGGCGCGAAGATCAAAGCAGTGAACGGCGGAGACATGAAGGGAAGCGCATGGGCATTGGGAGTCACCAGCGCGCTTTGCAGGCGCTGTTCCACCTGGTAATCGTATAGATAGGCCGCCTGGCCGGAGCGCACCATTTGGCCTGCTGTATAGAACGTGCGGTAATCGATGTAGCCCTGATGCACAAACGGCAAAGTACTAAGGCAGCTGGCCAGCTGAAGCACCAGCAGGGCGCCGAGAAACAGCCGCAGTCGCTTTGCAGTCAGGAACAATATGGGCTCCCCGCGCTGTTATAAGACTGAGTGCGGCGGTGATCTCACGGAGCAATCAGGGAAACAGGGCTGCCATCATACTGCACTTCTTTATCAGGCTGCGCCGTTAAACTTGCTCCGGCGCCATGACTTCCGTTTACATAGACGACATCGAATGTGCGCTGATTCAACATGGTCGGAAACGATCCCGCACGTGCGCCAATGGTCAGGGTCTTCGACGCGTCGTTCCAATGCATGGGAATGATCGAATGCTCTCCTTTTTCGTAGGCGTAGGAATCGCCTGCGTCCTCATACAGATCGAAGTCCCCGTCGGCTCCGGGATAGATTCGCAACTCGATGGGCGCAGCCGGATTTTGTCCTGCCCACTCGATCTCCGGTCCCATGGGAAGGATCGATCCGGCACGCACGTAGACAGGGATTCGATCGAGCGGCGCGGTCACTTCAATCCTCTGCTGGCCGTTCGTTTTGTCTCCTGTCCAGAAGTCATACCAGGCCGGTGATGCGGGCAGATACAGCCAGCGGCTGATCGCTCCCTCCTGCGTGACGGGGCTGATGAGCAGATCGGGCCCGAACATGAACTGATCGCCGATATTCCAGACGCGAGGATCGGTCCGCCAGTCCATGACCAGGGGACGCATGATGGTGGAGTCGTGGGCAGTGACCTGCCACGCCAACGAATAGATGTAGGGCAACAGGCGATAGCGCAGCTTGTCATAGCGAATGAGAATCGGAGTGACGGATCCATACGAGAAAAGCTCGTTCTCATTGTTCGCGCGATGTCCGTGCGTGCGGAAGATGGGACAGAAGACGCCAAATTCAAACCATCTCGTATACAGCTCCTGAAAGGCGGGATCACGCGTGTCGCGTGCCAGCGGCGGTCCGTATCCGGCGATGTCGGTCGTCCAGTAGGGCATGCCGGAGAGCGCAAAGTTCAATCCCGCCGGCACCTGCCGCGAGAAGGAGAGGAATGTGCTGTACACGTCGCCCGACCAGGTGACCGCAGCATTTCTCTGCTGACCCGCGAATGCGGATCGCGTGAGGATGAAGACACGTTTTTGCTGCGTGGTCTGGCGCCAGTGTTGATAGACATTTCCGGTGTGCATCAGGGGAAAGATATTCGTATAGCGGGCGCCGTTGCCAATAAATAGTTTTCGGTCGGCCAGGGATGCGTCACTCTGGCCACTATGGGGATAGGCCACTTCCGGCTCGGAGCTATCGAGCCAGAAGGCGTCCCAGCCTTGCGCGAACAGTTTGCCGACCAGGTGATTCCAGTAAAAATCGCCGGCTGCGGGGTTGGTGGCATCGTAGTCGGTCGTGCCCGGGATGGTGAGGCCGCGGGCTTTCATCTGCTGGAAGTTTCTCGATTGCGGATTGAGGACGGCCCACACGCTGAGCATGGCGTGGACATGTTCGTCATGCAATTGTTTCAATGTGGCGGGAACATTCGGGTAGGCCTGGGGCCGGAACTCCGGATCGCCCTGCTTCACCCACCAGAACCAGTCCTGGACAATCACATCCATTGGAACATGCTGGGTGCGATATTCATCGGCGATCTTTAATAATTCGTCCGCGCTCTGATACCGATCCTTCGACTGAAAGAAGCCGTAGGCCCACTCACCGAACATGGGAGCGTGGCCTGTCATGTCTCGATACTGATGAATGATCTGGTCTATCTCCGGGCCGTAGAGAAAGTAATAATCGATGGCATTGGCCGATTGAGAGCTGAGTCGCATTTCGGTTGCAAAACGATCGTCGTAATAAGAAACGGCCGCCGAATTCCAAAACAGCCCATATCCCTTGGTGGAGACCAGCAGTGGAATATCGACGTCTGTATTTGCCTGCGCCAGCTCGATGACGGTTCCGCGATAATTAAACACACCGTTCTGGTGCTGACCCAACCCGTACAGGCCTTCTTCAACCGCTGGATAGAAGCGATCTTCCACGCTGTACATTGATTCGCCGTTGCGTGTCACTGGCAGGTAGGTGCGAGGCACATCCTGAAATTCCCGAAGCAGACGCTGTCCCTGCTCATCCTGAAATTCGAGATTCCCGTAGTCGAGCGAGATGAGAATGCGTATTGTTCCCGTATCCAACGTGGCCATGTTTGGAGAGGTCGAGAGCGCGGCTGAAGTTCTTGCCGGCATGTCCGCAGGCGACCGCAGAGTGAAGGCCGTCGGCGCACAGGGTTGCACGAGCCACGGCTCTTTGGGAGTTCCGGCTGCTACGTTGCCGTTGTTCTCTGCATTGGGAGCAGCGACAACATGCACTGAAGCGGCGCCGCACACGGTGATGTGCAAGGTATCGGTCGGGGTTCGCACCACCACTCCGCCTGAGATCCGGGTGACGGAGATTTTGGCGGGGGCTGCCAGCGCCGCGGAGCAGGGAAGCAGGAACAAACTCATAATGACCCATCGGATGGATCGAAGCCTTGGGTATAGCATGGGGTCCTCCCATGATTCGTTTGTGTACTTATGCTGTTGGCGCGGCGGCCATCAACAGGCCGAGGCGATGAAAGGAAATCGTCGAACACCGGGGACGTTGCTTGTGCTCAAAACGATTCCAGGATGGAAATTTCACCGCAAAGCTGGTAAAAACCACGCCAACGAAGACTATACAACCCGCGACAGACCAAAAGTTAAAAGAAGCGCCACGATGGAGATAATCGTTTCGCAGACAGTCCAGGTCTTAAAGGTCTGGACGACGGTCATGTTGAAATACTCCTTGACCAGCCAGAAGGCGCCATCATTCACATGGGAGAATACAAGCGATCCGGCACCGGTTGCGATCGCCAGAAATTCCGGCTGAACTCCATGCACATGCAGGGCAATCGGCCCAATAATTCCGGCCGCGGTTGTCATGGCCACGGTTGCCGATCCCGTAGCGATGCGTACTGCGGCGGCGACCAGCCACGCCAGCAGCAGAAGTGAGATATGGGCGCGGAGGGCAATATCCACAATGGCCATGGCAGTGCCGCTGTCCTGCAGAATTCTGCCAAAACCGCCGCCTGCTCCTATCAGCAATGTGATGGTGGCCGTGGGCGCCAGACATTCATTCGTGAATTTCAGGATGGTATCGCGGCTGAACCCTCTCATTTTTCCGAAGGTCAGAAAGCTGACGAGCACGCCGATCAACAGCGCGATATCGGCACTGCCCATCAAGCGAATCAGTTGATTGGGCAGGGTGCCTGGCGCAGCGAAGCGGTTGGCCCAGCTGCCAATCATCATCAAAACGACGGGAAGCAGAACCGTAGCCATGGTCAAGGCGAAGCTGGGCAGCTTGACCTTTTGATCGCGCTCGAGAAATTCCTCGGCCATGGGATTATCCGGCGGAAGAGGGATATGGGGCGCAATCAATTTTGCGAAGAGTGGCCCCGCCAGGATGGCGGTGGGGATTCCGACGATGAGCGCATACAGCACGGTTTTGCCGACATCCGCATGATAGGCGGCTACGGCGATCAACGCCGCGGGGTGCGGAGGAACGAGCCCATGCACGACGGAGAGCCCGGCTACCATGGGGATGCCCACCAGCACCATGGATGTGCGGGTGCGTTTGGCTACGGTGAAAGCGATGGGAATGAGGAGGACGAAACCCACTTCGAAGAAGACGGGCAGTCCGACCACAAAGCCGATGGCTACCATGGCCCAGTGGACGCGTTTTTCGCCGAAGAATCGAATCAATGTATAAGCGATCTGGTCCGCGCCGCCCGACTCCGCCAGTAGCTTGCCGAGCATCGTCCCCAGCCCGATGACCACGGCGATATGGCCCAGCGTGCCACCGACACCGGCCTCGAAGGAGTGAACGATGGTCTGCATCGGCATGCCCGTCACGATGGCCAAAGCGATGGACACGGTCATCAATGCAATAAAAGGATTGAGCTTGTAGCGGGCGATCAGCAGGATCAGCAGAATGACGGAACACAGCGCGGAGAGCAGAAGAAATGTGCCGTGACCGGAGATCAAGGTCGTGTGCATGGAGTCTCTCGTTTACAGGAGTAAGCAGTACGCTGCATTTGCCAGGGACGGTCGGGCGTGATCAGGTTGCGGAG
This sequence comes from uncultured Acidobacteriota bacterium, assembly GCA_963756315.1. Lineage (GTDB taxonomy): Bacteria > Acidobacteriota > Terriglobia > Terriglobales > Acidobacteriaceae > JAKAAZ01. The sequence continues at coordinate 73,043 of CAVWNI010000006.1, forward strand.
GGTTTGTAGGCGATGCAATCGATCTCTAATTTGCAGTCGACCACCATGCTGGAGACAACGCAGGCGCGGGCGGGCGGATGGGTTCCGAAGTATTCCTGGAATACGCGGTTGAACGCCGGGAAATCGCGGGGATCATCGAGCCAGACGCCGCAGCGCACCACGTGTTCCGCGTCGTAGCCGGCCTCGTGCAAAATCGCCAACAGATTTTGAATGGCCTGATGGCTCTGCGGGGTGATGTTGCCTTCGACGATGGCGCCGTTCACCATCGGGACCTGGCCGGAAACATAGAGCCAGCCGTTCGCTTCGACGGCCCGTGCAAAGGGCAGATGTTGACCGCCGATCCCTTTGCCGCCTTCTACTCCGTAGCGCTTCATTGGAATATTTCCCTCCGGAAATCTATTGTCTGAAAACGTTGAATCCAGTTTATTGTGTGGCTGCGACTTGCTGTCGGGGAAGAAAGCGGCCCGCCCTGTGGTGTGTCGCTGTCTGGTTCCGGTACGAGAGAATTCCGTTGACCCAGACCGCCTCGATGCCTTGGGAGGGGCGAATCGGATCTTCAAACGTGGCTACGTCGCGCACCGTGATGGGATCGAACAAAACCAGGTCGGCGTAGAAGCCCTCGCGGACCAAGCCGCGATCGACAAGTCCGAATTGCTGCGCGGGTAAGGAAGTCATCTTGCGCAAGGCTTCGCCGAGAGAGAACAGATGCTGCTCCCGGCAATACCGGCCCAGCACTCGCGGAAATGTTCCCCAGAGGCGCGGGTGCGGCAGCGGATCGTTGGGCAGGCCGTCGGAACCGATCATTGTGCCCGGGTGTCGCAGAATGGCCTGCATGTCCTGTTCCGCAATGCTGTGATAGATGGCGCCCGCCGGTTGCAGGCGTTGGGCGGCTTCGATCTGCGGCACTCCCCAGGCGGCTGCAATCTGCGCTAAAGTCTGCCCAGCCATTTCCGGATGCGCCTTCGACCAAGTGATCTGGATTTTCACTCGCTCGTCCACTTGACGCAGGTCGAGCGTGCTGGAGCCCGCCGCATACGGATAGCAGTCGCAGCCGATGGACTGCCTTTGCCGCGCCTGATCGAGCCACCCTAAGACTTCCGCACTTCGTCCCCAATTCGCGATGCCGGCGCATTTCAGATGCGAAATCAGCACCGGGACGCGAGCGTGCCGGCCGATGCGTACAGCCTCGTCCATCGATTGCAGGATGGTCTCGGTTTCGCTGCGCATGTGGGTGGTGTAGATCGCACCTGCGGCGGCCAAAAGTTCGGCTAACGCCAGCACTTCTTCTGTGGAGGCGTAGAACGCGGAAAGATACGCGAGGCCAGTACTGAGGCCGGTTGCGCCGTGATCGAGCGCTTCCTGCAGCTGGGCCCGCATGGCATGAATCTCAGCCTGTGTTGCCGTACGATCCAGGCGATCCATGTGATTGCTGCGCAGCGCGGTATGCCCGATGAGAGCGGCGACATTCACAGCCGGTTGCGCGGCGGCGACGGCTTCGACGTAGTCGGAAAAAGTGGGGTAGCGAAATGCGTCAGCTTCCCCCAGCAGATTCATTGGATCGGGCGGTTCGCCGCGCAGCTGCACTGGCGCCGCGCTGATGCCGCAGTTCCCAACGACGACGGTGGTCACGCCCTGCGATAGCTTCGGCAGCATCTGCGGCGTACGGATTACGCTGGTATCGTCGTGGGTATGGACATCGATAAAACCCGGAGCGAGCACTTTCCCCTCGCCGTCGAACGTGTTCTGCGCTTCCACATCGCGCAAATTGCCGATACCGACGATGCGGTCGTGGTGGATGGCGACGTCTGCGATCTCGGGCGATCTTCCGCTGCCGTCTTCAACCGAAACGTTGCGGATTATTGTGGTGCAGTTCGACATCTCTGATCTCTGCCGCGGGAATGCTCGTATCGATCGCCGCAGACGAATCGATACGCGAGCCGCTCTTTTCCAGTAATTCCCAAAGCTTATATCATTTGAGAATCACCGAGGTAGTGGGATGACACAGGTCGAACGAGACTTCGCAACAAATCCCCAGGCCGACTTGTCGGAGATGTGGATTGAGCCTTTGAACAAAGGCCTGGGCGCTATGAGTGGAGCGATGACCGCGCGCCAGATCGTGGAGCAGCGATGGAACCTGCTGCAGCAGGACCTGAGCCTGCCGACGGCGGTTTTGTATGAAGACCGGCTGGCGCATAACCTTGCGTGGATGCAGCAGTTCATCGAAGCCTACGGGATGAAGCTGGCGCCGCACGGCAAGACTACGATGGCGCCCAGGCTGTTTCAACGTCAACTGCAAAGCGGAGCCTGGGGCATGACGCTGGCGACTGCGCAGCAAACACGGGTGGCGCATCAATATGGCGTCCGCCGCGTTCTGATGGCGAATCAGCTGGTAGGAAAACAAAATATGGAAATTGTCGCGAGTCTTGTGCGCGATAAGAATTTCGAATACTACTGCCTGGTTGATTCTGTAGATGAGGCGGAGCAGCTGGGGAGGTTTTTCAAAGGACGCCAGCAGCGACTGAACGTTTTAATCGAACTGGGCGTGGACGGTGGACGCACTGGCGTTCGCAACCAGAAAGAACTGGATGCGCTGCTGGAAGCGCTCGATCGCTGGCGCGATTCGATTGCTGTCTGCGGCGTCGAGTTGTACGAGGGAGTGCTGGAAGACGAAACTTCGATTCGGAAATTTTTACACCAAGCGATTGAGGTGACAGCCAGGCTGGCAAAGGAAAATCGTTTTGACAGGAATCCTGCAATCCTGTCTGGTGCCGGTTCCGCGTGGTATGACGTTGTGGCCGAGGGATTCTCCGGAGCGGACGTTGGATGCCCCGTCGAAATTGTGCTGCGACCCGGCTGCTATCTCACCCACGATGTCGGCGTCTATCGTGAAGCTCAGCAGCAGATTCTGGCGAGGAATACGATTGCGCAGAAGATGCAGGGCGGCTTGTTGCCTGCCTTGCAGCTTTGGGCTTACGTGCAGTCCATTCCGGAAAAAGAAAAGGCGATCCTGACACTAGGCAAACGCGATGCGGCCTTTGACGCGGGCTTGCCCACGCCTGCGTTGCAGTACCGGCCGGGAGAGCCGGCGCCCCATGTCAGCCCTGCACACTGGAAGCTGGTCCGCATGATGGATCAGCACGCCTACATGAAGATTACCGAGGGAGATGATGTACGAGTGGGAGATATGGTTGGGCTGGACATCTCCCATCCCTGCCTGACCTTCGACAAGTGGCGCTATCTGCCGGTGCTGGATTCGAACTACCAGGTCATCGATATAGTGCAGACATTTTTTTAGCGGACAATTCGACCCGGCGAACGCGATGCCCCTCGCGTCCGCAGCCAACGACCGCTGCCGGGTTCCCGTTATTGCTTCGAGAACGAGCGAATGTAAATCACCAGGTTCCACATCTCGTCCGGCTTGGCGCGGTCGCCCTCTCCGGGCATTTTGCCTTCGCCATTTTTGATGATGTAGAAGAGTTCGCCATCCGTCCTGTTTTTCAGAGCCGCCGGATCCGTGAAGTTGGTTGTTGTGAGTTGCATATCGACTGCAACTGCACCTTTCCCGTTGCCGGTCGCTCCGTGGCACATTTCGCAGTCATACCCGTAGATCTGTTTGGCTCGGGCCTGGGATTCCGGTGTAGGCGTGACCGGATTTACCATGCGGGCGGCTTCGACAGGAATGACGGATATCGCAGGTGTTGCAGGTGGTGCAGTCGACTGGGCAGGCGTTGCGGCCGGTGGCGGTGATGCGGGCGGCGTCTGAGACGATTGCGGAGAAAATACAAACAACATGAGTGCAAGTGCAAACAAAGAGTTCAGCATATGAGCCTCCTCTGCTGCCGAACAAATGGTATGCCTCCAGACATCCCATGGGAAGCTTTATCTTCCGCGGCCAATGACCTTCGGTTCTGACTTTGGCGCATCGACAAGTGCGGCTTTTGGGGCACAAACCACGCAGCGAACGCGCGATCAGGAACGGAAGGGGGATGCCGCTTCCCCGGGCACCGGACTCACGGGCAGCATCGGCATGTTACGCAGGCGCGTACCCGTAGCCGCGAAAATAGCATTGGCTGTGGCGGGGGACAGCCCCACGATGCCGCTTTCTCCGGCGCCTGCCGAAGGCAAATCCTTGCGGTCGATCAGGACGATTTCGATCTGCGGCGTGTCGCTGAAACGGGGGACACGATACTGCGCGAAGTGCGGGTTCAGGATGCGTCCGTTCGAAAACTGAATGGCTTCGAACAGGGCGCCACCGATCCCTTGAACGATCGCCCCGCTTACCTGGTTGCGCAGCCCATCGGGATTGACGATGGCGCCGGATTCCCAGGCCTGCACGACGCGGCGGATCCGGATCGTTTTGTCCGTGGGGTGAATTTCCACCTCGACGCAGGTGGCGACGTAGCCACCCTTGTCTGTTCCGCCCGCGATGCCGAATCCACGCAGGGGAGTGGATCGCGATTGACCCCAGGCAAACTTTTCCGCGGCTGCCTGAAACACGGCGCGCAGCCTGGGATCGGTGAGATTTTTCAGGCGGAATTCCAGCGGATCCATGCCGACAGCGTGGGCGGCTTCGTCCATGTGGGATTCGCGGGCAAAATGGTTTGCCGTCGCCGCCAGCGCGCGATAGGATCCCTGACGCAAGGGCGAGTCTGCGGGATGAAACTGGATGAGCTGGTTGGCAATGTTGTACGGGGTTGTGATGGCCGCGGGACCGGAGTTGTAGTTGTGATGTTCCCAGGCCACCAGAGTTCCGTCGCGCTGAGCGCCGCTGCTGATCTCGATGAGTCCAGCGGGACGGAAATAGGCCCAGGTAAATTCCTCTTCGCGCGTCCACACAACCTTGACGGGTCTACCGGTTGCCTGGGAGAGACGTGCGGCCTCGATGGCTGCTTCTCCTGTGTGCTTGCCGCCATAGCCGCTGCCCATGTCGGGCTGGATTACGCGGACCTGTTCCACTGGGATGTGGAATGCGGCCATCAGTTCGTCGCGAACGCCAAAGGGGCGCTGCGTGCCAGTCCACACGGTCAGCTTGCCGTTCTGCCACTCCGCGACCGCGGCGCGCGGCTCCAGTGGCGCATGCGCAATGTATTGGACGGTGTATTGCTGATGCAGACGTATCGGGGCAGACGCCATCGCCTGAGAGACAGAACCGCTCACGTGTTCAGGGCCGCGATCCTCCTGTTGTGTTGCTGGGGGCTGCTTGAGCAAAGCAAACAGCTCCTTGTTAGAGGGCTGCGGGGGCACGTTCCACGTCGCTCGCAACGCAGCGAGCGCGTTCTCCGCGGTGGAGGGGTCGGCTGACGCCACGGCGACAAAGGTGCCATCGTGTACGACTTGGACGCCGGGTATTTTCTCCGCGCCACTGGTGTCGAGCGAGACCAAAGTGGCATTGAATCCCTGCGGTCGCAGCACCTTTCCAAACATCATGCCGGTTCGAGTGATGTCCGAGGGATACTTGTGCCTTCCGGTGACAAAGTCGCGACCGTTGACTTTGGGAATCGCGGTCCCGGCGATTTTCCAGTCTTTCGCCGGCGCCAAAGCAACCTCGGCGGAGACAGTCTGCAGCAGTTTTTCTCCGCGTGTCAGCTGGCCATAGGTCAGGGAATGGCCGTTCTGCGGATTTGTCACTTTGGCGTCCGCAGCCGTGAGCTGAGAGGGATCGATTTTCCATTGCGCGGCGGCCATCTCTGTCAACGTTTGCCTTGCGGCTGCCGCCATGGTGCGAAGCTGCGGCCCCATGGTTGGCGTGGTTCGACTACCAAACGTTCCCGCGTCCCAGGGAACCAGATCTGTGTCTCCCATGACCATCGCGATGGTGTCGAAAGGGACGCGAAGTTCTTCGGCAACCTGCTGCGCCAGCGAGGTGCGGATGTTTTGTCCAACTTCCACCTTGCCGGTAAAGACGGTAACGCGGCTGTCGGCAGCGACGTAGAGCCATGCCGCGATGTTCTTTGGAAGTTCGTGACCGCCAAAGGTGCGGCCGGACTCTTGTGTCAAGGCTGACGGATCGGTGAGGCAGACCAGCAAGCCTCCGCCAAAGAGCTTGAGGAAGTTGCGACGGTTCAGCCGAAACCAGTAGGGCTTGTCGTCGATCGTGTGCTGCGAGAGTTCAGCGACGTCAGGATCCTGGGCGAGTTGATCGCCGGTCCTCATTCGCCACCTGCTTTGGCCGAGGTCAGCGAAGCCCGCTTCACAGCGGCAAGGATGCGCGGGTACGTGCCGCAGCGGCAGATATTGCCATCCATGTGCGCGACGATCTGCTGTTCCGTGGGATGGGGTGTGTCATTCAGCAACGAGGTTGCGGAGAGTACCATGCCGGCGGTGCAGAAGCCGCACTGGAATGCGCCCTCCTCAAGGAATGCCAGTTGCACCGGGGTGAGCTTTCCATTCTGCTCCAGGCCCTCGATGGTTGTGATGTTGGACCCTGCGGCGCCGGAAGCCGGCGTAATGCAGGAGCGAGCCGGCTGTCCATCGAGCAATACGGTACAGGCGCCGCATTGGCCTTCGCCGCAGCCATACTTTGTTCCCGTCAGGTTCAACCGATCGCGCAGCACGGCGAGCAGGCTTTCCTCGGCGGGCGCGCTGACATGCATCGTCGTACCGTTGATTTTGAGAACGAAGTCTGCCATGGCGGCGCCCCTCCTACCCGAACAGGATACGCCCGCTGCCTGGGGCAACTGCCAGAAGCATTCGGGCATGACGTATCCCATGCGAGCGCTCATACCCTTCGACACCCTCGACACACGGATTTATAGGTTGGGCAAACATCGCCCAGCTATTCCGGGGCAGGCAGGAGATAATCAAGGTGCCACACTGGAGGCAACCCATGCGTCGCGCCCTGTCGCTTTTTTCTGCGTTACTCTTCATCCTTTTGCTCTCATTGGTTTCGGCAGATGCCTGTACGCGCGTGCTGTATCACGGCGCGAATGGCGAGGTGATTACAGCACGGTCTATGGATTGGAAGGTCGATATCGGAACCAATCTCTGGATTCTGCCGCGTGGCGCGAAACGCAATGGAGAGGCTGGCCCCAACTCCCTTCACTGGACATCGAAGTATGGCAGCGTCATCGCCAGTGGGTATGATATTTCAACCACGGATGGCATCAATGAAAAGGGACTGGTGGCGAACCTGTTGTGGCTGGCGGAGTCTGAATATCCCACATTCGACGGCTCCAAGCCGGGACTGGCGATTTCACTCTGGGCACAATACATTCTCGACAACTATGCCACGGTGGCGGAGGCCGTCGATGCGCTCGAGAGGGAGCCATTGCTCGTGGCCACGGCTCAGGTTCCAGGTGAAGACAGGCTGGCAAATCTGCACATGTCAATCTCGGACCCCAGCGGCGATACCGCCGTTGTGGAATATGTGAAGGGTAAGCAAGTGATCCATCATGGCCGGGAGTATCAGGTGATGACCAACTCTCCGACCTACGACCAACAGTTGGCGTTGGACTCCTATTGGAAAGAGATCGGCGGCACGGTAATGCTGCCGGGAACGAACCGAGCCGCCGACCGCTTTGCGCGCGCCTCCTTTTATATCAATGCAATCTCCAAAGACGAGGATCCGGACATGGCGGTAGCCAGCGTCTTCAGCGTGATCCGCAATGCCTCCGTGCCGTTCGGTATCACGACTCCGGACCAGCCGAATATCTCTTCAACGCGCTGGCGGACGGTGGCCGACCAGAAGCGGCTGATCTATTTTTTCGAGTCGGCACTGACGCCGAATGTCTTCTGGGTCAATCTGAAGGATATTGACTTCTCGCCGGAGACAGGAAAAGTGATGAAGCTGGATTTGGGCAAAGACCAGAGAAATATTTATGCGGGCGATGCCACCAAAGACTTCAAGGAAGCAAAACCCTTCCAGTTTATGGGCTTGTCGAACTGACCCGTACCGTTTAGTCGCAGCGCAGAGCCACCAGGGGATCTACCCGGGTGGCTCTGCGAGCGGGGAGCCACGCCGCCAGCAACGTCATGCCGCTGACGATGAAGATGGCCCCGGCAAACGTGACTGGATCAAGAGCGTCCACGCCGAACAGTTGTTGCCGAATGACCTGGACGGCGATGAGGGTGATTGGGAGGCCAAGGGCGATGCCGATGCCGAGCAGCCAGAGAGATTCCCGAAGAACCATCCAGCGAACTGCGCCGGCTCGCGCTCCCAGGGCGAGGCGGATGCCAATCTCATTGGTTCGGCGGACGACGTTATAGCTCATCACGCCGTAGAGCCCGATGCTGGCCAGCACCAGAGCCAGCAGAGAAAAGATGCCGGTGAGCGACGATAGCAGGGTTTCGTGACTCATCATGGAATCGACCTGCTCCTGAATCGTATGGATCTCGAGGATGGGCAGGTTGGGGTCAATCGAGGCGACGGCGCTTCGCAGTTCTTGTGCGGTTTGCTCCGGGTCGCCGGTGGTGCGCAATTCAATGGTGTTGACAAACAGATTCTGGTTTCCTACCAGCCCGGGACCGGAAGAGTCTTTCACCATAGGAGAGACCTGGGTCAAGGGCAGATAAACCATGGGATAAACGGTATCGTCGCGCGGGCTCTCCGACTTTATATTGCGGGCAACGCCAACAATCTGCCATGGACCGTGGAAAGAATCTCCATCGATCGTGAAGGTGTGACCGATGGGGTCGCTTTTGGAGAAGAAGTGTCGGATGAATGCCTGGTTGACGATGGCAACTTTGAGACTGGTGGCGCTATCGTCCGGTGAGATGGCGCGACCCGCAACGATCGGAATACCCACCGTTTCAAAATACCGGCCAGTAACACGATTCAGCGTCACCTGCATATTTTCCTTAGGCTGCGGAACATATCCCGGGATGGCGATCGAGTCGCCCTGCACATCGTTGCTGATAGGCGGGTCGTTGGAGAGCGCCGCAGAGCGAACGCCGGGGAGAGCGTTGAGTCGTTCCACCAGGCTCTGATTCAACGCGGGCGCCTGATCCGGTTTGTAGCCGGCCAGCTTGGCGTTGAAGTTTGCAAGCAGCACATGCGTGCGCGCAAAGCCGTAGTCCTGGTCTTGCAGATTCTGCAGCGTACGAAGAAACAGGCCTGCGCCGACAAGCAGCACCAGGGAAAGCATCACCTGAGCGGTGACCAAAGCTTTGGGCCAAATGCGGGACGATCGGTCCCCGCTGCCCTGGGCGACGCGAGCGTTCGAGCTGAGGCTGGATGCCGCGCCCGTGCGTGCGGCGGCCAACGCGGGAGCGACGCCGAAGATCAGGCCCGTGACCAGAGAGATTGCCAGGGTGAAAAGCAGAACGCTGCCGTCGGGCGTCGGACTCAGCGGAGTGTAGGTGACACCCTCGACCACGAAGGCAATCAGGGCGCGAGTCGCGGCGAAAGCAACGCCCAACCCTAGCAGGCCCCCCGCGAAAGAGAGCAGAAGAGTTTCGATCAGGCTCTGGCGCACAATGCGGGCGCGGCTGCTGCCGAGGGCGAGGCGGGTAGCAATCTCACGTTGACGGGTGGCAGCGCGGGCCAGCAGAAAGTTGGCCAGATTGGCGCAGGCGATCAACAGCACAAGGACGACCACGACCATGAGGATCTTGAGCGAATCGCCATACTGCGCGCGCAACTGGGATACGCCGCCGGCAGAGGGAAGGAGCTGAACCGTTTTGCGATCGATCTCCTGCTGTCGGGCGGCGGAAATCACGGAGCCCTCGCCAGCGCGGATGTAATTGCGGATTTGCTGATCCAGCCACTGCTGGTCGGCTGCCAATGGGACTCGCGGATCGCGGCGCGCGAACATGTGCAGGAAATAGTACTTGCGCGGCACAAGCATGGATGGCTGCAGCATGATCTGGGGCTGCATAGTAATGGGGACCCAGAAATCGGACACAGCAAGCCCGCTCCCCTGCTTGAAGCCGTTGAACCCGCCGGGCATCACTCCGATGACGGTAAAAGAAAACCCGTTGATGGAAATGGTTTTGCCAAGAATGGCGGGATCGGAAAAAAGATACTGCTGCCAATAATGATGGCTGAGGACAACGACGGGATTCCCGCTGAGGGTGGTGGCGTCGGACGGAGTGATGGTGCGGCCGAGCAGCGCATCGGCGCCGAGAACGCGGAAGTAGTTGCCCGAGACGAGGCTGGCCCAGGCCTGCGTGGTGGGCTGACCTTCCTGGCCCTTGGCGGCGAAGCGGACGCTTACCTGGCTTACACCACTGAAATAGGACGCGACTCCGTGGAAAGGCCCAGGATTGTTTTCAAGCTGACGGGCAAAGTCGTAGGTAAACACACGATTGGTGCCAAGATCGACCCCTCCGTTAATAGCAGCGTCCGTCGAGTCGCCGAAAGAGACGAGCTGCTGTGGATCGCGAACCGGCAGATCGCGCAGTACGATTTGATGGATCAGGGTGAAGATCGCGGTATTGCCGCCAATGCCAAGCGCCAGCGAGAGTAGAGCCACGGCAGTGAAACCGGGGTTTTTCGCAAGCATGCGAACGCTGATGCGGATGTCTTGCAGCAGGCCGTCCAGCGTGGATTCCCAACGCGAAGACCAGACCTGGTGCTTGACCGCATTGCGACTGCCCAACTCGACGAGCGCGGCGCGGCGAGCGAGATCCGGATTCATGCCGGAGTCCTGCTTGTGGGCGGCGGAGGCGTCCAGATAGCTGTCCAGTTCTTCGTCGAGTTCGCGCTCGACACTCTGCTTGTGGAAGAGGCCTTTCAGACCAGCGGTCAGGTTGGTGAGCCAGTTCATGGTGAATCTCCCGTGGCTTGCTTCAATTACGTATTACGCTTCCAGGATGCGCGAGATAGCGGCGATCTGGCGGTGCCATTGCTCAGTTTCGGAAGTCAGCGCCTTGCGACCACTGGAGGTGAGCAGGTAATACTTGGCGCGGCGGTTATTTTCTGTTGCGCGCCACTCTGACTTGACACGCCCAGAACGTTCCATGCGACTGAGAGCAGGCAGCAGCGAGCCGGGATTGACACGGAAGACACCGTTGCTGATCTGCTCAATCCGCAGAGCTACGCCGTAGCCGTGCATGGGTTCAAGCGCGAGGGTCTTGAGGATCAGCATCTCCAAAGTTCCCTGGACCAGGTCGCTGGACTTTCCATCTTGCTGTCTTGCTTCAACTAATTTGGCAGGCATGGCTCGCTCCTCTTGATAAACAAGAGGAGACACCTTTTCCTCTGGATTGTCAAGAGGAGTGGGGTCGCTGCATTTTGGGCGGGATCGAAATCGCGGATTTAAAGCTTTTGTTAACCAAGGCAGGCCGATTCCCAGCTCAGTTTAGCGGGCGGACACACAGAGCCTGCGCAAGCGGAAGGCTGAGCAACACCTCATTCTTGCTCCTGCCGATCCGGACACGATAGGGCCCGGAAAATGGAAGCTGCTCCAGCAATGTAAGCCAGGTGCCCGGTTTGATTCCCTGGGCTGCGAGATGGCGCAGCATCTCCGGATCTTTATCCGAAACGCTGACCACCGTAGCCCGCTGTTGGGGCGACAGCTGTCGCACGGTCATCTGGGACACTTGGGGCATCGACCCGTCCAGCGCAGGAATGACATGGCCATGTGGATCAAACTGCGGATGGCCTAGCTTGGCGGCGATGCGCTCTTCAAACTTCTCTGAGATGAAATGCTCCAGACGCTCCGCCTCCGGATGGACTTCATCCCAGGTATAGCCGAGAACATCGTGCAAGAACGTTTCCAGCAGGCGATGGTGGCGCACGATCTCCCGTGCTCGTTTCTTGCCGGCATCCGACAGTTGCACACCGTGATGCTTCTGATAGCTGACGAAGGGTGGCTTGGCCGCTGAGAGCTTTTGCAGCATGTTGGTCACCGATGCGGTCGTGATCCGAAGGTAGGACGCAATCTCATGGCTCGCCACCTTTCGCTCCTCCGGACCACTCAACCAGAAGATCGCTTTCAGATAATCGTCGACCGCTTCACTGCTATGAGGCGCAGGCTTGCGCAACGCGATTGCGTTAGGGATTTCACCCGGATTCCTGGTCGCTCTTGCCATCTCGGTGAATTGCGTTTAGTGTAGCAACATCCCTTTGATTAGCTATGGCTAATATAATAATTAGTAGAGAGATAACTATTGTTTTGCTGAGATGTCTTGTGCTGGCCATCGTCTTGCTAGGGCTCGTTGGTGGATCCAGCCTGCTGGGGCAAAGCGGGACATCGAGTGCTCTGGGGGGAACCGTAACGGATAGCAGGGGCGCGGTTCTGCCAAATGCCGTGGTGACAGCCACTGAAGTCGACACCCGTGCCGTCCGCGTCGGTCGAACCAATTCTGACGGGCGTTTCCTGTTCTCCCAAATCAATCCCGGCGTCTACCAGATCACGGTGCGCGCGGACGGGTTTGCGCAGCAGCAATCCGAGTCCACGACAGTGGCGGTCGGCCGCACGGTCACGCTGAATTTCAACCTGCAGGTTTCCACCGGTTCGCAAAGGGTCGAAGTTCGCGCGCAGCAAGGGTTGCTGAGCCTGGAAAACTCGAATACGACGACAACACTGGATGCGAAGTCCATCAAGAGCCTACCCAATCCCGGGCAGGATTTGACTTTTCTTGCGCAGTTCGCACAGGGGGCGTTGATGAATACGGCCGGCTCCTCCAATGACAACAAGGCCCCCGGCGGGTATGGCAACGTGGAATTCAACGGTCTACCAGCAACATCGAACGGCTACATCCTCGACGGTTACGACACCAATGATCCCTGGCTGGGTTTGAATATCGGGTTGTCTACCAATCTGGTGATCGGACTGGACGCGGTGCAGGAGGCGACGGTCAATACGAATTCTTTTTCCGTCGATCAGGGCCGCTATGGGGCCTCTCAGGTGGACTATTTCACGAAATCCGGAACGAATCAGTTCCACGGAGACATGTATGAGATATGGAATGGTTCGCTGCTGAATGCGCAAAACTATTTTCTGCATGCGAACGACTCGCCGGGCAACGTGGCGCGCAAACCTCGTTCGACGGTCAACGAATTCGGCGTGAGCGTCGGCGGCCCGATTCAAGCGAACAAGCTTTTCTTCTTCGCCCATTACGAGGGCATCCGCATCGCGTTGCCGTTGGTTTCGCAGGCCGTTGTTCCGTCGCCGGCATACCAGCGATACGTGCTGACGCAGCTTCCTCTTGGAGGCACAGATCCGCTGACGGGCACGGCATTGCCGGCGCAGCCCGAAGAAGTGGGCTTCTACCAATCGATGTTCAATCTCTACGGAAACACCGCGGGGACGCCGCTGCCGATTGCTTCCTGTCCGCTGGATGCGAACGGCGCAATACTTCCCATTTCTCCGGGCGCGGGTCAGACCGTCGACGGCAGTGGATGCGCGAATCAGCGGCAGGAATCACTCCACAACAGTGACAGCGAGAATCTGATCGTTCTCAAGATCGACCACACGATCGATGCGAGCAATAGTAGTTGGTATCGCTTTCAGCAGGACACGGGCCTGCAAGCCGCCTACACGGATCCGATCAATCCGATTTTCAACTCGTTTTCGCCCCAACCGCAGCGCACGGTCGTTCTGGGCTACACTCACCTGTTCACAGCGAACCTGGTGAACCAGTTCAACCCAGGCGCGAGTTGGTATGCCAGTGTTTTTGAGCCGAACAACTTCGCCCAGGTGCAGCAGACCTTTCCCATTGTGCTGACAGGCGGGACCGCGAATGCGCCATTTACCGCGATTGGCGGCAACAACAATATTTATCCGCAGGGCCGCAAGGTAACGCAGTGGCAGATTAATGACAACCTGATCTGGACGCGTCGTCAGCACACCCTGAAGTTTGGAATGAATTCGCGCCGGGTCGACGTGAGCGACTACGACCTGGGGCAGGGGACCGTGCCGACAGTCATCTACAATGACCTGGCCCAGTTCACCTACGGGGCGGCTTACACCGCGAGCCACACCTTTCCCGTGGCGCTGAAGGAGCGGGTCGCAAATGGCGATCTCGACCTGTACGCAATGGATACCTACAACCCGACGACGGGACTGACACTGACCGCCGGGGTGCGCGCCACCTGGAATACCAACCCGGAGAATCAGCAGCGTCTGTTTGCCCGGCCTGCCGGTTCGTTTCTGGACACATCGCACGACACGAACCAGCCACTCAATCAGGTGATTGAAACGAACCTGCAGCGTCTCTTTCCAGCCACGCCGCTGTTCGTCTGGCAGCCTCGCGCCTCCATCGCGTATCAACTCGCCGCTCGGACGGCGATCCACGGTGGATTCGGAGTATTCAATGACATTATCCCCGCACAGATTTCCGATCTGGGAGCGATCAACGCTCCCTACGCATCGACCTTTACGGGCGGCCTTGGCGGTCAGGTAGGAGGGGTCGGCATCGCGCCAGGCGTTGCTGGAAGCGCGATTGACGCCACCGCCGCTGCGAACCAGGCCTTCCAGTCCGCCTTCCAGGCAGGCTCGAACCCCTGTGCCGGAATTGCTCCCGGAGCGTCGACCTGTCCTTTGGCGGTGAATCTGAACACGTTTCCCAGCGGCACTCTCAAGACTCCCTACTATTACGAATACAATCTTGGGATTGAGCGGCAAATCGGCGGACGCGGCGCGCTGCGAGTCGACTATGTCGGCACGCGAGGAGTGCATGAGCCGTACCAGGTGGAGCTCAACGGGTACCAGACGGTTTGCCAGGGCTGCTTTTCGCCTTTTCCGTATCAGCGGCCTCTTGACCAACGCTTCGCCAGCGTGAATGAGTTTCGGACGGGCGCCAACAGCAGTTACGCCGGTTTGCAGACCAGCTTTACCGAGCAGATTGATGGATTGACATTGCGAGGCAACTACACCCTTAGTCATTGTCTGGATGAGGTGTCCAATGGTGGCTTATTGCCGTTTTCCACGCAGGGCATTCTCTCGCCGCTACCCGGCGAACTGAGCCGGCAATATGGCGACTGCGACTATGACGTGCGCCACAACGTCTCGGCGTTCGGTCTGTACCAGATTCCATTTCATTCCAGCCATGCGGCATGGCGGCAACTGCTGGGCGGGTGGGCATTCTCGGAGACCTTTTTCTTCCACACTGGCCTGCCATTTACCGTGCTTAGCCAGCCGTACACAGCCAACAACCGGGGCATTTTCCAGGGGAGCGGTCCGCAGTTTGCCCGAAGAATCCCGGGCGTGCCGCTGTACCGAAAATCCGCGTACCCAGGAGTGACGGAACCAGGAACAAAACAATGGCTGAATCCCGCGGCCTTTGTCTCTGTTGTCGATCCGACGTCGGGGACCTGTACGGGCGGCGATTCGGCCGCGAACTGTCAGTTTGGGGATTCAGGCCGCAATACCGTGCGCGGTCCACACTTCACTGACTCGGACATGTATCTGACCAAGCACTTTGCCGTCACCCAACAAGTGTCGCTGCGCTTCGACACGCAATTCTTCAACGTGTTCAATCATCCCAACTTTGCGCTACCCAGTTCGGTCGAGGCAGGAGTCCCGGGAAGGTTCATCCCGGCAAGATTCGGAACGTTGCAAAGCACCGTTTCGCCTCCTACAGGCCTGCTGGGGGTGGGTCTCGGCGGCGATAGTTCACCCAGGATGATTGCGTTTCAGGCGAGACTGGAGTTTTGAAGCGGTTCGAGTGATCTACGGTCAATCAGCGTGCGGTCCATCCTCCATCGATCAGCAGAGTCTGGCCGGTAATCAGTGAGGCGGCGGGAGACGCGAGAAAGACAACTGCGCCGGCTACTTCGATGGGCTCGCCAATGCGGTGCAACGCGGCAATGCTCTGGATCACTTCAGCGTGAAACTCCGGAACGGCAAGCATGTCCCTGGTGCCCGGGGTATGGATAAACGTAGGAGCGACGGCATTCACGTTGATGTTGTACTTTCCCCATTCCACGGCGAGGCATTTGGTCAACTGTGAAATTCCGGCTTTCGTCATACAGTAGACAGACTCGGTGGGCAGGGCTACAAACGCGGCTTGCGAACTCAGATTGATGATGGATCCGCGATTTTGCCGGATCATGATGCGTCCGGCAGCCTGGCTGGCAAAGAAGGTTCCCTTCAGGTTAACGGTGAGGGTTCGATCGAAATCCTCCTCCTTCACATTTTCAGCTAGATTGGAGGGCGCGTTCGCGGCATTGTTCACCAGGATATCCAGCTTTCCGAAGTGACGTTCGGCATCCTCGACCGCGCGCCGGATCTGCTCCAGGTCGGTCATATCCATTTGCAGCGGCAAGGCCCGGCGACCCATGGCGACAATCTCCTGCGCGAGCCCGCCGTCGTTGCCTAATTGCCGGAGACCCAGAGCAACGTCGGCGCCCGCTTCCGCCAATGCCAGCGCAATCGCCCGGCCTAGCCCACGCGCTGCCCCTGTCACCAGCGCCACCCGATCCTGGACGTCGAATCTTGGCAATGCTTTCATCATTCCTCCCATTGAGACCGAAGCTTTTTCGCTCTGAAAAAGTGTATCTGTTCATCCGCAGTTTTGGCGCATTCGATGGAGTCGGCCAGCTGTTTGAGTATTCCGAATCCCTGGCTAAAATTCGCGCGGATTCAGGGCTGGAAAAGTGACAGGATGCATAGGATCGACTGGATGATTTGGCTGATTCTGGCGCGGGTTTCCCGGGCATTTCATTGTTCAAAGTGCAGAGCTTCTTTTCAAATAGCACTGAAATTCGCTATATTTCCTATACGGATGTTCCGTTCCAGATCCAATACGAACGCTTCGCGGAGAATTCTCCTCGGAATTCTCTGTATCGCGTTGATCATTGTTGGCGGAACGATTCACGTAGCCCACTTTCATGCTCCTGGAGCGGCTCCTGACCCAGGGTGCGCCCTGTGCGCGGCTGCACACGTCGCAATTTCTCCTGCTGCACCGATTGTGATTCCGGTTCGGGCGCAGCTTGTAGCGGCGCTCATCGCCGAACTGCAACCCACTGCTCCTCGCCGCTTCGTCGTCTTCTCGCTGTACATTCGGCCCCCGCCCCTGCAAGTTGTCTTCGCCTAGAAACCAGCTTCGACAATTCGGGCAACAACAACGATAAAGGGGTTCGTATATGCACTCGTCCTTGCGACGTGCCGTTTTCCTATTTCTCTTCGTATGTCTTCTTTCGGCCAGCGTTCCAGCGGTCTTCGCCCAAACCAATTCCGGGGCTGTCAGTGGAACGATTACCGATCCAACCGGTGCCGTCGTTTCAGGTGCGACCGTGACAATCCAAAATCCCGTCAGCGGATATATGCAGACTACGCAGTCCAATCGTTCGGGCGAATTTCGATTCTCCAACTTGCCGTTCAATCACTATCACCTGACAGCCGTCGCGGCTGGATTTGGGTCGGTCGCGGAGGATGCCAACGTGGAATCTTCTGTGCCGATGAGCATGAAAATCACCTTGAAGGTTCAAGGGTCCTCCAGCACTGTCACCGTCGATGCCGGAGATCTTTTGGAAAACGACACGGCCATGCACACCGACCTGGACCGCAAATCTTTCTCGAAGCTTCCCATAGAAAGCCAATCGTCGTCCGTCAGTTCGCTGGTCACGCTGATGTCTCCAGGCGTGGCTGCGGACTCCAATGGACTCTTCCATGGACTGGGAGATCACGCCTCGAACTCTTTTTCCGTCGACGGCCAGCCCATTACCGATCAGCAGAGCAAGGTGTTCTCCAATCAAATCCCCGTTAACTCCATTCAATCGGTCCAGGTGATCGACGGCGCACCGCCGGCTGAGTACGGCGATAAGACGAGCCTGGTGATTGTCGTGACAACGCGCTCCGGCCTCGGCGTTACTACGCCCACGGGTGGCTTCACCAGTTCGTATGGATCCTTTGGATCTTCGACCGGCGGGCTTGATCTCTCGTATGGAGGGAAAAACTGGGGCAACTTTTTTTCCGCCGATGGATTAAACACAGGCCGGTTCCTGGACGGGCCGGAGTTCAAAGTCTTCCATGACAAAGGCAATGAAGAGAATCTTTTTGACCGGGCCGATTACCAATTTGCGTCGGGAGACTCCGCCCACTTAAATTTGAACTACACGCGCTCGTGGTTTCAGACGCCGAATGCGTACGACAACCTGAATGTCCAGAACGTCATTAGCGGCGGCAGCGGACCCAACCCTGTTTTTGGCAACGTCGGCAACACAGATCAAAAATCGACCATCGAGACATTCAATATCGCGCCGTCTTACACCCGGCTGTTGAACCAATACTCGGTGTGGAACTTCGGAGCCTACGCTCGCAAGGACGCCTACTACTATTACCCCAGCGAAAATCCGCTTGCGGACCTCGGTCCTCCCAATCTACAGAATCAGACGATTGGACAGGAGCGGACCTTGCTCAACGCAGGCGTGCACTCGGACATTTCGTATGTACGAGGGATCAACAACGTAAAAGCCGGTGCGACCTACGAACAGACCATTCTTAGGGAAAGCGACAGCCTCGCCGTTGTGGCTCCGACGTTCAACGCGCCCTGCGTCGACGCAAATGGCAATTCTATCGCTGGGTTCAGCGATCCCTCGCAGTGCGTGACGGCCGGGTATCAGCCAAATCCGAACTATCTGCCAGTGCTGGGGCCGTATGACCTGACCCGGGGAGGCACCCATTACAACTACATTGGCCACACGGATGTAAAAGAGCTGGCGCTTTATGTTGAAGACCAGATCAAGACCGGGAACTGGCTGTTCAATCTGGGTATGCGTGGCGACCTTTACAACGGTTTGACCGTTGCCCGCCAGGCAGAACCCCGTGTGGGAATTGCATATAGTGTGAAACCAACCAATACGGTTCTGCGTGTCTCCTATGCACGCACATTGGAGACACCGTTTAACGAAAACCTGGTGCTTTCCAGCCAGGGTTGCTCGAATGCCGTATTGGCTCCGCTTCTACTTTGTACCCCAGGCGTCTCGGGAACGCTCCAGCCCGGTTATCGCAACGAATTTCATGCCGGGCTACAGCAGGCCTTCGGAAAATATGCGGTGATCAGCGGCGATTACATCTGGAAATACACGCACAACGCATTCGATTTCAGCGTGCTGGGCAACACTCCCATTACGTTTCCGATCGACTGGCACAATTCAAAAATCACCGGATTCACCTTGCGAACCGATGTTCCTACCATTCACGGCGTTTCCGCGTTTGTGGTCATGTCTTCGGTGAACGCGCGCTTTTTTCCGCCGCAGACCGCGGGGGCCGGGGCTACGGTGGGGCAGAGTGGACTCCCATTCCGCATCGACCATGACGAGAAATACAATCAAACGACTCACCTGCAATATCAGCCCTGGGCACGGGGTCCATGGTTCGGCTTTAACTGGAGATTCGACAGCGGACTGGTTGCCGGGTCGGTACCTTTTGCGACCGATACGACAACTCCGGTCGATTTGACGGGACTGACGGCGGACCAGCAACAGCAGGCAGGGCTTGCATGTGGAAGTCAACGGGCAACACTCACCACGCCGCTGACCACATGCGCCCCATCCTTATACCACTCCAGTCTGGTAAGCATCCCTGCGCCTGGAACGGAGAACGATGACCACAACCCTCCGCGAATTGCACCGCGGAGTCTGTTCGATATGGAGTTCGGCGACGACAACCTCTTCAACGGGAAGAGATATCAATGGAGCGCTACCCTGACGGCCATCAACGTGACCAACAAGTACGCCCTCTATAACTTCTTGTCGACGTTCAGTGGAACTCACTATGTCACTCCTCGCGCGTTGACAGCTCAGATTGGCTTCCATTTCTAAGTCGAAACAGCAAAGAACGATGAGGTTGAAATGTCCGGACTGATGCGCTATCGGCCGTGGAGCATCGTTGAAACCAAACGAGGCAGACTTCGGCTGACGCGCATCCGGTGGACAAAAGATGAGATCTATCCTGCAATCCTGATCACGATTGTGGCCTTGATTGTGATGCTGGCAACGGTTTGGCTTGGATTTACTCTCCTGGATTGATACGAACAGTGCATCCATCCAAGATGTTGGTGATCGCCTCGGACCCCTGGGAAGGAGCAACGCATCATCGACATCGCCAATCAAGGTTTTGCTCTGACCCTGTTCGTCTGGCAACGTAGACCTTGATGTCGAATCGACCTCTTCGGCCACCGGCTGCGTGTACACTGCATGTAATTTGTGCCGCATTCTAAAGATTGCGTATCTTGTTCGAGTAGTTTTGAATCGATGACAGAAATTTTATGCAGGTACAAGACAGGAAGGGCGGCAGGATGGACAGAATCGACTGGATGATAGGAAGCGCACAGTGAAGCGAATTATTGACGGCGTATTAAAATTTCAGCGCGAAGTCTACCCGGGGCAGAAGGCGCTGTTTCAGCAGTTGTCGATGATGCAGCGTCCGCAGGCGCTGTTTATCGGATGCTCGGATTCCCGGGTCATTCCGGAACTATTCATGCAACAGGGGCCCGGAGATTTGTTTGTCGTGCGCAACGCCGGCAACATTGTCCCTCCGTATGCAATCGCTCCAGGAGGAGTCTCGGCGAGCATCGAGTACGCTGTCGCTGTATTGGGAGTGCCTGACATCGTCGTCTGCGGCCATTCCGGTTGCGGTGCGATGACGGCCATCCTGCGTGGCAGCGAGCAACTGGAAGCACTGCCGGCAGTGGCGCGATGGCTGCATTTCGCGGACGCGGCCAGAAATGTTGTAGCGGAGCATCATGCTTCGAAAGACGATGACGAAAAATTGCACATGCTGGTGCGGGAGAATGTGCTGGCGCAACTCGACAATCTGCTGACACACCCGGTCGTGGCCAATGGGGTTGCGGCTAAGGAAGTGCGCCTGCATGGCTGGGTATTTGACATCGCTACTGCGACAGTGACGACGTACGATGCGGAGATTGGGGATTTTGTTCCGCTTGCGCAATCTTCATTCGCAGGGATCAAATCCTGAGCGCAGCCGGTTCTATTTCCAGTCGAACGCGCCGCGGAACAGATGAAACTCAGGCAGGCCGCCGGGGAAGTAAACAGAGACCACGTCGAAGCGCACGGCTAGCTGATCTGGAGTCTCCATCTGACGGACATATTCCTGCGCCAGCCGCGTCAGCGTGGTACGTTTTTCACGATCGACGGCGACCTCAGCCGGTTGAAAGCCATGCGAGCTGCGTGTTTTCACCTCAATGAAGCAAAGCCACTCGCCGTCCCAGCCAATCAGGTCGATATCCCCGCGCGATTTTGTACTGCACCAGCGTCTCGCCACAATTGTGTAACCGAGCCTGCGGAGGTGGAAGTAAGCCGCGTCCTCGCCACGCAGTCCCGTCATTAGATGGACTGGATGGTTTGGCGAGCGAGTGGAACGTCCGGCCTGATGGTCCAGCCAGCCCAGCGTGCGCTCGAAGATCGAGAGACGGCCTTGTGCAAGACGTGAAATTTGCATGGTTGATTGAAACCACTCTAGCAAGAGTGGAAATGAAAGGGCAGCGAAATATCGCCGCCCCTATTGACGATTGAGTGACCCCGTCGCGGTACCGCGGAGGTGTCGAGCCGCCCGGGAAGCGGGCTTCACCTTCGCTACCGGAGGCTGCTCTAGGCGAATGAGCAACGCTAAACCTGCGCCGCAGCCAGCGAAGGAAGATGCTGATTTTCCACCTGAGTCAGGCTCTCCTCGAGGATATCGAGCGCGATATCAGCCTCCTCCTGTTTCACAATCAAGGGTGGAGACAAGCGGATCGAGGTCTCGCCACAGCCAAGAATAAGCAGGCCGCGCTCAAACGCGAGGGTCTCGATCTGATTGCGCCATTCTATTGCCGGCTCTCGCGATTGTTGATCCTTCACAATCTCGATGCCGATCATCAGGCCGCGGCCGCGCACTTCTCCGACGATGGGATGCTTCTTGGGCCAATCCTTCAGACGCTGCAGCATGGCACCGCCAACTTTGGCGGCGTTGGCCATTCCTTCTCGTTCGATAATGTCGATCGTGGCCATGGCGGCTGCGATCGCGACCGGGTTCCCGCCAAATGTCGAAGCGTGGGAGCCAGGCTTCCAGTCCATGATGTTGGCGCGCGTCATGCAAAGGCTCAGCGGCATGCCGCTGGCGATTCCTTTGGCAATGCAGACGATGTCGGGCTGGACGCCGGAGTGTTCGACGGACCACCATTTGCCGGTACGTCCCACACCGGACTGCACCTCGTCGACCACCAGCAGGATGCCATGGCGATCGCAGATACCACGCAGCTCGCGCATGAAGATTGTAGGAGCGACGACATACCCGCCTTCACCTTGAATGGGCTCGACAAAAATTGCGGCAACTTCTTCCGGCGGCAGCGTGGTCTTGAAAAGTTTCTCTTCAATGTAACGGGCACAGCCAAGGGCAAATGCTTCTTCTTCCTGCGGGCCGCCGCTGCATCCGCGATACGCATATGGATAGCGAACATGCGTGATGCCTGGAACCAGCGGGCCAAAGCGACGCCGCTGCTGGGCTTTGGAAGCAGTAAGCGAAAGAGCGCCCATGGTGCGGCCATGAAATGCTCCTAGAAAGGCAACGATGTTTTGCCGTCCCGTGTGATAACGCGCCAGCTTCAACGCGCACTCAATGGCCTCCGCACCGGAGTTGCCGAAGTAAAACTTATGCGGACCGGGCATGGGAGCAATCTTCGACAGCCGCTCGGCCAACTGGATCATGGCCTCGTAATAAAAATCTGTGCCCGACATATGGATAAGTTCGGCTGCCTGGTCCTGAATCGCTTTCACAACTTCCGGATGGCAATGTCCGGTGGAGCAAACGCCGATGCCTGACGCGAAATCGAGGAACTGATTGCCATCGACATCTTCCACACGTACACCGCGGCCGCGCTTGGCGACCATGGGATAGGATCGCGTGTAACTGGGCGAAATCCATTTGGTGTCGGCATCGACCACAGCTTTTGCCTTGGGACCGGGCAAAGGTCCTACCAGGGTGGGTCCGAAGCGCGTGTACTTTTCAGAATTTTTATAGGAACCGCTTCCATTGTTCTGCATCGTAGCTCTCCTCGCAGTTGGAAATGTGAGTGCAGGCTGTCGAAGAACATCAGCCGAGCAATTTTTCAGAGTAAATTCTCAAGGATTTTCGAAGCCGCATAGAGCAGGGTTGCGCTCGAATGTTCGCCAAACGAGGAGCGGACAGCTTAGTCGCTGCCGAACAGGGTAGGTCGCGGTCGCGTGGGCTGGCTCCGCAGATGTCGGCGCGTGCACATTGGTCCCAGACGCTCCATAAGAACGCTGCAGTCTGAGACGAAACCGACGATAGCTACTGTGTGCATGGCAACCTACTGCAACGAGTATAGCGTGATCTGAAATGAGAGTGGGTAGGAAAAAGTGAAGGCGACGATCATTCCATTGATTTCTATGGGGAGGGAACGACAGATGTTCCCCTAAAATAGAGGCATACGCCGTGGAATCTTCTCACAACTCCCATGCATCCCGCACCTCGGTTCTGATCGCGTTTTGCTGTGTGTATTTTTTTTGGGGTGCAACCTACATTGCGATGCGGATCGGCGCTCCTTTCCTGCCCGCGACTGTGTTGGCGGGTGTCCGGCTCCTCATTGGCGGCTCCCTGGTGCTTGCTTTCATGGCCCTGCGCGGGAAGCGCCTGATTGGCAGCGCACAGGAGATGCGGCGCATATTCCTGATCGGCGTCCTGATGCTGTTCACCGGCAATGTGGGACTGGTGTGGGCGGAACACTACCTGCCCAGCGGACTTTCGGCGCTGCTGGTGGCCATCATCCCGGTCTACGTTGCGCTGATCGAATGGATGATGCCGCACGGAGAACGACTGCGGATGCGCGGGCAAATCGGTTTGTTCATGGGATTTGTAGGCCTTGCAATTTTGGCGTGGCCCAGCGCGCGCACGGGATTGCATGGGGAATGGCATGAATTTGTCGCCATCGCGGTTCTTTTGCTGGGAGCTCTTTCTTTTTCCGGGGGCTCCATTCTGTCCCGCAATAGCCGGCTCTCGCTCGACCCGTTCGTCTGCGCCGGTTGGGAGATGCTGGCGGCAAGCTTCTGCGACGTGGTGGTCGCAACCGCATTGGGGCGGTGGAGACACGCCGTATGGAATCGGGACAGCGTTTCGGCAATCGCATTCCTGGTGGTGTTCGGTTCGCTGGTCGGCTTCTCGTCCTACACCTGGCTGCTGAAAAACGTTCCAGTTTCCAAAGTGGCCACCTACGCCTATATCAACCCCATGGTGGCCGTACTGTTGGGCGCCTTGGTGCTGGGCGAACGATTGCACGGATATGAGTGGATCGGGATGCTCATCATTCTGCCGGCGGTCTTTCTGGTGACCTCGTCGAAACTACAGCCAGACTCCGGAAACGGTGCGATGGAATCGATGGCGACCGAGGTTGAAACGTAGCGGGTTTTAGGGCAGGGATTGGCGGGGGTTCGCTCGACGCATTTATTTTCTGCGCCAGCGCACGCCGCCGGGGCTGTCTTCGAGCACAATCCCTTTGTCAGAAAGTTCCTTGCGAATGGCGTCCGCGCGGGCAAATTCGCGCGCCTTGCGGGCGGCATTGCGTTCCTCGATCAGCCGATCAATCGCCTCCGCGCTCAATGCATATCCTGCTACCAGCTCCGGCGCGGCGTCGTTCAGCCGATTTTCTTTCGCAGCCCAGTCCAGCGCCAGGCGGGTCACGGCGTCATCTCGATTTTCCAACACCGCAAAGACTGCGTCGAAGCGCGCCAGTACCTCGAGGATCGGGGGCACATTTCCGGCTTGCAGTTCATGTCTGTCTGCATGCGAATTGGCCAGCCGCACCAACTCGAAAATCGCCGCCCGCGCCTCGGCCGTATTCAAATCATCTTCCAGCGCTGCGGTGAAATCCTGGCCGGCTCGTTCCGTTGCCTCAAACAAAGACTGATTTCTGCCGGCAGGGAAGCCGCCCTTGTGCAGGCGCTCGGCAAAGCTGCGCAAACGCTCCACGGCGTTGGTCGATTCCGTCAGCCCGTCAAAAGTGAAATTCAGCTGGTTGCGATAGGGAACTGAGGTCAGCAGAAAGCGGATGGCTGAGGCCTTGTAACCGCGCAGCAGCAGGTCGCGCAGGGTGTAGAAATTGCCCAGCGACTTCGACATCTTTTTTCCTTCGACAAGAAGAAAGCGGATATGCATCCAGTGCCGCGCAAAGGTCTTTCCGCTGGCCGACTCGGATTGGGCGATTTCATTTTCATGGTGAGGAAACATCAGGTCTTCGCCTCCGGTGTGCAGGTCGAAGTCGTCGCCCAGATATTCCGTCGCCATGGCGGAGCATTCGATGTGCCAGCCGGGGCGCCCCGGTCCCAGGGAGGTGTCCCAGTGAAACTCACCCGGCTTTGCCGCCTTCCACAGGGCGAAGTCGCGGGCGCTGTCCTTGTCATACTCGTCCACGTCGACGCGCGCTCCGTCCTCCATTCCGCCCAGATCTTTTTTGGATAGCTTGCCGTAGCCGGGGAAACTGGCGATGCGGAAATAATATGAACCATTCTCACCGCGATAGGCAGAGCCGCGCTCGACCAGCTTCTCAATCAGACCCACCATTTGCGGAATATGTTCCGTAGCGCGCGCCAGAAACTCCGGCTGCTCAATGCCCAGTGCGCTCAGATCTTCAAGAAACGCGGTTTTATATTTCGCCGTGTACTGGTCGATGGACTGGCCGGCTGCCGCGGCCCGGGTCATGATCTTGTCATCCACGTCGGTGATGTTCATGACATGGCGCAGCGGCGTTCCCTGCAGTTTGAGGAATCGCCGCAGAATATCCACGTGGACAAAGGTACGAAAATTGCCGATGTGGCCGTAGTCGTACACCGTGGGTCCACAGGCGTAGATGCCGAGCGGCCGCCCGGCTCGCGGCGTCAGTTCTTCAATCTGCCCGCTGAGTGTGTTGTAGAGATGGAGTGGCATGCAAATTCTGATTGTACGGGCAAAGGGCTGAAAAGGAACCTGACCTTACCCCAGGGGAAGCGAGGGTTCAGCCGTGAGAATTTCTGTGGCGAGATCGCCAGCCACAAACTTGGGCCATGCGGCCGCGGCAATCATGGCAGCGTTGTCCGTCGACAGTTCGAGAGAGGGGAAGATGACCGGGAGGGCGCGGCGGCGACCCTCGGCAAGAAAATGCTGGCGCAGTTCGCGGTTGGCGGCCACGCCTCCGGAGACCACAATGCTGGCGGTATGAAAGATCTCCGCTGCGGCAAACGATTTCCGTACCAGGTCATCTACCACGGCGCGTTGAAATGAGGCGATCAGGTTCAACGTTTCCGAGTCACACAAAGGAAGCGCGTCGGAAGGCTTTGCCTCGGGAATGTCCGCAAGTGCGAGACGGCGCGCAGCGATGCGCGGGCCCATCTCGTGGGTTTGCACGTAGCGCAAGACGGCAGTCTTGAGGCCGCTGAACGAAAACAGTAGGCGCAGGCTTTGTTTCTGCTGGGCGCGATAGGGTTTCTGCTTCACCGTGATGGGGCCAAAGGGTACAGCGTGCGGGTCGCCGTGCTGCGCCAGCCAATCGATCCACGGTCCGCCGGGATAACCCAGTCCAAGCAGCTTGGCAACCTTGTCAAAGGCCTCGCCCGCGGCGTCATCCACTGTTTTGCCGATATTGGTGTAGTGCCAGGTGGCGCGCGTTTCCTGTGCCAGATACAGATGCGTATGACCGCCGGAGACCACCAGGGCGAGCATGGGCTGGGCCAGGGATTGCTGCTGTTTTCTCGCTTCCAGCAGGACGGCGTGAATGTGACCTTCCAGGTGATTCACGGCGATCAGAGGCTTGTTGAGCGCGAACGCCAGCCCCTTGGCATACATCACCCCGACCAGCAGCGCGCCGGCCAGCCCCGGTCCTTCGGTGACGGCAATCGCGTCCAACTCGGCCAGCGTGCATCCCGCCTGTTGCAGCGCGGCGCGTACCACCGGAACGATATTTTCCAGATGCTCGCGCGAAGCTAATTCCGGAACCACCCCGCCATACGGCGCGTGCGTTCGGATCTGCGAGGCAATGACGTTCGACAGCACCTGGTGTCCCGAACGCACCACCGCCGCGCCTGTTTCATCGCAGGAACTTTCGATTCCAAGAATGAGCCCAGAGCCGGGGATAAGACCCGAACTGGAGGAAACCGCGGGATACATGTCACCATGGTAAAGGGTCGCGTCATGACGGTCGGCAGACATGCAGTTCCTGTAGGAGCACGGCAGCAGGCGGCCATCCGCATTGTCGAGCGGCTGCGCGCCGCGGGCCACGTGGCCTACCTGGCGGGCGGGTGCGTGCGCGATTTGCTGCTGGGCCGTGAGCCGTTGGATTTTGACGTAGCCACCAGCGCTACTCCCGACACCGTGCTCGATATGTTTTCGCGAACCTTCGCTGTGGGTGCGCAGTTTGGCGTGGTGCTGGTCGTGGATGCCTTCGAATTCGCCGAAATCCTTACCGAGGTGGCCACGTTTCGCGCCGATGGAGAGTACAGCGATGGCCGACGACCGGACTCCGTCCGCTATACCCGGTCGGCGGAGTTGGACGTGCTCCGCCGCGACTTTACCATCAACGGCATGCTGCTCGATCCGGAACGAATGCGGGCCACCGGCAGCGTGACCGGAGCGGTGCTGGACTTTGTCGGCGGGGTCGAAGACCTGCGCAAACGAGTCGTCCGCACCATTGGTAGTCCGCGACAGCGATTTGCCGAAGACAAACTGCGAATGTTGCGCGCGGTTCGTTTTGCGGCGCGATTTGGATTTGAGATCGAAGACAAAACACTGCGTACTATCCGTGCCGCTGCCGAGGAGATTGACGCGGTCAGCCAGGAACGAGTGCGGGACGAACTGACCCGTATGTTGACCGAAGGGGCCGCACGGCGCGCCTTCGAACTGCTCGCGGGCAGCGGGCTATTGTTGGAGGTTTTGCCGGAAGTTGCGCGCATGGCAGGCGTCGAGCAGCCCCCGCAGTTCCACCCGGAAGGGGATGTTTGGGTCCACACACTCATGCTGCTGGAACAGTTGCCGCCCGGCTGTTCCCCGACTCTCGCATGGGGGGCCCTGCTGCATGACGTAGGCAAGCCGGCGACATTCCGCCGCGCGCCCGATCGAATCCGTTTTGACGGGCACGTGGAGGTGGGCGTACGGATGGCGGAGGAAATTTGTCGCCGCCTGCGTATGTCGAACAGCGATACCACGCAGATTCTGGCGCTGGTCGCCAATCACATGCGTTTTGCAGACGTGGAAAAGATGCGCGATTCCACGTTGAAGAGGTTTTTCCGTCTCGATGAATTTGATGAACACCTGGCGCTGCATCGCATGGATTGCATGGCCAGCCATCGTGATTTATCTCTGTACGAATTTGCCCGGGAGCGTTATCAGGCTGCGGAGCCGGAACAGATTCGCCCTCGCCCACTGCTGACGGGGGACGATTTGATCGCGCTCGGTTATCATCCTGGACCGGAGTTTCGACCCATGCTGAGCCTAGTCGAAGATGCGCAGCTGGAAGGCACGGTGCAGACGCACGACGACGCTCTGGCGCTGATCGCGAGCAGCTTCCCTCAGCGCACGCAGTAAAGCTGGTACACGGCCTGGGAGGATTCGAGACTCGGAATTCGGTTGAGAATCTGCGGGTTGAATTCGGGAAACGAGAGAATGTAAGTCTATTAGAAAGAGGTTGCTATCAATAATACTTAAGGCTTTACTTCATGCTGAACTGTTGAGGGGTATTAGCCGGAATGCCGGGTTGGCGCTGCGCTCGTCCCGGTTGCGACAAGCGCTGTCACCTTCTGAGATCGCTTCATCGTCGCATGCGTCTCCGTGCAATCCACGGTGACGCATGCGAAATAAGAACCGCAGAAGCTACTTGCCGGCCAGCTCGAACCGCTTGTTGATTTCTTCCCAATTTACCGTGTTCCACCAGGCGGCTAGATACTCCGGCCTCTTGTTCTGGTATTTCAGGTAGTAGGCGTGCTCCCAGACATCATTGCCGAGGATCGGGAAGAAGCCCTGGCTGAGCGGACTGTCCTGGTTGGCGGTGGTGATGATCTTCAGCTTGCCACCGTCGGAGATGAGCCAGCCCCAGCCGGAGCCGAACTGTTTGGCTGTGGTTTCATTGAATTGCTTCTTGAAATCTTCAAAGCTGCCAAAATCCTTCTTGATCTGTTCTGCGATTTTGCCGGTTGGCTCGCCCCCGCCCTTGGGCTTCATGATCTGCCAGAACATGGTGTGGTTGACATGGCCGCCGCCATTGTTGCGCACGGTCGTCCGAACATCTTCCGGGACGGTGTCCAGGTGCCGCAATAAGTCTTCCGCGGAGCGCTTCGCCAGCTCAGGATGCTTGTCGATGGCGGCATTGAGATTGTTGACGTAAGCCTGGTGATGCTTGTCGTGGTGCAGATGCATGGTGGTTTCGTCGATGTGGGGTTCAAGGGCGGCGTAGTCATAGGGAAGCGGTGGAACTTCGTGTGCCAAGGGAATCCTCCTGTTGTTGTTGCTGGTTTTGGCGCTCTGGGTTCGCTGGTGTTCAGCGGCGCGAAACGGTCGATACAATCCAGACGGCTTATTGTATCCTCAGGCACTTATGCCGTGCTCATCCACTCACTTGGATGCAGCGACTTTCGATCCGGTCGCGGGACAGGTGGATTTATTGCGATTGTTTTGAATGAATGAAATTTGTAACCAAACCGGGGTGTGGTTGCGTCTATGCTTTGAGGTTTGTGTGAATTTCCGCGAGGATCGTTCACGGCTCGCCTCAGATTTCGCTTTGCCTTCGAAATTCAATTTCTTGTTGTGGGGGTGGAATGATTCCGAACTCTCCTGAATATCTTTGGCTCACGTCCGGTGGCTCGGCATTTGGTGGTCCGGGTGTGGCGCCGCGCTGGACATCCAGCGAAAAACAAGCGGTAGGCACGGCGTACTCGGCCTCCAGTCGGGTATGGTTCACGATCTCTCACGGCATTTTGAACGAGATTTACTATCCGACGATCGATCGTCCCCAGGTGCGCGACCTTGGGTTCCTGATCAGCGATGGCGAGACGTTTTTTCATGAAGAGAAGCGCGATCTCGATCGTACGTTCGAGTACCTGGACACCGAAGCTCTGGGCGTGCGGCTGACGGGGAGGGACCGACAGGGACGGTATGCGCTGGTGAAGGAGATCATCACCGACCCGCATCAGTCGACCGTGCTGATCCACGTTCGCATGGAAGGGGACGAGGATTTTCTGAACCGCCTGAAAGTGTATGCGCTGCTGGCCCCGCATCTGGAGGTGGGGGGAGCGGGAAATTCGGCGCGCGCGGTCGATGTGGGGGGGAAACGGGTCTTGCTGGCCTGGAAAGATGCCACGTCATTGGCGATGGCATCCGACTGCGGATTTACCAAGACGTCGTGCGGATATGTGGGTACCAGCGACGGCTGGCAGGACCTGAATGAAAATTTCACAATGGATTGGCAATTTGACCAGGCGCTGGATGGCAACATTGCACTGATGGGCGAGGTCGACGTTGCCGCGCATCGTGAATTTACCATTGCCGTAGGCTTTGGCGAGGGCCACCATGCGGCCCTGGCGGGCGCGATCCAGTCTCTGGCCACCGGCTTTTCTGCCCACATAGAAAGGTTCCATGAGCAATG
Organism: uncultured Acidobacteriota bacterium; assembly: GCA_963756315.1. GTDB lineage: Bacteria > Acidobacteriota > Terriglobia > Terriglobales > Acidobacteriaceae > JAKAAZ01. The sequence goes on from CAVWNI010000006.1 coordinate 103,490, forward strand.
GCATCGCGCCCGATGTCCGCGGCAACTCGTCGCGGCGGCCAGCGACCACGGACGCCTGTTGCACATCAGCCATAGCGTTCTGCTGGCCCATGAAGACAAAACGTTTCAGGGCGCCTTTATCGCGTCGGCCTCGATTCCCTGGGGACAGACGAAAGGGGACGACGACCTGGGCGGCTATCACCTGGTATGGACGCGAGACATGGTCCAGACGGCAACCGCGCTGATGGCTGTAGGCCGGACAGAGACAGCTTTGCGGGCGCTGGTGTATTTGATCTGTGCTCAGCGGCCGGACGGCAGCTTTTCGCAAAATTTCTGGGTCAATGGAAGGCCCTACTGGTCGGGGATGCAATTGGACGAGGTTGCTTTCCCCATCATTCTGGCGTGGCGGCTATGGAAACAGAACGCACTGGACAGCGTCAACGTCTTTCCCTTTGTAGAACGCGCCGCCGGCTATCTGGTGAAATTTGCTCCGGTCACGCAGCAGGACCGCTGGGAAGAGAACGCCGGATACTCGCCGTCCACCTTGGCTGCGGTGATTACAGGGCTGATTTGCGCCAGTGATCTGGTTTGCGCGAACCAGGCGCCCGACCTGGCCAATTTTTACGCCGTGTTTGCCGACTGGATCGAGTCCAACATCGAGGCCTGGACCGTAACCGACGAAGGCATTCTGCTGCCAGAGGTGCGACGGCACTACATGCGGATTCGACCGCCCCGGCCGAGCGATCGATTTTTCAACCCGGCGATGGGAGAGGATAAAATTCAGCTCTCCAATCGCGCGCCAGGAGAGAGATTCCTGTTCGAAGACAGGGAAATTATCGACCATGGATTTCTTGAACTGGTCCGCTATGGAATTCGTTCGCCGCAGGATCCGCTGATTGTCGACTCTCTGAAAGTTGTCGACGCGGTTCTGAAGGTGAACACGCCTTACGGGCCCTGCTGGCGACGCTATAACCACGATGGCTACGGCCAGAGACACGACGGCGCACCCTATCAGGGTTGGGGCCAGGGACGCGCGTGGCCTTTGTTGACGGGGGAGCGCGCGCACTATGAGCTCGCCGCCGGCAATGATATTCGCCCAATGATCGCAGCCATCGAGAGCTTTACCTCTGAAGGCGGCATGCTGCCGGAGCAGATCTGGGATGCTCCGGATCTTCCGGAAGCCGGCATGTACCTGGGCCGCCCATCCGGTTCCGCGATGCCGCTGGCCTGGGCCCACTCGGAGTACATCAAGCTGCTTCGCTCCTGCGAGGACGGAGAGATCTTTGACCGTATCGAATCTGTGGAGAGGCGCTATCTTCGCGGTCAGCGAGATCTGACCGTAGAGATATGCAAGCGTGACCACCTTCTGCCGCGTATCTCCCCCGGCAAGTCGCTGCGTATCGTCGAAGCCTCACGTTTTCGGGTGGTGTGGACGCAGGATGACTGGCAGACCCGCCACACGACGGAGTCAAAATACATTGGCTGTTCGGTCTGTTATGCCGACATCCCCATTCAAAAACAAGCGCCGGGCATGCTTTCTTTCACGCTCTACTGGCTGGGGGAGGATCGTTGGGAAGGCAGAAATTACGATGTGCCGATCGGCTGATGTTGAAAACCTGCGCAATCGAGGTGCGGCCATTCACAGGGTGGCGCATCTATACAATTAGTGACGAGACACTAAACCCGGCCGCAAGGGCCCTTGTTGGAGAGCATGTATGACGGAACTGGATCAGCTGTCGATCAATGCACTACGTTTCCTGGCTGTCGATGCGGTAGAGAAGGCGAACAGCGGGCATCCCGGCGCTCCGCTGGGAGATTCGCCGATGACCTATCTGCTGTTCCACAAATTCATGCGTCACAATCCGGGGAACTCCAAGTGGACGAATCGCGACCGCTTTGTGCTTTCGAACGGACACGCTTCCGCCATGCTTTACTCTGCGCTGTACCTCGCCGGTTACAAAGTCACGATGCAGGATTTGCAGCAGTTCCGCCAATTCGATTCTCACACGCCGGGCCACCCGGAGCGGGGGGCGACGGACGGTGTGGAAGTGACGACCGGTCCGTTGGGCCAGGGACTGGCCATGTCGATTGGCATGGCAGCGGCGGAGCGACATCTGGCCGCGCGTTACAACAAGCCCGGCTTGGAGATTGTCGATCACTTTACCTACGTGATGTGCGGAGATGGCGATCTGATGGAAGGGGTCTCGCACGAAGCTGCTTCTCTGGCGGGAACGTTGGGCCTGGGGAAGCTGCTGTTGTTCTACGACGATAATCTGATCTCGCTCGACGGCCCGACCGAGTTGTCGTTTACCGAAGATGTCGAAAAGCGATTTGAAGCGTACCACTGGCATGTGCAGCGTGTCGCCGACGGCAATGATCTGGAGGCGATCGAGAAGGCTGTGGCAGCGGCGAGGGCGGTAACGGACAAGCCCTCCATCATTGCGGTGCGAACCATCATTGGCTATGGCAGCCCCAAAGCCGGCACATCCAAGGCGCACGGCGAGCCGCTGGGCGCAGAAGACACGAAACTGACCAAGGAAAAACTTGGCTGGCCCGCCGACAAAAGTTTCTACGTTCCCGACGCGGCAGCGAAGAACTGGGCTGGCGCGAAAGAGCGTGGCGCGAAGTTCGAGAGTGATTGGAACGCATTGTTTGCGAAATATAAGCAGCAGTTTCCTGATCTGGCCGCAGAGTACGAGCGGGTCTTCGCCGGGAAGCTACCGGCTGGATGGGAAGCTGGCTTGCCGAAATTTCCCGCCGGCTCCAAGCCCATCGCAACCCGCGTTGCAGGCAATACGGTGATGAATGGAATCGCCGCGAAGGTACCGGAATTGATTGGCGGCGCCGCCGACCTTTCCACCTCCACCAAGACGACGATCAAAGATAGTCCCAGCTTCCACGTGGATCCGAACGGCCGCAACATTTTCTTCGGCGTACGCGAATTTGGAATGTGCGCCTTCGTCAACGGGATGGCTGCGCATGGCGGACTGATACCCTACGGTTCCACATTTTTTGTTTTCAGCGACTATGCGCGTCCAGCCCTGCGCCTTGCCGCGCTGATGCAAACCCTATCGATCTTCGTTTTCACGCATGACTCCATTGGCCTGGGCCAGGATGGTCCGACGCACCAGCCGATCGAGCAAATCGCATCTCTGCGGGCGATTCCGGAGTTTACGGACTTTCGTCCGGCGGATGCCAACGAAACCGCGGCTGCTTGGCAGGTGATTCTGGAGCGGCGCAAGCCCTCGTTCCTGGCGCTTTCGCGACAGGACCTGCCTGTGATCGATCCCGACAAATACGACATTCTGAACGGTGTGCGCCACGGGGCGTATGTGCTGCAGGATGGCGGAAGTTCCGCCGACGTTGTGCTGATCGCGACCGGCAGCGAGGTCAGCTTGATCTTGAAGGCTGCCGCGGCCCTCGAGTCGCAAGGGACGCATGCACGGGTTGTTTCCATGCCGAGTTGGCGTTTGTTTGAGAGCCAGAGCGAGGAATATCAGAAGAAGATCCTGCTGGCGGGGGTGCCGAGACTGGTGGTGGAAGCGGCCAGCCCGATCTGCTGGTGGAAGATTGCCGGAGATGGCGGAGACGTCCTGGGGCTGGATCGGTTCGGTTCCTCGGCACCGGGAGAGATTGCGATGGAAAAACTCGGCTTCAACGTGGACAATGTCGTTCGCATGGCAACAAGGATTGTCGAGCGCGCGGGCAAAACAGCAGCGGTGGCGGGAAAGTGAGAGACAGATGAAAATCGCGATTGCGTCCGATCACGCCGGGTTTGAGCTGAAGGAAGAAGTCCGTAAATATATTGCCGGCCTTGGACATGAGGTGCTCGACCTGGGTGCGTTCAATACCGAACCCTCAGATTATCCGGACTATGCGGAATATGTCGGCCGGGCGCTGCATGCTAAAAACGCAGACCGCGGCGTACTGATTTGCGGCTCCGGCGTCGGCGTTTCGATCGCGGCCAATAAGATGCCGGGAATCCGCGCCGCCATGTGTCACGATACGTATTCCGCGCACCAGGGCGTCGAGCACGACGATATGAATGTACTTGTCCTGGGTTCGCGGATCATTGGCTACGCGCTGGCGTACGACCTGGTCTCCTCCTACTTAAACGCGCATTTTCAGTCCAATGAAGAACGCTTCGTTCGTCGCCTGAATAAAGTGAAGGCGATCGAGGCCCGTTTTATGTCCAATAACTGGGGTTAGCGCCCGCAGATAGCTGCTGTCTGCCTGCAAGAAATCGTCGATCACAAGAGGGGAATTCCAGGAATGGTCCAGCGATGACGAAGATTTCCGCAACGTTTTGGGATTGCGGCGGCGTACTACTGACGAACGGCTGGGATGAGCACGCGCGCAAGCGAGTGGCGGCTCATTTTGGGCTCGATTTTGATGAATTCGAAAAGCATCACGAACTGGCGAACGATTTGTGGGAGCGCGGCACGATCGACGTGCACGAATATTTGCGGCAAACCGTTTTCTATGAGCCGCGCACCTTTTCCGAAGACGAGTTTTTTTCGCAAATGCGAGCCGTCAGCCAGGTGTTGTACCCCGCGATGATCGACTTTGTGCGGGGTTTGCGAGCACAGCGAACTCCAACGGGCGGCTTGGAAACCTATCTGCTGAGCAACGAATCGCGCGACCTGATGGAGTATCGCATTCCGACGTTTTCGTTAACGGGGCTGTTCGACGCGTACGTTGTCTCAGCTTTTATCGGCCTGCGAAAGCCTGCCGTTGAGTTTTTTCGCTGTGCTCTTGAATTGTCTCAATGCCCGCCGGATGAATGCGTCTTTATCGACGATCGGGAAGAGAATATAGCCGGCGCGCGCAAGGCAGGAATTCATGGAATCCGGCTGGAATCGCCAGAGCAGGTTATCGCAGAGCTGGGCAAGCTGGGAGTGACGGCAAGTCCCGCCGCATAAGGACACGAAATTTTGAAAAGGGGAAAGCACATGGAAATCGGTCTGATCGGTTTGGGGAAAATGGGCTTCAACATGGCGGCGCGGCTGCGGCAGGGAGGCCATGCTGTGGTCGGGTTCGATTTCAACGCCGAAGCGGTCAATCAGCTCACGGCGGCGGGCTCCGTCGGCGTTCACTCGCTGGAAGATCTGGTGAAGAATTTGAAAGCACCGCGCGCCATCTGGATCATGGTTCCGGCCGGCGATCCAGTTGACCAGACGATCGCGAAACTGGAACCATCCATGCAGAAGGGAGACACCTTCATCGACGGCGGAAATTCGAATTACAAAGATTCCCAGCGTCGCTACGCGCAGCTGACGGCGAAGGGCTTCAACTTTGTCGATGTTGGCACCTCGGGCGGGGTGTGGGGACTGAAAGAGGGCTACAGCATGATGGTCGGCGGCGACGCGGAACCGGTGGAGCGGTTGCGGCCCATCTTCGAGACGTTGGCTCCCGCGGCGGATAAGGGTTGGGGCCATGTGGGCCCGTCGGGTGCGGGCCATTTTGTCAAGATGGTGCACAACGGCATTGAATATGGCCTGATGGAGGCCTACGCCGAAGGCTTTTCCATCATGAAGCACAAGGAACCGCTGCATCTCGATCTAACTCAGGTTGCCAAAATCTGGCAGTATGGCAGCGTGGTTCGGTCGTGGCTGTTGGATTTGACGGCGGACGCGCTGGAGAAGAATCCGCAATTGGAAGGGCTGGAAGCGTACGTGGCGGACTCCGGCGAAGGACGCTGGACTGTTGTCGAAGCAATCGATTTAAATGTATCCGCGCCGGTTATCACGGAATCCTTGATTCGCAGGATTCGTTCGCGGGAGGAAAATAACTTTTCTGACCGCATGCTGTCGATTATGCGCAACGAATTCGGCGGTCATGCGGTGAAGAAAGCTACGTAGCAGCTCGCACTGTTGCACGGCGGCTGCATCGCGCCGGGTTAAAAGCAAGAACGCAAATATCCTGGTCGCAAGGAGACGGACGATGGTAACCACGGAAGTCACAATTTCGCCGGAAGATGTCAAAGCCTCGCGCGTTCCGGAGCGGGTGCCCGATCCCTGTATAGTCGTCATCTTTGGCGCATCAGGGGACTTGACCAAGCGGAAACTGCTGCCCGCGCTCTATCACCTGGAGCAGAGCGGCCTGCTGCCGGAAAAGTTCGCTGTTGTCGGCGTGGCCCGGCGCCCGCTGCAGAATGAGTTCGTCGATGACATGCGGGATGGCATCCTGAAGGGCGGTGGCGTGGACGCAGATGATCCGAAGCTGAAAGAGTTTCTCAGCAGGATCAACTATCACGCCATGAATTTTGACGACCCCGCCGGCTATGGCCGACTGAAGGCCCTGCTCGAGAGTCTGGATAAAACGTACGGCACTGAGGGCAACCGCCTCTTTTATCTTGCGACGTCTCCGGAGTATTTCTCTGAGATTGTGCATCAACTGGGCGCGAACGGCATGGCCAAATCGGGCAAGGGCATGGTTCGCTGCATCATTGAAAAGCCGTTCGGGCACGATCTGCAGTCGGCGCGCCAACTCAACGATGAAGTCAATGAAGTTTTGTCAGAAGATCAAGTCTTCCGAATCGATCATTATCTAGGCAAGGAAACGGTCCAGAATATTTTGGTCTTTCGATTCGCCAACGGAATTTTTGAGCCCATCTGGAATCGCAACTACATCGATCATGTGCAGATCACGGCGGCGGAAAGTATCGGGATTGAAGGCCGCGGACCGTTCTACGAAAAAGCAGGTGCGTTACGAGATGTGGTGCAGAACCACGTGATGGAGCTGCTTTCCTTCGTTGCCATGGAGCCGCCGGTTTCATTTTTCTCCGCGCCCATTCGCATGGAAAAGATAAAAGTCTGGAAGGCGATTCAACCCATCCGAATGGCAGATACCGTTCGCGGGCAATATGGTCCTGGCACCATCGACGGCAAACCGGTGATTGGATATCGCCAGGAAGATCGCGTCGATCCTCAGTCCCGCACTGAAACGTTTGCTGCCTTGCGCTTGCAGATCGAGAATTGGCGCTGGGCGGGTGTTCCTTTTTACGTGCGCGCCGGCAAGCGGCTTGCAAAGAGATTTACCGAGATTACGATTCAGTTCAAACAGCCTCCGACCATGCTGTTCAAAGATAATGTGGAGGCAAGCAAATGCGGAGAAATCCAGCCCAACATCATCTCGATGCGTATTCAGCCCAACGAGGGAATTTCTTTGCGGTTTGCCGCCAAGACCCCGGGCCCGAGTATGCAGAGTTGCCCGGTGATGATGGATTTTGATTACGCGGCGGCTTTCGGCGTCTCGTCGGCCAACGGGTATGAGCGTTTGCTGCTGGATGCCATGCTGGGTGACGCCACACTGTTTTCGCACCGCGACGGAGTGGAGGCAACCTGGGCGCTGATGACCCCAATACTGGAAGAATGGGCTGCGCAACCGCCGACAGATTTTCCAAACTATGCCGCGGGAAGCTGGGGGCCAAAGGATGCGAAGGCGCTGCTTGCCCGCGACGGTCGCCAGTGGCGACAGCCCTGAGCGCGGATCTAAGACAGAAGGGTGGCCATACGAATGCCCAGGCCGATTACGGTTCACTATCGAGTAGAGGAAAACGGCGAGGCGATGAGCCTGGCTGCTGCGGACTGGATTGCGTCTGCCGTAGAGGCGGCGATTCGGGCGCGGGGAACTGCGAGATTCGCGATCTCCGGGGGCAACACTCCCAAGCGAACCTTTGAGCTGCTGGCGGACCCAGGTCACGACTTTCGCAAGCGCATCGACTGGTCGCGCCTGCTGCTTTTCTGGGTCGATGAGCGTTGCGTTCCACCTGATAGTCCGGACTCCAACTATCACCTGGCGAGGGAAACATTCTTATCCAAGATCCCGCTGCCGCCAGAGAATGTTATTCGCATCGAAGGCGAACTCGATCCCGAACAGGCAGCGGCGCGTTACGAATCTGCGTTGCGCAATCGCTTTCGCCTGGAAGGCGCGGAGTTACCGCGATTTGATTTGATTCTGCTGGGCCTGGGCGACAATGGCCACACAGCCTCGTTGTTTCCACATTCGAGCACCCTGCATGAATTGATGCGGCTGGCGGTGGCTACACAGGTGGAGGCGAAAAATCCATGGCGCGTGACGCTTACCTGGCCAGTGCTCAACCATGCTGATAAAATTTTCTTCTTGATCCAGGACACTTCAAAAGCCGACGTTGTGAAGGAAGTTTTGCTGGGCCCGTATCAGCCAGAGTTGTTGCCTGCCCAACTGATTCGTCCAGAAAGCGGAGAGATGACCATGTTCCTTGACCGCGCCGCTGCTGCGAAGCTGCCACCGCCGGGGCCCGATGGAATGGGTTTGTTGGAAGTGGGCCGATGATTCTGGCCGGGGACGTAGGTGGCACCAAAGTACATCTGGCGCTCTATCGTTTTCGGCAAGGCGCGTTGCAACACGTTCGCGACGAGAAATTCGCGGCGACACAATACGCGAATCTTCAATCCATTGTGCGAGAGTTTCTAGGCTCGAAGGATCAGCAGGCGTCGGATGAAATTGTTGCTGCCTGCTTCGGCGTGCCGGGACCCGTCCGCAAGAACGTAATTCGGCTCACCAATCTTCCCTGGACGCTCGACGCCCATGAGCTTGCTCGCGACCTGAACATTGAACATCTTTTCCTGATCAATGATCTGGAAGCGAACGGTTACGGGATCAACGAACTTCCCCTCGATCAGATCTTTACTCTCAGTGAGGGCGATAGCAGCCAGCTCGGCAATCGCGGTCTGATCGCGGCCGGCACCGGCCTGGGAGAAGGCCTTCTCATCTGGAACGGGAAGACCCATATTCCGATGGCTTCGGAAGGCGGCCACGCAGACTTTGGCCCGCGCACCGATCTTGAGATCGAACTGCTGCAGTATTTGCGGACCGACGCCACACTCCACGATCATGTGAGCTGGGAGCGGGTATGCTCCGGAATCGGCTTGAAGAATATTTATACGTTTTTCCGCGATGCAAAAAAGATGAACGAGTCGGCCGCCCTGCGCCTGCGTATGCAGCAGGAAGATCCGAACGCGGTGATCGGGGAGCTGGGAGAATCGGGCGCAGACGAACTATGCGCCAAGACGCTGGATCTTTTTGTCGGTGTCTACGGAGCGGAAGCAGGGAACCTGGCGCTGAAGATTCTGGCCCACGGCGGAATGTACATTGGCGGGGGGATTGCTCCGAAAATTCTGAAGAAAATGCAGGATGGGACTTTCATGCAAGCCTTCTGCGACAAGGGTCGCATGCACGATCTGGTATCCACCATGCCGGTCCGAATCATTCTGGAAAGCCGTGCCGCCTTGATGGGCGCCGCTGCGTATGCTGAGGTGCAAGCGGCGGAAATCACTGGACGTTCCATTCGTGCAGCCTCGATACGCCCCACCACATGAACGGAGCCGTAACGGGCTGGCGACTTGTTGGAACCCGCCACGAAGACAAAGCAGAAGGAGTGAGAATGAATTTGATGAGCCGGCTTCCCCGATGGACTGCCCCGATAGCCTTGCTGCTGCTGGGCGGTTCTCCGGCAGCATTTGCCCACGCAATCTTGATTCGCTCGACGCCTGCGGATCATGCAATCGTTCCAAGTCATCACGTCGAAATGGCGCTGGAATACAATTCTCGCATCGAAGCCTCCCGCTGCACCCTGACTCTGACCAACCTCTCTGGCAAGTCTTTCCCGTTGCAGATGGAGCGAAGCGCAACGCCGTCGGAGTTGAAAGCGGTGGCCGGCAATCTGGCGAACGGAAACTACCAGATCCACTGGCAGGTTCTTGCCAGCGATGGGCACATTACAAGAGGGGACGTCGCTTTCACGGTCGCCGCCAAGTAGCATTCGATCCGCCGCGCCGCCGGCGAAAGCAGGGCCGCGAAAGATCGTTCGATTGCGGACCCTAGGCTCTTACACTTCTCCGCCCAGAAAAGCTGTCCGCCGGGCAGCGTGCCGGTTACAGTAAAAGTGGAACGGCCCAACACTCGAGGAAGTATCCATTGCTTTGGTTTCTGCGCGATTATCCGCTCGCGGCAGTTTTACTGCGTGCCGCTACATTGGCGTTCAATTCTTTGCTGATTGGCGGCATTGTGTTTTGCGCGGCTTTAATTCCGCGCTCCCCGTCGTCCTCGGTGGCGATCGGAAAATTCTTCCCGCGCGCTCTGCGACTCCTGAAAATTGCCGCATTCGGACTGGGCGCGACGCAGATCCTTTTCGTTGCTCTGGATAGCGCCATGCTGATGAGTACCGGGGGATTGCATCTGGCCGACTTATACTCAGCCGACTATTTCATGGCCGGTCTACTCCTCGTTCTCACTACCGCCGTCTTCTTCATCCTGGTGCGCTTCGGGCATCCGGGAAGCCCCCGCTGGCTGCTGTTTGTGGTTCCACTCCTCACGGCCACAGTTTGGACGAGTCACGCAGCCTCGCGCCTCGAGGATCAAGTGAGCCTGGTGATCCTAACCGCATTGCACCAACTTGCAGCCGCGTTATGGATTGGCGGGATGCCGTATCTCTGGCTGCTGTTATCTACCGGTGGCAAGGTCGATGGAATTGCCGGCGACGCAGCCTCGGGCGACGTAGTTACCCGTACCGTGCGCCGCTATTCGGCCACCGCGCTGGTCAGTGCATCGGTGCTGGTGGCAGCTGGTCTAACGTTGGCGACGGTCTATACCGAGTCCTGGAGCGCCGTCTATGGGACAGCCTACGGGGTTGTGCTGATTGCGAAGTCGACCATGCTGGTGGGGCTGCTGCTGTTGGGCGGCAGCAATTTTCTGTTGATTCGCAGGGGGCGGCTGCATTTGCCACCGGCACTGTTACGAATTGGACGATTTTCGGAAGCGGAGATAGGAATCGGCTTCACGATTATTCTGGCTGCCGCCTCCCTGACGGCTCAGCCGCCGGCGGTCGACCTGGTGCAGAATCGCCTGACGTTGCCGGAGATTGCCGCCCGGATGACCCCGCAATGGCCGCAGTTTCACACTCCCCCTGTGCAAGACCTACCGGCGGTGGATCCCATGGGAAAAGCGATTCGACAGTACGCGTTGTCGCCCGACGATGCGCGGAGTGCCAACAATCGCATCGAACAGGCGTGGTCGGAATATAACCATCATTGGGCTGGAATCGTTGTTTTGATTGCCGGGCTGCTGGCGATTCTGGGGCGATGGGACCGGTTCAGGTGGGCCCGTCATTGGCCGCTGGCCTTTCTTGCGCTGGCGATTTTCCTGTTTCTACGTGCCGATCCGGAGGCATGGCCGCTGGGGCCGCGCGGTTTCTGGGCCAGCTTCTACAACCCAGAGGATCTGGAGCACCGCCTTTACATCCTGCTCATCGTCGGCTTTGTTGCATTTGAGTGGAGTGTGCAAACGGGACGCTTGCAATCCCACAAAGCGTCGCTGGTCTTTCCTGCGGTCTGCGCTCTTGGGGGGGCACTCCTGCTGACTCACAATCATGCCCTGGGAAATGTAAAAGAGGAGTTGCTGACCGAAATGAGCCATACCGCCATTGCACTGTGCGCCGTGTTTGCCGGCTGGTCGCGCTGGCTGGAATTGCGAGCCTCCGGGCGCGGAAAACGGGTCGCCGCCTGGATCTGGCCCGTATGTCTCATTTTGATTGGTGCGATTTTGCTGAATTATCGAGAAAGCTGATGGCAGTTGTATGGTTTTAGAAGGGATCCAGGGTGCACCGCAGAATGCCGGGTGATTCTGGTAGAAGCAATTGCGCGGCGGGTTTTGTCATCATCCAAAGTTTGTGAGGTGGTCAGCGTGAGTTTTCAGTTCCGACGTTTTTTCTCCAGGTTTCTTCCTGTGTGTTCGGCGCTCCTCGGGTTAATATTTTCGCCCGCGTTGCTGGCGCAGCGGCTCCCGACCGATGTGACGCCGCAACATTATTCCCTGACGCTGGAGCCGAACCTGAAGTCCGCAACCTTCACCGGCAAAGAAGAGATCGATGTTGTGCTGGCGCAGCCGTCGACCAGCATAACCCTGAACGCGGCGCAGATCACCTTTGAAATCGTGACGATTACCGCCAACGGAAAAACGCAGACGGCCAACGTCACAGAAGACGAGCCGGATCAGCAGGCTACCTTCCATGTATCGAATGCTCTGCCAGCGGGCGCGGCCACGATCCACATTCAGTACAGCGGAATTTTGAACGACCAGCTGCGCGGGTTTTATCTTTCCAAAACGGCTCGCCGCAACTACGCGGTCACGCAATTTGAGCCTACCGATGCGCGGCGCGCCTTCCCGTCGTTTGATGAGCCCGCCATGAAAGCAACATTTTCCGTCGCGCTGATCGTAAACAAAGGCGACACGGCGATTTCCAATACCAATGTCATTTCGGATCAGCCGGGGCCGGTTGCGGGTAAGCACACCATCCGGTTCGCGACGACTCCGAAGATGTCAACCTACCTGGTGGCGTTCCTGGTGGGTGACTTCCAATGTATCTCCGGAGAGAGCGACGGTGTCCCAATTCGCGCATGTGCCACGCCGGATAAGGTGCAGATGGGAAACTACGCTCTGCACGCAGCGGAGTTTTTTCTGCATTACTACGACAATTACTTCGGGATCAAATATCCCATGCCCAAACTGGACATGATCGCGATTCCGGACTTCGAGGCGGGAGCGATGGAGAATTTTGGCGCCATCACTTACCGGGAAACCGATTTTCTGGTTAACGAAAAAACCGCTTCCATCAACAACAAGAAGTTGGTGGCGGTGGACGTGGCGCATGAGATGGCGCACCAGTGGTTCGGCGATATGGTCACCATGAGCTGGTGGAATAATCTGTGGCTGAACGAGGGCTTTGCTACCTGGATGGAGTCGAAAGCGGTTGCAGCGTGGCATCCCGACTGGGATATTCCTCAGGACGAAGCGCTCGCGCTCGATAACGTCTTGAACTACGACGCCGGCAAAGTGACGCGCGCCATTCGGGCGAATGCCGACACGCCGGCGGAGATCAACGAAATGTTCGATCGCATCACCTATCAGAAGGGCGCCGCGGTGCTTGCCATGACGGAGAACTATGAAGGCGAGGAAGTCTTTCGCCGAGGCGTCCAATCCTATCTGAAAGCGCACATGTTCGCGAATGCGACGGCTCAGGACTTCTGGAACGCGCAGACTGCAACCAGTGGCAAGCCAATCGACAAAGTGATGGACAGCTTCATCGCTGAACCCGGGGTGCCGCTGCTTACATTCGGTTCGCCGCAGAACGGTTCGACGATGGTCTCTCAGCAACGCTTCTATCTGAATCCGGAGATCCATTCAACGCAGGCGCAGACCTGGACGGTGCCTGTCTGCTTCAAAACGAGCGGCGAGCCGCAGTGCGAGCTGCTTTCCTCTTCGGAGCAACATCTGTCTGTTCCATCTGCGGACGTTTTTTATGCCAATGCAAATAGCCGGGGATACTACCGCACGGAATATGACGCGGCCGATACCACGAAGATTCTTGGCGTTGCAGAAAGCGGGTTGACTGCTCCCGAGCGTATCGGCTTCGCGGGAAATGAGTGGGCCTTGATGCGTTCCGGAAGAAGCAGCATCGCGGACTACATGAACCTGGTTTCCCAACTGCGAAATGATCCGAATGCAGACGTGATTGAGGAGTTAGCCGCTTCCATGGCTGCCGTCGATGAGAGAATCGCGACGCCGGCGGATCGCAAGCTGCTGGCTGCGTGGGTGCGGGAACAATTCCGCCCGGCATACGATCGCGTGCAAGTTGTCAGCGCGTCCGATCCGGTTGCGAAGCAGCAGTTGCGTGCCACTCTGTTTGCGCTCCTGGGAGAAATAGGGCGTGATCCGGAGATCATCGCGGCAGCCAGGCAGCTGACGGAAAAATACATCGCAAACCGGGCGAATGTGGAACCAACGCTGGCCAATCCGGCCCTTGTCATCGCATCGCAGAACGGCGACAGCCATTTGTTCGATCAGCTGCAGGCGCTCAGCAAGACATCCAGTAATCCGGATGTACAGAGAGCCGCGTTAGTTTCTCTGGCCAACTTTCGCAATCCCACCCTGCTTCGCCGGGCGCTTGATTACGCGGTCTCAGGACAGGTGCGCAATCAGGATGCCGTGTTTCTGTTTGTGACGGCGCTGCGCCAACGCGACACGCGCCCGATTGCCTGGGAGTATATCCAGCAAAATTGGGATAAGGTGCATGCCCAGTTGACGACGATGATGGGTGGCTACCTGGTGGGTTCCACCGGGTCGTTTTGCAGCGCAGAGAAAAGCCAGCAAGTGCAGACCTTCTTTGCGGCGCATCCGGTGATGGCCGCGCAGCGGTCGTTGCAGCGCGCCACGGATTCGATCCACGACTGCACAGTTCTGCGTGCCGCTCAACAACCCAAGCTGAGCGAGTGGTTAGCGCAACAAAATCTGCCCGCGGGCGGCGGGGAGTAGGAGGTCGCGAGCGGCCGCTGTTGCATCACGGTCGACTCAGTACCCATTCGCGATCAGATATTCCAACGTCAGCTCGAATGGTTTTTCCGTTGCCATGGAGGATGCGGCCCGCTGCTCGGCATATTTCGCCATCACGTCCACTTCAATGTTCACAGGGCTGCCGGTAGTCAATGTATGCAAGTTGGTCACCGTGTAAGTGTGCGGAATGATGGCGATGGTGACCGCCGCGCCATCGATGCGCGCAACGGTGAGGCTGATTCCTTCAATTGCAATCGAGCCTTTCTCGACGACATAGCGCGCACAGTCTTCCGGAATCGTCAGACGCAGCCACCAGTCGGTTGCGGAGGAGCGCGGTCCGGTAGCGAGAGGCTCCAGAGACTGCACTGTGCCTACGCCGTCCACGTGCCCCTGCACAATATGACCGCCCAGGGGCGTGCCCGCGGCGGTGGGCAGCTCCAGATTCACAATGGAGCCGGAATGCAGCCGTGACAGGGAAGTGCGCGCAATGGTTTCGGCGGCCAGGTCGGCGGCAAACGTGCCGCTGTCTGGGCTGAAGTCGACCACCGTGAGGCAAACGCCGCTGACCGCCACGCTGTCGCCTGCATGCAGCCGCCGTACCAGCGAAGCCGGACCGGCCACGGTGAGTCGCATCACGCCATGCCATTCTTCTAGACTACGGATCGTTCCGGTGGATTCAATCAAGCCAGTAAACATTGCAGATCCTTCGCACGCGCTGCAGGCGGGGCAATCCTGACGCTATGCGCTTTCCCACGGATTGTGGAGATAACCCTCCACGGCAAAATCTTCGCCTAGCTCGTGCAGTTGATAGCTGCTTAACCGGGTAGTGAAATATGTGTTCGGCTCCAGCGAGCGCACCACCGGGATGGCCGCACTGCCGTAGATGACGGGGGCATAGAAGAGGAACAGCTTGTCCACGATCTGCGCCGCCAGTGCCGACGCGTTGATCTGGGAACCTCCCTCCAGCATGACGCTGATCATCTCCATTGCGGCCAGCCGTTCCATCACCGCCCGCAGAGGAATGCGGCCCGTCGTCGGGTCCGGTTCGAGGCGTTCGACGCGAATTCCCCGTTCCCTAAGGGCTTTGGCGCGTTTTACCGACGGCTTGGTATGAAAGACCAGGACATCCTGACTCGCTGTTCGCACCAGCTGGGAATCCACGGAAAGTCGAAGGGAGGAATCCAGTACGACCCGCAGAAATGGTCGTCTGCGCTGCCTGCCGCTGCGGTCAGTCAAGAGCGGGTCGTCGCTGAGAATTGTGCCAATACCGGTCAGAATCGCATCGGCGCCGTGGCGCAGCTCCTGCACAACCTCGCGGCTGCGATCGCCGGTAATCCAGTGGGTCGAGCCGGATGGAACATGGTCCTTACTAAGCGGCGGCGCAATGCGCCCATCCAGCGTAATTCCGGCCTTCAGCGTGACGAAGGGCCGCTGGGTGCGGATGAACTTCGCGAAGCCCTCGTTAATTCTGCGTGCGGCGGCTTCTTTTACGCCGATGGTCAGCGAAACTCCGGATGCCTGCAGTCGGTCCAGTCCACGTCCGCTCACCTGCGGGTTAGGGTCCCGTACCGCGGTAACAACCCGGGCCACGCCGGCCGCGATCAGTGCGTCTGCACAGGGCGGGGTGCGGCCATGATGGCTGCATGGCTCCATCGTCACATACATAGTGGCGCCGCGTGCCTGCTCGCCCGCCTGCCGCAGCGCCACAATTTCGGCATGGTCTTTGTCATCGTAAATATGAGCTCCCTCGCCCACCACGACGTCGCCCTTGACCAGCACGCTGCCAACAGCGGGATTGGGCGAGTTGAGGCCGACCGAAGCTTCGGCCAGCGCCAGCGCGCGCTCCATCCAAACTTCGTCCGTGTTTGATTCGGTTTGCGTCATTTTTCCTGTGACCTGTTGTCGAGCATGATGATTGGCGAAACCCATGCTGCCGAGAGCAGTTGGCGAGGAACCCGGCGATCTCAGCTTTCCAACAAGGAATCCACGAAGGCACCGCTGTCGAAAGGAATCAAATCCCCCATCTGCTCCCCGATCCCCACATAGCGCACCGGCAACTGCAATTCGCGAGCAATGGCGATGACAATTCCACCCTTCGCCGTGCCATCGAGCTTTGTCAACACGATTCCAGAAACAGCGGCAGCCTCAGTAAACAGGCGAGCCTGCTGTAGTCCGTTCTGTCCCGTGGTGGCATCCATGACCAGCAGTGTTTCATGAGGAGCAGAGGCGTCAAAGCGCTGCGCGGTGCGTCGAATTTTGTCCAGCTCTGACATCAGATTGTTCTTGGTGTGCAGGCGGCCCGCGGTATCGACAATCAGCACGTCGATGTCGCGTGTCTGAGCGGCCCGGAGAGCATCATACAGCACCGCCGAAGGATCTCCTCCCGGGCGTGTGCGGATCATTTCTACTCCAGCGCGCTGGCTCCAGACCTCCAGTTGCTCGATCGCCGCCGCGCGAAATGTGTCCGCGGCGCAGAGCAGGACAGATTTTCCCTGCTCGCGGAAATGGGCGGCAAGCTTTCCAGTGGTGGTTGTCTTGCCGGTGCCGTTGACACCCACCATCAGGATGACAACTGGTTTCGCTGGGAACGAGCGTTCCCGGGAAGGGACGGAATCCAAAATACGCAGCATTTCCTCCTTGAGCAGCCCTCGCAATTCATCCCCGTCGCGAATCTGCTGCTTTGAGGCTTGCTGCCGGAGCTGACCGATAATCTCCTGTGAGGTGGCGACCCCGATGTCGGACGCGATCAGGGTGCTCTCCAGTTCCTCCAGAGCGGTCTCGTCAACAGGGCGCGCCAGCGTCAGCAGGTCGTCCATGCGTTCCTGCAGGCCGGTGCGGGTGCGTGCCACCGCCTGCTTCATGCGGTCCAGCAGGCCCGGTTTTTGTTCTGGAGTATTGAAAAGTGACAGCATGGGGTGTGGTGGAGACCTTCACCACCAGTGTATCAATCCCGCGCTGCGCCTACGAGGGTCGACGACGCCGCAGATTCATCCAGTGCGCGGCCAGGGGCTCGGGCGGCTGCGGCAGAGAACGATTTGTCCGGCAGACCGTCCTGTTCTTCGTGTCGCTTGGGCAGTACGACAAGCCCGGCGGCATAGACCCGGCAAAATGACTCGACCGCATGCTCGTCAAACTTCTTGCCCGCCATGGTGCGGATAATCCGTAGCGCGTAGGAACCATCCATGGCGTCCTGATAGGTGCGGTTGTGAGTCATGGCGTCGAAGGTATCGGCAACGGCAATAATGCGTGCCATCAACGGAATCTGATCGCCTTTCAGACCGTGGGGATATCCGGAGCCATCCATCGATTCATGATGCAGCTCAACCCCGGGAAGAAGATCGGCAAATTCGGGGACGGGGCGAAGCATTTCCGCTCCGCGCGTCGTGTGGGTCTTCAGAATCGAGAATTCCTCCGGAGTTAACACGCCGGGTTTTGTCAGGATGTTTTGATCCATGCCGATCTTGCCAATGTCATGCAGCAGCGCGGAAAAACGGATCCGCCCGCTGACTTCGGGCGGCAGCCCAAGGTCGGCGCAGATTAGCGATGCATACTCGGCTACACGTCCAGAGTGTCCGCGGGCATAAAAACTCTTGGTGCTCAGGGACGCGGACATCGCTTCCACCAGCCGAACAAAGATGGCGTGATGATCTCGCGAAAGCAGGATCCACTTGGCCAGCGACGTATCGGGGCTTTCGTTCATGCCGCCCAACTCGCGGGCAAGCTCTTCAATCTCCGGCAACCCAGCGTGGCCAGTGCGCAAGATGAATTCTCCCCTCTTCATCGCCTGCAGCGTCTCCAGAAATTGACGCATGTCGTGGGCAAATTCCCAGGTCACCCCCCAGCATTTGATCGCGATGCCCGCGGCCACGACTGCCAACAGGAATTCGATGATCTTGTCGTTCAGTCGGGGGGAATTGAAGGCGTTCCGCGCGAGCATGATCGACATGACCCCGGCGGCTGCGGGAAGCAGCAGGGTAAGATAGAGCACCCACAGCCGGGGATTGCGCCGGATCTGCGTGCCAATCCCGTGATGTGTCATGGGGGTCATGCTTCCTGGTAACCACTCCCGCCTTCCCACGATATTACCTTGGGATACACCAAATGTAGAAAAAATGCGAATTTAGTTTTGTGGATAAACATTATGGCTGGATGAAAGTGGCGTTTGCGCGCCATCGCCAATTGGAAATCCGCCCTAGAGGGCAACAAGAAACAGCTCTGGCGTCAGAGGGACAATTCATCCCGGCCGGGTCGAGACATGAGCTCCCGTATCGCCGCCTGCGCGGAAATCTGCTCGTGGAGAACCGCGGCAACCTGCTCCGTGATGGGCATTTCAACGCCCATCCTGCGAGCGACGCCCAGCGCCGCGTCGGTGGTACGTACCCCTTCAGCCACCCTGCCATGCATATCCGCAAGAATGTCCGGAAGTCGTCGACCGCGGCCCAACTCCAATCCGACATGCCGATTGCGTGACAGGACACCGGTGCAGGTGAGTACCAGATCGCCGAGCCCGGAGAGTCCAGCCAGGGTTTCGCGGCGGCCGCCGCAGGCGACGGCAAGGCGGGTAATTTCGACGATTCCGCGGGTGATCAGCGCGGCCACGCTGTTATGGCCCAGTTCCAATCCATAGGTTGCGCCGGCGGCGATGGCAATCACGTTCTTCAGCGCCCCGCCCAGCTCCACTCCGATGACATCGTCGTTGGTGTAGAGGCGCAGCGTCGGACCTGCAAACTCCTCCTGCACGCGGGTGGCAATCGCCGGATCGCAGGATGCGATGGTGATGGCTGTCGGGCTGCCTGCGCCCACTTCCTGGGCGAAGGAGGGTCCGCTGAGGACGCCGCACGGTAGCTCCAAAGCGTGCTCCGCCAGCACTTCTGACATCACCTGGGTCATTCGCAGATAGGTGCCATCTTCGATTCCCTTGGTGGCGTTCACGATCAGTTGATCGCGGCTAAGCAGCGGAGCCATGATGCGGCAAATCTGTCGCAAATGCTCGGCTGGAATCGCAAGGATCAAAATCTCCGCCGGGCCCACCGCGTCTTCCAGACGGGTGGTGACACGGATCGTCTCCGGAATGCGAAGTCCGGGCAGGTAGAAGATATTTTCGCGGGTTTGTTCGATGGCTTTGGCGACCTGGCCGGTATGAGACCACAGGGTAATTGTGTGGCCGCCTCGTCGCGCCAAAACCAGCGACAGCGCCGTTCCCCACGATCCAGCACCGACGACGGCAATACGGCTCATGCAGCTTTACTTTCTTTGCCGCCAAATCGGTATTCCGTGCCGTGCAGCAATCGGTCGATGTTCTTCCTGTGCTTGATGAGAATAATGGCTGGAACAAGAATTGTGCTGACAACGAAGATCGGCCCGTAGCCGTAGTGGACGTGCCAGAATCGCTGCGCCAGCCAGACCCAGACAGGGAAAGACGCAGCTGCCAGAATGGATGCCAGCGACACGTACCGCGTGATGGTTGTAATAACGATAAAAACGGCGACCGAGGAGACGGCGGCCAGAGGGGCGAGCGCCAGAAATACCCCCAGCGCCGTGGCCACGCCCTTGCCACCTTTGCCTTGGAGCCATACCGGGAAGACATGGCCAATGACAGCGAATAGAGCCGCAATGGAGGCGGCCTGCACGGCATGGTGGCCGGTTGTCAGATGTCGCGCAATTTCGACAGCCAGAAATCCTTTGCCGAGATCGAGTGCGAGCGTGAGAATGCCCAGCCAGCGAGAACCGGAACGCAGAACATTCGTGGCCCCGATATTGCCGCTGCCAGTCTGGCGGATGTCTTCCTTCCGGAACATCCGAACCAGCAGGTAGCCGAACGGAATCGAGCCGAGAAAGTATGCGATCGCTGCTGATATCAGGTCTACTATCATCCCGGTAGATTCGAGTGTAGCAGCGGCGCGCTCAGTTTGAGATGAACTTCCGCCCCGGAATTACATGAACTTGCGGCGGATCATGTCGAGCGCCTGCTGGCTTGCCAGCCAGCGCACCCGTTCGCGATCTCCACGAAATTTCCGTTCACATACATTGATCTCTTTTCCATCGTCGAGCGCGATGTATACGAGACCGACCGGCTTGGCCTCGGTGCCGCCCGTGGGGCCGGCGATGCCGGTAATGCCCACTCCAATCGTGGACTGCGCGCGTCGACGGATCCCGTGGGCCAGGGCTTCGGCAACCTCGCGGCTGACCGCGCCCTTGTCCTCAATCAGGTCCTCCGGCACATCTGCGAATTGCACCTTCAGATCGTCGCTATACACGACGGCTCCGCCCAGAAAGGAGCGGGAACTGCCGCTGATGGTGGTCATTCTCTGGGCCAGCAATCCTCCCGTGCAACTCTCCGCAACGGCGACGGTGGCGCCGCGGATTTCCAGGTAATACAGAACAATTTGCTCCAGCGTTTCACCGTTGGAAGAAACGATGGCGTCTTCCATTTCCTCTTCAATGCGGCTTGCCAACTCGTTCACACGGCTCTGCGCCACTTCAAGGATTGCCTTGGTGCATTGCAGGTGGAGCTGTATTTCGCCGGCATGCGCCAGGATTGTGGTTTCCACATCATTGAACCGCGTGTAGATGGGAGCTACGCGCGCGTCCACCTCAGATTCCGGCAGCATCGCTATCCTGAGTACGCGCCGGGCGATGTGGCGCAGCGGCAGTGCAGCTTGCAGGCGCGGTAAGCACTCGGCTGTAAACATTGCTTTCAGCTCCGCCGGCGGACCCGGCAGCAGCAGGATCAGCTTGCGATGCTCACCCACCACCGTGTCCAGCCACTGGCCTGGCGCGGTGCCGTTGGCATTCGGCAGAATTTCCGCGCCGTCGATCAGGTCGGCCTGCTTGGAGTTATTGCTGGGCATGCTGGCGCGCCGCTCCGCAAATCGCTTGTAAAGCGCGGCCAGCAGGTCGCCATTGCGGCGCAGTCGCGCGCCCAGGGCTTCCGCGACGGCTTCGCGGGTAATGTCATCTTCTGTTGGGCCCAGGCCGCCCATGACGCAGACAATGTCGACGCGGCCCACGGCATGAGATACCGCCTGCGCCAGATGTGGCTTCCGGTCTCCGACGATAGTCTTGAAAGCCACCGCGACGCCGAGCGAATTGAATTGCTCCGTGACGAAAAGCGAGTTCGTATCCTGACGGAAAGGGGTGAGAAGCTCCGAGCCGACGGCGATGATTTCTGCAAGCATGTGGGCAAGTGAGAACCAGAGCGAATGCCAAATCGACATGCGCCCCTGACAGATCTAGTGCAGCAAGCGTCCGAGGATGTCTAATCCCACATGATATACGGTATCGCGTGTGACCACGGCGGCATCGCCCTCCGGCAGAAACGCCAGGCCTACAATTCCAGATCCCGAGATGACCAGCGACGCTTCGCGTTTGGGAGTGATTCTTACTACGCCTCGGCGGCCGTGCAGCGAGGCAGCGACGTACAGATTGCCTTCTACGTCGAATGCCATGCCCTGTGGACGGCCAAGACCGGTGTAAAAGCTGGATATTTCTCCGTTCGGCTCAATGGCGTGGATGGACTCGTTCGCGGACGTCGTCGGGCCGCTCACCATCAAAGTTCCACTATCGCTAAAGGCCAGATGATAGGCGGAGACGCTCGGTTCCAGGGTAGCGAAGACGAAGACCTGCCGATTTTGCGCAATCTTGAAGATGGTGCCGCTGCGGTCGCCAACGTACAAGAAACCATCTCGATCGAAGGCCAGTCCGGTAGCCACTCCCATGCCTTCGGAAAAGACAGATTTCGCGCCGCTTGGGGTCACGCGATAGACCGTTCCTTCATGGCGCGAGGAGATAAAGAGATTTTCATCGCTGTCGAGCGCCACTCCTGTGGCGTTCATAATACCCTCGACGAAAGGTCGCACCTGATATTCCGTGTCGATCTGAAAGACCGAGGTGGGCGTTTGCTGGCCGCGTGCGCCGGAAAAAGGGACGTAGATATTGCTCTGGGAATCCACTGCCGGACTGGCGACCGGGTCCATGTTCTCCGCGACTGCGACTCCGACGGACAACGGCAGGGCGTTGCTGGCGTGTCCGTCCACGCGCACATGGACATTGCCGGAAATAGCTCCGTCGGGAACATGCAGCAGAACCTTGGAAGGGCGGCTCATGGTGACTGAAGACGGTTGCTCTCCGATGGTGGCTGTCGGTTGGCGAAATGCTTCTGTTGCCAGCCTGTGGCCGTGCACTTCGACGTCACCTCCGGGCAACGCCGCCAGTGGAGTAATGGATATGATTTGAGGTGCGCTGTCAGTCGAGTGAATTCCAAATTTCATTTCTATCGCGCTCCCGCGCATTAGAACCGCCAGCCCGACGAGAATAGTCCGACCAGCCATAAGATCATCAGGGCATAGATCCCAGCCGCTACATCATCCATGATGATTCCAAACCCGCTATGCATCCTGTCAAACTGGCGGGCTGGAGACGGTTTAAGAATATCGAAAACACGAAACAACAGAAACGCAAGCAACCAGCTCCATGGGCGAGCGGTGGCGGCAATCAGCGCAATCCACTGGCCCGCGACTTCATCCAGCACGACAAACTGCGGGTCTTCGGCGCCCGCCTCTCTGGCCACGATACCAGCGGCTGGAATCCCTGCCAGGACTGCAATCAGAGCCGCGACAGCCGTTCCGATCGCCAGATGGAGGGGCGACGGATGGACTCCATACGCAACGGTGAGCCACAACAGCAATCCAGCCGCCGAACCCCAGGTTCCGGGCCCCGGGTGCAGAAAGCCTGTACCGAAAAAAGTCGCCAGTGCCCAGGCCCAGCCGGTTCGCCGCTCGCTCATCTATTCGTCGTCGCCGGACTTATGCCCACTGCGGTGTATCTCGTCCAAACCTTCCAGCACTTCCGGGTCAAGGATCGGAGAAGAAATGCGATAGGCGCCGCTGGCCCACTTGCCCAGGTCAATCACGCGGCAGCGGTCGCTGCAAAACGGAAAATCCTCGTCGTCTCGCAGCACCAGAGTGCTGCAGGTCGGGCACCGAAGAGCGGTTGAATTCGTACTATTCTCTTTTGCCATAGAGAGTCTCGCAATGGAACGGTAATAGTTGCAAATCTTAAGTCTTGCTTTTAGGCAACGACGCGCGCGACCAGGTCGTAGTCGTGGGCATCGGTAATTTCGCAGAGATGGAAGCCTCCCGGCTTCAAAGCCTCGTAAGGTCCAAAATCGTTAATCAGAATCTTTCCATCGATCTCGGGGGCATGCATGGCGGAGCGCCCCTGCCACAACAGCGGCGTCTCCTCGCTTTCGCCTTCGACCAGCACGTCGAAGCTGCGGCCGATCTGCGCGGCGCGCGCCCTGCGGCTGATCTGCAACTGGCTTCGCATCAATTTTCGTTGTCGAGCGGACAACGGTGCGCCTGGGAACTTTGCCGTCGAGCGCATACGCGGCAGAACCTTCTTCATCGGAATATTCAAAGACACCCATCCAGTCGAAGCGCGCTTCAGCGACAAAATCCAGCAACAGATGGAAGTCGGCATCCGTCTCACCCGGAAAGCCGGCGATGAAGGAAGTCCGCAGCGTGATGTCCGGCATGGCCGCCCGAGCCCGCTCGATCATCTTCAGGAAGATGTCCGCCCCGCCGCCGCGCTTCATGCGTTTCAGTACGCTGGGTGCCGCGTGCTGCAACGGCACGTCGAGATATTTGCAGATGTTCTCATGCCGGGCCATCGTGTCCAGCAACGCCGGCGTCACTTTATTCGGGTAAGCGTACAAGAAACGCAGCCAGCGCACACCTTCAATGCGCGCCAGGCGATCGAGCAACTGCGCCAACCCATCTTTCATGCCAAAGTCTTCGCCATAGCAGGTGGTGTCCTGTCCGATCAATGTGACTTCCTGCACGCCTTCCGCGACCAGACGCTCCACCTCGGCCACCACGGATTCAAATCTCCGCGAACGGAATTTGCCCCGAAGCTGCGGAATGATGCAGAAGCCGCAAGGGTGGTCGCAGCCTTCGGCGATTTTGACATACGCGGAACTGCGCGCCGTAGCTCGAAGTCGCGGAGTGTGCTCGTTGTAGAGATAATTCGGCAGGCTGGCGATGGCGCCTTCCCAGCCCTCACGGGAAAAACGTCCCTGCTGCTCGCGGTGATTGCCTTCTGCGCGATGCGCGATGGCCGCCTCGGCAGTTGTCAGAATACGAAATGGCGAATCCGCGGCCGAGCCGGAATCTGCTATGGGAGCAGCGAGACCTGCCGCGGCGAGGATTTGTTCCAGCTCGCCGGTGCCGACCACGGCATCAACTTCAGGGATATTTTTCTGGATTTCGTCTCGATAGCGTTCAACCATGCAGCCGGCGACAACCAGGCGCGTCGCCTTGCCGCCAGCCTTGTGCTGCGCCATTTCCAGAATGGTATCGATCGACTCCTGCTTGGCTTTGTCGATGAAAGAGCAGGTGTTGACCACCAGCACATCGGCGGTTTCCGCATCGGGAACGATGGTTGCCCCGGCCTGGGCCAGAATCCCCATCATGACTTCGCTGTCAACCAGGTTCTTCGGGCAGCCAAGGCTGACAAAGCCGACCCGGGGTTGCGCCATACGGACGTCTGGTGTGGTCGAAGGCGCGCTCATTTCAAGATTCTTCACACCTTCCATTCTACCAATGATGTACCCAACGCCGGCAGCGCAGAAGAAGGCATCGCGCGGTGATATCATCAAGCTGTGCCGGGTCCTACGCGACGCAATCCCGCCAACCCCGCCAGGTCCGGAAGGAAGCAACGGCAACGGGCTCATGCGTGTGCAGTGGGTTACCCGGCGCTTGAAGTACTATGATTCGGCCCGCCTGCTGGAACCATCCTCCACAATCACGCGGAACATAGAATGTTTTCGAGGCCAACACGTTGAAATTTGATCTTCGTCCCCGGTCGCTGCACCGGGCAAAAATTACCGCGCTTGGAACCTACGTTCCGCCGCGCCTGCTCACCAACGCCGACCTGGAAAAGATGGTCAACACCAACGATCAGTGGATTGTGGAACGGACCGGCATCCGCGAGCGTCACATCGTGGATCCCGGAGTCGCGACCAGCGATTTAGCGGTGGCAGCGGCCCGGACTTGCCTCGCCGAACGCGGAATCGAAGCCAGCGAAGTGGAGGCGATCATCGTCGCCACTGTCACCCCGGATATGCTGTTTCCCGCAACCGCCTGCCTGGTGCAGGATAAGCTGGGAGCAAAAGGCGCCTGGGGCTTCGATATGTCGGCCGCGTGCTGCGCCTTTGTATACGCGCTGCAGGTAGGTGCGAAGCTGATCGAATCTGGCGCGCACAAGAAGGTCTTGGTGATTGGCGCGGACGTCATGTCGTCGATCATCGATTACACGGACCGGGCAACGTGCATTATTTTCGGCGATGGCGCGGGCGCGGTCCTGCTGGAACCGGCGGAGGAAGGCGAAGTCGGGATGATCGATTTTCTGCACGAGATCGATGGATCGGGCGCGGCTTCGTTATATATGCCCGGGGGTGGCAGCCTGCATCCACCCACGGCGGAAACCGTCGCCAAGAATATGCACGTCGTTCACCAGGATGGGCAGGCTGTGTACAAATTCGCAGTGCGCAAAATGTCGGAGGCGACCGAGGCCCTGCTCGTTCGCAATGGAATTCAGGGCACCGATCTCGACTGCTTCATTCCGCATCAGGCCAATAAGCGCATTATCGTATCCACGGCGGAACGGCTCGGCATTGCCCCGGAGCGTGTGATCATCAACATCGACCGCTTCGGCAACACCACCGCCGGCACCATTCCACTGGCCATGCAGACGGCGAGAGAAAACGGCTGTCTGAAGAAGGGCGGCCTGGTCCTCCTGGCCTCGGTCGGAGCGGGATATACCGTTGGCACCTGTCTGCTGCGCTGGGAGATGTAGCCGTCCACAGCGGAGCCTGAGCCCCGCATGCGGATTTCATCCCCTGCGTTGAATTACTTCGACTCGGGCACGGGAGATGGATTTCTATCCCGGAACTGCTTCTGGTGCCAATAAGGATACGGCGGGGTCGTCTTGCTGGCTGCATCCAGCCTGGCGACTTGCTCGGCCGTTAGATTCCACCCCTCGGCCGCCAGGTTTTGTCGCAACTGCTCCTCGTTCCGGGCGCCCATCACCACGGTTGAAACCGTCGGCCGCTGCAGCAGCCAGTTCAATGCGATCTGCGGCACCGTCTTCCCCGTCTCCTTGCCCATCGCGTCCAGTGCGTCGATCACCGCGTACAAATATTCATCTTCGACCGGAGGACCCTGCTCGGCTGTCTTATGCAGCCGGCTCACGGCAGGCAGGGGATGCCCGCGGCGAATCTTCCCGGTCAATCTTCCCCAGCCGAGCGGACTCCAGACAATTGCGCCGACGCCTTGATCCAGCCCCAGCGGCATGAGTTCCTGTTCGTAGTCGCGGCCAATCAGCGAGTAGTACACCTGGTGCCCCACGTAGCGTGACCATCCGTACCGATCCGAGACTGCC
Source organism: uncultured Acidobacteriota bacterium (assembly GCA_963756315.1). Taxonomy (GTDB): domain Bacteria; phylum Acidobacteriota; class Terriglobia; order Terriglobales; family Acidobacteriaceae; genus JAKAAZ01. The sequence goes on from CAVWNI010000006.1 coordinate 130,280, forward strand.
AGCGACTTCATCAAATGCCAGCCTGAATAATTCGAGCATGCGATATACCGCACTTTGCCATCGCGCACCAACGTAGTGAGCGTGTCCAGCGTCTCCTCCGCCGGGGTCAGGGCGTCGAACCCATGCAGGTGGTAGATGTCGATATAGTCCGTTGCCAGCCGCTTCAGGCTTGCCTCGCAAGCCGCGACCAGATGGTGTCGCGACGAGCCACGGTCGTTCGGGCCGTCGCCCATGGGGAAGGTTGCCTTGGTGGACACCAACACCTTGTTGCGACGTCCGGCGATTGCCTGGCCAAGGATCTCCTCCGAAAGGCCTTTCGAGTACACATCCGCCGTATCGAACATGTTGACACCTGCCTCCAGGCAAATGTCGACGAGACGGGTCGCTTCTTTCACGTCGGTCTGTCCCCAGGCTTTGAAAAACTCGCTGTTTCCGCCAAATGTCCCCGTGCCAAAGCAAAGCGCCGGCACCATTAATCCTGATCGGCCTAACTGTCTAAATTCCATACGCATTTAGATGTCGTCTGGGGATGGAGGGTGCAGCAATCAGCGCAACAAGTCCAACGGCTCTGACGCTGTTGATTCCCGGCGTGACGATTCACCGATAATTCATGTTCCGCTCATCCTGCATTGGTGAGAAATGCTGCATAACTGGGGCATCATGAATGGCGACGTCTACGACACGCTGATTTTGTCGGACATTCATCTTGGATCCGACCTGAGCCGGGCGCAGGATGCGCTCGATGTGCTGCAGTCGCATAGCTACCGGCGACTGGTGCTGCTGGGGGATATCTTCTCTGATCTGAATTTTCGCCGCCTCACCAGCGAACACTGGAAGTTCCTGTCCTATATCCGCAAGCTCTCGAACCCAAAACGCCAGGTGGAAGTGGTCTGGGTGGAAGGTAATCACGATACTGGCCTTGCGAACCTCATGTCCCACCTGGTCGGCGTTCCCGTATACGAACGTTACGTGTGGGAGTACGAGGGCAAGCGTCACCTGGCAATGCATGGCCACCAGTTCGACGGCTTCGTAAAAAGGAATTTATGGCTCAGCCGCTTAGGCGAGCGGATCTTTCTGGAAATCCAGAAAGTGGACTCCCGTACGAAGTGTTTCTCGCGCTTTCTGGACCGAATGAACACCCGCTGGCTGGTGCTGTCGGACAAGGTGGCCAGAGGAGCGGTCCATTATGCGCGCGCGGGAAGGTGCGAGCGCGTGTTCTGCGGCCACACCCATGCCGCATTGTCGCTACTCTGCGACGGCGTGGAGTACTACAACTCCGGCTCGTGGGTCGATGAACGAGCCACCTTCCTTACCATCAACCAGCAAGGCGTGGAGATCCAAACGTATGCGGGCGGAACTCACTATCGTCATTCCAGCGCGGAACGAGAGCCAGTCGTTGCCGAAGCTGCTGACCTCTTTGAATCGGCAGGATTACCTGCACTTGCCGGATACCAGAGTGTTCGTTGCTGATGCCAACTCAACCGACGGCACCCCGGAGATCGCGCTGTCGTTTCCCGCGAAGTTTCCCATTGACGTTATCCCCGGAGGTCTGCCTGCTGTGGGCCGCAATGCAGGCGCGCATCGCGCTACCACGCGTTATGTGCTTTTTCTTGACGCGGATGTAGAACTCGCGGATTCAACTCTGCTGCGTCGTGCGGTTGTTACCATGCAGAAACGTGATCTGCACTGCCTGACAACCAACATCGCCTGCAGCGACGGCAACGTCGCCGATTGGTTTCTGTATCAGGCCAACAATATTGTGCAGCTAGTGTCGCGCTGGGTCGCGCCCTTTGCCACCGGCATGTTCATGCTGTTCGACCGGGAAGAGTTTAATAGGCTCGGCGGATTTAATGAGCAGGCTTTATATGCGGAAGATTATTTACTGAGCAAGCAGGTGGCGCGCCGCCGCTTTGCAGTCATTCCTGGCGCGGTCATGACTTCCAATCGGCGCTTTCAAAAAATGGGACACATTCAAATCGCCAGTATGTTTTTGATGACCGCGCTGAACTCCGGAAATCCGGATTACTTCCTTCGCGATCACGGCTACTGGGAAGAGTCCTGAGAGCTCACCATTCACCTGGTGTCTTTCCTGTGGGTCGGAACGCATCGGCCGGGAAATAAGGCGTTGCTCCGGGGGAATCTATTCCAACCAACGCAAGGGAGGCGCCGTCGGCAGGACGCCGCATTCGGCAGCGTAGCGGAAGAATAGTTCCATTCCGGCGAGGCACGGCTCGTCGAGCACGTAATGGATGTCCCTCGACAAGTAGGTGCGAATGGTTGCTGCCGGAACCTGAATACGAGGCTCCCACTCCCTGACAAGGTCCTCAATGTGCGTCATGCCGTGATCGCGCGACTGAACAAAGTCCCGGATGATGCTGGCGGACGCGAGGCCGGATGCGGAGACAGCGTCGGGACGCATCGCCCACACGGCGGAGACCCAGGGCAAGCCAGTATGGCGTTTCCATTCCTGTCCCAGGTCAAGGTATTGCAGTGATTGCCCGGTGCGGGCGAACCGTGCCGCCTGGTCTTCCAACGCCAGCAGGGCCGGGTCTCCAATCAGGATCGCAGCGTCGCAATCCTCGAGCATGGCCTCCAGATTGGGATCGCGGAGAACAAATTCCGGGTCGGCGTCAAGAAATTTGCGAAAGATGATCTGCGCATAGGCATTCGAGGTGCGGGAGGCGGTATCGGCGGCAACGCGGCGCACAGCGCGCATTCCATCCGGATGCTTGACGACAAGAATAATGGAGCGGACTCGATCCAGTGAGGCGATGGTGCAGCCCGGCAGAATGACAAGTTCCGGAGTCGTTGCATATGCGGCAATGGGAATCAGGCCGATATCAGCGGTTCCGTCGGCCAATTCCGCCGCGCACTGCGACGGCATCGCGGAGTGAATTTGATAGCGCTCGCCGAGTCGCGACATCTCCGGTGCATGTTCAAAGTCCCACATTAATGGAGCGGGATTGAGAAACCGAATGGCGGAGATTCGAAGGTGCCGCAAGGAAGGGCGAGCCTGAAACGTTGCTGTCACGGTTCAGTGTAACAAGATGCCCCGCATCGAGACCTCTGGCGTATGCATCTGCCGGCGCGGGGGTGCTATCGCTCCGGCAAGGTTTCTGTCGTTTCCCTTCAAGTTTTCGATAGTGCAATCTCCACTGGAAATCGCCGCCCTCCAATGTCCTCTGCTTGACATTCAAGCTGACCCCGGATACGCTCTCGCAACATCAAGCCAATTTCTCAGGCAGGGTTGTATTCGCCAGGAATTGTTGGCGGATGAGTTGCGTGATGACAAAAATTCCTTCCCCATCTTCGGAAAGCGCGAAGAGCGTTGTTGATTCCGGCGAAGCGCTGAGCGGCGAGCGGCGGGCGTGGCTGGCATTGGCGATGACCAGCCGGCTGGGCATGACGCGCATTTGGCGCGCCGTGAACACAGTTGGCAGCGCGGAAGGAGTTATGGGCCTGCCGCTGACGCAGTTGGAAGGCTTGCATTTGCCGGCCGTATCCGCGCAGTCGATCGTTTCCGGCAAATCTCTGATCGAGGCGGAAATGGAATGGAAGCGCGTGCAGGAGGGTGGCGGAACGCTGATTACGCCAGCGGATGAGGAGTATCCGGAGCGATTGCGCGAGATCTACGATCCGCCCACCGTGCTGTGGTTGCGTGGCGACAAGGCGTTGCTGGCACAGCCCGGCATTGCAATCGTCGGGACGCGCCACCCAACTCCGTATGGCACAGGTATGGCGGAGATGCTGGCTCGCGATCTTGCCGCGCACGGCTTGATTATTTTAAGCGGCATGGCGCGAGGAGTGGACACCGCGGCGCATCGCGGCGCGCTCGACGCGCGCGGCAAAACCGTCGCCGTCTGGGGGACGGGAATTGACGTCATTTATCCCAAAGAGAACAAGCGGCTGGCGGAGCAGATACTGGAGACCGGCGGCGCGATCCTGAGCGAATATCCGATGGGAACCTTTCCGGCGCCGCAGAATTTTCCCATTCGCAATAGAATTCTTAGCGGGATGAGCGTCGGCGTGCTGGTGATTGAGGCCAGCGAAAACAGCGGCACACGCATCACAGCCCGCTGCGCGCTGGAGCAGAATCGCGAGGTGTTCGCGGTCCCCGGAAATGTGACGTCGAAGAGTTCATGGGGTCCGAACACGTTGATTAAGCAGGGCGCCAAGCTGGTCGCCACTTGGGAAGACGTGTGGGAAGAATTGCCCACGCAGATTCGCATGGAGGTAGAGGAACGGCAGGGAATTGCATCTTCCGACGGGTCTGCTGCATCTTTGTTCAGCAAGCCGGATTTGCCCGATCTGCCGGAAGATCAGGCGCGAGTCTTCGCAGCACTGCGTCCGGACCAGGCACTGCAATTGGATGAACTGGTCGAGATGCTGGAAGATACATTGGGTTCGTCGGAGATTTTTACCGCGCTGTTTGAGCTGGAACTTGCCGGGCGCGTTCGCGCCATGCCGGGCAAAAACTATGTGAGGACATTTTAGAGCGGCAGGTTTCGCAGCCGGCGCAATCCGGATTTGCCTCTTTGTTCGACCAGTCGAAACTGCCCGTTTCGGAAGTCGATCCCGGAGGAGTTTTCAGCCGCTCACTGGTATCACCGAGCAAAACCGTGGTAGTTTCGCTCTTGTTACCTAATTCGGAGTACCGCGTCCTTAAGAGCATTCCGAACATCACACGATTCGTAGCTGAATAAGGAAGTGTATCTGCAATGGCAAAGTCACTCGTGATCGTCGAATCTCCCGCGAAGGCGAAGACGATCAATAAATATCTCGGCAAGGATTTCATCGTGGAGGCCTCACTGGGCCACATTATGGATTTGCCGAAAAGCAAGATCGGCGTGGAACTGGAGAACGGCACATTCGAGCCGGAATTGATTGTGATGCCCGGCAAGGAAAAGGTTGTTGAGCGGCTGAAGAAGCTGGCGTCGACCGCGGATGCCGTATACCTGGCGCCCGATCCTGACCGCGAAGGCGAGGCCATCGCGTGGCATCTGGAGTTGCAGCTAAGGCCGAAACTACACAACAAGGCAAAGATCCAGCGAGTCACATTTAACGAAATCACGCAGAAGGCCGTGAAGGCCGCATTTCAACATGCGGGCAAGGTGGATGCGCGTCTGGTAGATGCACAGCAGACGCGGCGCGTGCTGGACCGAATTGTGGGCTATCAGATTTCTCCGCTGCTATGGGACAAGGTGCGACGCGGTTTGTCCGCCGGTCGCGTGCAAACTGTGGCCGTGCGGTTGATCGTCGAACGCGAGCGACTCATCAAGGCATTCCAGCCGGTCGAGTATTGGACGCTGGATGCGTTGCTGACACCTGGGACAGGCAGCGGGAAAAACGAGCAGGAGTTTACAGCGCGCTTTGTCGGTATCGACGGCAAGCGAGCGACGGTGGAGACGGTGAATACTCCGTCACTCCCAAATCAGGCCGAGACAGATGCCATTGTTGCCGCGTTGAAAACCGCGGACTGGAAAGTCCGGTCCGTCGAAAAGAAAGAGCGCCGGCAGAATCCGACCGCACCGTTTACCACCAGCAAATTGCAGCAGGATGCGTCGCGCAAACTCGGCTTTAACGTGCGACGGACGATGGGTGTGGCGCAGCGTTTGTATGAGGGCGTCGAAGTCGGCGGTCAGGGAACGGTAGGTCTGATCACCTATATGCGTACCGACTCCACGCGGGTCTCACCGGATGCGGTTGAAGAAGCGCGCACCTACATCGGCAAGAAACTTGGGCAGAAGTATCTGCCGCCGACCGCCAACGTCTTCAAAAGCAAGAAAGACGCGCAGGATGCACATGAAGCCATTCGTCCGACGAATGTCGAATTGTCTCCGGATGACATCAAGCAATATCTGAGCGACGAGCAATACAAGCTCTACAAACTGATCTGGCAGCGCTTCGTCGCCTCGCAGATGGTGCAGGCCGTGTTTGATCAGACGACGGTCGACATTGTCGCCAGGGCAGATCGCAGTTACGATTACCGCGTAACCGGATCGGTCTTGAAGTTCGACGGCTTTCTGAAGATTTACGAAGAAGCCAAAGACGCCAAAGATGCCGATGACGAGGCGCTCAGCAACCGCTTGCCAGAGCTGAACGATGGGCAGCCGCTCACTCTGAATTCGTTGAAACCGGAGCAGCATTTTACCGAGCCGCCGCCGCGTTTCAATGAAGCTTCCCTGGTGAAGGAGCTGGAAGAGCGCGGCATTGGCCGGCCGTCCACGTATGCCTCGATCATCAGTACCATCCAGGATCGTGAGTATGCGGTGAAGGTTCCGCCGAAGGGATCGAGCAAATTCTATCCAACCGAACTGGGCCAGGTGGTCAATGATCTGCTGGTGAAGAATTTTCCGTACATCTTCGACCCGGCGTATACCGCCAAGCTGGAAGTCGAACTGGATGCGGTAGAAGACGGTACAGAGAAGTGGACGGACCTGTTGCGCGGATTCTACGGCTACTTTCAACAGGAGTTGAAGGTCGCCGATAAGAACATGGAAGACATCAAGCGGATGGAACTAGCCACGGAAGAAAAATGTCCGCAGTGCGGCGCGCCGCTGGTTCTGAAATGGGGTAAGTTCGGCTCGTTCTACGCATGCTCCGCCTATGACAAGAAAAAGCCGGTAACCGTGGCTAGCTCTGCATGGGAAAAAGATGCGAAGAAGGTGATCAAGAAGGTTGAAGCCAAGCTCGATTACCCGATGATGGTGAAAACCACCGGCGGCACAGGACCTGCGCCCACGGCCGCCACGGTCAACAACAAGAAGGAACTGGATGCTGCGTTGAGCGCCGCAGCCGGCCCCGACCGCAAGCTGGTGGTGGAACAAGTGAGCTGCACGTTCACCCGGGAAAATTATGAGGCGAAGCCCAATCTACAGACAACCGATGCCCAGGGAGCCGAGGCGGAGGAAGAGTTCTGCGAGAACTGCGGAAGGGTGATGGTATTGCGCAATGGTCCGTTTGGCCAGTTCATGGCGTGTCCTGGTTACAACGAAGACCCGCCGTGTAAGACCATCCGCAAGCTGACGCATAAGCAGCAGCAGAAGCCCGCCGTGCCGCTGGATGAAACCTGCCCGAAGTGTGGAATGCAGCTGGTGTTGCGAACCGGGCAGTATGGGGAGTTCGTCTCTTGCAGCGGTTATCCCAAGTGCAAGTACATCAAGCAGAATCTAACGGGAGTGAAGTGTCCGACCTGTGGAACGGGAGATATTGCGGAACGCAAAGCGCGGCGCGGAAATTTCTTCTACGGTTGCACCAATTATCCAAAGTGCGACTTCACCTCGAATCTGAAACCGGTTCCGCAGACATGCCCGGAATGCGGCAGCCCGTACTTGCTGGAGAAGTCGCTGAAGTCCGGCGTGTATTTGATTTGTCCGAATAATGAAAAACAGCAAGCGGCAGCCGAAGAAAAACGCAGCAAAGGACGCAAGAAGTCGACCGGCGAACCACCCGCTGCCCCCGCCAAATCCGTCGTTTGCCATTACGAGGAGCGCATTGGCGACGCGCCGGTTCAGCAAGACAAGCCCGTCGAGGCCGAAGCCACGGTTGCGTGACGACGCACCTGGCCTGAGGCCCATACCACGAATCCAGTTAGAAAGAGATCAACATGGAAAGTCAGATTGCCACGCACAACGACGCCGACATCATCCTCAAGCTGTACGATCTGCGCCGGGAGGCGCTCTTGCGCAAGGCCCGCCAATGGCTCATCTCTGAGTTCAACCCGAAGACTGCCGAGGAATTCATGACCCTGGTCCGGGGCAATACCTCCCAGGAGAACGCTTATTTCCGCCAGGTCATCAGTTATTGGGAAATGGCAGCCTCACTGGTGAACCATGGCGCTGTAAAATCGGACCTGTTTATCGACTCCAATGGCGAGGGAATCTTTATTTTTGCTAAATTTAACGCCTTTCGAGACGAATACCAGAAGATTATGGGCGTTCCTTTCATGCGGCAGACTACGCAGTTGATCGACAAGTATCCGGGTGCCCGTGACCGATTCCAGGCGATGCTGAAATCGATTCAGCAGCGCAACTCTTGACGCTCGATGGGCCGAATTATCAGGAAGACATCGGATTCAATGCCGTGAAAAATCCGGGTCCGGATTTTTCCAGGATGGAACGTCCGCTTGCCAACCGTGCATCGAACCGGATACAACCATCTGGTCACAGATGCTTCCCTTTCAGGGAAGAAATTCAGAGGAGCGAACCATGAAGCGTTTCGCATTTGTATTGGCTCTCGGTAGCATGACGGCACTTGCCGGTGCTCAAACAGCGAAGACCCACAAACTCACCGGTTGGATTGGTGATTCCAAGTGTGGCGCATCCATGCACACACCGGACTGTGTGAAAAAGTGCGTGGCCGCGGGAGAGAAGCCCGTCTTTGTCGACTCCAAGAACAAGGTTTGGGCAATCGATAACACCGATGCCGTCAGCGATTACTATGGCGACCATGTCAAGGTAACGGCTACCGTCGATCCGTCCAGCAACAGCATTCACGTCGATAAGGTCATGAAAGAAGGCGGCTCGAGCAGCATGTAGGCAACGCGCCTCAATGGCTGTCGGGTCGGGCTGGTAAAATCCTAAGAAAAGAGGACGCCCCGGTGCGTCCTCTTTTTATGCTTGACGACTCCGGGACATGCGTCGTCTGCCGCGGGGTCGCATCTGATGATATGGTGAAAGATGAAGGAGCCTAGGCGAAGTTATGGCGAAAGCGGTGTGGAACGGTAGGGTGCTGGCTGAAAGCGAAAAAACTCAACTGGTAGAGGGAAATGTCTATTTTCCCCATGATTCGATTGATCGAGAATACTTCCGATCCAGTTCAACTATTTCAACTTGTCCCTGGAAGGGGCAGGCACGCTATTACACGATCCTGGTCGATGGTCAGGAGAACTCCGACGCAGCGTGGTACTATCCCGATCCCAAGCCTGCGGCGCGAGCCATCAAGAACCACGTTGCCTTCTGGCGCGGTGTGGAAATCGAAAAATAAAGGGCGCGGCCCGGACTCAATACGCGCCTGTCTGTTGCAATGGGATTCTGACCTGGAAGCAGGTCGCTCCGGGTTCGGACTGCACATCGATCGTTCCCCGGTAGCGGCTGAGGATTCGGTTCACCGTGTCGAGGCTCAGTCCCAGGCCAAGTCCCATCGGCTTGGTGGTAAAGAACGGTTCGAAGATTCGATCATGCAATTCGGCGGGGATGCCGGGCCCATCGTCCCAAATTTCGACCCGTACCATATCTCCGCCATCATGGGTACGCACGCGGATTGTTCCGCGGTTTTTGACCGCATCCAAAGCGTTTTCCAATAACGCCATCCAAACCTGATTCAACTCACTTCCATTGGCCGTAATACGAGGCAACTTTGGGTCGTACTCGCGGATCACCCGCACATTGTTGAGCCGGTAGTGCAGCATGCTCAATGTGTCGTCGAGCGACTGTGCCAGATCAATATCCTGCAACGGAGCCTGATCCATGTGGGAGTATTGCTGGATGGCACGAATCAGGTCGAAGATGCGCGCGGTCGATTCCAGCACAGCCCCCGTCATGCGCTCAGCGCGGAGCGTGGAAGCGAGGTGGCTCAGGGCGATGTTGGTGGCGTCGCGATCGAGGAACTCATCGAGCGGCGTCAGTTCCTGGGGCTCGATGCCGGCCTCGGCGAAAACAGGTGCAATCGACCACGGTTCTGCAACTTTGCGCTGCTCCAGCCAGCGGTTGAGCCTCTCTTCCTGTACACCCGCTTCCAGCGGGCGGGGCTGCTTCGACCGCGCTTCAATGGCGGATCGAAGGCCGCGATTCCATTCCATGTAGCGTTCTTCCTGCTCGTCGGTCAGACACAGCTTGCCGGCCTGGAAGCTGACCTTCCCGTAGTTGCGCAATTCCTCCAGCAGATTGCTGGCTGCCCGCTGTGCCGCGCTGGCCGGGTTATTCAGCTCGTGGGCCAGGTTGGCGGCCAATTTTCCCAGCGCGGTCAGCTTATCCGACTGCTGCTCCAGCCGCGTGACTTCCCGGACCCTGTCGATCAGCACCGATACGCAGCGTTGTCCCATCGAAGGAATCGCCACCAGCATTTCAGGGAATTGTTCTTTTGCAATTTGCAATCCCCATACCGGCTCTGACACAACGCCGTTGCCGCCATGCGTTTTCATGCGAGAGAAGGGGAGCAATCCGGTGATCTGACCGGAGCGCCCGATGTACATGCTTCCCCGGCCACCATACTGTCGCCGGACCTGGATCTCGCCATCCAGGAAAATTGTCATGTGTGTCGCCGGGTCGCCGTCGACGAACAGACGCGCGCCGACTGGTGCGGAGAATTCGCGGCTATGCTCGACCAACCACATGTACTCCGCGTCCGTTAGTCCATCCAGTTGATGCACTTCACGCAGCGCATCCAGGAGCTTCGATTCCGGTGAGTGCAGCAGGGACACTCCGGCGGGGAGTTCCCCAACTTGAACGTCTTGTTGCGCCGTGCTTTCCATAGCGATTCCCTGATAAACGATTCCCTGATGGTAGACCCGTCCGATGACAACGCGGTGACAAAGAGTGAAGGCAGCCAGTCTCGGCTGCCATCATTCTTTCATGTCTTCAATCCTACCCGCGAACGCTTGTTTTTCGGCTAGGCGCCCACGGTTGCGGGTGCCGGTTTCTCCGCAGCCTCGACCGCGCCGTCTTTCACGGTGACAGGATCGAGGAAAGGCATGGCCGCGCGCAGCGGAGCACCAGTCTTCTCAATCGGGTGCTGCGCTTCTTTCCTGCGCTGTTCTTCGAACCACTTGCGGCCGGTTGCGTTCTCATTCAACCAATTTTTGGCGAATGTTCCGTCCTGAATCTCGGAAAGCAGTTTCTTCATGGCGGCGCGGGTCTCATCCGTTACGATGCGCGGACCCGCGATGTAATCGCCGTATTCTGCAGTATCGGAGATGGAATGGCGCATATATGCCAGGCCGCCGCGATAGATCAGGTCCACGATCAGCTTGAGCTCATGCATGCACTCGAAGTAGGCAACTTCCGGCTGATAGCCGGCCGCCGTCAGAGTTTCAAATGCAGCCTTGATCAGCGCACTGACGCCGCCGCAGAGCACAGTCTGCTCGCCGAACAGGTCGGTTTCCGTCTCTTCCTTGAATGTGGTTTCCAGTACTCCGGCGCGGGTGCAGCCGATCCCTTTGGCGTAGGACAGCGCCAGAGCCTTCGCCTGTCCGCTTGCGTCCTGATGAATGGCAACCAGCCCCGGCGTGCCGCCGCCTTCGACAAATACCTCGCGGACGCGATGGCCGGGAGCCTTCGGCGCGACCATGCTGACGTCAACGCTGGCGGGCGGCACGATGGTGCCATAGCGAATGTTGAAGCCATGAGCGAACATCAGGGTCTTGCCCGCAGTCAGGCTGGGCGCGATTGAATCGGCATAGATCTTGCCCTGCGTCTGGTCAGGTGCCAGCAGCATGATGACGTCGGCCCATTTCGCGGCATCCGCGGTCGTCATCACCTCCAGCCCCACTTTTTCCGCGCGCGCCTTGGATTTGCTGCCGGCAGGCAGACCAATGCGCACTTCGACGCCGGAGTCTTTCAGGTTGAGTGCGTGGGCGTGTCCCTGGGAACCGTAGCCGAGAATGGCCACTTTCTTCTGCCGGATCAACTTCAGGTCCGCATCTTCATCGTGGTAGGTCTTTGCCATTGCATTATTCTCCGTTCGGTTAGTTAAGCTTGGTCTTCTTCGGGAATCCGGTCGGCCGTGTCATGGTTCCGATCGCCAGTCAGCAGTGCCGGTTCGACACGCGGGGTGTCACCCAGGGCTTCCAGCACGCGGCTGGTATGGTGTCCGCGGCGCATCGCCATCCGTCCACTGCGCGCCATTTCAAGAATACGGTAATTACCTTCGAGCAGTATCTGCACCAGCCCTTCAATCTTGCTGGCGCTGCCGGTAATCTCCATCATCAGCGATTCCGGGGCCAGATCGACGATGCGGGCACGGAAGACCTCGGCCAGCTGGAACAGGTCCGATCGCGTTTTCTGGCTGGTAGCAATCTTCAGCAACGCCAGTTCGCGTACCACCGCGGAATGGCGGCCAACATTGTCGACCTCCAGAACCCCTTCCAACTTATAGAGCGACGCCATGATGCGGGGAGCGCGATCTTCCGCGGCCTCGGCCACGATCGTCGTCCGCGACACGCCCGCCGTCTCGGTACCGCCCACGGTCAAAGAAGTGATGTTGACATTGAGCCGTCGAAAAAGGGAAGTGACGCGCGACAGCAACCCGGTCTTGTCTTCCACCAGCGCTACAAAAGTGTGCAACATGGAATCTCCGTTCCTAAATTTCCGTTGCTGTTTCGACCAGAGGACTGGGTTTCGGACGTCGGATCATTTCATGCAGCGCCGCGCCCGGCGGAATCATGGGATAGACGGAATCTTCCTGCTCCACGTGGAAGTCGATGAGAAAAGCCTTCCCATGCTGGCGGGCGTCGCGCACCGTCGGCATGACCTCTGCGCGGCGATTGACATGCGCGCCTCGGATACCGTGGGCGTCTGCAAGCTTCACAAAGTCCGGGCTGATCAACGGCGTGCATTCGTAATTCTTTTCATAGAACGCCTCTTGCCACTGCCGCACCATGCCCAGATAGCCATTGTTGACGATGGCAATATTGATCTTCAATTGTTCCTGCACAATGGTGGACAACTCCGAGCTGGTCATCTGGAAGCCGCCATCTCCGGCGACCACCCAGACCTCTTTTTCCGGGCAAGCTACTTTGGCGCCGATCGCGGCGGGCAGCGCGAACCCCATGGTTCCCAATCCGCCAGAGGTGACCAGCGAGCGCGGATGCTCGTGCTTGTAATACTGCGCTTCCCACATCTGGTGCTGGCCCACGTCGGTCACGATAATCGCCTCGCCACCGGTCTCGCGCCAGATGTCGTTGATGACATGCGCGGCGTAGAGGTGACCGTTGTCCGGCAGCTGCTGAATATCGTGCACAGAAGCGTCGCCCTTCATCAGAGAGATGGTACGGAGCCATGCAGCGCCATCGCGCTTCGGCATCCGCGGAAGCATTGTCTCCAGAACTTCCTTCAAATCGCCAATCAGGGCCACGTCTGCTCGCACATTCTTGTTGATCTCGGCGGGATCAATTTCGATATGGATCTTCTTCGCGTTTTGCGCGTAGGTGGAAAGAGACCCAGTGACGCGGTCGTCGAAGCGCATGCCGCAGGCGATCAGCAAATCTGCCTGCTGAATAGCGTTGTTGACCCAGCTTTCGCCATGCATGCCCATCATGCCCAGGTTCAGCGGATGCGACGCCGGAAATGCGGTCAGTCCAAGCAAAGTGCAGGCGACAGGAATCTGTGCTCGTTCCGCCAGCGTGCGCACCTGTTCCATCGCGCACGAGTGCAGAATTCCTTGTCCGGCCAGTATGACCGGGCGTTTCGCGGTGCGCAGCAATTCCAGCGCTTCACGAATAGCGGCCGAATCCGCGGACAGCATGGGATGCGGGCGATACGGCGCAGGAGCGGCGGCGGCAAAGTCGAAGACGGCAGAGCTCTGCTGCGCATCCTTGGTGATGTCGACCAGCACCGGCCCGGGACGCCCGGACTTGGCAATGCGAAATGCTTCCCGCAATGTGGGCGCAATATCCTCCGCGCGATTCACCAGATAGTTGTGTTTGGTGATGGGAAGTGTGATGCCCGTAATGTCCACTTCCTGGAACGCGTCCGTGCCCAGCACTTTGCTGGAAACCTGGCCGGTCACGCAGACCATTGGAATCGAGTCGAGCATCGCCGTGGCAATTCCCGTCACCAGGTTGGTCGCACCTGGCCCGGAGGTCGCGATGGCAACACCAACCCGGCCAGAGGCGCGTGCATAGCCGTCCGCCATGTGTGCCGCACCCTGCTCATGGCGCACCAGGATGTGCCGGATGGGGAACTTCCGCAGTGCGTCGTAGACGGGCAGAATCGCTCCGCCGGGGTAGCCGAACACATCCCGCACGCCTTCGCCCACCATCGTCGCCCATACTGTTTCCGCGCCGGTCAACTTTGTCGGCTGGCTATAAATAGCGCCCTCCGACGAATCGAGATTGTTCAGATCCGTTTTTCCAGAGTTGTGTTTGGTCATTTTCTTCATCCTCAGTTTGTGACTGCGCCGTGCGACGCCGAAGAAACGCTCTCCGCATATTTACGAAAGACTCCGCGCGGAGAATTCGGCGCCGGGGCCTGCCAGTTTTTCATGCGCGCCTTAAGTTGATCGTCGCTCAGTTCCACCCGCAATTCGCGCTTCGGAATATCGAACACGATCATGTCGCCATCCTGCACGGCGGCAATAGCTCCGCCCAGAGCCGCTTCCGGCGAGACGTGACCAGCCATCAACCCGCGGGTTGCGCCGGAGAAACGCCCATCCGTCAGCAACGCTACCGTTTCGCTCAGCTCGGGAATGCCCGCGATTGCCGCAGTGACCTGCAGCATCTCTCGCATCCCTGGTCCGCCGCGTGGGCCTTCATAGCGAATCACGACCACATCATTGGGCTTGATCTTGCCGGTCTGCAAAGCGGCAAAGCATGCTTCTTCCGCATCGAATACCCGCGCCGGGCCGCGATGCGTCAGGCGTTCGTGTCCGGCGACTTTGATCACGCAACCCTCCGGCGCCAGATTTCCTTTCAGGATCACGAGCCCGCCGGTCAACTTGATCGGGTTGTCGAGCGAATAAATCACTTTCTGCCCGGGTTTTTCCTGCGCCAGCGCCGCTTCTTCAGCGAGGGTGCGTCCGGAAACATTCCATGCGCTGCCGTCGAGCAGGTTGCCCGCGAGTAGACGCTGCGCCAGCAGACGGCTTCCGCCCGCTTCCTGATAATCCGTGGCAACGTAGCGTCCGCCAGGCTTCAGATCGCACAGCAACGGCGTGTTGCGGCTGATGCGGTCAAAATCGTCGACCGACAATTCAACGCCCACCTCATGCGCAATGGCGATCAGGTGTAGCACGGCATTGGTCGATCCTCCTGAGGCGGCTACGCTGGCGATGGCGTTCTCCAGCGCCGCGCGGGTAATAATCTTGGAAGGTCGCAGATCCGTCCTCGCCAGCTGCAGAACCAGCGCCCCAGCAGTACGGCAAGCATTCGCTTTTTCCGGAGACAGCGCGGGGATACCGGAAAGATTCATGGGAGATATGCCAAGAAATTCGCATGCCATGGCCATGGTGTTGGCTGTGAACTGACCGCCGCATGCGCCCACTCCGGGACACGCGCTGACCTCCACGGCTTTTAGTTCCGCATCGTCGATTTTGCCGCTGGCGTAGGATCCCTGCGCTTCAAATACATCCTGCACGGTCAGGTCCTTTCCGTGGAGATGACCGGGCGCGATGGAACCGCCGTAGAGCATCAACGAAGGAATGTCGAGGCGGGCCAGCGCCATCACCGTGCCGGGCAGGTTCTTGTCGCAGCCGGCAATGGCGATCACGCCGTCAAAAAGATTTCCGCGGGCTACCAACTCGACGGAGTCGGCAATGATTTCGCGGCTGATCAGCGATGCCTTCATGCCTTGCGTGCCCATGGTGATGCCGTCGGAGATGGTAACAGTGTTGAACTCCATGGGGGTTCCGCCGGCATCGCGAATACCTTGCTTCACGGCTTCGGCCAGAATTCGCAGATGGAAGTTGCACGGGCCGATTTCCGTCCATGTATTGGCGATTCCGATGATCGGTTTAGCCAGGTCTTCGCGGTTGAAGCCCACGGCGTGCAACATGGCGCGCGCGGCCGCCCGGCTGGGCCCTTCAGTTAGGGGAATGCTGTTGTGCTTCGGGTTATGGGAACCATTCTGCTTGCCGTTATCGCTCATGCGCTCACTCCTTGCAGTTGTCTGGGAGCAGACCAGAAGGCGGCGTCATGCTTCTGCTCGTACGCATCGAGGGCCGCGGTATGGCGCATCGCCAGGCCAATATCGTCCAATCCTTCCAGCAGGCAGGAGCGGCGGAAGGCGTCGATGGTGAACGGCTCATCGAATCCCTCGTCGTCCTTCACGGTTTGCGATTCCAGAGAGACGTGCAACTGGTAGCCAGGCTTCTTGGCCCGCTCCAGCAACACCGCCACCTTTTCGTCCGGCAGCGTGACCAGCAGGATGCCGTTCTTGGCGGCATTGGAGAAAAATATGTCCGCGAAACTGGGCGCAATCACGCAGCGAAATCCATAATCGCTGAGCGCCCATGCAGCGTGTTCACGGGAGGAGCCGCAGCCGAAGTTGCGACCTGCAACAAGAATTTCCGCGCCCTGATGCTGCGGCTTGTTCAAAGAAAATTCCGGATTGGGAGCGCCATCGGCACCGCGGCGCCAATCAAAAAACAAGAATTCTCCATATCCGGTGCGCTCAATGCGCTTCAGGAATTGCTTCGGAATAATCTGGTCCGTATCGACGTTCACTCGATCGAGCGGCGCCACTTTCGAGGTGTGATTGCGAAATGGTTTCATAGCTATGTGCGAAACTCCCAGTTGCGAACATCGGTAAAGTGTCCGGCGATGGCGGCCGCAGCTGCCATTGCTGGACTCACGAGATGGGTTCTGCCACCGCGGCCCTGGCGACCTTCAAAGTTGCGATTGCTGGTCGAAGCGCAGCGCTCGCCAGGTTCCAGAATGTCCGGATTCATGCCCAGACACATGGAACAGCCGGGCTCGCGCCATTCGAAGCCGGCATCGACAAAGATGCGATCCAGGCCTTCACGTTCGGCCTCCGCTTTGACGCTTTGCGAACCGGGTACGATCATGGCGCGTACTTTGGTGTTGACCTTATATCCGCTGACCACTTTCGCGGCAGCACGCAGGTCTTCAATTCGTGCGTTCGTGCAGGAACCAATAAAGACGCGGTCGATGGGAACATTTTCCATCTTCGTTCCCGGCTCGAGCGCCATATATTCCAGTGCCCGCTCATACGCGCGACGCTCGGACTCTGTCGGAGCCGAGGCCGGCGTGGGGACCGATCCTGTGACGGACACCACCATGCCTGGATGCGTGCCCCAGGTCACGAACGGCGTCAGATCCCGGGCATCAATGACCAGTTCGCGATCAAACTTTGCCTCTGGATGCGAAGGCAGCGAACTCCAGTGTTCGACTGCTTCCTCCCACGCTTTTCCTTGCGGCGACTGTGGCCGTCCTTTCAGATAGGCAAAAGTGGTGGCGTCGGGAGCAATCATGCCGGCGCGCGCACCGGATTCGATGCTCATATTACAGACCGTCATGCGGCCCTCCATCGAAAGGGCGCGAATGGCTGAGCCGGCATACTCGACAACATAGCCGGTGGCGCCATCGGTACCGATGCGCCCAATGATTCCCAGCGCAATATCCTTCGCGGTAACGGCAGCAGGCAACTCGCCTTCAACGGAAATGCGGAATGTCTTCGGCTTCGATTGCGGCAGGCATTGCGTGGCCAGCACGTGCTCCACTTCACTGGTGCCAATGCCGAAAGCCAGCGCTCCAAACGCGCCGTGAGTGCTGGTGTGGCTGTCGCCGCACACAATCGTCATGCCGGGCTTGGTAAAGCCGAGTTCCGGCCCGATGATATGCACGATGCCCTGTTGCTTTGACTGCACGTCGTACAGTTCAATGCCAAACTCTTTGCAGTTGCGACGAAGAGTTTCAATCTGCTTGGCTGCGATCGCGTCCTGGATGATCAGGCGATCGCCCGCTAACGTGGGAACGTTATGATCCACCGTTGCCAGGGAGCGATCCGGGCGGCGTACCGTTCGGCCCGCCAGGCGCAATCCATCGAAGGCCTGAGGAGAAGTTACCTCGTGAATCAGATGCAGGTCGATGTAGAGGAGGGCCGGTTCGCCTTCCGGTGCGGCGACGATATGGGCGTCCCATATATTCTCAAAAAGTGTTTTCTTATTTGCCATGATCTTTCACTCTGCTGTTGTTGCGTAGGTTTTGGCCCGGGTGAAACTTGCAGTTCAAGGCCGACGACATCCAGAGAAAACCTAGACCGCGTGCATCGCCTGGTTGCAATCGATGATTTCATTCAGAATCTGAAATACGTGTTTGCCCATCTCGCGCGTGCTGACAATTTGCTGATCGGGCTGGCTGATGCGCGCCAGGTCGGCGGTGCGATAGCCACTGGCCAGGACGCGCTGGACCGCGGTTTCAACCGCCTGCGCCTCCTGCTCCATCTCCGCTGAGTGGCGCAGCAACATTGCCGCTGTCAGAATGGCGCCCAGTGGATTGGCCTTGCCGGTACCCGCGATATCCGGAGCCGAGCCGTGTACAGGCTCATAAAGATTGACCTTGCCGCCGATCGTTCCCGACGGCAACATTCCCAGTGAACCCGTAATCACCGCCGCTTCATCGGAAAGAATATCGCCGAACAAATTCTCCGTCAGCACCACATCGAAATTTCGTGGAGTGTTCATCAGGTGCATCGCGCAAGCGTCGACATATTGATGATCGAGCGTCACGTCCGGATACTCCGCCGCCACTTCAACCACAGTAGCGCGCCACAACTGCGAAACTTCCAGCACGTTGGCTTTATCGACCGAGGTAACTTTATGACGGCGCTTCTGCGCCAGCTCAAACGCGATCCGCGCCACCCGCACGACTTCTTCGCGGGTGTAACGCATGGTGTTGAAGGCGACGCCGGATTCGCGATCCCACGAACGAGGCTCGCCGAAATAAAGTCCGCCCAGCAGTTCCCGTACAAATAGAATGTTCGCTCCATCGGTGACTTCCGGTCGCAATGGGGAATTATTGCTGAGCGGCGCATAGGCAATTGACGGACGAAGATTGGCGAACCCGCCGAGCGCCTGTCGTAATTGCAGCAGCCCCGCTTCCGGGCGCTTGTCGGGTGGCAGCAGATTGAATTCGTTTCCGCCGACTGCACCCAGCAGCACCGCATCGCTGTCGAGCGCCGCATCCAGCGTCGATTGCGGCAACGGCGATCCATGCTGCCGGATAGCCACTCCGCCGATCGGCATCTCAACAAATTGGAACTTGGTTCCGTTCCACTGACCGATCGCTTCCAGAATCTGCACCGCTTCGCGCGTGACCTCGGGCCCAATCCCGTCTCCGGCCACGATGGTGACTTTGATTTCCTTTGACATTCAAAAACTCCTGCATGGGTGCCTGGTACCTAACCGCGCCCAATTGTTTTGCGGCATTCGGATTTCTCTTGCATCCTCGCCGAGAGATTGAGTCACACCTGTGGGGAGGCAATGGCCGCCGAATCAGCCGTACCATGCGGTCCCATCGTCGGCGTCTGGCGCAGATGGGTCAGCATAATGCCGATCAAATCCTGATCGAAAACAGATTTCTTGCGGTCGGCGATCTCTACAAACCGATCGTAGGCCACGTCCAGATCGCTGCGGTTCAAGTGATAGCCAAGCTCCTGCAGACGATGGTTGAGCGCGTGACGTCCCGAGTGCTTGCCCAGCACCATCCGGTTTGCAGGAACTCCGACTTGCGCCGGCGTCATAATTTCATAGCACAGGGGATTGGACATGACGCCATGCTGGTGAATCCCGGCCTCATGTGAAAAGGCGTTGCTGCCCACGACGGCTTTATTCGGCGCGGGCCCAAACGTGATGATTTCGCCCAAGGTCTGGCTGGCTGGAAAAAGTTGCTGCAGGTCAAGCCCGTGATGGAACGGCAACTGGTCGTGCCGCACGTGGATCGCCGCAGCCAGTTCTTCCAGCGCTGCGTTGCCGGCACGTT
This sequence comes from uncultured Acidobacteriota bacterium, assembly GCA_963756315.1. GTDB lineage: Bacteria > Acidobacteriota > Terriglobia > Terriglobales > Acidobacteriaceae > JAKAAZ01. The sequence continues at coordinate 149,934 of CAVWNI010000006.1, forward strand.
CTCCGATGCCATTAATGGTGCACTCCACCTGCCGGGCGCCCGCCTCCAGTGCCGCCAGGCTGTTGGCTACGGCCAGGCCCAGGTCGTTATGGCAATGGCTGGAAAGCACAACGTTTTCGACGCCGCGAATCCGTTCCTTCATCATTCGGAAGATGGCCGCATATTCGTGGGGAACCGTGAACCCCACGGTGTCCGGAAGATTGATGACGGTGGCCCCGGCATCCACCGCAACCTGGACCATGGCGCATAGAAAATCATGATCCGTACGGGTGGAGTCTTCCGGTGAGAATTCAACATCGTCGACATAGGTGCGGGCCAGGCGAACGGATTTTTCGGTCAGCTCCAGCGCGCGCTCGCGGGAAATTTGCAATTTGTATTGCAGATGGATGTCGGAGCTCGCCAGAAAAATATGGATGCGGGGATGTGCCGCGGGTTCCAGCGCCCGTGCCGAGGCAACAATGTCTTCTTCCTTGGCTCGCGACAGCGAGCAAACGCGTGGTCCGCGCACCTCCCGAGCCACCTGATTGACCGCCGCAAAATCGCCTTCCGAGGCAATCGCGAATCCCGCTTCAATCACATCGACGCCAAGCAGTTCAAGTTGCCGGGCCATGCGCAGTTTTTCTGCGATGTACATGCTGCAACCGGGGGACTGCTCTCCATCGCGGAGGGTAGTATCGAAGAAAAAAATTCGCTCCTGATCCATGTATTCCCCTCAAGATGGCCGCCGGGGACGGCCTTGATCTTTCTAATGTAGCATAAGAGAATTTAATGCGAACAACTACTTGCATTAGAATATTTTATCAAGACGATTGCCTGCGCGAATCACAAGGACGCCTCGATGGACTTATTTCAACTGGAAACCTTTATGGCGGTTGCTGAAGAAAAGAGCTTCTCCCGCGCCGCGGTAAAGCTGCATCGCACCCAGCCGGCCGTCAGTCAGGTAATTCGTAAACTTGAAGTCGAAATGGGCGAGGTTCTTTTCGATCGCGCCGCCCGCGATGCCACATTAACTGCCGCCGGAGAGCTATTGCGAGAGTATGCCGAGCGCTTGCTGAACCTCCGCGGAGAGGCGACCACGGCCTTGTCGGAGTTGCGTTCTCTCCATCGCGGGCGTCTGAGTGTCGCGGCCAACGAATATACCTGCCTGTATCTGCTGCCGGTGGTTGATGTCTTTCGTCGGCTGTCCCCGCAGATTCACGTCACCGTGCAGCGCTCCCTGGCCAGCCGCATGGCAGAGGAACTGATGCAGCATTCGGTGGAGTTGGGCGTCATTTCCTACCGGCCAGACGATCCCCAGATTCGGTCGATCGTGGTCTACCGCGATGAACTCGTGTTTGTCATGCATCCAGGGCATCCGCTGGCGCGCGCAAAACAGGTTTCCATTCATGATCTGGGCGCGGAAACGTTTGTCGCCCACAACGTTCCATCCCCGCTGCGCCAAAAGGTGGTGCAGGCATTTCAGCGTCACCGCACGCCGCTCAACATGGAGGTGGAATTGCCCAGCCTGGAGGCCATTAAACGCTTCGTCGCCATGGGAAACGGTGTCGCTCTATTGCCCGGCCTGACCGCGCGGCAGGAAATTGAGCGGGGAGAACTGGTGCAGTTGCGCGTGCCGGAGTTGTCCTTCGAGCGCCGCCTGCGCATCATTCATCGGCGGCAGGCCAATCTCTCGCACGCCTCCCTGGCGTTTCTCAAGGTAGTGGAATCGATGGCCAAAGAGCGCGGCGACCCATTCCACTATCAGGTCGAAAAAGGCTCGTAGGGCGCAGACTTGCGCGTGAACACGCGCCCCCCTCATGTTTCGTGACGGAGCGCCGTGACCGGGTCCAGATTTCCGGCGCGGCGTGCCGGCAGCCAGGTCGCCAGCAGAGCCACCGCCGACAGCACCAGCACTACCGCCCCCAAAGAAACTACGTCAAAGGAAAACTTTCCAAACAGATAGGAGCGCATCATTCGCTCCACCGCAAAGCTGCCGCATAAGCCGATCACCAGGCCCAGGAGTCCAACCTTCAGGACCATGCGTAGCACCCATATCAAAATATCGGAGCGTGTCGCGCCCAGCGCCATGCGCACCCCGATCTCGCGCACGCGCTGCGTGACGTTATAGGAGATCACGCAATAGATTCCGATCGCCGCCAGAGTCAGTCCGAGCCCGGCGAAGGCGCTGAACAGGAACATATTGAAACGCGGCTGCGCCGTCTCGTATCCCATGATCTCGTCGATGGTCATGGGGCGTACCAGCGGCAGATTCCTGTCCATCCCCCGCAGCTTTGCGCGCACCGCGTTCAGGATCAACATCGGATCGCCATACGTGCGCACTGCCAGTTGCCGCCCCGGCGGTGCGACCAGCGTGTACGGTACATAGACCGCCGGCTGCGTGGCCTCCGCCAATCCATAATTTTTGGTATCGCCCACTACGCCGACAATGGTCATATCCGGGCTGATACCGGGAGCCGCAAGAAAGGGCGGCTTGAAAGGCTGACCCAGGAAATCAATCTGTATATGCCCATTCGACGCGTCCTGGCCCGCTCGCCACAGTTTGGCCGCGGTCTCGTTGATCAGCGCCACGTGCATCCCGTCCTGCACCTCCTCCGGGGTGAATGCGCGCCCTCGCTTCAGCGGAATGCCGAGCGTCCGAAGATAGTCGCTGCTGATAAAGGAGACAACGATCTGTTGGCCGTCCACCCGCGGCTGTCCTTCAATCGAATACGCGGATTGCCATCCCCCGTACGGCATCCCACCGTTACCGATGGCGGCAGCCTCGACGCCGGGCAGGTTCCTGACGTTTTCCACCAGTTCCCAGTCGAATAGATTGCGTTGTTCCAGCGTCTTGTATTGCTCTGGCGGCAGATTCACTCCCACCATAAGGGTTTTCTCGGGCTGGAAACCGGGATCGGTGGTCGTCAGCTGCACAAAGTTTCGGATCGCAAGGCTTGCGCCAGTCAGTAGCATCACCGACAAGGCGATCTCCGTTACCACTAATCCTCCGCGCATCGCCTGTCCGTGCTTGCTGCCGCTGGAGCCGCTGCCGCCTTCTTTCAGCACGCCGACCAGGTCCGGTCGCGAGGAGCGCAGCGCCGGCGCCAGCCCGAACAGGATACCGGTCAGCATCGACACGGCCAGCGCAAACAGAAGAACGTGCCCGTTGACGCTGATTCGCGCCTCGTTGGGTATGCTGTCCGGGGGAATCAGCGTGACAATGGCGCGCGTGGCCGCAAATGAAAACAGTACGCCCAAAACTCCGCCAACCACCGACAGCAGTACGCTCTCCGTCAGCAGTTGCCGGATCAGCCTTGCCCGTCCGGCACCGATGGCCACGCGCATGGCGATCTCCCGGGATCGCGTAGTCATGCGCGCCAGCTGCAGGTTCGCCACGTTCACGCAGGCTATCAGCAGCAGCAGCCCCACGGCCGCCAGCAGCAGGCCGAGACTCTGCCGCATCCCCGGCTCGGTGGCTTGATTCGTACTCATGTAATTCAGCAGGCTGGCGTGGATCGCACCCTTGGGAAAATGGGCCGGGGTAATGGCCGCCAGCTGCCGGTCCAATTGGTCGAGTTGCTGCTCCCCCGCGCGCTTGCTGAGCCCCGGTCGCAACCGCATAGCCACGAAGATCGATCTCTGATCCGTCGGATCCATGCGCATCGGCATCCAGAATGTTTCCCCGGTCCACCAGCCAAAGCGCGGCGGCATGACGCCAATCACCGTGTACGGCACATGATTCACGCTGAGTTTTCGGCCGAGCACATGGGGATCGCCGCTGAAGACGCGCTTCCAGAACTTGTAGGTGAGCACTACTACTGGCCTGGGCTCGCCGCCCGCGCGAGTGTCGAAGGGCTGAATGGTTCGCCCCATCAGCGGAGGTACCCCAAGAGAATGGAACCCTCCGCCTGTGATCCGGACACCGATCACGCTCTCTGTATTGACATCGTTGCCGGTCAACAGGTCCGGCTCCGGGGTCACCGCCCAGATACCGCCAAACATCGGAGACTTTTCCAGCTCTTGAAACTCCCTGATCGTATATAGATGGAGTCCCCACACGCGCATCGGGTCTTGATTCGCGGTGGTCGATGGCCACCAGATGTTGCTCGTGTTGGCATAAGGAAAGGGCGAGATGAGCACGCCATAGACGACGCTGAACAAGGCCACGCTGGCACCGATCCCCAGCATCAGCGACAGCAGGGCCGCCGTAGTGATTCCGCGAGCCTTTGCCAGGCTCCGCACCGTGTAGCGGATGTCCTGACCGAGCTGTTCCAGCAACAGCCATCCCCAGACTCTGCGGGACGTTGCCCCGGCGGGCTTAACTTCGCCAGACTTCCGCGCTGCGCCTTGCCGTGCTGGTGCAGGCGACACTCGTACCTCCGCGTTCACATCGGTTGAGAGAGCGATTGCCCCAGCTCGGATTCGTCGACCGGCCTATGGCTCAGCCTTATTCACCAACTCACGGCAAGAATGCTTTCTCTCCAGCCCTTGCTCCAGAGGGTCGAAGAATATCCCAGTCAATTATTCGCTCCGATGCTAATTCGGTTGCGCTCGATTAGCAAGGGATGGTAGTGCGTTGTGTATCAAACAGAATTCGGGCACAGGGAAATCGCATACACATGTGATCGCCGATTTGCCAGAACAGCCTGGTTTGCTAGCCAACGAACGGCATACTCGCTGAGTTGAGCACAAAGCGCCGCGTTCTCCCAAACTTCTTGTTCTCCGCTGGAATCTTCGCGAACAGCGCAACTTCCCATCCGCATCTCTCGTCTATGCTGGTAGCCCGCGGGTTTGCCGCTGATCCCCGATGCAGTTCAGGAAGCGTTCAGTTGCTGCGCGGTGCGCGTCCATCGAAAGGACTTGATTATGAACCATCGTAAAGTCGTCAGCTTCATGAGTACGGGGATCGCTGTTCTCGGAATGGCTCTTTGCGTTCCCGCGGCGATGCATGCCCAGGACACACCTCCACCGCCGCCGGACTCCCAGGGGATGTCAGGCCAGCAAGGCGGCATGCCGATGAATCGTCGCGGCCCCCAGGATCCCAAAGACCAGTTGCAACAGCTCACCAAGATGTTGAACCTGACGCCAGACCAACAAAAGCAAATGTTGCCCATCCTGCAGGATCAGCAGAAGGAGAGAAACGCAATCCGCAACGATGACTCGCTCCAGCCCCAGGATCGCCGCGAAAAAATGAGAGCCTCGATGATGGACACTCGACAGAAGCTGGAAGCTCTGATGACGGACAGCCAGAAGCAGCAGTTCGAGCAGCAGATGCAGCAGCGTCGTCGTGGTATGGGCGCAGGCATGAATGGACAAGGCATGGGTGACGGCTCGGGAACCGGCGCGCCGCCACCTCCGTCGGGCGATCAAACACCCCCGCCTCCTCCTCCGCAACAATAAAATCGCCGACTCGATGTGCCGCAACGGGCAGGGAATTCATCACTCCCTGCCCTTGTTCTTTTCTGCCGATGCGATTCCATCGTGGGCACGCGGAAAAATGTTGCCCCTCCCGCCGAACAAACATCCTGACAGGTACAATTGGAAACAGGTTACGGAGTCAGAGCCAAACCAAACTTTGCACGCGCAAGGAATTTCGATGTATATCCGTGTGAAGATGGCGGACGAGGGGTTCATTACCGCATGAAGAAGTTGTTTCTTTTGTTTTGTCTGTTGCCATCGCTGGTGGCAGTCGGGTTTGCCCAGGAGAGTCGGCAGGACGCCAGCATGAGCTTCATCGGCACCTATCAGCCAGTCATTACGGGCAACGCGGTTACTCAGACGTCGACGTGGGGCAAGGGTGCATTGCTGGAATACCGTTACATGTTGACCCCGAGCAGCGCCATCGAAGGGAATTATGCGTATTCCCAAATGAACATGAATTATCGTTCCCCATTCTCCAACGCGAAATTCCATAACTCGCTGCAGGAAGGCTCAATCGAGTACGTACATAGTTTTGTGTACAAAAATTTCAATCCCTTTATCGGAGTCGGAGCGGGATTGCTGCTCTTCGATCCGATAGACGACACCGGAACGACCACCAATACCGGCACGCGAACCAGAGCGCCCGCCATGGTATTTTCCGGCGGCATCGCCTATGAGTTGAGCCCCAGTTGGGATTTGCGCGTGGAGTATCGCGGGGAGGTTCTCAAATCAATGGAATTCGGGCTTCCCCAGTTCGGCACCAACCGCTGGTACCTGATGCAGCAGCCGGCCATTGGGTTCGCCTATCACTTCTAAGACGAAGAACAGAATCGCGGGTTCGACCGCTGTCGTGGCCAGCCGATCCACGCGAATTGGATGAATGGGATTTGTAGTCAAATTAGCCCGGCAATGGTTGGGCATGGAACGGGAAATTGATCGACCAGAGGTCTGCTACCGAATGAAGAAGTTGTTCTGTTTACTGTGTCTGCTTCCAATGCTGGCCGGAATCGGCTTCTCGCAGGACCAGGGCGCGCGGCAAGATATCAATCTGAGCTTCATGGGGGTCATTCAGCCCTACGTCGAAGGGACGTCGACTCCGCCTGTGCGACAAAAATCGACATTAGGGGCGGGTCTTTACCTCGGCTATCGCTATCTGCTTACACCCAACGGTGCGGTGGAAGCCAATTATTCCTATAGCCACTTCACCAACAAGTTCACCGCAAATTCCGGCGGGATCAATGGCAGCGCACGCGTCTATACCGGCATGCAGGAAGCAACCTTTGCGTACGTCCGTACTTTCCCTTTCAAGAAATTCAATCCATTTCTGGAGATCGGTGGGGGCTTGAATTTCTTCACTCCGATCGGTCTCAAGACGACCAGCTATGATACTGAACAAACCAAGTCTCCTACGGTGCTGTGGGGAGGCGGAATCGCGTATCAGCTAAGTCCCAGCTGGGATCTGCGAGTGCAATATCGCGGACAGGTGTTCAAGACGAATGATTTTGGATTGAGCCGATTCGCCACGGATCGCCGCTACATTATGTCCGAGCCGGCAATTGGCTTCGCATACCACTTCTAAACCAGCTCGCGATTAACTGAAAACTTCGTACCACCGACCCATCCGTTTGATCGATGGCTCACGAGATGTCGTCGGTATTGAAGCCCGGTTTGCGCACCTGACTGGAAGGCGTTCGACCGACCAGTTTGCGAACCACATCGTCCATCTGGACCTGCGGCTCCGCAGCCGCGGCCATCTGTTCCAGCAGCGCATCGTCCTCCAGTTTTTCCAGCAGCACAATGGCATGGGCAACGGCGACGTCATCCTGGTTCAAGCCTTCAGGAGTTTTCGCCTTGATGCCGACGGCTCCAGGCTCAATCGACAACAGCTCGGCAACACGCTCGCGCAGCTTTTCCGCCACCGGTCCGATCTTCGGCGCGGCCAGCACCAGCGTCGTGTCCAGATTGGCAATGCGATAACCGGCGTGGCGGATCTCCTCCAGCGCCGTCTGCAGGAAAACCGCAGAGTCGGCGTCCTTCCATCGCGGATCGCCCGGCGGAAAGAAGCTGCCTATATCACCTGCCCCCACGGCGCCCAGCAACGCGTCGGTAATGGCATGCAACAGAACGTCCCCATCGGAATGGCCGGCCAGGCCCGCAGGATGGTCGAATGCGATGCCCCCGATCTTCAGTGGAACACCAGATTTGAAGGCATGGGAGTCCCAGCCGTATCCAATTCTCATCATGTTGATTCGCGGTCTTCCTGAAAGCGATCTTGTCGCTGTGCCCAGTACATCGGCAACAACGTAAGTTCTGATTCGAAGGTGGGCGTCATCTCATTGCAGTCACAACCTGCTGCTCGCGGTTGAGATTACTCCCGGACGTGCGGGCCGGATTCGTACCGACGAGATGATGCAGGCCTTCATCAGGCAGAATACACGTCTTTCGACGATTTTTAGCCTTGCCGAAGATAGAACTCGGCCAGCGCCAGATCCCCGGGCTGCGTAATTTTCAGATTCCGCGGTGATCCCGGCACCACCGCGACTTCGATTCCGAGCCGCTCTACCAGCGAGGCTTCATCGGTGCCTGTAAAGCCATCCGTCTCCGCGGCTTCAATGCCGCGGCGCAGAATTCGAAAACGGAATCCCTGCGGCGTTTGCGCCAGCACAATGCGTTCCCGTGGGATGGTCGAGGTGATGATCGCGCCATCGGCGGTGCGTTCCACCTGTTTGATGGTGTCGATCGCCGGCACCGCGACAATGGCGGCGTGATGGTGTTCCACCGATTCGATGGTGCGTTGGATGGTCGCGGCGTCGATCAGCGGGCGGACCGCATCGTGCACCAGCACAATGTCCTCGTCTTCGGCAGGCAGCATCTTCAGTGCGTTGCTGACGGATTCCTGCCGGGTATCGCCGCCTTCCACCACGGAAACTTTTTCCAGCATGCCATGCTTGCGCAACTCGGACTCGACGCGTTCGATCTCGTTCTTCCGCACTGCGATAAAGATGCGGTGGGTCGCTGGAACCTGGAGGAAGGCGCGCACCGTCATCACCAGAATCGGCTGGCCACCCAGCTCAAGAAATTGCTTGGGATCGTGTCGACCGGCACCCCCCGTTGCCATGCGGGTACCGAGGCCGGCTGCGGGAATAATGACAAAAACACGCATGAAAGGTGAAGTATACCGGAGGCGCAGACAGGCGTACAGCGACCGCAATACGCCTGACGGGTGCAGCCTCAATCCGCTTCGAGAGGCTCAGGGCCGTGGTCGCTTAATCTGTGTCCACGGTCAAGAGAAACTCGGCCGCCGTGTCCGATGCGCACTCTCCGGCCATCCCAGCGATACCATGGAGAAGAATGGCTGCAGAGTTTTCTGGAGAGCCGCACACGATGTTGAGTAAGACACGCACCAACTCCAACACGAGGAACAGGGAACCCGGGACCAGCCTGCAACTGGACACCTCCTTGTTTGCTCCGGGAGATCGCATCTGCGTCGCCGTCTCAGGCGGCGCCGATTCCACAGCGTTGCTGCGGACTTTATTGGCCCGTCACGATGAGCTTGGCATTGTGCTCAGCGTCTTGCATGTCGAACACGGTCTGCGCGGTCAACCTGCCGTTCGCGATGCTGAATTTGTTCAGAGGTTAGCCGAGCAGTTCGATCTACCCTGCGAGATTGTTGCGGTCGACACGCCGCAGAGAATGGCCGAGCACAAGGAATCCTTGGAGACCGCGGCACGCTCTGTACGGTACCAGGTCATCCGGGAATTTCTGGCGGCCGGCCGGGCAGATAAGGTCGCTACCGCTCACACGCTGGATGACCAGGCGGAAACGGTGTTGATGAAAATGCTGCGCGGCGCCTGGACGGAGGGACTCGGCGGCATTCATCCGATCCAGCAATGGGAAAAATCTGCTGGCCCGGAGCGTCGGGAACCCCGTTCTGGCGGTCCCGGGAGTTGCATCCGACCCTTTCTGGCGGTGAAAAGGGCGCAGATTGAGGCGTATCTGCAGGCGCTGGGCCAGCCATGGTTCGAAGACGAAACCAACCATTCCCTGCTTCCGACGCGCAACCGTATCCGCCATGAACTATTGCCTCTGCTGCGTTCCTACAATCCGCGGATCGAGCATACCCTGGCCCACATGGCAGCCAACGCTCGCGCTGAGGAACAGCATTGGCACGCGGAAATGGACCGTCTGCTGCCGCTGCTGTTGTTGCCCGGCAAGCCGTCGCGCGGAGGAGGACGCAACGTTTCCACCGTACCTGGCGAGGCGACTGCGGCCATGGAGATTGCGCGCCTCAAGGATCTGGATCCAGGCGTACTTCGCCGAGTACTGCGCGCCACGGCAGAGCGGTTCGGAGGCGAGTTGGACTTTGAAACGACCGAACGCCTGCTCCGGTTGGTGGAATCCGGGGCACATGGGTCCACAACCCGCACGCAAATGGAACTGGCGGGCGGCGTCTGCGTGGAACGTTCCGCGCGCGAGTTGCGTTTTGCGCGATCCTTGCCGGCCGCTCAGGGCGCAACCGGGCGTAAGAGCCGATCTGCCTCGACCGACACCAACGCGGCTCCCGTCTACGATCTGCCCATTCCCGGAAGCGTAGACGCGCCGGCATTTCAGGCGATATTTACGGCGACCCTGCCGGCGAGTCGGAACGGGGACGGCGACTCCCACGGCTCTGCGGAACTGGCCTCCGCCTCGGTTCGCTCATGGCAGCCTGGAGATCGCGTCGAGCTCTTGCATTCGCGAGGGCCCAAGAAAGTCAAAGAGGTTCTGAATCATATGCGCATCGACGGTGATGAACGCGCCCGCTGGCCCGTCGTGGAGTGGATGGGAAAGATCATCTGGATGCGCGGTGTCCAGGTTGCCAACGGTCAGCATCAGGGCCCAACTGACAGGCGAGCGCAGGCCGGGATTGGATCCTGTCCCCTCATCCGCGAAGCTCAAAAGTCATCGTAACGGTCACATTTGTGCTCGCATTCTCGGTGTCATCCGCTGGATTCGGAGTAAAATTCCTACAAGGGAATCCCACCTGTGCGGGTGTTGTTTTGATTCGTGACCGACATTTCGCCCGACAGCAAAGATAATTGGAATATATGCGACCTACCGGCCCCCTGCGGCGTCTAATGTGTCAGCCGGAAGTGCAGGGCATAACAGGCGAACGTTACTAGCGGTCTTTCGTTTTAAGTTGAGCTGGATTCCTTGCCGGGTTTGTTACGTACGAAACGAGGGTAGTTCGTGAATTCAACGGTGAAAACAATAGTTTTCTGGGTGCTGATCGCTACGTGTCTTATCGTTCTTTGGCACGTGGTGGAAAGCGGTGTGGGGATGGGCAAGGACCAGGAAATCCCATTCTCCAAGTTTATGTCCGATGCCCAGCAAGGTCAGATTGCCGACGTAACGGTCGCGGGCAACGATGTGCGCGGCCACTATCGCACTGGCAAAGAGGCTTTTCATTCCACCGTGCCGTCGAATTATCCCGACATGTACAAGGAGCTGGAAGACCACCAGGTGAGCGTCACCATCAAGGACTCACAGGGCAGCGCCTGGTTCAATATCCTGATCCAGCTGTCACCGCTCCTGTTGCTGGGCGGCTTCTGGTTCTTCATGATGCGGCAGATGCAGACGGGCGGCAACAAAGCCATGTCGTTCGGCAAGAGTAAGGCCCGATTGTTATCCATGCAGCAGAAGAAAGTTACCTTCAAAGATGTGGCTGGAGTCGAAGAAGCCAAGGAAGAACTGCGCGAGATTATTGAATTTTTACGGGACGCGCCAAAGTTCCAGAAACTTGGCGGCCGCATCCCCAAAGGTGTCCTGCTGGTAGGCCCTCCGGGTACCGGCAAGACACTGCTGGCTCGCGCCGTTGCAGGCGAAGCCAACGTCCCCTTCTTCTCCATCTCCGGCTCGGACTTCGTGGAAATGTTTGTCGGCGTCGGTGCCAGCCGTGTGCGCGATTTGTTTGAACAAGGGAAAAAGAACGCTCCCTGTATCATCTTCATCGACGAGATCGACGCGGTCGGTCGCCATCGTGGAGCGGGACTGGGTGGCGGCCACGACGAACGTGAGCAGACGCTGAACCAATTGCTGGTGGAAATGGACGGCTTTGAATCGAACGAAGGCGTCATCCTGATCGCCTCGACCAACCGGCCCGATGTGCTGGACCCGGCCCTGCTGCGGCCCGGACGGTTTGACCGTCGCGTAATCGTCGGTCGCCCGGATGTGCGGGGAAGGGAAGAGGTTCTGCGAGTCCACGTCAAGAAAGTGCCGCTCGCCGAAGATGTCAATCTTCGCGTTCTGGCGCGAGGAACTCCTGGATTTACAGGTGCCGATCTGGCGAACATGGTCAACGAGGCGGCAATCAGTGCCGCGCGGGCCAACCGCAAAGTGGCCACCATGTACGACTTCGAATCCGCCAAGGACAAAGTTTTGATGGGCGCCGAGCGCCGCTCGATGTTGCTGACCGATGAGGAGAAGCGCACCACCGCCTATCACGAGTCCGGCCATGCCATTGTCGCCGCGATGCGGGATCATGCCGATCCACTGCACAAGGTCACCATCATCCCGCGCGGCATGGCGCTGGGTTTGACCATGCAACTGCCGGAAGATGAGCAGCATACGGTCAGCAAGGATTACCTGGAGACGCAGTTGGCGATCCTGATGGGCGGCCGTTGCGCGGAGGAGATCTTCCTTAACCAGATGACGACCGGCGCCGGAAACGACATCGAGCGGGCCACGGAACTTGCCCGTAAGATGGTGTGCGAATTCGGCATGAGCCGTCTTGGCCCGCTGACCTTCGGCAAGAAGGAAGAGCAGATTTTCCTGGGTCGCGAGATTTCTCAGCATCGCGATTTCAGCGAGGAGACAGCCCGCCAGATCGACTCCGAAGTACGCATGCTGGTGGATAATGGCTACCAGGCCGCGCACTCCCTGCTGGAAAATAATCAGCCGCTGATGCATCGTATGGCGCAGGCCCTTCTCGATCGCGAATCTCTGGATGCTTCCGAGCTGAAGCTGCTGGTCGAAGGCAAGGATCTGCCGCCCATGCAAACCCCCGGGGACGGTCCGGGCGGAGATGTGCAGCATGTTCTCAAACCTGACTCCGGCCGTGCGCCTGGTTTTGCGGGCGAACAGCCGTCTCCGGCATAAGCGGATCCTGGCGGGATCTTCCCGCGCAAGCTCGAGCCTTTCCAAAGGAGCAGCCACTGGCTGCTCCTTTCTTCGTGGCGAGGGAAACCCCATCTCTCCCTCCCGGCAATCCACCCGAAGGAAACCGTACAATCAGTAAGTCATCTACTTTCTCTATGCGTCCAGCTGTCCTCTTTGCCTGTTCGTTCCTGCTGCTCGCGCTGGGCTGTGGCTATCACACGGTGCGTTCGGCAACCCATCTGCCGCCAGACATCGGATCCATCGATGTTCCGATCTTCAAGACGAACGTTGAAAACTATCACACGGAAGTCGCGTTCACCCAGGCAGTCGTGCAGGAGCTAAGCAGCCGCACAAAAGATCGCGTCACCGAGAGTGACCGTCCGCAGGCCGCGGATGCCACGCTGCACGGGACGATTCTGACGGAGACCTACACACCGCTCACCTATAACTCGCAGACCGGCCAGTCCTCCAGTTATCTCATCACCGTGATGGCAAGCGTGGTGTTGACGGACGCATCCGGAAAAATACTCTACAGCAACGACCATTTCCGATTTCGCTCGCAGTATCAGGAGACCGCCGACTTATCCAGCTTTATTCAGGAAGATTCGCCGGCCGTGCAGCGGATGGCGCGCGACTTTGCCCAGTCCCTGGTCAGCGATCTTCTGGAGTCGTTTTAATCATGAGTCCCACGGCCATTCCGAATTCGAAGTTGGGCGGTGGCTTCCTCGCGATGGATCGTCTGTTGCGTGAGGTGGCCACGGACGCTCGCCGTCCCGGCTACGTGCTGCTGGGCGATGAAGCTTTCCTGCAGCAGCAATGCCGCCGCGGAATAATCGAGGCGCTCATCGACTCGCAGTTTCGCGACTATTGTGTCGCCGATGTCGATCTGTCCGAAGCCACGATCTTCGATGCCATCGACCAGGTGAGCACGCCCTCGCTGATGGCTCCGTTCCAAATCATCTTCGTCCGGAATCTGCGACTGCTCTACCAGCGCGGCGCAAAAAAGGAAGAGTTTGCCGCAATTCACAAGTACCTTAGCCTGCCCAATCCGCAGGCCGCTGCTGGTGTTTGTCGCCGACCATCTCCACATTCCCAGTGACGCGCGGCGCATGGACATGCAGGATAAGGACCGCTATGAGCGCATCCGTGAAACGCTGGGAGATGATTGCGGCATCATCGAACTGAGCCAGCCCGACGACGCCGACGCCCTGCGCTGGGCTGTCCAGACAGCAGAATCGCGCGCGGTGGAATTGCAGCTGGATGCGGCGCGCGAGCTGGTCGACACACTCCACGGTGACCTGATGCGGATCGCCTCAGAGCTGGAAAAACTCACCCTGTTTGTGGACCGGAAGAAACAGATTACGCTGGCGGATGTGGAACAGATGGTGGTATCCGCCAAGCAGCGATCGCTTTACCAGCTGACGGACGCGATTTCCGCCCATGACCCGGCGCGGGCGCTGCTGTTGCTGCAGGGGCTGCTCAACGCAAGTGAGAGTGGAGAAGACGGCGCCATCGGCCATCTCCACATGCTGGCCCGCACGTTCCGGCAGATGCTGGTGATTCTGGAGAAAAACGTGCGCGATTCGCGCGGCATCTGGCAGGCGCTGTGGCCGGGCTTCCGCGTTCCCCCGTTTGCCGTCGATGATCTCATCCTGCAGGCTCGGCGCTACAAATCACGTCGCGATCTGATGCAGATGCTGGAGCGTATCGCCCGCGCCGATCTCGAAATTCGTTCCTCGCCGCCCGATAAAAGCCTGGTGCTGGAGCGCATGATCATCGATCTGGCGAAAATCGGAAGCCGCCAACAGAACGCTGCCGCCGTTCGCTGATCGCGCGGCTCACGCCAGCAGGTGTTCATCTTCCACATGACTGCCCTGGCGCGAAGTCAGCGTGATCGCCGCGCCAAGAATCATTGCCGCGCCCAGCCACGCGGTCGGCCCCAGTTGATCGCCCAGCACCGTCACGCCGAGCACCGATCCAATCATCGGCTCCAGATTGAGAAACACTCCGGCCCGTGAAGCAGGCACCCGGGTCAGGCCCCAGTTCCACAGCAGCGTGGTGCTGGCCGTGCACAGTAGGCCGCTGGCGGCCAGGGCAAGCCACGCCTGCATGGAAATGTGGATCGGCGGCGGCCCGTCCACAGCAAAGACCCACGCGGCCAGCATCACCGTGCCGGTCATCAATCCGTATGCAGTCACGATCAGTGGGGAATGGTCGCGCAGAAGGCGCTGGTTCATCAAGATCCATACCAACGAAATCATCAGAGAGAGCACGACCAGCAAGTCACCAATCAGGCTGGGATTGTCGCCATGGCCGGCGCTGTGGGAGCCTCCCAGTGCGATCAGCGCCGCGCCGGTGGAAGAGACCGCCAGCGCGACCCAGCCGATTCGATCCAGCCGCTCATGAGCGAAGATGCTGGCACCGACAGCCAGCACGACGGGCAAAGTCCCTACCATCAACGAAGCGTGGGAAACTGTGGTGCGCGCCAGTCCGGCAAACTGCAGCAGGAATTGCACCGGCACGCCGACCAGCGCTGCGATCAGCAGAATGCGCCAGCCCCGCGCATCCAACCCAGGACGGCCCCGCAACAACACCGGGCTCAACCCAACGCACGCAAATAGAAACCGATACAGCACCATGTGCGCCGAGCTCATTTCGCGCATGGCAATCTTGCCGAAGAAAAAACCGGTCCCCCACAGTCCTCCAGCCAGCGCGCAGGCAGCGTAGCCGAGCGCCGCATGGGAACGCGATATACGCGAGGTCTTCATGGAGCGACGATCGAATTTCTCGGTGCGGGCAAATAGAGCGGGCGCGGCTCCGTTGCCGCACCCGCATAAAAATCAGCCCGTAACATTACCAGACTCGGCAGCGATCGACGGGAGCCATCGGCTGGCCCTTCTTGCAGCTAAAGGCGGTGGCGAATTCCGGCATGTTTTGCACCACACCGTTGGCCCGGAAACGATCCGGCGAGTGCGGGTCGGTCTGGACCAGTAGGCGAACGAAAGCCGGCCTCGCGTTCGTGCACCAGTTCTGCGCAAACCCGATGAAGAATTTCTGCTCGGGAGTGAAGGCCCCCATCTTCTTCGCCAAATCGATGTTGTGCTGATGGGCGTACGCCTCCATCGCCATGTAGGCGAGCCGTATGCCCCCGTTGTCGGCGGTGTTTTCCCCCAGCGTCAACTTGCCGTTCACGTGGAGATTATCGACCGCAACAAACCCGCTGTACTCATTGGAGATGCAGGCGGTACGCGCGTCAAATTGCTTCTTGTCCTCCGGCGTCCACCAGTTCTTCAGGTTGCCGTTGCCGTCGAACAAGCTTCCCTGGTCGTCGAAGCCGTGGGTCAGCTCATGCCCCACGACGGCGCCGATGTGGCCGTAGTTCACTTCCTCTGCAACGCTCCGGTCGTAGAACGGCGGTTGCAGAATTCCGGCAGGAAAGTTGATGTTGTTCATGCTGGGATCGTAGTAGGCGTTGACGGTCGGCGGCGACATCTCCCACTCTTGCTTATCTACCGGTTTGTTGATCTTGTTCAGTTGCCGCGCAGCCTCAAATTCCCGCGCCCGTACAGAATTTCCCAGAGCATCATCCGGCTTGATGATCAGCTTGGAATAATCGCGCCACTTATTCGGATAACCGATCTTATTGGTGATCAGATCAAGTTTCTGAATGGCCTTCACTTTCGTCTCCGGGCTCATCCAGCTGAGTGAGGTCAGGTCTGTGTTCATGGCCGCTTCAATGGCTTTCACCATGTCCAGCGTCTGTTGCTTGCTGTTGCCGGCAAAATATTTCTCAACGTACACCTTGCCTAGCGCTTCACCCAGGGCGGCGTTGGTCGCGCTCACACACCGCTTCCAGCGAACCTGCATCTGCGGTATGCCCGCCAGTTTGCGGCCGTAGAAATCGAAGCTCTCCTCGTCGTAGGCCTTCGGCAATCGGGATGCAAACGAGTCGAGCAGATGTACCCGCAGATAATTGCGCAGGGTTGCCATATCCGTTTGCTCGATAATGCCGTTCAGGGCCTGGAAATACGCGGGGTTTGCAACGTTGAGTGTCTCGATCGTGGGCGCGCCGGTATCCCGGATCATTGCGCTCCAGTCCAGAATGGGATCCGTACTGGCAAGGCTGGTGAGGGTTTCAATGTGGTACACCTTGTACGGGTCGCGCCTTTCCACGACTCCCATGGAGGCCTTGGCCATCGATGTTTCCAGTGCCAGAACAGCCTGCGCGTTCTTCATGGCCTCGTCGGCCGGCTGGCCATACAGGTGCAGCATATTGGCCATGTGCTGCGTGTATTGCTGCCGCAGCGTCACACTCTTTGCATCGGTCCGCAGATAATAATCCTTCTCCGGAAGACCGAGTCCGCCCTGATCCACCACGGCGATCTCTTTGGTCGCGTCCTTAAAGTCCTGCATGGATCCAAGATCGAAGAAGGCGTCGACACTGATCTTTTGATAGTGCGCCAGAAGGGCCGGCAATTGCTTCTTGTCCTGGAGCGCATCGATCCGTTCCAACTCCGGCTGCAGCGGCTTCAACCCGTCTGCGTTGATGGCCGCCGTGTCCATGCAGCTGCCGTAGTAGTCGCCAATCTTCTGTTCATCCGGCGATCGGTCTGCGCCCGGCTTAGCTGCCTGCTCCAGAATGCCATGCAGCAACTGGTGATTGTATACATCCAGGTTTTCAAACTGGTCATACAGCGGCAGATCGCCTGGGATCGGATATTTTTCTGCGAACTTCCCGCAGGCGTACTGATAGAAATCGGTACAGGGATCGGCGCTCGTATCCATAATGCTGGTGTCGAAGCCGGGAATCGGGGAAACTTTTTCAGTGGATGTGGCGGCAGAGGAAGCCGGGGCGTTCTGGCCGTGCGCGGTCGAGCATGTAACCCACACCGCCAAAAGAACGGTCGTTGTCAGCGCGTATTGGAAGAATTTTCGTGCAGGCATTCGTCTTATTCCCTTCGCGTGAAAGCGTAACGTAAGGAAAGATCCTTTGCTTTCCATCAGAAATGCGTGAGAATGCGATGTCAACAAAAAGGGAAGAATTCTTGAAGTCTGATGGACAAGGGTCTTCTGGGATGCGAACTGTACACGCCGGTCGACTACAGCTGTGCCGCATTCTCACAGTTCTTCCGCTTCTGCTGACCCTCAGCTGCGTATTTCCGGGCGCCGGCACGCAGGCGGAACAAGCGCACCCTGCCCCTCCCAGATCCTATGACATTCAACCGCCGGTCCGAATTCCCGTGGCGCCGCTTGGATTCCTTCCTCCGGGCGAATTGCCTCAATTCTCCTATTACTCGCTGGTCAATCTTCGCTTTATCGACGCCAATCGCTTGCTTTTTGTCTTCAACACAGCAGGCTTGCTGCAGCGCGATGATGACTGCTCCAAGACAGATTCAGAACGTCTGGTCCGAGCCGTTGTTCTGGAAATTCCTTCCGGCAAAGTCGAAAAGCAGGTCACCTGGAAGCTGTATGATTTCGCTGATTTTCTGTGGCCATTGCGCGATGGACGATTTCTGCTGCGACGCTGCTCGCAGCTCGATCAGGTCGATGCCTCGCTGGTCCCTCGCCCTTTGATCGACCTGGACGGATCTCTGGAGGAAGTTATCTTTTCTCCCGATCGCTCGCTCATGTTGGTCGAAGAAAAGCCGGAACCCCCCGCGCACCAGCCTCAGACCGCCCCGCCAGTGGCTGCCGACGACGCCGCACAGGCGATCAATCTCGACTTCATTCGGGTCGACCCACTTGGAATCGTCGCCCGCTCGCGGGTGCAGGTGCCCGTCGACATTCCGGTGCTGGCTCAGGGATTTCTCGAAATTCTGACCGCCCCGCACGATCAATGGGTGATTAGATTGCGATCGTTTCAAGGTTCAATCAGTCAAGTGGCTGTCATTCATTCCGACTGCACTCCTCGCCTGACAGTTGTTTCCAGCAACGTGTTCGTCGCCAATGTGTGCCCGAACTCCCGGCAAATGGTGTACCAGGGTTACGATCTTCAGGGCAGGCTTTTGTGGCAGAAGGCACTTGGCCTGGAACAATATTTCCCAAGATTCATCCTCACGCAGGACGGCGTCCACTTCGCCATTGAAAGTCTCCACTCAACTCGTCCACTCACTTCCTCTGATTCGATCGACGAGCAGTCGATCGACGCGCAGATGATCGACATTTATGACACGCTGACGGGTGGGTTGATAGCTAGCCTTCGCGCCTCGCCGATCTACACTGCGGGAGCGAATGTGGATTTTTCTCCCGACGGCAAACGCGTGGCCATTCTGCAAGATGGGGCCATCGTGGTGTATACGCTGAACCAGCTGGCGAACGCGCAGGGGCGCAGCTCCAGGTAGATCGACGGTTGCTCGAGTCTCTTTCCGCCAGGTTGAGAACGTCGGAATTTTTTTATTCACCATCCCGCCCGTGCTGTGCTAGCCTTCGCCCAGACTCAACTCCCGGCGAATCCTATGAACGACTTCATGCTTACAAACGCTCCGCAGCAGCCCAACGTATATGGGCCCATTACGCCCAGCCAGATGTTTGAACGCGCCTCCAGACTGCTGCGCGAGAACTTCAAGCTTTATTTCGGCATTATGCTGATCCTCATCGGCGTCGAAATCGTTTTCGGCGGCATCCTCGGCGGCGGCGGATTCGTCATGGGCCATTCCCTGGGCGACGCTGCCCCACTGGCCCGCTTTCTGATTTTGCTGCCGGCTGTATTGGTGGGGGCCGTCTTACTGTTCATACTGGTCCAGATCATTCAAGGTGCGCTTTTTGTTGCTACGCGGGCAAAACTCGCGAACGCGCCCATGCATGTGGGCGAAGCCTGCAAACTCGCCGCGGAAAGGGCGGGGAAGCTCATCGGGATTTCGCTGCTGATTGCACTGCGGACCATTGGCTATCTCTTCTTGTTCTATACAGTATTTGGCGTGTTAGCAGTGATCGTTGCTCTCATGTTGGGCGGCTTCTCGCACCTGGCGGGAGGAATGCCATTCCGATACGGACATATGCCTTCTCTCGGCGCTGGAATATTCATCGTATTGTTACTGCTGATGGCTTTTGTGCTGTACCTGGCTACCATACTGTGGCTCGTCACACGCTACGCGCTGGCGATTCCGGTCGCCCTCTCCGAGAACCTTTCCGTTACGGAATCCATCCGGCGATCCATCGACCTGAGCAGCGGGAGCCGGGGTCGACTCTATGCGTTGTTCCTGGGAATATTCGGCGCGTATTTGGTTATCGCCGCGGTCACGGTACCGATGCAATTGATCGTCGCCCACGGCGCCAATGTCCATCCCGGTCCAATGGTGGGTGTAGTCGGGTTGACTCTCGCGGTCTTCAGGATTTTAGTCAGCGCGATTGTCGTGGCATTTATCGGGATTGCGACTGCACTCTGCTATTTTGATCTGCGCGTTCGCAAAGAAGGATTTGGAGTGGTGGCGATCCCTCCCCAGCCCGTGCCTCCCGTGGCAAGCTGGCCGGGAACGACAGATATGCCCACCGGAGACATTCCAGTTTCTTAGCAGGGATGTCGGTCGGCCAATCGGCGCGGCCTCAGGCCTTCCACCATCAGCACGAGAGGCCTGGCCTCAGGCTTTCATCAGACCCGTGTAAATCGCCATTCCTGCCACCGCATCAATGTGCTGCGCATCCAGGTCATCAATTTCGTTTTGTGAACGAATGCCGCCCGCCACAATCAGTTGGCGTCGGGTCAGCTGCCGCAGGTTGCGCGCAACCTCCATCGGAAAGCCTGACATCGTTCCTTCCGTGTCGACGTGGGTATACAGGAATGCCCCGCAAAAAGGTTCCAGCTGTTGCATCGCATCCTGCGGGCGCAGCTCGATCTTCTCCCTCCAGCCCCGAACGGCGACCTTACTATCTTTTGTGTCGACGCTAAAGACCAGCCGCTCTACGCCAAGAGAGAAGGCGAGTTCTTCTGCAAACTGGGTGCGTACAAGATTGGCTATCGCGGGAGAACTGCCGCGGCCATTCGGTTCCGAAGCGGCATTGCCGTTGAATAGTGACGAACCAAAAATCACGCGGTGCGCGCCCATCCCCAGCAGAATGTGTGCCTCCGCGCTGCTGCGAATTCCTCCACCCACCTGGCATGGCAACCGGCGAACGATGGATTCGATCAGGCGGCGATTGTCACCCTGCCGCTTTGCAGCATCCAGGTCGATCAATTGCACCAGGGGATACCCCGAAAAGCGCTCGATCCAGTAATCCAGATCGTCGAACCCCAGCGCAAGATCTTCACCCTGCACCAACTGCACAACCCGCCCGCCCATCAGATCGATCGACGGAATCAGCATGATGACCTCAAATCCATTTGCATCCTTCCAGTGTATGGGAATCCATTAACAGGGCAGCCGCATCGGCAAGCCAAAGTTCGCCAATTCCTGTTTCAATGTGCGCGCATCCGAAATTCCAAAATGAAAAATGCTGGCCGCCAGCGCCGCGTCCGCGCATCCGCGCGTAAACACGTCGGCAAAGTGTCCCACATTGCCTGCACCTCCCGACGCGATTACCGGAATCTGAACCGCCGCGCTCACCGCTGCTGTCAACTCACAATCAAAGCCGCTGCGCATTCCATCGGAGTCCATGGAAGTGAGCAGAATTTCTCCCGCGCCACACCCTTCGGCCTGCTGAGCCCACTCAATCACGCGCAGCCCCGTCGGCTTCCGCCCTCCGCTTGCATAGACCTGTGCCGTCTCCGGGCTGCCTTGATTCCGCCGGCCGTCAATGGCGACAACCACTGCCTGCCCGCCAAAACGTAATCCAATTTCCGTAATCAACTCCGGCCGCGCCAGCGCCGCGGAGTTGACGCTCACCTTATCTGCCCCCGCATCAAACACCAGCAATGCGTCGTCCAGCGAACGAATTCCACCTCCGACTGTCAGCGGGATAAAGATTTGCTCGGCTGCGCGGCGGACCGCGTCCAACAACAAGGCGCGCTCTTCGTGCGTCGCAGTAATGTCCAGGAAGACGATTTCGTCGGCGCCGCCTGCCGCGTGTCGCACCGCCAGCGCGGCTGGATCCCCCGCATCGATCAAATCCAGAAATTGCACGCCTTTGACAACACGCCCGGCATTCACATCCAGACAGGCGATGATCCGGCGCGTCAGCATGCGGAAACCTTCATGAAGTTTTGTAGAATCTTGAGTCCAACCGCACCGGATTTTTCAGGGTGAAACTGCACCGCCATCCAGTTATCTTTTTCTATCACGGAAGAAAAGTCTCCTCCGTAATTTGTAACAGCAGTTGTTGCAGTAATCCGCTCCGCCCGGTAGGAGTGAGTGAAATAGACATAGGACGAAGGAGGTAAGCCGTCCAATAGACGCGACGGTCCAGCCTGGTCGAGCGAATTCCAGCCGACGTGCGGCGATTTGATGCCGCTGGGGAACCGCTCGCACATTTCAGGAAATATCCCCAAACCTGGCGTGTCAGGCGCTTCCGTGCTACCGGCAAATAGCCACTGCAAGCCCACGCAGATGCCCAGGAACGGAATTCCTTCGCCAACCCGCTCACGCAATGCGTCTCCCATTCCGCTGCTCAATAACCGTTCTGTGGAAGCAAAATGGCCTACTCCCGGCAGCACAATGCGCGCCGCGTTGCGCAGACCTTCCGGCTCCGTTGTAACCAGCAAGTCCGCGCCCACGGCCTGTAGCGATTTGCAAACGGAGTTGAGGTTTCCCGTCTGGTAATCGATAACAACTGTTTTTTCCGATTTCAAGAACAAGCTCCCTTACAGCAGGCCTTTCGTGCTGGGTAACATGGAACGTAATTGCAGGTCGCGCGAGCAGGCGAAGCGCATCGCACGTGCAAACGCCTTGAAGATTGCCTCGATCTTGTGGTGATTCGATCTTCCATATAACACGTTCAGGTGCACATTCGCGCGCGCACCGCGAGCGAAACCCTCAAAGAAATCTGGCAGCAGCTCAGTCTGCAGATCGCCAACGATTCGTACGCGGACTCTCGTGTTGACTACGTAGGACGCGCGCCCGCTCAGGTCGACGGCCGCCGCCGCCAGCGTCTCATCCATCGGCATCAAGAAATACCCGGCGCGAAGAATTCCTTTCTTATCTCCCAGTGCCTGCGAGAATGCTTCGCCCAGGGCAATTCCGATATCCTCCACCGTGTGGTGCTGATCGACATCCAGGTCGCCCCGGCAAACCAGCGACAAATCGAAGCCGCCGTGGCGGGCGAATAACTCCAGCATGTGGTCAAGGAAGCGAATTCCGGTTTGGACATCGTAGCGGCCTTGGCCGTCGACGGTCAGCTTCAAGTCGATCTTTGTCTCCGTTGTATGTCGTTGCAGGGTCGCGCTGCGTCGTGCTAGCTTTCGGGTTGCCATGCCAACTCCTTCAGAGTGGTTTCCAGTGCGACCAGGCCCAACTGCGTGTGTTCCAGAGTTCCCAGCGTAATGCGCACGCAACCGTCGCAACCCGGGTCGCTGCTGCGGTCTCGTACCAGCACTCCCTGCCTGCGCATGGAATCGACGAACTCCCGATGCTCTTTGCCGATGTTCATCAGAATGAAATTCGCGTGGCTGGGCCAAAACTGGACCTTCAACCTGGTCAGCGTTTGCTCGGCGGCAATTCGGCTTTGATGCACCTGATCGGCATACCACGAGACATACGCTTCGTCTGCAAGCGCTTCCGGTAGGCATTCCAGGGCAATCGAGTTCACATTGTACGGAGAACTTACCTTGCGAATGAACCGCATTGCTTCTGGATGGCCGGCCAGAAGGCCGATTCGCAACCCGGCAAGCCCATAGACTTTCGAGAATGTCCGCGCTACCAGCAGATTCGACACAGTTGCTGTTACAGATAACAGCGATTCACCGTGGAAATGGTAGTATGCCTCGTCCACCAGCAACGCCGCCTGCGGAGCCGCCGCCGCCAATTCCAGCAGGAGGGAAGATTCCACCACCGCGCCGGTCGGGTTATTGGGCGATGCGACCATGATCAAACGCGTTGCAGGCTGGATCGCGTCGCGCACTCTGCGATAAGGGAATTGCAGGGAGTTGTCTGCCTGGATGGCGCGAACGCTTGCCCCGGTCGCTTCCGCATACAGCGCGTACATCGAAAATGTGGGTGTGACGATGATGACCTCATCCTGAGGTTCCAGATAGGTTTCGCATACCAGGTGGATCGCCTCATCGACGCCATTGGTCAGCAGCACAGCCTCCGGCGACAGTCCGAAATGACTGGCCGCAATGCGTTCCACATGCTGTCGCTCCGGATACTTCGTCAGGCTTTCCGCAGCGATGCGCTGTAGCACGGCCTTCACGCGAGGAGAAGGGGACAATGTGTTCTCGTTAAAATCAAGCCGGAGCCCATCTCTTCCCGCCAGCGGAGGATGGTATTCGTGCATCTGCTCGACAGCAGCGCGCGGCCGAAGTTGCTGCAACACTGGCGTCGGGGGATCGATGCTCATCTCGCACCCCCGGGCACATCGGCAGCGGTCGTTCGGCCAGCGGTGTCGCGAGCGCGCACAGAAGCAGCATGCCCCAGGAGACCCTCTGCTGTCGCTAGCCGCGCAGCGTGCGGGCCCTGCTGCGCGAGTCCAGCCAAGGTGTATTCCTGGGTAGTGACAAGGCGGAGAAAGTCGTAGATGCTCAGTCCGCCGCGTACGCGCGCCAGCCGTCCGGTCGGTAATACGTGATTTGGCCCCGAGACGTAATCCCCCATGGTTTGTGGAGTTTGGGTGCCCACAAAGATCGACCCTGCGTGGCGAACCCAGGTAAGATCTTCATCGTCGTCTATCGTCAGATGTTCTGCCGCCAGCCTATTTGTAACAATCTCAGTTTCTTTGGTGTTTTTTGTGATGAAGATAAAGCCATTCTTGGCGAGCGCTTGCCTGGCAAGGGTGTTCGACGCGGATTGCTTTTGAGCCTCAGCGGCCGTCGCCTTCGCCAAATCAGCATTATTAGTCACCAGAACAGCAAGCGTTTCCGGATCATGTTCGGCCTGCGCCACCAGGTCGGCGGCAATCCATTGCGGATTGCCATCCTCGCTGGCCACCACTATCTCGGTGGGGCCGGCCAGCATATCGATCCCGCAGTCAAACGCAACCAGCTTTTTGGCGGTGGTGACATAGAGATTTCCCGGGCCCACGATTTTATCGACCCTTGGAATACTGGGGGTGCCATAAGCCAGCGCGGCGACAGCCTGCGCGCCGCCGACGCGATAGAACTCCTTTACGCCCGCCAGGTGCGCGGCCGCCAATGTCTCCCGTGCCGGCCGCGGAGAGACCACGACGACCCGTTCCACTCCGGCAACTTGGGCAGGAATGACCGTCATCAGCAGCGTAGAGGGCAGCGGATAGCGCCCGCCGGGAACATAACAGCCCACCGAGGCCAGCGGCAGGCAGCGCTGACCCAGCGTCACGCCTGGGAGTTTGCGCGTCCATTCTCTGGGCATCTGCCATTGCGCGAAACGGCGAATATTTGCCGCGGCCACTTGCATCGACTTGCGCAGATCCGTCGGCGTCTGTTCCCAGGCGGCAGCCATCTCATCGCTATTCACCAGTAACGCAGCATCGGGTGCCAGCCCGTCCAGCCGCTGTCCATATTGGCGCAGCGCAATATCGCCTTTGCGACGCACCGCCGCAATCATGCGCTTCACGACAGGCTCCAGGCGCGAGGTCGCTGTACCGGAGCGCCCTTCGATCTGTTGCAGAAGAATCTCCGCCTGGTTCGCCGTTTTTCCGTAGGTGCGTATCAGCTTCATTGTTTCCCGGCTCTCAAAAAACGATCTTGTTCAGCGGATATTCAACAATTCCCGTCGCCCGTGCCGCCTTCAGACGCGGAATTACATCCCGCACTGTTCGTTCATCGAGAATCGTGTTGACCGCGACCCAATCGGAATCGCTCAGCGTCGAAACGGTCGGTGAATTCAATGCCGGCAGCACGCTCAACACGGTCTTCAGGTCGGCGGCTCGTACATTCATCATCAGCCCCACTTGTCCCTGTGCGGCAATGGCGCCTTGCAGCATCAGCGCGATATTGTCGATCTTTTGTTTTTTCCAGGGATCGCGAAAGGCCGCGCAGTTGGCGATCAGTTGAGTTTCGCTTTCTAAAACTGTTTCCAGAATGCGCAGCCGATTGGCGCGCAACGAGCTTCCCGTTTCGGTCACTTCCACAATCGCATCGGCCAGCACGGGCGGTTTCACTTCCGTAGCGCCCCAGCTGAACTCCACCTGCACGGGAACATTTTTCGCGGCGAAATATTTCTTGGTAGCCTCCACAAGTTCCGTGGCGATGATCTTGTTGGCCAGATCCTCGGCACGCTGATACGGCGAATCCTCCGGCACGGCGAGCACCCAGCGCACCTTTTGCCGACTCTGTTTGGAATAGGTCAGGCTGGCAATCGTTTCCACCGTTCGGCCGCTTTCGATGACCCAGTCGTGGCCGGTCAGGCCCGCATCCAGCGCTCCATGGCTTACATAGCGCGCCATTTCCTGCGCTCGGACCAGCATGCATTCGATGTCTGCGTCGTCGATCCCCGGAAAATAGGAGCGGCCGTTTGCAAAAATGCGCCAACCCGCGCGCTCAAACAGAGCAATGGTCGCATCCTGAAGACTGCCCTTGGGAATTCCAAGCCGAAGTTTCTGGCTCATGCGTTGATCTCGCTTTCTGTACGCGATTGGGAACTCTTTACGCCGCTTGTGTGGACCGGTTTCGTGAAGCAGCTCACTGTTCCTTCATGGCAAACCAGCCCATCTCCCTCCACGACCACGCGGAACAGCAATGTGTCGTTGTCGCAGTCCGTGCTGGCTTCTTGAATGCGCAGGCGATTGCCGCTGGTTTCGCCCTTCATCCACAGTTTCTTGCGGGTGCGGCTCCAGAACGTGACAAAGCCGCTTTCCAGGCTCCTCCGGTAGCTCTCTTCATTCAGAAAGCCCACCATCAATACGCTGCCTGTGACCGCATCCTGCACAATGCCCGGGACCAGTCCATCAAGTTTGGTGAAGTCAATTGCCGGGTTCGTCGTTGCATCTTTGCTCATCGTGAATCGTCCTTATGCTTGTCGGAATCGGTGGATGGAAAATGAAAAACCCGCGGATGCGATTTGCATCAGCGGGCCTATACACTTTCTGAACTTGTTCAGGATCTTAAGAAACCTGCTCAGAATGCTCCGCTGACACGTTCGCCACGTGGTGATGATGGTCGTGATGGCGATGGAGCGGGCTAACCAGCATGGTTAGAGGATAAGAAAGAAGCTCGCGCGGTGTCAAGTAGCGTCCCAGCATATGGATGGAGTCGACACCGCTGCCCTGGCAAACCTGGACGTCTTTATCGCCGGCGAAATTGAAGCCTCAGCGCGGAGTTGACTTGCACTATCATTGCATTGACTCGCGTGAATCGTTGCTCACCGTTGCGGGCATTGCGCAGCTACGTCAGATTTTTTCGAAAGGACCACGAAGTATGAATCTTCAGAAACGAATCCTTGGCATACTCGGCGGGGCCAGTATTGCGATTGCTCTCGCCCTCGTCCCAGCAACCTCCAGGCTATCTCCGTCCGTCGACACGGTTTTGGCGGCTTCCACGTCTGCCACCGGATCTCAGACAGACAAACTCGACATCAACTCTGCGACGGAAGATCAGTTGAAAGCGCTGCCCGGCGTCGGCGACGTCTATGCCAAAAGAATCATCGCGGGACGTCCGTATCAAGGGAAAAATCAGCTTGTGTCGAAAGGGATTTTGCCCCAGGGTGTGTATGACAAGATCAAGGACCAAATCATCGCCCATCATGTAAAGAAGTAAACCCGAGGGGAGAAAGCGAACGGCTCCCGTCAGAAGCATCGACGAAGACACCTGCCCGCGCTCGTTCCACGGACGGATAAATCTCTGATCCCGCCGGCACGTTTTCTTCCTCCTCTGCATCTCATTTGACGCCAGGATTTGATCCCGATATATATCTCAATAGCCCATGGTGTTCGGGAAGCGCGGTGCAACTCCGCCACTACCCCGTAACTGTAAGCGCGGAGAGCAAGGCAGGGCGGTACGCAGCCACTGGACGAAAGTCTGGGAAGGTATGCCTAAGGCTCGATGACGCGCAAGTCAGGAGACCGGCCAGGGTCACTTCTTCGCTGTCTTTCGGTCGCGATGGGAAGGACCGAAGGGGCGCGCGCTTCAGCCCAGCTGCGGCCAAAGTGCGCATTCCCGCTCCGTGCTGTTTCAAGGCTGCGTTCGTCTTTCACTCATGGAGACTGCGCATCTTCCGGCGCCTGGTTGCGTGCCGTTCGCTCCGGGCGTAAGGTTTCACCACTCGTGAAGTGTCGGGAAGCGCGGTGTAACTCCGCCACTACCCCGTAACTGTAAGCGCGAGAGCAGGACCAGGGAAAATGTTGGCTGGATCCGAATCGTTCAATCGACGCGAGCTATGTGCGGCGCCGACTCTGGACGAAACGGAACCGACCTTAGCCTCCCTGGCATTGCTCTAGAGCAGGGCAAGGCATTTCGCAACCACTGGACGTGATCGTCTGGGAAGGTGCCCGAGCTTGAGGAAGCGCAAGTCAGGAGACCGGCTTCACGCCACCCATCCGAGGGGATACTCTATGATTTTTTCGCGCCTGCTTCCTGCTCTGCGTCGATCACGCAACTCTGTGGCTCGACACGTGTCATTTCGTATTGCGCTTGCCCTGTGCCTTTCAGGCTGCCTCAACGCGTCGACTCCTGCAATCGCCGCCTCCGCTTCCAGAAACGATGCAGGCACCGTCACCGGAACCGTGACAGATCCGCTGGGAGCGGCCGTCTATAACGCCAGAATCGACGTATTTACAGTCAACGGCATCATGTTGCCCACCCATGGGCATACCGACGGACGCGGGCAATACACGGTATTCCTCTATCGCTCCGGGCGCTATCGAATCCGTGTGGTGGCGACCGGCTTCAACGTTACGCAAAGCCCCGAGGTGTATGTCGCCATGGGCAAGACTGCGTTCGTCGATGTCCCACTCCAGTTCGGGCAGTTGGAACAAAAAGTCACGGTGACCGCCAACGGCATCCCCACCCCTCAGGCGCAGACAGGCGCTTCCACCACAATCATCGATCAGTCACTGTATCCGTTCGCGCTCGATGTGCAGGATACGCTGCGCCGTGTGAGCGGATTGCAGTTCACCACCAGCGGTCAGCGTGGCGCTGCCACCTCCTTGTTCACCATGGGCGGGGACTCGAACTCGACAGAAGTGCTGCTGGACGGCATTCCCATCAACGACGTTGGCGGCGCGGTGAACTTTGCGTATCTCGCCGCGAACGGCATCAGCCAGCAAGAGGTATATCGCGGTCCCGACAGCTCGCTCTACGGCGCCAACGCTTCGGCTGGCGTGGTGGCCCTGACCACTTCACGCGGCACCACCGCCAAGCCGCTGTTGCAATACGGCATCGATGCGGGCAACTTTGGAACCTATCATCAGGAAGCTTCGCTGGGGGGCACGCATAAGGCGCTGGATTATTTCGGCGACTTCGCCCGCATCGACACCTCGAACAGCTACCCCAACAGCACATTTCACAACGCCTCTTCCGTCGCCAACATTGGCTACTCCCTTACCCCGCGCATCCAGGTCCGCGCCACCGCACGTCGCATATCCGCCGCGACCGGCGAGCCCAACGCTATCTTGTTCTACGGCATCCCCGATGTGCAGTACTTGAATGAGCATGATCTCTACGGCAGCGCCACCATTGAAGATCGGCAGAGCAACTCGCTGGATCTGACTGCACAATATGGATTGGTGCGTCTTCGCTCGCTGAATACCGATCCTGGACCCGCAGGGATTCTGACCGACAACCCAAATAACTTCAATTGCTACGACAACAACGGTAATCCTGGCCAACCGGAATATCTCGGCCTGCCCGTGACCATCAACGGTGCAAATGGAACAAGCGCCAGTGGCCAGGCGTTCTATTCCTGCGCAAACACTCCCTATCCCGGGACCGATGGAACCTTGACGAATCGCGATTTTTTCTATGGGCAAACCACGTATAAAAACAGCGACAAGTTAACCGCGCTGGTCGCTTTTCGCTACGACTCGGAACGCGGCTATACCGCCTACGACTATCAGCAGCAGTCCGCGAGTCGCGGCAATTATGACTACATCGTGCAGACGTTCGGCAACCTGGGAAATCGTCTGTACTACAGCGCCGGAACCGATCTCCCAAACTATTCCGTATTCGGCTTCCAGCCTACTCCGCATGCGACGGCGGCTTACTATCTGTCGAGGCCCACGGCCGCCGGAACTTTGTCGGGCACCAAAGTCCGATTCAATTACTCACAAGGCATTCTTGAACCCACCATTGCTGAACAGCGGGGTTCAATTTACGACGTGTTGAATTCGCTGCCAGACGGGAAGCAGCTGATCGCTCAGGAAGGGATTACTCCCGTCGGCGCGCAGCAGACCACCACCTACGAGGCCGGCCTCGATCAGAACGTCGTGGGAACCCGGGCCATCTTGCACGGTGGGTATTATCACAGCACGTTCACCAACCAGATTGAGTTTGTCGATGCCCCCGCGCTATTGCAACTCGGCGTCCCGGCGTCGGTTGAAGAGGCCATTGCGAATAGTTCGTACGGAGCCTACATCAATTCCCTCAGCTTTAGCGCTCAGGGGGTCGAGACCAGTGCCGAGTATCGTGTCACAAATCGTCTGTATGCGCGTGGTGGATACACCCTGCTGAACGCAAATGTGCAGAAGTCCTTCTCCAGTGATAATTCCAGCCCCTCCTACAATCCGAAGTACCCGAATACTCCCATCGGAGCGTACTCGCCCCTGGTGGGCCAGCGACCCTTCCGCCGAGCGCAAAATTCCAGCTATTTCGAGGTGATTTATGCGCGCCCTCGCTGGTACATGGAAATGACAGGAAATTTTGTCGGGCGTCGCGACGACAGTACATTTCTGCTGGATGCCAACGGTGGCTCAACTCTCCTGCTGCCCAACCACAATCTCGATCCGGCCTACCAGAATCTTGGCCTGACCGTTCACTACCGCGTCAACCGCCATGTCTCCAGCTACACCGTGATGGATAATTTGCTGAGCCAACACTATCAACAGGTATTGGGCTACCCATCCCTGCCGTTCAACTTCCGGACCGGCCTGCAGTTTGCGTGGGGCGGTGATGTGACGCATTGAGCCGAATCTCCGCCATGGTCCCTTGGTTTCGTCGACGGCGAAGCGAAAGTTGAAAGAATTATTGGGTCCCTTGTTTTCAGTCGGATCCACCCTTTCGCTTCGCGGTCTCCGCTTGATTCGGCTCGTCCGGAGGGCAAAACCTATTGGCGAATTTTGACAATAGGCGGAACGTGAGCCGATACTCGGAGATACGGTTGTGGCGTTCGTAGGATAGACACTTCACAGTTCCCCACGGGAGAGTGAAGCGATCTGAAGATTTCCTTCGTTTGTGCGCAGGCTTGTGCCGACCAGAAGGAGATTTTCGCGCAGATGCGTGTCCATTTAATCAACCCTAGCGACTCATCATTCGGAATTGGCGTCATCACCCCTCGTTGGCTGTACGTCCTGGCCGCGGCGACCCCGGCAAAATATGGCGACCCCCTCATCACCGATGAAACTTTAACACCATTCGACCCGCAAACCATTGAAGCTGGGGATGTTGTCGGAATCGGCATCCATACTGGCAATGCTCTGCGCGGCATGGAATTGGGATGCAAAGCGCGAGAGCGCGGCGCCTTTGTCGTCTACGGCGGCATTCACGCCACCCTCTATCCGCAAGAGCCCATGGAACTTGGCGGCGCGCATGCCGTGGTGAAGGGCGATGGCGACGTGATTTGGGGGAAAGTGATCGCTGACCTGGTCGCCGGCCATGCCCAAACGATGTACGACGGCGGACGCATCTCCGGCGATCAGTTCCTGCCGGCGCGGTGGGATCTGGCCCCGCGCGATAAGTACATGTGGGCCTCCGTGCAGACTGTTCGTGGATGTCCCAAGCACTGCTCGTTCTGTTCGGTCTGGCGAACAGATGGTCAAAAGCCCCGACCGCGTACCTCCGACGTCGTTGTCCGGGAGATAGTCGATCTACGCCGCCGTGGATTTCGCTTCATCGCGCTCGCGGACGACAATTTCTATCCCGTGAGTCTCGCCGACCTTCGCCTGGCGAAGCAGCAGGGAAACACCGCCCGCGTGTCCGAGCTTGAAGGGATTCGTGCCGAGCGATTTGATTTGATGGGCAAGTTGGCGGAATTGCCCAAGGACATGGTGTTCTTTACCCAGATCACCATGGAAGCCGGCGAAGACACTCAATTTCTTGACGCCATGCGCAGAGCCAACATCAAAGGCGCGCTGGTTGGAGTGGAATCGGCCACCGCCGAGGGACTGAAAGCCGTATTCAAAGATTTCAACCTCTCCGGCGACAACCTGGTCAAACGCCTTCAGACATTCAAACAGCATGGAGTCCATGTCCTGGGATCGTTTATTTTCGGGCTGTCCACGGATCGGGCCGACACATTCGCCGCGACGGCGGAGCTGGCCAAGCGTGCCGACATTACCTTTGCTCAATTCGTGATGTTGACGCCATTCCCCGGCACTGTCGACTTCGATCGCTGGGAAAAAAACCTGGGCGAGAATGTCATGCACGTCGACGGAGTTCCCATCACGCGTCATTGGCTGATTCCTGCGGCCGTTCGGCCCAAGATGTTCAGTCCGCACGCAACCATGTCCTCGGAAGAAATTCGCGAGCGCACGCAGGGCGTGTGGGACATTTTCTACGGCATGCCCGCCATCTGGAGACGCTCGAAGTGCGTGCCTACGCTGCGGGGTCGCCTGGCGTTCCTGTTCATTTCAAAACTGTATCGGCAAATGTATGCCAAGACCGGTATTTCCACCGACAGCGCCCGTCGTCAAAAAGCAACGCGAATGGCGCGCTGGCTGGCGATTCCATGCCGCAAGCTGTTTGAGGCCAAGCCTATGCCGGAGTTGAAAATGCCGGCGTCCGTCTACGTCCCATTGGATCTGCTGCCTGTGCTGGATTCCTAGCAGGCAAAGCCATTGCTTATCCGATCACGCGACGCAGGAAGCCGCGAATGCCTGCCCATCCCAGCAACAGCAGGGAAATCACCAGCGCGCCCAGAATCAACCAGGACGGCATATGCGGCAGGCCAGGAGTCAAAGCCGCGCGCAATCCTTCGCTCATGTACACAATCGGGTTCAACAGCACCGAATACTGCAGCCACGGGATATGCCGCAGTAGCGCCCACGGATAATACACGCACCCCAGAAACGTGATCGGCACCACCACCACGGAAAAGATGAGTCCAATCTGCCGCGGCTCTACACTGGTTCCAATCGTGAGGCCCAGCGCTCCAGACACCAGGCTCGCCAGCACGATCACGAAGCCGAGCAGCCAGTAGCTGCTGACATGCACGTGCACGGGCTGCGACGGAATGAAATACGCCAGCGGAAATACGATCAGCGCGGAGAGAATGCACTGCAACGCGCTGAAGCAGATCTTTTCAATCGCGACGCCGGAGACAGGCAGTGGGCACATCACGCGGTCGTCAATCTCGCGCGTGATGCCAAATTCTGTCGAAAGCGGCAGCGCTACTGCCGCAATCCCGGTAAACATGATGGCTACGGCCATCAACCCAGGCAACAGCACCGTCCCGAAATTCATTGCGCCCCCGGAGGTGCTGCCGAAGCTTTGTCCAATCCGAGGAAAAATGTAGGTGAACACAAACAGAAACAGCAGCGGGTTCATGATAACGCGCACAGAAAATGGACCAAGCTCCCGCCGCAGCACGCAGAAATCCCGCAACAACAATCCCCAGAAGGCATGCATATACAGAACCGCATTGGAAATGCTTGTCCCTGGGAGCGTCCGAGGGTCGCCGGCATTACTCACGCAGCTCCCTCCCCGTCAGATGGATGAAGACAGTTTCCAGCGACGGTTCCGAGATGGAAATGTCTCGCAACCCGTATTCCTGCGCCGCCGTCACGATCGTGGATAGCAATCCCTCCGCGCCTTGCGTATAGACGCGCACTCCGGTGGGCGTTGTCTCAACGGTGGTGACATGAGGCACCGTGCGCAACCGACTCGCCAGTTCTTCGCGCTGCTCGACGTGCTGCACATCCAGCCCATATACGGTCTGAATTCCGAGGCCATTTTTCAACCGCTCCGGCGTGTCTTCGACCAGGATTTTTCCGTGATCAATGATCGCCACGCGATCGCACAGCGCTTCGGCTTCTTCCATGTAGTGAGTCGTCATCAACACCGTGATGCCTTGCTCCTTCAGTCCTCGAATGGACTCCCACATGGCCAGTCGGCTTTGTGGATCAAGCCCCGCACTGGGTTCGTCGAGAAACAGGACAGCGGGCCGGTGCGCGATTGCGCGCGCGACCAGCAACCGTTGCGCCAGTCCGCCGGAAAGCTCTGTAGGAAACGCCTGGGCGCGGTCGGTGAGACGAAACTGTGCCAGCAGTTCCGTCGCTCGAGATTTCGATTTCGAGTGGCTCATGCCGAAATAACGGCAATGGAAAAAGAGATTTTCGAAGGTTGTCAGCGAGCGGTCAAGCGTGTTGTATTGCGGGACAACGCCGATCTGCCTGCGGGCGACGGCGGGTTTTGCAACCACATCGCATCCCGCAATGAAAACATTTCCCGAAGTCGGCAGCGCCCGTGTCGTGCAAATGCTGATCGTCGTGGTCTTGCCCGCACCGTTCGGCCCCAGCAGGCCGAAGATTCCTCCGGCCGGTACCGCAAGATCGATTCCATCGATCGCGACAACACGTTGTCTACTTTCGTAGACCTTCGTCAGCGCTTCAATGGAAACGATTCTTGTGGACGCGAAGTCGGAAATGGCAGCACCTTGCCCAGAGGGTTGCCATAGTGTAGCAAGACCGCATCGGACCTGGGAGCAATCCTCGCGATCCACCTCGCCCCGTCATTCGCAGGCTTCAACATCCGTTTAGGCAACAGCCTTCGTGCGGCTATAGTTCCGCTGCTCCGACAACTGCGCTTCCACTGGTATCGGCACCAGTTCTTCCGTCGGCTGGGTTACGATTTCCCACGGATACAAGAGCCGCATTTTTTCCAGCGAGTAAGGGAACTGCCGTCCGCAATCGAGGCAAACTTTGTAGCTGTGAGCCTGCAGCGTGAAAGGACGTGTCAGATGGCCATGACTGCAGCCGAAGAACATCTCATAAAAGAAATCGTAGACTGCTTTGAACCAAGCGCTCATTCTCATGTCGCGAGCAGCGCTACGGTATTCCGTAGATGCTGGCGCCCCCGTAATAATGGCCCCTTTGCACACCAGGACCGTTACTGAAAATAGATGCAAGTTCAATGCCAAGTGGTGTCGATTCGACGTCGACAAGATCTGAAATTTTACAAGGCCATCTTGCTAAGTGATTGATTCAACGTGCAGGCAATCCAATCACGCAACCGAGAATTAATCATTCGCCTCAAGAGAAATGACGATCTTTCCAAAATGGTTCCCATTTTCGAGGTACCGAAAGGCCTCTGCCGTGTCCAAAAAGGGAAATGTTTTTCCCACTGTGGGCTTCAATTGGGAACGTTCCATCGCCCGAGTCATCTCCTCCATCATCGTTCTCGACCCGACATAAATCCCAATCAGCCGAATTTGCCGCATCAGGATTGGGACGACCGACAACTTGGTTTCCGTCCCGGAAAGTACTCCAATCTGCGCAATGGTTCCACCGACGCGCACCGCCTTCATGGATTCCGCCAGCGTCTCAGATCCGCCCACTTCGATGATGACGTCCGCACCTTCTCCACCAGTTTTTCGCCTGACCCACGCAGACCATTCGGGATCTCGCTTGTAGTTCCAACCTTCGTCGAGGCCAATTGCTTTCGCGTCCTCCAACTTCGCATCGCTGCTGGATGTACCCAGCACTCGAGCTCCCGCCAGCTTGGCGAATTGCAACGCGAAGATCGAAACACCGCCAGTTCCTTGAATCACAACCGTGTCACCGGGTCGCACTGCCGCAGCATGAAACAGTGCGTTCCACGCCGTTAGTGCGGCGCATGGAAGAGTGGATGCTTCTTCATAGCTCAGATGAGCAGGGAAGGGAACTACACCGGTCTCCGGCAGCACGACGTAGTCGGCGAGCATACCATCCACGTCGCCGCCCAGCGCGCCACGCGATTTTGCCGGCGACGGTCCGCCGTCCTGCCAGTGCTGCATAAAAAGTCCCACCACGCGATCCCCAGGCTGGAACCGTGTCACTCCTGTTCCCACGCCAACCACCTCGCCCGCTCCGTCGGACAGAGGGATGCGCGGCATCGCGAGTTTCGGGTCATAGTTGCCTTGCACCAGCATCAGGTCTCGATAGTTGAGTGCAGTCGCATGTACGCGAATCAGCACTTCACCCGCTCCTGGCGCGGGTCTGGGAAGTTCGACAGGCCGCAGATGTTCCAGCCCGAACTGCGAAATCTGAAATGCACGCATAAGACGCCCCTTCACCCTTCCGGTTCTTCCGCTCACCTATTCCACTAGATGCGCCGTTTGTTGGTGTGGTTCAAGCTGCAATCCGATACTCTGTATATATGGCGCGAGGATGGGAAAGTAAGTCAGTCGAAGAACAATTGGAACAACGGGCGGAGCAACGCGAAGAGGCCGCAAAAGTAGCCTCAAAACATGTGGTCAGGGCGGCCGGCGCGGAACAGGCGAGAGCTCGGCAGATTCTGGAACTGAAAAGAGAAAGAATTCTGTCGGAGAAGACAAGTCATCCGGTGCGGCGCTCGGCATTGCAGGCGGCGCTGAAAGATATCGAAGCGGAACTCGTAGCCCTGAGATAGTTTCGCCGCGACCTGTTAGCGCGGACTGATAACCACGACGGCGTATCGGGCCCTGTCACGCTCACCCCCAGTAACCGTGCGGTCCATCACGATCCGACTTCCTGTTTCTCTGCCAGGTCGGTATGCCTATATCTGCCGCCGTTCCCATCCTCACAGTCGACGCATCGCGATGCTCTTTCCCCCAACGATCAGGCTGCCAGGTCTGGTCATCCGTCCGGCTCTGGGCGAAACTGAGAAGAAGGATGCACACGACAACCGACAATTCGGAAGATAGGGAAGGCGCATCTCAGCAGGTCGATTCTCTCAGGCCAGGCTCCGTTCCTTCGCCGCAACCCAGGGACGAGTCCGGTTTTCTCCGCGGTGCGATCAGCATTTTTCTCCTCTTCAATTTGATCGCGATCTCGAGCTGGGCTCTCCCCTTGAACGTTCCGCCGCTCAAAGAAATCAAGCAGCTGGTACGCCCGTATCTGCTCTGGACCGGGCTGTTTCAATCGTGGGACTTCTTCGCGCCCAACCCGAAACCGGTGAACTCCTATATGGAGGCAGTCGCGCTCACGCAGGATCGTCACACCCGCGTCTTCGATTTTCCAAGGATCGACCAGCTCAGTTTCGGCCGGCGATATCGCGAGGCAAGGTATCGCAAATTTGCTGAAGTCGTGTGCGACCCAAGGTATGCGGCGCTGTGGCCGGACATTGCCAGGCACGTCGCGCGACTCTTGAACAGTCCGGCCGATCCTCCGCAGATGATCATCCTGCTGAAGTTTGAGGCGCCCATCCAATAT
Source organism: uncultured Acidobacteriota bacterium (assembly GCA_963756315.1). Lineage (GTDB taxonomy): Bacteria > Acidobacteriota > Terriglobia > Terriglobales > Acidobacteriaceae > JAKAAZ01. Next base: position 187,011 of record CAVWNI010000006.1, read on the forward strand.
GGCGTGTCGCCCGTACGCGAGCCCGTCCTCAAACCGCAATTCTTCTACGAGTACTATGTGAGTGGCGAGGATCTGCGATGACTCTGGCGAAGTTGCGCGAGGCGTGGGAGCGGTTCTTCTTTGCTCCGCAGTCGCCTACGCCGATTGCGCTATTTCGCATTTTGTATGGCGCCTGTGTCACAGCCACGCTGCTTCTGCTGCACTCGGAGTGGCTGGACTGGTTCGGCGTGCATAGCTGGATCACACTATCGACGATGACTAGGGTCGAGCCCGGAGTCCGCCTGAATCTGTTCACCGTGATGCCTCAGAACGATGCCTGGATCACCGCATTCTTCTGGATCTTCTTCGGCTTCGCGGTGTTGCTTACGGTTGGATTGTGGACCCGTGTGAGCAGCGTCGTGGTCTTCGTCTGCCTTGCTTCCATACAGCAGAGGAATCTGTACATCCTGCACGGTGGCGACGTGTTTTTGCGTGTCTCCGGATTCTTCCTGATGTTTGCTCCCGCGGGGGCGGCCCTTTCCGTCGACCGGCTGATTCGTGTGAGAAGAAAATTGGAAGGCCCCGAGATCGCGCCGAAAGCTCCGTGGGCGCAGCGCATGATTCAGTTTGAGCTGGCGCTGCTATATTTCTCCGCCTTCCTGTGGAAAATCAAGGGTGCGCCATGGCTTAATGGAACCGCAATATTTTATGTGCTGCATATTCACGCCCTGCGGCGCTTTCCTCTGCCAGCGTGGATTCAGCATCCATGGATTTTGAAGTTTGGAACCTGGTACACGCTGGCCCTCGAGTTCTGCCTGGGTGTTCTCATCTGGTTCCGGCCATTTCGATATCCCTTGCTATTGCTGGGATTGCTTTTCCATTTGTGTCTGGAATATGCGCTGAATATCCCGATGTTCCAATGGGACGTGCTGACGGCCTACGTGCTGTTTATCGAGCCGGATGATCTGGACCGGGCATGTCGCATCGTGGGAGATTTTTTCACCCGGCGCAGCGCTGCTGGCGCAGTCTCCGCCTAGCGTGCCCTTCTAGCTGGTCCGGCGATTGAACATCACAGAATCCGCCTGATCCACCGTGGTGAGCATGACTTCCGCAATGTTCACGTGAGCAGGCCTCGTCGCCGCCCAGACAACCGCATCCGCCACATCTTCCGGTCGCAGCGGTGTCAGTCCCTGGTAGACCTTCGCCGCGCGTTCTGCATCCCCGCGAAATCGCACTTTGCTGAAGTCTGTTTCCACCATCCCTGGATCGATGGTTGTGACCCGCACAGCGGTTCCTAATAGATCCTGCCGCAAGCCCTCGGTGATCCGCCCCTCGGCCGCTTTGGTTCCGCAATAGACAGCGCCCTTGGGATAGGACCAGTGCCCCGCGGTCGATCCGATATTGACGACGTGACCAGCCCCCCGCCGCACCATGCCCGGCAGAACCGCTCGGGTCACGTACAACAGTCCCTTCACGTTGGTGTCGATCATCTCGTCCCAATCTTCAAGGTGCCCTTCGTAGAGCTTGTCCAGCCCTCGGCTCAGCCCGGCGTTGTTGACCAGTACATGGATCGCCTGCCACGGCCCTGGCAGACCGTCGATGGAAGTCTGCACCTGCTTCGCATCGCGTACGTCGAGCGTCACGGTCCAAACATCCTCGGCGCCTGCCGCCTTCAGGTCCGCCGTCATCTCCTGCAGGCGATCTTCTCGGCGCGCCGCCAGCAGCAGCCTCGCTCCCGCCTCAGCAAATCGCATTGCGCATGCCGCACCAATGCCGGCACTCGCGCCGGTAATCAATACGATTTTTCCCGCCAGGGAAGTATCCGCGGTTTTGCTGCGTGGTGTGCTCATCGATCTCCTAGTTCTTGTGCGCTTTGGAAGCGAGTTCGGCCATGCGGTATTGCCCGACGGCCCAATCTGTCATGCCCATGCCGTTTTCAATGGCCGTAATCAGCTGCCGTTCCAGGTAGTCAGACAGACCCAGTTGAACACCGGCCGCTGCCGCGGCTTCTCGCAACAGCCTCATATCTTTTTCGCCCAGCAGAACCGTTGCTCCGGGACGTTCGGGCGGATGCAGCATCACCCGGCCGTAGGCAAGGTAGAACGGCGACTGAAACAGCGCTTCGTTCACGGTCTCCAAGAACAATTCAGGATCGAGGCCCTGCGCCGACGCATACACGAACGCCTCGCTCAGCGTCTGCACCATCGCGGTGATCATAAAATTCCCGCCAAGCTTGAATGCATGAGCCTGCCAGGGTTCCGTTCCCACAATGGTCAGCCCGCGGCCAATTGCTTCCAGCACGCTGCGAACATCTTCCAATGTGGCGGCGTCTCCGGAAGCGACCACCCACAATCTGCCTTGCGCCGCGACATTCGGCCGCCCGAAAACCGGCGATGCGATATATCGCTGACCGGCCTGCGCATGGCTCTCCGTCAAACGCCGCGACAATGCCACGCTGATCGTGCCCAGCGCGATGTGCACAGCATGGACAGGCAGCGCAGCCACAAAGCCTTCGCGGCCAAAGGCGACAGCTTCCACCGCCTCATCATTGGCCAGCATGGTGCAAACCACTTCGCAGTGTTCGACCGCTGCGTGGATGGTCGGCGCAACCACGGCGGCCGGAATGCCCAGTTCTTCAGCAGATTTTGGCGTCCGATTCCACACCGTGACGGAATGACCGGCCTGTAACAGCCGCCCCACGACAGGTGTGCCCATTTTGCCGAGTCCGAGGAATGCAATCTTCATAGGAATGTACCGGCTGGCGCCGCAAACGAAGAAAGTGTGGATGGTGGAGCTAGTCGGGATCGAACCGACGACCTCGCCATTGCGAACGGCGCGCTCTCCCAAACTGAGCTATAGCCCCACGTGACCTACCGTAGTGTATCAGTGACACTCGGCATTCGAAAAGTGCTACCCAGCCGACCGATGCCAGGCCGCTGTACGCCGAATCGCCTCTGTCAGTGAAATTCCATCGTTCAGCTGGAGACTTTCTTTCGCCGCTTTCACTGAGGGAACATAACGCTGCACCGGGGCACCTGGAATCTCCCGCTGCGCGATCTGGATCTCAGCACCCGGCTCAATCGCGGCCACAACAGTTTCCGCGACAGCGCGAATGCTCAAGTCCCGCTCCGAACCGACATTGAATGCGCGCGCCGATTCCGCCCGAAATAGAATCGTCCATAACCAAATCGCCAGGTCCGCGGCATACATGTACGAACGCATCGGCGTGCCGTCGCCTCGAATCACTATCGGCCCTCCGCGCATCGCGTCACGAATAAAATTTCCAATGGCGAAGTGGGCATCCAGTGGAAGATGCGGCCCGACAAATGCGAAACAGCGGGCAATCTTGCATTCCATCGTCGTACGTCCGGCCGTCAGAGCACACAGCATCTCCGCCATGCGTTTGCCCTCTCCGTACACTGAAGTCGGATGCAGCACATCCGGCGCGCCCCGATAGTCTTCCGCAATGTGGGTCATCTCAGACGGCTGCTTCCCGTAGACTGCGCCCGAGCTTGTCAGTAAAAATTTCAGAGTGCCATGCGATTCGGCAAACTCCAGGCATCGCCGCGTACCCTCGACGATGGTGGAAAGCTGCGACTCTGCTGTCTCGGCCGGATCGGTCTGCACAGATTCCGTCGCGGCATGAATCACAAATGCAAACTCGCCCGCGGGAAAGGAAAAATCCCGCACATCGCCTTCGACAGTTTCGATGGCAGCATGGCCGGCGAAACGCGGCTGACGCTGTCGAAATCTTCGTGAAGAACGCGTTAATACAACTGCCTGCGCCCGCAAGTTGAAGACCTGGTTCGCCGCCAGAAAACTTTCCAGCAGCCAGCAGCCGAAAAATCCCGTGCCTCCGGTGATGAAGATGCGGCGTCCCCGCAACTCTTCCCACACCTGCGCGGTGTTTTCCAGGATGTATTCTAGGTCTTGCCGGGGAACCGGCGGAGCTGGCTGCACACTCGTCGTCATCGCTAAAAGTGTATACTCCGCTGCATCGGATACAGGTCATTCCTGCATCTATGCACAGAGACACCTCAACTTTACTTTTCCAAAAATCGCGCAGGCGTGCTATCTATCAGGAGAAGAGGCGTGCAACCATGACCCCAGAACTTGGCGCTGTAAAAATCGGAAAAAAGCTCGTCGGCGACGGACAGCCCTGCTACGTCATCGCAGAAATCGGTATCAACCACAACGGCAACCTCGACATCGCAAAACGACTCATCAGCGTCGCGGTCGCCGCAGGATGCGATGCCGTCAAGTTCCAGAAGCGCACCATCGACGTTGTCTATTCCGCCGAAGAATTGGCGCGGCCGCGGGAAAGTCCGTTTGGCACCACGAATGGCGAATTGAAGGAAGCCCTTGAATTCGACGTGGATGATTTTGCCGAGATTGATGCCTATTGCAAAGCCGTCAGTATTCCCTGGTTCGTTTCCTGCTGGGATGAAGCCTCGGTGGACTTGATCGCTGAATTCGACGTGCCCTGCTTCAAGGTCGCGTCCGCATGTCTGACCGACGATCACCTGCTCCGCCATACCCGCGCAAAAGGCAAGCCGATCATCCTGTCGACCGGAATGAGTACGTATAGCGAAATCGATCACGCCATCGAAGTTCTCGGCAAACAGGATTTGATCGTGATGCACAGCTGCAGCACCTACCCTGCGTATTACGAAGAGTTGAATCTGCGGGTGATTCCAACCATGCAGGCGCGCTATGGTGTGCCCATCGGCTATTCCGGCCACGAGACCGGAATCTCTTCCAGCGTCGCCGCAGCCGTGCTCGGCGCCTGCTCGGTCGAGCGCCATGTCACGCTGGATCGCTCCATGTGGGGCAGCGATCAGGCCGCATCTCTGGAACCGAACGGCATCACGCGGCTCATTCGCGACATCCGCCTGGTCGAGCAATCGATGGGCGACGGCGTCAAGCGCGTCTACGAACGCGAACTGCCCATCATCAAAAAACTCCGTCGGGTTGGGGCGGGCGTTTGATGAAGGATATTCGTGCCATCGCGCTCGATGTCGATGGCGTCTTGACCGATGGCGGTGTCTGGTGGGGTCCCAATGGCGAGGAGTGGAAACGCTTCTGCTTTGCGGACATCATGGGAGTTTCGCTGGCCTGCAAGGCAGGCCTGATCATTACATTGATCTCTGGAGAAAACAGCCCTCTGGTGGACCGCTTTGCGCAAAAATTTCAGTTGGACGATATCACCAAGGGATGCCGCGACAAAGGGCCTGCGCTGCGCAGATTCGCCGAGCGGCAGCAACTCCCGCTTTCCGCCATATGCTTCATGGGGGACGACGTCAACGACATGGAAGCCCAGCAGATAGCCGGCCTGTCCGCCGCTCCCGCAGATGCCCATCCAGCCGTTCTCGCCACCGCTACCTTCATCGCGAAACATAAAGGCGGCAACGGCGCCGTGCGCGAACTGATAGACGCAATCCTGGCTGCCCGCCAGCCGTAAATCGAAAATGCCCGAGTGAAAAACTACCAAACTTCCCGATAGAAAATATGCCAAAACTTTCAGATTATTTGACTCAGTTTGTCGCCGACCAGGGCGTGCGCCACGTATTCCTCGTCACCGGCGGAGGCGCGATGCACTTGAATGAAGCGCTGTCGCGGTGCAAAGCCCTCGAACCCGTTTGCAATTCTCATGAGCAAGCCAGCGCAATTTGCGCCGAGGCCTATGCCAAGGCAACCAACGGCCTGGGCGCGGCCATGGTGACCACGGGACCCGGAGGAACCAATGCCGTGACCGGTGTGGCCGGCGCGTGGCTCGACTCCACCCCAGTCCTGTTTATCTCCGGCCAGGTCAAGCGTCCGGATCGCATGTTCGATGCGGAAGGGAATCCGCTGGGCATGCGGCAACTCGGTGTGCAGGAGGTTGATATTGTCTCCATCGTCCGCCCAATCACCAAGTATGCGGTCACCGTTCTCGACCCGTACAACATCCGCTATCACCTGGAGAAGGCTGTGTATCTGGCTCGCACCGGACGCCCCGGACCGGTGTGGATTGATGTACCGCTCGATGTCCAGGCATTTCCTCTGGACGATCCGTCATCGCTCAAGGGCTTCGACCCTGCGGAGCTGAAGTCGCCCGGCAGCAGCGCCACCACGGAGCTGCGAGAGCAAGTCCGGCAGACCATCGCCGCGCTCAATAATTCGGACCGCCCGCTGCTGTTTGCCGGCAACGGCATCCGCCTGGCCCGCGCCGAAAAGGAGTTCCACGAGCTGCGGCAGTTATTGAATATTCCCATCGCGGCCACCTGGTGCGCAGCCGACCTGGTGCCAAGCGATGAGCCACTCTATGTCGGCCGTCCCGGTTCCGTCGCCGCTCGCGGAGCAAATTTCGCCCTGCAGAACAGCGACTTTCTCCTCGCCATAGGCGTTCGCCTGGACTTTGCCATTACCGGCTACGCGCCCGACAAGCTTGCTCGCGAAGCCCACAAAGTTGTCGTCGACATTGATGCGGCCGAGCTCGCCAAACTTCATCCCCATATTGAGCAGCCAGTCTGCGCCGATGCTCACGCGTTTCTGACAGAGCTGCTGCGCCAGCGGGACTCTATTCGTCCCCGCGATCGCTCCGCATGGGATCGCCGCTGCGCCGACTGGAAGACTCGCTATCCCGTGGTGACCGACGAGCATCGCAACCCCGAGACTCAGGTCAGTATCTACCAACTGGCAGAAGTAATCGGCACCGAAACGGAATCGACCGACCAGCTGGTTTCAGGCAGCTCCGGCGCCGGCATTGAAATCTTCTTGCTCGCTTGCCCTACACGGACCGGTCAGCGTATCTACCATACGGCCGGCCTCGGCAGCATGGGGTTTGGATTGCCCATGTCGATTGCTGTCTGCCTCGCTGCCGGACGCAGGCAGACGATCTGTGTCGACGGAGATGGTGGCTTCCAGTTCAATATTCAGGAACTGGAGACGGTGGCACGGCTCAATCTTCCGATTAAATTCTTTGTTTTAAATAACGACGGCTATGCGTCGATCCGCGCTTCCCAGAAGAATTACTTTGGACAGGCCAGCATCGGCTGTGACGCCCCTACCGGACTGACCGTCCCCAACCTCGAAAAAATCGCCGCCGCCTACGGCATCCGCTCCGCGGTGATCGCCGACCAGCGCAATCTGCGCCAGGATGTACGCGCCGTTCTGGACACGCCAGGGCCGGTTCTTTGCGATGTCCACGTGATTCCAGACGAAACCAGGGCTCCTCGGCTCTCCTCCATGCAAAAGCCGGATGGCAGCTTCGTCTCCAGGCCTCTGGAAGATTTATGGCCGTTTCTTGACAGAAATGAGTTTCTTTCGAATATGATTGTGGCACCACTGCAAGACTAAAAAAAATAGCGTTAACAAAATTTAGAGGTGATGGACCATGTTCGAGTCCCCTCGTATTGCACTTGTAGCACCTTCTGCCTATTCTGCCGATCGACTGGAATTAAGCCTTCAGGAGATCTTTTCCGAGTCCCTTGCGGACGTCTGTCTGCGCGAACTCACCTCGATGGAAACCTTGCTCGCCGCTCATCGCGGACGCTGCGTGGTTTTCGGTGCTGGCCATATGGGCGGTCGTGTCGTGGCTGCTTTGCGCGCCCTTGGCATCCGGCCCCTTGCTATCTCCGATAACAATTCCGCTCTGTGGGGTACGCTGGTCGCGGGCCTTCCCGTCATTCCTCCGGACGAAGCCGGGGAACGGTTTGGAAAGAACGCCGTTTTTTTCATTGCCATCCGCAATGAAAATCACTGGTTCAGAGAAACCTTTCTGCAACTGGGCTACCTGGGATGTTCGTATATCTCCAGTAGCGAGCCTGTTGCGTGGAGGTTTCCGGAGATATTCCCGCCGTTTCTGCCATACGATCTTCCTCATAAGGTTTATATGCACTCCGATGCCGTGCTTCGAGCGGCGGAAATCTGGGCCGACGATCTGTCGCGCGCCGAGTATCTGGCCCAGGTCCAGCTGCGTACCCTGGGAGACCCCTTCCCGCTCGCTGAACCTGCTCTGGAAGAATCGTACTTTCTTCCTGGAGTCTTCCAACTGGAGCCGGACGATGTGTTCCTCGACTGTGGCGCTTTCGATGGAGACACGATTCGCAGCGTGATCGATCTCAACAGGGAATTCACTAGGATTGACGCCGTCGAAGCCGACTCGCACTCCTTTGCCCGCCTCGCCAGTTACGTGGCCTCCCTTTCGCCCGACCTGCGCCAGAAGATCCATCTTCATCAATGCGCTGTCGGTTCCACCCGAGGCAGCGTGCGATTTGACGACACGGGCAGCGCGGTTTCGAAAATCTCGGACGAGGGCAAAATCCTCGTCGATATGGTTCCTATCGATCTGATCTTCGCCCGCAAGCGGGTTTCCATGATCAAAATGGATATTGAAGGCGGCGAATGCGACGCGCTCCTCGGCGCGAAAGAGGTAATTCGGCGCGACCGGCCCATCCTCGCGATCTGCGTCTATCACTCTCAGCAGGATCTTTGGCGTCTGCCGCTGCTCATGCGGGACTTATGCCCGGAGCATCGCATGTATCTGCAGGCGTATCGTGGGGACGGCATCCAGACAGTCGCCTACGCTGTTCCCCCGGAGCGCGTTCTCGGCACTCGGCAGGTCCGGCAACCGCGCTCCCTGGACTCCTAAAAAATCGCCCCTACCGCGCCAGTAGAGGGATCAGGTCCGCTGGCGCGTGGATCATCAGATCCGGCGGAACAATCTCCAGCGTATGGGGCGAAAGGCCATAGCTGCAGCCGATGGAGAATGTTCCGGCGTTCTTTGCGGTTAGAACATCCACATCCGAGTCTCCAATCATCACCGCCTGATGTGGCTCAACCCCTGCTTCGCGGAGCAACGTTTTCAATCCCAGCGCATCCGGTTTTTTCGTCTCAAAACTGTCTCCGCCGTAAATGCGGAACATCCCCTCCGCCAATCCCAGCGCCTCGCAAATAGCTCGCGACGGTCCCACGGGTTTGTTCGTCAGTACCGCCAACCGCGGCTGTTGCGGATGAGTGCGCAATGCATCCAGCAATGGCAGCATCCCGGGATACACGTAGGTGGTGTCCAGCTTGTGCTCGCGATAGTAGGCCAGGAAATACTCGATGCCTCGATCCATCAGCGCCGGCTCGTGTGGGTCGCCCAGGGCGCGCCGCACCAGCATCCCAGCTCCGTTGCCGATGTAGCTGGCAATCACATCCTCGGGCAGTTCAGGTCGCTCCAGGTGTCGCAGCATCGCGTTGACCGACTGCGTCAGATCCACTCGCGAATCGATCAGCGTTCCGTCCAGGTCGAACACGATCAGGCGCAGTTGGTCGGCAGGGATTGTGCGGGGAACATGAGCCATATCTTCTACTCTATGCGTACTCTATGCGAAACGCTCCGGCTAGAGCGGTCGCGTGGCAGCGGTATTGGGCGGAAACAAAGGACGGCGCAGCTTCCCATGAAGGAAAAGCTGCGCCGTTTGATCTTTGAGCGAACGAAGGCGTTCTTCTTGACAGTCGTTCGTGCGGCCGGTCAGTACAACGTAAGTGCGTCCGCGACCGTAGAATTCCCAGTCGCGTATGGAGCATTAATCGACGTCAATCGCTCCCGAGCCCGTGTACAGTTCCACCAACGGGCCGCCGCCATTTACCGGGCCTTTCAGCACCCCATTGGCCATATGTCCGGCGAGCGGCGGGGGCAATTTCGAATCGATCGAGCCCGAGCCCGCCTCAGCATCCAGGTCAATCTTTGCCGCTGGATCGAGGTGCAGGTGAATCGCTCCCGATCCGGTTCCGAGCTTCCAGTCGGCGGTTGGCGTGCCGCCAATGGTCAGCGCCCCCGTGCCCGTGTTGGCGCGTAATCCGCCCCGAAGATTCAAGGTGGTGATGTTCCCGGAGCCCGACTTCAGCATGCCCTGGCTCACATCGGAGTCGCGCAGCGATACATCGCCCGCGCCGGTTTCCGCAGCCATCACTCCGTGGGCCGCCTGGATGTCGATGGTTCCCGAACCGCTCCGCAGGAAGGAGTCGGATCCGATGCCATTGGCGACGATATTCCCCTTGCCGGTATGGGCCCGAACGTACCCCGTGATCGATTCCACATGAATGTCTCCCGATCCGCTGGCCGCGACCACTGTCGAGCCCTTGGGAACGGTAATTTCATAGTCGATGTCGATGTTCTGGTACTCGGCTCCGCCGCAAACGTCGCTGTTTCCGACATGAACCGCATCGCCCACCTGTTGGATCGGCGGAGCGGCCGCGATCTTCTTCATCTGGTCACCGTTGCCGAAATCGTGCCAGTTGGTGGCGTGAACCTTGGCCGCGATTTCAATCTTGTTGCCATCCACACCCGCCACATGGATCGAACCAGAAGCATTGCACACGCTGAACGCAACATTCCCGCTGGTAGTCAAGGAGCGCTGGAAGGTCAGATCAGCTGCATAGCAAAGGGTTGAAAGACAGGCGAGGGACAGAACGGCAATAGCTCGTCGTGGAGCATGCATGGGGGAATCCTCCGGGGGGAACTGGGACTAATGGAAATGTACTACCGGAGGGCTCCCGATACGAGGAATTTTTGCGATGGGTTCCATAGACAATAACTCTCTGAAAAGGGGCAAAGATGCGGTGAACGGCGAGGCATTTCAACCTCCTGGCCTGCTAGACTCGGAGGCGAATGCCAACTCTGCCTTTATTTCGGGCTGCCGCAATTGTGGCGCTGATTCTGGCCAACGCATTCTTTGTCGCTGCCGAGTTCGCCTTGGTTTCGCTGCGGCGTACCCGCGTCCAGCAGCTGATTGAGCAAAAGCGTACCGGCGCGCGCATTGTCGCCGATCTGCAATCCAACCTCGACGAGCTTTTACCCGCGGTGCAGCTCGGGGTAACACTGGCCAGCTTGACCCTGGGCTGGCTCGGCGAACCCTTTGTCGCCCGCTTTCTGGTGCCCTGGCTCTCCCTGCTGCCCCACGCCCGCTTCTATGCCGGTATTGTGTCCGCGGTTCTGGCATTCAGCCTGATCACCTATCTGGAAGTCATTTTTGGCGAGCTGGTCCCCAAGTCGCTGGCGCTGCGGCAAGGCGACAAGGTTGCCTTGGCGATTGCCGGTCCCATGAATTTTTTCATGCAGCTGACGCGTCCCCTCGTCCGCTTCATGAACGCTTCCGCGGAGTTCGTGCTGCGGCTGTTCCGGCTTTCCCGCGTGCCCGAGGGAACTGCTCATTCCCCCGAGGAGTTGAAACTCATCACCACCGCTACCCGGCGCATGGGCTTGTTGCCGGAAAAACTGGAGATGATTATTCATCGCGTGCTCGACCTGGATACCATCACCGTGCGCGAAATCATGACGCCCCGCCAGAGGATTTTTTCTCTCCCCGCCGATCTTCCCCTCGCTGAAGCCAACGCTCGCATCACCCAGGTGCAGCGCTCGCGAATCCCGGTTTTCGACCCGGAACAAGGTCCTGAGCATATCGTCGGCGTCGTCTATGCCAAAGATCTGGCGCGGGTGATGCATTTTCGCGCTATCATCCAGGCCGCGCCCAGGCCCGGCTCAATCCGCGACGGAGAAAGCGAAATGCAGCTCCGTCAGCTGATGCACGATGTGATCATCGTTCCCGAGACCAAGGTCGTCTCCGATCTCCTGACAGAATTTCAAACTCGAAGAAGGCATCTCGCCATCGTAGTTGACGAATTCGGCTCGATCACCGGCCTGGTCACAGTCGAGGACGCACTGGAGCAGATCGTCGGAGAGATGGAGGATGAGTTCGACGTACGCGACAGCTCCATGCAAACACTTTCTTCCGGTACGCTGGTGCTGCACGGCAACGTCACCTTGCTGGATCTGGAAAGCCAGATGGGTTGGCATCTGCCGCACGATGGCGGCGTCGAGACTTTAGCAGGATTTCTACTGGTGCATATGCAGAAAATTCCCAACGTGGGCGACTCGATCGTGCTGGACGGGCGAAGATTTACCGTGGCCGCAATGCAGGACCGGCGTATCACCCGGGTGCGCGTTGAGCCGAAAAATGCGGCCAGGACAGAGGAAACATCCCGGCCAATCATCGGCGCGGAAAAGATTCCTGCGGTTCCCACTCGCGTTGTGCAGTATGGAGCGCTCGAAGCCGGCGCCCATCCATCCGACGTCAAGAACGAGGAGCACAATCCCGCATGAAGGCAGCCTGGCGCACCGTCTTGAAACGTCTTCTGCTTCTTCTCCCCGTGCTTTGGATCGTGGTGTCGCTCATCTTCTTTCTCATACACCTCGTTCCAGGAGATCCAGTCGAACAGATGCTCGGCGAGGGAGCAACGGCCTCCGATATCGGCGCTCTCCGCCATGCCTACGGCCTGGATGTTCCGCTCGGCACCCAATATGTTCGCTATTGGAATGGTGTGCTCCATGGCAACCTGGGTCAGTCGCTGCGCTTCAATGCGCCGGTCACGCAGCTGATTCTGTCCCGATATCCCTACACGTTGGAGCTTGCCGTTCCGGCGGTTTTTCTGGCGATTCTGCTATCGTTCCCCGCCGGCATCGCCTCGGCGCGCCATCGCAGTCACTGGCAGGATCAATCGCTCGGCGTCATCAGTTTGTTTGGAGTTTCTTTCCCTAGTTTTACTTTGGGACCCATTCTGATTCTCGTCTTTGGAATCGCGCTGGGATGGCTCCCGGTCGCCGGCACTGGATCGTGGCGGAATTTCATTCTTCCAACCGTGACAATGGGCACCGCGCTGGCAGCGATCCTGACCCGCATGGTGCGAACCTCCATGCTGGAGGAACTGGGCCAGGACTACATCCGCACCGCGCGCGCGAAAGGTTTGACGGAGCGCGCCGTTGTCTATCGCCATGCCCTTCCCAACGCAATGATTCCTCTGTTGACAGTCGTCGGCCTGCAATTCGGCGTGCTGCTGGCCGGCGCCATCGTGACGGAAACCATCTTCTCCTGGCCCGGCCTCGGGCGACTCACGATCTCCGCGATTTCCAATCGCGATTATCCCCTGGTGCAGGGTTGCATTCTAGCCATCGGTCTGACGTACGTGTTGGTCAACCTGCTTACGGATGCGCTCTACATCCTGGCGAACCCGCGTATACATCAATAGGCGTAGTCCCGCACCAGTCCGCGGCTCGAAGACAAACTCGCCGAACTGTCGCGCATCCAACCGATCGTTGCCGGACTCAAAAAAGACCGGCAGTCTCTCGCCAGCCTGCGAAGGATGTCATACTGGTAGAGACGTTTTTCTCGTCGGATTTTGCGAGCTCAGCCGACGCCCCACTATTTCTAGGATCCATCCAGAGCGCCGTTAAGCATTGCAGGAGTATTGCGTTGAAGTCCTTTTGTTTGGAAGCCATACGGTCCTCCATCTTGCCTGGAGCGATGCGGGCTCATCCAACCTTACATAATCTTGCCCTAGCGACGTACACCGCTTCCGCCCAGGGGTCCAGTCTGTTCGACAAACTGGTGACCTCATCCACCAACATCTTTTCCCCGCAGTCCGTTCCGGCGCACGACATATTCCGGCTTTCAATCTTTGTGCTCATCATCACGGGCGCAATTTTTGTGACTGTGTCGGGACTGCTGCTGCACGTCATACTTCGCTATCGCCATCGGGCCGACGATGATCAACGCGAGCCGCCCCAAATCTACGGAAGCAATCAGATTGAACTGGCCTGGACAGTGTTCCCCATTCTGATCGTTCTGGTGCTGTTTCTCTCCAGCGTGCGCATCATCTTCAGTATCCAGCACGCCGCCGAGCCTGCGCAGGCGTTGAATGTCACCGTGGTCGGGCACCAGTGGTGGTGGGAGTTTCGCTATCCGAAATACGGTTTTATCACCGCGAATGAATTGCATGTTCCCGTTGGGGTGGATGCGCAACACCCGCTGCCGACCTTTATGAAACTGGTCAGCGCGGATGTCGATCATAGCTTCTGGGTGCCTCGCCTCGGCGGCAAAACTGACCTGATGTCGGGCCAGGTGAACAACATGTGGATTCAGCCTGACACGCCCGGCATTTACTATGGGCAGTGCGCTCAGTTCTGCGGCAAGGAGCATGCCCGCATGTTGATCCGCGTCTATGCGCAGACGCCTGCGGATTTTGAAAAGTGGGCTGCTAATCAGGCCAAGCCCGCGGTGCAGGATCCCAGTGTCGCTGCCGGGCGCGCTGTATTTGAGCGCAACGCCTGCATCAATTGCCACACGATACGCGGCACGGTTGCGAACGGCCGCTTCGGCCCCGATCTGACCCACTTGATGAGCCGCGACACAATTGCCGCGATGACGCTGCCCAATACGAAAAGCAATCTCGAGCACTGGATCAAAGATCCCGACTATTACAAGCCGGGATGCCTGATGCCGGCCATGAAACTCAGCGATCAGGACATTGCCTCGATCGCGTCCTATCTTGTAACGCTGCGCTAAGCTGTGGAAGTGAGAGACGTACCTTATGGCTGATTCCATACCACTGTCAGGAGCAATCGATCGCACTCCGAAAGAGAAGCATGCCCGCCTGTGGTTGGAGGTGATGCATGAGTGGATCGTCACCACCGATCATAAAAAGATCGGCATGATGTACATCGCTGCTGCCCTCGTGTTTCTCGCAATCGGCGGCGTCGAAGCCCTGCTCATCCGGATTCAGCTGGCCCGGCCGGAAGCGACTTTCCTCTCTCCGGAGCAGTACAACCAGCTCTTCACGCTGCACGGCACCACCATGATTTTTTTTGTCGCCATGCCCATTCTTCTGGGCTTTGGAAATTACCTGGTGCCGCTCATGATTGGCGCCCGCGACATGGCGTTTCCGCGGCTCAACGCCTTCAGCTTCTGGATCTTTCTGTTTGGCGCCCTGCTGCTCTACTACAGCATCCTGGGCGGGAAAGGTTTGTTTGGCGGGGCCGGCATTCCGGACCAGGGCTGGTTCGCCTACGCGCCACTCACCTCCGTCGCATTCTCAAAAAGCCATGCCGCGGATTACTGGGCGCTGGGAATTTTTATCAGCGGCATTGGCAGCATCGGCACCGCCTTGAATACCGTTGCGACAACGCTTTGTCTGCGCTGCAAGGGTATGAAGCTGAACCGCATGCCGCTGTTCGTCTGGCTGATGCTGGTCACATCGGTCCTGATACTTGGCGCCATCCCTCCCCTCGGTGCGGCGCAGCTCATGCTCCTGGTCGACCGTTTCCTCGGCGGACATTTCTTCGATACGCAGGCCGGCGGCTCGGCTGTTCTCTGGGCGCATTTCTTCTGGATCTTCGGACATCCGGAGGTCTACATTCTGGTCTTGCCCGCCTTCGGATTTGTGAATGAGATCATTCCCGTGTTCTCCCGCAAAGCGATCTTTGGCTATCCCGCCATGGTGGCAGCTTCCGTGGGCATCGGATTTATCAGCTTCACTGTCTGGGCGCACCACATGTTCACCGTTGGTATGGGAGCTGCTGCCAATACCGCGTTCGTCCTCTCGACGATGATCATTGCCGTCCCCACCGGAATAAAAATCTTTAACTGGCTCGCGACCATGTGGGGCGGCAAAATCTACTTCACCGTCCCCATGCTGTTCTGCACCGCCTTCCTGTTTCAATTCACCTTCGCCGGCCTCACCGGAGTGATGCTGGCAGTCGCGCCGTTCGACTGGCAGCTCCATAACTCCTATTTTGTGGTCGCCCATTTTCACTACGTCATCGTCGGCGGCATTCTGTTTGCCCTGTTCGCTGCCTTCTATTATTGGTTTCCGAAAATGACGGGTCGCATGATGAGCGAGACCCTGGGCAAATGGAACTTCTGGCTCTTTGTCATCGGCTTTCACATGACGTTCGATACCATGCACATCCCCGGCCTGCTGGGAATGCCGCGAGAAATCTACACCTATGAACCCGGCCACCACTGGGGAATCTGGAACATGATTATCACCATTGGCGCATTCATCCAGGCGATTGCCATCCTCATCTTTGCCTACAATCTGGTTCGCTCGCATTTTGTCGGAGAACTGGCCGACAACGACCCCTGGGATGCCTGGACGCTGGAATGGGCGACTACGTCTCCACCGCCCAGCTACAACTTCGCGGACGAGCCCAAGGTTCGAAGCCGTCGTCCGCTTTGGGATCTCAAGCATCCAGAAGATCCGGATTGGCAGTATGAGTTCGACACCGAAAATAAGTTGGCGGCCAACAAATGACCACGATTCCATTCACCCTCGACAGCAAGGATGAAGTTTGGGTCCTGCCCTACAAAGGCACCGTGGGCATGTGGTGCTTGATCATGGCGGAATCGGCCATGTTCCTCATCTTCGTCGTGGCCTACCTCTTTTACATTGGCAAGAGTCTCAGCGGACCCACGCCCAAGGAGATCCTCCACCTTCCCATCTTCGGCACCATCTGTTTATTCTCCAGCAGCCTCACCGTCCATCTTGCCGTGAACGGCCTTCACAAACGCAGCCAATTCTCGTTTATCGGATGGCTCACGGCTACTGTCCTGCTGGGCATTATCTTTCTCCTCGGTACCGGACGAGAGTGGTTCGACCTGATCTACAAACACCATTTCACCATTCGCACCAGTTTGTTCGGCACCACGTTCTACTCCCTGGTCGGCCTGCATGCCACCCACGTTCTCATCGGACTGATCATGCTCAGCGTCGTCCTCGTCCTCGGGCTGTTTGGCAAGGTCACTCGGGAACAGTTCGATCATGTTCACGCATTGTCCATGTACTGGCACTTTGTCGATGCCGTGTGGGCGGTTGTTTTTCTCGTCGTATATGTAATTGGAAGATGACTCGAGACTATGAATACCGATACTGAACACAGCCATCCTGGCCAACATATGATCCACATGCCGGCGCCCACCCCATGGCCCATCGTGCTGGCCTTCGGCGTGACCCTTCTGTTCGCCGGATTGGTGACCAGTTGGGCGATCAGCGCCCTGGGACTGGTCCTGCTGCTGCGCTCGGCCGTTGGCTGGTTCCACGCTGTGTTACCCCACGAACAGCACGAGGACGTATCGGTCGTCACGGAAATTGTCGAAATCAAAAGTTCCCGCGAGCAAGTGGCGCGCCTCCCCGTTGCGCAGTCGCATCGAACGGTTCTGCCGGTCGAACGATACACTCTGGGCGCCGGCGTACAGGGCGGAATTGCCGGTGGAATCGCCATGATCGCGCCTGCCACAATCTATGGGCTGATCCGTTATCACAGCCTTTGGTACGCGCCCAACCTGCTGGCGGCGATCGCCATTCCCGGCTGGGCAGAGCGCAGCACCGCATTTCTGGCAACGTTTCACCTGGAAGGCCTCCTGGTTGCCCTCGGGGTCCACGCGCTCGCTTCTGTGCTCGTCGGACTCCTCTATGGCGCCATCCTTCCCATGTTTCCGTGGGAGCCCATTGCGACCGCCGGATTTCTCGCGCCCATCTTCTGGAGCGGTCTTTTGTATGGAGGACTGGCCGCTGTCAATCCCCAACTGAACGAGCGCCTCGACTGGCTATGGTTCATTGCGTCGCAGATAGCCTTCGGCCTGGTGGCCGGGTTTGTCGTCAATCTGCACGTTCGCGTCCGTACCCCGCAGTTCCAGGCGAAGCCTTTTGCCGAACGCGCCGGACTCATTTCCCAGGGAATCGAAGAACAAGCGCACGAAGAGGATCGCGACCAATGAAAAGAACGTCCATGGGAGCGATGATCTTGTCGGCCGCGCTCGCGCTCTGCGCTGCCGGTTGTCACCCTCCGGGAAAGCCGGGCTTCCGGGCGGAAACCCTGCGCCCGGACCAGACCCTCAAATTCCAGGTTTTGTACAAGGACAATTGCTCCGCGTGTCACGGCGATCGCGGCTTGAACGGGGCGGCGCTGCCCATGAAAAATCCCGTTTATCTGGCCTGGGCCGGGCATGATCGTCTCGTCCAGATCGTCAGCAACGGCGTCCCCAACTCACTAATGCCTGCCTTCGGCCACGGCGGCGGCGGGTTGTTGACAGACCAGCAGATTGAAAACATCGTCAACGGAATGATTGCCCAATGGGGGAAGCCGGTAGATTCGAATGGAGCCACCGTTCCCGGCTATACGCCGTCTGCTAAGGGGGATGTGGCAGCCGGCAATACCGCTTTCCAGATGCACTGCTCCAGCTGTCACGGCAGCGCTGGACACGGAATAGCTTCCACCGCTTCGAAGTCTTCCCACGCAGTCGCAGGGTCCATCATCGATCCCACATTTCTTTCGTTGGTCAGTGATCAGGAACTGCGCGATATTGTCGTTTCCGGTCTCCCCGGCCAGGGCATGCCGGACTGGCGCGGAAATGGAACAGCGAAGCCGATGACAGACAAGGAAGTCACGGATGTCATCGCGTGGCTGACATCGCACCGTGTACAGTTTCCCGGCCAGTCTTTTTCAAGCCCCCCGCCGGCCAACACCGAACCGCCCGCGGACGGGAAGTAAAACAGCGGAGTAATCCGCAGCAGGAGTGACCGTGAAGAACCCTTTGAAGGATTTGTTCAAAAACCCGATCATCGAGAATCCGCTGAATCAACCGAGCGAACACTCGCGACGGAAATTTCTTTTTAAGGTCGCGGTGCTCCTCAATGGCGCGGTCGGTACCGTCCTGGCGGTGCCGGTCCTCGGCTACCTTCTCGGCCCTGTATTCAAGCGCAACGATGGTTACAATCACTGGGTGCCGGTGGGAAATCTGGATCAGTTTCCTCCGGGCGAAACCAGATTGGGCCGCTACCGCAATCCCGAAGGTACTCCCGCAGATGGCCAGACCCGCACCCTGCCGTGCTGGGTACGCAATATCGACAACACTCAGTTCCAGGTCTTCGCCATCAACTGCGCCCATATGGACTGCCCCGTGCACTGGTTTCCGCAGTCGAAACTTTTCATGTGCCCCTGTCACGGCGGCGTTTATTACCAGGATGGAGCGGTTGCCGCTGGACCTCCGCCGCGCGGTCTCTATCAGTACAAATACAAGGTGGCCGGCAATCAACTCATGATTTGGGCGGGTGAATTACCTACCTTATCCACGCAGGCGAGCATTGCCAAGCCGGGAAGCAAGACATGTCTGGGATAAAGCAAAAGGGCCTGGAGCTCTATCACTGGTTCGATCGGCGCCTCGGGTTAGCGAAGCCCGTCATCGAGGCCGCCGAGCATCCGATTCCAAAAAGCAGCGCCAGCTGGTGGTACGTCTTCGGCAGCGCGGCGGCCATGATCTTTGGCTTGCAGATTGTGACCGGCATCCTGCTGGCGCTTATCTACACGCCCACCGCCCAACACGCCTGGACCAGTCTTGTTTTTATCAATCACAATATTCCGCTGGGCTGGTTTATTCGCGCCTTGCACGGATGGGGATCGGACTTCATGGTCGCCATCGTCCTCATCCACATGACCCAGGTCTTCATGTTCGGCTCGTACAAGTATCCCCGCGAACTCACCTGGATGGTCGGCGTCTTTTTACTCCTGATGACACTGGGCATGGCGTTTACCGGCCAGGTCCTGCGCTTCGATCAGGATGCCTATTGGGGATTGGGAATTGGCGCTTCCATCATGGGCAGAGTCCCCTGGATCGGCGGAGAACTGGTCCATCTGATGCTCGGCGGCCCGATCATCGGAGCAACGACGTTCTCCCGCTTCTTTGCTCTGCATGTCTTTGTGATTCCCGGCCTCCTCATCGCGCTGGTCGGCGTGCACGTGTGGATGGTGCTCTACCTCGGCATCAGCGAGTGGCCCATGCCCGGCCGCCTGGTGCGCCGCAGCACCTACGTCAAGGAATATGAAGCCGAGATCCATAAGGATGGCGTCCCCTTTGTTCCCGATGCTGCGTGGAAAGATGTCACCTTCTCAGCCGCGATCATTCTGGCGATCATGGCGTGCGCATTTTTCTTCGGGCCCATCGGACCCGGCGGGCCGCCCGATCCCACCATCATCCAGACTGTGCCCTCGCCGGACCTTCCGTTCCTGTGGATCTATGCCGTCTTTGCTTTGTGCCCGCCGACATTGGAAACGCCGCTGCTGCTCATTACTCCCGTCGTCGTCATCTGCATCATGCTGGGCCTGCCGCTGTACGCGGGCGAGGGTGAAAAACACTGGTCCCGCCGTCCCATCGCCGTGCTCATGGTTTGCGTGATTGCGGTGTCGCTCTCGATCCTCACCAGCCTTGGCATTCATCCTCCGTGGAGTCCCGTCATGAACGCCTGGAGCGGCGATGCGGTGCAGCCAAAGTATCTGAAGGATCGAACGCCTCTGCAACGCCAGGGAGCACTCGTCTTCCAGCAGATGCAATGTCGCAATTGCCACGCGCTCGGCGGCGTCGGCGGCCAGCGTGGTCCCGATCTCGATATGGTGGCCACCCGACTTTCTGAAAGTGAGCTGATTCGCCAGGTGCTGCAGGGCGGCGGAAATATGCCCGCCTATGGCAGTGCTCTCAGTCCGCCGCAGGTCACTGCACTCGTCAGCTTCCTGGAAACGCTGAACGGCACAGAAAGACCGGCGCAGAATGATGTGCACCGATTGATGCAGAACGAGTCCGCCAATTCCTCCGGCCAGAACCAGTAGTCTGGTGATGAAACATTTCGGCCGACAGTTCTCCGCGCTGCTGTCCGCTCGGCAAACGTCGCACCGCAAGGTGCGCATGCTCTGCGCTTGGCAGAGCCAACGAAAGGGTTGACCCGCAATGTCGCCCGCAACGCAAGCCATCTTTACCGCATGGTCGCCGCCGTTCTGGCTCACCATCGCTGTCCTCGCGGTGTCGGTAATCTACGTCCGCGGCTGGGTTGCGATTCGCCGTACTCGGCCCGCATATTTCAGCTATGCGCGTATGCTGTTTTTCCTGGGCGGGATGGCGGTCCTGTGGCTGGCGATCGCCTCGCCTATCGATGGGTTCGCAGACACTCTGTTGAGCGCCCACATGGTCCAGCATTTCCTGTTGATGTCGGCCGTGCCTCCGTTGGTCTTGCTCGGCGCGCCGGTTGTCCCGCTGCTACGCGGATTACCTCGGTGGACCATCAGGTACATCGTCGGACCGCTAATTGCCACCCGCTGGTTGCGCAGCCTCGGCCATTTCTTTGTCGAGCCCCTCGTCGCCTGGATTACATTCAATCTCGTTTTTCTTGCCTGGCATCTGCCGGCCGCCTACGATCTGGCCCTGCGCAACGAGCACATTCACGACTTCGAGCACCTCTGCTTCCTCGGAACCGCCATTCTTTTTTGGTGGGTGATCATTCGTCCGTGGCCCAGCCCGGCTCACTCGACGGGTTGGATGGTCCTGCTCTACCTGCTATCGGCCGACATCGTCAACACGGCTTTATCGGCGTTCCTCGCTTTTTGCAATCACCCCATCTACCAATTCTATGTGGCCCAGCCCAATCCTTTTCACATCTCGGCTCTGTCCGACCAGGTGGCCGGCGGGGTCATCATGTGGGTGCTCAACTCCACCGTGTTTCTGGTGCCCGCCATGTGGCTGACCTTCCGGCTTGCGGGATTTGGCGCCATGCCCACGCAGAAGAAATCCATCCCCGTCAGCACACTTTCCGTTTAAAAAACTTTTACTGCGCCGCATGCGGAACTACATTTTCCAGAAAGTAGAAATTTCCCGACGGTGACGCCGTCACTCCACTCAGCCGCCGGTTATAGATCACCACCGAATCGAGGAACCACAGCGGCAACGTCGGCAGATCATTTGCAAGAATCTGCTGCACTCGAACATACGTCGCGCGTCGGTCTGCCTGGTTGGCATCGGTCGCCGCAGATTGCAGCAACTGGTCGACCTCTGCATTCGAGTAATCGCCGCGATTAGCGCCCCTTGGCGGAAAACTGGAGCTGGCGAATGCATATCGAAAAATATCCGGGTCCTCATTGCCGCCAATCCAACGCAGACCGTAGATGCCGAAGGCCCCGTGCGAAATATCAGAATAAAAAGTGGCAAACTCAAAGCTGCGAATATCCAGCGCAATCCCCACCGCGCGCAATTGCTGCTGCATCGCCATCGCCAGTAGTCGCGTGCCTTCGTCGTTCGAGGTCTTCATTTCCAGATGAAAACGGATGCCATCGCGCCCCGGCTTGTATCCTGCCGCATCCAGCAGCGCCCGCGCTTTCTGCGGGTCGTAATCGTAGTGCGGAACGTCCCCCGTATATGCCCAGTGTCCCGGCGGCAACAGGCTGTCCGCCAGCCGCGCCTGACCGCGCAGAACGGTTGCGATGATCAGCGGCCGGTTAATCGCATACGCAATCGCCTGCCGCACCCGGACATCCCCAAGATACCGCTGGCGCAGGTTGAAGGTGAGATATTGCACCTCCGTTCCGTGGGTCGTTGCGATGGCCAGCTTCGGGTCGTGCCGCATCGACCACACAAGGTCCGGCGACAGCGCATTCGAAGCCAGGTCCGCCGAACCCTTGCGCAACTCCAGCGCCCGCGTCATCGCATCGGGGACGACCTCGAACCGCAGCCGCGCTATCTTTGGAACGCCTTGCCAGCTCGAAGGATTGCGCTCCAGCACGACTTCCTTGTCCAGTTCCTGCCGCGCGAACTGGAATGGCCCAGTGCCGATAGGATGCTCTTGAAAATTGCTGCCGCTGCCGTAGGGAACAATGCCGAGCGCTCCGTCGGAAAGATTCCACAGCAGTGACGAGTCCGGCTGGCTCATGTGAATGACCACCGTCTCCGCATCCGGCGTGGCCACCTCGGCAATGTTGCGGTACGCCTGATATTTGGCGGTCAAAATGCTATGGTTCCGCATGGAATCGATGCTCCATTTCACGTCGCGCGACGTGAGCGGCTGGCCATTTTGGAATCTGACTCCGGTGCGCAAATGAAAAATGTAGGTCAGTGGATTGGGCATCTCCCACGACACAGCCAGATCCGGTTGAAGATTGAATTGCTTATCTTTTTTCAGCAGGGAATCGAAGATCAATTCATCGATGAGTTCCGATTGCGCATCGGTGCCGATGCGCGGATCGAGATTTGTCGGACTGCTTTCAATTGCGACCGTCACCGTATTCGGGTCGGCTGGCTTTTGGCCGCACCCTGCCACGATACCCGCTGCACAGACGGCCGCAATCAGCCAACCGTGCCGTACCCATGCGCGAGCGCCGCCAGCGGGCTGTTCAAGCATGGGTGATTTTCCCCAGAACAACTCCCCGCTCCGCTCCCGTGGCCCGCGGAACATTCCCCGGTAAGCCATGCCAGCTGTGATAGGCAAGCAGCGCGAAGGCCATCGCCTCTTTCGCGGCGGCCGGCATTCCAAAGTCGTCGCTCGTCTTCACGCGGATCTTCCCAAAACCAGCGAGCTCTTCGCCAATCATCTTCATCAGGGTAAGATTTCTTACGCCGCCGCCGGCGACAATATAATCCGTGGGCGCATTACGCAGCGCCGGTCCGACAAAGTGTTTCCACGCCAGCCCAATGCTGCGCGCCGTCAGCGCGGTGGCTGTCGCGACCGCGTCTTCCGGGCGATTGCTCTGCTTCCTGCACAGCGCCAGAAATCTCGCGACAAACTCGCGCCCGAATTGTTCGCGTCCAGCCGACTTGGGCGGTGCCGCTAGAAAAAATGGCTGCAGCAAACATCCTTCGACCACCGTGTCCAGTACGCGTCCCCGCGCCGCCATCGCGCCGCGAGCGTCATATTTCTTGCCGCAGCACTCCGTCATCAGCGCGTCAATCACCATGTTCGCCGGTCCCGTATCGAACGCAAAAACATCTCGCTGACGGGCATTCGCGGGAATCACCGTCAGATTTCCAATGCCGCCCAGATTTTGCAGTACGCGATTGCGTTTCGCGTCGCGAAACGAAACATAGTCCAACAGCGGCACCAGCGGCGCACCCTGGCCGCCCACCGCCAGATCGCCTGGCCGGAAATCCGACACCACGGGAACACCCAGCCTGGCCGCCAGAACAGAAGCCTCTCCCATCTGCCACGTGCACGCGACATTGCTTCCCAGATAGCGTTGCGAGATCCCCTGATGATAGATCGTTTGTCCATGGCATCCGATCAGATCCAGGCGCGTTGGATGCTGTCGCAATGTCGCCTCCACCGCGTCCGCATACAACTGTCCCAGCCGCCAGTGGAGCTGCGACATTTCCGCCACCGATGCCTCACGCGCATTCATCATCTGCAGAATTCGCCGGCGAACGGCCGCCGGATAGGGTACCGCGACATGCGCCAGCAGCCGCAGCCTCGGAACATCGCCTTGAGAGGATCCGCGGCGAATGCGAACCAGCGCGACATCGATGCCATCCGCGGAGGTGCCGCTCATGATGCCGGCAACGGTCATCGCGTCCCCGGCCGTCTTGCCGCGCAGTCCCACGCCACCAGCAGTTTTCATCCGGCGACTCCCGCATTGACCGGCGGTCTCGCCCGCGCCATGTTCTCTCGCAATCGCTGCTGCGCCTGCTGCAGCTGTTTCAAACCCGCTAGCGGACAGCGGCCTCGGCAGAGAGGATTTTCCCAGCAACTGCTGCTTCGCCCTGGCAACACGCGTGGCTGCCCGGCTCACGCAACGCGCAAATGCCGGCGAGCGTTCGGCCTCCCGTAACAGCGCTTCATGCGTCGCGAGAATGCGGTCGGCACGATGGCAAATTTCCAGCAGATCCGTCCCCGCGACGATCGCCTCAATCGCAGCGGATCGCAGGTGATGCATGGTTCAGCACCCCACCCATCTCCATATCGTCAGAGATCACCAGTCCGCGATAGCGCAATTTCCCGCGCAGCACTTCCTCAATCCAGAAGTGAGACAGCGACGCCGGCCGCGCAGGGCGCTCGATCTTCGGGTAGGCCGCATGGTTCACCATGATCAGCCGCAGGCTCGCACCCAGCGCGCGATACGGTTCCACATCCTGCTCCCAGATCTGCGGCCAGGTGCGGCCGATTTTCGGCGTCGCCTGGTGCGAATCCAAATTTCCACCGCCTAGCCCTGGAAAATGCTTGCCGCAACCCAGCACGCCATGCTGCCCCAGCCCGGCAAGAAAAGCCTTGGCATAGGCGGCCACGCGGCCTGCATCGTCTGACACCACCCGCGTCCCCATCACCGGAACCGCCTCCGGTAACGCCAGGTCGAGCACCGGAGCCAGGTCGACATTGAATCCCAGCGCATGCAGCATTCTCCCAATCAACGCGCCATGTTCTCTGAAGATTGCGGGCCGCTCCGTCGCCCCCACCTCGGCCGCGGAAGGCGTCGGCCCAACCAGATCGCGCAGCCGGTCCACCGTTCCGCCTTCGAGATCGACGCAACGAAAGAAGGGCTGGGGCAGCACTTGCGCCACTTGTCGCCATAGCTCCGACAGCTGCGCGGCAGACTCCACGTTCCGGCGAAAGAGAATGATCCCGCTCGGCTGCAGGCTGCCAAGCCACGCCGCTTCCAACGCGGACAGTGTCGTGGATTCGAGCCCCACGATCAGCAGCGATCCTACGCGATGGCGCAGTGCGCGGGTCATGCCTCCCGCCCTAACGCCGGCTGTCCTTCGCGGACTTCCTGCTGCAGCTCCTGCAAAAGGTTCAGTGCCTGCAGCGGCGTCAACGCATTCACGTCGACCGCCTGGATCTGATCGACGATGCGTTGCGACAGTGGAGTGAACAAGGTCATTTGCACGCCCGGGTCGTGGCTGGACTCAATCTCCCGCTTCTCCGATCGCTCATGCTGTCGCAGAATTTCCCGGGCTCGTATCACCACCTCGCGCGGTATGCCCGCCAGTCGAGCCACTTCAATTCCATAACTTTTATTCGCAGCGCCTTCCTCAATCGTGTGCAGGAAAATAATACCGGTTGGATTTTCCTGCACCGTCACGCGCAGGTTTTTTAGCCGCGGAAGAATTCCGGACAGCATTGTCAGCTCGTGATAATGCGTTGCGAATAAGGTTCTTGCGCCCAATACTTCATGGATATGTTCAACCGTTGCCCAGGCCAGCGACATACCGTCAAACGTCGCCGTGCCCCGTCCCATCTCATCCAGCAGCAGCAGCGATTGCTCGGTCGCGGTGTTCAAAATCGTGGCCGTCTCCGTCATCTCCACCATAAACGTGGACCGACCCTCCGCCACATTGTCGCTGGCGCCGATGCGCGTATAGATGCGATCCACAATTCCCAGCCGCATGCGCTCTGCCGGAACAAAACATCCCATCTGTGCCAGAATCACCAACAGGGCCGCCTGCCGCAGGTAGGTGGATTTGCCACCCATATTCGGCCCCGTCAGCAGCAGCAGGCTCGGCCCAGCTGTGTCCAGATACATGCTGTTCGGAACGAACCGGCCCTCCGCCGCCTGCTCCATGTGCCACTCAATCACAGGATGCCGGGCCGCCAGCGCCTCAAACACTCCAGATTCGTCTACTTGTGGTCGCACATATCGTCGCGTCGCCGCCACATGTGCGAAGCACGCCAGCAGGTCGATCTCCGCAATCGTCTCCGCACTGGCACGAATCCGCGCGCTCGCCGCCAGAATCGTCCGCCGAAGTTCAAGAAAGATGCGGCGCTCAATCTCCAGGCAACGCTCCTGCGCGCCCAGCACGCTGCGCTCGTATTCCTTCAATTCCGCAGTCGTGAAACGTTCCGCATTCACCAGTGTCTGCTTGCGTTCATAATCGGCAGGCACATTTCCCAGGTTCGATTTCGTGATCTCAATGTAGTAGCCGAACACCGAGTTATAGCGAACCTTCAGCGATCCAATCCCCGTCCGTTGCCGCTCCCGCTCTTCAATGGCCGCAATCGACTGTTTGCCGCTCATTCCCAGCGAGCGCAGTTCGTCCAGTTCTGCATCCACCCCCGCCGCAATCACCCCGCCATCTTCCAGGTGCACGGGAGGTTCTTCGCTCAGCGTGATCGAAATCGTATGATGCAGGTCGCTCAAACAGTCCAGTCCCGTATGGAGCCGCCTCCACGCCTCCGATCGAAGCTCTGTCAGAGCAGAGGCAACCTCCGGAAGTTTGGCCGCCGAACTGGCCAGCGCCAGCAGGTCGCGCGGCCCCGCGTTGTCGAGGGAAATCCGGCTCAGCAATCGCTCCAGATCAAGAATGCCGCTGACCGCCGCCCGCAATCCCTCGCGAGCCTGCAAATCCCCATGTAATTCCGCAACCCCATCCAGTCGCTCTCGAATCGCGTCGACGTCGAGCAACGGCCGCAGGATGGTCGCCCGCAGTTTGCGCTTGCCCATCGGCGTTAGGCAATAATCCAGCGCGCGAAACAACGTTGTGTCCCGCCGCGCATCCGGCATCAGCGGTTCCACCAACTCCAGATTCCGCACCGTGACCGCATCGAGTTGCAGGCACCCGCTGTGCTCGTAGTACCGCACCCGGTCGATGTGCTCCAGCTGGCCCAGTTGCGTGGCACGAAGATAATGCAGGATGCTGCCCGCCGCCACCGCCGCCGCCGTGTGACCCGCCAGGCCAAAGCCCGCCAGCTCACGTGTGCCCAGATGATTTTCCAGCAGCGGAACGGCATAGTCCGGCGTCAGTACCCAGGGTTCCAGATGCGTGACCGTGCGCGAGCGAAATACATCTTCCAGCGCAGCGGTGCTGCCGCCGCCATTGTCAGCCAACAAAATCTCCGCCGGCCCCAGGCGCGTCAGCTCGTCGCTGCACTGCGCCATCGCGTCGTATCCATCGCGGCCCACAAACTCGGTCGCGCGAAAATCTCCCGTGGAGTTATCCAGCAGCGCCAGCCCAATCTTCGCGCCGTCGAAGCAAAGTGCCGCCAGAAAATTGTTTTGCTCGGAATTCAACGTCGGGTCAATCGCCGTCCCCGGAGTCAGCACCCGAGTTACCTCCCGCCGCACAATCGACTTCGTCAGCTTCGGATCTTCCAGCTGCTCGCAGATGGCGATCCGGTGACCCAGGCGCAGCAGCCGCGTGATGTATTGGTCGGCCGCATGGTGGGGAACGCCGCACATCGGGATGGCCCGCTCCTTGTCCCGCGAAGTCAGCGTGATTTGTAGTTCCCGCGCCGCCGTCCTTGCATCTTCATAGAAGAGTTCGTAGAAGTCCCCCAGCCGAAAAAACAGCAGCGCGTCCGGATATTGTTGCTTGGCCGCGGCATACTGCCGCATCAGCGGTGTCGAAGCCATTTCGGCGGTTGCGTTCGGGCTGGGGCTGGATGCGGACAGGCAGGTTCTCCTGGAGCTGGTGGGATCGACAAAATTGGGCGGCCTTTTCTTCTTCAAGATAGGCCAAAGGGAACGATGTGTACCAATCTACAGCATCCAGAACCGGGCACGTCCAGAACCCATGCTGTCGAAGATTGGACCCGCGTCCGGTCCGGCGTCACAGCAGGTTTTCAAGGCAATCGTGTTCTGCGTCACATGTGTCCTGCATCACAGGAAGGGAGCCATAGCGGCGCTATATACTTACGAACGATGGCAATGTATCTCATCTGGCTGCGGGTCGCCCTGGTGCTGTACGGCGTGTCCAGCCTTACGGTCATTCCAGATGTCCTGACTGGCCATGACCGCTGGCGCAAGTTTGTGCACCCGGTTTGCGTGTCCGCCTTCTATTTTCACCTGGTCGCCCTGGTGGAAATGATGCGTCTCGCCCATCACTGGGTCCCGGCCAGTGTCCATGAGGTGGAAACTTCCTTCGCCCTGCTGTTGACCATCACTTTTCTGGCGATCTACTGGCGCTACCGTGCTATCTCGTTTGGCATGTTCGTTTTGCCGGTGATATTTCTTCTTTTACTTTTACCCGCCGCCCACCCCGACCATGCTCCGGTTTCCAACCAGTGGATGCACAACGGATGGATTCTTCTCCATATCGCGCTGTTGCTGGTGGCCTATACCTTGCTGCTCTTCAGCCTGCTGTCCAGTCTGCTCTACCTGGTGCAGGAACGACGCTTGAAAAGTAAGCAGATCGGCGGCATCTTCAGTCATTTGCCGCCCCTCGATACCATTGACCAAATCGCCTTCCGTACCCTGGTCATCGGCCTCCCTTGCATGACCCTGGGTCTGCTGGCTGGTTCGCTCATTGCCCAGGAAAGCGTCGGCGCAGCGTATTTTCTCGATCCCAAAGTCCTGCTCTCCATCGGAATGTGGGTACTGTACGTATTGATGCTCTACGTCCGCCGCCATACCGGCCTGCGCGGCAAACGAGCAGTCTATCTCTCCTCGCTGGTATTTCTCATGGCGCTTACCGTCTGGGTGGCCAACCAATTCAGTACCGTGCATAGGTTTGCCGCGCCATGAACCTCGTCCTCATCGGCGTCAACCACAAGTCCGCGCCTCTGGAGGTGCGGGAACGGCTTGCCATTCCTGCCACCCGTCTGGAGGAGGCGACGCTCTCTCTTCTCAGCGTGCCTGGTGTTCGCGAGGGCCTGATTCTCTCCACCTGCAACCGCGTTGAGTTCCTCACGTATCAGGAGCCGGCTCCAGCCGATCTGCTCGAATTCATTCGAAATTATTTCGCCGTCGATACCGACGCCCTGCGCCCTTACATCTACGAATATCGCTCTTCAGAAGTCGTGCGTCATCTCTTCCGTGTTGCCTCCAGTCTGGACTCTCTCGTTGTCGGAGAACCGCAAATTCTCGGCCAGGTCAAAGGGTCTTACACCGTTGCGCGGTCGATCGGCGGCGTCAACAACAATCTGGAGCCGCTGATGCAGCGCGCCTTTACCGTCGCGCGTAAAGTGCGGAACCAGACCAGCATCGGCGTCTCCTCGGTTTCCATCGCTTCGGTGGCCGTGGATCTGGCTCGCAAAATCTTCGGCTCGCTGCAAGGCAAAACCATCCTGCTGATGGGCGCCGGCAAGATGGGCGAGCTGGCAGCCCGCAGCCTCATGCATCAGGGAGCCGGCAAAATCTATTTCTGCAACCGCACCGATGCGCGCGCGACAGAGCTGGCGGAGAAATTTTCCTCCTGCCCCCACGGCGCCAGCCAGACCAGTGCCCTTGCAATCCCCGTCGCTCAGGCCATCCCCTATGCTTCGCTGCATCAGGTCGCTGCTACGGCCGATATCATTGTCAGCTCCACCGGCTCCGAGCAGCCCATCTTTCTGCGTCGCGATGCCGAGCTCTACATGCATCGCCGTAAGCAGCGGCCCATGTTTTTTATCGATATTGCCGTTCCCCGCGATGTAGATCCCGAGATCAATGGTGTGGAAGGCGTGTTTGTCTACAACATCGACGACCTTCAGGCTGTTGCGATTTCGAACCTGTCCAATCGCGCCAAGGAAGCCCACGATGCCGAGGCAATCGTTCGTGCGGAAGTCGAGCGGTACACCCAGAGAATGCATTCGCTCGACGGTGTTCCTGCCATTGTCGCCTTGCAGGAAACTCTGGAGGAAGTCCGGCAAAACGAGCTGCGCCGCGTAACCTCGCGCCTGTCTCACCTGACCACGGAAGAACTCCAGGCCGTCGAGCAAATGACCCGTTCGCTTGTCCACAAGCTGCAGCACGCGCCCATCCAGGCCATCAAGCGCGCAGCCCAGGAGGGCGATCGCGAAACCCTGGCGACGATTCAATCCGTCTTCGATCTGGAACGCCGCGCAAAAATTTCGGAGAATTCCCCCGTTGCCGCGGAGCCAAAAATCTCCACGCCGATGGTCGCCGGCGAGAGCGATGAGCCTCCGTTCGTGCCCACTCCCGACGCCATCCGGCCCGCAACCCCCGCCACCGAATCCGCGCCGAAATCGATTTCCGAAAAAGAGGATTGCCTACCGTGATTCGCATCGGCAGCCGCGGTTCCGCATTAGCTCGCTGGCAGGCAGATCATATCGCCGCGGAACTGCGCCATCGCGGACACCAGGTTTCCATTGAGATTCTCGTCACCACCGGCGACCGGGTGCAGCATGCGCCCTTCATGCAGGTGGGAGCGAAGGGCATGTTCACCAAGGAAATTGAAGAGGCGCTTGTGGAGGATCGCATCGATCTTGCCGTCCACAGCTTGAAAGATCTGCCCACCGAATTGTCACAGGAGTTCGTCATCGCCGCCATTCCGCCGCGGGCAGACCCGCGCGACGCATTCGTCTCCGTCCAGGTCGAAAACTTTTCAGCCCTCCCCCAGGGTGCAAAAGTTGGCACCAGCAGCCTGCGGCGTCAGGCGCAACTGCGCGCTCTCCGTGCCGATCTGAATGTTTGCGAATTGCGCGGAAACGTCGACACCCGGCTGCGCAAACTGCAGCAAGGCCAATATGACGCCATCGTTCTGGCCGCGGCTGGCCTCGATCGCCTCGGCCTCACCGAATCGGTGAAGCAGTTATTTTCGCCGCACCAGATGTGCCCGGCCGCCGGACAGGGCGCGCTCGCCATTGAGTGCCGTACGCAGGACACGCTGACTCGCGACATTGTCGCCGCGCTCGACCACGCCCCTTCACGTTTTGCTGTGACCGCGGAACGCTCCGCACTTGCGACGCTGGGAGGCGGTTGCCATCTTCCGGTCGGCGTCTACTGTACGCCCATGGGACAGGGCTGGACCCTCACCGGCGTCGTCGCTCGTCCCGATGGAGCCCAGGTGGTGCGCGAAACCATGGAATTGCACGCCGACCATCAAGGCAGCATCTCCCCGGAAATTGCCGGACATACCCTGGCCAACCGCCTGTTGCAGCGCGGCGCCGGCAAGTTTCTTGCCGCCATCGAATCTGCGCCTCCGGCCGGATCTCTACTCGGATGAAACCGCTCGCCGGCTGCAGAATTTTGATCACGCGCGCGCGGCATCAGGCGCAATCGCTGGCCACCGCCCTGGAAGAACAAGGCGCCGCCGTCCTCGCCATCCCAGCCATTGAAATTGTTCCTCCGGACTCCTACGACGCGCTCGACGCAGCCTTGTGCGATGCCGGCCGGTATCAGTGGCTGGTAGTCACCAGCGTGAACGGCGCGGACGTCCTGGCTCAGCGCTTTCGCGTGTTGCGAATCAGCAGCGATGCGTTTTCCCATCTGAAGATTGCAGCCATCGGCCCCGCCACCGCTCGCGGGTTGGGAGAGCTGGGCCTGCATGTCGATGAACTTCCTAAGCAGTCCATCGCAGAGTCGCTAGTCGAGTCATTGCGCGACAAGGTGATCGGTCAGAATGTCTTGTTGGTGCGCGCCAGGGTCGCTCGCGATGTCCTTCCGGACGAGCTTCGCAATGCGGGAGCGCGTGTGGATGTCGTCGATGCCTATCAGACTGTGGTCCCGGCTGTTTCCGCTGAAGCCTTGCGGTTGGCGTTTGCCGCGCCCAGCCGCCTTCCGGACGTGGTCACATTCACCAGTTCTTCCACCGTAACCAATTTCTTCCAATTGCTGCGCGAGGCCAACATTGCAGCGTGGCCTTCCGCCATGGCAGCGGCCTCCATCGGACCCATTACCAGCCAGACGCTCCGCCATCACGGCATCGAACCCGCAGTCGAAGCCACCGAATTTACCATCCCCGGCCTGGTCGGAGCCCTCTGTCGCTGGTCGGCCGAACACGGAAGCCGTTCCGCATAGTTAGTGCGTGCTCCAGGTCTTGTCTTTGGAGTTGCAGATATCCTCCAGAAAACAATCCGCGCAGCGAGGTTTGCGAGCAATGCAAATCTCCCGCCCAAAATGAATCACGCGATGAGAAAAGTCGATCCAGCTCGCCTGCGGAAGCAGCCGCATCATGTCCTGCTCGATCTTTTCCGGCGTCGTCGACGTGGTTAGTTCCAGCCGCTGCGTGATCCTCATCACGTGCGTATCGACCACCACTCCCAGCGCGATTTTGTACCAGGAACCCAGCACCACGTTGGCCGTTTTCCGCGCCACTCCGGGGATGGTCAGCAGCTCCTCCATCGTCTGCGGAACTTTCCCGCCAAATTCCCCAACGATTTTCTGCGCCGCGCCGATGATGTTCTTCGCCTTGTTGCGAAAAAATCCCGTCGTCCGGATCATCTCTTCCACTTCCGCCTGAGGAGCCTTGGCCATCGCCTGCGGGGTAGGGAAGCGCTGGAACAGCGCCGGCGTCACCATGTTCACGCGAACGTCCGTGCACTGCGCGGAGAGAATAGTTGCCACCATCAGCTCCCACGCATTGCGATGGTGCAGCGCGCAGACTGCGTTGGGATAATGCTCGGCCAGCCGATCAAGAATCGTCTGCACCCGCTGTGGATTCGTAGGGTCGGCGGCCAGTCTCTTCTTCGCCGTTTTCCGCGCCGCCTTGGCGGGAGGCGCCTTCTTCGCCGCCTGCACCGCCGAAGTCGCCCGCGGCGTTTTCTTCGCAACCGTTTTCTTCAATGGACGAGCAGCCGGCACGGTTCTATCCAACCCGATCCAGCATCTCCTGCGTCGTCATCCGTACGCAGGTAAAGATGGGATAGTCCTTCAGCGTATAGGCGCTGATCTCCGTGCCCCGCAGTTGCTCGACCAGATCCAGAAAGTCCTCGGGATAATTCGTCTCAAACGCGACCACAAATTCCTGGTCGTCCAGCCCAAACGAATAGGTCGTGTTCAGCTTCACGCGGGGGTACAGATGACCCACCCGGATGTGTTCCGTCATCAATCGCTGGCGCTCATCCTTCGGCAGCAGATACCAGGCGCGCGTCTTCCAGAACGGATACACGAAGATATATTTCTGCCGCCCGGGACGCAAAAATCCGCGCGAATCCGCCTGCCCTTCATGCTCATGCCCGATCAGGTATTGCGATCGCTTGGTCATCGCCAGATAGCTGAAGGCCGTTTCCAGATAGCCGCCCATCGGCGTCGCCATCAGTTCCGCGGTCATTCGATTCAGGTCGTCCACCGTGGTACAGATCCGCCACAACATCAGGTCGCACTCGCTGCGCGTTCCCACCGTGGAATACGTCAGGGTCAACATCCGATCCGCCTGGTTCCAGCTCTCGATCACGGTGGCCAGCGCCTGCTTGTGCGCGGCGCGCTCTTCCGCCGGCAATCGCCGCCATTCCGGCATCACCTTGAAGAACTGAAAACTGACGATCTGACGCTTGATTTCCTTTTCCTTGGGAGTATCCTTGGCCGCCGCGACCTGGCTGTTAGCATCGGGATTGCCAGTTTCTGTCGGGATCTCAGTCGTAAGCGTGTCGGTCATCGGATTCTCCTTAGGTGCAGCCTCCATGCTAGCAAAAACCATCTCACTTAGGATTCACTGCGAAATAACGCCATGCCGATATACTGCTGACAGACCGCACCCACACACTCCATGACAGAAAAAATCCTTGCTTTCCTTGTCCCTTGGATCACAGGCATCATCGCCCACATCGGATATCCGGGCGTCGCCGCGCTGATGGCCATTGAGTCGGCCTGCATTCCGCTGCCGTCGGAAATCATCATGCCGTTCGCCGGATATCTCGTCTATACGGGGCGGTTCAGCCTGTTCTGGGTTGCCACCGCCGGCGCGATCGGCTGCAATCTCGGCTCCGCCGTCGCCTACTGGATCGGCGCCTACGGCGGACGTCCGCTCATCGAACGCTATGGGCGCTTTGTCCTCCTTGACCGCCGCGACCTTGACCGCACCACTCGTTTCTTTCAGCGTCACGGAACCATCACGGTTCTGCTCGGTCGCCTGCTTCCCGTGGTGCGCACATTTATCGCGCTGCC
Source organism: uncultured Acidobacteriota bacterium (assembly GCA_963756315.1). Taxonomy (GTDB): domain Bacteria; phylum Acidobacteriota; class Terriglobia; order Terriglobales; family Acidobacteriaceae; genus JAKAAZ01. The sequence continues at coordinate 221,353 of CAVWNI010000006.1, forward strand.
AGCCGGCATTGCCCGCATGAATCAACTGCGATTTCATATCTACACATTTGTGGGTTCCTGGCCCTGGTGCCTCGCCCTGGCTTATGCCGGGATGAAGCTGGGCAAGGCGTGGGACACCGATCCCCGGTTGAAGCATATTCTTCACGAATCGGATGCCGCCGTCCTGGCGTTGCTCGGCGTCGCCCTGCTGTGGTTTCTCTGGACTCACTGGAAACATCGCGACCGGGGAACAGGAAGCCTAGCCACCGCCGCACGATAAGCAGTTGCTTGTTGACCAGGGTTTTCGAGTGATCTATCCGCCGGCCAACAGGATCGGTAGCGTGGGAGTCGCGGATCCCCCGGCATTTTCCAGCGTCACCCCGAACTCCTTTGCCTCCACCCCAGCCGGCAGGTGCGGCAGCAAAACGCTGGCCATGCCGTCTGCATCCGGTTGGAACGTTCCCGCCGGGATCGGCGCACCCCCGTTGGCCGGAATCAACCACAGCTCATACGTCTTGTTCGGCGGCAGGGGTGTCAGGTTGCTGGCGGTAAAGACCAGCGCTCCACGGTCTTTCAGATAGACGGCATCCCCTTCGGGATTGGGTTGCGCATGGGCGCTGATCAGCGTTACCCGCTGCGCATGCGGAGAAGTCAGCACTTCCAACACATCCCGGGCACGCGCCGCCGTGGCGTTCGATTGCTGCAACTGGGCGGTTTCTATTTGTAGCTGATGCTGTATTTGCTGATTCGCCACGCGGACGCGAACTGCGTAGAACAACAACAGCATCGCGGCGACCCAGCCGCCCCAAAGCAACGCAGGGTGGGGCCGCCGTGGGCGAATCGGACCGCCGCCGCGGAAACCTTCTGCAACCGGCAGCGGAAACGTTTTAATGGAAGCCGACCGGCCCGTCGGCCCCGGAAGGGGTACACCTGCCTCCTGAAACAGCCGTTCTTTTGCCTCTGCAGGCGGCGGGATCTGCGGTACCGACATAGAAACCAGCGCCATATCAGCCTGGATATCCTCAACCTGGGCCCTGCACTCCGCGCATTGCTGCAAATGCGCCCGCACGCGATCCATCACCGCCGCTGCCTCCGGTGCATCGACCGAACCCATGCAGTAGAAGATCAAGTCATCCAACTCGGGATGTAGATCGGGTGTCATGCGGGCACGTCCAGGGCCTTTCGTATCGAAATCAATGCGGAACGTATTCGTGTCTTAATTGTTCCCAGCGGCTGTCCGGTCTGCTCGGCGATTTCAGTGTGCGTATGCCCTTGGAAAAAAGCCAACTCGATCGCCTGTCGCTGGTCCAGCGGCATCGCTTCCAGCACCTTGCTCACTTTGGCCAGCATCATGTTGCGATCCGCTTCCGTCCCCATATCCGTTGTGTTCGCCAGCTGCAGGTCTTCCACATTTTCAAACCTTCGCGTGCCCCGGATGCGGTCAATGGCGCGGTTGCGGGTCACCACGGCAAGCCATCCGCACAGACTGCCGCGATGCGCCGCGAATACCTCTGGCTGCTGCCAAAGCTTCAAAAACACTTCCTGCATCACATCTTCCGCCGCGCCGCCGTCTCGCAGCACACGCATCGCGATGGAATACACCATGGTGGAATAAAGATCGTATATCCGCGACAACGCATCCGGTTGCTTTCGGCGCAGCTGGTCCATCAGCTGTTGGTCCGTCGGTGTACCGTCTTTCGGAGGCTTCGCGGGCAATGGAGTTCGGCTCGATCGATAAGGATTGTCTTGGGTGTAAATACACCCGGTCGACACTTCACCGTACACGGTTCCCATTTCCAACGCAAATGCCATGGGAAGCACCCCCACGTCCGCCACTCATAGAAGATACGCAGCGGGTTGCTTGCCGGATTGATACGGCTGAAGAATCCGTGCCGGTCACAGCCGGGAAGGGCCCTGCTCGGCCTCGGCGCCAGCCTTCAGAAATTTGTGGAAAAATGGGTGTGATTTCCGATCACCGGCATCTAACGATCCATCGCGGTCTGCCTGCAACCGGCCCACCGAAACCTCAAACAGCACCAGATTGCTTCCCAATGAGAAAGGACATGAAATGGCGACGAAGAAGACGGCAACCTCTGAACCTTTTTTGAGTGATGTGAAAACCCTGCGGGAGCGCGCCCGCAAAAGCATCGAAAAAGGCGCAGTGACCCAGGGCTACGGCGGCGATGTTCAGCAGACCATCGACATTCTTCAGGCCGTTCTGGCGACAGAAATTGTCTGCGTATTGCGGTATACGATGCATGCCGTTTCGGCTACTGGAATCTCCAGCGACAGCGTCAAAGAGGAGTTTGCCCAGCACGCCAAGGAAGAGCAGGGACACATGATGCAGGTCGCCGAACGCATCAATCAGCTCGGAGGCAAGCCAAATTTCAATCCGGAGGGCCTTGCCAGCCGATCCACATCGCAATATGCCGAAGGGGATAATCTCATCGACATGATTAAGGAGAATTTGGTCGCCGAACGCATCGCCGTCGAGCACTATAGCGAGCTTATCCGTTTCTTTGGGGATAAGGACACCACGACGCGGGTCATGCTGGAACATATCCTGGGCAATGAAGAAGAGCATGCCAATGACATGCATGATTTGTTGGTTGCGCACGAAGGCCGGCCGATGCTGCCCAACAACTGATTTCGTTGCCCGAGTCGGGCGCTGCGGCCAACCCGTGCAGGCACAGAATTTACTTGTATCAACCTAATGTTCTGCTAGATTTATCCGTGCATTGCAGACCGACCGCGCAGACGCCTGCAATAGTACGACAAAGCGAGGGAAGACATGTTCATTATTTGGTGGATCATCGTAGGAATCATCGCGGGCTGGATCACCGGCAAAATTATGAGCGGCGGCGGATACGGCGCGTTGATGGATATGGTCATCGGCATCATCGGTGCGATCGTCGGCGGATTTATCATGCGGGCACTCGGTTTCGCGGGCAGCGGCGGCATGCTCTATACAATTCTCGTCGCCGTGTTGGGAGCTGTCCTTCTCACCTTGCTCCTGCGCCTGATTACGAAGGGCCGCGTTCGGCAGATCTGAACCTTGGTGAATCGCGCACGGTGCGTTCCAGGAATAGCCATGCTATTCCTGGAACCCAGCGAGCTGATCCTTCTGCGCCCTTTCTCATGACAGGCCCATGAGCGTTGCTGGATAAACGGCAGAGTAGCTTGGGCTCGGGCTTTGCATTCGAAGTATGTCGCCGGAAAATCGAGCGAAATAATTTCCCCCTTCCTAAATTCGCCATCCAATACATTTGCATTCGACTCGCCGGCTCGGCGGTCTTTCTATGTTTCTGTCTGGCAAGTCGTGAGGGGAAAACCAAATCGTGATCAAGAAGAGAAAGTTTGCGCTGGGGGAAGGCCTTCCCTACCCGCGCGGCGCGTCCTGGAACGGCCAGGGAACCAACTTTGCAATTTTTTCCGCGAACGCCACCAAGGTCGAGCTGTGCCTCTTCGACAACCAGGGCGCCGAGGAACTGCACCGCATTGAATTGCCCGAATTTACCAATCAGATCTGGCATGGTTATCTGGCCGACATTGGCCCTGGCACCGTCTATGGATATCGCGTGTACGGACCCTATGAGCCGCAACGCGGTCACCGCTTCAATCCCAACAAGTTGTTGCTCGACCCGTACGCAACCGCCTATACGGGAGAACTAAAGTGGGATCCCGCCGTCTTCGGCTATCAAATGGAGTCGGGAGACGATCTCACCTTCGATGCTCGGGATAGTGCTCCATTCATGCCCAAGTGTGTTGTGGTCGACCCCAATTTCGATTGGACCGGGGCGCCCGGGCGCGACCGCCGGGGCAGTCAGGCTCATCTGGCGGTGCCGTTTGAAAACACTGTGCTGTACGAATTGCATGTGCGCGGCTACACCAAAAAACACCCCGCAGTGCCGGAACATCTTCGCGGCACCTATTGCGGACTGGCGCAACCGGAGGTGCTGGACTATGTCAAATCCCTCGGCGTCACGTCGATGGAACTCTTGCCGATCCATGCCTTCATTAACGACAGCCATCTGCTCGAGCAAGGCCTCACCAATTACTGGGGATATAACACCATTGGCTATTTCTCTCCCGATCCGCGCTATGCCTCCGACAAGGCCCAAACGCTGCGCGAGTTTAAGGAGATGGTGGCCTGCATTCATCAGGCCGGTCTCGAAGTCATTCTCGACGTGGTCTACAACCACACGGCGGAGGGTAACGAGCTTGGCCCCACCCTGTCGTTCAAGGGAATTGATAACGCCAGCTACTATCGTCTCCTTGCGGACAACAACCGCTACTACATCAATGACACCGGCGCCGGCAATACCGTCAACCTGAGTCATCCGCGCGTCATTCAGATGGTCACCGACAGCCTGCGCTATTGGGTAGAGCAGACCCACGTGGATGGATTTCGCTTTGATCTTGGCACCATTCTCGCGCGCGAACCCAACGGGTTCGATAATCGCAGCGGATTTCTGAAAGCCTGCAGTCAGGACCCCGTCTTGAACACGGTCAAACTGATTGCCGAGCCCTGGGACTGCGGTCCCGGCGGCTACCAGGTCGGGGAGTTTCCTCCCGGCTGGGCAGAATGGAACGATAAATTCCGCGATGATGTTCGCGAATTCTGGAAAGGGGCAGGATCTGTATCCGCGTTAACCGAGCGCCTCTGCGCCTCTGCGTCGCTGTTCAACTGCCAGGGAAGAAGACCATGGTCGAGCATCAATTTCGTTACCGCCCACGACGGCTTCACGCTGAACGATCTGGTTTCATATAACGACAAGCACAATGAAGCCAATGGCGAAAACAACCAGGACGGAAGCTCCAATAATCATTCCTGGAACTGCGGCGTGGAAGGCCCGACGGATGATCCCGAGATTACCGCTCTGCGCCAGCGCCAGATGCGCAACCTCCTGGCGACGCTGCTGCTCTCGCAGGGCACTCCCATGATGCTGGCCGGCGATGAATTTGCCCGCACCCAGCAGGGCAACAACAATGCCTACTGCCAGGACAATGACATCAGCTGGGTGGACTGGGACTTACTCGACCGGAACAAGACGCTGACCCAGTTCGTGCGAAAACTCACGGCACTGCGGCACAAATATCCCATCCTCCGCCGTAACCTGTTCCTGACCGGTCAATACAGCAAGAAATTGCGCGTCAAGGACCTCACCTGGATCAACGCCAATGGCAAAGAGATGCAGACCAGCGACTGGGGAGACGCCAATATGCGTTGCTTCGGAATGTCGCTGGACGGTCACGCCCAGACCACCGGCATCCGCCAGCGCGGCCACGAAGCCACCCTGCTCCTGGTGATCAACGGCCATTTCGACCTGGTGAAATTCACTCTGCCGGAATCGAAAGGGGGTTCTGCCTGGCTCCGACTCATCGACACCAACATCGACGGCACAGCGGACGAATCCAACGGGAACACGACTTTTCACGCCGGAGATGTCTACGACGTTACTGCCCGTTCTCTGTTGTTGTTTGTAATGGAGGAAAAAACCGAGCCAGCAGCATAGCCCTGGGGCGCAATCCTTAGGCAGGAAATTTTAGAGGAAAGGTCGCGCACTGCATGACCTTTCCCCTAAAGAATTATTCACAGATTCGTTCAGTGGTGCAATGACCGAGGACCAGGTAACCGTCGCGGTCCCCTTGAACTTCTACACCGCAGTCATGTCCCGTTTGTTCCCGGTGACTACTTCTTCTGCAATGTGTGAATGTAGGCGACGACGTCCGTAATCTGCGCGCCTGTCAGCTTGCCCGCATATGCCGGCATCTTCCCTTTGCCATTCTTGGTCGCTGCGGCAAGCTCCGCACTCGACATCTTCAATACTGCCGGCGCGCTGAAGGATGGCGTCTTGGTGGCCTTCCCGGCAGGCGTGTCTCCGCTGCCATCCGCGGCATGACACATCGCGCATTTTGCCTTGTAGGTATCGGCTCCCGAACTCTGAGCCAACATGGGGACAACAGGGAACAGCGCAATCATACCGATCGTCATCCATCTGATTGAGTTCTTCACGTTCGTACTCCTCGTTTACTGCGTCGACAGATCAAGCGGTTACCGCGGTTCAAAACTGGTAGCGCATTCCAATCGTTACGTTATTCGCATGGAAGTTGCGGGGCGCGGTTTCACCGGCAGGCGATATGGTTAAACCGGTCTGGATTCCGGCCAGCGTGGGAGAGTTGCAGGGAACCACGGGTGCGGGAGTTCCAGGAATCGGTAGCGTGCTGGACGTGGTGCAGTAGGCTGCGCCCGACGGGCCGCCCTCACCGTAACCGTAGTAGTTGTATTGTGCGTTCCAACTCCAGTTCTTCCGAACCGTGTACGACACGTTCACATATGGCGACTGGTAGGTGGAGACCAGCGAGCCATTCACGTCCCGTGCATCGTTGAAGAACCGGGTGCCATTGACGGAGCTGATGGTATAGCCGATGTTCGACTGGAGCCGGGGAGTTGGGGACAGATGAACCCCCACCGTTCCGTATTGCGTGGGTGCATTCATGAAGTCCTTGACTGGCCCGAACTGGTAGTAAGCAGCTCCGCGAACAGTCCCTCCGGGGCATGCTGTCCCGCTGGGCGTTGCTGCGCCAGCCAGGTTGGCGGCTGCGCCGGCATCATAGCAAATGTTGGTCGACGAATAGACGTCACTGTAGGAGTAATTGAATTCCAGCGCATAGTGCTCGTTCCGCGACAGCGTCGCACCCAGACCGAACACCCGGCTGTGGTCATCATGTGCGATCGGTCCAGCTGCGGAGGGCGTGCCTGTGTTGTTGGTGTTGTTGTGGCGCTCCACATCGTTATAGGCCGCGGATATCGTACCCCACGACTTCAGCCGGTACAGGGTATGCACCCGATAGCGCTCCGTCTGCCGAGCAGTCAGCGGTGTGAAAGCGTTATCGGCATAGAGCAACCCGATGCTGCCATTGATATCCCAACGCTCGGAGGGCCGCATAGTGGCGTAAAAAATTCCGCCATTTTCATGGATCGTGACCGTCCCGTTGGAGGTTGCGCCCGGGGCCAGCGGGGCATCATGGGGAATGCCTTGGGCGATGACCTGCGAGCTGTAGCGATACGTGACCGAGAGCGTCGTGCGCGATAATCCATCCCAGCTCGCCGTCAGGTTGTTCGCCAGAAACTTCTGGCCAAAATAGTCGGGCAAAGGCGTCCCATTGGCGCTGCCCCCCACTGTGGAAGGCGGTCCAACAGCTAGCGGACCGGAATAGTTGATCGTTTCATTGGGGTTCCCGGGGGTTACCAGCGTGGACCCTGCGGAGATATTCGAGGTGCCGGGTTGCTGAACATTGGAGAAGTTCAGCGCATCGGAAACATTCACCGTCTTGGTCGCTTCCCAGTTAATGCCGAAGTCGGTAGCGATTACCTCTCGCTTGGCGTTCGCATTGCCCTTAAAGGTAATGGTGCGAATTGTTCCATCCAAACCTTGAAAATTCTCGTAGTAGTTAGGCAGGTTCATGTTGGCGTTCGTGTAGCGCAGATTCCCGTTCATCGCAATGTGCGGGATGCTCGAGCTCTGGAACCGGAAAATCTCTGTCGGGAACAACATGCGCGTTGGCTGGCTGCGCAGGTAGCTGGTAGCAACAGCACAGGCCGGATTGATGATAGGCAAGCCGCCCGGGGTTTGCGCCGGCGACAGGATCGTGTAGACGGCCGGACTCGTGTATCCAGTCCCCATGCTGCCTGTGTTGCAGGCGGCGATTCCATAGGGGGTTAAGCTGGTGTAGTTGCCCAGCGCCACCGGGAGTCCGTTTGCCTCCTGCGCGATAAAGCTGCTGGGCGCCAACGTGAAATAGGAGTTCTCTTTCAGGTGGTCGATCTGCTCTTCAAAGGTCAGGGTCGTTCTGGGGAAAGGTTTCCAGTCGATTCCGCCCATAAAATCGTCGGAACTGTGGCGCTGGTATTCCTCCAGCAGGGCGTTATACTTGCCGACCGATTCGCCGGGGCTGAGGCTGGGGCCCTCCATCGTGTTCTCGGAGTAGCCAACGCGGTAGCTGATCTGGGACAGCGGAAACAGTGTCAAGTTGGTGTCCAACAGCCTGCGCACCGTGTTGAACATCACCGGCGATTGTTCTACCTGGGGCCACGGCAGGTGGCCCGTCGGCGCGTTGGAGGGTCCAATGGGGATCGACAGGCCCGAAGGGATGTTCGGGTTGCCCAACAGATCGTAGTCGAAGTAGTCGCGGTGGCGACGGAACGTTCCTGTGAACTCGTAAACATTGCCCTTGGATATGCTCATCGCGGTAAAGCTGTCAGGATCCCCGCCAAATCCGGTGGTGAACGCTGTGACGGAATCCGCCAGGGAATGCTTGTTGCCCGGCAGCACCTGCAGACTAAAGGTCTGGCCAAAAACGCGCGGCCCGCTCTGCTGGTTGACTAACGTGTCATACATTTCGCCGCTGCCGGTGATGCTGGCAACATGGCCGCCTTCGTCGGTGCTTCCGTGGATGACATATCCATTCGGTGCCGTTGGAGTGTTCGCCGGCGTAACCTGGGCTGCAGCCACACCCGCGGTGATCACGAGTGTTGCGATCCCAATGCCCGCGGCGCGACGCAGGATGAATGCAGGGGAGAGCCGTTGATAGTCCAGCTTTGAAAACCAATCAATCCTCTTCATCGAAAACCTCACTTGAAAAAACGTCAGCACATCCCAACCTTCGACCCAACTCCACTACTTCAGAAAAGCAGCGTTGAGATTGGATCCGTGGATCATGGTGTGGCAGGTGATGCAAGGTGTAATCTCTTGGGATCCCGAGTTCATTCCGTGGATCGTATCGCCGCTAACCTGGCTGTGGCACTGCTTGCACAAGGTGTTGATCGTCGGCATATTCAGCAGCCGGGCATTTTGAGAACCGTGCGGTGTGTGGCAAGCCACGCATCCCTCTGCCTTCACTACGGCGTGCTCGTACACGAACGGTCCGCGCACATCCGTATGGCACTTGACACAGACCACGTTCTGATCGGCGGTCGACCGGAGTTGCGTGCCTTGGAACGTGCCGTGCACGTCGTGGCAGTCGCTGCACTTCACCGTTCCCTCGTTTACCGGGTGGTGGAAGGGCATGTCGAAGGACCCCTTCACGTCGGTGTGGCAGGTGAAACAGAGCGCAGGCTCCGGCAGTTTCAGCAGGGCGTGTTCGGTCTGCGGGGCGTGAACGCTATGGCAACTGATACAGCTCAGGCCGGCTTTGGCATGCGGCGAGCGCTGAAAATTCGGATGGACACCAGCGTGGCAGCCCAGGCAGGTGGAATCGATCTGCCCCGGAGTTGCCTTGCTCGGCAGGAAGATCTTGGTAATATCTCCGCCGCCTTCGACGTGCGCCTGCCCCGGCCCGTGACAGCTCTCACACGTGATTCCCTTGCCGTTGTGCATCAGGGCAAGCTTGGAATGCGGGTTGGTCGCGAAGCTCTTGCCCAGTTCCGCATGGCAGGTTACGCAAGTTTCGGATCCAACGTATCCGGATGCACCGCTTATCGCCGTGGGCGGCGTTTGCGGGGGGTTGGCTTGCTGGGCTGGCTTGTCCGCGGCGTACGCGCGTTCCGTCGTCCCGAATCCGGGCAGCAATATCACCAGCGCAACACCCATCATCAGCGCGACGCATACGAGCAAACGTTTCATGCAGGGCCTCCTCGTGCAAGGGTTGAAACATATGGATTGGTTCTTCAATTCGCTCATCTTTTTTTTCAGCAAATCCTGGGTTCTCATTGAAGGTAGAATGACTGGCTGGGTTTTCGCGGTGACGCTGATCACAGTAGAAGAGGAAGGAAGTGAGAGCGGAATCAATCGGCGGCAAAGCTGTATTAGATCGAGATGTTTTCCATTCGTGCCCGCTGCAGAATTTCCATGGAAATGCCCTGGATACGAATCCACCCATTCTGGCGAAAATGCACCAGCGTGCGTGTGACCGTCTCCCGCGACGTTCCCACCATCTCGGCAATTTCCTGGTGCGTCAGCAGCATGTGGAATTGTTTATTTCCGGTTGTTCGCTGGATGGTTGTCTCCCAATCCAGCAGCAGCTTGGCCAGATTCGCCGCGACAGAAACCGACAGCGCCACCCGGCGCGCGTTCAGCAGTAACTCGTGGTTTTCCTGGGCCATCATCTGCAGCGCTTGCCAGCAGACTGTCCTGTGGTGAGAGAGCAGCACCAGGAAGTCTTTGCTGTGGATCGCGTGAACCATGCAAGGCTCATAGGCTTCGGCTGTCGAGTCGTAGGGCCGGCCTGCAATGACTGCGGCCATCCCAATCGCTTCGCCCTTGGCGCCGATCTTCAACAGTAGGCTTTTGCCATCCTGCGAGGAAGTGTAGGTTTTCACCCGGCCATAACACACAAGCCGGACGAACTCGGACGGATCTTCCTGGCGCGCCAGGACCGCTCCGGAGGGATACTCCGTGGGTATGCTGATTGCATCCAACTCCACGAGGGCCTGTGGAGAAAGACCCCGGAACGCAGTCGATCCGCCGACGATTGTGTCAGCGGAAATTCGGGCGGGCGACAGAGACATGGTGCACCACCACTGGCACGTCTGAGATGGTTCAAGCACAGCGTCGGTTAGGCGACCTGGCGTGAGTCTCGATGGAAGGTTCGTTCGACTCCTGCGGGGAAATGTTGCCTAGCCGACATTGTACCGCGCTGACCGACGCCTTCGGATAAAATTCCGGACCTTTCAAGCGGTCCAAAACATGGTCAAATTTGATCAGACAGACGCCTGCAAAAGTGGTAGCCAGAGGACTTGCGCATGAAAGCCGCGATTTTGGATTCACCGGGCAAGATGTCGAGCCGTTCGCTGCGGATCGAGGACGTGCCCCAACCTCGGCCGGAACCGGGGCAGGTGCTTCTCCGCGTTCGCGCCTGCGGTGTGTGCCGTACAGATCTGCACATTATTGAAGGAGAACTACCGTCGCGGCTCGGGCATTTGATTCCCGGGCATCAGATTGTGGGAGAGATTGTCGAAGGCGCAACACCCGAATTGCCGGCGGGTACGCGAGTGGGCGTCTCCTGGATGGGCGGCGTGGATGGCACGTGTTGGTATTGCCGCAACAATTTCGAAAACTTGTGTGACTCGCCGACATTTACCGGATACACGGTGAACGGCGGCTACGCAGAATATGCAATCGCTCGGGCGGACTTTGTTTATCCACTTCCGGCGGCGCTGGATGATCTGCATGCCGCGCCGTTGCTGTGCGCGGGCATCATTGGGTTTCGCAGTCTGCGCGTGGCCGGTGTGCAGCGCGGCGAGCGCGTGGGGTTGTTTGGTTTTGGCGCTTCCGCGCATCTCGCAATCGCCGTGCTGCGCGCGTGGAATTGTGAGGTGTATGTGACTACACGCGGTGAATCGCATCGCCGTTTAGCCGAATCGCTGGGTGCGACGTGGGTGGGGAGCGAGACAGAGAAACCACCAGTAGAACTGGATCGCGCGGTGACGTTTGCGCCCAGCGGCGAGGTGGTGATTGCCGCACTTTCATGCCTGCGAAAGGGCGGTGTGGTGGCGATTAACGCTATTCATTTGAACAAGATGCCGGAGTTCGATTATGACAGGCTTCTGTGGGGCGAGCGGCAGATCCGCAGCGTTGCAAATATGACGCGAGGGGATGCGCGCGACTTTCTTGAACTGGCGGCGGAGATTCATCTGGAATCGCGAACGACCGCATATTCATTGGACAAAGTGAACGAGGCGCTGCTGGCGGTGAAGGGCGACGCGATCGACGGCGCGGCGGTTATCGTGCCGTAAATGTCCCCAAAAAAACTAGTTGCTAAGGCAACCAAAAACAACGACATAGTTGCTAAGGCAACTAAATAAAACGACTGGAAAACCGGCTCGGTTTTCATTCGGGAGCAGACGTGACCTTAGTCACTTTCTCCGATCTCCGTCCGCGCTTCAATGGTTCAATTAGGATGAAAGAAACGAACCTACAACGCATCGCGGCAGCTGAGGAGGAAGGTTCCGATCCGACGCCTGCTCAAATTTGAAGCGCCGCATGGCACGAAGGAGTGAAAAACGACCATGGAGACCAACAAGCTTGTTTTGCTGCGGCACGGAGAGAGTGTCTGGAACAAGGAAAACCTGTTTACCGGATGGACGGACGTAGATCTTTCCGAGCAGGGCAGAGAAGAGGCGCGGGAAGCGGGGCGATTGCTGAAGGCGGAGGGATATACGTTCGACGTGGCCTTCACCTCCGTGCTGAAGCGGGCAATTCGGACGCTGTGGATGGCGTTGGATGAAATGGACCTGATGTGGATCCAGGTGGTGCGCGACTGGCAGTTGAACGAACGGCACTATGGAGCGCTGCAGGGGCTGAACAAGGCGGAAACGGCGGCCAAGTACGGCGAAGCGCAGATGAAGGAATGGCGACGGAGTTACGATGTTCCTCCCCCGCCGCTGAGCGAGAAGGATCCGCGGTATCCGGGAAATGATCCCCGCTACAAGAATCTAGCGAAGGCGCAACTGCCGTTGACGGAATGCCTGAAGGACACGGTGGCGCGGGTATTGCCATGCTGGCACGGAACAATTGCGCCGCGAGTGAAGGCGGGAAACAAGGTGCTGATCACGGCGCATGGCAACAGTCTGCGGGCGCTGGTGAAGTACCTGGACCAGATTTCCGATCGGGAGATTGCGGGTTTGAATATTCCCACGGGAATGCCGCTGGTGTATGAACTGGATGGAAACCTGAAGCCGCTGCGTCATTATTATCTGGGCGATCCGGCGCGGGTGGAGCAGGCGATTTCCGCGGTTGCCAGCCAGGGCGCGGTCAAGAAGTAAGCCGAGTCCGCATGGTTGATTGGCACAAGGGCCGAGTCTTCGTCCGCGAAAGTTTTCGCGATGAGGGAATCGGCCTCAAGCCGATGGATGAAGGCTCGCATCGCGTCTTCATTTTCAACGCGATCAGTTATAACCACTGCGCAAGCGTTTTGGCGATTTGTTCCCGGCCATCGTGCAAAACAATCAGGTGCTCGGGTTCGGCGGCAAACCACGCAAAAGAGCGCCAGGCCAATTCGGACACCGTCTTTTTGAATACGGTATTTGAGCGGTCGATATACGCTGTCACGAAAGCGACGCGGTTCGCAGGGAATCCAGCTTCGGTGGCGATCTTCAATAGCACTCCCTGTCGTTGCGGCGTGACGGGGCCGTCTGTTGCGACAACTTCAATGAAGATGAGCAGAACATGACCGTCCTTTCCATCCCCAAGATCGACGAGAATAATGTCGGGCAGATTGCGGTCGGCGGTAATTTTCAACCTGAGCTGCGCGGCCAGCTCATCGTCACGCTTTACCACCTTGGCTCCGCTTTCGCTAACCCATAGAACGGCCGGATTGATAAGGTAACGCTTGGCGAAGTCCTCTATCACGGCCTTCGATATGGCCGAACTTGGGCCGGGAGCCATGCGCCGCGTCTCTCCGTTCGGAAAGGTGACAAGAACCCCCTCGCCGGTGGTAGTCGCACCTCGTCTTATAAGCACTGTGCGCGCCAGGGCTGTTGCGGAAAGATGCTGCTCCAGCCATGCTTCCGCCGCCTTCTCGAAGTCCTCACCGGAGAGAGCCGGATCGAAGAGTTTGGCAAAATCGGATTTCAGCGCATAACGAGGTCTTGACGACGTGGTGGCCAATCCAGGGCGTTCAATCACCGCGTTATTGGTGATGAATCCCTGCCGGATCGTCTCGTCCCGAATTTGCTCACGGCTGTTCTCCTGATACCAGGTCCTACCTTCCGGCTGAAAACCCGGCTTCATGGAGTCGGATGCGTAAGCGGTCCTGGCGGACTCTTCCTGCAGTGCAGCCTGCGCATCGGTCATGCGCACGATCACTTTGGCGCGGCCCACTCGTCTGTCCCTTCGATGGCGCCGACATACAACATCGTGAAGACCGTGGATGCCGCTGCTTCACGCACACAGTAATTGCGCTGACGAACGCCTTCAGGAAATATCTTCTGGAGGCGTTTGTGTAAGGTGGGACGGTCAATATAGGGCGGCGGGCTCCCTATGGCACGTGTCGGAATTATGCTTCATCCTCCGCCAGGTCCACCCTTGTGATCTCGCCCGTTTCATCTCGAACGTCGAAAACAGTGGCAATCGTGTCTGGAGCTGTTTGAAAATAGCGTGCCATCTCCGCAGCCTCTTTCGGGCCGTCGGCTTCGACGTCGATCTCCCAAACCACCCTATAGGTCTGCACCCGCGTTTCTCCCTCTCCCGTGCTCGCGAGACGCATCGCAGCGCGAAAACGTGCGCTACGCGCGCCCAGGTCCGAATGGGCCCAATTCGCCTCGCCGCTGAGGCGTAAGTAATTATAACGCTACTTATCGTCTGCAGACGACGCCCGGCTTCGAATTCTACAATCACACTCTCATGGATCGACGAATCGCTTTTGGAAAGCGGATTAGGGCGTTGAGGGAGGACCGCGGGTACTCGCAAGAGGAACTTGCAGAATTCGCCCGTCTCCACCGCACGTACATTGGCGGCGTCGAACGTGGAGAACGCAACGTCAGCTTGATCAATATTTGGCGCATTGCCGATGCCTTAGGAGTTAATCCTTCGGTTCTGTTCGCCACTACCGCTGATAGGTCAGCTCAGGCATTCGATCGACGCCAAAGTAGAGCCTCAGCAGCAGAGCTCACGGTGCAAGAGGACAGAAGGTGGACGAAGAAGAAAATGCGATAGAGAGTGCCCTGCTTGCTGAACCAAGTCGTAACCAAACCGCGAAGAAGGCTGCGCAGATTCTGTTGCGAAGCAATTCAGGATATTTTGTGCCCAGCGCCGAACAGAAGCGACGGTTACTTGTCGAGTTCGCGAGAAAGAACCTTGTGGTCTACGGCAAGACGTTTGATGTGGTGAGGCTTTCTGCGAGGGTGGATCTTGACGACATCGCGGACATCGGGCGGAATCTCGACAAGATCGTTCTGTGCGAAATCAAGTCAAGCAATCGCGTCCTGCCTGAGGACTTCAAGGGTTACTTTTTTGCCTTGACCACGGCCGAATTGCTCGTGGCCCAGAACCTTAAGGACCGCTATCGTTTCATCTTCGTCAATACCGGGACCGGAGCATTCATGGAGTTAACGCTCCAGGAGATTTTTGGACGTGCGAGGGGCATCTATCCGACCTGGAGCATTATGTTCTAGCAACGCCTGCACCGGCCTTGAGTGGGGCACCCGACAACATAGCTGTATAGGTCACGCTGATGAGATAAGAGGCGGCGAGCGGGTCGAGCATACTTGCCGCTTCCCCCATCGTGGTTGCGAGGCTTTGACATGCGCTCGTGAGCTTCGTCGAGTCTTGGGTTGCGAAAAACCCAGGAAGAGCCAAAGAATAAGACGCGCCTTCCTGAATCCTATTCCAATAGGTTTCGATGATGGTGGTGGTGAACGAACGTGCGAGGGCTTCGCGAGCCTTACCCTGGGTTGAAGCGGCAAAAACTCTTGCCATCAGTTTGCCGGATCGCAGAATGGATTTAGGGCCACCCATTCGGTCTCCCTCTACGTCAAAGAGGGGCGCTTTCTTCGAACTACGAAGTGTGAAATATGCTCCCATTTAGTTAATCCACTGTACCAAGGTTCTCCTATGGTTTTATCCGGTATTTAGGAGCTCGACAAACGCAGATGTGGCAATTGCGGTTTTTCCACGCACAGCGGGAAATCTATGCGAGAGTTTCCCGTTTTGAAACATAAGGTTAATCGTTCTGGGCGCGATTGGTAGGGTCGGGATGACAATTCTTTTGGCTAGGCGACCGGGGATGACATGGAGCACCGAGCAACCGCAGGATCCTTCGCTGCGCTCAGGACGACAGAGTTTGGATCGGAGCCGGTGAACAGCGCTTCAATTCAGCGTTAGGGGATGGGGTGGACCCATTGGGTGCGCCAGGCGGGGGCCGGGAAGGGATCCGCGAAATAGTGGGTTGCGTGCGCGACCTTGCCGTTGCGGAACTCCATGATGCCGACGGTGTAGGCGGGTCGCCCCTGGTAGGTGATGGTGTATTCCGTGATCCAGAGGTCGCCTTGACAGAGCATTCACCGGATGTTGAAGCCGGAAGGTTTGCCGGGGTGATGACTGCGGAGGGCCTGCAAATTGGCTCGCCCGAGGATTCGCTCGCCGGACTGGGGATAGTCACAGATGGCATTGTCCTCGTAGATATCGTGTTCGGCGTTGAGATCGCCGATGGCCGACGCATGCCAGTGCGCGTTGAGGGCTAGCCGAATTTGTTGGTCTTCCATGGATTCCTCCAGTTGATGTTGACGGCATCCACGCCGCTGGAGTTGCCATGGCTCTCGAAGGTAGCCAGGGGTGCGGTAGCTCCGAGACAAGAGCTTTGCCGTGTCCGGGGGCGAAGCTGCTGGTTGTATTTCCCATAGTCTATCTGTTATATAGTCTATCTATGGGAAAGACGAAGACGAAGAACGATCTGATGCCGGGAACGCTCGACATGATGGTGCTGAAAACTTTGAGCATAGGCCGGATGCACGGCTACTCCATCGCGCAGGCTATCCAGAGGATCACGGATAGTGTGTTGGATGTGGAGGAAGGCTCGCTCTATCCGGCGCTGCAACGTCTTGAGCTGAACGGGTGGATTGAGGGGGAGTGGGGGCTGTCGGCCAACAATCGACGGGCGCGATTTTATCGGCTGACCCCTGCGGGCCGGAAGCAGCTGCAGGCCGAGGCAGAGAAATACCGGCAGATGACGGGCGCAATCGCGCGCGTGATGGGGTGGGCGTGACGCCATGGTATTCGGAAAACTTCTAAGGCGATGCCGCTACTGGCTGGAGCGCGATCGACGCGCCGAGCTGTTGCGCGAAGAGATGGAATTCCACCTGGAGCAGAAGACGCAGCAGTTGGTCGATGCGGGGATGTCAGGGTCAGAAGCGCGGCGTGTCGCGCGCCAAAACTTCGGCAACGTCGCGCGACAAGCTGAAGATTCTCGCGAGACGTGGATTTCGCGGCGGCTGGCTGAATCGATGCAGGATCTGATCTTCGCCACGCGCAGCTTCAAGAGACAGCGCGGCTTTGTACTTGTTGCCGTTTTATCAGCCGCTCTTGGTATTGGCGCATGTTCCACGATCTTCGCGATTGCGAACTTCGCACTGTTTCGTACCTTGGCGGTGAATGAACCTTCGCGCCTGATGGAAATATCCGGAACCAGCCGAACGGCGCCGGGGGGAGGGGACACGCTGTCGTTTCCCGACGTTGTGGAGTTACGGAAGGCAAACAGCTTTTCGGGAGTGGCAGCGTTCTTTCCGATGCTGGTGGCGAGTGTCGGTCCAGTCGGAGAGCAGCAGCGCAATTGGGGAGCGTTGGTCACCGCAAATTACTTTGACGTGGTCCGTCCCAGCTTCACTCTCGGGCGCGGATTCAATTCCTCCAGTGACGACATGGCGGGCGAAGCTCCTGTGATCGTATTGAGTCACAGCTTATGGCAATCGCGGTTCAAGGGTGATCCGAAGATCGTAGGGAAAAGCGTAGAGATCAACAAAATTCGCGCCACAGTGGTCGGAGTCGTCGGAGCCGGATTTCGCGGCACGGAAGCGGGAATTGTTTCGGATTTCTGGATTCCCTTTTCGATGATTCATGATTTCGCATTCCTGCCGATCCAGGGCAGCTCTCTGCAGGATCGAAACAACCAGTGGCTGATGGCGACAGGCCGGCTGGCGGAGGGTGCGAACCCGGCTCAGGCTCGCGCGGAACTGGGAGTGGTCGCGCAAAGACTTCAGAAGCAGTATCCCGCCCACAACGAAGGGCGCGGCTTTCACATGGAGACAGCGGGACAAATCAACCCGGAATTGCGCCCGACGGTGACTGCATTCTTTTTTCTCCTGCTGGGAGTGACGATCCTTGTGCTGTTGACCGCGTGCGCGAACATCGCGAACCTGTTGCTGGCGAGGGCGTCGGCGCGCAGTACGGAGATGGCTACACGCCTCGCTATTGGCGCAAGCCGAGGGCGACTCATCCGCCAGCTACTTACGGAGAGCGTCTTACTGGGTATTTTGGGCGGAGTGGCAGGGCTGGGGATTGCATACCTTGGAACAGCGAGCTTCGGGAAATTCAAACTGCCGGTTCCGCTGCCTGTCGACCTCTCCGTATCTCTGGACAGCCACGTTGTCCTGTTCTGTACAGCGCTCTCGATCATGACAGGAATCGTCTTTGGCCTGGTGCCCGCGTTGCGTGCCACGAAGACGGATCTGGTGACCGCGTTGAAGGATGAACCTGTCGAGGTCGCCAAATTTCGCCGCCTGGGATTTCGCAATGTGCTGGTGATCGGGCAGGTGGCACTGAGCACGCTGCTGCTGATCTGCTCCGGATTGTTTCTGCACAGCCTCTATGCCTCGCGAAGGATGGATGGCGGCTTTCAGAACCGCAACGTACTGCTGATGTCATTTGACCCCGCGCAAAATCAGCCGAGCGATAGCCAGTCGCGGCAGTTCATGAAGTCGTTATTGGACCGGACGAGAGCCATGCCGGGAGTCGAAGCGACCAGCGTCACGGACAGCGTGCCCCTGAGCTTTGGGGGCGAGCATGGTTCGGTGATCCCTGAAGATCAACGGGCCGAGCCGGACAGGAGCAGGATTTATGCGGATATTTATCGGGTAGGTCCGGATTTTTTCAAAACGCTGGGCATCCCGATTCTGCGGGGCAAGGATTTTGCGCCCCAGCCTGGGCAGAATGACGGGCTCGCGATTGTGAACGAGGCTTTAGCAAAACGCGCTTTTCCGAATGGCGATGCGATTGGACGGAGGATCGTGCACGGGAAGACTGCGTTGCGCATTGTCGCTGTCGTTGCGACAACGAAATCGCGCACGATTGGCGAAGCGCCTCGGCCGTGTCTCTACCTACCTCTTCTGGATGTCTATCAGGCGGAAAGTGACGGTAGTCAGCTGGGCATCACGCTCTTGGTGAAGACTGGTGGCGATCCTGCGGCGCTGGTTGCAAGCGCGAAGGAGGCGGCCCATACCCTGGACCCGGCGATGACGATCTTCGATGTTCGCACGCTGCAGACGCATCTGGATAACGCGCTGATTCTGCCGCGACTGGCGGCGGTGGCCTTCGGGATTTGTGGTTTGATGGGCCTATTGATTTCGACGATTGGCATCTATGGTGTGGTCAATTTCTCGGTCGTACGAAGGACGAAGGAGATTGGTGTACGCATGGCGCTGGGTGCAGGCCGAGGACAAGTTCTTGCGTTGATCTTGCGGCAGGGACTTGCGCTGACGGGGGCAGGCTGCTTGCTGGGGATTACGGTTGCTCTGTTTTTCGGTCGGCTGGCAAGAAGCGCTCTCTACGGGGTCAGCCCGAATGATCCGTTCGCGTTTGCGGTTGCGCCGCTGATTCTGGTGTTGATTGCGCTGGCGGCCTGCCTCATTCCAGCGCGACGTGCAGCCGGCATCGATCCAATACGCAGTCTGCGCTGCCAGTAAGGTCAGGGTCGCTCCACTTCGATGTCTTGCCGCCAGCGGTGGAGCGGGTGATCCACGCTGTCGCCAGCCAGGGCGCGGTGACCAAATAACCCATCCGGACATGATTGCACGCGACCATTCCTGGTCATTGAACAGTCAGGCTGGTCGTGGTCGATTGAGACAGTGAACCGGAGGTTGCGGTGATCGTGAGCGTGTAGGTTTGTGGCTGGAGGGTGGATCCCATACTGCTTCCGGAGCTCCCGCATGCGGACAGGCTCGCTATCATCGCCGCGCTCGTCATCACCACAGCGAACAGACAGATGATGCGCTTCGAACGGCGTGCGTCTTTGCGGAGCCGCACGACAAAGGGCAACATAATTAACCCAAGGGCCATCGGCACCTGCTCCCGATCGAATGGCTTGGGTAGCGGATGCTTCGCTGCCACCTGATTCGACAACGCCACGGTCATCGTGACGTTTGTAGGGCCGGAGTTGGCCGGCAGCATCGTCGGCGAGAACGTCGCGGTAGCGCCCGTGGGCAGCCCGGACACAGAGAAGGTAACGGCGGCCGGAAACGTGGTACCTGCGGGCGGATCGACGGCTAACAAATAGGTGGCCGTTCCGCCAGGCGATGCTGTCGCGGGGGAGACGCTTCCGCCGCTGGATGAGCCCAAGGTAAAGTCCTCGATGGTTTCGGTCAACGCAGCGCTGGTTGCCGCCAAGTCGTTCGCGTCTCCGGTATATTCCGCGGTAATCGTGTGCGCGCCCGTGGTGAGCGCGGTGGTGGTGAAGGAGGTCAAGTTTGAATTCGTCGGCACTTCGCCCAGTTCCGTCGTTCCATCGAAGAAAATCATTCCACCCAGCGGAAGCTTCAGGTCCCAGGCCGATAGCGTAGCCGTGAAGGTCACCGGATTGGAGACGAGCGCCGGATTGGCGGACGAAGCTAATGTAACGGTCGGCGTAGCCGGGTTCACCGTGAGCAAGATTGTTTGACTGGCGGACGGAGCGAAGGCCGCGGTGCCTGCAAACGTGGCCTGCACCGAATATGTGCCCACGGGCATCGGACTCACCGACACACTTGCCACCCCGGACGAGAGAGTAGTTGTGCTCTGGACGACGGCTGTACCAGCAAAAGTGACAAAACCTCCATCGCTGCTGACACCCTGGGTGGAGTATGGGCTGAGGGTCGCGGTCAGCGTCACTGGCTGGCCATGGGTACTTGGAGACGGGTTGGCGGTCAGCGTGAGCGTGGTGGAAACGGGGGGACCCACGACCAAGGATTGTGCGTTGGAGGTACTTGCAGACAAGTAGGCATCCCCAGCATACCCAGCGGTGACGCTGTATGAGTAG
The DNA here is from genome assembly GCA_963756315.1 of uncultured Acidobacteriota bacterium. Classification (GTDB taxonomy): domain Bacteria; phylum Acidobacteriota; class Terriglobia; order Terriglobales; family Acidobacteriaceae; genus JAKAAZ01. Next base: position 242,056 of record CAVWNI010000006.1, read on the forward strand.
GTTACGGGGAGAACCAGGGTGGCAGTGCCGCCCGCGAGCGTGCCCGTGCCGAGAAGGCTATTCCCGTTGTAGAAACTGATCGTCTCTCCATCGGTGGCATGGCCCTGCGCAGAAGAAGGGCTCAACGTCGCGGTGAGAGTCACGGACTGACCAGACAAGACAGCGCTGTTCGGGGTCACAGTCAGGGTAAGGGTCGTCGTGTCCGTTGGTCCGGTCAACGCGATCGGGACCGAGAGACTGGAGTTGTAATTGGTGTCGCCCGGGTAGCTGGCATCCACGAGGTGCGCCCCCGCGCCCAAGGAGATCGAGGTGGTTGCGGTAGCTACCTGGCTGGCTGCCAGTAGTACCGTCTCATTCACCAGAGGTGTTGTCCCGGCATCGAGCCCAGCTGCCACATCTGTCAGGCCATCGCCATTGAAGTCTGCCACAGCGAGACGGGTGGGATAGAGGCCTGTCGGCGGGGCGGTTGCCGTTGTCGAAAAGCTGCCATCGCCGTTGCCCAGCAGCACCGTCAATGTGCTGCCGCCAGCACCGGTGCCCGCGTTTGATACCGCCAGATCCGGGACACCATCTCCATTGAAATCGCCAACCGCGACGGACGACGGTTGGCTGCCTGTCGCCGGGCTCACCGCCGTGGGCGTAAACGTCCCATCGCCGTTGCCCAACAATATCGACAATGTATTGCTGTAAGCGTTCGCCACCGCCAGATCGAGAATTCCGTCCTCGTTGAAATCGGCCGCGGCGATGGAATCTGGACCAACTCCGGTAAGAGGGTTGGTGGACGTGGGTGTGAACGTGCCATCGCCATTGCCCAGCAGCACTGTCAGGTTGCTGTCGGTAGCGAGGTTGCCTGAGTTGACGACGACCAGGTCAGCGATGCCGTCTCGGTTGAAATCTCCGGCAACGATGGAATAGGGTCGACCGCCAGTCGCCGGGCTTGCCGCAGTCGGTGTGAACGTTCCGTCGCCGTTGCCCAGCAGAATCGTCACCGTTCCGGTCTCACCGCTGACCGCTGACTCCGTCACAGCCAAATCCTGGATTCCATCGCCATTAAAGTCGGCTGCGGCTATAGACCATGCATTGACATCCGTCGGCAGGTTCACCGTTGTCGCTGTAAACGTACCATCTCCCTTACCCAGCAACACGGTCGCCGTGGAGCTGAGCAGGTTCACCACTGCCAGATCGGGGATGCCGTCCCCGTTGAAATCGCCGACGGCGATGGCCCCTGGATCAATTCCCGTCGCCGGATTCGCCACCGTGGGCGTGAATGTTCCATCCCCGTTACCCAGCAAGATTGTCAAACCGGACGGAGTATCCGCGACGACCAGGTCGGGGACGCCGTCCCTATTGAAGTCTCCAGTCGCAATACCGATCCCGCCGGTCCCGGCTGCTGGATTCGAGGAATTCACGAACCCGAACCCCGTCCCCGCGGCCAGCGTCGCCGTGCCCGCCGTCGCATTCCCGTTGCTTGTATCGAGGAACGACACTGTCCCCGTCGGCGCTGTGCTCCCGTTACCGCCTACCGTCGTCGTCAGCGTGTAGTTGCCACTACTGCCGCTCTGTGCAATTGCGGTTCTTGTCGGAAGCTTCGCCGGTGCGCTGACGGATAGCGGGGACGCAGAGGACGAACTCCCCGCGTTTGTGATTGTCCCAAGGAAAACAGCCTTGTAGCTATGGCTGTCCGGCCCGGGCCGAAACTTGAAGATCGCGGTCCCGGCGTTTGTGAGCTGCACGGTTGTAAGCAGGTGGATGTCCGTGCAGTGCGGCGCAGTCGCGTCGCAGAAGTCGACTTGTCCGACTGTCGCGGCGGTCGACCCAGCCAACACCGTTGCAGTTAGAGTGACCGTCGCGCCTTGAGGCACCGAAGTCACCGCGTTTCCGGCGCTGGTCACGGTAATTGCCACGGTGGTTGCCGTAGCTGCGAAGACTGGGCAGCTGCCGAGGACAAACCATCCAAGAGCGACCAGCATTGCGTAACGGCAGATAGCGCCCGATGGCTTAGAAGATAGCGGATGGTTCGAGAGCAGCGGGGAAAGATGTCTGATGGCGCACCCACCAACGGTTCATCCAGCCGGCCAAGCTTATGTAGGAACATCGGTGCCGTCGTGAGATACGGCCGGGAGATGTTCGTCCTACAGACGGTGTTTTCGGAAGTATACCCGCGTCAGGTTGCAGCGCCTACAAAAATCCTCGTGAGATCCGAGGCTGACCTGACTCTGGCTGGCCGGCGGTACGACGGAGTACCCAAAGTACACCAACTATCCGTCAGAGACCTGGAGCGGTTTCGCTGCGGGTTTGGATTGGGATGGAAAAATCCCATGTCCCAGGGGCGGGACATGGGGGACCCAGATTTTTATCTCCGACTCTGGTCGCAGGCTATGATTCTGATGTGACCGCAAAGACATCGACTGCTGTGAAGGCGCGGGCTGGGAAGAGCCGGCTGCGAACCTGGTTGCGCTGGGTTGGCATCGGATTGGCGGCGCTGTGGTTGCTGGCGGCGATGCTGCTGGTGGCAGCGCGGTGGATTGATCCGCCGACCACCGCGGTGCACATGGAACGGCGAATGCAGGCGTGGATGGACGGCAAGCCGTATCACGAGCGCTACGAATTTCTTCCGCTGAGCCAGATTTCTCCCAACCTGCAGCATGCCGTGGTTTCGGCGGAGGACGCGCGCTTCTATCAACATCATGGCTTCGACTGGCACCAGGTGCAGATCGACGCGGCCCAGGATATGGAAGGCGGCCGGGTCCGCGGCGCTTCGACCATTACGCAGCAGCTGGTGAAGAATTTATTTTTTGGAACGGGGCGCTCGATTCTGCGCAAGGGAGCGGAGGCCTCGCTGGTGCCGGTGGCGGAACTGGTGCTGGGGAAGCGGCGGATTCTGGAACTGTACCTGAACGAGGTGGAATGGGGTCCGGGCGTGTATGGAGCGGAGGCGGCGTGCCGGTATCACTATGGGATTTCGGCGCGGAATATTGGGCGGGATCAGGCGGCGCGCCTGGCGGCGATTTTGCCCGCTCCGCGGAAGCGACGGCCGGAGCGGATGAATCGGTACAGCGAGATCATCCTGAACAGGATGAGCCAGGTGGGTTGGTAATTGCGGGCATGCGGCGGCGGCGATCGACGGAATGAGAGGCTGGAGCGCATGGCATCTACAATGTGGCGAGAGCCTGCAGGGAAATTTGCCGGACGCGGGCGGTGTTGGAGGCGATGGATGCGGAAGCTGGAGTGGAGCGACGGGCGGATTGGGTGGTGGGCTGGGCTGTTGATCGTATTGGCGGTGGCGACGGCGACCGCATGGACGCAGGCGAGCGGCAAGGCTGCCGATGATCCGGCTGCGCTGGTCAATCCGCTGATTGGAACAACGAATGGAGGCAACGACTATCCTGGCGCGACGTTGCCGCTGGGCATGGTGGCATGGAGTCCGGAGGAGCCGCGGAACCATCCCCGGGCGCGGGTGGCGGGGGTGCCGGGATCGATGCACGACGACCGAGGACGCCCAGCCGCTCCTGGCGGGTACGAATATACAGCGGACCGGATCAGCGGATTTTCATTGACGCATTTGATGGGGACGGGTTGCGCGGGGGCGAGCGGAGATATTCCGTTGATGCCGTATGTGGGTGAGGTGACCAGCTCGCCTGCCGATGATCTGGGCGCGGAGGTGTACGGCAGCACGTTTTCGCATACGGACGAGACGGCGAAGGCGGGCTACTACAAGGTGACGCTGGCGAATGGCGTGACGGTGGAGTTGACGACGACGCTGCGCACCGGGTCGGGACGATTTCGTTATCCCGCAGGCAAACCGGCGGTGATGTTCGTGCGGACTGCATATTCCGAGACGGGGAGTTCGGACGCGCAGGTGAAGATTGACGCGGCGAACCGCACAATTTCCGGATCGGTGACCAGCGGAAATTTTTGCGGATATATCGGCACGGCGGACCGGCGGAGTTATTACACGCTGTATTTTGTGGCGCATTTCGATGCACCTTTTTTGAGCACGGGAACGTGGCAGGATTCGATGGTTCGTCCGGGGACAGAGGAAGCGCAGGGCGGGACGACGTACGGCACCAAGGGATTCGTTCCGCCAGGAAAAGGTTCGGGCGGATGGGTGGTGCTGGATACTTCAAAGTCCGCGGACGTCGGGGTGCGGGTTGGCATCTCGTATGTGAGCGAAGCGAATGCCGAGGCGAATCTGCGGGCGGAGAATCCGGAGGGAACGACCTTTGATGCGGTGCGCGAGAAGGCGCACGCGGCGTGGAACGATGTGCTGAGCCGGATGCAGATTGAAGGTGGCACCGGGGATGAGCGGGTGGTCTTTTATACGGCGCTGTATCACTCGCTGATGGGTGAGAACCTGTACAGCGATGTGGATGGACGCTACATGGGAATGGACGGCAAGGTGCATACGGTCGTGGCTCCGCAGAAGGCGCAGTACAGCACGTTCTCCGGCTGGGATGTGTATCGGTCGCAGTTACAATTGCTGACGCTGCTGGAGCCGGAGATCGCGGCAGACTTCGCCCAGAGCCTGCTGAACCAGGCGAACCAGAACGGCGGCGAGTGGGATCGCTGGACGCATAACTCGGGAATCACGCATGTGATGAACGGCGATCCGGCGGCGCCGGCCATTGCGGATGTGCTGGCGTTCGGTGGCAAAAACTTCGATGCCAGGGCGGCGTATCGATCGCTGCTGACGGCAGCGACGGTTCCCACGGCGCACGACCTGAGCCATGAGGGATGCCCGGTGGAGTGCGTGGGCCAGCGACCCTCGCTCGACCTGTGGATGAAGCTGCACTACATTCCGGTAGGGGCGAATGCGTGGGGGCCGGCGGCAGACACGCTGGAAGACTCGACGGCGGATTTCGCACTGTCGGAGCTGGCGCGACGCATGGGCGATGACGCCACGCGGAGGCAATTTCTGGAGCGGGCGCAGTACTGGAAAAACATTTTCAATCCGCAGGCAACGCCGCAGGGCGGGTATATCCAGAATCGCAATGCCGACGGCACATGGCCGAAGTTCGATCCGGCGTCGAGCCACGGATTTGTGGAGGGTAGCGCGGCGCAGTACCTGTGGATGGTGCCGTTCAACGAGCAGGGACTGTTTACGATGCTGGGCGGAAATGAAAAGGCGAGCCAGCGTCTGAATGCATTCTTCTACAATCCCGACGGCAGCCTGGCGGTGACGCAGTCCGGAGGGCTGCACGCGGAGCTAAACAATGAGCCTTCGATTGAGACGCCGTGGCTGTTCGATTTTCTTCGGCAGCCGTGGAAGACGCAGGAGGCGGTGCGCAGAGTGCTGAACACTATCTGGACAAACTCCCCGCAGGGCATGCCGGGCAATGATGACCTGGGAGAGATGTCTTCCTGGTATGTTTGGTCGGCGATCGGAATGTATCCGGAGATTCCGGGAAGGGCGGAGCTGGTGTTGGGGAGCCCGCTGTTCGCGGCGGTACACATTCGGCGTGCGGCGGGTGACATTGTCGTGAAGGCGCCGGGCGCGGGAACCAATGCTCCCTACGTGGAAAGCCTGAAGGTAAATGGAAAGAGCACGATGAAGACCTGGCTGCCGGAAAGTTTTGTGGAGCATGGGGGAACACTGGAATTTGACCTGAGCTCGACGCCGGACCAGCACTGGGGATCGGGAGCCAAGGATGCGCCGCCGTCGTTCGAACCGTGAGAAGAGAAAGGGGATTGACCTTTCATTCGGGCGTGCGGCGCCATGACCTTCATGCGATCGAGCAGGAGCGCAGACTGGAAATAAAACGGCCTCTCGCTCCACAGCGTTCCGTCGTTGTCGAAGACGGCGATGGGGTCGAGGTGTGGAGCTGGCTGGTGGGGACGGCGTTCTCAGGTGTGTGTCCTGCGTCTTCGGCGTCGGACACAAACACGCTGGTCGGAAGCAGTGGATCGCTTATGAGAGGCCGCCTCATCGTTACCGATCCGGCGTGAATGAGTGACTTGGCGATTTTGCGACGATCGAGGATCGTTACTGACGAGAAGCGCGTTTATCGGGAGTTAGCAGACCGGGATTGAACTCCACCGAATCGGAGAACTCGACATCTACGGCTCCCGCCACGACTTCCTGGATTTAGACCTAGTTTTGCCTAACGATCTCCGATATACCTCCCGCCGCGCAGTTCGCCGGGGATCAGTCGCTCCCTCCACTTCGCGTTTTCCGATGACGTATGCGAAGTTGTTCGAGAGGTAGTAGACGCAGTGGCCTCGGAGCACCAGTACAGGCGATGCCCGGCTTGATGCCGGACTTCTCACCTGCTCAGACTCAGGCGAATGTCTGCGCCGTGACAGTGATTGGCGGCCATGAGAAGCATTCAATCGTGACTTTCAGCGGGCAGCCCTTATAAGGCCGCTTGCTCTTCGCCGCGCGGGGCCGCCTGCGCGACATTACGCCGCCTACCTTGCTTACGCGCAGCCTTTTCTTTCTCGACTTCGGTTTCCTCGGTGGCATATCCATCACCGTCCTTTCACTTCTACCGGTGAAGATAGCGAGAACCGCAGTTATGTCCTGCGCTTCTCAACGGAAATCGTCAACCCGCTTGATACCGCAAAGCTCGCGCGACGCTGTTCCAGAACAAGCTGGCATGAGACTGGGCGTTCGGCCGGCTAGAAATCGGCTCATTCAGATTTCAAGTACTCTCATCAAAGATGACTTGCTTGCGACAGCGCCTACGATGCAGCTCGCAGTCTGGGAAACTCTGCAAGATTCTACAAGTCGTTGCGCCGATTAGATCAGCAGAAGCGGCGGACTTACAGGATAGTGTACGACGAGCACGCCTACCCTATTCGAGTGGTTTCGTTGATCACGATGATTAGTCGCTTTGATCTCAGCTTCATTGACTGCGCCAGTTCGAGTTAGCACTTTTCCCCGAGATGCGATTCGAAACTTGACTCGATCATCAAGACAGCAAGGCGGCCATAGATGCTTGATGGTATTGCGGCAGCCATCGCCGCGCTGAAATCGAGGTCATGCAAGTGCCTTTAAGCCCCTCTCCCAAGAAAGCGGCATCGCAGCCTCTAGCGCCGCGTCTCATCGAAATAATCGGCGTCCCGTTTTTCCGTTCCCTGTATTTCATAACGTTGTTCGCCACTCTCGATATTAGAGCGCAAAATGGTGAATCCGATGCACGCGCTCACTGACATCTGTAGTGTACGTTCCGTATATATGCGCGATCATAGAAATCCATAGGAGATGAGGAAAATGCGGCAGTTTCGAGGAACGTTCGAGGACTGTCAACACTCGCATTTGCATCGTGACAGGTTCTGCCACATCCTGAAAGGTATGAGCAGAAGCGAGAGGATGACCCGCACCCCAGCCGAGTGCGAATCTACCGTGTCACTGAAGAGGGCGAGAACGCATTCAATGGAGGTCGCGCTATCGTTTGCGAAATGCTCCAGCCAGATTGCAATCAACGTCAGGTTCTTTTTTGGCTTCAACGCAGTCGGAAGACGAAGCTACCCCAACGGCGAAGACGGAGTCATTTGACGCTTCGACAGTTAGTGAAGGCGGTACGGCCAGGGAGTTTTCCGGGGAAGTCGATAGATCCCGACATTGAGGCGGACGCGATCAGGATGCTGTGACATACGGAACACGTCCATCACACGTGGACGCGAGTGATACCCACTTTCAACCTCATGGCCGGAAAGGATTTAACGATCCAGCTAGGGCTAGTGGGCAATCCATCAGAGGCTGAACGCGGCAGTGACTCCGGCGTCGAGTCCAAATGACTTTGCGATTCTACGGTTCAGTACGACATGTCGGCCACGAAGAGACAGGCACTGTCCGATCATTTCTGAAAGCAAACGTGACGCAATAGTGGAAGAGCATCTGCGATCAATCGGTTAGGAGCACTCTTAGATCGCTGCGGAAGCTATTAGGTCTTCTTGAACCTGCAAGAGGATTCTTCTCGATCCCGTCGGCATCTTCATGAGGCTCTACGTTAGCCGCTACATATTGCCACCTCGAAACATCCATGAGGCCCGCCCTGGCAAGTTGCATGGATGGTGTATGGCGGTGGATGATTTCGGCGCGTTTGCGATGTTCGTCCGTATTCCGACCATTGGCCAAAGAACCGCGAATGCCCGGAGAGGCTCATCGGAAAACTCCACCGAAGCGTCATCTTTCGCAGAACAGACTGAACTGCAAAGCTCGCCTGCTGCATGAAGATGGGCCACCGCTCATACGGCCGGTGAAGTGCGCAAGGATTTCATATCTAGCAAGTACCTTCAGGTTTCCTGGATCGTTCGAAGAACATGGGACGGGAACTGACCGTGATGTACCACTGGTTCGAAGAAAAAGGCTTTCACTTCAACATTGAAGAGGTGCGGCGCGAATATCCGCTGCCCACACTTTGATCGATGGCTGGCGACGATCTGGACACGACTGTCGTTGCGGCACGTTAGGCCATCTGAGCTATGGTCCCTTCATGTTCCGGAACAGTCTGGAGGACAAAATCGGAGATGAGAATCGGCGATGCACTCATCGACGCGTGATTAGTAACGACAAGTCGGCTTGTCGGAAGAAATCTCGCTCGGCGTTCTCAACTGGCGATAACAGGGCTTAGCACTCGTTGAGGACCCGACTTGGTACGATTCACTGTCTCTCCATGAGCGACTCGGCGATTTGGCGTCAATTGAAAATAGAGCGAAACAAAGCGGCGAGATATTTGACTGATTAAGCCAAAGAGTAATTACCCATGTGAAAATTGCTTCGCTGACGCCTTTTTTGGTCTGTAAGTTAGCTGCCAATGGGCATTGACGGCGCAGGTTACATCAACGTGGCACATGGCGGTGCATCCGAAGACATAACGCGCAGCTCGAATTGGGAGTGGAGGATGAGCCGAGGCGACCCGGCAATCAATTCACGGTTGCGTTGTAGGCCTGTTCCCATTTGGTTCCAGCGGTGTTGTATGCGAGGACGGCGAAGCGGTGGGTACCTGCGCTGAGGGGGAGAGTTATGTTCAGTGCAGTGCTGCCGGTTTCGGAGTACTTTTTCACGCCGTCGATCCAGACCTCCATACGCATGAACGTGCCGGTGACGTTGGAGGCGGCCTGAATGGCGACGGGAGACGAGACGGTCGCGCCGCTGAGGGGCTGGCAGATTTGGACGCCGGGCGAAGTGGGCGCAGAGCACCCGCCGCCGGCAGAGGTCACGGTCACATTCACTGCGCTCTCAAACGTTCCAGCGCTATCCTGCGCGAGCACGCCAACGCGATGCGTGCCGGCGGCGAGGGGCAGCGACGTATTTACGCTGCCGCCGGCGATCTGATATTGCTTCACCCTATCGATATAAATTTGAGTGTCGGTGATCTTGGCTGTGTCGGTGTCTTGTGCCACGATGCTGACGGGCGAGGTCACGGTTGCATTGTTTGCAGGCGAGCAGATCGTCACCGTGCGGTTGACGGTGCTCGCCGTGCAGGTTCCTCCTGTTGGAGCACTCAACTGGATGTTCAAGGTGGTGGTCGCGTCCTGGGTGACATTGGTCGTTGCTGCGGTCGTGGTGAAACCGGTCGCCGACGCAGTGACGTTGTAGTTGCCTACTGAGATCGAAGGCGTGGTGTAACTGCCGGTGGTGTTGGTGGTCACGTTGACCTGGGTGGGAAGGGTGCCGCCTGAAAATGCGAGCGTGGCGCCACTGAGTGGATTTCCCGAGCTGTGTGTCACCGTGCCGGACACAATGCCGAGCAGCGGCGTGAGAAAGAATTTGGCTTCACCGGTGTAACCGGGACTCCTGCTGGATTCATCTCCAGGGGATGGCAATCGCCTGAAGATTTCTTTAATGGGCAAAGTCTATTGCAAGGCCGACGCTCGTCTATCCGCAATCCGGGTGGGCGATTTGCTCACGTCCTCTGATAACCCCGGGCACGCGATGCGAGTGACCGATCGCGAAAAAGCATTCGGCGCTGTGATTGGCAAAGCGCTGGGCGCTCTTGACAGCGGCGAAGGTCTGATCCCGATACTGCTGACGCTGCAATAATTCGCCAGAGTTAAGCACACTGGAAATCGACATTGATATTTCCTTCCTCGAAGCGCATGCCGGATGCGTCGCATGCGCGCTCGCAGGTGATCTCCGCGCGGCTGCGGGCAACGTGGCGAGAAAAATCAAATTGCACAGCAGAGGTGAGGCGTAGAATGGGCCAGCCCGAGGGCCGCACGTTGAGCCCCGGCGAAAGAGGACGATGGATGATTGGAGAAAAGATAGGGGAAACAAAAGGCAGGCGACTTGTGAGACGGGTACTTTCCACGGAACCACCCACTGTAGAAGTTACATTTGAAGACAGCGGCCAGATGCTGGGTGTGGCGACGACTGGGCTGGGAAGTTATACGTCTGTGATTGCCGCGGATGGCTCCATCTCCGGCGAGGGCCAGGGAATCAGCATGACGCAGGACGGCGAGGGAGTCACCTGGAAGGCAATGGGCATCGGCAAGTTCGGTGCGGAGGGCGCGATCAGCTACCGAGGGATGCTGTTCTTCAAGACAACTTCGGCGAAGCTGGCGCGGCTGAACAATGCGTGCGGGGCGTTTGAATACGACGTGGACGGCTCCGGCAACACAGTGTCGAAGATGTGGGAGTGGAAGTAGGGTTCCGCTTCACACCTCCCCCATCTATCCCAGAGAATTCACTCTCCAGAACACAAGATGGATCTACTCCGCGCGCAGGGCCACGACCGGATCGACGCGGGTGGCGCGCCTGGCGGGGAGATAGCAGGCCAACACTCCCACGGTGATGAGCAATGCACACACGGCGATGAAGGTAGCCGGATCGGTTGGGCGGACGCCATACAAAAGGCTCTGTAGCAGCCGTGCGGCGGCGAGGGAAGCGAGAATGCCCAGCGCCGATCCGAACAGCACCAGCACCAGTCCATGCTTGAGAACCATAAGCAGCAAGTTGCTTCTCTGTGCTCCGAGCGCAGCGCGGATGCCAATCTCGCGGGTGCGGCGAGCGACTTCATACGACAGCAGGCCGTACACCCCGATACAGGCCAGCAGCAGGCCCAGCGCGCCGAACAGACCAAAGAGGCGAGCCGTCAGTCGCTCATTGAACAGCAGGCGGTCGATGATTTCGGATTGTGTTTTGAGATTGATGACTGGCAAATTATCGTCCACATTTCTGACCACATTGCGGACCGCGGGGATCAACGCGGAGGGATCGGCAGCTGTTCTCAAGGCAAAGGTGGCTCCGCCATCGTTCAAGGGGACGAAGGCAGTGGGGGCATCTTCGCTGCGCAGATCGCGATATTTGGTGTTGGCGACGACGCCGATGATCTGCCACGGAGCACGTTTCGCTCCTGTGCCGACGAACTGCATGCCGAGGGGATCGCTGGAGCCGAGGAACTGGCGCACAAACGCCTGATTGACGATGGCAACCGGTTGCGAAGTGCGCAAATCCGAGGGCCGAAACATGCGTCCACGGACGAGCGGAATCTTCATGGTCTGGAAAAAGTCACTGCCGACGGCGAGCATCTGCGTATCGACGGAGCTGGTGGCGCTTTGCCCGTGGATATGCACCGTCGAGGTCCATAATCCGCCGTCCAGAAGCGCGTTCGACGAATAGCTGGAGGAGGTCACGCCGGGCAATACTGCCAGTCGCTGCTGCAGATTCTGGTAGAGTTCGGGGATTCGGTTTGCCTGATATCCGGCGAATGAAGGATTCACGCTGAAGAGCAGGATATTGTGGGTGTCGAAGCCGGGATCGACGTTCCTGAGCTTGTCGAGCGTGCGTAGCAGAAGACCTGCGCCGGTCAAGACCACTACGGAGAGGGCAACCTGAAGGACGACCAAAGAGCCGCCCAATCCGAAACGCCTTCCGCGTCGGTAGGTCGCGGCCGTGCTGCTGGAGGAGAGTCCGGCGAGTTCTGAGGCGGCGCTGGTGCGGGCTCCGCGTAATGCGGGCGCGAGGCCAAAGCCAATGCCAGTGAGCAGGGCGGCGGAGATTGCAAAGAGGAGTACGGGGAGATTGAGCCGCAGGTCAATTTTTTGCGGTCCAAAGGAGTTGGCAGCGACAAACGCCGCGAGACCGGTGGCGAGCAGGTAGGCGAGCAGGGCGCCCAAAAGCGCGCCGGCAAAGGAGAGAAGCAGACTCTCGGTAAGGAGTTGGCGAACCACGCGTCGACGCGCCGCACCCAAGGCCAGACGGACGGCCATCTCCTTTTCGCGGGCGGCGCCGCGCGCCAGCATCAGGCCTGCAACATTGGCGCAGGCGATCAGCAGGACGATTCCGACAGCCGCCATGAGAAGAAATAAGGGTTCGCCCAAATGCTGGCGGAAACCCACCAATCCTTTTTGTGCCGGCACGAGAGTGATTGTGGGATCGTCCGTTGACTTCCACGCGGGCTTGGCGGCGTGCATCGTCTGATTGAGAACCAGAAGGCTTACAGCCGCCTGAGCCTGCGATCTTGAGACTCCCGGTCGAAGGCGGCCGACAATCGTGAGCCACCATCCGTCGTCCGATCCGCTGCCTCCCCAGGGAAGCCCCAAGGCATGGACCTGTGACAGTGGCAGCCACATCTGCACCGATTGACCGGGAGTGAGACGAGTAAAAGCAGGATCGGCGACACCGACGATGGTGAACAGGAGGTTGTTCAGGCGGATGGTTTTGCCGATGGCGTTGGGGGAACCGGCAAAGGCGCGCTGCCAGTATCCATACTCGAGTACGACCACGGGCGGCGCACCGGGCTGCTCGTCGGAGTGCTCGAGTGTTCTTCCCAGAGCCGCGGAGACGCCGAGTGTCTGAAAGTAATTGCCGGAGACCAGTTCGCCCTCGGTAATGCTGGCGGGCCCATTTCCGCTGAGGTCAAGACCGGCAGGCCCGGCAAAGGCCATGGCATTCGAAAACAGCTTGATTTGACTACGGATCTGCCGAAACAGCGGATAGGAGAACGAGCAGCCGTTGTAATCCGAGCCATCTCGTCGAGAGCTCTCGCAGTCGCCATAGCTACTGTTGCCGCTCTGCGGCCATTTGTGAGCCGACCAGCGCAAAACGACAAGCTGACCTGGATTGCGAACCGGCAGGGAGCGAAGCATGACAGCGTTGACCAGGCTGAAAATGGCGGTGTTGGCGCCGATTCCCAGCGCCAGCGTAAGAACCACGACGGCGGTGAAGCCGGGCGATCGAAGCAACATGCGCAGGCCGAAGCGCACATCCTGAAGAACAGTTGCGATGAAATGGCCGTGGGCGGCTTCGTGGCAGTCTTCCTTAAATCTCTGAAAGCCGCCAAACTCAAGGCGCGCGCGCCGCTCCGCTTCCGTTCGAGATAGACCGGAACGCTGTAGATCATCGGCGCGGTGCTGGATGTGAGAGTGGAGCTCCGCTTCCATTTCATCGCCGGTTGTTGAACGGTGAAAGAGAGCGCGGGCAAAGGCGCGAAGTGAGTCTGGAAGTTTCATATCTCCTCCGGCCGGACGGCGAGGGCAGAGGCCATGGCCGCGACCAGGCGATTCCAGTCCTCGGTCTCCTGGCGCAGGCGCTTGCGGCCGGTTGCGGTGAGCTCATAAAACTTGGCGCGGCGATTGTTTTCCGACGTGCCCCAACTGGCCTTGAGCAGCCCCTGGCGCACGAGACGGAACAGCCCCGGATAGAGCGCGCCTTGCTCGATGAGCAGCGCATTGCCGGAGATTTGACCGATGCGCAAAAGGATGCCGTACCCGTGCAGCGGCCCGAGGGAGACTGCCCTGAGAATCAGGAGATCGAGTGTGCCCGGAAGTATTTGAGCTGGGGTGTTCACGCCGCTCCCTCCTAAGATGATTAGGAAGATAGAACGAACTCTCCTAAGCTGTCAAGGAGAGCGAGGGTGGGCTGGGTGGTTCGCCATTCAGGGAGATTGGGTGGCGCGCATCGGTGGCTGCGGGGACATACTGGAGCGCAGGGAGAGTCTTGAGCGCTTCCCCGATGCGGCTGATTTAGCTGTCGCCACAGGATGCGGGGATTGGGTACAATACCGCCCAAGCAGAGATAGCAGGTGGGGATCCCATGAATATATTGCTATTGTCTATGCCGGACTCGTTTGAGCACATGCCCTCGATCGTGATCCGGATGCCCAACGGAGCGCTGACTTCGCTGGCCGGCAACGTGGATGAGCATCATCACGTGGCGGTAGCGGACCTAATTCTGTGCCAGCGAACAGTGCGGGAAACGGTGACGCGTTTGCTGGAGGAGCACGACCCACAGCTGGTTGGACTGTCGACCATGACGTTCCAGCGACGGACCGCTGAACGCATTATCCATCTGATCCGCCGATTGAAGCCAAACGCGAAGATTGTCGTGGGCGGATATGATCCGAGCCTGGCGGCCGACGCGTACCTTTCAATGCCGATCGACTTCATCGTGCGCGGAGAGGGAGAAGTTACCCTCCGCGAGCTGACGCGCGCGCTGGAAGGGAAGGGGGACATGCATTTTATCTCCGGCCTGTCGCATCGCCATGAAGGCAAGTGGATCCACAATCAGCTGCGCGCGCCGAGCAGCCTGGACAGCGAAGAGATTCGTATGCCCAAGAGAAGCGCGCGGGTGCTGAAGGGATACACGATGCTGGGGCGGCAGGTGGATGTGATTGAAACGTCGCGCGGGTGCACATTTGACTGCAGCTTCTGCTCGATTATTGAAATGCGCGGGCGGAATTTTCACACCTACTCGTTTGACCGGGTGATCGCGGACATTCGCGACGCGAGAGACCATGGAGCGCGAACGCTCTTCATTGTCGATGACAACATCACGTTGAACGTGCATCGGTTCGAGGCACTGTGCAATGCCATCATCGAGGCGGGGCTGAATACGATCGACTACTTTCTGCAAGGCATGACTTCCGCCATGGCCAACCATGGAGCAACCCTGGCTCCGCTGATGAAGCGCGCTGGATTTCGCTACGTGTTTCTGGGGATCGAGAACATTCTGGAGAGCGATCTGAAACAGTTACAGGCAAGTGCCAAGAACACGGCCCGCACGAACGGACACAATACCGGCAACGCGACACTGCAGGCGATTGAAAATCTGCACCGCAACGGCATTTATGTTGTGGGAGGGCTGATCGTGGGTAGTCCGAACGACACGGTCGAATCGATTGAGACCAACCTGGAGTTTGCGCGCAAATATGTGGACTGGCCCTATATTCAGCATCCGACGCCCTATCCGCGGACACCGATGACGGATGATTTTCGCCGCCGCGGCCTGATCGAGCATGAGCGATTCGAAGAGTACGACGGGACAACTTCCGTGGTGCGCAACGAATATTTGTCGGCGGACGAGATTGAGTACTTGCGCTGGAAGGCGGAGCGGGGAATGAAGACCCGCCACCTGCCCACGGTGTTCCGGCACGATCCCTGGTTCGTTACTCGAAACGCACTGGCGATGGCGGCGCTTCACCTATCGCGGCTCGAAGCTGCGCACGGTTTTGGGGCTGGAAGACGATCGCCAGGCTTTTGCCCGGTACAAGCAGATCCGGGGCCGAGAGCGCGAATATATCTGAGGGCGCGGAGAGCCGGCGCGGGTCAGATTGTCGGCGATTCCACAGCTCCGTCGGCTTCCGGCCGCTGATTCACCGGCTTTTTCCGCTCCATTGATATGCCGAGCTTTGTGGCAGGTCAACGTGCGCCAGCACGCGGCAGATATATTGCCGCACCATCGCTAACGTGTCCACTGGATGATCGTAGAAAGCGGGAATCACAGGAAAAATGGTCGCGCCGGCATCGGCGGCTAACTGCATATTTCGCAGATGGATTTTGTTCAGCGGGGTTTCGCGTACGCACAGGATGAGCGGTCGTTTCTCCTTCAGGCAGACATCGGCAGCTCGCGCGATCAGGTTATCCGCCAGACCGTTGGCAATTGCTCCCAGGGTGCCCACACTACACGGCAGCACGATCATCCCGTCGCAGGGATAACTGCCGCTCGCGATCGGCGCGCCGATGTCGCCGGGCGCGTGCTGGATAATCCTTGTGCTGGCATGGCCGATGAGTTTTGCAACCAGATCATTGCGGCCGCCGATTTCAAGCTCTTCCGCGAGCACCCGGAGAGAGCTTTCGGAGGGGATGAAATGAACCCGATGGACGCGGGTGTCCTGGTCGAGGAGCAGAAGCAATTCCCGGGTGAGCATCGCACCGCTTGCGCCGGTAATGGCGACGGTCAGAATTTTTCCGGAGCACATCGAGTGTCCTGCTCTCCTGAAACCGGTTCGTGCAATACACGAGCAAAAATGGTATCCACGTTCGTCAGTTGACGATTGAGATCAAAGGCGCGCGCAAGTTTTTCCGGCGAAAGCAGTTTTGTGATTTCAGGATCGTTTGCGATATTTTCGCGGAAATTCAGATCCTGCTGCCAGGCGCGCATGGCGTGGGACTGTACCAGTCGATATGCATCCTCGCGCGACATGCCGGCTTCGGCGAGCTCCAGCAGCAACTGGCCGGAAAAAATCAGGCCGCCCGTCAACTCCAGATTGCGCCTCATTCGATCGGGATGCACGATCAGCTTTTCGATCAGGCCAGTTGTTTTCTCCAACAGATAATCGGTCAAAATCGTCGAGTCGGGAAGAATTACACGCTCCACGGACGAGTGGGAAATGTCGCGTTCATGCCATAGAGCAACATTTTCCAGCGCGGCCTGTTGATTTGCGCGTACAACGCGCGCGAGGCCGCTGATCTGCTCGCTGGTAATGGGGTTGCGTTTGTGCGGCATGGCGGAAGAACCTTTTTGCTTTTCAGAAAAGTATTCTTCCGCCTCGCGTACTTCCGTGCGCTGCAGGTGGCGAATCTCGACCGCAATCTTATCCAGCGTTGCCGTAATTAACGCCAACGTGCCGATATAGAAAGCATGCCGGTCGCGCTGGAGCACCTGGGTCGCTACGGGCGCGGGCGTCAACCCAAGCCGCTCACAAATGCGCGCCTCATGTTCAGGCTTGAGGTGTCCGAAGGTGCCGACCGCGCCTGACAATTTGCCGACGCGCATGTCCTCTGCAGCAAGTTCGAACCGTTTCAAATTGCGTTGCATTTCGGCATACCAGTTCAGCAGCTTCAAGCCAAAGGTTGTTGGCTCGGCGTGGATGCCGTGTGTACGTCCCACTGTCGGCGTGTGTTGGAACTCAATGGCGCGACGTTTCAAGACACCCAGAAAGCGGAGCAGGTCCTCGCGCAGGATGGCCGAAGCCGCCTTCACCTGCAAAGCCTGGGCGGTGTCGACCACGTCATTGGACGTCAAGCCATAGTGCAGCCAGCGGGATTCCGGGCCAATTTTTTCCGCCACCGCGGTGGTGAACGCGATGACATCATGGCGGACCTCGGCTTCGATCTGTTGAATTCGAGCAACATCAATGCTGCCGCGTTCTCGAATCGCACGAGCGGCATCGCGGGGAACGATGCCGAATTCGGCCAGCGTCTCTGAAGCGGCCGCTTCTACCTCCAGCCACATGCGGTATTTGTTTTCATCTGTCCAGACGCGGCCCATGGCAGGACGTGTGTAGCGTTCAATCACGATCGAGGTCCTCGCAGTAGAGTGGCGTCCGTGGCTTCTGCCGCCGGCGCACCGGGTTGCGACAAACCGAGCAGCTCCGACATTTCCTCATACAGAAATCCCTCTTCGGGTTGATACGGCTGGACCCATTTTCCGTCGATGACAAACTGCGGGACGGCGCGCTTGCCGGTGCGCGCAATCACTTCCTCGGCGGCGCCCGGAGTGGTTTCAATGTTGATTTCGGTATAGGGAACCCCGTGCTGCAACAGGAAGCGCTTGGCCTCGCGGCAGTCGCCGCACCATGGTGTTGTATATACGAGTAAAGTCATACATTCCGATGATAAATGGGCGGCCGGATTTGCGCGGTTTTGAAGGGATAAGCTGTCCCCCGATTCGTCGGTCTGCCTTGGTCGCGGGAGGCCGCACACCTTCACAGGACAGGAAAGCCGGTAGAAGTTACTCCTGGCTGCATACGAAGTTTGCCGCGGCATTGCTGTCGCCGCTGCCTTTGTACTTTGGCACAGTCGGATACGGACAGAGTGGCCGGGTCATCAGGGGCTTGCGCTTACCAGGTCCCGGCGTATATTTGGTTGCGATCACATCTCCGGGCGGAGTTCCTTTTTCGACCCAATCCTGCAGGTTGTCCAATAGGCCAGGTTTTGCCCTTTTCGCCGTCGGGCCTGGATTCTGGCCAAAGGAGTCAGCTCCAGGACCGCCGCTGCAATGCTCCATACCTGGGACCATGTATAACCGCAAAAAGGATTCTGTCTCCTGTTCCCCCATATGCTGCTGCACGCTCTTGTAGTAAGCCACGCTATTCCACGGTGAGATAGCAGGATCGTTCCAGCCGTGGTAGATGATCAGCTTTCCTCCGCGTGAACGGAACATAGTCAAATCGGGGTTCGTCGCATCCAGATCCGCCGCGGTTTTATCGGTTGCCAATTGCATCGACGTATCGACATTCGCGGTTAGGACATTCCACTTCGGGTCGTCCATTACCATGTAGCGGAAGTAATTCTGCAGATACTGAAGGCTGTCGCCTGATCCGGGTCCTTGTCCCACGACCCACACTGGCCATCCGTGAGCCTCATCGCCCATTGTCAGCCCCGGGAAAATGGATCGGCCCTGGCTATCCTTCCCTCCTTCGTAGTACGCCTTGAGGGAGTTCACCTGCGGCTGAGTGAGGCAGTTTGGCGAATCGGATGCCTTGCATAACAGCACTTCGGGGTCGAAATGGCATTTCGATGGGTCGCTGATGATCCCATCCGTCACACCGTCCAATGAGTCGCAAGCCGCCAGCGCGCTTCGCTCGATAGCAGGCAATTTCAGGGCGGAGATGTAGGCGCGCGGATCCCCGATCGTCACCTGGGCGAGATCCACTCCCGAAGCATGCATCCGGCTCCATGCGTTGGCGGGTGCGCCAGCCAATATTCCGTCATAGTCATCCGGAAATCGTTCGGCTTCCATCAGCGCTTCGCGTCCTCCGTCGGAACATGAGTCGAAATACGCTTTCTTCGCGGAGCTGCCGTAATATGCCTTGACGATGTCTTTCGCGCGCTGAGTGGTGAGGTGCACGCCGCGCCAGCCAAAATCTTTGATCTTCTCTGGATGGCCAAAGGCCCAGCTGGCATCCTCCGCCTGTCCCATGTGGCCCGTATCCGAACCCGCGGTCGCATAGCCGTTTCGCAGATTATTGGCAAGGGCGGAGTATCCTATGGAGCCAGCAAATCCTCCGTTGCCAACGCCGAGGAAGCGCCCGTTCCAGTGGCTTTTCGGCATCCACACTTCGAAATTGATCTCCGAATCGGTGGTAGGGCGCAGCACGCCTGTCACGCGGCAGAACACCGGCAATTGCCGCAGGGG
Source organism: uncultured Acidobacteriota bacterium (assembly GCA_963756315.1). Taxonomy (GTDB): domain Bacteria; phylum Acidobacteriota; class Terriglobia; order Terriglobales; family Acidobacteriaceae; genus JAKAAZ01. The sequence continues at coordinate 261,362 of CAVWNI010000006.1, forward strand.
TAGATTGGTCGTCGGCAGCTCGATTTCTCCGGAATCTACTCGTTGCGCGTCAGTGATGGTCATACCGGGTACTTTGAGAGCCTTGAGCGCATCGCATTCGGCGGCGCGCACGGTGACAGAACAAGAGACTAACCCGAACAGGAGGCAGGCAGACGTTATCAATCTTCGTGTCATTTGGTCATTCGACTTTCCGCTGCACAGATTACCATCCTGCGCAAGGAAGTCCATAGCAGTTTCACTGTCGGGCGAGAGGAATGCTCCAGGCGAATCTGTAGAACGGGAATGCGCAGGTAAACCTGGTCGTAGCGACCTTCAGTGCCGCAACGAACATAACGCCAGCGGTTTTTATCGGCGGCCGGCGGCAGGCGCAGGGGAAGTGGCCGATAGTGCAGCCAGGTCTGCCGGCAGCTGGCATACCCGCACGGCGGAGTTGCTGTAGGGGCAGGCGAATTGGGTAGCGGCGCCGGCGGGCAGAACGATCCAGGTAACCCCGTACGGGGTCAGGTTCTGGACGCGTTGTTGATCGGTCCACTGGGAAAAATTCTTCGTTTCGGAAACATCGGCCCACCATCGCTTGGCCAGCGCAGGGTCAATCGCGGCCACACCGCCGTCCTTATTCCAGTCCGGCAATGCACTTCGCTGGGCCATTGCGCGGAAGCCGAGCGTATCTTCCTTGGGTAGCTCCTGGTAGCGCGGATCAAGGGCAAAATATGCGTCGTTGGGAGTGTTGCCGCGAATCCAAAGAAAAGCCTGGGCCCAGGGATTGTGGCTTTGTCCCCACGGCCATTCCAGGTGTTTGAGTGCCGGATAGAGGGAGAGCTGCACGGTGAACATGAGAGCGGCTATGGCAGTGAAGGCGCCGGTCCAGGCCCACCAGCGGCGGCGCAGGATTCGCTCGCCTAGGAGGCTGCCCAACAGCAGAAAAAACAGAATGTAGATGATCTGAAAGACGCGGAGGACCTGTAGCCGCGCCAGCAAGAATGAGTTGTCGTTGCGGGTGAAACAGAGAGCAAACACTACCGCCAGCACCCCAACATACAGCGACGTAGCTGAAATGAGGCTGTAGTTGGAGCGTAGGTGGAAATTGCGCCGGGACAGGTAGATGAGGGCAGCAATCAAGGGCGGGAACAACCCAAAGATTTCAAACCATGCCCAGTCGCCGAGGAAAAAATAAGAGCGACTCATCGCCGCGATGCGATAAGACGGAGAGCCCCCCAACAGCGTGCCCGCATGAGATGCGGCCAGTCCGATGAGCATGACACCAACGGCGATGGTACCCAGCCATCTCCAGCGTCGACCTCGCAGTAACGTCAAGATCAGGATGTAGCCGACGGCATAGGTGGCCATCAGCGGGTGCAGCATGAACGCGCCAAGCAGGCAGAGCGTCGCCACGAGCATCCGGCGTTCCAGGGCGTAGACAATCGCAAGCAAAGTGACTGGCGTAGAGAACGAGCGTGCCGTCAGGTATGGATCAATTACGAAAATCGCGGTCCCGGCAACGGGCAAAGTCAGCGTGGCAGCGATCAGCAGAATGGCTCCCCATCGCGCTTGCGGCACGGAGAACAACAGACACGTCAGTCGCCAGCACGCGAACAGCATGAGCCACAACGATGTCAGATAGCTTGCAAATAGCGCGAAACCAAGAGGAATGTGTGATAAGCGAACCAGCCAGCCAAGCGCGTAAGAGAACAGAGAATGCTTAAGATGGGGCAGAACGTACTCGGCGTGCAGTGGGAAGAAAGAGGGGTGAATCACCTTTTCGATCCCCGCCAGATAAATGGCTGCATCGTCCACGTACGGGTGATATCCCTGGATCAGCAGAGCCAGAAACGTAAGGCCACAAAGAAACACAAAGGGCTTTTGACAGAAATCCAGGAGCCGGCGGCCCTGGGTGGGATTCGATGTCTTGTATTCAATTGGAGGAGCAGTGAGGCGTTCCTGGACCGGCGCCTCAACCTCAACGACTAAGAGTGGCAAGCCGGCCTCCTGGAGAAGTTACTGGATAGACGAAAGCGCATGCCATTCGGTAGCAGCATGACCGAAACGTGCTCCTGCATCGGATGGCAGTCATCCCCAGAACAAAATCTCGACTGCATAGGAAATTGCTCCAAGCGTAGTCGAGACGCAGGCAGGTGTCCATCGAAATTTCGAGAAAGAATTCGGTAGGAGCGATACAGCAAACACGACATATGTTCTCGCCCCAGGCTAGTGTGCCTTGCCAGGAGCGGTGGTGTCGGCTTTCATTGCGATAATCTTCTGCGCAGTGGTTTCCAGGGCTTCTGCCTGTGGAAGCAAGGAGATGGCCTTGCTGATCATCGGGTCCCACGCAGCCCGGACTTTCAGGCCCGCCTGCTCCCCGAATACCGATGTAAATAACTCGCTCTTGATGCTCATGTTGATCCAGTCTCGGGCGTTGCTGATGTCCTCTTCCGTCCACGGAATCTGCTTGCTGGTGAGAAACGCCTCGAAGTCCTTGATGACGGAATCATCGACTTTGAAGTCCTTCGTCACTGTGTGATTGACGAGGTAATGGTCGGCAAAATCGAAGAATGCAAATTGCTCCATCAGCACGTCCTGAAAGTGATTCGATTTTGGAATCTCGATGCGGGCGTCGGGGGTAATGCCTCCTCCGCCGTATACAGGGCGGCCCGAGTCGGTCAGTTTGACCTCGCGGTTGGCATCAGTGTGCGGTCTGTCCGCAGGATTGAAGAAATAGTCATACATGGAGACGCCGGTGTAATTTCGCTGAATCAACCGGCCGCTGGGCGTGTAGTAGTGGTAGGTTGTCAGGGCCAGCGCTGTGCTGTCGGACAGGGGATAGACAGTTTGCACGAGTCCTTTGCCAAACGTCGTTTCTCCGGCGATCAGAGCCCGGTCGTGATCCTGAAGCGCGCCACTTACGATCTCCGCTGCCGACGCGGTTCCGCGATTCACCAAAACCACGATCGGATAGGTGCGTCCCTGTTCTCCACGGGTGGCGCGATAGGTGATGGGAGGAAAGGCACGTCCGCGTTGCGAGACGATGACCTGGCCCTTGTCAAGAAAGTCTCCTGAAACGGAGACCGCTTCGCTCAACAGGCCGCCGGGATTGCCGCGCAAGTCGATAATCAGACCGTGAATCGGACCCATTTGTTGCAGCGCAGAAATGACTTCCTGGCCAGTCTCTTCCTCAGCAAAATCCTTGATGTGGATGTAGCCGATGCCGGGCTGAATGTCGTAGGTAAGATCTACGCTGGCGCGGGGAATCTCGGCGCGAATCAAGTGAAACACAAGCGGCTGCGGTGATCCTTCCCGGGCAATGGTGATATCGACCGGGGTACCCTTGGGACCTTTCAGCATGTTGGCGACGTCCAGGGTGGTCGCCTTCTTGACGGATTTGCCGTCGGGGCCGACGCCGTTGATCGGCTTTCCGTCGACCTCCAGGATGACATCTCCGGGCCGGATTCCGGCTTTGAACGACGGCGTCCCTTCAAATGGGTTCACCACGACGATTTTGTCGTTCTGCTGCATGATTTGCATGCCAACGCCGTAATACTTTCCGCTTTCTTCCTCCCGCATTTCAGCAAATGCCTTGGGATCGTAGAAGTTGGAGTGAGGATCCAAAACGTGCAGCATGTCGGGAATGGCGCCATCATAGATGGCGGTATCGACCAGGTCCTTGGTCATCGGGTCCGCGTAGTTCTGCTCGACGATGCTGTAGACGTTCGTAAATTGTTTGAGGCTGTCGCGTAACGAGGATTGGTCGCTGGAGGTTTGTGCTCCGACATTGCGATCGAGAAAAGCGCCGGCGGCGCCACAGACGACGAGAAACACAACGACGAAGAGTAACGAGCGACGGGTGCGGGAAGTCATGAACCGTGGGTTCCTTGAGCTCGGTGGGCTGAAACCACGTTGCGGTTGGCTGGCGAGGATGATCGCATAAACTACGACTCAGTGTAGCATTATCGCAACCGCCACCGGCACTTTCCGACCAACTTCCATCGCGTCCGGCAACAGCGAATTTTGATGGGTTGGGAAAGGGACCCCCGGTGCGGTTAGAATGAAGAGAACGGAATTGACCTGCGTCGTGTTGCCATATCCGCAGCGGCATCGATCTTGCGATAAAGCCACTGGATTCTAGACCGTCATGACACGGCAGGCATGGATGGTATGAGTTAACAAATGAAGTTTCGAGTAATTGTGCGCGTTGTTGTTCCCCTAGTCGTCGCCACCACCCTGTGCTTCCGCGGCACGGCACAAACAACCAGCGATGTCCCTGTCCAGACAGCGCCCACAATCGGTGCCAGCACCAATCTGGATTCGAATTCCAACGATGTCGCTAGCTTGTATGGAACTCCCGTGGTGGAGATCATTGCCCGTGTCAATGATCAGGTAATTACCAATGCCGATCTGACCCGTGCCGAGACGCAGCTTTCGCAGCAGGCGCGCCAGGACAATTGGACGTTAGACCAGATCAACAGCAGCCAGAAAACGCTTCTCCGTGACCTGATTGATCAGCAGTTATTGTTGTCGAAAGGCAAACAGCTGGGAATTACCGGGGACACGGAACTGATCAAGCGGTTGGACGAAATTCGCAAAGAAAACCATCTGGATTCTCTGGACGACCTGGAAAAAGCGGTCGAGCAGCAGGGCATTTCATGGGAGGATTTCAAAGCCAACATTCGCAATAGCGTCATCACGCAGCAGGTGGTTCGCGACGAGGTTGGCAGCAAGCTGCAACTTTCTCAGGCCGACATTCAAAAGTACTACCAGGACCACTTGGATAGTTTCACGCATCAAGAATCCGTGAGTCTGAACGAGATTCTGATTCCGACCAGCGAAAATTCGACCAGCGCTGAACTGGCCGCAGCCGACGCCAAAGCCAAAGAGGTGGAGGCCAAGCTAAAAGCGGGCGCGAGTTTTACCGAACTGGCGAAACAATATTCTTCCGGCCCGACAGCGCAGCAGGGTGGGAGTCTCGGAGAATTTCATCGTGGCGCCCTGGCCAAAGTATTGGAAGACCAGACATTCGATTTGCCGGTGGGGGGATATACGGAGCCGATTCGCACCCGACAGGGCTACATTCTTCTCCAGGTCACCGCGCACACACCCGGCGGCACCGAGCCGGTACAAAAAGTAGAGCCGCAGATCGAACAGGCGCTTTACATGCAGTTGATTGAACCCGCGGTGCGCCAGTATCTGACACGTCTGCGCGAAGAGGCCTATATCGACATACGGCCGGGATATATTGATGCTGGCGCAAGCCCCAATGAAACCAAACCGACGTTTGCGGCCTATACCCCACCCCAGCCGAAGAAGAAACAGAAGAAAGCGAAGACTCACGAAGTCCGGTACGGACGAGGAACGGTCCATAAAATCAATCCTGTGACCCAGGTGGCGTCTGCCACCGCGCCGGCGGCGGCGAGCGTATCTTCGGTTCCGCAAACCGCGTCGATACACGAAAAGAGTACGCAGGTGAAGAAGAGTGCACCCAAGCCGGTAAAATTTCGATTCGGCCATGCTCCGGCAGCCCCGGTTTCCGCCGAGCAGGTAGCGACTTCGGCCGCCCCGAACGAGCCATCACCCGCCTCCAGTGCGGCGAGCGCAAACGCAACCGGCTCCGACGTTCAGCCACTTGGACCGGATCTGGAGCACACGCCCCTGATCACACAGCCCAAAGAAGGGAAGTGGCGTTTCAGCGACGAGGCCCACGACAAGGCGGAGCTGAAGGCGAACAAGAAACACAAAACAAGTGCCAAGACAAAGCCTGTCAAGCATGACAACGCCAAGCCCACCAACTTGTCCCCTGCTGAGGCCGAAAATGCGAAGGTGCAGGACGCGGCGTTGGGGTTGAATGGGTCGACAGCCACGGCAAAGAAGAAGAAGCCGACGAGCGTCACCACCAGCAATGGCGAAAAAACTCGTTACAGCGACGAAAAGAAAAAAGAAGAAGACAACGGGAAAGGTACGTCAACGCCCTCTGGAAGCAGTGGTGAGACGCCATCTCCCGGCCCGGCTTCTTCGTCTTCTTCATCAACCGAGCCGCCGCAGTAGAGTCCATTCGCTTTGCTGATTGCGATATTCGCGCAAGCCTCGGCAACCAATGTTGCCTGGCAGCCGCATTCCGGACGAGGAGCGCATGAAAGATTTCTTCCTTGCTGATGCCGCCAAGCACCGCGGTCGTAACATACGATCACATTTCCTGGTGGCGCAGAAGCAATTGCGCGACCGCAGCGATGGCACCGCCAAGTATCTCTCCCTGACATTGTGCGATCGAACGGGACGGCTGGATGGCCGAGTGTGGGACAACGCCGAGACGTGGTCCGCGAAGTTTGAACAGAATGACTTTGTGGATGTGCGTGCATGCATCGATGAATTTAACGGCAAGCTTCAGCTGCGGGTCACGGAGATTGCCCGGTTGGATCCGCTGCAGATTGATTTGGGAGATTTTCAACGCAAGACCACACGCGATATCGAAACCCTGTGGACGGAGCTGCGCTCTTCGGTGGACAGCTTCTCTGATGCGGATTTGAAACGCCTGGTATTTGCTTTTCTCGACGATCCGGAAATTGCGCGAAGGTACCGCGCCGCGCCGGCGGCGAAGTTTATGCATCACGCCTGGATCGGCGGCCTGCTGGAACACGTCGTCGATCTGATTCAGTTCTGCGATCTGGCGGCTCGCCATTTCCCGCTGATTCATCGTGATCTGTTGCTGACGGGAGCAATTCTGCACGATATTGGGAAAATTTATGAACTCAGCTGGGAACGTGGCTTTGAGTACACGCTGGAAGGACAACTGATCGGTCATATCTCGATCGCTACCCGCCTGCTCGATGAAAAGGTGAAAAGCCTCCCGGGATTTCCCAAACGAATCCACACTCTGGTCGAGCACATGATATTGAGTCATCACGGATCGCTCGAATTCGGATCGCCCAAGCTGCCCATGATTCCCGAGGCTGTGCTGCTTCACTATCTGGACGATGCGGAGGCGAAGATGCTGGCAATCCAGGAGGCATGCCAGGCACCCGCGGAAGGTGCGGCGGTGCCTGTATACATCGATCGAGTGCGCGCATTGGAACGGCCGCTGGTAAATACACGCGCATTTCTGGCTCAGGCAGAGGCGACGGAACGGTAGCCATGAACTATCTGCTGAAAACCGAGCCAACGTCGTATTCATTTGGCGACCTGAAACGCGATCGTGAAACTGTGTGGGATGGAGTGACGAATCCTGCGGCGGTGAAACATCTGCGTGAGATGCGACCGAAAGATAAACTGGTCATCTATCACACGGGCGAGGAAAGATCAGCCGTTGGCACGGCAACGGTAGCGACCGTCGATGCCGGAAATCCGAAACTTCCCCTGGTTCGCATCCGTGTGGGCAAGGCGATATCGCCGAAGACGCTGGGTGACGTAAAAGCGGAAAGACTGTTTCGAGACTCACCGTTGGTTCGGCAGGGAAGACTGTCGGTCGTTCCATTGACTGAAGAGCAATACAGCTGGTTCGTTGGTGCATAACATGCTCCAGTTAAGCAATTTAAAACAATAATATAAAGGTTTACATTATGTTTCGTTTCTCGACCGCGGGAGAATCTCACGGGGAATGTTTGATTGCCATGATTTCCGGTATGCCCGCAGGGATTCCCATTGATGAAGGCAAGATGAACCGCGAGTTATGGCGGCGGCAACAGGGCTACGGTCGCGGCGGCCGAATGAAGATTGAGCGCGACACCGGGCAGATTCTCTCTGGAGTTCGACACGGCAAAACGATTGGTTCTCCGATTTCAATCCGTATTGAGAACAGCGACTGGAAAAACTGGACGGAGACACTGCCAGTCGCGACGGGCGATCCCGCGAAACATAAGGCCGTGGCTTCTCCTCGACCGGGCCACGCCGATCTGGCCGGCGCTCTGAAATATGATTTTCCCGACGCGCGCTATGTATTGGAACGCGCGTCCGCACGTGAATCCACGGCGAGGGTCGCGGCTGGTGCGATTGCTAAACAATTGTTGGAAGCCCTGGGAATCGCTATCGCGAGCCATGTGGTTCGCGTGGGCAGCGCGCAGTTGGAGCGTGAAGTGACTTGGGCAGAGATTGCAGCCCTGCAGGAGCGCGAGGAAGTCCTGCTTGGCTGTGTGGACGAAGATTCGGAGCAACGCATGAAGGCCGTCGTCGATCACGCGCTGCGGACGGGCGATTCGATCGGAGGGGTGTTTGAGGTAGTGGCGCACGGTGTACCCCCGGGATTGGGAACCTATGCCAACTGGGATGAGCGCCTGGATGGGCTCCTGGCCGCCGCTGTTATGTCACTCCAGGCGGTCAAGGCGGTCGAGATTGGTCGCGGCGTGACGGCTGCCTCTGCATTTGGCTCAGTGGTGCATGATTCCATCCATTATTCCGAGGAAAAAGAGGCGACCCGGCATACACGTTTTGCGCGCGAGCAGAACAACGCCGGCGGCATCGAGGGGGGCATCTCGAACGGCGAAGACGTGATCGTTCGCGGTTATTTGAAGCCCATCTCCACGCTGCGCCGGCCGTTGGGCTCCGTCAGTTTTGCCACTCGGCAAGAGGTGAAGGCTGCGTACGAGCGCTCCGATGTCTGCGTGGTTCCTGCGGCAGGGGTTGCGGCGGAAGCAATGGTTGCGTTGACGCTGGCGAAACTGGCCATCGAGAAGTTTGGCGGCGACTCTCTCCGTGAAATGGTGCGAAACTATCAAGGGTACTGCGATCAGATCCGTGCGTTCTGATCTGCAAATTCTGGAAGATAAGATCGACTCTCATGATTTATCCAATTGTGAAATTTCCTGACCCGATTCTGCAGCAGCCAGCCGAGCGGATTACCGTCTTCGATGCCGAGTTGCGCAAGCTGGTCGATGACATGTTTACTTCCATGTACGACGCCCAGGGCATAGGTTTGGCTGCGCCGCAGATTGGGATTTCGAAGCGGCTGACTGTCATCGATCTCAGCTTTCAGAAAAAACCCGAAGATAAGATCGTCCTGATCAATCCTGAAGTTGTCGACAAAAGCGGCAAGCAGGTGGAGGAAGAAGGCTGTCTCAGCCTGCCTGAAATTCGTGATCGTGTAGTTCGCGCGGCTGAGGTGAAAGTGCGTGCCCAGGATGCAGAGGGTAAGACGATTGAAGTTGAGGGGTCGGAGTTGCTGGCGCGCGCTCTGCAGCATGAGATTGATCACCTGGATGGAATACTCTTCATCTTTCGCCTGAGCCGGCTGAAACGCGATCTGCAACTACGGAAGATTCGAAAACTGCAGAAAGCGGGCGATTGGTAGAGAGTTCTTGCTGCGCGGGTCGGGCGCATCGTGCGGGGTCGTCGCGGAATGAAAGTCGCAGCAGCATAAATCGGCACTCTACTTCATCAGGATCACCGGTCTTCGACGATGCGTCTTGTCTTTTGCGGAACCCCGCAGTTCGCCGTACCCACGTTGGAAGCCTTGATGAATGCGGGCCACGTGATCGAGCTGGTGCTGTCGCAACCGGACCGCACGAGTGGCCGTGGTCAGGAAGTCCAGTTTTCCTCCGTGAAGCAGTTTGCCAGCCGGCATGGCCTTCCTCTTTCCCAGCCAGAAAAGATTCGTAACAACCCCGAGTTGCAGATGCGACTCACCGCCGTCGCCCCAGACGCGATCATTATCGTGGCCTATGGGCGCATCATCCCGCCCTGGATGCTGAGCCTGCCGCGTTATGGCAATCTGAACCTGCATGCTTCTCTGCTGCCAAAATATCGCGGCGCGGCCCCGATCCAGTGGGCAATCGCGAACGGGGAGACTGAAACCGGCGTAACGACCATGCGCATTGACCAGGGTCTCGACACTGGTGATATTTTGCTGCAGGAGCGAGTGGCGATTTCACCCCATCAGACATCAGTGGAACTATTTCCCATTCTCGCTTCTGTGGGCGCGGAGCTGATGGTGCGGACCTTGGCTGGTCTGGAGCAGGGCACAGTTCGACCCGTGCAGCAGGATGCTGGCCGCGCGACCCTGGCGCCGATTCTGCAACGAGAAGACGGCCGGATCGACTGGAGTCGGACGGCCCATCAGATTTACGACCGGTGGCGCGGATTCCAACCGTGGCCCGGAGGGTTCACGACGTTCCGAGAGAAGAAGCTAATTCTTCACGTGGTGCAGATCACGAAGGACGATGCGTTGTTGCCTACGGGAGCGCCGTTCGGCACAATCGTGCGGATCGATAATCGTCTCCTGGTCACGTGCGGAGATGGGGCGGGGCTCGAGGTGCTGGAATTGCAAGCGGAAGGAAAACGTCGCATGTCGGTTCAGGCATTCCTGAATGGCGTGGTATTTGCGGACGGCGAGCGGATGGGCTAAACATCATGACTGTCACTCCACCGGCACCCATTGCACCAGCGCGGCGGGTTGCCTTCGACATTCTTCGGAATGTGATGCGAGAGCGGGGTAACAGCGACACGGGATTGCACTCGCCTGAAGTGAACGGGCTGTCGTCCCAGGATCGCAACCTTTGCACCACGTTGGTGCTGGGTACACTGCGCTGGCAGCGCATTCTCGACGGTGAATTCCGCCGTTTTCTCGCACGACCAGATCTGACGTTGCCGGAAGACGCAATGTTGGCATTGCGCGTCGGCACGTATCAGCTACTCTTTCTGGATCGCATTCCTGCCCATGCAGCCATCTTCGAGTCGGTGGAATGGGTCAAGCACTCCGAGGGTGCCAGGCAGGCCGGTTTGGTGAATGCGGTATTGCGGAAAGTTGCGGCGCTGCCGAAGACACGCAGCTTTCCGGCCGCGGGAGCTTATCCGGAATGGATGGTCGCGCGCTGGACCAGGTTCTACGGTGCGGAAGCCGGCCGGCGTATTTGCGAGCAGGGGCAGACGGAGAAGCAGACTGCCGTTCGACTCATGACGCAGGATGCGGAAGAGAAACTTCGCCGGCAGGAAATCGCGCTCCAGCCCGGATCATTTCTGGAGAGGGCGCGCATTGTGGTCGGGTCCGATCGGAGGCCTCCGGATATTTCTGAAAGGGCTGAGACTGTCGCTCTCGATGTGTCTGCCGGCAGCCGAAATGTTCCGTTGGAAAATCAGGGCTATGTACAGATCCAGGATGAGGGCTCGCAGCTGGTAGCGGAATTGGTTGGCAAAGGACTGCGCATCCTGGATGGCTGCGCTGCACCGGGCGGGAAGACTGCAGTGTTGCTGCAAAGGAATCCGGAGGCGCGCGTGCTGGCTTGCGACATCCATTCCGCCCGGCTGGCAACCATGCGGCATCGGCTTACCCTGGCGTCGCAGCAGGATCGCATCGACTATCGCGTCGCTGACGCGGCGACCCTGACCGGCGTCGGTCCGTTTGACAGAATTCTCTGCGACGTTCCCTGTACAGGAACGGGAACGCTGGCGGGGAATCCCGAGATTCGTCATCGCCTTCAGCCGGAGGATCTGACCCGCCAAGCCGAGCGGCAGCTTAAGATCCTTGCGGCTTCGCTCCGCCTGCTCGCGCCGGGCGGACGGTTGCTGTATTCAACCTGCTCGCTGGAACCGGAAGAGAATGAAGCGGTGGTCGAAGCATGTCTGAACTCGGCAGAGAATTCGACGCACAGATGGGCTCGGCTCGACCTGCGCGAGGAGTTTAGTCGGCTCGAACAAGAGGGGATCGTCCAGGGAGAAGCTGTTGCGGAGCTGCGCGCCACCGGGTTTCGAGACGGCTATCTGCGCACGTTACCAGGGCTGCATCCTTGCGACGGTTTTTTCGCAGCGCTGATCGAATGCCGCGAATAGGTGCTCTACTGCGACAAACATGAACCTAGGGCTGAACCGCGAGTTGAATCGTCGAGCCCACCGGAATGCGAGTCCCGGCCGCAGGAATCTCGGAGATCACGGTCCCGCTGGGAGCCGACGCCGAGGTTGGAGTGGAGGTTAACGGCGCCTGCGGAAGAGGGGGAGTTGCAGTCGGGGATTGACCGCGCGGATTCGCAGAGGGCGGCGGACCGCTGGCAGTTCGCAATGGTGCAAGTTCGAATCCCGCATGGATGACGGCAAGGGCCGCCTGTGTAAACGTTTCGCCGGTTAGGTCTGGCATCACATCGGCGTCCTCAGCAGGCGGCTCGGCCTGTGCCGTCAGCAGGCTGACTCGCGGACCTTGCACGTCGGTGGCGTGGGCCGTTGGCGTCTGGGCAATCACGGTATCTTGCGGGGCATAGGGATATTGCAATGCGACCACATCGCCAAGCTGCAATCCCGTCCGGCGGATGGTGATTGTAGCCAGGGTTTCATTCATCCCATTGACCGCGGGAATCGCAGCTTTTTGCGGCCCCAGGCTGACCGTGACTCGTACTCGCCAGGATTTTCGGACCAGCGTTCCGGGTGCCGGGCTCTGAGTCAGCACATCTCCCGCCGGCTGCGTGGCGCTATAAAAGCGGCCATCAATGCCGGCCTGAAGGCCGCGGGCGCGGAGTTGTTGGATCGCCGCCGGCAAGGTCAACCCAGACAAAGACGGTACCTGCACTTCCGCGCCGTGAATGGCAAGTCGCATGGTGATTAAGGCGGAGACAAGCGCAATCGTCACCAGCAACAGAACAGCGGAGAGTGCGCGAAAGATTTGTAGCATGAGGGGCGCCTGCTTTTACTCTAGCCTGCGTATTCGATTACGTACTCTATTTTGGCCGTTTTTGACACCATACTTGCTACCGAACAGTATTTTGTTTCCGACAGGCGCACGGCGTCTTCCATGGCTTTGTGGGACACAGCCCCACTGACACGATACGTCAGCTTTATATGAGTAAAAACTGTCGGTGGCTCAGGAGCTCGTTCGGCGACGGCCGAAACTGTTAATCCGCTGAACGGCTCCCGTTTCTTCTTCAAAATTGACACGACGTCGATGGCAGTGCACCCACACAAAGCCATCAACACCATCTCCATGGGACTGGCTCCGTGAATCTTGGCTGAGTCGCCATCGAGCGGGATGATGTGCCCGCTGGGCGCGACCGCATCAAATGTCATCTCGCGCTTCCATGTTGCCTTAGCTTCCATTCAGCTAGCTCCTCATGCATCGTTTGCTGATCGGTCAGCGCTGATTATCGGTCGCTGGCTCGGGATGGATAAAGACGCGTGCAATCTGCGGCATCTCCGATTTGACTCGATCCTCGAACGCGGTAATCAGCGCGTGGACATCGGACATGCTGCGGTCGTCCGGCAGCGTGCAATGGCAGGAGATCTGCATTCGGTCGCGTGCCTTCGATACCACGACAGCGTGCACATCCAGAATATCCGGAAACTCAGTTGCGACGCGACGCAGTTCCGCTTCGATTGCGGCATCCTCGCTGCGACGCGCCTCGATTTCAATGCTGCCTCGTTCGCTTTCAATATGAGTCAGAATCGTATCGATCTCGGGGACGTCGCCGCGAGTTTCACCTTCGATGGTGGTGACGAGGCTATGCGCTTCCCGCAGGCTAAGGGACTCTGGCACTTCCAAATGCTGCTCCAGATGCAGCTTTCCGTCGTAGTGTTGAACGCTAAGGTCGTGCACAGACAGGTTGTGACGCGCAGCAACCGCGCGAACGCGATCGAAGATGCTCTCGGACCGACCGACGCGCGGCACAACGTTGACCACTACATCGGCGTCGGGAAGAATGCGATGCACGGCATCGCCGACCTGTTCTTTCATCTGTTCTGTCCGCTGGAAACTCAGGTTCCGTGGCATCCCGACGGTGAGGTCCGCAAAGTAGTGATTGCCGGAAAGGCGGAGGCGAAGCTGCTCAATTCCGATGCTGTCTGGCAGCTGCCGCAGGGACTCAGCCACCCGGCGGCGAGTCGCCAGCGGAGCGGCGTCTGTCAGTATGTCGACAGTCTGCCGCGCCAGACGCCAGCAAACTTTAAGGATAATAATCGAGACGACTACGGCCGCGAGTGGATCGCCGAAGCGCAGCCAGTGCAGATGCCAGCGCTGCGATGCGGCCCCCGCGAGTAAGCCGCCGATAACAGCCAGGCTGGACCATATATCCATGCTGAAGTGCAGAGCATCGGCTTCCAGCGCCTGACTCATCGTTTGTCGAGCCACGCGACCTAACGCCCGTGAGCGCAGAAAGTCCACGGCCATCGATAGCAATAAGACGGCAAATGGCCAGATGGATAGATTCAATGGAGGGGCATGGCCGAGGATACGTTCCAGAGCTTCCGCCAGGATCCACACGACGGAGGCGACCATCAGCAGCGTTTCAGTAAACGCGGCCAGATTTTCCATCTTTCCGTGGCCGTAGGCATGCGCCTCGTCGGCAGGGCGATCCGAGATGGTCACCGATGCCAGGATGATGAGGGATGCGACCAGGTCGAGACCGGAATGCGCGGCTTCTGACAACATGCCGATGCTGCCGCTTTGCAACCCAGTCAGTAATTTCAGGAACGTCATGACCGCCGCGGCCATCACGGAGATGGAGGCGGTGCGTTTTTTAATCGCAGGATCGACCGTCCTGCGGCTTGAGATGGAGGCGGGACGTGCCATTATGCCTTCTCATCCTTCTCCGCAGGCAGGAAGGCGTGACGAGGACGATGAATGTTCATGCTTTCACCGCGCGGTACAGGCCAGCAATGCCAAAAGTATAGGGAGTCCACGTCGTCTGTGCGAACCCGCAGGATTGCATCATTGCCAGGATTTCTTCCGGCTTCGGAAAGCGGTGGACGGAATGCGGCAGATAGGCGTACGGTGCGGATGAGCCGGAAAGCGCCTTCCCGATTCGCGGCAAAATGTGACGGAAATAAAGGGTGTAGATCTTTCCGAAGAGACCGCCGGGTTCGTTGAAGTCCAAAATTCCCAGCTCCGCCCCGGAGCGCATCACCCGGTGCATCTCTCTGAGTCCCGCTTCGTAATTCGCGAGGTTACGGAATCCAAATGCAGTAGTGATCAGGTCGACCGAGCCGTCAGAAATGGGCATGCGGAGGGCGTCGGCTTCGATAGCTTCAACGGCCTTGCCGAAACACTCAGTAGAAGAGAATTTTTCTTTTGCGCGTTCCAGCATGGCGTGGGCAAAGTCGAGCGCCAAGACTGGTTCAGCATGCGCTGGACGGTGCCGCAGCAAAGCCATGGTCATGTCTCCCGTGCCGCAACATACATCCAAAACGACCGCTTCGGGTTGCTTCAGGATGGGCGCGAAGGTGCGGGCGGTTCGGCGCCACCATACGACGATCGATATTGGCTGACAACACGTGGTTGAGCAGGTCGTAGCGGGGAGCGATGCCGTCAAACATGGACTGCACGGCCTTGCTGGCGCTGTGTTCATCCGCCGCTCCGCGTGGCTCGGCGCCCCTGGCGGGCGCTGTCATACACCACGCTCTTTCATCGTGCGCAACATCGATTGGATTGCAGCCAGCAACTCCTGTTGACTGACGTCTTCCACCACGATGGCCTTGCCGATTGCCACGGGTAGTACAAATCGTCGCGCGCTTTGCAAATGTTTTTTGTCACCCGCGGTGCGCTCCAGCAGGACCTTTGCCGTAGCGCGGAACCGCGGGAACGGCCCCAGGCGAAACGTGAGTTCCTCGATGCGCGCCGCTTCTTCCAGCGTCAGCGCAGATCGCGCAACTGCCAGGTGCACCGAAGCGATCATTCCCCATGCCACGGCTTCGCCGTGTAAAAGTCCGCGGTAACGCACGGCGGCTTCAATGGCATGTCCCACGGTGTGGCCAAGATTCAAGAGCATTCGCTCTCCGGACTCGCGCTCGTCCGCGCTGACAATTTCCGCCTTGATGCGCACCGATGTTTCAATGGCCGCGGTCATTGTCTCGACGTTGCCGGCCAGCAGGCTGTCCAGGTTCTGCTCCAGCCAGGCAAAGTAGCGGGCATCGCCGAGAATGGCTGCCTTTACACTTTCTACCGCACCTGATCGCAATTCCGCGGGTGGCAGCGTGGATAGAACTGTCGGATCGGAAAAGACTGCGACGGGTGGATAAAAGCTGCCCAACAGGTTCTTGCCGACCCGAAGATTAACTCCCGTTTTGCCACCCAGGGATGAGTCGATTTGTGAGAGATACGTCGTTGGCACCTGAACATAGCGGATTCCGCGCATGTAGATGGCAGCGAGAAACCCGGTCATATCCCCAATCACGCCGCCGCCGAAAGCTACCAGAAGAGCATCGCGTTTGGCCCCGGCGACGATCATTTGATCGGCTAGATGCTCGACCGTTTTTAGTTGCTTATATCGTTCTCCGGCTGGAACGAACAGAGGTAAAACATCAATCTTCCGCGCAGTGAACGAGGACAGAAAAGCGTGCCCCCAGCGAGACCATATCTCCGGCGAGGTAGTGACAAAAATCGAGCGCTGTTCGCCGCAGGTTTTCCCCACGTGGATGGCAAGCGACTCCAGCAAACGCGGTTGGACGACCACGGGATAATTTGCAGATGCGGTTTTGACGATAATTGTGGGCACGCTGATTTTCTATCGTATCGCAGACCGGCCTGATTCGAGCGTGATCGAAGGATCAGCGCAGGAAACACCTGTTGTCTGCGTGCTATCCTCAACATCGTGGAGACGCCTTTACTGTCTGACTGGATCGTCATTGGGGCCGGAATCACGGGCCTACGCGCGGCGCTCACGCTGGCAAAAACGGCGGAAGTGACGCTGATTACGAAGGAAGGCGCCTCTGAGTCGAACACCCATTACGCGCAAGGCGGTATTGCCGTCGCCATGGGCGGTGCCGAGGACATTGAACTTCATGCTCAGGATACCATTCAGGCCGGCGATGGGCTGGTGTTTGAGCAGGCTGCGCATCTGCTGGTCGAAGAAGGTCCGGCGCGGATTGCCGAGTTACTTGCATGGGGAACCAACTTCGATCGGGAGGTCGACGGCCTTGGCGATTTGATGCGGACGCGAGAAGGTGCGCACAGCTTGCCGCGCATCCTGCACGCAAACGGCGACGCCACCGGAAGAGAAATCGGCCGTGCTCTGCTGCAGCGCGTGCAGCAGGAAACGCACATTCATCTGTACGAACGACTCACGACGCTGGATCTGGTTGCTCGCGATGGCAGAATCGTTGGAGTGCATGCGCTGGATGCGGCGGGCAATCCAATGCTATTTCTGGCACGTGGAGTATTGCTTGCCAGCGGAGGTGCGGGTCAGGTATACAGCGACACCACGAATCCTTTGGTGGCGACCGGCGACGGCATCGCCATGGCCTACCGGGCCGGCGCCGAAGTCTCCGACATGGAGTTTTATCAGTTTCATCCAACCGCCCTGAGTGTGCCAGGCGCGCCTCGTTTTCTGCTGTCGGAGGCCCTGCGTGGTGAAGGCGCAGTGTTGCGCAATCACCGAGGCGAGAGATTCATGGAACGGTATCATCCGATGGCAGAGCTCGCGCCGCGCGATGTGGTGGCGCGTGCCATCATGCACGAAAGTCAAGCCGAACGGTCTGCGGAGCCGCTCCCGATCTTTCTTGATATGCGCCATGTTACGGGTAAGGATCTGCACGCTCGATTTCCCGGCATTTCTTCCTGCTTGCAAACCTACGGCCTGGACCTCGCCCGCGATTTGATCCCAGTCCGCCCTGCTGCCCACTATTTGATGGGAGGCGTGAGGACAGATCTATTTGGACGAACCACGTTGCCGGGTCTCTACGCGGCCGGCGAGGTTGCATGCACCGGCGTGCATGGGGCCAACCGTCTAGCCAGCAATTCCTTGCTGGAGGGATTGGTTTTCGGTGCGCGGGCAGCGGAGATGATGTTGAAGGAAGCCCCCTCCGGCGCAGCCCCGACGGCCGTGGGCAATGCAAGTGTGGCTACTCAGAAAGTTTCATCGCCGGTGCCGGAAGTCGGTACGGTTTCCGCATTGCGAGAGCGGCTGCGTAGCCTGATGTGGCTGCATGCGGGCTTGTTGCGCGATCAGGCCGGACTGTCCGCACTGCAGTCAGAATTGCGTGACATGAAGGACAAATTGCCGGCCGCCACCAGCCGGGAGAACGCTGAATTGTGCAATCTGCACACTGTGGCCGAGTTGATTGTCGCCTCCGCCCTGGCGCGCTGCGAATCTCGCGGTGCTCATGCGCGCACGGATTTTCCGCAACACGATGCGGGCTCTGCCCGACATTCGCGGATGGTGCGTGGCCAAGTCGATTTCATCGACTTTACGTAGTCAAAGTTTTTGAAGAGGGCGGCTTCGAAAGAAGCGACCAGACGACGGAAATCATGACCGTACATCCCAGCACGGCGAGCGAAACAAAGATGGGAATGGTGTAAAT
This sequence comes from uncultured Acidobacteriota bacterium, assembly GCA_963756315.1. Classification (GTDB taxonomy): domain Bacteria; phylum Acidobacteriota; class Terriglobia; order Terriglobales; family Acidobacteriaceae; genus JAKAAZ01. The sequence continues at coordinate 279,545 of CAVWNI010000006.1, forward strand.
GTTGCTCAGAATCATCTTGACGCCGACGAACGCCAGAATAACCACCAATCCATAGCGCAACTTATGCAGACGCTCCAGCACTGTCGCCAGGCTGAAGTAAAGGGATCGCAATCCCAAAACGGCGAAAATGTTTGAAGAATAGACCACAAATGGATGATGCGAGACTGCCAGCACCGCTGGAATGGAGTCGGTGGCGAATATCAGGTCCGTGGTCTCGATGGCAATCAGCGCGATGAACAGCGGCGTGAACCGAATCTGCCCTTCCTCCAGCACCAGCAGGCTGCGTGGATAATGTCCCCGGGCCATCGGTGGGTGACGTTTAAGCCAGTCCATCCACCAGGGTGGCTGGTCAGGCTCAGACCTGAGAGATTTCCGCAGCAGATGCCAGGCCGTGTAAAGCAGGATGGCGCCGAAGATATAGTTCATCCAGGAGAATGCGTCGAGTAGGTGAATGCCCGCAAAAATCATGATGCCGCGAAAGACGATGGCTCCTAGAACGCCTAAGAACAGCAGCTGCCTCTGCCTCGCCAGATCTAGCCCGAAGGCGCGGAACAGCACCAGGAAGATAAATAGATTGTCGATGCTGAGCGATTCCTCAATGCCATAGCCGGTCAGGTATTCCAACGCATATCTGTGGGAGAGTACATGATCCACCAGCAACGCAAACAGAAGCGCCGCCAGAATCCAGACAGCCGTCATCCAATGGGCGCGTCGGATGAGCGCCTCTTCTTCGCGCGCATTTTTCGTCAAGGCCCAGTCCGCGCCAAGCAGCGCGAAGACCAAGAGATGGAACAGGAGCCATAACGATAATGGTGCCCCGCCGAGTACAGGGCCATGCAAAAGATATGTGCCGAAGGGCATGGATGGACGCTATCGCTGATTCAGTAAGTGAATGGTTTCCAACATGGTCTGGCCGACCACGGTCAGGCTATGGGCGCTGATTTTATCCATGGTGTCCTCGGCTGTGTGATGATATCCATCCGGATGCAAGAACGTGTGCGGCCCATAATCGTAGTCGATGATGTCTGCGCTGGGAACGCCACGCTGTACGAAAGGCAGATGGTCATCTTCAATCGCATTGGTTGTCGCGAAAAAATAGGATGAATCGCCCTCTTGTTCTGCCGCTTCCTTCACCAGATCCAGCAGCGAGGGCGTCGAATTCTGATCCCGTGCAATGTCGAGGTCCTTGTCGCCGATCATGTCCAGGACAAGAAACGCGCGAATGCGTTTGAGTGTCCCATCTCGGTCCCATTTCGCCGCCAGATGCCGGCTGCCGTACAGGGAGTCCGTGTCCGACCATGCCTGGATCGCTTCTTCTCCATCGAAAAACACCAGCCAAACGCTGTTGCCTTCGAGCTTGCGTCCACGCAGGTAGTTAGCCATTTCCATCAGGAGGCCACTCGTAGACGCGCCGTCATTGGCGCCGACATATGGGATGTTGCGCAGTGGATAGTTCGTCTCGTAATGCGACGACAATACGATCACGCCATCCTTCTTGCCTGGAAATTTTACGATGAAGTTGTGCATGGTCATGACGCCGGCAGGTGTATTCGTGGAAAATGTGTCCTCTTCGAGATCGTCCCTGGCGAACTGTTTCTTGATTAAGTTTTCAGCGCAAACGTGGCCCGGGCTTCCGATCCAGCGCGGTCCGCAGTTGACGATCTGCTGCGCATACTGGTAGGCGCGGCTGCCATTGAACTCGATCTTCGCGGTCGTCGGCGCGCTGCGACTGGCTTGCGCACGGACTATTCCCGGCGTCCCAAGAAGAAAAATGGGCAGCAGACTTGCAAGTTGTGCCAGGTGCGCGAGCCATTGCCGCATCATGCCTCCAATTTCGCTTTCTTTTCTTTCCGGCGGTCGGGGTGCACCATGTGCGCGACGCCGATGCTGACCAGGTAGAGCACCAGCATAGGGGTGGCGAATATGCACATGCTCAGCGGGTCGGGTGTGGGGGTGATGATCCCGGCGACAATGAAAATGACAAGAATCGCATAGCGGATGTTCTTCAACAGCCATTTGGAGCTGACGATGCCAAATAATGCCAGGAAGAAAACCAGGATCGGCAGCTCAAACACAATGCCCAGGCCGAGAATGACGGTGGAGAACAACTCCATATATTCCCCAATGGTCACCATGGGGGTGAATTGCGAACTGTAGCCGATGAGAAATTCGAGCGCGCCCGGATATACGAATCGGTAGCCGAAAAAAGCTCCGGCGAGGAACAGACCTACCGTCGCCGCCATGAACGGGACGACATAGCGTTTCTCATGCTGATACAGGCCGGGAGCGATGAACAACCAAACCTGATACAGGATGAAGGGCGACGCGACGATGATGCCACCGAACAACCCGATTTTTAGATAGAAGTTGAATCCATCCATGGGATTCAGGTAGACGAGCTTAGTGGGAAGATGGTGGGCCGCGAAGGCCTTCATGATCGGTGCGATCATCATCCCGGCAATGCGCTGATGGAAGCCGTAGGCGATGCCGAAGCCGACAGCAATGGAAAGCAGAGAATACACCAGGCGCTTGCGGAGCTCTTGCAGATGCTCGAGCAGGCTCATGCCGGGTAGATCAGCTCGGTCGCCCACAGCCGTGCGGGCTCGGTCTAGCAGGTCAACCATGGGTGGCGTCCGCTGCTACTGGGGGAGCGGCGTAAGGATCGACTGATTCCGGCTCAACCTTCGGGCTTGTATGTTCGGCGCGTGGAACGCTTGCAGGCGTTTCGTCCGACGCCGATTCAATGTCGTCGCCGACCGAAGAGGCAATCGTTTCCACGGGCGTGTTTTCATCGGGTGTCGTGCCGGCGTAGGGGAGGGTGGTCCGGGGTTGCGTACCGTCTGCTGCTCGAACCGTCAGGGTGGACGATGGCGCTTCGGCAACAACGTCGTCCGTGCCAGTGGCTGCCGCGGATTCCGCTTCTACCGCTTTTCGATTCAGGTCGTATGGGTCCACCGTGTCGATGTTGGGATATTGGCCCACCGGGAGAGTTTGCTCTGGTTGAACCAGATCCGGCGACGTGGTCGAAACATCTGGCTCCGTGGTCGCGTTGGTCGTGGACGGCTCCGGATATGGGTTCGAGCCCGTCGCTTCCAACTCATTCTTGCGGCTGGAAGTTACTTGCCGATCGGTCAGTTCGGCCTGCCGCAGTTCCTCTTCAATCTGAAACTTGAACTCGTTGCTGGCGCGTCGAAACTCGCCCACCAGCCGACCCAATTGCCGACCGATCTCCGGCAGCTTCTTGGGCCCGAAGATGATTAAAGCAAGAACGAAGATAAAGACTGTATCGGGCAGACTCATCGATCTCCATCATACTGAAGTCTCTGTCAGACGAACAAACCGCGAAACCACACGCGCTGCAGGCGATTTAGGTTCGACCCGCCCGGAACCAATCCAACGGTCGGGTGGTAGCGGCTTTGAGACGGATTTGGCTGCCGCTTGCATCACCCAAACTTCGGTGGTAGTATCACAAACAGCCATAGTAGACAGAACCACGGAGGTAGTAGAACGATGGCCGGACCTAAATTGACAAAGCTCGAACTTCAAATCATGGAGACGCTTTGGAACCAAGGCAGTGCTTCCATACGAGAGATTCAGGAAACCTTCCCTGAGAAGGGCAGGCCCGCCTATACGACGATCCAAACGACCATTTATCGGCTGGAAGGAAAAAATGTTGTGCGGCGCATCAAAAAGGTCGGCAACTTCCATATCTTTGAGCCGGCCGTTTCACGCGATGCCGCGCAACGCAGGTTGGTCGATGATCTGTTGGCGCTGTTTGGCGGCCGTACGCAACCTGTCATGGCGCATTTGATCGAATCCGGCAAGCTTACATTGGAAGACGTCAAAGAGGCCGAGAAAACACTGCGGAAACTTGAGAGAAAGGACAAGGCGCAATGATTCAAACATACTTGTCTTCAATTTGGGCGCCCGTCGCACCGACCATGGCCAATCACCTGTGGCAGTCCACTCTGTTCGCCGTTGTCGTCGGAATGTTAACGCTGGCCTTGCACAAGAATCAGGCGCGAATTCGCTATTGGCTTTGGTTGGCAGCTTCCTTGAAATTTCTACTGCCATTTTCGCTGCTGGTGGACATCGGCAGCCACCTGACAAGATCGCACAACTCCGCGGCACTGCAACCCAGCTTGTACGCTGCTATGGAAGTGGTGAGCCAGCCCTTCACGCAAGCGACGACGCACGTTCCTTCTCCTGTTGCCCGTGCCGTTACGCATCCGGCGGTGGGCCATCTGCTGCCAGTTCTGTTCGCGGCAATCTGGCTCTGTGGATTCTGTGCAGTTCTATTGGTGTGGTTTGAGCGTTTGCGGCGGATCTCCGCAGCGATGCGAGGGGCAACACGGTTGCGGGAAGGACGCGAAGTGGAGACTCTGCGCCGCCTGGAGCGGGTGGCTGGGATCCGGAAGCCGATCGGCGTGATACTGTCGCGGGCCTCTTTGGAGCCAGGAGTCTTCGGAATTCTGCGGCCCGTCCTGCTGTGGCCGCAAGGAATCTCCGCCAGGTTGGACGACGCACATCTGGAAGCGATTCTGGCTCACGAAGTTTTGCATGTGCGTCGACGTGACAACCAGGCCGCAGCCATCCACATGTTGGTGGAAGCTATTTTCTGGTTCCATCCATTGGTATGGTGGCTTGGCGCTCGACTGGTGGAGGAACGGGAGCGCGCCTGCGACGAAGAAGTGCTGCGCATGGGAAGCGCGCCGCATGTTTATGCAGAAAGCATACTCAAGGCGTGCGAATTCTGTGTCGCGTCACCGCTGGCCTGTGTGTCTGGCGTGACCGGAGCCGACCTGAAGCAGCGCATCGTTCGCATCATGACCGAGGGCGTGACGAACCGGTTGGATTTTCGCAGAAAACTCCTGCTGGGCGGTGCCGGCATCCTCGCCGTGGCAGTACCGCTTGTCTTCGGTCTGCAGCAAGCGGCGGACAATCCGGCAGGACCGGCGACTGCGAATACCGCCGATGTTTCCGTGCTGAACCACGTTCCAATGAAGTTTGAGGTTGCATCCATCAAGCAGGACAAGGGTGGCGATGGCCAGCACCTGATGATGCGAATCATGAATGCCCCAAATGACGGAAGGTTCTATGCATCGAATGTCACGGTGAAGACGCTCCTCCGTATGGCCTACAACGTTCAGGATTCTCAAATTACAGGAGGGCCGAGTTGGTTAAACTCCGAGAGATTTGACATTGAAGCAACCTCCGACAGTTCTGTCGATGATGTGCTGCGAAAACTACCTCCTGCCGATGGAATGGAAGCCAAGCGGCGAATGGTGCAAGCGCTGTTGGCGGATCGTTTCCAATTGACCCTCGGTTACCAAACCAAGGATCTGCCGGTGTATGCGCTGGTCGTTGCCAAGGGAGGTCCGAAGCTTCCAAAAACGAACGAGCCGGACGGAATCGCAGGGCCGAGTGGTCGGATGGGACCAGGCAGCATGATGAGGATGACGGGACGCGGAGAAATTGCCTTTGAAAGGGCATCGATGCCAACCCTGGCTCAATTCCTGGCGCAGCAACTGGGCCGCACGGTTTTGGACAAGACTGGACTCAGCGGCGACTATGATTTTTCGCTGCATTGGACGCCGGCAGAAGGCGAAGGCATGATGCCTCCAGGACCTCCAGGGCCCCCGGGGAGTGGAAACGGAGGGCCTGGCCCTGCCGGTGCGCCTTCGTCCGATCCCAGCGGACCTTCGATCTTCACGGCACTTCAGGAACAGCTTGGTCTCAAGCTGGATTCGCAAAAAGGTCCCGTCGAGGTTCTTGCGATCGAACATGTAGAGCAACCTTCGGCAAATTAGCAGCCTGACGGGGGCGATCGATGTCATCGCGTGGCATGGGGTACTATCTTTGTCTCTTTTGCGTCCTCGTGGGGCTGTTGGCGGTACCCAGCCGGGCGGCAGCTCTGGAGGCGAGGGGACAGGTTACGTTTCATGGCGTGCCCGTTCCGGGGGCCACAGTGACAGCGGTTCGCGGCGACAAGAAAATCCGCGCCATTACGAATCGCGAAGGACTCTATTCTTTGCCTGATTTAACGGAGGGAAGCTGGACCATCCAAGTCGAAATGACAGGCTTCGCCAGTATCGAGCGGGAAGTGGCCGTTACGCCAAGTACGCCTCTGGCGAAGTGGGAGTTGAGGCTACTGTCGCTGGATCAAATGTTGGCAGCGACGAAGTCGGTTCGCTCTGCCATCGCCACATCACCACCTGCCGAAAGCGTGCAAGCCAAGCCGCTGCAGAATAATGCCGCGGGAAATGCAGACTTCGCAAGCAAAGGAAGAGAACCCGGCTGAAGGTGCCGCCAATGGTCTGTTGATCAATGGCAGCGCGAACAATGGCGCTGCGTCCGCGTTTGCGCAAGCACCCGCATTTGGCAACCATCGCAACAGGGCGGAAGGGCTCTATAACGGTGGAATCGGCGCGACCTTCGACGATTCTGCATCCGACGCCGCGCCATATTCGTTGACGGGCTTGAGCACGCCCAAGCCCTCCTATTCCAACGTCACGGCCATGGCGACGCTTGGCGGTCCACTAAGAATTCCGCATATATTGCTGAACGGCCCAAACTTCTTTGTCGGGTACCAGTGGACGCGGGATCGCGACGCGATGACTCAATCCACAACCGTGCCAACCGTGGCCGAGCGCGATGGAAATTTCTCTCAGGCCACGAATGCATCCGGGCAGTCCAGTTCAAATCTTCGATCCGACGACGGGCTTGCCGTTTCCGGGCAATATGATTCCGCCGGATCGGATCAGTTATCAGTCGCAATCACTGTTGAAGTTCTACCCCCTGCCCAACTTCAACGGTGGAGCTCGGTACAACTATCAGATTCCGATCTTAAGCGACATGCACCAGGACGCTTTGCAGTCGCGCCTGACCCAGTCGCTCGACCACGACAACACGCTGTGGGGAGGGTTCGCATTCCAGAGCACACGGACTGGGGCGCCAAATGTGTTTGGCTTCCTGGATACAACCGATGTGCTCGGGATCAATGCAAACGTGCATTGGTGGCATCGAATCACGTCGCGCCTGTATATGGATTCCGGATATCAGTACAGCCGCTTGAGAACTCAGGTCACGCCATATTTTGCGAATCGTGAAAATGTCTCTGGTCTAGCTCAAATTACTGGAAACAACCAGGACCCGACGAACTGGGGACCGCCCGCACTCAACTTCTCGAGCGGTCTCGCGGCACTTTCGGATGCACAGAGCGCGTTCAATCGAAACCAGACGAACCTGGTGTCATATTCAATGTATTGGAGCAACAACCGCCATAATGTAACCTTCGGTGGCGACTTTCGCCGACAGGAGTTCAATTACCTGTCGCAGCAAGACCCTCGCGGCACGTTTACCTTCACCGGAGAAGCGACGCAAGGAAGTTCGAATGGAAGTTCTGCCGGCGGTTCAGATTTTGCGGATTTTCTGTTGGGAATTCCGGATACCAGCTCCATCGCGTTTGGCAACGCCGACAAATATCTTCGGGAATCTGTGTACGACGGATACGTTACCGATGATTGGAGAATGAGCCCGGAGTTCAGCATGGACGCGGGCGTCCGGTGGGAGTACGGCGCGCCAATCACGGAGCTGTTCGATCGGCTCGTCAATTTGGATATTGAACCGGGGTTCACTGCGGTGGCACCCGTTGTCGCGACCGACCCCGTCGGTCCGCTGACAGGACAAACCTATCCAAGCTCGCTGGTTTGGCCAGATCGGCGCGGCTTTCAGCCTCGCATTGGAATCGCTTGGCGTCCCATCTCGGGTTCTTCCCTGGTGATTCGCGCCGGATACGGAATCTACGAAGACACCTCGGTTTACCGAACGATTGCATTGCAAATGGCGCAGCAGCCTCCGTTATCGAAAAGTTTGAGCGTCGCAAATAGTCCAGCGTGTCCGCTAACCCTTGCGAATGGGTTCATCCCGTGCTCCTCGACTACAGAGAATACGTTCGCCATTGACCCAAATTTCCAGATCGGCTATGCCCAGAATTGGCAGCTTGCAGTGCAACGCGATCTGCCCGGCTCGATTCAGATGGTGGCGACGTATCTCGGGACGAAGGGATCGCACGGCGTACAGGAGTATTTGCCGAATACCTATCCGATCGGCGCTGTGAATCCGTGTCCCAGTTGTCCTGTTGGATTTGCATACCTCACCTCGAATGGCAGCTCTACCCGCGAAGCCGGGGAAATCGAGTTGCGCCGAAGGCTGCACAATGGATTTGCCGCGACTCTCCAATACACGTATTCAAAGGCGGTGGACGATGATTCCATGCTCGGGGGGCAGGGAGCGAGCGCTGCGACACAAAGCGCGTCATCGTTGGGCCCGTCAGGCCCTGGTGGCGCGACTTCCGGCGCGGCAAATGAGAGTGTCGGGCCGAACAATCCGACAGTCGCCCAGAATTGGCTTGATCTGAGCGGCGAACGCGGGCCTTCCACTTTCGATCAGCGCCACCTGCTGAACCTGGTGGCGCAGTACACCACCGGCATGGGTCTCGGAGGAGGAACACTGCTGAGCGGTTGGAAGGGCACGCTCTTCAAGGAATGGACTTTCCTCACCCAGATGACCGCCGGCAGCGGCTTGCCTCAGACTCCCATTTATCTTGCTGCCGTTCCCGGGACCGGAGTGACAGGAAGCATACGTCCGAGCCTAACGGGGGCGTCCATTTACGCAGCTCCTGCTGGATACTTTCTGAACGCGGCCGCATATACAGTACCGGCACCAGGCGAGTGGGGGAACGCAGGCAGGGACTCGATCCGGGGTCCCGCGGACTTTAGTTTGGACGCCTCTCTCGGACGCACGTTTCGTTTGAAGGATCGTTACAACCTCGACTTGCGAGTTGACGCCACAAACCTGCTGAACCATGTCACGTACACAGCGTGGAACACGACCACCACCAGTCCGCAATTTGGATTACCGGTAGCTGCAAATGCGATGCGCAGCCTGCAAACAACGCTGCGCCTGAGGTTCTGAAGTATGCAACGTTGGATGGCAACCATAGTCGCCGGAATGCTGGCATTGGGAGCGCTGCCCGGTGCAGCTCAGCAAATCGGGCAGAATGCTGCGCCTGGATCCAGTGGCACGACAACACTCCATGTCAACAGCCAGTTGGTTGTTGAAACTGTAGTTGTCAAAGATAAGCAAGGAAACTCCGTCGATGGCTTGACTGCGAAGGATTTCACTTTGACCGAAAACGGCGTGCCGCAAACCATTCGATTCTGCGAACCCCAGGAATTGCCGCGGGTCTCGGGCACTCCAACAGAAACGGCATCGAATGAAACGGTTCACATCTACGACCAGCTTGCGTTGACGCAAATCTCGCCAGAGCCCGCAGGAGGCACCCGCTACAAGAATCGCCGACTCCTGGTTCTCTACTTCGATATGACTGTGATGCCGCCTTCCGATCAGCTGCGCGCGCTCACCGCCGCTCAGAAGTTCATCCGAACGCAAATGAGGCCGGATGATCTTGTGGCGATCATGAGGTATTCCGGCAGCGGGGTAGACGTTCTGCAGGATTTCACCGATGACCGTGGAAGATTGCTGAGTATTCTGGAAACGCTGATTGTTGGAGAAGGTCAGGGGTATGACGAATCGACGGACGACGCCAGCGCGTCGGACGTGGGAGCAGCATTCGGACAGGATGACAGTGAGTTCAACATTTTCAACACGGACCGCCAACTATCGGCACTACAGACCGCAGCGAGAATGCTGGGGCAACTGAGAGAGAAGAAATCGCTGATTTATTTCGCCAGCGGCCTAAGGCTCAATGGACTGGACAATCAGGCGCAACTGCACGCCACCATCGACACTGCGATTCGCGCGGATGTTTCATTTTGGCCGATCGACGCGCGCGGTTTAGTCGCCGAGGCTCCACTTGGCGACGCCACGAAAGGATCGCAGGGAAGCGTCGCCATGTATTCCGGCACAGCGGCCAATGTCATGACCGCAAATTTTCAGCAGTCCCAGGACACCCTCTACGCGTTAGCCGGGGACACGGGCGGAAAGGCTCTCTTCGATTACAACGATCTTACAAAGGGAATTGTGCAGGCGCAGCAGGCTGTTTCCAACTATTACATCCTGGGCTATTACACCAGCAACACAATTCAGGACGGAAAATTCAGGCGCATCAATATCTCTTTGAATGGCAAGCTCTCCGCAAACCTTGAGTATCGCCAGGGCTATTATGCCGGCAAACAGTTTAAGCAATTCAATGCCGCGGATAAGGAAAGACAGTTGGAAGATGCCCTTATGCTTCCTGATCCGATAACAGAACTCACCATCGCAATGGAAATCGATTACTTCCAGCTGAATCGTGCGGAATACTACGTTCCGATCATCGTGAAGATTCCGGGCAGGGAACTCGCGCTCGCAAAACGCGGGGGCGCCGAATATACCCTGATCGATTTTATCGGCGAGATTAAGGATGATTACGGTACCACCGTGACCAACCTGCGCGATCGAGTCCATGTCAAGTTGAGTGATCGTACGGCAGGCGAATTGGCTAAAGTTCCCATCGAATACGATGCGGGTTTTACGCTGCTGCCAGGGAAATACACAATCAAGTTTCTCGCGCGCGACGACGAAACCGGGAGAATTGGAACCTATGAAACCGCCTTCGTGATTCCCGATCTGAATCGAGTGCAGGATCAAATTCCGATCAGTTCTGTGGTGTTGAGTAGCCAGCACGTCGGGCTCAGCGATGCCCTCTACAACGCTGTAAAGAATAAAGCCCGCGAAGAAGCGGTCAATCCGCTGGTTCAAGATGGACAAAAACTGATTCCCAGTGTGACTCGGGGCTTCAGTAAAGATCAGCCGATGTATATCTACCTCCAGGCTTACGAGCAGGGCGGGCACAACGCTGAACCGCTGTTTGCATTTGTGACCCTCTACCACGGACAGACAAAAGCATTGGAAACACCACCGCTCGAGGTTACACATGGAACAAGCAAACGCCTGACAACCATTCCGATCAGCTTCAGTGTCGCGCTCAATCAACTGCCGCCCGGAAGGTATGACTGCCAGGTCACGGTTCTGGATCTATCCGGTAACAAGGCTGCCTTTTGGCAGGCTCCGGTGATGGTGCTGCCGTAATCCCCCTCGCCGGGAAAGACCTGACGACGAATTGACCCAGGGTGACAAACGAGCTCACATTCTGTTCGATATGATGTGTTTGGGTTATTTGTGCTTCCCGGTGGGGTGTCTTGGTGTTGCTGCAGCGACTAAGAAGCGATGTGCTCCGCGCTAATCATGAAATTGTGCGTCACGGGCTGGTAGTGGATACGTTTGGCAACGTGAGCGGAATTGACCGGGAGCGAGGCCTGGTCGCCATCAAGCCCAGCGGCGTGGCGTATGAATCTTTGAAGCCCGAAGACATGGTGGTCACCGATCTCGATGGAAAGATGGTTGAAGGCTCTCTGCGACCATCGTCCGATCTGGCGACACACCTGGTGCTGTATCGCGCTTTTCCGGAAATCGGTGGCGTGGTTCATACGCATTCCGAATACGCAACTGCGTGGGCTCAGGCAAGCAAGGCGATTCCTTGTTATGGCACCACTCACGCCGACTACTTTCACGGTGCGATCCCCGTGACGGAGATGCTGCGCGCAGACGAGGTCGGAGAAGATTATGTGCGCATCACGGGCGAAGTGATCGTGCGATGTTTCCACGGTCTCGATCCATTGTCAGTTCCCGCAGTTCTGGTCGCCGGGCACGCGCCCTTCTGTTGGGGGAAAAACCTGGAGGACGCGGTGCATCACGCGGTGATCCTGGAATACGTGGCTCGCCTGGCGCTCCACACGGAAACGCTTGCAGGGCCAGGGGTCGGGATTTCACAGCACCTGCTGGAGCGGCACCACCAGCGCAAGCATGGGGCGAACGCTACGTATGGACAGAGCAATCAGAAAAATAACGGAGCGCAGTAAGGCATGAATGTTTTGACCAGCGCTCTCGCCACATCTCGCGCGCCGCACGTCCTAATCCTCTTTTTCACATCCACGATGCCGGATCACATGGCACACCTTGCCCCGTTGGATGTCGCCATCATCGCGGTTTACTTTGCGATGGTGATCTACATTGGCTTTTATCTCAAGCGGCGCAGCAGCACTGGCGAGGAATTCTTCCTGGCTGGCCGGGAGATGACGGCCTGGATCGCCGGGCTGAGTTTCATCTCCGCCAATATGGGCTCATTGGAGTTGATGGGCTGGGCGGCGGCAGCCTATCAGTACGGCATTCTGGCGACCCACTGGTACTGGATCGGCGCTATTCCCGCCATGCTTTTTCTCGGGCTGGTGATGATGCCGTTCTATTACGTCTCCAAAACGCATTCGGTCCCGGGATACCTCAAGCTGCGTTTCGGGGAGTCAAGCCGTGTGCTCGCGGCGGTTTCATTCGCTGTCATGACGATTCTAATGAGCGGCATCAACATGTACGCAATGGCGCTGGTGATGAAGGTGGTGCTGGGATGGAACATCCATTTCAGCATTTGGGTTTCATCGCTTACCGTGGCCGTATATGTCGCTCTCGGGGGGCTCCGTTCAGCCATCTTCAATGAGGTGCTGCAGTTCGTGTTGATCTGGGCCGGGGCGCTGCTGATTCCAATTCTCGGGCTGATCGAAACCGGCGGATGGAGCGGAATGGTGGTGCGCATCCATCAGAATTTCCCCGGACAGGACCTTACGCATTTGTGGCGTGGTCTGGGATCGTTCAGCTCCAACCCGATGGGCGTGCACTGGACCGGAATTGTTTTTGGACTGGGGTTTGTCATTTCCTTTGGCTACTGGACCACCGATTTTCTGGTCGTTCAGCGTGTGCTTTCCGCCAAAGATCTGCGGGCCGCGCAAATGGCGCCCATTATTGGTGCGGGCTTCAAGATGATGGTGCCCATCATCGTGATTTTGCCCGGTCTGCTGGGACTGGCGGTGTTGCCGCACCTGTTGCCGGAAACCGTAGCTGCGCACGTCGCCGGCTCCTACAGCTATAACGCTGTGCTGCCACTCATGCTGGTACGGTATTGCGGGCCAGGCTTGCTGGGGCTGGGTATTACGGCGCTGATCGCAGGTTTCATGTCCGGCATGGCAGGCAATGTCAGCGCGTTTTCCGCTGTTTGGACGTACGATATTTATCGCGCGCTGATCCGCAAGGACGCCACCGACCGACACTATGTTGCGATGGGACGCTGGTCGACCATACTGGGTGTGCTGGTCAGCATCGGCGCTGCCTATCTTGTCATGCAGTTTGCCAGCATCATGGACTATGTGCAGGCGCTCTTCAGTTTCTTCATCGCTCCGCTGTTCGGTACCGTCATTCTCGGCATGTTGTGGAAGCGAGCAACTTCCGCCGGCGGTTTCTGGGGTCTGCTGACTGGCACCGTGGTATCGGTCGGGCTGTATCTATGGGTGCATTTCAATCCGAGCGCGTTAGCGGAGGTAGCTCTCTCCGTCCATGCCAAGACCATGGCGGAGAATTTGTACCGAGCTTTGTGGGCGTGGATCGCGTGTGTCCTGGTGACGGTCGTGGTGAGCTTGTTCACCACACCCAGGCCGGAGTCAGAATTGAACGGCCTGGTCTATGGGGCGACGGTGATTCCGCATCAGGAACCGATGGTGCTGTATAAAAACCATTGGTTCTGGGCGGCGATTGTGATCGTGGTTTTCTTTGTCCTCAACCTCATATTCTGGTAGGTAGGGGCGGCGCGGGTTTTGAGCAAGGGGTGTGGGCAATGAACAAAACCGAGGTTTCCATCTGGTTCTTCAATGGAGTCATGCTTACCATTTATGGCCTGATGATCGGCGGCTACGGCGTGTATGAACTGATCACCGGAAATTTGCCCCCGGTGGTGCTCGCGCATCTGCACGCTCCCCTGTGGTGGGGCGGCGGGTTGCTGGCGTTGGGCCTGTTCTATTGCGTGAAATTCAAACCCGGCAAAGCAAATTAGCCGAACATCAAGAATGCAGGAGCGAACCATGAGCGGCAGGCAAATGACATTTGGATTGATCGTTGGCAATCGCGGATTCTTCCCCGACCACCTGGCCAAGGAGGGCAGGGAAGAAATGTTGCAGGTACTCCAGGGAGCAGGAATCCGCGTGATTGCATTGACTCCGGAAGAGTCGAAATACGGCGCTATCGAAACTCATGAAGAGGCTCGACGCTGCGGAGATTTGTTTCGCCAACACCGCGACGAAATTGATGGTGTCATCGTGACGTTGCCGAACTTCGGTGACGAACGTGCCATCGCCGACGCCATGCGATATTCAACGTTGAAAGTGCCAGTGCTGGTGCAGGCCACGCCCGACAAAACCTCCAGGATGTCGATTGCGTTTCGCCGCGATAGCTTCTGCGGCAAAATGTCGGCCTGCAACAACCTGACGCAGTATGGCATTCCTTTCTCACTGACGAAGCTGCACACGGTTTCGCCTAGCTCCGACGTATTCAAAAAGGACCTGGCCTGGTTTGCAGCCGTCTGCCGAGTGGTGCGCGGGCTGGCGAATCTGCGTATCGGCTCCATTGGCGCGCGGCCTGCCGCGTTCAACACCGTGCGCTACAGCGAGAAGCTGCTCGAAGCCAGCGGAATCTCAGTTGAGCCGATCGATCTATCGGAGATCCTCGGGCGCATCGATCGATTGAAGGATGGCGACAGCAATGTGGAAGCGAAGCTCGCTGCGATCAAAAATTACGTAAAGACCGGCGAGGTGCCGGAGCCGGCGTTGATCAAGATGGCAAAGTTAGGCTGGGTCATCGAGCAGTGGATGCAGCAGACGCAAACGACGATCAGCGCCGTGCAGTGCTGGACCGCGCTGGAGGAATACTTCGGGGTCGTACCCTGCACCATTATGAGCATGATGAGCGAAAATCTGATTCCCTCTGCCTGCGAAGTGGACGTCGTCGGAACGCTCAGCATGCACGCGTTGGCGCTGGCTTCTGAAACGCCCAGCGCGCTGCTCGATTGGAACAATAACTATGGAGATGATCCGGACAAGGCGGTGTGTTTCCACTGCTCCAACCTCCCGAAGCATTTTTTCAATGACGTCATCATGGATTTTCAAGCCATCATCGCCGGAACCGTTGGAAGGGAAAACACATTTGGCACCTGCGTCGGTCGCGTGAAGGCGGGTGCGATGAGCTACGCGCGTTTTTCCACCGACGACCGCCACGGGGAAATGCGTGGCTACGTCGGCGAAGGAAGATTTACCAATGACCCCCTGGAGACTTTCGGCGGCGCGGGGGTGGTTGAGATTCCCCAAATGCAAGGGCTCCTGCGCTTCATTTGTGAAGAGGGATTCGAGCATCACGTTGCCGCCAACTTCTCCCAGACCGCCGGCGCGGTGTATGAAGCGGCCAGCAATTACCTTGACTGGAATATGTACTTTCACGCACCCGAGGGGGAGTAGGCGAATGGCTATCGTTGCAGGCGTCGATTTTGGAACGCTCAGCGTACGAGTCTCAATTTTCGACAGTGAGCGCGGCCGACTCGCCACCGCGGCGGCCGAGTACCCGCTACATCGCAAACGGGAAGACCCGGACCACGCTACGCAATCGCACGCCGACCAGATGGATGCATTGGTCAAGGCCGCGCATCAGGCGATCGCAGAGGCTGGGGTGGCGGGTGATTCGATTGCGGCAATTGCACTCGATACAACGGGGTCCAGTGTGGTCGCAGTCGATGCCAACATGCAGCCGCTGGGCGAATACTACCTTTGGTGCGACCATCGCGCGAAATCGGAAGCACAGGAAATCACCCAGCTCGCCCACCAGCAAAAGATTGAAGCCATCGAGTGGTGTGGTGGCGTGTATTCCCACGAATGGGGCTTTGCCAAGCTACTGCACTGGTTGCGCCATAACCCGGACAAGCGTGGTCAGTTTGCCAGTGCCTTCGAGCATTGCGATATGGTCGCGGCAACGCTCGCCGGTGTCACCGATCCTTCCAAGGTGATACGCAGCGTGTGCGCGCTTGGCCACAAATGGATGTGGAACCCGCGCTGGGACGGGTTTCCGCCACAGGAATTTCTCTCGGCGCTTGACCCTTTGCTGGAAGGAGTTCGCGAAAAACTCCAGAGTCCGGTTGAGACCTCAGACCATCTTGCTGGTCACCTCAGCCAGTATTGGGCGCAACTGTTGGGGCTCAAGCCGGGCATTCCGATCCCGGTAGGAGCCTTCGATGCCCATTGGGACGCGATCGGCGCCGGCATTCGTGAGGGCGACGTCGTCAATGTAGTTGGCACTTCTACCTGCATCATTGCGATCACCCGGGACGCCACTCTGGTTCCCGGGGTTTGCGGCATCGTTCCAGGCAGCGTTCATCCGGGCTTCACTGGCATTGAAGCGGGCCTGTCGGCAACCGGAGATATCTTCGAAGCAATTGCGCGGCGCGCCGGAACTAGCGTGAAGGAACTATCGGTTGGTTTGGAAAACTATCGCGCGGGCCAGACCGGCCTGCTGCGGCTGAGCTGGGACAACGGCGATCGCACCGTGCTGGTGAACGCCGAATTAGGCGGCGTCACGCTGGGCTGGAACCTGCTGCACACTGCGCAGGATGAGCTTTTCGCCGCCATTGAAGGTACTGCGATGCACACCCGAATTATTCTCGATCGCATGGCCGAGCACGGCGTTCGCATCGACCGGGTGATTAACGCTGGAGGAGTGCCGCAGAATAGCGTCGTGCTGAATCAGGTGTACGCCAACGTGCTGGGCAAACCGGTGCTGGTACCGGATGGCGTCCCTACCAGCCTTGGCTCCGGCATCATGGCGCTGATGGCCGCGGGTGCTTACTCTTCCATCGAAAACGCGCAGCAGGCTCTTTGCCTGCGTCACAAAACCTTCACGCCGCAGTCAGAAGGGGTCGCCGTCTACCAACAGATCTATCCACTTTTCCGCGACATCTATTTTGCTCTTGGCCAGAGCGGTGCCGCCGCGGTACCGCTAGGGAATGTGCTGCCGGAGTTGCGTCGAATTGCGGCCAAAGTGCGTGCGGCATAGTTCCACCGCGCTCTGAATGGATACACTCTAGTGTTTTGCGGCAACGTAGCGTTGCGGCGGCGCCGGTTTCAGAATGCCTTGCACGGTGACGGGAAAGCTCTGCTGCCGGTCAACTCCGTCGACGCCCTCGACGATGAGCTGCACCTTGTAGTTCCCTGTCTCGGTATATGTATGCGTCAGGCTTGCTCCATCCGCCGTGACTGCCATCTCCGAAATCCCAATGATAGGCCAGGGCAGGCACACCACCCTTGGAAGCCACGCCGGAGAACTGCAATTGCTGGCCGGCTTTGGCATGGGATGGAACGCTGGCGGTGATGGAAGGAGCAGCGGGAGAAATCGAGGTGTCGATGATCTTCATCAGTCGGACCGAGTGCGCGGGTTGGCCATCCAGTTGAATCGTGCCATCAGTCATTTCCAGGGGTCGATCCTGATTCAGAACATCGTATAGCTTGTATGCGTCCCTGGTTGGAAGGTTGAGATGGGAAACGTCGAATGTATGGGATCGAGGTTCCTCTGTCCAATTAAAGACTGCCAGCATCGACTGACGGGCATCTTCCCTCAGCAGGAAAATGCTTGGCTGTTCGTCCTCAGCTCGGTAGGTCAACAGATCGACCGGTAGGCTTGCTCGGCCGAGTTTTGCCATCTGCAATAAGTCCGGATTTTCAACGAGTGCGACCCGGTCTGGATCTTGCCCCAGCTTGGGCAGGTCGTCCCCAATTTCGAACATCCCTCCTGAAACGGCCGACAACACAATCGAGACCTGGGCCTCTGGCAGTGTCAGCGGAGTGTGAATCGGTCCGTCTAAGATCACTTGCCGCGAGATGGTAAACGCGTCGGGGTCGTCGCGGAAGAAATTACCGTTCATGTAATATCTGGCTGCAATCCCGGGCGCAGCTTCCTTGCTCCGAAGAAACGTATGGCCGGTATCCTGCGAGATTCTTCCGTCATCGACAATGCCGACCGGATTCAGCATCGGGCTACCGTCTTTGTCGAGCAGCACATGTTCCCCTACCGCTTCGCGGATGACATTCAACCCGATGCGCTGAGCTTCGAGCGCGGTGGTGTTGGGACGGAAGTAGTAGCCTTCGATTGCAGTGTTATCCATGAAATCAAGCTTGATATAGCGGGCGCCCCACAGGTCTACGAGAGTGCGGTACGTCTGGCGAAGGTATTGCTGTGCACCGGGATTCGTGCTGTCCAGCACGAATAAAATCTCGTCGCCATCCTCGTCATTTTCCCCAATGCGGATCGGCTCGCCTTGTGCGTTATGCACCAGCCAATCCTTGTGATTCTGGTACACCCAGGAGCGGTCGCTGACTTCGAACGGAGCTGTCCAGAAGCCCATTGTCAAACCAAGGCCGCATACCTTGCGTGTCAGCGGAGTCAGACCGTGGGGGAACTTGGACGCGTCCGGGGTTGCATACTCGCTGCGGGCATATCCGTACCCTAAATCGAGATGAAAGTAGTCGTAGCCAAACTTTTTCAGATGCTGCGCCAGCCACTGTGCGTTCGTCCACGTATTCCCCTGGGTGATGGCGGAATAAAAAGCTGTCCAGCTCCACCAGCCCAGCAGATTGTTCGGACTAAAGCGGCTCTGACGCAGGACCCGAACGGCTGCGCCGTATTCATCGAGTTGACCATAGTAGTCATTGCCGACAGCAAACATCAGGCGCTCGGCAGAAAGCGATTCGCCGGGAGCCACCGGAAGGCTCAATTCAATCAGATTCTTCTTCGGACCATTCCGGAATTCAGATTCAGGGTCGGTCGCCTGAATCTCCGTTGTGCCGGTGGAGTCAACACGGTAGCCGGCAATACCAGGAATCTTCTGGTCGTCTTCTTTCTCGTCGAGGTGCAGGATGGTTAGAAATTTATCCGACGTCAAGGCTCCGAAAAACAGACTCACTCTACTTTCACGGTTGAAGATCAACTGGCTGTCGACGGCCCGAAGCGTTCCTTGCTTCGCGTCACCCAGGTCATGAATTACTAACGGCGGCCAATCTTCGCTGAAGCTGTCGGATAGCACACGGTCGCTGCCTTCGGTCCTTCCAAGGTCGATCGCAGGCGTTCCAACGGCTTCCACGCTGCGAATGTCCTGGACGGTTACAGTCTGATGGGTATGGTTTTGTACCTGTACTGTAATCGTGCCGAATCCCCGCGTTTCATACATCTGTATGGTGTAGGAGAGGTCGGGTAGAGCGGGTAATCCAGTGCATCGAACCAAAATCTGATGGCCACTTCCAAGCGCATCCGCAAACGTCGACTGAGAGATCTCATGCCGAGGATACTCACTCGAGCGAATCCATTTGTGATCGATTTCTGCTGCGATTTGAGCATGGATCACAGGCGTGCCGGCGTTCGATCCAAAAATTTCGTAGGATCCATCGTCAGATCGAACGCCGAGCGACATGCCCCGACCGTATAGTGCGACATTGGCGGCGAAGGCCAGGTTTGCCACGCTAAGAAGAAAGGCGCCGCCCACTCCAATCCGCCGAAAGAGTCGGCGATCAGATTTGCCCCATAGTGGTTCGCATTCTCTATTCCTACGGTTCCTATGCGTCATCGTGGATTGATCCTGTAGCTCGCCGGGCAGTTGGTCTATCCGAACCATTGGGTTTTGCGAAGTTGTTGCGTTGTGCACACAATATATTCGTTTGTAGTCGACTCGTGCAAGTTAGCGTTCATACTGACGGTAATCGTAACGACGCCTCAAAGGCGATCGGAACGGAGTTTCGCGACCGAGCGATCTCCAAACGATCAGATCTGCAGGATGGAGTCTTCGGACACGTTGTGGCCAGCGCCCTCTTCATGACTCAGCGCAAACCCTCTCCAAAGTGACCATCCATCCGTTTGCTTTCTTCAATGTCGGCCAGACATCCGGGTCGAAACCGGTTGATTTTTAAGATGGGACGATTTCAGACTTGTCAAGGCGGGCTTCTGATAGTAGATATATAGGATACGTAACGAAACACAACACGAAACGGAGCGATTACAAAGGAACAGTCAAGACAGACAAATCAACGCGGACGACCCAGCAGTTCAGCACACTTTCACTTAGGGGGGCAGCAATGACGAAAGCGTACAGGCGAATCGCTATGGGATGGCAGACTTGCAGGAAATTAGAACGCAAGACGGCTTTGATCGTTATGTTGTTTGTGGTGGCAACGATATGGACAGGTCCAGCGACTGCCCAGTTCACTACCGCTCGACTGAGTGGGACCGTCGTGGACAGTTCCGGGGCAGCGCTTCCCGGCGCAACCGTCAGCGTCCAGCAAGTGACCACCGGATATAAGCAGACGGCGACGTCAGGTCCGTCCGGTGAATACCTGTTTCCGAGCCTTCCGGTGGGTGCGTATGAATTGACTGTTCAGATGCCGAACTTCAAAGCTTACGTACAAAAGGGCATTGTTTTGACGGTCGGCCAGGCTGCCACTCAAAACGTCACCTTGTCCGTCGGCGCGGTCAGCCAGCAGGTAACAGTGCAGGCCAATTCTTCCATGGTCACCACGCAATCTGCGGCCGTTGGCCAACTGGTTAATCAAAAGAGCATTGTGACCTTACCTCTAAACGGTCGCGAAACGCAGCAGTTAGTTTTTCTCATACCCGGCGCGGTCAATGTCTCGTCGCAGAATTGCGCCTCCGATTGCGAAGGTGGTGTTCCGCCAGGCGAGCAGTATGCCAAAGTCAACGGTGGCGGAGCCAACGGTGTTTATTACCTGCTGGATGGTGTCGATTACAACGACACCTACATCAACACAAATTTGCCCTTTCCCAATCCTGACGCGCTGCAGGAATTCAATGTTCAGACGGACAACATGAGCGCTGCGTATGGAGATGCGACGGGCGGAGTTGTCAATATCGTAACTAAGTCGGGGACGGATCAAGTTCATGGCGACGCATTTGAATTTCTGCGGAATTACGCGATGGATGCTCGCAACTACTTCGCGACTTCTCCAAACCCGCTAAAACAGAATCAGTTCGGAGCTACTATCGGCGGCCCTCTGCTGAAAGATAGACTGTTTTATTTCGGGTCTTATCAAGGCACCCGGACGAATACAGCCCAGAATGGACAAGTCGCCTTTGTACCTACCGCTGCGGAGCGGCAGGGAGATTTTTCTGACCTGCTTCCGGCTACGCAATTGGTTGATCCGAATACTGGTGTACCATTTCCCAACAACCAACTCCCAAGTCTGGATCCCGTGGCGCAATATCTCCTGCAACACATTCCGCCTCCCAATGGGCCCGGTCGTCAGCTGACTTACAACGGCGCACCAACAGTACAGAACACTAATGAATATCTCATCAAAGCGGACTATATCTTCGGAAAGCATCATCTAAGCGGTCACTATTTTCAGATGAATTACAGCATCCCGACCGTACTACCGCCCGATTCGAACGTTTTGGAGGGGAATACCGAAGATCCACAAGATCTAGTTTTGAAAAACATCAGTGTGGTCGACATCTACACCATTTCGTCGAACTTCTTACTCAACAGCTATTTCGGATACACAAGCCAGAATGGAAACACTCTTTCCGCTGCGCCGTTCAATATCGCGCAAGCCGGTGCCATGATCGCGCAGCCAACGAATTTAAAGCCGACGCTTAACGTAAACGTATCGGGAAATTTCACGGTAGGGGAGCAGTCTTCTACCGGGAATTGGGACCACGGCGATCAGTCTTTGCGGGAAGTCGCCACTTACGTCAAGGGTTCGAATGAAATTCAATTCGGTGGCGAGTGGCTACGCATTCGAATTCCCGAAGGAAATTCGTATCAAGCAGATGGAAATTTCACTTTCTCAAACAGCCTTACCGGAGATAATGTCGCGGACTTCGTGTTAGGGGCCGTGTCGAGTTTTACCCAGGCAGGCGGCTTGTATCTTGACTTTACTGGAATTGACTGGAGCGCGTTTATTCAGGATGACTGGCGCGTGGGTCCTCGATTCACTTTGAGCGCCGGTCTACGGTGGGACCCTTTCATCCCTTACAAAGACAGTGAGGGACGAGTTGCATGTTTCGTACCGGGCGCGCAATCTGTGCGTTATCCGAATTCCCCACAGGATCTGATATTTGGCGGGACTGACCACGATCCCGGTTGTCCTCAATCATCGATCTACAACAATCTTAGTAATGTTGGTCCGCGTATAGGATTTGCCTCTCAGCTGACCGCGGATGGAAAGACCAGTCTCCGTGGCGGGTTCGGAGTTTATTATGAGCCACCGAACACGGTGATGTTCGAAGACGTCGTCGGAGTGCCACCATTTGCTCCTATCGTCAATCTTACGGATGTCAACTTTACTGACCCATACGGGAGCGCAGGGGTTGCGAATCCTTTCCCGGAGGAATTTGGTCCCAGGAACCCGGGCCCCACGGCTACGTTCCCGCAGAATATTTCTTTCACTCAGATCTTTTCCCGACATTTTCGTCTTCCCCAGGTCATGACCTGGAACCTCACGCTGGAGCGAGGGTTTGGCACCAGCTGGCTGGTTCGGGCTGCCTATTTGGGAAACAAGGGAAGTTACCTGGCTGGGACAGGCGATCAAGAGGCTGGGCTGTTGCAATTGAATCCAGCGATTTATATCCCAGGTCAGTCGACGGAAGCAAACACCCAGGAGCGGAGAATTTATCCGAATTTTGGGTTTATAGATTCGATAAATTCGAGCGTCGACAGTACTTATAACGCATTTCAGTTGAGCCTGGAGAAGCGATTCACGAGTGGCTTCTCCTTCTTGACTAATTTCACCTGGTCTCGGGCGCTGAATGATTTCGGCCCCAACGGACAACCGGGCGGCCTTGCAACCAACACATGCAGTTGCGGACGGTATTTCGACTACGGACCGGACGCGGGAGACGTCAACAAAGTATTTAGAATTTCGGGGAACTACAATTTTCCTCACGCCCCTGTCCATGGTGTTGTCGATGCCATTGTCAATGGATGGAGTCTTTCGGGTATTGCAAATTGGCAAACCGGCTTTCCGTTTACCGTGTATAGCGACTACGACAATTCCTTCAGTGCAATGGGTGCGGATCGAGCAGACTTGACGGTGCCCAGAGTTCAGGATGCTGTGCTCAGTTCTAGTCGACCACATTCGCAGTTAATCAACGAGTGGTTTAATACTTCTGATTTCGCTCCGAATGCAATAGGCACGTTCGGAAATACCGGCAAGAATATTCTTCGCGGCCCGCGATCATTCAACACGGATCTGGCCTTGTTGAAAGAAGGCAACATAACTAAACGAGTGTCATTCCAATTCCGAGCCGAGTTTTATAACGCGTTTAACAACGTCAACTTTGGCATGCCCGACAATGGACTCACGGACAGTAGCTTCGGGCAAATTACTTCTGCGGCTGATCCGAGGATTCTGCAGATGGGGCTGAAGACCATTTTTTAGGGAATTCTTTCGGAAAATCGAATCCCTGGGACGACGCCATTCTGGTATAGGTGTAATCGAGACCAGGGATTCGACTCCGCTTGCGGGTTTTGCCGATTGCTTCCAGCGCCGCGGTTCGCCGCCTAATGTAACTATTTCCCCAAACTATTTCCATTAGGAATGGGCACTGATGTTACATGGACTGATGCAATTCGCGGCGCGATGAAAGGAATCTTTAGCCCAAGCTCTTCGGATTTACACGTAACAGCAGATGGAGGAAGGTGGAGAATGGCGGAGAAGTCACAAGAAGGAACGGATCGGCGAACGTTTGTGAAGCAAGCGGGAGTGGCGATGATTGCCGCTGGGATGGATGCGCGCTCCTATGCCCGGGTCCTGGGAGCAAACGATCGAATCCGGCTTGGACAGCTTGGATGCGGAGACCGCAGCGAAGGCCATGTGCACATGGTGCAATTAGCTTCCAGGCAAATGCCGGTTGAAACGATAGCGGTCTGCGATATCTGGAGCCTGGCCCGGGAACGGCGCGCGGCCCAGGTAAAAAAGGTCATGAACGTCGATCCGCAACTCTACAAATATTCCGAAGATATGCTGGCCCGTAAGGACATCGATGGCGTCATGATTGCCACTGGTGACTTCCAGCACGCCAAGTTGTGCACGGAAGTCGTTCGTGCGGGGAAGGATTGCTATGTTGAGAAGCCGTTTGCAAATGTGCTCTCTGAAGCAAAGGAAGCTCGGGACACCGTAAAGGCGTCGAAACAAATGGTCCAAATGGGGACGCAGCACCGCAGCCAGCCATACCCGATTGCTGTGCGAGACATCATCCGTTCCGGGCGAATCGGGAAGGTGGTGCATATTGAACAGGAATGGAATGTGAACGAGGAGCGCTGGCGGTTTACGCCGATGGACACCGGCATCAACCGTGAAATGCTGATGGATACGAACATGGAATGGAAGAAGTGGATGTACGATCGCAAATCGAAGCTGCGAGAGGAAGATACCGACTGGCATCGCTGGCTGCTGGGCAAGCCCTATCAGCCGTTCGATCCCCATGTTTATTTAGAGTTTCGGCTTTATAAAGATTATTCGTCCGGGATTTTCGATCAGTGGATGAGCCATGGCAGCGACCTGGTGCATCTGTGGACGGACGAGACCTACCCGGAAAGCGTGGTGGCGAACGGAGGAGTTTTTGTCTGGAAGGACGAGCGTCAAAATCCAGACACGTGTGTTGCTTCGGTGACCTATCCAAAGGGCTTCCTATATACCTACAAAACTCTGTTCGGAAATAGCTACCGTAGCTTCTCGCGTATTCATGGACGAGACGGAACGATTGTTAATTACGGAGGCGAGGGCGCATCGCTCTTTACAGTCAGCAGTGAGGGCGGCAGGAAGGAACTAGATCCATGGGATTCAGGCCCGGTCTATACCAAGTTGCCCATTGTGGCACCCGACGACGACCGCGAAGAAGTTGTCCAGGTTCCGGGTGCGCCTGCGCCTAACTCGCTTGGACCAGACGATGACGATGTGACTCACCTGATGAACTGGCTGACAGCGATGCAGACCAGAAAAGAGCCGAACGCCACTGTGGACAATGGGTTCTCCCACGCAATCGTAATCATTATGGCGGCGCAATCCTATTGGAGTGGTAAAAAACTTTATTGGGATCCAAAGAACGAGGAGATCTTGGATCATCCTGCCTGACGCAGCATCGCCGCATAACATCTGGTCAACCAAGTTAGTTTCCTTAATAGTGTCAATGGAAGCATCAGGTTTCTCAGGAAGGGAATGGATGTGGAGAGCAATCGGACTATGAGGAAGCACTGCGTATCTATCGTGGCTAGCTGTTTTATGGTTATCTTTTGCCAGACAGCGCATTCGGCTGGGCGATCCGTGGGGAGTGCGCTCCGGGTGGGAGTAGATCCTTCCGATGGAAGTTACACAATTGCTATGTCCAATTCGGACCGACCGGTGCTCCATGCCGATGTTGCAGTTCTTCTGGATGGTCGATGGATAGAATCCAAGGATTATCCGCATCATGTGATCGCTAATTCCCAAGTATCGGACGACTTGGGTACTGCGAATCAGTGGATGGTTACCTTTTCGGGCCTGCCGGGGGAACCCGATCTTATCTATCGTTTATGCGCATATCCCAATCACTCGTTTGCAGACATCCAGGCATTCGTTCGTAATACCACTGCGAAGCCAGTCGAAGTGGAAGCAATCCGTTCTGTAAAGGCGGTCGGAAACCCCATGCTTGATCTCGGTGGCCCTGCTCTTGAGGATAGAGTGCTCTCGGACAGTTTCAGCGAGGACCGGCCAAATATCACAATTCACGATCTGGGTGAGACCGCGATGCATCGCGGGGTTGGTAGTCAACTGCTTTACAACCGACAGAGCCATGAAAGTTTTTTCGCCGGTGCGCTCACCTCCGATCGTTTTCTGACAATTCTTCGTATCCACATGGAAGGAAATTCCGCTCAAAACCATATTGCTGCGTATGAAGTGGATTCCACGGGAACGACAGAGTTAGAAACGGATCCGTGGGGATCTCTTCGTCACGCCGCTGCTGACGATCAAGTGAAATTGCAATTGCCGGTTGCACCGGGGGCGCAGTTGTCGTCAGAAAAATTGCTCCTCAGCGTAGATACGGATTATCACCGGCAACTCGAAACTTATGGAGCGATCATCCGGAAGATTCATCAAGCCCGGGTCACTGCACCTGTACCCATGGGTTGGTGGAGCTGGACGGCGTATTATTTTGGCTTAAACGCGGGAACTGCGCTGACCAACGCGCAATGGGAAGCGCAGAACCTGAAGTCGCTAGGATATGATTTTTTCCATATTGATGAGGGCTATCAATATGCTCGTGGAGAATACAGCACGCCGGATGCGACCCTCTTCCCACACGGAATGGCAGGACTGGAACGAAAAGTAACAAGTCTGGGGCTCGTTCCAGGAATATGGACGGCTCCATTCGAAGTTTCTGAACGTTCGTGGGTGTACCAAAATCACCCGGACTGGCTGGTCCACAATGCAAAAGGTGAACCCATCCAAATCGGTTGGGTGACAGGTCACAGTGACCCATTGTTTGTCCTGGATTGCACGAATCCCGGCGCCCAGGAGTATCTACGGAAGACGTATACGACCCTTGTCGATCTATGGGGAATCCGTTACATCAAGATGGATTTCATGGACGATACCGCGATTGAAGGGTATTACTATCGGCCAGATACCACAGCCATGGAAGCGCAAAGGATCGGGCTAGGCATCATCCGGCAGACGGTGGGAAACAATGTCTTGCTAGATAAGGACGGGAGTGTCATGTTGAATCCTGTCGGCTATGTTGATTTTGGCCGCATTTCTCAGGACACCGGGCACACATTCGGAGCCAGTAAGGATGCCGCCTCCGGGATTGCTGCGCGGTATTACATGAATCGCAACTACTTTGTCGCCGACCCGGATGCCTTTAGCGTCTCGGAACAAACGTTGAATGACCAATCGTGGCATGGCGGAAAGCACCCTCTTACGTTGGATGAAGGCGAAGTCTCCATCGCACTGGCCGCAGTATCGGGTGGAATGTATGAGATCGGTGACGACCTGCCCACTCTGGGTTCCGAACCAGGCCGGTTGGCATTGGTCCAAAACAAAGATTTGGTCGATATGGTCCGGCTTGGCATTGCGTCGAAGCCTTTGGACCTGATGTCGTATCTGCCGGACGACAACCAGCCGAGCATATTCTTGCTGGAAGAGAGTCCGAGACAATCCATGTTGACAGTCTTCAATTGGACGGACGGCCCACGAAGTCACACCGTGACGCTGGCGAGCCTTGGCATGAAGGATTCCGATTCTTATACCGTGGAGGACGTGTTCGATCAGAAGCGCGCTGCAATATCGGAATCGAAGGCACTGACCGTGACGCAGCCGGGACATTCCGTCCGAGTTCTGAAGATCATCGATAGCGCCATTCCGGCGCAGCCGCCCGTCGTGCACGCAGAGCATCCGTCTGCGGGAACCTCGGGTCAGACCATATCCTTCTCCACACAAATCGCGAGTGGAACGCCGCCCGTCGTTTCATATCGATGGGATTTTGGCGACGGCGTGTCCCTCACGGGCCCGCAGGTGAGCCACGCATACACGCGCGCCGGTAATTACTCGGTGAAGCTAACAGCACAGGGTATAGACGGACTTGATTCTGTCGATAGCTTTCAATTTCCGGTGACCGGTTCGATATCTACCAGGTTCGCACCATCAGAAAACCAGCGATACCAGACCACTCGATGATTGAAGTCCAGGCTTGCGCGGCAGACGAAAGAACAATCGCCTTCATTGCAACTGAAGAATTCCGAATCCTCTGCTCGAAGGGTGGACTAAACCGTGGGTCAAAGCGAAATCCCTCTCTTCCACGGAATGAAGTCATTCTGTCCATTGAGTTCTGCCTTGGTGTGCTGGTGTCCACTGGCAACCTCGATGATACGGTCGAGGATATCCGCTGCCATTTCCTCGACAGTGGAGTCGCCGGTGAGAATGCTTCCAGTGTCCAGGTCGATGATGTCAGACATTCTGGTTGCCATTTGTGTATTTGTCGCCAACTTCATGACGGGAGCAATGGGATTGCCTGTTGGTGTACCCATGCCGGTGGTAAACAATACCAAATTTGCGCCGGCCCCCACCTGTGCGGTCACGCATTCCACGTCATTGCCCGGGGTGCAGAGTAGACTTAGTCCCGGCGCGGTGGCGAATTCCGGATAATCGAGCACATCCACCACTGGGGATGTGCCGCCTTTGCGGGCAGCTCCGGCAGATTTCATGGCGTCGGTGATCAGTCCGTCGCGGATGTTTCCGGGCGAAGGATTCATTTCAAAACCGGAGTGAACCGCCTTGGCCCGCGCCGCATAGGTCGTCATAAGATGCGCAAATCGATCGGCTCCAGCCTGGCTTACGGTGCGATTGATTAGATCTTGTTCGACCCCGCATAGCTCGGGGAACTCCGACAAAATCGATTTGCCTCCGAGTGCGGCCAGCAGATCTGACACATGACCGAGCGCCGGGTTCGCTGAAATGCCGGAGAAGCCGTCCGACCCGCCGCACTTCAAGCCAATGGTTAATTGCGTCAGGGGTGCGGGAGCGCGCTGCAACTTGTTGGCTTCCTCAAGACCGGCAAATGTCTGGCCGATGGCCCGTCCGAGCAGGTTCGATTCCAGCCCCAACGCCTGCTGGTCGAAGATCAGGACAGGCTTGCTCGCCTGCGGATCTCGCTTCCGGATCTCTTCCAGCAGTATCGAAATTTCGGCATTCTGGCATCCCAGGCTCAGCACAGTTGCGCCTGCAACATTTGGGTGCTGGATGTATCCGGCAAGTAGGCCGCAGAGCGCGCGAGCATCCTGCCGCGTGCCGCCGCAGCCACCTTCATGGGAGAGAAATCTAATTCCATCCAGGTTTGGGAAAACGGGAACCGCGTCAGGTTCTCGCTCGGCGACCCGCATCGTTGACTGCCGGGTGTCTCGGCTCGCGATCAGATCCCTCACCTGACGACGATATTCGTTAGGCCTGCGATAACCGAGCTCCTCTTCGAACGCCTCTCGCAGCAATTCGACGTTGCGGTTCTCGCAGAACACCAGCGGCAAAACCAGCCAGTAGTTTCTGGTTCCCACTTTGCCGTCTGCACGGTGGTAGCCGAGAAAACTTCGGTGCCGCCATGGGGAAACATCCGGCGCATTCCACGGTTGACTGGTGCGTGTTGTGGAATATGCGCTGGAGTCGTTCTGCAGATTCCTTGTGGTCACAACTGCGCCCGCCGGGATCGGTTCCCGAACCTTGCCGACAACAACGCCGTACATGATGACCTCAGATCCAACGGGCATGTCATGTTCGACAAACTTGAATTTTGCGGGAACGTCGGTTACGGGAACATATTTTTCGCCTGCATAGCTCACCGGATCGTTGGCCGGAAGAGGTGTTAACGCAACCAGCACGTTGTCGCGTGGATCGAGCTTGAGAACCCTACGAATATCTGGCACAAACCGCCCTCCCAGAACCCTTGATGGATCGCAAGTGTTCTTATATGTCAGGATATCGTGGACTTGGAGATGCGGATCGCGGCGCTATAGGAAATTCATCTCACGCGTTCAGTTCTGCTCCGCTGTCCTGATGCTGCAGCCGCGGCACCAGCAACTGGAACAGCGCCACTGCGACAACATAGCTGCATCCGCAGACGGCGAAAAGCATGGAATAGTTATGGGTGCGATTGAGAAGATATCCGGCAAACGCGGCAAATAGTGTTCCGCCAAGTGCGCCCGCGGTTCCCCCAATTCCCACCACTGTAGCTACCGACCGCGCACGGAACATGTCGGAGGGAGTGGAAAAAATGTTGCACGAGAACCCCTGATGCGCGGCTGCGGCAATGGTAATGAGGGACACCGACATCCATAGGGTGGAGACCTGGGCGGCAAAAATGACGGGCAGTGCGGCCAAGGCAAACAGGCCCATGGCCATTTTGCGGCTGAAATTTACCGAACGCCCCTGCTTGATCCAGAATCCAGAGAGCCAGCCTCCAAAGATGCTTCCAATGCTGGCGCCGAAGTAAATAACGACGAGTGGCAGGCTCATTTGAGCGATGGAAATGTGGAATCGGCTGGTGAGAAACAAGGGTCCCCAGAAAAGATAAAACCACCAGACCGGGTCCGTAAGGAACTTGGCGCCGGCAAAGGCGATCGTCCCACGGTCAGTCAAAAATGACCAGAGCGAACGTTTTTCTGCCAGCTCCCCGGGCGTGAGAAGGCTGTGCGTCAACTGCGTCTCCACGGGGCGCAGGCGATTGTAAGGGAACAGCATCCATCCGATGAGCCAAAGCATGCTCATGCTGGCTGTGAAGACAAAGCCATAACGCCATCCCCATCGCAGCGCGATGAAGGGAATAATGATGGGAGCCAACAATGCGGCAAAGTTGGTGCCGGAGTTAAAGATCCCTGTCGCGAGCGCGCGTTCTTCCTTGGGGAACCATTCGGCCACTGCCTTTAATGCGGCCGGGAAGTTCCCAGACTCCCCGATGCCCAGGAAAAATCGCGCCACCCCAAATCCGAACGCGCTGTTCACAAACGCATGGGCCGCCGATGATATGCTCCAGATTCCCACGAAAAGGCCGTATCCTTTTCTGGTTCCGAGGCGATCGATGACCCGCCCCGCCATAATGTAGGACAACCCATAGGCGAACGTGAAGCAGGCAATCATATTGCCGTAGCTTACCTGGGTCCAGTGCAGGTCTTTTTGCAACACGGGAGCGAGGATCCCGAGAACTTGCCGATCCATGTAGTTGGTGGTGGTCGCCAGAAACAGCAAAGCGCAGACAAACCAACGCATCCGGCCTGTTCCCTTGGCAGGCTTATGCATCACTTCAATCTCGGATTGCTGCACCTGGGTCACTCCACACTGTCTCGCCAGTAAAGCACGGGCGGATAATTTGAGAACGGCTGAATACGTTGGGTGTGACGGGCCACTTTTCTTTTCTCGTTTCGATGTTGATCGTGCTCACCACTCTCCGTGACTGACTCTGGACGACCGATCGCTTGCACCATCTGGAAGTGGCCGACTTTCGGATCGCACGCCATGAAGTAACTCATGGGTGGGCCAAAACAGTCTAGTTATACCATGACGGGTTTATGGCTGGATCGCGCGGCGATTGGATCTAGCTCTCACTCGACAGGGGTTATGATTGGGCTCGCGGCCCGCCGAATCGGGCGATCACAAAAGCGTCGCGACAACGTAGATAG
Source organism: uncultured Acidobacteriota bacterium (assembly GCA_963756315.1). Classification (GTDB taxonomy): domain Bacteria; phylum Acidobacteriota; class Terriglobia; order Terriglobales; family Acidobacteriaceae; genus JAKAAZ01. The sequence goes on from CAVWNI010000006.1 coordinate 310,665, forward strand.
TTCACGATCAACAGCGGGTCCGACAGACGCCTGATCGGCTAAGACCCAAAGCTTCCCGCCGAACAAAGCAAACTCGATTGCGAGCCCTATCCATGCTCAGTTGACAGTGTGACCTCCGGATGTCTACAGTGAATATTTTATGAGAACAACGGCGAAAGTCAGCGCGCAGAATTCGTAGCAGTTCGTTCGTCCACCTCAGGCACATCAGGACCTTCTGGTCCAAGGAATCACCCTATGAACCCTGAATATCGCTTGACCGAGGAGCAGAAGCGTTTTTACAGCGAGAACGGGTACCTCCTGGGATTGCCGCCGATCTATACAAGCGACGAGATACGCAAGCTTGCTGCTGACCTTCCGCAGCTGATGGCACTTCTCCGACCCGGCGAAACTCCCAAAGATATTCGCGAGTGGCACGAAACGAGCCAGTGGTTGTTTGACATCTGTATGAATCCCAAAATCCACGACTTGGTGGAGGGAATTCTCGGGCCGGATTTTTACCTGTGGGCAAGCAGTTTTTTTGTGAAAGAGCCACACACCAAGGAAACCGTCGGATGGCATCAAGATGCCTACTATTGGCCGATGGTCCCCCATAATTCCGTGACTGTCTGGTTAGCTTTCAGCGACGTCGACGAGGAGAACGGAGCCATGAAGATCGTTCCTGGCTCACACAAGGCCGGGATTTTGCAGCATCGCCGATCGACGGCGACGGATTCGATTCTGACGTTGGAACTTGAAAAGGGAAGCTTTCGCGAGGATACGGCTGTCAGCCTGCGCTTGAAAGCCGGCGAGGTATCACTCCACGACGACGCCGCGGTTCACGGCTCGCCGGCCAATCCGTCGGACAGAAGACGAGTGGGATTCACTATGCGATATTCCGGGACGAATGTGAAGAATGATTTGAACGTCAATCCCAATTTCAAAACGTATCTCTGCCGCGGTGTCGATAGGTTCAAGCTCAACCCAATTGGCTCGGAGCCTGTAGAGCGATTCGCCCGGCCCGCATTTATCGCAACCAGTATCGAGGAAGCTGGTCCAGAACACGAATCAATCCTTAAAGGGTAATTAGTCTCACGATTACAGAATCGTCTCGGCTGTTGTCTGCAATAGCAAGGAAGTCGTCTGCACGAGTCCCATCAACCACAAGTATTTGAACCGCATACGATATTTGTCGGAGTAACTGCATCCGGGTTCTGCCAAGCATTGATCCGCGTGATGTACTCACTGGAGAAAACTCGTGCATATTCAATTTCTGCCGACGAAGCATCACCGCTTGCTTTACCGGAGATTTACCCCACTGGCGTTCGGTTTGTTGACGCTGCCGATATTTCATTCGACCATGTTGTCACAGACCATGACGCCGCCAGTCGCGTCGAGTGTCAAGTCTCCCAATCCCGTTTTGATTCCGATGCCGCGGGAAATTAAAACCGGCGGAATCGTGTCTCTTGATCGCGGGGTAAGTGTTGCGACGCGTGACGATATACCGGAGGACAGGTTCGCCGTTGAGGATCTTGTCGACACAATGAAACGGCGGGGAATCATCGTTCGAGAAGATAACAAGGGCGAAATCAAGATCGTCTTACTGCGAGAGGCAACAAAAGCTGCGACGGAGATTCTTTCGCATCGAGACATTGAGTTCAACCCCGCGATGCACGACGAAGGCTATGTCATCGTTACCGAAGGAAAAACGGTGTACGATATCGCGGCCACCGGGGCAGGAATTTATTATGGTGCCCAAACCCTCAAGCAGCTGATTACCGGTCGTGGAGCGGATGCGACGTTACAGACATCATTGATTCGCGATTGGCCCGCCATGAAATATCGCGGCCTTTCCGACGATCTCTCTCGCGGTCCGGTGCCGACACTGGAGTTTCAAAAGCATGAGGTTCGGGTCCTGTCGGAATACAAGATGAACATCTATTCCCCGTACTTTGAAGTCTCACTGGCTTACAAGGCGAATCCATTGCCTGCGCCGCCCGGCGGTGCTATGACGCGTGGGGATGTCGAAGAGTTAGTTCGGTACGCCGCGCAATACCATGTCACGATTGTTCCCGATCAGGAAGCGTTTGGGCACCTGCATCATGCGCTGATGTTTGAAACTTACTCGCCGTTGGCGGAAACGCCGCATGGCAGCGCACTCGCTCCTGGGCAGGCCGGATCGATTCAGTTGATTCAGGAATGGTTCGCGGAAATCGCGTCCATGTTTCCCAGCCCGTTGATTCATATTGGTGCTGACGAAGTGAATGAACTGGGGAGTGGTCAAAGTAAGCAAGCGGTGGCTCAAGAAGGCGTAGCTAAGGTCTATATCGATTTTCTGATGAAGATTCACGATGTGCTTAAGCCGCTCCACAAAACGCTACTCTTTTGGGGAGATATCGCGATGAATGACCCCGGATTGGTGAAAACTCTGCCAAAGGACATGATTGCTGTGGCGTGGGAATATGGACCGCATCCGGAGGGTTTTGATAAATGGCTTCGTCCCTATGTCGACGCTGGAATCCAAACCTGGGTCTCACCGGGAATCAATGACTGGAGCCGCGTGTATCCGAACAACTACGAGGGACTCCTCAACATTCAAGGCTTTGTCCGGGATGGCCAGCGGGTTGGATCGACAGGCGTGTTGAACACCGTGTGGAATACCGACGAGGATGACGAAGGTCTTTTTAACAATGACTGGTATGGCGTTCTCTTTGGGGCTGCGGCGGGGTGGCAAGCTGGGACCAGCAGCATTCCTCAATTCGAAAATAGTTATGGTCAGGTGTTTCATGGCGACATGACAGGAAAGATCAACCAGGCGCAGATGGAGCTCACCGCCGCGCAGTTAGCGTTCCGCAAAGCAGGCTTCATCCACGGCGCGATGACCGATCTTTTCTGGACCGATCCGTGGAGTGAGCAAGGTCAAATTGTGTCTGCCAAGCTATTGCCGATGACCCACGAAATACGACTGCATGCAGAACGCGCTATCCTTCTGGCCGAAGAGGCGAAGGCCTCTGGGCCACTTCGCGAGGTGGACGCGATCGATGCCATGGAGTTGGCTGCGAGACGCATCGATTTTATAGCGTACAAGTTTCAAGCTGCACAGGAAATTGTCAACCAATATGATCTTGCCTATAAGCAGCAAAACGGGAAGCGCAACGCTGGCTCGCCTTTATTCCATGTCGATTATTTCTACATTGACCTGGTCAACGGCTACGGCCTGCTACATGACCTGTACAAGCAGGCGTGGTTGCAGGAGAATCGCCCCTATTCCCTCCACGACGTCATGGTTCGATACGATCTTCACACCGAGTTGTGGATGCGCCGCTCGACTCAGTTCAAGGATGCGAAAGCACATTTTCTCCAGACCGGTACCTTGCCCAAACCGGAAGAGATTGGTCTACCACCTTTAAATACATCTGCGAATACGGCAAACCACACATCGCCGCATTCATAAATGTGTTGTCGATTGGCGTCGCCGCGAGAGAGTAGCTTTCCTGCGACTCAGGCGGCTTGCGGTTGCAATTGTAGGCGCGTCGATTAGCTCGAAAGAATCGGGAGTCTCATATGAAGTGGATTGGTACGGCTGCTTTGCTTCTTTCGTCCATCTGCATGGCGCAGAGTGTCGACCTCGCATCCAAAGTGGATCCGTTCATTGGAACTTCAGCGGCACTGACAAAAGGCGAGAAAGTTCCCAGGATCGATCAATATGGGAATACAGTTCCCGGCGCAGTGAGACCGTTCGGCATGCTCTATTGGGGGCCAGATGCGGTGAACCCCATCCCGGGCAGCAGAAACAATTTCTATCGATTTGACGATACTTCCACCCGCGGTTTCAGCCTGACGCATCTGAGCGGGCCGGGCTGTTCGATCTACGGAGAAGTTCCCATCCTCCCGATCCTGGGCATCCCTTCCGAGCCGCCGCCCTGGGAGCCAGCACCCTATCAGGCGAATTTCAACCCCAACGACCAGGTCGCGCAACCTGGATATTATGCCGTCAAGTTAAGCTCTGGCATTCAAGTCCAGTTGGCTGCCGCCGTTCGTTCTGGAATTGCGCAGATTCAGTTTCCAGCGGCCGGTGGAGCCCACACAATCCTGGTGGACCTGAGCCGAAATCTCATACGCGTCAATGATGCCGAGGTTCATTTGCAGGACCGGACGATCACCGGATCGGTGACGGGCGGCGAAATGTGCGGCAAGCAAAATCACTATCGAGTCTACTTCGTTTTGCAGGTGATGGAGGATCCAGCAACGGGCGGAACCTTCAACGAGATTCACGTGACATCGGGCAATGGATCGCGGCAAGGGACGAATAGCGGTGCCTATATAAGTTTTCCTGAAGCAGTGCGCACAGTCCATTTGAAGGTTGCGATCTCCTTTGTGAGCGTGGCCAACGCTGAATTGAACCTGACACAGGAGATTCCGGGATGGGATTTCGAAGGTGTTCGTCGAGATGCGCGCGCTGCATGGAACCAGGCCTTGGACCATGTGCAAGTAAATGGAGGCAGCGAGACTCAGCAAAAGATCTTCTATACCGCGCTGTATCACGCGCTGCTGCACCCCTCCGTATTCAGCGACGTCAATGGTGAGTACCTGGGATTTGACGGACAGTTGCATCATGCCAGGGGCCGGATCCAGTACGCGAACTACTCGGGCTGGGACATTTACCGGTGCCAGGTGCAACTGATCACGATGTTGATGCCCAAGGTTGGAAGTGACATGGCTCAGTCTCTGGTAGCAGACGCGGAGCAGGGCGGAGGTTTGCCGGTATGGTCGATGGCGAATGAAGAAGGTGGCTTTATGGTTGGGGATTCTTCGGATCTGATGCTGGCAAGCATCTATGCATTTGGCGGCCGAGAATTTGATACCAGGGCCGCTTTGAAGGCTATGCTGCACGGTGCAAACGATCCTGAAGCGCACAGCCAGTGGGATGTCGAGCGGCCCAATTTGGATGAATATTTGCGACAAGGTTTCCTTGCCGAGGATCCGGCCAATCCTTACGGCGCAGCTTCCATCACGCTCGAGTATGCCAACGCCGACTTTGCCATCTCCAAGTTTGCGGAGGCGCTGGGTGACAGCGCCACCGCGCAGACATTCTTGCAACGATCAACAAATTGGCGGACGATTTTCGATCCGGATACGCGCTATATCCGGCCGCGAGACAAAGACGGTAAATTTCTGCCCGGCTTCACTCCAGGCGGCGGGGTCGGGTTTGTGGAAGGAAATTCTGCGCAGTACACCTGGATGGTTCCTTATGATTTGAGCGGCGTAATCGCAGCTGTCGGCGGTCCGGAAGAGGCCAATGCTCGTCTCGACCATTACTTCAGCCAGTATGGAACGTGGAGAGGTGGGCCATACTTTCTTATCGAGAACGAGCCCAGCTTTTGTGATCCATGGATCTACAACTGGACGGGCCGTCCATGGCGGGCGCAAGAGACAGTTCGAAAGACCCTGATCGACCTGTTTATCGATACTCGAGGCGGAATCCCCGGGAACGATGACCTGGGTGCAACTTCCGCCTGGGCAATATTTGCACAACTAGGAATCTATCCTGAAATTCCTGGGGTGGGAGGCTTTGCGCTGAATAGTCCTATCTTTCCGCGAGTTACTCTCAAGCTGGGTACACACGAGCTTTCGATTCTCGGGGATGGAGCGCCCGACAAGGTCTACGTTAAGAAGGTCATGCTCGATGGCAAAGCAATCGCGAACTGGTGGATACCCTGGAATGAATTTTCCCAGGCGAAGCAATTGGACTTCACTCTGAGCGCCATCCCAGACAAAGCTCCCAGACAGATCCCGCCTTCCTTCGCGCCCGTCGAGCATGCGTCGACATTGCGACAGCCCAGCTTGGGCCACAAACTCCAGGCATCCGCGAGATAGGAGCATGCATGATGATCGCAGTTCTGCTATTGCTGTTCGCCGCGATAAGTCCCGCCGCACAGGCTCAGAATCCTTTGTCCGCAGCCCGCAACCCTTCCGCCGTGCAGCAAGTGATGCAAGGAAAGCGGGCAGACGCCAGCGCAGCCTGGTGGGGGTTTAACGCAGTCGACTCCACCGCGGCGTTGCAAGCTGCTTTCGACTCAAAAGCCAAACGCATCATCATTCCGTACATGGGAAAGCCCTGGATAGTTCGGCCTCTCATGTTACGAAGTGATCAGGAGATTGACATCGCGCCGGGCGTGGTCATACTCGCCAAGCGAGGAGAATTCAGGAATTTGCAGGACAGCCTATTTACGGCGCGGGATATATCGAACGTCACGGTTCGCGGTTACGGTGCAACTCTCCGAATGTGGAAGCATGATTATGAAAATCCACCATATAAAAAAGGTGAATGGCGCATGGGCATCCAGATTCAGGGTTCAAAGAACGTACTGATCGAAGGTCTGCGCGTTGAGAACACCGGCGGGGATGGATTCTACATCGATGGAGGGTCGACACGCTTATGGAGCGAAGGCATCACCATTCGCGATTGCGTATCGGAGAATAATCATCGCCAGGGTATCAGCGTCATCAGCGCAGTGAATTTAACTGTCGAAAACTGTACATTTTCCGACACCAACGGTACCGCGCCGGAAGCTGGAATCGACCTGGAGCCGGACGCGCCAAACCAGCGGCTTGCGAATATCGTGATCCGGAACTCCATCTTTGAGAATAATCACGGGCACGAGATGCTCGTGTACCTGAATCGACTGGATGCACACTCGGCTCCCGTGTCGATACTCTTCGACCATTGTGTGGCGCGCATGACGAACCCAAGCGGCGGCTGGAGCGGGATGGCTGTGGGCGCCGTACATGACTCAGGTCCAGAGGGGACGGTGGAATTCCGTGACTCCACAGTGGAGAGCGCAGGCAAGGAGGACGCCAAAGTTTATGACAAATCCTCCCATGGAGCGCGGGTGCGGTTCGTGCGATGTCATTGGGGACATGCGTGGATTTCTCCTCATCCGGAATATAGCGGTCCGCGCGTGCCAGTTCTGATTCAGTTGCGTGATCCACGGGTCACGCACGAACTCGGCGGTGTCGATATCGTCGATAGTTATGTCTATGACACAGTGGCTCGACCCGCACTTATGGTGGATGAGGGTAAAACCGGCTATCAGGTGCATGACCTTCGCGGACAGATTACCGTAGAGAATCCAGCCGGTGTCCACGCAGAGCTCGGGCCGGCGCCGATCGACAGCACTCTCGACGTGGTCGCGGCGAAGCCATAATGGCGGATCATCCATCTAGCGCGGTGAGCTGAAGGCGCCTGTGCCCCACTAAATTCGAAGTGCAGAGGATTGGAAGATGAACAATGTATCCATGTGGCGGCGCGGTGCTACAAACTGCTTCGATCGTTTTGCCGCAATTGCTCTGTTGGCGTGCGTGGTATCCGCGCCCAATATTTTTGGCCAATTCGGAACACCGCATCGTCTTCCGTCTTATCGGTATACCGGCGATATTGAAATAGATTTGCATAAGACCTCATTCAGCAGTTACGGGTCGTACATGGCTTTTTCATTGTTTCCGCAAGGGCTTTATTTGCGGGAACTGCATGGAAATTCCGGGCGAGACATGCTGCTTGCGAACGCATTCAAGGTGGAGCTGATAGCGAATGGCGCTGCGGTGCCTTTTACAGTGCGAGCAACGCCGGTACAACTACAGCTCATCAGCAAGTTAGGGACCGTGGATATATGTTTTGCCCAGCCCAATCTGATCCGCGTGGGAGCGCATGGCGTAGGTGTTCGTCTTACTTCGTCAACCCGTGGAAACTATGCGGTCCAGGGCGACCGGAACGAGTGGGAGATTCACGGACGCAGCAATTATCGACTTGGCGCATTAACGGGGAGTTTGCGGATCACGGACCACTGGACAGGAACAAATTCTGCGCCCATTACAGCAGAATTACTCCCGCTGAATACCAGCGGAGAATTGGAAGCTTTCATTGGCGATTATCTGCGGGTCTGGGATCGTCCTGCCGAGTTGAGTGAAAGCTATGATGAAGCTGTCACGGCGATCACTGCGGAGTATGCCCGGTGGCTGGAGAGAATGCCTTCCGTCGACGCGGAATTCGGCCCTGCGGCCGAGCAGGCGGCCTACGTCGATTGGTCAGCGGTTGTGGAAACTGCGGGTGCTCTCACACGACCGGCCATGCTGATGTCCAAAAACTGGATGTCGAGTCTTTGGAGTTGGGACAATTGCTTCAACGCGATGGCCTTGATCGCAACCAATCCTCAAATCGCCTGGGACCAATACATGATCCCATTCGACAATCAGGATAAGAGCGGTCAGCTTCCGGACGTGATGAACGATGAACAGGAATCGTGGAAACACACCAAGCCCCCCGTGCATGGCTGGGTGCTGGCTTGGATGATGGCTCATAGCAGTTCCATCAACAACAAGCAATTGAGCGAAGTGTACGAGCCGCTGTCCAAATGGACAGAATGGTATTTCCGATATCGCGACGCGGATCGTGACGGGCTGCCGGAGTATGACCACGGAGATGATTCCGGCTGGGACAACACCACCATTTTTGTCAGTTCGCCACCGCTTGAGACGCCAGATCTCGCAGCGCTTCTAGTTCTCCAGATGGACGAGCTTTCAAAGATAGCTGCGAGGCTCGGAAAGCATTCCGATGCTCGAATGTGGCGTAGCCGGAGCGATGCTTTGCTGAAGTTGGCGATCGATAAGTACTGGAACGGTACCCAGTTTGTCGCCTTGCATGCGTTTGATCACAAGCCGGCTCCCACGCAGAGTTTGATTCTGTATTTGCCCTTGATATTGGGTAAGCGTCTACCTCAACCTTACCGCGATCAGCTGATTGCCCGGCTCATGGAAAACGGTCGCTTTCTCACGCCGAATGGCTTCACAACCGAGGAGCTAAACAGCCCGTTCTTCAATCCAAATGGCTATTGGAGAGGACCGATTTGGGCGCCCACGACGATGATGTTGGCGCAAGGCCTTGAAGATGCGGGGCGGCCGGATCTTGCCCATGAAATTCGGGTTCGCTTCTGTCGAATGGCCGCAGCGCATGGATTCGCGGAGAATTATCAGCCTCTCACGGGCGCTGGATCATTTATGCCGGATCTCAATGCGACGAGCAACGATGGACGCGACCCATCGTATACATGGTCCGCCAGTGTGTTTCTCATCTTCGCGCATCAGTTATCTTCTCCCGACATCCACAATTAGAACTTTTCAACGATCAATAGTAATATCCGTACCTGACGTTCTTCTACGAGGCTAGCGAGGCAGAATCACCATGGTGTCTAACTTTACGGGCAGACGAACGATCGTCATTACAGGCGGCGGCAGCGGCATTGGCAAAGCCGTGGCGCTGATTTGCGCAGCGCGTGGCGATAACGTTGCCGTGCTCGACATCAACGCAAACGCGGCAGCATCGACCGCAGAGGAAGCTCTGCGGAATGGCGCCGGAAATGCGCTCGGATTCTTGTGTGATGTCACGGCAGAAGAGCAGGTCGAGGAGGCGTTTGCCGGCATCTCGACGCAACTCGGCGCTCCGTATGGCCTCTTCGCCAATGCCGGCATAGGGCTACGAGGTCTCATTCATGAAGTGTCGGCAGCCAGTTGGCGAAGGGTTGTTGAAACGAATCTGACCGGAGTCTTTATTTCCTGTAAACACGGCCTTCGAGCAATGATGGGCGCCGGCATCTCAGGTTCGATTGTCTGTACATCCTCCCCCACGGGCTTCGTGGCACTTGCGGCAGGTGCGGTGGGTGCATATAGCGCGACCAAGGGCGGCATCTCGTCGCTCGTGCGTTGCATGGCGATCGATTATGCCGGCTACGGAATCAGGGTGAACGCGATCGTACCAGGATCCACGGAGACCCCTTTGATGTGGAGAGACACGGAGCCCGCGGAAATTATTCGCTTGCGTGCACAACTCTCAAAGGAGATTCCGCTCGGAAGGTTGGCGCAACCCGAAGACCCCGCACGCGCTGTGGCGTGGCTTCTCTCCGAGGAGTCCTCTTATATAACTGGATCCCATCTGGTTTGCGATGGAGGCATTCTGGCAAAGGCTTCCGTCAGCGTCTAACTGACTTAGAGCCGACCCGATGATTGCAGCGGCTCGTTGGAGTTGAGCGGCGGCCGAACTAACAATTGCACGGCCCTCCAAGTGCTGCGTCTTATCGGATCGTGTTCGTGTTCCTGGGCCCGAACCGGATCGGATCGACCCCCAGGACGCCTGCCGGCTTATTGCCCCAGCACGCGAGCTTGATGCCAAAGCCCAGGAATGTAACTACAACAGCTCCGAATAACCCGAGGGTCACGATTTTACGAATCGACGATCCATAGCTTCCGTTGGGTACGTTGACTAACACGGGAGATCGGCGCGCAAAGCAACCGTAGATGAGAAGAACCGAACAGACTGTAGCATTCAGAGTGATAAACCATTCGGTGACCAGGCGGATGGGTGTAAATCGCGGGAGCACGAGCATGAAATTCATCGTCACAATAGACCAGAGGAAGACCAGGTAGAATAGCTGCCCTTTGCCCATCCAGCTGATAGGAATGCAAGGGATGGGACGCGACAGATGCACGACTAAAAGCGCAACCAGCGCAATTCCCATCGCGAGGGCAACAAAATCCATCCACCCCACAAATCCCTGGGACGGCAATAGATTGCTGACAATATTGATGCCATATAGTTTCGGCTGAAGACCCTTTATTTCTCCTACCCATTCTCCCGGACTAAGACGGAAGTTCAGATAAGGCAGCAGCCAGAGAACGAAGACAACGCTGAACACCTCGGTCCAGCGTCGTGCCGGCGGATCATCGCTGATCCGGGGCGCTCTTTGTAGCAGGGTAGCGAAGATGATGGCAATGGCGATGCCCAGGAACAATCCCTGGGTCTGCTCCATAATGCTGTGCCAATTCGTGGTCAAGCCGCTCGACATGACGAGTAGCTTCACGGCGGTGCCGAGCGAAAAGCCGATGCCGCCGAGAAATCCCACTCCCAAAGTAGCGAACGCAATGCCGCCGAGGCGCCTCTGCCAGCAACATGCAAGAATGCCAAATACCATACCCAGACAGGATGACCAGGTCTCCGCGCGCGGAGGATTCATTCGCAAATGTAGCAGAGTTATCAGTAGAAATTGCCCAGCCCACCATCCTACTGCCATATAGAGGATCAATAATGTTCCGACTCCCCAGTACTTGCGTCGGAATAAGAAGAATGCGATCGAGGTCATGGCCGCAAGAATCGCGCTCACGCCGTAGCCTGCGAAGAATCGGAACCATCTTCCGCCCCCATGACTCCAGACCAGGCCACAACATACACTCTGTAAGTACCAGGCGCCAAATACGGTGCAAAGGGGAACGAAGAACTTAGTCAATTCTTCGCGATCCAGATACACCGGCAACGCCATACCTGCGCCGGCTGGAGCCGCCCAAATGAAGCCAAGTAAGAATATGCAAGCGAAGCCATACAACACGGTCGACGGATCCGACGAATGGGCATACCAGATGTCCTTCATGTACGACATGCTTCCACCAAACGCGAAGCCGATCGCCCCAAAGACGGCAAAGTAATGAACCCGCCGGCGCCAGTTCTCGCGACCGCTTAGCAGCGCCACCGCCATGCCGCCTAACGCACCCGCCAGCGCGGCACCGTACTCATGCCCGAACTGGCCGCGTATGCCCCATCCGATCGAGACCGATAGGCCGGTCAGAAGAACAAAGATCCAAATCCTAGAATTTAGCTGGGCAGTCTTCATGGCAAAGCAGTTGTCCTCGTCAAACAACGAATCAATCTAGGGCGACCATTCTACGGACGGAAGTTATGCAATCAGTCAGCCGTTAACGGCCGTCGCTTCATAACCAAGGTAAGGACAAGCGCCATGATTGCGAGCACGATTTGGACCACCAGCGCGCTGGCCCAGGTCTCCACTGTGTAGACCCATCGTCCGCCGGCCGCCGCGACGTCCTGTGCACGTGGGTATAACACTGCATGGACAATAAATCCCCTGAGAGCAGTAAGCGTCACGATCGTCCACATCAAGAACACAAATGCTTTGCGAACCGCTCTATTGCCTCCGTCTCGCCAGCCTGCCGCCTTCCACGAGACGAACAGTGTAAGCAGAAACACCATGGTCCACAGAAATATGAGGTTCCCAATCTTCTGTTCACGATACCAGTAGGTAATTATGTTGACTGCGGTTACATAGATGGTCATGGTAATTCCAATATGCCAGCCCACTTCCCTGGGAAAGTAAACGACCACGCATACCAGCGCTGAACCGAATATGAGCCATTCGCTCAGCCTATATTGAGTGAGTATCGTAAACGCTGCGCAAATTCCAAACCCCAGGATCATGCTCGCCGGAACCGAAATCAGCTTGCGCCCGGACTCCGTTCGTCCATCTCCGTCCGGCAATCTATCTTTTATCATGTAGGCTCCGACGCCGAGACCTACTCCGATGCAAGCGCCGAAGGTAGTTTCTAACACCTTCCACCAGTCATACCACCGTCCCACATAGGCTGTGTGACTACCGGCGCGAGCCAGGACAGCGCCCAGGGGTAAACCAATTCCTCCGCCAATGGCTGCACAGACGCCAAGCACCAGCGGTATATTTGTCTTCCCGCGAAAGGTGAGCCACGCAAGAAGCATGACTCCCCCGAGCAGATACCCTCCGTAAGTTTCGTGACGAGTTACGGAAAAGTATACGGGCCTCGGTTTATTAATCAGGGTCCAGCCGACATAAAAAAAGGCGACAAGTAGAACCATCCCGATGACAATATCTCTCCGGCGGTAATGAGATGCAGCCAATGCCAGCCCGAGTAACACCCCGCTGAACAATGCCCATATGGCTCCTTTCATTGCCAGCCCGGTGAAGGCCATTGCCTGAGTCGAACCGGGATTGAAGATCCAACGCAGCGCCAGGTCCGCCGTATCCTGGGTCGTCATGGTGGCCCCGAAGCCAAATGCAATCGCGCCCAGTCCGACAACCATCCCTCGAGAAAAGTTTTTGCCGTCCAGAACGTTACATAAGACCAAAGCCACCAGTGCCCCAGGGATCATGGCCCCCGGGGAGTTCCCGATCTGGCCGCGGAGGCCCCATCCGAGGGACATGGCGAGGCCGGGCAAGACAGTAAACTCCCATGGACGGGTCTGCCGACCATTCATTCAGGGTTTCCTCAGGGCATGAGACAACCGTAATGTATACATTATGTCTCCAGAGTGTCAACACAATTAATATTTCCAGGATCTGATCAGGCGTCGAGTAACTCCGTGGGTAGGATCTGCTGTGAAAGCTCGCCAGTCATGAAGCGAGAATCAGGCATGCCATCTAGTCATATCTGGCGCGCAATTAGAGGGAATGGAGTTATTCCCGGGACATTTTATTTATCCAAATTTCTGTCGGCCGGCCCTTGCGCGATCAACCCGATGAGCTAATTCGATGCAAAGACTACCGGGGGCGCGCTATCCAGATTGTGCGCGTCCCCATCATCGAAATGTGAATAAGCAGTTGTCCTCGTCGCCGCAATCTATCTTAGGAAGATGACCGAAGGGGAAACATCTGGCTCAAATTCTCGGAGCCCAGCCAGGCTCGTACTTCCGTCCCCACATCTGCATCGCCTCGGGATCGTCCTGAACTTTCGCATCTGTCGTGTCGAGCTTCAGCTCACGATTCACTTCCCATGCGATGTTGGAAAGCTGGAGCATGGTGACGGAGACATTCCCTATTGACACAGGAGCATTCAGCTTTGCGCCCGTCCGAATACCCGCGATAAAGTTCGCGAAATGGGCGTTGGTCATAGTGTCCCGGCCAGTCAGGTCCGAGGAAGATGTCGTCGTGCCAACCTTGAACTCGCTCGTCTTAGTTCCCTTGAGATCGTAGATTTCGTATCCGTCGCGGTCAACCAGCACAGATCCAGTCGTTCCCATGATGGTCGAGCCCCGATCGCGGTGATAGTACTTCATCCCCTGGCAGCTCTTACCCTCCCACGAAATCATTTTGTCGGGGTAGGTAAAGCTGGTAATCAGCGTGTCGTAAAACTGCCAGTCATCCTTGAACTGATATCTTCCGCCGGATGATGTGACCCGTTGCGGATAATCGACATCGAGCGCCCAGCGGCATACATCCACTTCATGCGTGCCATTGTTGAGTGTTTCGCCCGTGCCATAGATTCTGAACCAGTGCCAGTTATACGGCTGCACATTGTCTTTGTAGGGCCTGCGCGGCGCCGGCCCTTGCCATAGATCCCAGTCGAGTTGCGGCGGCACGGGTGCTACTTTGCCCACTCCGATCGACTTTCTCACGTTGCTGTACCATGCCTTCGCAAAATAAGCTCGACCGATAAGACCGCCGTGAATCTTATCGACGATTTCGATGGTGTGCGGCGACGAGCGTTGCTGGGTACCCATTTGAACCAGCTTGCCGTATTTCTGCTGGGCCTGGACCAGCAATGCGCCCTCGGCAGGATTGTGACTGCATGGCTTTTCTACATATACATTTTTTCCGGCCTGCAGTCCTAGAATGGCCATCGGGGTGTGCCAATGGTCAGGCGTGGCAATCGTAATTGCGTCTACGTCTTTTTGCGCAAGAATTTCGCGGAAGTCTTTGTTGGTTGCAGCCGGATACCCCATCTGTTGTTGAACGCTGCTCGCGAACTTCGCGAGAGTGTTGCTGTCAACGTCACACACATGCGTAATCCGGGCGGATTTGCTGTTTGCCTGTAGCGCTGAAAGATGGGCATATGCTCGCCCATGCAGACCCGATCACCGCAAAATTAAGGCGATCGTTTGAGCCAAGGATCTGAGCATAGCTCTTGGCGGTCGATCCAACAGCCAAACCAGCTGCTCCTATCGCAACCGTATCCAGAAATTCCCGTCGAGTTACCATTGTTCCCCCAAGGACATGCAAGCCATGTCTATGTTTGGCAGTCATGCGGACTGCCGTTCACGATGAATTCCGACCGATGCAACCGGTCGATATCAGTATCGAGGAAATATCTCATGGTCAAAATGAGCAAAATACCGGCGATCGCGTAAAAGGTCGCCGACAAGGCAATCGCCCGTCCCAGCGAGATATATGCGGCAAGAAAACCGATTAGCGCCGGGGCGACTCCCCCCCCTAGCAACCAGCCCACGCAGTTCATCAAGCCGCTCACTGTCCCCCTGCTCTCCACTGGGACTACATCAAATGCTGACGCAAAGATATTCGAATCATACATACCCTTAAAGAATCCCCAACAGATCAGCGCGATAATCACTAGCTTCAGAGAACTTCCGATGCCGCACAGTATCACGAACGGTACTCCGACAAGGACCCCACCACACTGTACGACAATTCGTCCGCGGCGGGTTTGGCGCGCAAACCTATCGGCCAGGTAGCCTCCGCAGACCGAGCCCCCCATACTGGCGAGTTGAGGATACACTGCCGCGTCGAAAGCCGCCATTGAAAGGCTGAGATGAAATCGCGAATAGAGATACATCGGCATCCATGCCAGCAGCACCATGGCCACGAAATTGGCGCATGCGAACACGGCTGTCAGCGTCAACAACGATCTGATCTTAAGCAGGGAGAGAACGGAGGACAATGAAAGAGCAGGAGCCGGCTGCGGCGGGTTCGCAAGCTGGTCCGAATTGAATTCCGAGTCTGCGCTACCCCGGACAGGCTCGCGTAGCAGGCGAATTAGACCCAGACCAAGGAGACAACCGAGTCCTCCGAATACAAGGATGGGGGCTCTCCAACCGTGTTGTTGCGCGATGGCCCCCGCCCAATAGCCACCGCCTACCGTTCCGGCATAAACGCTGGTCTGTAAAATTCCCATCGCCCGCGAACGGGTGCGCTTGCCGTGATAATCGCTGATCATCGACAGCGCAGCTGGATAGTAAATACATTCGCCGATTCCTTCGGCAGCGCGAAAGATAAGTAGCTGGAAAAAGTCTCGTGAGAGCGCCGATAGCACGCAGATCACGCTCCACAACTCCAACCCACCGAGAATCGCAGTCTTGCGGCGAATCCTGTCGACGAGATATCCGGCGAACGGTCCTCCAAGTCCGTACACCACCGCGAACGAGGATCCTAGAAGGCCCAGTTGCACGGTGGTGAGGTTCATTTGTTTTTGTAACAAGGGAAAGATCGAAAAGAATGCTTGCCGGTCGGCATAACTAAAAAAACAAACCAGCCAAAGTAGTAAGACGACGACCCAGCGATAGCTCCCCGACCTGGTGGGGGGTGTTGTCTGAATTAGCACGTGGGAGCCTTGAAGACTGTCGCGAGGTTCTCCGCCGAAGTTCGTAGTACGGTGGTCGCCAGCGACACGAAAGACAGTCATATCGTAAAGACGATGCACGTTGGAGTGCCAACCGGCGTGTATTGACCTGTAGAGGTCAATAGACCTGTCGCTTTATCGATGCGAAACGAAGTAATCTGATCGCTGCGTTGATTACAGGCGTAGAGGAAAGTTCCAGTCGGATCGATATTGAACTGGCTTGGATAGTCACCCAGAGTCGACGTTTCGCCAATTGCTGCCAACTTGCCACTGGTGTCGATCGAAAATACGGCAATCGTGTCATGCAGCCGGTTGGCTGCGTAGAGGAAGCGACCACCCCCGGCGACCATAACTTCCGACCCAAAACTGGTCCCCGCGAACCCCCGCGGAAGAGTTGAAATAGTTTGTTGCGGGACGAGCGACCCAGTTGTCGGATCGAAATGGAAAAATACGATGGTAGAAGCCTCTTCCTGGATGGAATAGAGCCATCGGCCGTTGGGGTGAAACGAAAAGTGGCGCGGTCCATCTCCTGTTGGCAAGGAGATAAATGGGATGGCCGCGGGCGTCAGTTTTCCTTTTCGGCTGTCCAGGCGATAGACGTAGATGCGGTCCTGTCCCAGATCCGTCTGCAACACAAAACGGTTCGAGGGATCAGAGTGAATCATGTGTGCATGCGGTGCGTCGTGACCACTGAATGCATAACTGCCGGGCGGCGCATTCGTCGGCTTCTTACTTCCAACGAAGCCATCATCCCGATGCGTGTAGGTTGCGGAGCCAAGCGCACCTCCCGGTAGGATTGGAAGTACGGCGATGCTTCCACCAACATAGTTGGCTACGAAGACATACTTACCGGAAGCGTCGACACTCAAATGAGCTGGGCCCGGACCTTCGGAACTCACGGTGTTGAGTAATCGAAGATCACCGCTCGATCGGTCCATGGCATAGGCGCTCACGGAGCCACTTTTGCCTTGAAAGTCTGCGATCTGATGGACCGCGTATAAGTACGGTTCGGTGGGGTGAACAGAGAGCCACGATGGGTTTTCAGTCTCTGTTGCCACCTTAATGAGAGTGAGTTCACCTGTCGAGGGATTCATGTCGAACAGGTAAATCCCTTTTCCGTTCGCCGCACCGTCGACCGCGGTCGTGTCTGTACCGACATAAGCAAACATTCTGCGCCTGCTTGGGTTTACTTTCAAACTGAAGGCCGAGCGATTCATTAGGCTCCCCAGGGCAAATGCAGAAGCGGTTAGCACAAACCGACGACGTGAGAGCGGCGCGGCTAGCTTTCCAGGCTCAGAACTCAGCGACATACGGAGTGTCCCTCGTGTTGGCCATTGTTATAGGTCAATTACTTAAAAAATATCAATCTATAGTCAGCCAGGGCCCATTGTCGCCAACTTCATCCGCTCATTGCAAAATGATCTACTTGCACATCCAGAAAGTCTATGCGTCAGGTGGGTCCGCCGCTAAAAGAAGGTTGGCATATTCTTGCGCATCGATGCATCCCGTTCCCACGCATCGAACGCAGCCAGTCGCTCCTGCTCGCTCGTTCGGATGTGTTCGGCAATCAATTTCGTAGCTAATTCAGGGTTCTGGTCGGAAACGGCGCGGATGATCTGATCGTGCTGGTGATATAGCCTTTCAAGCTGGGCCACGTCATACGCATGTCTACCCATGGCGAAGATGCGAATGAGTAACCGGCTGTCGTTAACTACTTTCAACATTCTCGAATTAGCGGCAAGGTGCATCAACATAGCGTGGAAGCTAAGATCGCAAGCCATAAACCGCTGCATTTGGTCGGCATCCAGGATGGGTTTCCCAGATTTTTCCAATTCCTCTTTCAGGTCCAATATTCCGTTGGCATGAGCCTGCCATTGTTCAAACTCTGCCGGGTAAGGCTTGAGGCGCGCAGCTTTCCTGGCTGCATAGCATTCCAGCACCTCGCGCAGTTCGTACAGTTCAATAATGTCCTGGCGCTTTAGTTGAACCACAGCGGTACCGCGATTCGGAGTCTGTTCAAGCAAACCCTCCGCAACAAGCTGCCCGATCGCCTCGCGGATCGGCGTACGGCTGCTGCCTAGTTTTCTTGCTATGGCTAGCTCCGACACTGCGCTGTCCGCCGCCAATTCCCCTGTAACAATCATGCGATGGATGTGGACATAGGCTTGGGTGCGAATTGGGCGATCCGCGCGGGTGACAGCAGGAGTCTTAGTCTTACGCTTCATAGGTTTGGATTATACGATCCTGATTCAATTCGCAACAGAATACGACGATATGTAGACAGCCGGTTTACACGCCGCATTTCCGGTGTTCGTGACAGCCACAGCGTTTCCCATTCTACTCCATACTTTTAATACAGTGTCCAGACCGAATTCACTGCTATCCCGGCGACGGCTACTGCCCTCAGCTCGGTCAGTTCTTCTTAATGAGCCAGACCTCAGCTAGCCTCGAACGGTTTCTCCAGTTCAGGTTTTTCTCATCTGTGTGCATATCCCAGGTCAGCACAATCTTCCGGTTCTGGAGATATTGGGATGCAACCGGAAATTCCGTATATTCACCGAGAAGTTTTCCGTTAATGCTTGGCTGAACGCGATCGCCATTGATACGCATCAGGGGTTGCCCATAGCCAGTGGAGCGCACGACATACGTTCCCTTAGGATCGAGCCCGTCGTAAACAACTCCGATGGGCCACATTGTCACCTGCCACGTCAGGCGCGCTCGGCTATGTCCTTCATCCCACCACCAGAACGTGGGCGCGCTTTCTTGAATCGTGCCCGGCTGACTCAGGTCGGGTTCGCAGCGCACAACATGCGGAGATTTATCCAGGTTTCCAACGTCATCATAAAAGCTGCCGGGGCCGGGATGCTCCCACGTTGCTAGATCGTAGAGACGATGAATCTTCGCATCTTCGGAATTCAGGTTTCCGATTTTCGCAAACTCATCCTGAAGCCACCACCGGTTATTCAGCGGATAATCCACGAAGTCGAGAACCGCGCCGCGCTCTTCGCCGATCGCATAGTACCTGGAGACGCTCGTTTGCAGGCCAATCGAATGAAAAAGGCTGTTACAGAGATCGTCGATATTCGTGCGCAGTTCAGGACTTACCGGCTGGGTCTCCGCTTGATCCAGGACGTCCATAGCCTGCTTCATTGCCGTCGCGCTGCCGAGTTTTGGCGCTTCTAGAAGGATCGCGTTGGCTTCGATCTCGAGCCCGGTCTCGTGAATCAAGCGATGTCGTATGTACGCGTCGTAATTAGCTCGCAAGAGACACATTTGCCAACGCCAGTTCGCCTGGAGTTGACGCTCCCGGCTCTGTAAGCGCTGCCACTGAAGCAAGGTTCCTTCCACCGAGCCATTGGTAAGCAGGGGCCCCTGCCAGTTCTTCTCCAACGCCAGGATGCTGTCCGTGGATTCCTTCGAGGCACCCGGATCGAAATAAACCCGGCTATAGTCGATCAGAATATCGGGGACGCTTTGCATCGGGTCCCAACTCAATGCGCTCCATACCGTTTTATTCACATCATCGTGCACGCCATCCGAATAAGAAATGAAGCCGTCGCTGTAGCCGGCACGCTGCCCGAATATCTGCGCGTACTCAACCGGTCGCGGATTAACCGCCTCTCGTCCCTCTGTCAGCGCAAAGGCCTGATCCCAATCCCGCACCTCATATTGGGAAAGTTTGTTGTGCGTCAAATCAGGATAAAGCCGCAAACCGTATTGTTGCGGAAGTCGACTTCGCATTTCTGCGATCGGAGGACTGGATGGTCCCACTACCAATCCACCGAGCCACAAAGGCGAGTGATGATCGATGTACTCGTACGACGCATCCACCTCCTGCGTTGTGAACTGCTGGAGCGAAAGCCAGATCTTCGCATTTGCATGGTACGGCTGCATTCGATTCGCTAACTCACCCAGGAAGGGAAATACAAGTTCGGGCGGGTTCTTTCCTGGATCGCCACCCGGAAACGAGACCGCAGTCAACGTCGGGGTGTCCTGAAAAAACTGTTCGCTCTGCTCCAGTAGTTGCGTACGAAGCATCGAGTTCTTCAGATCGAAGTCCGCGGGCAGCCATACCCAGTAGTCCAGGCCGTAGCGCTGGCAGATTTCGCCGATAGCGCGATTCATCTGTCGACGCGGAAACTTCATGACCGGTGTCTTGCGATCATCCTGAAAAGGAATTCCTTCGATACTGTTTGCTCCAAAGAATGTGAGTTCCCGGATGTATTGCTCGAACTGAGCCGGATCCCAGGCGTCGTAAGAATTTGCTTGCGCCCGATAGCCCAGCTGATGTCCTCGAATCGGATATGCCGGAGCCGTAGCTAGATCCAACGAGGACGGAATGCGGATGCCGCCTTGTTCCCATTCCAGCCTTCGAAGTAGATTGCCGACACCGAACAAAGTTCCCCTCGCGTTCCCGCCGATAATCCATACGACCGGGGGAGCATCGGCGCTTACGTCTACATAGATTCGATACCCATCGGGTCGCGTCTCGGGCCGATCTTCTGCAGATATTCTTGGCACCGTGCGGCCCCACGACGGTACCTCGGTTTCCGACGTAATCGCAAGGACAGCCACCTTCTCCGGCCAGCGCGTCGACGATTTAAGCTGGATTCCGGTGCGCTTCGCCAATTCCTCAGCGAGAACTACGGCTGCAGTACGTTCAGGGGCAGGCAACGGTCCCGGCCGAGTTACTATCACGGCATCTTTCAAGTCAATTGTTGCGCCACCCCGCTGGCTCGATGTCGATGAAGGCGCCGCGCCCGCCTTAGGCTCGCTCGCACGATTTTCCCTTGTCAACGCCTGTAGCCAGCCAGACCCCATATATTCAGAAGCGGCGAACATCCCTGTTGTGAATTTCAGAAAGCTTCTGCGTTGCATCCTCATCCCCCGCCGTCGAGTCTACGCGAACTCCACAATAGCATCACCGACGCGATGCAGACTCCGGATGCCGAACGCTTGACGGGGATACCATTTTCCGCCTGGTTCGCAGGCTCGCAGCGATTTACGGAGTGACACCATCCGTTCCGGCGGAAAGCCGCTTCAGAAAGCCATAGCAACGGTGCCGGCCTGTATCCTGAATAGGGAAATAAGCGAAGCGCGTCTTGATCTCAAATCCAATCTACAAACATTGGACCCTGAATCTCGCGGTGGAGGATTTATCAATGAAGCTGGTTGTGCTCGATGGGCATACGCTGAATCCCGGGGATCTTTCCTGGGATGGATTGCTGGGTCTGGCAAATTGCGAGATTTTTGATCGGACGGCGCCGCGAGACATCGTAACCCGCGCCGCAGGTGCAGAGATCCTTTTGACCAACAAGGTGCCCCTTCGCGGTGACACCCTTGCAGCGTTGCCCGCACTGCGCTATATCGGTGTGTCGGCCACCGGATATGACATTGTCGATATTGAACAGGCCTCGCAGCAAAATATTGTGGTTACAAACGTTCCTTCCTACGGCACCAATTCGGTAGCTCAGATGGTGTTTGCTCTCTTACTCGAACTTTGTAATAACGTCGGCCTCCATAGTGCGGCGGTGCGTGACGGATTGTGGGCTAGCAGCCCTGATTGGTGTTTTTGGCAAAGCCCCTTGATAGAGCTAAGTGGAAAAACTATGGGGATTGTCGGCTACGGGCGAATCGGACAACGAGTAGCGGAGATCGCACTGGCCTTCGGTATGCAGGTGATTGCCGCGAGCAACCGAACTCCGACGAATTTGCCATCGGGCATCCGTCAAGGTTCGGTTGACGAGGTCTTTATCGGCGCCGACGTTGTCTCTCTCCACTGTCCACTTCAGCCATCGACCCGCGGGTTGGTTGACTCCCGGCGAATCGCACAGATGAAACCCACGGCTATGTTGATCAATACGTCGCGAGGTGGCTTGATCGTAGAAGAAGAATTAGCCGCTGCCTTAAATTCTGGACGGTTGGCCGGTGCCGGCCTGGACGTTCTCACGGTCGAGCCACCCACGGCATCCAGCCCTCTCATTGGAGCCAGGAATTGCGTCATTACTCCCCACATCGCATGGGCAACCCGGGAAGCGCGGAGCAGGCTGCTCGATACCGCGATCACGAATATTAGAAGCTGGCTCGAAGGGCGTCCTCAAAACGTTGTGAATCGTCCGCGCGCCGTCTGAACATTTCACATTCCCGCAGTCGTCGTTCCTGTACTCTCAACCTCGGGAACATCGGTCACCTGTTCCCATCCAATGTATCTCCACAATATACAATGTGAATATGCTGTGTTGACAGCAGTCAAGCGGAGAATGTAACCTTATTAACGTGTTGATATTTCAGCAGGTTAACTGAGGAACAGGCGCCGATAGCGACTCGTCTGTCCAAGAGTGCCCAATCAGAGCGATTGATCCGCGTACAGGAGCTTCTGACCTGGAAAAGGAACACGACCGGATGATGTACAACTCGCAATTTTCGTAAGGAGGAGTAATGGATTCCGACAGTCGGCTACGACCCTTGAGGGGAATCATCCCCCCTATGGTCACGCCACTCGCTTCACTTACGGCGCTTGACCAAAAGGGCCTGGAAACCATCATCGAACATATTCTGGCCGGTGGCGTCCACGCTTTGTTCCTCTTAGGTACAACCGGGGAAGGTCCGTCACTGACTTATGCTGTTCGCCGCGAGCTGATTGAGCGTGTTTGCAAACAGGTAGGGAATCGAGTTCCCGTGTTGGTAGGTATCACCGACACTGCATATATTGAGTCACTCCGACTCGCCGAGCATGCGGCTTATGCTGGAGCTTCCGCGGTGGTTGCTGCGCCGCCTTACTACTTTCCTGTAAGCCAAACGGATCTTTTGCGGCTAATAGAAGGCTGGGCCCGTGAATCCGCTCTGCCGGTATATCTCTATAATCAACCGGCACTGACGAAAATCGCCTTTGATCCACAAACTGTCCAGCTAGCTTCAGGTATCCCCAACGTTTTTGGTATTAAGGATAGCTCGGGAGAAATCTCCTACCTCAAGGAAGTGCTCGCATTGGTTGGCAACAGGCCGGAGTTTTCGGTTCTGGTTGGGCCGGAACATTTATTGGCGGAAGCGCTGATGTGTGGTGCGCATGGCGGCGTTCCGGGCGGCGCAAACATATTTCCGAAGTTGCCCGTTCTCCTCTATCAAGCCTTCTTAGAGGGCTCCTATCCGGAGATGGAGCGGGTGCAGGCAGAGATGGTGAACCTGGGCCTGCCGATCTTTCAACCGGGAGAAGCTGACGCGGGCTATATTCGCAGATTGAAATATGCCTTGTCCCGCATGAATATTTGCAGTGACCTACTCGCAGGCCCGTACCAACAGGCATCTGCTAAAGAAGCGCAAGTGATTGCGCAACATTTGCAGGCGTATGGTTTTCTCGAGAGCCAACGGACAACGCGGTGAGTCGGTACGCTGGGTAAGAAGCAGATAAGTCGTCGCTCTTTTGCACAGCACAACTTCCGTCGGTCCATGACGGTGATTCACCCAAACATTCCCGCGAAATGCCATGGTCAAATTCCATTTATCATGGACGCAGTAAGGATGTCCGAAGTGGAAGTTGCTTCGGTCATTGATATCCCAAATTTTGTCTGGTGAAAGCGATCCGATGTTATCTGTTTCTAAGGAACAATCCTGGATGGAGGGTGCGCTGGCTCCAATTCGGAGGCTGCGGGCGGCGGTGTTGGGGGATTTTTGTCTAGACAGCTACTGGCAGCTGGATATGGGTGAGACGGAGTACTCCGTCGAAACAGGATTGCCGGTGCGACGTGTCCGCAGCCAGCGCTACTCGCTGGGCGGGGCGGGGAATGTGGTGGCCAACCTGATCGACCTGGGTGTGGGGCGGGTGCAGGCCATTGGCGTGGTGGGAACGGATCTCTTTGGGGTGGAACTGCTGCGCATCTTGGCCGAGCGCGGTGCCGAAGTCCGCGACAAAATGGTGATCGCCGAAGATTGGCAGACGATGGTCTATGCCAAACCCTGCCGTGAAGATGAGGAGGAAAGTCGAATTGACTTCGGCGCCTTCAATGTCCTGACGGAGAAGATTACCGATGCGCTGATCGCAGCTTTGAACGAGGCTGCAGCGGACAATGATGTTGTAGTCCTGAATCAGCAGATTCCCAGAGGCGTGAGCAATCTTACGGTGATTGAACGAATCAATCACGTAATTGCGAAGTATCCGCGAACGCATTTTGTCGTGGACGCTCGCCATCGGCCCGACCTCTATCGCGGGGCAGTACTGAAGTTGAATAGCCAGGAGGCCGCGCGATTCCTTTCGGAACCCATCGAAGAGTCAATTTCAACCGAGGCGGCGAAGGATTTTGCGCGGCGGATTGCCCAGAAGACTGGTAAGCCTGCCTTTCTAACTCGCGGCGAGCACGGCATCCTCGTCGCCGACGGCCCCCGCGTCGAAGAGATTCCTGGAATTCAGATTATCGAGAAGACTGATCCGGTTGGAGCCGGCGATACAGTGGTGGCCGTTATCGCCGCGGTGCTGGGCAGCGGACAAGACGCTCCGACTGCGGCCCGATTGGCCAATATCGCGGCGTCGATCACTGTGCGCAAAATCCAAACCACCGGCACAGCCACGCCGGCAGAGATTCTAGCCGTGGGCCCCGAACCGGATTACATCTACGAGCCGGAACTGGCAGAGTCGCCTCGTATGGCGCGATATATCGAAGGAACTGAGATCGAGGTCATTGGCACCTTGCCTACGGATCTTCAGATCGAGCATTGCATCTTCGATCATGACGGTACGCTCTCAACGCTGCGCGAAGGCTGGGAGAAGATCATGGAGCCGATGATGGTCCAGGCGGTCCTCGGCCCTCGATTTGAGACCGCAGATGCGACCCTGTTTGCCAGGGTCACGAAGGAAGTTCGCAGCTTCATCGACCGCACAACCGGGATTCAGACGCTTGTACAGATGAAGGGGTTGGCCGAGTTGGTGCGACAGTCCGGTTTCGTCGACCCCAGCCAGATCCTGGATGAGCATGGTTATAAGCACATCTTTAATCAGGATCTTCTCAAGATGATCGGCAAACGCATGGAGAAACTGAAATCAGGAGAACTGGATCCATCGGATTTCCAAATGAAGAACGCCATGTTGCTGCTGCGCGAACTCCATCGGCGAGGAATCAAACTGTATTTGGCCAGCGGTACGGATGTTGCCGATGTTATTGCTGAGGCAACGGCCATGGGATATGCGGATCTCTTTGAGGGCAGGATCTTCGGCGCCGTTGGAGACATCAACGTGGAGGCGAAGAAGGTGGTGCTCGACCGTATCATCCAGGAGCACAACCTGGCCGGTCATCAGTTCGCGACCTTCGGCGACGGGCCGGTAGAGATGAGAGAGACCGCCAAGTGCGGAGGCTTCTCGATTGGCATCGCCAGCGATGAGGTGCGGAGATTCGGCTGGAACATGGCCAAACGCTCGCGGCTTGTACGGGCGGGGGCGAAACTGATCGTTCCGGATTTTAGTCAGCTCGGTGCATTGCTGCATGCGATGCGACTCACATAGATTTTCAATTTCGACCCCGGGGACATATCCCGGGCAGAGGAGGATGGATGCAAATCGATAACCCGAAGATTGTAACCGTGGAACAAGTGCGCGCAGAGCGCGACCGACTGGTGACAGAAGGGAAGAAATTGGTGTTCACGAATGGATGTTTCGACATTCTCCATCGCGGCCACGTCACCTATCTCACGTTTGCGCGCAATCAGGGGGACGCGCTGGTAGTCGGCGTGAATACGGATGCGTCGGTGCGGGCGAACAAAGGCCCGGATCGGCCCATCAACTCCGAACAGGATCGCGCGTTTGTGCTGGGATCTTTGCGTGCGGTGGACTATGTGGTGTTGTTTGGCGATGACGAGCCCAAAGACATCATTGCGAAGATTCTGCCCCAGGTACTGGTCAAAGGCCGTGATTGGGCACATTACGTCAGCGGTCGCGAAGTAGTCGAAGCGAATGGGGGCGAGGTGGTTTTGGCCGACATGGTGGAAGGCCGCTCCACGACCAGCACCATCCAGCGGATTCTTGAGGTGTATGGCAAGGAAGGGGCTGCTCGTGAGTAAGCGGATAGTAGTAACCGGCGCGGACGGATTTATCGGACGCAATGTAGTTGCAGAATTGAATGCACGTGGATACGACGACATCCTTTTGGTCGACAATCTGGGCCGCGACGACAAGTGGCGCAACCTGCTTGGTCTTGTCTACGAGGACATATTGGGGCCGGAGGAATTTCTCTCCAGTGTTGAAAAGGGAAAGCTCGACGAAATAGACGCGATCATCCATCTGGGTGCCTGCAGCGCCACCACGGAGCGCGACGCTGACTATCTGCTGCGGAATAACTACCGCTATACCCGTACCCTGTGCGAGTGGAGCTTGCAGCACAAAACCCGCTTCATCTATGCATCCAGCGCGGCCACCTACGGCGACGGCAGCCAGGGCTATCGCGACGATGTTGCTGAGTTGCCGATCCTGCGGCCGCTGAACATGTATGGATATTCCAAGCACATGCTCGATCTGTGGGCACGCAAGCACAAGCTATTCGACCGCATCGTCGGCTTGAAATACTTCAACGTCTTTGGTC
The DNA here is from genome assembly GCA_963756315.1 of uncultured Acidobacteriota bacterium. Lineage (GTDB taxonomy): Bacteria > Acidobacteriota > Terriglobia > Terriglobales > Acidobacteriaceae > JAKAAZ01. Next base: position 337,421 of record CAVWNI010000006.1, read on the forward strand.
CCTATGAGGACTATAAAGGCGACATGCGATCCATGGTGTCAAAGTCCTATGACCAGATTAAAAAATCAGGCCAAGTGCAATTGTTCAAGTCCCACCGTCCTGACTACGCCGATGGCGAACAGATGCGCGACTTCATTTACGTGAAAGACGCCGTTGCCGTGACTCTGCATTTTCTGGAGCATCGCCAGCATGGAGGCTTGTTCAACTGTGGCACCGGCAAGGCCCGCACATGGAAGGATTTGGTGACCGCGGTTTTCGTCGCGATGAAGCTGCCGCCGCAGATTGAGTTTGTTCCTATGCCGGAGGTTCTGCAGGGCAAGTATCAGTATTTTACCCAGGCGTCGATGGAGAAACTGCGCCAGGCCGGATATACAAAGCCGTTTTCGTCCCTCGAAGATGCGGTTTTCGACTATGTGACTACGTATCTTGCCAAGCGGGATGACGCGGGCGTGTTGCAACTGGCGCCGAGCCGGGAAGGGAAGGGAGCCGCATGAATACAGCAGTCATGAATCCAGTGGTCAATGCAAATCTACGCGATGCCAGGTCGACTCTCGAACAACTGGCGGGTCTGGAACCGGAAATGATCGCCGCGGCCGATGCCATCGCTCAGGCGTTACTCTCAGGAGAAAAACTGATGGCTTGCGGCAATGGCGGCAGCGCGGCCGATGCCTCCCATCTGACCACGGAATTTGTGTGTCGATTCAATCGTGACCGCCGGCCGTATCCAGCGATTTCACTGGCTGCACATGGAGGCGACCTGACGGCGATTGGCAACGATTACGAGTTCAACGACATCTTCTCGCGGCAGGTGCATGCCTTCGGCAAGCCGGGCGATGTACTGATCGCTTTCACCAGCAGCGGCCGAAGCGAAAATATACGCCGGGCCCTGGTGGCTGCGAAAGAGCTCAAGATTAAAACGATTGCCTTTCTCGGCAAAGATGGTGGAACGTGTGCTGGGCTGGCGGATATAGAACTTCTGGTGACAGGCACGGTCACGGCGCGGATTCAGGAAGGCCATCAGTTTCTCTTCCATACCATCTGCGAGATGGTGGAAGAAAAATTGCCGGAGTAACACGCACGGCCTGCTACTGCGATCGTGCAGATGCAAACTCTTCTGTGTGGCTCACTCCACCGGTTCGGCCCGCTTGGATCGGAAGCGAGGCTTTTTCATCAGATAACCGATCGGAATCAAGCACGCGGTCATCACCACCAGAATATGCACCGTATCGACATAGGCCAGCACGGTTGCCTGCTGCCGCATCATGTCGTAAATCCGCATTGCCGCACCTGTTGCCGCATCGGCAGAGGAGTAGCCGCGAGCATGCAATGCCCCCGACATGCCCTGCTGCAGTGACATGTACTTCATAGACCCGCCATATACATGCGCCGATAAGACCTCCTGGTGGGTCTGGGCCCGTCGCAGAAGCATCGTACTGATGAACGAAACGCCGAGGCTGCCGCCAATGTTGCGCGCTAACGCTGTCAGTCCGGATACTTCATTATTTTTCTCCTGCGGCACACCCACATACGACATCACGCTGATCGGGACAAACAGAAATGGCATGCCAAGCACCATCACGACACGCCAGCTGACCGCGTTCCAGAAACCGATGCTCAAGTTGAGATCGCCGATTCGCCAGATGCCGAAAGTAAGCAGGCAGAATCCGAACGTAATCATCAGGCGTGGATCTAGTTTTTGTCCGAGGTAGCCTACGATGGGCAAGAGCACGATCAGGACCAGGCCACCGGCGGATAGCGCCAGGCCTGCCTCCGTGGCCGTGTACCCCATCACCTCCTGTAGAAACTGGGGAATCATAACGGTCGTCGAATACAAGGCAGCGCCCACCGCCAGCATGACGATCTGACTCATCGCAAAATTGCGCCTGCGATAGAGGGATAGATCGATGACGGGATGCTTGGTGGTCCATTCGCGGTAGAGAAACGCAATCAGGCCACAACCGGCAAGCAGGGCGCAGGTGACAATGATGCGCGACCCAAACCAGTCGTCCTCTTGTCCTTTGTCGAGCATAATCTGCAACGCTCCAATCGTGAGCGCCAGCAGTCCCAGCCCGATGCCGTCGATACTACCCACCGTCTTTCGCACTCTTTTCAGGTAAGGTGGGTCTTCCACGATGCGGCTCGTCAGCAGCAGAGAGATAATACCGACCGGAATGTTCAGGAAAAAAATCCAGCGCCAGGTGTAGTTGTCCGTGATCCAGCCACCGATCGTAGGACCAATGGCGGGAGCCACCACAACCGCCATCCCATACAGGGAAAAGGCCATGCTGCGTTTCTCGGGCGGGAATGTGTCTGCAAGGATGGCTCGTTCACTCGGCTGCAAACCACCGCCGCCCATGCCTTGAACCACACGAAAAAAAATCAACATGGGCAGGGACGTCGCCAGCCCGCAGAGGAATGAAGACGCCGTGAACAGAGCCACGCACATCATGTAAAAGCGTTTGCGGCCGATACGATTTGAGATCCAGCCGCTGATCGGCAAGACAATGGCGTTCGAGACTAAGTAGGAGGTCAGGATCCAGGTGGCTTCGTCGTAACTGGCGCCCAGCGTGCCGGCAATATGCGGAAGAGCGACATTGGCAATGCTGGAGTCCAGCGATTCCATGAACGTTGCCAACGTTACAGTAAAAGTGATGACCCACGGATTAAATCGTGGCGTCCAGTGCTCGTAGTGAAACTCGCTATCGTAGTCCTGCTCTTTGGCAGCAGAAACAACGGAAGACTGCGCCATGCCTGCTCCCAAAGGTTTTGTCCGCTTGCGCGGCGATGCTACCGCTAAACTGTCTCGCCGACGTTGCAACCGGAACAGAATCTAAAACCTTCTGCGCCGTTTCCAATTCTCACTCTGTCAGGATAACCGGAAGAATCGGCGGGACGAACAGCAGGTGTTTAGATTCCACAAAGTCTGCGCTGATTCGGCAACTCCGATAAAAACTTTACGTTGTACCCGCGGTACCCGATGCCGCCGCGCCTCGAACGCGATATGATCGCATCCAGCATGGCATTGGTTACGTCTACCCAGGCGGTTCATCTGGAAGAAACAGACAGCCTCGTCGCCAGTCTTCGCGACGGAAATGTGCGCGCCCTGGCTCGTGCCATTTCGCTGGTGGAAAACGATGCACCCGGAGCTTCGTCCGTCCTGTCGGCTTGTTTCCCGTTCACCGGCCATGCGCTGCGGATTGGAGTGACCGGGTCGCCGGGTTCTGGAAAAAGCACGCTCGTCGATCGGTTGGCCGGCCACTATCGTGCCCAACAGGAGACTGTCGGCATCGTTGCCGTCGATCCCACCAGCCCTTTTACCGGAGGAGCAATCCTGGGCGACCGCATTCGGATGCAAAGCCACCACGCCGATTCCGGACTCTACATTCGCAGTATGGCGACTCGTGGCTTTCTTGGCGGACTGGCGTCCACCACCGCGGACATCGCTTCCGTGGTAGAAGCCAGCGGGAAGACTCGTCTGCTGATCGAAACCGTCGGTGTGGGTCAGGACGAAATTGATATTGTGCGGCTCGCGGATGTGACTGTCGTGGTGCTGGTACCGGGCCTGGGCGACGACGTGCAGAGCATCAAGGCCGGCATCATGGAAATCGCCGACATCTTCGTCGTAAATAAAAGCGATCGCGAAGGAGCGGACAGAGTGGAGCAGGAAATCCGTGCCATGCAATCGCTCGGTGGCCGTCACGAGGAATGGGTTGCGCCCATCCTTCGAACTGTGGCTACCTCTGGCGATGGAACAGTCGCTCTGGCGGAAGCGATTGAACGCTGCGCCGAGTGGTTGCGGCGAGCAGGAAAGCTGGAACAGAAACGGGCGTCGGCCTGGCGGGCGCGATTGATTGAAATGATCCGTCAGCGCCTGGTTCGCGAGCTGGTGCATCATCGCCTGGGTATTTCCGATCTGGAAGCCCATGCACGGGCCGTCGCCGCGCGAACCGAAGATCCCTATGTGCTGGTCGAAAACGTGGTGCGCAGTCTGTTGGATTTGCACAGGGACGGCCGACAACATCCAAGTGTGGAGGGATAATGTCCCTATCCGGAAGCGACTCGAACCGGCATCAGAAAGTTGGGAACAAAACGATGTTTCGTATGGATCATCTTGGCATCGCTGTGAGCGATTTGCGTCAGGCTCGCAGCTTTTACGAACTTCTTGGCATGCCCGTCGGGCAAGAAGAAGTGATTGAAGAAGAACAGGTTCGCGCGGTGATGATTCAGGTGGGCGAAAACCGGATTGAGCTGCTGGAGCCTACCTCGCCGGATTCAGTGATTGGTAGATTTATCGATCGCCGTGGAGAAGGGATGCATCACGTGGCATTGCACGTGGATGACATCGAGGATGTGTTTGCAGAGATGAAATATGCTGGAATGCGCCTTGTCTCCGACGAGTTGAAGATAGGCGCAGGCGGTCACCTTTACTTCTTTGTGCACCCTTCCAGTACCGGCGGCGTCCTGGTGGAGATTTGTCAGAATGCCGATGCGGACGTTGCTGTCTGATGCTATTCCTTGTCGTCGACACAGCCGGACAGACCGGTGGGGTATTACTGGCGGGTCGCGATGTCGCTAGTCTGGATCGATCCGTTGTCCGGGCTGAAATCCAGGCTCCGGAAGATGGAATGCAAATCCTGGGCGCACGCGAGCTGCAGCCGCGGGCATTTTCGGCGCAGTTGATCCCCGCCATCGGGGGACTGATTGCGGCAAGCGGTTTTTGTCTTACCGACCTGGATGCGTTCGTCGTCGTTTCCGGCCCTGGCTCGTTTACCGGGCTTCGCGTTGGCCTGAGTGCCGTGAAGGCCATGGCGGAAGCTACCGACAAACCAATCATCACGCTGTCGCGTCTGGCTGTGATGGCATCCATGGCTGCCCGGTTCCAGCCGGCCGCGCCCACAGGCGCCGTGATGCACACAGTCCTCAGTGCCGGCCGTGGAGAGTTTTACCATGGCATCTATCGGAACGCCGGGCAGGTCTGCGTCGCGGAATCGCTCGAAACCCTCGACGGCTTATTTGCCCATATTGACGCCCAACCCGGCTTGACGGTCGCATCGGAGACGAGCGTATGGAATGCTTTGGAGCCGCTCCAAGGCATCCCCAGGCATGAAATCTCCCCTCCCGCCGCGCGCGATGTCTTGCCCCTGGCCCTGTCCGCATGGCAACGCGGCGACGTTCGGAATCCGGCAACGGCAGCCCCAAACTATCTCCACCGTTCGAATGCCATTGTAGGAGAGAAAATAGTTGGCCCAGCCCAACCTATGGCTCGGCACGGTCGTGAACCATGACCGGCCCGTCGACCCCGTCTGCAATACCAGAGCAACGCAGCCCCATGACCGTAATCGTCCGGCGCGCCGGGATGGAGGACTTCGCAGCGGTGTGGGATCAGGTTCCGGGATTGGCGTCTGCGTCGGTGATGGCTGCTGAGTGGTCCGATGCTTCTTACCGCGCGTACCTGGAGCTTGAAACTGCGAATACCGCGATCCAGGCAAAAGCACTCTTCATCGCCTGCCTGCGTGCCGAAAAGGCCTCTTTAGTTGCTTCCCCGGAAAACGCTGATGCTGCGCGGGAGCGAATTATCGGTTTCGCCGCGTTCTCTGCGATTCCGGGCGTTGGCGAGTGCGCCTTGGACAACATGGTCGTGGCGGAATCATCGCGCCGGCAGGGAATCGGGGCAAGATTATTAGCTGCTGGGCTGTTCTGGTGTAGAGCTCATTCTGGCTCCAGCGTTTGGCTGGAAGTGAGGGCCTCCAACCAGGGGGCAATCGCGCTCTATGGGCGGGCGGGCTTTTCGATCGTCGGTCGCAGGCCGGATTACTACAGTAAACCGGTGGAAGGCGCACTTCAGATGCAGAAAATCCTCGGCCCTGTTGCCTAAACCGATCCGATCAAATCTGTTGAAAACTGCCCGTTGCGTCCAGGCTGACCACGTGATACTTTGACTGTCAATACGGAATTAGGAGGTGCTTCCATATGGAAACTTCCGTCGAGGCTCCACACTCTGGAGTCAATCCCTTGGGCCGCCTGGTCGAGGAACATCGGCAATACTCCCGCAAATTAGAAGCTATCTTAGCCCATCCCTATCTCAGCGAAAGCGAGCAGATAGAGGCCGCGAGATTGAAAAAGCTGAAATTGAAGCTGAAAGATGAGATGGAGGGATATGCACGTCTCTCCCGATCTACTTTGTGACTTCGTGACTTGGGCACGCGAGGCGCCGCATCGGAAGCTGCGGCAGTATGCCCGCTAGGATTGTCCCGGCGAACCGTATAATCTGTCTTACGAAATGGTTCGCGACGGATATTACTACGGATTCGTTTTTTCAGCGGTTGGTGTCCTGGTTTGGGTCGCCACGCATTCGCTACTGCTCACAGCGATTCCAATCCTGCTGGCCGCGTTTTTCCTATGGTTTTTCCGCGATCCTGAACGGGACATTCCCGAAGCACCAGGCTTGATTGTTTCTCCAGCCGACGGAAAAGTTACGATCATCGAAACCATCCAAACGGAAGCCGGCCCGCAGCGTCGAATCAGCATTTTTCTCAATGTCTTCAATGTCCACGTGAACCGCGCCCCCATCGCCGGGAATATCCAGCGCATCGACTATCAAAAAGGTAAATATCTCAACGCGATGAATCCTGACTCGGCCACGCAAAATGAACGGAACAACGTGGAAGTGGCGGGCGAGTTATGTACTGTGGCGTTCACGCAGATCGCGGGCCTGCTGGCGCGTCGAATCGTCTTTCAAAAGCAGCTCGGCGACTGGGTGCATCGCGGCGAGCGCGTCGGCCTCATCAAATTCGGCTCCCGCGTCGATGTCGTATTTCCGCTTTCTTGTGAGCTTCAGGTCAGCATCGGCGACCAGGTTCGCGGGGGCGCATCCATCCTGGCGATCATGCCAGCCAGCGATATCGAGGAAGAGTTGCTGGCAGTTGTCTCCTCCGAGGCATCTCCGTTCGGTTTGGTGTCGGAGCCTGCGCGATGAGCGAGGCTCATGGCCGCAAGCGGGGACCGGCGCGACGTGGCATGTACATCCTGCCTTCCTTGTTTACCGCCGGATCCATTGCCGCGGGATTCTACGCGATTGTGCAGAGTTTGCAGGGCTCCCCCCTCGAACCACATCACTTCGACAACGCCGCCCTGGTAATCGGCCTGGCAATACCCTTCGACGGACTGGACGGCCGCATTGCCCGCATGACCAATACCGCCAGCGATTTCGGCCGGGAACTGGACTCTCTGGCCGATGTGATCACCTTCGGCGTTGCCCCCAGCATTCTGGCTTACACCTGGGGCTTTCGCATGCTGCCGCCGACGATGGATCCAGTGCTTCGCCACCAGTTGATGCAGATCGGCGCCGTTGTTTGTTTTCTGTTCTTGATCTGCGGCGCGTGTCGTCTGGCCCGCTTCAATACCAGCGCCGATGCACAGCCGAAAAATCCTGGCCGTCCCGATCGAAAATATTTTGTCGGCATGCCGATTCCGGCCGCCGCCGGCGTCATTGCCGCTTGCGTCCATTATTTTCTGGGTACTCCGGTGTTTAGCGGTGCGGTGGCGATTGTCTGGATCGTTCTGATCGGGTTGGTGGGTTTTCTCATGGTCAGCACCTGGCGTTTTTGGAGCGGCAAAGAAATCACTCTGACGGGCCGCCATCCATTTCAGTTGCTGGTCCTGATCGGCGCTGTTGTTTCCGTACTTCTGTTGTTCTCTCAGGTTTTATTATTTGTGATCGCGATGGGTTATATGTTTTCCGGACTCTTGGCTCGGGCCGCATATTCCTGGTCACTTCGGCGGCGCCGCACCAGAAAACCGGACGGCACGATACCCGGCCCATCGACCAATAAAGCGTAGGCTCGTTCGATTCGAGTAGAAAAGCTTCAGGATATAGGCAGAGGTTTCATGTCAGAAAAGTCGCTAAGAATCGCGTTGGTGGGCGCCGGGACACTCCTTGGCAAGGCTCTCAGCGATGAGCTGGCTGCATCCGCCTTCGCCTCCGCTGACCTACGCTTACTCGACGATGAAGATGGTCAGGGCAAGCTGGCCGCTGTCGACGATGAGATCACGTTGATTCAACGAATCGAGCCGGACTCCTTCGAGGGTTGCGACTTCACTTTTTTTGCGGGTGATCCTGCACTCACGAAAAAGTATGCGCGACAGGCTCTGCAGGCCGGATCTTGCCTCGTCGATTTAAGCGGGGAACTGGAGAAGTCTCCCGGCATCCTGGTTCGTGCACCTTGGGTTCCGGAATGGCCCGCAGGTTCCGAAGCATCGCCCGCGGAAACGGCGTCAAAAATAGCCACACCGGATCTGCACACGCGCGCTGTGGTTTCCGCACATCCGGTAGCCGTGTTGCTGGCCATGCTGGCCGCGCGCAGTCAAAAGGTTGCCTCCTTACACGGGATCTGGGCGACCCTGCTGCAACCCGCGTCTGAGTATGGCCATGCTGCGTTGGAGGAATTGCATCAGCAAACCGCCAATTTGTTGTCGTTCCAGCCATTGCCAACGGAAGTGTTTGGCGGACAGACTGCCTTCACGCTGGCGGTTTCATTTGGTATCGCCGGGCAAGCCGCTCTGGCCAGTGCCGCTGACAAAATTCGGCGACACTATGCGAAGATCGCTCTCGTCCCCGCGTCATCCCTTGCGTTGCAGGTGATTCAGGTTCCCGTCTTTCACGGGTATGCTTTGTCCGTTGCTGTGGAGTTTTCCCGTCCTGTTCCAGCCGGGGCGCTTGCCGAGGCTATTGCCGGTTCCCACGTGCACATTGTCGCCGATGCCAGTGCATTTCCTGGCAACGTACAGGCAGTCGAAGAAGAGGAAGCTCAGGTCCTGGTGCAGCCTGTTTTCGAGCTTGCCGAGGAGCCCGCCGTTTCTGACCGGGACGCCGACGAGGGTGCCGCTGCACAAGAGCCTGCCGCGCGGCGCACGAGCCGGTTCTGGCTTTGGATTGTCGCCGATAATTTGAAATTCGCTGCCCGGAACGCCGTCGCTTGCGCGATCGAATTGAATCGCCTCCGCCCCCGCGGAAAGGTGCAGTAACCGAAGAGTCCAGCCAAGGAGCCGCGAGATGCACAGAACCCGATGCCAGAGATCCAGCGCTTGGAATCGCATCTCTGTCGCCGCTCTTTCGTACGCGTTGGTTATGTTGGTGAGCGTCGCCTGTTCGGCGCAATCGACTCTTTCCGAACCTGAGTTACCCGCTGGATTACCGGATGTGCTTGCCATGAGCGATGGCGCCAGGATTACAACACCCGCTCAATGGCAGGCGCGTCGCGCGCAACTTGTGAAGTTGTTTACCGAGCAGGAATACGGCGTGGCGCCACCTCGTCCCAAAAACATGCGCTTTGTGGTTGTGGATGATACCCGCAACGCCCTGGGTGGGACGGCGATCCGCAAACAGGTGACGATTCTGCTCAACGGAACCCCCAGCGGCCCGACGCTTCATCTTCTGATGTATATCCCGAACCAGGTGCATCATCCCCCAGTCTTCCTGGGCCTGAATTTTTGGGGGAATGAAACTGTCAATGCCGATCCGGGGATCCTTATCTCCACCAAATGGACAGAGGTTACGGCAAAGCGTCCCAATGAACCCTACACTGCGCCCTGCGTGAAAGACCATCGAGCCACAGCCGGCTGCCGAGGCATTGCTGCGGATAAATGGCCTGATCGAAACCATGATGAAGCGCGGTTATGCGGTAGCAACTATGTATCGGGCTGATGTCGACCCCGACTACATCGGCGGATTCCACGATAGTTTGAAAGCCTTTTACCCGCAGTTGCAGGGGAGAGGCGATAACTTTTCGACGATTGGCGCATGGGCGTGGGCGCTCCGCCGCATGATGGATTATCTGCAGACGGATAAGGATATCGACGCATCGAAAGTGGCGGTCTTCGGCTGGTCTCGCCTCGGGAAAGCGGCGCTATGGGCGGCTGCAACGGATCCTCGCTTTGCCATGGCGATCAGCGATGATTCGGGCGCCGGCGGCGTGCGGCTGTTTCACCGTCCCGGCGGCGAAACCATCCGCGATCTGAATACGCACTTTCCTTACTGGTTCTGCGATAACTTCAAAAAGTACAACGGTCAGGATAGCGAGCTGCCGTTCGACCAGCATATGATGATTGCCTTGATCGCCCCGCGTCCCCTTTATATTGCAAGCGCCATTGACGATCACTGGGCCGACCCTCAAGGAGAGTTTCTTTCAGGTGTCGCCGTCACCCCTGTCTACAAACTTCTCGGAGCTGACGGCTTGCCGACGACACAGTGGCCGCCCGTGAATCATCCCGTCATGGGGCAAGTTGGATACCACGTTCGCACCGGCGGCCACAATATTACTTTCTACGATTGGCAACAGTATTTGAAATTTGCCGACATGCACTTGAAGGATGCCGGAAAAGGAACCACCAATCCCGTAAAAAAAACAGCTCAGCAATGAAGCGAGCGCATCGCTGCACCTCGCTCCGCCGACTGAACCGGTAATCCGCTGCGCCGGATGAAATGCGAATCACCATCTCGATTGAAGGGGGAGTATGCAGACACGAAGAAGAGACTTACTGAAGCTTGGGGGAGGCGGAATTGCCGCCTCTCTGGTGACCGGACCTGCCTTGTTCGCTGCCAATGCGTCTCACTCGTCCGCGGCCGGAAGCACCGGCAGCGGCACCTATGACGTGCGGAAATACGGCGCGGTTGGTGATGGAACCACAATCGACACGCCTGCGGTCAACAAGGCAATTGCGGCCGCGGCCTCTTCCGGCGGTGGAACGGTGCTGTTCCCGGCCGGGACCTACGCCTGTTACTCCATTCATCTGCAAAGTCGCGTCACGCTGTTTCTTGACCAGGGCGCAATTATTCTCGCCGCGCCTGCTCCCCCGGAGGGAAGTTCCGGCGGCTATGATGAGCCTGAGCCCGATCAAGCCTGGCACATGTATCAGGACTTTGGCCACAACCATTGGCACAACAGCCTGATCTGGGGCGAAGGATTGAATGACATCTCCATTTGCGGACCGGGCCGCATCTGGGGACGTGGCTTAAGCCGCAGCAACGGACCGGATTCTCACAATCCTGCGGACAGACGCATCAACGGGGTTGGCAACAAATCCATCGCGCTGAAGAACTGCCACAATGTTGCGCTAAAAGATTTTCAGATACTGCAGGGCGGCTGGTTCGGCATCCTGGTAACCGGCGTCGATAATCTGACCATCGACAACCTGACCATCGATACCAACCGGGATGGCATGGATATCGACTGCTGTCGCAATGTTCGCGTGTCCAATTGCACCGTCAATTCTCCCTGGGACGATGCCATTGTTCCCAAAAGTTCGTATGCGCTGGGCTATGCGCGTGCCACGGAGAATGTCACCATCTCGAATTGTTATGTGACCGGCGCTTACGAACTGGGCACATTACTCGACGGAACACTGAAGAAATTCCCGGCTGGGACAAAAGTCTCGAGTACCGGACGCATCAAGATGGGGACGGAATCGAACGGCGGCTTTAAGAACATTGCCATTTCGAACTGCATTTTTGAGGGATGCCATGGCTTGGCACTTGAAACCGTGGATGGAGCGCTGCTGGAGGATATTGCGATCACCAACATCACCATGCGCGATATTCTGAGCGCGCCCATTTTCTTTAGATTAGGCGCAAGAATGCGCGGCCCCGTCGGCTCGTCCAGCGGCCAGCTGCGTCGAGTTCTTATCAGCAACATCGTCGCGTCCAATGTCCGCCCGCAACAATGCTCGATCCTAACCGGGATTCCCGGTCACTTGATTCAAGATGTCCAGATCAGTGATATCTATATCCAGCATCAGGGCGGTGGTACACGCGAACAGGCCGCCCTGCAGCTGCCGGAGATGGAAAGCGGATATCCCGAGCCCACGATGTTCGGGGTCACCCCGGCGCAGGGGTTTTATCTTCGGCATATCCAAAACATCGACATGAGCCACATTGAAATTGCCTCGATTACGCCGGATGCCCGTCCTGACTTTGTCCTGAATGCGGTGAAGGATGCGGATTTTCTTCGCATCAAAACGCAGAGAGGAACGGGAATTCCTACGTTTTCTCTGCAGGATGTGGACGGTTTTAATTGTTCGCTCAGCCGGGGAATTCCAGATACGACTCTGGGCCAAGTCACAGAAAAGACGCTATAAACTCCCGCGGGCGAGACATCTCCCTGGAAAGGGAGAACTCGCCCGCAACTCATTACTCGCTTGACGGGGAATTCGATCCGCACCTACAATTGAGGACAGTTATGAAACGGCCTGCCTCCACAATGTGTTGCATGTGCTGCATGTGTACCATGCGGGCACATTCGCGCATCTTCTGGAGGGTCGGGTAGAGTCAAGAGCTGAAAAAGCTCGGAGTAACCCAAAGCAAAGCCCACCGCGGAAGAGCCGCTCAGGTGGGTTTTTTAGTTTCGGCAGAATCCCCACCCGGTCGACAACCATCAACAAAGGGGAGCAAGACTGCCGATGCGACAACGTCACCATGAAGAGAAATGCGATGGACTTTCCGCCGTCGGCGCGGAAGCGTATAGATCCATCTCACGACAGAGCCATCGCAAGTCCCTGAGAAGGCATAACATACACGTCTTGGGGCAAGGATTCTCAGGCTGGTTGGCTACGCTGCATGTCTCCGAAAAGGAGACACCGGTCCTGTCGTCTTTGTCGCAAAGGATCGTGCCGCTGAGATGTTTCCGGGGATATTCAGGAATTGGACGACAGCCCGCCTGCCTGGCCGAACAACTGGAGCCCGGCATTCACAGATTCACCAACTTCACCGCAAATACCACCGACACATCACAGGACGCACAATGACAGACTCAACGACAGCGCCGACATCGAACCCGCCAGTAGTTAAGGAAACAGCTGCTCAACGCATGGAGCGTTTGAAGCGCCAGAAAAATCCATGGGAAGCCTTCGATGAAGTGCGCGCGTTTGCCCGTGAGGGTCGCAGCAGCGTCGTACCGGAATGGGCCTCTGCCTACTTCAAGTGGTGGGGTATCTATACCCAGGGAGATGGCGTCGGCGTGACCGGAGGAAAAGGTGGCGAAGGCAAAACCACCGACTACTTCATGATGAGGATTGGCGTGCCGAATGGAATTCTCGACGCTCGTCAACTTCGTACGATTGCCGAACTGACCCGGCAACATGCGCGCAACCTAGCCGACATCACTGTCCGTCAGAATATTCAGCTGCACTGGCTCACCATTGAATCGTTACCGGAAATCGTCGATAGCCTCGACCGCGTCGGACTTTCTCCTAAGGGTGCATGCGGCGATGTTTCCCGCAACGTCACCGGATGTCCCCTCGCTGGCATCGCAGCGGATGAAATCGTCGATGCTTCTCCGTTGGCGCTAGAGTTGGCGGGCCTGCTCACCGCGAATCCGGAGTTTTACAATCTACCGCGGAAATATAAAGTCTCCATCACCGGCTGTCCTTCCTGGTGCACGTATCCGGAGATCAACGACATCGGGTTCACCGCTGTTCGCAGAAAATCGAATGGAAAAATCGAGGCCGGATATTCGATCCGGGTCGGTGGCGGCCTGTCCAACGAGCCGCATCTTGGGGTTCGCCTCAACGCGTTTGTGCGCCCGGATCAGGTTTTGTCTGTCGCTCATGCGGTGACGGAAATATTTCGTGATCAGCAGGTCCTGCGCGAAAGCCGCGAACGCGCTCGATTGAAGTACCTCTTTCTCAAGCAGGGATGGGATGCGGAGAGATTTCTCTTCGAACTCGAATCAAAACTCGGGTATCACCTCGATCCCGCCGAAGAAGAGCAGTTGCCTTCTGATGTCTTCCGCGATCACGTAGGGATTCGGCCGCAACAGCAAAGTGGACTCAGCTACGTGGGTGCATCTGTTCTCCGCGGTAGGCTCAGTGGGGACCAGTTGATGTCCGTGGCGGAATTGTCGGAAAAATTTGGCACAGGCGACGTGCGGTTGACGGTAATGCAGAATCTTTTGTTGATCAATATTCCCAATGCCAGGGCAAATGAGCTGGCAAGGGAACTGGAAGCGATTGACCTTCGCGTGGAGGGGTCCAACTTCTGGCGGGGCGCCATCGCCTGCACCGGCGCTGAATTCTGTAAGCTCGCGATTACTGAGACCAAGGGATTCACGCGTTGGTTGGTCGAAGAGTTGGAACAACGCGTTCCTGAGTTTGATCAGCAGCTGAAGTTGAATGTCACCGGTTGCCCCAACAGCTGCGGGCAACACTGGATTGCCGACATCGGCATCGAAGGCAAGAAGATCAAGCATGACGGCAAAATGGTGGACGCCTATTACTTTTGCCTGGGCGGCGCAGTGGGGCTGCATCAACGAACCGCCCGTCCCGTAGGTTATCGTTGCGCTGCGACTGAAGTTCCCGAGGCCATGGAGCGGCTCTTGCGCCAATATCTTGCCGGTCGCGATGACGGAGAAAATCTACGCAGTTACTTTGCCCGCCATAGCGACGCGGAACTGCGCGATCAATTGGCGGGGGCAGTGTTCGAACCGGTCGCGCGCGACGTTTCACCTGGACACGTACCCTACGCGGCCGATTAATTCGCCGTGCCAGAAGAGGAAGCAGGATGAGTCTTTTGCCTATATTTTTGAAGTTGGATCGCAGGCCTTGCCTGGTTGTGGGCGCGGGCAACGTCGCGTGGGATAAGATATCCAGCCTGCTGAAAGCGGACGCGGACCTCCGCGTCGTGGCGCCGGTTGCGTGTAAAGAAGTAGAGACACTTGCCACTGCGGGACGGATTGCACTACAACGTCGAGAGTTTCATGTGAGCGACCTCGAAGGGCAAGTCCTTGTCGTTACGGCGACGAATTCTCGCGCCGTAAATCGCGCCGTTTACCTGGCGGCACAGCAGCGCGGTCTTTTGTGCAATTCAGTCGACGATCCACCGAACTGTGACTATTACTTTTCCTCCGTTGTGCAACGAGGAAAGTTACAAATTGCTATTTCGACGGCCGGCGAGAGTCCCGCTCTGGCCCAACGGTTGAAGCAGGAGATCGATGCCCAGCTGCCGCAGGACACCGCGCCGTGGGTGGAAGAGCTTGGTACTTTGCGGCGAGAGATCCTTGCGACGCATCCTGCCGGGAGTGAGAGGAAAGCCCTGCTGCATTCGCTGGCGCAACGTTCTGTGTGCGCCCTGGATGAATGTCCATCCAGAAAACTCGCGTTCCCGGAAAACCTGGAAAAGGAGCATGCACGATGACCACAGCACAGAAAGGCACAGTTTATCTGGTCGGGGCCGGTCCGGGCGATCCGGAGTTGTTGACCTTGAAGGCCGCCGACTTGCTATCGACCGCGGATGTGATCTTGCATGACGATTTGGTTCCCCGGGCGATTCTCGATCGCGCCGGACCTCAGGCACGCGTGGTGAGCGTTGGGAAACGCTGCGGCAGTGCACGCATCACGCAGGAACAGATTCACGTGCTGATGATTGAGCAAGCCCGGAACGGGGCCAGCGTCGTTCGCCTGAAGAGCGGCGATCCGCTGGTCTTCGGTCGCGCCGGCGAAGAACTTGATGCGCTGGAAGAAGCGCGGATTCCCTGCGAAATCGTTTCCGGAGTGACTTCGATGTTTGCTGCCGCAGCGGCGGCACGAAAGTCGCTGACCGACCGGCGCAGCGCATCGAAAATAATTTTGACTACAGCGCACCATGCCCCAGGTGCATCCGCGTCGGCTCGGCCGTCCCTCTGGCACGGTCCCCTGCCACACGATGCCACACTGGGGATCTACATGCCCGGACGCGATCTTCGCGCGCTGGCATGGGATATGCTCCAGTCCGGGATGCCGGCGGAGCTTCCCTGCGTTGTCATGAGCCAGGTTTCCTTGCCGGGTGAGCAGCATCACTCCACCACGTTGAGTGGTCTGGGAGACCTGCAGCCCGGACCTACTCCGTTGCTGGTGTTGGCGGGCTGGCCCCTGGCGGATAGGCCTGAAGTCTCGATTCCCGAGTTTGTCCAGACGGAGTTGTCTCAGAACGCGGTGCGCGTGGAATAGTCTCCCCTGGACTACTCATCTGGGCGGGAGTCTTCTGCTGAGCTTCCACACTTAGTGGATGGGCACATTCTGCACGACGCGACTGATCGCGCCGCTCGGGCTGGGCGCATCCGGTTTCAGATTGAAGCGAATCGAGAAAAAAAGCCCCAGCAACTGGCCGAAGATCACATCGAGCGGCGGCCGATATGCGTCTGGGATGGAAGCCTGCATCCCGGACGTGAGGAAGTATTCGCATTCCATCCGGATATCGTTGCTCGCCTCGATCGCAACCGCAACACGGGTCTGGACTACGCCTTTTCGACCGATTTCTCGCAGCAGATCGGCCTCGTAGCGCTGCCTTCGGCGGTCACTCGATACATAACAGACGAACAAAGTTTCTGCATTCAACGCTGCCAGCGGGCCGTGCCGCAATCCCAACGTAGATTCGGACATGGACTGAATTCGACCGGCGGTCAGTTCGGAAACTTTCAGGGCGGATTCGGTGGCGACCGCCTTCATCGCTCCCGATCCGACGAAGCAAACCCTCGTATACGGTCCCTCCGCCAGGCTGGCCGCGCACCCATCGGCCACCTCGAGGAACTTTTCCCCCGCGGCGACCAGGGATTGGAGGATGGGTTCATATTCCTCCAGGGTCCATGTATTGGCCAGGCATTGGCCGCACACTACCATGTTCGAAAATGAACTGGTCATGGCCAGGCTGCGATCGTTGACAGCGTCATCCAGCAAGAGCCCGAACACTCGCGGATCATTCTGATGGTCCAGAATCATTTTCCCCGACGCATTGCAGGAGACAACGATGTGAGATATGTTCGAGTACTCTTTCAACGCCTTGTCCAGTACAGTCACGCCCTCGGGACTGTCGCCCGACCTCGAGAAGGAGATCCACAGGTAGTGGCGGTCGCGAAGGATGTAATCCTCAAAATTGGTGAGCAGGTCTGTGCTCGCTACCGCTGTGACCTCGCACTGCCATTTTTGGCGCAGCAGGGCTACAAGAGACTGCCCAATATAATCGGATGTACCGGCCCCAATGAGGTAGACGATTGGACGCTCGCTGGAATCCGGGCCAATCCCGGCCGCGCGCAGAAAGGTCTCCACTTGAGGACGTCGTTGTTGGAAATTCATGAAAGTCGTAGCCCAGGTATGGGGCTGTTGAGCAATTTCGCTGGGGGTATAGGTCAACCCGCGTTTTGCTTTTTCTTCTTTGTCCAAGTGGATGAGACGCAGCAAATTCATCACAGGCAGATGCTCCTTCGGGTGTCACATCGTAGGAAACCGGATTCAAAGAACAGACACCACAACAATGATAAGATAACAAAACGGAATTGATCATAACCCATCAAGCACGACTTAGCAATCGGTTAGTGATGTACCTCACATTAAAAAAATGGCAGCCCTCGACAAACGATTCGACGTAAGCATCGCCGGCGAAATTAACCTCGATTTGATCCTGTACGGTCTGCCCGAGAGCATTCCGTTGGAACGAGAGGTTCTGGCCAAAGATTTCCGCCTCACCCTCGGCGGCTCATCGGCCATTGTCGCGCATAACCTTGCTGCTCTTGGGGCCAGGGTGGGCTTTACGACGCGGTTGGGCAAAGACGAGCTAGGTCGGATTGCACTCGAGCGCTTGGCAGAGAGCGGGACAGACCTATCCCAGGCTGTCTACGCAAAGGACGCGACCAGCACAGGCGTCACCGTGCTGCTGCACCATGGCGCGCAACGCCGCATCCTTACCTTTCCCGGCACAATGAGCGGAATGACGCGGGCGGATCTCAATTTTGACTATCTCTCATCGGCCAGGCACTTCCACTTGTCATCTCTTTTCCTGCAACAGGGGCTGGCCCCAGACCTGCCCTCATTATTTCGCGATCTGAAGCGTGCCGGACTCACGATTTCGCTGGACACGAACGATGACCCGGAAGACCGCTGGAATGGCGTTCTGCAGGACCTCCTGCAATACACGGACGTGCTGCTTCCTAATGCCGACGAGGCGTGTCGCATCGCCCGGAGCGACACTGTGGAGAAAGCATTGGAAGTATTGTCCCGGCAAGTTCCATGCGTCGCCGCCAAATGTGGTTCGCGCGGGGCATTAGTTCAGGTCGGCGGTCGACTCACTCGAATTCCGCCGCTCACCGTGAGTCCCGTCGATACGATTGGTGCGGGCGATAGCTTCGACGCGGGTTTCCTGTATGGTTTCGTGCGCGGTGCAGACCCACTCCAGTGCGCCGCCGCTGGAAACATCACCGGCGCTCTGTCCACTCTGCGGGCCGGGGGAACAGAGGCGTTTCGCGATTCAGATTTTCGCCAAAGCTTCCTGCGTGAACACGAGTTTCCATTCGCCCCTCGTTAAGGGGAAGTCAGCAATCGCTCACAACCCAGCCAGCTGTGCTCCTTGGGCGGGACTGCATCGGACCGTCCAGCCCGTGAATGAACCTGATTCAACCTCCTCTGGCTAGTTTCGGACCCAAGAGCGAGGCATGGCCTTCGCCATTCCATCGAGAAGGTAACTATTCATCAGAAAACAAAAGGCCATGCCGCGAATCCAGGTCGGTTTTCGTGGTGTTCGCTGCCGGAGTTGCTCTCCGCCGGGCGGATCGCTAATTAGCGAGCGGAACACCACTCGCAGGCGAAAACCAGCAGCACTTTCGCAGCATCGATCAGAGAATCAATTTCGACATACTCGTCCGCGGCATGCGTGTTCCCACCTCTTGGACCCCATAGAACAGCCGGAGTATGCGTGACCATGTGGAAGATGTACATGTCGCAAGGCGCCTCAAATCCAATCACGGGCGTCGCCTTCCCCAGGACTTTCGTAGCGCAGGCAGCCAATTCTGTGACCAGTGGCTCGGAGGCGGAAATCGCCGATCCCGGCAGCCATCGCGACGGGAAAACCACCTCAGGCGGTCGTACGAAAGGGCTCCCTGGCATGCCGGAAAGTGACTCAATCCACACCAGGAATTCGCGATCGATGTCTGCCAGTTCCTCGCCAGGCATCGCCTGCCAATAAATTTCAAGCTTGCACTCTTCCGGAATCGCGATCGGCTCTTTGGTACCCCACGGGGCCGTAAACACCTTCGTGACACTCACTGGGACCGGATCGGTGACGTCGCGGTACAGGGGATGAGCCTTGGCGTTGGAGCGGCGCTGATCCGCAAAATCCTTGATCCTCGCCAACAAAAACGTCAATTGCTCGACGACACCGGGCGCGGGTGGCCCCTCGCTCAAGATTCCGCCGGAAGCATTCAGCGTGACATGCGCGATCCGCCCGCCGCGTTGCGCGGGACAAATCCGCAGGAACGAAGGCTCGGAGATAATGGCTGCGTCCGCGTTGAACCCTTTCAGCCTGCCGGCGATGGTTCCGTTGACCCCTCCAAACTCTTCATCCACCACCGACTCGAATAGGACGTCTCCCGCCAGCTGAAGATTCAGACGGTGCAGGCACTCCATGATGAAAAGGTGGGTCGCAATTCCTCCCTTCATATCGTTCGAACCGCGTCCGTACAGCAGGTTTCCCTCTACAGCCCCGCCAAACGGATCGTGTCTCCACGGCGCCGAGCCCACTGGAACGGTGTCGATGTGACCGGACAGCAGCAGGGATCGTCCTTTGCCCATGCCTTTCCGGCGTGCTCCTACATTGGGACGGTCGGCATACTCCCGACCCGGCCGGAACAAAGGATGATCGTTCAGGCCGGGCACATGATCGAACGTATACAAAATCGGGTCGCACTCCAGGCCGGATAGGAACTTTGCAATGTACTTCTGGCATTCCCCCTCGCCGCCGATGGGAGGAGTATTCTCCGATGGGATCCGAACAATGTCCTGGAGAATCTGTACAAGGCGGTCGGAGTGTTGTTCGACATAGGTAATGAGTTCTTCCTGAACTGCGAAATCTGACATGGGCACGCGTCCTCGCTGACCTGCGTTGAGTTAACTCTCGAAACCCCTGGTGCGCGTTTCGATATATTGCGATTCGCCGCACTGAAGGTTTCGAAACTCCATCATAACGGAAAGGACAAACCGCGTCATGCTCGTCTACATCTCGTGAACTCTGGGAAATATGCCCGGAAACACGTAGCGCCGGAACTTGGAAAAGCGATGATAAACGGTTGCTGCGGCGAAAATTTCGTGAATAATGATTGACAGCAAGATATTACGAAAAAAAAGAAGCCCTTCCACAGGAGGTCGGTGGTGAGTAGTGTGCAGAGAAGTGGCCGAAATCCAAACAGGGCACAAATCGATCCCGTGACCGTCGCGGATAACGATCCCATGCTAATCGAAGAGCGCAGGCAACACATATTGGCGCTGGCGCAAAGTAAGGGTCGCGTACTCGTACGAGAACTCTCCAAAACTCTGGGCATCTCCCAGATCACGATTCGAAAAGACCTCGATCATCTGCAGGCCAAAGGCCTGCTGCAGCGCAGCCATGGCGGAGCGTTGCCGGCGCAACCCGGCGCATTGTTCGACCCGACATTGCAGGAAAAAGAAAAAAGCCATCGCAGCGAGAAGACGCGCATTGCGACGGCAGCCGCGAAGTTGGTCCAGGAAGGGCAGTGCGTCATGCTTGACTCCGGCACTACGACTACGGCCGTCGCACAAGCACTCAAGAAGTTTTCGCATTTGACTGTCATCACCAACGGCGTCAACATCGCGGCGGAACTGACGGGGACTCACTTTGACGTCATTCTTACCGGTGGGATCGTGCGAAAGAATTCCTTCTCGCTGGTTGGCCCGTTGGCGGAGGACATGCTGGAGGAAATGCACGCGGATATTCTTTTTCTCGGAGTAGACGGCTTTGATACGGAGATTGGACTGACCACGCCGAATCTGCTGGAATCCCGCGTGAACCGGGCCATGGTCAAGGCGGCGGCGAAGGTTGTGGCAGTGTGCGATTCAACAAAATTTGAACGCAGAAGTCTGTCCCGCATCGTCCCGACGACCGCCATCCATCACGTCATCACCGATACAAATCTCCGGCCGGAAATAGCACAAACACTCCGCGATCTAAACATTGAACTGACGCTCGTCTAAGTGTTTTCGCGTGCACGATTGGCGAGCCGCGAAGGGAACAGACTGCGGCCCTCCCCCTCAGGAGTAGCGAACAGTCACCCTTTCGATGAGGTTTTGATTCGACCTCATGCCGGCAAATCCATTTTGAGCGTGGACTGCCGGTGTCATCGAAGTTTATGTTGGATGAGATAGTTCCAGCGTGGCGGAATACAGGTGCGAGGAGAAAGAAAAATGAAATACAAGTGGGGGATAGTTCTGATGGCATTGACTTCGGCGACAGTACTGGCACAAAGTGGGGCGGTCAATTACTACTCGAACGCTGAGCTGCATAGAATGGCGCAAAAACTGGAGCAACAGGCCTCTTCAAATGGCACCGGCATCGCTGCGGAAAACCTGGAGAAGTATCCGGGGCATTTCACCATGCTGACCGTCCGAACCGCGAGTGGAGGTGCCGAAGAACATGCAAATGATGCGGACATCTTCTTCATCGTCGATGGGGAGGCAACTCTGAAGACGGGCGGAAGCATCGTTGATCCCAAGACGACAGCTCCCGGGGAAATACGCGGGACGAAGGTTGAAGGCGGAGTCCAGCAAAAGTTGAGCAAGGGTGACGTCGTTCACATCTCGCCGAACACGCCGCATCAAATGCTGCTTGAGGCTGGGCACAGCCTGACGTACTTCGTTGTCAAAGCTCACGAGTAAGGCTGATCGCACCATTCCCGCCCAATGGATACGCGCGCTTGCCGAGCAAGCATGACCCGCGGCTGGCTTTGAACAGCCGTCGCCGGCACTCGAACTCCAGATGCATCAGGGCACACGCGTAGGAGCGTGAGATTTCAATGGTATAAAGGACTGGCCAACTTTCTGCTAGAAGG
Organism: uncultured Acidobacteriota bacterium; assembly: GCA_963756315.1. Lineage (GTDB taxonomy): Bacteria > Acidobacteriota > Terriglobia > Terriglobales > Acidobacteriaceae > JAKAAZ01. Next base: position 359,275 of record CAVWNI010000006.1, read on the forward strand.
AGTGTTTTGAATGTCTTCTTCACGTCGCCAATTTCTCGCGAGTCTCGGCGCTGTCGCCGCTTCCGCTGCCGTGCCCGGTTCTGCGGCGCGCGCGCTGGCCGGGCCCTCGTTGCTTTATCCCCCGGCAGATCTGTCATATTTTGATCTGCCATTGCATCACGGGGCGGCGAATATTCGAATCGGATATGCTGCGATTACCTGGAAGGGTAATAATCAGCAGGCCATTGAAGAAATTTCCGCGCTGGGATATCCCGGCATTCAATTGCTTGCGAATGTATTGGACGATTATCCCGATCCGCATGCGTTAAGGGATACCCTGGCGAAGCACGATCTTACCTTCGTCGCCTTGTCCAGCGGTACCGCTCCCATTGATCCAGCTTTGGCCAATACGACGTTGGAAAACCATGCCGCCCACGCCCACTACCTGCACGAAGCCGGCGGAGATTACTTGCAAATTGTCGGGCCTGCGAGCAAGGGAGCTACGTACACGGCCAGCGACTATCGTCGAGAAGGGAAGCTGCTGACGGAGATTGGCAAGCGCGCGGCAGACTACGGAGTGCGGACCGGATTTCATAATCACATGGGCACGATGGGCCAAACGCCGGAACAGGTGGATGCAATTCTGGACGCCGCCGATCCGCGCTATGTGAAGCTCGAACTCGACGTAGCGCATTATGTGCAGGGCGGGGGCGATCCAGCCGCTGCGATTCGCAAATATGACAAGCGATTGGTGTTTCTCCATCTGAAAGATGTCGAGCCCGCGGACACGAAAAGTGGTTATCAATTTGTCGAGCTGGGCCAGGGTAGAGTGGATTTCGTTGCGATATTTGACGCGCTGCAAGCAATCCAGTTCAGGGGCTGGGGCGTCGTGGAACTGGATGGAGAAAAGCCCGGTGCAAGCCGGACGCCGAAAGAGTCGGCGGAGTTGAGCAAACAATATTTAATTCACAAGCTAGGAGTGCAGGTATGAGCTGTCCATTTCGACTTGCAGTGATCAATGATGAAATCACGCAGGATTTTGGACGCGCCTGCGAGATCGCATCGAAGGATTTCGGACTGAGTTGGATCGAGCTGCGCGCGATGTGGAACAAGAATATCGTCGACCTGGATGCAGCCGAAATAGCGGAAAGCCGGAAAATTCTGGAAAAGAACAACCTGCGCGTGACCGATATCGCCAGTCCACTGTTCAAAGTAGATTGGCCTGGGGCCCCGTTGCCAAAAGGCAGGAAGCGCCATGACCAGTTTGGTGCCGACTTCGACTTCAAGCAGCAGCAACAGGTGCTGGAGCGCTGCATTGAACTGGCGAAGGCGTTCCAAACAGACCGCATTCGCTGCTTCGACTTCTGGCGGCTGGACGACCAGGCACCCTATCGGGCAGCCATCAACGATAAGTTGCGTGAAGCCGCGGTACTCTGCGCCAAGAGCGACAAGATTCTGCTGCTGGAGAATGAGATGTCGTGCAATACAGCGACTGGGGAAGAGGCGGCGGCTGTGCTGCACGCGATTCCCAACAAGAACTTTATGTTGAATTGGGATCCGGGAAACGCTGCGGCGCTGGGAAGCACACCCTATCCGAATGGCTTCAATCTTCTGCCCGAACATCGCATCGGGCACTGCCATTGTAAGGACGTGGTGCGCAAGCCCGGCGGAGGGTATTCCTGGGCTCCGGTCGGTGCCGGAATCGTCGATTGGGTTGGACAGTTTCGCGCATTCAAGCGGGACGGCTATCACTACGCTGTCAGTCTGGAAACGCACTGGCGCGGAGCGGGAACTCCTGAGGCGTCGACCCGGATCAGCATGAAGGGGTTGAAAGAGACGCTGCTAAAGGCGGGCATCACCTGCTAACCGGCGGCCATCGGACGGGGGTAATTCTGCTGTGTGGTGCGAGTTAAAGACGCCTGGTCGCTCAGTCGAAATGAGTGCCTGCTGGTGATTTCCACACGAATGCGACTAGTTCAAGACGGGCAGAAACGAGGCATGTCCGGCGATAAAGATGATGCCCATGGCGAGGCTGTAGATCGCCGTCAACGCGGAAACAACGCGGAGAAATTGTGGGCGATGGCGCGACACGCCAAATACACCCGTTGCCGATGCAGTCATGATTGCATTCATCGTCAACAGGCCAGCAAGGAACATTCCCAGGCCCAGCATACCCAGGGCAGCTCCACCCAGGTTGGCGGCGAGGAGAAAAATCATCAGTTGGCTGGGAGTTTCTGCGCCCAATCCGTGGACAACTCCAATGACAAATACTGAACGTACGTCAAAGTTGCGTGGCGGGGAATACGCCTCTGGTGGCATTCCGTTTTCCCTGCGCTGGAAGACCAGTCGGGCTCGATGATAGCCCGCATGCAGCAGCATGTAGCGGCTTTTCGGCAGGGTGTCGTTGGGGCGGAACACCAGCGTGCCCAGCACGTAGATGCCGAGAAGCAACAGAGTAAAACCGACCAGGCGCTCCGCCCACCGATCGATGCCGGCAGGCAGATGGATTCCCAGCATAATTACTACGGATCCCAGCGCCGCCACAGTCAGGGCATGGCCAAGCGCATAAACCATGCCGAGCTTCATGGCGACGCGCTTGGACGATTGGACGCTGACCACATCTGTGATTGCAGCGATATGGTCATAGTCGAAGCCGTGCCGAAATCCGAGCACGGCTGCGGTGAACAAGGCGGCGTAGAGGGTGGTATGCGTCGTCAAAGTACCTTTCTTAACTGATTGCCTGTTGACTCAATGCGGATGTCAGCCGACCTCGCCGCATTTCCGAGTGCTAACAGATTCTTGGGAGCTGCTCGCCGAACATCACGTCTAGGATGCGCGTGCCACCAACGACGGTTTCCATCCTCACCATTCCCGGATGTTCTGAGACCACTTCACCAATAATCGCTGCATCCTGACCCAGTGGATGGTTGCGCATCTGTTCAAGGACGGTATCCGCGGCCTCCGGAGAAACTAAGGCGACCAGCTTTCCTTCATTCGCTACGTATAACGGATCAAGTCCCAGAACTTCGCAGGCGCCTCGGACGCTATCCCGCACGGGGATGGCAGACTCGCGCAGGAACATCCCGACTTTGGATTGGGATGCGATCTCATTCAACGTGGTCGCCACGCCTCCGCGCGTTGGATCGCGCAGGCAGTGGATGGGGTGCTCGCTACGATTCGCGGCGATTTTTTCGCAGGCATTCAGCATCGCGTCGACGAGCCCGTGCAAAGGCGCGCAGTCACTTTCGATGGCGCCCTCGAATTCTAAATTCTCCCGCTGCGACATGATCGCCATGCCATGGTCGCCCATGGTCCCGCTCAACACAATCTTGTCACCGGGACGGGCACGGCTGGCCGAGATGTTGACGGAACGTTCGATGACGCCGATACCTGTCGTGGTAATAAAGACCTTGTCGCCCTTGCCCCGATTCACCACTTTAGTGTCGCCCGTAACCAGCTGCACTTGAGCCGCGCGGGCGGCTGCTCCCATGGAGTCGACAACGCGGCGCAGGTCTTCGGAGGCCAGCCCTTCTTCCAGGATGAACGCGGCCGCCAGAAACAGCGGGCGCGCGCCGCTCATCGCCAGATCGTTCACCGTGCCGTTGATAGCGAGGGTGCCGATATCGCCGCCCGGAAAAAAAATCGGCGTGACCACAAAGGAATCGGTTGTGAAGGCGAGTCGCGCGCCGTTGATCTGAAGCACAGCCTGATCGTCGAGCTTGTCGAGAATTGGATTGGCGAACGCGGGCAAAAATATTTTGTCAATCAGTTCCGCAGTCAGCTTGCCGCCGCTGCCATGACCAAGAACGATATTCTTATGGTGAAAAATGGGCAGCGGACAACTTCCCAGCAGCGGGGATGGAATCTCAGAAACCGGCTGCCCAGAATCGGATCGTAAACTTGGCTCGGTGGAGGATGGATTCGCGGCAGGGTTCCGTCGGTTCACGCAGCGCCCCCAACAGAATGCACCGGGACGTCGACGCGCCCATTCTTGTTCAGGTGGCGCCCGTAAGCGTAGTAAGCCGCGCACGCGCCCTCGGCGGAAACCATGGTCGCACCGAGCGGGTTTTGCGGCGTACACAGGGTACCGAATGCGGGGCAATCTTTCGGCTTTTTAATACCGCGAAGAATTTCTCCGCTGATACAAATCTCCGATTCGCGCGTGTCAATCTGCGCCACATCGAACAGCTTTTCGGCATCGTGTTCCGCGAATTCCGGACGCAGGTGATAGCCGCTCTTTGGGATGGTGCCGATGCCCCGCCACTTCCTGTCGCCAACCTGGAAGACCCGGAATACCAGCTCCTGCGCTGGCTTGTTTCCATCGCGATCGAGGATACGGGAATATTGGTTTTCAACTTCCGCGCGCTCCGTTTCCAACTGACGAATCGTCATCAACGTGCCCTGCAGAATGTCAAGAGGCTCAAATCCGGTTACAACGATCGGTACGTGGAAGCGCGCACTGATGGGCTCATACTCCTCATATCCCATCACCGCGCAAACGTGTCCGGGTCCAAGAAAACCTTGCACTCGATTCTGCGGAGATTGCAGGATCGCCGCCAACGCGGGAGGCACCAGAACGTGGGAAACCAGCAGGGAGACATTTTTCAGTCCCTCCTGTTGTGCTCGCCAGGCAAGCATTGCGTTCGCAGGAGCCGTGGTTTCAAATCCAATGGCGAAGAATACAACCTTCTTGTCCGGATTGGCCTGCGCGATTTTCAGGGAGTCGAGGGGAGAATAGACGACACGAACATCGCCCCCTTCGGACTTAATGGTGAACAGGTCGCCATCGGATCCCGGCACGCGCAGCATGTCTCCGAATGAGCAGAAAATGACATCGGACTGGCGCGCAATCGCGTGTGCCTTGTCGATCATTTCCAGCGGTGTCACGCAGACGGGACAGCCCGGTCCGTGGACCAGTTCCACACCTTTCGGCAGCAGATCGTCGATTCCATTCCTGACGATGGAATGAGTCTGACCGCCGCAGACCTCCATGATCACCCAGGGCTTGGTTTGTACGCGACAAATTTCATCGACGACTTTGCGAGCGACTCGTCCGTCACGATATTCATCCAGGTATTTCATCGCGAACCCTCCTTGCCTCCGGCCCGCTTGGTCGGTGCGTGGTTTTCCTGTTCCTCGACCACGGGGGCCATCAGCTCCGTTAACTGATCCATCTCCTCCAGTAATTGGTAGGTGCGGTGCGCTTCTTCCTCATCCACCTTACTGATGGCGAATCCAACATGGACCAGAACGTACTCGCCAACCTGAGTGTCCGGCACATATTCCAGGCACGCTTCGCGCACGATGCCGCCGAACTGCACTTTCGCCATTCGCATACCGTGCCGATCAAACGTTTCGACAACTTTTCCTGGGATTGCCAGACACATGGATTGCCTCCTTCTTGACTACTCTTCTCGACGCAGAATCTCATTTGCAACCGCCGCCTGGCCAAGCGCAATTCCTCCGTCATTCGGCGGCACCAGGGCGTGGATGAAAACCTCGAACCCATCACTATCTAAGTCTTTTACAGTGCTGTTTAGCAAATACATATTTTGAAAGACTCCGCCGCTAAGGCAAACGCGGGTCAATCCTTCCTGCTGCCGCAGATGCCGGCACAGGTCGACGATGCCAGCAGCGAGTGTGTTGTGAAAACCGGTAGAAATGTAGCCGACCGGCTTGCCCAGAGTGAGGTCGCGCACAATCTCTTGCAGCATGGGCCGCATATCCAATTGCATCGGCTCCGTTGTCTCGATCTGGAAGGTGTAGCGGTGGCTCCCCCCCGACTGCGCCGCCGATTCCAGGGCAATGGCCGCCTGACCTTCAAAGGTGACTTCTGAACCCAACCCGACCAATGCAGCCACGGCATCGAAAAGTCGGCCACTGGAAGAGGTTTCCACCGTCTGGATGTGGCGGGCGATCATGGCATCGACGATGGTCACTTGCTTTTCCGGGACATGCTGGAGGAATTCGAACGCTGGCAGCGGACCGGCGCCGAATGCGTCCCGCAGATAGCTGAGCGCCATCCGCCAGGGTTGACGCACCGCCGCATCGCCGCCCGGCATTGGAATATAGCGGAGGTGCGCGCGCCGCTCGAATCCGCCCAGGTCGGCAATGAGAAACTCTCCGCCCCAGATTTTTCCGTCGGTTCCGTATCCCGTGCCATCGAACGCGACGCCAATTACTTTGCCGCTCAAATGATTTTCCGCCATGCAACTGGCAATATGGGCGTGATGATGCTGCACTCCAATCTTGCGTTCAATTGGCAGAGCCAGCGCGAAACGAGTGCTGCGATAGTTCGGGTGCAGGTCATAGGCCACCGCCTGCGGTTCGACGCGAAATAGCTTTTTCAGGTTAGACAGCGTTTCTTCAAAGAATCGCAGGGTCTCAAAATTCTCCAGATCGCCAATATGCTGGCTCAGAATGGCGTAGTGGTCTTTCGTCAGGCAGAAGGTATGCTTCAGTTCGGCGCCGCAGGCCAATGTATCGCGCAGCGGAGTTCCAAGGTCCACGGGCTGCGGTACATATCCGCGCGAACGCCGCAGGACGCGCTCGCGGCCGCGAAATGTGCGCACCACCGAATCGTCGGCGCGCATATAAATGTCGCGGTCGTGGATTAAGAACCAATCGGCCACTGATCCGAGCTGCTGCCATGCTTCTTCATTCGCAGTGACAATCGGCTCTTCGCTCAGATTGCCGCTGGTCATCACCAGTGCAGGGAACTCCGATGGCTGTTGTGGGGAATCGCTGAACAGAAGGTAATGCAGCGGGGTGTAGGGAAGCATGACGCCCAGCGTATCGTTGCCTGGAGCAATTGCCGGCGAGAGTCTGGAGTCACTGCGACGCGGCAGAATCACAATGGGCCGGCGCGGGCTCTCCAGCGCTGCGCGGTCAGCCTGGTTGACGACGCAGAATGTTTTTACCATGGCGAGGTCACGCGCCATTAATGCAAACGGCTTGTCACTGCGGTGCTTGCGATGGCGCAGCAAATCGACCGCCGCATCGTTCTGGGCATCGCAGGCAAGCAAAAATCCGCCCAGCCCTTTGATCGCGATCAGTTGGCCGGCGCGCAACAAATCTCGAACCTTCAACAACGTGGCGAACGACGAATTCCCGTCGTTGGGAAAAACGTTGACGGCGTGCGGTTGCGATCCGGCACCGAACCGCCGATTCTCCGTTAGCGTCAGGGTAGGCCCGCAGGCCGGGCAGGCGTTCGGTTCGGCATGGAATCGCCGGTTGTTGGGATCGTCGTATTCCGCCTGGCAAAGATCGCACATTTGAAACGACGACATCGTGGTGTTGGGACGATCGTAAGGAGTGTTCTGAATGATCGTGTATCGTGGGCCGCAGTTGGTGCAGTTGGTGAAGGGATATCCGTACCGGCGGTTGGCCGGATCGCTGAACTCCCGCCAGCACTGGTCACAGGTTGCCACGTCCGGTGAGATCAAGGAGAACGCAAGGTTCTCCTGCGCGACGCTTTTACGGATCGAAAACTCGCTTGCATTTTGCAAGGGAACTTCGGTCAGCGTGATCTCTGTGATCTGCGCCAACGGCGGCGGGCTGGTTCGTAGCGTAGTTAGAAATCGATCGACAGCACCGTCCGAGCCTTCCACCTCTACCGTTACGCCAGACGAGGAGTTGAGGATATATCCGGTCAATCCAAGGGACTGAGCCAGGTTGTAGACAAATGGACGAAAGCCGACGCCCTGGACCACCCCTCGGATGAACATGCGCTTGCGTATTGTCGGAGGAGAGCCGGTGGTGGCCATGGGAAGTCCTGTGCCGTGCGCGCAATGCCCGGGCTATGCCCAGGCCTGCCGCTGCCATCAGGGTATATGAGCGGGGAAGCGATCGCCGAACATTGTATCGAGGCTCCCACCGCCAATCCATTCCTGTTCGACTGCAGATTCGACGAGTCATACATCGCGCAGGCGCCATTTGGCATCCATCTTCGGATGAAATGGATTGTCGTTATACTGTTCGGTCTGTTGGGCTTGAATGGTTGTACTACCCCGAATCCAAGTCCCGCCCAAATTCGCCAGGATACCGCAAATGCAACCGCCCAGGCGGCTCGAGATAGCAAGGCGGTCGCGCAGGGAATCGTGGAAGGGCTCAGGGCCAAAGGGCCATTGAATATCAATCGCGCAAGCAAGTCGGACCTGGAGACCTTGCCTGGAATCGATAGCGCCGGCGCGGATAAGATCATTGCCGGCCGGCCGTATGACAACACGGCCCAGCTGTTTCGGCGTCATATCCTGACGCACGCCGAATACGACCGAATCTCAAACCGGATCGAAGCGAACTGATTCCGCCATTCGCGGCTATACGGGGCCGGCTGCCCTGCATAGGCAAGCACGATCTATCTCAAACCATCGCCAGGTTCGTCTGTGTAGCCGCCAGTAATTGCGTCAGCTCTTGCTTCATCTGGTCCAGCAACTGGCGATTCGATGCCTCGGCGATTACGTTCTTTTCCTCTTTGGGATCAGAGGAAAGGTCGTAAAGTTCGTCCATGCCAGACAGCGTCGGATAGTGAATGTACTTCCAGTTTCCATGGTGCACGCTTTGCCAGTCAGGAACTCGCGGCACGCATTTTTCCAGAAAATATTCGCAGAGAAAAGTGTCTCGCAGCGGTGCGTCGGCGCTTTGAAACACCGGCAACAGCGAGGTGCCGTGCATGGGTGTCGGCGGCTTCACGCCGGCCATGTCAAGCAGCGTCGGAGCAATATCGATATTCAGCACGTTCTGATTCCGTTCGCTGCCTGCGGCAATCAATTTCGGATAGCGCATAAGTAAAGGCACGCGAACCGATGGCTCATACGCCCATCGCTTCATCTCCTTCACTCCGTGCTCGCCCATCATGTACCCGTGATCGCTGGTAAAGATAAGGATCGTATTGTCGAGCTGACCGGTCCGTTCCAGGGCATCGAAGATCATCCCCACGCCTCGATCCATTGAAGCAACGCAGCGCGCACGGTCACGAGTCACCGAAGCCAGGTCGTTGGGGCGATTGAATCTCGACTCCATAGGTTCGGGCGTGACACCCTCGACTTGAAGCATGTCGACGGGCGGAGGCACGCGGCGCAGAACCGGCTTGGCTTCCAAATCCCCGGGCACAATCGGCGGCGCCGGGTAAGGCGCGTCTTTATAAATGTCGTTATCTTGTGGAGATGGCAGGTACGGAAAATGCGGCGCCTTATGGCCGATGTGCATCATGAAGGGCTTGCTGTGCGGTTGCTCGATAAACTTGACCGCGTACTCATTGACAAAGTCGGTGGTGTACCCGCGTTTTTGCTCGCGCACTCCGTTCACATTGAACATCATGTCTTGATACATCCCAACGGCTCTGAAGCTGGCCCAATAATCGATGCCGGGGCGCACTGTATCGTCGAATCCCATGTGCCATTTGCCCACAAACGCGGTCTCATAATCGTGCATGAACAGGATGCGTGAAACCGTTGGCAATCGATGGCTGAGCTCGGCTAGTCCGTTCCTATCGTTGTTGATAACCCGGTGACTGTGGACATACAGCCCGGTTTGATAGCTGGCGCGGCTCGGAGAGCAAAGAGGCGTCGTGCACCGCGCGTTGTTAAACTTCACCCCTTCGCGAGCCATGCGGTCCAGGTGCGGCGTCTTCGCATATGGGTGGCCAGTACAGGACAGGTCATCATGCCGCAGGTCATCCGCAATGATGAAGATCATGTTGGGCCTCGGGTCCCGGGTTCCGGAATTCACCGGGCGCGTCGCGGCGCCGGACTGCGTTTTCGCCGCTCCAAGCGCGAGCGCTGCGCTGGCTGGCGCCGTGTGGGCAGCGGCAAGCAGCAGACCTGAGTTCAGCAGGGTACGTCGAGTGATTTTCGTCTCTTTGTCATGGATCATGGTTTCGCCTCTGCGAGTTTTGGCCTACGGCTCCGGGGGTATCGTCTGCCCGTAACATTATTACCACGGTGCATGCGTCCCATGAAATTGGAAAGTTGATGCGGCTCGTGGCTAAGTCGCAGGTACGACTCGCCTGGATTTTCGCGCAGCTACACCGGTTCCAGTCATAGGCCTGGACTTCCCCAGCTTTGCAACAAACTCGCGAGGTGCGGGAAAAACAGGATGGGTCGCGGCCACCAAAAAAGAGCGGCCCCTCAACTTTGAGTGGCCGCTCTTTTGCAATACTTGAAAACATGTCTCGCTGGTGAGCGCGCTGGGACTCGAACCCAGGACCCACGCATTAAAAGTGCGTTGCTCTACCACCTGAGCTACGCGCTCTCACCTTGATTCAAATTATCACAGACACTCTCTGGATCCTACGGCGTGGCCGTATCCATTCCGAACCGCATATCCAGACTGCACATCGATGCGCTGATCCCGATCCTGTCGTTCCTCGGCTGCCGAAAGCACTACAGTGCATCAGCGCACTCCGGTGGTCCTGATAAACTAGAAGCTCTCCGAGAAACTTTGGTGCGAGTGAAACCATTCGATGACGAATCTGAAAACAACCCCAAATACAGAAGCCTTTCGACGCACTGCCGCAGACACAATGGAGCTGGTTGGAAATACTCCCATCGTGCACCTGGGCCGTATTTCGCCCCGGGATGGTGCGGCGATCTATGCAAAGCTGGAGTTTCTGAACCCCGGAGGCAGCATTAAAGATCGTGCCGCTTTAGGGCTGATCCTCGACGCGGAACAGCGTGGTCTGCTGCAAGCGCATGGCACAGTTGTCGAGGCGACGGCTGGAAATACCGGCGTCGGTCTGGCATTCATCGGCGTTCGTCGCGGATACAAAGTGGTGCTGTTCGTGCCGGAAGGCTTTGCCGAAGAAAAATGCATCCTCATGCGTGGGTTTGGCGCCACGGTCGAGCGCACACCGGAAGACGAAGGCATGCAAGGCGCGATCAACCGGGCGCTGGATCTTGCGCGCTCAATTCCAGGTGCGTGGATGGCACGGCAGTTCGACAATCCGGCCAATCCGGATTTCCACTTTAAGACCACAGCGCAGGAAATTCTCGACCAGATGGAAGGCCGCATCGACGCGTTTGTAACCGGAATCGGGACCGGCGGAACTTTTACCGGAGTTGCTCGTCGATTGCGTCAGGACCTGGGTCAGGTCTGGACGGTTGCCGTGGAAACCCAAGGGTCAGTACTGCAGGGCGGTGTCCCTGGCAAACATAAGGTGGAAGGAATTGGCGTCAGCTTTGTTCCCAACACGTTTGACGCCTCGGTCTGCGATGCCATTGTGCGCGTGACTGACTGCGACGCCTTTGCCATGGTGCGGCGACTCGCATTGGAAGAAGGCGTCCTCGGCGGCTCCAGTGCCGGAGCGAATGTATTCGCAGCGCTCGATCTGGCGCGAACAATGCAGCCAAACCAACGCATCGTCACCATCATTCCGGATTCCGCCGAGCGATACCTTTCAAAGAATATTTTCGATGGCGGCGTTTGAATTCTCCGCGTCTCATTTCAATGTGTCTGCAAGAAAATAACTTCCCAAGGACCCGTGACATGGCTGAAGAAAAGAAGGGTTTCTCGACGCGCGCCATCCATGACGGCCAGGCTCCGGATCCAGTGACGGGCGCCGTGAACGTTCCCATTTATGCCAGTTCCACCTATGTTCAACAGGAGATTGGCAGAAACCAAGGCTACGAATATTCTCGCGTGTCGAATCCGACACGGACGGCATTGGAAGAAAATTTCGCGTCGCTCGAATGCGGAACTTCTGCCCATGCGTTTGCAAGCGGGATGGCAGCCATCACCGCGCTTTGCACCATGATGAAGAGCGGCGATCACATCGTGTGCAGCGACAACATGTATGGGGGAACAACTCGTCTTTTCAATCAGGTATTGGTACGGTATGGTCTGGAATTCACCTATGTTGACACGTCGCATGCAGAGAGTGTGGATCGCGCCATTCGGCCCACTACCAAACTCGTGCACATTGAGACGCCGACCAATCCCATGATGGCTTTGACCGATATTGAGGCAGTTGCAAATATTTGTCACCGTCACGGTGTCGAATTAAGCGTGGATAACACCTTCATGTCCCCCTATTTTCAGCGGCCCATTGAATGGGGCGCCGACATTGTCATGCACTCCACGACAAAGTTCTTGAATGGCCATTCGGACGGCTTGGGTGGAGTATTGATTGGCACCAAGCCGGAGCACGCCGAGACATTCGCCTTTGTACAGAAATGCACCGGCGGTATCTTGTCGCCGTTTGAATGCTGGTTGCTGCTTCGCGGCGTGAAGACTCTGGCTGTCCGCATGCGTCAACATGACGCCAATGGACGCAAAGTTGCCGAGTGGTTGGACAAGCACCCCAAGGTCCGGAAGGTGTTTTATCCTGGCCTGCCGGATCACCCGCAGCACGCATTGGCGGTGCGACAAATGTCTGGTTTCGGCTCGATGCTGAGTTTCGACCTGGGCTCGCTGGATGCGGCCAATCGCATGCTGAAAAAGGTGCAGATTTGCAGCCTGGCAGAATCCTTGGGCGGAGTGGAGACGCTGATCTCCCATCCCGCGTCAATGACCCATGCCGCGATCGGCGAAGAAGGCCGGCGCAAACTTGGCATTACGGATGGGCTGGTTCGTATCTCGGTAGGAATCGAAGACGTCGAAGACATCCTCGCCGACCTCGATCGGGCGCTTACCGGGGCATAGTTGAAAAGTTGGCCCGATCGGTGCGGCATCGACTGCTACATGCCGATCAGCGAACCCGGAGCGTCCTTGAGCTTCTTTCGTATCTCGACATTCAGCCTCTTGATCTTCTGATTCAATGTGGAAAGCGGAATGTGGAAGGCCTCCGCGGCATCGGTCTGATTCCAGTTGCATTGCTCAAGCCGGTCGGTGATGATGCGCTTCTCGATGTTCTCCAGAATTTCGAACAATGACGCAGCCGGATTCTGTTCGAGCAGGGTGGCTTCATAATTGCGACCGGTGAGGTGGTCGGGCAGCAGGTCCCTGGGTATCGTTTGTTCAGTGGAGAGGACGACGCACCGTTCGATGACATTCTCCAGTTCTCGCACATTTCCTGGCCACGAGTAATCGATCAAAGCGCGCATGGTTTCTGGGGAAATTGTGCGAAGAGGAAGTTGATTTTCTTCACAAAATCGCTTGAGGCAGTGAGCGACTAACAGGGGGATGTCCTCTTTCCGACTCCGCAATGGCGGCAGATCGATCGTGATGACATTGAGTCGATAGTAGAGGTCTTCGCGGAACCGCCCGTCACGTACAGCCTGGCGAAGATCCGCATTCGTGGCCGCTACAATTCGCACGTCGACTTGAATCTCCTGCACCCCGCCCACCAGCATGAACTTGCGATCCTGCAGAACCCGCAACAATTTCGCCTGCGTGTCCAACGCCATGGTGCCGATTTCATCCAGGAACAATGTGCCGCCATTGGCGATTTCAAACAGGCCCTTCTTCGATGCGATGGCAGAAGTGAACGCCCCCTTGACGTGGCCGAACAGGGTGCTTTCCAACAACTCAGAAGGAACCGCCCCGGTATGGACAGGGACAAAAGGCTTGTCGCGACGCGGGGAATGGGAGTGGATTGCTTTCGCGATCAACTCCTTGCCGGTTCCACTTTCGCCCTGAACCAGAATTGTGGAGCGACTGGGTGCCACCTGCCCCACCAGATCCAGAACCGTCTGCATCGGCTCACTTTTTCCGATGATATTTTCGAAACTATAGCGCTGTTTCAGCGCGCGCTTCAGATGGATATTTTCCGTCTCGGCACGATGCTGTCCAATGGCGCCACGAATGTCAGCGAGGAGTTTTTCGTTATCCCAGGGCTTCTGTATAAAATTATTCGCGCCGAAGTGCATGGCTTCGACCACATTTTGCACGGTCCCATACGCCGTGATCATAATTACAGGAAGATTTGCGTGCCGCTCCCGTATTGCCTGAAGCACCTCGAATCCGCTTTGACCCGGCAGGGCCAGGTCGAGCAGCACCAGGTCGTAAACAGATTCCTCCAGGCTTCGCAGACCTGCGACGCCGTCAGGAGCGGTGCCGACTTCAAAACCCTCGATCTCCAAAAGGAGTTGCAGCGATTCGCGGATTGCTGCTTCGTCGTCGATGATGAGCAGGCGAAGCGGTAGATGGCTGTCCACATCTTGAGGGTCTAGGTGGGTAACGTCAGGCATGAACGGGCTTCCTTAATATGGGGAATTGCAGATGAAATGTTGTGCCGCGGCCAACCTTGCTCTCGACGTGAATTTTTCCGGCATGTTCCTGAATAATGCCGTAGCTGACTGACAGCCCCAGGCCGGTACCGCGCCGCTGGCCCTCGACTACGGCAGACTTCGTCGTGAAAAAAGGATCATAGATTCGACGAAGATTTTCTGCCGCGATGCCGGACCCCGTATCCCCGATGATCACTTCGATCTGGCCATTGGCGACGGTCTCGATACGTAACACCCCGCCTTGGGCCATGGCATCTTTGGCATTGAGAAACAGATTAAGGAACACCTGCTGGAGCTTACCCATGTTGCCGAGAATCTCCGGTAGTTCCGGCTGCAAGACCAGCTCGATGCTGATATTGGCCGTGGTGAACTGGTGCCGCAGTAACCCCAGCGTCTCCTCCAGAACATGATTCACACTGATGGCTTTGAATTCGATTGTGCTGGTGCGCGAAAAGTTAAGCAGACTGTTGACAATTTCCGACGCACGAAATGTTTGCTGGGTGATCTTGTCCAGCAGCGGACCGATGCGCTCATCCCCGCGAATCTGCTTCGCCATCATCTGCGTGTAGGAAGAGATCACTGCCAGCGGGGTGTTCACTTCATGTGCGATGCCGGCTGCCAGCAAGCCGATGGACGATAGTTTATCGGCCTGCATCAGCTGGCTTTCCAACTGAACCCGTTCAGTGATGTCGTCTACCAGGATGATGCGGCCGACCACGGTGAAATCCTTATCGACGAGCGGCGCGATGGCGATGTTGGCGTTTCGAATTTCCCCGGCACGTGTAGCGAGTTGAAACTTGTAGAGATTGTGCACGCCGGTTTCATGTTTCACGCGGTCGTACTCCGTCATGAAGTCCGGCGGGAATAGATTGGCCAACGGCTGATTCAGCGCGTCCGCACGCGGCACCGCATACATCGATTCCATCTGCGCATTCCAGCTGTCGATTCGATCCGCGAGGTCGACGGCCAGAATGCCAATGTTGATCGACTCCACGATATTTTCGTTAAATTCTTTTAGCTGCTCATACTCAGCGATCTTTTCTTCGAGCTTTGCGTACAACCGTGCATTTTGGATTGCAATTCCGACATAGCTGGCAAGTGTTTCCAGCAGTTCCACATCCTCGCTGGAAAGGAAATCGCCGTTGGTCGTTCGCCCCAGCCCCAACACGGCGATCGTGCTCTGTTGGACTCTGCAGGGAAGATAGTAGTTCAGATCCAGCAGATGGACAGCACGCTGCTGACTTTCGCTCAGGTGCGGCGCATTTTGTGTGCTTTCCAGGAAGATGTGGGACCCGTCATCCCGGCCATCAAAGCGCAGAAATCCTGTATCGAGATTTTCAGTATGGCTCAACGCCGGAGCCGGAATGCCATGGCTCGCCGCTAGCCGGAAGCGTGTATGGCGAGCATCTTGTTCATCGTCGAGAAATACGCCGATTCGAGCGACTTGCAGAATCCGGGGCAGCCGATCTACCAGCGCATTCAGCAACGCCCGCAGATCGGTTTGCGTGTTGAGGCTGCGAGCGAATTCAACCAGAGTGGCGCGTGAATCGAGACGTTTGCGATCGAAAATACGGTCCACGCGGTCCTGGATGGCGCGCTTAATGGGATCAAATACCAGCGCCGCAATGATGATCGCGGTTGCCAGCCCCCAGCCGCCCGCCGCTGGCAGGTTGGTGTGGACCACCTCGCCGGCGAACGCGACCGCGCCAAAGTAGATCGCAACCAGGGTGCCGGTTGCCAGCGTGTAGGTCACGCCGCGCTTGAAGATCAGGTCCACATCCATCAAGCGATAGCGCACAATCGCATAACTGAATGTCAGTGGAAGGAAAACCAGGCATAGCACGCCAATCTGGCCCAGCATCGTCGGCGCCGACGGTCCGGCAAGCAGATAGGGAATCGCATACAACAGGGTGAAGGGTGTCACCGCAAGCAAAGTGCCTCGGTTCAACCATTTCAGCTGCTGCCGCATCAGCGGATTATCGGCTCTCCGGTAATTGATGAAAAATACCACCGCCGCCGCAACATAGTACACAGCCATGTAGCCAATGGCGATTTGAGTCAACCGGTAATTCAGTAATTCGGTGGCCGACCAAAGGCGAATCGCGGCGACAAACAAGGCAACCAATCCAGCCGCAGGAAGATAGAGAAGCCATGCCATGCGACGTCGACGCATGGTGGGATTGTGCTCAGGAAAGGTGAAAGCGAAGTGCAACAGGAGCGCAGGCTGGGCCGCGCTGGCTGCTAAATTGCCCCAGAATATAAACCAATCGAAGGTATTCAGCTTTCCGGTATAGATAAAGGCATACAGAATGAAAGACGCCAGACAAAATATATAAAAGTGAACGGAGCGGGGAGCGGTCCAGCGACGAAACAGGATGTAAAGACCAATCAACAGGTACACTAGCGCGATCAAACGCAGGCCGTAATTGATGTTGCGGTCCTTGGGAACCAGAATCACCGGGATTTCCAGCCGAATCCCGTAGCGGATCACCGAATAGGTGGCCTTGCTGTAAATCCCTGTAGCGGAGAGTTGGCGCTGCAGGGACGCAACGCTTGGAGTCGGATGGTTGTTGACCGCAGTCAGTAAATCTCCGGACTCAATGCCGGCCCGCTCTCCGGGTCCGTGAGGCAACACCTTTTGTGCGATGAGGCCGCCGGGAGCCCCAGCCCACCACACCAAATCTGTCGGGGCCTGAAAGTCAGTCTCGTGGCTGTAATTGATGGACGCCAGTATCACTGCGGCGACGGTCAGTACTGCCAGCACGACGGCTGCGATGCGGAATGGGATGTTCCGAGGCATTTCGGAGCCTATCTTTCCGCGTCAGGGCGCAGAGTCCAATTGGGCGATGTTCTGAAGCGGTCTTGATTCATAGTGCAACTCACGTGCCAGATCGCAGATTTGTTTTATCGGGTGCATCTCGTGCAAACAGCGGCTATCGTGGCGAATTCGGAGCAATTGCGAATCGCACTCCTGACTGCAAAGTCTCTTTCCCTCAAGTGCCTTGAAGCGGAATGGCGGAGTGCGCTCTCTTTTTTGAAGGTCAACCCCGAGCGAGCCGATTTCAACTTCGGAAACTGACTCCGGGAGTTCGTTTCTCTTCTGACGATTCTGTCTCCACAATTCTAAATCGAAATATATGATTTATGGAATTCGGTATACAACTATTGGCCGCTCAGGAATTTGCGAAGCTTATCTTGTCACCAGTACCCGCAGATCGCGAAGATTGTTGCCAGATGGGCCAATCACAATTGCGGCATCTCGTTCCAGCAAAAAAGGGTAGCAATTGAAGCTCTCAAGCGCATGACGAGCCGTCTCCGGCTTCCCTAATGCAAGAATCTCGCGGTCCAGCACCGCACCGGCCGCAGGACTGTTTCCATCGATGCCGTCGGACCCCGCTGATAGAACCGCAATCGGGTCATCAGCGGGGCTGAGCAATGTGGCCAGGTAAAGAGCAAATTGCTGGTTCCGTCCGCCGACCCCGACCGCGGCAGAGTTTCCGTGGTTCGCAGGCAGCCCAACGCTCAGCTCGCCCGCTGAAATCAGGCATGTCCGGGGTTGCTGGCTGCGGAAGCTCCGCAGCCGCTCGAGCAAATGGCGGGCGGCGGCTTTGTACTCCCATTCGTCGCAGGAGTTATCGATGACCGGGTTCAAGCCTCGATCCTTGGCACGGCGCGCCGCTGCTTCAGCGAGAGATTGCGCGTTGAGCAGGACAGTGGCGTGAGCACGAACTTCGGATGGTTTGGGCGTTTCGGCCAATGCTGACGAGTCAAAAAAGTTACGCACCGCAGCCGGGAAGCGTGGCAGCAATTGATGACTCTCCAGAATCTCTCGGCACTCCGTCAACGTGGACGGGTCTGGCAACGTCGGGCCAGATCCCAGGGCGTCTTCCCGACCGATGGGAACGTCGGAGATCAAAAGAGTGCGGCAGATGGAATCTCCCGCTGCCAGGGCGAGCCGTCCGCCCTTGACTGCCGAAAAATGCTTGCGGACACAATTCATCTCGGTGATCGCGGCGCCACTGGCGACCAGCGCACGATGGAAGTCCGCCGTATCGGCTAAAGAGATGGTCGGGTCGAGCGGGAGTTCCATCATGGAGGACGCACCCCCGCTGATCAGGAAGAAACACAGTGTCTCCCCGGGCGACTCTTTCGGTAGATTCTTCAGCATCGTCAGCGCCGCCCGCGCGCCGGCGAACGAAGATTCGTTCGGCGAGGGGTGCCCTCCGGCAAAGTATTGAATACCGTCCGGAATCTGGAGCGGGGAGCCTCCTTCCGGCGCAATCAACACCCCTGTAATGTCGAAGCCGGCCGGGAATGCCAATTGCTTGAGCAGGGCAGACAACATTGTGCCGGAAGCCTTTCCAGCGGCCACAATCCTCACCCTGCGAATTCCTCGAAGTCGGATCGCTTCTTCGCCCAGGTACAAGGTTTCTTTGTCCATCGACACGTGGCCCGCGACTGCTTTCTCCACACTGCAGTCGGCCAGCGCCTCGTCAAAAATCGCTCGCGCTACTTCACGCAAATTTTGCATATGCTGTTATCTCACCGGCAAGAGCGTCGCGCTACGAGCTGCCAATTTCAAAATGGCGCTGCACCCAGGTGACGATAACATCCTTGACCTGGTCCAGTTTGCCAACGAAAAAATGATCCGCATCCGGTATCCATACCAATTGCTTCGGTTCGGGTGCCGCCGCGACTACGGCCTCAACCTCTGCCACGGGACCGAATGGATCTCGATCGCCGCTGATAAACAGCTTCGGCTGGCGGCATACCGGAAGAAACCCATAGTTGTATCTGCGGCCCTCTGCTTCCACTGGAAGTCCGAGCGCGATCAGCCCAGGGACACGCAAGTCACCGCAACAGGCGCGCATGCCCACGTTCGCGCCAAAAGAAAATCCAGCGAACAGGATCGGACGGCGAAATTCCCGATCGAGCCAATCGAGCGCAGCCCGTACATCGTCCTGCTCCCCCTGGCCGTGGTCATGTAACCCTTGGCTGCGCCCGGTACCGCGAAAGTTAAAGCGCAACACAGGAAGGCCCAGGCCATGCAGCGCTTTCATCGTGTGATACACAACCTTGTTGTGCATCGTCCCTCCGCCCATGGGATGGGGGTGACAGACAAGCGCACTGTACGGGGCATCCTCACGACCGCGGTTGAGCAGCGCTTCCAGCGTACCGGCTGGTCCAGTTAGATCAAAGGAGCGAATGGACGAAGGAATGGGCGGAGTTTTCATCGGGCGGGGCAGAGACCATTTTACGTGGGCATCCGCGGTTTCGCCGCCAGGCCATTCACCTGCCGGGAACCTGCTCGGCGTTTCACCGCGAAAAAAGCGTGGCGCCCGACCCATCGCCAGAAGCAGGTGCCGTCGAACCTGCAAGGAGCGCGGTATGCTGGAGGTGCATGCCTACAGACCCGGTTGCACTCACTCGTCAGTTAGTGGACATTGAATCCATCAGTGAAAATGAGGCCGCTGTCGGCCATTTTCTTTCGGGATATCTCGCCGAGCATGGCTTTCGGGTGGAGATCATGCCGGTTCCACATAGCTCCGGCCGCGAAAGATTTAATGTCTACGCGGGCGTTTCGACGGATGCTCCCGATGTGGTCCTGTCGACGCACATGGATACCGTGCCGCCGTTTTTTCCAAGCCGTGAAGATGACCAATACATTTACGGCCGCGGCAGCTGCGATGCCAAAGGCATCATTGCCGCACAGGTGGCAGCTGCGGAACGTTTGCGCGACATGCAGGTCCGCGTGGGATTGTTGTTCCTCGTGGGCGAAGAGCGGGGTAGTCACGGCGCCCGCGTCGCCAACATGCAGTCAAAAGGCAGCCGGTTCCTCATCAACGGCGAGCCGACGGACAATCGGCTCGCCCTGGCATCGAAAGGAGCCTTGAATGCCATCGTCCGTGCTCGCGGGAAAATGGGTCATTCAGCCTATCCGGAGCGGGGTGAGTCAGCCATTCACAAACTCGTTTCGGTGCTCGATCGCGTGCTCCACATGGATCTGCCTGTCGATCCGGAGGTAGGTGCGTCCACCTTGAACATCGGTTTACTGCAGGGTGGCCACGCGCCCAACGTGATTGCCGATGAAGCTTCGGCCAGCATTCTCGTGCGTCTTGTCGGACCGTCGGAAAAAATCCATGCCTCATTACAGCAGGCGATGGGCGGCGAGGCGGAAGTGGATGTAGTCCTGGAAATTCCATTTCAGAAACTCAAGCGCATCGAAGGACTACCCACGATGATCGCCGCCTTTACAACGGACATTCCATCTCTTTCGAACTGGGGCGAACCACTGTTGCTGGGACCCGGTTCCATCCACGTTGCACATACGCCGGATGAGCGGTTGGCCAAGCAGGAACTGACGGAGGCCATCGATCTATACACCCAGATTGCCCATCGCCTTGTCAGCACTGCAAACAGCATCTGACACAGGCAGGAAAACTGCACTTTCCGGGATAGAAGGACACACGACATGGGGAATCGAGCACAACTCGGGGACACACACGAACCGGGAATCACCGGCGATCCATCTGCGGAACATCGCAGTAATTCTCTGGCGAAGGCGGCGTCTTCGTACCTGCGTTCCGCCATGCATCAGCCAGTGGATTGGCTGGAGTGGGGCGACGCCGCATTCGCACGTGCTCGCAGTGAAAACAAACCGATTCTGCTCGACATTGGAGCGGTGTGGTGTCACTGGTGCCATGTGATGGATCGCGAATCCTATGAGGATTCAGAGATTGCGGAGATCATCAACGGTCACTTTATTGCCGTAAAGGTCGATCGCGACGAACGTCTCGACGTGGATGCGCGGTATCAATCCGCAGTCCAGGCCATGAGCGGTCAGGGCGGCTGGCCACTCACCGTGATTCTGACTCCCGAAGGTAAGCCGTTCTTTGGCGGTACATATTTCCCAAAGGAAGAACGCTATGGGCGCCCTGGCTTTGGCCATGTGTTGCTGACGATGGCGCATGCGTATCACGAGCGAAAGGACGAGGTCCTTGAGTCTGCCGACAGCGTCGTAGCCGCGATCGAATACAACGAATCTTTTTCAGGCCGATCTGCGGATTTGCAGGCGGGCATCGTTCAAAAACTGGTGCAGTCCGCCCTGCAGCAATTCGACAAGCATCAGGGAGGATTTGGAACCCAGCCGAAATTTCCTCATCCCTCCATTCTCGACTTGTTGCTCGATCACGCGAACCGCACCGGCGACGAAGCAGCACGCCACGCTGTCCAGATGACGCTGGACCGGATGGCCAACGGGGGGATGTACGACCATCTTGCAGGAGGTTTTCATCGCTACTCGGTCGATGACCGCTGGATCGTCCCGCATTTCGAAAAGATGTCGTACGACAATTCCGAATTACTGAAGAATTACGTGCACAGTTTTCAAAGTTTCGTCGACCCGGAACATGCGCGGGTGGCGCACGAAGTCATCCGATGGATGGACACCGTATTGAGTGACCGCGAGCGCGGCGGTTTCTATGCCTCCCAGGATGCGGATGAATCTCTTGACGACGACGGTGACTACTTTACCTGGACTCGCGAAGAGGCCGCGGCAGTGTTAACGGTGGAAGAAATGGAAGTTGCGGCGGCATACTACGACATTGGCGAGTTGGGCGATATGCACCATAACCCGCAGAAGAATACGCTGCATATCGATCACTCTCTGGCAGAGGTAGCCCGGCGAGCATCCATCAGCGTGGAGCAGGCGGGGACCTTGCTGCAGTCCGCCAAAGCAAAAATGTATGCCGCGCGCCTCCTGCGCCCTACACCCTATGTGGACAAGACCGTCTACGTGAATTGGAACAGTCTTGCAATTTCCGCTTATCTGGATGCCGCGCATGTCCTGGGAATCGAAAGCGCCCGGAGATTTGCGCTGCGATCCCTTGACAGGATCTTGGCGGAGTCGTGGCAACCGGATGGCAGCCTGCATCGCGTCGTAGCCTATGCGGATGGGCAGAGGCCGTCGAAGCCGGTGTCTGGCATGCTCGACGACTACGCCGCACTGGGATTGGCCTGCGTCGATGCCTGGGAATCGACAACCCAGCTTCGCTATTTTCAGTGTGCGGAATCCATTGCCGATGCGATGATCGCGCGTTTTTTTGACGCAACAGGCGGAGGATTTTTCGATACTGCGCAGGATTCTTTTGCCGAGCAGCCGCTGGGTGTACTGGAAGCACGACGCAAACCTCTGCAGGATTCGCCAACACCCGCGGGGAATTCGCTCGCGGTTCTATTGCTACTCCGGGTCGCGGAGCTAAATTTACGCAATGATTTGCGGGAGAAAGCTGAAGATACACTTGAGGCCTTCGCGGGCGTCGCCGAGAAATTCGGCTTGCATGCCGGTGCCTACGGGCAGGCGTTGCAGCGCTATCTACTGCCGCCGATTCAGGTTTGTGTCATTGGCGACGATCAAGCATCGAGGCAGCTGGCCGTAATCGCGACCGCGCGCTACGCTGTCAACAAGACGGTGCTGAACTTGTCGCGCGCAGTTGTCGCGCAGGGCGAGTTGCCGCCGGCGTTGGCGGAGACACTCCCTCATCTGCCGGAATTGGAAGCTGATCGAAGTTTTGCGGTGGTCTGCAGTGGAACCAGCTGTCAGCCGCCCGTGTATGAACCGGAAGAGCTGATACGCATTCTCAATTCTATGTTGGGATCCGAAAGCTAAAATCGGGT
This sequence comes from uncultured Acidobacteriota bacterium, assembly GCA_963756315.1. Lineage (GTDB taxonomy): Bacteria > Acidobacteriota > Terriglobia > Terriglobales > Acidobacteriaceae > JAKAAZ01. The sequence continues at coordinate 382,095 of CAVWNI010000006.1, forward strand.
GCAACAAATTCTCTAAACTCCAGGGGTGGACCTTCGAGGCCGATAATGACCGATGTGTTGAAGAAAAAAATCAACTCCAACGACTTCCGGGTTCCGCCCGGCAAGAAAGTCAAACTCAAAGATTGGCCGACAATCGTGAAGCCCTTCGTCGAGACGAAGGAGGGCTATAAAGACGCGCTGGAAGGACATGTCAAGAAATTGAGCTCGCTGCAGGAGCTTCTCTACGCCTCCGGTCAGTATGCGGTGCTGTTGATTTTTCAGGGAATGGACGGGGCCGGCAAGGACGGATCAATTAGTCACGTGATGTCCGGGATCAATCCGGAGGGCTGTGACGTGTTCAGTTTTAAACAACCGAGCGCCGAAGAGCTCAAGCATGACTTTCTGTGGCGCACGACGTGCCGGCTGCCGGAACGCGGGAAGATTGCCATTTTCAACCGCTCCTATTACGAGGAAGTGCTGGTCGTTCGGGTGCACCCGGAGATCCTTCGCACTCAGTCGTTGCCCAAAGAATTGGCCGACGAGAAAGATATTTGGGACCGGCGGTATCGCTCCATCGTGGACCTGGAGCGCCACCTCTATCACAACGGAACGCGAACCGTGAAAATATTCCTGCATCTGTCCAAAGACGAGCAGCGCAAACGCTTTCTTTCACGGATTGATGAGCCCGACAAGAACTGGAAATTCAGTCTCGCGGACATCCACGAGAGGAAGTATTGGAAAAAATATACCGAGGCTTACGAGGCCTGCCTTCAGGCGACCAGCACCCATCACTCGCCATGGTATGCCGTTCCAGCCGATGACAAAGAGAACGCCCGCCTGATCATTTCTCAAATCTTTTTGGATGCGCTGAGCGAACTCAAGATGGCCTATCCGAGGATTGATGCCAAGCGACGCGCCGAGCTGCTCGCGATCCGCAAAATGCTGGAGAAGTGAAGCTGCGTCATCCGGTCCGGCGCGCAGCTGGGCGAGCAGTGGCGTCCCTCGCTCCCCGCGTCAATATAGGAATTTCGCACGAAGCTTGCAGTGATTTCGCGGTTGTCTGAATCCGGCCAACGAATCCTGTCGTGAACGGGGCCGAATCGCCCCGGACGTCCTTCACGGTTGATCAAGCCATTGTTTCCGGGTAAGATTGCCTCCAACACTCGCCGCTGGCTCGCGGGATACTCAGTTTGAAACCTCCAGGATGTGATTGCATGCAGTTAAAGTTTTTGCTTACCGGGATTTTCTCGGCGGCACTCGTTTTGACCGCGCCGCTACTCCATGCACAGACCCCGCAAGGTCCGCCTCCTGGACCCGGCGGCCCACAGGGTCCGTGGCCGAAACCGACAAACCTCCATGTGCTGCCCAAGAACATTTCGCACGACGACCTGATGAAGGTGATGCATGGATTTGCAGGTTCGCTGGGAGTGAAGTGTAACTACTGCCACGCGCCGGGCGCGCAGCCCAAGCATCTGGACTTTGCCTCCGATGCAAAGCCGGAAAAGCGGATTGCGCGAACGATGCTACGGATGACGCAGGAGATTAATAAGAAATATTTGTCTCAGGTGAACGTTGCCGACGCCAAACCCGAGCAAAAGAATGTAACCTGCGGAACCTGTCATCGCGGTCACGATATCCCCGTGGCGTTTGTTCCGCCGCCGGAACATGAACATGGCATGCCTGGCGGACCTCCGCCGGGAGGCGCCCCCAAGCCGGAATAGGAATGTTGCCGCGGACTCGCAATCTGCTGACAGCCGCGATCCTGGCGTGCGCGGCCCTATGCTGCGTTGCGCAGTCCGAAGCACGTCAGCCGGGAAACTGCACCGTGCGCGATCCGGCGACCAGTCCAGACTGTGGGCGTGCAATTGCGTTTTTCCAGAGACTCTCGCAGGCGGTTCAGTCCGGGCAACGCACCCAGGTCGCCGCAATGGTGCAGTATCCCCTGCGGACATCGCTCGACGGTAAGCGTGTGTTGGTGGCGTCGCCGCATGAATTGCTCACCAATTATGACCGCATTTTCGATGCTAGTGTGCGTTGCGCCATCCACCAGGCTTCCGCGGCAGATGTATGGGGCAGAGACCAGGGATTCACCTTCAACGACGGGGCTATTTGGTGGGATATCGTGGTTCCGAAAGGCGCAACCATCCCTCAGTCACAAGCCGAATGGGCGAAGCTTCCCATGAAAATCATTGCCGTCAACAACGCTACGACCCGCCCGGGCTGCGGATCGGCGAAGTAGCTTCGGCAAAGCACAAGAAGCAAACCCTCGAGGATGCGCACGATGCACCTACCCAGGCGCTGTTTGAATGTCTTCCTTTACATCAGGTACGAAGCGATAGCCGACGCCGCGTACTGTTTGTAAGTGGACGGGATGAACCGGATCGTCTTCCAGATATCGCCGCAGTCGAACAATGAAATTGTCGATCGCGCGGGTGTCGGTATCTTCATGCAGATGCCACACCTTTTCCAGGATCTCGCTGCGGGATACCGCCCGGTCAGGGTTGTGCACCAGGTATCGTAGTAATTCCACTTCCATCATCGTCAAACGCACCTGTTTGTCGGCGGCGCGCAACTCCAACAGTGAGAAGTCGATGGTCTTTCCCGCAAAGGTATACTCGTCTGCGGCCTGAGTGGGCTCTTCGGCTGTCCGGGGTTGAAGCCACTGGGCGCGACGCAGCAGTCCATTCAGCCGAGCCAGCAGAATGGAAAGTTCAAACGGCTTCGGCAGATAATCGTCTGCTCCGGCGGCAAACCCTTCCAGTACATCTTCCGGTCGGCCGCGCGCGGTCAACATCAGCACCGGCGTGTAGTTTTGCGCCGCTCGCATCGCGCGCGCCACGGCAAATCCGTCCATACCGGGCAGCATCACATCCAGCACAATGGCGTCAAAAGGCGCACGTTTCTTCAGCAACCAGTACAACGCGGATTCGCCGTCCGCAGCGACCATCGCCTCATGTCCTTCGGCTTGAAGATTAAATAGCAATCCCTGGGCCAGGTGCGCCTCGTCTTCGACAATCAAAATGCGCTTGGCGGCGCTATCCTCCGGACTGCGAGTGGTGCCGGTTTCGCGCGAATTGTCTCCGTCCCTGCTCACAAATCTCTCCGGTCCTACGGTTGTAACAGTCGCGGCAGCTGAACCGTGATGGTAGCGCCGCGACCTTCGCCGTCGCTGGTCGCGCTGGCATCGCCCCCATGCTGACGGGCGATCGTGCGCACCAGAAATAACCCCAGACCCGTGCCTTTGGTGCGCAGCACCGTCATGCTGGGGACCCGATAAAATCGTTTGAAAATGCGCTTCAGATGAACATCCGAAATGCCAATCCCATTATCCGCCACTCGAAGTACCACCCACGCGTCATGCTCCACGGAAAGGTGCACGCGAATCTGCGGATTCTTTGGCGAATATTTCACAGCATTGTCCAGCACGTTGGTGATAGCCGTCCGCAGGTCTTCGGGGTTGCCGACAACGGTCGTCGACATCCCGCTGGTTTGGTTGACAAACTGAATCGCCTCGGCTGGAAGATGGTTCCGCAGGGTCACGACTTCACACGCATCTTCCACCATCCCCTTGATATCCACCCGAACGCTGATGTCGTCCGGGCCCCGCTGGCCCACCTCACCGGCTTTCAGCACCTGCTCGACCGTCGCCAGCAACCTCTCGCTGTCGTTGAGCATGATGCGGTAGAAATCCTGCCTTTTCTCCTCTGTCAGGTCGCGCCGCTGCAAGGTTTCCAGATACAGGCGGATCGAGGCAATCGGGGTTTTGAGTTCGTGCGTGACGGCGTTCAGGAAACTGTCATGCCGTTCATTGCGGCGAATTTCCCGCACTAGAAAAATTGTGTTCAGCACCACGCCGGCGATAAGGATTCCAAAGAAAAAAACACCAAGAACCAGCGGAATGATTTCGTGCCAATTGAGGATCACCCAACGGACATTCAGCGCAATGGCCAGCGCCACCAGACAGGAACCCAGAGTGATGAAGAAAGCGATGGTCCCGCGGCGACGCGTGATTTGCATAGGATTCGATCAGCCTTACCGCAATAGAAAAGCCTGACGGCAGTATAGAGCGAATTTCACCGAAGAAATCGCTCCAGCCGTCAGGCTTCAGGGCAGGAGAGGGACGTGAATCTCTTTACGCGCTATGGACGCCCGCTGGACGGGGATCCTGCGGATCGAATTGCGCTACCTTGATTTGGCGCGCCAGGCCAAGCTTCTTCAACAGCCAGATGCCGTAATAATTGGGATCGAATTCGTACCAGGTCAATCCGTGCCGGACAGATACGGGATGCGCATGGTGGTTGTTGTGCCATCCTTCGCCGCCGGTCAGCAACGCAACCCACCAGCTGTTACGCGAATCATCGCGGGTTTGGAATCGGCGAGAACCCCATAAGTGGGTCGCGGAGTTCACCAGCCATGTAGCATGCAGCCCTACGGTGACGCGAAGAAATACGCCCCACAGAACCCATTGCCAGCCACCGATCGCCAGCAGGATCAGACCTTCAATGGTCAATGGAACCCAGTGGTATTTGCTTAACAAGACATAAAAGCGATCCTTGGCCAGATCCGGGGCGTAACGGGCCAGCATTGCCGTCTCGGTGTGCAGAGCCTTGCCTTTCAGAATCCAACCGGCATGCGCCCACCAACCCCCTTCCGTCGGGGTGTGCGGGTCGCCAACATGATCGCTGTACTGGTGATGTACGCGGTGCGTCGCCACCCAGAACATCGGTCCGCCTTCCAACGAGGTTGTAGCAAAGATCGCCATGCAATATTCCAGCCATTTGGGAACTTTGTAGCCGCGGTGCGTCAGCAGCCGGTGATAACACATTCCGATTCCAACATTGATGGCCAGGATATAAGTGACGGCAAAGACGGCCAGCGCACTCCAACTGAAATAGAACAGAGCGGCAATGGCTCCCGCATGGAAAATGGCCAGGAAAATGGCCGTGGTCCAGGTCACGCCGTTGTCCTGGGTCGCTCGTCCAAGTACTGGCAGGGACGACTTGGCGTGAACAGTAGCCGCCGGCGGCATATGTACGGGGACTGCGACCGGAGTCCCAACGAACGAGGCAACGGTGGTTTCTATCGTCGAAGATGGGAGGGTGGAAGTCGCGGTAGGATTCGCCACGACTGCATCGTTCAGTATGGATGCCACGGAATACCTCAGGAGGAGAAGATCGCTTGCTTGATTTAAGGCTAGCAGCGACATTTACTGTCGAATGTAAGACTTTTGTAATTGCCGTTAACCTGCAGATTCTTGCCTTGAACAACACTAGCCAGGACGCTCGGTTCACGCTTGTCTGACGTGAAATTTCGGTTGAATCCAGTTACTTAACCCGAACAGAGATCGCATGATTTGGTATGGTGGATGAGTCGTGACATCCACATTCCGGACTATCTTCCCCTGCTCTACTATCCTGACGGCCTGCCTCACGCTGTCCTGTCCGACCTTCGCTCAGTCCGCCACGGCTCCAGCCCGTACGATCCCTCTGCCAAGCAGCAAAATGCTGATGGAACCGGTCCCTGGAGCGCCGCAAAAGACCAACAATCTGCCCATGGCAATGGCTATTTCGCCGGATGGGCGCTACATCGCCATCGTGAATGCCGGGTATGGAACAGCGGCGTCCAACGGAGAGCAATCCATCGGAGTGCTGGATACGGCATCAGGTAAGCTGCTCGACTTTCCCAATGCTTCCACGTCACGCCGGGGGCCACAGACGTTATTCTCCGGGCTCGCTTTCGGTAGCGATGGCAAACATCTCTATGTAAGTATCGCTTCGCTGACCCACCCCCTGCCCGACCAACAGGTCGCAACGGGAAATGGAATTCTCGTCTATGCACTCGACGCGGATCGCATCACCGAACAGCGCCTGCTGCCGATTCCGCTTCAGCAGCTGGCCGATGGAAAGCAACAGAATGAGATGGAGAACACACAGTTGCCGCCCGGAATGGCCAACCCCTTTCCTTCTGGATTGACCGTCATTCATGGAAAGCACGGCGATCGTCTGCTGATTGCTGATAACCTCTCCGATGATGCCTTGCTGATGAATGCCTCCGACGGCAAGATACTGCATCGATTCGATCTTTCCAGTAGCCGCACGGTGCCTGCTTCCTATCCCATAGCGACGCTGGCCACACGCGACGGGAAACGCGGATTTGTCGCGCTCTGGAATGCTTCGGAGATTGCCGAACTGGATTTGGAGCATGGACGCGTACTGCAAATGCTGCCTCTATTGCCGCCAGGCGACTCCGTTGATCCCAGTTCCCATCCCACGGCTCTGGCGCTGAACGCCAATGAATCGATGTTGTATGTCGCGCTGGCAAATCGCGATTCCGTGGCCGCCGTCGCCTTCGCGAAGCGGCACCACGACGCCATGCACACCGTGGGTTTCTTTGATACCCGCCTGCCTGGCCAGATTTATTTTGGAGCAGTCCCCGATGCGTTAGCGCTCTCACCTGACGGTAACCGTCTCTACGTGGCCGATGCCAGCCTGGATGCGATCGCTGTCTTCAATCCGCATAGCCTGAACGACAAAAGTCAGGGGCCAATCCACGCCTTCGGATTCATTCCCACAGAGTGGTATCCCACGGCTCTGGTGGCTACCGCCGATCATCTGTATGTAGCCACGGGAAAAGGGCAAGGAACTGGGCCCAATAACTTCTGGCCGCCGGGACATTCCCCATCCGCCGAAGGGATAGTCAACGGGGTACAGCCGCCCGAAACGGCCGCCCACAACTTACATTGCCACGCTGCTGTATGGTTCCCTCGCAACCATGGACAGAGCCGGCGTCGATCAAAATCTGGCACAGTTGAGTGGCGAGGTGATGCAGAGCAATCGCATGCACGCGGCGCAGCAGCAGATTGTCTTTCGCGCCGGCGGAAACCCGATCCGCCACATCATTTACATCATTAAAGAGAATCGCTCGTATGATCAAATTTTTGGCGATTTAAAGACCGGTAACAACGACCCCAGTCTGACCATGTACGGTTGGGCGATCACTCCCAACGAACACAAACTGGCCGAGCAATTCGGCACGCTCGACAACTTCTACGATTCTGGAGAAGTCTCCGGCGACGGCCATGTCTGGTCCACCGCTGCGATCACCAGCGATTACACAGAAAAGACCTGGCAACAGAGCTACCGCAACGACCAACGTTCCTATGACTATGAGGGGATCGTGGCCAATGGCTATCCGCTTGAGGAAAAGATTTCCGATGTCGACGAGCCGGCCAGTGGCTATCTATGGACAAATCTCGCGCGACATGGCAAGACGTATTACCATTTTGCCGAATTTGTAGCGACTGATTTTTGTCAGGATGCGGCCAAATTGCCGAAAGCCAGCAGCCCCCAGCAAGGGACTCCGGAACCGAACCCGCTCGAATGCGTCCATAGCTCGATTCACAAGGGAGATCCCGTCCCAGCAAACTACGGCGGCGGAATCAGCCAGTATCCGTGGAGGATTCCTCTGATCGCACGCGATACCGCGACCAAGCCAGAACTGGTCGGCCACTTCGATCCGGAATATCCGGACTTCAATCTAAGCTTCCCCGATCAACTTCGGGTTGCGGAATTCTTGACGCACTTTCGCCAGTGGGAAGCGGATCGGGCGCACGGCAAAGACACCATGCCGGCATTCGTCATGCTGCGCCTGCCGGACGATCATACGGCAGGCACCACGCCGGGTATGCCTCGCCCCGAGGCATCGGTTGCCGATAACGACTTGGCCGTGGGCCGAGCGGTCGATGCCGTTTCCCATAGCGCATTTTGGAACGACACCGCATTTTTCATTTTGGAGGACGACGCTCAGAACGGTGCCGATCATGTGGACGCGCATCGCAGTTTGATGCTGGTGGTCAGCAAATATGCGCCACGCCCCTCATCCGACGGCACCCCTTTTGTCGATCATCATTTCTATACAACGGTCAGTGCGGTCCGTACTCTGGAAAGCCTGCTGGGTCTGCCGCCGATGAATAATAACGACGCGTTTGCTCCATTGATGGCGCCGGAATTTTCCGGCACGGGTACGCAGCCGGCATTCAACGCCGATTACGTGAATCGCGACAACGGCAGGATTTATGAAGCGAACACGGTGAAGAGTTACGGAGCGAACCAGTCTGCCAAAATGGACTTTACCCACGCCGATATGGCGGATACGCAGAAGCTCAATATCATTCTGTGGCGGGATGCAATGGGAAGCCGGGCGATACCCAGGCAGTTATTGCAGCCGCATCCTCACCATGCCGACCCGGACGGCGACTAGAGGAATCCGCCGTCGGTGGAAATTTCTCGACGTCGATCCGGCGGTTGCAGGAAACACTCGAATACCCCAGCCTTTAAATCTCGAGACCTTCGCGTAGCTCGCGATGAGGCGTCGCACGAGTCTGTGGACCTATTCGGCGAAGTCAACTCGGACGGGATTGGGAATGACGCCGCGTTCGTATCCCATGGCAAGCAGGCGGCGAATGGCCTCTTTTCCGTCTTCGCCATAATCCAGCGTTCGCTCGTTGACATACATCCCTACAAAGCGATTCGCAGAAGGCGTATCGAGATCGCGCGCGTACTGCATTGCATGCGCCAGGGCTTCTTCACGGTGCTTCAGGGCATAGCTCACACTGTCGCGCAGGGCCTGGTTCATCATGCGATGCACGGGTGTGCCCAGATTGCGCCGAATCGCATTGCCGCCCAGCGGCAGCGGGAGGCCGGTCTGTTCGCGCCACCAGGTTCCCATATCCAGCACACAAGTCAGTCCATCGCGAGCGTACGTGAGCTGGCCCTCGTGGATGATCAATCCGGCGTCATATTTTCCGGCAAGCACCTGGGGAATGATCTGATCGAACGGAACCACTTCCGTGGCCACGCCCGGCAGTGCCATCTGCAGCACCAGGTTGGCTGTGGTCAGTTGACCGGGAATGGCGATGCGCAGGCGGCGAACTTCATCCAGAGAGAGGGCGCGTCTGGCGACAATCATCGGGCCATAGCCCTCGCCCACGCTGCCGCCGCACGGCATTAACGCGTACTTGTCCTGAACATACGGATAGGCGTGGAAGGAGATTGCCGTGACATCATAGAAAGCTTCCCGCATAGCCTTCTGGTTCAAAGTCTCAATGTCTGTCAGCGTGTGGGTAAATTCATAGCCGGGCACAGTGACTTTGCCGGTGGCCAGCCCATAAAACATAAAGGCGTCATCGGAGTCAGGACTGTGGGCGATGCCGATTTGTCGTACTGCAGCTTCGGTCTGCGTTGCCATAATTACTCCCAGACTTAAGAGTAAAGCAACAGCAGCCAACAGCGCACTGACTACTCTTCGATTCGTCTATCTTCGTCAAGATCCGATCAATCGTTGGCAGGAAACTGGTTGGATCTGCCAATTCGGCGCAATCTCACGCAACTTGATCGGACGACAGTTCCGATCGATATCGGGAGGTGCTTCTTTGTGTTTGCACCAGCACCACAATCGATACGCCAAGCAACAGGCATTCCAGAAAGTAGTTATATCCGCCAGGCAAATGTGCGGCGATCCGAGACCTCCGCGAGGGGCGGTTTGGACGCCTGATTTCGTGGTGATCCTCTGTCGCGACCGACGCAATGTCTTGCGGCGCTTCGCTAGGCGTAGCCTCCTCCGTGGGGACCGCCTCCTGCATTTCCGCTGGCGGTGCTGCTACGGCGGCGAGAGTGGGTTCTTCAGCAATCGGTGGGGGTTCGAAATCTTCGGCCTGAGGCGGAAGGTCCGCCATATCGACAGGCTTCAGTTCGACGTCCGATTCGTAAGGTTCAATCGCGCTTTTAAGGTGGACCAGCGACAGTTCGCCGCCGGGACGCGAAGTGGAGTGCAAGATTCGGCGCGCCGTCGAAAACAGAGCGATGCACAGGACAAAGATCGCAATCATCGTTACTACGTACAGGATCTGCATGGCAAGCACCTACGTGAGGGAGAATGAATGCTAGAGTGCAGCCATCTTAGCAACATTAATCGCGATTTGGATTACACTTTCTGCGCTCGAATTGGCGTGGGGAACCAACATAGCAACAGTCCCGCACCCTGTTGATTGCGGTTCAGCGGGGTGCTTCGCGACGGGGGGGAGGGCCCGCTCTCAGTGTGTCAGTCCCTCCGGGGCGCCCTTTGAAGCCGGCCACGCAGGATTCGGCTGATTCCCCATTTCGAAGATCAGTTCACCGCCGCGGACAATCTCCGAATGCCGTAGCCAGAATCGGTTCAGCGGTCGGCCGTTCAGGGTCGCGGAACGGATGTAGAAGTTCTGCGGAGAAAGGTTGTGCGCGATAATCTCGAACCGTTTGCCGCCAGGAAACACAATTGCCGCTTTGGCAAAATGAGGCGTGCCGATGATGTAGGCAGGAATTCCAGGGGTAACGGGATAAAAGCCAAGTGCGCCAAAGAGATACCACGCAGACGTCTGCCCTGCATCGTCGTTGCCGGGGAGTCCATCCGGGCGATCCTGATAGAGGGTAGTGAGGATATTGTTGACGTGCTCCTGGGTCTTGGGAGCCGCACCGGCAAAGTCGTAGAGATACGCGATGTGATGGCTGGGCTCGTTGCCCTGGTTGTAGAGACCGCGCTGAAACAGCTCATCCAGTTTGGCGACGAACGCAGAGTCTCCATGCTCCACCTGGATCAGTCCGGGAACGTCCTGCAGCACATAAAAGGTAAATTGAAATGGCACCCCCTCGGTCACGAAGGTGGCAGGCTTGGCCGGATCAAACGGGGAAATCCATGTGCCGTTCGCATAGCGGCCTCGCGCGAACCCGGTCTCTGGATCGATTACATTGCGATAGTTCTGGGCGCGCTTCGCCAGGATTACGCCGTCTTCGTCCTTACCCAGCGATTTCGCAACCTGGCTCAGAACATAATCGTCGTAGGCATAATCGAGCGTGCGGGCAACCTGTTCGTTTTTATGGAATGCATCCTCGACATGATCTTCCAGCGGAATGTAGCCGTATTTCAGGTAGGATTGCAGCGCGCGACGGCCCTTTCCATCTGCGTAAGCCTGCGCCGACGGGCTCACGAAGGCGTTCTGGCGCATCAGCGCGTACGCTTTCTGGATGTCAAACCCGCGGATGCCTTTCATCCATGCGTCTCCAATAATCGAGAGGCAGTGGTCGCCATCCATTTCCGTTGTGTAGCTGTTCCACAAGGGGAAGATAGGAAGGAAGCCGCCCTGTTCGCCCTTATCGATCAGCGACTGCACCATCTCGCTATCCAGTTGCGGGTCGAGAATTGTATACAGCGGGTGGACGGCACGAAACGTATCCCACACCGAAAAATCGTCATAATAGGTGCGGCCACCAGCATTCTCAATCGACCCGCCACCGCCAAATCTCGGGTAGGTGCCGCTGACGTCGCTGAAGACCCGCGGTACAAGCATGGCGTGGTAAAGGGCGGTATAGAAAATGTGTTCGTCCGTGGGCGAGCCCGACACTTCGATCTTGCCTAGCTCATGGTTCCATTCTGCCTCTGCGTGCTGTTCCACTGCTCGAAAATTCCAGCTTGGAATTTCGGCGCGAAGATTTTTTCTCGCCTCTTCAAAGCTGGTGAAGGATGTGCCAACGCGCACGTGGACAGTTTCACCAGGCTTGAGATCGAAGAAGATATAGCCGCCCGGCCAGCCGTCATTCGATGTTTGCACGGTGCTTCCAGGCTTTTTCTGTTTCCCGGACGAGGTTCCGCCAACCTCAAAGGGATGATCGAACTGCACCACCGCATACCCGGAGAATCCAGCCAATTGCCCGGTTCCGGCAAAGTAACGACGGACCGCACTCCGGCTCGTGATCTCTTGCCGACTCTTATCGATTGTGATTTCGCCGTCTCCAGGACTCGCGAAGTTCTCCGCGAGAATCCACGCCTTTCCTCCACGCAGGAACTGAAGACGCAGCATTCCGCAGCGTGTTGTTCCTGTGAGAGAGGCCTTGATGTCGGAGTCAGGAAGGGTCACGTCGTAGAGGTAGGGGGTGGCGTGTTCCTGTGCGTGTGAGAATGTCGCCGTCGGAAATCCGTTGGTGAAATCCGGCTCCCCCTGCCCCATCATGATCTGAACGCTGCCGTATTCCAGGGCGTCGGAACCTGGCAGGTAGTGCGAGCCTCGAAATCCATGGAAACGTGTATCTGCAAAGTAGTATGGCACGAGAGCTTTTTTCTCGCCGTCCGTTGTCGCCGGTGTCCACGTGGTCATGGAGAATGGGAACTCCCGCGGCCGGATAAGTCTGCCCTTCGTTGGCCGTGCCAATCAGAGGGTTCACGAGATCTGCTGGCTTCGCGGTTGCTTGCGCCCGTGTGATCAGCGGAACAAACAAAATGAACAGCAGGACGTGACTCAAGTCGCGAATTGTTTTCATAAGGACATCTCTCACACCTGCGGTGGCGGCGGCGTGGCGGCCGGCCCACCGCCATCCAACCGCTGTTGTTTGTGGAAGTTGAGTGCCTTGGATTTCTGCAAGCGCCGACTCCGGTTCCATTGATTCGGAGAACCTCTAGGCATGCAGCTTGCGCATGTACTCGGCGTTGATTTTCAGTTCCTGCATGACCGGCATGTTGTATTGCTCCTGCTCCACGAAGCAATGGCGAATATTTCCGGTCTGGGCTGCGGCTTTGAAAATTGGACCATAGTCGATCGCGCCCTGACCCAATGCGGTGGAAGTCGGATGCTCTCCGAATGACGGTGGAGTCCCGGTTTTACTGAAGTCCTTCACATGCAGCATGGAGATGCGGGTCGGGTAGCGATGGAGCAACTCGACTGGATCCCCCCCGCCCACCATCACCCATCCGCAATCCATCTCCATGGTTACGTACTTGGGATCAGTCAAGCGCATGAGTTCGTCGTACGGCAAAATACCATCTTGTTTGTGGAACGCCATCGTGTGGTTGTGATAGCCGAATTTAAGGCCGGCAGCGTGAACCTTTTCGCCGATTTTATTGAACTGATCCGCATTCCAACGCCACTCGTCCAGCGTGAATACAGGAGCTTGACCCCGAGGATGGCTACTTTTATATTGTGCGGGATCCTTATGAGAAGGAGAGGGGCAAATGACGTAGTCGAGGCCAACCTCTTTAACAAATGCGATGGTTTGATCGAACTTCTCAGTCAGGTCGTTGAAGGAATAATGGCCGCTGACACAGCGAAGACCTGCCTGCTGCAGTGCTTGTTTCGCTTCATTGGCACTGTGGTTATAAAATCCAGCCGCTTCTACTTCGCGATAGCCGAGGGCTGCAATCTGTTTCAGGGTGCCGTCATAGTCGGTCGGCAACAATTCTCGAACCGAGTAGAGTTGAATTCCCAACGGTAGGTTCAGGTATTCTCTGTTGTGTTTGCTCTCTGCCGTCAGTCTGGAACTGCCGAAAACGGTGGACCCGCAAAGTAGAGCGGCAGTACCAGCTTTAAGAAAATCTCTTCTTGAATTCATTGCCATCGATAGGTTCCTCTCGAGTCGGGCGCTGTGGTTCTTATCCCTGCCTCAACTCACAAGGATAAGACCAATCCTGCGCTGTCAATCTACAGGCCGGCGATACCACCGCCTTTCCGCCCGGACCATGATACATGAGAGGCCACGCCGCTGAAATAATCGCCGGCCTTCGAATTCCTCACCACCTTACCAATCTTTGTAACCGACTTCTAATGCAGGCTGAATGAAATGCCAGTTGAGAGCTGGAACGAATTCTTCTGATATCCAACCTGAGGATCGTTCTGAAAGCCATCGATGACAGCAACCGAAAAGCTCAGCTTCTTATAAACCGGGTATCTCACTGAACTGGTGGCAGACGCCGAGAATGCACTTTCATTGTTCCACGCCAGATCGGCCAGGGATTTCTCATCGAAAGTGAGTTTGCCAAATTTCCGAGTGTAGGCTTCGCTTAATACCGAACCAATAAGGTTGCGGTTCAGTGAAGATACATCCGCCGTCGAATTGAATGCCTGGGCTTCGTAGTGGAGGTCAGCCGTAACATCCAGCTCGCTGTTCGGCTGCTTGAATAGCGTTACACCCACTCCGGCTCCATAGATCTGCTGTAGGTCGAGGCCTTGCGTGGTGTCGTGATCAAAGGAGGTTTGCTGCAAGTAGTATCCGCGCGGCGAGAAATATTCGTCGCGTTCGCCCAAGGCATGAAAAATGTTTGTATTGGTGGTAACTGTGCCAATTTGAGATGTCTGTCCGGCACTCTGGGTGTAATTCAGTGTCGTTCGCAGTTTCGGATCGAGCCAGCTCACCGTTGGAATTGTGCGTTGGAGCTTAATATCGACCAGGAAAAGGTAGGTATTTTGAGTTGCCCGGATGATCGTCGATCCGGTCGTGATATGCCCATCCCAGCCAGAAGTCCAATGTATCTTTCTTTCGGTCTCCTTTAAGTAGGTGGCATCATCCACTAGAAAGCCGATCTGAGATGCGGGAATTACTTCGCCGGATTCGGCTCGTGCTGGGGGCGCGGGTTTTGCAATTGCGGCTTGCGCAGCGGCAGGGGAAGGCGAAGGTGAGGGCGAAGGTGGCTTTTGCGGCGCAGTGACCTTAGCGGTGGCGGGTTTTGCCGCCTCTGCCGCGGTCGTGGAAGAAGTCTTCTCCGTAGGTCCGGCCGTCAGTGGCGTCACACGAATGCCGTCTCCCGCGACCTCGATCATTCCATGCGCAACAGCCTCCCTTTTCTTCGATCCCTTCACTTCTTTCAACACAACTGCAAATGGTCGGTCGGACTTCAACTCCTTGATCTTGTCCAGATCGATCGTGATGTCGCCGGCTACATCACTGTTGAACTTAATCTTCGTCCCCGTGGAATTTAGAAGCTTTCCCGTGATTTGATCGCCATTCTTGAAAATCAGCACCTCTTTTGGCTCAGGAGGTTTTTTTGCCGCAGTTTTGGTAGGTGACTTCGGTGGACTCTTTGCCAGCGCAATCCCGGGCGCCAGGAGGAACAGTGACAGCAATGCGGCGAGAATTCCTCCACCACGTCGAAATCGAAGTTTGGATGTATTGAGACCACCTTGAGTCGCGCGCATTGGAACAAATCTCCTCACTGGAATTGCATTGCATGATATCTCGTAGGAGGCAGAAAACAGATGATTGTTAGCTCACCCCGGAAAATGCTCTCAGGTTCAGATCAGCGGTGACCCCGAGGGTGGCCACAGTTCACTACTTCCTATTCCTGCTTGTCAGAAGAGCATCGGACTTGGAAAGCCTGAGATCAAGGTCGGAGAAGACCCAGGTCAACATCGCGATCGGCTTCAATCCGGCAATCACCGGCAAAGGATTCAAGAATCGTCGCGCTGACCCGATTTCGCGGTGTTGCGTCATGTGGGCGCCATCGTATCAATCCCGGTTTCCCCCGCTCCCTCATACCAAGATTTGCAACCATCAGGCCAAAAGTCACTTGCGGGTCCCGATCGCAGCAGGCAGGAGGTTTGATTGCATTTGCGATGACATCGCCGAGTTTCGCGTCCATTCGTCCGTGAAGCCGCTCCGACATTTCGGAGGCCCTCCGAAATGTCGGAGCCTATTCAAGTGCTACTTTTTGCGGTGTCGGCGATACGATACAAATACATCCAACGACAAGAAAGCATCTTATCCGCAACATTGAAAGGAGAGCGAGATGGCAAGAACAGCTTCTACTATGCAGGCATTGGGGACCTTGGCGCCGGATTTTTCCCTGCCGGACGTCATCTCCGGCAAAACGGTTTCGCGCGATCAAGTGATGGCGGCGCGCGGATTGCTGGTGATGTTCCTGTGCGCGCATTGTCCGTTTGTCCAGCATGTCAACAAAGAGCTGGCGCGGCTGGGGCGCGACTATGCGGGACGCGGCATCGGCATCGTCGCGATCAGCAGCAACGACGCCAGCGCCTTTCCCGACGATGCTCCCGAGGGACTTCGCGCTCAGGCTGCGCAATACGGTTTCACCTTCCCGTACCTTTACGACCAGACGCAGGACATTGCGCGCGCCTACCAGGCTGTTTGCACACCGGATTTTTTCCTGTTCGATGCTGACAAGAAGCTTGTTTATCGTGGTCAACTCGACGCCAGCCGGCCGGGGAACGGAATAGTAGTCGACGGACGCGATCTGCGGGCTGCCATGGACAACGTGCTGGCGGGCAATCCCGTTTCGGCGAACCAACAGGCCAGCATTGGATGCAATATCAAGTGGAAATAACGATTTCTCGCAGATACTGAATACGGGAAACATGAACGCTCATCCGATTCAATTCGACATCATCACAGTGTTTCCGCAGTTCTTTCAAGGGCCGTTCGCCTTTGGCGTGCTGGGCCGTGCCTTGGACGATGGACGGGTGCGGATCGGGATCCATAATCTGCGCGACTTCACCACCGACCGGCACAAGACCGTCGACGACCGGCCGTTTGGCGGGGGCGAGGGGATGGTGCTGAAGCCGGAGCCGCTGTTTCGCGCCGTCGAATCGCTCGGGATCGCAGACAAACGCAGGAGAGACCCTGCCCGCGAACGGGTTGTGCTATTGTCCGCGCAGGGCAAGCCTTTTACCCAGGCGGTGGCACGCGAACTGGCCCAGGTCGAGCGGATCGTCTTCCTATGTGGCCGCTACGAGGGCGTGGACGAACGTGTCAACGTGCTGCTGGCCGATACCGAGCTTTCAATCGGCGACTATGTGATCTCCGGCGGCGAACTCGCAGCCGCCGTCATCGTCGACGCGGTCAGTCGACTCTTGCCAGGTGTCCTCGGCAACCAGGATTCTGCGCGATATGAGAGCTTCGCCGCCGAGCGTTCCACTGCGGCTCCACCTTCCTTTGCGGCTGCCGGCAACCCTGAAATTAACCCGCTGCCGCCGCGATCTTCCTGCGATTCCGGCGGCCTCTTGGATTATCCTCACTACACACGGCCGCCGGAATTTCGTGGAGCGGAGGTTCCCGCAGTGCTCAGTTCCGGCAACCATGAGGATATTCGTCGCTGGCGCCGCCGCCAGTCGCTGGCGAAGACGCTGCACAATCGCCCGGAGTTGTTGACGAAAGCCTCGTTGTCCGAAGAAGATCGCGCGCTGTTGGAAGAGATGCGTCATGAAAACTGACAAGCTCGGGCCGATCCCAGACGTGCGCACTTCGCGGGAACACGACTTCCTTGCCGGTGGCGGCGAAATGGGCGAACGGGTGCGCGCCCTGGATTGGTCGAAAACCCCGCTGGGTCCCATCGAGCAATGGCCGCAAAGCCTAAAAACCTCGATCAGCATCTGCCTGAACTCACGCTTTCCCATCCTGATCTGGTGGGGGCCGGATTTGGTCAAAATTTACAACGATGCCTACCGCCCGCTGATCGGCTCCAAGCATCCATGGGCGCTGGGTACGGCCGGACGCGAAGTCTGGCCGGAAATCTGGGATGTCATCGGCCCGATGTTGAATCAGGTAATGGAGCGTGGGGAAGCGACCGTTTCTGAGGATTTATTGCTGCTGCTGGAACGCGACGGCTATGGAGAAGAGTGCTATTTCAGTTTCTCCTACAGTCCCATTCGCGATGAGTCCGGTCAGGTCGGCGGCGTGTTTACCCCCGTGTCGGAAACCACCGAGCGAGTGATCGGCGAGCGGCGTTTGCGCACGTTGCGCGATCTCGCAACGGTATCCGGCGCAGAATCGCACAACGCGAAAGAAGCGTGTATCGCGGCCGCCAGGGTGCTGTCGACCAATCCACATGATTTCCCCATCGCCGTCATGTACCTGTTTGACGCGAATCGTATGGCTGCAAATCTGGTCGGGCATACAGGCCCTCCGAATTTTCCCGGCAAAATCGATCTTCAGGCGGAAGGTTGGCAGAGCCTGAGGCCCGTTGCGACCGGGGAGAGCTGCATCCTCAACTTGAGTACGGTCAAACTCGACCCGCTGTCCTACGCGCCCTGGGGGGATTGCCCCCGCGAGGCCATTGTGCTGCCCATATCGCCGGCCAACGCTGCCGAGCCAATCGGCTTTCTGCTTGCGGGCATTAATGTCCGCAAGCGCCTGAACGAACGCTACCGCCGCTTTCTTCAGCGAGTCGCGGACCAGATTGGCAGCACCATCTGGGAAGCCGAAGTGTTGCAGCGGGAACGCGATCTGCGCGCGGCTGCGGAAGCGGAGCGGAGCCAGATTCGCGAATTATTCTTGAACGCTCCCGCTGGCATCTTGGTGACAACCGGACCGCAGCATCACATCACGCTTGCAAATCGGCAGTACGTGGAACTCATTGGCCGGTCCGCAGCCGAGGAAATCGTAGGAAAACCAATCCGCGAAGCGATTCCTGAGCTGGAAACTCAACAGTTTATTGGACTGATGGACGAAGTCTACCGCACGGGAGTTCCTTTTATAGGCAGAGAGGTGATGGCGCGCTTGCGGCGCGGCCCGTCCGGCGCGGAAGAGGACGCCTATTTCAATTTCGTGTACCAGCCGCATCGCAGTCCCGACGGCCGCATCGACGGAATCCTCACGCATGCGGTTGACATCACGGATCAGGTCCACGCTCGCCAGGAGATAGAAACGCGCGAACAGCAGTTTCGGGTCCTGGCGGATTCAATTCCGCACCTGGCATGGATGGCCAACCCCGACGGCGGCATCTTCTGGTACAACCGCCGCTGGTATGAGTACACCGGCGCAACCTTCGAGCAAATGAAGGGCTGGGGATGGCAATCTGTGCATGACCCGGAATCGTTGCCTGGCGTCATCGCCCGGTATAACCAGTCACTGGCAACCGGGGACCCCTTTGAAATGACCTTCCCGCTACGCCGGGCCGATGGCGAGTTCCGCCTGTATTTGACTCGCGCTCTTCCTGTCCGCGATGCTACGGGTACCATCGTCCGCTGGTTCGGCACCAATACTGATATTCAAGCGCAGCGCCAAGCCGAAATAGCTTTGCGGCAGGCGGAAAAGCTGGCCGTCGTTGGGCGCCTGGCCGCTTCCATCGCACATGAGATCAACAATCCCCTGGAAGCCGTCATGAATCTTATTTTTCTGGCGCGTCTGACC
This sequence comes from uncultured Acidobacteriota bacterium, assembly GCA_963756315.1. Lineage (GTDB taxonomy): Bacteria > Acidobacteriota > Terriglobia > Terriglobales > Acidobacteriaceae > JAKAAZ01. Next base: position 401,015 of record CAVWNI010000006.1, read on the forward strand.
GCCCTGAACCCGGAGACACGGGGATATCTGGTGTCTGCCGAAGAAGAACTCGGACGCGTCTCGCAAATAGCCAGTCAGGCGTTGCGCTTTCACAAACAGCAGTCGTTGGCGGCGGCGACCGATGTCGTGGAATTGCTCGATTCTGTGTTGACCTTGTATCGCGGGAAACTTGCGAAAAACAGGATTCAACTCAAGCTGGAGACAGCGGATTGTCCCTCGCTGATCTGCTACGCCGGTGAGCTGCGCCAGGTAGTGGCGAATCTGGTGGGCAATGCAACCGACGCCATGCCGAATGGAGGAACGCTGCGCATTCGCGTCCGCGCGGTGACCGACTGGAGGCGCAACGAACCCGGACTTCGAATCTCGATCTCCGACACCGGACATGGCATGTCCAAAGAGACTCTACGGCACATGTTCGAGCCTTTCTTTACCACCAAGGGCGAAATCGGCACCGGCCTGGGACTGTGGATCTCGGCCGGAATCATTAGCAAACATCGAGGCAGCATCCAGGTTCATAGCAGCGCCGAGCCCGGAAAAAGCGGGACGACCTTCACCGTAATCCTGCCATATTCCGGACCGCAGATTCAGGACCTGGATGCGGCCCGACTGAACTAAATGGAGCCCTCTGGACAAGACGAAATCGCTAACTCCATGTACACTGGTATTTTGCGGTATCAACCCAATTATCCCTTACAGAGCAGGAACCATCTTATGTCGATCCATCCCGTAATGCAGCGTCTGGCTGCCAAACTTCAACGCACCGATCTTCCGGATTTTGGACCTGGCGACACGGTCCGCGTCCAGGTCAAGATCAAAGAAGGCGACAAAGAGCGCGTCCAGGCCTTTGAGGGCATCGTGATTGCGCGCAAGAACGGCGCGGAAGGTAGCTTCACCGTGCGCAAAATGAGCTTCGGCCAGGGTGTCGAGCGTATTTTCCCGTTGCATTGCAAAGTGGTGGAGAAGGTGGAAAAAGTTCGTTCGGCTCGCGTGCGCCGTTCCAAGCTGTTCTATCTGCGCGCCCTGCGTGGCAAGGCTGCTCGCCTGCGCGAAGCGGACACATCTCGCGGGAACTGACAACCCAGTCGTTTCTGGAAATTTTAAGAACCGCATCCTCTACCTGGGATGCGGTTTTTTGCTGGTCCTATCTGCCCATGTTGTCGGAGTTCTGCATGGATGCAAGCCCCCGTTGGAAGGATTCGGGCGTGACATGGACGGCACCCTGATATGGACGGTCGATATCTCCAATGGCGACCAGCGCCATGGAAATCAACAGGCTCAAAGCAATAATCAGGATGAAATGAAGCGCAACGTTCCGGCTGCCGATCAGGCATGCGGACCCGATCGTGATCATCCCGCCCAGCACCAGCACTGTCCACAGAATCGTCGGCATCTTCGTTCTGCTCTCCAGAATGCGAACCCGACGGCGCTCAGTTAAGCTGCTCAGTTCGGTCATCGAATGATCCAGGCTCACTGGCTGGGACAAGCCCTGCACGCTGGTTTGCGTCGTAATGTTCCACAGCCGCACGATGTAAGGCGCGCCGGAATATTTGGCCTCGGCGCTGTGCATGGCCGGCCACTCCTGGGTTATCACCACATTCGTGTAGTCGCGCACAGCTTGTTGGATCTGGCCACGCTGCGGCTGCGGCAGGCCATCGGCAGCGAAGTATAGGTTCAACGCATCGTTTGCCTCGTTGCTGGCGTTGGTCTCCGCGTTCTGAAAATTCGTCCATACGGCATACATCATAAAGCCGATCATCACCGCGTAAATCGTCCCCAAAATGGCAATCTGCCATCCGATGATGTCATTGTGAACGCTTCGCCGACTGGGCTCCCAAAATGTGTTGAGCAACACGAGACAAGTGATCGATAAGACGATCCACAGCACGATCAGGTAGATATTCTCGCCGGTGTCTAGCAACATGGGCTCCTCAGGGAATGCGGCTTAGAGGCAATCCTACCGTGAAGAAAATATTTTCTCTACCGTAATTTTGATCGAAGTCCCGGGTCGATCCGGTGCTCCGGCGCTACTGGGAGCGGCTGCTCCACACGAGCAGATTTTTCTGGCTGTGGATGGGCTCGCCCACCTCAATCCCCGGGCAATACGTGGCGCGATCCACTTCCTGATACCGGTTCATCGGCTGGGTCAGCCGCATATCTTCATCCATGTAAATGATGGTCATGACCTCACGCGGTTGCGCTGTACGATTCTCACCGGCGCGATGGAAAGTCCAGCCCGAGTGGAAGCTCACTTCTCCCAGATCGAACGGCCCCTCATCGATTCCATGGTCCTTCAGTGCAGCGCCGATCCTGTCTTCACTCTCCTGCCCAATCTCCAGATCGCGGCCATAGGTCACATGGTGACTCTTCGGACAAAACGCCAGCGGTCCCATCGGCAATGGCGTTTCCTGCAGTGGAATCCACGCCGTAATGGTTTTGTCCGTGTCGACCGGCCAGTAATACTGGTCCGCGTGCCACGGCGTAATGCCGCCTCCCGCCTCTTTGTAGAGAGCCTGGTCGTGATAGATGCGCACCCCCGTCGTCCCCATCAGTTCCGCTGCGATACGGCCCAGCTTCTCAGAGCTGATGAATTCGCGCACCACCGGGCTGCTCTCCCATAGATTTTCCACCTGGAGAAATGCGCGATGGTACAAATCCCGCTCTTCGAGAGGCAAATGTTCCACGCTCAGCTTTTTCACTCTGCGGGTAATTTCACCGCCGTAGTAGGCAAGCGTTTCCGCCGATAGCACATGCTTCAGCTTGATGTATCCGTTGGTTCGATACTGTTGCATCTGTTCTCGAGAAATTGGATAGGTTTCCGTCAGGTCTTCTCGTATCTGCGATGCAATCGCCATTAGGAATCTCCGGAGCGGTTCAGGTTCGACATGGTCTGCCTGGCCGGCACGGCCACAGTGTATCTGCCGGTGCGTTCATTGCCAACCCCGCTACGCTATCGGGTCCGCCGAAATAAAGGCCGCGGATGAAGGAGTTTTTTCCCCGTTCTCCACACCCGGCTCCGGCGATACACTCCCTGTAGATGCCAGCGAAGAGCCAGCCCCGCGTCGCCCAATCGGAGGCGACACCGCAGTCGAAACAGGCGGCGAAGATGCGCTATCTGCGAACCCTGATCTGTGGCGACAAACACGAGCGCGCGGCCCGGCAGCAGGGCGCGACCGCAATTGCCGGCGTGGATGAAGTGGGACGCGGGGCGTTGTTCGGTCCCGTGGTTGCCGCCGCCGTGATTTTTCCGGAGAAGACACGCATCCGCGGCGTGCGCGATTCCAAGCAGCTGCTGCCGGAGGAACGTGAGCGCCTCGAACTCATCATTCGCAAACGCGCCATTGCTGTTGCCATTGGTTTTGCCGACGCTGCCGCCATTGACGCCATGAATATCCGCCGCGCCTCCCACCAGGCTATGCTTGCCGCCATCGCACAACTATTTCCGCAGCCGGACTTTCTGTTGATCGACGCCGAGCGCCTGGATACGCCCTGTCTGCAGAAAGCCATTATCTACGGCGACTCCATCAGCATTTCCATTGCCGCAGCCTCCATCGTTGCCAAGGTCTATCGCGATGCCTGGATGTGCCGCTACCACGAGGAATTTCCGCAGTACGGGCTGGCTTCGCATAAAGGCTACGGTACAGAAGAACATCTCCGCGCACTGGCTGAACATGGACCGTGCCCCCTCCATCGAACCACCTACGAACCCGTTCGCAAAGTGATGGAGCTACGCGGAACCACGCAACAATGCCGGCCCTGATGGTTCATGCCCAAAGCTGATTTCAAGTCCGTGGACGACTACATCGCCGCGCAACCCGAGGCCGTTCAGGATTCCCTCGAACGTCTGCGAAGCACGATCCGAGATAACCTGCCGGCAGCCGAGGAAGTGATCTCATACAAAATTCCCACGTACAAACTGCACGGGGAAGTGGTGCTCTATTTCGCTGGATGGAAGCATCACTATTCGCTCTATCCAGCCACCGGGCGCATGATGGCGGCTTTCAAAACAGAACTTGTCCCATACAAAATCAACAAAGCAACCATCCGCTTCCCATTTTCCGAGCCCGTCCCGGTGCAATTGATCGCTCGCATCGCGAAGTTCCGCGCGAAAGAAGTTGCCGAGCGCCAGAAGACCAAGGCGATCGAGTCGAAGAAGTCTGTTCGGAAAGATATTTCCTAGGCGGCGACGGCTACTTTTTTCTTGCGCGCGGCTTCCTTCGCGGACCATAGTACCCGCGCCAGCAGCAATACGGCCAGCACAACGGTCACCTTCCACGGAGTGCGCACGCCCGTCTTGACGATCCACCAGTAATGGATCACGCCGGCCGTCGCTGCCACGTAGGCCAGGCGGTGCAGCATGGTCCAACGCTTGCCGCCCAGTTTGCGAATCGACCACGTGGTCGAGGTGGCCGCCAGCAGGAACAGGCAGGACCAGCCCAGCATCCCCATCGTGATGAAAGGCCGCTTACCGATGTCGTGCACCATGGCATGCACGTCGAAGTTGGAATAGAGCCAAACCCACGTCGTCAGGTGCAGCGTTGCGTAGAAGAAGGCGAACAGGCCCAGCATTCGCCGAAATCGGATCAGCCACGCCAGCCGGCGACTCAGCCGCCGCACCGGAGTAACCGCCAGCGAGATCAGCAAAAAATACAGCGTCCAGAATCCGGTGGTGTGGGTGATGGTCGCCACAGGATCCGGGCCCAGCGAGTTGGTGAATCCCTCGTAAACCAGCACAGCCAGTGGAATCAGGCAGGCCGGGAACGCGACGAATTTCAAAACTATGATCGTGCGATTGGACATTCAGGCGGTTTAGAAATCCTTGCGGAGATCCATTCCTTTATAAAGGTAGGCGACCTGGTCGCCATAGCCGTTAAACATCAGCGTAGGTTGACGGGCTTTCCAGAAAGGAGCGCCAATGACGCGCTCATATTTCTGACTCCAGCGGGGATGGTCGACGTTCGGATTCACGTTGGAATAGAACCCATACTCATTCGGCGCAGACTCATTCCATGTGGTGCGCGGCTGATCCTTTACGAAGCGAATCTCAACCAGGGACTTCGCTGACTTGAACCCATACTTCCACGGCAACACGATGCGCACGGGCGCGCCATCCTGGTTCGGCAGCGTCTGCCCATACAGGCCGAAGGTGAACAGCGTAAGCGGATTCATGGCCTCATCCATGCGCAGTCCTTCGGAATAGGGCCAATGCAGGTCGACAGAGTTGATCCACGGCTCTTCCTTGGGATCGTCCAGCGAAAGAAACTGAACATAGCGTGCGGAACTGAGCGGCTCGCATTGCTGGATGAACTCAGAAAACGAGTAGCCTACCCACGGAATCACCATGCTCCACGCCTCGACGCACCGGTGCCGGTAAACGCGCTCTTCCAGGGGATGAATTTTCATCAGGGCATCAATGTCGAAGACTTTCTTCTGTTTCACCTCGCCATCCACCTTCACGCTCCACGGACTGGTTTTCAGACGCCAGGCGTTGTGTGAAGGATCGTCCTTGCCGGTGCCGAATTCGTAAAAATTGTTGTACGTGGTGATGTCTTGAAACGAGGTTGGCGTCACCCCTGTCGTCGAATACTTGCTCGGAACGGTCGACAGCTTCTGAGTGGCATGCACGGCATCGCCAGGTGAAATGATGGTTTTGATCCGGTCCGCGCCCAGCGCGGCCACGCCAAGGGCGGCAGCTCCCGCCATGAACTTTCGGCGATTCATGTAGTCGGACTTCGAAGTAATCTCCGACGAAGGAATGTCGGATGGTTTACGAATCAGCATGGAGCTACTCCCTTACGGCTATTAGACAGAGCTCGACAGGTGTTTGTCTCACTATATTCAAGACGGTTTTCACCCGGTTTTGGATGATGAATATTTTGCGGTCGGCTCGTTGACCGAAAAAAAGGCGACAGGTCTTCTCTGCCTGCCAAATGGAAGAAATGAGTCGCGCCGGTGAAGGGAAGTCCCGCGTTGCAGCTATTCTGCCGAGGCGATTCGTCCACCTCTCCCCGTCAACATCGCGTCAACTCGCGAAAAGCCCTTCCTGCTCCGCTACATCCAGTTTGCGCCGCATGTTGGCGTGGATGACGGCCACAATTTCCACCGACTGCAAGGCCGTGCGCGGGACAAATAGGCGTTGCGTATTGGAGCGCAGATCCGGCGGAGTGAACTGAATGCCTTCCGGCTCCAGCCACGACAGATCGTTGCTGGCCAAGCCCTCCAGTTCGTCCCCGTCCTTCCACCGCAGGCGTATCCACAGGCCGGGGGTGCGCGGGCGAGAGGTGAAGTTGCGACGTACCAGCCGCTCTGGATCGGTCGAGTCGCCTGTAGGAAATTCGCGCACGAAGCACATCAACTTCACATCCCGCAGCGTCATGACAAGAACTTTGCCGGTCATGTCCAGCAGCTCCAGTTGACCGTCGTGGGCAAACCCCACCGGATCGACGTAGCCCGAGTGCCAGTCGCGGCTGAATTTCCGCACAATCACCTTTTTTCGACTTGACCCTGACCCTGCCACATCCCACTCCCCAAAAAGCCTTCTGCAAGGACCGCGTATCGGGAATCCAATCGGCAGTCCCATGGCCGCCTCTCGGGATTCAGCCCCCGAGCCAGGTGCTCGCGAGGATTGTCGCACGAAGCACAACGGACGCCACGCAAATTGTGCAACTGCTTGGAAAAACCCTCTCCAATGTGGTATTGTAGAACATTGTGCAGGCGAGATGGTCGCCTACATCTAACTGAAAAGACAGGCCTTAGTGGCTCGAGTGAGAGGCTGCTGGCCGAGGCGCAAAACTGGGCATGCCCGATTATATCCAACTGCTCGAATCCAAGCTTTCTCCGAACGAAAAACAAGCGCTAAATGCCATGACGGACGTGGCCAGAGCCAGAAAAATCACCGTTTTTCTGACCGGCGGAGCAGTCCGAGACATCGTCAGCGGCGCTTCCGTGCGCGATCTGGACATCACCGTTCAGGCTAACCCGTTGAAATTCAAGAAAGACCTGGAGCGTGCTGGCTTCTCTGTCACCGGAGAACATGAGCCTTCGCACACCGTCTATCTGCGCTACGGCAAGCAGGCGCGCATGGAAATCTCAGCCGCCCGCACCGAAACCTTTCCCAAGCCGGCTCACCCGGAATACGAGCCTGCCGGGATTTTGGACGATCTGCGCCGCCGCGACTTCACCGCCAATGCGATGGCGCTGTCACTGAATGAGGGTTCCTGGGGCCTGCTGCTGGATCCATTGAACGGAACAGCGGACATCTCTTCGCGGCATCTGCGGCTGGTCAGCAACTACGGCTTTCTGGAAGATCCGATTCGGCTGGTGCGTGCCGTCCGCCTCATGTCTCGTACTGGGTGGGATATGGAGGAGCGGACCAAGGCACGGTACGACAATGCCAAGGCTGAAGGTGTGATCAGCGCCATTACCGCCGTGCAGCGCGGCTATGAGCTGGAAGAAATTGGCTACGAGGAAGAACCCGTGCAGGTGTTGAAAGCGCTGGAGGCAGAGGGCTGGATGGAGCATCTATCTCCCGTCTGGAACAGCCGCTCACCCGACGTGCAGGGCCTCGAGCGCTTGCATGAGCGCTTCGTACAGTTGTTGATGGCGGGGTTGCATCCCGATCCCTCCGCCGCCCAGTTTCGCCTGCTGACGGCGAAGCTGACACCGCCCCAGTTCGCCTCGCTGAAGAAGATGTTTGTTCGCAGCGATCTGATTGCGGAAGTGAATGCGCTGGATGCGGAAGCCAAGCATGTCCTGCAGAAGATGACGGCGAAGGATGCCTCCAAGCCCTCGCAGCTGTGGAAGCTGTTGCACAGCATGAAACCGGAAGCGGTGCTGTGGCTGTTTTTCACGAACAAGACCGCCACCGTTCAAAACAGGTTCGAAAACTTCTTCACCAAGTGGTCGGAAGCGCGCCAGAAGATTCCCAATGCAATCCTGCAGGATATGAGGATCGTGCCCGAAGTTGAGGGGTATGAAGAGCTGCTGGACAAGCTGACATTCGCGTTTATGGACGGAGAGTTGCCGACGGAGGAAACGATCCGCAAGTTTGCAGAGCCGTACTCTCCGCCTGCGCCCCCGCCGCCGGTGATTGTACGTCGCCCCCGCGCTGTAAAACGCGTGACCGAACCGAAGGGATCGAAGGCAAAAGCCAGAAAAGCTGCGAAAAACGCGCTGGCGCAGCAGGCCGCAGATTTGAGCCTGGCTGCCTCGGAAGAGGCGGCCGGTTCCGCCCCAGAGGTTGCGGAGGAAGTTGCCGGTACGGCAAAACCTGCCGCCGGAAAATCCGCGCCGGCAAAAACAGCGGCGGCCAAGGCAGCGCCGAAGGCAGCGGCCGAATCTGCTCCGACGAAAAAGACAGAGAAGCCATCCCGGCATGGCAAAGTCCCCGTGGTGCAGGCTGCAAAAGGGAAGGCGGACAAGACCAAGTCCCCATCGACCGGTAAGGGTCTGCATCCCAGCGGCGGCAAGGTTACAGCGAAACTCAACGCCAAGGCAGGCGGCAAGCTCGTTCCGAAGCTGAAGGGAAAAGCGCAGAAGGCGGCCATCGTCGCCAAGGCGCATGGCAAGGCCTCCAAGGCGAATGCCAAAAAGCCGACTCCATCTTCTGTGGGCGCCCGGGCCAAAGCATCGGCGGGGACCGCGCATCGGCCAATCGCGAAGGCCTCATTGAAGCCCAAGCCTGCGGCGAAGAAAGCCGGCGCCAAATCTGCCAGTCGACCGTCGAAACCTTCAAAGGCTGCGGCGAAATCGAAGCCCAGGAAAAAATCGGCCAGATAGCGGCTTCCAAACTGCCCGCCCTCGCTGACTGCGGCATGGAACAATTCAGCACCGCAAGCGTTGTTCGCCCGCGCTAATCGCCGCCGCCGTCCTCCATTGCAGCAACCAGCTCCGGCGGCAGAATCCCCATGTCGCGGTAGATGGGTCGGATGTGGAGGCGGATGTTGGGCAACTGGGTCGCAAACCATCCCGCGCCGGCAATACAGAAGGCTCCCGTGATCATCAGCGTCACCGGGGCGCCCACAAGATGCGCCAGACCGCCCGCCAGTAGACTGCCAAACGGCGCCATGCCGACGAATGCCATGGTGTAATAGCTCATCACGCGACCGCGCTTATCCTCCGGAACGATGGTTTGAATAATCGTATTGCTGGCGGCCATTCCCATCATCATGCCGTATCCGGTAATCAGCATCAGCAGCAACGAGAGCCACAGCATTCGCGACGTCCCAAATGCGATCAGCGCTGCGCCAAAGATCGCTGCGGAAATGGCGATGATGCGGCCCAGACCAAGCACCGACTTCCTCATCGCCAGCGAGATCGCAGCCACCAGCGCCCCCGTTCCGACCGCGCCCATCAGAAAGCCCAGCGTATGCGGACCGCCGTGCAGGACCTTAACCGCGAAGACCGGCATCAATACCGTGAACGGCATTCCCATCAGGCTGACGACAGCAAATAACAGCAGGATGGTGCGCACCGGTGCGAACCGGGACACATACGTCCAGCCTTCCTTCAGCTGCTCCAGCATGGGCACAATTTTCGACGCGGCAACAAATTTTGGCAGCCGCATCATCAGCAGCGACACAATCACGGCAATGTAACTGATGCCGTCAATCAGGAAGCAATAGCCTTCGCCGAAGCCGGCAATCACCAGGCCTGCCAGCGACGGGCCCACCAGTCGCGCCATGTTCACCATCGAAGAATTCAGCGCGATCGCGTTGCCCAGGTCCTGGCGGTCTTCAATCATCTGCACCATAAAGGCTTGCCGTCCCGGCATGTCGAAGGCGTTGATCAAGCCCTGAAACACGCTGAGCCCCAGAATTTCCCCAATCGTGACGACATGGGTCAACGTAAGCGCAGCCAGCGCCAGCGATTGCACCATGGCCAGGGTTTGAGTCACCAGCAGCACATGCCTGCGGTTGAGCCGGTCGACCCATACGCCCGCGAACGGGGCCAGCAGGAACGTGGGAATCTGTCCGCAGAATCCGACGATTCCAAGCAGCCACGCCGAGCCGGTCAGCCGGTACACCAGCCACGCAGTCGCGATCCGCGTCATCCAGGTGCCGATCAGGGAGATGCTTTGGCCGCCGAAAAACAACCGGAAATTGCGATGCCGCATGGCCCGCCACACCAGCGAAATGCCGCCTTTTGTCGGCGCGGTAGTCTCTGGATCAATTTCCTTCTCGTGGCGTGCTGTGGATTCTTCCATGTTGGCGGGAGAGCTTGATCCGTTTGCAGGGTTTGAAGCTGCTTTTAGTAAAGATGATTCCGCGTTGCAATAGGATTCCAGGCGCAACGCGCGCCGAGCGCTGCAATGCCTTCCATCCAGCCTGGATTGTTGGATGAGCGCCCCGTCTCCGGTTTCGTCCTCGATTTCCTCACCCAAATTTCCTTTCGCTCCGCTATGTCTGCACTCCCGTCTCGGCGCCGAATAGAATTGAGATTAAGAGCATGACTGAATTTACTCATCTACATCTTCATACGGATTATTCGCTGCTGGATGGAGCATGCGACGTTGATAAGCTGCTGAAACATGTCCAGGGCATGGGTCAGAAGGCTGTCGCCATGACGGACCACGGCAACATCTATGGCGCGGTTCACTTCTTTGACGCGGCAAAGAAATACGATATTAACCCTATTCTAGGCTGCGAACTCTATATCTCCCAGAAGGAAGATCATCGCGCCGATCCGCAGGGCGACCAATATCATCACCTGCTGGTGATTGCGGAAAACGATGAGGGCTATCGCAACCTGGTTCGCATCACGTCCGAGGCATCTCTGCACGGTTTCTATCGCAAGCCGCGCATCAGCAAAAACTTTCTGGCACAGCACTCGAAGGGTCTGATCGGATTTTCCGGCTGCCTCGCCGGCGAACTCTGCGAGCATCTCACCAAGGACAACTACGCCGCCGCTCGCACCACCGCCAAGCAGTATCAGGATATTTTTGGCCGAGGCAATTTCTTCCTGGAAATTCAGGACCAGGGTCTCGAACTTGAGAAAAAAATCCACGCCAACCTGTTTCGCCTGGAAAAAGATCTCGACATCCCACTGATCGCCACCAATGACAGCCATTACATCGGCCATGACGATCACCACGCGCACGACGTGCTGCTGTGCGTGCAAACCGGCAGCACAATTCACGACGAGAAGCGCTTTCGCTTTGATGGCGATCAGTTCTTCGTCAAGTCGGCAGAGGAGATGCTGAGTGTCTTCTCCCATACTCCGGAAGTGGTGGCGCGAACCATGCAGTTTGCCGAACGCTGCCACGTCAAAATAGACAAAATCTCCAATCCGTTTCCACAGTTTGATGTCCCGCCCGGATTCACCATCGACAGCTATTTCGAAAAGATTTGCCGCGAGGGGTTTCGGCACCGTCTGGATACGTCGATTCGGCTTCTGCGCGACCGCGGTTCTTTGCGCCATACCACGGAGGAGTACGATCAACGCCTGCAACGCGAAATCGATTGCATCCAGCAGATGAAATTTTCCGGATATTTTCTCATCGTCTGGGACTTCATCCGCTATGCAAAGGAGCACGACATTCCCGTCGGTCCGGGGCGCGGTTCGGCAACGGGGTCGCTGGTCGCGTATGCCATGAACATCACGGATGTCGATCCCTTGCAGGCGAGTCTGCTTTTCGAGCGCTTTCTGAATCCGGAGCGCGTGTCGATGCCCGATATCGATATCGACTTCTGCATGAACCGCCGCGGAGAAGTCATCGACTACGTGACACGCAAATATGGCCGCGAGCAGGTGGCGCAGATCATCACCTTCAACACCATGGCCGCCAAGGCATCCATTAAGGATGTGGGCCGCGCCCTGGCCATGCCCTACGGCGAGGTGGATAAGATTGCCAAGCTGATTCCCGCCACGATCGGCATCACCATCGATCAGGCATTGACGGAATCCGAGCCTCTGCAGCAGGCGTATGAGAATGATCCGCAGATTCGCGACCTGATCGACATCGCCCGCAGGCTGGAAGGCTTGGCGCGCGGCGCAGGCATCCATGCGGCCGGCGTGGTCATCGCCCCCGAGCCGCTGACCAACCTGGTTCCGTTAAGCCGCGGAAAGAACGACGAAATAGTTACCGCGTACGACATGAAGGCCGTCGAAAAAATCGGTCTCCTGAAAATGGATTTTCTCGGCCTGACTGCCCTCACTGTCATTCACGAAGCGCTGCGCCTCGTCCGGGTCAATCTCGGAATCGAAATCGATATGGAAACCATTCCACTCGACGACAAACTGACCTACGAACAGGTCTTTCACCGCGCGCTGACCTCGGGCGTATTTCAGTTTGAATCTCCGGGGATGCGTGATGTCCTGCGCCGTTATAAGCCCGATACCGTCGCCGACCTGACAGCCCTCAACGCCCTCTATCGCCCCGGGCCGATGCAGATGATCGATGATTTCGTCGAGCGTAAATGGGGCCGCCAGCAAATTGAGTACGAATTACCGGAACTTGAAGGCCTGCTGAAAGAAACTCTCGGCGTCATCGTCTATCAGGAACAGGTGATGCAGATCGCCAACGTGCTTGCTGGATATTCGCTGGGCGAAGCGGACCTGCTGCGCCGCGCCATGGGAAAGAAGAACGTTGAGGAGATGGCGCAGCAGCGTGATCGTTTTGTACGAGGAGCAGCGGAACGAAAGCATCCCCAGAAGATCATCGCTCACATCTTCGATCAGATGGAGCGCTTCGCCGGTTACGGTTTCAACAAGTCACACTCGGCGGCCTACGCATTGCTGGCGTACCACACCGCGTACCTCAAAACGCATTATGCCAAGGAATTTATGGCCGCGCTGCTCACCTCAGAAGTGAGCAAGCCGGACAATGTCGTGAAATACATCAAAGAATGCCGCGAAATGGGAATCTCCGTCGAGCCGCCGGATGTGCGTACCAGCGACGCCGACTTTACGCCGCATGGAGAGGCGATCCGATTTGGTCTGGCAGGTGTAAAAAACGTGGGCCAAAACGCCATCGCGTCCATCCTGCATGTCCGTGCCCAGCTGGTGCAGGAAGGCAAAACATTCACTTCATTCTGGGATTTTTGCGAACGCATCGACCTTCGTGTGATGAACAAGCGCGTCTTGGAATCGTTGATCAAAAGCGGCGCTCTCGATTGCTTTGGGCCGCGCGCCGCGCTCATGTCTGCCATCGACAAGGCAATTGACCGCGCCCAGAAATCGCAGCGCGATGTCGCCGCCGGTCAGCACGGTTTGTTCGGACTATTCAACGACCCACCGGCGGGCGGCGTTTCGCAGCAGGATGAGTTGCCGAACATTCCCGATTGGGACGAGGTACAGCGCCTGCAGCATGAGAAAGACGTTCTCGGATTTTATGTTTCCGGCCATCCGCTGGGAAAGTATGCCGAAAAGCTGCGCAATCTCAAGGGCGTCGTCGACGCCCAGACAGCACTCGAAATGACGCCCGCGCCCAGCATGGGGCGCCGGGACGCGCAGAATGAAAATGAAATTTCGGTCGCCGGAATATTGACCGGAGTGCGCGTTGCCAAGTCGCGCAAAGGAGATCTGTATGCCCAGGGTTCTTTGGAGGATCTGACCGGAAAAATCGATCTGATCTGCTTTCCAGAGGCCTACAAACGCTTGGCTGAGAGCTTGAAGATCGATGTGCCGGTGCTGGTTCGCGGCGTATTGCGCGGTGAAGAAGATGCGGCGCCCAAGCTGGCGATTTCCAGTATTACTGCGCTGGAAGATGTGAAGGTAAAATTGCCCAGCAGCATGCGCATTCGTATCGCGCTCGATCGTGTCACCGTGCCTGCACTCACCGAACTCCATGCGATGATGCTGGCCACCCCGGGAACGGGCAAGGTTCTGCTGGACTTTGAGCAGAGCAACGAATACCTCGTCGTGCTGGAACCCGAGGGGTTGGGCGTGGCGGCTGACAAGGGCTTCATTGAGCGCGTCGAAGAGTTGGTGGGAGCGGGCGCGGTTCGCGTGATTGATTGAGGTTGCTCCATCGCCTCACCGCGTGAAGACACTCAAATTCGTTCGGCGGGTGATTGGACAATCCGGAAAGAACCTGCAATGGATCGGCGCACATTCGTGAAGGCAGCAACGGCGGCGGCGGCCGGCTTGAGTTTACAAACCAGGCCGGCGCAGGCTTCCGCCGCGGCAAAGCGTCCGCCCAATCTCGTATTCATTCTTCCCGACGAATGGAGAGCGCAAGCCCTGGGTTGCATGGGGAACGCGGATGTTCAAACCCCGCATCTCGACAGCCTAGCATCCGAAGGAACGCTGTTCCGTAACACCCTGTCGAATACGCCGCTGTGTTGCCCGGCCCGCGCCAACATGCTCACTGGGACCTATACCAACCGCATCGGTATGGTGGCGAACGATCTGCGCTTGCGAGAAAATATCATCACCATCGGCGACCTCTATAGCCAGGCTGGCTATCGCACCGGCTACATTGGAAAATGGCATCTCGATGGTGGTCCACGTTTGCCCGGATTTATTCCTCCCGGCCCTCGCCGGCACGGCTTTCAGTATTGGGCCGCGAATGAATGTAATCATAATTATTTCCATGGATGGTATTTCCGCGACGAAAACGTTCCCATAATCTCCGATCAGTATGAGCCTGAATACTGGACCGATCGGGCCATTGAATTTCTCTATGAATCGCAGGACAGGCCGTTCTTCCTGATGCTTGCGCTGGGCGCGCCCCACGACCCGTATCTCGCTCCTGAGAAGTACATGAACCTGTACGATCCGGCAATGCTGCACATGGAGCCGAACTGGACAGCGAATATTCCGGGCGCTGGACGGAAAGAAATCGCCGGGTATTATGCGTCGATCACCGCAATCGATGATCAGATCGGCAAGCTCCTGGCGACGCTGCGGCAATTGAACCTGGAAGAAAATACCATCGTCGTCTTCTCTTCCGATCATGGAAATATGCTGGGCTCGCAGGGTCGCACGTTGAAGATGCTTCCATGGGAAGAATCCATTCGCGTGCCTGGGATTATGCGGTTTCCCGGTACTGTCCCTGCTGGGCGAACGTCGAACGTTCTGTTCTCCCACGTCGACTTCGCTCCTACCTTCCTATCCCTGTGCGGCCTGCCTGTGCCTGCGGACATGCAGGGTTCCGACCTGTCCCGCATCGCGACCGGCAACACCGAGCAAGGGCCGTCGTCAGCTTTTTTTCAGAACTTTGGGCCCTATCGCGCCTCCGGTGTCGAAGGTGCCTGGCGCGCCGTTCGCACGGAACAATATCTGTTCGCCAGGCGCGAATCGGATCCCTGGCTGCTCTACGATCTCGAAACAGATCCGTATCAGTTACATAATCGCATCGACGAACCTGCTGCCGCCCCACTTGTCCGCGATCTGAACTCCAAGCTCTTGCAATGGATGCATCGGGTGGGGGATTCGTGGAGCTTCGATTGGACCGCGCCGGTCATGGACGACGCGCGCCTCTACAACTATCGAACTTTTTACACGGTGCCCGAGTACCTGGCATGGGCCAAACAGCATCCGCAGCTCGCGCCTGGAATCCATTAGAATTCCCACCTAATTTCCGCCGCCAACCTGCCTATTGCGCTTGCAACGTATAGTGACCCGGCTCCCTCAGAATGACAGCGACGCGTGTGCCTTGTTCCGCGGGTT
The DNA here is from genome assembly GCA_963756315.1 of uncultured Acidobacteriota bacterium. Classification (GTDB taxonomy): domain Bacteria; phylum Acidobacteriota; class Terriglobia; order Terriglobales; family Acidobacteriaceae; genus JAKAAZ01. The sequence continues at coordinate 416,624 of CAVWNI010000006.1, forward strand.
TTGCATCGTCCGCAACCTTGCCGTTCACCAGAACGTTTTGTCCCGCGTGGGCAACAGGAATCAGCACCGTGGCGACTTCATCTGCGGGTAGATCGATCGCAGTTTCCAGGCCGTGGCCTTGGCGCAAGTCGACTTTCAACATTCCGTGAGGCGTGGGTTCAGCACCTCTGGCCCAGGCCAGTCCGGCAAGATCCGGACGAATGGTGACCTGGGAAAAACCGCCGGCGGTAGGCTGGATTCCAAGGATTTGTTCCATCAGCCAAGGGGTTGGGCCGGCCGACCAACCATGGGCAAGACTGACAAAATAGCCCGTGCCATCGTCAGCCTGCAGCGATGCGTGAAAGTTGTGCTTGGGCCAGCTGGGATAGTAGCCTTCCCAGAAACTGGTCGCGCCTTCCGCAATCATCCCTCCCCAGTATTTGCGAATCCAGTCCAGCGCCTGCGCCCGATGGTCGGTCTCCGCCATGGCGGAAATGATGTAGTAGTTGTAGTACGGGGTCATGAACAGTCCCGTATATTCCTTGCCGACGCTGGAAAGCGAGTGGTCCCAGATCGGCGCATATTGTGACGGATCCGCAGCTCCGGAAAACACGGCAATCGCATTCGTCTGCCAGCGGGTTCCGTAGCTGTCAGTCGAAGGATCCAGCAAATACTTCTGCGCAGCTTCCTTCAGCAGCGCCGCGCGTTGTTCATAGTGTTCGGCATTCGCCGTATCGCCCATCTGGCGCAGAAGAAATGCCGCGTCGCGATAGGCCAGGTAATACTCAAACTGGGTGGCGCGCCGCGCTTCCGGGGTGTCTCCGTCCAGCTCGGCAGACCAGTCAACAAAGGCCCATATATGGGTCTGATCTGCGAACAGGTTCTTCTGGTCGACCTCCGTGTCCATATAGTTCAACAGCTGCACCAGCCGCGCGTGCAAGCCTTGCAGATAATCCAGCGAACCGGTGTGCAGGTAATATTGGGTCACCACATTGATCCACCAGGCGGAATAGCCCGCAATACCGTTTACATGCGAATGGATCGGCGCAGGCCCCAGAAGATTCGTCATCGTATCCTGCATCAGGAAATGGTCGTCGAACACATCGTTGATGACGCGACCGCTTACGTCGAGATCGCCCGCCCAGCGTCTGCGATCCCGCTTGGTTGCATCCCAGATGTCGTCCTGCATGCAGAGGTGGGCCGTGTAGGCGCCCACTTCCCAAATCTTGTTCAGCAGCGGATCAGAGGATTCAAAGGAGCCGCGATATTCCACCGGATAATAAATATAGTCGAGCGCGATCGACCGAAAGCGCAGGGTCGGACCGCCTCCGACAAATCGAATCTTTGCGAAACGGAATGCAGACTTGGGCCCATACGCTGTTCCGTGTGGCAAAATCATGATCGGATCAACTCCCAGGTACGGTTGGATCAGAGCCTCGTCGCGTGATTCTCCGTATTGCACCGTTATCTGCATCGGGCTGTCGGAGTCGGAAACAAATTTGACCCTCCCACTCACCTCTCTGCCAAAGTCCAGCAACAGGCTGGGCACTTGCCCTTCTGGAACATTGGCGGAGGCAAGATGAACGGTGAAGTCGCGATTGCCGCTTGCGGCAGCAGGATGGGTCAATGCGTCAAGGTTTTCATAACTGCTGCGGCCGACAAATTCCTGATCGACGCTCTCGACTGGCAGCGTCGTGTGTGCCAGAAACCGCGAGAGACCCAGGTAGCCCGGCCATCGATACAGACCGGCGTCTTCATTTCCCTGAAAGAATTCGAGGGAACTTTCAATTCCGCCAAAGGATTGAACGGGCTTCCAGCAGGGCATCCTTGAATCCAGCATCGTTCCATCCCGCCGGGTCGTTCGATGCAGCCTTCCACGCTGGTCCGCTGATCAGCAGTGCAGGCGCATCCACGCCGACGGAACGCGGAACGATCTTCACAACAATGCGGTGATCGCGACCCGCGAACGGTGTGATTTTAAGAGCCAGCACATTTTGTCCGGCCTGCAGCTTTCCCGTGACGTCAGTTTCGAAGACGAACATCCTGATCGGCGACGACGGATTGTCTTGAACCGTATCCACCAGCTGGCCGTTGATGTAGGCTGCAGAGGCTTCAGCCCCGGCAATGTAGAGAGTGGCATGCGATGGAACTGCGTCGACCGCAAACTCAGCGCGAAAATACACCGGGGCCGCGGATTTTCCCTCAGGCCCCGGCCGCGAACCGGCAATCCAGATGTACTGCTCCGGCAACGGCGTGTGCCCCTGCGCCACCAGCGCAGTAGAAGAAAGGTTTCGAGTGGGATCCAGCGGGCCGGAAGGGAAGGTCATCTGGGCAGTGAGAGCAACGGGAAGGGCGATTAGAAAAAGTACGACAGATATGCGAAAGCGCGAGCCTGTTTTCATGAACCATCCTCGGCAGAGTAGTTCGGACCACCGAGTATATTTCATTGGAGAAATAATTCCAATTCGAAGGGTTCGGGCGACAAGAGACAACATTGCCGCGAAGCGCGCGTGTCGTTTCGCCCCTCAACCAATCACCGCTCGTAACGCTCTTCTAAGATCGTTTTCCGCAGCGCGAAGAATGCGCGGAGCTGTTCTGCCCAATAGATCCTGAATGATCCGTTGCGACGAGAAACTCCCCTCGGTTCGGAAGCGACCTTATGCCTGTGGGGGCTCTGCAATCGATCGTTGCGGCGGCGCCGGTTTCGATCCCGGCATTTTCTCCAGCACAGTTTTCGTCAGGACATACAGGACCGGAATAAAGAATAGATTGAGTATGGTCGAAACCAACATGCCGCCAATGATGGTGGTGCCAATGGAATGGCGCCCCGCCTGACCCGCGCCGTTGGCGAATGCCAGCGGCAGAATGCCAAGAATAAACGCGAACGACGTCATCAGAATGGGCCGCAGGCGCAGCTCTGCGGCTTCCATCGCCGCATCGGCGATCGAGCGGCCCTGCTTCCGCAGTTGTTCGGCAAACTCCACAATCAGGATGGCATTCTTGGCCGCCAGACCGATCAGCATCACCAACCCGATCTGGCAATATACGTCGTCCGCCAGGCCGCGCCACGACACCGCGACCAACGCGCCCAGCACCGCCATCGGCACAGACAGAAGAATGATAAACGGCAGCGCAAAACTCTCGTAGAGCGCGGCCAGCGTAAGGTAAACCACCAGAATTCCAAGGCCGAAAATGCTCGCCGCCTTGCCGCCGGATTCGATTTCCTGCAGCGCCAATCCCGTCCAGGAATACTGCATGCCTTGGAGCATGTATTTCTTCGCCAACTGTTCCATCGCGGTCAAGCCTTGCCCGCTGCTGATGCCAGGCGCCGAGGAACCGTCAATTTCCGCCGAACGGAAAAGATCGTAGTGGCTGATGACCTGCGGTCCGGAAGTATTCACGATCGTCACCACGCTGTCCAGCGGCACCATCTGTCCGTTGCCGGACCGTACATAAAACGATCGAAGATCCTGCGTGTTTTTGCGGTAGGGCTCATCAGCCTGTACATAAACCTGATAGGAGCGGTTGTTGAAGATAAAGTTATTCACATACGCCGAGCCCATGTAGACCTGCAGCGCATCGCTGATTTGGCTCAGCGGAACATCCAGTACCTGGGCCTTTTGCCGGTCGATACTGACCTGCACCAGAGGGTCATTGGCGGTGAAGGGAGTAAAGAGCCCGGCCAGTTGTTTGTCCTGTCGGCTGCCGGCAACAATTTGATTGGCGACACGAGCCAGGTCGGTCAGCGAATTGCCACCCGTGTCCTGCAACTCGAATTGGAATCCGCCGAAACTACCCAGGCCTTGAATCGCTGGAGGTTCGAACGGGATCACCAGGCCGCCCTGGATCGCGAAGAGTTGTTGTCGCAGACGCCCTACCAACGCCGACGCCGAATCATTCGCGCCTTTGCGTTGCGAAAATGGCTGCAAAGCGGCAAAAATAATTCCATAATTCGACGCGGTGCCGGAGAAGCTGAAGCCCGTGATCGCAAACGATGCCGCCACTTGTGGTTGCCGGCTCAGAATCATCTGGGCTTGAGTGGCCAGCTGATCGGTATAGGAAAGTGATGCTCCGGGAGGCGCCTGAATTTGCAAAATAATGTAGCCCTGATCTTCCTCCGGCACAAAGGCCGTAGGCACATGCAGGTACATGTATGCGGTCGCCGCCAGTCCGCCCACGAACAGCAGCACCATGACATATCGCCAGCGTAAGACCCTATGAATGCTGCGAGCATACCCGCTGGAAGTCGCCTTGATGCCGCGTTCGACCGCAGCTAAAAGTCCGTGATGACGCCTTTCTCGCCGCAGCAAAATTGCCGACAATGCCGGGGAGAGTGTCAACGCATTGAAAGCGGATATACCAATAGAGAACGCAATCGTCAACGCGAATTGCCGGTAGAGAATGCCGGTAGTGCCCGGGAAAAACGACACCGGCACGAAGACCGCGATCAAAACCAGTGACGTCGCGATGACCGCGCTGGTGACCTCTCCCATCGCGTCGGAAGTCGCCTGATGTGTGTCCGTCGCGCCTTCTGTAATATGGCGCTGCACGTTCTCGATCACCACAATGGCGTCGTCGACCACCAGTCCCGTGGCAAGAGTAATTCCAAACAGGGTCAGCGAGTTGATGGAAAAGCCGAACACCTTGATGAACGCAAATGTGCCGATCAGTGACACTGGAATGGTAACCGCCGGAATGATGGTGGCGCGCCAGTCCTGAAGAAAGAAGAAGATGACGACGATGACGATGATAATCGCCTCGCCCAGGGTGACCAGCACTTCGTGAATCGACTCGCCAACCACGGTGGTTGTGTCGAATGCGATCGCATACTTCAGGCCGGGCGGGAACGACTTGGATAATTTCTCCAGTTCAGCTTTCGCATCGTGATCCACGGTCAGTGCGTTTGCATTGCTCAACTGTTCGACGCCAAGACCGACAGCACTGTACCCGTTAAACTTCAGGTCGGTCGCATAGGTCTGGGCGCCAAGCTGCGCATATCCAACATCCTTCAGCAGCACGATTCCGTTTGGCGAATTTTTCAGGACGATGTTGTCAAACTGCTGCGGACTGGTCAACCTGCCAATAACGTTGACGGTAATCTGATACTGCTGCTTGGGATCGGCCGGCGGCGCACCCAGGGCTCCCGCTGCGATTTCCACGTTCTGCTGTTCTAACGCGGTCACCACGTCGGTGGCCGTCAGCCCACGCGCCGCCATCTTCACTGGGTCCAGCCAGAGGCGCATCGCGTACTTGCGCTCACCGAAAATAATCGTGCCGCCGACGCCGGGCACTCGCTTAATCGCATCGGAGACGTAGACATCCACATAGTTGCTGATGAACTGATTGCTGTACTGGCCGTGGTCAGAATAGAACCCGGCGCCAAAAACAAAATTGGCGTTTGCCTTGTTGATGGTGATGCCGAAGTTATTGACGGTCGCCGGCAGCTGTCCCTGCGCGCTGGCGACGCGGTTCTGTACGTCGACCGCTCCGATGTCCAGGCTGTATCCCGTCTTAAAGGTAATTGTGATGGTACTGGTTCCACTGTTGGTGCTGCTGGAGGTGATGTAGTCCATTCCCTCGACGCCGTTGATCGCCTCTTCCAGCGGTATCGTCACAGCCGATTCCACCTCTTGCGCGCTGGCTCCCACATACGTAGCGGTCACGGTTACCTGTGGGGGAGCGAGTTGAGGGTAGAGCGAAACAGGCAACGTGGGAATGACGACAATTCCCGCCAGGATGATCAGCAGCGCGCAGACAGTGGCAAAAACCGGTCGATGGATAAAGAAATCAACAAACACTTTGAGCTACCTCTGCCTCGCAAAATGGAACGTTGTCTTTCAAAATGCCGGGATTTGAATCTGCGATACGTCTGGAAAGCCTTACGATATCGGCCGTATCGGGGCTCCGTTCACCAGAAACTGCATCCCGGAAACGATCACTTTGTCTCCAGCCTGCAAGCCGCCCTTAACTTCATAGGAGTTGCCCACTGTGGTGCCCAGCTCAATCGACTTCTGCACCGCAACCTCATGGCCATTCTCGTTCTCTGCTAAGAATACGAATTGCTGGCCGCCGACCTGTGTCACAGCCAGGACTGGCACTGTAGGCGCGGGCGCTGTGCTCCAGGTCACGACGGCGCGGACCAATTGCGCATCGCGCAGCACTCCGGGCTTGGTGTTGACCTTGGCCTTGACCAGAATTGCTTGCAGTCCAGTGTCGACCTGCGGAGAAACAAAATAGACCTTGGTGCGGGTAATCGGCGTCCCGTCTCCACTTTCGATTTCAATCGGCAGTCCAACGTGCACCTGGGCGCCACGATCGGCTGGAATATAAACGTAAGCCTCCAGCTGGGTGTTGGCGTCCACCGTGGTCAGCGTCGTGGTAGACGAAACGTAATCGCCGACATGAACCGGGACATCGCCGACGATGCCGTCGAATGGGGCGCTGATATGAAAGTATGCCAACTGCTGCTGTGCGGATTTGCGCGCTGCAACGTCGGCTTCATATGTCGCTTTTGAGCTGTTATACGTCTGTTCCGCCTGCTGGTAGGCCTGTTTGCTGGTCACGCCGGCATCGAACAGGGATCGTTGGCGAACGATGTCTCTCTGGTTGTACTGGTAAATGGCCAGGGCCTGTTGCTCGGTCGCCTGCGCCTGCGCTACGATCGCTTCTTGCTGCCTCGGGTCAATTTCCATCAACCGCTGTCCGCTGCGGACATGGTCCCCGGAGTGAACGAAAATCTGCGTGATGTTTCCGTTGACCTGGGGCTGGATAGTTGCCGACCGCCGTGACTTGATGGTGGCGACATAACTGTCCGTGACGGGTACCGGCTGCAGCGTCACTGTGGTGACCTTCACCGGCATGGCCGGGAATGCTTGCGTGGGCTTGGCGGGAGCTCGACTACATCCCGCGGCGCAGATTAGAACCCCCACCGTTGCGATTAGGGCTGTCGATAACCGATTTATTCGGCAAAACTTGAGTTCATCGTCCACCTGGCATCCACCCGCTCCAAAAGTTTTCAATCTAACCACCGCGTCGCGACATGCAGGGCCATTCGGTTCAGCTATGCCATGTCGAGAATATTGTTTTCGGAAACATTCTCCAGCATACGATAGAACCGACTCCTCCGCTCCCGCGGTCGGTCGGTCGCTGCGATGTACATACGCACAAATCGTTCGCTTTGTTCACCGCAAATCGCAGGCACATCCGGGGTGCTGGCCCGCGCACAAATCACTTGCGCAAGAGATGCAGCCCCATCTGCAGCGGACGCAATAATTTTCAAAGCTTCGCATGCCGCGAATTTACGATCGCGTAGAAAGATGAAATGGATTGAAACTGGAATGGTCGTCAAAGATGTCCGCGTGCTCGGTGCGCTTCAGCCACCCCACCACCGCGTAGGTCAGCGGAGTTGCCAGAATCTCGTACGCGACCTTGGCCACATACGCTGAAATGATCAATTCGAACAGCGTCCTGTGCGCCGCTCTCCCCCAGAAGGCGATCAGCACCACTGTTGCCGTGTCGACTGCCTGCCCTGTAATCGTGGAACCGACGGTTCGCGTCCACAACCAGCGCCCGCGTGTCAACACCTTCATCTTCGCCAGAGTGTAGGAGTTGGTAAATTCGCCCGCCCAGTAGGCAATCAGACTGGCGACGACAAGGCGCGGGATAAACCCAAACACGGTGGCGAATGCAGCTTGATTAGGCCATCCTGGAGCTGGTGGAAGAGCCACGACGATTGCCCCCATCGCCGACAGCAGTGCCGAAGCAAAAAATCCAATCCAGATTGCCCGCCGTGATGCTGCGTATCCGTACACCTCGGTGAAAATATCTCCGAAGATGTAGGTGATTGGAAATAACAGCTCCGCCCCGCTCAAGGTCAACGGCCCGATTCTGCAGATTTTTTGTGCGACCAGATTGGAAATCAACAGAACGACGACGAAAATCAGCGTCAGCGTATCCAGATGTTTGTATTTGTGAGCGGCGGGTTCAGGCATCCTGCAATGAAAATATCAGGTATGCGCCACCTTACTCCATCATTGCGGCGATCGCGCTCATCACTGCGTCGCTTGCCGAAGATTTGCCTTTCGAGCCGCCATGTCGGCCATGCAGGGACGAAGAGAAGTATCGCTCCCTCATTCGGTTCGTCACGGAAAGCGCGTGCTTGAATTTTTGATCGCGGATGGCCTCAAACGAACGCAGAAGTTCGCATCCCCGGGTATGCCCGAGCTGCTTCTCCGCTAACGCCGCCAGCTCCTGCCAGTCGTGCCATTCCCCGATGGCATCCTTGACTTCTCCCAATGCGTCGATCAGATGCGAATTGCTGCGGGATTTCTGCATCAGCAGGAGGAACAGCAGTTTTTTCACCGTGATTCGATAGGGATGCAAATTGTCTCTGTCCAGGCGAGTGGGAATCGCAAGTTCCCGGGAAAGTTGCAGCGCCGAGGCTGCCATTTCTTCCGATGCCGAATTCGTCGAGGTATTGTCGGGAGCCGAATCCAGCGCCTCGAGTTGCGCCGAAATGCGCTTCAGTCGCCGCCGCAGAAATGGCCCATGTTTCAGTGCGGAAGCGATCAGTTGCTCGCTCCGTCGGTAGCGCTCTGCTCCCAGGTATTCCAGCAACTCGACCCGGCATTCCTGCTTATCCGGCACCTGCACCATCATTATGTATCCGGTCAGCACGTCCAGGTCGCGCACGTTTCCGGCAGCATGGCGCATGCGTTTCAGTTTCTTTGAAAGGCGATCTGTGCCTGCTGCAAATGCTTGCAGCGCCGCCTGCAGCCGCCGCGTCCGCGTACGCAACGAGTGGATGACGTGCGGGCTTGGGCGCTTTGGAGGCGCCTTGAGAAACTTTCTCAGTTTGCGGATGTCTTTTTGAATGCGATCCATGTCAATGGCCATCGCTTCGCCGCCAATCTCTTTTCACATGCCGGTGACAACTGCAAGGCCCCGAGGCATGCGGCTTCCTTCCCCCCTCCCAATAAACCATCGACTCAGTTCGAGTTGACCCGTCATCGCTGGCCATAGGAATTCTCACGATAAAATTGATACGCCGGGGCTGGCGCTCGCATCTCTCTCATATGTAACCTGTTGAAGACAGCCGTGCTTCGCATCTGCCGGCTGAATTGCCGTTGCACAGGGTGGGTTCGTGGGAGGCCATCCCCGATTTTAATCCTCCCCGCGAAGTCGTGATTGACCAGCAAGAAATAATCCGCTGCACAAGGATTCCGTGCGAAAACTGTTGTGGACAGCACCGCTTCTCGGGGTACTCTGTCTGGTTTCCTTTGCCCAGCCATCGACCCGGGTATATTCCGGCAGCGTCGTCGGACCGACGAATCAGGCTGTGGTTGGCGCAACCGTCCAGTTGCAAATCGGCGATCACACCCTGTCCCTGGTAACCGGGCCGGCGGGTGATTTTCGAGCGACCACCGCACTGACCGGGCCGGCGACGTTAGTTTTGAAGGTGCCAGGTTACGCGCCTCTGCAACAGAACATCTCCCCTGACCAGCCGCAAGCGGTTCACTTGGCACTCGCCACGAATTCCCAGCGAGTCGTCGTCACCGCCAGCCGAACAGCGCTGGCCTTGAACGAATCTGCCAACACCGTCCGCGTGCTTTCGCAGCAGACGCTCCAGCAGAGCGCAACCCTCACCGTCGGCGATCAAGTCCGCCAGGTGCCGGGTCTGCAGTTCTACCGGCGATCCAGCACCATGGTCGCCAACCCAACGTCGCAGGGTGTCTCATTGCGCGGCCTGGGATCTACCGCGGCTAGCCGCACTCTCGTTCTCGCCGGCCAGGTCCCTGTGAATGATCCCTTCGGCGGCTGGGTGTACTGGGACCAATTGCCTTCACTTGCCATTCAGGATGTTGAGGTGGTTCGCGGCGGTGCCTCGGATCTGTACGGCAGCAGCGCCATCGGCGGTGTCATCAACATGATTGAGCGTCAACCCGGGCCTACCGCCTTTGCACTGGACACCGGATACGCCCAGGAAAATACCGGCCACGTGTCCGCATTGGGCACCACAGCGATCGGCCCCTGGGCGGGGCTCGTCGCCGGCGATTGGTTTAAGACCGATGGCTACATTGAAGTTGCTCCTGCCTTCCGCGGCCCCATCGATACCGCGGCGAACGTGCATTATGAGAATGCGGAAACCGACCTGCGTCGCAACATTGCCGAGCGAGGAGATGTCTACCTGCGAGGGAATCTGTTGAACGAAGCTCGCGCCAACGGAACTCCGCTGCAGACCAACGGCACCCGCCTCTGGCGCTATACCGGGGGATTCGACTGGACTACGGAAAATGCCGGTGCATTTCGGGCGATCCTATTCGGCAGTCAGGAACACTATCGACAGACCTTCTCATCCGTCAATGCCGCCCAGACGACTGAATTTCTCACCCGCGTGCAACATGTCACCGTCCAGCAATTCGGCGGTTCCGTGCAATGGACGAAACCCCTGCGTCCCTGGCTGATGCTGATCGCGGGCAGTGATGGAAACGATGTGCGCGCCAACGATCACGAAGTTCCCATTCACAATAATCTGCCCAACGGACTGGCAGAAACTTCTGCGCGTCAGCGCGACGTTGGGGCCTACGCGGAAGGTTTGCTGCAAACGAAGAATTGGACGGTCGCCGCGTCCTTGCGCGGCGATGATTTCCTCAATCTTGGACACTGTTCAGTTCATGCAGACAGGAACCGGGCCGATTGTTCCGTCGTCGATTCCAAATCGAAGCGAGACTCTGCTGAATCCCAGGCTTGGAATTGTTCGCCGCCTCAACTCCTATGTTTCTCTTACAGGGTCGGCGTATCGCGCCTTTCGTTCTCCCACTATGAATGAACTGTATCGACAGAGCCAGGTCGGCCAGGAGCTGACTCTGCCGAATTCGCAGCTGAAGTCGGAGCGCGCGACCGGATGGGAGGGCGGCACCGAGCTTGCGTGGCCGGCGCGGAACACCGTAGTTCGCGCCAGCTATTTCTGGACAGAAGTGAATCGCCCGGTTACCGCGCTCACGATCAGCGTGACCCCCTCGCAAATTGTCAAGCAGCGCGAGAACCTGGGACAAATTCGCAGCCGCGGCGTCTCGCTCGACTATGAATCGCAGCCGCTGTCGTGGCTATCCATCACGGGAGGTTATCAGTACGCGAATGCGACGGTCACACAATTTGTGCCGGAGCCGGTACTGATCGGAAAATGGATTCCGCAGGTGGCGCACAACATGGCAACCGCGCAGGTTCGCGCAACCAAGCCGAAGATTGGAGTGGCCGAGCTGCTGGCAACCAACAGCGGCCGGCAGTACGACGACGACGTGAACACGCTTCTGCTGCACGGCTATTTTCAACTCGATGGATATTTTTCCCATGCCTTCAATTCGCATGTAGAAGTGTATGGCGCTGTCAATAACATCTTCAATCGCGCGATTGACGTCGGCCGCACGCCCATTTTGACTCTCGGCACTCCGCGCCTGGCAAGTTTCGGCGTCCGCCTCAAGTAAAAGAATTCGGATCCTGAGTCACGGCTGCCCGTTCTTCGAAAGCATCCTACCTGCCATGACGGATCGAAGCTACGACGTCATCGTGCTGGGAGCGGGAGCCGCAGGGTTGACCGCGGCGCGGCGACTCGTCCAATCCGGCAAGAGCGTGCTGGTCGTGGAGGCGCGCAACCGGGTTGGCGGGCGAATTTTTAGTCGGAGTATTGACGGCGAAATCGTAGAACTAGGTGCCGAATTCGTTCACGGCAAGCCACCCCTCCTGTGGAAACTGATCGAAGAAGCGAGCCTGGAAACCTACGAAAGCGCTGGAAGACATTTTTGCTGGGAGCAGAACGTTCTGCGCGAATGCGGCGCCGAATTCGGTCGCGACTTTGCATGGCTCGAGGCCTTGAAGAATTGGGACAGGGAAGATTGCACCTTCGCGGAATACCTGGAAACCGCGCAGGTCCCGACCGCCGCCAGAAAACGCCTCATCGGATATGTGGAAGGTTTCAATGCAGCCGATCATCGCGTGATCGGCGTTGCGGCGCTTGGAAAACAGCAGGCGATTGAGGACGCGACACAGGGCGATCGGCTGTTTCATATTCGCGGAGGATATGCGCAGGTACCACAATTTCTGGCAGCCGAAATTGAGCGCCAGGGCGGAACAATCCGCCTGCAAACACGCGCCGAACAGGTTCGTTGGAAGCATGGAACTGTCGAAATTGACTGCATCCAAAATGGAGAAGCCATCGTTGTGCGCGCCGCCGCAGCGGTGATCGCGCTGCCGTTGGCGCTGCTGCAGACGGATCATCTGCGATTTTCTCCCGCGCCGGCGCATATGAAATCAGCTTTGTTACAAATCAAAATCGGCCATGCCCGACGGCTGGTCCTGTTGCTTCGGCAACCGTTTTGGCAGAATTTATCGACGATTCACGACCATCGAAGAGAATTGGGCTTCCTGCATTCCCCGACGGCGACGTTTCCGATATGGTGGACGCAGTTTCCGGAGGCTTCCCGCGGCCTTACGGGTTGGGCCGGAGGACCGCGCGCCGATCGGCTCGCGGGAAAACCGCCGCAGCTACTCCAGCAGGAATCTGAGATAGAACTCGCGAAGATATTTGATTGGAGTGTGGACTCGTTGCAGAACCTCATCCTCAACGCTGAGTCGCATGACTGGCAACGTGACCCGCTTGCCATGGGATCGTACAGTTACCTGCCGGCAGGCGCCCTCCACGCTCCCGACTCCCTAAGCGAGCCGGTGGAACGCACATTATTTTTTGCCGGGGAACACACCGACACAACCGGAAACTGGGGGACCGTCCACGGAGCCATGGAAAGCGGCGTGCGCGCCGCGAATCAAGTCCTTGAGCAGTGAAATTGACCGGACCCGGCCGCGGATCGACCGGCCGCGTTCCCTCCCGTCGTGTCACCGTTGCGCGTCGCTGCAAGCTGTTTTCATAGACTGCAATCGACGTGTGCGACCGCGACTTTTCGCGGTTAGCGGCGTATTTTTATAGATAGGACACTTTTTTGACTCAGCATCCACAACATGCAGGCACCACCCCATCGCGTCCTTCCGGCGAGCAAGGATATCTCCTGCTCGGCCTCCTCTTTCTCTTCGCGCTGATTCTTATTGGCCTGGCCATCGCCGCGCCCAAGATCGCCATGCAGATCCAACGCGAAAAAGAGATGGAGACCATTCAGCGCGGCGAGCAGTACAAGCGTGCCATCCAACTGTACTACCGCAAATTCGGCGCCTACCCCTCCACCATCGCTCAGTTGAAAGAGACCAATCAGATCCGCTTCCTGCGGCAGGAATACGTTGATCCCATGACCGGCAAGAAGGACTGGAAGTTGCTGCACCTGGGCCAGGTTCAGATGACGGCCATGGGTTTCTTCGGCAAACCGGCACAGACCGCAGGAGTTACGCCGGCGGCCGGAATGCCGGGGGCCAATGGGATGCCCGCAGCTGGCGGGATGCCGACCGCAGGCGGCATGCCCGGGACGGCGAATGCGAATAGCTCTTCCAATCCCAATGGCGCTTCACTCGACAACACTTCCGATACGGATTCGCCGCCCGATCCAACGGTTTCGAATCCCGGTGCGAATGGCAATAGCGAGGATACTGCGAATCCACAAAGTGATCAGAGTTCGGACGATTTCGGTTCCAACAATGCACAATCTCCGTCGCCCGGTCTGTCGTCAGGGTCAACCTTGGGCGGATCGTCTTTCGGCGCTTCGCCGAATGGCCTGCAAAGCGGCGGCACAACCATGAGCATGGGTGCAACCAACGGTACCGGACTGGGCGGCTCGGCTACCTCCGCTGCAGGCGGAACGTTTGGCAGCAGTCCGACCGGTGCGGCAGCTGGCGGCTTGGGCGGTAGCGCCGCTGGAGCTCCTATCGTCGGCGTCACAGTGCCGTTGAAGAAGAAGTCCATCCTCTCTTACCGCAAGAAAACGGTCTACGATCAATGGCAGTTTGTCTACAATCCGCAGGAGGAGATCACCGCAACCACTGGCCAGTCGGGTGCAACGCCCGGCAATGGCACGGGCACGACCGGCAACCCCTCGTCTCCAGGATCCACGACCAGCGCTTTCGGTTCCTCCTCGCCTGGATCCACGACCAATTCATTTGGCTCGACGAATAGCAGTACGTTCGGAGGCTCGACAACAAATTCCGGCGGCTTCGGCAGTACGCCCGGCTCCAGCCCAAACCAGAACCAATCCAACCCGTTTTAGAGAATGCGGAAGTTTCGAACGAAAAGAACCCTCGCCTGGTCAGCGCGAGGGTTCTTCTTCTTCAGCGATCACGCCGAACACCGCGGGCCACGCTAGGGTCTAACCAAACCGCCTAGCGAACATTCGCGTTGTGTTTGTCGCGGTAAATGCGGCGTGATTCCTGGTTCTGCTGTTGGTGCAGAGTCGCCCGGTCCTGGTGGGTCAGGTGTCCGTCATCCTGCGCCCGCATGCCGCGCTCTTCTTTGTTGATGCCGGTTTCCTGATGTTCAAGACGTCCCGTCTCACCCGCGGTGAGCTGTCCGCTCTTGACGCCGTTGGCAATTCTCTCTTGCTGGAAGGTTTTGCGCTGTTGGATGTCGTGATCGTGTTGCCCCGGCGTAGGTGTCTGCGCCAGCATCACGACAGGGGAGAAGGCAAGGGAAGTAGCTAGGATAAGATGTCTCAGAATCATGGCAAGCTCCTGACGTATCTGGAATTTTGTCTGCGGTGATTCCGGATATCTCCGCGTACGACAGAACAAACACAGATCCGCCAGCAATAGTTGCGCGCAGGGAGATACATTTTGAAAGCTATATCTCCCTGGAGCTTGAATTTAGATTGGATTTTATGCGCTGAAGGAGGAGCCGCAGCCGCAGGTGCTTTTCACGTTCGGATTCTCGAACTTGAATCCGGCAGCTTCCAGCGTCTCGACATAATCGACCACGCATCCGCTCAGATACATCAGCGAAGTGGAGTCTACAAAAACTTTCAGGCCGTCGAAGTTCAACACCTTGTCCATCATTCCCGACTGATTCTCAAACGACATGGAGTATTGGAAGCCGGAGCAGCCGCCGCCCACCACGCCAAGGCGCAGACCGGCGGGAACCGGGTCCTGGGTCGCCATGATTTCGCGCACCTTCTTGATTGCCTCGGATGTCAGCGTGACCGGGGGTGCCTTTACAGTTTCGCTCGTCGGATTCGTCGTCATCGTTGCCATGCTGGATAGCCCTCGCGTTTCTTCTATCAAGTTCCATGATACGGGGAAATCATCTGCAAAACAACCGCAAACCGCCCGCGGCATCGCCAGCAAACACATGGGTTTGCACACTCGGCCGGTCCATCTGTTCCTGGAAAAAAGCTATCATGTCGCAAAAACTATCTACCCGGCAGTACTGGTTTGGGAGTAGGATACAGGCCAACGTGGTGGCTGCACTGACGAGGGATCGAATTTTCTCCTTCTTTCGCCGCCATCGCAGCCACGCAAAGCTATGCCGATCGCGAGGTGATCCTATGAGCTACGTGTTGGTAATATGGACCGTCTGGATAGCGCTGGGCGTGATCCTTCTTGGACTCATAATTTATCGCAGTACCATCACTCGCAATGAAGAGGATCAGATCTTCCTCGATGATGGCACGGATATGCAGCATCACGAGCAGGAAGAGATTCTGCGGCGCGTGAAGCCGGTAGAAAGAATGATTCGGATTTTCGGTGGCGCCGAGGGTTTAGTGACTCTGGGGATCCTGGCTTTCTATGTGACGGACGCCCTGCGCCAGTTTTGACGCGCGTACCGGGCCGCCCGGGCAACAATTTGGCATAGCTGGGCCGATCCCAGCCGAGGGCGGGGATCGTGAGGGTTTCCCGGCTTGATCGCCGACCAAATTCCGCACCCGTCGCCGCCACCAGTATGCACCTCAAAGGAACGGGAAGGGTCTGCCACAGGTGTGGACGCGGCTCTTCCCTCGTGATACAAACGGGCATCTTCTCAAAACTTTACGGTGAGGCAGCACTCCATGGCTTGGATTGAACGCATTTCCTGTGACATCTGCGGCAAGCAGATGGGCGGAGACGAAAAATGGTGGCTTGCCATCAATGAATGTGCGCCTTCCGGCGACAGGAGAACCGGGCAGCCGACTCTGAAAGTGATGCCATGGGACAACGCCCTGGCCCACAGTGCCGAGAGTAAACACCTCTGCGGCGCCGGCTGCGCCCACACCTATATGGACCGGTGGATGGCTGGATTTCGCGCCGGCACAGAAACCTGCGTCGACGTGCCGGTCATCTCCTAGCCCGTCCGGCGACGTGGTTTCCAGCGCCTCCACCCATTGAAATCAGACGTGCCACTGATCCCGCGCCGTCGCCGATCTTTGACTCTCAACGCCCCAGCGCCCCGCCCCGTAGGCTACGATACTGATGACGAGGATTCCCGCGCAGCCTTCCAAAACAGACACCGTGAGAGGATCAGCAGCTTGCCATACGACGATCTAAGGGACTGGATAAGAGCGCTTGATAAGCAAAAAGAAATCAAGTACATCAAGCAGGAAGTTGATCCAATACTTGAGATGGCGGAGATCGCCGATCGCGTCTCCAAGTCAGGCCCACCTGCCTGCGCCGCCGGCGGCCCTGCGCTGATGTTTGAGAATGTCAAAGGCTATCCTGGCGCCAGGGTTCTGATGAACCAGTTCGGCAGCGAGCGCCGCATGCGCCTCGCCCTCGGCGTCGACTCGCTCAACGATGTTGCCGACCGCATTCGCGAGTTGATGAATCTGCGCTCGCCGGAAGGCTTCCTCGACAAAGTTCGCATGCTCCCCATGCTGGCCGAGATGGGAAAATTCTTCCCCAAACTCGTCGCCGCCAAAGATGCTCCCTGCAAGCAAGTCATCCTGCGCGAAAATTTCAGCGTACTCGATTTTCCCATCCTGCAATGCTGGCCCCAGGATGGCGGCCGCTTCATCACGCTGCCCTGCGTCATCACCCGCGATCCGCGCTCCCCGGCAGGCAAGCGCAATGTCGGCATGTATCGCATGCAGGTCTACGACGGCCAAACCACCGGCATGCACTGGCAGCGCCAGAAAGTTGCAGCGGAACATTATCGTGAACGCCTGCGCCAGTCCGCCGAGGCCGGCTCCGGCGCCGCACCCAAATCCGAAGCCGCATCCGCCGCCCGCGTCGCCGTCATGGCCGAAACCGCCGGCGGCGCATCTCTTCCGCCCAACAGCACTGTCGTCCTGAGCAAAGCGAAGGACCTTGCGGGTGCCTCTCAATCCTCAGCCTCAGGTGAAATCCTGCAAGTTGCCGTCGCCATCGGCACCGATCCCGCCACCACGTTTTCCGCCATCGTGCCGGCGC
Organism: uncultured Acidobacteriota bacterium; assembly: GCA_963756315.1. Taxonomy (GTDB): domain Bacteria; phylum Acidobacteriota; class Terriglobia; order Terriglobales; family Acidobacteriaceae; genus JAKAAZ01. The sequence continues at coordinate 433,910 of CAVWNI010000006.1, forward strand.
CGCCAGAAGTCGAAGAGTTCATCATCGCCGGCTTCCTCCGCCAGCAGCCCGTCGAGCTCGTCCAGTGCGAGACCGTCGATCTGCAAGTCCCCGCCTCCTCAGAAATTGTTCTCGAAGGCTACGTCCGCCTCGACGAGCTCCGCTCCGAGGGTCCCTTCGGCGATCACACCGGCTTCTACACTCTACCCGACGACTATCCCGTCTTCCACATCACCTGCATCACCCATCGCCGCGATCCCATCTACGCCACCACCATCGTCGGCAAGCCGCCCATGGAAGATGCCTGGATGGGCAAGGCCGTCGAGCGAATTTTTCTGCCGCTCATGCAGCTCACCATTCCAGAAATTGTCGACATCAATCTGCCCGTCGAGGCGGTCTTTCACAACCTGATGATCGTCTCTATCCGCAAAAGTTATCCCGGCCAGGCCCGCAAAGTCATGAACGCCATCTGGTCGCTCGGCCAGGCCATGTTCACCAAGTGCGTCCTGGTTGTCGATGAGGATTGCGATGTGCAGGACATGCGCGAAGTCGTCCTCCGCGTCACCAACAACATCGATCCCGAGCGCGACATTCAATTCACCCTCGGCCCCATCGACTCGCTCGATCACGCCTCCCGCCTGCCCAACTACGGCAGCAAAATGGGCATCGACGCCACCAGAAAATGGGCCGCCGAAGGCTTCACCCGCCCCTGGCCAGAAATGCTAAGAATGGACCCCACCACCCAATCCAAAGTCGACGCCCTCTGGTCCAAGCTAGGGTTGTAGTTCGAAATCTCGGAGGACAGATCACCTATCTCGTATGCCGCGATCAAAGAAAAGGCCCGGACAGATGCCGCTCAAACCTCTTAAAGGATTTGATTTCGGGCTTGTCAGCAACAAGCTCGACGGCTTGCTCTTCAATGTCAACCGTGATCTTGAGAGAAGAGCGGGGGAGTCGCTACAGCGTGGTCACCTCGCAATGGAAAACTGTTTCTCCCTCCTTCGCATGTTCGTGAACTTTGCGAACAATTCGTATAGTGCGATGCGATACCTTTCCGCCGACACGCCCGAAGATTCGAAGCGTGACCTCAAATACGTTCTTGTCGTCCCAACGGTAAGTCGACAATTGGTCGATGTCCTTTGCACTACCGTGTATATGCTCGATGAGCTCGTGCCAAGGGCGAAAGCATATCAGCGCGCCGGATACCGGGAGCTCCGCGATGTGCAACATTTCTATAAAACGAGCTTTTCGGGAGAGAGCGAATGGAAGGATTACTTCAATATCGTCGACGCCGAACTCGGGAAAATAGTCGAATACATGAAGATCACCGACAAGGAAGTAAAAAATCCAAAGTTGATCCCTTATTGGAAGCATCCATTCGAGCTCAAGAATGAACAAACCAAGAGTAGAGATTATTTGCGGTACCTCGACAAGTGGGTTTACAGTGAGCTTTCCGCGCAGTCACATTTGAGCTTTGCTGGGTTGTTGAGGATGTGGCCTGTCCTTGCTGCGAACGATGTCGGCGGAGAGGCTAAGCAGATGGTAGATAGCCGCTACCTTCCGCAATTTCGAGGGCACGTTATCGGAGTGATGGCGGTCTTAACCCTCGCGATCGCCACCGAAGTCGATACCCACTGTAAGCTCGGCAATGCACAAGCGGCCGATTATTTGTGGATCATGTTCGGCGAACATATCCTGGAAGCGAAGGAAATGTACGAGCTTCGATATGAGAATCGTCAAAGATAAATCCGACTAGGGTTCTAGTGCTAAAGTAATTCTAGGTAATACCTTGGAGCACCCGATGCCCACCACTTCCAGCACCAGCGTCAAACTCGATACCAAGACGAAGAAGCGTGTCCAGCGCCTCGCCGCTCTGCGTCGCCGTTCACCCCATTGGGTGCTGCGCGAAGCTGTCGAGCAATACGTGGAGCGCGAAGAGAAGCGGGAAAAGTTCCGCCAGGACGCGCTTGCCGCCTGGGACCATTATCAGGCGACCGGCAAGCATGTCACCGCCTCGGAAGCCGATAAATGGCTGGCGAAACTTGAAGCGGGGAAGGACGCTCCTCCGCCCGCATGCCACGACTAAGATGGTCGCAACCGGCTCTGCTGGATGTCGCCCGCCTTTATAACTTCCTCGCTCCCAAAAGCCGGGACGCAGCCCAGCGAGCCATCCAGACAATTCGACAGGGCGTCAAAGCCCTCGGCACGCATCCGGAGATTGGCCGCCCCATCGAAGAATTGCCGCCCGAGTTCCGCGAGTGGATCGTCGAATTCGGCCAAAGCGCCTATGTCGTTCTGTACCACTACGACGGCAAACACGTCGTAATTCTCGCCGTTCGCCACGGCCGCGAAGCCGGATACTAGGCCCACTAAGGATGAAATGCTTTGCCTTGCTCCATCATGGCAAGAATCGTCTTCATCCGTTTTTCCCTGGTCTCCGGCTTCTTTGCCGTTTCCAGACGATACACAATCGCATAAACATTGGCTTTGTTGAGTGTCTTAAAAAATGCCTCTGCCTTTGTATTCTTCCTCAACTCGTTTAGAAAATCTTCAGGCGGCGTAGCACGCCTCGAGGAAGCATAAGCGGCTTCCCATCGACCATCGGCCTTTGCTGCTTCAACCGCTTTCATCCCTGCAGGGGTCATGGCTTCTGCCTGGATAAGCCGCTCCACATGCTGCGTGTTGATTTTCGACCACCCGCTTTTGGAGCGCCTCGGTGTGAATTTTTGAAGCCAGGATAGTTTGTCGAAGGGTTTTTTCTGGCCATCAATCCAGCCATAGCAAAGCGCCTGATCCAGCGCTTCCGCGTAGCTCAGGGAGGTCTCCTGCGAATCTTTCCTCGAAATGCGCAACCATATCCCATCGGAGTCCGTATGGTTTTTCTCCAGCCACCGTCGGAAATCCGCAGATGTTTTGAAACGTAAGGTTTGCATGAACTGGTCCCTAATTGGACTTTGGTTATTGGATCGCATCGGGTTCTGCACAATCCTTTCACTATGCCGCACAGTCCTTTTGTCAGCTTGGCTCGAACCCCGAAAATTCCGCCCACTCCCGCTGGCTGTACAATTCGAAGCAATGTTGACCGGCTAGACAAGATCGCGCGACTGCCACGCTCAGCACTCCCATGCACATCATTCTTCTCATCCTACCCTTCGTAGCCTCGCGCACAGTGGTTGCCATGTGCGGTGCCGGCATCCTGATTTTCATGGTTGCCTTGTGGGCTGCGAAATCCGACATCGCGCGCGCCCGCGGCCTCGACAAGTTCGTCGCCGCGACCGGTGTGTGCTTCGCCGTTCCTCTGGCAGTCTTCGGCGCCCTCCATCTCGCGAACGTCGCGTTCGTGCTGCCCGCCGTGCCCTCGTATATGCCGTGGCATCTCTTCTGGGCGTATCTCGTCGGCATCGCACTGCTGGCCGCGTCCTTGAGCATGGCCACAAAGATTCAGCTGTTCTGGTCCGGCCTGCTCTTCGGCATCATGATGTTTCTTTTCGTGCTGATGTCGGATCTGCCGGCAGCTTTCGCCCATCCCAGGGACAGGTTCGGATGGACCTTTGTCCTCCGCGAACTGTCGTTCGCTGCCGGAGGTTGGCTACTCGCAGCCAGTACGATGCGCGGTCCGCATCGAAACAAACTGATCACCGTGGGCCGCATCATCCTCGCCGTCGCCGCAATATTTTATGGCGTCGAACATTTTCTGCACCCGCTGCATTGCCCCGGAGTTCCTCTCGAGAAAATCATGCCCACCTATATTCCCGCGCGCGCCGCCATCGGCTATGTGACCGGCGCGATTCTCTGCATCGCCGGCGCAAGCATTCTGGTCAACAGAAAAACGCGCCTGGCCGCGACCTGTCTCGGGTCATGGACTGTGCTGCTTGTCGTGTTTGTCTATGGGCCTATTTTGATCGCGCAATTGCTCGACCCTAGCATCGCAGCCGAAGTGGAAGGGATCAACTATTTCGCGGATACGCTGCTTTTCGCCGCTGCGATTCTGGCGCTCGCCCATGCATTGCCGGCCCTGGCCGCGCCGTCGAAGGACAGATGAACCGCAGGCCGGCAAAAACGCCGCGACGACCTCATCCTGCTATGCCGGACAGCCGGCATCCATCCACTGTTTGAATAGTGCAACGCGATCCGCCGGCCAGGGCGCATCCGGAGGCATGTGGCCGCTGGACACCTGTTCGTAAACACTCTGCGCGTTGGCGGGCACACACATCCATTTGGGATCGTCGAGCTTTACCCCGGCGGGCCCCATGCACTTGATGTCTCCGTCTCGGAAACAAGGCCGAATATCTTTGGAGAAGCTGACAGTCATTCTGAACCTCCCTGGCGGTTTCGAGTTCGACGTCGGTGCCCGCGGAGAATTTCCGCGAGAAAGAAGCGGCGTCTTCATGATAAAAGCCATTCGCGATCGTGCGGTAACGAGAATGTATTGTGTCGCTGGTCAAACTTTCTCAGGGCGTTACCTTGCGAACCACGCTGTTATACGTATCCGCGATGTACAGGTTTCCGGAGGCGTCGAAGAAAAGGCCTTTGGGAGCGTGCAATTGCGCGTCGGCGGCGGGGCCTCCGTCGCCCGAGTAGCCCTCCGTGGTGCCGACGACAGTGGTGATGATTCCCGTGGAGACCGTCACCTTACGTACCCGATTACTCCCTCCATCTGCGATGAAGATATTGCCGGCCGCATCGAGAGCGACACCGCCCGCGCCGCCGAACATTGCCTGCGTGGCGGGGCCTCCATCGCCCAGGTCGTTCAGATTTGCAGTCAACTGCGTACTGCCACCGGCGACCGTGCTGATCATGCCGGTGGCGAGATTCAGCTTCGCGACGACGCTTACCTCGGCAATATAGAGATTGCCGGAGGCGTCGAGAGCGAGTTGACTTGGAGAGCTTACCAGCGCACCGGTCGCTGGGCCACCCGCGCTGTAGACGCCGTTTTGCCCGTTGCCGGCGATGGTCGTGATGATGCCGGTAGTGCCGTTCACCTCACGCACGCGCTGGTTGTTATGGTCAGAGATAAACAGGTCTCCGGCAGCATCGACGACAACTCCGTCCGGACAAAAAAGCTGGGCCTTGGTTGCCAAACCGCCGTCACCCCCAAAGCCGCCCCCCGCGCATCCGCTCCCGTATCCATCGCCGGCGACAGTGGTGATGATGCCGGTGGACGCAGTGATCTTGCGAATGACATTATTGCCCACATCGGCCACATACAGGTTGCCGGTGGAATCGAGAGCACATGCCTCGGGGCCATACATGGACGCCGCGGTAGCCGGCCCTCCATCGCCACTGTAGCCTGCAGCACCGTTACCGGCGTAGGCGGAGATGATCCCGGTCCCCGCGGCTACCTTACGAATTGTGTTGGTGACGCCGTCGCCGATGTACAGGTTTCCAGCGCTGTCCATGACTGCGCAATCGGGCTGGTTCAGTTCTGCCGAAGTTGCAAGGCCGCCGTTGCCTGAGTAGCCAGTCACTCCGTTTCCAGCGACCGTCGTGATGGTTCCGAGGCTGCTGGTTCTCAAGGTGGTCGTATTGTTGCTGCCGCCGCACCCGAAGAGAGCGGTCGCCAGCAATATACCTGCCAGGGCTATGCCCATAAGACCGTTCGCGAGGAAATAACGACGAGCCTGCATGATCAACCATTCCCCTGATCTAGCCAACTATCCTAACATGGGGTTTTGGCAAGGCAGGGGGGCGCGGGAAAGATGCGGACACGAAATCTACGCTCGCTCACGACGGGGTCGCCCTCCGCCGGGCGCTTCGTCCTCGCCAGGTTCTGCGCGGCTACGGTGCGATCATCCCTCTCATTCACCCGGGAAGATGAACCGGAATTGAACGGACACTTTCTCGCTTGATGCTTGACAGAACTGCGGTGGATATACTGGTCGCACGAAGTTCAACAAAACGCAACGAAAATAATTCAGGCGAATCACTCCGTTCCGGGGAAACATGAACCGCAGATATTTTGTAGCGTTGAGTGCAGCGACCCTGGCGGCTGCCGCCACCCGCGGCGTAACCGAGGCCCAGTCACTGCCCCCTGAATTACCCGGCTGGAAACTAGTTTGGTCGGATGAATTCACTTATACGGGACATCCCGATCCCATCAAATGGGGATACGAAGAAGGCTACGTCCGTCATAATGAGCTCGAATACTACACCGTGAATCGGCTGGAGAACGCCCGCGTCGATGGCCAGCATCTCCTGATCGAATTGCGAAAAGAGACGCCGGAAAGTTTCTTCCCAACCTCCCTGAATGATCGATGGCACCGCTACACCTCAGCCAGCCTCAACACTCGAAACACGGCCTGCTGGACCTATGGACGTTTCGAAATCAGCGCGAAGATGCCCCAGGGAAAAGGTACCTGGCCGGCAATCTGGTTTCTCAGCCCCCTCCGATCGCCTCGTATTCCCGGGCCTCCGCAGCCCAGACGGCCGAATGGTCAGGAGGTCATGGGACCCACGATGACCTGGCAGGCGCCGTATGGGGAATCGTCTCATGGCGAGATCGACCTGATGGAAAGCTGGGGAAGCCACCCAAATCGGACCGCGGTCCACATCCATGGCACCCCGGGACCGACTCCGCATGTATCCGTTGCTGTCGACGATATGTACGACAAATTCCACTTGTATGCCCTGGAATGGTATTCCGATCACATGGACTTTTTCCTGGACACCCGCAAGATTCTCACCTACACCAAGGACCCTCAAACCGGCTGGTCCTTCGATCGCCCAATGTATTTGATTATGAACATCGCCTGCGGAGGTCCCGACGAACCCGCTCCGGATGACTCAAACCTTCCGCAATTCATGACTGTGGACTACGTGCGCGTGTATCAACAAAAGTAGGCCTTCGCCAGCGTACCTTCGGATTCTGTTGACATCGGAACTGCGAAAATTCAACACTCATGCAGATGCGATCCGCGATCCTCTGCCTACTCGCCTTCACCTTGCTGCCGCGCGCCAGCCACGCGCAGGTTCCGGTTTTCGCGCTCGATCCGGGCGAAAGCACCATCAAGTTCTCCGTCAAATCTTCCGTCGCCATCGTCGGCAGATTCGACAAATGGCACGCGACGGTGACCTTTTCCTCGCCACAGGTGACGTCCGGCGAACTATCCATCCAAATCGACGCGGCCACCGTGGATACGGGCAGCGGCATGAAGAATAACAAGCTGAAGGGGAAAGATTTCTTCGACGTCCAGGACTACCCGACGATCACATTTCATTCGACAAAAATCGTACAAACCAGCCCGACCATGTTTGACGTTGACGGAAATTTTTCTATCCGTGGAGTGACCCGGCTGGAGAAACTCAAGCTGATCATTCCCGCCAAACCAACCAGCGAAGACGAGATCCAGGGAACGCTGCTCTTTAATCGAAAGGAATATGGAATGAACAAGGGCATCCCATTCGTCAAGATTGAGGACCACGTGCAGGTCGCCATTAACCTGCGGGTGCGCCAACTCAGCGGGCCGCGGCTGGTGTATCAAAAATAGCGTCGCCGTCTGAATCGCGCACCTGCTTCCAGCCCGCTGGGATTATGATGGCGACAAATGTCTTGCGCATCCACTCCCCTCATCCGGCGGAGGTCGATATGAGACGAGCGCTGATTGACTTTCTGAAGCGGTATCGCTCGGAACTGCTGACCTGCGCCTTCGTTGCGCAGATGTTGGCCTCGCCGCTGGCAGACCGAGATCCACATATCGGTGGAATTCTGGCATTCATCCTTGTGGTGACCATGCTGCTGGGCGCGAGTTATATGGCGGATCGGAGAGTAGTTCGCATGCTGGTCATCCCGCTGATTGGCATATGGTTGATTGCGCGAATCCTGGAGGCCGCCGGAAATAACCGACATTTCTACAGTCACTCGGCGCCAGTTGCAGGGCTGGCCTTGTCGTGTGGGGTGCTGTGGGCGTTAATCGACCATTTCGATCGGCTTCCGACAGTCACCAGCAGCGTAATCTCTGAAGCGTTCGTCAGCTACCTGGTGATCGCGCTGGTTTTTTCCCAGCTGTACTGGGTGCTGAGCCGGATCATTGCCCATCCGTTTAATGAAACCATTCCGCTCGAGCAAACCAGCACTTATTTGTACTTCAGCATGATTACGCTGTGCGGCGTCGGTTACGGTGGGATCTTGCCTGTCAATCCCTACGTGCGGCTGATCGCCGCGCTGGAGAACATGATCGGCATCTTCTATGTCGCAGTCGTCGTGGCACGGCTGGTTTCATTCTATCGGCCAAGACAGGTTGTCCTGAATTCAAGCTCCGCTTACAAGTCGCCGCAGGCAGTCGACTGAGGTGCTTCGCTCGATCACTTGGAGCCATCCTCCTTTACACCAGTGGGAACTTGCTCGAGAATGGTGAGACGGTCAACGGTCAGGTCGCCAATTTCGAGCTTCTCAATACGGCCCTGCCGCATGCCGAACTTGCCAATGGTGAACGCGCCGATGGCCACGGCACCCACCGCGATCGCCCCCACGGCGGTCGCGCCCACGGCCACCGCAGTCAATGCGAAACCGGTCGATGCCGAAATTAGTTTATGTTTCGAATTCTTGATCATGGCCGAGATTGTATCGTGAGCTGTAGCGGGCAACACATTCGTGACGGATTTAGAAGAGTCTTTGGCCCGAATGCCGCATCCCATTGAGGAGGGAGATATAGATGAAGACTGGCGAGGTGTTGCAAGCGTGGGCGGGAATCCTGGCCGGTCACAAACCGTCTCTTTCAATCGAGATCACCAAGGAATGTCCACTGCGGTGCCCCGGATGCTACGCGTTCGACGCGGCCCACCTGGGTGGGGAGACCGAACTGCGGCAGCTGTCCGACTTCAAGGGGCAGGAGCTGGTGACGAAAATTCTGGCAATTGTCGACCGGGAGAAGCCGCTGCACGTCTCCCTTGTCGGGGGCGATCCACTGGTTCGCTACCGCGAACTTGAAATGCTCCTTCCTCAGCTGGATGCGCGGAAGGTCCACACCCAGATTGTGACCAGCGCGTTTCGAGAAATCCCCGCAGCCTGGAGTCGGTTCAAACGGTTGAATGTGGTGGTCTCGATCGACGGCTTGCAACCGGAGCACGATGTGCGCCGTAAGCCTGCGACCTATGAACGCATTCTGAAAAACATTGCTGCGGCCAAGGTGACGATTCATTCCACGATTACCGGCGACATTGCCGCTCGTCCCGGATATTTGGAGGAGTTTCTCCGTTTCTGGAGCGCCCGACCCGAGATCAGCAAAATCTGGTTCAGCCTGTTCACACCGCAGGTAGGAGCTACAGGGCCGGAGATTCTAACGCGTGAACAGCGCGCCTTCGTTGTGGAAGATTTGCTGCGGCTGCGTCTCCTGTATCCAATTCTCGACATGCACGAAAGCCTGGTTCGCGAAATGCTCGCTCCGCCTGCGAGCCCCGCAGACTGCATCTTTGCCCGAACCACACATACCATCTCGGCCGACCTGAAGACGAAGATTACTCCGTGCCAGTTTGGAGGGGAGCCCGACTGCGCGCAGTGTGGTTGTATCGCCTCCATGGGCCTTGCCGCGGTGGGTCATCATCGCGTGGTGGGCCCATTAACGGCCGGGTATCTCTTCCATGCCTCCGACCGCATCGGAGCGTCCTTCAGGTCCATCAAAGACCTCTTCTCCAGCCCTGAACCGGAGTCGCCCACCTTCACAATCCTGCAGAGTTGAGGCAGCGCTCCCTGCTGACTCTTGCCCGCGCCGGTGAATCTCATCCGGCGCTTTTAGGATTCGTTTTGGCAATCCATCGTTCGCTGGAGTAAGCTGGTGAGGCTTTTGCGGAGACGTTGTCTCCAAGCTTGAACTGCATCCTCCACAACATTGCAACACCAAACCCTACTGAAGGATCACGACTGATGGCTCATACAAAACTTTCGAAGCTGGCGACTGCGGTGATGACCGCTGCGGTGATGAGTGGGTGCCTGTTCTCCGCGATGGCACAGACTCAACAGCCCAATACGCTGACCCCACAGGAAAAAGCGGACGGTTGGAAGTTACTCTTCAACGGGAAAAATCTCGATGGCTGGCATTCCTATCATCAGGATGGAGTAGGGAAAGACTGGTCTGTAAAACACGGCGCGATTGTGCTGAACAAACGGAACACCGACCCCCGCGCGGATTATCAGGATATCGTCACGAATGACGAGTTTGAGAATTTCGATTTCAAAATTGAATGGAAGGCGAAGCCCTGCATCGATAGCGGCATCATGTTCTGGGTGCACGAATCGCCGGAGTATAAGCAACCCTACAGTACCGGCCCGGAGATGCAGATTGCCGACCTCGCCTGTACCGTACCGGACAGCCGGATTCTGATGGAGCGCTCGGGAGACATCTTCGACCTGATCTCCGACAAAGTTGAATATGTGAAACCTGCCGGGGAATGGAATGAGTTCGAAATTATCGCGAACAACGGACACGTTCAGCTATTTCAGAATGGTCACAAGGTCATCGATACGGACTTGAACGGAGACGAGTGGAAGAGCCTGGTTGCCAATAGCAAATTTGCCAAGATGCCCGGCTTTGGAACCTATCGCAAGGGCCACATCTCCCTGCAGGGAACTGAACCCAAGGGCAAACCGGGAGAGAGAATTATGTTCCGCAATATTAAAATCAAACCGCTGTGAAGACGTTCCGCCTAACGCAGAATCCCTCCATCGCCTGGTCTCCGGACCAGGCGATGTGCGTTTCCACGGGACGAGACGCGCGCCCTGACTGATCGGTTTTCCGTGCGCCATGGCCCGGTTCGCGCATCTGCGCGGTTTGGGACTAGCATGGTCCCATATGGCCTTTGTTCTGGAGCATCTGGACCACCTGGTTCTCACTGTGGCGAACCTCGACGCCACCATCGACTTCTATACGGAAGTACTGGGGATGGATGTAATCACGCTGGAAGGTCGCAAGGCGCTCGCCTTCGGCATTCAGCAAATCAACCTTCACCAGCGCGGGCATGAGTTTAACCCCAAAGCCGCCCACCCGACGCCGGGCTCCGCAGATCTTTGCTTCCTGACTACGACGCCTCTCGAAGATGTCGTCGCCTACCTGATCGAGCAGAAGGTGCACATTGAAGAGGGTCCGGTCGATCGCATGGGAGCCATCGGAAAACTGCGCTCCGTCTATCTGCGTGATCCGGATCGAAACCTGATTGAAATTTCTAATACCGTGTAGCCGGAAGATTGCGCGATTCGCGCACGCGATAAAATTGCACCATGCAAGAGACCTCAGCACCCACATCGGCGCTGCTAGCGCGCGCCAAAAAAATTCGCCTCATCCTCATGGATATCGACGGCACGCTGACCAACGGCGGCGTCTGTCTCATGTCGCTGCCCAACGACGGCGGCGTAGCCGAGATGAAGGTCTTTAATTCTCAGGACGGTCTGGCGATCAAGCTGGCGCACATCATGGGGATCAAGACGGGATTCATTACCGGGCGCAAATCTCCGGCAGTGCAGCAGCGCGCCGACGAACTTTCAGTGGACTATGTGTATCTGGGCCAGGCGCGAAAAATGGCGGCCTTTGAGGAATGTATGCAGAAGGCTCAGGTGACGGAGGAGGAGGTCGCGTATCTCGGCGATGATTTGCCGGACATGCCCGTCGCGCAGCGCTCGGGATTGGGCGTTGCAGTCGCCAACGCCGCGCCGGAGCTGAAGGCCGTCTGCCAGTATGTCACGCGAGCAAACGGCGGCGAAGGTGCCGCGCGCGACCTGGTCGAGCTGATCCTGAAGGCGCAGGGACGTTGGGAAGAAGCCATTCCGCAGGCGCTGGCGTAAACACGACGAAGGTTGTCGGTTTTTTCCGCGCGACGGCGCTGACTATTGTGGGTCGTGCACGATGCTGCGCGACAACGAGAGTCTCGCTATCACGCGATGAACCGCACCCAAAACTTCCGCCGGAAGAATCGATGTAAGACATCTCTTCTTTTGCTCGACGCAGGTCTCCAGGTCGCAGCCCCAGCAGTCGGTTCGGTGGTAGATCACTTCATGCTGGCTGCCCCACGGGAACCAGGTACGGGGCTTGTTTCGCGCAGAAAACACGGTGACACATGGCGTACCGACAGCGGCGGCCAGATGCATTGGACCGCTGTCATGACCCAGAAACAACCTGGCCCGCACCAGCACCGCGGCGGATTGGCGCGGATACAGCTGCCCACACAAATTGGCCGAGCGACCGGCCCACGCGGTTGCCGCAGATTCGCTGACCCCGGCTTCTTCGCGCGCTCCTACCAGCACCAGGCCAAATTGCGGCAGTTCCGCGGCCAACACATCCAGCACGCTCCGCCAATTGTCCTGGCCCCAATCCTTGGCTTGCACCTTGGTGCCAACGCTGCACGCCAACAGCGGCCGGCCCTGCACCGGCTCCAATACTTCCGCAGCCCGCTTATGCTCGTCCAGCGTCAAGCCAAGGTCCCAATTGGCAGCATCATTCAGATCAATTTTTCCCAGGCCGCGCATCAGGCGAGCCAAACGGGCCGCTTCCGGCTCGTACCATCCCGTCTCCGGATCCAGCCGATTGGTGCGGGCATCTCGAGCCAATGGCAGCCCGACGATTTCAGGAATTCCGCAAAGACGGAAGAATGCGGCGTCGCGCACCACCTCGCCTGTCAGGCGGCGAGGCGTCAGATAGACCAGGACCTGCGCGTGATAGGCCCGAATCTGCCGCTGCAGCGTGATCACTTCGCGCAGGCCACGCATGGCAATGGGATACCCCATGAAATCGTGCACAAGACCGGAGCCTTCCAGTACGGAATATGCGCCCGGAGCCTTGCTGTGCACGGGTAGATTGGTCAGCAGGCAACGTTCGGCATCCGGGTAGGCGCGCGCAATCTGGTGAAAGCAGGGCAACGCGACCACCGTGTCGCCTAAGCTTCCCAGTCGATAGATCAGAACGCGTTCGACACCATTCTGCATAGAAGAGGAGGGAGAGTTTCCTAACTTGGATGTCAACGTGACTGTCTGCGCGCGGCTTTTTACGCAGCCAGGGTACTCATCTAGTCATAATATTATGACCGTTGCGGCGGCCCATGCTCTCTAAACGCCGAATGCTACTGTGCGTTCAGTGTCAGCAAAAGCTGATTTTTCTTCCACGCCAGAACGGTTCGGTTCTTGTGTGCAGTAAACGACCCGCAATTGCCTCGTCTATAATTAGAGTATGTCGATCGTGCGCGATATTGCAGCCGTTGCCAAAGGGATGAGTGTCACCTTTGGCGAAATCTTCCAGCCGACCGAGGTGGAGAACTACCCGGACGGTCCCGGAGCCATGCGCGGCGCCAGGTTTGAAGAACGGTACCGTGGGCGGCATGTGCTGCAACGCGATGAAAATGGGCTGGAAAAGTGCGTGGCATGTTTCCTGTGCGCGGCCGCGTGCCCATCGAACTGCATTCACATTGAAGCTGCGGAAAATACCAGCGAACATCGCATTTCCAGCGCCGAGCGCTACGCCAAGGTTTATAACATCGACTATAATCGCTGCATTTTTTGCGGATATTGTGTCGAAGCCTGCCCAACGGACGCGATCACGCACGGGCATGGCTTTGAATCCTCTTCGCTGAACACCACCACCCTGGTGATGCGCAAAGAAGACCTTCTGGCTCCGATGCCGGGCTCCGCGGCGGAGCTGGATTCTTCCACTCGATAATTGAAATCGTATTTTGTCCTCTGACCGGGTGGTGGAGATACACCTGATTTGTGCCTTTTGGGGAGCGGGAAATATTGGTTGCCTTAGCAACCAATATGTGCAAGATGGTTGCTAAGGCAACCATCTTTCCGGGGTGCAAAATCGCCCGGAAAATAATTGTTCCAACGGGCAGTTGCACATTGATTCCTTGCTGACGCGAATACTGGACATAGAGCCTTCTTTCCGAGGAGAATCCGTGTCCATTCAAACTTTGTTTCTTGCGCGGGCCTACCGCGCCGCGCAGTCTGCACGCCACATTTTTCCAGCGTACGCCGCATGCGAAGCCGCGTTGGAGTCGGGGTGGGGCTGCTCGCACCTGGCGGTGGAGGCGAATAATCTGTTTGGCCAGAAGCAAAGCCATCCACCGTTGCCGGGTACCGACACCATCGCCATGCCCACCCGGGAATATCTGCATGATCACTGGATGACGGTGTCGGCCAACTGGACAAAGTTTCCGACTGGAGCGCATGTTTTCGGGCGCGTATGGCATTGCTGGAACGGCTGAGCCAGGCCTACCCGCATTACGCGGCTGCCCTGAAAGCAACCACGGGCGAGCAGTATGTGACGGCAGTGTCCTTGAGCTGGTCAACCGATCCGGCGCGCGCGGGCAAGGTTCTTGCGGTCTACGATGCGCATGCGGCAGCCTTCCAGGATACGCAGCGAGCTGCCTAGAGCGGCTGAAATTTCCGGATCTCGCTCAAAAAAAGCCCGGTACATCCAATCTTCGGTATTCTTATCTCTAAGAAAGTAGAGAAAAGATGCCGACGCAAATTCATTTTGGTACCTCGGGCTGGCGTGCGATCGTTGCCGACGAGTTCACGCTGGAAAATGTCCGCCGAGCGGTGACAGGGATTGCGAAGTACGTGTCGAAACAGCCGGGGCGGCATCGCATCCTGGTGGGCCGCGATCCGCGTTTCCTGGGAGAAATGTTTGTGGAGGAAGCCGCGCGCCTGCTGACGGAGCAGGGTGTCACTGCCGAGGTGATCGGGGAAGCCGCGCCAACACCGGCGATTTCCTATGCCGTGCGGCAGCGGAAGACGAGCGGCGCGATCAACTTTACGGCCTCGCACAATCCGCCGGAATACAACGGGATCAAATTTTCCACGCCTGACGGTGCGCCGGCATTGCCGGAAGTGACCAAGCAGATTGAGGCGGAAATTGCGGCGTTGGGAGAGGTCAAGGCGGCCGGCATTCCCAAAGAAAAATTCGAAGTGGTCGACGTGAAGCCGGATTATCTGAAGCGGCTGGCGGAGTTGATCGACCTGAAGGCAATCGCCAAAGCGCGACTGCGGATCGTAGTCGATCCGTTCTGGGGCGCGGGGCGCGGGTACGCGCAGCAACTCCTAACGGAGAACGGCGTGTCCGCCGTGAGTGTGCACGACTACCGCGATGTGCTGTTTGGAGGCCATGCGCCGGAGCCGGACGATGCCTTACTGGCGGATTGCAGGACAAAGATGCGCGAGACAGATGCGCATCTTGGGATTGCCTCCGATGGCGATGCCGATCGATTCGGAATCGTGGATCGCGATGGAACCTTCATTCAGCCGAACTACATTATCGCGCTGCTGTTCGACTACCTGGTGGAGACGCGGGGCTGGCGAAATGGCGTAGCCAAGAGCGTGGCCACAACCAACTGCGTGAACGCGCTGGCGGAGCATCACAAGATCCAGCTGTACGAAACGCCGGTGGGTTTCAAGTACATTGGCGAGTTGATCGATCAGGACAAGATTGCGATTGGGGGCGAAGAGAGCGCCGGCCTGACAATTCGCGGCCACGTTCCTGAGAAGGACGGCATTCTGGCCGGACTGCTGGTAGCGGAGATGGTGGCCGTTCGCGGCAAGACGCTGGGCGAGCAGTTGCAGGCCCTTTTTGGCAAGGTGGGTTCCTATTATCCAATTCGAGAGAATTTCCACTTGACCGCACAGGGTAAAGACAACTTCACTAAGAAGTTGAAGACAGAACCGAAGGAACTGGCGGGGCGCAAGGTTTCCTCGATCGTCCGGACCGATGGCTTGAAACTTATCTTCGACGACGGCTCATGGGTTTGCTATCGCCTGTCGGGCACGGAGCCGGTCGTACGCGCGTATACAGAAGCTCGGTCGAAAGAAGATTCAACCAAGCTGACCGAAGGCGCGAAGCAGTGGGTGTTGGACTAAGCAAGGCCTGGGATGGATGGATGACTGCGAGTAGCGAACGATGAATGGCAGAGGACGAAGAGAGTTGCAACGGCCGTTGATTGCCGGCCATGATCAGCCCGCGGCATCGGCGACGGTCAAGCAGGGCAGCGCGATCAAGCGGCTTTCGGCACGCGCCCTGGGCATGCGTCGCAAAGCTGCAACTGCGTTGTTCGTGGCGCTGTCTTTGTTTTTGGGCGTGTATGCCATTCTGGGGCACGACGGCCTGGTGGCCTATCAGCAGAAGCAGCATCAGGCAAAGCAACTGCATCAGCAGATATTAAGTTTGCAGCAGCAAAACCAGCGACTCGCGCTGCACGATCAGCGCTTGCAGAGCGATCCGGACACGATTGAGTACGAAGCTCGCGAACAAATGCACTATGCCCGCCCGGGCGAAGTGATTTATACCTTGCCGCAGGCGCCTACAACCGCGGCGCATAAGTAACGGGTTGGCTGCGACGCCATCGCGTTCGACTCTCCTACCCACCCTGTCTTTCTTTCCCACTCTAGAACTCTAAGTGCAAGCGCACGGTTTGCACGTCGACCGGACCGCGGTCCTGGTTATATCCAGGGTGGTCAATGAAGGTATTGCCGATGGCGTAATAGAGGCCGCGCCAGGCGTGGACGTTGTAATACGCCTCCAGAATGTCTTCGCGCGCGTAGTTCAAGTTGCCGTCGCCCAGCAGGAATCCGAGGCCGCCGTAGTGCAGGTAGTTCTGGTGATCTTTCTTGATTGCATTGGTATTGAAGGCAATGCCGATCTTGTCGAATTTGCGATGCCAGCGCGTGCCGGCGTAGTCCGCCCCGAATAGAAATGTCTGATCGTCTTCTGTATAGGCGAACGATTCGTGCTGTCCTTCGTTCCAGCCGAAGCGGCCACCAACGCGAAGATTTTCCGTGATGTTCTGTTCGACGTTGATGCCGAAGCCATATTTCAGCGTGCCGTACTTTTCGACGGAGACGATATTCGGCGTCGGTGTCAACCCGTCGAGGTAATCGTTGACCGATTCACGGTAGTCGCCCATGTGGGCGTTGTTGCCGTAGGCCAGCAAACGGACGGCCCCGGCGCGACCGGGTAGCAGCCCCCGGCGAATCTCGAGTTCCATGTCTTGGGCGCGAGCCTGCCGTAAATCCCAGTCGAGCGTAATGCCGTTGGCCACGGTGGGCATGAGCGCCAGGATATAGCGGAGGGACCAGTTGCGATCGTCATACTCCATGGTCGCGCCGTAGGTGTAGCCGCGGGTATCGGCGGCATAGTCCCACGCGCCGTTGTTGTCGACCGTCCAGTCCATGAACTGCTCATGACTGTCGCTAAGCACTTCGTTGATGTCGAACGTATCCGGCAAGCCGAGTTTTCCAATTCTGAAGTCGAGCCGTCGCACGGGAACCTGGGTGGCCAACGCGAGCCAGCTGCGATCCTGTGGCACTGTTTCATCGGTAAAGCCGATGGTTTGGTGGAACTCTACGCGCGCGGTGTAGGGAGTGGGGCCCAAGTTCGGATTGCGGACCACATCGAGATTGGTGAATCCTGCCAAACCGAAGGCCTGGCTGAGTCCCCGACCGCCGGCGTTCTCCTCGTCATAGATAACTTCGGTTTCGTATCGTGGATTTCGGTTGAGTTCATATCCCAGATAGAGTGTTCCCACTTCTGAAGCCTTGTATTGAAAGGGCGCGGTAAAGCTGTTGGTGCCTTGATAAGGGGAATGGAAATTTCCGTGCATCTGGTAAATGCTGTTGGCCTGGCCGCTGATCCAATAACGGGTGTCGTCTGGATGAGGGAAGAACGTGAGCTGGGTCTGGTCTTCCGGCTGCCTGGATTTGGCGGGGGCGGCGGATGCGGCCGAACCCTGGGATTGCAGCGGGGGCAAGCAGGGACGAACGAGCCGTTGTTCCGGTCCGCAGGGAACCGCTGTCCCGTGTCCGTCAAAGGCTGTGAAGGTAAAGGCGATGGATGGCCGCGTGGGTCGTGGCGCGTCCGGCAGGCCCTGAGCCGGCGACGCTGGGGTAGATGCAGCGGCCAGCAGCAGCGCGCCAACAACGATGAAAGAACGGCTCAAGGGCATAAGTCACTGAGATGCAATCCTAAGTATTCAACTTCAGTTCACTGAAGATCGTCCATCTGTATTCAATTCATGAAACATTTATTTGGAGCGGGCCTGTCGATGGGAAAAACGCTTCGACAAGTAGGGGCGCGGGGCCCTTGAGAAACGGTAGATCTGAAAGGCGATGTATGACTGACCAAGCAAAGCGCCGGCACCCTTTAGTTTACCGACATTTCGATCGGAAAATGGAACGCAGACCGGTGACAGAACACATGTCGTTTGCGCGCTGGCGGATTTGAGAACAGTGACTGTTTCAGAAGTGGCGAACGACTTCTTCTTCCGGGGCAGTTTTAATTCGTTCGCGTTCGAGCGATCGACTAACCAGGTCTCGCGAGCCCAGGCCGACGGCCAATGCCAGCGCCAGAACGATTCCGCCAAATAAAATTCCGAAACCGAGATCGACGATGCTGCGGGCGATTCCAAGATGATCGAGGACCATGGCGGCAGTGAAGACCAGCACCAGCCATTTGACACCCAGGCTGAGCAGGCGAGCATGCTGCACGTTCATATTGACGCCGTTGATGAGCACGCTGCGAGAAAGAAAGCGAGCGACAATGGTGCCGACGATGAGCAGTACGATGGCGGCGACAATCTTCGAAATATAGGTGACGACATAGGGTGCGAGGCCGGAAGACAAGGATGCATCGAAGGCCGCGATTCCGACGAAAAGGCCGGCGATGATCGTAACCCAGAAAACGATGCGGGTGACGAAGAATGTGGGGGTGCGGGTGGGAGACCAGTCGGAGATGTTCGCCATGCCGGATTTTTCCACTCGCGCATCGAAGTGCAGCGCGGTGAGAATGCTGCGCAGAATCGCCGCCAGAGCCCAACCGATGAAAATGGAAACGAGCAACGCAACGAAGAGTGCCAGCACGCCTGGCAGCAACGTGGCGACCTTGAACACGGCTCGGTGCAGCGATTCCTGCAACGCCTGATGTACCTGTGCCCACATGACGTACTCCTTCTACCGTTTAGGGATGAAAGCGATCTGGCCAGCGCCAACGAGACAGGAGATAGGGTTTCTCCGATTCGTAAACGCGAGCCAGCTGTTCCACCCTTTGTGGTGCGGCGGCGATACCGCTCTTGTTGATTTCTACCGCGTATGAGGCCACCCATCCCAGATAGAGCGGCGTAAGAGCGCCGAAGAGATGGGCGCGATGGATATTGCGCAGGCGATGGGCCAGCGCAAAGTCATAAATGATGCGTACCCAGAGATCGTCCTCCATGTGAAATCCATCCGGCGAGAGGCGGGAGAGTTTTTTCAGTTCGAGCAGGGTGACGGGAGGCAAAATCAGCGACCAGATATCGCGCAGATTGCGTTCTCCCAGCTGGAAGGCGTCCACCATACGGCTGACATCCACGGTATCCGCGTTTTCCGTGCAGGGTTCGGCAGCGCCGAAGGTGGGAACTTCATGAGAGCCGCGAATGCGCTGCCACAGGGCAGCGTTGTCTTCCATGTCGAGAAACAGCGGGCCTGCGAGCTGGGCCAGCGCATCGCTCAAGTCAATGCCGTCTGGACTGGAAGGACGGCGCGCGCCGAGGCGGACCTGGCACACTTTGAGATTTTGACTGGCGGCGACGGTTGCCAGCCAGGGGAGCCGGCCCTGTGCGCGGGTGAGATCCCGGGTGGCGCCGGCGGAAAGCGCGGGGAACATTTTCGAGGACATTTGAACTTCGTTGCCCAGGGGATTCTCGACTCGATGGCCATACAGCGATCGGGTCAGGGGATAGAGAATGCTTTTGTTGACGAGGTCGTCGAATGGCTCGGTGGTGTAGAGCGGCATGACGAGGTCGAAGGTACTTTCCAGGCAGGGGTCAATGAGGAAGCTCAATTTTTCCGTGGTGAGAGATTCACGATTGAATCCCTGGTCGATGCCGAGAACCGTGCAGGCGTGCGCACCGAGCTTGCCGGCAAGCCGGCAAAGTTCTCGATACGTGGAGGTATTGGGAAGCCAGGGAATTGCGCCGGGAGTGGGCGCCGGCAGCGCATAGCTGACAAAATGCGAAGCCGGGAGGGTCGGATCGACCCCTGGCAGAACCTCCGGGACTTCCTGAGCTGCTTCGGCAGGCAAGGCGAGGACTAGATTGCAGGGGACCGAAAGCAGCCTGCAGGCGTCGCCCAGCTTTGCAATGGTCGCCAGCAGAGCATCGCTGCGCGGAGGGGCGGGGATGGCCAGCAGAAGATCGGTGGGGGCGATCTCTGAGCTTTCCTTTTTCGATTCCTGCAGCGTTTCCATTTCAGCCATGGTGTCGTTTCACTCCGCTGCGCGGAAAATCATCTGTGTCATTGAAACCCCTGCTGCAGCAAAGCTGCAACGCCCATCAAAGGTATCTTCACCCAATCCGGTCGACTGTTCAACTCATAGACAAGCTCGTAGAAAGCTTTTTCCAGCAAATAGAGGTTGAGCAGGCTCCATTGCGCGGACGGGCTGGAGGGAATCAACCGGCTGCCGCCGATGGTTGACTCGTAGGCATGCAGAAATTCCGCGGAAGTGGACTGGTACCAGAGGCGTGCCCAGGGTTCCAGCCGCGATTGATCATCCGGTCTGCGGGAGGAATATTTCATCAGCGCGGCCCAGGCGGCGTAATTGAAGGAGCGCAACATTCCGGCGACATCCTTCAGGGGAGAATGTTTGGTTCTGCGCACGTCGAGCGGCCGGGCGGGTTCGCCTTCAAAGTCGAGAATCACGAAGTCGGTTTTTACGCGAAGCACCTGGCCGAGATGATAGTCGCCGTGGATGCGGGTTCGCAGGCCATCCGCGCTGCTGATGTTGGACGCGCCCAGCCCGTCAAGGATGCGAGTGCGATGACTGAGAAGCAGGGCTGCAATTTCCACGGTGTCGTCTGCGAGGCCGGAGAGCGTTTTTCTCAACAGGTCGTAGGCGGTTGCCGCCTGCGCGTTGATCGATGCCTGCAAGGCCTCAAGATACTGGGTAGAAAGAGGCTCGGGTGCAAACGCCGGGTTGGATTGGGAAGAAGCCAAGGCCAGATGCATCTCCGCGGTGCGACGGCCGAGCACGGCGGCGGCGTCGAGCGCGACGCCGGCATGCTCGTAGGCGAAGGCAGAGGCGCGGGCGGAGCCGGGAGGCGCTGTGGGGTCATGATCCAACTCTTCCGCAGGCACAGTTTCCTGAACATGATTTTCGTAGTAGCGCTCCAACTCCTCCAGCATCCAGTTCCAGCCGTCGCCCTGGTTGGAGACCAGACCCTGCAGCATGCAGAGGGTGGTGGGTTGGTCGTTCGGGTTGAGGTACTCGATGGATCCGCCGAAGGGTGGGATGTTGGAGAAATGCGCTTCCTCAGTGAGGAATCTGCCGACTTCGCAGTCGGGATTGAGGCCCGGTTCCGGATGGCGGAAGAGTTTCATGATGAGGCGATCGCCGAACAGAATGGAAGTATTGCTTTGTTCCGCGGAACTGCGTGTGGGCGGCAGCAATTTCTTTTGCGACTTTTGGGGGACGAGGCCGGGGAGTGCGCTGCTGGGGGTGCCCTGGACCGATCCCTGCTGCATGGAGAACCGGGTTGAGTTGGAGATATTGTTCAACAATGCTTCGCAGGAACGCGGATCATAGGTGGCGTCATACAAAACGCCTTGCCCGGCGGGCGACAAAACGGCAGAGAGCACGGAGGCCGGGGCAGTGTCGTGCAACTTTTGCGCAGCGTCTCCAAAGGCTAACGCAACCGGCAGAAAATAGCGGTCCGCGTGCCCTGTCTCGTACTCGACCTGAACCAGGCACAGGATGGCGCCGCCTGAGTCCATCTTGCCCCAGTCAGACAAGGTTGTGCTGCGGATGGGTTTGGATTTATTTCCAAACCAGCGTTGCAGCGGCAGGTAGGTGGGGAGAATGGATTCCTGCAGCTTGCGGAGGTTGCTGTCCTGGAACAAACTCTTCCAGTCCGAGGCATCGGCAATCAGAAGAGCAGAATCTTCCGACTGCACCGCGGCGGTATCGGGAGACGGATGAAGTTCCAGCCACAGAAAGCCATAGGGCGCGAGGGTGACAGCGTAGGGCTGGCGGCTGATGGAGGGAAACTCAACGTAGCCCAGCATCTCGACGGGAATCATGCCGTCGTAGTCGCTGAGATCGAGTTGAGCGGGCTGGGCGAAGCGCGAGAGATTGGCTACGCACAAAACAATTTCATCCTCCGCTTCGCGGATATACGCCAGCACTTTGCGGTTGGACGGATTGAGAAACTTGAGCGCACCGCGCCCGAACACACGAAACAATTTGCGCAGGGCAATCAGGTTGCGCATCCAGTTCAACAGGGAAGAGGAGTCGCCCTGCTGCGCTTCGACATTGATCGCTTCATAGCCCCAGACCGGGTCCATGACCACGGGGCTATAAAGCTTGGCGGGAACGGCGCGGGAGAAACCGGCATTGCGATCCGCTGTCCACTGCATGGGAGTGCGGACACCGTTGCGATCGCCGAGGTAGATGTTGTCGCCCATCCCAATTTCGTCGCCATAGTAGAGGATGGGAGTTCCGGGAAAGGAAAACAGCAGGCTGTTGAGGAGTTCAATGCGGCGGCGATTGTTGTCGAGCAACGGAGCGAGGCGGCGGCGAATGCCAATGTTGATGCGCATGCGCGGGTCGGCGCTGTAGGCGAGATACATATAATCTCGCTCGTCATCGCTGACCATTTCCAAGGTCAATTCATCATGATTGCGGAGAAAGAGACCCCACTGGCAGTTGTCGGGGATAGGCGGAGTCTGACCCATGATTTCTGTGATGGGCAGGCGATCTTCCTGGCGCAGCGCCATGTAGATGCGCGGCATGAGCGGGAAATGAAAGGCCATGTGGCATTCATCGCCGTCTCCGAAGTAAGGACGCACGTCGGCCGGCCACTGGTTGGCCTCGGCAAGAATGAGCCGATTTTCATAATGTTCGTCAATCTCGGCGCGGATCTTCTTCATGACCGCGTGGGTTTCGGGAAGATTTTCGCAACTGGTTCCATCGCGTTCGACCAGGTAGGGAATGGCGTCCATGCGGAGGGCGTCCACGCCCATATCGAGCCAGAAACGCATGATACGCAGCACTTCTTCCAGCACCAGCGGATTGTCGTAATTGAGATCGGGCTGATGGGAGAAAAAGCGATGCCAGTAATACGCCTTGGCCACCGGGTCCCAGGTCCAGTTGGATTTTTCGGTGTCGGTGAAAATGATGCGGGCATCTTTATATTTTTCGGTGGAGTCGCTCCACACGTAATAATCGCGCTCGGGCGATCCGGCCGGGGCGAGGCGCGCGCGCTGGAACCAGGCGTGTTGATCGGAGGTGTGGTTGACGACCAGTTCGATCATGACCTGCAAGTCGCGTTCATGGGCGGCCTGCAAAAAGGTCTGAAAATCTTCCAGCGTGCCATAGCTGGGATGCACGGTGAGGTAGTCGGCAATGTCGTAGCCATCATCCCGCAGAGGAGACGAGAAAAACGGCAGGAGCCAGATGCAGGTGACGCCGAGTTCCTGCAGATAATCGAGTTTGCCGAGGAGGCCCTGAAAATCGCCAATGCCATCGTTGTTGGCGTCGGCAAAAGCTTTTACGTGCAGCTCATAAATGATGGCGTCTTTGTACCACAGGGGATCGAGCGCGCTGCCCGCCTGCTTCAACACGTTAGTCGCTGGGGATTCGCTCATAGGTCGCACGCAAAATTTCAATCCTTCCTGGGAGCCTTTTGGGGGCTCGCAGATTCCGCACGAAGGTGCAGTTTACGTCTCGATATGGAAGATGTGGGACCGCCCGGCATCCAGCTGGATGTAGTTTTTCGGGCCGGACCAGGGATAGCTATGATCCGTCAACAGATCATGCACGATGAACGACTGGTCTGGCTGGAGGCCCAGGTCCGCAAGGTTCAAATATACCGATCCGGCCTGCGTGTTCTGATGATCGAGATTCACAGCGACCAGAATGACATCCTTTTTTTCCGCATCGGTCTTGCTGTAGCAGAGAAGAAACGGCTGGTCGGTCGCATGGAAGCGAAGGCTGCGATTGCTCTGCAGTGCCGGGTGGGTGCGGCGAATTTCGTTGACGCGCGCAATGATGGTTTGCAGATTCTGCGGTTCTTCCAGGTTCCAATGACGCAGCTGATATTTTTCTGAGTTGAGGTATTCTTCGCTGCCGGGGCGCACTGGAGTGTTTTCGCAGAGTTCGAAAGCCGGGCCGTAGATGCCGTAGTTGGATGAAAGCGTGGCTGCCAGAACAAATCGGCTGAGGAAGGCGGGGCGGCCGCCTTTTTGCAACTCCTCATGCAGGATGTCTGGAGTATTTGGCCAGAAATTCGGGCGGAAGAATTCCACGACTTCAGTTTGCGTCAACTCTTCTAGATATTTCGTCAGGTCTTCCTTGGTATTGCGCCAGGTGAAGTAGGTATACGACTGGGTAAAGCCAAGCTTGGCGAGACGGTACATGACCTTGGGCCGGGTGAAGGCTTCAGCAAGGAAGATCACCTCAGGATGCGCGGCCTTTACTTCCGCAATGACCCATTGCCAGAAGGGGAACGATTTGGTGTGAGGATTGTCGACGCGGAAGATGAGCACACCCTGCTCAATCCAGAAGTCGATGACGCTTTTCAATTCTGTCCATAGGTTGCGCCAGTCTTCCGTTTCAAAGTCCAGCGGATAAATGTCCTGATATTTTTTGGGAGGATTTTCTGCGTACTGGATGGTTCCATCGGCGCGCTTGCGAAAAAAACCGGGATGCTCGCGCACGTAGGGATGATCGGGCGAGCATTGATAGGCGAGGTCGAGGGCTATTTCCAGGCCATGCTCTTTGGCTCTCGCCATGAGCGATCGAAAATCCTGAAGCGTGCCGAGTTGCGGATGAATGGATTTGTGGCCGCCCTGCTCGGAGCCGATTGCCCAAGGGCTGCCAACATCGTCCGGGCCGGCCTTTTCCGCATTGTTCTTGCCTTTGCGAAAGGTATGACCGATGGGATGGATGGGGGGGAAATAGAGAACGTCGAAGTTCATGGAAGCGATGTAGGGCAACCGGGCTTCGCAATCCTTGAAGGTGCCGTGTTCGCCGGAGGTGGGCGAGCAGGAGCGCGGGAAGAGCTCATACCAGGCGGAGAAGCCAGCGTGCTTGCGGCCGACGCTGACGACAAGATCTTTTGCGTAGCGGGTGCTGAAGGCATGGTCGGCATACTGCTGCATCAGGGTATTGAGCGCGGGATCGAGCGCAACAGCGGAGGCAAGCTGCTGGTCGGTGTCATTAAGGCGGGCGGCGAATTCCTTCAGCTTTTTGGCGTCGTCTTTTCTGGCACGCTTGGCGGCTGCCGCAACCAGGATGGAGCCCGCCATGCGCTCGACGTGGGTCTCCTGGCCGGCATCGATGCGCTTCTTCATCGCATTCCGCCAGGTCGCGAACGAATCCACCCAGCCTTCGACGGTGTAGCGATACTGGCCTAATTCGGTAACCATAAATCGGGCCTGCCAGCGGTCATTGCCGATGGGCTGCATGGGCGTGACGCGCCAGGCTCGATCGGAGGGGCCGCGATAGAGCAGCTGGGACGACACGGCGTCGTGGCCGTCGGCAAAAATATCTGCTTCAACAACGACCGGCTCGTCTACGACTCGCTGGATCGCGAATTCACCGTGATTGATTTCCGGCTGGATATTTTCAAGGACAACGCGCTTTCTGCCCTCCAATTTTGCTGCGATGGACACCGTACCGCCCAGTCTGGCCTCATTTGTGATCAAGAAATCTCACCCTTTATGAAGAAGTTTTCAGCTGAATCCTTACCTAAGAGAGATGCAATTTTCGCTGATTCTGTTGGAAGAAAAGGTATTTCCGCCCCGCATCATGGAATATTCGCAGAGGAACGCAGGCTGAGGGCGAAACCGGCGGCACACAAGAAAATGATAATCCAAGGCAAGGTTGTTGAGGCTAGAATGGCCATTGACGTTCTATCCATAGATAATCTATATATAGAGCCATGGCGAATCGATATTCGCCTGTTGCCGGGAATGACGGACGTGCTGATCCTGGGGACACGGACACGCGCGGCGCGGCAGGACGCATAGGAGAGTTGCGATGGATGCTGTCACACGCGTGTGGAAGAAACTGCGGATTTATCTGGGCCGCACGAGTTTCAGCAGGGACCTGGAGGAAGAGATGGCCTACCACCAGGAGGAGGCGGAGCGGGCCTTTGTAGCGGAGGGGATGACGCCGGAAGAGGCGCGGCACGCGGCGCGGCGGCAGTTTGGGAATGCGACGCGGCTGAAAGAGCAGAGCCACGAGACGGTGGGGTTCTGGTTTGAAGGGGTGGTCCAGGATTTTCTGTTTGCGGCGCGGCAGTTGCGGAAGAACCCAGGATTCGCGACTACGGCGATTCTGATGCTGGCGCTGGGCATTGGAGCCAGTGTGGCGATCTTCGCATTTGTGGATGCGGCACTGATCCGGCCATTGCCGTATGCCAATCCTAACCAGCTGGTTGCGGTCATGGAAAGCACCGCACAGTTCTCGCACTCGAATCTTTCGTATCCGGACTATCTGGACTGGAAACGGATGAACAAGGTTTTCAGCTCCCTGGATGCGTGGATGCCGGGGGGCGGCGGGATGCTGAACACGCCATCGGGCACCGTGCTGGTTCGCGATGTGCGCGTCAGCGATGGATTTTTTCACACACTGGGCATCGCTCCGATTCTGGGACGCGATTTTTATTCCGGAGAGGATTTGCCGTCCGCACCAAACACCGTGATCCTGAGTTACACGACCTGGCAGAGACGGTTTAACGGACGAAAGGACGTGATCGGCCAGAAGGTGAGGCTGAGCGATATTCCCTACACCATTGTGGGAGTGCTGCCGAAGGGTTTTCAGTTTGCGCCTGAGGGGGACGCTGAGTTCTGGACGCCGCTGCATGACACGGGAGAATGTGCGGCGCGGCGCAGTTGCGAACGCCTGGATGGAATTGCGCGGCTGAAGGATGGCGTATCGGTCGAGGCGGCGTTGGCGGACATGACTTCCATTGCGCAGCAACTGGCGCGGCAGTATCCCGACACGAATCGCGGCCAGGGTGCCAGCGTCGTCCCGTTGAGCGAAGCAGTTGTGGGAAATATTCGCCCCATTTTGTTGACGCTGCTGGGTGGATCGGGATTGCTGTTGTTGATTGCGTGCGTGAACGTAGCCAATTTGCTGCTGGTGCGGACAGAAAGCCGCCAGCGTGAGATTGCGGTGCGGGGCGCTCTGGGCGCTTCGCCGGCGCGGCTGATTCGGCAGTTCATTACGGAGAGTCTGCTGCTGGTTGCGGTGGGCTTTGCTGTTGGACTGGCGGTGGCATCGGGAGCCATCCATATTCTGCAGCGGCTGATTCCCGTCGACATGATGTCGCGGTTACCGTTTCTCAGCGATCTTGGACTGAACGCCCATGTGCTGATGTTTGCCGGCACGGTGGCGCTGCTGGCGGCAGTGTCGTTTTCGCTGACGCCGATGGTGCGGTTGCCCTTTGGGCAAGTGCGGGCAGGGCTGGCGGAGGGCGGCCGAAGCGTCTCTGGGTCGTTGTGGCGCCATATGGGTTCCAACATGGTGATTCTGGAATTGGCGGTGGCGATGGTGTTGCTGGCGGGTGCGGGCCTGCTGGGGAAAAGTCTCTATCGATTGCTGCGAGTCAATGTCGGATTTCAGCCCGACCATCTGGCGACGCTGCAGGTTCTGTTGCCGCAGGCGGGTTACGACAAGGATACGGAAGTGGTCGCAGCGGAGCGGCAGATTCTGGAGCGGATTTCCCTTCTGCCGGGAGTGAAATCGGACGCCATTACCAGCAGCCTGCCCGTCACAAGCAACGGCAACACCGACTGGATACGATTCCAGGGCCGACCCTACAACGGCGTACACATCAACGTGCCCGAGCGCGATGTGACTCCTGACTATTTCGCGACGTTGCAGGCGCAGTTGCTGCGCGGCCGTCTTTTCACGGCGGAGGATGATGCGACCAAGCCGGACGTTGTGATCATCAACCAGGCGCTGGCGAGGAAATATTTTCCGGGCGAAGACCCAATCGGCAAGCGGATGGGCGACATTGGCCTGACGCCGAAGTCGATGAAGACGATTATCGGAGTGGTGGACAACATTCACGAGGGGGCATTGGATCAAGAGATCGTCCCCGCTGTGTATTATCCGTTTGCCCAACACACGGACGGATATTTCGACGTCATTGTTCGGACGTCCCAGGATCCGCAGGGCATTTTGGTGATGATGAATACGGCGATTCATCAGGTTGATCCGGGGATTGGGACTTTTGGTCCAATCACGTTCGATGAGCGAATTCACGACTCTGTGACTGCATATCTGCATCGTTCGGCGGCATGGCTGGTGGGAGGGTTCGCGGCGCTGGCACTGCTGCTGAGTGTGATTGGGTTGTATGGGGTGATTGCGTACTCTGTGCGGCAGCGGACGCGGGAGATTGGCGTGCGCATGGCGCTGGGGGCGCAACGCAGCTCGATTTATGAATTGATCCTGAAGCAGGCTGGACGGCTGATTGTTTTTGGCATCACGGCTGGTCTGGTAGGGGCGGTGGCGGCGGGCGCGCTGATGGAGAAGATGTTGTTCGGCGTTCATTTCTGGGATGTTTCGACGCTGGCCATGGTTGCGGTGGTGCTGGCCGTGGCGGCGCTGGCAGCCAGCTATCTGCCGGCGCGCAGCGCTGCCTCGGTAGACCCAGTGGAGGCACTGCGGGCGGAATAGCAAGTCGACATGCAGTGCAGAACGATCATGCGTGGCGCGGTGGTTTGAGGTGGAATGGCCGTTGACGTTCTATCCATAGATAATCTATACATATAGCCATGACGAAGAAACCTGATTTGCTGCCGGGAACGCTGGACATGCTGATCCTGAAGACACTGACACGCGCGCCGCTGCATGGGTACGGGATTGCGCTTTCTATTAAACGATCGTCGGAAAATGTTCTGACGGTGGAGGAAGGCTCGCTGTATCCGGCATTGCAACGGCTGTTGCTGCAGGGTTGGGTGAAAGCGGAATGGAAGAAGACGGAGACCAATCGGCGGGCGCGGTATTACACGTTGACGCCGGCGGGACGCAAGCAGCTGGGCGTCGAGCTGTCGCAGTTTGAGCAAATGATTGCGGCGATTGGCCGCGTGCTGCAGGATGCATAGGAGGCCGCGATGAATGGTGTGGGTGGTTTCTGCAAGAAGCTGTGGATTGCCGCGCATCGCAGGAGTTTTCATGGCGAACTGGAGGAAGAGATGGCCTATCACCAGGAGCAGGCGGAGCGGGCATTTGTAGCGGAGGGAATGACGCCGGAGGAGGCGCGGCATGCGGCGCGGCGGCAGTTTGGGAATGCGACGCGGTTGAAGGAGCAGAGCCACGAGACGGTGGGATTCTGGTTTGAAGGGGTGGTGCAGGATTTTCTGTTTGCGATGCGGCAGTTGCAGAAGAATCCTGGATTCGCATGCACGGCGATTCTGATGCTGGCGCTGGGAATTGGAGCCAGCGTCGCGATCTTTGCGTTTGTGGATGCGGCGCTGATCCGGCCATTGCCGTATGCGAATCCTAACCGGCTGGTGGCGGTGACGGAACGCATTCCAATGTTTTCGCGGGCGAACCTTTCCTATCTGGATTACCTCGACTGGAAGAAGATGAACAAGGTTTTCCGCTCTTTCGATGTGTGGACTCCTGGCGGCGGGATGTTGAACACACCTTCGGGCACGGTGCTGGTGCGGAATATGCTGGTCAGCGATGGATTTTTTCACACGCTGGGAGTTGATCCGATGCTGGGTCGCGATTTTTATTCTGGTGAGGATTTACCGTCCGCGCCGAACACTGTGATTCTGAGTTACACGACGTGGCAGAGGCGTTTTGGCGGGCGAAAAGACGTGATTGGCCAGAAAGTGAGGCTGAGCGATATTCCCTACACCATCGTCGGAGTGCTGCCCAAGAGCTTTCAGTTTGCGCCTCGAGGAGATGCTGAATTCTGGATGACGCTGCACGATACGGGAGAATGTGCGGAGCGGCGAAGCTGTCACAATCTGGATGGAATTGCCCGGTTGAAGGACGGCGTTACTGTGCAGGCGGCGTTGGCGGATATGACTGCGATCGCGCAGCAACTGGAGCGGCAGTATCCCGACACGAATCGCGGTCAGGGTGCGAGCGTGATGCCGTTGGGCGAAGTCATTGTCGGAAATGTTCGACCCATTTTGCTGATGCTGCTGGGGGGATCTGGCCTGCTGCTGTTGATTGCGTGCGTGAACGTAGCCAATTTGCTGCTAGTACGTACGGAGAGCCGCCAGCGCGAGCTTGCGGTGCGAGGCGCTCTGGGCGCGTCGCCCGGGCGATTGATTCGCCAGTTCGTTACGGAGGGTCTGCTGCTGGTGGCTGTGGGCAGCGCCGCGGGATTGGCGGTGGCCTATGGGACGATACGCATTCTTCAGCGATTGATTCCTATCACCATGATGGAACGATTGCCGTTTCTCGGTGATCTCGGCCTGAGCTCCCACGTGTTGGCGTTTGCGGCTGTGATTGGACTGCTGGCGGCGGTGTTGTTTTCGCTGACGCCGATGGTGCGTTTGCCCTTTGGGGAAGTGCGCGCGGGGCTGGCGGAGGGCGGTCGCAGCGCGTCCGGCTCGCTGTGGCGCCATTTGGGAGCCAACATGGTGGTTCTGGAATTGGCGGTGGCGGTGGTGTTGCTGGCGGGTGCGGGATTGCTGGGGAAAAGCCTCTATCGATTGCTGCGAGTCAATGTGGGATTCCAGCCCGACCATCTGGCAACGCTGCAGGTTTTGTTGCCGCAGGCGGGCTACGAGAAGGATGCGCAAGTGGTCGCAGTGGAGCGGCAGATGCTGGATCGTATTGCGAGATTGCCCGGAGTGAAGTCGGCGGCTGTTGCCAGCAGCCTGCCGGTCAGCGGCAATGGCAACACGACGTGGATTCGATTCGAGGGCCGGCCGTACAACGGCGTGCACATCGAGGTGCCGCAGCGTGACGTCAGCCACGACTACTTTGCAACTCTGCAGGCGCGGTTGATGCGCGGCCGTTTTTTCACTGCGGAGGACGATGCGACCAAGCCGAAGGTGGTGATCATTAACCAGGCGCTGGCGAGAAAATATTTTCCCGGCGAAGACCCAATCGGCAAGCGAATGGGCGACACCAGCCTGACGCCCAACTCGATGACGCAGATTGTCGGAGTGGTGGACAATATTCACGAAGGCATGCTGGATCAGGAGATTGTGCCCACGGTGTACTATCCGTTTGCCCAAAGCTCGGACCATTATTTCAATCTTGTGGTTCGAACGTCCCAGGATCCGCAGGGCATTCTAGTGATGATGAATACGGCGATTCATCAGGTCGATCCCGGCATTGGCGCGTTTGGTCCGATCACGATCGACGAGCGAATCCACGACTCGGTGCCCGCTTATCTGCATCGTTCGGCGGCGTGGCTGGTGGGCGGTTTCGCGACGCTGGCACTGCTGCTGAGCGTGGTGGGGTTGTATGGAGTGATTGCGTACTCTGTGCGGCAGCGGACGCGGGAGATTGGCGTGCGGATGGCGTTGGGGGCACAACGCGGATCGATTTATCAGCTGATCCTGAAGCAGGCTGGGCGCTTAATTGTCCTGGGAACCGCGGCGGGGCTGGTTGGCGCGGTGGCCGCGGGCGTGCTGATGCAGAAGATGTTGTTCGGCGTTCATTTCTGGGATGTTTCGACGCTGGCATCGGTGGCTGTTGTGCTGGCGGTGTCGGCGCTGGTGGCGAGCTATCTACCGGCGCGCAGCGCTGCCTCGGTGGACCCGGTGGAAGCGCTGCGGGCGGAGTAGGGAAAGCATCTTGCGATGGCGTAATCCTAGCAATCCAGAGATCCTGGACAGAATCCCAGGTCTCAGAGTCGAGACCTGGGGCACCCATGGGACGACAACCAACGCTCACAGACTTAAGTGTCGTCGTAGTCTTCGGTGAGCGATTGCAGGAATGCCACCAGTGCGGCGACGTCCTGCTGGCTGATGGACATGTTGGCGAATTCCGGCGGAGGATTGCGCATGGCGCCGGAATGGGCCAGCTGCGACATGGAAATGTAGTGGTTGATGACGTCGGTAAATGTCGCCGCGCTGCCATTGTGAAAATACGGAGCTGAGTCCTCAAGGTCGCGGAGGACGGGCGTTTTGAATTGCGCGATCGTCGAGGGAAGGCCCTGGTCGACGGAGCAATCTTTGCCGGCGGCGCAGACAAAGCTGGTCAGATTGGCCTGCGGATTGGGAATGTCGGGATTGAGGTAGATATTCCAAAGTCCCAGGTCGGCGTATTGAGGTTGACCCGGCACCGCTGCGTGGCGAAATGATTCCGTCGCGTTGGGATGGTTCGGCGAAGGCGGCAGGAAGGCATCGAAATTTGCCAGGCGCTGTGCGTTGGTTGGAATCGCGAGGTTCATAAACGCGCCTGCACCGTTGGCGGCGTCATATTCCTCCTGCGATACGCCATTATTGTGAAAGACGAAGTCGGAAAAGTCCGGAGCCTGATGACAAGTGGCGCAATTTCCGGCGTGGGCATCGGCTGCGCCTGCGGTTGCCGATGCCAGGAATATCTTGAGTCCCTGCAATTCCAGCGGGCCGAACTGGTAGGGCTGGGAGTGATATTTGAAGGAACCATCCTGCGGTGTGATGTAGATGGGATTGTTGAGCGCGACCACCTGCTGATAGAGCTCCTGGTTGTACACCGCCTTGGTTTGACCGGCTAACGGCGCCTGGGGCAGATGATTGACGCGAAGAAAATTGTCGTAGGGCGAGCCGATGTAGCGTTGGAACTGATCGCGCTTGAAGAGCAGATCCTGCATATACGTGGTGATGCAGAAGGCGACTTCGTTGACGACCTGCGCGTCGGTCGCGGTGGAGACATCGAGCCGTTGCGACGCAGGCAGGAGCAGGTCGGCCGGAATTCTGGGATCGGTTCCCTTGAACAGCACGGCGTAGCTGAGTCCGTTGAGGCGATCGGCGGCGAGGGGGCTGCTGCCGTCGTCCTGGCGGATGACCTGGGCGATGTGGGCAATGGCCTGAGTGTATTGCGACGGAAGCCAGCCGAATTCCGGACCGGTGAGAGTGCCGATGACGAGATCTTCTCCCGATGCGAATTCGCCGTCGAAGTGGAGGTACACAGGACCGGAGCGGGGAGTGAAGGATCCGACAATCTGCATGGCGTTGCGCGGGGTATGGTCGAATCCGTTGGGTTGGGTGCGGGGCAGCGGGCTGCGGGTCGTGAAGTCGGCGTAGG
Organism: uncultured Acidobacteriota bacterium; assembly: GCA_963756315.1. Classification (GTDB taxonomy): domain Bacteria; phylum Acidobacteriota; class Terriglobia; order Terriglobales; family Acidobacteriaceae; genus JAKAAZ01. The sequence goes on from CAVWNI010000006.1 coordinate 467,041, forward strand.
TGCGATTGCCCGCACCGCTAACTCCCTGAAATTCGGTAACGAAGTGACATGACCTGCAATTGATGGCCTGCCCGGCGAATGGGCCGGGGAGGGGTCCGTTGGCAGTCTGGACCTGGTCGACAACTGGATCGCCGCTGGCCAGCGGCGTATTGACGCCGGTGGCGTTGGCGGCAAAGAACTGGCCGAAGCGGGTGTCGAGAAAGAGCGCTTCTCCGATGGAGTCGGCGGGTGGCGTGGCATCGGATTCCTGCGGTGCAGCGGGAGCCTGGCCGGAGCCGCATCCCGCGACGGCGGATCCAAAAATGATTCCCATACCAAGAAAAACGAGCAAGCCGTACAGAATTCTGCGCGAAGAGGTCATTTCTGTTCCTCCGCGGACGGCGCTGGGCTGAGACTGCGGAGATAGGCGATGATCTGCCAGCGTTCCTGCTCCGGGAGTCCGCCCCAGCGCGGCATGCCTTTGTAGACGTAGCCATTTTTCAGAATCCAGGCCAGGTCGCCGTCGGTGGCATTCCGTACCTCTTCACTTCTCAGGCTGGGACGCGAACCTTTTCCCTCGGCATCGTCGCCGTGACATTTGGCGCAGTTATTGTGGAACAGATTCCCACCGGCGGCGATTGCCTGGGGATTTCCGGCATACGGATTGACGCGGTTGTGGTCGGCCTGAGGCACTTTTTTCAACCACTCGCCGGTCGCTTTTGCGAAGCACAATGCAGACAGCGCAAGCAACAGTGCTAGAACCCAACCTCGGCGCTTCATTTCTTCCTCCGAAACCAATCGCGAAACTGCTGGATTTCATACGAGGCGCCGAAACGCCATAGAACACCGACGGAATTGTCATTGAGACCAAACTCGGGAGAGAACTTGAACGTCCAGCCCTGGGGCGTATTGAGAGCCAGGGTCGGCCCGGCGTATTGCTCGGTCTGCTTGAGGCCGAAGGTGTAGCGGGTGCCGAGGCCGCCGAACAGCTCTGCTCCAGCGGCAAAGTTTTGCCGGCAGACGACACACGGTTTGGTGCCCGCCACCAACGCCAGTGGACGCGCGGCTCCAAGGGCGTAGCCAAACTCCCACGGCTCGTTTTCGTTGACGGCTTTTTCCGAGATGATGTTTTCTGAAAAGTTCCAGCCCTTGGCGTTGCTGGAGAGAATCAGTTTGCCTTCCAGGGAGCGCTCGACCTCCTTCTGCAAGGTGGCATTAGGCACCTGCAGGGTGGCGATGCTGGTGTTGCCTGTGATCTCGAGAAAGCTTTTGTCGGCGGCGTTAACGTCCTCGTACTCGACGTAAAGAACCGGATTGATCCAGTAGTCGCGGGGGAGGGGGCGGAAGCGGCTTTCGAAGCGGAAGCCGGTGAAGACGGCGGAGTCGTTGCGGGTTGCCTGACCCTGGAGATAGGCTTCGGCGGTCCACCAGGCGGTGACGCCATATTCAAACTCGACGGTGGGCGCGAAAAAGCCGTTGGCATTTTTTGGGGCGGCGGCAATGTTCTGGTTTTCGATTTCGAGATTGCCGGGCTCTTCTAAAACGGAAGAGTAGGTGACGAAATAGGGCGGTTCCTGCTGGGCCTGGGCTGGTCGCACCGCGCCGAGAGCCAAGAATCCGAACAGGAGAAGCGGAGCAACTGCGGGGATTGAGCAGAGACGTCCCCGCCGGGACGAACGCGGAACTAACACGTACCAACCTCCAACGAAAGCGCAAGGGTTGCAATTGTTGAGGGAAATGAATACTGCGACTATTCAAGTCCGATATAAATACGACTAATCTGATCTGATATGAATCAGACTAATTTGATCGTATATTTTGGGTCAAGTTGACGCCGGATGGTTACAGAAAGATTACAAAGGGCCAACTGGCCGCCGCTGCCGGCAGAGCGAGCAAAGGCAGCGGATCGACGGAGGGTTAGCTCGGAGCCAGAAAGGGTTCTGCACTGCTAGACTTGACGGAGTTTCGAGAGCAAAAACCAAATCTTGAAGGGTGGTTGAGCAGAGCATGGCAATTCACGCAGACGGTGAAACAAACTCCTCTAAAGCGGCAAAGGTGGAAGTGGCGAAGGGCAAATTGGGCATCATGCTGGTCGGCATGGGAGCGGTGGCAACGACCCTGGTGGCAGGGGTGGAGGCAGTGCGCAAAGGACTGGCCAAGCCGATTGGCTCGGTGACACAGATGGGAACGGTTCGACTGGGGAAACGCACGGAAGGCCGCACGCCGCTGATGAAGGATTTTGTTTCGCTGGCGGAACTGGACGACCTGGTGTTCACGGGATGGGATATTTTCCCAGGGAACATGTATGAAGCCGCGAGCACAGCGAAGGTGTTGGACAAGGATTTGCTGCAGTCGATTCGGCCGTTTCTGGAATCCATCCAGCCGATGCCGGCGGTCTTCGACCAGTACTACGTGAAGCGGCTGCAGGGAACCAATGTAAAGCAGGGGAAAAACAAGCGCGACCTGGCCGAGCAGCTGCGAGCCGACATTCGGGAATTCAAGAAGAAGACGGATCGCCAGGTGGTGATCTGGTGCGGATCGACGGAGATTTTTCTGGAGCCGTCGGCAGTCCATGCCTCCGTGGCGGCGTTTGACAAGGGACTGGAGGCGAGCGATGCCAACATTGCGCCGTCGCAGATTTATGCCTATGCCGCGTTGTCGGAAGGCGTGCCGTTCGTGAATGGAGCGCCGAATCTGACGGTCGATCTGCCAGTGATGCTGGAGCTTTCAAAGAAGAACAATGCGCCGATCTGCGGCAAGGATTTCAAGACCGGGCAAACGCTGATGAAGACGGTTCTGGCGCCGGCGTTCAAGGCGAGAATGCTGGGGGTGAGCGGATGGTATTCGACCAACATTCTTGGCAACCGCGATGGGGAAGTGCTGGACGACCCGGAGTCGTTCAAGACCAAGGAAGAGTCGAAGCTGGGAGTGCTGGACTACATTTTGCAGCCGCAGTTATACCCGGAACTGTACGGCGATATATACCACAAGGTTCGCATTAACTATTATCCGCCGCGTGGTGATAACAAAGAGGGATGGGATAACATCGACATCTTTGGATGGCTGGGGTATCCGATGCAGATCAAGGTGGATTTTCTGTGTCGCGACTCGATTCTGGCGGCGCCGATCGCGCTGGACCTGGTGCTGCTGATGGACCTGGCGAAGCGGAGTGAGGAGCTGCGCGGAATCGGGATTCAGGAGTGGCTGAGCTTCTTCTTCAAGTCGCCGATGACGCCGGAAGGTTTGTATCCGGAGCATGACCTGTTTATCCAGTCGATGAAGTTGAAGAATACGCTGCGGCATATTCAGGGAGAAGAACTGATTACGCACCTGGGACTGGAATACTACGACTAGGTTATGTTGGCAGGGCTGCTGCGGAAGGGGTCGCCGGGAGATTTCCGGCGACCTCTTCTTTGCATTTAGCGACCTTTAATTTCCCCAGAGAGACGCCCGTCGCTTTGTATGTCTTTGGGCTGCGACCGCCTGGAGTTTCCCAGGCTCTGATAGCCGGGGTGGACCCCTCGAACGAGTCCCTGCTGATCGGCGACTTTGAGCAGCAGAGAGGCCAGCGCGTCGCGCTCTTCTTTACTGAGAGCCGAGAGGAGAGCATCCTGGTGCTCCCGTGCAACTTTGCCCAGCTTTTCGAGGATTTCCCCGCCAGCTTTTGTCAGATGAAGGGAATACAAACGCCGGTCATCCGGATTGGCTCTCCGCTCTACGAATCCCCGCTTCTCGAGATTGTCGAGGATCGCGACCATGCGGCTGGGATGAATCCGCAGCTTGGCTGCGAGCTCCTGCTGGCTGATTCCGGCTGCCACGCGCAGCAGGCGCAGGATCCCTGCATCGGGGGGAGTAAGTTCGAGAACCCCTAATCTTTCAGCAAATTGCGACGCGGTATGCGCACCCAGCTGGGCAAGCAGGAAGGCTGGTTGTCCTTTACCCATCTCATTGGAATTCATCTTGAAAAGAATTATTACATAGCGTTATTCATTTATAGTATAAATGATTACATTATGAAACCTAATGTCAGATTCCGTGGTCCTTCCTTGATCGCGCTCGCGGTCGTTCACATCCTACTCCTCGCAGCCGGACTGGTGGCCGCAGCGGTGCTCCGGCATGGGGCGTCGTATGTAACCCCGTTTGCGCCGGCCGAGACGGTGCGCTCCTTCTTTGCTGCGAGTCCAACGGCTGTGCGCGTGAGCAATTTCTTTCTGTTCGCCTGCGCAGTGCCGTTTGGGATTTTCGCGGTGACGGCCGTGAGCCGATTGCGGTTCATGGGGGTGCGCGCCGCGGGCACGAACATCGCGCTGCTCGGCGGGCTGATCGCGACGATTGCATTGATGCTCTCCGGCATTACGGGCTGGGAGTTGTCGGTGCCCGAAATATTGGCCTCCGCACAGCTGGTCAAGGCGATCGACTTTCTCAACTTCCTGCTGGGTGGGGTGGTATTCGCGGTTGGATTTGGCTTGTTGGCCGCTGGAGTATCTGTCACCAGCTACTTTATGCGGCTTCTTCCGCGGTGGCTTGTCGTTGTCGGGATGCTGCTGGCAGCGAGCGGAGAACTCTCCTCACTGAGCCTGCTCACGTACCCGGCAAACTTCTTCATTCCAATTACTCGCTACCTGGGCCTGATCTGGATGGTATTGGTCGCGGTCGCACTGACGAGAGATCGCAAAGGCGCGCAGCCCGCCTCGATCAGCGACGCTGCATAATCGCGCCACGTATTTGTGCAGCGAAAGAGCCACTGGGGACCGCTCGAATCGAGCCGGTCGATGGCGCATACTACTTATGGGAGAGAGGTGAATTCGCGGCATCTTTCCTGGTGGATTGGAGTTGTTTCGCTTGACAATGGCATACCTGCCATTTCGACGCTGGAGCCTGACGATTGCGGGAACGATGTTCCTGGCTTTCGCGGGTACAGCCACGTGTTCGGCTGCGACGCAGGAAGCGAAGGAACCTGTCTGCGCGACCGCTTCTACCGCCAAAGTTTCCGATACATCCGCCGGGACGGACGATACGGACTGCCTGATGCCGGGCGTGAAGCAGGGAAGCGTCGATGATGTAAACGCAATCGGGCACCGGAATATTGGCGGGCGCGGATTTGGGAACTGGTATTCGCCGCGCAGCGAAGAGGAGTGGGGCAGCGAAATTGCGCAGCAGGTGATGAAGTCGTCGAAGATGGTGACGGATCCGGTGGTGGAGGAATATGTAAACCGGATCGGCCAGAACATCGTGAAGAATTCTGATGCCAAGGTTCCGTTCACGATTAAGGTGATCGATTCGGATGAGATTAACGCGTTCGCGCTGCCGGGGGGATACTTCTTTGTCAATTCCGGACTGATTCTGGCAGCGGACAATGAGGCGGAGCTGGCGGGGGTGATGGCGCACGAGATTGCGCATGTGGCGGCGCACCACCAGGCACGCGAAATGACGCGCATGAATTACGCCAACCTGGGAATGGTGCCGCTGGTGATGCTGACCGGCTACAGTGCCGTGGGGTACGGGATTTATGAGGCGTCGGCGGTGGCTGCGCCGCTGACCTTTCTGGAATTTCAGCGGGATTTTGAAGAGCAGGCGGACTGGCTGGGCGTGGAATATATGTATGAGGCGGGATACGATCCGCAGCAGCTGATCGCATTTTTTGAAAAGATCGAGGCGCTGGAGAAAACCAAGCCGGGGCTGATCTCGAAGACGTTTGCGACGCATCCGCAGACGCCGGCGCGAGTGGAGCGGACGCAGCACGAGATTGCGACGATTCTGCCGCCGCGCAAGGAGTACATTGTGGACACGTCGGAGTTTCACGCGGTGCAGGAGCGGCTGAAGCGACTGGAAAATCGCCGGCCGGTGAAGCCGGGCGCGGGAGCGAACGGGCCGACGCTGCGCAGGGTGGGAGCGGATGCGGGCGAAAGCGTTCCGTCGGCGGCGAAGGACGATGCGCGGCCCACGATGCAGCCGGGAACGAGCCATTAGCCGCCTTGAATGGTAGCTAGGAAAATTTGCGGATGACGGCGAGGACGCGGCCTTGAATGGCGACGCGGCCGGCGGGTACGACGATTGGCTCCATTTCGGAGTTGGCGGGCTGCAGGCGCACGACATTTCCCTCTAAAAAATAATGCTTCAGGGTGGTCTCGGAGCCGTCGACCAGGGCGACGACAATTTCCCCCTGGCGGGCGGTCTGCGCTTTTTCGATGAGGACGTAGTCGCCGTGCATGATGTGGTCATCGCGCATGGACTCGCCGCTGACTTCCAGGGCGAAGACCGATTTGTTGTCGATGATGTCGTTGAGCGCGAGATTCTCGCGATACTCCATGGCCTCCAGGGGTCGACCGGCGGCGATGCGGCCCATCAAGGGAATTTCGAGGCGCGTGGAGGGTTTGCGCTCGGGGAGCACGTCGATGGAGCGGCTGCGATTGTGGGCGCGTTGCAGCAGACCTTTGCGCTCCAGGTTGGAGATGTGTTTGTGGACGGTGGCGAGGGAGCTGAGATCGAGGCCGCTGGCAATCTCTTCAAACGAGGGCGAGTAGCCGCAGCGCTCCACAAAATTCCGGATAAAGTCGAGGACTTGTTTTTGTCGCTTTGTGATTGCCATGGTGGCTGCAGTGTAGCGAATGAAAGGCGAAATTACAAGAGGTGAATTTTGGAGATTTGTTGGGGTGATGCAAGGTAGTAAATCGGTGAGAGGATTGGTGCGTGGCCATCATATGGAGAGTGCGAAGGCGCATACGTCTGCTTGACCTTCATTGGCGAGTTCATTTTCGTCACATGGCGCGAACTTATAAAATCTCCGCATTTTGCATCATCGTCATTTTTGTCTTATCGATCTTCCTTTGGCACCACTATGGGACTGGGAAATCTCTCCCCGTTCTGGCGGATATCACGCCGATTCTTCTCGCCATTGTAGGGATCGTCATGTCCTACCTTCAGCCGAGGCGAGAAACCCATATAGTAACGACTGTCGTCTTGGTCCTAGCAGGATTGGGCGGCAGCGTGGTCTTATCGCTAAATCGGATGAGGGTAGATGCTTCCCATCTCACCGAGATGAGCGGCCTCGGTATCAAGATTGACGCAGTTCAACGCCAAAACACAATTCTCGAGAACTTCTTGCTTTCAGCTAAAGGCTCCGGAAAAATGAGCGAGGTCGATCGCAGGCGGGGAATAGAGACCGCTTTGCGCAACGACTACATACTTTCGCACAATCCAATAGATCCTCAGATTTTGGCTGGAAATAAGATGCCTCCACCGGAATGGATGAATAAACGCCTCCACGAGAAGGGTGAGAACTGGACAGTGGCGGATGGGGAGCCGCTGATTAGACCGGAGATGTTTCAACAGCTTTTACCCGAGCCGAAAAAGGCTCATGTCGAATTCAGTTTTGATCAAGACGACATGTCTCACGGGCCTTTAACTGTGGCGGAAGATCCGATGAAGGATCGCTTAGTGAAGGTCTCTATCACGGCGATGGCAACTGGTGATACACCGGCGGAAGACCTTCACATATGGATCCGGGAGTGCGTTGGCTGTGATTGGAAATCGCCGCTGCCCCCTGGGTTTTCTCCGCCTGATCCAGACACCCCGTTTGATCGCGGGATAACCCTTCCTGAGCTCCTTCCGAACGTTAAAATCAATAGATGGGATTTCACCATTCAATTGCCCCTTTTCCCGGCTTCAAATTCCTTAGGGATTGCCTGCTATTATGCGTGCAAGAACTGTGCGGCCGTTGACTGGAGTAGGCCCCAGATGCTTTGGGTACGACAGCCCCGCACATTCAAGATGCAATATCCGCCCATTCTTTTTGCTCCGCAGGGCCCGCGGTTGAAAGGCGAATGAGCGGGCTTGCTGCAAACTCGCATTGTCTGTAGGCGGGCGGGTGGCCGATTCAAGCCCTGGGGTCGGCTTGAGTGGGGAGCGACGGCGGACTAAGCTTGGCGCATGCCTCGGGGTCTACAGAGATTTCAGGAATCCGGACAGACTCACTTTGTCACCTTCGGCAGCTATCGTCGCAGGGAGTTCTTCAACGATGCAGCGGCGAAGTGCACGTTTGAAGCGGCGCTGGAGAGAGTGCGCCGCCAATTCCAGATGTGCATCTATGGCTACGTGGTCATGCCGGATCACATCCATCTGCTGCTAGGCGAGCCGCAGCGCCGGGTGCTTGCGGACGCAATCAGATCGTTGAAGCAAGGTGTGTCGCGACGATTGATTGGCGACTCCGAACACTTCTGGCAGAAACGCTATTACGATTTCAATGTCCGGAGCTACGCGCAGCATGTCGAAAAGCTGCGATACATTCATCGCAACCCAGTGCGGCGTGGGTTGTGCGAACGGCCCGAAGACTGGGAGTGGAGTAGCTTTCGTCAATACGCGACCGGGTGTGATGGGCGAGTGGAGATTGAATGTGAATGGACCGCGAGAAGGCGCGAGCGATCGCTCGGACGAATTTCCGCTGCGGTAGAAAAGCCCCACTCAAGCCAAAAGCAGGCTTGAATTGGCCACCACTTGAGAACAGGAGGAGCGATGATTAATCACATTATCCTTGCGGTCAGCGATGTGGAGCGGTCGCTGGCGTTTTATGAGGCGGCGCTGAAGCCGCTGAACATTCAATTCTTTATGCCGTACAAGGGTGAGGGCGGTCATCCGGACCTGTGGGGATTTGGGGATGGCAAGCGCGCGTACTTCTGGCTGAAGCAAGGGAAGGCCGATCCGGCGGCGATCCATTGGGGCTTCGACGCGGACAATAACGACAAGGTGGATGAGTTCTACAAGGCGGCGATGGCGGCCGGCGCGCGGGACAACATTTCGCCGCGTGCGCGGCTGGAATACTATCCCGGATACTATGCGGCGGATGTATTGGACCCGGACGGATATTCGTTCGAGGTCGTCTATAAAAGCTGAGGATGGGACGGCGCATGTTGCGGGCGGCTCGATCGCGCGAACAGCAAGACGGCTTGCATCGATCCGCGCGCTGAAGCTACTTCGGGCCGGGGCTGGCTTCGTCCTTAGCTTCGACGACTTCGTCGTCGGTCGAGGGGCGACCGTCGCGAACGCTTTCGGCGCCGAGGGAATTCTCGCTGCCGGCGGGAGCGGTGGGATCGATGGGGTGGTGGGGAGTCGATTTCGCGGGCGCTGCGACGTTGCCGGTGTTGTTAGGCTTCTCCGGGGATGCGGTCATGATGCACTCTCCTGTCTCTGTCTGCGAGGTAGGATGCAGGGAGCCGGACCGCTGCTGTCTCAGGTTCCTAAGCCGGCAACATTTGAGTGGGCGGGAATTGCGGCGAACATTCGAATGATCCCGTGTCGCGAGGCGAGACACGCGACGGTGAAATTGCAGACAAGGTGCTTCGCTTCGTTCCGAGCGACCAGTCATTCCATCTGAGACGTGCGACGAGACGCATTGCGTTGGCCACGGGCCGGGTCGGTTCGCCGCGGCAAAGTTCGAGCATCATCCTCTCCAATGCCTGCTGCGCAGACGGTTCCCACAATGGGTCCGCGAGGATGACCTTGTGCCGAAATGAGTTGACGCTGGATCGCTGCACGGTTCTTCCATTGCATTCGCGCTGCGAGGGGCGCAACTGTAGATCAGACGGGAAGGAATTTACGCAGCTCCCCCATCCTTGCCCGTCTACAGAACGAGAGTGAGACACGATGGCCACCCCCTCCCCAGCAGCTGCAGCGCGACGCACGACTCCCCCGACTATTCCTCCGAGCATGATTGCCGGAACCACCTGGACACCGCCGCGTCGCCAGCAACACTCGCGGGCAGCGGCATCGAACGCAGCGGCCAAACAGCCCGCGTCGATGACCCGCGAGCAGATTCTGCTGGAAAACATGCCGGTGGTGGAGTGCGTGGCCCGTCGCATCCACGCGCGGCTGCCGCAGCATGTGGAGCTGGAGGACCTGGTGAGCGCGGGAGTGGTTGGATTGATCGACGCGTTTACCAAGTTTGACGGCAAGAAAGATGTACAGTTCCGGACGTACGCGCAGTTTCGGATTCGGGGCGCGATTCTGGATAGTTTGCGGCTGCTGGACTGGGGATCGCGCGGGTTGCGCCAGAAGGCGCGCAAGATGGAAGCGGCGAAGCAGAAACTGACGCAGCGACTGGGTCGCCATCCGCAACAGGGCGAAGTGGCAGTAGAGCTGGGAATGACGCTGGCATCGTATCAGGAGCTGGTGAGCGCATTGAACGGCCTGGAGATTGGCAGCCTGCATGGGATGATGACGGACGATTCCAGTGACGAGCCAATCGATACGCTGGAGAGCTCTGCGGAAGATGGCCCGCTGGATCGGACGATGCGGGGCGAGCGGGCGGCGCGGCTGTCGGCGGCGGTGGCGCAGCTGCAGGAACGAGATCAGCGGGTGCTGCAAATGTATTACGTGCAGGATATGACGATGAAGGAAATCGCTGCCGTGCTGGGTCTGGGCGAGGCGCGAGTGTCGCAGATCCACAGCGCGGCCGTGGAGCAGCTGCGGATGCACTTCCATTGCGGCAGGGAAGAATTTGAAGGAACGGCTCGCAGCTGCCTGGCGGCGAGCTAGAGAAAACTCACGGACAAGTTGAACGCGGACACGCAGATGCGGAGCGAGGCTGGAACCTGGCTGCGCGGGCAGGCTGCGGCTCATTTCCCAAGAGGAGGTGGGCTGCGCCGCGCTGCAACATGCGTGATCCCTATCACCGCCAAAGATGTTTGCGTGGGCGGATCGTTCCAACAGTCAGCGTCAACGATGGAATGAGGAGTGAGCGACATGCCTGACAAGCAAATACTGGCTGGTGCGGTAACCGAGGAGGGAAGTGCCTACTCGGTTCTGAAGAGCCGCGGAATGTCCCGGCGGCGTTTTCTGGAATTCTGCTCGGTGATGACGGCAATGCTGGCGCTGCCGGATGGATACGTAACCAGGGTGGCGAATGCGCTGGAGACCAAGCCGAGGCCGGTGTTGTTGTGGCTGGAGTTTCAGGATTGCGCCGGCAACACGGAGTCGATGCTGCGGTCGCCCGATCCGGGGATTGCGCAGATTGTGCTGGACCTGGTGTCGCTGAATTATCACGAAGTGATTATGGCGGGGTCTGGCAAGGCGGCGGATAAGGCGCTGGCCGACAGCATCGCGCAGTACAAGGGCAAGTATGTGGTGGTGGTGGAAGGCGCGATTCCCGAAGGAGATGGCGGCGTGTATTGCACGATCGGCGGCCGCACGGCAGTCGATATTGTGCAGGAAGTCTGCAAGGACGCAGCGGCGGTGATTGCCGTGGGCGCGTGCGCATGGGATGGCGGATTGGTTGCGGCCAGTCCCAATCCTACCGGCGCGGTGGGGTTGCAGGCGGTGCTGCCGGGGATTCAAGTGGTGAACCTGGGCGGATGCCCGCATAACCCGGTGAACACGGCTGCGGTGTTGACGCACTACATCACGTTTGGTCAGATGCCGGCGCTGGATAGTTACAATCGGCCGCTGTTCGCGTATGGCCGGCTGATTCACGACCAGTGCGAGCGGCGCGCGCATTATGATGCGGGTGAATTTGTCGAGGAATGGGACGATGCCGGCAGCCGCAAAGGATATTGCCTGTACAAAATGGGATGCAAGGGACCGGAGGCAACGTATAACTGCCCGACGGTGCGCTGGAACAATGCGACCAGCTGGCCGGTGAAGGCTGGACACGGCTGCCTGGGCTGCGCGTCGCCGCGATTCTGGGATACTCGTTCGCCGTTCTATCAGCGGCTGCCCAGCGTTCCTGGATTTGGCGTCGATGTACCGATTGGAGAGATTGGCCTGGCAGTGGTGGGCGCGGTCGCAGTCGCCAGCGCGGTGCATGGCGTGGCGCGCGGAGTTCACTTCCGGCATGTGCCGAGTGAACACGATGTGGCGGCGAAGGCACCCATGATTCCACCGGCGAACGGGAAGCATATCCCGGATGAAAAGGAGAACTAACTATGGCACGCGTTGTCATCGATCCGGTCACACGAATTGAAGGACATCTTCGAATTGAAGCGGAGATGCAGAACGGGAAAGTCGCGGATGCCTGGAGCTCGGGGACGATGTTTCGCGGCATTGAGATCATCCTGCGGGGTCGTGATCCGCGCGAGGCGTGGATCTGGGCGCAGCGGATATGCGGCGTGTGCACGACGGTGCATGCCATGGCCTCTGTGCGGGCGGTAGAGAATGCGCTGGGAGTGGAAGTGCCGGACAACGCGCGGCTGCTGAGGAACATCATCGCGTCGTCGCAGAACGTGCAGGACCACGTGATCCACTTTTATCATCTGCATGCGCTGGACTGGGTCGATGTGACGGGCGCGCTGAAGGCGGACCCGGCGAAGACCTCGCAGATCGCGCAGTCGATTTCCGACTGGCCGAAGTCGAGCGCGGTGTACTTCAAAGGAGTGCAGGATCGCGTGAAGGCGCTGGTGGCGAGCGGGCAACTGAGCATCTTCACCAGCGGATATTGGGGACATCCGGCGTATCGGTTGCCGCCCGAGGTGGATTTGCTGGCGGTGGCGCATTACCTGGAGGCATTGGAATTTCAGCGGGAGTACATACGGATTCATTCGGTGCTGGGCGGCAAGAACCCTCATCTGCAGACGTTTCTGGTGGGCGGCATGGCGACTTCCATGGACGGCAATGAGCCGCAAGCGGTGCTGAATCCTGAGCGGATTGATTTGCTGCGGCAGTTGGCGGTGCTGGGGCAGAACTTTGTGAATCAGGTGTATATTCCCGACCTGCTGGCGATTGCCGGATATTATCCGGATTGGTTCCAGCGCGGAGAAGGGCTGGGGAATTTCATGACGTATGGGGAGTATCCCAAGGGCAGCCTGAAGGACCCGGCGGGATATTACCTGCGGCGAGGAATGGTATTGAGCCGCGACTTGTCGACGGTACATCCAGTGGACCCGGCGCAGATTACCGAGTCTGTGACGCGGTCGTGGTATGAGTACAGCGATGGAGCTGGAATGGCGCTGCATCCCTCGCAGGGGCAAACCAATCCCAAGTACGCTGGACCGCAGCCGCCGTTTGAATACCTGGATGTCGAGGCAAAATATTCCTGGCTGAAATCTCCGCGGTATAACGGGATGCCGATGGAAGTGGGACCGCTGGCGCGGATGCTGGTGAATTATGCGGCCGGTCAGCCCGATGTCAAGTCTGCTGTCGACAGTACTCTGGCAGCCGTGAAGTTGCAGCCGCAGGCGCTCTATTCCACGCTGGGGCGGGTAGCGGCGCGGGGCCTGGAGGCGAAACTGCTGGCCGGACAATTGAGCGGCTGGATCGAAGAGCTGAACAACAATATGGACCGTGGTGAATTACGGATTCATGACGGGGCAATGTGGGATCCGGAAAGCTGGCCCAGGGAGGCACAGGGATTCGGACTGCATGAGGCGCCGCGCGGGTCACTGGGTCACTGGGTAGAGATTGAAGATCGCAAGATCAAAAACTATCAGGTGATTGCGCCGACGACCTGGCTGGCAGGACCGCGTGACGCGAAGGGACAACGGGGGGCGTATGAAGCGGCGCTGCTGGGGACGCCGACAGCGAATCCGGATCAGCCGCTGGAGATGCTGCGAACGATCCATTCCTTCGATCCATGCCTGGCTTGCGCGGTGCATGTGGTGGATGCCGCCGAAGCGAACCTGGCGCATGAGATTCTGACCAGCGCATAAGGAGAGCCCGCCATGGCAACAACGATTGCGAACGCTGTGCAGGACGATAAAAAAATCGTGCGGTTCTATGTGTGGGAGCTGCCGGTGCGGCTGGTCCACTGGACGATTTTCTTCACCATCGTGATCCTGTCGGTGACTGGCTACTACATTCAGGACCCGTACCTGATTGCCCATGGCAAGGGCGCCTATGTCATGGGGACGATGCGGGCGATCCATTTGAGTGCCGGGTTTCTGTTTATGGCGGCGCTGGTGCTTCGGCTGTACTGGTTTTTTGCGGGAAACCAATTTTCCAGGTGGCGCGCGTTTCTACCGATGACGGGGACGCAACGCAAGAATCTCTGGGAGACGATCCGGTATTATGCGTTGCGCCGATATTCTCCTCCGCTGACGATCGGCCATAATATGCTGGCCGCTCCGGTGTACGCGCTGATCTATGTGCTGTGCGCGGTGGAGGCGATTACCGGCCTGGTCATGTACAACGCGCAGCTGAGGGCGGGTTTCCTGAATGTTCTGGTGGGATGGATTCCGCGGCTGGTGAACATCCAGACTCTGCGTTCCATTCATTACTTTCTGATGTTCGCGTTCTGGGCGTTTCTGATCCATCACCTGTACAGCGCGATTCTGACGGCGATGCATGAGCGGGACGGCCTGATGGACAGTATCTTCACAGGGAACAAGTCGGTGAGCAGTTATTTACTGGAGCCGACAAGCCTGGACTTGCTGGAGACGGAGAAGAACAACGATGGATCCCATCCGTAGCGGCGGTCTGATCGATTCGGGGCCGGGGACGGCTGACCGAGCGAGCGCAGTGTTCGAAGCACCCTCCTCCACTTCGAACGCTGCGCGGTCCGAGACGATTGCCGTGCTGGCGCTGGGGAATTTGATGCACAGCGATGACGGAGTCGGGCTGCATGCGTTGCAGGCAATGCAGCGCGAGCGGCAAAGCCTGACGGCAAAGTGTGAGGATTCAAAGACGAACCTGCGGTGGATTGAAGGCGGAACGCTCGGACTGGAATTGACACACCATCTCGACGGCGTGGATCGCCTGCTGGTACTGGATGCGGTGGAGATGTTTCGGACTCCGGGAACAGTCTCCAGATATGAGGGAGATTCTTTATATCAGCTTCCGGTGGGACGCAGCGTGCACCTGATGGGATTGTCGGACCTGCTGGTGGCTGTTCGCCTGCTGGGGAACGAGCCGCGCACCGTCGTATTGCTGGGGGTGCAGCCGGCCAGTACCGAGTGGGGGCTGGAATTGTCGCCCGAGGTGGCCGAGGCGTTGCCGCTGCTGATGGGTGCGGCAGAGCAGCAGATTCTTGATTGGCTGGTGACGGAGGAACCTGCAATCAGCGCGCGAAAACACGCACCGGAACGCGCATCCGCCAGCAACAGGTAATTCTGCCGGAAGATTCTTCAGGCAATTTCCAGGGCTTGCTGTACGGATTGCTGAAGGGCGTGCTGGCGTTTTCGTTCGAGTTGATAGCGCAGGGTCACGAGCATCACTCCCCAGACAAACCAGCCTGCCAGGTTCCACCAAACCGCGGGCCACATACTGGGATCGAGGCCGGAGTTTGCGCCGCCGCCGATGACAGGGGATGGATGCTGGGTGCGCCACCAGCGAATCGACATGTAGACAATGGGCACGTCAATGGCGGCGAAAACGGAGAGTACAGCGGCGAGGGTTTGCGTCTGGCCGCCGGCAGTGAAACGGCGCAGCAGCAGATAGCTGACGTAGATCAACCACAACATCAGGAAGCTGGTGAGGCGTTCATCCCATGTCCACCAGATGCCCCAGACGGGGCGCGCCCACAACATGCCGGTGGCCAGGCCAAGGCTGCAGAAGATGAGTGTCATCTCTGCGGAAGCGAGAGCCAGGGCGTCGGCGGCCTGCGCGCGCGGAGGATTGGAGTTCCGCGTCGACAGATAGACGATGGACGCGATGAAGTTCACATAGGGGAACAGCAGCGCCATGATGGCAGAAGGAAAGTGATAGTAGAAGATACGCTGAATTTCGCCCATGGTGGCTTCCGTGGGGGCCACATAGATGGCCTGATAGAAGCCTTCGGCCAGCAGGACCAAGGCAATCGGTAATCCGATCCACAAAATTTTCTTCATTGGGATGAACTGGGCCTTTGAGTTAGGAGTCTACGCTATCGCGGCTGCGCCATGGAGGCGGTTTCGCTGGGCTTGGCTCCAGCAGCCGCGGGGGCGTACTTGGAGGCACATTTGGCCTGGATCTGAGTAGCGTGGAAGACGCCATCGTGCCCATACATTCCTACAGCCAGGGCCTGGGCATTGTCTTTAAAGGTGTCTGGGGGAGGATCTCCACCGTCGTAGTCGACGCGCAGCTTATTGCCCTGCTCGACGAGAGTGAACTGAGCGTGTGCGCCCTCGCGCTGGATGGAACCAGGTTCCACATTGCCGGCGACCCGCAGATGCCGGGTGTAGGCGTGGTTGCCCATGCTCTGAAGTTCATGGATGGTGACGTAATAGCTTTTGTTGGCGTTGACGCCGGTCACGGCAAGATACAGGATGGTACCGACGATGACGACCGTGGCAATGGTAACGCGGAGAGCGACATTGTTTTTCTGCACCGAAGTACTCCTGTAGACGAACCGTGGAACTGTCTTCAGTATGCGCTAAGAGCGGGAGGAGCGGAGTGACCGGCGTCACAGAAAAGGTGAAATCCCAGCGGTATAACTTGAGGCTGCGGAGGATCCACGCCCAACCGTAGAGTTACGCCCGCGAAATAAGCCGCCAGGCTATCTATGCGCCCGACCGTCACGCCAGTTCGATGGTTGGAAAGAATCAGCGGGCACACCGCGATTCTGATTTTCGATGCCATTGCGATAGCGGCGGGGTTGGTGGCGCGATTCGGGCTGCACAACAGCGTCGCCGCGGGTCGATTGCTGCTGGTGGGGATTGTGGGATCGAGCATCCCGATCCTGGCCGAACTGATCCGGGAAGTGGTGCGGGGCAACTTCAGCGTCGATCTTCTGGCGGCGCTTTCCATCCTTACGTCCATCATTCTGCACGAATACTGGGTTGCCGCCATTGTGATCCTGATGCTTTCCGGCGGGCAAACGCTGGAGACGTACGCGACGCGGCGGGCTTCGTCGGTGCTGGGTGCGCTGGCCAAGCGCATGCCGGAAACCGCTCATCGGGTGGAAGCGGGCGGGGTGGTGGATGTCCTGAGCGAGCAGATTGCGGTGGGCGACGAGTTGATGCTGTATCCCCATGAGCTGTGCCCGGTGGATGGCGTGGTACTGGGCGGCCTGGGCAGCATGGATGAATCGTATCTGACGGGCGAACCGTTTCTGATGGAGAAAGCTCCCGGCACGACGGTGCTGTCGGGGGCGATCAATGGAAATTCCGCGCTGACCATTCAAGCAACAAAAATTGCGAGCGATTCGCGGTACGCGAAGATCGTGGAGGTGCTGCATGCATCCGAGGAGGATCGACCGGCAATTCGCCGGCTCGGCGACCGGATCGGCGGCTGGTATACACCGGTTGCAGTCGCGATTGCGCTGGCGAGCTGGCTGCTGAGCGGCCATCCGGAGCGCTTCCTGGCGGTGCTGGTGATTGCCACTCCGTGTCCGCTGCTGATTGCAATTCCGGTCGCGATTATCGGAGCGATTTCTGTAGGCGCGCGGTACGGCATCGTGATCAAAGATCCATCGATTCTGGAAAAGCTGGACTCCTGCAAAACTCTGATCGTGGATAAGACCGGCACGCTGACGTACGGAGAGCCGAGCTTGACGGAGGTGATTCCGCTGGGAGCCCTGTCGCGCACGGTGTTGCTCCAGGCGGCTGCGAGCCTGGAACGCTATTCGAAACATCCGCTGGCGAAAGCGGTGTTGGATGCGGCTGGCCGGGAACAGATTCCGCTGGTTGAAGTGGGAGCGGTTTCGGAAGCTCCCGGGACGGGATTGACGGGACAAATCCACGGGCAGAGATGGATCCTGACCGGGCGCGGGAAGGTTCCTGAAAAGCTGGCAGAGGATTTGCCGGTCGCTGCGCCGGGGCTGGAATGCGTGCTGCTGCGCGACGGGGAATTGGCGGGGGTATTGCGTTTCCTGGACGAACCGCGCGGCGAGAGCATGCCTTTTCTGACCCACCTGGGTCCCAAGCACGCGATCACGGAGATTGTTCTGCTCTCCGGAGATCGTCCGGCGGAAGTGGCGCAGTTCGCCAGCCGCATGGGGCTGACGCACGTGTATGGAGGCATGAGTCCGGAGCAGAAGTTGGAGGTGGTGCGGCGCATGACGGCGCAGGCGCCGACCTTGTACCTGGGGGATGGCATGAATGACGCGCCCGCTATGATGGCGGCAACGGCGGGAGTGGCGCTGGGGGTGAACAGTGACATCACAACGGAGGCGGCGGGAGCGGTGATTCTGCAATCTTCGCTGGGAAGCGTGGATGAACTGATGCACATTGGCCGGCGCATGCGCAGGATTGCGATCACCAGCGCCGTGGGCGGAATGTCGCTGAGCGTGGCGGGCATGATCGCCGCGTCGCTGGGATATTTGACGCCGATCCAAGGCGCGATTGCGCAGGAAGTGATCGATTTGTTGTCGATCCTGAACTCGCTGCGGATGATTTTGCCGGTGGGACAGCTAAGAGACTTTCATTTGCAGGGGAGTGCGGGGAAGTAGAGCCGTTTCACAGCAATCGCGATGCTGGCATTGTTCTCTCCCACCCTTCGCAAAGGGCGCGAGGGATGGGGCACCCAGCCGCAGTTTTAGCCCGCGGTCCGAACGGCCCATTGATGGTAAAGACCCGACCATTCATTTGCATTTGCACGACATCTGCGCAGCAGCAGTTCATGTCGAAGTTAAAAGCTTTGACCATTCCGACGAAACGGACCGATGAAGCCTGATTTCAGGCGTGTGACGAACTGCCACAGATTGCTTCTTGTGCGGCCCCTTCGCAAGGGATGCGAGGGATGGGGCACCCGAAGTGGGTTGAGGGTGGGCTCTCCGGCCGGCGAAGTGGTCGGCGAACGGAAGGCGGTAATGGGGTTATACTGGATCGCGCATTGGATTGGCAGTGATCGCAGCCGCGATCCTGGCCGGGCCTCAGGAGGTATCTCCATGTGCTCGCCTTCCTTCCTTCGTAGTTCATTGATCATCGCGTTGCTGACCGCAGGGTTCACCTGTGCGGCGGGGGCGCAAGGGATGCCAGGTCCGCCCAACTCGCCGGGTACAGCTTTCTCGGGGGGAGCACTCCTCGGCAGCTACCTGAATGAGTCACGCAGGAACAATAACGGCACGGCGACGTCGCTCGACATTCCCACGCTGAAGAAGCAGGCCTCGAAGGGCGATCCGAATGCCGCATTGATTCTTGGAGAGAGCTATTACAGCGGCGCCAATGGTTTGCCACAGGACGACACACAGGCAGCCTCATTGTTCCGCAAGTCCGCTGACAAGGGCAATGCCGATGCGGAGTTGTACCTGGGAATCATGAACGTGAATGGCCAGGGCATGCCGCAGGATGCAGCGAAGGGCGCGGAATGGTATCGAAAATCTGCCGACCATGGAAATGTTGAGGCGCAGTACAGCTTAGGCTCGATGTACGCCCAGGGGCAAGGCGTCGCCCAGGACGATAAGCAGGCCGTGGTGTGGTACCAGAAAGCCGCAGACCAGGGATTGGCCTACGCGCAATATAACCTTGGGTTGTTCTACGACACAGGGCGAGGAGTGGCGCAGGACTACACACAGGCGGCGGCGTGGTATCGCAAGGCTGCGGTGCAGGGATTGGCGTCGGCGCAATACAACCTGGGCTTGTTGTACACCCATGGCAATGGTGTGCCGCAGGATACGACGCAGGCGGCGGGGTGGTATCTGAAGGCTGCCCAGCAGGGTAATTTCGACGCGCAATATAACCTGGGCGTCTCCTACTCCACGGGTGCGGGGGTCAAGCAGGATGACTCGCAAGCGTATTACTGGATCTATCTTGCATCCAAGGGCAAGCTGGGCAGTGGCGAGCAGCAGGTAATTGACAGCGCCCGGGATCAAGAGGCCACGTATTTAACGGCGGCCGAGGTCTCGCAGGAGCAGGGACGCGCGCAGAAGTGGCTGGCGGCGCATCCGGAGTAAATGGACGTGTCGAAGGCCGGCGCGCGGCGGCGACAGCTTCGACTGATCCTACATAATATATCGCTGCCATCGTGGGTACCCGGGATGGTCGACCGGAAGCTATGCGCCCGCGGATGCGTGGGCGAGAGCCTTGGGCTCGTAAGGGCAGAACGGATCGCTGGCGAGCGGGTCGCCGGTATAGGCGAAGGCTCGGGCGCGAGAGCCGCCGCAGAGCGCGGAATATTCACATCGTCCGCATTTCCCTTTGAACTGGCTGGGTGTGTGCAAGGCGCGGAAGATGGGCGCGTTGCGGTAGATGTCTGCAAGGCGGTCGCGGCGCACATTGCCGACGGCGAGGGGCAGAAAGCCGGCTGGACATATATCTCCCTGGTTGGAGATGAAGACGATGCCATGTCCATCGCGAATTCCAAACCCGCGATAGACGGAAGTCCGTTCAATTTCGCTGGATGACAGGCCTGCCTTGCGCATCTGGTCTAATGCGATGCGGCGATAGGAAGGGGCTTCGGTCGTTTTGATGGCAAAGGGCGAAGTCTGCGCAAGGGAATAGATCCACTGCATCAATTCTTCACCCTTCTCCGGGGGGAGGGGCTGAAGCAATTTGCCGCGACCGACTGCGATGAGAAAGAAGAGGCTCCAGCGCATGACAGTGATGGACTGGAGAAGTTCGTAGATGGCCGGCAGGTCGTCCGCCGTTTCCTGGGAGACGAGGGTGTTGACCTGAATCGGCATGTTGAGTCTGGCTGCGTCCTGTGCGGCGCGCAGGGTGAGATCGAAACAGCCATCCACGCCGCGCACCGCTTCATGCCGGGCGGCGCTGGAGCCATCGAGACTGAGCCCGAGGCTTTCGACGCCATGGGCTTTCAATTTTGCCAGAGCATCGAAGGTTAAGGCCGGGGTGGCGCTGGGGGTAATCGACACCGAGAGTCCCAGGGTGCGGGCTTCGTCGAGGAGGTCGTACAAGTCTGCGCGTTTCAGCGGATCGCCGCCGGTCAGAATCAGGTGAGGACGCGGGGCATCGAAGGCGGCAATCTGCTGCAGCAGGTTGCGGCTTTCCATATAGTTCAACTCGTCGCGATGCGGAGTGGAGACGGCTTCGGCGCGGCAATGGCGACAGGCAAGAGCGCAGGCCTGGGTCATCTCCCAATAAACGATCATGGGGCTTTTGGAATAATCATGGGCCACAGGCCGGTGACCATGTGCCGGTGCCGGGGTGGCGATGACTCGGATGTCGACGGAATTCATTCTGTTCTCCTGTGGCTAAACTGAGACGACAGATCTTGTCGCTTTGAAGGTGGCGTCGGAACTGGCAAGATTTCTGGAAATCGCCAACGCAGTTTTCATTGCGTTTTGAATGCAGTCGGGAATGCCCGCGCCACGATAGGCGGCGCCGGCGAGATGCAATCCGTGGTGCCAGGCGACGATTTCGTCGATCTCATCCATGCGCGTGCCATGGCCGACGTCGTACTGCGGATTTGCGTTGGGCCAGCGATAGGCCTTCGCCAGGACGGGCAACGCGGTAATGCCCATGGTGATGCGCAGTTCCTGTCTGGCCAGATCGATGAGTGCGGCATCATCCTGTTCGGCGAGTGCTTCGGCGCGCGCTCCGCCGACAAAGACGCGAATTAATTCGCAATCGTCGGGGGCGCGATGGCTGAATTTTTTTGAAGACCAGGAGCAGGCGTTGATCCGCCGTTTTTCGCTGTGAGGGACAAGGAAGCCAGAACCCTTCATGGGATGTTGAATGTGGCCGCGCCTGAACCCAAGCGAAACAGTTGCGGTGGAGACATAGCGGATGGCGCGCAGTTTGATGGCCAGCACAGGATCGACATCCCACAACAACTCGGCAGTGATGTTGGCAGGTGTGGCAAATACAATTTCGTCTGCCCAGAGGGGCGAGCCGTCGCTTAATTCAATCTTGTAGCGGTTGCGATCGCGCACCACGCTGCACACGCCGCGATTGAGCAGAATGGTTTCACGATGGAGGCGCTGGACGAGGGTATCGACAAGCTGCTGCAAGCCTCCGCGGAGAGTCATAAACATGGAGGGAGGCAAGGGCCTGGGTCCGGGCAGAACCGAGGCGCATTGCTGAGCGCGTTTCTTGTGGAGGATGCTGCGCGTGAGGCTGCCGTACTGTCTTTCCATTTTGAGAAACATGGGAAACGTACTTTGCAGGCTGAGTTTTTCAGGGTCAGCGGAAAATATGCCGGCCATCAAGGGGGCGGCAATTTTCTCCAACGCTTCTTTGCCGAGACGGCGGCGCACAAAGCTGGCCAGGCTTTCGTCGGATTCTTCGCGGCGGGCCGGCAGGAAGGTTTCCATTCCCATGCGAACTTTGCCGGGCCAGGAGATTAACGACGAACGCAGGAAGGGCAGGATCATGGTGGGGGCCATGAGCATCATGCCTTCCGGAATGGAGTGAAGATGTTCGCGGTTCCAGACGTAGGTGGTTTTCGCGGCGTTGCTGGAGCCGATGAGTTCATCTCCCAACCCGAGGTCGCGGCATAAAGACAGGGCCGCAGTTTTTTGCGTGATGAAGGAATCGGGGCCGCACTCGACGATGAAGCCATGGTCGTACACGGATGCGATTTTTCCGCCCAGGCGGGGCGCACTTTCAATCAGCGTGATCTGAACCGTGGGGGGAGCGTACTGCCGCAGATAATATGCGGTTGCCAACCCGGAGATTCCGCCGCCAATGATCACGACATTTTTCATAGCATTCATCGACCTGAACCGCGGAGTGCTGAGCGAGGAGTGAGGATCGAGGGGGATTTCTGCTGAACTTAATTTCCTGGATCCGCGCCACTGACACCCACGGTAACGATTCGTTCTGGGGCATGCAGTGATGCGGGTCACATCTTGAGCAATCGCGATGGGTGTTTGCTGAAGGGAGTGGGTGGCACCGGTATCGAAGTGGAAGCGTATCCGGCGAAATTACAAAACTACGACACGCGAGATTATGTCAGGATGAAAAACTAACATTGCTATGAATCATTCCCCCGAAATAATTCAAGGCGGCATGGGTGCGGGCGTTTCCAATTGGCGGCTGGCGCAGGCGGTGTCGCGGCGCGGCCAACTGGGCGTGGTATCCGGAACTGCACTCGATCAGATCCTGGCGCGGCGCCTGCAGGATGGCGATCCCGGCGGACATATGCGGAGAGGCATGCATGCCTTTCCTTTTCCGGCGATGGCCGCGCGGGTGTGGCAGCAGTACTTCATTGCCGGTGGAAAAGGCGAGCGAACGCCCTACCGAGTCGCGCCGCCGCACAGGAAAGACAATCCGCGAGAGTTAGTCGAGCTGGATATCGTCAGCAACTTCGTCGAGGTATTTCTGGCCCGCGAAGGCCACGCAAATCCGGTGGGGATCAACTATCTGGAGAAAATTCAGACAGCACATCTGCCGACCATCTATGGCGCGATGCTGGCTGGAGTTGGATATGTGGTGATGGGAGCGGGAATTCCGCTGAAGATTCCCGGTGTGCTGGATCGTTTGGCTGAGCATCAGGCGGTAGAGTACGCGGTGCACGTGACGGGCGCGCTGGAGAGCGACGACACGACGACGCATTTCAACCCGCGCGATTTTATGGAGTGTGAAATTGCTTCGCTGGAACGGCCGAAATTCCTCGCGATCGTTTCTTCCAACACGCTGGCCGCGACGATGCTGAAGAAGGCGAATGGAAGAGTGGATGGACTGGTGATTGAAATGCGGACGGCGGGCGGACATAACGCTCCTCCGCGCGGCAAGGTGCAACTGTCGGAGGCGGGCGAACCGATCTATGGCGAGCGGGATGCAATCGACATTGAAAAACTGCGCGAGCTGGGAGTGCCGTTCTGGTTAGCCGGAGGATACGGACACCCAGAGAAATTGCGGGAAGCGCTGGAACAAGGCGCGGCGGGAGTGCAGGTCGGGACGGCATTTGAATTTGCGGAGGAGTCCGGCTTGCGCGAGGACTACAAGCGAGCGCTGCTGTCCAAGGCGATTGCAGGCGAAGCGCAGGTGTTCACGGATCCGCTGGCGTCGCCGACCAGGTTTCCCTTCAAGGTTGCTCGTCTAGTGGGCACCGGTTCGGAGCCGGAAGTCTACGCCGCGAGGCCGCGCATCTGTGATCTGGGCTTTCTGCATGAACCTTATCGAAAAGACGATGGCGGCATTGGGTATCGCTGCGCCGCCGAGCCGCTGAGCGTGTATGTTTCGAAGGGCGGCAATCCAGAGGATTCAGCAGGCAGAAAATGCTTGTGCAATGCGCTGCTGGCGAACATTGGCTATGCCCAGGTGCGGAATGGAAGTCGCACGGAACAAGGCGTGGTGACGGCGGGCGACGACCTGTGCTGTGTGCCGCAATTTCTGGCCGCGGGGCAGTCCAGCTACAGCGCGGCAGAGGTGATCGATGTGCTGCTGCGTGGGCTGCGTCCTTCTCCTTCGCGGGATGTTTGCGAGGCTGTGATGGAGACGGTTTGCTGAGAAGGCTGCGGGGCGTTCTTTCTGGGCGTGGGCGGCGGCGGCGATGCCAACTCT
The DNA here is from genome assembly GCA_963756315.1 of uncultured Acidobacteriota bacterium. Taxonomy (GTDB): domain Bacteria; phylum Acidobacteriota; class Terriglobia; order Terriglobales; family Acidobacteriaceae; genus JAKAAZ01. The sequence goes on from CAVWNI010000006.1 coordinate 491,265, forward strand.
CCGATCGATTTGTCTTCGAATCCAAGCCTTGTCTTTCGCGGCGAATCGTGGAAGAACAGCGCACGGGCGGAACCGCCGTCCGGTAAAAACTTCCATTCGAAATGGAATTGAGGCGCTCGGATTGGCAGTTAGCGCGTCGATCCGTCGCGCGAGTTCCGCGGCGAGTGTGATTCCCGTCACCACCATCTGTATGCCGCGTCACTGCCGATCGACCCCATCCGGGTCCAACCTTGTACATGGGGAACTCCGTCCAGGGAGGTAGTTATGGAACAGTCAATTCACGCTGTTGCCGCTATTGAGCCCAGAGTCCCGGGCCAAGCCTTTAAGAAACTTCTGGTCGCCATCGACTTTTCCAGGTCATCCACTACCGCGCTTGCGTACGCGGAAAATCTAGCCGAACAGTATGGGTCGGAACTGGTGCTGGCGCACGTGCTGAGTGTTGTGAGCGCCTCCTCGCCGGACATTGGAGCGGTGTATACGGCGCCGGAGATCGGCCGGGCGATGGCCGAAGATCTGGAGCAGCTGGCCAGCCATTGTCGGGAGCGGGGCATCCGGAGTCGCGCGATTCTGGAGGAAGGACCTGTCGCCGAGGCGTTAGAACGAATTGTTCAGAAAGAGAAGCCCGACCTGCTGCTGGCGGGCACCCACGGCGCGCATGGTTTGGAGCGGTTGATTCTGGGTTCCGTGGCCGAGGCGATCCTGCGCAAGGTTTCCTGTCCTGTTCTGACGCTGGGACCCGCCTGCACCGAACTCGCAGAGAAGAAGGTTGCATTGCGAACCATTCTGTATGCGTCTCTGCTGCAGCATCCATCGCCAAGCGCGCTTCGCTACGTCGCTTCACTGGCCCGGGCGACGCATGTCCAGATTGACCTGGTGCATGCGATCGAGGAAATTCCAGAGGGGCAAGGCAATGAACTGGTCAGCGAAGAGCAGGTGCAGACAGACCTGCTGGTTGAGGAGCTGAAGGATTCCGACGTGAAGGTGAAAGTGCATCGCGTTTATGGCGAACCGGTCGAGGCGATTATTCGTCAGGCCATCCGCACCCATGCGGATTTGATTGTGCTGGGCGTGGAACGCGGCCGGAAGCTGGCTTCCTTTTTGCCGGCGGGTGTCGCCTATCGTTTGATCTGTTCCGCTCTTTGCCCGGTGGTCACATTAAAAAACGACGGACCGGCACATCGCGGATAAGATAAAGCGGGAGGAACCCCGCATGGTCAGAGAAGCGAGAATCCACACCGTAGTGCTCGTCATCCAGGGCGTTCTGATGATTGGCCTGGGTCTAACGCTGTTTTGGCTGAGCACTACGATGACCAATATTTTATTTGAAGCCACAGGATCCCTGGTGGCGGTGCTGGTCACAGCCGTAGGCCTGCTGCTGGTTGGCATCATCGACGGCATCGCGGGATTGGCGGTCCACAAAAACCATCGACGCGAACTGCACGTATACCTGGTGCTGGGAATCACGTCGTTTGTGGCGGGATTGTTTCTCTGGCTGAGTCCGTGGGGGACGGTGCAGTTACTGGCCCTGCTGGCTGGGTTGCAAGCCCTGGCGTGGGGAGGCTGGGATCTGCACTTTGCTTTCAATTTGCGCGATCAGCCGCGGGAGCGGACGGTCATGTATGTTCTGGGAGCCATCACCATTGCAGTGGGCGTGGTGCTGATCGGCGGCATGGAACTGACCAGCCGCGGCGCACTGCTGCTGTTGGCCATTTACGCGACCTACATCGGAATTTACATTTTGATGATCGGGCTGCATGTCCGGCGGCCCTGGCAAGCAGGTTTTACCGGTAGGAACTCCGGTGGATCCTTTGGCCAAGAACACGATCGGCTGAGGGCTCTATTCCAGCGGCAGTCCGTGGACGAGGACGCTCTGTATCGTGAGAGCGGTGCCGGTGACATTCCAATCGAAGAGGACCAGATCGGCGTCCGCGCCGATGCGCAGCGAACCGCGCCGGCCGAGGAAGCGTCCCGGATTCTCCGTCACCATCTGAATCGCACCTTCAAGGGCAATCCCATCGATGGCGGCCGCGTGTGCGATTCCATCCAGCAGAGGACTGTAGGCGCCTGCCAGGGAGCCCTCGCCGGCGATAATGACGCGGCCGTCGTCGGTGACCTGAACCGCGCCGCCGACCGCAGTGTGGTAGAGCCCGGGCGGCATGCCGCCTAACGCGACGCAATCTGAAACCAGAATGCTGCGACTCACTTCTTTGGCGCGCACCATCGACTGGAGCGTGTCCTGAGGAAGATGATGGCCGTCGGCGATGAACGTCGCGGAGAGGCGATCATCGGCGAGCTGCGCCCACAGCAGGTTGGGATGGCGCGGGAGCGGACTGCCGAGACCGTTGCCGAGGTGGGTGGCCAGGGTCGCGCCGGCGTCGGCGGCGGCATGAATCTGAGCCGAGGTGGCGTCGCTGTGGCCAATGGCGATCAGAACTCCGTTGCCTGCAAGCTGGGAGATGAATTCCAGGGCGGCCGCATCGTGCGGAGAGAGGGTGACCATGCCGACCAGATTGTCGGAGGCTGCCTGCCAGCGATGGAACTCAGCAAGACTGGCGGGGCGAACCTGGTCTTTTGTGTGGGCGCCACGGGGTCCATCTTCGGCCGAGATGAAGGGGCCTTCGAGGTGGGCAAACGGGATGGCGCGGGCCACGATGGGACTGGCCTTGCGGGCCTGGGCAATGGCGCGAAGAGCGCGAATGATTTTATCTTCAGAAGCGGTGATGATGGTGGGAAGAAATGTGGTGACACCGGTGGACTGCAGGGTTAGGGTGAGAGCGATGACAACGTCGGCGTCCACATCGTCTGCATTGATGTCGTGGCCGCGATAACCATTCACCTGCAGATCAATCCAACCGGGCGAGAGCCACGGAGCTTCTTCTGCGGGACTGGGGGCAATGGCCTGAATGCGGCCATCGAGGAGGGAAATTTCGAGAATATTGCCGCTGGCGGGATCGCGGCCGGTGATGGTTCTGGCTCTCATCGTACCCCCGGGACGGGAAGGGAATGAAAGAAAAACACCCTCTCCGAACTCTGTTAACGTAAGCAACAGATCGAAAGCGTAATATGTATATCGGACGCGCTGCACGTTTCAGTCTGTCGCAATCGTAGCAAACGCGGCGATGTTTGGGGTGAGAGTCTTGCACCGGGTGGCGCGCGGGTAGAGAAGTCGAACGACACGTAATCCATGGGGATGAAAATTATGGGAACAGGAATTACCGCAGTACAACGGATTCAAGTAGGCAGTTTGAAGGTTGAGATTCATCCTGATGGAAAATCCGCAGGCGTGGCAGCCGCGGAAGCGGTTGCGGAATACCTGCGACAGCAAAAGAACATCGTGCGAGAAATTGCGGTAATTTTTGCGACGGGAGCATCGCAACTGGAGACGCTGGAGGCGCTGACTGACACGCCGGGCCTGCCGTGGGACCAGGTGAGCGGATTCCATCTGGACGAGTATGTTGGGATCGACGAGAACCATCCTGCATCGTTTCGGAGGTACCTGCGAGAGAACCTGACGGAGCGGGTGCGGATGCGCGAGTTTCATGCAATCAACGGAAGCGCAGAGAACCCGGAGGCGGTATGCCGGGAGTACGCGCGACAACTGCGCGCGGCCAATCCTCAACTGTGCCTGCTGGGTGTGGGAGAGAACGGACATCTGGCATTCAACGATCCCGGGGAGGCGGACTTCAACGATCCGGAAGATGTGAAGATTGTGCAGCTGGATGCAGTCTGCCGGCAGCAGCAGGCAGCGGAAGGCTGGTTCAAGACGCTGGAGGATGTTCCTACGCGCGCCATCACGCTGACCATCCCGGCGCTGTTCCGGGTGCCGAAACTGATTCTGACGATTCCAGGTCCCCGCAAGGCAACGATCGTGCGGCGCACCCTGACGGAAGCAATTTCGACGGATTGTCCGGCAACGATTTTGCGCACGCACCCGGATGCAACCGCGTACATCGACAGAGCCGCTGCGGCGGAGTTAGGTGATCCGATCTCCGATTGAGCGCGAGCCGGTGGAGGAGAGCGCTGGAGTTAATTGTTCGTTGAGCGCGCGGCTACTGTGTGGAGAAAATCGTTGACGGCGGTTCGCCACTGCGGCTGTGTGAATGGCGGCACTCCGCGTGGCGTGTCGATCTGTGAGAGCTGTTTCGGGGCAACGGCTTCAGCGTAGATATGCGCGGCAGCGGAGAGGTATTCCGGCATGGTGGGAGTGACGAGGATCAGCTTCGGCATTTTCAGCGTGGGCACCAGGGGCGCAATATCAAATCGATCTTGAAAGATGAGCCACATGGGGAGCAGGTGGATATGCTGCTCCCGTTTCACTTCCCGAATGAACGAGGGCTGAGGATTTTCAAGAATGATGCCGGCAAGCCTGGGTGCCTGCTGCGCGACGGTGGTTGCCACCGCGGCTCCCAAGCCTTGTCCGTAGATGACGATGCGATCGGCGGGGATATGGCGCATCCCGGTGAGGTAATTGAAAGCAGCGATGCCGTCCGCATACGCTTTCTGCTGCGAAGGATGTGTCTTCTGGCTGGCTCCAAAGCCGCGATAGTCGAAGGCAAAGACTGGAATGCCGAGCGCATGGAAGGCTTGAAGCGCGGGAATATTCTCCGCCAAATCTGTGCGGCCGTTGGGGCAAAACAGCAGCACCATCTGGGACAGGGGAGTCGCAGCGGTGGATGGATTAGGGCCGGCGCTGTCGGCTGGAATCCACCAGCCATTGAGAAGCTCCACGCCTTCTTCTGTGGTATCGAACCGCACATTTGTGATGGGCAGGCCGCTGCCGGCGGCCGCCGACGCAATGCCGGCGGTCGTTTCCTGGACGGGAAAAAATGTGAACTGCCATTGTCCCTGATAGAAGAGCAGGCAAACCGTGAGATAGAGTGCGATGCCGGCTACCGCCAGAACGATAAGAATTGCCTTGACCAGCCAGCGTCCGCTGACGACTTCCGCGTTGCCTAGCTGATTCGCGAAATGGTGGGGCATGGCGGCGTTGGGGCCTCGGCGAAGCCGGAAACGATCGCGATTTTCGACGGCAGGCTGGGAGTCCTTTCGATGTTTCGCCACAAAATCGACTCTATCGTAAATTGCGCGCCGGCGTATGCGGAGCCACGCGATTTGAGCCGGCGCGACGAGAAAGTTCTTTCGCAGGCTTATGAGCGGTGGATATAATCACTCGATCAGATTCGAGCCTGCAAGCGCTGCTTTCCCCGAGTCCTCGCACAGCGTCCGAATGATGACTGACTATGGAGGAATCACGCAATGAAGCGTTGGATTGTCACCGCCTGTTTGTTGGCATTCATCGGGACTTGCATGTTGGCAAGCGCCCAGAGCATGTTCATAGGGAAATGGAAACTGGACCAGGCCAAGAGTCATTTGACTGGAGACACGCTGAAGTATTCGTCCGCTCCCGATGGGATGACGGAGGAATCCTCAGCGGTGGGGGCCTACACATTCAAGACGGATGGCCATCCGTACAGCACGTATTTTCACTCGACGGTGGTGTGGAAACATTCCGGGTCAGCTACCTGGGAAGCCTCCTACCGGCGCAATGGCGTGTCGCTGGGCAAGGACACGATGACGGTTTCTCCGGATGGAAACACACTGACGGTGATCTCTACCGGAACCAACCCGGACGGCAAACCGTTTCACGATGTGGTGGTGTACACGCGGGTGGATGGAGAGAATGGTTTGATGGGAACGTGGAAGAGCGCGAAGGTGAAAACCAGCACGTCGCGCACGGTGGAGTTTGTCGCCAACGGCTCGGATGGAATTACCTGGGTTTTGCCGGAGATCAAGGCCAAGCTGGAAATGAAATTCGACGGAAAAGACTATGCTCCTGAGGGCCCGACAGTGCCGAAGGGGTTGACCATCGCGGCGAATCGCGTGGGTGACAACGCATTTACCTTTGTTGAAAAAATGGATGGAAAGCCGCTGTACAAAGGCACCTACACAGTATCGAACGATGGAAAAACTATGACCAACGTATCGAGTCCCGTGAGTGTGGATCAAGCCGAAACAGCTGTCTACGAGAAGGAATAATTAGGCAAAGAGTCATACTGCCGGGCCATGCCGCTGTCTACGGCATGGCCCGGATGTGTTTTGGAGCGCAGCAAACCTGGGTGCGGCGGCGGTCGCACTGTCTTACATGCCATCGACGAACGGCTTAAAAAACCTGGTGAGACGCGTGGCATCGAATGGTGGAGCGGCGGGTAGATTGCGCGGATCGGGCACGGGTTCTCCGGCACGGATGCGCAGCGGGACGACGCCGGCCCAGATGGGCAACGCGTAGTCGACTTCTTCGTCCATGGGTGGGCCGGTGCGAACTTTGGCCGAGACTTCTTCCAGAGGCAATACCAATACGGTAGTTGCTTTCAACTCCTGATCATTCGGCTGTCGGGCTTCTTGCCATCGACCGGGAACGACGTGGTTGGTGAAGCGTCGCAGCGCGTCGATCTTCTCGTCGCGGTCCGCGACCATCCGGGCTGTGCCCATGATCACGACCGAGCGATAGTTCATGGAATGATCGAATACCGAGCGCGCCAGCACCAATCCATCGAGCAGGGTGACGGTGACGCAGACTTTGATGCCCTGGTCGAGTGTGCGCAGCATGCGACTGGCGGCGGAGCCGTGGATGTAGATTTTTTCGCCGGCACGCACATAGCCGGTGGGAATCACGCAGGGTTGTTGGCCGAGGGTGAATCCGACGTGGCAGAGAAAACCTTCGTCGAGAATGGCGTGCACCTGCGCTTTGTCGTACACGCCGCGCTTGGGAAGTCGTTTGACCTGCGTTTGTTCGGTTACGGGATAACTATCCATGAGTTCGTACCTTTCCCTGCAGAGGGCGCGGTGCGACGAGACGGCGCGTTGCAGCAGAAGCGCGAGGGGGAGCGGTGGTAGAAAATCCGGCGTGGATGTGGAGCTTGAAGATGGCGACCAGCATGAAATGTCCTTGCGGTAGAAATCGAATGAACGTGCCACCAAGGGTAAAGCTGTGGCAGAGGTTTGGAAAGTGAAAAGAAGTGGGGAACAGGCCGCCGGCGCTGCGCGAGGTTCGATGTCACCCGCGGATTGCTTGTGTCAACAGCACGGCGCCAACGATGCCGAGGCCGGCGTAGACGTACTTGAGAAATATTTCCCCGGACATGCGGCGGTTGAGAATTCTGCCGAGCCAAACTGCGGGCAGAATCACGGGTAGCGACAGCAGATAGTAGTGAGTGACGGCGTGAACCCAGAGGCCTGCGAACCAGAAGCCGGCCATACCGAGGATGCTGGCCGGTAAAAAATATCCTTGCAGGGTTGCGCGAAACTGCTGAGCCGACCAGCGACGCATTGCGCCGTAGAGGACCAGCGGCGGTCCGTTCATGCCGTAGGCGCCGCCGAGCAGGCCGGCAAAGAATCCGCAGACGAGCAGCCACAGCTTGTGGTCATCGGCTCGCTTCAGCGGCATCCGACCGCGAAGCGCATAGGCGGCAAATGCAATCAAAATGAGAGCGAGGCCAGCCTTTACGGCCTGGGGGTTGCCGGTTCTCAGAAGCAGCAGGCCAACGGGGATGCCGAGAATGGTCGATCCCAGCAGGCCTGCCACGCTGCGCAGATGAATATGCCGCCAGTCCTGCGCCACGACGACGGCGGCAATGGTGATGGAAACAAGCACGGCGAGTGGGGCTGCAATGGCGAGAGGAATGCGGAGCGCGAGCAACGGAACCGCAAACAGCGCCTCGCCGAACCCGAAGGTGGACCGAATCATGGTGGCGAGGAACACGACCACGAGGACGTGCAGCGTGACGCTGTTCATCGCGCGATGAGCGAGATGCTCACGAGGGCGACCTCACGCTATTTGTGCTGGCCGCTGTGTTCCGGGCGGGCGCCAGGCTCGGGAAAATCCGAATCGCTGTCGTTGGTGATGTCGTCGCGATTGCGATGGCCGAGCTGGCCAGCCATCGATTCCTGGGACACAGGCGCGTCGCCAGGGGCGTGTTGAGAATCATCTTCGACTACGCCTTTTTGTTCATCGGCGTCGGGCTGAGAAGCGGGAGTTTTTGTCATAAGCACTTGGATGCTGCCCGCTCGGCACTGCAACGGGCAGTCATGGATGATTGTCTATTCATGCCCGGCGGCAGGTTTGGGATAGATGCGGACGCCCATTCCATTCAGCTTGCTGCGCGCCTGCATGGCTTCCGGCGTCTGCGGAAAGCGGTTGATGAGGGAGCGCAAATCGCGGATCCCAGGGTCGCGCTGTCCCAGGGCGAGTTCGGATTCCGCCTTGCGCAACAGAGCGGTGGGCGCCTTGGAATTGCCAGGATACTGCGACAGCGTGGCGTCGTAATTGTCGATCGCGCTCTTGTAGTTTCCGGCGCGGTAATCAATCTCGCCGAGATAGAACTGCGAATTGCCGGCTTGCGTGCTTTGCGGATAGAACTTGATGACGTCGGCAAATTCCTGACTGGCGAGGTTATATTTGGCGGCGTTATAGTCGCTGGCGGCGGATTGATAGAGCTGATCGAGGGGCGGCGCCTGCTGGGCGGGAGCCTGGCCCATGGGCGCACCGCCCTGGGTCTGATCGGAGCCGGTCATGGGCTGGCCGGGTTGCCCGGTCTGTCCGGACGGCATCGGTTGTTGACCGGCGCCGAGGGTCTGCTGCTGCGACTGCATGCCGTCGAGGGTCTTGCTGAGCTTGTCGAGGCGGGCGCGCAACTCGTCGAGGGAATCGTTCATGGATTGCATCTGGCCGGAAAGCTGCTGCAGCGAATTTCCCTGCGAGCCCTGTTGCTCCTGAGCAGCCTTTTGCAGGGATTCCATTTGGGCGGCAATTTTGCCGACGCTGTCGGAGGTCTGCTGCATCATGTTGTGCATGACGGCGTAGCGCTCGTCGTTGGACTGCTGCATGCTGACAATCATTTCCTGCATCTGCTGCACCTGGGCCTGCAGGGCGATGATGTCGCGGTTGGCGGCGAATGCGCTGGGGGCGGTGGAGATGCCAAAAATGCAAAGCAGTACTACAGAAGCTCGAAAAAAATTACGCATGCGACACCTGTTCTAGACGCAATCTGCGCCGGAATTCTGTATCAAGAAAAGTGTACGGCATCGACACCGGAGGTATCAAAGCATACGGCAGCACGGCATGGAATGAAGCATGCACAGTGCTGCCGTTTGAGGTAGATTTGCCCAGCATTTTTGCTGGACACTGGCTCCGCTCTACTGATCCAGGCTGAACTGAGCGCGCCGGTTTTGCTGCCAGCAAGACTCATTTTGTTCGGTGCAGAACTGCTTTTCCTTGCCATAGCTGATGGTGCGAATGCGGCTGGCATCCACGCCTGCCTGGGTTAAAGCAGTCTTGGCCGAGTTGGCGCGATTCTGGCCGAGTGCAAGGTTGTACTCCGCGGAACCGCGATCATCGCAATAGCCGGCAATCAGAATCTTGGCATCCGGATGCGATTGCAGGAACGATGCATCCTGGCTGATGATGGATTGCGCGTCAGAGCGAACGCTGTAGCTGTCATAGTCGAAGAAGATCGGCTTGACGTTCTGTTCAAATTCCGCCTCGGTGAGTTGTTGTGGAGGGGCAGCCGCCGCGGGCGCTGCAACGGTCAAGGTCGCGGTGGCATCGGTCGATCCGCCGTCGCCACGCGCAACCAGATGATAGGTGGCGGTTTCGGTCGGGCTGACGGTCTTGGTTCCGCTGGTTTCGACAGCGCCAATGCCGTCGATCGAGACATCGGTTGCGTTCGTGGTGGTCCAGTTCAGAACGGCGCTCTGGCCGGGAGTAATGGAGTCCGGCGTCACGGTGATGTTCGCGGTGGGCGCGGGTGCAGTTGCAGCAGGGGGCTCGGGCGGGGGCGGTACGTTCGCCTCTTTGTGATGGCAGCCAGTGGTTATCAAGAAAGCAACAAGCGCTGCAGCAGCCAGCGCAGAATTCTTCTTATAATTATTCATCAATCCTCTCCTCAAAACCCTTTCTCTCGTTGATTAGTGTAGAACGAATCAATTGATAACAACTATGATTTCTGCTTCCGATCCTTACTTCCAACTCCAATTAGGCATGCGGCTATTTCCAACTTTGGTCAATGCTTGTTGCCCGGTACCGTCGGCGAGCATGGTCCAGATTTCACTGTGACCGCCGACTGTACGCTGAAAAATAATGTGGCGGCCGTCGGGAGACCACGAGGGAAAATCGGTGCGGCCGATGTCATGCGTGAGTTGAATCCAGCGGTGGCTGGCGATATCCATCACGTAAATGTCCTGCCCCCCTGGCGCGCCCGGTCCATAATTGCGGGCCCACGCGAATGCGAGGAACTGACCGTTCGGCGACCACGCGGGAGAGGTGGCATAGCCGCCATCGGTCATGCGCTGCACGTTGGTGCCGTCGGATTCCATGATGTAGACCTGGGGCAGGCCGGTGCGGCCGCTGATCCATGCGATCTGGGTGCCGGTCTTGGGGTTGAACACGGGCGATACATCGGGGCCGCGATAGGCCGTGACGCGGCGCAGACCAAAGCCGCTGGCAGAAGAGATCCAGATTTCAGGATCGCCGCTGCGGGAAGAGGAGAAGGCCAGGTTATTGCCGTCGGGCGCCCAGGCCGGGGAGAAATCTGTCCCGTCATGGACAGGGAAGCTGACCATGCGGTGCAGGCTCATCGAATAGATGCGGATGTTGCTGCCGTGGGAATTCAGCTCATCGAATGCGAGACGGGAACCATCGGGAGAGATGCGCGGCGACAGGCAGATGGAACTGATGTGCGTAATCTGATGCTGATTGGCGCCGTCGTAATCCATCCCCCAGACTTCTTTGTTTCCGCTGCGGTCGGAGATGTAGTAGATTTTGCTTTCTGCAATTCCGGCGATGCCGCCGAGCCGCGCGATAATGGCGTCGGCAAATTCATGGGCAATGTGACGCGCCGTATCCGGCGTTAACTCCTCGTTGTATTGCAGGCCCAAAACCTGGGGAGACTGGGTATTTTTTGCGTCGAACAGCCAGCCATCGACGATGACGTGATTGCTCTCTACATTGATGGCTCCGAAGGCGACCATGGCTGCGTTGGCAGGAGCAGAGCTCCACTGCGAAAGATTGATTTCCTGGGGCGAACCGGGCATGGCGGAGGGCGCCAGGCTTTTCGAAACCATGTCGAAGATGCCGGCGTTGGTCAGATCAGAGAAGAGGACCTGGTTAAAGGTCAGCTGGGCGGTGCTGAGCGCAGGGTCATTGCCCGCCATTTTGAAGTCGGCTGCCGCCAGGCGGATCTTGGGCGCGCCCAGGTTCGTGCCGGTATGAACCCAATCCTGGGCACCGGCCATTGAGGTCGCCAGAATCAGGATGGAAAAGAGAAGAAGGGCGGCTGGTTTACGGCAAAATTTTGGGAAAACTTCCATTGTTCACTCCATTAGACGTGGGGGGTGCAATTTGGGCTACGTGAAAATAGCTTGTCATGCCGTCAATGTTGATCCAATTTTGACCGTTATTGTCTATTGTGCAGGTTTTTCGGGGCTCATTTGGAAAAAAATCAACGGAGGGTGCTCTGATCGTACGTAAATGTATAGGCGACTGAGACTGAACTGCCTGAGTATCCGGCTGGTAACGGCCCGAAGGCGTTGACGCGCTCGACTGCCTGAATCGCGGATAAATCGAGCGAAGGCACGCCGCTGGATTGCTCGATGCGCGGGTCGCTGACGGAGCCGTCGCGATGGATCACAAAGCTGACGACGGCCGAGTGACCCATGGATGCCTTTGGATCGGCGAGCTGGCTATACCAGTTCTGCGCGACCGTGCGCTTGATAATGTCGACGTACCATCCAAAGCGAGCGCCGAAGTCACCATTCTGGACGACGACACTTTTGTCAGCGGCGCTGGGGTTGGACATGGGAATGCTGGACGGAGCTGCTTCGCCATAGGCGGCGCGGTCCTGCTGCTTGGGTGGCTGGACATATTTCGGCGGCTTGGGATGCGATTCCGGGGCCGGCTTGGTAATGTGCTTGGGCTTGGCGAGGATGGGAATTGCGTTCTCTTCAGGAACCACCTCAGCCTTGGGCAGCGGAGGGAGCGGGGCTGGGCTCGGAGTCTGCGTGGCGAGTACCGAATTGTTGGTGATTTGCGGATTCGGCAGGGGCAGCGACGGCGCAGAGGAAACCAGCGTGGCGTTGATGGTGGGACCGGAACTGATCTGTCCCCAGTGACTCTCATGCAGGGAATGCAGGTAGAGAGTGGACAGGATAATCGCGGAGCCCAGAACAAGATGCAGCGCGAACGAGCCAAACCAGGAGCCGACAACCGGCTCGTGCTGATCCCATGTCTCGTGAATGTATGGCATCGTTGGTTATGGCTCAGTTGGACTTTGAATGGGCCGGGTCACAATGCTGACGTTGGTAATGCCGGCCTGTTTCACGGCATCCATGACCGAGGCAAAGGCACCGAAGGGCACTCGTTCATCGGAGCGAAGATAGATGACGCGGTTGGCCGGGTTGGCGCCATTTTTTTCCTGCAGCAGCTGGGGAAGCTGATTGACATTGACCGGCTTGTCGTCGAGGTAGACGCGCTGGTCGCGATCGATGGTCACCACGGTACGCTGCTGCGTGATCTGCTTCACGGTTCTGGTGCGCGGCACATTCACCTGAATGCCGGATTGCAAGACCGGCGCGGTGATCATGAAGATGACAAGCAGCACCAGCACGACATCGACAAGAGGCGTGATGTTGATGTCGGACAGGGCCGTTTGGGTGTGGCCGTTTTTAGCGGTGTAGGCCACGCGAAACCTCCCGCTGACGGCTGTATTCTTCGGGAGGAGCTGCGACGGGGCTGGTTTGAATCTCCTCCATCGTATTCAGCAGCTCGCGACCGAAATCATCGAGGCGAGCCGCCAATTCCCGCAGGCGGCTGGTGAGCTGGTTATAGCCCATGACCGCAGGGACGGCGACGAAGATGCCGGCGGCCGTCGTGATCAACGCTTCTGAAATGCCTGGCGCGACAGCGCGCAGAGTGGCGCCGCCGGAAGTTCCAAGGCCGTGGAATGCGTCCACAATTCCCATGATGGTTCCGAACAGGCCGACGAAGGTGGCGACATTGCCGATAGTTGCCAGCCAGGTCATGCGGGTTTCCATGGCGGTGAGAGCTTCGCTGGCCGCCGTTTGCGCGGTGCGCTCCAGAGCTTTGACACTTCGGATCTGACCGGTCTCGTCGATCTGGTGACGATATTCCTCGTACGTATCTTCAAAGACCTGCACCAGCGGACTGGGCTTGAACTGCTCGCTGACCGCGGCGATATCCTGCAGCCGGTCTGCCTTTTGGAAGGCACGCAGAAATCTTTTGCTTTGCGCGCCGGCGCGGCGGAAGGACGACCATTTGCCGAGGATGATGCTCCACGACTGCAGGCTGCCGATGAGCAGGATCACCAACACGGCGATGGCCACGGGGCCGAGATTGTGACCGATGTCGAGTAGAGCGCTGCCGCCAAGCGGCTGAACAGGTGGCGCGGACTGGGTGGCATCCGGCGCCTGAAAGAAGAAGAGTAGTAGAACGGACAATGCGTTCATAGCTAGTTTGAGTGTACCGACGCTTTCCGATTGCTCCAAGTCGTGATGTGGATTCGTACGTGGCGATCTGGATTCATGGTATGCTGCGCTCGTTCCCGGGAGTCCCATGCTGCTCGAACTACGCGCGGAAAATTACATTGTTGTGGACAACGTCACTGTTGCCTTTGGACCCGGGCTGAATCTGCTGACCGGGGAAACGGGTGCAGGCAAATCCATTCTTATTGACGCGCTGGCCCTGCTTTTGGGAGAGAAAGCGTCGTCGGAAATTGTTCGTCACGGGGCGGAACGCGCCCTGGTTGCGTGCGTGTTTGAGGCAACCCCTGGCGCCCTGGCGATTCTGGACGCCAATGGGTTGGATGCAGTTGGCGAAGAAATCATTCTGCGGCGAGAAGTGGCGAGCAATGGCAAGGCGCGCGTATTTGTAAATAATCAGCCGGCTACGGTGTCGGTGTTGCGCGCGCTGGCGCCGGAGCTGGCCCTGGTGCACGCGCAAAGCGATTCCCTGGGTGCATTCGACCAGGCGCAACAGCGCAGCCTGCTTGACCGCAGTGCCGGGATTTCCACAGAGCCGGTGAGCGCGGCATACGAGGCGTGGTCGAGTCTGCGGGGCAAGCTGGCTTCCCTGCAAAGCGATGAACAGGACCGGCTGCGCATGGCAGACCTGTGGCGCTTTCAGGCGCGCGAGATCGACCAGGCACAATTAGTTCCGGGCGAAGAAGAAACGCTGATTGCGGAAAAGCGCGTGTTGGCGAACGCAGAAAAATTGTATGCCGCGGCGATGAGCGCGCACGACGTGTTGTACGAGTCGGCAACCTCAGCGGAAGTGGCATTGCGCGCCGGCTTGAAGCAGATGGAAGAATTGCTGCGCTATGACACGCGCTGGGAAGAAGCTGTGCAGCAACTGGTGACGGCGCGGGCGACCGTGGGCGATCTGGCGGAGCAGGCGAGGGAATTCGCCGAGAAGATCCAGGCTTCTCCAGAGCGGCTGGAAGAGATTGAAGATCGACTGGCGTTGCTCGATCGACTGAAGAGAAAGTATGGCGCGAATGTGACTGAGGTGATCGCGTATGGCGAAGAGGTACGGGGCAAGCTGGACGAAATTGAAAATCGCGATCAGTTACTGGCTGACCTGACGGCGCAGCTGGCGAATGCCGCCGATGCATACAAAGCCGCCGCGGAAGCGCTGACGGCGCAGCGAAGTGCGGCTGCGAAGCGCCTGGCGAAACGCGCCGAGACCGAGATCAATCAACTGGCGATGAAAGCGCGATTCCAGATTGAGGTGACGGCGGAGCGGGAGGAGTCCGCGTGGAGCGGGCACGGCTGGGACTCGATCGACTATCGCATTGCAACCAATCCCGGAGAGCCGCTGAAGGAGCTGGACAAAATTGCCTCGGGCGGAGAAATGTCGCGCGTGCTGCTGGCGTTGAAGGTAAGTGTGGAAGAGAGCGCGAATGCCTCCGCGAAAGGGAAACACAAGACGCAGCTGCCGCGGACACTGGTGTTCGATGAAATTGATATAGGGATTGGCGGCAGCGCAGCCGAGGCTGTTGGGCAGAAGCTGAAAACGCTGGCGCGCGGACAGCAGGTGCTGTGCATTACGCATTTGCCGCAGATCGCAGCATTTGCCGATCAGCATTACCTGATCGAAAAGCAGGAACACAGTGGGCGGACGATGACCGGGGTGCTGCACCTTGCCAACGATCAGCGAAGGCAGGAAATCGCGCGCATGCTGAGCGGTGCGAAGGTAACGGAGACATCGTTAAAACACGCCGACCAGATGCTGAAAAGTAGCCGGCAGTAACCGACTGGGCATCTAAGGTGGGGTGCTGCAAATATGGTGCAAAAATTTGGTGGATTCCGCTAGCCGATCCCGATACGGAACGGTATACTTAGGTGGTGACCGCAATCGCCCAGGACCTAGTGCCCACTCCCTCCGCTCACGATACCGACCGCCGCATTCTGCTGCTGAAACCGCGCGGATTCTGCGCCGGCGTGGTGCGCGCCATCGACGTGGTACAGATTGCACTGGAGACGTTCGGCGCGCCCATTTATGTTCGCCGGGAGATTGTTCATAATCGCTTCGTCGTCAATGATTTAGCAGCCAAGGGCGCAATCTTTGTCCATGATATCGACGAGGTGCCGGAAGGCGCGCGTGTGATTTATAGCGCGCACGGCGTATCGCCGGCGGTGCGGGAAATCAGCAAGCAGCGCAAGCTGAAGGTCATCGACGCGACCTGCCCGCTGGTGACCAAAGTACACGTAGAAGCGGTCAAGTTTGCCCAACAGGGATATTCCCTGGTGCTGATCGGTCATCGCGATCACGATGAGATTGAAGGCACGCTGGGCGAAGCACCGGAGGAGACGCAGGTGGTTTCCACGGTGGCAGAGGTGGACGAGCTTGAAGTGCCGAATCCGGAGCGGGTCGCGTACCTGACGCAGACCACACTGAGCCTGGATGAAGCGCGTGACATTATTCATGCTCTGAAGGCAAAGTTTCCGAACATTGTGGGACCGCATTCGCAGGACATCTGCTATGCGACAGAGAATCGTCAGGTGGCCGTGAAGAATGTGGCTCATCAGGCGGACCTGGTATTGGTGGTGGGATCGAATAACAGCTCGAACTCCAATCGCCTGGTCGAAGTCTCGCGCAATCTGGATACGGTGGCGTATCTGATCGACGACTCGGAAAAGATTCGTCCGGAGTGGTTGCAGCATGCCAGAACCGTGGCCGTTACGGCTGGTGCGTCCGCGCCGGAGATTCTGGTGCAGGACGTGATCAATTATCTGCAACGGAATGGATTCGGCGCCGTCGAAGAGGTGGAGGTGATGCCGGAGAATGTTCGGTTCGGCCTACCCCCGGAGATTGTTCGCGCGATTGCGGCAGCGCCAGCGGAGACAACTCCCGCTACATTTTAGGCAATCCCACTTTGTAGTTGATCCTTGGGTCGGCTTGAGGACAACGATTTTTGAATCATAAAGATCCATGCTGTCAGTCTGATTTCGCTGAGATCTGAACAGAAAGAGATTCTGTATCCCATTGATGAATCCACGCACACTCGACAAACAACCCGTTGCGGTTCGATTTGGAAGGCTGGACGCCAGCCTGGATGAAGTTGAGTACGCGATCGCCTCGTCTCGCGAACTGCTGTTGTCGCAGCAGCATCCAGAGGGCTACTGGTGCGGCGAACTGGAAGCCGACACCACTCTCGAGTCCGACTACATCATGATGCATACGCTGTTCGGCACCGGAGATGAAGGCCGAATGCGGCGCGCGGTTGCGCAGATCCTGCGGCACCAGCAGCAGGACGGCGGATGGAATACGTTTACGGACGGTCCATCCAATCTGAGCGCTACGGTCAAAGCATATTTTGCGCTGAAGCTGATGGGCTGGTCCGCGGACGATCCGCGACTGCTGATGGCGCGCGACTGGATCCTGGCTCATGGTGGCGCCACCGAGGTCAACACCTACACCAAACTGTATTTGTGCTTCTTCGGTCAATACGATTACAACGCCGTCCCCGCAATTCCGCCGGAGATCGTGTTGTTTCCGAAGTGGTTTTATTTCAACCTGTACGAAATTTCCTCATGGTCGCGGGCGATGCTGGTGCCGTTGTCGATTGCCTACGCGAAGAAACCATTCAAGAAGATTCCGCCGGAGCAGGGAATCCAGGAATTGTTTGTCGGCGGCCGTGAGCATGCGAATCTGCACCTGCACTGGAACAAGCGGATCTTCTGCTGGCGCAACTTCTTCCTGATCCTGGATCGGATGACGCACTGGGCGGAACGCATCCACGTGCGACCGTTGCGAGCGATTGCGCTGAAGCAGGCGGAGAAGTGGATTCTGCAGCGTGTGGAAATGTCGGATGGTCTGGGCGCGATTTATCCGGGGATTTTAAACACCGTGATTGCGCTGCGATGCCTGGGCTATTCGCTGGATGACCCGCAGGTGATTCGAGCGCTGGATGAATTTGAAAAACTGGGAATTGAAGAGCCGGGCGTTCCGGGGAAGAGCGAACCCACATTTCGCATGCAGCCCTGCAAATCGCCGGTATGGGACACAGCGTATGCGATCTTTGCTTTGGCGGAAGCGGATGTTCCCAGCACTGACCGCCGATTATTGCAAGCGGCCGATTGGATCTTGTCCAAGGAGGTACGCCATAAGGGTGACTGGTCGGTGAAAGTGCCCCGAGTGGAACCCGGCGGTTGGTACTTTGAGTTCAGCAATGAGTTTTATCCGGATGTGGACGATTCAGCGCAGGTGCTGCTGGCGCTGAACAAGGTGGACAATCCTCGCGAACGATATCAATACGATGTCACGCAGAGGGCGATTGAATGGATCTGGGCCATGCAGTGCAAGAACGGAGGGTGGGCCAGCTTCGACAAAGACAACACGAAGATGATCTTCCAGCATATTCCGTTCGCCGATCACAACGCGATGCTAGATCCGCCGACGGTGGACATTACCGGCCGGATACTTGAGATGCTGGCCAGCTACGGTATCACCCGGCAGGACCCTCGCGTCGAGAAGGCGATTCAATTCATCTATCGCGAGCAGGAATCCGACGGAAGCTGGTTTGGCCGGTGGGGAGTGAATTACCTGTACGGAACATTCCTGGTGTTGCGCGGATTGGAAGCGATGGGCGTGTGGAATCACGAGCCGCAGATTCAGCAGGCTGCGGAATGGATTCGCATGGTGCAGAATGCGGATGGCGGCTGGGGTGAGAGTTGCACCAGCTACGACGATCCAAAGTATCGCGGCGTGGGAATCAGCACAGCTTCTCAAACCGCGTGGGCGATTCTTGGCCTGCTGGCGGCCGGGGATGTTCGCAGCGATTCCGTCGCCAAGGGAATTCGCTGGCTGCTGCAACAGCAGCGATCGGATGGGTCCTGGACGGAAGAACAGTTCACGGGAACGGGATTTCCGCGGGTGTTTTATTTGTCGTACCACATGTACAGAAATTATTTTCCTTTGCTGGCGTTGACCACGTATCGTCGAGCCAGGCAGTCCGAGGGTTTGAAAAAAGCAAGTTGAAGAGCAGTAAGCGGAAGCATCGTATCTTCTCCGCAGGCGTGGGAAGATCAACAGCGAAGAAACGAGGAGACTCTGAATGGCAGTGCCAATCTCACAAATGTGGACGGTGGCAACCTATGTGTTGCGCCAGCGCTGGAGTGGCCGCAAACGCTATCCCCTGGTTCTGATGCTGGAGCCTTTGTTTCGCTGCAACCTGGCCTGCGCCGGGTGCGGAAAAATTCAATACCCTTCGCATATTCTCAAAAAGCAATTGACGCCTGAGGAATGCTTCCGGGCGGTGGATGAATGCGGAACCCCGATGGTATCGATCCCCGGAGGGGAACCTCTGCTGCATCCGCAGATTGGTGAAATTGTCGCAGGCCTGGTGGAGAGAAAGAAATACATCTACCTGTGCACCAATGCGCTGCTGCTGAAAGAGAAATTACATTTGTTCCAGCCGAGCAAGTATCTTTCCTTCTCCGTGCACATGGACGGGCAGCGGGAGCATCATGATTTTTCCGTTTGCCTGGAAGGCGGGTACGACAAGGCAATTGAGGGAATTCGCGAGGCGGTGGCGAAGGGTTTCCGCGTCACCACGAATACGACGTTATTCGATGGGGCGGATCCGAATAGCGTGCGCGCGTTCTTCGACGAGATGATGCAGGTGGGCGTGGAGTCGATGATGGTGGCGCCTGGGTATACGTACGAGAAGGCTCCAGACCAGAAGCATTTTCTAGGCCGCGCGCGTTCGCGTCGGCTATTCCGCGCAATTCTGGCCAATCGCAAGAAGAGCTGGCGATTCAACGCGTCGCCCATGTACATGGAATTCCTGATGGGCAAGCGCGACTTTACCTGCACTCCGTGGGGCATGCCGACGTATAACGTATTCGGCTGGCAAAAGCCCTGCTACCTGTTGCAGGATGGGTACGCCGACACGTTTGCGGAGTTGATGGAAGCGACCGAATGGGCCCACTACGGAACCGAGTCTGGCAATCCAAAATGTGCCAACTGCATGGTCCATTCCGGATATGAAGCTTCCGGAGTGAACTTCACCTTTGGCTCGCTGAAAGGATTGTGGGCAACGGCGAAGGCGACCATGACACTGTATCCGGACCGTGGTGCGCTGGACTTGCTGAACCAGCCGGTAAAGCCGGTGCACGCGCAAAATCCCCTGGTGAAGATTGACGTACCGGCCAGGGCGATGGAGGAAACGCGGGTATGACGGAGTCGCCTTTGAATCCGCCAGCGAATACGACTCCCAATCCGGATGCGATGGAAGTCGCGCCCGGCTCGGAGCACGAAGTCCTGGAAGGATGGATTCCAGCGATGGCGACCGAGGAAGAAACTCGCGCAGCGCTGGAGCAGGCGTTTGGCTATCGCGGCGATGTTACGATCACGCTGAAAACCGGTGGAAGGATCGAGGGGTACATCTTCGATCGCAGACCGGCGCCGGCGCTGCATCGCTCGATTGTGCGCATCATGCCGAGAGATACCACGGAGCGGGTGTCGATTCCGTATTCCGAGATTGCGGGCCTGGCCTTCACCGGACGCGATTCAGCAGCCGGAAAAAGCTGGGAAGCCTGGGTCCAGCGATATTGGGAAAAGAAGGCCGCGGGCGAGAAAAATATCGGCATCCAGGCGGAAAAGCTCGACTAGAGCAGGTTCGCAAGCTCCGTATAGAAATCGTCTGATCTTAGCCCCGTTGGTGCAGGCCTACGCCGCGATTCCTTTGCCGCTCAGGACGACGAATCTCCCGCCTATCGAAAAACTCCGCGAAATTGCTCTAGACTGACTGGGACGCTGTTGCGATCTGTTCGCCCTTCCTTATGCGCATCTTCCTTACCGGAGCTACAGGATTCGTCGGGAGCCATGTGGCTGAGTCGCTGGCCGCCGCGGGCGCCGATCTACGACTGCTGACGCGAAATACCAGCCGCACGGAACATCTGGAAGGGTTGAATGCGGAACTGGTGCAGGGCGATCTGCTGCGCCCGGAGGAACTTCGCAGTGCGCTTGCCGGTTGTGAGGCGCTGGTCCATGTTGCGGCAGACTACCGGCTGTGGGTGCCGGATCCCAGGGCGATGTATGCGGCGAATGTGGAAGGAACGAAGACGCTGCTGCGCCTGGCGCGCGAAACGGGTGTCGGTCGCGTTGTCTACACCTCCAGCGTGGCGACGATGGGCTTTCGTTCCGATGGCGCGGTGGTGGATGAAGATACCCCTGTATCGATTGACAACATGATCGGCCACTACAAGCGTTCAAAATATCTGGCCGAGAGAGAGGCGATTGCAGCGGCGCGTTTTGGCCAGCCGGTCGTCATCCTGAATCCGACGACGCCGGTTGGGGCGAATGATGCTAAGCCCACACCGACGGGGCGGATTGTGGTGGACTTTCTTAATCGGAAATTTCCAGCGTACGTGGATACCGGTCTGAACCTGGTGGATGTCCAGGCGGTGGCGGCGATGCATGTGGCTGCGCTGGAGCGAGGGACCCCGGGGGAACGGTATATTTTAGGCGGAGAAAATCTTACGCTGAAGCAGATTCTGGATCGCATGGCAGCGATGACCGGGTTGCCTTCGCCTACGATGCGGGTGCCGCATTCCGTAGCGATGACATTTGCATTTTTCGATGAGTGGATCACGGGCCGTATTCGAGGCGGCGAGCCGCGCGCCACCGTGGAAGCGGTGCGCATGGGGAAAAAGAAGATGTTTGCCAGCTCGGCGAAGGCGCAGCGGGATTTGGGCTACCAGGTGCGGCCGGTGGACGGAGCGCTGCGCGCCGCCATCGACTGGTTTCGCGACCACGGGTATGCGCCCAAATCATGAGGGCGCGGGTCGCAATCATTGCTGCGCTGCCGCGCGA
The DNA here is from genome assembly GCA_963756315.1 of uncultured Acidobacteriota bacterium. GTDB lineage: Bacteria > Acidobacteriota > Terriglobia > Terriglobales > Acidobacteriaceae > JAKAAZ01. The sequence goes on from CAVWNI010000006.1 coordinate 512,653, forward strand.
AGTTGCGCCGCTGGTGCGTGCCTGGCAGCGGGCCACGGTCTCGGATCGCGAAGGCACCGGCATCTGGGAATCCGATCAGGCGATTGTGGTATGCGCCGGCATGGGCAGGGAGCGGGTTACGCGCGCCTTCGAACTGGCAGAATCCAGGGGACCGCTGGCCTCCGTGATTTCGGTGGGATATGCCGGAGCGCTGCGTCCGGGGATCGCAGTGGACACCGTTCACTGGCCCGCAACAGTGATCGATGCGGAGACAGGAGAGCGATTTGAATGCAAAGATGGTAGGGGGATTTTGGTGACCGCGGACCATGTGGTTAATCCCGCCGAAAAGAAGAGCCTGGCGGATCGCTGGAATGCAGACCTGGTCGATATGGAAGCGGCGACAGTGGCGCGACTTGCAAGGGCGCGCAGTTTGAGGTTTCGAACCCTTCGAGCGGTCAGCGATACGGTCTCGGACAGGCTGCCGGACCTGAACCGTTTCACGAATGAGCTGGGTGGAATTCGCGAAACCTCGTTTGCCGTGTATATTGCGTTACGACCATGGTTGATTCCAACGGCTGTCCGGGTGGGCCGACGGGCTGCACAGGGGTCGGAACGAATCGCCCAGGCATTACGTCACGTTTTGGAGCAGGCAGAATAAAATGAACACTGTGACAGATACAGAGACCTTAACGATCCGGGACGTGCCGGCAACGATGCGTGCGGCCGTCTACCGCGGTATCAACGACATTCGAGTAGAGGAAGTGCCGGTTCCTGCAATCGGGCCCGGCGAGGTGCTGGTGCGCATCCACAGCTGCGGCATTTGCGGCACCGACTTGAAGAAAATCCATTCAGGCTCCCATGCTGCGCCCAGAATTTTTGGCCACGAGATGGCGGGCTTCATTGCCGCGGTGGGCGACAACGTAACCGGCTGGAAGGTTGGCGACCGGGTCATGGCCTTCCATCACGTTCCTTGCGGACGGGACTGCTACTACTGCCGCAAAAAGACCTATTCGCAATGCGATATGTACAAGCGGGTCGGCTGCACCGCGGGATTTGAACCGTCTGGCGGCGGGTTTGCGGAGTACATTCGCGTCATGGACTGGATTGTGGAACGCGGGCTGGTGGCGGTTCCAGACCACGTGCCGCTGGAACAGGCATTGTGGATTGAGCCGGTGAATACCTGCTTCAAGGCCATTCACAATCTGCGCCTGGCAGCCGATGAGACAGTGCTGGTGATCGGACAGGGGTCGATCGGAATTCTGCTGGCCGCGCTGGCACGACGAACCGGCGCGACAGTGCTGACGGCGGACCTGTATGCGTCGCGTCATGAAGTGGCCGCGCAATTCGATCTGCATCACCCGATCTATGCCGACAAAGAAGACCCGATCGCGATGGCAAAACGCTATACGGAAGGACGCGGCGCGGATGTCGTGATTCTGGCGGTGGCGGGCAATGCGCTGATTCGCACGGCCATGGAGGCGGTGCGCTTCGGCGGTCGCGTTCTGCTGTTTGCGGCCACCCAGCGCAGCGAGGTCACGATTGATCCGGCGGCAATCTGCATGGATGAAAAATCTCTTATCGGCTCGTACAGCTCTTCCGCGGAGGTTCAGCACGAAGCCTCGCAGCTGGTGTTGCAGGGCTACACCGATCATTTTGACCTGACCAGGTTGATTTCGCATCGCTTTCCGCTGGAGCAGGCGGCTGAGGCGATTGCGTTTGCTTCCGAGCCGAAGCCGGACTCGATGAAGGTTGTCATTCAACCGTAGCTGTCTTACGTTTCCCTCCAATCGAACAGGAAAGTACATACGTTTCGAACCGGATAACGACAGAGTTCGCAAAAAACATTATGGCTGATGAGATGAACGCCGCCGTTTTATACGGCAAAGAAGATGTGCGGATCGTAAGACTGCCTGTGCCCGAAGCTGGATGTGGGGAGATTGTTGTGCGCGTTGCCTCCGCACTTACGTGCGGGACAGACCTGAAGGTATTTCGTCGCGGTTATCACAAGAAGATGCTGCGGCCGCCGGTTCCGTTCGGCCATGAAATGGCGGGGGTCATTTCTCAGGTGGGTAGCGGAGTGACGATGTTCAAGCAAGGAGACCGTGTTGTCGCCATCAATTCCGCACCGTGCGGCGAATGTTATTTCTGCCGGCACGGACAGGAAAACCTGTGCGACGACCTGTTGTTCAATAATGGCGCCTATGCGGAGTACATGCGGATACCGGCGCGTATCGTTGCCAAGAACACATTCCTGGTTCCTGAAAATGTTCCGCTGGACTATGCCGCGATGACAGAGCCGCTGGCCTGCGTATTGCAAGGGATGGACGAAACCGGAGTACAACCAGGAGACCAGATGGTTGTGATCGGCGCGGGGCCCATCGGATTGATGTTTATTCACATGGCGGCGCTGACCAACATTGACGTGATCGCGGTGGTAAAACATGCAGAGCAGGTGGAACTGGCGCGATCCTTTGGGGCTCGCCAGGTGGTATTGACTCGGGACACGGAGGACGTGATTGCCGCCGTGAGATCGCTGACACCGAAGGGTCGCGGCGCCGATGTCGTGGTGGAAGCGGTTGCATTGCCGACGACCTGGCAGTGGGCGGTGGAAATGGTGCGCAAGGGCGGCGTGGTCAACTTTTTCGGTGGATGCGCTGCGGGGACGAAGGTGGAACTGGATACCAATCGGCTTCATTACAACAACCTGACGCTGCGTGCGAGCTTTCATCATCGCCCATCGGTTTGCCGGCGCGCGTTCGACTGGATCGCCGGGGGTCGCTTCCAGAGCGATAAATTCCTGACCGGTCGCGCGTCGCTGGAAGAACTGGTTCCGTCATTCCGGCGGCTGATGCGTCGCGCCCAGGATATTAAAATTGCGATCCATCCCGGCGAGGGTCCGCATGAGCGTTAGTGGTCCGCAGGCTGCAGCAGACGTGAATGCCGAAGAGGTGCTGGCGGCGGCGTGGAAGAAGCTTCCAGCCGAGTACAGGATGCCTGAGCACACGCCGAGCGTCGAAGAAGCGCAAAGATTCTGTCGCACACTGGCCGAATCTCATTATGAGAATTTTCATGTCGCGACATGGTTTCTGCCGAAGCGGCTACGTCCACATTTTCAAAGCATTTATGCCTACTGCCGCATTTCCGACGACCTGGGAGATGAAGTCGGGGATACGCAACAGTCGCTGGCGCTGCTGGATTTCTGGAACGGCGAACTCGACGCCTGCTATCGCGGGGTCACGCGGCATCCAGTGTTTGTCGCCCTGGCAGAGACGATTCGAGCCTGCAACATTCCGAAAGAACCGTTCGCCGATTTACTGATTGCATTTCGCCAGGATCAGACCGTAGCCCGCTACCGTACCATGGAGGATTTGTTTGGCTATTGCCGCAATTCCGCTAACCCGGTGGGGCACCTTGTGTTGTATGCGTGCGGCTATCGCGATCCGGAGTTGTTCGCATTGTCCGATTTCACCTGCACGGCGTTGCAGCTGGCAAACTTCTGGCAGGACGTGCGGGAAGACGATCGGCTTCGCAAGCGAATCTACCTGCCGCAGGCGGACATGGAACGTTACGGTGTGACGGAGCAGCAAATTCATGACCGGCGATTCAGTTCGGAATTTCGCAACCTGATGGAATATGAGGTTGGGTACGCGCAGCGACTATTTGCCCAGGGATTGCCGTTACTGGATCGCGTGGACAAAGAGCTCGCCATCGATCTGCAATTGTTCAGCAGCGGCGGCCAGGAGATACTGCGCGCCATCATCCACCAGAATTACGATGTTCTGCGCTCGCGGCCCGCAATTTCAAAGCCGCGCAAGGCTGCGTTGCTGTTGCGCGCGCTGGCCGCCAAAGTTACTGCGAGGCAGGCTGCGTGAGCGAGTCCCTGGAACAGGCTTACGCTGCCTGCGAAGCCATCGCACGCCGCGAAGCCAAGAATTTCTACTATGCGTTCCGGGCGTTGCCGAAGCCGAAGCGCGCGGCCATTTGCGCCGTCTATGCCTTCATGCGCCATGCGGACGACCTGGCGGATGATGAGCGACTGCCGGGCGAGCAGCGACTGCAGGCGATGCGCCTGTGGCTGGCGGAATGGCACCGTGCAGCAGCGGGCGAGCCCACCAACAATCCTGTTTTTGTCGCCTTGCGGGATGCGCAGCGACGTTTCCACATTACCTCCGAGCTGCTTGATGAGCTGGTGCAGGGAACCATGATGGATTTGACTGCGCCTCCGGAACCCGGCGAGGCGTTGGGCACGGAGACACCGAATCCGAATCGGATTGCAACGTATCAGACCTTCGACGACCTGTACCGCTACTGTTATTTTGTTGCATCCGTGGTGGGTCTGGTTTGCATTCGCATTTTTGGCTACAGCGATCCGCGGGCGGAGCAACTGGCAGAGCAAACCGGAATTGCATTTCAGTTGACGAATATTTTGCGCGATGTGCGGGAGGATGCAGAACGAGGCCGGATCTATCTTCCGCTGGAAGATCTGGAGCAGTTCGGCGTCAGCGTGGAGCAGCTATCCGCGATCCGCGGGAATCGACCGCTGACGGAGGGTGAACGCGGACTGATGGAGTTGGAGGCGTCGCGCGCACGCAAATATTACTCGGCAGCGGGAAGTCTGCTGCCACTGATTTCTGCGGACAGCCGGGCGGCGTTGTGGGTGCTGGTTACGATCTACAGTCGGCTGCTGGGACGCATTGAGCGGGCGCAGTATCAAGTGTTCTCGGCGAAATTGAAAGTACCGACGATGGAAAAACTCTGGATTCTGTTACGCGGATTGTGGATGGCATTTCGTCTGCGCAGCACGCAGGCAAGTTAGAAAGCACATCGGTGAGCAGTCGAACCCAGTTCGAAATGGATGAACCAGCGCAGCCTTCAACGATCCGCGATGTCGCCGTCGTCGGCGGTGGATTGGCCGGCTTGTCTGCCGCGTGCGCGCTGGTGGAATCCGGGTATCGGGTTCACCTGGTGGAGCGGCGGCCTTACGTCGGCGGACGAGCTTCCTCCTATGAACATCCCGGCACAGGAGAGGTTGTCGATAACTGCCAGCATGTCCTGCTGGGCTGCTGTACCAACCTGATCGCCTTCTATCGCCAGCTGGGTGTGGCCGATCGCATTCGCTGGTTTGACCGAATCACATTTCTAGAGCCGGGCGGGGGAAAGAGTCTGCTGCGTCCCGGTTTGCTGCCCGCGCCACTGCACAATGCAATTTCCTTTCTAAGCGCTTCGGCATTGTCGATGGCGGACAAGCTTGCCATCAGCCGAGGAATGCTTGCCTTTCTGCGCGGCGTGCCCGAAGACCACGGAGAAGACTTCGCCCACTGGCTGGCGCGACATGGACAGACTCGGCGAGCCATCGATCATTTCTGGAATCCGGTGCTGGTGAGCGCTCTGAATGAAGATCTGGATCGTGTGTCGGTACAGTATGCAGGCATGGTGTTCCGCACATCGTTCATGCAATCCGCGCAGGCGGGATGGATGGGAGTGCCGACCATTCCGCTGAGCGAATTGTATGGCCACGCGGTCGGATTTATCGAGGCACATGGCGGTAACGTGAGCCTTCGTGCGAGCGTGGACGGCTTTGCCTATGACGACCAATGTGGTCGCTGGCAAATTCAATATGAGGGCGGACGTATCGAGGCCGATGCAGTGGTCCTGGCGGTGCCGTTCGAGTCGATGCAGAAGTTGTTGCCGCACTTGCCGGCGCGGGAAGATGGCGCGTCGGAGAATCTCGCCGGCCAACTGGAACACTTTGAGCATTCGCCGATTACGGGCATTCATCTCTGGTTCGATCGCCATATTACGGACCTGGAGCATGCCGTGCTGCTCGACACCACGATCCAATGGATGTACAACAAATCTCTGCTGCAGCCACAAACCCGCGCGGAAGATTCAGGAAGCTATCTGGAACTGGTGGTGAGCGCGTCCAAGTCGCTGGTGGGGAAGTCGCGCCAGGAGATCATCGATCTGGCGTTGCGGGAATTGGCTGAATTCTTTCCGGCTGTCCGGCAGGCAAAGCTGGTGAAGGCCGCGGTTATTAAAGAAGTGCGGGCAACATTTTCTGTGACGCCCGGGATCGATACGTACCGGCCCGGTCCAGCGACAGCGTGGCCGCACCTGTTCTTGGCAGGGGACTGGACGGCGACGGGCTGGCCTTCCACCATGGAGGGGGCGGTGCGCAGCGGGAATCTTGCGGCAGATGCGGTGACGAAAGCCGCTGGGAAGCCGCGGAGATTCCTGCGCGCGGATTTACCTGCGCAGGGATTGATGCGGATGTTTCGATAGAAAATTCTGCAGAATTAGCGGGACAAAAAATAGACTCCCGCGCAAACGCACACAGCGGCGAACCAGCGGCGACGGTCCACATTTTCCTTCAAGATCCACTTAGCCGCAAACGCATTTGTGACGAAGGTTAAAGCCGCGGCTGCTGGAGCGACCAAACTCACATCTGCCCAACTGAGGGCAAACAGCAGCGAAAAAAAGCTGAGCGCCATGCAGACCACGCCGAAAAAGAAGCGCGCGTTTCGCAAGACAGCCATAACTGCTCCGCGAAGGCCGGAGTGGCCGCGAATGGTGTCAAAGTCTCCGATTTCGCGCATCGCTCCTGCGATGAGAACGTCTCCGGCAGTCGCCATCGCGACGATGATGCCAATCATGAGCCATACCGAGGGTCCTGTGGCTGGTGTCATGCGGAGGGTCCTTCGTCATGGCCGGTCGCATCGGCTACGGTGACGGGAACTGCGATCTCATTCTGTAAAGCTTCATGATTGTGGTTGGTGTAGGAAGGACCCTGGGTGACAAAGCCGACCCCCAGGGTAATCAATAGAATGCCAGCCCATCGCGCGGGTGAAATGGTTTCATGCAGCCAGAACTTCGACAGCAGCGCAATGATCACGTAGCCGAAAGAGGTGGCGGGAAGAACAAATGTCAGGTCGGCCCAGGAGAGGGCGGTCAGATAGGCTGCGAAAAACACGATCAGAAAAGCGATCCCGCTGAAGACCCATGGATTCCTGAGAGCAACCAGCAGGGTGAACAAGTGATGCAAGGAGACCGGACCCACCTGCTTCATGCCGGCGCTGAGGAATGTGTCGCCCAGGGACGCACCGATCATCACGGCGACCAGAACCATGTAGCGGCGAAACGTCATGGTGGATTGCATGACTGCGATGGCGACGAATCCTCAACCTGGATTGCAGGTCTGACTGGTGTGAATCGTGAGCAAGAAAACGCGGTCAGCTTTCGGGGCTGACCGCGCGGATACAACCGATTCCGATCGGCAGAGCCTCAGGCGCCTACTTGCTGGGTCTCCGCCACGGCGGCCTTATCTCGTTTACTTTTTGCGACTACGCGATTGCGTTGTGCACGAAGTTTCAAAAAGGCTTTTGCTTCCACATACAAGCGTGGCAGATCGCGGTTTGCGATGGCTTTGCTGACCACGCGCCAGGCGGCCTTGGGACGGAAATAATATTCGTCATAGAAACGGTGAACCATTTCCAGAACATATTCCGTCGGCAGGCCCGGGTACTCAACGTGGGCCAGCTGATGACCTTCCTCATCGACCATGGCACCGTTGTTGATGATGAAGCCGTTGCTCTTGGCGAAGTCGTAAAATTCGGTGCCGGGATACGCATGGGCGATGGAAACCTGGATGGTTTCCACGTCGAGCGATTTGGCGAAGTTGATGGTGTTGCGAATCGACTCCTTCGTTTCGCCGGGCAGACCAAGGATGAAGTCGCCGTGGATGGTGAGGCCGAGATCGTGGCAATCGCGGGTAAAGTCGCGAGCACGTTCCACGGTGGCGCCCTTCTTGATGTTTTTGAGAATCTGCGGATCGCCGGATTCGAAGCCGACGATAAGCAGGCGGCAACCGGCTTCGCGCATCGCCTTCAGCGTCTCGCGATCGGTGGTGACGCGGGAGGTGCAGGACCAGGTAAGGCCAAGCGGCTTGAGCTTCTCACAGAGCTCGATAGTGCGCACCTTCTGGATGTTGAAGGTGTCGTCGTCGAAGAAAAACTCTTTGACATGCGGAAACAGTTCTTTGGCGTGTGCCATTTCCGCGGCCACGTCATCCGTCGAGCGCTTGCGCCAGGCGTGTCCGCTGAGCGTCTGCGGCCAGAGGCAAAATGTGCATTGGGCAGGGCAGCCGCGGGTGGAATAAAGGGACACATATGGATGCAGCAGGAAGGGCACGTTGTATTTCGTCACGTCCATGTTGCGGGCGTAGACGTCGGTGACCCAGGGCATGGCGTCGAGATCTTCAACCTGCGGGCGGTCGGGATTATGGACGATCTGGCCGTTGTAGCGGTAGCTGATGCCGAGAATCTCGTCGAGAGGTTTTCCGTTTGCAAATTCGACGACAGAGAAATCAAATTCGCGGCGGCAGACGAAGTCGATCACCGGGCACTCATTCAACGCGCGGTCCGGGGAAGTGGTGACCGGCGGTCCGACAAACGCGATGCGGATCGACGGATTCGCAGCCTTGATGGCTTCCGCCAACTTTTGATCGCCTTGCCAGCCCGGAGTGCTGGTGAACAACACCAGGAACTCATACTGCTTGCAGATCTCGATGGTTTCCTCCGCGCTGACATGATGCGGCGGCGCGTCCAGAAGGCGAGAACCCTCCAGCATTCCAGCCGGATACGCAAGCCAGACCGGGTACCAGTAGGATTCGATTTCGCGGGTGGCAGGCCAGCGTGAACTGGCGCCACCATCAAAGTTCTCAAAGGAGGGCGGGTTAAGAAATATAGTCTTTAAGGGCATAAGATCAACCCTAATTTTACCACTTTAATGGGTCTCAATGCCGCTTTCCCGCAGCTGGCTGACAGGGTTCCCCCAAGCTTAATTTGGAGGCTTGGTCCGGGAGTTGAATGGGCTACCTGCGCAGCGTCATTTTCGAGGTATTAGTGCGATGGTGGTGGCTGGCTGGATGTTGCCGCATCACCCTGCGGCTGGACACTTTCTTTCGCCCAATTTTCCAGATCTCCCATCGCGCTGAGCAGATCGAGTTTCACCTTCGTGACGTTGAATTGCGCGTCCTGCAGTCCAACGAAGCGGGTACGCTCGTCCACGCGATACTGGTCGGCCATCTGCGGTGTCACCGGTTGTCCGTTGGCGCCACCCTGGTTCATCTGAGTGATGGTGGTTGTCAGGGTATCCTGGGCGAGCTGCTGTTGCAGGTCGGCGACCTGTTCCTGCGCCTCTAATTCGCGCAGGCTGTGCCACAGTGCCAGGTTGCCTTCGTCATTCTGAATCTTTGCGAGCTCCGCCTGCTGGCGATCATGTTTTGCGATGGCTGCAGATTCTTCCGCCTTGTCGTGCTTCATGCGATCGAAGAGAGGCCAGGTCGCATTGATCCCAACGCCGACATTGTTGGGAGTAAAGCTCCGATAATACTGGTTATACCCGTTGAAACTGGCGAACCGCGCGTATTGAAATGCACCGTACACGATCGGCCTGTTTTGCGCCCGCTTATCTCCCCATGCCTCGTACATTCTGGCGGTCGCGGTGGCGAATGCAGCCTGGACGGCCGGAGCCTCACTTCCCTTTGACATCAATCCCTGAAAATCCAGGTTAGGCAGGGGCGGAACCGAAGATGCTGCCGGCGTAATCGCGTTCGGGTCCAGACCGGTCAGCCCGGACAAATGTTGGCGCAGCTCGTCGGCGTGATCTTCCAGATGGATCTTTTGCAATTGAATTTGCGCGCGGGTCAGCCTTGCCTGGGTCAGATCCATCTTGCTTTCCAGACCCGCGTCGAACCGATCCTGCACTACCGAGACCAGCTTGTCCGTATCCGCCATCGCCTGGTCCAGGGCCTGGATTTCAGCGAGCGTTTTATTGAGCTCAATGTAGCTCACGGAAGCGTCCAGAATGACTTGTCGCCGCTGATCTTTCAGGCTGAGGGTGGCGGCGTTGGCCGCCGCGCGCGCGGAGCGGACGTAGTCCGGTTGCGAGAAGCTGAATGCGAGGAACTGCGATTGCACATTGAATAGCGTGGGGTTACCGAGCGGAAAGCCATAGGAATATCCCAGGCCCGAACCCACAGAGAAACTGGGGATATAAATATCGCGTGTCTCCCTCCAGATGGCGACTGTCCGCTGCTGATCAGCTTCCGCTACATGCACAGCTCTGCTGTTGCGCAATGCCAGATCGACGACGGTGTAGAGCGAGACGTCGCCAATGGCGGGCGCGGGCGCCGCAGTTGAGTCGTCTGTGGCGGCGGATCCAGGAGTGCTCCATGCCATCATCTGCGAAGTTGAATCGGTTGGCGGCGGCGTGGAATAGACGACGGTGGCGGCCGGAGCGTTCGGCAACGGGGCATTGGGAGCCTGGGCATGGGCTGCCATGGTGAGGAAAAGTCCCGTTGCCAGCACGGTGAAGTTTCGTTTCAAGTTGCGATTGCTCCTGTCATGCCCTTGCCGTGGATCAGAGTGCGCCCGTCCCATCTGATTCTAAACGGGTCTGGCGACGAGAATTGCGGAGGCTCCGTGGCGCGCGCAGAAAACTCGGCATCAAGCTCCACGGGGTGTCTGCTGCGCAGGGGCGTAATCGCTGGCCAATTCGCGCGCGACTTCATATTGCCGTTGCGCGGATGCCCGGTCACCCTGGGATACCAGCAACTCGCCCAATTGCACCCGCACCTGAAACGCAGGCGCCTCTTCCGACTGCTGGGACGACTGAAGATACTGTTGCAGCAACTGCTGCGCCTGCTGCAGGTTTTTCCGGTTGGCGATCAGCAGGGTAGCTGCCTGCACCAGCGCGATTCCTTTGCCGGGATCGGAAGCCACACCGTGATCAATTGCCTGTTGCATAGCGGGAAAGTTTTTTCGGTCCGCATAGAAAGCGGCCAGACTTATCCATTGTTCGGCCGGGTTGGGCGAAGTTTGAATGGCCAGCTTCCACTCTCGCTCCGCGGCAGGGAAATCCGATTCCTTGGCCGCGATCTTCGCCAGCAATTCGTGATAGCGCGATGGGTCGAGGGGCGCCAGCTGCTGGGCGATCTGCTGCGCACGATCCAGGCCGCCGCCGATAAATCGCGGAACGTCGACGTCGAATTCGCCGAGATCCGACAGGGCGGAAAGATTCTTCGGATCCAGCTGGACCGCCGTTTCAAACTCGGCATGAACTTTTCTCGCCAGACCGTACGCATGCGGCAGGGAAGCATGGGACGCGGCGCCGCCATAGGCGCGTCCCAGCCAGAGATGATAGTTACTGTTATTGGGCTGAAGGCGCACTGCCTCTTCACACTCCCGCTCGGCGTCGGACCATTTTTCTTCCTGAAGATATACCCGGCCTAACAGGTCGTGTGCGGCGGCATCTGCGGAATTGCGGGCGAGCTGCGCCTGTAACAGGGAAATGGCGTCGTTGGCACGCCCGGTTTTCAAATCGATGCGAACAGAGGCGTACGCTGGCGTAGCTTTCGTCGCAGGCGACGCACACAAGGGAGCGGCGAGAAGGTAGATGATGCCGCAGACCGACAATGCCGTGGCGGCGAAGGTGCGGTGCAGCGATGGCGATGTAGCTCGAAATTCCATAGACTATTGCGCGCGTTGCACGGCCTGACCGTCGTGCAGGCTGGAACCGTCGATTGCGGTGAGCGCGACGACGGTATTTTCCTCAATTCCTGAAACAATTTGAACCTGGGTCAGATTCAGTGAGCCGATTTTCACAGGAGTTCGCCGGACATGACCGTCGACAACCCGGAACACATAATCCTGTCCGGTGTCATCGATGCGCAGCGCCTCGCGCGGAATGAGCAGAACATTCTGCAGATCCTGGAGCGTGACGGTGATCGTGACATTGGTATTGGGCAGCAGAGTTTCGTCTGCATCATCGACAGAGATGAGCGCCTCGCCTACATTCCGGGTTCCGTAGATGATGATCGTGCTGGGAGTGCGAACGACTTTCCCATGCCAGACGCGATTTGGGAGGGCGGCCCAGACAATCTTGACGGGCTGGCCAACAGCCAGATTTCCGATCTCGTCCTCATCAAAGTAGGCTCGAATCTGGATGCGCTTCAGATTCGCCAGCTGAAGCAGCTGAGCGCCGCCGGGCACAAAATCACTGGTTCGCACGGAGACGGAGTACACGGTGCCGGCGAACGGGGCGCGCACATTTTCCCTTTGCAATGTGTCCAAGGCTGAAGCGTAGGCGGCCTGCGCATTGGCCAGGTTGGCGGTGGCGTGCTGCAGGTCGATGGGGGCAAAACTTTGCGTTTGCTGCTGTCCCAGCACGGCCAGAGCCGCATCGTCGGCGGCAACAGCGCGGCGCGCTGCATCTACTTCGCTGGCGGAAGCCGCGCCCTGCTGCTGCAATTTTTCCAGAGTGGCCAGGGTGGCTGCGTCGTGGTCGCGCTGCGCCTTGGCCTTGCCAATGTCGCCCGAGAGCGTGATCTGTTGATTTCGCGTGCCGCCATGTTGCAGGGCCTGCAGTGCGGCCTGAGCTCCGCGGACTGCGGCGAGAGCCGCGGCCACCTGCGAGCGAGCCGCGGAGTCGTCGAGCGCAATGAGAGGCTGGCCGGCTTTAACCTTCTCGCCCTCGTGCACGTAAACGTCTTTCACGGTTCCGGCCATGGGACTGTAGGCGGCGAAGTTCTGAATCGGTTCTACGATGCCGTTGGTCGCCAGAGTATGGAGCAGTTCACCTCGTCGCGCTGTTCCCATGCGCACCTGCACAACGCTGCGGGTGGAGTAGCGCAGCAGCAACGCTACGGCCAACAGAGCCAAAGCGATAATGACCCAAATTTTGCGACGTGTACCGGGGTCTTGTGGAGATGCAGGGGCCATATTGGAATCTTGGTATCTCTTAGAAGAATCAGTATATAAGACGCAGCGATGCGGGATTGCGATTCAAACAACATCGACAGCCCCGCGGGTAACGGCGGTGGAGCGACTCGGGTTCCGATGTGGATCGGTCGCGGCCGGCATGGAGTGGGTCAGGGTCAGACTGGGCGCGGAATTCCAGGCGACAATTTTCGTACAATGATGGTATGCCTTCGATTGCAAAAAAACCTCTACAGCGCTACACAGAAGATCATGCAAAATCCGGACTGGACCACAGGTTTCCTGAAATCGAGACGTGGCCGAACCAGTTTCCAGGCTATGAGATTCTCATCGACGACCCTGAATTTACTTCTGTGTGTCCAAAAACCGGATTGCCGGACTTTGGCGATATCGTTCTGCGTTATGTTCCGCGGAAAAAATGCCTTGAGCTGAAGTCCTACAAGGAATATCTTTTCGCCTACCGCAATCTTGGAATATTTCAGGAAAACGTCGTCAACCAGGTGTTGAACGACGTGGTGAAAGCATGCAATCCCGTGTGGGCCCAGGTGCGAGGAGAGTTTCGCCCGCGCGGAGGCATTTCGACGATCGTGGAAGCGCACTGGCCGCTTGCGAAGTCGAAATAAGAAAAAAATAGAGCAGGGGCTCGGCGGGATTAAAGTTGTTGCGTTCAGTCTGTCAGCGGGGCATGGCAGGCCGGCGAGTTTCTGCCTTCTATCCAAAGCAACGCCAGGCCAATCGCGGGAATAACGATGTCCATGTAGAAGATGATCCCGGCGTTTCCGGGAGCGAAATTGTGTGCGACGACCATCTGCCGCACATGACCCGCCGCGGCTCCAAGCAGAAATATAGCCGGCCCGATGACTGCGGCGATGCGCAATCCGTGACAGCCGCGGAACGCCAGAAATGCCACCACGGCAAATCCCAGGCTCGCAAATCCAACTTCCGCTTGAAACGGGCTGTTTTGCCAGCCGATGAAGCGGGCCGACATTGCTCCAAAAAACACGTGCATGACGAAGTTGTAGAAGAACGAAAATCCTAGGGCAAAGAGCAGATAGTATGCGAACAGTTTCTCCCGGATTTTGGCGGAGGTTCTGGGAGTACGGCTGAAGGCCAGGGAAAGAAAGGCTGCGATCCAACCAAGGACCAGGAAGGTGAGGGGAAAATTGCTCAACGCAAAGATAATGATTTTCGCCATCGCAAGGCTCCTTCGTTTCTGTTGTACCGTGGATGGGCAAATCGGGCTGCCGGGAAATACGAAAAATCTCGCCAGAATCAAATCAGTGATCGGGCGGACGCAAGGGAAAGATTTGCCATGCCATCGTCGGATGGACGGCGGAATTATTCCAGCCCGTAACGCGGCCTGATATGCTGGCGGCTCATGCCCGTGAAAACAACGCACGCTTCGCCGCCGATTCCCGCATCTGCTGCATGGATCGCGCTGGCGTTGCTGACCGCTCTGAATCTGCTGAACTATACCGACCGCTACGTGCTGGCCGGGGTACAACCGCTGGTGCAGCGGGCATTTCATGTGAACGATGAGCAAGTTGGCGCGCTGACCTTTGCGTTCTTCATTACCTATATGCTGGCCGCGCCGCTGACTGGCTGGCTGGGGGATCGCTTTCCGCGCAAGCCACTGATCATTGCGGGAGCGCTGCTGTGGAGTGCGCTTACCCTGCTTACGGCAGTCGTGCATACGTTTGGGGAACTCTATCTTCGCCACGCGCTGGTGGGAATTGGGGAGGCAAGCTTCTGCATTTTCGCTCCCGCGCTGCTGTCGGACTATTGGCCGGCGGAACAGCGCAATCGCATCCTGACAATTTTTTATCTCTCGCTGCCCATTGGCGCGGCTCTGGGCTACGTGCTGGGCGGCACGCTGGGCCAGGCGTACGGATGGCGGGCGCCGTTCTATGTCGCGGCTGCTCCCGGGCTGGTGATCGTTGTGCTGGTCTGGATTTTTTTGCGGGAACCTGCGCGAGGGGCCAGCGAGCCGCTGGCGGTCAAACCGGATCGCGCTACGCTGTCGGGACTGCTACGTAACCCGGCCTACTGGACGGCAACCCTGGGCATGGCCATGATGGTGTTCACCATGGGCGGAATCTCCGTATGGATGCCAACCTTTCTCTATCGTTACGGTCATCATTCTCTGGCCAGCGCTAGCCAGATTCTGGGGGCGATTACGGTTGTGGATGGCATTGCGGGAACGTGGTTTGGCGGGTGGCTGGCGCAACGCTGGCTGCGGCGCAACAAGGCTGCGCTGTACCTGCTGTCGGCGTGGAGCGTTCTGCTGACGGCTCCATTTGCGCTGCTCACGTTTTACGGACCTCGCGTCGCGATGGTGCCGTGCCTGGCGGTGGCGGAGTTTCTGCTGTTTCTAAACACGGGACCATTGAACGCCGCTATTGTGAACGCCGTGGATGCGCCGATCCGTTCGACCGCCATTGCCATCGAACTGTTCGCGATTCACGCGTTGGGCGATGCGCCTTCGCCGCGGATCATCGGCTGGATTTCCGACCATTCTTCGCTGCGCGAGGGGCTGGCGGTTACGCTGGTGACGCTGCTTCTTTCCGCCGCGCTGATTTTTGCAGGCGCTCGATATTCTCCTGATCTGGATACGGCCGCGGTTTGAATGGATTGGTTGAATTCAATGAAATCCGGCGACCAGCGGGCCCCAGAATCGGCATACTAGAGAGACATGCCCGGTTTCGTCGTTTTCATTCTTCATGGCCGATTTTTGTTCGCGTGCTTTGCATGGGTGATCGCGGCGGCGTGGCTTGCTCGCGTGATTCCGGCGTTGTGGATGCTGCCGCGCGTGCCGAATTTGTTAAGTCAGGCGGCCGCGTCGGATGACTCGATCGCGTGGCCGTCCGTCACCGTGATTGTGCCGGCGAAGGACGAAGGATCGGCGATTGAACATTCCCTGCGCAGTCTGCTGGCCTGCGATTATCCAAACCTGGAAATTATCGCTATCGATGACCGCTCTACGGATGCAACCGGGGAGTTGATGGATGCGCTGGCCGCTGCGCCGGAATCGCGGGGCCGGTTGCGTGTGCTGCATGTGCGGGAGCTGCCGGAGGGATGGCTGGGGAAACCCCATGCCATGGCCCTGGCTGCGAGTGGAGCGAACTCTGACTGGCTGCTGTTTACCGATGCCGACGTCATCTTCGATCCGCGCGCCATTCGGCTCGCAGTGGAATGCGTGATTCGCAGCGGCGGCGATCACATGGTGTTGTATCCAACCATGATTCTTCACGGGCCGGCTGAAAAAATGCTGATCGGTTTCTTTCAAAGCGTCTCCGTATGGGCGGGCAGAGCGTGGAAGATTGCCGATCCCAAGTCGCGAAAAGACTACATTGGCGTGGGCGCGTTCAATATGATTCGCAGGACAGTGTACGAAGCGCTGGGTGGATACAGCGAGCTGCGCATGGAGGTGCTGGAGGATATGCGCCTGGGATTTCGCGTGAAGCGAGCCGGCTATGCGCAGCGGGTCGCGTTCGGCAAGGACCTGGTGCGAATCCGCTGGGCCGAAAGTGCGTGGGGGATTTTAAATAACCTGACAAAAAATCTTTATTCCACGTTTCGGTTTCGCACATCGTTGCTGCTGGCCGCATGTGCCGGGATGTTTATTCTTTGCCTGACGCCGTTTGTCGCGCTGCTGGTTCCCGGCCCGGCACGATGGGCGGGCTTGATTACACTGGTCGCATTGGTGCTGCTCAACCTGCGCTACTGGAGGCTGACAAATATTTCGCCGGCATATCTCGCGTTGTTTCCCATCGCGACGCTGCTGTTTGTTGGAACGCTGCTGCGCTCGATGATTCTGGTTTTATGGCGCGGCGGAGTGTTGTGGCGCGGCACTCTCTATCCTCTGAAAGAACTGCGCCGGCAGGCAGGACCGCTCTGGTGAGCCACGCCCTGCGCGATCAATGATGGAAGTGGACGCCCCGCTGGCCTCCGACTCCATTGTGCGTGCTGAAGGCTTCGCCGCTGTTTTCCGCAGAGAAACCGCGAACCAGCTGCGGATTCGGATGGAACTTTTCTTTGCCGCCATGGAGTTGCTGCCGGCTGCTGAACACCATATCGGCGCGTCCCTGAATGGTGTGGATGGTTCCTCGAATCTGAATTGTCTGGCCGATCAGACTTTGCAGATTTCCGGTGGATTGTTTGTCTTCGTCGGAGCTGAGGAGAAAGAAGTGGCAATCCGCATCGGAGGTCTGGGGGCTGCAGACGTCGAGGAAGTGGATTCCATCCGATGAGTTCACAACCCGGTACACGTGGGCTTCGACGCAAACATTCTTGTGGACATGCTGGAGTGCCTGGTCAGGGGTGATGCACGCGGGCTTTGCCCATGCGGCAGAACAGAGCAACAGCAAGACGATGGGCACACTCAGCAAAATCGGCGCACGCATACGGGGGAATCCTTCAGCGCAAACAGAAAAATTGAGTTGGATTGATTATTACGCCGACAAGGCCGCCGTTGCCAGTCGAAAACTCCGGAGGGTGGTTACTGATTTGAAGATTACAGGGAATGAGTTGCGCCGAAGGAACGTTCCATGACTGTTTTGGCGGCCCGTTGGAGCCGAGCGGCGAGAGCGTCGATGTGACGCGTTTCTGTCAGGTAGCTGATGATCATCATACGAAGCACGCTACGACCGCGAACGCGGGTGGTGGAGATCCATTGCTCGCCGTCACGTGTCATCTCCTGCACAATGGCATGATGCAGGCGCGCCGTCTCTTCTTCTGTAAGCGCCAGGTCTCGCGCAGCTTTAGCGCGGAAATTGAGGACTGTCAGCCGTCGGGGTGTGGCCAGCTCGAACGCGCCGGTATCGAGAACGCGCGATTCCATGTAAGCGGCCAGTTGCAGCTGCGAGTCGATCAGTTCTTCATATGCCTGGCGGCCGTGGACTCGCAGCGTCAGCCAGAATTTCAGAGAGTTCATGCGCCGCGACCATTGCGCGGAAATGCGGAAATTGTCGGGCAGAGAATTGTTCGCCGCTCGCGGAAGATAATTGGTGTCGAGGCCGAAGGTCGGCTCCAATTGATCTGGATGGCGCGTCAGAAAGACGCCTGAGGCAAAAGGCATGGCCAGCCATTTATGCGGATCGATGGTAATCGAGTCCGCGAGCTCAATGCCCCGGAGCAATCCGCGGTGCCGGTCGGAGAACACCAAAGCCGCTCCATACGCGCCATCCACGTGGAACCACAGGTTCTGACGGCGGCAAATCTCGGCTAATTCCGGCAGCGGATCGATGGCCCCGGAACTGGTCGCTCCCGCGGTACCGACGATGGCCAAAGGCTCGACACCTGCGCCGCGATCGGCTGCAATCGACGCTTCGAGGGCGGGCAAATCAATCTCCGCGTGCTCGGTGACGGGAATGCGTCGCAACGCCTTGCGACCGAGGCCGAGAATGCCCAGCGATTTCTCGAGCGAATGATGGCCCTCCGATGACGCGTAGACGACGGGCCGCTTGCCGAGTCCAATGAGACCATCATTGGCCACGTGCGGGTAACGGTGCGTGAGCGCCATGGCCAACGCGCTGAGATTGGCTTCTGTGCCGCCGGTAGTGAAGGTGCCCCCATACTCGTTTTCCTGCCAGCCAACTCGCTGGGCGATCCAGCCCACGGTTTGATGCTCGATGGTAGAAGCCAATTGTGACCGTGCCATGGAGGCAAGCTGAGGATTGAGCGCGGCGACCAGGGCCTCCGCCAACACCGACATGTACGTGGGCGTGGGATTGGTAAGTCCAAAGTAGTTGGCGCTGGGGATATGAAATCCCTGATCCATCATTTGGGAGCAAAGGTCGTCCAGGACGGTGGTGGCATCTTCGCCGATTTCGGGTAGCTCGGTGGGAGCGGCCGGGACGCTGCGCTGGCCCGCGGGCGGCTGTACGGGACGGTCTTTCAGGCTGCGGAAGTATTCATCGATGCGGTCAATGAGGCGATAGCCCAACAATTGACGCTGGCTCGAATCCAAGTCAAATCCCATGCGGGTACCTGCTTTACCTGTTGCGGTGTTGCCCATCGCGGCTTGTTCGCATCCATGGCCACGAAACCAGCTCACAGTGCCTCGACCGCCGATCGTATAATTCTACGCGCTTCGAACTTCGATGGGCTGGTGGCTCAGGGGATTGGCGCCTCCGACGGGGGCGGCGCGTCGTCGGCGGAGTCTTTGGTCTGCGGACGCATGAGAGGGAACAGAATGACATCGCGAATGGAGCGCGAGCCGGTCAGCACCATGGTCAGGCGGTCGATGCCGATGCCTTCGCCGCCGGTGGGCGGCAGGCCAAAGCTGAGGGCGCGCACGTAATCTTCGTCCATGGCGTGGGCTTCCGCGTCTCCGCGTTCGCGCTCGCCGAGTTGCTGCTGGAAGCGATTGCGCTGTTCGACGGGATCGTTCAACTCACTGAAGGCGTTACCGAGTTCAAAGCCGCCAATGTAGAACTCGAAGCGTTCGACCCAATCCGGTTCGTCCGGTTTTTGCTTGGAGAGCGGCGAAACGGCAAGCGGGAAATCATAAATAATGGTTGGCTGTACGAGATGTTCTTCAGCCACTGCTTCAAAGATGGAGGCGATGCACTTACCCAATACTGCTAACTGATCAAGGCTTTGGACGTCGGCAGAACCACTTGATCGATCGAGGGTACCGACGTCCGTCAATTGGCTCACACAATCGTCGAAAACTCGGAAGAGTGGTGAAGCGACGTTTGAAACTCCGGTTGTGAAAAAATGCCCCACGAAGTCATTTTCCGACCCAAAACGTAGTTGATGGAGTTCGAAAGAAAAACCAACAGTGACCGTACATCAGAGAATGTTCGCAGTTCTGGTACGGGGCCTGCTGCTTCGGGCCAGAAATGATGATCGCTTCGCGCATGGTGTAGCGCTGCCAGTTTGATAGGTCGATTTCGACATCATTGAATGTCGTCTTCGTGGTTCCATTGACTTCCATCGCGATGTACTGGATCAGCTCCTCGGTGAGATCCATCAGGTCGTGATAATTTGCGTAGGCCTGGTAGAACTCCAGCATGGTGAACTCAGGATTGTGCTGGGTCGAGATGCCTTCATTGCGAAAATTTCGATTGATCTCATATACGCGGTCGAGGCCGCCGACCACCAGGCGCTTCAGGTAGAGTTCGGGCGCGATGCGCAAAAAAAGATCGATGTCGAGCGCATTGTGGTGAGTGGTGAAGGGCTTGGCGGCCGCGCCACCGGCGATGGGCTGCATCATCGGCGTTTCCACTTCGACAAATCCGCGCGTGTCGAAGAATTTCCGCATGGCGCGCAGTACAGCGGCGCGCTTGACGAAGACCTGGCGCACATCGGCGTTCATAAACAGGTCGACATAGCGCTGGCGATAACGCAGCTCAACATCGGCGAGGCCGTGGTACTTTTCCGGCAGCGGCAGCATGGCTTTGGAAAGAAAGGTGAGCGTGTCGACGTGGATCGTCAGCTCCCCGGTACGGGTACGGAACAGATAGCCGGTGACGCCGATGTGGTCGCCCATGTCGAGCAACTTGTAAAGTTGAAAACCCTGCTCGCCGACGGCGTCCAGGCGGACGTAGATTTGCAGGCGTTCGCCGTTCTGCTGCAGCACAGCGAAGCCGGCTTTGCCTTGCGCGCGAATGGCCATAATGCGTCCGGCGACGGCGACAGTGATGCGATCTTTCTCCAGCGTCTCGCTGGTCGCGGCGTCGAATCCGGCGCGAATCGCCGCCAGCGTATGGGTAGAAGCAAAGCTGTTGGGATAGACGGGATGGCCGAGGGCCTCGATCTGCTTGAGTTTTTCGCGGCGAAGATCGAAGACGCTTTGTTCAAATTCCGATTCGTACACGCAGTGGGTCCTTTAGGGGCGGGCTCGGTGGATTCCATTGCCAGTATAGATGTTGTGCGCGTTGGCCCTGCGGTTTCGGCGGGAACGCAACCTACTTCATGGAATCACGCAGCTGCACGAGGCTCTGGTCGGTGTGGGTGAGGCGCAGGCTTCCACGCCTCGGGTACTCAATTTCCAGCGTGGCAAAGATCGTCAAGGTCACGGCCAATGCGAGAGCAATTGCATAGAACCAATGGGGACGCGGCTCGGACATTTCGTAGCCGGCCATAAACGCGCATCCGCAGCTGAAAGCAAACAGCAGCAAATATACGATTTCGGGAGGATGCATGTTGAACGAGCTTTGCCGGGTATAGGTGATGTCGATCATGTCATTGATGGCCGGCAGCAACAGCTTGGTCGCATCGGGATTGGCTCCTGGAGCAGCCGCGCCGCGAATTGCCTGCTGCCATATCTGTTGCTGGAGCCGGGAGGTTTCCGTAGAGATTTCCGGCGCGACAGTATCGTAGAGATGAAGCCGGGAGGTGGTATAGTCGCGAAAAAGCTGGCGCAGGGCGGCCTGCGAATCGGGCGCCAGCAAATCCAGGCGAAGATACGCTGTGGAGATGTCGTTGGTCTCCTGAACCAGAAGGCTACGATGGGCGTCATAACGCGTCATTGCACCCGAGAAGGTAAATGCCAGTAAAAGTCCGAAGAGGGCGAAGACGGCGCCTTCGACGGTGGAGCTGGTCGACACAATTTTTCGATGCAGGCGCCAGCGGCGGCCAAGTTCTGTCAAGATGAGGATGACAGGAAACAGGAACAAGGCGCTGATGGGCAGAAGGCTCATGGTTAGTCTGAAGATAGCAAATCTTTGCCGCGACCGGCGGGGGCAACAAAAGGATTCTCATGAGCCAGCGGCGAGATAAAGAGCGATGAAAGCATGGCTGAAGTTTGCCGCGGTCGGCCTGGTGCTGGTCATCGCAGCCCTCGCGTTCATTCCGTTTCTGGTTAACGCAAATACCTTTCGTCCCACGCTGGAGGCAAGAATGTCGGCTGCCCTGGGACGGACGGTGAAACTTGGCAATCTCTACTTCTCGCCATTTTCCGGCAGCCTGGTCGCAAATGATCTAAGCATTGCGGATGACCCGGCATTCAGCACGTCGCCGTTTCTGTCTGCGCGGCAACTGCGCATCGGCGTGGAAATGAAGCCGTTGATCCTGCATCGGCAGATTCATATACGCAGCTTCGAAGTTGAAGCACCGCAGATTCACCTTATTCAGGGGCCGAATGGAACCTGGAACTTTTCCAGCCTGAGCCGCAGCGCAGCCACTCTCACCAACCATTCCGGTGACGCGGCAGCCCTGTTTCGTTCCAAGGTAGACCTTGTCAAAATTCGAGACGGACGCGCAGTGTTTGCAACCTTGCCTGCGCAGGGACCGCCGCGTGTCTACGATCACCTGCGACTGACGGTTCGAGAGTTTTCGCTGGTTCGGCAGTTTCCATTTGAGATGGGAGCAACGGTGCCGGGCGACGGTGTCGTCCAGGCGAAGGGAAATGTCGGGCCCATCAATCGGCAGAACGCCGCGCGGACCGCCTTTGACGCGCAAATCTCCCTGGACCATCTGAATCCGGTGAGAGCAGGCTTTCTCGATCCTGCTGCCGGTGTGGCAATGGTGGCCGACATCGCCGCGCATGCGATCTCCGACGGGAGCACCGTGAGCAGTAGCGGAACCGTCCACATGCGAGGCCTGCAGCTGGTGAAGAGTGGCGCGCCTTCACCTGAGCCCATCGACCTGACTTACGAGATCCGCCACCAGCTGGATGAAAACGCCGGGCAGCTGCGGCAGGCGACGATTCGTCTAGGAGAGGGCGTGATCCAGATCAGCGGCAACTATAGGCTGATTCCCGGAAATCCCTGGGTGGATTTGAAGGTGGCAACGGAAAATTTTCCCGATCGACGAATTGCAGCCTCTGATGATGGCTGCCGGGGTGCAACTGCCAAATGGCTCGCAGCTGAAGGGTGGAACGCTGACCATCGATTTGGCGGCGACGGGCCCGGCAAACGCTCTGGTGATCACAGGCCCGCTCGAGCTGGACAATACGCAGATGGTCGGTTTCGACCTGGGGTCGAAACTTGTCGGGATCGCGGCGTTGAGTGGTGTCAAGACGGGTAGCACCACGTCGATCCAATCGTTGAAGCTGAATTTCCAGGCGAGCAATGCCGGCATTAAAGTGGACGCGATTGACTCGGTGATTGGCGGAATGGGTGAGTCGACCGGCAGCGGAACGATATCGCCGACAGGGGCGATTTCATTTCGGCTGATTGCACACGTGAAGAACGCCAAGGGAATCGGCAGGGTAGGCGTCAGCTTCCTCACGAAGATCAATCAAATCGGACGCTCCGATGCGGAGAAAGATTCCACCGAGGGCGTGCCGATGCTGGTCAGCGGGACCGCGAACAATCCTGTCATCACCGCGGACGTGACGGGTGAAATGCACCGCGCTACGTCAACCTTGCTGGGCAGAGCGAAACACCTGTTTGGCAAGAAGGGCGATGGTTCCAGCGACCAAGAATAGCATCCTGCCGGCTGCCCGCTGGAAGCGAAGTTGGGAGCGATTCGGCGCGGCCCAACAAACGGTTTGCCTTCCTGTGCAGTTGTTGTAGGCTTGGCAAGGGATCGCCGCAACTATCCGGCCCTCCCGGAGAAATTGCATGCCGCCGCCCGACGATCCGCAATCCAACCGCAAATCTGCATTACGCGAATTGGTGCAGGCCGAAACCATTCTGCAGATTGCGCTGGTGCTGCCGCTGGCGACGATTATTGGCTGGGCCATTGGCGACTTTCTGGACCATAAGCTGCACCAGTCGTGGATTGCCATGGTTGGCCTGGCATTTGGCGTCGCGGCAGGATTTATCCAGGTAATTCGCATGGCGAACCTCGCCAATCGCAGTACAGACAACAAATGACGGCACCGACCAACATTCCGAGCCTGGGCAATGAAGCCAAGCCGCAGGAAAAGCCTGGGCAGCCGCCTGCTCCGGCGCCTATCCAGTTCAATGAAGAGGATATTCGCCGCACGCTGCGTCGCGCGTTGCGCCTGGCCGGCGCCGTGGTGCTGGTGGTAACACCTTTTTTGTGGGCATGGCAGGGCTGGCGGACCTGGCTAACCTTTGTGATTGGCGCGGCCATCTCGGCGACCGGGCTGGTGGAGTGGCTGCAGTTGCTTTCCGCCATGATGTCCAGAATGGAAGAAGGGCGCACCCCGGTTCCCATGGGGCGCGTACTGGTCATGTTTTTCCTGCGATTGGCGGTAGCGGGGGTGCTCTTATATGCTAGTCTAAACAGTTTGCACGGCTCAATCTATGCACTACTGGCAGGTTTGGCGGTATCTTTGCTGGCCCTGTCCGTGGAATCCATTCGCCTGATGGCGCGATCGTGACCATAATAGGGAGCCGTCAAATTTTTCCCTGGACCTTTAGACTGTAGAGAACCTGAAAAGAAAGCACGAACGATGCCTCTCCAACACTTCTTTGCGCAAATCCTGAACCACTTATTGGCGGGGCCTGTCACGGCTCTGATGAATTGGATCGGCCATCCGCCGATCAATCCGGCGGCGCCGATCGATGGCACATTCACGATGGAGCTGTTGGGATTCCTGGTGCTCTTGATTTTCTTTGTTCTGGTCCGGCTGACGCTGGACGTAGAGAAACCGGGCGTGCCGCAGCAACTGGCAGAGATGACGCAAGAGTTTGTCACCGGCCAGACCGAGCCGATCATTGGCGAGAAGTACAAAGTCTATCTGCCGTTTCTTACCGCCCTGTTACTCTTCGTCCTGGTCAATAATCTGATTGGCCTGCTGCCCGATGTGGACACTCCCACATCGAGCCCGGTGGTGCCGCTGGGGCTGGCATTGCTGACGTTCGTCTATTACCACTGGCAAGGCCTGAAGGCGAACAAGGCGGGATACATCAAGCAGTTTCTCGGACCGCTTTGGTGGATTGCGCCGCTGATGCTGCCCATTGAATTGATTTCCCATCTGGCGCGCATCCTGTCGCTGACCATTCGTCTATTTGCCAACATGTTTGCCAGCGATTTACTGATTCTGATTTTCTTCGCGCTGTTTCCCATCGCGCTGCCGGTAATTTTTATTGGACTGCATCTGGGCGTTTCGCTCATTCAGGCCTATGTTTTCATGCTGCTCGCAACCATCTACATTGGAAATGCCATTGCGCACGAGCACTGAGGATTCGAGTTTTGCTGGAGACTGCTTCCGCTCCAGCAGCATCACCCTGGGAGGCGTGTGGGGCGCAGCAAGGCGTGCGTTGACCACTCACTCGCGGAGATCTTAAGGAAGCATTGGAGTCGTACACATGCGTACCATGCAAAATGTTTTTATGACGCTGTCGGTGCTGTGCCTGGCCGTTCCGGCGTTCGCACAAGCCGGTGGCGGCGATTCGTCCCATGCCAGCATGGTGGCGATTGCCGCGGGCATCTCGATGGCCATTGCCTCCGGGCTCTGCGGCCTGGGTGAGGGTTACGCGGTCGGATCATCGACGCTGGCGCTCGCGCGGAACCCAGGAGCGCGGCCTGCAATTTTTCTGTTTCTCGTGCTCGGTCTGGCCTTCATCGAATCGCTGGCGCTGTTCACGTTTGCGATCATCCTGTTCAAGGTAAAGTAAGGGAATTCAAGTTCAACGCAAACAGCCTCCTGCCAGGGAGGCCGTTTGTGTTTGTTGCGTAGACAGCGGCATCCCCTCTAATTCTCCCTGCACAATTGCGTGCGGATGCGATTCCCACGACGGCACACACCGATATCGTTGCCAGGACGCGCGGCCGTGCTTGTTGGCGTCGGAAGCTATGACAAGATCGATGGGCGAGCCACGTCGTTGCTTGGAAAAAATGCTGTGTTTCACCACGGCAAGTAATCTCTCTTCGGATGACCATAGTGCGAAAAATAAGAGAATGACGGTGACTGTAGTCACATGCGCGGCGCCCTTTGCCTAAAACCCTTTGTCGGATTTCCGACAGATGAAAGCCTCAGTCCATTTCAGTGCGGTCGATACGGATCTTCAATCGTTCCGGCCCTCCGAGGGCACATCGAGTCACGTAAAAACTACTCGATGCTGCAGCTTTTGCAACGTTGCCAGCGCCCAAACTGGAACCTTACGGTATTGAAGTAATCATGAGTAACACGATTGCCGCGTTTTTCGTCTGTGATGCGAGTACTTTAGGAATAACAAATACCTGACTCAATCGATCTGGGGACTGTGGAAAAAGAATTGGCACGGTGCGTGCATTCGTTTCGGGCACAACTCCGTTGTTTTTTGAAGCCAATCACCCCCACTCGATCCAGTACTGCAGAGATCGAATTAATTTGAAAAGGTAATCCCCCTATGCGAACTGTTGTATGTTGCGTGGCCCCCACGTTGCAGATAGGCGCGCCAGACGCGATCCAAATCTGTTGGCGCACTCGAATTCCCGTTTCTCACTCGTCGCTGCTGATCAGTGAATCCAGCGCGCCATTCTCACCCGTGACGAGTTCCTATCAATGGACGATCGTACTGCAGTGATCGAAGTGCGGGACTGGCCGAGAAATTTCTTCCCAAAAACAAGCTAGAGCGGAATCGCAGCGGTGTTCGTTCGCAAGGGCTTTCTAAGGCATTGCGAATTCCCCCCTTAACCGTTCGTGGCTGACCGGCGGTAACGTTCGATGTGGTCGTGGATGGCTCCCACCAAAGCTATCCAAGAGCGCTCTCACTCGAAGTGTGTCTGCTGGCATCCGCGGCCCAACCCTTTGACCATGGAGAGCTTTTTTATGTCATTCCAACTGACGCAGGCTGGATTTAGCGTTCCTACGACTCACTTTCGCAAGACAATTGTCTTAGCCTTGTTGTGTTTTTCCACCCTGTTAGTATTTGCGCCCACGATGCACGCAGCCTCATCTTTGCGGAAAAAGGCCGTCTCGGCGACGCCCCCTACCATTAGTTTCACGGTGAGCCCTACGACGGTAGCAGCCGGGGGGACCGTTAACCTGGCCTACACCTTGACGGGAGCAACATCCGCCACAATGTCGAATGGCACACAATCGGGAGCCATTCCAGCGACCAGTTATGCAGCCTCGACGACTGTGAATACCACCACAACGTTTACTCTGACTGCGGTGGGTGCAGGCGGGACAGCAACCAAAAGCGTGACAGTCGCGGTGAAAGCTGCTGCTGCTGCGCCGCCCGCTACGGTTACGGCCCCAGTAATCACCGGCTTCACCGCGTCTCCTACGACGGTCGCCGCCGGAGGAAGCTCGGTGTTGAGTTGGACGGTGACGGGAACCAGTCCGACGGTGACTGTAAATGGCGCAGCTGCTACCAGCCCCATGACAGTGAAGCCTTCCGCAACCACGTCGTATAGTTTAGTCGCGACAAATAGCGGTGGGACTGTGAGCGGCAATGTCGTGGTTACTGTATCGGCGGCAGCCTCCTCCGGCGCGACCGGTACTGCGCTAACCGACTGCCAGGCCTTGACCAAGGCGGGGACGTATTATTTGGCGAATGATGTATCGAGTTCGGGGACATGTTTTCCGATTGGGGCGAGCAACATTACGTTGAACCTGAATGGGCACACGATTACGTACGGGACGGGCGGAGGAACCGCACCGACACCGGCGATTGCGGCCTGCGCGGGATGGTACACGGCGCTAACTGCGGCGCAGTGCGTGGAAGGCAACAGCGGCGACAGCAATTTAGTGGTGTACGGAGGGACGATCGTACAGTCGTCCAACGCGGCGCCGTTCAGCCCGGTGTTCTGGATCGGGCAGGGAAATGGAACGGGGGGAGGATCGTTCCACGATCTCACAGCGACCTTCCAGTCGACGGGCAGCCAGTTTTTCCATGGAGATTATGACGGTGGCGGCTACACGATTCAGAACAACGTGATCAACGACAACGTGACCAACATTCAGCATCCGGGGCAAACGCCGCTGGGGGCAAGGTCGCAGCTGCAGGGCTATGTCTACTACAGCGATGACAGCGGAACGCTGCCGCCGGACACGATTTCCGGCAATACCTTCAATGGCTCTCCGCAGGGAGGGATATCGGATGGGGTGCCGAACTCGCAGATCTATAACAATACGATCCACCTGACCAGCTATTACAGCAACGATTATGGCGTGATCTCGATGGCCAATGGCCAGAACGTGCATGACAACACGATTACGGGTCGGGGTCGCGGGCTGGACGGGGAAGGTTCCGGATTCATCTTCAACCACAACACCATTAACGTGGCCGAGGAGGCCAACAACAGCGAGTACGGCGGCTGCGAGTTAGACGGCACCTACGGCATTCGCGTAAAGAACTACAACTACACTGCCGGGACTGCGTCGGCCAATTTTCAAATCACCAACAACACTGTGACCACGCCATCCAACGTGTGCTATGCCAACGCGCTGGATCTGACGGACATGTCGCCCAACGTGACGGGAACCATCAGCGGCAACACGTTCAGTGTTCCGGCCGGTTCCAGCACGCCGACGGGAAGCGGGTACTCGGCAGCGCTGGGATTTGAAAGCGACAACGCGGCGCAGATCACGTTCAGCAATAATTCCTTCTCGTCGCCCAACAGCTGCGTCTTGATCGGAGGCAACGGAGACATTCCGTATGGACCGTTCACGATACAGTCAGGACAGACCTGGAGCTGCCCGGCTGCGCCAACCGTCATGGCCCAGGACGACACCTACGGGCAGAGTGGGGGAACGGCCCCATCGCTCACTATTCAGGATACGATTCCGAATCCGACAACAAGCTGCCTGGCATATTCGACAGCCGTCGTCACGATTGGAAGCGGTTATACACACACATGCGACCTGAAGGGACAATAACCGGCGCGGTCAGAATGATGACCTAGCCACAAAAGATGCTCGTCTGAATCGTTTGTGATTTGAACGGTGACTTGAGACCCGCCTTGATGGCGGGTCTCGCTTTTTTCCCTAGAATCCGTTCCGGCTCTGCGGGGCCCCCCAGGGATGTCTTGCTCCTGGGCGATGGAGAATCGCGCGTTCATGCGGAGCCGATCGTCGTGTAACTTGGTTGTGCATGCATATCGTTCCGCCGAAGATTCTAATTGAGAAATGGAAGCCGTCTCGTCATATCAGGGCGGGTTGGTGTTTGTGTGTTCTGTGGGTTGTCAGTGCACTGGTGACCCTGTGCGCTCACGCGCAAGGGAGCCGTTACGTGGTCATCGACCAGGACGCGATGGGACCTGCGGGCACGGATATGAATGCCATCCTGGTGTTTCTGCAAGCGCCCAATGTCGATGTGCTGGGCATTACAGTGCCCACCGGGGATGGATGGCGAAACGAGGAAGTTGCGCACGCGCTTCGATTGCTGGAGTTGATGGGGCGCACCGATATCCCAGTGATACCGGGAGCTGGATCTCCGTTGATTCGGACGGAACAATGGACACAAGAGTGGGAACAGATGCACGGCAAGATTTCCTATCAAGGCGCGTGGAGCAGCTTTCGTCCACATCACGCGCCCGATGAGATTCCGCCGCTGCGGGAAGGAAAGCAGACGATCCAGCCAGACGAAGAAGGAGCTGCGCAGTTTCTGATCCGCATGGTCCACAAATACCCGCACCAGGTGACCATCTATGCCGCCGGGCCGATGACGGACATCGCGCAAGCGATCACTCTTGACCCGAAGTTTGCAGCGCTTGCCAAGGAACTGGTGATCATGGGCGGCAGCCTGAATCCGCGCACCAACGATCCGGAATTCATCGACAACCCGCGTCATGAATTCAACCTCTGGTTCGATCCCGAAGCCTCCAGCATTACGCTGCACGCGCACTGGGCAAAAATCACCGCGACTACGGTTGATGTGTCGATCGAAACACACCTCACAAAACAAATGGTGGAGAAGCTGAACCAGACGCATAGCGCGGCGGCGCAATACATCGCGCGTTATACGGAGCGCAGACCGGGCGATCTGGACTACATGTGGGATGAGTTAGCTGCGGCTGCGTGGCTCGACCCGGGCCTGATTACGCGCGAGCGGTACGTGTACATGGATGTGAGTCTGGATAAAGGCAGCAGTTATGGGGATACGCTGGTGTGGTCGGACGCGAATAAGCTGGCTCTGGATTTGCAGAAGGTGCATGTGCAAATGGACGTGGATTCGGTTGGGTTCGAGAAGTTTTTTATGCGACTGATGTCCTCTCCCACTCCCCATGCAGTCCATCCACAGATGTGCCAGGAACCGATTGCGAGGTCACACTAAGCAGTGGCGCAGCGCTGGAATCTTCAGCCGATCCGCTGCCACCGGTACACCTCATACTGACTGCTGCCGCTGGCCGAGCCGTGGCCGGCGCGCCAGGATAGTCGCAGAGTCTCTGCGTGGATGTCCATAGTGAAGGGAATGGAACCGTCGCCGTAGACGCGAGCGGTGAGCCTGCGGGTCTCCGGAGCTTCAGCATACAGCGCAATGTCGGCCCAGGGAATGATGCTGCCGGTTTTGACATACACCGGGATGTTTTCCGTCGACGCGGGCACGCTGATCTTGCTGCCGCCGGGAACCCGGGCACCGGTCCAGAAATCGTGCCAGTCCGTGCCGGAGGGTAGCACGACGTCGCGGCTGGGTTCACCGGCAAACAGCGGTGCGACCATCATGCGATCCCCCACCATGTACTGGTCATCGATCGCGCTCAGGTTTCTATCCGTGGGCGTGTCGAGAACAAGGGCGCGGAACGGTGGCGTGCCGTCATACGCATAGCGTTGAAATGCGGCTGTCAGATAAGGCACCAGCTGCATGCGCCAGTCGATGATCTCTCGACAACGAGCTTCCACCTGTTGCCAGTTGTCCATCCATTGGCCGGCGTTATTCAGCTGGCGATTGAGTTGTTTCCATGGCGGACTCTGAATGTACCAGGCGTTGACCATGGCGAGCGGCGAGAAGACGACGCTCTGTAGCCTTCGGATCAAATCTTCGACGCTGACAGCGTCGCGCACCTCCGGGCACCACAGAAGGCCGCTGAACCCTGAGTTGGCGAGCGCGCGAATAAACTGGCGGTGATCGTAAAGATCGCTGTAGAGCACGAACGGATATGGAGCGGCTAGAGCACCGCTCGACCGCACCAGACCGTACGTGGGCAGGCGCCGCTGGCGGAACTGTTCCCACAGAGCCGCTTGATAGCGGAGGCCGAAGAGGTTGTGCATTTGCTCACCATCCACGCCGGATGGGAACCGACTCGGCTCCGGAAACGACCAGCCGCCGGTGTAGTCGGAGTTGTCGCACTCATCGAGTTTGAAGCCGCTGACGCCCAGGTCAATCAGAGTCTTGCCGTGGAAGTCTCCAAAGCGCTCCCGGGCCTGCGCGCCTTGAAAGTCTGGAACAAGGCCGCCCCATACGCCATAGTCGCCGGAACAGGCTTGCAGCAGCGGGAATAGCGGGGAGGCCGGATGCGTGAATGCATGTTCCCAAAGATTGACGTGATAGTGCAGGCTCTGGGCTGAAGTTAGAAAAGTCTTTGGGTCCGGGAAACGCTGCGTGTCCCAGACAAACGTGCAGGAGTAGGAGTGAGACTGCCAGCCGGGTTCAAGACCCATCACGTCGCAGGGAATTTCTCGTTGCCGAAACTCCTGTGCAAGGTCGAGTACGTATTGTTGCGTCGCGCGAGCGTCGGCGCGATACCAGAAACCGAGTCCCCATTCCGGAGGCACAGGAACGCCGCCAGAGAAAACGTTGTAGCGGCGCACGGCGTCGAGCATCGTCGGGCCTGCGAACAGGTACACATCGACACCGGAAGCGCGGGGAACCTCGATGGTGATTCGGCCGCTATCGCTGTCTTTCAGGCTGTGGGTGTAGTTTGGATCCGGACTGCTGGCCGTCGCGGTTGCGAGCGCGTGTGTGGGTCTGGGGCGCGCATCGCCGAAATAAAAGTCCGCGTAACGCGCGGTGTCGACCAGGATGCCGATACCTTCCGTCGTGACATAGAAGGGAACGGGTGCGTGGCTGTCGCCCGTATCCATTTTCGGATCGGCGTTGACGCGCACAACCTTCTTTTTTCCGCGCTGTTCGAATGAGAGGAATTGAAGGCCCAGCCCGTAGAGCTGTTCATTTGGCCGAAGCGGAAGTGAAACCAGGCAGCCGCGCGGCGTGATTTCCCCGGTGAGATCCGGAAGTGGAATATCGTTGATGCGGGGCAGTCGCGCGAAGCCCTCCGTTTGCGGAGGAACGAGGCGCGTCGACACTGGGGTGAACTGTTCCGGCTTGCCCATTGTCGCGCGCCAGATGCCGGGGTGAACCGGGCGCCAGGGAGCGGAGTGTTCGCCGCCGGAGATGGTGGCAGCATGAGCATCGAGCAGGTTAGGAATCCCCGTGAGCGCAACTCCTCCCGTAACCAGTCCCTTGGCGAGACCGCGCCGCGTAAGCTTCACCGAATGATTCCCTCGACCGGCGTATCGTCGAGCGAACGCAGGCGGCGACAGGCTTCCGTGAGTTCTTTCGACTTCTTGGCGTAGCAGAAGCGGAGTAGATTTTCTCCGCGACCCTGGGTGAAGAAGGCAGTGCCGGCGACCGACCCCACACCGCAATGGGCGAGAAGATTGCGAGCGCGCTCTTTTGCGGTTGCGCCGGGCAGGTGGGTTGCATCGGCGAGAATGTAGTATGCGCCGTCCGGTATGGACGGCGTGAGGCCGGCAGCAATTAAAGCGCTGACGAGCTGATCGCGCTTTTGTTGATACTCGGCAGCCAGACCGGCGTAGAAATCGTCGCCCAGCTCCAACAACCCAGCGACTGCGCCGTGTTGCAGGGGCGATGGCGCGCAGACGTAGGTCAGGTCGTGAAAATAACCGATGGCCGGAATCCATCGCGGATCAGCCGCCAGATATCCCAGGCGCCAACCGGTGATGCTGAAGGTCTTTGAAAATCCTGAGATGGTGATGGTTCGCTCTGCCATGCCGGGAAGCGATGCGAAGCTGATATGGCGGGCATCGCCACAAAGAAAATATTCATAAATCTCATCCGTGATGACGAACAGATCGTGGCGCTCGGCCAGCTCGGCAATGCTTTCCAATTCGGCGCGGGTAAATACTTTGCCGGACGGATTGCAGGGCGTGTTGATAACGATGGCGCGAGTTCTGGGGGTAATCGCTTGGCGCAGCCGATCGCAATCCAGCTGCCAATGAGGAGCGTCCAGCACCACCGTCACCGGCGAGAGACGCTGCGATTGCAGGATGTCGCGGTGGAAACCGTAGAACGGCTCAAACAGCAGGACTTCATCACCGGGGTTCAGCAGCGCCATGCAGGCGGCGTGGAAGCCGCCGGTCGCACCTGAGGTGACCAGAACTCCGGACTCGGGGTCACAGTGGATGCGGTTGTAGTGAGCCAGCTTTTTGGCGATGGCAGCGCGCAGCGTGGCGATGCCGTCCAGGCGGGTGTAGATGTTGTGGCCGCTGCGAATTGCGGCAATGGCGGCTTCGACCACAGGCACCGGCGGATCTGTATCGCACACTCCCTGGGCCAGATTGATTCCATGAACGCGGTCGGACTCGACGGACATGACGCGTATTTCGGACTGCGCAACGTCTGCGGAGACCTGGCTCAGCGCAAGCTTGCTCGTAGGAGAAGGGTTGAAGGCCATCGTTGTAGTCGGCACGATTTGCAGTGTATCGGTTTCGCGGTATGTCTGACCAGACGCTGCGACTGCCGGGCAGTTCAGGTCAACGAAACTTTCAGCACGGCTGCGTAGTCCCTCTTCGGTTGATATTTTTTTGGCAGGCTGACGCGCAATCCCGCTGGAGTTTGCTTCCAGTCGAGCTTTTCCTCCGTGCCGAGCATTTGAACATGTTCGATCTTTCCAGGATTGGCGGCGCTGCCGGTGCCGAGTGACTGAACAACAAAGGCATCGGTGGGCCAGCCCAGCACGATGGCATAGATCACGGTGTTGGCTTTGTTGCGCGTGAAGCGAATATCACGGGCGCCCAGTTTGCTGAGGCTGTCGGTCTGG
This sequence comes from uncultured Acidobacteriota bacterium, assembly GCA_963756315.1. Lineage (GTDB taxonomy): Bacteria > Acidobacteriota > Terriglobia > Terriglobales > Acidobacteriaceae > JAKAAZ01. The sequence goes on from CAVWNI010000006.1 coordinate 546,204, forward strand.
AACGAGCCGCTGACCATGTTGGGTCCTTCGCCAAAGACCTTCCACGGCCGGGTGGAATAGATGGCCTCGCTATTCACCTGCATCCAGTCGGTGATGCCGTCGAGCACAGCGATTTCCTTGCTGTCGATGGTGCCATCGGGTTTGCCGGGGATATTGAGAATCAATGTGCCGTTCTTGCTGGTCGTGTCGGCCATCCAGTGGATGACATCGCGCGGCTGCAGATAGCCGCCGTATTCTCCGGGCTGGTCGTAGAGGGCGCGATTGTAGTGCCAATCGCCGATGCAGGTTTCCGACTGCCAGGGATGCGGCGTGATCTGGCTCTTGAATCCACGTTCGTATTCCGCAACAACCGCCTTGGCCACATGGTCCGGAACGGCTTTCACGTTGATGACAGCGCCCATGTTGCCGCCGTGTGTCTTCAGACTGTTGTTGTAGAAATACGCGCCGATGTTCATGCCGGCCCAGCCGAGCGGAAGCAGGGAATTGTCGAAATAGAGAAGATCGGGGTTGTGCTGATCGATCAGGTCGCGGGTACGATCGTAAAAATTCTTCACATACGAAATGTCCGGCAGGGCATCGTAAGGATGCTTGGCGCCATAGAGCCGCTGCGGATCGTAACCCTCCCACCACTGGCCTTTGCCCTGGGCTTCCGTCAGGTCGCCATCGTAGGGGATGCCCGCGAAGGGACCGGTCTTATCGGCTCCATGCGAGGTTTGAAACCACCACCAGTTGCGCGCCTGGTGGATGGTGACTCCGAAATGGAGACCCTGCTTGCGGGCCTCCGCTGCCCAGACACCGACCACGTCGCGGTGCGGACCCATGTTGACGGCATTCCACGGGTGATGTTTCGATCCCCAGGTGTCAAAGCCGTCGTGATGATTGGCGAGCGAAACAAAGAACCTGGCGCCTGCATTTTTATAGCGTTGAATAAGCGCCTGCGGGTCCCAGTTGAGCAACGTCCACTGGGGACACAGATCTTTGTATCCATAGCGGGAAGGAGGGCCGTAATGCTGCAGCTGAAATTTATTCTGCTGGAAGCCCTGCATGTACAAATGTCGCGCATACCAATCGCCTTGTTCCGGCACGCATTGCGGACTCCAGTGCGCCCAGATGCCGAACTTGGCATCGCGATACCAGTCGGGAGCGTCGTATTGCAGCAACGAATCCCAGGTAGGCTTGTACGGGCCGTCTCCGGCCAGGTCCGGAATGGGAGAATTCATGGGGACGCCATCCCATGATCCGCCGGGAGCGGGCAGGCTCGGAGGCTCACCCCAGCCGGCAGGCTCCCAGGTTTTCTCATCGAGACTTTCTCTTACAAATTTCCCATTTTGCAGCGCATAGAAGACTCGCTCGCTGAGCCGGGGTGGCGCAGAATTCCGCATAATTGATGGTGAGTTTGTCGAAGGCGCGAAATGCAGCGGATTGGGCTGCCTCGTCCGATTCCCAGATGGCGGGCATTTTAGGGGGCGATGTCAGACCCGTCATACATTCGACGCCTGCAGGGTCGATGTCTTGTGTAACTCCGGGAAGAGCGGTTGCGACCGCCGCCGCCGCGATCATCTTGCAGAAATCCCTTCGCTGCATCCATTTCTCCTTCTGAACCTTCACTTCGCTACCTTGCGTTGCACTCACGGATTGCTGGAGCCTGATACTAGGTATTTCGCAGGTCCAATGTCAACGAAAGCCGGGACTTGTGAGGGGTTTTCGCGCGGAATCGAAGGGGAGTTTTTCGGTCACGTTACTAACGTTTTCAAACCAAATTCATCGTATTTTCACGCGGATGAACTAAGAAAGAGGCGTGCCTCCGAAAAGCACAAGGGTGGCCTGAAGATATTGGCGCTCGCACCTTTCGATCTCGATACTTATGAGGAACTCTCAATGATTCGTCGACTTCTTGCGCTGGCTTTGATCACGACCGCAAGCGCATTTGCGCAGCAGATTTCAATTACCGGAGCTGGATCCACCTTCGCCTATCCGCTCTATTCCAGCTGGGCCAGTCATTATCATTCTGTCGACCCGAATGTGGAAATCAACTATCAGTCGATTGGGTCCGGCGGCGGAATTCGCCAGCTGATCAATGGCACAGTAGATTTTGGCGCGACAGACGGCCCGATGACCAACGAGCAACTGGCCGAAGCACAGCAGAAACGAGGGACGGCGATCCTGCATTTCCCGACCGCGCTGGGCGCGGCGATGCCCTCGTACAATATTCCCGGGGTCACGGCCACGTTGAAATTTACACCCGAGGCATTGGCAGGCATCTATCTGGGAAAAATCACGAAATGGAACGATCCTGCGATTCAGGGCCCCAACCCTGGCGTGAAGCTGCCGGATTCAAATATTGTGGTTGTTCATCGCTCCGACGGTTCCGGCACAACCTATACCTGGGCAGACTATTTATCCAAAGTTAGCCCGGAGTGGAAGAGCAAAATTGGCGTGGGAACATCGGTGAACTGGCCGGTAGGGCTGGGCGGAAAAGGCAATGAGGGTGTAGCCGGCCTGATTCAGCGGATTCCGAACTCCATTGGTTACATTGAACTGATCTATGCGGTTCAAAACCACATCCTTTATGGCGAGGTAAAGAACAGCTCCGGCAACTTCATCAAAGCCGACCTGAAGTCGGTTACGGCCGCCGCGGCTGGCGCCACGAAGACGATGCCGGCGGACTTCCGCGTTTCCATTACGAATGCGCCTGGTGCGGATGCGTACCCTATCTCCACCTACACGTGGTTGCTGATTCCGGAAAAGCTGAGCGACGCGACGAAAGCCAAGGCGCTGAAGGCGTTCCTGCGCTGGGGCTTGACGACGGGTCAGCAATATTGCGCTCCTCTCACCTATGCTCCTCTGCCGGCAGCTGTTGTACAGAAAGAACTGCAACAGATGAAGAAGCTGGAATACTAAAGCCCCCAGGGCTTTCAGGAGCAGCAGATGGACAATGCAGTACTCGCAACCCCCGAGGTTCCGTTCGAATCCCGGGGGTTGGATAGCAAACAGAGTTTATGGGAACGCCTGCGGAAGGGGGATGAGGTCGTCCACCTGGTCACCCTGGCGGGCGGATGGTCGATCCTGGTCATCACCGGACTTCTGGTGCAGCACTTGTGGGTCTATTCGCGTTTGTCGCGGCACGCGTTTGGCTGGCATTTTTTTGTCGACAGCACCTGGGACCCTGTCAATGGAGTGTTCGGGGCGTGGCCGTTTGTCTACGGCACGGTTGTTACCTCATTGTTGGCGCTCGTCATATCCATTCCGATTGGGATTGGATCTGCCATTTTCCTGGCAGAGCTTGCGCCGCGAAAGATCTCGGATGCCCTTACCTTCCTGATCGAATTGCTGGCGGCGGTTCCCAGCGTTATTTACGGACTGATCGGAATATTTCTGCTGATCCCGGTGCTATTCACCGTGGTGCCGTACTTTCAGAAATATTTCGGATGGATTCCCATCTTTAATGGGACGTTTTACGGCGTCAGCTATTTCTCCGCGTCGATCGTGCTTTCCATTATGGTGGTGCCCTTCATCATTTCCATTTCGCGTGAGGTGCTGATCGCAGTGCCGGTGTCGCAGCGGGAAGCCATGATGGCACTGGGCGCGACCAAGTGGGATGTAACCTGGCGCGCGGTGGTGCCCTACGCGCGGCAAGGGATCATGGGATCCATCTTTCTTTCGCTGGCGCGGGCGCTGGGAGAGACCATGGCCGTCACCATGGTGATTGGCAACGTGGCCCAGGTCTCGACCTCGCTGATGGCCCCGGGATATACGATTGCGGCGGTAATCGCCAATGAATTCACTGAGGCGACCGGCGACCTGTACCTGCATGCGCTGATCGAACTTGGCCTGGTGCTTTTCCTGGTCACGATGATCTTTAACGCGCTGGCGCGGTTATTGATGCTGACGATGAAAGGGCATGAGGTGGTCGGATGAGCGCGTCATACCCTCCCTTATCTCGCAAAATTACGAACGTCGTGATGCTGACGTTGACTGGCCTATGCACGCTGCTGGTTCTGTCGGTGCTTCTCACCATTCTGGGATACCTGCTGTGGAAGGGCGCGAGTTCGCTGAACATTGATTTCTTTACGAAAATTCCCGCGCCGGTTGGACAATCGGGCGGGGGCGTAAAGAACGCCATTATCGGTACTCTAAAATTGCTGGCCCTTGCCACCGCGATTGGTGTGCCGATTGGCCTGCTGGGCGGCATCTACCTGTCGGAGTTCGCCGGCGGATGGTCGGCATTTACGATCCGCTACACCACGGATTTGCTGAACGGCGTGCCTTCGGTGGTGATGGGGATTTTCGTGTACACCCTGGTGGTTTTGCCGATGCACCATTTTTCCACCCTGGCCGGCGGAATTGCTCTGGGTATCATGATGATTCCAATTGCTTTACGCAGTACGGAAGACTTTTTGCGGGCGGTTCCGCGCAGTTTGCGGGAAGGCGGGCTTGCGTTGGGCGCCAGCAAATCGGAAACAATTTTTACAATTGTCATCCCTGCAGCCATCTACGGCATTATCACGGGAATCCTATTGGACATCGCACGAGTTGCGGGGGAGACGGCACCTCTACTCTTTACTGCTTTCGGCAACTTGTTCGACAGCCCTGGGTGGATGCAGCCGACGGCTTCGCTGCCGGTAGTGATCTATACCTATGCGATCTCGCCGTATGAGGCGTGGCATCGGCAGGCATGGGCGGCGGGCTTCGTGCTACTCTCAGGATTGTTGGTAGTCAGCGTAATCTCGCGCTTGATTTTGGCGCGCGGCAAAAAGTTATCGCACGGGTAAACGGTAATCAATGATGACAACCTCGATGAAGCCATTTGATTTACGGCAGCTTTCGAAAGCCCACGAAGTTCGTTTTGCGATCGATGTCGAGACGGAAGAAAAATTACCCTGGCCCCAGTTCACCGTCGCCGACCTGAACTTTTTTTACGGCTCTCACCAAGCCTTGAAGGGCATCAATCTCATTGTTCCGAATAAGCGCGTGATGGCGTTCATTGGGCCTTCCGGCTGCGGCAAAACTACCTTGCTGCGCACGTTCAACCGGATGAATGAAACCATACCCGGTACGCGAGTCGAAGGCAGCATCCGTCTGGGGGACAGGGATCTGTTCAGCTTGCCCGCTACGCGGCTGCGGCGTGTCGTCGGCATGGTATTCCAGAAACCCTCCCCCTTCCCCAAATCTATTTTTGACAATGTGGCGTATGGCCTGCGCCTCGATCCTGCGATACGGCGCAGTGAAATTGCCGACAAGGTGGAGCAAAGTCTGCGGCGGGCGGCGCTGTGGAACGAAGTGAAGGACAAGCTGCATCAGTCGGCTAACGGAATCTCCGGAGGGCAGCAACAGCGGCTGTGCATCGCGCGCGCGCTGGCGGTAGAGCCCGAAGTGCTGTTGCTGGATGAGCCGTGTTCGGCGCTTGATCCTCTTTCGACCGCCAAGATCGAAGATCTGCTGTTTGAGATCAAGAACCTTTGCACCATCGTGATTGTGACTCACAACATGCTGCAGGCAGCGCGAGTTGCCGACTACGTCGGGTTTTTCCTGAATGGCGAGTTGATCGAACTGAACCGCGCCAAACAGATCTTCCAGAACCCGGAAAAGCAGCAGACCCAGGACTATATTACGGGCCGCTTCGGCTGATGTTTTCGCTCGGCTGATATCCTAGACTCCATGTCCCAGCCGTCTCCTGTAGAGATTCATCGTGCCCGTTTTGATGCAGACGGCGAGGCCTACCAGGCACCGGGTCGCGTCAATCTGATTGGCGAACATACAGATACGAGCGAGGGCTTTGTCATGCCGGCAGCGCTCGATCTGCGGACCACTTCCGTTCTGAGTCCACGGGCCGACACGGTTGTAAATATCTTTTCAGTCAACTTCGACGAGCAGGTGAGTCTCGACCTGCAACACCTGCCGCCGCGTCCACGCGGTCACTGGAGCGATTATCCGGCAAGTGTTCTGTGGACGCTGGGACAACGGGGAATTCATTTTGGCGGCTTCGACTTGACGCTTTCCGGGACTGTGCCGGTGGGTTCGGGACTTAGTTCCTCCGCTTCGGTCGAGGTCGCGGTTGCGGTGGCCGTGCTTGCCTCTGCCGGCGTCACGCTGCCCAAGCCTGACATCGCTAAGATCTGTCAATTTTCAGAGAACAAATATGTCGGCGCCCAAAGTGGCATCATGGATCCCTTCGCCTCCTGCTGTGGAGTGGAAAATCATGCGCTGTTGCTGGATTGCCGTTCACTGCAATATGAAGCGTTGCCGCTGGCGAGTGAGGTGCTGCTCGTGATCTGCAATTCCATGGTGAAGCATTCGCTTGCAGGCGGAGGAGAATACAACGCGCGGCGTGCCGAGGTGCAGACGGGGCTGGAGATTCTTCAGCGTCACAACCCCGGCATCCATACACTGCGAGATGTCACGGAAGACGAATTGCGGCGTTATGCAAGCGAGATGCCGGACAACATCTTTCGCCGGTGCCTGCACGTGGTGACAGAAGACCGCAGGGTGATGCAGGCGGCGGATGCGTTGCGACAGCAGGATTTTCTGGGATTTGGCCGGCTGATGTACGAGGCTCATGCGAGCATGCGGGACAATTATGCTGCGAGTTGCATGGAGACCGATCTCCTGGTCGAACTGGCATCGAGGCAGCCGGGCTGCTTCGGGGCGCGCATCACCGGGGGAGGGTTTGGCGGCTGCACTATCAACCTGGTCGATGCGGAACACGCGGATCGATTTGTGAAGAATGTTCGCGCCGGATATGAGCAGGCCACGGGGATACAAGCCGACATCTATTTGAGCCGCGCTTCGGATGGCGCCGGGCCCCTGCTGCAGTAATAACGCCCATCAAGACAACGGCCCTTCCCGAAGGAAAGGCCGTTGGGTTCATCCAGGAATAACGATTCCCGTTTACTTTTGCGCCTGCCAGAAGCTTGCGCCGCGATTGCCGAAGTCAACACGTACAGTGTTGATGGAGTACGGTCCCACGGGCACGCTGATGTGGTTGCCGGAAACAGGCAGCGGATCGCCCTCCGGTGTTTCGAGCAGATTGGCGGAAGTGGCCGAAGTCGCGCCATCGGGAAGGCCGATGTCCGCGGTTGTCTTGGTTCCAGCCCACTCATAGAAGCGAAGGATCAGGCTGTTGCCGTCCTCGCTCTTCTTCATCGCGCTCAATACCAGATTTTCCGGCTTGATGGTCACGAAGGAATGCGTGGCTGGCAACTCGCCGGTGTGCGCATCGGTCTGCATGGCATGTAGAGGGATGTTGAAGTCATAGCCGTGCAGCACGGTGTTTGCCTCCCGCCAGGTGCCGGCATGCGGATAGAGGGAGTAGCGGATGTGCTGTTCGCCCATATCGGCATCCGGATCGGGCGATTTCGGCGAACGCAGCAGAGAGAGCTGCATCACATTGCCCTTCACATCGTAGCCATATTTGGAGTCGTTGATCAGGCTAAAGCCATGCTGGCCATCACCCTCGTCGGCCCAGCGCTGAGCCGAGACTTCAAACTTGGCGTCTTCCACCGAATTGTTCCGGGTTGTGGGACGTTCGATGCTTCCGTAGGGAATTTCGAACGTCGCCTTGGGAGCGGTGGCGGCCAGGGCAAAGCCCGCCTTGAGGAAAATGTGGTCTTCATGCCAATCGATGTCATTGACCACATCGACCCGCTTCAGGCCAGCGTAGAGAATGATGTTCTGCACGAAGGTTGACTTGCTCCAGTGTCGAGTGATGCGAACCTCGCTGCGCACCGGTCCGCGTTCGATCACCTGTACGCTGTCCGCCATGGTGATATCCGTTCCATGGTTAACATAGTCGGGGTTGATGTTCCAGGCGTCGTACTGCTTGGGCATGTCGTAATACCCTTGCAGGATATTGCCGCAGCTTCCGGCGGCCAGTGTCTCAAAGTGAGACTGCTTATCGTAGAGGCTGGTGATGCAGCCGTTCTTGGGATCGATGACGACACGCAGCTGGGAATTTTCCAGGGTGGTGCCATCCACCTTCAGATCAGTCGCAACCTTGCGCGTGCCGGGCACGGCATGCAACACCGTGTATCCGACGGAAGGAACATCCTTTGGCTCCAGCAGCAGGTGGTAGCTGTGGGTGGCTTCGTTCTGCGAAAGAATCTGCATCGGTACCGGCATGCCGTGCGCGTCGAGGACCGAAATCCCGTTGGGCTCAGCCTGCGGCATCTGCACATCTGCTTCCACAACGTCGCTGCGATTCCAGCTCAGTGGATTCCAGATGAGGATTGGAACGCCCGGGTGGGCATTGGTATCGACATGGCTGTCGATGTCGGTGAGGGCATTGTGAGTCGCGTCCTTGGCGGTCCAATGGACCACGTTGAACTGCTTCTGTGCATCCCGATAGATGACGGCGATGCCGGAGCCGGCGGCGAGATCGTGGAAGCCGTTGAAGACCTGCAGCTTCCATGCTGCCGTGAGCTTGTCATTGGGATACTCCAGGCCACCGAGCCAGGCCAGCGAGGAATATTTCTCGGCGTTCAACAACCACTCCGAGCCATGGCGCAGGTTCCATTTCTGCTTGGCCTGGGTCGTGTAGGTGCCGCGGTGGAATTCCAAGTAGAGCTCGTCATTCCAGACCGGCAGGCTAATCTGGCCCTCGGGTGGCTTGGGCAGAGTTTTCGTGCCAGCGGCCAGCGTTTCATAGTCCCACGTGGGAGCGTCCTTGGTGTCGACGCGTTTGTCCATGCTGTCGAAGAAGGTCTGCGCTACTCCGAATTCGGCGTGCGGGTAGACCTTGTTAGGCTCCATCCAGCGCATGCCGCTGTCGAGCATGTCGCGGGTTGGGCCGCCGCCGTGATCGCCAACGCCGTAGAGATGCATCATTTCGTTCTGGCCGGGATTGAGCTGGATGGACGTGGCCAGATAGCTGGCCATGCTCACCGGTTCAATCGGATTGCCGTAGCCGTGTGGGAAATAGGTGAGCACGCGGCTGCCATCGGGAGATTGCCACCAGAACAACTTCATTGGAAGTTGGTTGGTATCGTTCCAGGACATCTTCTGGGTGACGAAATAATCGATGCCGGACTTCTTATACATCTGCGGCAGCTGCCAGTTGTAGCCGAAGGTGTCGGGGTTCCAACCGATGCGAACGTCGACGCCGAAGTTCTTCTGGAAATAGCGCTTGCCCAGCAGAATTTCGCGCACCGTGGATTCGCCATCGGGCAGATTCAGGTCGGGCTCGACCCACATGCCGCCAACCAGTTCCCAGCGACCTTCTTTCACGCGCTGCTGAATCTGCTTGAACATGTCGGGGTACTTGTCCTGCATCCACTCGTAATATTGGGCGGCAGATGCGGTGTAGGTGTAGTCGGGATATTCATCCATCAGCTGCAACGCGGTGCCGAACGTGCGATGTACTACATCCACGGTTTCAGTCCACGGCCACAGCCACGCCGCATCGATATGGGAGTTGCCGGTCATGTGAATGTCATACTGCTGCAGCGCGGGACGGAGTGGCTCGAGCGTCGATTGCGCCTTTTTCAAAGAAGCATCGAAAGCCGTTTGATCGCCTTTGTCGAGCGCCGACAGATCGACCGCAGTGGCGGCGTCATCGAGAGTTTTTTCCTGCGATGCGAGTGTCGATGCGTCCTGCGTAATGGTAGGCAGCAGGTAAGCCGCCGAGATCAACTCATCACGCAGATCTTCCGGGTTGGGGCGATTGCCGGCAAAGACAACGCTGAGTTGAAAGCCATAGACCATTTTCGGCTCCGGAGTCGGTAGCATCTTGACCGCAACCAGAACTTTGTCGCCGGGCTTGGCATTGGCGAAGAGCAGCTGCTTTTCAAGGCTCTCGCCCAGCGCCACGCGGCTTCCGTTGATATAGAGGATATCCGTGCCCCGGGAACGCGGCAGCTGCAACCAGATCTGCGCGCCGGTAATGTCATAGCCGTTTACGGATTTTGGAACTTCGATCCAGCGCCGAAACCAGACTGCTCCCGCAGGCGCGGTGAAGGGATGGAAAGAACTGCGACGAAAGTTCTCGCGGTTGATGGCCGGAAATTGCACGGTCTGCCAATCGCTGGTATCGATATCGGGCCGTTCCCCGTGTGGAACATCGCCCGCATGGTATTGCCAGTCTGGATCGGGAATGGTGCTGAATTTCCCTAGACGATCTACAACCTGCTGCGCTTGCGGCGGGAATGTGTAGGCTCCGGCTGGAGCCAATTGCCCGCGTCCCTGCGCGTGGGCGAAAACCGAAAAAACAGCGAGACCGAACACCAAGGAAAAAAGGGGAGCTAATTTGGGAACACGCTTCACGTGGTTATTCCTCCGGTCGAATTTTACACTGCGTTCTGGAACTTCGTGAAGGCGGGCGTCAGAACGCCCTTAGACGCCCACTTGTCGCGGCCGCTGCGACGGAGGGGCTGGCGGCTGCGCATCAATACAACGGCCTTTCCCGAAGGAAAGGCCGTTGTGTTCGTCCGGAAATAGCTTCTGCTTATTTTTGCGCCTGCCAGAAGCCTGTGCCGCGATTGCCGAAGTCAACACGTACGGTGTTGATGGAGTACGGCCCGACGGGCACGCTGATGTGGTTGCCGGAGACGGGCAGTGGATCGCCCTCCGGTTGTTCCAGCAGGTTAGCCATGGTTGCCGAGGTGGCTCCATCCGGCAGACTGATTTCGGCTGTCGATTTGGTTCCAGCCCACTCATAGAAGCGAAGGATCAGGCTGTTGCCATCCTCGCTCTTTTTCATCGCGCTCAGCAGCAGGTTTTCCGGCTTGATGGTCACGAAGGAATGTGTGGGTGGCAGTTCGCCGGCGTGCGGTTCGGTCTGCATGGCATGCATGCCGTAGTTGAAGGCATAACCGTGCAGTACGGTGTTCGCCTCCCGCCAGGTGCCGGCATGTGGATAGAGTGAGTAGCGGAAATGTTGCGGACCGCGATCGGCATCCGGGTCGGGCTCCGTCGGCGAACGCAGCAGAGAAAGCCGCAGGACATTTCCTTTTACGTCGTAGCCATACTTCGAATCATTGATCAGGCTGAAGCCGTGCTGGCCATCGCCAAGATCGGCCCAGCGCTGCGCCGAAACCTCAAACTTGGCATCTTCCACCGAATTGTTCCGGGTGGTTGGACGTTCGATGGTTCCGTAGGGAATCTCAAACGTCGCCTTGGGTCCGCTGGCAGCCAAAGTAAAGCCGGCCTTCAGCAGAATATGAGTTTCGTGCCAGTCCACGTCATTGACGACATCGACGCGATCCAGGCCCGCATAGAGAATGATGTTCTGCACGAAGGTGGATTTATCCCAGTGCCGGGTAATGCGAACTTCGCTGCGCACCGGGCCGCGTTCGACTACCTGAACGCTGTCCGCCATCGTCAGGTCGGTTCCATGCTCGGCAAAATTCGGGTTGATATTCCAGGCATCGTATTCCTTGGGAGTGTCGACGAAGCCCTGCAGCAAATTGCCGCAGCTTCCGGGGGCGAGGCTCTCAAAGTGAGTCTGCTTGTCGTAGAGACTGTTGATGCAGCCATTCTTGGGATCGACAACTACGCGGAGGACAGAGTTCTCCAGTGTCGTGCCATCCACCTTCAGGTCAGTCGCAACCTTGCGCGTGCCGGGCACGGCATGCAACACCGTGTATCCGACGGAAGGAACATCCTTCGGCTCCAGCAACACATGGTAGTCGTGGGTGGTTGAGTCCTGCGAAAGAATCTGCATCGGCACCGGCATGCCATGCGCGTCGAGGATCGAGATCCCGTTGGGCTCAGCCTGCGGCATCTGCACGTCCGCTTCTACAATTCCTGTGCGGTTAAAGCTCAAGGTATTCCAGATGAGGATCGGAATGCCGGCGTGCGCATCGGTGTCGATGTGGCTATCAATGCCGGTGAGCGCGTTATGGGTTGCGCCCATGGCAGTCCAATGGACCACGTCGAACTGTTTCTGAGCGTCCTTATAGATCACACCAATGCCGGAACCGGCGGCGAGATCGTGGAAGCCGTTGAACACCTGCAGCTTCCATGCTGCGGTGAGTTGGTCATCGGGATAATCCATGCCGCCCAGCCAGGCCAGCGAGGAATATTTCTCCGCGTTCAGCAACCACTCTGAGCCATGACGGAGGTTCCACTTGTGTTTGGCCTGGGTGGTGTAGGTGCCACGGTGGAATTCCAGGTAGAGCTCGTCATTCCAGACCGGCAGGCTGATTTCTCCTGCAGGCGGAGCGGACAAGGTTTTCTTGCCGGCGGCTAATGTTTCATAGTTCCAGGTGGGAGCGTCGGCTGTATCAACACGCTTCGCCATGGCGTCGAAGAATGTGATTGACGTGCCGAATTCAGCGTGCGGATAGACCTTGTTCGGCTCCATCCAGCGCATGCCGGCGTCAAGCATATCGCGGGTTGGGCCGCCGCCGTGGTCGCCAATGCCGTAGAGATGCATCATCTCGGTCTGGCCGGGATTGAGCTGGATGGCGGTGGTCAGATCATCGGCCATTTTTACGGGCTGAATCTGGTTCACATAATCGTGCGGGAAATAGGTGAGCACGCGGCTGCCATCGGGAGATTGCCACCAGAACAACTTCATTGGAAGCTGGTTGGTATCGTTCCACGCCATCTTCTGGGTGACGAAATAATCAATGCCGGACTTTTTATACATCTGCGGCAGCTGCCAGTTGTAACCGAAGGTGTCCGGGTTCCAGCCAACGCGAACATCCACGCCAAAGTTCTTCTGGAAATAGCGCTTGCCCAGCAGAATTTCGCGTACCGTGGATTCGCCATCGGGCAGGTTCAGGTCGGGTTCGACCCACATGCCGCCGACCAGTTCCCAGCGACCTTCTTTCACACGCTGTTGAATCTGCTTGAACAGGTCAGGATATTTGTCCTGCATCCACTCGTAATATTGCGCCGCAGATGCGGTGTAGGTGTAGTCGGGATATTCATCCATCAGCTGCAATGCGGTGCCGAAGGTGCGATGCACCACGTCGACGGTTTCAGTCCACGGCCACAACCAGGCAGCATCGATATGCGCGTTGCCGGTCATGTGGATGGTGTATTCCTGCAGGGCGGGACGAAGAGGCTCGAGGGTCGATTGCGCCTTGTTCAAGGAAGCGTCGAAGGCCGTTTGATCGCCTTTATCGAGCGCCGACAGATCGACCGCAGTGGCGGCGTCATCCAGAGTTTTTTCCCGGGCAGCGAGTGTTGATGCATCCGGCGTGATGGTAGGAATCAGATAGGCCGCAGAGATCAGCTCATCGCGCAGATCTTCCGGATCAGGGCGATTGCCGGCAAAGACGACATCCAACCGGAAGCCCCCGATGTGTTTTGGTTCGGGCGTGTCCAGCATTTTGACTGCGATCAGAATCTTGTCGCCGGGCTTGGCATTGCTGAAGAGCAACTGCTTTTCCAGGCTCTCTCCCAGCGCCACGCGGCTGCCGTTGAAATAGAGAATGCTTGTGCCCCGGAAATACGCCAGCATCTGCAGCCAGATCTGCGCGCCCGAGATGTCATACCCGTTCACGGTCTTGGGAACTTCCACGACGCGTCGGAACCAGACCGCCCCGGTGGGCGCGGTAAAGGGAAAGTGGACGGTTTGCCAACCGCTGGTGTCGATATCCGGCCGCTCCCCGTGGGGAACATCGCCGACATGGTACTGCCAATCCGGGTCAGGGATGGAATTGAATGTGCCTAAGCGGTCGATCACTTGTTGTGCGGCCGGTGGGTAGGTATAGGCACCGGCTGGAGCCGGAATCCTGCGCGTCTGTCCCTGGGCAAATACTGACAAAAAACAGAAACTCACCGCCAGGGAAAAAAAAGAAAGCCAACTGGGAACACGTTTCACGACGTTACTCCTCCGGGGGGATTTTACACTGCGTTGCTTCATTGCGTGGTGATATTGCACACACCAGGGAAGATTGTTTCAGCCGGAGTTTCTCGCAGGCTGGAATCGAAGAAATTTTGTTCAGGCCTGGAGTTCGCGTGCAATTTCGCCGGATACAGGAGAAGCTTCAACGAGACAATAGCGCGCTGTCAGCAATACCAGGCAAATCCAGAACACGTCGGCGCCCAGCAGGTGCAGAATCTGCAGCCAGCCGGGTGTTTGCAGAGCCACATCGGCGACCCCGAGCAGGTATTGCAGGAGGAGCGTGGAAAGCACGCCCACGCCCAGCGCATGCGTTTTCGCCGAAGTGGTGCGACGAAAAGACTGCACCAGCAGCCACGCGATGAAAGCACCCGCAAGCAGGGCGCTAGCCGGGTGAATCCAGCGCAGACGGAGCAGCAGCGGGGCGGCGGGAGAAAAATCCTGTCGAATCGCTTCGAGAAGTGAGGAAGAAGGGTACAGGGTATCGCCCAAAGCCACCAGCGAGCCGGTTACTCCCACCAACAGGGTGGCTAGAATTCCAAGAGCGGGAAAAAACAGGCTTCCATGGCGCAGAGCGGTGTTTGCGCGGAAACGGGCCATCGCCAAAAATTCCGGAGTCAGAGCCAACGCCGCGACCAGCAACAGCGTGTTCGTCAGGTGCAGGGAGAACAGATAGACGGCAGTCGCGGGGGAAGCGCTATGCGCCGCGACGGTGACCAGTAACGCGCCCAGAAAGGCCTCGTTCAAGACCAGCAGCAGCGCCAGGGCCGCAGTCCACCGCGCCAAATGGCCTTTGCGCGTTGCGCGCCAGGTCCAGACGAGCAGGGCGAGGATCAGGATCAGCGCGCCGCCGCTGATCAGGCGATGGGTAAACTCCACCATGGTGTGGAACTGCGGTGCCTGGGGAATGGCAGCTCCCTGGCACAGCGGCCATTGGTCGCCACAGCCGGCGCCCGAACCGGAGGCTCGAACCACTCCTCCCCATAGAATGTCGACAACGTTATATACCAGCACAAACCAGGCAAAGCGGCGCAGGGCGATCGACGCGTCCGGCGAGTCGATCGATCGACTTCTCTTCGCAGCCATGTCAGCGGCGGATGCATCGGCGGCGAGCAATGTCCTGGGCACGGAATCTCCTACTGGTGGGTAACGTTGCGCAACTCCGTATTGTAAGCCTGCGTTCGTCCATCGCGCGTTGCGAAGCGCACGCCGGTCAGGGTCGGTCGGTGAGGAGTTCCTTATCGGAAAGTTCCTGAACCAGGTAGGCGCGATGATCGAGTAATGCTTCCACGTGGTCGCGATAGTCCGGCGGAACAAAAAGAAATTTGCGCGGTCCCCGTCCCCACATTGCCAGCAACTGGGCATCGTCAAGAAAAATTTGCGGAGCGTCGGGATAATACGACCCCCACAGCATGGAGGTGGTGCGGCCATTCACCAGGTATCCTCGCCGCTGCGTGTAGAACAGAATCGACGAGCAGTAGGACTGATCGCCGTACAGCAGAAG
This sequence comes from uncultured Acidobacteriota bacterium, assembly GCA_963756315.1. Taxonomy (GTDB): domain Bacteria; phylum Acidobacteriota; class Terriglobia; order Terriglobales; family Acidobacteriaceae; genus JAKAAZ01. The sequence goes on from CAVWNI010000006.1 coordinate 561,497, forward strand.
CATGTCGTCGGGTGCCGCAATGCGATTGAGGGTGTTGGCCATGGCCCGGGAGGAGAGCATTGGCTGAAAGCGCACCAGGGCAATGTGAGCCGCGACCAGGAACATGGCAGCCGTCATGGCGGTGCTGAACGTTGCGCTGAGATGCTGTTTGCGGACTCGCATGTGCCAGGCCAGCGTCGGCCCGACGAGCAGGGTAACGGCAGCCAGCACCGCGGGCAGCCGGAGGGCGGCGAAGGACGGCCCGGTCAGATCGAAGAAATGGGACATCGACAAGGAGTACCCACCGACGTCGCGATGGGCCAGCAGTGCGCCGATGTCGGCGACGTAGGGGAGATGTCTCGACTCCCACAGTCCATACGCCAGCATGGCAGCGGCGCCGGCGCCCACCAGTGCAAACAAAGCGTGGGAAACCTCCAGCCAGCGCATATCGACGGCTTGTTCCCGGGGCGACTCCGTCCCCACCTGGGTCTCAAGTTTCGCCAGCGCCATGGCGGTCAAAATCACAAGCGGAAGGTAGGCGGGATAGGTGTAGTACTCCTGATTTGTGGAAATGGAAAAGAACAGCAGGATAAATCCGGCGTAAAGAGCCATCAACAGCGTGGTCTTGCTGGAAAAATCCAGATTCCGGCGGCGCTGCCATTGGGCGCGTAGCCCGGCGGCGCGGTTTTTGCGCCATGCAGCATAGAGTGTGGCCGGCCAGAAGAGACTCCAGGGAAATAGCCAGACCAGGTGCAGGCTCCAGAACAGATATCCCGGCAGCTTGTTGTAGTCGTGCGGATAGCGCTTGCCGAGGAAACGCAGAAGATGTTCGTTGATGAAATAAAAATAGAAAAATCCGTGTACATTGCCCTGCGTGGGAATGTTGCCGACGGGATGGCCGTGGTCGGGATTATGCAATCCCGCCAGGATGTGCCAGGGTGCGCCGATCGCCAAAAATAGCAGGGCTCCCGTGAACAGGCGAAATTCCCGCCAACGTCGCCACTCTCCGGTGACGAATAGATAAGGAATGACAGCGCCAAGAAAAAATACCGGCGCGATGAGTCCCTTTGTCAAGAGAGCCAGGGCAAGCAGTGCGTATGCGGCATAGAAGCGAGTGGGTTGACGGTCTTCGAGCCCTGTCAGGAAGAGATACAGAGCCAGCGCAGTCAACAGGGTGAGAATCACTTCTGGAATAAAGATGCGGGTAAATAGAAAGACGCCGATGGACGTAAGGAAGGCGAGAGCGGCATAGAGCGCGGCGCGTTCTGAATACGCGCGACGGCCCCATAACAGCGCCAGGATGGCGCAACCCAGGACCGCCAGAGCTTCCGGCAGATGGGTGGCGAAGGAATTGAAGCCGAACATTCTGTAATCGATGGCGACCAGCCAGTAGGGGAACGGAGGTTTTTCGAGATAGCGAATTCCGTCGACCATCAGCGTGACGACGTGGCCGGTGAGAGCCATGTGCTGCGCTGCCTGCGCGTGAGTCGCGTCGGCGTCATCCAGCAGGGAAGGCGTGAACAAGGCGGCAAAATAAACGGCAAGGAAGACGGCGAGAATCAGGAACCACTCGGCACGGCGGGAAAGCGGAAAATTGGCAGTCAGGTTCGATGCCCCGCCTTCAGCAAGGGGCTCATCGGAAGAAATCGAAGGTCTCATGCGCATATTGAGAAGCAAACTTAGAATAGCAGTCCAATCTTCGCCACTTTGTCTCCGATTCGTGGCATTCTGCAATCGTGGGCACAGTTCGGGTAAACGACATGACAACCTACGCGGCCGTCGATATTGGATCGAACTCCGTCCGATTAAAGATCGCGGCCGTGCGCAATCACCGGCTCAAGACGCTGCATGAAGATCGCGAGATCACGCGGCTGGGCGAGAGCGTGTTTGAGAGCGCGGTGGTATCGCCGGAAGCCATGGCGGTCACGATCCGCGCATTGCGGCGCTTTCATCGCGCCGTGCAGGCGCATGCCGTCGACCAGGTACGAGTGGTGGCGACCAGCGCGATACGCGACGCGAGAAATCAACAGGCATTTCTGGCGTGGGTGCATTCCGCAACGGGATGGAAGGTCGAGATCATCTCCGGGCTGGAGGAAGGCCGGCTGATCCACCTGGGCATGGTATCGAATGAGCCCGCCGCGCGCGGTCGCTGCCTGCTGGTGGATTTGGGTGGAGGCAGTTGCGAAATCACATTTTCAGAACATGCTGCGATTAAGCAGATTGTGAGTCTTCCGCTGGGTGCGGTGCGGTTGACGCGAGAATTTCTCCGCCATGATCCGCCGACTGGGGAAGAAATTACGCGGATGCAGGGCTGGATTCGGCGACAACTGCGGCGCGCTGAACAACAGATCGGCGAGGAACGCGTCACCACCGTGTTTGCAACGTCTGGAACCGCGGCTGCATTGGCGACGGCTGCGCGAGCCGCGGCAAAGAGCGGCGCAAAAAACGGCTTCAATCCGGATCGCTACCCAGGTGTTCGCGCATGGGAGCGCACCCCGACCGCCATTGTCTGCAAGCTGGCAAACAGGCTGAAGCGGATGACCATTGGGCAGCGCAATGCCGTTCCCGGCATAGGGCCCAAGCGGTCGGAGATTATTGTGGCCGGCGCGTACGTCTACTCGGACCTTCTGGAGCGCCTGCATCTGCCGGGCTTTCGTTACTCGCCGATGGGATTGCGTGACGGAATCCTGGCGCTGATGCTGGCCGAAGGCGACACCCGCACATCCGCCCATCAGCACTTTGAACAGGAGCGTCGCGCCAGCGTGCTCGAACTCTGCCGCCATTACGGAGTGGACCCGAAGCGGCAGGAGCCGGTCGCCCAGGATGCACTGCAATTATTTGACGACCTGAAAAGCATCCACCAATTGCCGCCCGAGTACAAGCTGTGGCTGGAAGCGGCCGCCATGATGCACTCGGTTGGAAAGTTCATGAACTACCAGGGGCATCATCGTCACACCCAATACATCATTGCCAATTCCGAGTTGTATGGATTCACGCCGGAGCAGCGCCTGATCGTCTCTGCCATTGCGCGCTACCTGGGAAAATCGAGGCCTAGTCCGGCCGACCGGGCGATGCGGCCTATTCCTGTGGAACAGCACGTGTATGTGCGACGGGCGGCGATGCTGCTGCGAATGGCGGTGGCTTTGCACCAGGACCAATCCAGTGCAGTCCCCAGCTTCCGCACCCGCGTAACGGCCAAGCGATTGACTGTGCTGCTGAAGGCGGGACACAGGGGAGCAGACCTGGAATTGTGGGCGCTGCGCAAAGAGGCCGCTTACTTCCGGGAGATTTTCGCGCGCGATCTTTTCGTAGTATTGGATTGAATTGCCCGCAGCAGGCGGGGATCGAGCAGCCACTGGAGTTTTGCGGAACCGCGCTGCATCGACAGGGCTGCGATTGCGCCTTTGCGAACGCGCGCGATGGGGCTGGTCGCCGACGGGCTCAGCAGCCGATTCAAATATTGCGGCAGATTGGGGTTGTGTCCGACCAGCAGGACTTCTTCCAACCCGGCAACGCTTTCGAGAAGCTGTTGGAAATCTTCCCACGTCCCGTCCGGCGCCATGGCCGGCGATAGCTGAATCTTCTTTTCGAAGCCGGTCTCTGTTCCCACCAGAACGGCAGTCTGCAGGGCGCGTTTCAGAGGGCTGGAAATGACGACATCAAATTGCACTTTGAGTGCATTGAGGGCGCGGCCGAGCAGGATGCATTGCTGTTTGCCTTCTTTATCCAGCGGTCGTTTGTAGTCCAGCGTCGCATTCATTTTGCGCTGACCCGCGCTGCCGTGCCGTAACAAATACAGGTTCATAAACCGTCCTAAATCAAGTGACATTCGTCGCATGTTTCCACGCGCGACGATCGTCACAGGCAAGTGTCAGGAAATGCTGGAATCCGGCGATGCTACACGAATTGGATGCAGGATTCAGCGCCAAGGCGTCGCGCGCGTGTGCCGCGAACAAGGGCGTCGCAGAAGCATGCGAAATTGTATCAATCGGCGATACGAGTTCGCCAGCGGAAAGCAGCGCGGCTAGCGATCCCGCCGTTGCCAAACTTCCGCTACCAGCAGGCCGCCAAGATAGCTTGCCTCGTGTTGTCGATCGAAGCCGTGCCGGCGGAATATCTCGGCATAGTTCGGAATGCGGCGGACCTGCAAATGGGTCAGGATGGAAAATACAAAATAAAGCGAGCGGATCAGCAGTCGGGAAGCTGCGCGCCGCCAACCCTTCTCCGGCAGAGAAAATTCCGAGACCAGCCAGATGGCGTCGTTGCTGAGGTGCGGCAAAAGGCGTTCCACCAATGCAGCAACATCTGCTTCCGTAAGACAGTCGAGCAGGAAATGCGAGACCACCAGATCGTATCCGGTGCGGCTGGGGGTAAAGCAGCGAAGATCCGCCTGCACCGTCCTGAGGCGCCGGTCGGCATCGGGGTGACAGTGTTGAACCCGACGGCGAAGCGCGGCCAGCATCGCGCCGCTCGCGTCAATCGCATCGGCCTCGACCGCGGCGTTTTCCGTGAACAGCCGCGTCGTGAAGCGCCCATCGCCATCGCCAAGAATCAGGGCACGGCTCGCGTGAGAACATTGCCGGAGAAAGCAAAATCGACAGCGCTCCAGCATCGGTCCAAAGCTAAGATATTCCATCCAGCGATAGACGCGGGCCAGTGGATCGAAATTTGGAGGGCTGCCATCCAATGGAACGATTCCTGCAGTGGGCCGGGTCGCGTGCTATCGCAGATGAAGGAGAAATATCAGTGGAGTCAGCAGCGCTCCGTCAGCGAGAATGCGAAGCGAAAGCGCGCTGAAGCGTTTTGTTTTCCGGATCAGCGCAAGGAACAGCAGGGAACTGAGGGCGACGGCCGCAAACAGCGGCCACACGGTTCGCGCAATGGGAACGGAGGCGAACAGCAACGCCAGGGCCCCAACGGCCGCTGCAAATGCGGTCAAATGTTCACCCAGGAACTCCGTCAAGGAGCGTGACGCAATCGGCGCCGGTCCGGATTGCACATCGGAAAAGATGGTGTGCAGACCGTCGCGCATGGCCTCGGCATCTTCCCAAACCTGGATGGCGACGCAGTTCAGCCAGCAGGCCGCGCCGAAGGTGACCATGGCAGCCAGCAAAACGCCCCGGCCTTGCTGCAGCCGCGTCCAGGTTGGTACTGCGGTCGCGATGGAAAAGAGAAATCCAACAAAAAACTCCTTTGAGAATCGATGTTTTTCCGGGCGATTGTGGATGAGAAGAAAATACGCTGCGCCGATCAAACACAAGACGATGTCGTCGGTGCGGACGGCGGGCTGCACGCGGAAGAAAATCAAATACGCCAGCGGAATGGCGGCGACAATCCAGGCGATGACGAAAGATTTGCGATGGCGCAGATAGAACCAGTGACGGTCGCGGAGTGCGGTCATATCGGTGGAGCGCCAGCCGTCGAGCAAACGGTCTGCAACGTAGACACACCATGTTCCCAGTGCCAGCGTTACCAGCGCAGTGGATGGAAGCCGGACACCGAAGGCGGCCGCAAAAAACCAGCACCAGGCGACGGCCACCGTGGGCGCATCGAGGCTGAACAAATGCCAGCCGACCCATAACGAGCGAATCGGTCGCGAGTGAACTTCGGCTTGTGCGCCGGAGGTTGAGACTGCAGATGTACTGCTGGCTGGCATGGATGGAATCTATCCCTCGTGGATTCGACGGCGAGTCAATGCTCTAGCTGTATTCGACGCGCCGGGAAAGGTCAAGGTTTGTAAGCGGCTCAGAAATTCTTTCGCGCCAATGCTCAGTGCCCGTCGGGAGCGGCGACTTGCTTGCTGGCCGGCGTTCGTTTGCGGCTGCCGGATTTTTTCGCGGCAGAAGAAGGCTTGGCTTTCGATTTCGCTGTGGCATGGATGGATTCAGCCAGGTTTCCGTCCGGAGACGGCAAGGTCTCGTGCTTGGTCTGCTCTGTCGTGGGGGTGGCGACAGGCGCCTCGGCGGGCGGCGACGGAATGTCCCGTAGGGATGCCTGGTCTTCCGCCAGCTGAATAAGGAATTCCTGCGCTCGAAAGCCGCCTGGGGGGTCGTTCGCCCGCCTGGCAGCGCCCACATATTTGCCGGACGGAAGCAGAAATCGCGCCTCCGAGGTATCAGCCAGATAGGCTTGCAGAATCTCATCGCGGATGCGCTGGCGTAGTTGCGGATCGAGGACTGGAAACACGACCTCGCATCGCTCAAATAAATTCCGAGGCATCCAATCGGCGCTTCCCGCGTAGATTTCCGCCTCGCCGCCATTCAGGAAATAGAAGATGCGGCTGTGTTCGAGTAGCCGTCCAACAATGGATCGAACCCGGATATTTTCGCTAAGGCCTTTCACTCCAGGGCGCAGCGCGCAAATGCCGCGAACGATCAGATCGATTGATACGCCGGCCTGGGAGGCGTCGTACAGGGCATCGATGATGCCTTGCTCGAGCAGGGAATTCATTTTAGCGATGATGTGGGCGGGTTTGCCTTCGGCGGCGTGTTTCGCCTCGCGGTGAATGAGTTGCGCGAAGCTTTCAGCCAGATTCAATGGGGCTACCAGCAGAGGCGCATAGTCGTCGGATTCGGAGTGAGCCGTGAGGTAGTTAAAGACATTGTGGACCGCGCTGGTCAAGGTTGGATTCGCAGTCAGGAGGCTCAAATCGGTATAGAACAGCGCTGTCTCCACGTTGTAGTTGCCGGTGCCCAGATGGGCATACTGCCGCACCGCACCATCCTCCTGATCGCGGCGAACCAGCAGAGCCAGCTTGCAGTGCGTTTTGAGTCCCACATTGCCGTAGAAAACCTGCACGCCCGCGTCCTCAAGATCGTGCGCCCAGCGAATATTCGATGCCTCGTCGAAGCGGGCCATCAGTTCAACGACGACTGTGACCTCCTTGCTTTGAGCCGCTTCGCGGAGCGCCTGGAAAATGGGGGAATTCGCACTGGTGCGATAGAGCGTCTGCTTGATCGAAAGCACAGCGGGATCTTCCGCTGCTGCGCGGATGAACTCGACCACCGCGTTGTAGGAGTCATAAGGATGATGCAGCAGGATGTCGTGTCGGCGGATCTCTCCAAAAAGATTGACGGAGTCGCGATGAATGCGCAGTCCGCGGGGCACGAAGGGCGGATATTTCAGTTCCGGCTTCTCGGTTTTTGAGTATAGGTTCATCAGGCGCGACAGATTGACGGGGCCATGGGTATAAAAAATCTGAAACTCATCCAGCTCAAAATTCGCCCGCAATTGTTCGACAATATCCGGCGCAGCGTCGCTCTCGATTTCCAGCCGGACAGCGTCGCCCTTGCGCCGGTTATGCAACTCGGAACGCACGCTTTCAAGCAGGCTGCGTGACTCTTCTTCCTGCAGATACAGATTGCTGTTGCGGGTGACTCGAAATGCGGCCCGCGATAGAAATTCATACCCGCGGTACATGGCCGCCGCCTGGGACTCGATCAGTTCATGCAGAAAAATGTAGTCGAAACTCCCCGGAGCGGAAGGCAGCGCGACCAGCCGCGGTAAAGCCCGGGGAACGGTGACGACGCCCAACACCTGGGTGGACGCTGATTTGCGTTTACGATGCAGCAAAAGCGCCAGGCAAAGAGCCTTGTTCAACACATGCGGAAAGGGATGCGCGGGATCAATCGTGATCGGCGTCAGCAGCGGGTCGACTTCGCTCTGATAGAAGCCAATGGCGTACTTGCGCTGCTCATCGTCCAGATCCTGCCACCCTCGCATACGGATTCCCGCGGCGGCCAGGGCAGGTAACAGCTGGTGGTTCCAGCAGGCATACTGGTCGGAGACAAACGCATGAGTCTCCTTCGCCAGGGAATCCAGTGTCTGCTGAGGTGTCATCAGATCGGGACCCGGTTCGTGGTAGCCGTCTTCAATTCGCTGCAGGATGCCGGCGACGCGAACTTCAAAAAACTCATCCAAATTGCTGGCGGTGATGGCGAGGAATTTGACCCGCTCGAGCAAAGGGTTGGAATCGTCCTGAGCTTCCTCCAGCACGCGCCGGTTAAAGTCGAGCCATGACTCGTCGCGATTGAAGTATTTCTTCGGTATGGACGATGCTGCGTGGTCTTTCAGCGCCATGCGATCATGCTCTTTTTCCGGGGAATCCATCTGTAACTCTGAAAAACACAGTCAACAGGGTCAGTGTCTCAAATTCATCGATCTGAGGGTATCAGCGATGCTGTAACGGGCGTGTAAATGTCTCGGCCGAACCGCAATCCGGTATCCTAAAACAAGTCGCTGAACTCCACAATCAAGATGGTCGATGAGAATGGGCAGAACGGGAGCAGGAAACGCCGGAAAAAGAACAGTCCCGGCAGTAAATTTCTGCACTCTTGGGCTGAATTGATCATCTATTCTCTAGCACCTACAGCCAACAGTATCGATAGACTGGCAAACAACTCTGTGAAAGTAATGCAAATGTTTTTCTGTACACCTCGCCGTCGTTCCCTGCAATTTCTCGCGATCCTGGCAATCGCGGCGGGGATCGGGCAGCGTTGGGCCCGGGCGCAGGCGTCGGCCAGTTCCTATCAAGGCAGCGTGGTGCAGCAAAAGGCCACGCCGGGCGTGCTTCCGCTCTCGCTGGAGGGCGCGATCGGGATGGGATTGAAGAATAACCTGGGCGCGATTCTGCAAAATACCGGGGTCAAGACCGCCGGCGGAGAAAAGTTGCAGCAACTGCAGGCGTTGCTGCCGACGATTACAGGCACGGCGCAAGCCTCCGTGGCCCAGGTCAACCTGCAGGCAGAAGGGCTGCGGATTCCCGGATTTCCGGCGGTGATTGGACCCTTCGGGTACACGGATTTTCGCGCCACTCTGAACCAGGCGGTGCTGAACGTCTCCTCGCTGCAGAACTATTTGTCGGCCAAACATAATTTTGCCGCCAGCAAGCTTTCCGCTGCAGATTCAGAAGACGTAGTGGTGCTGGCGGTCGGCAACGCTTATCTGTTATGTCTCGCGGATGAGGCGCGGATCTCTTCTGTGCAGGCCCAGGTCCAGACTTCCCAAATCTCGCTGAACCAGGCCATTGACAATCATCGCAACGGCGTATCGCCACGGATCGACGAACTGCGGGCGCGGGTGGATTATCAGACCCAGGAGCAGTCGTTGATCGCCGCGACCAATCAGTTCCAGAAGGATGAGATTGCACTGGCGCGCTCGGTTGGCCTGCCGCTTGACCAGAAATTCGAGCTGACGGACCAGGCGCCCTACTCGCAATTCGATACTCCCACCATGGATACGGCGATGGCGGAGGCGGTGAAAAACCGCAGCGATCTGAAAGCTGCCGAGGAGCAGGTGCAGGCAGCAGAGAAGTCGCTTTCCGCGGCTCATGCCGAGCGCTATCCGGCGGTGACGGCGGAAGTGGACTACGGCGAACTGGGTGTGAATCCCGGCAACTCCTACGCCACGCTGAATGCGACCGGCAAAGCCGCCGGCCCCATATTTGAAGAGGGGAAGTTGCGCGGCGATGCCCGCATCGCGACCGCACAACTGGAGCAGGCCAAAGCCCAGCTCAACAACCTGGAAGGTCAGATCCGGGCCGACGTAAAGGATGCAATTCTGGATATTGAGGCGTCGGAAAAACTGGTCAACGTGGCACGCAGCAATGTCGACCTGGCCGGCGAGACGTTGAAAGAGGCGCAGGATCGCTACCAGGCAGGTGTTTCGGACAATCTGGCGGTGTCGCAGGCACAGTCTTCCGTGGCACAGGCCAACGACCAATATGTCGGCAGCCTGTATCAGTTGAATGTGGCAAAGCTCTCATTGGCGCGCGCAGTTGGCGTGGCGAGGTCGCAGTACAAGACATATCTCGGAGGACAATAATCGTGGCGGAATCGAGACCCGAAGAAACCAGGCAGGCCGACTCGGCCAACGTTCGAGCGGAAGACAATCAGCAGCATCAGGACGCTCGTTCGACGCCGTCCGACCAGTCCGCCAATTCACCGACGGACGAGACCGAGCTGGTTCATCCTGAGCCGAAACGGCGGAAACGGTTCATCATTATCGGCGCCATTGTTCTGGTTGTGATTGGCGTGGCGCTCTACTGGTGGCACTCCACCTATTACGAAGACACGGATGACGCGCAGGTAGACGGCAATCTGGTTCAGATCAGCGCGCGCATCAAGGGCTACATTTCCCAGGTGAACGTGCAGGATAACTCGCAGGTAGAAAAAGGCCAGGTGCTGGTGGAAATCGACCCTCGCGATGCGCAGGCGGCGCTTGACCAGGCAGAGGCGGTGCTGGCGACCGCGAAAGCAAATTATGAAGCCGCGCTGACCAGCGTGCCGATTACGACTACATCTACAGGAGCGACGTTGAGTTCGGCGGCGGCAGATGTTCGAGCCGCGCTGGCCACCATTGCGCAGTCAGAAAAACAACTGGATGCGGCGCAGGCGCAGGTGCTGTCCGCAGAAGCGGACAACACCAAAGCGCAACTGGACCTGCAGCGATATACGCCACTGGTGGAGAGAGATGTTGTATCGCGGCAGCAATACGATGCTGTGGTCGCCACCGCTGCCAGCAAGAAGGCGCAACTCAGCGCAGCCCAAGCGGATCTGCAGGGCGCGCGTGCGCAGGTGCAGGTTGCCAACGATCGGCTGGCATCCGCGCGAGCCAGCTACAATTCTGCCGGAACCGGGCCGAAACAGGTGGCGGCGGAACGTGCCAAGGCCGACGCAGCGGCCGCACAGGTGCAGCAGGCGGAGGCAGCACTGGAAACGGATCGTCTCAACCTGAGCTACACAAAAATTGTCGCCCCAGATTCCGGCATCGTGAACCAGAAAACGGCCCAGGTAGGTCAAAACGTAAGCGCCGGGCAAACCCTGATGACGCTGATCCCGCTGACCAATCTGTGGATCACCGCAAACTTCAAGGAGACGCAGCTCGATGAGATGCGGATCGGGCAGCCGGCGACCTTTAAGGTGGATGCGTACGGTGGCCGCACCTATCACGCCAAGGTCACGCAGATCGGCGGAGCAACCGGCTCCATGCTGAGCCTGTTTCCTCCGGAAAATGCAACCGGAAACTATGTCAAGGTGGTGCAGCGCATTCCGGTTCGCCTGGACTTTACCAATCCCAACGAGGATAGCGACCACCTGCTTCGGCCCGGCATGTCGGTGGAACCCACGGTGCGGGTGAAGAATTAGGCTCTGGCGGCGACTTGTCTAGCGGCGTGACTGAAAAAAGCGACGAAGCAGGTCGCCGCACTCTTCCGCCAGCACGCCACCGGTCAGCTCGGTTTGATGGTTGAGCTGAGGATGGTTCAGCACCGTGAGAACGCTGCCCACGGCTCCGGCTTTGGGATCCAGTGCACCGAACACCAGCCGCCCGATGCGGGCATGAATCATGGCTCCTGCGCACATGGCGCAGGGTTCCAGCGTGACATACAGAGTGCATCGCTCGAGACGATAGTTTCCCAGCGCCTTTCCGGCGGCGCGCATCGCAACAATCTCGGCATGCGCCGTGGGATCGTGGTCGCGGATCACGCGGTTTTGCCCGCGCGCGATGATCGTGCCATTGGGCTCCAGAATCAACGCGCCAATGGGAACCTCGCCACCAGCCTGCGCTTCTTTTGCCTGTTGTAGCGCCTCGCGCATCCATAGCTCGTCGCAGGAAGAGAGGGGCATGTCGATCGACATATAGATCACAGTCTAAGCAATGTCGGTGGGATATGGAAAAGGAGTTTTAGCGGCGCGCGGGAGCCGTCTCCCGCGCAGCGCAAAACATCTCCTCTTCGTAGGCCGATCGAGCCGCCTGGAACGCTTCGGGATCGATGAGTTCGCTGGATCGGGCCAGCAGAGAAGACATTGTCTGGCACCAGGCGCGATGAGACGCAATCAGCTTCGACGCCTCTGGCCGCTTTTCCCCAATTCTGAAGGCGCGTGCAGTTTCGATGCTCGAATGTTGCGACACCAGGTGTTCCAGGAAGGATGGATGATGGGTGAGAATCCGTGCCGCCGCATCCAGGTCGCGTAACTGCAGCGCCACCTCTCCCAGCAGAGAGGTCGGTTCAGTCCACGGCACAGGCTGATAATTTTTGAGCCACGATTCCAGTTCCTCAGCGCTCATCGGCGGAGCAATGGCGTAACCCTTGGGCATGCTGCACACCCAGGGCGGCGAGTGCGTCGCGGGTTACGGCGGTTTCAATTCCTTCGGCAATCAGTCCCAGTCCCAGCGTCTGAGCAAGATTCACCAGGTTCATCAATAGCCGAAGCTCTTTCGGATGCTGCTCCAGATCGGTTGAAAATCTGCGGTCCAGCTTGATTACGTCAATGGGAAATTCTTTGACTCGCAGCAGGGAAGAGTAGGCGCTGCCGACATCGTCCAGCGCAATTCGCGCCCCGCAGGTTTTCAAAGCGCGCAGCGCTTCCTGGGCACCGGCCATCGTCAGTGTGTCCGGCCGCTCCAGCAACTCCAGCACAATGCGGTCGGTTCGGAGGCCGGAGGCTTCAATCTGGTGGCGCAATTCCAGCATGGCTTTGGGGTCGGCCAGCGTGACAGGTTCAAAGTTGATCCCCAGGGCGAGTTGAAAGCCCGCTTGATCGAGATGGTGGATGTCCTGAACCCCTTGCGCCAGCACTTGAAACGTCAGCGCTGTCAGTTCTGCCGGACCGAAATGCGACAGAAAATCGCCGGGCCAGAGCAGTCCGTTGTCGTCGACCAGGCGCGCCAGGGCCTCCACCTTGGTAACAGTTCCCGTTTGCAGATTGACGATGGGCTGGTAATGGACCAGAAGACTTCCTTTACGGAACAGCGAGAGAATCGTTCTCTGGCGAAGCCGTTGTTGTTCGTCGGCTTCTGCCTGGAACATCATCCAGCCCGCGCCTGCTTCGCCAGCAGCTTCCTTCAGCGCATAGAGTGCATGGTCGGCGTGACGCAGCAGATGCTCGGGGGTGGAATCATCCTGAGGAAACACGGTCACGCCCACGCTGGTATGCACGATTGCCGTGCGCCCGTTTTCCAGACGAATTGGTTGTTCCACCGATGCCTGGATGCGAGCCAGCATAGCAGCCAAATCCGCTGAGTCCTCGAAGCCTTCCAGCACCAGCACGAATTCATCGCCACCCAGCCGCCCTACCGCGTCGGTTGAGCGGAGCGGCGCCTGCAGACGTTCCGCGACCGTACGCAGCAGCTGGTCGCAGGCCGGATGGCCGTGCAGATCATTGAGTTTCCTGAAGTCGTTCAGGTCAAGCAGCGCGACTGCCATCGATCGATTCTGTTGGCGCGATCGAACGATACCCTCCTCAATGCGCTCCGTCAGTCCGCGACGATTCAAAATGTCGGTGAGTGGATCATGGCGAGCCAGCCACGACTGGTACTTCCTCTCCTCGTCGAGGATCTGGCGCAGATCGAGGCCGTCCAGGCGATGGCCTGCGAGACGCGCGATTCGTTCGATCAAGGCCAGCAGTTCGGGGTGGAAGAGGTCCGACTCGCGCGACATCAAAGTCAGCAGCGCCCAGATTTCTCCGTCGCGGTAGAGCGGAACCACGGCGGTTGCGTGCAGGTTGTGATGGCGACAGAAATCCTGGATCGGCGGATAATCCGGATCGGTCATGCGGTCGTTCGAAAATTGGACCTGGGACCGGCGCCACGCCCTTACCGCCAGGGTGCGCTCGGCATCGCCGGTATAGACGTTCGGCAGACGTACGGGAAGTGGGGTGTCATTCAGCGTGCTACAGATCGCAAGGGTTTCCAGATCGCCGGCAGTGTTGGGGCGGCAAACCAGTGTGAGGGCGAACAATCCGTTTTCTACCAGGAGGCGGCACATTTCATCGAGCAATTGTTGCTCGCCCTGGGCCTCGATGACCGCCTCGGCCGCAGCCATCAAGGCTCGATACAGAGCGTTGGAGTGAACATTGTCATTCAGGGCATTTTTCAGATGGGTGATGTCCTGCTGGATGCCGACGAAGTGAGTCGTGATGCCGGCCTCATTGCTTACCGGCGCGATGCTCAGCGAGTTCCAGAACATCGTCCCGTCCTTGCGGTAATTTCTTACCTCCACAGTGCACGGCTTGCCCGTCTCCAAAGCGTCGCGGATCGCCGCCATCTGTGGCTGGTTGGTATCGGTTGCCTGCAGGAATCGGCAATTTCTCCCGATGGCCTCGTCAGCGTTGTACCCGGTGATGCGCTCGAACGCCGGGTTGACGTACCGAATCGGCAGATCCTCCACCGCCTCGGCAATCAGGATGCCGTTAGCGGAGGCGTCCATGGCGGTCTTGTACAACATCAGGGTCTGCTGGTTTGTCTTCATTGCCTCCAGCAAGCGCAGACGTTCCAGCGCAAAGCCGAGCAGACTGTGCATCTGCAGCACAAACTGCTGGATCTTTTCCTGGGCAAAGAAATTTTGGCGCTTGCTGTAGAGGATCAGAATGTCGCGCTGGCCGGCGTTGCCGGAGACGGGAACCGCGCACGAGGAACGCCAGCCGAAGCGAAGCCCGCGCTCCAGCCAAAACCCGCCCGGTAAGGGATTTTCAGGACTCGTCCAGTCAAGCGCAAACTGGGGAATGCCGGTACGCCAGGCGAGCGAGAGGGCACTATGAGGATTGTCGTCAATCCGGATGGTTCCCCCCGCGAGAAACTCCTGCACACCCTCGCCGGCAACAAAGTGATAGGCCACCGCCTGTTGTTCGTCCGGAGCTCCCAGCCACACTCCGTCTACTTCGACAATATTCAGAAGGAAATCTGCCAGCAGGGGAAAAAGGGTGGCGATGGACGGGACAGTCAATAGAAGGCGATCCAGCTGCGCCGGTAATTCGCCCACCTGGGCGATGGCTGCGTCGGACAAGCTGAAATTTTCAAAAGTCTTGATCAGTTCCGCCATGGGCACGTCGACAATCGTGAACGAGTTCGATTTCCGTGAGGTGATGACTGGACGCGCGCCCAGCACATACACGTGGGGACAACTCTAATTGGAACAGAAAAATGACGGAATGTAAGGATTATTTCGTTATCGACGGAAGGTCTTCGCCCAATCCGAAGGTGGCTCTGTTCAGTGATGGCGTTCGAGCGGGACTGCTACGGGCATCGAAGTGGACAATTTCCGGGGCCCATGGTGCACCCGGAGGACCAGCCAATCTCGCATTTTTTCCGGTCCGACCGGCGCAGATTCTGCGGCGATTTTTTGACCCCGTCATGAATTTTTCGATCGGGTGAACTCGCTCTAACTCCCATACCTCCACCGCCTTGACTCCAGTCGCAGTGATGGGCGATAGTATCCGTACACGGGAAAGGAGGGCGATCCAGAGAATGAAAAACATTGAAGGAAGTTGTAGCACAACACGTGAGGTGACTGGGGCTTAGGCGTCCACCGCCTGTCCTGACGGCAAGCACCATTATCGTCGAGGCCCACCTGCGGGGATGCCTCCGGTCAATCTAACCACTCACCGGCCATGGCCCAGTGTCCTATTGAAGACATTGGGCCATTGGCTTTTTGGAGCGAACTCAAATCGGCGGGCGGACCGGTCGCGATCCATCCGCACGGCAATCCCGCGTCGCACTACAATAAAATATATGGACACACTGGTCATTGCCGGAAAAGCCTTTCAATCGCGGCTGATCGTCGGCACAGGCAAATATAAAGACGGAGCCGAGACACAGAGGGCCATCGAAGCCTCGGGCGCCGAAATGGTTACGGTTGCAGTGCGGCGCGTGAACCTGGATCGCAGCAAAGAAAGTCTGCTGGATTTCATCGATCCGCGGCGCTATTTTCTATTGCCCAATACCGCCGGTTGCTACACCGCGGAAGAAGCCATCCGAGCGGCGCGACTGGGTCGGGAAGTCGGACTCTCCGATTGGGTCAAGATTGAGGTCATCGGAGATCAGGCCACGCTCTATCCGGACGTTCTGGCGACTGTCGAAGCGACCCGCGTATTGGTAAAGGAGGGCTTTACGGTTTTGCCGTATACATCTGACGATATTGTAGTTGCGAAACGTCTCATTGACGCCGGAGCGGCTGCCGTGATGCCCCTGGGCGCCCCCATTGGAAGCGGTCTTGGCATACAAAACGCGACCAGCCTTAAAATCCTTCGGGAACTGATCACGGAAGTTCCGCTCATCGTGGATGCGGGGGTCGGGACGGCTTCAGATGCGGCGCTGGCGATGGAGTTGGGAGCCGATGCCGTGCTGATGAACTCCGGGATTGCCGGCGCTGACAATCCTGTGCTGATGGCGGAAGCAATGCAGCATGCGGTGCTGGCGGGTCGGCAGGCGTATCTGGCGGGGCGCATGCCGCGCAAGCTGTACGCCACCGCTTCCTCTCCCATGGAAGGCATCTCCCGCTAAACAGCAACCTACCTGAAGGCGAACGATGCGGGTTTTAGGAATCGACTGTGGCACCGAGTGGACTGGATACGGGCTGGTGGATTCTGACCCGGTCGCCGACTTGCGCTCGATTACGCACGGCGCGATTCATCTTTCCACACGCGATAGCCTGCCCCATCGGCTGACCATCGTATTCAGCCGCCTGCTGGAGTTGATCGCAGAATTTCAGCCGGAGGTGGTCGCGGTGGAAGAGGTTTTTCATGCCGTCAACTCCCAGACTGCGCTGAAGCTGGGCCAGGTGCGTGGCGTAGTCTTGTTGGCGGCGGCAAGCTGCAAGCTCGTCATTGCGGAGTATTCGCCGCTATCGGTCAAGTCCGCCGTCTGCGGCTATGGCAGGGCGGATAAGGAACAGGTTCAATTTATGGTGACACGCCTGTTAAAGCTGACGGAACCACCGGAGCCCACCGATGCTTCCGACGCGCTTGCCGTCGCCATTTGCCACGTCCATCACGCCCAGACCGAACTAGCCCAGGGAATTGGCGTCGTCGCTCCTTTGATGCGACGCAAGAAATCCTGAACCCACCGCAACTAAAATATGTAGGGCGTGTTCCAATGAGGTTGGCAAGGAGTGCGCGATGTTGAAGCTTCAAAAGGAATGCAATCCAGCGCAGCCGAGCGTATCCGCGGCGGAGATTCGGCCGATATTTTCGTCCTGGCAAGTGACCTGGTGGGTAATCGTAGCGATGGCAATCACCTTCATGCTGTCCTCGCTCCCAGGGCACGCGTTGACCGCGGCTGCCAACGACACGGCGGCCGCACCTGTGTCGAATCCTCAGGCATCTGCGCCCGCCGCCACGGGAACCGTAACCGAGGCGCCGGCCGCTGTTCGTGTCGTTCGCTTGAGCGATGTCGAAGGTACCGTCCAGATTGTTCGCGAAAATCGGACAGAATTCTCCCACGCCATGATGAACATGCCTGTCGCGCAGGGTTCGAGCGTGGAAACAGGTCCGGATGGCCGGGCCGAAATCGAATTTGAAGATGGCAGCGTCACTCGGATTACACCCAACAGTTCACTGAATCTGGAAAAGCTGGCGACCTCACCGAACGGAGTGTTGGAGACCACGCTGCGGCAGCAGTCTGGCCTGGTGTATTACGAACTGCGCAGCGATCCTCAGACTTCCTACACCGTCGCGATCGGTCAAGGCACGGTCACGCCGAAGGTGAATAGTACCTTTCGTGTGGATCTGGGCGCCACGCCGCCCGCAGTGGCTGTGATTGACGGAAACGTACAGGTTGCGGGCGCGTCCGACAACTACCAGGCGCAGGTCCATCAGGGGCAGACGATCGAGTTCCATCCATCCGCCTCAAGCCAGTACACGGTCGCCGACGGGATCATCCCGAACGGATTTGATCAGTGGAACGATCAGCGTGATGAAGAAGCGGCGAAACAGGCCGCCAATCAAACGCCGGCACGGGTGCAGCAAGGCGCCGGCAGCGTCATGGATAGCGGCGTTGGATACGGCTGGGGCGATCTGGATTCCTACGGCGGCTGGTATCCGCTGCCGGGCTACGGTATGGTCTGGCAGCCCTACGGGGCTGGACCGGGGTTTGATCCGTACGGTTTTGGCGGCTGGGCAAACGTGGGCGGCTTCGGTATTTCATGGGTGTCGGGGTACCCGTGGGGCTGGCTTCCGTTCCAATGCGGAGGGTGGTCCTATATCGGCAGTTTTGGCTGGGGATGGATGCCCGGGGGCTGCGGATTTGGCGGGATCGGGTACGGGTACGGTTATGGCGGTTATTATGGCCGTCGCGGCTACTACTATCGTGGTCATCCCTATACAAACATCTATCGAGGACCCGCGGGATATCATGCGCCGGTTCCGCCGATCGACGTTGCGAGCAGGAGCGGCGGGTGGTCATCCGCAAGAGAATTTCGTTCATGTGGGCAGTTCCGCTATATCGTCGCACGAGATTCAAGCCGGCAGAGACAACGCTCGCCGCACGGTGAATTTCAATGGGTCGAAGATTGCTCCGCTGCATTCCGATATGCGAGGGGTGTCTGTGCCTACGCGAAATGCAGCTCTGTATAACAACTACCCGGCCCGCGCGTTTCCAGGAGGAGTTCGCGACTCGCTGGCGGGTCGTAACAACGGCGTAGAGAGCGGTCTTCATGGAACCGCGCGTTCAGGCGAGTTCCGGAGTGAGGGCAATCGATCCGCGGAGGGGCTGCATAGCTCGTCGATGGGAACCCGGGAAGGGGTGATGCGCACCGCCAACGGAGAGCCCTTTGCAACGCACGCGTTCGGCGCTGACAATCACCAATTCGGGACTGCTAATCGCGCCTCCTTTGGCAACGTGAACTCCTTTGGGCAACATGCTGTCTACGGATCCCACGGCAGTTTCGGAGGAGTCCATTCCTCCTTTGAGGGTGGCGGAGAATTTCGCGGCGGCAGCATGGGCGGAAGCGGCTACCATGGCGGCTTCCACGGCGGCGGGATGAGTTCCGGGGGCGGCTATCATGGCGGTGCTGTCAGTAGTGGCGCGATGAGTTCCGGTGGTGGTTTCCATGGCGGTGGGATGAGTTCCGGTGGTGGATTCCACGGCGGCGGGATGAGTGCCGGCGGTGGTGGTGGCCACGGTGGTGGCGGCGGTGGTGGCCACGGACGCTAATATTCATTGGACCGCGGAGATATCTAACAGGGCCGGCGAGATTATCGCCGGCCCTTCGTTTTGGATGCTGAAAACTTGCGAAATACGCTCGATCCCGGCAAGCCCGCTTACGCGCGGGCTGCAGGTTCGCTCATCGAGTTGAGTCTCCGATAGAGGGTGGCCATCGCTTCCAGCGGAACTGCCTCGGCGCGGATGGCAGGGTTGAGACCGGCGTCCGCGATCGCGGCCATCAGTTCGGCTGTTTCAGCAGAGCCTGCACCTTTCAAATTATTCAGCAGAGTTTTCCGTTTCTGGCGGAAGCATCGCTGCAGGAACCGCATAAATCCGGCGCGGTCTACATGGAGTTCCCCAAAGCGTGGCCGCATGTCGAAGCGCACCACGGCCGAGGTAACACTGGGAGGAGGCGAAAACGCCTCTGGCGGAAGCGGAAACAGCTTCTCCACCTGCCCATGCATTTGCGCGGTCGCTGAAAGGAGCCCATAGGCGCTGGTGCCGCAGCGGGCAGCCAGGCGGTCCGCCACTTCCTCCTGCACCATGACCACGGCCCGTGCGATCGACGCGGCATGCGCGAACAGATGCAGCAGAATGTCGGACGTGATGTAGTACGGCAGGTTGCCGACCACGACCAGCGGATCATTGCCGGGCAAACCCGAATGGCTGCGCACATTCGCCAAATCGATGTCAAGAATATCGCCGTGCAGGATGGCAACATGGTCCGCCTGTTTCCATGTCTCTGTAAGTCGCGGACCCAGGGTGCGATCCAACTCCACAGCGATCAGGTAGCGGGCGCGTTTCGCGAGCAGGTCAGTGAGCGAACCTCGTCCCGGACCAATTTCCAGCACAGTGCTGGCGGAAATATCTCCAAGGGATTCCACGATGCGCTGGCGCGCACTGGGGTCGGTAAGAAAATTCTGGCCGAGCTTCGGTTTTTTCTGGGACATTGCGTAGAGAGTACTGCGTGATGACTGCCGGCGAATTTGGCCCGGTTTGCGACGCGTTCAACCTGTGACTAGAATAACGCTTCGCGGTGTATGCTTCGGTGGCGGCGGCCATTGTCTGCAGGAGCAACGCTCCCGAAATCGTCTGCAATGTCAGGAGAAATCATTTGCGAGTAGGACTGATGACACGCGAGTATCCGCCCAACGTCTACGGCGGCGCTGGAGTCCACGTCGAATATCTGAGCAGGGAACTGGCGAAGAAGATCGAGGTCGAAGTTCATTGCTGGGGCGATCAGCTGCTCGACCAGGGCAACCTGCACGTCCGCGGCGCAGAGCCGTGGGCCGCGCTGAGCGAGGGGGCGCAGGACAAGTTCAATACCGCGCTGGCAGCCTTCAGCCTGAACCTGGTGCAGATGAAGACGCTGGAAGCCATCGACGTGGTGCACACGCATACCTGGTACGTGTCGATGGCGGGCTTTCTGGCGAAGAAACTCTTCAAGATTCCGTTTGTACTGACCACGCACAGCCTGGAGCCTCTGCGGGCATGGAAGTCCGAACAGCTGGGAAGCGGCTACGCGATGAGCTCGTGGATGGAACGCACCGCCATCCTCGACGCGGATGCGGTGATCGCGGTATCGAACGGCACCAAGGCGGATATCCTGCGCGTGTATCCGGAACTGCAGCCGGAAAAGGTACATGTCATCTACAACGGGATCGATCTGGCGGAGTACAACAAGGTGACCGCGACCGACGCGCTGATCAAGTACGGGGTCGATCCCACGCAGCCGTACATTTTATTTGTAGGACGCATCACGCGGCAGAAGGGCGTCACTCACCTGGTCGAAGCGATTCGCCATTTGCCGGCGAATACGCAAGTGGTGTTATGTGCGGGCGCGCCGGACACTCCGGAGATCGCAGCCGAGATGCGGCAGAAGGTAGCCGAAGCGCGGGCCACTCACCCCCACGTGGTGTGGATTGAGAAGATGGTGAGCAAGCCGGAAGCCATTCAGTTGTACAGCCACGCTCGCGTGTTCTGCTGTCCATCTGTGTACGAGCCGTTTGGCATCATCAATCTGGAAGCCATGGCTTGCCACGCTCCCGTAGTCGCCAGCGCCACCGGTGGAATTCTTGAAGTGGTGGTCGATGGCGAGACAGGGTATCTGGTGCCGTTCGAGTCCGATCCCACGACCGGCTTTCCGTCGAATCCGGAGCAATTTGCGCGCGACCTGGCCGCCAGGATCTCCGACCTGTTTCGAGACCCGGAAAAATGCAAACGATTCGGCGAAGCGGGCCGCAGACGCGTGGAAGAAAAGTTTGCCTGGTCGGCGATTGCCGATCAGACCATCGAACTGTATCGGCATTTGGTGCAGGCTCGACATCCATAGCGCCTGCCGGCGCGTACTTTGAATGATGAGCGCCTGCAACCGGCGTGTTCGTGAAAGGCAAATCGAATCCATGCCGCTGCCGACCTCCCAATCCGAATATGTTGTGAGCGAGACGGAGCAGACGGACGAAATGCTGCGGGGCTTTCGCACAGAATCGGGCCGCACGCTGCGAGAGCTTGCCGACGAATCTCCCTTGCTGATGATCTTCCTTCGTCACTTTGGCTGCTCGTTCTGCAGGGAGACGCTGGATCAGGTCTCCGGAATCCAGCAACAGTTGCACACTCGCGGCGTGCGCCCGGTGTTCGTTCATCTAGGCTCACCGGAGCGAGCGCAGCCTTATTTTGACTACTACAAACTTTCTGACGTGGAGCGCGTCAGCAATCCGGATGGATCGTTATACGCTCATCCGGTTTTTCATCTTCCGCGCGTGCATCCTCTGTTACATTTTCTGGTTTCGGAAAATTGGAAACGTTGGCTGACGAGCGCCATTCGCAAACACGGCATCGGCCGGATTCAGGAAGACGCCCACCAGATGCCCGGCGTTTTCTTTTTGCGCGACGGCAGGATCATTCGTTCTTTCCGCTACCGCACCATTGCCGATCAGCCAAACTATCTCAAGCTATGCAGCTAGCGTGCCCCTGGCTGGCGGAGTCATCCGCGCCGAGCACGCTCCATCACATTCGCGAGCAAGTGAAGCAGCTTCCATTCATTCCAAATGCCCGGCTTGGCCGTGGTGGTGCCCACGTGCGCAATCAACGGACTCACCAGCATCTCCTGAAGCGTTCCGCGCGGTAAATCCTGCGCCAGCCATTCTGCCTCGGCAAATGGAATCAGATTGTCCTCGCGACCATGCAGCAGGTACACCGGCACATGCAGTCCTGCAAGATGACCGTTCGGCGAGACGGCTGCCATTTCGGCTGCGTGCTTCTTGTTCGAGTCAAACAACAACGAAGGGTCACGCTGCGTAATGTTGATGATGCGGTCATATTCCGTCTTCTGCTGTTGCGTCATTTTTGCAACCAGGGCTGATTCCAGCGAGTAATTTTCCTGCAGGCGAGCGCGAAACGCAGCCCGGATGGCAGCCGTGTCCGTCGGCTGGGTGAAATCTTCGAGATGCTCGTATTCAAGAATCCACGGGCCGTAGTTGTTGGGAGTCGTGCGTTCGACGTCGCCATCGGGAAGGGGATCGGCGCCGGTCACGTAGAAGGTCGCGACGCGGTAGAGATTATCTTCCGCGCCGACGGAAAAGACGAATGACACTTCGTTGGAGTACGGCGGTTCAGCAGCGGCCATCAGTGCCAGCCCACCGGAAAAACTGAGACCCATCAGTGCTACGGGCCGTCCGGTCGTCTTCCGCAGCCACTGCGCCGAGTCGCCGATCGCCTGCACGTCGGTGGGTTCGATACGATAGTCGCGGCTGTCCGGCAGTTCCGGGGTCAGCACGCGCAGGCCGCAGGAGGCCAGTGACCGGGCAAAGGCAATCAATCGCGGTTCATCGATGCCCAGGTAGTGAATGCCCGGGACAAGGACCAGTCCCGGCGCATTGGGGAGATTGACCGGGGTGTAGAGTCGCGCTTCCACCAAGCCCGCAGAAGAGGGGATGGTGAATGTCCGGCTGCTGAGCGGCATCGCAGCGATGGATTGCAGCAGGTGCGGCACCGGCTTGCCATTCAACTCGCCAAGAACGGCCGCCGCCTGTAGATACGCGCGAATCCTGGGCCAGAAGAAAGAAAGCGACAGCAGGGTAATCAATAGATAAGCCACGAACAGCGCGACATGCATGCGCCTGATCCGTGGCTGGAATTGGGAGCGAACCGAAGCCTTCACTCTTTCAGTTGTATCAAAGCGGAGCTACTCGCCGCCCTAGATTTCCAGAATCACCGGCATGATGAGCGGCCGACGGCTGGTGTTTTTCTGGATATATCGCTTCAGGTCCTGGCGAATTTTCTCTTTGATTACGCCATAGTCAGCCTTTTCTTCCGCGCTGGAGGCATCCAGAGTTGCTCCGACGACCAGCCGCGCCTGCTCAATGAGAGCTTCTTCCCCGGCGGCAAATCCGCGCGTCACAATTTCCGGCATGCTTTCGACGCGGCCCGTGGTCTGGTTGATGGCGAGAATCGGCAACACGATCCCACCCTCGCTTAAATGACGGCGATCGCGCATCACCACGTCTTCGACCACACCGGCGGTTGACCCGGCATCGATGCAGACCCGGCCCACGGCAACCTTACCGTGCTTGCGCGCGGACTCCTGGGTCAGCTCCAGCACATCGCCATTTTCCAGCAGCATGATTTTTTCTACTACGCCCAGTTCGGCGGCCAACTCCGCGTGCAGCTTCAGGTGCCGATAGTCCCCGTGGAGGGGAACAAAATATTTCGGCTTGAGAAGATGCAGCAGCAGGCGCAGCTCGTCCTGGCTGGCGTGTCCGCTGACGTGGATCAATCCATTGGTGCCGTCGTCGTAGATCACGTGCGCGTCGCGGCGATACAAGTGGTCAATCATGCGAAAAATGCTTTTCTCATTGCCGGGAATGACGCGCGAACTGAGCACCACAGTATCGCCTGGCTCAATCTTTACCTGGCGATGGTTGTCGACCGCCGCACGGGTCAGAGCCGACATGGGCTCGCCTTGCGTGCCGCTGATGAAGACGCAGACCTTGTCCGCGGCATAATCCTTGATCTGTCCGGCAGCAATCAGATGCGAATCGGGAACATCGAGGTAATTGAAGTCCTGAGCGATTTCAAATGAGTTCTGCATCGACCGCCCGACGATGGCGATTTTGCGGCCATGTTCCATGGCCAGGTCGGTCGCGATGCGCAGTCGGTGAATCGAGGATGAAAAGCAGCTGAAGAACAGCCGCTGCTTAGTGCGCGCAAACACTTCGTCCAAGGCCGGCCGTACAGCGCGCTCGCTGGGCGTGTGCCCGTGGCGATCGACGTTGGTGGAGTCCTGCAGCAGCGCCAGCACTCCACGCTTTCCGTATTCCGCGAAGGTGTGCAGATCGAAGGGCCGCGCGTCCGGAGGCGTCAGATCGATTTTGAAGTCGCCGGAATGGATGACCACGCCGACCGGCGTCTCAACCGCCAGCGCGACGCAGTCGACCAGGCTATGGGTGACGCGGATGGGAGTGATTTTGAAGATGCCGAGCGAAAAAGGCTGGCCCGGGATCATCTCAATCATCTCGACATCGTCGAGCAGATCATGCTCTTCGAGCTTGCCTTCGATGTACGCAAGGGTGAATTCTGTGCCGTAGATGGGAACACGCAGTTCCGACAAAATCCATGGCAGGCCGCCAATGTGGTCTTCATGCCCGTGCGTCAGCACAATGCCGCGCACACGCTCGCGATTCTCGACCAGGTACGTAATGTCGGGCACAACGACATCGACGCCGAGCAGTTCTTCGTCGGGAAACATGAGGCCGGCGTCGATAACAAAAATGTCATCTTGCCAGCGAATTGCCATGCAATTTTTGCCGAATTCGCCGAGGCCACCCAGGGGAATAATCTGTAACTTGCCGTCAATCATAGGAAAGACGATGCTAGCACGTTCTCACGGAATATTTTAGGGCGCGGGCCGCGATCGACCGCGAGAAACAAAAATGTATCCGCTAAAATCTGCACGGAATCTTACATTTGGAAAGGAAGAATGTCAGAATGCAACCTCGTCTGGAGTATGCAAAAGCCTCGCCGGAAGCGGCCAAGGCGATGATTCAAATGGAATCGGTCGTGCGCCGCAGCGGGATCGATCCTCATCTGTTGGAGTTGATCAAAATTCGTGCGTCGCAACTCAACGGGTGTGCCTATTGCATTGACATGCATACCAAAGATGCGCGCGTTCGCGGCGAGACCGAGCAACGCATCTACGCCCTGGATGCATGGCGCGAGACGCCGTTTTTTTCTGACAAAGAGCGGGCTGCCCTGGCATGGACTGAGGCGATCACAAATATTCAGGCCGGTCATGCGCCGGATGCTGTCTACCAGGAGCTGAGCCAACATTTCAGCGAAGGGGAGATGGTGAACCTGACACTGGCGATCACGACGATCAATGCGTGGAATCGGATCGCCATTGCGTTTCGTTCCGTGCCGGGCAGCTATCAGCCGGCCACCACCGCCTGATTTTGAATTGCCGTCGGACAACGCTTCGTGACCACCCATGCACCCCTCGGGTCGCCGTTCGCTTTCCCTTTACAGAAAAGACATCGGTCGTGCATTTCCTGTGATATAAAGCGCCAAAGCAGTGGATTGACCGGTTCTCAGGTGGCCGACACAGGCATGCACGCATTTCGACGTTTTTTCTCTGTCTTTATTCTCTCGTTTTTGTTTGTTTCCACCGCGCCGATAGCCCGCGCGCAACAACAGGTCGTGCTCGGCAATGCTACGGCGGAGCTGACCGGGCCATGGAAATTCCATACCGGCGACAACATGGCGTGGATGGATCCAAATTTTGACGACTCTGCCTGGGGCACGATGGATTTGACTCCGCCGCCAGGAACGTACGATCCGTTCTATGGCACCAGCGGCTTCGTACCGGGATGGACGGCACGCGGTTACGCCGGCTACTCCGGCTTCGCGTGGTACCGGCTGCGCGTCAATGTACAAAATAATATTGAAGATGCACGCCCCGGTGCGAAGGCGGTGCTCGCCATCAAGATGCCGGACGACTTCGATGACGCCTACCAGTTATATATCAACGGACAGCTGGCGGGGCAGTTCGGGCAGTTCACGGCGCATGGCATTACGGAATATATCTCTTTGCCCAGGGCTTTCCAGTTGCCTGCAAATATCCGCAGCGGCCCGGTCACCATCGCGGTCCGCATGTGGATGGATGCCGCCACGCCGCTGATCGACCCGGACGCGGGTGGTATGCACGGACCGCCTATGCTGGGGCATGCCTCCGCCATCGATGCGCTGTTGCAGCTGGATTGGGATGCGACCAATCGCTCGCTGTACGCCTATTACGCTGAACTTGCGATTCTGCTGTTGGCGATGATGCTGGCATTCGCTCTCTTCTGGATGGATCGCAGCGAGCCCGCGTATCTGTGGCTGGGCCTGACCTGTGCGGCGATTCTGGGTCTGGTGATCCTGGCTCTGCTTTCCAACTACACGCAATTGATCAGCGGGATTTCATTATTTCTGCTTCGAGACGCAGTCCTGACTCCGCTGCACATCGGCTTATGGGTCATCTTCTGGGGCTACTGGTTCCGGCTCAACAGCATGGCCCGGCTGCACCGTACAGTGTGGAGCCTGGTGCTGCTGCTGGCGGCCAGTATCGCCATGGTGCGGGCGCCTCTCTATGGCGCGGTGGTTCCTGTGCACGCCATTGTGTGGCTGTCTCCGCTGGGGCTGGCGCTTAAGCTGCTGTTGGGCGCGCTGCTGGTTTGGGTCGCCTATCGAGGCATCCGCAAAGACAAGGCGGAGGGATGGCTGGCCCTGCCGGCGGTGGTGCTGGTCGTCATCTCCTTCTACCAGGAAGAGTTGCTGGTGCTGCATGTGCCGGTGCAGTTCTTCCCCTTTGGGCTGGGGGTCGCGATCACGCAGATCGCCGCCATCCTTTCGCTGGCGATTATCACGGTGCTGCTGCTGCGGCGCTTTCTGCGTTCCCAGCGCGAACGAGAACAGTGGAAGCTCGAGATGGAGCAGGCGCGCCAGATGCAGTCGTTGCTGATTCCATTGACCGCACCCAGCACGCCCGGGTTTGAGGTGAAGAGTGTCTATCTTCCCGCCAGCAGCGTGGGCGGGGACTTCTTCCAGATCCATCCCGGCGACGACGGATCGCTGCTCATCGTGGTGGGCGATGTCAGCGGCAAGGGATTGAAGGCGGCAATGACGGTCAGCACGATTGTGGGCGCGCTGCGCAACGAGCAATCCCGCCATCCCGCGCAGATACTCGCCCGCCTGAACGAAGTGCTGTATGGGCAGATCGGCGGATTCGTCACTTGTGTGGCGCTGCATGTTGCATCGAATGGCGAGACGACCGTCGCGAACGCCGGACATCTTCCGCCCTACCTGAATGGAACCGAGGTTGCCATCGGCGGCAGCCTGCCGCTGGGCATGGTGGAATCCGCCGAATTCCAGCAACTGCGCATCCATCTTCAGCGGGGCGACCGGCTCACCGTGATGACGGACGGCGTAGTGGAAGCGCAGAACGAGAAGAGGGAACTCTTCGGTTTCACGCGCACCGGCGCGTTGATTGAGCAGGACAAGTCCGCCACCGACATTGCCGCTGCGGCGCAGGCCTTTGGCCAGGAAGATGACATCACCGTAGTCCGCGTCGTGCGCTCGATGGAGATCATCCACGCAGCGTAAAGCCGCGCGACGACCGGCACTCCAGCTTTACGCATCTGGCGTGGACGGACCAGTTGTTCCGAACATTCGGAGCAGGCTTTCCGCAGCCTCGTGGGCATGGAGACCTTTGAAGTCCGGGCTCAGTTGCAACACTGCGGCCGTTGGATCAACAGCTCCCAGGGATCCAGCCACCGTTTCAGAGGAGAGCTGCGGCGTGCTGGGACCCACAAGGATGAAGTCGATATCACCCACCTGAAGCCGGACCTTGGCATCCCGAACCAGGCTGGTCGATTTCACATCGAAGCCATGTTGCATCAGCACGCTTCTAACAAACACGCAAAGATCCGCCGACGGATCGACGACCAGCACGCGAGGACCCTGCTTCGCCGGGGTTTTCTGCACGGAGTGCATCGTCAGAAAAGACAAGACCGCAGCTTGTTCCGTGGGATGAGTCTGGATCACGCCGGAAAGCACGGTCAGGTCCGGCAGTTTCACCGCAAATGGTGGTGGGGCCGCGAGGCGCAGGTCCCCGCCGCGCTTGCGAAGGTTCGTCATATACCGCACAATCAGCCCAAGGCCAATACTGTCCAGGCGATTGACTTCACTGATGTTCAGCACCACTTGGCAGAATTCGCATACGCATCGTCCCAGGGCAGCATCCAACGAATTGACTTCGTCGCCCAGAACAATGCGGCCAGTGCACTGGATGATGTAGACATCTTCACGAAATCTGGATTCTAGAGTCAGCGGCATGGCATCCTCTGGTCTACAGAATGTCTTTTTCAGAGATGGCTTTCGGCGAATTCAAGAGTACATCATCTATGCGCGACGCACCGCTGAAATCGCGCAGAGGTTCCGGCGGGTAGGCGGCATCGCCCTCATCCGTGTAACCCGCGCGCGTCCCGGCATGCGTCGGCGTTTCTAGCGCAGCAGGTCTTCCAGCTCGAGCGAGAGTTCGGTTTTCTCGTCGCGATACTTGACGATCACAGGAGTGTAGAGGCTCAAGCCCCACTCGGCAGCCTTGCCGCGAGTAATCGCGCGCGCTCCCGCTACGACTACCGCGCCTTCGGGAATCACCAGGGGGCCCTGGTCCCCGGCACGCAGGATTTCGCCGCGCACGATGTCATACACCGGCGTCGAACGCGTCAGGATGACGCCCGCTCCCAGCACGGCGCGCTTTCGTACCAGCGTGCCTTCATAGACCCCGCAATTGCCGCCGACCAGCACGTCGTCTTCCAGGATGACTGGACTGGCGTTCACCGGCTCCAGCACGCCGCCAATCTGCGCCGCGGCGCTGATGTGGACATTGCGGCCAATCTGCGCGCAGGAGCCAACCAGCGCGTGCGAATCGACCATGGTGCCGGCATCGACATATGCGCCCACGTTGACATACATCGGCGGCATGCAGACGACACCCGGCGCCAGGTAGGCACCGCTGCGGACGGAAGAGCCGCCGGGCACGATGCGAACTTTTTCGTCCACGGAGAAGCGCTGCACCGGGTAGGTGTGCTTATCAACGAAGGAGAATTCTTCGCCAGTCTCCGCCAGATGACCAATACGAAAGCCCAGGAGGATGCCGCGCTTGACCCAGGCATTCACTCGCCAGCCCAGAGGTTGGCTGGCGTCGGGTTCGGCTGCGCGAACGGTGCCGCGACTCAGCGCATCGCGCAGGTCGAAAAAAGCGGCTTCGATCTCCGCCGAATCCCCGGGCTCAGTTCCCGGGGCAAACGCCGATTCAATCCGCGATGCAAGCGAGGCATGAGACAAAGGGAGAAATCCTCAGGTTGGGTCTTCGTCGAATTGCGCGTCGGGCGGTGGCAAATGCGGCTGGCTTATTTCTTGCCCGCAGCGGCAATTCGCTCATCGGCGGACTGCTTTCCCACCGAAACAGTTTCCAGCAAGCCCAGGTCGCCGACCAGCCGCTCCAGGTAGGCGCGAGTCTTCGGCACCACCGGCAACATCGGCAGGCGATACTCCTCCTGGATGCGTCCCATCAGCGCCAGGACGCACTTGACCGGCTGCGGATTCGGCTCAATGAAGTTGCCGATGATCAATGGGTAGTACTTGCGGTAGAGCTGCCGGGCAAGCGGCCAGTCGTTTTCCAGCGCGGCGTCCGTCATCCGCGTCATCTGTGCTGGAATGGCATTGGCGGCAACTGAAATCACGCCCGCGCCTCCAACGGAGAGGATGGGGAGGGCAAGATTGTCATCGCCGGCGAATACCTTAAAACGGTCCGGAACGGAGTGGACCACTTCCGTAATCTGCTGCAGGTTTCCGCTCGATTCCTTAATGCCGACGATGTTGGGAATTTCTGCCAGGCGGGCGGTCGTCTCCGGCAACAGGTTGATCCCGGTGCGGCTGGGAATGTTGTAGACCAGCACCTGCAGGTGAGTATTCTCTGCAATGGCGCGGAAGTGCTGAAACTGGCCTTCCTGGGTCGGCTTGGTGTAGTAGGGATTGGCGGTCAGGACGCCATCGACGCCGGGGATGGCCTGCAACTTCTTGACTCGCTCAATTGCCTGGCGCGATGTGTTGTGACTGCAGCCGACAAAGATGGGCACACGGCCTTCTCCAGCCTCGACGACTAGCCGGACCAGGTGAAGCCATTCTTCCTCAAGAAGAGCGCAGGCTTCGCCGGTCGAACCGGTGGGGACCAGGAAATGGATGCCACTTTCAATTTGCCAGCGAACGAGACTCTGCAGTGCATCCCAATCCACATCGCCGTTGGAGAGAAACGGCGTAACAAGCGCGGTACCGCATCCAGAAAGTTCCATATGTCCGCAGTTTACAACGAACCCGCAGGGAGGCACATCGTTCCGTACAAATCGTTGTGAAAAAGTCGGCAATGGACATCTTCGTTCTAGGGTTATAATTGCGCGAAATCTATGAAAGCCTTCTTCGTTGTTGCCCTTATCGCGTTCGCTATTCCGCTTGCTGCCCAGCAAACTCCATCCACGCCCGACGCCAAAACTATCTTTGAGCACACGAAGGCCGCCACCGTCATCGTCCTTGCTGGTGAGGGTGCCGGTCGTCTTCAATCAATTGCGACGGGTGTCATCATCTCGAAAAATGGCGTGATCCTTACCGCCCTCCACGCCATCAAAGGGGCGGCGGAGGTCCAGATCCGCATGGCGAACGGAGATGTGTTCGATCGGGTCGAGTTACTGGGCTTGGACGAACGCCGCGACGTTGCCGCACTCAAGATATCCGCAGGTGCGCTGCCAGCGATGACCCCGGGAAGCACCGCAACGCTGGCCCAGGGCGATCCCGTCTATGCGGTCACCAACGCGAACGGTCTCACTTGGTCGGCTACCGAGGGCATCCTCTCTGCCGTCCGTCCTGCTGACGAAGTTCCCGGAGCGGGTTCAGGCTTTCGCCTATTGCAATTCACGGCACCTGTAGCACCCGGTTCCAGCGGCGGTGCGCTTGTGGATCGTTCCGGGGCTCTCATCGGTATTATCACCGGAGGTATGAAGTCTGCCGCCTTCGCCATACCGATAGAAAGTGTTCTCGGCCTGCCCGATTTAGGACCCCGTAGCGTTTTAGGGTCAGGCTCGTCACTGCAGATGCCTGCGCAGTTGGCTGCAGCTGTTCCGCAATCTAGCACAGCCATTGTGAATGCAAACCCCAAACAAATTCTCAAGGATGCAAAGACGATCTACATTCGTTCGAAGACATCGTTCCTGACCGTGGACACGCTGGAACGGGCACTTACGCTCCAGACGGATTGGCCCAAACTCGGCCTGACCATTGTCCAGGATCAGCGTGTCGCCGATCTGCTAATCGAAATTGATCGACCACTGTTTACCTACGTCCACACTTTCGTCATTGTCGACAAAAGAACGTCAATTGTCCTCGGCTCTGGTAAGGTGACCGCGTGGGACGGAACCACAGCCTCGGGTCCCCTCGCCAAAGACATCATCAAGATATTTTTGGCTGCTCGTTTACCGCAGCCAGCCAGCAAATAGCGCCATAGCTGGGCCACTTCGGCCCGGATGACAATAACTTGAAATCCCACCCAAGCGAAAAGATGGCTTGAATGGGCACCGGCGGCTAGGCCAGAATCTGGGGAAAAACATCCTGGAAGTCGTAGCAGCCGGTACGTGTTGCCAACCACTCCGCGCCCCGCACCGCCCCGTAGGCGAAACTGCGCCGCGACAGGGCCTGGTGTTCCACAACAATGCGTTCGTTGTCGGAACTGACTTCCAGCCGATGGGTGCCGATGGCGTCCTTGACCCGATGCGCGTCGATGGTCGCCGAGTTGCCGTAGTGCGTCGTCGCCAGCACCTGCTGCAGGGTCAACGCTGTGCCCGAAGGGGAGTCGAGCTTTTCGGTGTGGTGGGTTTCCTCGATTTTGAATTGATACCCGCCCGCCTGGTTCCCCAGCAGCCTCGCCAGTTGATACAGCAACTGAATGCCGAAGGAAAAATTTGTTGAGTACAGAAGTCCGGCGTTCTTCCGGGCAGCCAGTGCACGCATGTCTTCCAGATGCTCGTACCAACCGGTCGTGCCCACCACCATCCTGGCGCCATTCGCAAGGCAGGCGCGCATGTTCTGCACCACAGCTTCGGGCGTTGTAAAGTCGATCACCACGTCAAACGATGCCAGATTCGGCCCGGTCAGCGAGCCGGCGTCTCGATTCTCTTTGATATCCAGCACCTGGACGCTGTGTCCGCGCTCCCGGGCAATGTCGGTCACCACTCGCCCGGTTTTACCCTGGCCTAAAATCAGCATGCGCATGGCGAGTTAGCTCCTTTTCACGGTGGCGGGAGCGTCCGTGGAAATTGCGGCGAGCGATTCTCGCGCCGCCACGTCGAAAATCTCCGGATCGGGATCCTGAAAGAAATGTTGGTGCAGCGACCGCACGGCTTCTTCCACGTCGTCTTCCTCAATCATAAAGCTCATGTTGATCTCCGATGCTCCCTGGGAGATCATCCGCACGTTCACGTGACGGATGGCGGCGAAGACTTGCGCGGCAATTCCGCGCTGGCCGCGGATATTCTCTCCCACCATGCAGATCAGGGCTTTGCGGCCTTCATATTTCACATCTGCAAGCTTGCTCAGGTCGGCGGCAACCGCGGGCAGGCGGTCATTCGAGTCCACCGTCAGCGATACGCTCACCTCCGAGGTCGAGACCATGTCGACGGCGCATTTATGCCGGTCGAAGACATCGAAGATCGCTTTCAGGTAGCCGTGCGTCATCAACATGCGGCTGGCCACCACGTCGATGATGGTGAGTTTGCGCTTGACGGCGATTGACTTGAAGGGCGTTCGGGAGTGCCGCGCCGTCGCGGTGATCTGCGTGCCTTCGTTGCTCGGGTCCCTGGAGTTAAGCACCCAGACGGGAATGTTTTTTTGCACGGCCGGCAATATGGTCGCCGGATGCAACACCTTCGCTCCAAAGTAAGCGAGCTCGGAGGCCTCTTCAAAACTGATGGTCTTCACTCGCAGCGCGTCGGGGCATACGCGCGGATCGGTCGTCATAATGCCATTGACGTCCGTCCATATTTCAATGGCGTGGGCATTCAGGCCGCGGCCGATCAGCGCTCCCGTGTAGTCGGAGCCGCCACGGCCGAGCGTGGTGGTTACGCCATTTTCCGTGGCGCCGATAAAGCCGCCCAGCACCGGAACATGGCCTTTTTCCAGCAATGGCAGCACGCATTGCCGCAACTGATGCTCAATCTTGTCTTCCAGCGGAGTTGCCTTGCCATGTTCGCCGTCGGTAACGATGCAGGTTCGCGCGTCGACGTGGATTCCGTTCAACCCTGACTGGGCGTAGAGTTCGCCAATCATGCGGCTCGATAAGCGCTCGCCGTAGGAGGCGACCAGGTCGGTGGTGCGCGGCGTCAGCTCCTGCACCGCGGCCAGTCCGCGCAGCAGATCGTCGAGCGATTCGAACTGTTCCTCCATCCATGCGTGGGTGGAGGCGATGGCAGGGCCGGTCAGCAGACGCCGAGACGGCATCGAGATGGCGGTTGCGCAGGCGAGAGCTGATGGCCAGCGCGCCAGTACGATCACCGCGTTCGGCAGCCGTGGCCGCGGCCAGCAACTGGTCCGTCACCTTGGCCATGGCACTGACCACAACAATGGGCGCGAATCCGCGCGCGCGACGACTCTCGACAATCTCGGCGGTGCGGGCAATCGCGGCCGGGTTCTCCACCGAGGTGCCGCCGAATTTCATTACGACAATTTTCATGTTGCTGCTCATGACGTTTTCCCGGATGGCGACAGTTTGCCTTGCGAGGCGAGCAGCTCCGCATTCAGCAGCGCCGCGCCGGCCGCGCCGCGAATCGTGTTATGCGACAGCACCGTAAACTTCCAGTCGAGCAGCGAGCATGGCCGCAGCCTGCCCACCGTGGCTGCCATGCCGCGACCGCGCATCCGATCCAGGCGAGGTTGCGGGCGGTCTTCTGCCGCGGTATATTCCACCGGCTGTTCCGGCGCTGTAGGAAGATTGTTGGCACCCAGCGGCTGAAATTCCTTCCACGCCGCCAGAATCTCTTCTCGCGTCGGCTTGCTGGCCAGCTCTACGCTCACGCTCTCCGTGTGTCCGTCTTCGACGGCAACGCGGTTGCAGTGGGCGCTCACTCTGGCGTCCAGAGGCGTGACCTGGGAACGTTCCAGCTTGCCCAGTAATCTGCGAGTTTCGGCTTCCAGCTTTTCTTCTTCGTTCCGGATGAAAGGAACGACGTTGCCCAGAATGTCGAGCGAAGCCACGCCGGGGTAGCCTGCCCCGCTGACCGCCTGCATGGTGCTGACAAACACGGAGCGAAGACCGAATCGTTCTGCCAACGGCTTCAGCGCCAGTCACCAGCCCGATGGCGGAGCAGTTGGGATTGGTCACGATGTACCCGCGTTTCTGCGTGCCTGTTCCGGAGGCATTCCAGTTCTGCTGCGGAATCAGCGCCAGGTGGTCGGCGTTCACCTCGGGAATGACCAGCGGAACATCGGCCTGCATGCGAAAGGCGCTGGAGTTGGAAATCACGGCGCATCCAGCCGCGGCAAACTGCGGCTCCAGATCGCGTGCAATGTCAGTGTCGAGCGCGGCAAAAATAATTTCTGGAACGCCGTTCGGATTCTGCGCCGGAGTCGCCGGCGACACCGGCAACGCCGCCACCGACGAAGGTATCGGCGTGTCGAGCTTCCAGCGCACAGCATCCGCATACGTCTTGCCGCTGGAGCGGTCGCTGGCAGCCAGCCAGGTTACACGGAACCATGGATGGTTCTCGAGAAGTTGAATGAAGCGCTGGCCGACCATGCCGGTCGCGCCCAGAATCCCTATGTTGTATGTAGTTTGCATGGAAAATTGATTATTTCATGTATGAGAGTTAGCCGCCCGTCCAGGAATCACATGTGGAACGTAAAGTCCGCCGTGGAGGTTTTGCGGCTTTGTACGGTGATCTGTTGCTTCTGCGTTCCCAGCTTCTCCTGCACCGCTACGAGCGTGTAGATTCCCGGCGGCA
Organism: uncultured Acidobacteriota bacterium; assembly: GCA_963756315.1. Lineage (GTDB taxonomy): Bacteria > Acidobacteriota > Terriglobia > Terriglobales > Acidobacteriaceae > JAKAAZ01. The sequence goes on from CAVWNI010000006.1 coordinate 596,473, forward strand.
GGCCCTGGATCTCGAAACTTCCATCCGCGTTGGAAACCGCGAAGAACGGATTCTTGACCACATTCAGAAATGCTTCCATCCATGGATGATTGTTGCAGCGCACAGGAATCATCAAACCCGCGGTATGGAAGGTGTGCCGTTCGGCTTTGCCCATGGGCGCCTGGGAAATATCGAAGCCGGCTGCGTTCTGATCGCCGGGCGGCACAATGTGAACGTTGTGCATAGTGGGATCGCTGTTGCGAAACTCGACTGGCTGGCCAATCATCGCTCCAATCACATGCGGCACGTAGCGGCACCCTTTCTGGTCGACGACTACGGGAGTGTCGCTGGCCGGATAGACTCGATTGCCCAGACCGTCTTCGACATACACAAACACATTCGCCAACTTGCCGTCGTGGACAACGTATTGTTCGGTGGTGTTGGGCGTTTTGGTGGCCACGCTGCACTCCGGGTCCTGCGCCATATCAATGACAATGGGAGTGGGAGCCTTGCCGGCGAAATGGATCGTTCCCGACACCGTGCCTGCCGTGGCAAGATCGATATGCGCGTTCGGAGCAGCGGCCTGCGGCACGGAAGGAGATGGTCTGGCCGGTCGCAGCTTTCCGGCTGCATCCGCAGATCGAAAACATAACCAGAGCGAAACCCAGGCCCGCAGCGGCTACATGATTTTTCTTTGAGACCTTCAACAAACTGCCATTCCTTCGCATTTGAAATTCCGAATTCCTTCGCGCGCCGCTAGCTGGCCAGCGCTGCGACGACGGCGTCGCCGAACTCCGTGGTTCCTGCCGTGCCTCCAACATCGCGCGTCAGCGACTGCCTGGTTTCATACACCTTCTCGATGGCGCCGTGTAGACGATCCGCGGCATCCATTTCGTCCAAATGCCGCAGCATCAAGACAGCCGATTGCAACAGCGCGGTTGGATTGGCGATGTTCCTGCCTGCGATGTCCGGAGCAGAACCGTGCACCGCCTCAAAGATGGCGCAGGTGGCGCCGAGATTCGCGCCTGGGACCAGGCCCAGGCCGCCCACGAACGCAGCGCATAAATCGCTGATGATATCGCCGTAGAGATTTTCCAGCAGCAACATGTCGTACTGATACGGATTGGTCACCAGTTGCATGCAGGTGTTGTCAACCAGGTGCTCGCCGTAGATGACGTCGGGATAGTTCTTGGCAACGGTGCGTGCACAGCGCAAAAACAGGCCATCGGACATTTTCATGATGTTGGCCTTGTGGATGGCATGGACTTTCTTGCGGCCGTGCTTGCGGGCATAGGTGAAAGCAAATTCCGAAATTCTTGTGGAAGCTTTTTCCGTGATGATCTTGATCGACTCCACCACGCCCGGCACCACCTCATGCTCAATTCCGACATACTCGCCCTCTGTATTTTCCCGGATAATGATCAGATCCACACCCGGATAATGGGTGGGCAAGCCGGGAAGATTCTGGATGGGGCGAAAATTTGCATACAGCTCAAAATGCTTGCGGAGTATCACGTTGATCGAAGCAAATCCGCCGCCAATCGGCGTCGTCACAGGACCCTTCAATGCGACACGGTTGCGTTCGATCGACTGATACAGATCGCTCGGAATATATTCCTGATATCTCTCGTACGCCTCGGCTCCCGCCAGGCATTCCTCCCAGCGAAACCTCACTCCAGTTGCTTCCAGGATCCTGACCACGACGCGCGTAATTTCCGGTCCAATCCCATCCCCGGGAATTAATGTGATGGTATGTTCCGCCGTTGCTGCTTGTGCATTCATTTCGTGCTGCTCTCCAGGTAATTTGTTGCAGTCCGCGCCGATCGCGGCTCAGACGGATTAAAGCGACTCCAGCTCTGACTTGAATTCGTTCACGTCTTTAAAGTCGCGATGGACAGAGGCAAAGCGAATGTATGCCACGGTATCGAGCGACTTCAGTTGCTTCATGATCAACTCGCCCACTTCTACGGAACTACGCTCGCGCTCAGGTGAATCCATGACAAAGTTCTCCACCTGGTTGACGATGGATTCCAGCTGGGCCGCCGGAACCGGGCGCTTTTCACAGGCGCGCAGCAACCCGCTCAAAACTTTTTGCCGCTCGAATTTTTCCCGGCGGCCGTCTTTCTTGATGACCATGTAGGGGATTTCATCCAGACGCTCATAGGTGGTGAAGCGTTTCTCGCAACGCTCACATTCACGCCGCCGTCGGATGGAGTCGGCTTCCTTGCTTTCTCGCGAATCGACAACTCGGTCTTGCGTAAACCCGCAATAGGGACATTTCATCGGTATGGTTTGATTCTACCAACGGCCGCGGTTCGCGGACAGAATCCGCCGGTCAGCCAAGTTTCACGTTGCGTAAGCGCAGCGCGTTGGTAATCACGGAAACAGAACTCATCGTCATGGCGGCGCTGGCAATCATCGGGCTCAGCAGCAGTCCGAAAAATGGATACAGAATGCCGGCGGCAATGGGTACGCCCAGCGAGTTGTAGAGGAAAGCAAACCAAAGATTTTGCCGGATATTGTGCATCGTCGCCCGGCTCAGATTGCGGGCCCGCACAATGCCGTGCAGGTCGCCTTTCACCAGCACAATCCCGGCGCTCTCAATTGCAACATCGGTGCCGGTGCCCATGGCAATTCCGACTTCTGCCTGTGCCAGCGCGGGCGCATCGTTCACGCCGTCTCCGGCCATGGCTACTTTTCCTTCGGCCTGCAGGCGCTGGATCACCTGCGCCTTCTGCTGCGGCAGCACTCCGGCCTCGACCTGATCGATGCCAAGTTGCCGGGCGACGGCTTCAGCGGTAGTTCGCGTATCGCCGGTGAGCATCACCACGCGCAGGCCATCGCGATGCAATTGCTGCATTGCTTCACGCGCAGATTTCTTGATTGGATCCGAGACGCCCAGCAACGCCGCCAGCGTGCCGTCCACGGCGGCGAACAAGACGGTGACGCCCTCGCGTTGCATCGCTTCCGCCCGGCCGCCCGCGTCGCCCAGCGGGATGCCAGCCGCCTCCATCTGCGCCGCATTGCCAATTACGACGGCATGGCCCTCAATGGTGGCCGTAGCCCCTTTTCCGGTGATCGACTGAAATCCGGCCGCCGGCGTCAGCGTCAGATTTCTTTCCTTTGCTGCGCGAAGAATTGCGCCCGCCAGGGGATGCTCGCTGGCCTGCTCCAGACTGGCAACCCATCGCAGCACATCGTTCTCGGCAAATTTCCCCAGCGTTTCGATCCGGGTCAATGTCGGTTTGCCTTCGGTCAAGGTGCCGGTTTTGTCCACCACCAGAATCGTTACCTGGGAAAGGGTTTCGAGTGCCTCTGCGTTTCGCACCAGCACTCCTGACTGCGCACCACGCCCCGTGCCCACCATGATTGACATCGGCGTAGCTAACCCTAGCGCACAGGGGCACGCGATGATCAGCACCGCAACCCCGTTCACCAAGGCATGCGCCAGTCGCGGCTCCGGCCCCCACAGTGCCCAGATGATCGCCGTCAGCAGCGCGATCCCCACCACTGCCGGCACAAACCATCCGGCGGCACGATCGGCGAGGCGCTGAATGGGCGCGCGGGTTCGCTGGGCGGCGCTTACCATCTGCACAATCTGGCTCAACAGCGTTTCGCTGCCGACGCGTTCGGCGCGCATGCGGAAGCTGCCCGTCGCGTTCACGGTTCCACCCGTAACCTGGCTACCCGTGGTTTTCTCGACCGGCAGCGGCTCGCCGGTCACCATCGACTCATCCACGCTGCTGGCGCCGTCGAGCACCACGCCGTCCACTGGAATTTTTTCTCCAGGGCGCACCCGCAGCGTGTTGCCGACGACGACTTCGCTGAGCGGCCGATCTTCTTCGTGGCCATTGGGCAGCACCACGCGCGCGGTTTTCGGGGCCAGCCCCAGCAAAGCCTTTAGCGCGCTCGAAGTGCGGCTGCGAGCTTTCAATTCCAGCACCTGGCCGAGCAGCACCAGCGTGGTGATAACAGCCGCCGGCTCGAAGTAGAGGTTTACGGAACCATCCGGCGCTCGCAATGTCGGCCGAACGTACCGGGCAAACAGCAGCGCGCCCAGGCTGTACAGATAACTGACACCCACGCCCAGGCCGATCAGCGTGAACATGTTCAGATGCCAGGTGCGGACCGAGTTCCACCCGCGTACGAGAAATGGCCAGCCGCACCAGAGCACCACCGGTGTCGCCAGCGCGAATTCCAACCACCCCAGCCCGGATTCTCCCAGCAGGGTCGCGATCGGGTGCGCCGGCAGAAAGCCATCCACCATGACCGCCAGCAGTGGAATCGTCAGGATCACGCCAACCCAGAAACGCCGCCGCATATCGTCCAGCTCGGGATTCTTTTCTTCCGCACTGACTGTGCGCGGTTCCAGGGCCATGCCGCAGATCGGGCAACTCCCCGGCTCCTCACGCACAATCTCCGGATGCATGGGGCAGGTGTACTCGGTGCGCGTGCTGGATAGCGCGACCTGCGCCGGCTCGAGCGCCATGCCACAGATCGGACAGACGCCCGGCTGCTTCTCGTGTACCTCGGGATCCATCGGGCAGATGTATTCCGCAGTGCTGGACGCAGGACTCATCGGCCCGGCTGCTTGGACCGGTGTCGTGGGCTGCATGGGAGCAATGTTCGGCATTACCAGCGAGGGTGTCGATGGCTGCAAATATTTCTTCGGATCCAGAACAAACTTGTCATGGCAGCCCTGGCAGCAGAAGTAGTAGGCAATGCCATCGTGGGTGGTAGTGGCTTTGGCCTTGGCAGGATTCACCTGCATGTGGCAGACGGGATCAGTCGCCAGAGAGGGATTCAGGTACGCCTCCGGGTTGGCCGTGAATTTGGCCGCACACGACTTTCCGCAGAAATAATAGGTGGTGCCGTCCTGCTCCACGGTTGCCGCCGCCCTCGCCGGGGCAACCTTCATCCCGCAGACCGGGTCCACTTTCGTTGGCGTGTACAGGCTGGGATTGGAGCGGAATTTCTCCATGCAGGCGCGACTGCAGAAGGAGTAGGTTTTGCCATCGTGCTCAACTGACCCGGCAGCCGATGTGGGTGCGATTCGCATCCCGCAAACGGGATCTCTCACCGCTCCTAATTGTGTCAGTTCAACCATGACCTCTCCGTTCTATGGAATCAACCCACGCAGACTGGAGACGTACGCCGGGGCAGGCATGAAGTCTCGCAGCCTGATCTCGGTTCCCAGGAATATCTCGGGTGGTCGCAGGTTCGGACACTCCATTGGATGAGGAACTACTGCTGTGGTTGCTGACTCTGGTTCGGCTGCTGGTTCTGCTGGTGATTCTTATCGTCATCCTTGAAGACGCCGAATATCTTGCCGAAGAATCCTTTCTTCTTTTTCTCCGGTTCGGTTTGATTCTGGTTCTGCACGCCATTGGCTGGGGTACCGGGATTCGTTCCAGACGGAGGTTTGGGCTGCACCACGTTCGACGGCGGCGGAGGTATGACCGGCGGGGCGGATCCTTTTTCTCCCAGGCCAAACATTTTTTGGAAGACATTCCGCTGGTCGCCGTTGGGATGGTCGCAGGTTCCGGTCGGCTGCGTGCCGTCGAGGAACGCAGCGCTATAGTCATCCGGGCAGGAAGCGTCGGCGATCAGGTTGGTCGCTTTGTCCAGCGTGACCTCGGTGACCCCGGCAGGAGGATCGAAGATCTGCGTGTCGGAATACTGTGGCAGCTTTACTGCGTGCATCATGAAGTCTGTCCAGATCGGCAGCGCCGCCTGGGCTCCTTCCAGTTTCAGGTCGGTATAGTCGTCATTGCCAATCCAGACCACGCAGAGCAGGTTGCTGGTGAAGCCGGCAAACCACGAGTCATGCTCGGTGCCTGTTTTACCGGCCGCGGGCGCGGAGAAGCCCATCGCGCGTGCCCGTTCCGCGGTGCCATGGTTGATGACGTCTTCCATCAGGCTTAAGGTCAGGTACGCCACCCGCGGGTCCAGCACCGGCGTGGAAACGGGCGCGAAATCATCCACGACATCGCCATTCGCCGTGCGAACCGAGGAGATCATATTCGGATCGATCCTGATTCCGTTGTTGGCGAAGACGGTGTAGGCGCCGGCCATTTGCAACGGGGTAGCACCGTAGGCGCCAATCGCCAGCGAAGGCGTGGCCTCCACCGACGTAATGCCTGCCTGACGGGCCAGCGCGGCAACATTGTCAAAGCCCACCATTTGTCCCAGGGCGACCGTGGCCACGTTCTGCGACAGCATCAGCGCCGTGCGCGCCGTGATCATGCCCATCTGTTCCTGTTTGTAGTTGTGTGGCGAATACTGCATGTTGCCATTGTCGAAATCGAAGGTAGTATCGGCGTCGTTCAACATGGTCACTGCAGTAAACACACCCTGCTGGCCGGGCAGCGGAACCCCTGTCAGGCTGCTGTTGAATGCGGTTGCGTAGACAAACGGCTTGAACGACGATCCCATTGGCCGCTGGGCGACGGCGTGGTCCAACTGGCTCTCGCCATAATTGCGGCCACCCACCAGCGCCAGCACCTGGCCGGTATGGGGATTGAGCGCCACTACCGCGATCTGCGGATAGGTGATGTGGTCGTTCGTCATGACGATGCCATGGCGGGTGTGGCGTTCATACCGCCGACGGACCATGTCATCCACCGCCTTCATTCCGTTTTCGACGGCCGTAGTGGCGATGCTCTGCAGATCCGGGTCGAGCGAGGTGTAAATATGCAGCCCTTCGCTGTTAATGTCCCGGTCGCCGTATCGCTGTGTCAATTTGTCGCGAACCAGGTCGACGAAGTAGGGAGCTTCGCGTTCATCGACGCTGAATGGCGTCAAGTTCAGTGGAGACGCTTTTGCCCGCTGTGCCTGCTCCGGCGTGATGGAATGGGTTTCCACCATCGCGTCCAGAACAATATTGCGCCGGGCGATGGCGCGCTGCGGGTGCTTGTAGGGCGAAAGACGGCTCGGCCCCTGGATGATCCCGGCCAGCAACGCGCACTCCGGCAGCGTCAGATCACGAATATTTTTGCCAAAGTAGGCTTGCGCCGCTTCGCCGAATCCAAGAATCGCGAAGCTTCCACGCTGGCCGAGCGGGATTTCATTCACATAGATGGTGAAAATCTGCTGCTTGGTGTAATGGTTTTCCAGCTGGAAGGCAATCGCCGTCTGGATAATTTTTCGCCTGAAGTTCTTCTCCGGAGACAGGAAGAAAAGTCGCGCTACCTGCATGGTCAGCGTCGAACTGCCTTCGCTGTATCGCCCCGTGCGCAGATCAGCAATCGCCGCTCCGAAAACTCGGACGTAGTCCACCGCCCCATGCTCAAAGTAGCGTCGATCTTCAATCGAAGTCACTGCTGGAACCAGATATTTCGGCAACTCGTCGTAGGTCACCAGGCGCCGTTTGCCGCGATCTTTGTTGGAAAGCCCGGTAATCAGCTCCGGCTCCAGCTCGTACGCGCTCAGTTGTTCCCCGTCATCCGCCTTGATCGCTTTTACGATCCCTTTGGAGGTGTAGACCGTGGCCCCATCAGGAGCGTGGTAGGACTGCGGTCCGGGCTGGATGTGAATGCTGGATTCGTCCAGGGAATAGGTGCCGATCTGGGAGGGATGGGCTACGCCTACGCTGGTATAGCCTGCCTCGGTTAGATCATCCGCAATCTGCTGCACGCTGTATTTCTGGTCTGGCCGCACTTCGCGCGGTGCGGCGTAAATCTTCGCGGTATTGGCAAACAGAGGCTGGCGAAGACGCTGCTCTACCACGTGCTCGTACTCATGGTAGTAATACGCGAAGACCAGAAACCCCGCCGCGAATACGATCAGAATGCAGGCCGCCACAGCCACCAGCAACTTCATCTTCCAGTCGAATTTCCAGCGGCCGCCCGGACCAAATCCGCGGCTGGAACGACTGGGAGCGCGGCGGGCACCCCCGCCTGCTCCTCGCGCGCCGCCATTGCTGGTTCGTACGTTCGTCCGCGACGTGGTGCGCGTGACCCTCTCGTTACCTGCCATGGTCCCTCTCAACTGCTGCCCGGCGATGTGCTTGAAGCGCTTTCGTCATTCGTTGGGCCGGATTCGGCCGCGAGCCCTTTCGTGGTTCGTTGGCAAAATTGTTCATCTAAGTGATCGCAGATGGAATGGCTGCGCGCACTCGGTCGAGAATCTGTTGCACAGCCGTCTGCAGCGGAATGTCTTCGCTGCTCTGCGTTGCCCGGGTGACCATTTCGACGCTTCCATCCGCCGCCTTTTTTCCTACGTTGATACGGAAGGGAATTCCGATCAGATCCGCATCTTTGAATTTGACGCCGGCGCGCTCCTCTCGGTCATCCAACAACACATCGAGACCGGCAGCCGTCAGTTCCTCGGCCAATTTTTCTCCCGTCGCCTTCAGTGCCGGGTCGCTCATGTTGGTCACCGTCACCACCACGTCGAAGGGAGCGATCGACGGCGGCAGGAAAAAGCCGTGCTGATCGTAGCTCTGCTCCACGCACGCTGTTAGGATGCGCTCAATACCAATCCCGTAGCTGCCCATGATGGGGGTGACTTCCTTGCCATTCGGGTCCAGGACGCGGGCGCCCATGCTCTCCGAATAGCGATACCCCAGTTTGAAAATATGACCTACTTCGACCGCCTTCGCGACCCGCAGTGGCGCATTGCACTCCGGACAGCCTTCGCCCTCGTTCACTGCGCGGACGCTGGCCGCCACCGTCCAGGCAAAATCCCGGCCCGGGGTCACGTTGCGGAAATGATAGTCGAGCTTGTTGGCGCCGCAGATCATGTTGCTGCGGCCCAGCAGTGCTTCATCCAGCACCACCACCATTTTGAGCCGGTTGGCGGCCGCCCAAAACTGTTGCGTGCGGTTGGGCTGAAAGGGAACACTTTGCAGCGCGGGCAGAAGATTCGGTTCCGCGATCTGCGGCAGCCCCACCGGCCCGAGAAAGCCTCCCGGCGCCTTGAAGTGAATGGACAGTTCTTCCGGCATCATGGGCCGAACCTGCCCGGCACGCAATAAGCCCAGCAGTTTGGTCTCGTTCACACTGTGGTCGCCGCGCAAGAAGACTGCAACCGGTACCCACACCGGCTGGTCGGCAGCATCGCGTTTTTCTGCCATGTAGGCGACGCATTTGATGTCCTGGCTGGCGCTGACCTGCATAAATGCGGTCACATCCGCAATCGCACCCATGCCCGGCGTGGAAACCAGTTCCGGCTTGCCGTCGCCGGTGGCCGCGATGTCTTCGGCAGGCGCCAGTTGCGAGATTGCCTTCTCCACGTTGGCAGCGTAGCCGCACTTCGCGCAGCTGGCGATCAGATCCTCGCCGGCTTCGGTATAGACCATGAACTCCTGCGACTGGCTGCCGCCCATGGCGCCGGAGTCTGCCTCCACCGCGACAAATTGCAGACCGCAGCGCGAAAAAATCCGACGGTACACTCGATCGTGCTTCTGGTAGCTGGCATCCAGCCCCGCGGCGTCGATATCGAAGGAGTACGCATCCTTCATCAGGAACTGCCGCACACGCAGCAAACCCGACTTCGGCCGCGGCTCATCGCGAAATTTGGTCTGAATCTGATACCAGATTTGCGGCAGCTGTTTGTAACTGCGCAACTCCTTGCGCGCAATCTCCGTCATCACTTCTTCATGCGTCATGCCCAGGCAAAGGTCGGCGCCCTTGCGATCCTTCAGCCGGAACATGTTGTCGCCCATGCTGGTCCAGCGGCCGCTCTGCTCCCACAGCTCGCGCGGCAGCAGCGCCGGCAACAGAAACTCCTGGCCGATCGAGTCCATCTCCTCCCGCACAATGGCGACGATTTTGTTGATGGAGCGTTGTCCCAGAAAGAGATACGAGTAGATCCCAGCGCCCAGCTGGCGAATATATCCGGCGCGGACCAGGTACTTGTGACTCGCGACTTCGGCGTCTGCCGGGGCTTCGCGAAGAGTGGGAAGGAAAAGTTGCGACCAGCGATGCATGAGGTATGAGTGGGTATCCTTCATAGGGTTCAATTCATTAATTCTACTTGTTTCTGTGCCCGTCCCTGGCACGGGCTCGCCCCACAGCCGATTGCCGCTTGGGATACAGGCTGTGGTGCGGGGTCGCATCCGGTCTCTGACAAGCCGCTGCGCACCGCCCGGCGGGGGCTGGAATCAACGGTTTTCACCAATCTGTAATCAAAGTTCCCCTGTCCTGTTCTAGTGTTATTGGGATGAGAGATGACACGATGACAATCGAAAGTTCCCGCGGCACGCACCCGGATACCATCGTGCTCCGCCTGCAGGGACCGCTGACGCTCAGCACCCTTTTCGCCCTGCGAGACGCATTGCAGATCCATACCGCCCATCGAACCATCCTCGATTTGACTCAGGTGCCCTATATTGACTCTGCCGGGCTGGGAACGATTTTGATGTTCTACGTATCTGCCGAAAAAGTCGGACGCAAGCTCGCCCTGGCCGGCGTCACCGAGCGCGTTCTCAGTCTGATTCGCATGACGCGGGTCGATGCCGTGCTCACCATGTATCCCACGGTGGAAGCTGCGGAGAGCGCAACGTAAGCCGGAGTTTTGTGTCATGCACCCGCGTCAACTGCTCAGGACCGCGCGGAGCGCGATCAACCAGACTAGAACAATTCCGTTCCCCACAGGTCGTGCAGGTGGATCACGCCTTGCACACCGGCCTCGTCGTCAATGACGACAAGGGAAGTAATCTTGCGTTCCTCCATACGGCGCAGCGCCTCGGCGGCAAATTCGGCAGCGGCGATGGTCTGAGGGCTGCGGCGCATCACTTCTCCCGCAGTCTTGGTCAACGCCGCGGCGCCGTCGTGTTCCAGCAAACGGCGCAGGTCGCCATCGCTCAGCAGCCCCACCAATTTTCCGTCCTGGACGACGGTGGTCATGCCCAGTCCCTTGCGCGACATTTCATAGATCACGTCGTTCATGGCCGTCTCCGGGGCAACGCTCGGGATGGAATCGCCGGAGTGCATCAGTTGCTCCACCCGCATCAGCCGTTTGCCAAGCTTTCCGCCTGGATGGAGGTTGGCAAAATCCTCCGCGCGAAAGCCCTTGCGCACCGATATCGCAATCGCCAATGCGTCGCCCAGGGCCAGCATCACCGTGGTCGAGGCGGTGGGCGCCAGGCCCAGCGCGCACGCTTCCTGCTCTACCGAGCAGTCGAGTGCCACGTCACTGGCGCGAGCCAGAGTGGAATTCATATCGCAGCAGAAGCAGATCAACGCGTCCCCGACCCTCTTCAGCATCTCCAGGAGACCGAGGATTTCTTCCGTCTCGCCGCTGGCCGACAGCGCAATCACCACATCACCCCGGGCCAGCATGCCCAAATCTCCGTGGCGGGCCTCGGCGGGATGTAAAAACAGCGCGGGTGAACCGGTCGAACTCAGAGTGGCGGCAATCTTTTGCGCAATGATGCCGCTTTTACCCATACCAGTGACGACCACGCGTCCGCCGGATTCGCCACAGGCGAGGAGAATGTCGACGGCGTGTGCAAAATTTTGCGCAATGGCATGGTCCAGTCTGTCGGCAAGGCTCAGCAGTGCTTGTGCCTCGATTCGCACCAGAGTTGCCGGATCGACGATTCCCAAATTGGAATTGTGGCCGACGGAGGCTGCCGAGCCGGCGGAGTTCTCGGGATTCTTGGAGGATTTCATCGCAGGATGCCAGGCACGAAGCTGAGTTAAACGATACTGCATCGTTGCCGGCGAAGCCATTCCGTACATTCCGCCTCGGCTTCCCAAGCACGAAAGCAATTCATCTCGACACAAAATTTGCATTTCATGCCTGGAAATCTTGAGGCCACAGTTACTTTGGTTTGGATTCGACCCGGTCCTTTGGCACGGCACCTGCACCTGTCATGCGCGTTGGCTTGCTGGATTTTTTGCAACTCCTTCTGCCCTTGGCTGGTGAACTCCGCTCGACGGATTCCTGCCTCGGCATAGATCAGCAGTCGAGAATCCCCATTGGAGCAAACCGTGAATCCATCCGTTCGTACATTGTCCAGATCGAAAGTCTCTCTGCGCTATTTCCGCCCGGCCCGCTATCGCCGCGCATTTTCTGTTGGCTCTCTCTGTCTGTTGTTGCTGTTGCTGGCATCGCGCGCGGCCAATGCCGCCACCTACACCGTGACCGACACCGCCGATAACGCCAGCGATCCAGGCTCGCTGCGATATGCGGTTGCCAATGCGGCCAGCGGCGACACCATTAACTTCGCTTCCAATGTGATGGGAACCATCACGCTCACCAACGGTCCGCTGACAATCAGCAACAGCATCGCCATCGTGGGAGCGGGCGCGGCCATGGTGACCATCTCCGGCAACCACGCCACCAGCGTGTTCACCATCAACTCGGGAACGGTCTTTCTGTCTGGGCTGAACATCGCCAACGGCAACGCCGGACCCAGCGGCTTTGGCGGAGGCATTTACAACAAAGGGGGCACGTTGACGGTCGAGTACTGCGCATTCGACGGCAACGCCGGTGGCTATGGCGGCGCGATCATGAACAACTTCGGCAGCACGTTGAACGTGATCGACAGCCCATTCTTCAGCAACACCTCGATCGCGAACGGTGGTGGAGCAATCGCCAACTTCGGCAGCATGACGGTGAGCGCGAGTACCTTCGCCGGGAATAGCGGCGGCTACGGCGGCGCGATTGAAAACGAAGGTTTGGCGACCGTCGAAAACAGCACCTTCAATGGCAATACGGGCAGCGACGGCGGCGGTATCTTCACCAACGTGGGAGCCGCGCTCACCGTAACGAACAGCACTCTCTCCGGCAATTCCGGTCCCAACGGCGATGTATCGAACTACTCCGGCGGCACGGCGACCGTGAGCAACAGCATCCTGTCCGACGGCTGCGCCAACTGTACCCAAAGCGGTCCCAATCTGATTGGCGGCGCTCCCGACCTGAGCCCGCTGCAATACAACGGCGGCTTCTATCAGACGATGATGCCCTTGCCGGGCAGTCCGGCTATCGGCGCGGGCCTGGGCAGCGCGCTGGCCACCGACCAGCGCGGCTTTGCTCGCCCCGTCGGAAGCGGCGTTGCCAGCGACCTGGGTGCTGTCCAGACCAACTACCTGACCGTGACCAATCTCAATGACAGCGGCGCCGGCTCTCTGCGCCAGGCGATCAGTGACGCCAACAGCGCCGGTTCGGCAGACATCGTGTTCCAGTCCGGCGTGACGGGAACAATCACCCTGGCCTCCGCTTTGCCGGCGATTACAGGCAACACCAATCTAGCCGGACCGGGCGCGCAACGGATCACCATCTCCGGCGCGGCGACCTACGCGGTGCTCGACGTTCCCAACGCTGGCACGCTGGTGAGTCTGAGCGGCGTCACGGTTGCCAATGGCAACTCGGCCAGTTTCGCGGGAGGTCTCAACAACAATGGCCTGATGACCGTCGAAAACAGTGCCTTCTCCCGCAATACGGGAAATGAGGGCGGCGGTATTTTCAACGGTGGAACGTTGGTCGTCGAAGACAGTACCCTCGCCAACAACAGTGCCACCGAAGGCGGCGGTATCGACAATCACGCCACGCTGGCTGCGGTGAACGACACGTTCTATGGCAATCGAGCGTACAACGGCAACGGCGGCGGCGTCGAAAATAACAGTTCCGCCATCGTGCTCGATACGACGATCACCGGCAACAATTCTCTGAATGGCGGCGTGGGAGCTGGAATGGATAGCAGCGGCGGCACTCTTGCCGTCAGCAACAGCATCGTGGCGGCGAACACCAACCTGCAAAGCAATACAGAAGACGATTGCAACAACTGCTCGCAGACCGGGCCGATATTTACCGGCGGAAATCCCGATCTCGGCGCGCTGGCCTACAACGGGCTCAACGCAACCACGCAGACAATGCTGCCGCTTCCCGGCAGCGCGGCCATTCAGGCGGGCGATCCATCCCAGGTGCTGACCGGACTGACCACGGATCAGCGCGGCTTTCCCCGGTTGACAGACGGAAAGCCCGACCTCGGCGCCGCCCAGACTCATTACACTGCTGTGCAGTTTGTCCAGCAGCCAACCAACGCCGACTTCAACACCGATATCAATCCCGCCGTGACAGTGCAGGTGCTGGAAACCAACGATAATCTTGCCGCCCCGAACAATACCGACGCCGTGAACGGCATCCCGATCGCGCTCACGTTCAACGGCTCAGGTACCCTGGGCGGAACCCTGACGGAAACCACGGCGGGCGGTGTCGCCAGCTTTGGAGACCTGACTGTCAGCGCGCCTGGCGGCGGAAATACTCTGTCCACTACTCTCACGGTGACTCCTGCCGGCGTCACCCCTGTGCAGACGTTGACTGCAACCAGCAATCCTTTCGACATCACGCTGCGCATGTCCACAGTGAATTTCAATCCGCCGTTGCCAGCCAGCGTAACCTACGGGGTCGCCCCCCTTACCTTGAAGGCGACGACAACTTCATCCGGTACGGTAACTCCGCAAACAGTCACCTTTCAGGTGGACTCAGGACCGGCGACCGTCAGTGGTAACGTGCTCACGATCACTGGAGCAGGAACCGTAGTGGTTGAAGTGGATGCGGCTGCGGATGGAACCTATGCGGCATCCTCGGCGACAGCGACGATTCTGGTCAACCAGGCAGCGTCGCAATTGGCGCTGACGGCTTCCTCCACCCAGGTGCCCACCGGTGGCTCGGTCACACTGACGGCCACAGCCACGTCGATGACAACCGGGGTGCCGACCGGCACGGTGACCTTTGCGGATGGCAGCAACAGCTTGGGCACAGCTACATTGAACCCGCAGGGCGTGGCCACGCTCACGGTCACAACACTTCCTCCCGGCGCGAACATCATCACCGCGGTGTACGCCGGAGACACCAACTTCACCGGCTCGCACGCGCAACTGTCCGAAAACATCGTGGTGGGCACGCCGGGATTCACCATGACGTCCAATGTCACCGAATTTTCCGTCCACCCTGGACAGGAGATGGAGTTGACGCTGACATTGACGCCGACATTCGGGTATACCGGCACGGTAAATATCGCCTGCACTGGTCTGCCGGTGGCGTCGAAGTGTTTCCTTTCGCCTCCATCCCTCACCTTCGGCAGTTCCGGCAGCCCCGCACCGGTGATGCTGATTGTGCAGGTTGGATCGTTAACGCAGTCCCGTTCGGCCAGCGTGGCCACGTTGCGGCCATGGCGACCGCTCCGCGGGCTACCCATGTTGCCGGCAATGATCTTCTGGCTGCCAGGAACGGAGAAGGCGCTCGAGGAGCGTTACGGCACGAAGCAGCGAGAAAAATTCCAGGGTCAAGTCGGGCCGCGCCAGAATGTTTCTGATGGTCGCTCTGCTGGCATGCAGCGCGGGCCTGCTGGGCCTGATCGGCTGTGCCAACCTAACGCCTCAGCCGAGCCCGGGACAGCAAACGATCACCATTACCGCGACGGGATCGGGCAATGTCACCCAGTCCATCAGCCTCCAGGTAACCGTCCAGTGAAGCTCTGACCGCGGTGCACCTGCAGCAGAACGAACCTGCTTCTGTAAAGCCAGCACGGACAATCGAGGCGCGGGCTGAATTGCCGCGCCTCGGTTGTATCGATTTAACTGACGCGGTCACGGCCTCCCGATTGCCGCCGGGTAGCAACCCCTGGACTGCAGCCGATACAATAGAGGGTTGCATCCTGGAACGTGTTCCGGGGTCGAGGAGTATTCATGAAACGTAGCGGCATCGTGGTGTTGGTGCTTGTGGCCGGCGTCACGGCAATGATCTGGTCAGGCGTCATGGCCTACCGGATGCGGAAGGCTCTCAACACGCCGCCGGTTTCGCCGGAGCTGCGGAAGATGCTCAACACGCCTCCCGCCGGCCAGACCATGTCGGGCGATCAGGCCAGCGCGAGCCCCGACTCTCCTTCCGCGCAGGGACTGCCCGATCTTCGCGATAAGCCCGCACCCTCGTTCACATTGAAAAATCTGGATGGCAAGTCTGTTTCGCTTGCCGACTACAAGGGGAAGGCCGTGCTGTTGAATTTCTGGGCGACTTGGTGTGGCCCCTGCAAGCTGGAAATGCCGTGGCTCATCGCGCTGCAAAAAAAATACGCGGACCAGGGATTTACCGTCCTCGGAGTTTCAGAAGATGATGATTCACCCAGCAAGGTGGCCGACTTCGCCGCCAAGCAGGGTGTGGACTATCCCGTGCTGATGTACAACGACCAGCTGAACAAGGAATACGGCGGCATCGATTATCTGCCTACCTCCTACTACATCGGGCGGGATGGCAAGGTGGTCGCCGAAGTTGGCGGGCTGATCTCTGAAAGTGACATGGAGGCCAATATCCAGAAAATTCTGGCCAAGGGAGCCTGATCCATGCATCCACGCAAAGCTGGACTCGCGCTCGCTCTGTTACTCGGCATCGCTGGATCGGCTGGACTCGTGGCGCAGTCGGCCTGGCAGCCGGGTCCGCACGGCATCGGCTTCGGCCAGCCGAAAAGTAAACAGTGGGTGCAAATGGTCTCTCCCACGGAACTTGCCGTCACCGCGAGTCAGGCAGGGAAGCACGATACCATGGAGCTGCGATTTTCCATCCAGCAAGGACTGCACATCAATTCGCATACCCCGCATTCGCAATTTCTGATTCCAACGAAGCTGACGCTCGACAAAACCCAGGGCTTGCAGATCTCGCAAATCGAGTATCCCCAGGGCGTCGACTATCATTTTCAATTTGACCCGAATGACGCGCTCAGCGTGTACACCGGCGAATTCGGCGTCATGGTTCGACTCCACACTCATCCCGGCCACTATGTCTTGCACGGCAATCTGCACTACCAGGCCTGCGATAATCGGGCCTGCAATCCGCCCGAGACACTTCCCATTCAGCTGGACGTCACCGCAAAGTAGCCGACACCTTCCGCGCAATTCACCTCTCGGTGTTTTGCGGTAGCAGGGTTAACATTCGTGAAGCGATTCTGTCGTGCGTCGCGCTCACGATATGCGGGCTGATGACAATGAGAAGATTGCCCACCGTCACCTGCGTCACCGGACTGGCCGTCCACGCAAAGCCGGGCAATTCGCTCAATCCTGGAATACCCGACAGAGACTTTGATTCCGTGCGGCTGACGCTGCTCGCGATCAGCGCGCTGCCGTCGTCGGGCACCTGGATGGTGGTCGTGAAGGAGCGATTGTTGATGATGGGCGATCCGTTCACCGACGTGCCGGCCAGGGACGCCAGGGTGACCTGCAGCTGCATCTCCACGTCCTTGTCTTGCAGGATGCGGGGCTGAGCCTTCACCGTCAAGCCAAGATCCTGGTACTGCACTGTGGGCGCATAGGAGAGAGGGTTGGTGGTGGCAGAAGGTGTTGCCGCCGCCGATCCCCCCAGCAAACTCGCCAGGCTGGTTGAACTGGTTGGTGTTTGACTTCCAGCCGAATAGCTCTGCGTAACGATGGGATAGCGAGATCCGACAAGGAAGCTCTGCTTTTCTGAATCTTCCGCGCGGAGCTGTACATGATCGAGCTCCCTCGTATTGGAAATGTTCAACGATGCGTTCACCGTCGCGCCGCCGAACGACAGTCCGCTCAACGTAAGACCATTGCCGAACAGAGCGAACGGCTGGTTGAGGACCGTCCCACTCACCAGACCCAGCCCAATCAGCAGCGCCGCGATGCCGGCCTCATCGCCGGGATTCACCAGGCCCGCGGAAATCAGCTCGGCGATTGTGCTTTGATTGCTGCTGATGACTCCAGCCAGCTCCGAATTCACATTGAAAACTGTCAGCTGTTGCGGGAATGCCGCGCCCAGGTCCTCTTGATGCGAATTGTTGACCTGGTAGACCCGGACGTCGAGCACCACCTCCGGCTTCTCCAGATACAGCTGCCTCAGCGTCGCATTGATGACCCGCAGCGTGTTCTCAGGAGCGCGAATGCTCAGCGTGCCTTCATCGCCCCGAGTAGAAACCTGTTCAACTCCAAAAATATTTCTCACCACGTTGGCGGTGTTGGCCATCTCCTGCGTGTCCAGCCCCGGCAGGAAAACTGTTTCCAGCAGCAGTCGATCGAATTTCGACCGATTCTCCTTGGTATCCTCCGCAACCAATACGTGTTGCGGGTCCAGAGGAACGGTGAAGGTGCCTGTCGCCAGTTGGACGGCCGCAGACGCCCCCGTAAAGGAAGCATTCGTCAAATCGAACTGAACCTGTTTCGTGGGAACGGAATCATCCAGAATTGTAGTGATCCCATACGCCGAAAAAACCTGATGCAGAATCTGCTGGGCGCTGCCGCGAAGATGAAATGTGGAACGAATCGGGTTTGGAGTCAGTTCGATCAGGCCGCTGGAAAACGTCGGCATCGGCTTCGACTGAACCACAGCAGGGTCTTGTTCCGCAGCCAGCGATTGAATGTGTTCCTGGACAAATGGATTGCCGGGATCAAGGTTGAGGGCTTGCTCGAGCTGCTGCTTGGCCGAGGTGGCTTTGCCGGCATCTTCTTCTCGCTTGGCCTGCTGCAGCATGCCTCCCACCCATTGCTGGCGGGCAAGCTCATACGCCGCCAGGTACGATCCATTTGCCGGATCGAGGCGGTGCGCTTCCGCAAACCACTTCAACGCCCGCTGGGAGTCCTGTGATTGCAGCGCGCCGGTGCCCTTGCGAAACGCGTCTCTCCCCTTGGCGATCTGCTTCAGTGTGGGCGCGGGAAGGGGAGTCGGCGCGGGCGAAGTGGAGCTGTTGGCAGCGCTCGACGGGGGCGGTGTCGCGGCAATGTCTTCCGGCGCAGCCTGCGCAATGCAGGTGAACGACCCCATGGACAAGGTAAGGAAGGCCGCCGCCAGCTTTCTCAGCAGCTGCGGAAACCTGTGTGCCGCAAGTCGTGCCCGCGGGGGCGAGCTACATCGACAGGATTTCGAGATTGGATGACGCGAAGCAGTGTTGCGGACATAGCTCAAAATCGAATTTGAGTTGAGAAAATCCTGCATCAAATATTTCTTGGCCACGCGCCCAACGCTGCCTCCCTGAAAAGGGATGCTATTTTGAGCGTACCAGCTGCACTGCCGGAAGAACAGGGTGCTCCCCGCGCGCAGGCCGCTTGAGTCCCAGCTTGATTTGGACCGGATCCAGTTCCAGATCTGCCATGATGCGGCTGAGTGTATTCCGGTGCATGCCAAGTTCACGCGCCGCCTTGCACTGGTTGCCCTTGTTGTTGCGCAGGACTTCCTGGAGATAACGACGGCGAAACTCGCGGACAGCCTCTTCATAGCCGATACCGCTGGCATACATCTGCACCACAAGATTATCCAATTCGCGTTTCACTTGTGACCTCTCTCACCCATCAACCTACTGCTTCCGCAGTGAAATACTTCGGCGTCCAAAAAACATCTGATCCTAACTCTATTCTGCATGTTCTAACGTGTCGCAGGGGGAGGATGCAAGTGTAAACGAATCCATTCTGGTCGACTTTGCTCGATGATGGTTACGCCTTCTTGAATCCTGCCTCGCAGCTCAGCCGGAGCACCGGCGGACACCTGGTTGGCAGCAGAGAGAAAGTAGGGTGCCAGCTTCGATCCGTTCAGCCATGTCTTCTGCGGCATGAAGGCGGCAATTGCAATGATAGCAATGACGACCAGAAAACAGCCCCGAATAATTCCAAAAATTGCACCCAGCAGGCTGTCCAGTCCACCCAGTCCGACAGTGTGCGCTGCTTTGGAGGCAGCCCGCCCGATCAGGCCGATGATCAGCATCACGCCCAGGGCTATCAAAAGAAAGGCCAGCACGTCGGCCAGCTCAATGGAACGAATCACATGGGCCAGGGGCGCCGCCAATACCCCATAATTCCAGAACGCAAGCCACAAACCCAGAACCAGCGCGACCAGTGAAATCACTTCCAGTAGGAGTCCCTGCGCCGCCGCCATGATTGTCGACAAGACAATCACCGCGACAATAAACCAATCGAAAATTGTCATACCAACCTGAGCAGGCTCTCCTACACGGTAAAGGCGTCCATGGACTTCAATCAGCCGTTTCTGATGAAAGGCTGCGCACGCTATGCAATCTGTGAATCAGTCATCGGGAAACGGGTCTAGTGCAGGGAACTGCGACCGGTGATTCGGCGAAACGCTTCCAGGTATTTATCCTGGGTGCGTGCAACCACGTCCTCCGGCAAGCCTGGTGCTGGAGCCTGTTTGTTCCAACGGCTTTCTACTAGATAATCTCGAACGAACTGCTTGTCAAAAGAAATCTGCGGGCCACCCGGACGATAGGTACTCTTCCACCAATATCGGGAAGAATCCGGAGTCAGAACTTCGTCTGCAAGCACCACTCCGTGCTCCGTGCGGCCAAACTCAAACTTGGTGTCGGCCAGGATCATGTCCTGTTCGGCAACGTGGCGCGAAGCGCGATCGTAGATCATCAGGCTCAGATCCTGCAGCAGCTCGGCGTTAGTTGCGCCAATGCGACGACCCATTTCTTCCAGGGAGATGTTCATGTCATGCTCGCCGGACGGCGCTTTCGTCGCCGGCGTAAAGATCGGCTCCGGCAAGCGATCGGACTCCACCAGGCCCGGCGGCAACGCGATCCCGCACACGCTCCCGGTTGCCTTGTAGTCCTGCCATCCCGAGCCTGTGAGATAACCGCGCACCACGCATTCAATGGGATAGATTTCCGCCGGCTCCACCAGCATCGAACGGAAATGTAAAAGGGAACGATAGGGCTGCAGCGATGCCGGGTAAAGGTCGATGTCCGCTGTGATCAGGTGGTTCGGAACCAGGTCAGAGAGCAGGTCGAACCAGAACAGCGAAATCTGGGTAAGGATTTTTCCTTTGTCCGGAATCCCGGTGGCGAGCACGTGGTCAAATGCTGAGATGCGATCCGTGGCGATAAACAGCAAGTCGTCGCCAACATCATAAATATCCCGAACCTTGCCGCGCGCGTGAAGTTTTAAATTTGGAAGGTCAGCTTGAAGAAGTGCTTCTGGCATACCATTGAGCCTTTCATGCGAATCCATCTATGGCAAGCAGCTTACAACCATGGATGCTCCGATGAAAAGTTTGTTTGCCGCCGGCGACTTCTTTCCTTCTACGCGGAGGCTCTCTCCAGTGCTCGATCGTGGCGCAGTCGCACCGACACAATTTTAGAAACGCCGGGCTCCTGCATCGTGACCCCGAAGATGGCCTCGGCCGCCTGCATCATCCGCTTGCTGTGCGTAATGACGATGAAGTGCGTGCGGTCGCTCATCTTCTGCAGCATGTTGGCAAGCCGACCTACGTTCGACTCATCCAGCGCAGCATCCACCTCGTCCAGAACGCAGAACGGGCTCGGCTGGAACTGGAAAATCGCCATCAGCAGCGACAGCGCCGTCAGCGCCTTCTCTCCGCCGGAGAGCAGAAGGATATTCTGCAATTTCTTTCCCGGCGGCGAAGCGATGATGTCGACGCCGCTTTCGTCGGAATTTTCTTCGTCGGTCAGTTTCATGAACGCCTGCCCCCCGCCAAACAGGTGCACAAACGCTCCCGAGAAGTTCTGGTTGATGGCGGCAAAAGCTTCCTCAAATTTGCTGCGCAATACCACTTCAATTTCGCGAATGCTGCTTTGAGTGTTGTCGATGGAATCGATCAGATCCTTGCGCTGCGTTTCCAGGAATGCGTGGCGTTCCGCGGCTTCTTTGTATTCATCCAGCGCCATCATGTTGACCGGTCCCATGGACTCAAGCTTTTGCTTGATCGTGCGACAGTCTTCTTCTTCGGCGGCCAGAGGCTCCACTTCCAGCCGGATCAGCGACTCGTCGGAGCGCAATTCATTGGCGGGCAGCGCCAGATCCTGCAGGCAGGTTTCTTCTAAATGCACCAGGTCAGAGGACAGGCGCGCCCCGCGCGCAGCCGCTTCGCTGCGCCGGTCGCGAAGTGCTTCCAGCTCGACCCGCAGCGAGCGGACCTGCTGCTCCACTTCTGCCGCCTGCTGGCGCAGAGCTGCGGACTGCTGCGCCAGCTCTTCTGCTTGCTGGCGTGCCGTCGCCCGCGTGGTCTCCAGTTCCTGGCTGCGCAGTTGCAGCCGCTCATGTTCGATGACGCGCTGTTTCTGCTCGGCATCGCCGGCAGCCATCATCTGCTCCAGTTGATGCACCCTCTGCTGCAGACCGTCGACCATCCGATTCAGCCGCTCCGAAGAACTGGCAGCGCCGCGTCGGCGTTCTTCCAGTCCCGCCATTTCAATCGAGGCTGCGGACATCTGCTGCTGCGCTGTATCGCGGGCCGTTCGAAGAGCTTCCAGCGATCCTTGAGCCTCGTTCAACTGCTGCTCAAATCGGACGCGCTCCTGCTCATGCCGCTCAACTTCTTCCCGTCGCTGCGCCACCCACTCCGTTTTTTGCGCCTGTGCGGTCGTGTTGCGATCGGCCTGCAACGTCCATTCGCTCAACCGCCGCTCCAGCCGACCGACTTCCGCTTCCAGTTGGCGCAACGCGGCGCCGGTGTTTGCGGAATCCTGCTCGGCCTGGCGACGTTCCGCCGACTTGACTTCGATCCGATGCGATAGTTCCGCCACTGCGTGAGCCAATTGCATCGTGTTCAGCTCAGCCTCGGCCAACGCTTCATCCGCGCGGGCCAGCGATTGTTGCGCGCTGCGCAACTCTCGCTTCAACGCCAGCGGTCCTTCGACGCTGGGCTTTCCGCCGGTGACGGTCACGTTATGGAAGCACTCTCCGTTGGGCGATAGAAAAAATGCTTCCGGATTTTCCAGCGCCAACGACCGGGCCACGTCGGAGTCCGGCGCCACGTACCCATGGCGCAACTTAGGCAGAATCACTTCGAGCGAACTGCCAAATCCATCCAGAACGCGGATGCAATCTTTCAAGCGCACCACGCCGTCGCGGGATTCGCTGAGCGGCTGCACCATTCCCGGCGCGAACGAAAACTTGGCCTGCGAATCGTCCGGATGTACCAGGAACGTTGCGCGGCCATCCACGTCCGTCTTGAGAACTCGCATGCCTTCCTGAGCGTCATTCCAGCTCTTCACTACGATGAAGTTCAACTCTTCCCGCAGGAATTCATCCACGACCGCTTCATACCGGTCAGAAACCTCGACGAAATCCGCCAGCACGCCAACCGGCGCCTGCCCGCCTTCCATCGTCTTGGTGCGCAGTAGTTGTCGCACCGTGTCGGTGGAGTAGCTATGTTCGCGAATCAGGGATTCCAAAGAGTTTGTCCGTCCCTGCAGGGTCGCTTGCTCGGCACGCAGCTGGTCGGCCTGGCGGCGAGAAGATGCTTCTTCCGCGCGTTGCGCTTCCAGTTGCGCGCGCAGCGTTGCCAATTCGGCCTCAGTGTCCTGCAGAACCGTGCTGGCGGAAGCGAAATTGAGGGAAACCTGGCCGCGTTCGACGCCCAGCTTCTCCAGCTCGCCCTGCACGCTGGTCCGCTCCACCGCGAGACGTTCCGCTTCGCGCTGGTAGCCTTCCAGGCTGGCTTCGCCCTGGCTGATCTGGTTGCGCACGTTGTTGGCTTGCGCCATCCAGTGCAACATCTGGCGCCGCGACGCTTCCATGCGCTCGCTCACCGAGGCCAGCTCGGTGGTCGCGGTTTGAAATGCATTCTGCCGTGCCTGCATGTCCTGCCGCGCCAGGTCAACGGCCTGCTGCGCCTGTGCCAGAAATGTTTCCTGCTGGCTTCGTTCTGTTTCCAGTCCGGTCAGCTGCAGCTGCGTTTGCTGCAGCTCTGCCTGCGCGGCCTGCAGGCGCGTGGTCAGGTCGGCGGCGCGATCCTGATTCGCCTGCAACTGCCCCAGCGTCCTCTCCAGCTCTACCGAAGCGTTGTTGGCCTGGGTGGCTGCTTCGCGGGCCTGTTGCTCGCGGCTGTAGCCCTCGGACACGGCGGCTACGCGTTGCTGATCGACTGCGGCAATGGTCTGTGTCAGCTCTTCGATCTGCTGAGTCAACTGCTCCAGCTCCGTGGCCACCGCAACGGCTGCCGCATCGGTGATCGAAAGCCGTGTGGCAATCACCACCCGCAGACGTTGACGCAGCTCGTCGCGCAGGGCACCGTAGCGCTCCGCTTTCGAAGCCTGGCGCTTCAGAGAATTCATTTGCCGCGCAACTTCGTCAAAAATGTCATTGACGCGCGCCAGATTCTGCTTCGCCTGCTCCAGCCGCAGTTCCGCCAGATGCTTCTTCGTCTTGAATCGTGTGATCCCGGCGGCTTCTTCAATAATCGCCCGACGCTCATGCGGCTTGCTGCTTAACAGCTGGCCAATGCGTTCCTGCCCGATGATGCCGTAGGAATCCGAACTCAGGCCGGTGCCCATCAGGATGTCGTGAATGTCACGCAGCCGACATAGCTTGCCATTCAACAGGTATTCGCTTTCGCCGGTACGAAAAAGCCGGCGGGAAATGATGATCTCGCCGTCCTGTGCGTGATTGCGCTGGAATTTTCGGCGGCGAATCTTCAGCACCACATTGCTCTCGGCCGCCGCTTCGGCTGGAGCCTCGGCGGTTTCCTCCGCGGCCGCGCTCGATCCTTCGACTTCGACCGGACCTTCCAATATCTTGCCGGGTTGCAACTCGGCGGTGATCTCCTCCGTCTCGCGTGCCGCCTGCGACCGCACTGCTGCTTCATCCCAGTCATCTTCGACTGCTTCCGGACCCGGCTGCAGGCTCGCCGGCTGATATACTTCCGGATCGACCAGGACCAGAGACACCTCGGCCATGCCCGTAGGCTTGCGCTCACGGGTGCCGGAAAAGATGACATCTTCCATCTTGATGCCACGCAAATCCTTGGCCGACTGCTCTCCAAGCACCCAGCTGATGGCGTCGGAGATGTTGGACTTGCCACACCCATTGGGGCCCACGATTGCGGTCACGCCGTTGCTGTCCAGCAACACTTCCGTGCGATCGCAGAAGGACTTGAAGCCGAGAATATGAATGCGCTTAAGTTCGAGCAATCGATGCTCCTTTGGCACAGCGGGGCAGCGGCAAAATAAGCCACTGGATGGGTTCACTTTAGCCCGGACTTGGCATTGGGTCAATCGATAGGTACAGCAGGTTGTGGATAAGAAGTCCGCAACCCTAGATATAGCATAGCTGTTGGATATTGCCACAAGAGAGTTTGTCGTGGACGATTCGGAAGACGCCAGGCCGGAAACTTCCGATTCCTACTTCTTCAGTGTAGGCCGTACCAGCACTTCACTGATGAAAGACTCATCCGGTTGGGTAACCAGTAAGGCAACAATCGCCGCAATGTCCTTGGGCTGGATGGCGCCCAGGTCGGACTTCTGAGACGACTGTCCCGAGCCGAATTCCGTTCGCACCGTTCCCGGCGACACCACAGACACCCGCACCTGGTGTTGCCGCAGCTCTTCGGCGGCGGAAATCATCAGGCCGTTGAGTCCCGACTTCGAGGCGGCATAGGCAGCTCCGTTCGGTACAGGATTTCTACCGGCCAGGGATGAGATGTTGATGATGTGGCCGCGCTTTGCCGCAATCATTGCCGGCGCAAAAGCGCGCAACAGCAGGTAGGGCGCCCGCAGATTGATGGCGAAGAGGTGATCCCAGTCTTCCAGCAGCATAGTGTGGAGAGGACCCCGAAACCAGCCGACCCCTGCATTGTTCACCAGGATGTCGCAATGCCCATGAGTCTCCAGGACGAGTCGCGCGAATCTCTCAATCTCTGCCGGCTGAGTCAAATCGCAAGGATGCGAATCGGCGTTTCCGCCGGTCGCGGTGATTTCTGCAACCACCTTGTCGAGTTGCTTTGGATCTCTCGCCGTCAGGACAGTGTGTGCGCCCAGCGAAGCCAGCTTACGCGCGATGGCTGCGCCGATTCCTCGGCTGGCTCCAGTGATGACGGCGGTTTGTCCGGCGAGTGGGGAAGTCTCCATGACAGTTCCAGTCCTAAAGGTGAGATGATGTTCCGGGTACTCTGAGATTGGTTCGGCTTGATGCCGCGATTGCCGTCAACCGAAAATTCTCGAGAGCAACCACATCGTTGCCAGCAGCATCAGCGCTATGCCCAGGACCATGAAACGCACGTTGCCGAATTTTTCAGGCCATTTCTGCATACCAGTCGACTCCCTGCATGCATCGTACATAACGAAATGCTATTGCGTCCGGAGCATCCTCGGTGGAATACTGACACGGGCCGGCACGTTCGGTTTTATAATCCTGCTAACTATTCCAAATGCGGTACGGTCTGTTGTCTTAGCCTTCAGCCATCCTGTCTCCGATTACGTTGCAAGAGCCGGGGCGGGCCTGACACAGCAGACAGGCGCGTGGCATTCGGTTTTCTAAATTTCTGTGTAACACTCGTTCGCGAGGAGTGATCGATGAAGAACAAGATTTTGTACGTCACGGTGCTGGCGCTGGCCAGTTCCGCAATTGCTGCCGCTCCCATCATGATGCAGGCGCAAGACCAAAACTCAAGCACGATCACGATTAAAGATCCTGCGGAGTTCAACGCATACAATACCGCCATCAACCAGTCGACGCCGCAAGCCAAGGAAGCGTCGATCGAAGCCTTTCTGCAGCAATATCCGAACAGCGTCGTCAAGAAGCAAGTGCTCGAGATCCTGATGGATGCGTACACCCAGACCGGAAATACCAACAAGGCAGTCGCCACCGCCCGGCAAGTCCTGCAAATGGACCCCACGGACATGCGGGCGCTCGCGCTCAGCGCGTACGTTTTGCGCCAGCAGGCAGGGCAGAAGACCAATCCCGCGGACGCGTTGCCATTGCTGGATGAGGCCGCGAAGGATGCCCAGGCTGGCTTGAATGCCCCGGCCCCTGAGGGAGCGGATGCCGCCAACTTCGGCAAGATGAAAGCCGCGGTCCAGCCGATATTCGATGGAGCGATTGCGGCGGACGATCTTGAGAAGAAGAACTATTCGGATGCAATCAAGTATTTCAAAGAAGAATTACAGGCCATGCCGGAGCAGCAGCAGACCAGCGGACCGGGAATTCAGGACACCTACTATCTAGGCACCGCCTATACCCAGGAACAGCCGCAGGATCTGGTCAACGCCGTCTGGTACCTGGCCCGCGCCGCTGCCTACGCTCCAGAACCCTACAAGGACACGATCCAGAAGGCCGCGGAATATTGGTACAAGAAATACCACGGTGGTATGGATGGTTTCGAACAGGTGCAGGCACAGGCCAAGGCTTCTCTGAACCCGCCCTCGGGATTCACCATTACACCCGCGCCGCCACCGCCGTCTCCGCAGGAGCTGGCACACAATGCTGTCACGTCGACGCCTGATCTAAAAACCATGGCACTGACGGATAAGGAATTTGTGCTGGCCAACGGCTCTCCGGACGATGCCGCCAAGGTCTGGGCCACCATGCAGGGACTCACCACCCAGGTCCCGGGCAAAGTGATCGCTGCGACGCCGGACTCCGTTCAGGTCGCTGTCTCCGACGATGCTCAGCAGTCGAACCGGGCAGACTTCACCATCAACATGAAGAAGCCGCTGCGCACGCCGCCTGCCATCAACTCGATGGTGAACTACATCGCAACGTTTGATTCCTACACGCAGAAGCCTCCCATGATCATCATGAAGGACGGAGAAGCACCCGAGGCCACCAAGCCGCACGCCGTCCATCACACCACCACCAAGCATCACACAACACCGCAGTAGCCGTGGTAGAGCGCTGTATCCAGAAAAAGCCGGCATCCGAAATGGATGCCGGCTTTTGCTTGCGCAAATAGGAGCGGTCTATTCGCCCAGCATGAAATGCCGAATCGACTGCGCTCGGCCGGTGGCAGCGTCGCACTCAATCAAAGCGGCGCACATCTTGGGATTTTTTTTGGCCGCATCGAATTTCGCCGGCATCCCTCGCAGGAAGCGATCCACCACCTGCTCCACTTCGACGCCAATGACGCTGTCGTACGGCCCGCTCATTCCCACGTCGGTTTGAAATGCGGTGCCGCGCGGCAGAACGCGTGCGTCCGCTGTCGGCACATGTGTGTGGGTTCCCAGTACCGCGGTCACCCGGCCGTCAAGATACCAGCCCAGCGCTACTTTTTCTGACGTTGCCTCAGCGTGGAAGTCCACCAGAATGACCTTGGCGCGCAGTTTTTCAAGGATCGAGTCGGCGGCGCGGAAAGGATCGTCGCTGCTGCCCATAAACACTCGCCCCTGCAGGTTCAGCACCGCATACGCCGTCCCGTCCCTCAACGTGCCTTCGTAAACTCCGTGGCCGGGTGTGCCGGGGGCGTAGTTGGCGGGCCGCAGCACCCGCCGCGGCCGCTCATGGCTGTCGGCTGGAACGGAGTGCATCCATTCGATGATTTCGCGCTTGTCCCAGACATGATTGCCGGTGGTCAGTACATGTGCGCCCAGGTCAAACATTTCCTCGGCAATGCCCGGCGTGACTCCAAAGCCGCCTGCAGCATTCTCCGCGTTGATCACCACCAGATCGACTGCGTGAGTTGCAATCACATGGCCCAGGTGAGCGTGAACGATCCGGCGCCCTGCGCCCCCGAAAACATCTCCGACAAAAAGTATCTTCAAAAAGAAGTCCGCTCCCGACGTAAAAGCTTGATGGTAGCATTCGCGGCCTCGAGCAGCCGGTTGGCAAACCGGGATTCCGCAACCGTCCCGTTGGAATTGCCCCGGAAAGACGGAACTATGATATTTTGGGGCACATGGCGGTCAATCTGCGGTTTTCTACGGGAATTGAAGCGCTGGTGCTGATGGCGACCGAGCCGGAGAGGTTCCATACCTCGCAGGCCTTGGCCACGGTGCTCGCGACCAATCCCGTCGTGGTGCGACGTCTGCTGTCGGCTCTCAGCCATGCCGGGCTCGTCACCAGCGTGAAAGGCCCCTCCGGCGGTACCCGTCTGGCAAAGAGTCCCAAGCAGATTACGCTGCGCGATATTTATCGCGCACTCGATTCCGGTGAGCTGCTGCATCAGACGGCGCATGATACTGCGGAAACCAAAGAGCTGAAAAAAACCATGCGCGCGGTGTTCCGCAAGGCGCAGAAATGCCTCGAAGAAGAACTCGAATCAACCACGCTGAATCAGCTGATCAAAAAATCGGGTAAGAAGGCTGCCAAGCCTGTTGCCGAGCCCGCCGCCGAAGCTGCGGCCCCGGCAGCACCGCCCGCATCAGCGAGCGCCCACTAAATCCCTGGGCGCGGTTGCGCCGTAGTGGGTCTCGACATACTCATCCAGAATCTTCGTGAACTCCTGAACGATGTGATCGCCACGCAATGTCAGCAGCAGGCGTCCATCCACGTACACCGGCGCGACCGGCTCTTCAAATGTGCCTGGCAGAGAAATGCCGATGTTGGCATGTTTCGACTCTCCAGGTCCGTTGACCACGCAACCCATCACCGCCAGCTTCAACTCTTCGACGCCGGGATATTTTTCTCGCCATACCGGCATGGAATTGCGTAGATGACTCTGAATCTGCTGCGCCAGTTCCTGGAAGAACGTGCTGGTGGTGCGTCCGCAACCCGGGCAGGCTGTCACCTGCGGACTAAAACTGCGAATGCCCAGCGACTGCAGAATCTGCTGCGCGGTCAGGACTTCTTCCGTGCGATCGCCGCCTGGCTTTGGCGTCAGGCTCACGCGAATAGTGTCGCCAATCCCGGCCAGCAGCAGCGGTGTCAAACCCGCCGTGGAGGCGACAATGCCTTTCATCCCCATGCCCGCTTCGGTCAGTCCCAGATGCAAGGCGTAATCGCAGCGACCGGCCAGGATGCGATACACATCGATCAAGTCATGCACGCCGCTCACCTTCGCGCTCAGGATAATCTGGTCGTGCCGCAGGCCGTAGCGTTCCGCCATCGCCGCCGAATCCAGCGCGCTGGCAACCATCGCTTCCATGGTCACGTCGCGGGCATCCTTCGGCTTGGCAGATTTTGCGTTTTCGTCCATCATGCGCGTCAGCAGCGCCTGGTCCAGCGATCCCCAATTGACGCCGATGCGTACCGGCTTCTCATTTTCAACTGCGCATTCGATCATGGTGCGAAAGTTATCGTCATCCTTGCGACCAATGGAACAGTTGCCGGGATTGATCCGGTACTTCGCCAGGGCACGGGCGCACGCCGGATATTTTTTCAGCAGCAGATGGCCGTTGTAATGAAAATCGCCGACGATCGGCACATGTATATCCTGCTTCGCCAGCTCTTCCACGATGGCGGGAACGGCCTTGGCCGCCTCATCATTGTTCACCGTGACTCGAACGATCTGCGAACCGGCGCGATGCAGCGCGGCTACCTGCAGAACTGTGGAAGCAACATCGGCGGTATCCGTGTTGGTCATCGACTGCACCACAACCGGTGCATCCGAGCCGACCCGGACATTACCAATCAGGACGGTGGGTGTCTTTCTGCGAATGGTTTCTGGCATAGGGCGTTCCATCTCCAGTTTATCATCGGGCAACCTGGGTTCGCAGGCGTCGCGAGTGGGCCGTGTTGGCGGTCGAGACACGCCCGACGCAGCGATTGAAACCGCGATCCAGCGCTCGCTTCGACACGCCGCATAAGTGATGGCCGCCACATCGCCATTGCGGACAAGGTCGTTTCCTGTTAGGTTTACGAGGGTCAGGGTCATTCGGTAGGAACAGCCCTCTAGTACAGATCAGTCGAGAGTGTCTGCGATGAAGCCATCTCAATCGAAAAAGAAACCGACCTCGATGCCCCGCG
Organism: uncultured Acidobacteriota bacterium; assembly: GCA_963756315.1. GTDB lineage: Bacteria > Acidobacteriota > Terriglobia > Terriglobales > Acidobacteriaceae > JAKAAZ01. Next base: position 627,000 of record CAVWNI010000006.1, read on the forward strand.
TTCTCGCGGGCAAATCCGACGCCATCCCCGATCCGGCCCGCAAGCAAAAGATTCAACACTACGAAACCGCCGTGCGCCTCATGCGAGAAGGCAAGTATGAGAAGGCGAAGGTGGCCCTCGAAGTATTGCTGTCGGACGATGCCGGCGACCTGGTCGATCGAGCTCGTGTGCATCTCACCGCCTGCGAACGGCAAATGAAGAAAAACGCGATCTCCTTCCAAAGTCCGGAGGAGCAATACGACTACGCCATCTCGCTTCTGAATACCGGCTACTACGAGGACGCGCGCGAGCAATTCGATGCCATCCTCCAGAAACATCCTTCGGCAGACTATGCCTTCTACGGCCTTGCCGTGATGCATAGTTTGACCAGCCACGCCGAGGAGTGCCTGGAACAATTGAGCCGCGCTATCGAACTGAACCCAGGCAATCGAATCCAGGCCCGTTTGGATTCGGATTTCCAGGAGATGTTCGACGATCCTCGCTTTACGGAACTGCTGTATCCGGAAGTTCTGTAAGACGCTGGAAATCTAAACACTCCTGGCGCATCGACTGGCGCTGGGAGAGTTTGTAGTCTTGATGAAAATGCATTCTGCCAGCCCGGTCGCAACCGAACCCACTGATCCGAAACCTCTGCCCTCTGCTGCCGAGTCACCGCCGGCCTGTCTGCGGGTCGCCGCAATCGGCGGCGGTACAGGTCTGTCCACGCTGCTGCGCGGACTGAAAAGGCACACCCAGTCTCCTTCGCGTATTGCCACTTCCGCCGACAATTCAGCGGAATTGCCCGCGGTCATCTCCGACCTGGCTGCCATTGTTACCGTCACGGATGATGGTGGCTCCAGCGGCCGGCTGCGCCGAGATATGAACATGCTCCCGCCTGGAGATCTGCGCAATTGTATGGTCGCGCTATCGGAAGATGAGCACTTGCTGTCGAGGCTGTTTCAATACCGTTTCGACAGTGGCGAGGGACTGGAAGGCCATAGCTTCGGCAACCTGTTTCTCGCCGGTCTGACAGCGGTCACCGGCGACTTCGCCTTAGCCGTCAAGATGTCCTCGCAAATTCTTGCCACCCGCGGACATCTCTATCCCGCCACCAACTCCAACGTGAACCTGGCCGCGCTGATGGATGACGGGTCGATGGTGCTGGGCGAAACCCAGATTACCGCCAGCAAGCGCCGCATCGTTCGCCTGATGCTCAAACCAGAGCGCGTGGCTGCGCTTCCTGAGGCCGTGGAAGCCATCCTGGGCGCCGATTTAATCACCCTCGGCCCCGGCTCGCTCTACACCAGTCTGATCACGAATCTGCTGGTCGAAGGAATTGCCGACTCGCTGGTCGCCACCCATGGATTGCGGGTCTTTATTTGCAATCTGATGACCCAGGCGAATGAGAGCGTTCATCTGACGGCGTCGCAGCATATTGAGCGCATTTACGAGCACACCGGCGGAGCCATCTTCGACTACGCCCTGGTGAACATCGCCCCCGTCACCGAAAGCGCGCGGCAACGCTACGCTGCGGAAGGCGCGGAGCAGATTGTTGCCGACGTCGAACAAATTGAGCGCCTCGGCGTCCGTTGTATCACCGGCGATTTTCTGCGCGAAGAAGAAGTGTTGCGCCACGACTACGAGCGCGTAGCCGACGTCCTGCTCGACCTGGGTTTGAAACATCTCCGCAGACCGTGAACCCCGCCCACGACTTTCGCCGCAATTGACTCCTCTCACTCCCGGGCGACCGGACATCCTCCCACCTAAAAAATTATTTCCCCTTAAACCTCACTTTTTGCATTCTCGGGGGGCCTGACTTGCGTATATGCAGGTACAGGGAAATTACCTGAGAGGCGAAAATCGGTTGAAGGCGTCATTTCCAGCACCGTTCGCGTTGTTCCGCAGACCGTCCGCGTGCGAATTTCGCGATCTCGTGGAGACTCATCAGTCGCGCGTCTACAGCATTGCCTTCCGCATACTCGGCGACCCCGGCATCGCGGAGGAGGTGGCGCAGGATGTTTTTCTGGCGCTCGATCGCGACCTTCATCGCATGGAATCCAGCGAGCACCTGCTGGCATGGCTTCGCCGCGTGACGGTGCACAGATCCCTGGATGCGCAGCGTCGCCGCTCCAGCCGCGTGGACTTTGACGCCGAGCCGTTTGACGATCAGCGAACGCCGGTTGCCAGGGGAATCGATTTCCCATCGGCTGCTCCGTCCGCGGGACATACCAGGGTGGAACAGCTGGTGGCCAGTCTCCCTCCGATGCAGCGAGCGGTGATTTTGCTTCGCTATCAGGAAGACATGCTGCCGGCGGAAATCGCCGTCGCGCTTTCCATGCCGCTGGCAACGGTAAAGAGTCATCTGCAACGCGCATTAAAACTGCTGCGAACGAAAGCGCAGCGGCAAGTAAAGGAGGTCACGCATGGTTGACTTCAGAGACAAATTCAATCGGCAGGATGATCTGGAACAGGAACTGCGCGCCGCGCTCCGTCCGCTGCCGCCCCCGCAGGATTTTGCCGACCGCGTCGTCGCCAGGTCGCTGGAGTTGTCGGCCCATCCGACCGCACCATCCGCGGTTCGCGGCACAGGCCTTGCCCCCATTTTGCGCTGGAGCATTGCCGCCGTACTGCTTCTCGCCATCGCGCTCGGCGGAGTTTTCGAACATCAGCGGCAACGCCAGATCGCCGGCGAACGTGCACGTCAACAGGTTTTGCTCGCGCTGCGAATTACCGGCTTTACGCTGCAAAATGTCCGCAACCGAGTCGACAAAGACAGTTCGAATTAGCACCCCCAACAGACAGGAGCACTCCCGTATGACAAAGTTAAAATTTCCGCCGTTCGCAGCAGCCCGCTCATTCCGCTGGATACTTGCCGCTGCTTTGTTAGCGGCCCTGCCCGCGGTCGCTCAGGACCCACAGCAGCCCGACTTTCCAGTACTTCCGGCTGCGTTGGAAAAACAACTGTCCGCGCACGCTTCCAACGTCAACGAAGTGACGCTAAACAAAAATATGCTGAACTTCGGAAGTCAGTTCCTCGACTCCAAAAAACCGGACGATCGCCAGGCCAAAAGTTTGATCCAGAAACTCAACGGCATTTACGTTCGCGAGTATGACTTCGACCAACCGGGAGCCTACACGGAGACCGATCTGAAAACCATCCGCAAACAGTTCTTAGGGCCGGAATGGAACCCCATGGTCCAGGAGCGTTCCAAAAAATCCGGCGCCAATACCGACGTTTTTGTGAAGCTGGTAAATGGCGAAGTTCACGGAATGTTTGTCCTGGATGCGGAACCCAGGCAACTGTCGCTGGTCTATATCTCCGGCACCATCAGCCCACAGGAACTCGGAGAACTGAGCGGTAACTTCGGAATTCCCAACATCCATACCGACTCCAATTCCGCAGCCGCCCCCAAGGAGAGTACGAAATGAAACCAGCCATCCTTTGCATCGTGGCAGCCGCGCTACTTTGCGCCACTGGCTGTTCGGCCGCGAACCATGATTTCGACTCCGTCGTTTCCGGGGTGGAGCAACGCTATGCGGTCCATGCCCAGCTTGTTCCTTGGATGGGATTCGTCAGCCTGTGCGCCCAGGCCGCAACCCGCGGCGGCGTGAAAGACATGCGCATTGCGGAGTTTGATCACATCGGAGCCGTCGATCCAGACGCACTCGACTCTCTCGTGCGGTCGCAACTGGGCGCGCAATGGCAGCCCATGGTGACGGAGCGAACCGCCGCAAGCGCCGGGCTGTCTGTCATCTTCGTCCAGCCCTCTGACCAGTCGATGCGCATGTTCATCGCCAACTATGATCATGGACATCTGGACCTGGTTCGCATGAATCTGAATGGGTCTGCGTTGGCCCGCTGGATGCGCAACCCGCAGGCTCAGATCGGCGCCCTTCATCTGGGTCATTCTCATCCCGGGCAAACGGATTAGAGTCTAGGCCACGGTCCGCTTCAACTGGCCGCAGGCGGCGTAGATGTCTCGTCCACGCGGACGACGCAGGAAAGCCGGAATGCCGCTGGCGATCAGGCGGGACTGGAAGGCTGCAATATCCTCCGCAGCCGGCATGCGATAGGGAATGTCAGGCCCCGGATTCCAGGCGATCAGGTTTACCTTGGCAGGCAGGCCGGAGCGGCGCAGCAACCCAACCAGTTCGGCAGCGTCTTCCATCCGATCGTTGACTCCACCCAGCAAAACATATTCAAAGGTCATTCGCTCGCGCGGTCGCAATGGAATATCGCGTAAAGCATCGAAAAGATCTTCGATCTTCCACTTGCGCGTGATCGGCATGATGCTTTCGCGGATCCGATCGTTCGGCGCGTTCAGGCTCAGCGCCAGCTTGGGCCGCAGCTTCTCCTTGGCGAAGCGCTCAATACCTGGCAGGATGCCGGAGGTTGACACCGTCATGCGCGCCTCTGGAATTCCCATGCCTTCCACCAGTAGATGCACCGCGGCCATGAAATTGTCGTAGTTCAGAAACGGCTCGCCCATACCCATAAACACCAGGTTGATGCGATCGCGGCCGATCCGCACCTGATGACGATTCAACACCGCCCCCACTTGCCCGGCGATTTCCCCGGCGGTCAGGTTCCGCTTCACTCCCAATTTCGCAGTCAGGCAGAACTGGCAGTTAACTGCGCATCCAACCTGGCTGGAGATGCAAATGGTCGCGCGCCGGTAAGGCAGTGGCCGGCTCTCTTCGTTTGGCGTGCCCGGGGAAGCGGCAACCGCATCCGCTTCCTCGCTGGCCGCCTCCGATCCGTCCCCCATTTCGCCGTCATCGCCGTTCGGCATCCAGACGGTTTCCACAGTTTCTCTATCTGGGCAGGCAACCAGATAGCGCTCCGTGCCGTCGCTGGATACATAGGTTTGTTCGATCTGGGGCAGGCCTATTTGGTAGCCAGCCTGGGTCAGGCGATCCCGGATCGGTTGTGGCAGGGAAGTGATGTCGTCGATCGAGGAGACCCGCTGTTGATAAAGTGCGTGCCAAAGCTGTCGAGATCGATAGGATTCTAATCGAAAACTTTCAATAAGCTTTGTAAGTTGCTCTAACGAAAGTCCAAACAGGCACGACTCTCGGGTTTCACTATTTCTTTGCTGCTTTGGATCGAATTGTGGAAAACTCTCCATGAATTGTGGATAACTGGTTGCAGCCCAGCCTTTTTTGGCATCGGCAGCACGCCCCGGCAGTCTGTGAAAAAATTATATACGGATGATCACAATGAACAGCACGCAGGAAACCACGCACTTCAGCACCCATGGCAGTTCCACCAACACCTCCCAAAGCCGCAATATCCGCCGCACAGAATTACCCAACGGCCTGGTAATTCTTACCGAGCGGATGGAGCATGTACGTTCCGTGTCGATGGGCGTCTGGGTCAAGACCGGGTCACGCGACGAGATGCCGGAAATCAACGGAGTCTCCCATTTTGTGGAGCACATGGTTTTCAAGGGAACGAAATCGCGTTCCGCCAAAAGCATCGCTCGAGAAGTCGATGCCATCGGCGGCAACCTCGATGCCTTCACCAGCAAAGAGACAATTTGCTTCAACATGAAGGTGCTGGATGAACACGTGCCGAAGGCGCTCGACGTGCTGGCCGATTTAGTCATGCATCCCATTTTTGCTCCCGACGATATCGGCAGGGAATGCAAAGTCGTTCTGGAAGAGATCAAGATGGATGAGGACAATCCGGATATGCTGGTGAACGAAATTTTCACCCAGAGTTTCTGGAAAGATCATCCTCTGGGAAAGCCGATTCTGGGCACACGAGAGACGGTGCGGCGCTTCGATCAGGGAATGCTCTTCGACTTTTATGGTGGACGCTTTCAAGGCGGCAACATGATCTTCTCCGCCGCCGGAAATCTGGATCACGATGCGTTTGTCACTTTGGTGACAGAGAAACTTGCCCACCTGCCATCGACTCCGACGACGGAAAATATTCTTGTCGCTCCCTTCGCGGCTCGACCCAAGGTCCATGCCCGCATCGTTTCCCGGCAAAAGAAATCGCTGGAGCAATTGCAGCTTTGCCTGGGCGTTCCGGCGCCGCCGGTCAACGACGAGGCGCGCTACACGGTCGCTCTGTTGAATACGATCCTCGGCGGCGGCATGAGTTCACGCCTCTTCCAGAATGTGCGCGAGGACCGCGGCCTGGCCTATTCGATTTTCAGCGAGTTGAGCTCTTTTCGCGATACCGGTTCGCTGTGCGTCTATGCAGGCACCTCGGCGCAAAATGCCGAGCAGGTGATTCGACTGACGGTAGATGAGTTTCGTCGCATGAAAGAACAACCCGTGCCGGAAGAAGAATTGCAGCGCGCCAAAGATCAGTTGAAAGGCAATATTTTGATGAGTCTGGAAAGCTCAGGCGCTCTCATGTCGAACCTGGCGCGGCAGGAGATGTATTTTCAGCGCTTTGATTCCGTGCCGGAGGTGCTGGAGAAAGTCGGAATGGTTACCAGCGCGGACCTGATGCATATGGCGAAACAGCTGTTCGTACCGGAGTCGATTGCGGTGGCGATGCTGGGCAATCTGAACGGACTGAAGGTCACGCGCGATCACCTTGCATGCTGATACAGTAGAAATATATTCGCATTAGTTTCAGATGCAGGGTGTTGAAAATGAATACAGTTTTAGAGACTTCCAGCAGACGGCTGCGTCAGGCTGGTTTTACGCTGATGGAGTTGTTGATCGTCATGTCGGTCATTTTGATCCTCATGGCCGTCGCCATTCCGAACTACATGAATATGCGTAGTCAGGCAAATGAGACCGCTGCCATGGAAGAACTGCGCACGTTGAACAGCGCGGAGATCCAATATCAAACCAACTTTCCGGCGAATGGATTTTCCTGCAACCTGGCGCAGCTCGGTGGCGATCCCAAGGCGGGTGCACCCAGCGCTCAGGCGGCACAGTTGATCCCGGCAGACTTAGCCAGCGGTTATAAGAGCGGCTATTTATTCGCCATCACAAATTGCACCAAGGTGACGGTCAACAATCAGGACGTGATCACCTCGTTTGAGGTGACAGCGGTACCGCAATCCGTAGGCAAGACCGGGCATCGCGGATTCTGCATGGATCAGACCGGCGAAATCAAGGCTGATCCGGCTGGTGGCACCAATTGCACGCAGCCAATTTCGTAAATTTCAATTTCGAGAGCTTTTGACGGGCGCAGAGATTACCACTCCGGCAACTTCCATGAAACGAGCCCGACACCGGCTGGCAATCATCCTTTTGGCCGCCGTGTTGTCGACGGTACCGGGATTTGCCAGGAGCAGGGGAGCAGCCGTCTCCTCACAGTCTTCCGCCGCGGCCAGCCCGACGCCGGCGCTGTCGGAATTGACCAAACGAGTCGACCAGCATTACGACCGGCTGCATTCGCTCAGCGTCCACTTCACAGAGACATATCACGGCATGGGAATGCATCGGGCGGAGAGCGGCGTTCTGCTGCTGCAAAAGCCCGGCCGCATGCGCTGGAATTACACCGATCCGCAGGGCAAAGTTTTTGTCATCGACGGATCGTATGGTTACTCCTACACGCCGGGAGATGCCCAGGCAGAGCGCTATCCAGCGAAACAGTTGGAAGATTTTCGATCACCATTGCGGTTCCTTCTGGGCCATACGCGAATAGAAAAAGAACTGACCCATCTGACGCTTACGCCGAACGGCGCCGAGTATCAGTTGCGCGGCGTTCCCAAAGGAATGGAGGAGAGAGTCGCTGAAGTCGATCTGACCGTCACGGCCGAAGGAAGGATTGAGCAGATCCAGTGGACGGAAGCGGATGGTGCGATCACCAGCTTTCAGCTGACTGACGAACAGCCGAATCCGTCGCTGACTCCTGCAACGTTCTCCTTTCTTGCGCCCGCTGGAGTGGTCATCGTCAACGGCCTGGCTCCCATGTAGCACGGCCCCACGCTCTGGAGTGATGTTGCGAAACAAACCATTGCAGTCACAATCAATGCAGTCCCAATCCAGGACAAGAATTGTCTTCGCGGTTGCGTCGACTCTCCTTCTGTGTGCTGCCATTCCGGCGCGCGCGCAATGGCAACTGCAGGCCAGCGGGACGCGGGCGACTCTGCGCGGCATTCATGCGGTGAACGCCAGGATCGCCTGGGCCAGCGGCACCAACGGCACCGTCCTCCGCACAGTGGATGGAGGCCGAACCTGGAACGCATGTTTCGTACCTCCAGGCGCGGATAAGCTGGATTTTCGCAGTGTCTGGGCATGGGACGACCAGCACGCCATGGCAATGTCGAGCGGCCCCGGAAGCCAGTCGCGGCTCTATTCCACCCACGACGCCTGCCGAACCTGGCAGCTTGTCCTCACGAATCAGGACGCGGACGGTTTTTGGGATGCATTGCAATTCGACGGCACCCGCTTCGGCGTGATTCTTGGAGATCCGGTTGGCGGCGCATTCACTTTGCTGGCAACCCAGGACGGCGGCAATCATTGGACCCGCCAGCTCAATCCCTGCCTGCGGACGATGGAAAAGAATCAGGGAGCATTCGCCGCCAGCAATCAAGCGCTGGCTGTTCTTCCCATTCGCAACGCGAACGCCCAATCCGGCTCGGCCGTCAATCATCAGGTATGGTTTGGCACCAGCGGCGGTTGGCTCTACGGGTTTGAACTTGACCCCCTGGAATGGATTGACGCCACCGGCGCGGGCGGCGCCGACATCGGATGCATCCATACCCAGCCGTTGCCGCAGCCGACCGCATCGCCAGGCTCGACCGCCGGAGTCTTCGCGATTGCATTTCACGATGCCGTAGACGGTGTCGCCGTCGGCGGAGATTATGCCAAACCGCAAATCACAGCGGACACAGCCGCGTATACAACCGATAGCATCCAATGGCATCCGGCCACCGCTTCTCCGGCCGGCTATCGTTCCACCGTGGCATGGAATACGACCGATGGAACCTGGATTTCAGCCGGCCCAAACGGCAGCGATGTTTCACGAGACGGCGGCAAGACCTGGCAGCCGCTCGACCATGGAAATTGGAACTCGCTCAGTCTCCCGTTCGCCGTCGGACCAGACGGCCGTATCGCAAGGCTGATATCTTGGGGTCAGCTACGCGCGTTGAATCAAGCCCCCGCGGGGGAGTTGCCCGCCCAGCACAAGGAATAAGATTCTGTGGAATATATTGTCAAAACTGCGGACGAGCGTGGACATGTGCAGGAGAATGTCCACCTGGCAAACTCGGCCGAAGAGCTGCGTCAGCGCTTCGCTCAATCCGGCCACTACGTGTACTGGGTCAAGCCCAAGGGAATCGCCGGCAAGGCGGGCGCAAGCAAACGCGTCAAGCTGGAACCGTTTCTGATCTTTAATCAGCAATTTCTCACCTTGATTCGCGCCGGCTTGCCGATTCTCTCCTCGGTCGACCTTCTGGCCAAGCGGCAGAAAGCTTCCATCCTGCGCGCCCAGCTGGAAGACGTCGCGATTCGCGTCCGCACCGGGCAATCTCTTTCCGCGGCCTTTGAATCTCAGGGCGGATTTCCTGTCATCTACACCACGTCGCTTCAGGCAGGCGAGCGTTCCGGGAACCTCGAAGAGGTCCTCACCCGCTATCTGGCGTTCCAGCGAATTGCTCTCACATTTCGCAAGAAGCTGATCGCATCGCTCTTCTATCCTGTGCTGCTCATCGTCATGGTGACCGGACTGTTCATCTTTCTAATCAGCTTTGTGGTGCCTCGGTTTGCCGCGCTCTATGACCAGATTGGAACCAAGCTGCCCGGCATTACCGTGTTCATGCTGGCGCTGGGCAAGGATTTCCAGTCTTACCTGCCCTATATGGCCGTGGCTCTCGTTCTTCTGGTTCTTGGTCTCATCCGCTGGAGCCGCACCGACAGCGGCGCCAACCGGATCGATTCGATTCGTATCGGTACTCCCATATTTGGCAACATCTGGGTCAAGTATCAGGTAGCACTCTTTGCCCGAACCCTTTCCACTCTATTGTCTGGAGGTTTGCCGCTGGTTCCGTCCCTCGAAACCGCGGCACGATCCATCGGCAGTCGCCGGCTCAGCCACGCTGTCGGCCAGTCTGTGACCAGCGTGCGGGAAGGGAAAGGGCTGGCCACCAGCCTGAACAGCACTAAGATTTTTCCCGAGTTGTCGATTGAGATGATTGAAGTAGGAGAAGCGACTGGAGCGTTGCCGGGAATGTTGAATTCCGTCGCCGAATTTTTCGAGGAAGATGTGCAGACGGCGCTGACCGCGGCACTTTCCCTCATCGAACCGGCAATCCTGATTGTGATGGGCGGTGTCGTGGTCACAATTCTGATCGCGCTCTACCTGCCCATCTTTAGTTTGGGCGCTGCCGGCGCGATGCAACACTAGAAGGAGAGAAAAGCATGGCCGAAATTGCAGTCGTTCCCAACGGAAAGCCCATCGTCACCGATGACGTCGCGCAAGCCAAGGCGCTGGCCGCCCGATATCGCTGCGAATTCGTCGACCTGAGAAATTTTCACATTCAGCACGAGCTGTTTCGCACCGTGCCGGTCGACATGATGTTTCGTTACAACTTCGTTCCCCTGGAACAGCTCGAAGGCAAGCTGGTCATTGCCGTCAGCGATCCCAGCCGCCTGATGATGATGGATGAAATTTCCAGTCTGCTGGGGCAGAGAATTGGCGTCAAGGTCGCGACTCTCAGCCAGATTACCGATCTGCTGAAAAAGACTGAGCAATCGCAGCGCGTACTGGACGAAGCCACCGAGGGATTAACCTTCGACGTCCTCTCTTCTGAAGATAATCAGGACGAAACCCTTTCCATTGAAAAGCTGACTTCAGAAGAAGACATCAGCCCCATCATTCGCCTGGTGGACACCATGGTGTTTACCGCCTTGGAGCGGAGAGCCAGCGACATTCACCTGGAAACTTTCGATGACTGTCTGCTGGTCAAGTACCGCATCGACGGCGTGCTGCAACATGCCATGGCTCCCATTGCGCGAGAACATCACCAGACAATTCTGTCACGCATCAAAGTGATGAGCGAGCTGGATATTGCGGAACGCCGGGTTCCGCAGGACGGACGTTTTCGGGTGCGCTATAAAGGTCGGCTGATCGATTTTCGCGTTTCCATCATGCCCACCGTCCACGGCGAAAATGCGGTGCTTCGCGTTCTCGACAAGGAGTCGATGAGTGAAACCTTCCGTTCACTCACTCTCAACGTGGTGGGGTTTGCCGAAGAAGATCTGCGCCGCTTTCGCCGCTATATTCGCGAGCCTTACGGCATGGTGCTGGTGACCGGACCCACCGGGTCAGGCAAGACAACCACGCTCTACGCCGCGCTGAACGAAATCAAGAGCGATGAGGACAAGATCATCACCATTGAAGATCCGGTCGAGTATCAGATTCGCGGCATCACCCAGATTCCCGTCAACGAAAAGAAGGGGCTGACCTTCGCGCGCGGCCTGCGCTCGATTCTGCGTCACGATCCCGACAAGATTCTCGTTGGCGAAATCCGCGACCAGGAAACCGCGCAGATTGCCATTAACTCCGCCCTGACCGGCCACCTGGTGTTCACTACCGTCCATGCCAATAATGTGGTGGACGTTCTGGGCCGCTTCCTCAATATGGGAGTGGAACCCTACAACTTTGTTTCCGCCCTGAATTGCATTCTGGCACAGCGATTGGTTCGCGTAATTTGCCACTATTGCAAAAAAACCGTGGAGTATGACCGCGAAACCCTGCAGCTGAGCGGGCTGGATCTCAGCGAATGGTCCGGATTTCCTTTTCAGGAAGGCGCCGGCTGCATCGAATGCGGCGGAACAGGATATAAAGGGCGCACCGCGATCCACGAGCTGTTGGAATTAAATGACAGGATTCGCGAGATTATTCTGGAGAAGAGGCCGAGTTCCGAAGTGCGAAAAGCGGCGCAGAAAGAAGGTATGTCGTTTCTGCGAGAGTCGGCGTTGCAACGGGTCCGTCTCGGCCTGACGACGTTGAAAGAAATCAACAAAGTTACTTTCATTGAAGCTTCACGATAGGCTTGAACTACATGCATCTTTTTCCAAGCTCACTGCAATTTGCAGTGCGTCCGCGGCTAGCCTGCGAAATTGCTCCCGACGGAATTCTTGCGGGCGGCTCGCCTCGAGTTGAGACTCCGCTGGAATCCGCCGTGTTTGAAGCTCTGCCGGCGGGTGCCGTTGCCGCTGGAGTCACCGCGCCCTTGTTCCGCGACAGCAACGCCGTTCAGACCGCGCTGAAAAGAGCGCTGGACGCGGTCGATCCGCGCAGTCGCGACTGGACCATGGTGGTGCCGGATGCCTGCACCCGGGTGCATATTCTGGATTTCGATACCTTACCGGCAAGGTCGCAGGAGATATTGCCGCTTGTTCGTTTTCGATTGCGCAAGATGTTGCCGTTCGACGCGGATACGGCTGCCGTGTCGTATCAGATGTTGAAGCCCGTGGACACAGCCGGCAAGAACGGCGTCGTGCAGGTGATTGCGGCTGCCATGCCTGCGGAGGTTCGAGATGAAATCGAATCGCTGGTGCGCAGCTTGCAGCGTGAACCCGGCGTTCTGTTGCCCGCGACCCTGGCAGCTCTGGCCGCGTTGCCGGAGGACGGCTCGCATCTCCTGGTGCACACCGAGCAGGACTCGATGACCACTGCCATCACGCATCAGGGAGAATTGCTGTTGTACCGCACCACCGACCGAGCCAATACGGAGCCCGGCGATGTGGCGCAGGCAGTCCTGGTCGCGGCCGCCTACTTCGAAGATATGTTGCACGTTCCGCTGGTCGAAGTGTGGGTCGCGGGTCTGGAGCCGGCCGATGCATTGCGTCGGCACCTTGCCGCCGACGGAACCTGGCAGATTCCGTTGCGGACTCCGGTCAACTCTCAATCTTTTTCCGCTGGCGCTGTTCCCAGCCGAGTTGAGTTGGGCCGCTTTACCAGTGTGGTGGGGGCGCTGCAAGGCTGATGCGCATCACTCTCAATCTCGCGTCACGCCCATTCTTTGAGCTTCGGCCCGTGCTGCTGCGGCTGCGCATCGCCGCAGTTGTTCTGTGCCTCCTGGCGCTGGGTCTATTCCTCCAATTGCGTCGAGAGGAAGCTCGAGCCGCCCAGGCGCAGGCTGTAGTCCATCGCTGGACGGTTGCGACACAGACGCTGCAGCAGGAATGGCAGCGGGACCAGCAGTTGATGCGGCAACCGGACAATGCGGCCACGCTCCAGCGTTCGGAATTCTTGAATCATCTCTTTCTGCAGAAATCTTTCTCCTGGACCACGGCGCTGATGGATCTGGAGAAGGTGCTGCCTCAAGGCGTTCAGGTGATGAGCATCGACCCCCAAATGGCAAAAGATGGTCATGTCATCATGCGGCTCCGGGTCAATGGACCGCGCGATAAGGTAGTCACGCTGGTGACCAACCTGGAAAAATCGTCCCACTTTCTTGAGCCGCTTGTCGCCGGCGAGACCGCCGATATTCAGGGCCAGGGCCGTGCTGGATTTGTTCCTACCATGTCGAGCTCGACGGATGTGAACGTCGATATTCTGGCCGAGTTCAACGCCGGCGATCTTGCATGGACGGACGTGAAAGCGGAAGAAGAGAAATCCGGCACACACACGACCCAGGTCGGAACAGCGGCCCAGTCGAGCGGCAACCACGACAGGCAGAGGAATACTCAAAGTGGTTCTCGACCCGCACCCGATCGGAGGACACCATGACTCCCGGCGGTCGGCATTGGGCGAAACCCCGCATCACCGCGCAGCATTGGCATTACGGAGTGCTTGTTCTGCTGGTGCTGCTCAATTTAACGCTGGCTGTGCGGTTGATGTTTGCCTGGAATCGCGCCCAGCAGGGCGATACCGCGCGCATCGAAGCGCGGCAGGCGGAATACCGTGCCATGCAATTGAAAACCAGGCCGCTGCGAGGATTGGATAAGAAAATCCAGCAGGCTCAGCTGGACCAGCAATCATTTTATGCAAAACGATTCCCGGCCACTGACTCTGAAGTTTTAAAGGAGCTGGGAGCGCTGGCAGTCAAGAATAACGTGCTGCTGGCACGCGGGCAATATGCCCACGGCAAGCCCAACCAGGGCCTTGTTGAGCTTCGCATGGATGTCAGCCTCAGTGGAGATTACGCGCCCATTGTCCGTTTCATCAATGGACTGGAGCGCGATCGAGTCTTCTTTTTGATTGAGGGAATCGCACTGAATGGACAGGAGAACGGCGTAGTCAGTCTGCGCATGCGATTGAGCACCTATTTGCTGGCCAATGCGGCGAATTCTGGAAATATGCCTGCAACGGCCATGGACACGGATACTACATCAACGGAGCAACAGTAACGCCATGGCGATTCGACTCGGTACCGAGGACAAGAAGAAACGCTGGATCGCGACGGCTCTGGTGTCAGTGGCGCTGACGCTGATTGCCCACACGGTCTGGCAACTCGCCAGTGGACCGCCGGCCGCGACACCGCCGCCGGTTTCAGAATCCAGCGCGCCAGCTGTTCAGACAGCCCCCGGCACCGCAGCGTCCGGTCCCGAGGCGCAACACCTGGAAAGTGCGACATCTCTCGATCCCACGCTGCATCCGGAATGGATGGCGATGGCGGAAAATACCGTGTACACAGGCACCAGCCGGAATATTTTCTCCAAAGACTCCTTGCCGCCGCTTTCGGCAATTGAGAAGCCGATTGCTTCTGCGCGACCTGGCCCGGCAATTCCAACAGGGCCTCCGCCGCCGCCTCCCATTGATCTGAAGTTTTATGGCTTCGCCAAAGAGCAGAATGGACGTCACCTGGTTTTCCTGATGCATGGCGAAGATGTATTTATCGCCGGGCAGGGCGACATCGTGGATGGACGCTACAAGGTTCTTGAGGTTCAGGAGAATTCCGTCGTGGTGGAAGACCTGGCCTATAACAACCAACAAACCTTGCCGCTGCAACTCAGCTAATAAGCCCGAGAAAATATAGTTGCTAAGGCAACCATATGTCACATAAAGGTTGCTAAGGCAACTAAATTGCAGATCCTGGAAACGCATCCTGCCGAGTAGGGATTTTCGCGGATCCAGCGTCTCCAGCCAAGTGCGGGCCGAGCTTTTCATGGGTGCGATGGCTCTGGTACACTAACGCTGCAACGCAGATCGCAACTCTTCTTTGCAGAACGAGATGCGCGTCTGGGGACGTAGCTCAGTTGGTTAGAGCGCTGCCTTCTAACCGGCTACCTTTGGAATCAGTAAGATAACTCCTTGGTGTCCACGTTGGTGTCCACGCTTGATAAGCTATGGCCCAGAGGAGGACTCTTTGGATGCCCACTCTCAAGCCCCTCGGCACACTTCTCAACGCTCCCGACTACGCGGACCGCGTCAATCTCATCAAGAAGATCAAAACTGCTGACGGGTGGCGCTTCGCACCTGTCGTTCCTGAAGCCAACGGACGGCTCAAGGATCGCGTCCGCATCAACGGCCAGATTGAAGTCCATCCCGAAGGCGCCTACTACATCGAGTGGCGCGTCGGTGGCCGGCGAGGGCGCCGCTATCGCACAGCCGTTGCCAGAGACGAGGCTATCGACCAGGCCCGCCGCAAGGCCATCGAATTGCGCGCCGTCCGCGACGGCCTCATTGCCGGTCCCGAGCCGGAGCCGGAGGTTGCGCCCAAGACAACAATCGGCGATGCAATCGATGCCTATCTCCGGTATGTGAAGATGCAGCGCAAGCCTCGCACCCATCTGACCTACCGCTACACGCTCGACACCCTGCTCCGTGCCGCTTACAAAAAGAAGTACGTCGAGGACGCGACCCGAGACGACGTGCTCGACTTCATGACCTACTGCTATGAGCTTGGACTGGGCGCTCGGACCGTCTACGACAAGGTCGTGACCGTTCTACAGCTCTTCAAGAAGCATGGGCGCAGCGGCTTGATGGAAAAAGGCGACTGGCCGAACTACGTCGATACCATCCGCCCGGTGTACGAGCCGGAGGAGTTGGTTGCGATGTTCCGGGCGGCGACTGATGACGAAGCCACACTGCTCAAGTTTGTCCTTGGTTCGGGCTTCCGCGATCAGGAGATCCGCTACGTCGAGTGGAAGGATATCGACTTTCGCAACCAAGATGTCCGACTGAAGGCGAAACCGCACTGGCGCTTTACGCCGAAGAACTGGGAGGAGCGCGTTGTTCCGTTGCCGAAGGGGTTGATCGAGCGTTTGAGGAAACGGAAAGAGGCGCGCAAGGCAACTCCGAACCAGCTTGTCTTCCCCAACGGTCGCGGCAAACCCGACAGCGAGATGGATATGGTCGTTAAGCGTGTTGCCGAGCGCGCCGGCCTCAACTGCAAGCAGTGCGTGACCGAGCACAACAACAAGTGTGCCGAGGGGCCGTACTGCATGAACTTCTTTCTGCACAAATTCCGGCATACCTTCGCCACCAACCACCTGCGCGACGGCGTGGACATCCGCACCGTGCAGAGCTGGCTGGGACACCGCGACATCAAATCGACGATGGTGTATCTGAAAGGCATCCGGTCGAAGGACGCGGCGCAGAAGGTCAACAGCGGCGAGCTGGCGGCGCTGGTCGCCTGAGGGCTGCCCTAGCAACGCATTGGACGAATCTCGCACTGTCTCCGACCTACGGCGGAGAGAAAACGCATAGAATTTGGCCGGGCCGCGCGCACAAACAGGAGGGTTTTAGAAATGGGTAGTAGGAGGAAATTGGGGAAGCTGAAACCAATTAGCGAGTTGACCGAGGGCGAGTGGGTACGGGAGTTGGAACACATAGATAATCAGCTGACCCATGTTCTCGACGTCTTCAATTTCCTTGAGGAACTCTTCCGGCTCAGCAATGAAAGCGAGGCCGCGCTCGGTGCTTTCAATACAACCCCGTTGTTCTGGCACGTCCTTCGGGATTGCCTTCAAGAGTCGATGTTTATGGGCTTGGGCAGGCTTTGCGACCCTTCATCCGATGCAGTCAATGTGAGGCGCGTGCTTGGGGGCGCGATGGCCCATCCCGAGTTCTTCTCGGCGGAGACTTTGAAGCGGAGGGTTGCGGAGCGGGGCCTGACGGAGAGCCTTGCGAATCATCTAATGGCAAGCGCTTGGGTGCCCAGCAGCCGGGCAGACTTCCGGTTCATAAAAAAGGAGGTCTCTTGCCATCTGGGCCGGATCGAGAAAATCTACTCGCCTATTAGGGACTCCTATTACGGGCACCGCCTGACCGGACTTGACGCCCTCGCGATGTTTGAAAGGACGAACAGGACTGAGCTTGGGGAGACCCTCGACATGTTGCGCCAGTTGGTGGCCGGGCTGCGGTTTTTCTACGACAACGGGATCAGGCCGAGCGTTGACGTGCGCGGCACGAGGGCGCTCGACCTGACGCCGAGACGCTTTTTCCGCGACGTGGTCAGGGCTGTCGCGGGCCGCGAGTTATAGATGGTCGCGCGGAGCACGCCGAGTGTGGGATTTTTGGCAACTTCGATTCGGCCCGGACTTCAAACTGACCCACCACCACCGAACTACGCTGCGTTCGATGCCTCCGGCGAATGCGCAGCCTCTCGCTGTGGACGCTTCTTGGTTAGGTGCGATTGGTCTCCATACTTTAGACGCAACCAGTTTGCGACCTCATGAGGATCGAATCGTACCGCTCCGCCGACGCGAAAACTCGGAAGCTGTCCGCGCGCAGCCATGCGGTAAATGTGCTTATCGTCCACTCCCAATATGGCCGCAAGGTCGGAGACCTTGATGCCACCACTCCGGGCTTCCAGCTCTTCAATCAGATTAAGTTTCACGCAAACCCTCCAGGCTATTTAATCAACTCGCCCGTTCCTGACGATCCAGCCATGCATTCAGGTCGGACGCGCGGAATCGCCACATCTTTCCAACGTGGGAGCCGTGGATCTCGCCGCGCCTTGCCAACTTCTGCAGGGTCTTGCGATTGATGTCTAGAAGCTGTGCAGCTTGGTGACTGTTGAGGAGTGGTTCAAAATCAGTCAAGCCGAATGAATGATTGTTGACGGAACGAGGGGGGAATTTCGCGAGCATGTGTGCCATTACCGACCTCCTTTTCCAGAGAGTGCCCCAAAATTCCACAGGCGTCCAAGACCTTTTTCGTCAAGACTGATGTCCGACAGGCATCAGGAAGGCACATTCAGACACCTCCAGGAATTGAAAGGAACAAAACAGATGCGCGAGGGGGCTATCGTTCTCTGCAAATTCCGAAGTCCACGTTCGACGCGCTGGAATCCGCCGCCGTCCGGCTCTGGGTAAATACCCCGGCAATTTACCACGAATTAAATTCGCTTGGTTTGCAGTGCGTTTCCAAAGCAGGGTCCAGAAGAATCTGGAACTTGGCCTAATGGGAAAGTCATAGGGAGCACAGGAACTCGCAGGTAGACTGTTCAGAAGTCGACATGTGCGCGCACTGAACCGACCCATGCGGGTCCGCGATCGCGGTTGTAGCCAGGATCGGAGATGTGCTGAACGTCGACCGAGAAGAAGAGACCACGCACAGCGTGCACCGTGTAGTAGCCTTCGACGATATTCTCGCGCCCATAATTCAAATTGCCATCGCCGAGGAGGAATCCCAGTCCGCCGAATCGCAGATAGTTCTGGTGATCGCGTTTAATCGCGTTTGAAACGAGAGCCAAGCCAGCCTTATCCGCAGAGCGGCCCCAACGCGCGCCATTGTAGTCCCCGCCAATCTCCACGGTTTGATCCACTTCTGTATAGGCATAGGATTCGTGCTGGCCTTCATTCCAGCCGAAGCGTCCGAAGATGCGCAGGTTGGATGTCAGTTCCTGCTCGCCGTTAAAGCCAAATCCATATTTGAGGGCGCTGAAATGAGCATGGTTCGTGATGGAGGGCGTGGCATCAGTTCCGTTCAGGAATGCGTTGACCGCTTCGCGGTAAACACCCATATGAGCGCGATTTGCATAAACAAGTATGCGCTCGACCCCCTTGTGCCCGTGGATGAAACTGTGGCGCAGCTCGAATTCACCGTTCTGAGCATGCGCGCGGCTGAACGCCCAGTCCATATCAATGCCATTGGCAACAACCGGCATTGCAAACAATCCGTACCGGATGCTCCAGTCGCGATCATCATATTCGACCATCCCGCCGACAGTGTATCCGCGGGTGTCGGCCGCGTAGTCCCACGCGCCATTGTTGTCTGCGGTCCAGTTCATGAACTGCAAATGGCTATCGGATCCGACAGAATTCGTGTCGAAGAAGTCCGGCAGCGTCATCTTCCCGCCGCGAAATTCAACGCGACGGACCGGCACCTCAGCGGCAAGTGAGAAAGGGTTGGATACCTGGCTGACAGTTTCATTTGTGAAGCCGAAGACCTGATGAACTTCGTAACGAGCGAGATAGGGCGTTGAGCCCAGGTTCGGGTTCCGAACAACATCCAGATTAGTGAATCCCGCAAGGCCGAGAGCCTGGCTAAGTCCGCGTCCGCCTGCGCTTTCTACATTCAGAATCAAGTCTGTGTTGTATCGAATTGAGCGATGAGGGCGCACAGCACTGTAAAGCGTGCCGACCATCGACGTTTTGTATTCGGCAGAATTGTGAAAACTGTTTGGGCCTTCATAAGGAGAGTGGAAGGGGAGACGGCCCTGAAAGATGATGTTGGCCTGACCTGACAGCCAGTAGCGGCTGTTCTCCGGATGAGGAAACATCGTGAGAGAAGGAGTATCGGGTGCCGGTGTTGGCACCTGTGCACCGACGTTCTTTCCCCCATTGCCCCCATACTGAGGCGCAAGTGACAGCTGGTCGCTTGGCGTCGATCTGAACAATCGGACCGAACAATCCTGCGCCTCGGGCGCGGAAGGGAGAGCTTCGGAGATCTGTGCTCCGGCACAGTTCGTAACCAGACACGAATGCAGAACGAATGTCAGGACAATGGCCAGACACAGGCGTATCGAGCGCAGCAGGGTCTTCGTGGGAAGTGCGGTAAATGAAAGCATCAGGGACCAATCCAAAAGATGGAATCAAGTTGAGAGGTACAATAATTTGCAAACCATACCCCCTATTGGTATGCCGATAGGGGCCTCAAAAAGGAGACAGCGCATGTCCTCGCACGATCGACAAAAGGTGAAACTTCAGCAGCGCGTTCGGAAGCTACGCGGCCAGTTGGACGCGGTTGAGAGAGCTTTGAATGAGGACCAGGATTGTGGCGACCAACTGATGTTGTTGGCCGCGGTTCGCGGTGGGGTCAATGGCCTGATGGGTGAGGTCTTGGAGGATCATATTCGCTTTCATCTCACCTCCGGCTCCAAGGAACAAATTGCTCCAGAACTGGCAGAAGATCTCATTGATTTGGTCCATGCCTATCTGAAGTAGCTATGCCAACTACAACAATTTGATGGTTAGCTCTCGGCCGTCGCATCCTCCGTTGTCAATTAGCGCATTTGATGCAGGAATCCCGCGAGATCCAGCACGTGATAAAGCAGCATGCCAGTCATTACGATCAGGTAGCCGCGCAACAGTTTGAGCGACACCCGAACGGTCGGAGTCATCGTGATGCGGCCAAGGCCCTCCGTGGAACACTTGGTTTCAGGCTCATCGTTCAAGGGATGGACCACGCGAAAATATTCAGGAGAATACGAATTCTGGATCGATGCCATAGGTCACCTCGTTTTTTCAGTTGAAGAGATTTGGTAGCATCACCTGCGCTGCAAGCAGCAGGGACAAGGCAAAGAGGACCGCAATGATGGTCCAATTGATGAAGTTGTTCCAAGGGCGGTTCACCCATTGCTCGCCGAGTAGTTCGTGATCGTTCAGGAGAAGCTGAAGAAAGATGATTGCCGATGGGAGAATCAATCCGGCAAAAACCTGCACGCTAATGATGACGAGTTGCAACGGCACGTGCGGAATGAGAACGATGACTGCAGCCGCAGACACGCAGGCTATGTATGTAGCGTAGAAGCCTGGCGCCTCCCACAGCTTTTTGTGCAGAGAGTGTTCCCACCCTTTGACTTCTCCATAAGCCCAGGCGCTCGCGAGTGAAATTGCGGTTGTGCCAAGGACCGCGGCATTGACCATGAGCAGAAGCACGCCGTTACGCACAAAGTTACCAGCGATTGGGCCGAGCGCAAGAGCGAGCTTAGCAGGGTCCCCAAACGGAATCCCCTGCGTGTATCCCAGATTGCCGACGAGCATCATGGCACCGGCTACGAGAACGGTGAATACTGCCCCAATCAGAGTGTCGAGTCTCGCCCATTTCAGGTCAGAGAAACGCAGCCGCTTCTCTGCCACGCAGCTCTGCTGGAAGAAAAGCTGCCACGGTGCAATGGTCGTGCCCACAATTGCAATCACGAGAAAGACAAGACTGCTCGTGATACCTCCCGCGGGCATTCCTGGGGCGACCGTGGCTTGCGCAACCTTAGCCCAATTGGGATGCACGAGATAGGCCAGAACGAACCAGGTGAGATCCATCAGGCAGAGTGCGATGACAATGCGTTCCCAACGGAGATAGCTTCCAGTAAGGACCATCAGAGTCAGTCCGAACGCCGAGACAGGCACAGAGATAAATGGGCTTATTCCCATTGCGCTAAGTGCCAGAGAAATTGCGGCAAATTCGGTGATGAGGGTAAGAAAGTTGACGGCCAGCAAGTCGAAGAGCGAGAAGTGTCCCCACCACTTGCCAAATCGCTCATAGATCATGGCCGCATGGCCTTTGCCCGTGGCGATCCCCAGCCGGGCCACCATCTCTTGCACGAAATAGCAAATAGGCAACAGCACAATGAGCAGCCAGAGCAGATGCATGCCGTATTGACCGCCGGCTTGCATATAGGTTGAAACTGCACCTGCATCGTTGTCTGCTTCCATCACGATCAGGCCCGGGCCGAAGACCATGAGGAAGGTGAGCAGATGCTTCTGCCATGGGCGGCGCACCAGCACGCCGGCAACCGGCATTTCAACTACTTGAAGTTGAGGATTTGCTAAGCGCACAGCCGCATCCTCCCCTCATCAGTGGTGGAGGATGCAGGAGCTGCTAATGAGACCTTTGAGGCTTGAACCCACTTGCAGATCACAGGCTTGTCAGAATTGCTCGTCGTTACCCAGACGCAGACGAGACGAATGTCCTTCTCTATTGCTTGGAGCTTGTTATTCATGGTTCCTCCTTGGGCTGTCCACACGCACACACATTCACGTAGGCTGCAAGAAGCGCAGTCCTATGAAGGTCGTCACAATGGATCAGCGGTTCGGGAGGGGTGAATTGGGAATAGAGCTTCCCAGCTCACGCGCTCAATTCTCAGGTCGAATGCTGAGAAGAGCGCGGCGGGAATCGTTCGCAGTCAGACTACGAGCAGATTCCAGAGCGCTCATCGCAGCACAGGAAAGAACTCCAGATACTCGGAGGCTCTTGTGCGGATTCGATGCTCATATAGTTGTGTTGTTTCTCCGCGTGGACAAATCCACGCCTTTTCTTTTCTAGCATACCCCCCTAGGGTAGTCAATGCAGAATGGTGATTCTTTTGGGGAAGTCACTGAGAACGGGTGTCGCTGGCTACTGGGCGGTTGCGAGGTATCGAAATTGCTCGCGTTCTAAAGCTTTCAATTGTCGCCCATAGGGCAAAGCGTTCATCGACTTAAAAGGGGGCGGTTCAGGCCTACTTGAAGTCGAGGGCATGGGGCCTTGAAAATTCTGGTGAACTCGAGAAGATTTGATCTAACCGCTCTGATCTTTGGCAGAATTGGCTCAAGGGTAATGGTGCGCATTGCGATTCAGAGTCTCCCCCACTCTTCGCATCGCTACCGGATTGCTCCTGGCTGTCCTGTTGGGTGTTGTTGGATATCACGTCCTCCATTGGAGGATTCCGGGCTCCTCAGAGGCGTTGCTGGAACAAGCCGACGAGAAGTCGTGGGTCAACAACTGGATCGCTGCAGAACCCATCTACCGACAAGCCGAACTCGGATTCATTCGGAAGCATGAGCCATCGAAGGCTCTGTACGCGCACGTCAGCGAAATTCCTGCCCAGAGCGAATCCTCGATTAGTGTTCCGGCCCAGCTTGCGGAACTGACAGCGGATCTTTCTCTGCCGCAAGCTCAGGACCCTGAGACAAGGCTTCGCATCCTGACGATCCTTGGGATGCTGGAAGTGAATTACGACTCCGCGATGGCACGAGCCACGTGGGCACAGGTCGAAGCTCTCGCCAGGCAACGACATCACTACTTGCTCGCCTCCAGAGCAATTGGCGAGCAAGGGATCGCGGCATTCCTTCTGGGAGACATTGCCACTGCGAAGAAGAACGTAGTCAAGGCATGGACCGTGGCCAAGGTTGCTGATCCTGCTGCTCACATTCGATACGCGAGTGTCTACGGCACTGGTTTGGTCGAACTGCAAAAGTACGGCGAAGCTCTTGGACCGCTCGACGAGGCAATTAAGGTGTCGAAGGACAAGCCGGATGTTGCGTATCCGACCATCGCAATCAATGCGAAGATCGAAGCTTTGAGCGGGCTGGGGCGCAATCAAGAAGCACTGGCATTGGCTTCGGAGGCGATGCAACGAGCGTCCAATTACCACCTGGCCGGACATCTCTATGAGCTCTATCAAGCCCGAGCGGGCGTTTACGGACGAATGGGCCAATGGGATCGAGCCGCGGATGACTACTCGCGCGCAATCCAATATGCGAAACAATTGTCATATTGGCGAGGCGTGACCCAGGCGGATGGGCTACTGGCTAAGGCGTATTTGCAGCGGGGTGAATTGCAGCCCGCTCTTTCAGCCGTTGACGAAGCAATTGAAGCCAACAAGCAGATTCCCGATGAACTCTATTTTGTGCCGCGGAATCTCGCGAATAAAGGCAGAGATTCTGGCGAAACTTGGAGATGCCAAAAGCTTCGGATGAACTCTACAGAAGAGTACGGATCTCATCGATGCACTCTTGTCGAAAGTGCCGACACCGACTGTGGAGCGTCAACTGCTCGGGCAATTGAGCGAAGTGTATGCCGGATATTTTGCCTCGCTGAGCAACCGAGGCAAGAACAGGGAGGCATTCAGAGCAATCGAGCGTGCACGAGGCCGAGTCGAAGCGCAGGCGCTTGAGGATCACGAACCAGTCGCGCCGCACGAGCCGACGACTGCGGAGAAGCTTCTCACGAATCTCAATTTGCGATTGCTGGATACCGACGACGTTGGGTCCAGGCAGAACATTCTGCAAACGATCTATGACACTGAACAACAGATCAATCCGAATTTCAAACCTGACCATTTCTCGACGGAGCCGGTCGACTTGAGCGATTGCAAAGCGACCTCAGCCCGTCGGAACTCATGTTGGAGTATGTCCTGGACGAGCCAAATTCGTATGTGCTCGCGATTACCAAGACAACTGTGAAGCGATACACCCTAAAGGCGAAGTCTGAATTGGAGAGAGAGGCTGCGGATTATCGATCCGACAGTGATAAAGCGGAAGGCAGACATTGGGTTGGCACAGCAGCTATTCAACGACTTGGTCAAACCAGTTTCGGCATACAACCAAGAGCCGTCGATCATCGTGGTGCCTGATGGAAAGCTTCATCTGCTGCCGTTCTCGGCCTTGTCGGATGGGGGCCACTACGTTCTGACTTCTCATTTGGTAACGGTGGTTCCATCAGGGACCGTGTTCCACATCCTCCGGCATCGGGAGCAGAATTTGGCTGTCGAGCCAATGCCGTATCTGGGAGTGGCTGCCTGGACAATTAACAAGCCGAAGAAGACGCTGTTCTCCGGCATCCTGCGTGCTGCTTCTGGTCCGGAGAGAAGTGAACTTATCGCGTTGCCTGAAAGCCGACATGAAGTCGAATCGATCGCCTCTGATCTCCCAAAGCCAGATACGGTGCTCTTGGGAAGCGCTGCAACGGAAACGCAATTCAAGCGTTTGCCGCTCAGCCAGTACAACGTTTTGCATTTGGCACTTCATGGCTACGCCGATATGGAGTACTCGGATCGCTCGGCTCTCGTGTTTGCTCCAGAAGAGCACGGGCCAGATGACGGACTCCTCCAGATTCGCGAGATTCGCAGTCTTCCGCTGAAGGCAAACCTCGTGACCCTATCCGCGTGTGACACAGGTGTGGGGCCAGTTGGCGAAGAGGGAGTTGCCAACATCGTGAATGCCTTCGTCGAAGCCGGCGCACAAACAGTTGTGTCCACGCTTTGGGAACTTGAAGACCATGCCACGGCTCATCTGATGACTGTCTTCTACGAGCATCTTGGACGCGCTGAGGAAAAGGGACAATCGCTGAGAGAGGCACAGCTTCAGATGATCGCATCCGGCGATCCGCCCTACTTTTGGGCCGGCTTCGAGGTCGTTGGTGACCCGACCGGCAGCCTGTTCAATAAATCCAATCTGAATCCGACCGCCAGGAGAAACCAATGATTCCAGATCGAACCCAGAATGAAGCTCAGCAGTCCGCAACTCTCTCTGCTGATCAGCGAAAGAAGGTGCTTGATCGCGTTCTCGCAGCGCTGCAAAAGCGCTTCTATGCGCCGGAGAAGTTGAACGGGGACTGGCAAGCCGCAGTGGAGCGGCATCGACCATTGATTGAATCAGCGAATACGCCAGCCGATTTTGAGAAGGAAGTCAGCGATCTCTTGAAGGAGCTACAAGCCTCGCATCTCGGATTCTTCCATCGCAGTGCACGGAGGGCATCAAGTCGTGCAGCTCTGAGCGCAACCTACTTGGAAGATGAGACGGAGTTTGGCAAGCGCTGGATATTTCAGGATGTTCACGCAGGTGGCGCAGCATCTTCCGCTGGTATCGAGCCAGGCGATATTCTCCTGAGCGTCAATGATCAAAACATCGTCCCGCCAGAGCACCCAGTCTTCACGATGGGAGAAAAGACAAGCGTAGAGGTGGTCGGAGCGGATGACAAGAAGCGCAAGGTAATCGTTGATGTGGCCCGCCCAAAAGGGAAGAAGCTACACTTCATCGAACCGAAGTTGGTTGAGGCGCGGCATTTGAATGACGGTGTGGGATATCTGAAGATCGCCATGTTTCCTGGGCTCGTCGGAGTTGAGGTAGCAAACGAAATCTCCCGGTCTCTTGCAGCGTTGGGAGAAATAGACAGCCTGGTAATCGATCTCCGTGGGAATACCGGTGGGGGGATTGGGGCTCTACGAGTAATGAGCCTGCTAACGCCAACCAAAATTCCAGTCGGGTTCGCGCTCGCAAAGGACCGAGTAACGCCAAACCTGGACACGGTAAAGCACAGCTTTCGTCGGTTCGACAGTATTCCGGAATCCAAGAGTTCTCTATGGTTGCTCGCTGCCAAGTTCGGTCCAGCGATGTTGTCGAAGTCGCCGATCGTACTTGAGGCGGAAGGGCTGGGGGCAAAGAAATTTCATGGCAGGGTCGTGGTTCTCGTTGATCGGCATACAGCGAGCGCAGCTGAGATGATCGTTGCATTTGTCCGAGAGAACAAGCTCGCCACGATTGTGGGCGAGCCAACAGCCGGCCGGTTGCTGTCCGCGACCTCTGTGAAAGTCGGAGAGGGGTACAGACTGGCGTCTGCCCACGGGAGCCTACTACACATGGAAAGGATCAGTTCTTGAAGGGACGCCCATCGAACCGGACGAACTTGTTGAATTCGACTGGAGAGAGCGGAGAGGCGGAATGGACGCGCAGTTGAAGAGGGCAATCGAATTTCTGGAAGGTGGGAGTTTAGCGCAAGCCAGTTGAGCAGCTATCGCTACCTGAATGCTTAGACGAAGCGATGCGCGCTCAGCGACCCTTCCCATGAAGGACCTCTACCAAGCAATCAAGAGGTGTATTTTGGAGTTTTGAAGGTGACATCGCGGTTATAAGCGATTGCCCGCTCATGAACTGCCGCAAGCTCGCGAGTGCGGTCCTCCTCCGTTAAGAACTCGGCGCATTGAGTAAGGCAACTGTCACAACGCAGCTGAATCGGCATGTCTGCCTTGTCAGCGGCACCGGGGCGCCAAGCGGGCTCGGAGCCGCAGACCTCACACCTGAATCCGCCTCGGAATCCAGTGGCCTGATTCGGTAGCAAGTAAATCACCTGGTAAAAGGGCATGCCACATTATCTCCCTCGGCCCAGCGCGGTTCAAATGACATCGACTGCCAACGCAGATGATATTTGGGGAAGTGGAGATTGCTATCGATCACCTACGGGGATGACCCGCGATCTTGGCCAGATCTCGGCAAGCCATAACGAACTCCACGCCGAATAGAAAAGGAAAACACTATCAAATGCTTTGGGCAAGTCTCCGAGGCCCGCTGTCGCTCTCCGTGCTGCCTGCGCGAGGCCCTCTGTCGGTGATTTCATCATTTGATCGGGCGTCTGGTACGAGGTGTTCGAGGAGAAACGGTCAGGATCGGTATATACCAGCAAGAACAGTTTCTGAAGATCCTTCGCAGCAAGAGCCGCCTTTGTTATGTCGTCGTGGTAATGGATGAACTTTTTTTCCATGACGCTCTTTAGCGCCTGGATAGATGATTCCGTCTGATAGAAGCCACCATCGGGTATAACGCTTACCCAAGAGCCTCTGATCGACGGATTGTTTGTCTTGTCCGGTTCACGGAACCAGATCGAAGAAACATATCGTGCGAGTGCTGTGTATTGCTTGTAATCGCTGAGGTGAACTTCGTAGTCGAATCTTTGCTCTGGAAGCAACTGACGCCAATGACTGCTTCTCAGCGTATCCCACCTATCGCTGATGAATTCGACCAGCACGTGGAACTCATCGCTAAACTTTTGAGCGTGACGCTCCTTAAGCTCTCTGTCCCATCGCGGAAAAATAACCGCTGAAGAGATGTTTCTCGGTTGCGAATGCAGCTTGCAATCGATGGCTGTCAGCATAGCCCCTCGGATGCGCTCACGCTTCACCGCGGCGGCGGTTTGGCTCAGATTGAGCCAGCGTGTGAGTTCTAAGCCGACAACCCGACCGCTTTTGTCTTTTCCTAAGAAATCCGGCGTTTCGTTGCTTTCCGGTTCAAAGTCCACCTCCGGCAAGAACGAGGGAAAGGTCGTCCTGACGGTCTGTAGGATCGCCGCCTCCTCTGCTTTCTGGTTACTCCGGACCATGGCGCACGCTGCTTTCCCGTCCCCGATCGGCCAGCCAGACCCGCGAGGCAAACGAGGCGACATATTTTCAGCTTTATACGCTAGCTCAACAAGGCCTAAATGCCGAAGGGCAGCCTTTTGGGCTGCCCTATCTCGGCTACCGGACGCATTGCGATCAAGGATCGGGTAGCGTCTGCCAGATCTCGGACCGAAGTCCTGCTTCGATTATAGCTCAATCATCCCTAGGAGAGAAGGTCGATTGGGGGTACCGCGGCGGCCGAATCGAGGGAATCGAGACGAATCCGCGCTCGGGCAGCTAGTTCAAGCGGCCGCAGTCCTTCTGTGTAGGTTGCATGGGCAATTCTATCCAACCCAGCACCAACCAGAGGCGCAGAAACTCTCAGACACGCCCTCAGTCCAACGGCGTCCGTTTTGCCGCCGTGAAGCACGATGTTCCGATTTCTGTAAAGCCTCCGAAAGGACTCCGTGATGCGAGCCTCAATTTCCCTCAAAACTTGCGATGGATTCACGAGCAACAATCTTAGTCTGTCCAACGCGGCTCGGTCCGATGCCCTCGGAAAAGTCAGGTTCGCCCCGGAGCCGATTTCGCGCACCAATACCTGACAGCGATCTCGATTGCTTGGGCAGCCCTTCAATTCAATGCTCAGTGGTCCACCTTGCTCCTCCAACTCGTAGCTTAGGGTCGTCAGCTCTGCTCGCGGAAATGAACAGGCAACGAGAGCAGCCATTCGATCACCGGCGAGCATCCGCTGGTCACGATCACCGGGACCAGTCAGAAGCGCTTCGATCGCTGCCCAACCCCCAGCCACGGCCGCGCTTGGCGGTTGGGCGTCCAAGGGTTCCACGAGCTCCATTGCCGCGTCGACCACGCTGAAGTCGCGTAGATCGTAGAGCCGATTTTCACGCTGGAGCGAGTGCACTTCTACGCGGCGCCGGCGATCAGGAAGAGGAGCGGGCCTCGAATTGCCCTTGATCCAAACTTGTTGATTCACGGTCAGCCGGTTGTAATTTGCACTTCCCAAGTTGATGCGTGATATGAGTCTGGATGCGGTTTCGGCGGCAGTTTCCGCTACGCTCTGATCGTCTCGCGCAGTTAGAGATAGCCGGACCCCGCCTTTCTGCCGGAAACCGGAGACTGAGAATTTGTTGGTGCGCAGCCATTCCGAAACTTCCTTGTTTGTAAGCCACTGGAGAGGTTGCGGCTTGTCTGGGTCGATTGCCGGCGCCTTCTCAAATATCAAAAGCGCTTCGTAAGACTTCGGGGGAAGAGAAACAAGGGCATCTGCTTCAGTCAACAATTCGGCAAGCGTCTTTGTCCCCGGCTCGTACTTTGCCTTATAGGTCCACCATTTGTGGAGAAATTGGGGATGAAAGCCACAATCGATCAAGTGAGCACCAATCGATCGTGCGGTCCGCTCCGGTTTCACCGGCTGAGGCGACGTAGCTACAGCGGCAGACCATCTCTTGAGATATTCCCGTGTGATTTCTGGGATGAACTGCTCGATCGATTTGTATTGAAGCCCTTGCGCAGCCAAGGTCCTGTTTCTGTCATCGGTCCGAAGTAACGATCCAAGCAACCTCCGCCGTTTATCGTCTCCGACACCAAAATCCCTTCCTGAAGCAATTTCAATGCAATGGGCGAAGTGGGCCAAGGCGGTCTGCCCGACCACCCCGGCTGCAACTTGATCGCTTGCCTCCAGCAGTTCTCTGAGGCTCAAGACCGTTCCGGATGACCATAATGTTCTCTGCCAAGCCGTGCGTTCGCTAAAGAAATCCAGCAGGCGGGCGAAAACGTGGTTGTCAAACTCTGCGTTTGCGAGCATGTGCACCCAATGGTAGAATGACTCTAGGACGGTAGTCCGCGACCTTAAGAGGGCAAACCCCAATATGCCGATGGCCTTGGCCTGACGCTGCGGGCCTAGCCCTCTTTCCCATTTTGGGGCATGTCACCCGATCCTCACAAGCTCCTCAATTACTTATACTTTAGAGCGACGCTGCGGATAGCATGCCGGCCCGACGTCCGATCATGAAACCGCGCCATCTTTTCGAGCCCCCAGACGACCTAAAAGGCCGACCTGCCGCAACGTTCAAACTAAGCGCTTGTTGATATCTTCGCCTTAAATTCGCCTATACTGTTTTAATGTTCCACGGCCCAACGACCGGCGTCCATCCATTCGTCCTAGTCTGCATGGGCTGTCAGCAGAACATTCCCGCGCCAGTCGAGACCATGCCGGACTCTTGGATCATCGCCGATTGCTCACTTTGTGGGGCAAGGCGCCGGTATTTGCCTGCGGACATTTTCCAGGGTCGACTTTCGCACGACCTGCTGGCGAAGCCTTCGCGGCTCACAGATCGGCGGTGATATGTGGGCGAGATGAGGCGGGCCATAGCGAGGGAGGAACAGGAACGGACCAAGGCGATGGCAGAACAGAAGCGCATGACGGACCGGTTCGCTTCAACATTGGTGATTGCCGCGTCGATCATTGCGGCTGTGCGACTCGCAAGGGAGCCAGGACATCAGCCGGCCGTCGCCTCGTTTGACCGCGGTCGTTTCGGACAGCATTGGACTGGCGAGAATGATTCTTGAAAGGATTGTGCGGTAGTACGACGCGAACGGGATCCCATTCAGTGACGCGGCGACAATGTGCTCATCAACGATGGATCGCTTCGAAATACATTTCCAGAAGCAATCCCCGTTTAGCAGGATTTGTTTGAGCAAGCTGCCGTGACGTGTCCTAGCAAGCTGCCTTTTGAGAAATCTTTACCCCGCGAGCGGCTGAATCTCCGGATTTCTTCCTCCAACCAGGCCGATTGATCAGATAGTGGTAGTGCCTTAGCGGCCTATAGCTTCAAGGTAATGCGCTCCCTTCTCGAGGACGGCGTATGGGATCGAGGTCAAGTCGAGCGTCGTCACGATCCGCTCTACTTGCGTAACCACACCGAGGCTTTGCAGCTTGGCACAGATGCTATGTATCCTCGACGACTTGAAGAGTGGATGCTTCGCTTGGAGATCTCTCCACGTGTTATTGGCAAGGTTCGGTTCAGGAAGGAAGCCCGTTCTTCTTAACTCATCGCCTTGCACTGAATAAATCATGGCCAAAACGTCAATGTCTTCGTCACTGAGATCCACCGTGAGCCGTAGCATCTCATCCACCTCTTCGATGTCGGCCGACGGGCCTTGGACAACGGTGTGGACGACGATCAGACTGAGGCGATCGATCCGCTGCTTTGATCCCGTTCGTTCGGCTTTGCTGACGGCCTCCAGGAGAAGTCGCGGAAATTGTTCCTCGATGAAGTGTCGATGTTCATCGGAGAGTTCCTTGAGCTGCTTCTCGAGCCGTTGAAGTTTCGAGATCGTGGCTTCGAGTAAATAGGCGGTGTTGTCTTCTCTCTGCTCAAAGACCTTTTTCATTAAGAAAGCGGCTGGCTTCAGCGGTGTGACGCCGACAGAGACCAGCCCATCTAGGACGCCGATGACGACCTTGGGCGCGGGAGAACCTCTGTCGTAATCGATCTGCCTCCGAGCTGCCTCGATCTCGTCATCGATCGCCATACTTGTCTCCGTCTTCAAACTGACGCTGGAACCTCGGCGAATTTCTTGATGTCGGCCCGTAACGTTCGCATATTGCGGCGGGAAACGTACCAATCCCTGCCAGAGACGTCCCAGATATACAGCCGCTTCACATTGCCATTGACGAACTGTTGATCGAGAAGAGTCCATTCGTCAAGATGTCCCTGCTCATCAAGCGTGTGCGGGAGGTGGAGCGGACTGACTAGGAATCCATCCTTGCCGTGAACCTGGTTGCGATATTTGCCTCCCCACCCAGTCCACCGCATTTTCCGGCGACCGACATTGGTCACGGACATCACGACATAGAGTTTGTCGTCCAAGCCCTCGATGTTCATCGACGGGTTCGCCATGTAGGGTGCACCGTCTCCGTCGCGGAAGCCAATGCACCGAAGCGAAGCCTTGATCCTGATATCGGGCTTGTCGCGAAGGTCTTTGCGGAAAGTCCACAACGCGGTGCCAGTGGACACAACCGCGCCCCAGGCGGCCAGGAACGTAGTGAGGTTCCACGTCTTAGACCAGGCCAGGAAATGCAGCCACAACCAATCCAGTGCTTTCATCAGCAAGCCTTCCTGAGAAATAGACAGAGCTGTTAGTGCTTTGAGGCACGGGATCGGCCGGATCGCTTGGGGATTGCGCTCTTTGGCAATCGCGGAACAGCCTGGACGCCGGCCCAAAGCGTTGCGATCGTTTGCTCGACCACGAGAGTCTGGTCAGGCAAGTCGGGCACAACCCCCTGTATAACAAAGAGTGTGGCGAGGCCAAAGATCGTGAACCACCAAGTATGGGCTACTACCATGTCATTCCTGCTTGGCAATCCTTCATCCCTGGCAACATCGAAAAAGAGCTCCACAAAACGCGTGAACAATGGCGCGCCAAGGTCGTTAATGTATTGACCCGCGCGAATGCCGTTGCGGTTCTCAGGCCCGAAGAAGACGTTGCGAAACTGCTGTGGATGGGCGGTACAGAACTGGATCAAGCCGCGTGAGGTGGCAAAAAGGCGATCCTTCGACCGAGGATGTTTCGCGGCAATCGCGTCGAAGTTCTGAATCATCAGCCCAATCGTCTCGCGGCTCAACTCGGCAAGAATATGCGCTTTGTCGGGGAAATGCTGGTAGATCACTGCGTGGGTGTAGCCGATCTCTTCAGCGATGGCACGAAGCGTCACGGCTTCGTAGCCGCGATCGGCGAACATTTTACCTGCAGCCGCAAGGATTTCGCCCCGCAACCTCTCTTTGCGCTCTGCGCGGCGACTTGGTGATTTGGATGTCACTTCAATAGCTTAGCCTCTTTGGGCGATCTGTGCGACCGATTGTCGATTTATAACCATTGGTTGTAACGCGCCATCCTCTCATGGAGCTTGGGTTGCTGTGTTCACCAGAAACAACCACTGATTATTTTGCAACCATTGGTTACTGTAGACCTCTAATTGGCAGGTCGCGCATTTGGATAGGCGGCCAAATTCGAGCCAAAGGAGAACACGAACATGTATTTAGTCATGGGAATTACCGGAAAAGTTGGAGGCGCCACCGCGCGGCATCTGCTGAAGCAAGGCAAACAGGTGCGAGCACTTGTGCGCGACCGCGAGAAAGCGGCGAAGTGGGCAAACCAGGGCGTGGAGTTGATGGATGGAGACTGGAACGAAGCGACAGCCATAGCAGCGGCGCTCAAAGGCGTTGAGGGCGCGTTTGTTATGTTGCCGGCTGTTTGGGCACCCTCGCCTGATTACAGAGAAGCAAAGGGCGTGATTGCGAACTATGTGGAGGCACTGGCCAAGGTAGTGCCCCCGCGGGTGGTAGCGCTCTCGTCGATGGGAGCAAATAGAACAAGCGGGGTGGGGAATGTCACGGCCCTATCACTTTTGGAGCAAGGTCTTCGCAGCTTGTCGTCTCCGGTCGCATTTGTGCGCGCTGGCGGCTTTTTCGAAAACTTTCTTTACGGATTACAGGCCGCCCAGGGCGGAACACTACCGGTCTTCTACAATCCTACAAACCGAAAATCGACAATGGTCGCGGCAGAAGACATCGGCGCAGAGGTGGCAACGCTTCTGACCGGGCCGGCGTGGTCAGGGCATCGCATCATCGAGCTGGGTTCGATGGTAAGCGCGGATGAAGTGGCCGGACAATTGGGTGAAGTTTTGAAACTCGACGTGAAAGCTTTTGCAATCCCGCGTGCTGGGTGGGCGGAAGCATTCCAGCAGTTCGGCATCCCGAAGGGCCACACTGGGCCAGCTGAAGAGATGTTTGAGAGCGTCAATGCGGGATGTATGGACCTCGGAATCACGGGCACAGAACACGTAGACGGGTACGACGCCCGCACGTGATGTGTTCGCGGCCGCACGGAACACCGTCAAAGCGTAGGTTCCGGGGCCGAGCAGCATCAACGCCCTTGGTGGGCGGGGACAGCGATCCGTGGCCACACCGGCTTCGTGTTCGACCGGCTGTTCCTGCCTTTGCTGCTCAATCATGGCCGACTTATTCCAGAAACGATCTAAGCCATTTAACTCGGAGAAGGGGATCACTTTAAAATATGAAAACTGAACACACAATCGATAAGCCCGCACGGCCAGGTCGAGCAATTCAAATCGCCGCGATGGCAATCACCGGCCTGGTCGCCATCATCTGGGTGTACTTCGGAAGGTTATATCTAATCCACGATCCCGGCGAATGGAGGATCGCCAATCAGCAGCTCGGATACCCGCTCTATATCATCCCTCTGATTGGCGTGACCCACATTCTTGGTGGCGTGGGACTGCTGATTCCCAATGTACCTCGATTGACTCAGTGGATTTATGCCGGTCTCTCGATCGATCTTTTACTCGCGTTCTATTCACAACTGAATGCGGGTGGCAGTGCCTGGGATACATTCGATCCGATTCTCGTCATGGCGTTCGTCTTTGCTTCGTATGTATTAAGATGCTGCATGCGCGCGAACAGATGGTCGATATGAAGAACACGCTCGGCGAGTCTTCATCGCGAATCTTAATTGCTTTTATT
This sequence comes from uncultured Acidobacteriota bacterium, assembly GCA_963756315.1. Taxonomy (GTDB): domain Bacteria; phylum Acidobacteriota; class Terriglobia; order Terriglobales; family Acidobacteriaceae; genus JAKAAZ01. The sequence goes on from CAVWNI010000006.1 coordinate 661,492, forward strand.
GCGAGTTCCGTTATCGGCAGTGCTGTGTGTCTGAAGGTGATACGAATGGTGCTGCGCCATCGCAAAGGGGTTCTTTCCTTCCAGAACCGAATAGCCAACGTATCCAACCCACAGCATCGCTGCCAGTAGGCACCAGACAACAACTACGGGCTTCCAGGGAATGAGAATCAGCATGAGTCGACCTCCGGGGATTGAGAGCAACTTGCGACTCACTACTATTCTACCGCCGAAACGTGTTTATGATTCACACCCGGTAGAGGATTCGGAAGCGCCTATCGGATGTCGAGCGGATAGTAGTACGAGGCTTGATCTTGCTCCCGCGTGGTCGACAAGAAATGAGGGCCGACCGCTGCGGATCGAAGGTCTAGCGTGACGGTGACCAATTCGCGACTTCCGTCGGCAACGGCTAGGCCGATGCCCTTTGCCACTGGATCACTTCCAGATTGATCACGAGTCACGGCCACGACGTATTGTCCAGGAGTGCTGTAACGCGGGAGGACAACCGTCACCTTTACGAGGGCAGTCGGCAAGGAAACAGATTGCAACGGGGCGGGCTGATCGCCGCGATAAGAGCCGGCATTGGACAAATCCAGAGTCTTTGAAACAACGGCGACGTTTGGAGCCGGCTGAACCTCGCGCGATCTGCGACCGGAAATCCATACGATCGTCGCAACAACCAGCACACAACAGGCAATGGCCGCAGTGAGTGCTACGCGCCGAGTAGTTGTGGCTTTCTCATTTCTCAGAGCCAGCAGTTTTCTCATGCAGAGAGGGCACGAGGCTGCATGATCTACTCGCGGATCGGAGAGGTTAATACTCCTGGATTTCCGAGCGAGATCGCGGAGAAACGAATCGTCGGGGTGCGGCCCTTGCGGAGCTTCGACTTGCCCTTCAAGAACTGACTCCTGCCGCTTTCGGTTGAACCATTCTTCGAAACGATCTTCGGCAGGTGGAGAGTCTGGCTTTCTCCACATCATTTTCTGCCTCCCCTGGATCGGGAAAGCTCGTTAAGCAACGTCTCTACTTCTCGGAAATATGCGCGTCGAACGACTGTGTGATCCATTTCAAGAGAATCGGCGATTTCTCGCCATGAATATCCCAACCAACGACGGTTCGCGATGGATCGAGCGAACGGCGACAAGCATTCCAAAAGCTCTCTCGCATAGAGCTGCTGTTCCGCGTCTGGTTGACACACAAGAAGGTTGTCGAAATCAGCCAGAGAACCCGACTGAACTTCGAATCGCCTCTTCGCTGCCTGCTGCTGTGCCCGGCGCTTGAGGGTACTCTTCATGCGCCATTCCAACTTCTCTACGGGGAAGTCAGCATGTCGCCCGGCGTAGTCCCGCGTGTTTTCAATCGCGTGATCCATGAGGTCGTGAGCCGCGTCGTGATCGTTCAGATAGGTCCATGCGTACAGGAGGGCGTAAGGCCAAGCTGCTTCAGCAGCGGCCGCCAGCTTCTGATCAGAAGCAAGGTGCCCGGTCGAGAAGGCCCAAGTCCACGTCAGCTCTTGCCAGATGCGACCTTTTGGGGGCATGAGGAATCACTGTCTACTCAAAAGTAGCCAAATCACGTCACGGTGTCAAAAAATGTCCCCTTCGCAAAAAAATATCGTCTGCGACGCCCCAAACGGACTTCGAAAGTGCCTTTAAGTAGTAACGGAACCCGCCCTCGGAACGGATTAGCGCGGGTTGAGAAAGTGACACATTTCGTCAAAGGCAGCCAAGAGTATGAGCATCCCTCCCCCGCTCAGAAAGCTGCAATACGTGTTGGCCGTCGCCCGGGAGCTGCACTTCCGCAGAGCCGCCGAACGCCTCAACGTGTCGCAGCCATACATTAGCCGTCAGATCAAGGAATTTGAGGCAGATATTGGCTTCAATATCTTCCGGCGAGATCCCGTGTGCCTCACCGCATCCGGCCAGGAATTAGTGGTCAGGATCAGCGAGATGTTGAGTCGCCTGGACGCGGACTTCCGAATTGCCGTCGATGCGGCCAGAGCCGTTAACCAACGACAGGCAAAGGAGTTCACTATCGGCCACTGCGCCTGCACTTCCCCTCAGTTCCGGCGTCAAATTCGCGTCGTCCAGAAGGTCAGGTTCCCCAAACTTCGTATGCGATTCCGAATTTTGTCCGTCTTGGATATGTTCGACGCGCTTGAGTCTGGGCAGATACAAGTGGGCATCACATTCGCGCCACTCGGACGAGACGACTTGCGGCAAATCCCTCTGCGATCAGAGCGGCTGTGTGCCATCCTTCCACGGCGCAATCCTCTATCCGCTGAGTCGTCTCTCTCGTTGGCGGACCTGAGCAAGCGAGCCCTCGTAACGGCCGACTTCAGGCGCACTCATCCGGCACTGCATCAATGGCTGAATGAACAGTGTCTAGCTACCGGATTTCGTCCGGCTTTCGTGGAAGAAGTGACCTCTACTCAGGAGGCTACCGATCTAGTGCAAGAAGGCGTTGGGATTGCTTTGCTTCCTGAAGGTGTTTGCCGAAACGACACGCAGGATGTCTGTGTAATTCCAATCCGAGATCTCAAGCCGCTGGAATTGGTGCTTGTCTACCGCAGCAATTGCTCTCCGATTGCACAAAGGATTGCGATTGGTATTGCTGATTCCATTCGCAGTGATGAATTGGCACGAACCGGCTAAAAAGTTTTGCTGCAAACAGACTCCACATTTGCCACGTAATGTCCTTCCATTCCCATCAGAGACCGAACGATAACCGGAAGGCATTGGCGATGACCAAAAAAGTCTTGGACAGAAAATTTGGGTGAGATCAATCTGTCCCCACGACTTGCTTGTGCGGGGTCGAATTCGCAGAAATGGAGCTCCCCATGAACCTCTCGCCCAAACAGCGAAAGTGGATCCGCAAATTGCCGAAATCAGTGTCAATCGCCACCATTCTAGTCTTAGTGCCCGTCGCCGCTTTGGCACAGAGCGGTTCACCGTTCGACACGGGCTTTACCTCTCTCCAAACCCTCTTCACTGGAACGGTCGCCAAAGTCGCAAGTCTGATCGCGATTGTCATTGGCGGTTATGGCTTCGCGCACGGTGAGCCTGGCGCGAAGAAAGCACTGGCCGGCGTTGCTGCAGGAACCGGGATTGCCGTTCTCGCTGCGAATGTACTGAGTTGGCTCTGGGGCGTGTAGATACATCGCCCAACCATCTTCAACCACCCATTACAGCGAGCACAGAGAGGGGCCTATGACAGACATGAAGCCACAAACGACGACGGGCAAACCGAGTCTTCAAGAGCCTGCATAAGCCCCTCACTTACCTGGGCGTCGAACGCACCCTGTTTTATTTCGTTTGCGTTGGTGCTGTCGGAGCTTTCAATCTCTTCAACTCGATTCTCGCCGGAATAGCCGTCTTCATAGGCGGATTCGCATTCGGTCAATGGGTTACGAACAGTGATCCGGCGTTCTTACGAATTCTCGCCAGGTCCGAGCGTTACAAGGCCCGTTACGACGCCGCAAAACAAAGCGTTCCCCGCGTGGAGGTGATCTAATGCTGCGCCTCGACAAGATCATCAAGCCGTGGAAGGAGAGCGCCGCTCTCAATGACCACATCAATCTTTACGGTTTCTGGAATGAGACTGCATTTCTCACGAAGTCTGGAGACCTCGGGATGGTCCTGCAAGTTCAGGGCGTCGACTACGAAAGCCTCGATTCCGCGGGACAGGAGTACGCAGTGAAGCGGTTGGAATCCGCTCTCAAAGCTTTTGGGCAAGGCTTTCATGTCTACCAGTATCTCTTCAAGGCAAACCGTCCGGAAATCCCGTTTGCCAACTACGACGATCCAATAGTGGAGGCCGCTGTCGAACAGCGTCGTCGATTTTTCGAATCGAAGCGCGACAACCTCTACCAGATCGAAATCTTCTACGTCGTCCTCCTTGAAGGCGCGCGATCGAAACGAGGGATTGGCACCGCCATTGCTCGTCTCTTCTCCGACCCATCAGGAGCCATCGGAGAACTTCAAGCTCAGTTCTCGAACAATAGTGTGAAGACACTGCTTCGACTGCAGATTGAAACCGACCTGGCCAGGCTTGATCAACGCGTTCAAGCCTTCACTCGCCAGCTCGCTGATTTTGTGAAGATCACGCTCCTCGACCAGCAGGGACAATTCACGTTCCTCCGCCGCCTACTCAATTTCGACTCTTGGCGCATCGCCGGCAGGCCTCAAAGCACCCAGTTCCTTGACTACCAAGTGGTCAATTCGAATATCGAAGCCGAGCGCGACCACTTGCGAGTTGGGGATCACCAGGTCCGCATATTGACTATGAAAGAGGCCATCACAGAGACTCGGCCGCTGGTACTTGATTCACTGCTCAAGATTCCGGCAAACTTCATCGTTTGCACGGAGTGGACACCCCTACCGGCGAGCAAAGCACGAAAGGAAGTGAACAAACGGCGCCGGCATTTCAATATGTCGAAGACGGCCTTCGTTTCCCAGATGGGGAACGACGTCACGAAGACCAACCCGCGCGATGTGTTGGTGGATGAATCAAAACAGGCGGACATCGAGAATCTGGGCGATTGCCTGCGTGCCCTGGGAGATGGTCAATCGCTTGGCGACTTTTCCCTCTCGATTGTTCTCTATGGCGACTCAAAGGCCCGAGTAGATGAGCTCGTCGGGCGAGTTCGTCAGTGTGTTCACGAATGCCGACGGGAATCTATTCACCGAGTCCTACAACCAGCTAAACGCATATTTCGCGACCGTACCGGGCAATTATGCCCTGAATCTGCGAAAGCTGTATCTGCTGAATAGCAATTACGCCGACCTCAGTTTTCTCTTTACCATCCTGCCGGGTGAAACACGCAACGCTCATCTCGGAGCCGAGTATCTGGCTGTGCTGGAGACGGACAACAGCACGCCATACTTTCTAAACCTGCATAACGGCGAGGTGGCCCATACGCTCATCCTCGGGATGACTGGATCAGGCAAAAGCTACTTTTGCAACTTCTTATTGCAGAACGCACAGAAGTACGCGCCACAAACCTACATCTTTGATATCGGCGGCAGCTTCCAATCGCTCACAACGATCTTCGGAGGGTCTTACTCGAACGTAGGCCAGGACGCGCGCGACTTCACGATCAATCCATTCTCGCTCGCTCCCACCAAGGAGAACACGCAATTCCTCTTCAGCTTCTTCCGTGTGTTGATTGAGGGTAACGGGCAGCGTTATCGAATGGATTTCAAGGAAGAGCGCAGGCTTTGGGACGCAATCGAGCGGATCTATGTGTTGGAGCCTGAACAGCGCACCGTTTCGAGCCTAGGCAACATCATCGGTGAATTGAAAGAGAGACTCCACAGGTGGACGAAAGCCGGTCAGTACGGGTTTCTGTTCGACAACCCGGAAGACACCCTCTCATTCAGTCAGTTTCAGACGTTCAACTTTGCTGGCTGGGGTGACGCGCCGGAGGTGCTTGAACCACTACTGTTCTACGTCCTGCACAGGGCGTCGAACGAAATCGCCGATCCAAAGAAGCTGGCGACGTTCAAGATGTTTCTCCTAGACGAGGCGTGGCTGTTCATCAAGAACGAGACGATCCGCAACTACATCGTGTCCGCTCAGAAGACCTGGAGAAAACACAATGCCGCGATGATCCTTGCGACGCAATCGATCAAGGAGCTTGAGGAGTCAGGCATGCTGCAGATCGTCTCCGAGAGCTGTCCGACAAAGATATTCCTTGCCAACCCCGAAATGGATCGCAGCCTGTACCGTGAGGCATTTCATTTGAACGACACGGAACTGGACCTGATTGCCGGCCTGGTCCCACCAGGGCAGATGCTCATCCGGAAAGCGCAGACCTCCAAGAAAGTGCAGTTGAACGTCGATTCCGTCTCCCATTGGACCGCCACAAACAATGCGCGAGACAACCTTAAGAAGCGCGACTACTTCGAGCGTTTCGGCATTGCTGAAGGACTTCGCCGTCTCGCTCAAGACCATCCATTTCAACCTCGCAAGTTCGCCACGTCACCGACCAGCACCAACCAATAAGGAGCCCTGCCATGAAACGCGTCATAGCCTTTGCAAACATTCTTGTGGTCTTCATCTCTGTGAGCGCCGTGGCGCAGGAGTCGGCGCGCACGGTGCAGTATCACTCTCAGGACATTGTCCCGATCCGCGCGAAGTTGAAGTTCACTACGTTAATTGAAGTGCCACCGACCGAAAAGATAATGGAGGCGGCGACAGGCGACAAAGAGTTCTGGATTGTCGATGTGGTTGGCAATTTCTGCTTCGTGCATCCTGCCAAGTCAGGAATCAACTCCAACCTGAACCTCATCACTGACAAGGGCAACATCTATAGCTTCACGCTTCAAGACATCTCCGCCTCGCCAGACAATCCGGATTTGAAGGTGATTGTCCAACCAGCCGATCAGTCCGCTATCGTCGCGGCCAGCGGCCCTCCTCAGTTTGTTCCAGCAACACAATTGGAGCAGTCGAAGCAGCAACTCGCCGCGGTGCAGACGCACATAACGCAGGCGGTCGACGAATACAAGAGCGCCTACCCGTTGAGTCTGAAGTTCGACTACGCGTTCAAAGCGAACGAAGCACCCTTCGATATCGAGTCGATATACCACGATGACAAGTTCACCTATATCAAAACCAGCGCGCCGGAGAAGTTCTCTGTCTATGAGATGAAGGACGGCAAGCCGGACCTGGTCAACTACGACCTGCGCGAAGGGCACTTACATCATTCCGAAGGTTATGGATTCGGGCTACGTGGAACTCGGCAAGAAGCGCATGGAATTCTCTCGCAAGGGATAGCCACACTCAAACGAAACGGGGCGGACAATGACTGAGACTACGATCAATGCGCAGCAGGCGGTTCCACCGGAGCCGGAACTCGTCAGAGACGTGCATGAGCCTAAGGGCGTTTTGCGCAAGAATTTGAAGCCGTTCATTTATCTTGGCGCGGCGCTGCTCGTTATCCTGGCTGCCGTATTTAGCGGCACGAGCAAGAAGACGCCCTCTCAACAGGCAGCGGCGCGACACGAACCGCCGCAACCCACTGTGCAGGACAACACAGACAACAACGTCCAGGACCTCAAGAACCAGCTTGCCGCCGAGCAACAGAGGCAGGCTCAGCAGGCCGGAGCTACCGGCGACCCAGCGCTTGCCACTGCAACTCCGGCTCAGCAGGCTGCCGCCGCAAGATACAGTTCGACCGGCCAGACCGTTCCTTGCGTTCCTGGTCAGCCGTGCGCCCAGCCAAACATCTACGGCCAGCAGGCAGGCCAGCCGTCGATCTCCCCTCAGGAGCAAGAGGCTCAGCAATTGGCAGCCAAGGAGCGAGAACTGGCGTACAACTCGCGATTTGCATCGAATCTCGTATATACCCACCAGCCGGAGGCAGCGGTTTCGCAACACGACTCCGGCAGGAGCGGAGGTTCCGACTGTGGCTGGCTATTCACAAGGTCCGAATCTCAAACGCGGCCGCCTCCACTCAAACGGGCAGCAGCCTTGTCGCGGCTCGTCCTGCCGGTGACCCGCCACCAGCAGTCGGGCAAGCGTCGATCAAACATGGTCCCGAAGTGAACATCGACTCTGCAGTGGGCCAGCCCTACGTCATCTATGAAGGGCTCACGATGGACACCGTGTTGATGAACCGGCTTGACGGCGATTCCGTTGGCCCAGTGAAAGTGCTCGTCTCAAATCCTGTCTATTCGCATGACGGTCAGCATGTGCTCGTTCCGGAGGGAACAATCGTACTGGGCGAAGCGAAAAAGATCGGCTCCAACGGCTTCGGCCAACAGCGCCGCATCGCGGTCACCTTTCACCGCATGCTTATGCCTGATGGCTACTCAGTAGACCTCGACCAGTTTCACGGTCTCGATCAGATTGGTGAGGAGGCCCTGAAAGATAAGGTAAACAACCACTACCTTGAGATCTTCGGCACCTCAATTGCCCTCGGCGTTATTGCGGGCGCAGGCCAGATCACCCAGGGTGGGGGCGCGATTACGACGAGCGGATCACAGGCGTTCACTACCGGAGCTGCCAGCGGCGTTTCGCAGTCGGCAACCACCGTCCTAGATCGGTTCATACAGATTCCGCCAACAATCACCATTCGGGAGGGTCATCGGGTCAAGGTCTATTTCACCCAGGACATGCTTCTCCCAGCGTACGAGAACCATACAATCCCCAATTCGTTCTAAGGAGCGTCTATGCGACGTACAACGGGACTCATTGCTCTTACCGCAACACTCACATTCATGCTCGCTGGATGCCAAAGCCACCAGGCAAAGGTTGATGCACTTCAGAAGGAATATGACCAACTCAACCAGCAATTTGCCAAAGACTGTTCGGCAGAGTATCTGAAGGTCCCGCCAACACTCAGCCCAAAGTGTACCGACGAGAGCAAGAAGCTTGGCGAAGCCGGCAAACGGCTTCAAGAGGAACGCGCAAAGCAGTAATCATCGGGAGGATCCAATGCTAAAGCAGTTCATTCTCTCTGCGCTCATCGTGAGCGCAGCGCCGATATCCTATGCCCAATTTGGTTCGGGCATCGTGTTCGATCCAACCCAGTCGGCTCATGCCGCCCAACAGATTCTCCAGGCAAACCAGCTCTATACCACTACTGTCGAGACAGAACGGAACGTCATCGGTGCCTACAATCTCGCACAAAAGATGGCCAATCTTCCGCAGGCGCTTTACACCTCCTACACCAATTTAGGACGTCAACAGTGGACCATCCTGACCCAGCCGGCAGAATACCTATGGAAACTCGATTCCGTGGATGAACGCTGCATCGGCCGGTTACGGCGCTGCTGCTGCGAACCAAACGGCCAGCATCCCGCGTACAGGTCAGATCTCCGGCTACGGCTCTTTGAGCCCTCAAGGTCAACAAGCCATCGCCGCACGCGGCGCGACTGTCGATCTCTCTGATGCGGTCAACGCAAGTAGCTTGCAGACCGCAGGCACTATCAGAGCCAACTCCGCGCAGCGAGAGGCCGATATCAGCCAGCTCGAAGCGGCCACTCATTCCTCCGATCCATCGCAGCATACCGAGATGGCGACCCTGCAACGGATCAACCAGGCACTATTGATCGAATTGCGCGCTCAGCAGGACACCAATCAGATGCTCCAGGCCCAGCAACTGCAGCAGATGATCGGCCAAAAAGTGCAACAGGACAATCTCAAGTCGTTGTTCCAAACCGGCAATGGCTATCAACAGACTTTCAATACGGTGACGCCGCAACAAACGACCGCGGGCACCCAATGGGCATTCCACTACTAGGACATGCCGGAGGCAAGCGATGGACTTCTTAATCCTCATCAAGAATGGATGCGACAATCTCACGGCGACGGCCGCGCCGTCAGTCGATTCGCTCGGCCTGCATATGGTGCTATCGCTTGCCACAATCATGATGGTGTGGTTCGGCGTGCAGGAAGCGCTTGCCTCCGCGCAGGGTGGTCCGGGCTTCAATATGGCGAAGTTTCTGAATTTCTTCTTGCTCCTCACCTTCGCTTACTGCTTCGTAAAGTTCTACGACGGCTCAATTCCGGGAATCGGGTACTCGCTGAAGAGTTTCATCAGTGGGGGAACCAGTAGCCTGGTCGACTACATCGGGAACGACTCGACGCAAGAGGTACAGACGACGATCCACAATGCGCTGGCCAAGGTGGGGACGATGTCACCGTCTTTGACCGAGCCCTATACGCTTCTCTGCACGTACACGGTGCAGATCATTCTGAGCATTTTGACCGCTTTGATTGCAGTCATCATTGCGTACGGGGCCATAGGGGCAACCATTATCGGCTTGCTCGGTCCCGTATTCATTCCGTGGATGGTATTCGACAAGACCGACTTTCTGTTTTGGGGATGGTTAAAGGCCTTCATCGGATTTGAGTTCTACAAGGTCGTAGCCGCGGCAACCCTGAGCGTAATGAGCCATCTTCTGATCAGCTATCTCACCAGCGGTGCGATGAACGTCGATGATCCCAAGAACCTCATTTACCTGATGCCTGCACTCCTGATGTTGTGCATTGTTGCGGGGTTCATCTTGCTGAAGATTCCGACTATGACGGCATCGCTCTTCTCAGGCCATACGGGTGGCCACGGCAGCGGAATGGGCGGACTCATTACCGCTGCGGTTCTTAAGGGATTCTAGAGAAAACTGGAGGACTTGTATGACGACTGCGACGAAGCCAACACCCGAGATCACACGCGCAGCAGAGCGGTATCTCGAACAATATGGAGACCCGCTCGTGATGAATACCTATCTCAAGGTCATCATCCTCGTTCTCGCGGTTGTCTGCCTCGCCCTGGCTGCGCTTGTCTTTAGAGGCCAGAAGGCGCTTGCCAACATGCATCCGTTGATCGTTCGGATTAACGACGTGGGGCGGGCGGAAGCGATTGACTATCGCAACTTCCAATACCGCCCTCAGGAGGCGGAGAACAAATACTACCTGACCCGCTGGGCAGAGCTCTATTTCAGCCGCAATCGCTTCACGATTGAGCGGGACCAGACGAACTCACTCTACTTTCTCAATGGTGATGTCCAACGGGCTGTGATTGACCAGGAACGGAAGGACAATATCATCCCCACATACATCAAAGACAGCACCCTTCCGTATGTCGATGTCGAGGTGAAGGAAGTAGTCCTCGACGACCTTCGTCAATCGCCCTATTCCGCCCGCATCGAGTTCGAAAAAGTGTTCACGAATCCGTCGGATCACACGGAACTGAAGCGGGAACGATGGACGGCCAGCGTGACGTACGTCTTCCGCGAGAACGTGAAGAACAACGAACTGGCCGTGAATCCGCTCGGATTGACGATCGTTCGCTTCCGGGCCGACCAGGCATTCAGCTAAGGAATAGTCGGCATTCCCAAAGGAGAATCGATGTCCACACTCGCTGCCAATTCGGCTGCTTCACCCTCTCTGTCCCTAAGGGCGCTTGAAACGGCGAATCCTTGGCAGACGGCACGAGAATCCGGTGAGAATAGCCTCTCGTTCTTGGGCGGACAAAGCCGCTCGAATGGATCTGCGATTGCCCCGGACTTCTGCAGCCAAAGCACCGACGAGAACTTTGGTCCCGTGTGCGTCTGCCGTTATGTATCCCGCCTTTTGCTTGGTCACTGCTTCGGGGCCATTCCGGCGCCCGGCGGCACTGCGCCGCTCTGCTTCGGCTACGCCGCCCTTCGGGTCATGGTTCCTCCCTAAAGGGCACCCTCCAAGAAAGCGCGACTTGGCGCTTGGGAGCCGGGCCCACTCGCTTGGCTTCGCCCGGTGTGACCCAAGCAAGATCGGGAAATTCAACAAACGGAGACACCCTCATGTATCAGAACAAAGTAACCCTCATCGGCTTCCTCGGCAGCGACGCAGAAGTTCGCTCCAACGACAACCGCAGCTTCACCACGCTCTCGCTGGCAACCAAGTCGTCCTACAAGAAAGATGGCAAATACATCTCGCACACCGAATGGCACCGTTGCGTCGTCTTCGGAAAGCTTTCGGAGTTCGCCGGCACCCTGAAGAAAGGGGCGCATATCCAGGTCGAGGGCGAACTGCGCAGCCGCGAGTACGACAGCAAGAAGACGGACTCAAAGCAGCGCATTTGGGAGATCAAGGTCGACTCGATCCTGAAGCTTGACCGGGCCGAGAAGTCCGCGCCGGAAGATGGCGAGCAGGACGATGCTTCTAACGAGGAAGTGGCCGCTTAAGGCCCTTCCTCTTCACTCTTGGGGGCCTGGCTACCTGCTGGGCTTCCATCTCTGTGAGGCTCCCGCAATGAGTTTCGAATTGATCCTCCCATTTCTCCGGCCAATAGAAGGGCTGCTGCTGGATGACAGCATCAGCGAGATCATGGGTAATCCTGATTCATCCTGGTGGTGCGAGCGCGACGGCAAGATGCACCACGAAGATGCCGTTTCGTTCGATGCTGCCAAGCTGTTAACGGGCCTTGAGGTCATCGCCAATCAGCTCGGAAAGAAGCTCGATGAGGACAATCCCTCATTGCACGCGCAGCTTCCAGACGGAAGCAGGCTCGCGGCGTGGATTCCACCCATTGTGCGGCCATCCCCAGCACTGGCGATCCGTAAGTTCACCAGCCGCAGATTCACCATCGATGACCTGATTCAGCGCGGCACCATATCACGCGCGCTTGCTGAGTTCTTGGGAGAGCAAATTTCCAATCGGCAAGACGCTGCTAATCAGCGGTGGAACGGGGACCGGGAAGACGACTCTTCTGCGGATACTGGCGGACTTCTATTCCCGACTACGAGCGGATTGTCGTCATCGAGGATACCCCCGAACTTCATATTCGGAAACCCAATATAGTTGCGGCCGGATCTCAGACGAATACCTTCAAGTCTCACGTCTCGTTTGACGACCTGTTGAAGGACGCGCTCCGGTTCCGTCCCGACCGAATCATCCTCGGCGAAGTCCGGGGAGTTGAAGCGCGGACTCTGCTCGATTCGTTCAACACAGGCCATTCAGGATCGCTGGCCACAATCCACGCGAACTCTGCCGAGAAGGCCCTTTGTCGCTTTGCAAATCTCGTCATGCGCGGCCACGCTCAGACGACATTTTCCGACACTGAAGCAGAGATCGCAGAGGCCGTGGACTTCGTGGTCCATGTGGAACGTCAACCGGGGAGGCGAACCATTCGGGAAGTGTTGCGACTCAATGGTTATGACCGGCGCACAGAGCAGTTTCGGTTTGAAGCCGTATACGGCAGTGAAACAGCTTCCATTTCGGGGAGCTTCAACCATGTCTAAATGCCAGGAGATTGCTCGGCAATTCCTATCGGAATGGTTCAGGCCAGAAGAGACGTTTGCGCTGCTCGCTCGTTACCCTCAAGCATCGCGCACCCTGCAGCGAATCGTTCGCCTCTCAGACCTGATGAAGTCGAACTATCTGGGTTGGCTTGCCTTTGAGAATAGCCGCGGTGCCAATATCTATTTCTCAATCAATCCGCTCTCGTTCTGGCGCGAAGAAGCGGACTAAGAGCGCGGTCGTTGCGGCGAAGGGACTCTACCTCGATTTGGATTCGGATGGCGACCGCAGACTAGCAGCTCTTTGTGAATCGAATGCCGTACCGCCACCGACTGCTGTGATCCACACTTCGATGGGGAAACATCAGGTCATTTGGCGCGTCAAGGGATTCACGATTCCCGAGCAGGAAGTGATGTTGAAAGGGCTCGCTGAGACATTCGGCGGCGACCGTGCGTGCACCGACTGTGCAAGGGTCTTCCGCCTGCCTGGCTTCTTCAATCGAAAGTACTCTCCCGCTTTTCCGGTCACTTTGGAGATGCGGGCGATTCAGCTGGAGTATTCGCGGAGTGATTTCAGGCTTGGAATTACCCACGGTTGCGGACGTTCAACCTCACCACATCGACCGGCCAAGATCGCTCGGTTCCCGTACCAGATCAGAGAGCGATTGGAGATGGGTAATGGCTCAGTTGAACGCCGGCATTCCCGCTCAAGAAATCGTTCAAACGCTTGCAAATATACGGAGCGACAAACCGAACCCTCACTATTACGCGCATCGGACCGTGGACATGGCGACCGCCGTTCAATGGGTTCGTAAAGGCGTCGATTATGAATCTGTTATCGAGAGCCTGAAAGCGCGCAATTCTGCTCTTTCGACTGACCGCGCCGCCGAGATCGCCACGACCGCTTTCAGTTTTGTTCAACGAGTTCGAATTCTGCACTCCAAGGAGAACTAACATGCCACTGCTCGAAATCACTCAAAGCCGCCAAATCAGCGCCTCGGTTCGGCTTGATGAGGCTACTGCAACCCAGGTCGATCAATATGCCGCTTTCATTAAGGCCTCTGCTGACGACGTGGTGGATAAAGCGCTCAACTACGTCTTCGCAAAGGATCGGGACTTTCAGGACTTCTTGAAGACTCCTGAGGCGAAGCAGATCAGTTCAACGTTGCGGGTCCGGAAAGCCCCGAGTTCCGAAGCGATCGAGCAGCCCGCGAAGAAGGCAGCCAGCGCGACGGCTCCCGTGGAATCAGTGCGGACGGTGAAGGCGTGATTCGGCGTTCAATTCCGGGGTGGAGCGACGACGGTGCTTCGCACCGGATGAACTGTGACACTCCACCCCTGAAAGGGTGCTGCTAAGGAACCTTTGGTTCCTCGTTCGAACGCACTGCGAGAACTCAAGAGATAGCGAAATTCCCGTTCCTGCTAGGAACCGAGTCAATTTGGAGCACATCGGAGAGCACGATGACAAGCAACACAGAGAAACGTGAGAAGGTTTGCGGCGCATCAGGGGAGGAATGGCGCGAACGCAGAGCATTGGCACGAGGTTCACGCCGGATCGAGGAGCGTCAGGCTTGCTGACAGGGCCGAGGCAAATGGCCAAATCTGCGCGAATGGGCACGTGATCTTCTGCTGCGCGGCGCAGTCGACTGAAAGTCGTGGCGAGATGGAGATGCACATCTTCACCGAGCTTGTCGGTATCCAAATGCTCCTGATGAGTGCGCTCGACCCGCTTCTGCGCGGCGAGAAGATGACCCAAGAACAACTCGCCGCGCTTTATCGCCGAGTCCAGACGACCAAGGCCACGCAAGCCCAAGAACTCCTGGCCAAGCGCGGTCAGAACAAGGGGAAATGACTATGGCGACCGTTCAACAATGGGGACGTAAAGAGTCAATTATCTGGCCGCCACGGGGCTACGTTTACACCCTCGGAGCATTCATCTTCGCGTGCATATTGGCTGGTCTGTTCATCTACATTCGCTTTCAATACGGTCTTTCGCCTCTCCAGCGCTACTACCTTCCTTACTACTTGCGGACCGAGACTGCCGGCCTCACTCATCCCGTCAGCCAATACCAATTGCTATACGTTTCGGACGGTGAAAAGGCAGGGCAGAGCAGCTCTGGACAGCGATGTACAGCCGGGCTCAACTCCCCAATTCGGAGGCAAGCCGTTGCCTCTGATGCTTACACCAGAGGCGGCGAAGCATGGCGACGTTTTATCTGATGCGAGAAAGCCTTCGGAACTATCAAAACAAGGCACTGCATGCATGGATTGCTCGCTGGATTTATCAGGATGTGCCGATCTACAAGCTCTTCACGATGCAGCTCGTCTTTGGCCTCGTTGCCTTCGCGCTGCAGCTACCATTTTCAATTCGTAAGGACATCCGGCGAATCAAGGATCTTCGCTATGGACGTCGACTCAAAGGCCCGGTCCTTGTGAATGGTAAGCAGTTCACAAAAGCTGTGGCCGGCAACGGCATCGGAATCACGACGAACGATTCAAAGCTGCCGTTGCGGATTCCGCGGGATGCCGAGAACAAGCATTTCTTGATCGTCGGCGACACCGGAAGCGGCAAGTCAAGCGTCATTCGCCAGATGCTCTACCAGGTCGAGGCGCGAGGTGACAGCGCCATTGTTTACGACCCGGCCTGCGAGTTCGTGAAGCAGTTCTACAATCCACATCGCGGCGACATCGTTCTCAATCCTCTTGATGCTCGAATGCCATATTGGAACCCTTCCAAAGAGCTGCGCCGCAAGGCCGAGGCAAAGGCACTGGCCGTCTCGCTTTATCAACCAGAAGGGGTGTCCAATCGCTTCTTTGTTGAGGCTCCGCAGAAGATATTCGCTCATCTGTTGACGTATCTGCCGACGCCCGAGGACCTGGTCAAATGGATGTCCGACCCGGCTGAAATCGATCGCCGCGTAAAGGGAACGGAGTATTGGATGCTGATCGATCCGAAGGCTCCGCAACAGAGGACCGGCGTTCTCGGCTCGTTGAATATGAGTGCCGACAGCTTTCGCCTGCTTCCCAAGGAGGATGAGACAAGCTCGGCCTGGACGGCGACACAGTGGGCCGAATCCCGCCGAGGGTGGATCTTCATTACATCGCGTCCGACCATGCGCGAGGCACTTCGCCCTCTAATTAGTTTGTGGATCGATACTCTTGTGTTGCGCCTCCTCAATGAGCCGATGCCCGAACAGAAACCTGTCTGGTTTGTGATCGACGAGCTAGCCAGTTTGCAGCGTCTGCCGCAGCTTCATACCGCCATCACTGAGAATCGGAAATCACAGAATCCTGTCATCCTCGGATTCCAGGGTCGTAGCCAGATGGAAGCTCGCTACGGGCAGGATGCGGAGGCGATGCTCTCGCAGCCGGCCACGAAGATATTTCTGCGGACAACGGAGCCGCGTGCTGCCAAATGGGTAAGTGAAGCAATCGGGGAAGTGGAAATCGAGCGGCTTACGGGAAACGCATTACGACGGCTCGCGCGCGGGCAAGAACTTCGCACTTGACCGGCAGACCGAGCCGCTCGTTCTGCCTTCAGAAGTCTCAGGTTTGGATGACCTGCGTGGCTTCTTGAAGTACGGGAATCATGTCGCGCGATTCTCGTTTCCGTTCATCGCTCTTCGGGAGAAGAACCCCGGATTCGATGAACGAAAGATGGACGACTTGATCATTCCGAGCACTCCTCTTCCTCCAGAGCCGGAGGAGATGCAAGGGAATCTGCTGGCACCGGAACACGCTGTCCAACCGCCCGAGCACCAGGTGGGGTAATCGCCCATGCTTACCATTTCAAAGCCATTGTCTGCCGGCCAGGCACAGACATATCACCAGAAGGAATTCACGGCGAAGGAGCAGAACTACTGGTCACAACGGGGTGTGATCGCCGGCGAGTGGCAAGGGCAGTCTCGCTGCACAGTTAGGCCTTGCCGGTGCGGTTTCCGCTGAGGATTTTGGAAAGCTCAGCCAGGGGCAGCACCCGGAGACAGGCGAACAACTTGTTCGACAGCGAGCGTCCTACGAGTACCAGGATGCCGACGGAAAGACCGTAAAGACAATGGAGCACAGGGCCGGATGGGACGCTACCTTTTCCGCTCCAAAGTCTGTTTCGTTGACGGCTCTTGTGGGAGGCGATGATCGTGTGCGTGAGGCGCACCGAGAGAGCGTCACCACAGCCCTTGAACAACTCGAGTACTATACGCAGGCCCGCATCGGCGGGAACCATCCGCCAGAGACTACGGGCAAATTCATCGCCGCCAAATTCGAGCACGATACAGCTCGTCCAGTGGATGGGTATGTTGCGCCACAACTCCATACCCATGCGGTCGTTTTCAATCTGACCGAGCGCGAGAATGGTCAGCCGCGGGCGATCCAGCCGCAAAGCCTTTTCGCTTCGCAGCAGTTCGCGACCGCCGTCTATCAATCCGAACTCACTTACCGCTTGAAGGATCTCGGCTATGAAATCACCGTTGGCCGAAGCGGAGCGCCAGAGATCAAGGGCTATACCCAGGAATACCTCGACGCTTCCAGTCCGCGGAGTCAGCAGATTCGTGAGTATATGGAGCGTACCGGCCGCAGTGGAAGGGAGGCTGCCGAGATTGCCGCGCACTCAACGAGAGACCGTAAGGAGGTTCATTCTCCCGGCGAAGTGATGGCCGCGCACCGCAAGCTCGCCGCCGACTTCGGGCACCAGGCGGATGCTGTTGTTCGCGCCGCACGGGAACGGCAACAGCATCAGGAGAAGCCCACGAATTCGGTCGATCGGGTTCGGGAATCACTGACTTTTTCTCGCGACAAGAATTTCGAGCGCGAGGCCGTCGTAGACGAGCGGGTCTTGATTCGTGATGGACTCCGACGCGGTATGGGCGACGTCACCTATGCGCAGGTCCGCGGCAATCTGAATGCTCGAATCGCATCCGGAGAATTCCAGGCAGTCGAGCGGGCGCACATGCCCGGTCGTCAATTTACGACCGCCAAGACCATTGCCGCCGAGCACGAAATCGTCAGCCGCGTTCGGGAGGGCCGGAACCAGGTCGAGCCGGTTCTCTCACGATCTCAGGCAATCTCCATTGCCGATCGTCACCAGCACCTGAACCGCACTCAGCGGAGCGTTGTTGAGGATGTCTTGAGTTCGCCAGACCGTATTCAGGGCATCCAGGGGTTCGCCGGATCCGGTAAGACCACAACGCTTTCTGTCATCCGCGGCGCTGCGGAATCTCAGGGGTTCCAGGTCGAGGGCTTTGCGCCAACTTCCCGCGCCGCGCGGCAGCTTGGCGACGCCGGAGTCCATGCCGGAACGCTGCAAGGATTCCTCGCCAGGTCGATTCCTCCGGCTGCTCCAGAGCAGAAGCATTTCTATTTTGTGGACGAGTCGAGCCTCGCCTCCACGAACCAGATGCGCGAGTTTCTTTCTCGCCTTGCTCCGCAGGATCGAGTGTTGTTGATCGGCGATACGCGGCAGCATCAGGGCGTCGAAGCTGGCCGACCGTTCGAGCAGTTGCAGGAGGCCGGAATGCGCACGGCCAAACTCGATCAGATCGTCCGCCAGAAGGACCCAGAACTCAAGTCCGCTGTCGAAATGCTTGCAACAGGTCAGGTCTCTGCCGCGCTGGACGCTCTTCAGAAGCAGGGACGCGTCAGGGAAATTTCCGACGCCGAAGAGCGCATCCGAGCAATTGCCAGAAGCTACATTGAGTCACCTGAAAAGACGCTGATTGTTTCACCAGATAATGCCTCACGGCGCGAGTTGAATGCCGCCGTTCGGCAGGAATTGAAAGCCAACGGCACTATTGGATCGGAAGATCACAGCTTCCGAGTGCTGGTCCAGCGCCAGGAAATGACGGGGGCCGAACGTTCCTGGGCCAGTCGCTATGAGATCAACGACGTCGTCCGTTATGCGCGCGGTAGCAAGAGCGTTGGAGATCGAAGCAGGAGAGTACGGAACAGTAGTCGGCTATAAACTCGGCCGCCAACGTGCTCACGGTCGAGAGATCGTCCGGTGAGCTAGCCAATTACGACCCGCGCCGTCTCAGCGGCGTCAGCGTCTATCGAGAAGTCGTGCATGACTTCTCTATAGGCGACCGTATTCAGTTCACAGCTCCCGACAGAGTCGCTCGACGTCGCCAATCGCGACCTTGCCGTCATAGAGTCCATCGGACCCGATGGGCAAATCACCGCCCGTCTCGACAATAACCGGGGCATAGAATTCAACGCCAGCGAGCACCGCCATTTCGATCACGGATATGCGGTCACTAGCCATAGCTCTCAGGGACTCACCGCAGAGCGCGTCTTGGTCAATGCCGATACAGGCGTTCACCCGGACCTGCTCAACTCCCGTTTCGGCTACGTCTCAATCTCTCGCGCCAGCCATGAGGCCACCCTCTTTACGGACGACATGTCCAAACTCGGTCCCCAGTTAAGCGTGGACGTGGCCAAGACTTCGGCACTTGCTGTCAGCCATTCGCCGAACATTGCGCAAGGAATTGGCATGATTTAATGTGGGGCATCACGATGTCTACTGTCGCTCATCCTGCGCCTTTGATATTCCATGACGGGCGAATCATTTCAATCAAGCCCGCCTCGAGCCCCGCCGCAGTGTTGACCGGAAGGTCTTTCCATTCGGAGGGCTCGGGTGTGGCCACGAGTACCTTGACCTGTTTTCCTGATTGAAGCGTCTGGGAAATAAGTGAGTTAATTCGAGCGCTTGTCTTTTGACCCTTATTGCCCCGGCGGTATTGGTCAAACCGTGTTTTGAGACCGCTCAGTGTCAATCCCACATACACAATGACATGATCGACCACGAATGCGTATACGCCAGGTGCCACCGGTGCCTTGGCGTCAAGGTGTATAAGGCTCTCAGGATCACAAGTCCACTCGCCAAGAAACTCGAAGCCTGCATTCGTTAGCACCTCCCAAGACGTATCTTCACGCGCGGGCGGCGTTGCATCGACGGTAACAGTTTCACGCTCAACTTCCACTTCTCTCCGGAGTCCACCTCCGATCCCTGATCGCACGAGGACATTGCGGACATGTTGATACCGGATACCGAGAAGCTTGCTTATTTCGACGCGGTCATACTTTGCATTTGAGAGGGCGCGAATCTTGTCCGCTGTGCTTTCAAGCCCCTGTATGAGTTTATCGACAGGCAGTCGCATTTTCTTCCCCTTCGGCCAGCTAACTCCATGTTCTATTGTGCCAAGTGCAAACCCGCAGACCTCAGCACAGCAGAAATAAAAGCGGGCTCGTCATTCTCCGCTTGAGCATAGAGGTACTTGCCCACAGCGTCCCATTGCTTGTGGTCCCGCTTCTGCATTCTGAAGTCATGAAATCTTCGGTAAATAAAGCTCAATATTTCTGCGAAGAGAAGCTGATCCAAGCCTTTTCGCTCACGCTGATATTCCACGTTTGGGCGAGATCCGATCGCCAACAATTGGATCTTTCGTTTTTCATCTTCGTAAACGTAATGCGTATAGAGAGCCGTCGCCACCTTATCGATGATCGTTGGCTCGAATCCGCCAATAGCTCTCAAGACGTATTGCAGGTTCTCCCTGGCAGGGTCAGTCCAAGGCCCATTCAGTTTGCATTCCCCGCTCTTGACCTCGCCAATAATAAAGAGGGGCTTTTCTGGTTGATTGCGAACGCGTAAATCATCTTGCATATCCAACTCACGTCTGAAGGGAAACCTAACGCCAAAGATGTCAGCATCGGTTCTTTGAGCAAGTCCCTTCCTTGAGCTGTCGTGTAATACAAAGCTCTCGATTGTCATAAACCCATTAAGTCGGAAATACCAAGACGCAAGCTTCTCAGCAGTCAAAATGTGGATCATGTGTCCCCTCACTCGCTGTATCGATTGCCGTAAAAGGCAATTCCAATCACGAAGATATTCTAGGCTCGCTCATTCGCTGATGATCCCAGCCCGCGTGATTAGGCCTCCTGAATTTGGCTATGATCCAGGAGGAGGTGTTCGCGAATGAGCACAGTTGCCGGCGAGCAACGTGGGAAACTTCGGAACCGCCGGAAGTGCGCCTACTGTAAAGGTGTGAACGAATCAAGCGACCATTCGCCGCCCAAATGCCTGTTAATATGGCCACCACCGCCCGGAGCGAAAATCCTTACGCTACCTTGCTGTCTTCAGTGCAATCAAGCCACTTCAAGGTATGAGAATCTCGTTTGGATAATGCTTGCTCTCGTTGGCAGGCATCCGGTTTTGGCTCAATATCGCGTAGCTGGAGGAAAAGTCGATCGCGCGTTTGCCCAGGATTCTTCGCTTCGCGCGGCCATCGATCAGAGCAGGAATCCACAAGGCAACTACCAGATCTGTGGCGAGGTTTCCACCGCGTTCGACCGGGTACTGCGCAAGACTGCTCAAGGATTGTTCTATGGTCTCTATGGCACGGTGCCAGCGCATAAAGAGTTTGAACTTCTTTCGCTTGAACACAGCGAACGCCAAACTCCAGAGGCCGTTGTATCCAGACTGCGAAAACAAGGATTTCGCGACATTACCGATGAACCTCTGCCAACAGTGAATAGTAGAGGGCTTCCAAACGTTTATGTTGTGCAGACGGTGGCGACCAGCAGGGAAACTGGGCGATCCCACAATCTGACTGAGAACGTGTTTTATGACACGCGGCAAAAGGATGTTGAGTGGACGTGGTATCAGGAAGGAACCTTGCGATTCACGTTCTTTCAGGGTCAAGACGGGAATAGCATTTGTGTGATGGATCTCTGGAGCACGCTCATCTGCGCCGTCAAGGCTCCGTGGCCATCCCAAAGAGGCCCTCTCAGAAAAGGTCGAAAGAATCCGAATGCTAGGTGAGTCATCAATCCTGGCTTGGACGCACGATGTTCTCTATCAGACCCAGTCCATCTGTTCTTGGCCGCGGCTTCCCAGATCGATCTCCTAATTAACACCCGCAAAACCAAAAACTCCTAAGGGGAGTGAGTGTACCGGGACATGCGTTACGCTGTGGACCTGAGACATCCGTTACAAGCCCCTTGCGGTGGCCATGATTCGAGTTGAGGGGTATGAGAAGACAACTATCTAGTCGCCGAGGCCGTGGGAATGTGGGAATCCCGAAGGGATTTCCAAAGAGTGTGGGAAGGGTGGGAAGCCGGCTTCATGGCTTTCCATGCTTTCCATACTCTGTCATTTCCATGGCCTGCTTTTTCGCGCGGAAAATGTTGGATAAGCCGCTATTCCGCCACCCAGAGCAATGTGCCGCACTTCGCCAGGAATGTTCGTCGTGATCGGTTGTCGATGAGTGCATTGGCGATTTACCACCAAGCGACATGGACTCGACAAATCATAACTCTCCGAAGTTCACCGAATGTGTCTCGCGGGAGCTTGCCTCTTCCCAGAGAGGTCAACCATGGGATTTTCGACTGGTGTCACTTGGCCGAGGTTTTCCGAACGGGTGCATTGACCCGAACGAGGAAACGATCACCCCATTTCTGCATCGCTTGAATCAGTTCACGAAGCGATTCCCCGGCAGGTGACAGCGAGTACTCCACCTTCGGTGGAACGACTGGATAGACCTCACGGACTATTACCTCATCTCGCTCCAGTTCTCGAAGCTGGGCGGTGAGGATGCGGGGGCTCAGGTTCGGCTTCAGCTTCTGAAGCTGATTGAAGCGCAGCGTCCCATGTTGCATAAGGTGGTGGAGAATGAGCCCCTTCCACTTTCCCCCGACCACTTCTAAACAGGCCTCGACGCCGCAGCCGGTTTCCAGTTCGTATTCTTTGAAACGACGCTTCGTCACCGGCTGCTCCTCACTGCACTATCTTTTTTGATAGTACATCACATATTTGTAAGTACCATTATTTCTGCATCTTAGAAGCTTCAGTCTTCATCTCTTTAGGGAGTCAGGATGTACCACCCAGAGGAAGCCAAATGCAGAAGACTGTTTTGCTGATCCATGCTCACCCAGAGCCTACGTCCCTAACACGCACGCTCGTGGAAGCCGCCAAGACAAGCTTGCTTGCGTCTGGACATCGCGTTCTCGAAAGCGATCTATACGCGATGAACTGGAAAGCGGTCTTCGATGCGGCTGACTTTCCTCAGCGAGTGAACGAGGACCGACTGTGCTTCGTCAGCGAATCCGGGAACGCATATGCGAAGCGCGCGCAAACTCAGGACGTGGAGGACGAACAGGCCAAGCTGCGCCAGGCAGACGCTATCGTCTTTCAATTTCCGATATGGTGGTTCAGCTTTCCGGCGATCCTGAAAGGCTGGGTTGACCGCGTCTTTGCGTACGGGTTGGCCTACGGATACAAGGATGCTGGGAATCAACACCGCTATGGAGAAGGCGGCTTTGCGGGCAAACGGGCACTGCTCTCCGTCACAGTTGGTGGTCCTCTTGAGGATTATGGTGCGCGCGGTATCAACGGTTCGCTAGAGCAGATCCTCTTTCCCATCACTCACGGAACCTTGTTCTTCTCCGGCATGGAAGTGCTGCCCACATTTGCCGTCTATGGCACCGGTCGTCTTAGCGAAGCAGAGACCGGGCTCGCTATAGAGGGACTGAACAATCGGCTCGATGGATTGTTCACCGATGCACCGATACCGTTTCGTGCCCAAAACAGCGGGGATTACCAGGATAAACATCAGCTTGCGGCGGAGATAGCTCCCGGACGAACCGGTATTGTTGCCCATCACGCAGAACCTGATCTCTTTGTTTGAGGTTCACACTGCATCTGAATCGGTCATCTTGTTTACTTGAGGCGCAGAGCAGAGCTAACGGGATCACGTGTCGGTTCCACCTCGATAGGTTAGTGAGGCCTTATTGTTTTTACGAAGCACGGGCGATGGTGGAAACTCAAATGGCGAGAGCAGGCCGAGTCACTCATCGACAGGCTCAGACAACTCTTCGCGCAGCTCTGAAACGAAGCTCTTCGGCATTGAGTTCTCCGATCTCCATGTCTCGAAAGAAGACTCTGTAAAACCCTGGTGTCACCGACTCGAATCCCAACTCTTCGAAGCGGAATACCTCGCTGATGAAGATTCTTGTCTTGTGCCAGCTGATGTCCCCGCTATTGTTCACCCGTCGCAGAAGAAGTCCCTTCGGATAGGGATACTCTGGCAACTTGCGTGGCATTCGTACGGCGCTAGGATGGTAGACGCTTGCAGGGACTTGGTTGTTCAGACCCTCATGCGGGCGCTCGTTGTTGAACACATAACGAAAGTTGTCGAAGCGCGTCTGCTGCGCGCGTAGCGATGCCGCAGGCGGTTTTGTCGTGTCTTCCTTCAGCGTGCGGTGCATCCGCTCGTGACGACCGTTTTGTTGCGGTCGACCTGCTTGTATCCGCTCATGCACGATCCCGAGCTTCATCCAGCCTAGCGAGAGCTTCGATAACCCCATTAACCCTGTGCCCGCGAAGGGTGCGCCGTTGTCGGTTCTGATCCGTGCTGGGACGCCATACTCACGCATCGCTGCCTCGCAGATCGCTCGGACTTGGCTAAGGTCGATACGCGAGACGATCTGGCAACGAATCAAGTATCGGCTATGCGCGTCGGTGATGGTAAAAGGATCGCATCGCTTACCGTCGCCAGTGGCAAAGTATCCTTTGAAGTCCATGCACCACAGCTGGTTCGGACCCGTCACCAGAGAGAACGGTTCTGAGCATGGGGTGGTGCGCTTCCTCTTCCTCTGCGGACTGGTCAAGCCCGCGCGGCTCAAGATATTGCCGAATGTGCTAGCTGCAGGCCACACCAGTTCTGGCTGGAGCATTTCCAGCCTTGCCTTCAGTTTGCGCGCGCCCCATGAGGGGTGCTTGGCACGAAGCACGAGGATAGCGTTCTCCATCGGCTCAAGGGTCGCGTGCGAACAGGTACGGTTGTTTCTGACTCGGATGAAGTCCTTGCAACTTCAAAACCGACAGTGGTTGTGGAACAGGCGCGCGCGATGATTGCGAGCGCGCTTTCGGTCAGCCCCGAAGCGGTCAGGATTTCGATCACATTTTAGGTAGAGTGCGAGATGGATATGCAACCCCCGACCACGGAAACGAAAGGTGATGAGCTCGTCGGCATTACACTTAGGGGATGCGATTTATGCCTTCACTCGACTCAAAGGGCCGCATTTGGTCAAGGCTGCAATCAATCAGGCAGTAGGGACAGGAGATGCTATGCCGCAGCAGGAAGCCTACTTCGAACAGCAAATTGGCGCTAAACGCATTATTGTTCTCAAGAGCTATGACCGCGCATTCGCGCGCGAAGCGTTTGAGCATATGGATGAAAAGGCGCTGCGATTTCTCGGGCGCGCTCTTAAGCTTGAGGAGTCAGGGAATCCAGGCGCTGAAGATCCCAACTATGCCGATACACTCTGGGAAGAAATAGAAGACGGCGCTCGAGAAGACTGGAATGCGTTTTCATATTTCATCGTGACTGAGCAAACCCGAACTGAAGCAGTCCCAGTCTTCGTTTCGCCAGAATGGCCGATCGCAGAAGCTTTCGCAAAGGAACGCATTGAGCTTGGCCGCAAATGATGAACGATGTTTGGAATTCTGGCGAATGTCACGAGGTGCAATGCGGGTGGCTATTGGCAAAGCTCCGGCAGG